>NZ_LJTC01000020.1 GCF_001306915.1 Pseudoalteromonas lipolytica | reverse complement strand
AAGGTCCCCCACTTTGGTCCGTAGACATCATGCGGTATTAGCAGTCGTTTCCAACTGTTGTCCCCCACCATAAGGCATATTCCCAAGCATTACTCACCCGTCCGCCGCTCGACGCCAGAGGTGCAAGCACCTCTTCGTTTCCGCTCGACTTGCATGTGTTAGGCCTGCCGCCAGCGTTCAATCTGAGCCATGATCAAACTCTTCAATTAAAAGTTTTTTGTTTGAAGTAAACTTCAAACCATGCTCAATGAATTCTGATTGTTTGTTTCTACTTTTTAAAAAGTAAAATCAAAACGAATTGACTATATAGTCACTCAGTTACATTTGAGACTCTAAATTTGTTTGCGTTACTTAGTAAACTAAGCTTCGCTGTTAGAACTCAATCTGTACGAGTGCCCACACAGATGATTGCTTTATATTGTTAAAGAACGTTGCGACGTTGTCGCCAGGGATGCGTATAATACATCCTTAATTTTTCGAGTCAACACTTAATTTCAAACTTTCTTTCGATTATTTGAAACCGAAGTTTTACTTAACTCTCTGCTACGTTGTTCAGCATCTTTCGTTGCTGCCCGCCGTGTCAGTGGGGTCGCATTATAGGGAGATCCAAAAACAGATCAACACTTTTTTTCGATCTTTTTACTGTTCGCTCAAAAAGCGAACTAAATTTACCGAAAACAGCAAAAACGGTCGCTATTATGGCTGTTTTTTAAGCCAATATTCATAATTTAATACAAATTTCATTGCTATGTTCATTTAACTCGTTAAGATAGCAAGTTCACAATGTTAAATTAATGTTTATTTCTTGTTTATTGGTAGATCAAAATGAAATTACCCGATCAAAAATCTTTACTTTTCTCCGTTATTCTTGCTGTTTTAGGTTTTGTGGTTGTTAAGTTCGCACTTGCAAGCTTAGCTTTAGACCCAGCATTGCTATTTGGTGCAGGCTTATTAATTGGTGCTTTAGTTATTGCAGCACTTTCATCAGCGTCAAGTGAGGAGGCCGAAGTAAAAACAAAAACACTTTATGTTGGCAACCTACCTTATCGTGCTAACGAAGGTGTTGTTCGTGCTTTATTCGAAGAACAAGGCAAAGTTTTCAATGTACGTTTATTAAAAGATAAAAATACAGGTAAACGTCGTGGCTTTGGTTTTGTTGAAATGGCTGAAGCTGATGCAGATAAAGCAATCAATCAATTAAATGATAGCGAATTCCAACAACGTACTTTAAAAGTACGTGAAGCAAAACAAAAACAAGAGAACGAAGCTAACAGCTTTCGTGAGGGATCTGATCAGTCAGCGTAATAAGCTCAACGCTTAATTGCGAATGACCAATAGGAGCCGTTGCATAATAGTGCAGCGGCTTTTTTTTATCTGTAGTAAGAGTAAAGCCTCGTAGAGCAATTAAACTTTCAACGCGCTTAGCAATCGCTTTGCCTGAGTCAATAAGGAAGATCTGTTGTTTATAGTAGTCACTAATCGCGCTGGCTAGTAATGGAAAGTGTGTACAGCCAAGTACCAATACATCTATATCTTCTGCTATCACTAAATCATTCAATACATTCTCAAGCTTTGCTTTATTGATTTTCTGCGTATGAAATAGTGTTTCAGCAATTTCTACCAGCTCAGTTGAGCCATATAAGCTGACTAGTGTGTCTTGGCTATAAGTACTAATTAAGTTTGCAGTATAGCGACTCTTGATGGTTGATGGTGTTGCCAGTAAACCAATATGTTTGCTGTTACTTATAGCGCAAGCGGGTTTTATCGCAGGTACTACCCCGACAACTTCTATATTTGTGTGCTGGCGAATAGTTTCTAAGGCAGAGGTAGAGGCGGTATTACACGCAATAACTAGGATATCAACGTGTAAGTTTGCTGTTTCGATAAACTGTAGTAGCGCAAAAAGGCGGGCTATGATCGTTTGCTGACTTTGCGCGCCATAAGGCAATAAAGCATTGTCCATAAAATAACTATAATCAGCATCTGGGATCAATACTTGGATCTGTTCAAGTACGGTTGTTCCACCTATACCAGAATCAAACACCATTATATGAACTGACAAACTGCTTACCTCGGATCATCAAAGGTCAGCAGTTTGCCATGCAGCTTTATAAAAAGAAAGAAAGGACTAAGCCTCTTCTTCTGTTGCCGAGCGAAGCTTATTCATTTGCTCAAACATTGCTTTGGTATAATCCACCAGCTTACTGACTTCTTCTTTATCTTGGTTTAACCATTGTAAGATGCCAGCCAGTTCATTTTGCAAACCAATGTCACCCGCTTTATTAAACGCCTGTTTCAAGTCGTCATTAAATGGCGCTATTTTCTCAGCAACTTCTTTTTCAGGGGCTGGTTTATATTCTTCATAGCCTTTAATCGCTGCTACTGTTTTGGTTTGTTTCAGATCCATCGTAAAGCCAACGAGTTGCTCGTTACCTAAGTTAAGCTCTTTAGCTTGTTCAAAGGCATCTTCTAATGAACCAGAGAAGAATGTTTCGCTAACACTCTGCAAGTCTTCCATCAATTCATTGATAGCTTGCTGCTCTTGCTCATTTAAATCACCATTGACCGACATCGAGAATGATAAATCACGTGATTGCGAAGACTCACTGACAAAGGCTTCGTTGTCGCCATTTTTGCTATAACTGCTTGCAGACTTACTTTCGTATGCATCAGCAAAGCTAATACTGACTTCATCACCTTCAGCGGTGGTGAAAGTGTACTCTGCGTTATTACTTAAACTGATGTATTGAGCTTGGCTTACTGAAACCGCATTAGGTTTAGGATTGAACAAGTCTTCTTCTAATTCATCAATACCTTTAAAGATACCTTCTTTAGACTTTTCGATACCCTCTTCGATGTCATCGTTAAGAATACCTGACTCTTTAAGCTCATCATACGCATCGTCGATGCCCATTTGCACACCTTTACGTGCATCACCTAGCATGCCTTTGAGTTTTTCATCATCAGCACCATCGGCTTTTGCTTTACGAAGTGCGCCGCCAACAAAGTCGAGTACGTTTTTCACGATCTCTTCAAAGTCGAACAAGGGTTTATCTTTTTTCTCTTCGGCTTTAGGTAAACCTAGTGCCTCAGCAAGTTTATCATCAAGAACTTTAGCAGCTAGCTCTCTGCCGCGTTGCTGATAACTATCTTGACGATTTTGAATGGTAGGCTGCTGCAGTGCCTGTTTACCATTGTATTTATTCACATTTGTATTAGGCATATAGCCAAGGTTGCCAATTTTCATGATCCGACTCCATGTTATGGTTAACTCATTATCGGCCAAAAACCACAGAACTTAAGTTTTTTGTATAAAAAAACGACACTAAAATAAATAACAAAACTAGACAAATCCTCAGCGCTCCCTACAATAGCGCCGTTATAAAGCTAAGAGATAAAAGGTAATCAGCCATGGCGGTTATAAAAATTGATACAACTCAATACGATGCACAATTGAGTGAGAAAGAGCAGCGCATCACCTCACAGTTTCGACGTTTTGGGGTCGAAAAATTAGAAGTGTTCGGCTCTGATCCTATTCATTACCGCCAACGTGCAGAGTTTCGTGTTTGGCATGAAGGTGAAGACCTGTTTCACATCATGTTTGATCAACAAACTAAAGAAAAGATCCGCGTAGATGAGTTTGACCCTGCAGCACCTTTAGTGGGTGAAGTGATGCAAGCGATGATCGAAAACTTAAAAGACAATGAAGTTCTGCGCCGTAAGCTGTTTCAAATCGATTACCTTTCAAGCTTAAGTGGCGAGATCCTTGTTAGCTTGTTGTATCACAAACAACTAGATGAGCAGTGGCTACAAGCAATTAAAGAGCTTAAAGCAAAACTGAGCACACAGTTTAAGATTGATTTTATTGGCCGTGCTCGTAAGCAAAAAGAAGTGATTGGTAATGACTATGTTATCGAGCGTTTAAACGTAAACGGTAAAGAGCTTATTTATCAACAAGTCGAAAATAGCTTTACGCAACCGAATGCTAAAGTAAACATCAAGATGCTAGAGTGGGCACAAGCCCTTTGCCAACCACTCAATAATGACTTACTGGAGTTATATTGTGGGAATGGTAACTTTTCGATTGCTCTTGCAGGCTCATTCGACCGCGTATTAGCCACTGAGATTTCAAAATCATCGGTTTACTCAGCGCAATACAATATCGCACAGAACAAGGTTGGGAACTTAGATATCATTCGTATGTCGAGTGAAGAGTTCACCCAAGCAATGAAAGGCGAACGTACTTTCTCTCGTTTAGATGGCATAGACCTGAAAAGCTATAACTGCCAAACAATCTTAGTAGATCCACCACGTGCAGGCATGGACACACTAACTTGTGACCTAGTTGCGAATTACGACAATATTATTTATATCTCGTGTAACCCAGATACCTTAGAGCGTGACCTTGATCACTTATGCAAAACCCATGAAGTAAAACGTTTTGCGATTTTTGACCAATTCCCTTACACCCACCACATCGAATCAGGTGTGTTTTTACAACGTAAATAAGATCAATCTGCCAGCGCAGCAAATAGCGCTGGCAACTGCTGCTCGCTGTATACAGCTATATTATTGTCGGTTAACAGCTTTGCAGTTAATCCCATCCCTGAAATTTTCTTTCCTGAATGACTACCATCGTAAATAGTATTGCGACCACATGAAGGGCTTGATTCTTTTAACAGCGCATAGCGAATGCCCTGCTTTTTGCAAAGCTTAAGTGCTTGTTCTGCGCCATAAGCAAACTGTACTGTGACATCTTGTGCATCTTTGGTAAGTACTCTACCCGCTTTGATTTCTGCAGGCGGCCTTGGTGTAGGTAAGCCACCAGCTACTTCAGGGCAGAATGCAACGAGCCTTCCTTGCTGTTTAAGAGTTTCTAAACCAGGATGGAGTAAATTTTGCGATTGCCCATCATAACGAACAGGATTTCCTAACAAACAGCTTGAAACTAATAGTTTTTGCATTTGCTTTACCAACAAAAAAGCTCCGCGAACGGAGCTTTGTATTAAATTCAACTAACTAAGCTATTTATCAGCTAGGTAGTTAATTAAGTCTGCCATGCTCTTCGCATCGCTAATACCTGAATCCGCACCTAGGATTACACGGTATTTACCATTAACAATAAAAGTTGGAACGCCTTTTAAAGCACCTTTTTGTTGGTAATATTCTTGATCGCGTTTCATCTTAGATGCCATAGTACGTACAGAGAAGCTGTTGTAGTACTTATCAAAATCTTCAGCCGATACACCTTGTGAAACAAAGATGTCTTTCATATCAGCTAGTTCGTTAATACGAGCACGCTTACCGTGAATATGATTAAACACAGCGGCTACTAACGCGTCTTTTTGTGGTAACACATTAGCCGTCGCATAACCTTGCGCTAAGATGGTTTGAATTTCTGGGTCACGAGGACCTGAAAAATCAACATGACTCTTTTTGAACTTTACGCCATCTTTAAGAAGTGTTTTAAGCTCTTTCACTACTGGCTCGAAGTTATTACAGTGTGGGCAGTAGAATGAGAAGAACTCTTTTACTTCAGGCTTTTTAGAAGCGCGTGCATCAATCGTTTCATAATGCTTACCTTCTTCATATTGAGCAGCTGAGGCATTTGCCGCTAAACCTAGCGTGGCAGCCATTAATACAGCTTTTACTAACTTGATCATTACTTCTTACTCCAAAATTATTGTTTTAATAAAAATTCGACTAACTCATCAAGCATCTGCTGGCTCTTGATGGTGTTTAAATTAATTTTATATTTATCATTGACGATAAAAGTTGGTACACCAGTAAGGGCGCCCATATCTGAATATTTTTGCTGCTTATCTTGCATCGCTTTTTCAGCACTAATCACTGGCATGCTTGCAATTTCAGCGTCAAACACATCGTTGCTAATACCATTGGTCGCAAGTAATGCTTTAACGTCTTTCATGTCTTTAAGTAAAGCGCGTTGTCTGTGGATGCTATTAAAGATTTGATCAGCAACTTGCTCTGCTTTGCCATGCTGCTTAGCAATTAAGTAGGCATAACTTAAGTTACTTTGAGTTTGCTTAGATACACCACCTAAAAAGTTAACATGGCTTTTTACAAACTCTGTGCCTTCTGGCAATTTAGACGCAAGTGCTTTTGCAACTGGTTCAAATTGAAAACAATGTGGACAATAAAACGAAAAGAACTCGGTTACTTGAGGTGTTGCACTTTTCTCAACTTTTAATACTTCGTATTGATTACCTGCTTCAAAATCAGCAGCAAGTGCCGCAAAAGGTAAACATAAAATGAGTAGACTTAACTTTAATTTTTTAAACATTGTTCTCTCGTCTTTATTAACTTTAAAAATTTATGGTAATAATTTTAATGGTGCTTCCTGTAGCGCTGCAAGCTGTTCTTTTAACGCTAGTATTTGCTGCTCCCAGTATTTGTCTTCAGCAAACCAAGAAAAGTTCCGTGGGAACGCAGGATCATCCCATCTTTTTGCAAGCCAGCCCATATAATGAACCATGCGCATCGCTCTGAGTGGCTCAATTAACTTTAATTGGCTGTGATCAAAGTCACAAAATTCTTCATAAGCAGCCACTAAGGTGTCTAACTGTAACAGTTGGTTGTTACGATCGCCACTGAGCATCATCCAAAGATCTTGAATAGCAGGCCCTTGTCGACTGTCGTCTAAATCAACAAACATTAACGCATCACCAGACCACAGTATATTACCGGCATGGCAGTCACCGTGCAGGCGGATAGTTTCAACATTTTTATACTGCTCTGTGGTTTCTTTGATTACCAAATCTAAAATTGTATAGAAGGCGTTCTCTAATGTCATTGGCACCAAGTTACTTGCCTGTAACTGAACTTTAGCTGTCTGAAGATATTCTTCGCAACTGATTACAGGCCTATGTTCAAATGGCTTTGCCTTAGCTACTTGGTGCATTCGCCCAATTAAGCGGCCAAGTACATCGAGTTGATCTAAATTATCAACTTCAAAAATGCGCCCGCCCACACTTGGGAATAACGTAAACAAATAACCATTATGCTCAAATAAGCTTTGCCCTTCGATAATTACAGGCGCAACAACTGGCACTTCAGCCTCGGCAAGCTCAAATGCAAAGGCATGCTCTTCTAATATTTGCGCTTTACTCCAACGCTCTGGTCGGTAAAACTTAACAACATAACGATGGCCATCTTCTGCTTTAAATTGATAAACACGGTTCTCGTAGCTATTTAAGGCCAGCAGACCTGATTCAGCATAAACACCGATACTTTCAACTGCATCTAAAATTGAATCGGGTGTAAGGTCTACAAAACTAAATTTACTCATAATGCCTCATCATATAAAAAAAGCGGGAAAATCCCGCTTTTTATTCATTCGCTCAGTGTACTTAATTATCGCGCCTTAAAGAAGTTACTCGGCTGCGAAATCTGCACATCTGGCTCACCATCGACAGAAAGTACGAACTCAAACTTCGTCATTGGCTTTTTCAAATCATAAGGATCAACAACTAATGACAGTGGCACATTATAAGATTCGCCAGAAGGTACTGTGAATGTTTGTTTGCCGATGTACTCAAAGTTATCAAGCCCTTCAACACGAATATTAAAGGTTTGCTGATGCTGAGCTTTGTTAATTACTTTTAGTGTATAGGTGTTTTCAACTAGGCCATTAAAGTCAACACGGTATAGCTGATTACGGTCACGGATGATATCCAACTCCATCGGTTTACGCATCGCAATATTTGCCACCAGCGCCCCTGTTAACACCACTAAGATAACTAAATAACCAATTAACTTAGGGCGCAGTGCGTGTGTTTTGTTGTCTGGCGATTCTAAGTTGCGTTCTGTGGTGTAGGAAATAAGGCCGCGTGGGTAATTCATTTTATCCATCACCCCATCACACGCATCGATACATGCACCACAGTTAATACACTCATATTGTAAGCCGTTACGAATATCGATCCCCGTAGGGCACACCTGCACACATAAGTTACAGTCGATACAATCACCTAAGCCAAGCTCTTTTGGATCTTGCTTGCGTGAACGTGGGCCGCGGCTCTCACCACGTGCCTCATCATAGCTCACGGTAAAGGTATCTTTATCGAACATAGCTGATTGAAAGCGAGAATAAGGACAAATGTGTAAACACATAATCTCGCGCATCCAACCCGCATTACCATAAGTACAGACTGCAAATACGGCTAAACAAATATACGAATACGCTGTTGCATCAAGGGTAAAAAGATCAGGTAGCAACTGGCGGATAGGCGTAAAATAACCAACAAAAGTAAACGCTGTATAAAGTGAGAATAACCACCAGCTACCGTGCTTGGCGCTTTTTCGCCAAAACTTATCAAAGTCCATCGGGCGTTGATCTAGTTTCTTTCGCTGATTAGCTGTACCTTCAAACTTTTCTTCAAACCAAATAAAAATGAAAGTCCAAACAGTTTGTGGGCAAGTATAACCACACCAAACCCGTCCATAGAAAGTAGTTACTAAGAACAACGCAAACGCCGCCAACATTAAAATGAAAGCAAGGATAGTCAGATCTTGTGGCCAAAGCGTTAAACCAAAAATGTTAAACTTTTGCCCTACCAAATCGAACAGTACAGCTTGCTGGCCATGGAAGTTGATCCAAGGTAGTAGCATAAATGCAAGCATGCCGATAAAACCAATTCGCTGCCTTAACAATTGGTGTAAGCCAGTTACAGCTCGAACATAAATACGGTTACGTGGATTAAATCTATCATCGAGGGAAGCATTTTCCGGTTTCTGGATTTTTACTTCCGTTGGGATATTTTTAACCTTAATCTGATTATCCATTAAAATTCCTCAACGCCACTAGGAAATAATACTCAAACATATGTTTTCAGTAAGAGGTTTCTGTGCCAATAAGCAAATCAGAATACATCTCATTACGTTCAAAGATTTCTGAAACTTTAAATCTATATATTGCATTATACTCAATCTATGGAAAATTTCAGGGTTAGATTTCATATACGAACTTTTAACTATTTAATCGTATCTGCTTGCTTTTAAAACAACCATTTTATTAAACTTGCAGCTACCACCTATTCATTCAGATCAAAGTTTATTGGACTATGAAAAAATTTCTCATCTTAGTGCTTATAATTTTAGCACTTTTCACAATTGATCATCCTTTGATCAAAGAACCTAGGGACAGGTTACTAGGTGAGGGAGTCGGTATGATTTCTGATGCTAGTAAGGTAAACCGAAGTCCTGCCGCTAATATGGCTAAAAATAATATTAAGTCACAACTTAATTTATCAAACTCAGAGCTTGAGTATATTGAAGACACATTCACTACCGACGATAAACTACAACTCTTTCACCTTCATTATTGCCGTGAAAAAGATATTAACTTGTACTTTTATGGCGAACGCTTGAATCGTGTTTGTAGTATTGTTTCGAATGCGCTTGAAGAAAGGCTAAACAAGTAATGGACTTTTCTGCTTTAAACAAAAAAACCAGCGACTCGTTTGCTAAACAACGTAATATGCTAAAGAAGCTGGGCAAGGGTCAAACCTTATACTGCGAAGAGTGTAAAGGCGCCCTCACCTTAGATTTGAAAACTGATCAGCCAGGTAAAGGCGTTGTATGCTGTGCCAAAGGTTGCACAAACATCCTACTCGAGCTGGGTTAGTTCCAGCTCTCATCATTATATAGTTGGCTATTTACAGCAACGACTTCAATTAACTCTGCAAAGCCAGCGGCGAATTCATTCATTACTTCATATTGCTGCTGGCATAGTTGCCCTTCTGATAAACCATTATCAGTTGCAAGGGCTGCAATTTCACTCGCTTCAAAGGTAAAAAAGCCTAAGCTTTGCAGAGCTGTAGCCAAGGCTTCTTTTAACTCATCAGCTAACTGTGGCGCGCTTAATAGCTTGTTAACGTAACCTTGCGCACCATGCATAAAACCTTGGCTCCAATGCTGACATTCTTGAATATCTAGGTATTGTTGCCCTTGCGAGCTCAGCTGTAGGCTCACAGGTAATGCAAAACCCGTCTCGAATACTTGTTCGCTGATCTGTTGATATAAAGCCATAAATGCAAACAGCACTTGCTCATCCATTTGCCCATCAGAACCAGGTGCAACTTCTTCTAACCACTGGTGAACATCAAGCGGCTCAGGAGCACAGATCACCGCAAATAAATAACCTTGGGTTTGCGCCAAGCTAAGCGCATCTTGATGCTGCGCTAAAAACTGACTTAAAAGCTCGCTTTGCTGCTTTGAAAACTCAGGTAATTGCATACTATTCAATTAATCCAATTTAAAAGTTAAGCGGATAACGACCTTCGTTATCAGGACGACCAAGAAACTTCGCAGCATCATGCACTTCTTTCGGTAAGCTTGCTTCAGGTTTAATATAACCAGCTACTTTAAAGTCTAGGTTCGCTTTTAATACTGCATCAGCTTCAAGCCCTAAACGGTTTTCAGGGTCTACAAGTACTGCTACATCACCGGATTTACAGCTTAAACGGCCACTTAAAGGACCAATGCTAAACCAGTTACTCATTCCTTTCACATCAATGTTCGGGCTCGCAATTTCGCCGCTTAGACTTTCACAATAAGGCTCGCCTGAGCTGTACTCATCTAAATCTACAATCACACGACCTTGCGCACTAATCGGCAAAGGTAGTTGTAAACGTTGCATGGCACGTTCAACTGTTAAGCGTAAAGTGGTCTTTTTCACAGTAACCGCTTGGTTAAATAAACCGTAAGAAAAATCAGCATGGCCTGAAATATCCGCTTTATCACGAGGATCACCAAAACGTACCGTACCCACTAATTTACCTGTAAACAGTGACCACCCCGACAATTGCCAACGCACATTGTTTAATTGCTCACCACCAAAACGTACCTGCATAATGCGCCCGTCCCATAGCGTGCCACTGGCTTTACCTAATTGTAATTGCTTTGGTAAATGTGGCTTGGCTAAATCAAGTGCAACGGCAGCGGGTGTTTTTACCAGCGTAAACACCAAAAAACACATCACAAACACTGTGATTAATAAAATAACTCTTTTCATCGTTTACTTCTCTAGTACCAAACGACTTACACGCACAAAGCCTGATTTGTCATCTTTACTTAAATCTAAATTTTCGATTAGCACGCCATGTGAATTAACCAGTTCATCTAACCATTCAACAAGGTTATTAAACTCAACAGAGTCAATAGTTAAACGAAGTGAATTGTCATTTGGCTGCATTTTGCTAATGATAATTTGATAACGATTACGGGTGCTATTAACGATTTGGCTTAAGCTACGGCTGCTCGTATTACGTGCATTACCACTCGCTTTAAGTTTAACAATACTTTCATCAACCCACGCCAACAGCTCTTGCTGTTTTATTGTGTCTTGCTCTGCTTTTTCGATAGCAGCGTTAAGTGGACGAAAGACCCCCATAACCAGCACAAAAATAACAAACACACCACCTGCAACCATTACAAGTTGCTGCTCTTGTTCTTTTAACGAGCGCCAATAATTGATTATTTGGTTTTTCATGCCGCACCTCGTAACTTAATTTCACCAACGACATAATCACCATCATTGTTCAGCGAGCCTTGATCTACGGTTAAGCCACGCTGTTCTAAAATTGCTTTTACTTTACTGAAGGACTGGAAATCTTTGCCGCGCGCGCGAATACGTAATTCGTTACGACCTTGATCGTAGCGAAGCGTTTCTGGTGTGAAGTCGTTTACTTCACTAAAAATCGAGACAAGATCGTTAGTCAAATCTAAGAAGCCAGCAGTGCTGCCACCTTCTATCAATGCAAGTTCGCTGCGAATTTGACTACGGATAAGCTGAGGTCGCACTTTTTTATTTGGAAAAGCACGCTGATAATTAGCAACCACTTCTGCTTTTGCAGCTTCAAGCTGGTTATTTAACTTATAAAGCTCAAGCGACTTAACACCAACACTGCAAACTAATGCAACACCTGCTGCAATAGCTGCTTTTTGCCAATAGCCCCACCAAATCGCTGATTTTTTCTTAAGCTGATAAACACCTTGGCGAAGGTTGAATTTCACTTCAGGTAACTGCTTAGCGAATAAGGCTAAAGGTAAATCGTATTGCTGCGTTTGAGCACTAAGGTTAACTGTATCAGGAAAAGCCGTTGCAGGGCTAAAGTGTGCAACATCAGGGTTACCTAATGCTGTTAAATAGCCAGCAAGCCAGTTCGGCTCTACAGCGGCAATATGCCAGTTACCCTGTTTACATAGCCACTGGCCATTAAGCTCAATAGCGCGTAACTGAGTGTTGTCATCAACATCAGGTAACAATAAAGCATCCGGCAGTATTTTATATACTTCGATGCCATGCTCATTAAACTCTGCTAGCCATTGCTCAAACCATTCACGATCGGTCATCGCGATGTTAATAGCGTGCTTTTCATCAACAAGTGTTGGCTCAGCAATCGCTATGAATAAGTCATCAACATCACAGGCTATTTCTTCTTCTAGCATGTAAGGAAGTGCTTGCTCTAACTTACGGTTCCACTTAGTTGGTAGGGTAACTGTTTTAAGTTGTACCTGATCGCTTGGTAAAAGTGCGACTACTTCCCGTGATTGTGCTTTTTCTGTTAGCTCACCAAGTTGTGTTGCATTGGCAATTTCACCGCTGGCAATTATTTCTTGTTCTATTGGTGAGTAAATTAGCCAGTTAAGGCTGTCTTTTAACGTTTGACCCGTACGGATCAACAATATCTCTGTCACTGTACGCCTCCAAATTTTCGCGCCAGTATCGTTACTGTACCATTAGTGGCATGGAGTAAGGTGGTCATCGAAAAACGCAACTCTGCAAATTCAGCCTGCGTTTGTAGTTTAAAATATTCACTGTTGATACTGAATAGATTTTCAACGGCTTTCACGTTTTGTGCGCCTTGTTGGTTAACCTCTTCAAAAAAAACTTCTAAATCATCATACCCATCTTGAGGACGTGATGATAATACCGCTTCAGCGCCTGAAAGGCTTAAGCCATCAATAAGCGAGCTTAATAAAATCGCACTTTCTGCAGGTAGTGTATTAACGTTTATTTGCAGCAACTCACTGCCAGGAATAACACACACAAATGGTAAGAGTTTCTCCATAACGAGTGGGTTAAAACCTTTTACCAAACGAAGTTCAGAGGTCGAAGCAAAGTAACTATTTGCCGTCATATATGGGTATTGTCGAGATAAATACTCATCTTCTTCTGCACCTGAGCGATAGGTAATACTATCTTCATCTAACCAATCAAACACACTATCGGCCATGGCTTCTTCTGATTCATCCGTTGGTAAATTCTCAATGTTTTCTAATAATGCCAACAATGCCTTATGTGCTGGGTTCGTTTTATTATTTGGATCCGTCTGCGGATCTGGTTTTACATGCAATGCATTTAAGTTTAAACATGCTTGTAAATCAGTAATCGTGCCACTTAAGGTACCATTATCAACAGGATAAGGAACCCCGCCCTGCTGTGCCCAAATTTGCTCTAAATGCGTTTTATCAGGATCATCTTTTTTAGTTTGTTTTAGTGCTTTAATTGCCAGCTCTTCAGCTGCAAAGGCATACCATTTAGCCTGCTGATGGTTTTGAATATTGCTACTACGCTGCACTTGCACCATTAAATTAGCACTCATCTCAACGGCTAACATCGCAGCCAGCGCCACAATAAATAGCACAATAACAAGCGCCGCACCTTTGGAGCGATTCATTGTAGTCATGACTAGCCACCCGTTCCGCTATTATTATTGTTATTACCATTAGCGCCGTTATTACTATTATTTGTTTGAGTAGTTACTTTGCCCTCACCTGGCACCAAAAACACGCGACGAATTGGCTCCTGTTCTATTTTTTGAATAGTGACTGCAACCGCTTTTGGCAGCGCTTTAATTTGCCACTGCTCTTGCCACTCGTCTTTGTCATCTAAAAATTCAAACTTCAGATCTTCAATATCTTCTAAAATAACTTGTGAGCGCGGCTCCATGTTATCTAGTTGATCAACATACACCCGATACACTCGTTCAAGATTATCATCTATCACGCGATAACCAACCGCTTGCAGTTCAGAGCGCGGTAATAGATTAATCGGGTTAATCCAACCATCACGAACAAAGCCAATGCCATCGTATTGGCTATCAAGAACATAACGACCAGCTAGCACATACGTGTCTTGAAAATCACCAGCTTCGTTTCGAACCTGACGCTTAGTCATTTGACTAAAATCTTGGTCCATCAAACGAAATAAGGTTTGATAACCATTTAACTCAGCAATCGTCTCGTCTGAGGCTTCTTTTGCTTTGGTTGTCGAATCAAGAATTTGATGGGTCGATAACACCACAAAGGCTAAAATACCCATGGCGACAATTACTTCAAGTAAGGTAAAACCGCGTTGCTTCACTACTTATCACCTTTATTCAAATAAGTAGAAAGCTCATACACTGGGTATTCAAGCTTTTCATCGGCGAATACGTTAATGGTGACCTTTACAAAGGTTTTATCAGCAGTAGGAACCACATCCTGACGCCAGTACCATTCAAAACCAGCGAGTGTTTCAGTGCCTTTGACGCCACTTTTGCCTGTCCATTTATCGCCTTTAGCGCGCTGCTCAACCATTACGTTCTCGGCAACCCAAGAAGCATAAGTTTGTTCTTCAATCGACGATAGGTGATTAATGTGCTCACCGGTTGCCTGCATTGCGGCAATACCGGCCATTGCACAAATAGCCAAGGCAACCATCACTTCGAGTAAGGTAAAACCTGCTGACTTATTCATTACTCAGGCTCCATACGAAACTTTACCGGGGCCATAAATTCGCCTTCGATAAAATACTGTGGTTCACGCTCATCTTTAAGCTCGTAAATCAATTGAAACGCACTGACTTCGCCAGAAGATAAAATAAGGACTTGCGGTATTTTGAGCTTTTGCAGCTCAAGTAAGCTGTCTTCGTCACCACCGCTCATTAATTCACGCCAGTTGGACTGCTCTAGCAAGTTATCTTGTGCCCAGGCTAAATCATCAAGGTTAAGAGTGAGTTCAAAGCGCTCATCAACCTTAATTGGGGCAAACAATTTTTCACGGTCAAAAGTAACCCACTTATCACCGTCAAAAACTAAAAATTCAAATGTATCTTGGTCAAGATGAAAGCCCAGCTCAACCTGATTTAAAATCGCAAACTCAGACGCCATATTAATCGTAGTATGTAATCTGAGCGCTTGTTTTTCGAGTTCTTCTTCAGCACCACCATCAAAACTGTAGGCAACCATTTTGGTGACAAAACCAATCACCACAAGCACCATTAATATTTCGATGAGGCTAAACCCTTTCGCGTGCTTAGCACGGCCAGCCAAACGCAAACGACCAAGGCTTACCATAATAGTAAGCCTTGATGTGTATAAGCTTTGCTCAGTTGGCTGAATTTAGGCATTATTACTTTTCTTCATCCCAGTTACCGATGTCATCATCAGTACCTGCTTCACCATCAGGACCCATTGAGAAGATATCAATTTTACCGATTTCTCCTGGGCTGATTAGCTGGTAAGGATTACCCCATGGATCTTCTGGTAACTTCTCAAGGAAACCGCCATCAGGAAAACGCTTTGGAATTGGCTCAATGCTTGTTTTATTCACTAGCGCTTCTAAGCCTTGCTCTGTGGTTGGATACGCTTTGTTTTTAAGCTTGTATAGGCTTAACGCATCTTCAATTTGTTGAATATCTAGGTGTGCTTTATCGATTGCAGCTTCTTCTTGCTGACCCATGATATTTGGCGCCACAATTGACATGATCATACCGATGATAACCAGTACTACCATGACTTCTAGTAATGAGAAACCTGACTGTTTGTTCACAAAAATACCTCTAACTTTCTTCAAAAATTTATTATAGAGCGGCAGTGTTAGCTGCTAATTGCTCTAGTGTTCCCTAATTTAAAGACCTACAGCCTTATTCATTGCCATAATCGGCTGTAGTATTGCCATAACAATAAACAATACAATTACCGCCATTGAAGCAATCATCGCGGGCTCTAATAGTTTCAGAGACACGTTTACCATGCTCTCAAACTCACGATCTTGGTTATTTGCAGCACGTTCCAGCATTTGCTCAAGTTCACCTGATTTTTCACCACTGGCTATCATGTGTAGCATCATAGGTGGGAAAAGTTTGGTTTGTTGAAGTGAAGCACGAAGGCTCGCCCCTTCACTTACACGTGTTGCAGCATCTTGCACCGACTTTTTCATTTTTTCGTTAGCCAGTACACCACCAGAGATACGCATCCCTTCAAGTAGCGGCACTGAGCTTGACGATAAAATACTTAAAGTTCGGGCAAAACGCGCCGTATTAACACCGCGAGCTACCTTACCAATGCCCGGTAAATGCAGCACTTTTTCGTCATACCAGTAACGAATATGCGGCTGTTTAAGCGCTTGCTTAATGGCCACAGCTAACACGGTTATAATGACTAAACTAATAAACCAGTAGTTTTGCACAAAATTACTGGCGGCCATTACCCATTCAGTCGTCCATGGTAATACTTGTTTCGACTTTTCAAAGGTCTTCAAGATTTTTGGCACCACGGTACCTAATAATACCGACACAATCGCAATAGCAAACACCACAAGAATGGTCGGATACACCATCGCCTGTGTGATTTGACTACGCATATGCTGACGTTGTTCCGTGTAATCTGCTAAACGATTTAAAACTTGGTCTAGGTGACCCGATTTTTCACCAGCTGCCACCATAGCACGATACAAATCATCAAAGACATGCGGAAACTCGCTCATGCCATCAGCTAAGGTATAACCTTCAACAACCTTTGAGCGCACGGCCATAAGCATGCGCTTTAAACGCGGCTTTTCACATTGCTCAGCCACTGCCATGACAGCCCCTTCAACAGGTAATGCTGACTGGATTAAGGTTGCAAGCTGGCGAGTAATTAATGCTAAATCTGAAGTCGAAATTTTTGGTTTAAAGAAACTCCCAAATAAAGAGCCCTTTGCCCCAGTCGCTTGCTTTTCACCTTCTGCAGCAGCAACGACCTCTAAAGGCATTAAACCTTGATCGCGCAAAGTTTGGCGGATTTGCTTTACCGTATCGGCTTCAAGAATGCCTTTTTTCTCTTTACCTCTGCCGTCGAGGGCACGGTATTCAAATGCTGCCATGATTAACCTTCCTCACGTGTTACACGCAAGACTTCTTCTAAGGTAGTGCGACCTGCAAGTACGCGATTACAGCCATCTTGGCGAATACTTGGGCTATGTTTACGAATGTACTTCTCAACACTTTGTTCGCCTTTACCGCTGTGGATCATTTCACGAATTGTTTCATCAACAACCAGCAACTCATGAATACCAGTACGACCGCGATAACCATTAAAGTTACACTCTTCACAACCAACTGCACGATAAATTGTTGGCGGCTCAGCAGGATTAACACCTAGTAACTGACACTCGCGCTCATCAGCAATGTGACCTTCTTTACAGCTATTACATAAAGTACGCACTAAGCGTTGTGACAATACACCGAGTAACGATGATGACAGTAAGAAAGGCTCTACGCCCATGTCTTCCATACGCGTGATAGCACCAGCAGCTGTATTAGTATGCAGTGTTGACATAACCAAGTGACCGGTTAATGACGCTTGCACACCAATTTGTGCTGTTTCAAGGTCACGGATCTCACCCACCATTACGACGTCAGGGTCTTGACGAAGAATAGCACGTAAGCCTCGGGCAAAGGTCATATCTACCTTGGTATTAACCTGAGTTTGACCAATGCCTGGGATCTCGTACTCAATTGGATCTTCAACGGTAAGAATATTACGGTCCCGTGAGTTGATTTGGCTCATACCCGCATACAAGGTGGTACTTTTACCAGAACCCGTAGGACCGGTTACTAAGATAATACCGTGCGGCTTACTGATTAAATCAGCAAACAATTCACGGTTACGCTCAGTCATACCTAAATCTTCTAGGTTCAGGCGTGCGTTGTTTTTATCAAGTAGACGTAGCACGACACGCTCACCAAAGCTTGATGGCATAGTCGATACACGCACATCTACGGCACGGCCAGCAATACGCAAACTAATACGGCCATCTTGCGGAATCCGCTTTTCAGCAATATCTAGTTTCGCCATAACCTTAATACGCGACACCAACAGTGAAGCGAGTTTACGATTAGGCTTTAAAACTTCTTTTAATACGCCATCAACCCTAAAGCGAATTACCAGCTCTTGCTCAAAGGTTTCGATATGAATATCTGAAGCACCTTCTTTAATTGCTTCGCTGAGCATCGCGTTTATCAGCTTGATGATTGGCGCATCATCATCACCTGCAAGGAGATCTTCAGTTTGCGGTAACTCATCTGCAAGCGAGAATAAATCAACCTCGTTGCCGATATCTTCCATCATTTGCTGTGTTTCAGAACTATCACGCTGATAAGAAGCCTCAAGCAACAGCTCAAATTTATCATCAGGTAATTGTTCTAGCGAAAAACCATGACCCGCAATACGACGCACCTCAAGTAAAGCGTTAACATCCAACTCACCGCGGTAATAAACTGTCCAGTTGTCTTGATCTTTACCTAACAGCACACCTGTGCGACGCGCATACGAGAATGGCAACCGCTTGGTGGGCAAGCTAACAAGATCATCGCTTGTTAGCAGCTCATCATGATTAGCTGATACGTCTGATGCTAGCTCGTCATTGATTTCAGAAATTGCATTAGTCATCGTTGCGCTCATTCGCGTTTTGTTGTTTTAGATATTCTTCGTAAGTTGGTGGTAATACTAAGGCATCATCCCACTCTGGAAGAATTGGCGCATCTTCTAATGGCATTAAGTCAATACCATCTTCTTTTTGTTTGTGTTGTTCGCCACGGATAAAGTTATATTTTGAGTGGCTTAATTTATTCATGCTGATGCCATCGCGAACAATGGTAGGACGAATAAATACAATCAGGTTACGTTTACGCTTACTGGTGCTGGTTGAGCGGAATAAATGGCCAAGTACTGGAATATCACCTAATAATGGCACCTTAGAGACACTTTCTTGCACATCTTCATCAATCAAGCCGCCCAGTACAACCATACCACCATCATCAGCCATAACCGTGGTTTTAATGGCACGTTTGTTTACTGAAATATCGACCGCAGTAGCACCACTCACACTCGACACTTCTTGCTCAATCGTTAACTGAACTGCTGAACCGTCATTGATTTGTGGTGTCACTTTAAGTTTTACACCTACTTCTTGACGTTCAACTGTTTGGAATGGATTCGCATTATTTGAGCCTGTTTGCGAACCTGTGATAATCGGTACTTCTTGACCAACAATCATTGATGCTTCTTCGTTATCCATGGTCGTTACAGACGGCGTAGCAAGAATATTAGAGTTAGTATCGGTTGAAACAGCTTGGATAATTGCACCCCAATCGTTTTTAACAATCCCCATGGCTAAACCATTGATACCACCTAGTAATGAGGCAAGTGCCGTTAAGTCACCTTCTTGTGTTTCAGAAGTCTTGGTGACTGTACCAGTTTCGGTACCTACAACCGTACCTTCAATCGTTTTATCGCGTGCTTGCTCAGCTGCAACGGCTAACGAACCAACTGGTACTGTTGTGCCGTTGTTAAACTGCATCA
This sequence comes from Pseudoalteromonas lipolytica, assembly GCF_001306915.1. GTDB lineage: Bacteria > Pseudomonadota > Gammaproteobacteria > Enterobacterales > Alteromonadaceae > Pseudoalteromonas > Pseudoalteromonas simplex. Next base: position 6,238 of record NZ_LJTC01000020.1, on the reverse strand, counting down.
TTCCGCCTTGCTCTGAAATCCACTGTAAGCCTAAGTTGATACCATCAGCTTCTAAAACTTCAACAATGATAGCTTCAACTAAAACTTGCGCACGACGCACATCAAGACGCTCAATTACTTGCTCAAGCGAGCGCATGGTGTCAGGCTGTGCAGTAATAACAAGTGAATTTGAATCAGGGTGTGCTTCAATACTTGTTTCGTTTTGATTACGAGAGCGCGTTTTAGTTGCACCGCCTTGCGCATCTTCTGCTAGTGTTTTGCTTACGCCCTGCAATACTTTTACAAGGTCTTCTGCTTTGGCGTAATTAAGGTAGATAACTTTAGTGTTACCTTGGTTTTCTAATTCACCATCTAAACGGCTAATTAATTCAACAGCACGAGTACGCGCTTGCGCTTCACCACTGACAATCACACTGTTAGTTCGACCATCAGCAACTACTTTAGGAATTAGAAATTCTGGAACGCTTCCTTTACCGCCATCTTTATAAATATTCTCAACAACAGACACTACATCATCTGCGGTAGCAAACTTAAGCTTTACAATATCAACACGCTTGTCACCAGCCTGGTCAACAGAGCGGATAATTTCTACTAAGCGGTTAACTGACGCTGCATGGCCGGTCAACATCATCACGTTAGCAGCATTAAAGTTAGCAACGTGGCCGCCATCTTTTTGATCGCTAAATTGACGAACTAGCGGGCCAAGCTCTTGTACGCTTACATTTTTAACACGTACAACTCGCGTTACCATCATATCGCCACTGGCTTGGTTATCCTCAGTGATAAGCGGTACATTTGACTTTTTAGCGTCAGAGCTTTTTTCAATTTTGATAATACCGTTATCCATCTCTACAGCTGAATAACCATAAACCTCAAGTACATTTAAAAAGAACTGATAATAAAGCTTTTCATCCATTAACTCATAACTGCGCACATTTACTTTGCCACGCACATTTGGGTCAATAATGACGGTTTTATTTAAATTTTTACCAACGATATTAATAAACTCATTAATATCAGTGCCTTTAAAATTAGCCGCATACTCAACAGCTGAAACTGAAAGCGATAATCCTGTTAATAAAAAAAGCGCTGCATATTTAGCTAACCCTTTTTTGATTTTTGTGAGGTGTAGCGCGTGAACCATTCTATAAAAACTCCAAAGCTAGTTATTGCAGGCTAAATTGCACATCAATTTGCTCACCATCGCGTTCGATAGTGATACTTGCGTCAGTACTATTTCGTAATTCGTTTATTGCTGACATTGCCTGTTTCAAATCATTTAATTGATAGCCATTAATCGCAATAGCTAAATCATTATTCATTAGTCCCATTTGCTTGAATAAAGCAGGATCTTTACCTGGGCTTAAGCGGTACCCCACTAACTCGCCATCAACCATCGCTTGAGAGACGCGAATGTAGTCAAAGAGTTTACCGGGATCGTCTAATACTTCTTCACGCGTTTCGATGAGCGCTTCTTTTACCTCTTCATCTTCAGTCGCATTTATTTCATTATTTTCGACAAGTTGAGGGCCTGCAGTTAATTCTGATTCATCACGCTCTGCTAACACTGGCATAGACACCGTTTTCGTAAAATCGAGACCATCAAGCATTAACGTTTCAAAACGACCGCTAACATCTAAAATTACTCGGTCAGGTAATACTTGAGCAAGCTTGGCGCGAGTGCCTTTAATTGCATCATCGACGACATAGGTTTCTTGTTTTCCTTGAGATTCGATAATAGCAAGACCTGCTTGGTCATTTTGGCTTACAGCAACAATGCCGGTTAGGTTAATACTGAGACGTGTTTCAGGGGCGTTGTTAATGACTTGATTTTGTTTAGCGGCAGACTTTTTAGTTTCGACAACAACTTTGCCGAATAAATTTTGCTCAATTATTTGTCGAGAACTGACAGTCTCAACTCGCTTTGCCATGGAATTAACACCTGTTACTGGCAATGCGCTTGTATCGGGTTCTGGCCATACAAGCCAAAACAGCTTGGATGACAAAAAAGCAATGTAAACAACAACTAACAGCACTACAAATGCACTTAGCTTGGCATGAGGTAAGCCGTTCAAAAACTGTTTAACTTGTTGTAAGTGTTGATCCATAAACTCTATTTCTTATTTTAATTTACTGCTTGATAGCTGGCCTATAGTACCTTTTCATTTTTCATTCAACAAGCACACGTATATTAAACTTTGTAAACAAGGTAAATTCAACGAACAGGGGCTGCAAGGAATAACTATGACTGTTTCTTTGTGATTAAGTTTCATGGTAAATTTTGCCTATATATCAGCAGCTATAAAAGAGCACAATTGTGTCAAAAGGTAACACTCATAAGTCACAAGACAAACAAGACGAATTAAGCGTGCGCCTTGATAAATGGTTATGGGCTGCCCGCTTTTACAAAACCCGTTCAATAGCAAGAGACATGGTGCAAGGTGGCAAAGTGCATTATAATGGACAACGTACCAAGCCCAGTAAAATTGTCGAGGTAGGTGCAGTAGTTAAACTACTACAAGGGGTCGATGAAAAGGTAGTGACAATTGAAAAGATCCTTGAAAAACGTCAAGGCGCCCCCATTGCACAAACCTTATACCAAGAAACTCAAGCAAGCATTGAGAAACGCGAAGCAAATGCTATCGCCCGTAAGAACAACAGCTTCTTTGCTCCACATCCTGATCGTAAACCAGATAAAAAGCAAAGGCGTGAACTGTTAAAAATGAAATCAAGTTAGGTAATGCAACTCATGCAACAAGATTTACTTCATCGTTATATATTTGATCAGCTCGATGTACGTGGTGAACTCGTACAAATTGAAAACACTTTTCAAGAGATGATCGCAAACCATAATTACCCAGCACCTGTGCAAACCTTATTAGGTGAACTACTTGTTGCTACCTGCTTATTGACGGCTACTTTAAAGTTTGAAGGCGAAATTGCCGTTCAACTACAAGGCGATGGCCCAGTAAAATATGCCGTAATTAATGGTGACGATAAACAAAACATGCGAGGCATCGCACGCCTTCAAGGTGAAGTAACCGGTAGCTCAATAAAAGACTTAATTGGTAATGGCTATATGGTTATTACAATTACGCCAACTAAAGGTGAGCGATACCAAGGTATTGTACCGTTAGAGCACGATAGCTTAGATAAATGCCTTGAAAACTATTTTGAGCAATCGGAACAGTTAAAAACACGTCTTTGGTTTGCAACTGAAGTAACAGCAGACACAGCCAAAGCAGCTGGCTTATTCTTACAAGTATTACCCGTTAATAAAGAAAAGTCGGTAGAAGACTTTACTCATCTAGAAGCGATTAGCAACACAATCAAAGATGAAGAGTTACTAGGTTTAGATGCTAACACTGTGCTGACTCGACTTTACCATGAAGATAATCCTCAGTTATTCGAACCACAGTCTATTAGTTTCCGTTGTGGTTGTAGCAGAGACAAAACAATTGCTGCACTAGTTAATGTAGGTCAAAACGAATTACTTGCCGACGTGCAAGCAAATGGTGAAGTAAAAATTAGCTGTCATTATTGCTTAAAAGATTACATATTCAACGAGCAAGATATTAAAGCCATTTTTAATTAATACATCATAATAAATATTATTATATTCAAAGCCGCCATCAGTGCGGCTTTTTTATTAAAAATAATATCAAAACTAATGATACCGGTGTCATGAAAATGCGTCATTTTATGACACCGGTATCATTGAAATTATTCATGTTTTTTGCCAAATATATGCCTTTTTAGGCCCTTCAGACACTCGAATATCCCTAATCCTTCTGTTACTATTATTTTAGCAAAAGGGAAAACTAAGAACCCCAGAGCTATCCCGTTCAATCTCTCACAATTTAGGTATAAACATGACTGCAAACGCTACTAGTTTTGTTGATCTTACAGCAGCTGAACTTGTCGAACACGCTATTCGTCGTGGCGAAGGGACTCTAGCCGCTAATGGTGCTTTTGTTACTAAAACCGGTGCTCGCACTGGCCGCTCTCCAAAAGATCGTTTTATTGTTCAAGAGCCAAGCACTGAAAACGAAATCCAATGGGGCAACGTTAACCGCCCATTCGATGCAGACAAGTTTGACGCGTTATGGGCACGTGTAGAAGAACACGTGAAAAGCAACGACCACTTCATCTCTCACCTAGAAGTTGGCGCTGATCCTGAGCACTATTTACCAGTTGTAGTTACAACAGAAACTGCATGGCATCATATTTTTGCCAAAAACATGTTTATCGAACCTCAAACATACAATACTGCAGACTTCCCTGAGTGGCAGGTAATGAATGTACCTTCATTTGTATGTGACCCAGAGCGTGATGGTACTAACAGTGACGGCACTGTAATCATTAACTTCGCACAACGTAAAGTTCTACTAGCTGGTATGCGCTACGCTGGCGAAATGAAGAAATCAATGTTCTCTGTACAAAACTTCCTACTTCCTGCAAAAGGTGTATTACCAATGCACTGCTCTGCAAACGTAGGTGAAGCAGGCGACACTGCGTTATTCTTCGGTCTATCTGGTACAGGTAAAACAACATTATCTGCAGATCCTACTCGTTTCCTTATTGGGGATGACGAGCACGGTTGGGCACCTGGTAGCGTATTTAACATCGAAGGTGGTTGTTATGCTAAATGTATCGATCTTTCACAAAAGAACGAACCAGTAATTTGGAATGCAATTCGTTTCGGTACAATCTTAGAAAACGTGGTACTTGACGAAAACCGTGTACCAGATTTCCATGATACAAGCCTTACACAAAATAGCCGAGCTGCTTACCCACTAGAGCACGTTGAAAAACGTAAAGTAGAAAACCGTGCTGGTGAGCCAAAAGCCGTTGTATTCTTAACATGCGACGTAAGCGGTGTATTACCACCAGTTTCAGTACTAACTGAAGAAGCTGCTGCATACCACTTCCTAAGCGGTTACACAGCGAAAGTCGGTTCAACTGAAATCGGTTCTACAAGCGACATCGAGTCTACATTCTCAACATGTTTCGGTGCTCCTTTCTTCCCTCGTCCTGCTGGCGTTTATGCAGAGCTTCTAATGAAGCGTGTACGTGAATTCGGCGCTAAAGTATACCTAGTTAACACAGGTTGGACAGGTGGCCCTTACGGTACTGGTCAACGCTTCGATATCCCGACTACACGTGCTGTAATTGATGCAATCGTATCAGGTAAACTGGCAGATGTTGAAACTCAACACATCGACGTTCTAAACCTAGATGTACCAGTGGCTGTTCCTGGTGTAGACAGCCAACTTCTTAACCCAATCAATACATGGGAAGATAAAGAGAAGTACGCAGAATATGCAAACAAACTAGCTTCTGACTTCACTGAAAACTTCGCTAAATACGATGTTTCAGAAGCAATCAAATCAGCAGGTCCAAAAGCTTAATACCAAGCTTACCCTCAGATTAAAAAACGCCAGCTATATGCTGGCGTTTTTGTTTTTGGTTCATAAGCTGATGAGTTGCGAGTTGCTAGAGTAAAGTTAGCGAGTTAGCAAGGGGAAAGTTTTAAGGCCTGGCGTAGGTTGTGTAGAGCGAAGCGAAACCCAACATAAAAAGAGCTATCAGCTTTCAGATGTCAGCAAACAGCCGCGCGGTGTGGTTTTTTGGGTAAGAGTCTCCCTAAGCAATAAAGCCCTGCCAAGGCATTTCAGAGTTGTCTATTAGCAAGATAAAGCTTGAAGGTCTGGCGTAGGTTGGGTAGAGCGCAGCGAAACCCAACAGCGTGGTAATTCGTCATGCACAATGCAGAGGTAAAGTTCATTAATAAAAGACGAATTAGCGCAAGGTGAAATAAGCCGTTTTAGAGATCGCTAACCTGTTAGACCAGTAGAGATTTTAAGAATTTTTAACCATGGGTTATGAAGAGGGTCATATGGATTATGTTGGGTTTCGCTCCTCTCTACCCAACCTACCTGGAGAATGAACAGGGTGAGCTTAGAATGACTCTGTACTAAACAACCCCACAGTTCAACTTTACCCTTGCTAACTTGTAATACCATTCCGCATAAAGATTAAATCAATTTAATCCATTCCCGATTGCACATTTTCTTCACTCGATCCGGGATTGAAATAAAGTGATTCCACGCCTTTGAAACTTCATCGACAATTTCGTCATAGCCTGAAAACACTCTATTTGATAAACAATGTTGTCGTATCCAACTCCATACTTGCTCTATTGGATTTAGCTCTGGTGAATAAGGTGGGAGCTTTA
>NZ_LJTC01000019.1 GCF_001306915.1 Pseudoalteromonas lipolytica | reverse complement strand
GGACAGTCTACGTGTGCGTAGTGACGAGTTGGAGTATCGTACTCAACGTGTGAAGTTGAGATTGTGATACCACGCTCACGCTCTTCTGGAGCGTTATCGATTGATGCGAAGTCTTTAGCTACACCACCGTATACTTTTGCAAGTACGTTAGTGATTGCTGCTGTTAGAGTTGTTTTACCGTGGTCAACGTGGCCGATTGTACCAACGTTTACGTGCGGTTTTACGCGTTCAAACTTTTCTTTTGCCATCTTAAAAAATTCCTATAAAGAAATTAACGCCTGACCCACTATTGGGCCAGACAAGCTAAATCATATAACAGCGCGAGCTGCAATTATTGCATCTGCAACGTTTTTAGCGGCTTCTGCATACTTCAAAAACTCCATAGAGTAAGATGCACGGCCTTGTGTTGCAGATCGCAGATCAGTTGCATAACCAAACATTTCAGAAAGTGGTACTTGCGCATTAATTTGCTTAAGACCACCGAATGCTTCTTCCATGCCTTCGATCATGCCGCGGCGACGGTTTAAGTCACCAACTACATCACCCATGTTTTCTTCAGGAGTGATAACTTCAACCTTCATTACTGGTTCTAGAAGAGCAGGGTTTGCTTCAAGCGCACCTTTCTTCATCGCCATTGAACCTGCAATCTTAAATGCCATTTCATTCGAGTCTACATCATGGAATGAACCATCATATAAAGTCGCTTTAACGCCAAGTAATGGGTAGCCAGCAAGCACACCTTGAGCCATTTGCTCTTGGATGCCTTTGTCTACCGCAGGGATGTATTCTTTAGGAACTGAACCACCAACGATTTCGTTAACGAATTCGTAAGTTGGCGCATCATCTTCCGAAATATCCATCGGTTCAAGTTTAAGCCAGACGTGACCATATTGACCACGACCACCTGATTGACGTACGAACTTCCCTTCAACTTCAACAGCTGAACGGATAGCTTCACGGTATGCTACCTGCGGCTTACCAACGTTACATTCAACACTGAATTCACGTTTCATACGGTCGACAATGATATCAAGGTGAAGTTCACCCATACCAGAAATAATAGTCTGGCCTGATTCTTCGTCAGTTTGTACTCTGAAAGACGGATCTTCTGCCGCTAGTTTACCTAACGCGATACCCATCTTATCTTGGTCAGCGACTGTGCGAGGCTCAACCGCAACAGAGATAACTGGCTCTGGGAACTCCATACGCTCAAGCGTAATGATTGAGTTCGGATCACACAGTGTCTCACCTGTTGTTACGTCTTTAAGACCAATAGCCGCTGCGATGTCGCCTGCGTAGACTACTTTGATCTCTTCACGTGAGTTTGAATGCATCTGAACGATACGACCAAGTCGCTCACGCTTACTTTTAACTGGATTGTATACCGCATCACCCTGTTTAACAGTACCAGAGTAAACACGGAAGAAGGTCAAGGTGCCAACGAACGGGTCTGTCGCAATCTTAAAAGCAAGTGCGGCAAACGGTGCGTTGTCATCAGCAGGACGTTCTTCCTCAGTACCATCTTCAACGATACCTTGGATTTGTTTCACTTGTGTTGGCGCAGGCATATATTCGATAACAGCATCAAGCACAGCTTGAACACCCTTATTCTTAAATGCACTACCACACGTCATTGGAACAATTTCGTTTGCTAATGTGCGCTGACGTAAAGCTGCTTTAATTTCAGCTTCGGTCAGGTCTTCACCTTCTAGATATTTGTCCATTAGTTCTTCTGATGCTTCAGCAGCGCTCTCAACCATGTGAGAACGCCATTCTTCTGCAAGCTCCAGAAGCTCTGCCGGAATGGCCTCATAAGAGAAAGTCATGCCTTGATCTTCGGCATTCCAGTTAATGGCTTTCATCTTAATAAGGTCAATAACACCTTTAAAGTCGTCTTCAGCACCAATTGGTAGCTGAATTGGAACAGGCGTTGCTCCAAGACGAGATTTCACCTGGTCCACAACTGTTAAGAAGTCAGCGCCAGTGCGATCCATTTTGTTTACGAAGATCATGCGAGGAACTTCGTATTTGTTCGCCTGACGCCAAACTGTCTCAGTTTGCGGCTGTACACCAGATGAAGCACAAAGAACAACTACCGCACCATCTAGTACGCGTAAAGAACGCTCTACTTCGATAGTGAAATCTACGTGTCCTGGCGTATCAATGATATTGATGCGATGGTCGTCAAATTGAGCGTCCATCCCTTTCCAGAAACACGTTGTTGCAGCAGAAGTGATTGTGATACCACGCTCTTGTTCCTGCTCCATCCAATCCATAGTTGCAGCACCATCATGTACTTCACCGATCTTATGAGAAAGACCCGTGTAGAACAGAACACGTTCTGTTGTGGTGGTTTTACCTGCATCTACGTGAGCGCAAATACCGATATTGCGATAGCGCTCAAGTGGAGTTGTACGTGCCATATGATCCTCTTAAAGGTTAAGGGCAGATTACCAACGGTAATGAGCGAATGCTTTATTCGCTTCAGCCATACGGTGAACGTCTTCACGTTTCTTAACCGCAGTGCCTTTGTTGTCAGCAGCGTCAACGATTTCTTGAGCTAAACGTAAGCCCATAGATTTTTCGCCACGCTTACGTGCAGCGTCTACTAACCAACGCATACCTAATGCGTTGCGACGTACTGGACGTACTTCAACTGGTACTTGGTACGTTGAACCACCAACACGGCGAGATTTAACCTCTACCTGTGGGCGAACGTTTTCAAGTGCAGCTTCAAAGATTTCAAGGTGCGACTTGCCTGATTTCTCAGCAGCCACGTCTAACGCACCATAAACGATTTTTTCAGCAGTAGATTTCTTGCCGTCTAACATTACTACGTTAACGAATTTAGCAAGAAGTTCCGATCCGAACTTAGGATCTGGAAGAATTTTACGTTGACCTATTACGCGTCTTCTAGGCATTTTGTATCTCCGGTATCTTCAGGTTTGCTCTTTTAGAGTCAATACCCAAAACAATTAATTTAAAAATTTAGTGCTTGGCCTTACTAACGGAGAACCATTAGCCCTTAGGGCGTTTAGCACCGTATTTAGAACGAGCTTGACGACGGTCGCTAACGCCTGCACAGTCAAGTGCACCACGTACAGTGTGGAAACGCACACCTGGTAAGTCTTTAACACGACCACCACGGATTAGGATTACACTGTGCTCTTGTAAGTTGTGGCCTTCACCACCAATGTAAGATGTTACTTCGAAACCGTTAGTTAAACGAAAGTACATACACCACGCTTTTGCGGACAAGCTTTAAGTGCAGCTGAGTTACTTTTAGTAACTTTGCTACGACGTGGCTTACGCACTAGCTGGTTAATAGTTGCCATTTAAATAGCTCCTGAAATTAAAATTACTACTGAAAAAATAAAAAAATCCGCCCTGTTTACATGCTCGTTACAAAACGTGCAGGCAAATGGGTGGCGGAATTTTAATGAGCAAAGTTTAACCTGTCAACCTTAACTCATCGTAAGGCAGAAGATAACTGCCTTACGATTTCTTAATCTATTGATTAAGCTGAGATTATTGGTTTCCAGAGATATCTGCGTTTAGTGCGTCAGTAAGTGCTTGAGTTGCCTCTTCAGCGCTTACTGTTTGCTCTTCAACGATTTCACCTTGCTTGCGACGGTTTAAACGGTCTTGGTGATACGCAAAGCCTGTACCAGCTGGGATCAGACGACCCACGATTACGTTTTCTTTCAGACCACGAAGCTCATCGCTCTTACCATTTACAGCGGCTTCAGTTAGGACACGAGTTGTCTCCTGGAACGATGCTGCAGAAATGAAAGATTCTGTTGCAAGTGACGCTTTAGTGATACCCATTAACTGGATTTCAAACTTCGCTGGGATCTTGCCTTGTTTCTCAAGTTCACGGTTAGAAATATTAACGCGTGCTACTTCAACTTGTTCACCGGCTAAGAACTCAGTGTCACCGCCGTCAAGGATGATACATTTACGTAGCATCTGACGAATAATTGTCTCAATGTGCTTGTCATTGATCTTAACGCCTTGCAAGCGGTAAACCTCTTGCACTTCGTTAACGATGTAGTTAGCTACATGAGTTACACCACGTAGGCGTAAGATGTCATGTGGTGACTCAGGACCATCGGCGATAACCTCACCTTTAGACACTTGCTCACCTTCGAACACGTTAAGCTGACGCCATTTAGGGATCATCTCTTCGTATGCGTCACCCTCAGCAGGAGTGATTACAAGACGCTTCTTACCTTTAGTTTCTTTACCGAAGCTGATAGTACCTGTGATTTCTGCAAGGATTGCAGGATCTTTCGGCTTACGTGCTTCGAATAAGTCAGCTACGCGAGGTAGACCACCCGTGATATCACGAGTCTTCGAACCTTCTTGCGGAATACGTGCTAGTACGTCACCTGGGTTTGCAGTTGCACCGTCTGTTACTTCAATCGTTGTGAATGAAGGAAGACGTGTTTCTTGCAGACCACGCTCATCGCTTTCGATGATTAGTTTAGGTTCTTTCGCATTCGCTTTACCTAAGTCTTTAACAACCACACGTGTTAAACCAGTTAACTCGTCTGTTTGTGCTTCGGTATTTGAGTCATCAATGTCGCTGAATGAGATTTTTGACTTGTGCTCAAGAACGATTGGGTGACTATGCGGGTCCCAAGTAGCAACGATGTCGTTACCTTGAACTTCTGCATTATCTTGTACTGCTAACACCGCACCGTAAGGTACTTTATAACGCTCTTTCTCACGACCAAAGCTATCGATGATAGTGATCTCTGTTGAACGAGACGTGATAACAATCTTACCGTCTGTGTTTAATACGTACTTCGCATTGTGTAACTTCAATGTACCGTTAGTTTTAACTTGTACACTGTTTTCAGCAGACGCTCGAGATGCCGCACCACCGATGTGGAAGGTACGCATCGTAAGCTGTGTACCCGGCTCACCGATTGATTGTGCCGCGATAACACCTACTGACTCACCTGGGTTGATGATGTGGCCACGCGCAAGGTCACGACCGTAACACTTAGCACATACACCAAAGTCATTATCACAAGTGATTACTGAACGAACGCGTACTTCATCCACTGAGTGCTCTTCTAAAAGGTCACACAGTTTTTCGTCAAGCATAACGTTACGCTCAACAAGTACTTCGTTAGTATTTGGAATTAATACATCTTCAGCAACAACACGACCTAGTACACGTTCACGAAGTGCTTCAACAACGTCACCACCTTCGATAAGCGGTTTCATTGTTAAGCCATCTTCTGTGCCACAGTCGTCTTCGTTGATTACTAAGTCTTGTGCAACGTCTACTAGACGACGCGTTAAGTAACCCGAGTTTGCTGTTTTAAGTGCTGTATCGGCAAGACCTTTACGCGCACCGTGCGTTGAGATGAAGTACTGTAGTACGTTCAGACCTTCACGGAAGTTCGCCGTGATTGGTGTCTCGATGATTGAACCATCTGGACGTGCCATTAGACCACGCATACCCGCTAACTGACGGATCTGAGCGGCGCTACCACGTGCACCTGAGTCTGCCATCATAAACACTGAGTTAAATGAAGATTGCTCTTCTTCTTCGCCTTTCGCGTTGATTACAGTGTCTTTTGATAAGTTCGCCATCATCTCACGTGATAAGTTTTCATTTACACGTGACCAGATATCGATAACTTTGTTGTACTTTTCACCAGCCGTTACAAGACCTGATTGGAATTGTTGGTTGATTTCAGTTACTTCAGCTTCCGCTGATTCAATGATTTCTGCTTTAACCGGTGGGATAACTAAGTCATCGATACCGATTGAAACACCTGACTTCATTGCGTAGTGGAAACCTGTGTACATTACTTGGTCAGCAAAGATAACGGTATCTTTAAGACCTAGACGACGGTAACACTCGTTTAATAAGCCAGAAATTTGTTTCTTACCTAGGGCTTGGTTGATTAACTCAAACGGCATGCCTTTAGGTAGGATTAGTGAAAGAATTGCACGACCTACTGTTGTTTCAACAATAGATACTTGTTCAACTGCTTCACCTTCTTCATTGTCAACTGTTTCGCTAATACGTACTTTTACGCGCGCATGTAGCTCAGCATTACCACTGCGGTATGCTTTTTCAGCTTCTTTAGGATCTTTAAATACAGTACCTTCGCCTTTCGCATTGATACGATCACGAGTCATGTAGTAAAGACCTAATACAACGTCCTGTGAAGGAACGATGATTGGCTCACCATTCGCTGGAGATAGGATGTTGTTTGTAGACATCATTAGAGCACGTGCTTCTAACTGTGCTTCAAGCGTTAACGGTACGTGTACCGCCATTTGGTCACCATCGAAGTCAGCGTTGTACGCCGCACAAACTAATGGGTGTAAATGGATCGCTTTACCTTCGATAAGCACAGGTTCGAACGCTTGGATACCCAAACGGTGAAGTGTTGGTGCACGGTTAAGTAATACTGGATGTTCACGAATTACTTCGTCTAATACATCCCATACTTCTGCCACTTCACGCTCAACCATCTTCTTAGCAGCTTTGATAGTCGTAGCCATGCCGCGACGCTCTAATTTGCCGTAGATAAATGGTTTGAATAGCTCAAGTGCCATCTTCTTAGGAAGACCACACTGGTGTAGTTTAAGCGTAGGACCTACTGTGATTACAGAACGGCCAGAGTAATCTACACGTTTACCAAGTAAGTTCTGACGGAAACGACCTTGCTTACCTTTGATCATATCAGCAAGCGATTTAAGAGGACGTTTGTTAGAACCTGTAATCGCACGACCGCGACGACCGTTATCAAGTAGCGCATCTACCGCTTCTTGTAACATACGTTTTTCGTTGCGTACGATAATGTCTGGTGCTGCTAGATCTAATAGACGCTTAAGACGGTTATTACGGTTAATAACACGACGGTAAAGGTCATTCAGATCAGAAGTCGCAAAACGACCACCGTCTAGTGGTACTAATGGACGTAGATCAGGCGGAAGTACTGGAAGTACTGTCATGATCATCCACTCAGGGTTGTTACCTGATTGGTGGAAAGATTCCATTAATTTAAGACGTTTAGTGATCTTCTTACGCTTAGTTTCAGAGTTAATTGTTGGTAACTCTTCACGCATTTCAGCAATTAATTGGCCAAGATCAAGTTCGCGAAGCAAGTCTAATACTGCTTCTGCACCCATCTTCGCTTCAAACTCATCACCGTGCTCTTCAAGTGCATCTAGGTACTCTTCTTCACCTAAAAGCTGACCACGCTCAAGCGTTGTCATACCAGGCTCAGTTACTACGAATGATTCGAAGTAAAGTACGCGCTCGATGTCACGAAGTGTCATGTCTAGCATTAAGCCAATACGTGACGGTAATGATTTTAAGAACCAAATGTGCGCAACTGGGCTCGCAAGCTCAATGTGACCCATACGGTCACGACGCACTTTAGTAAGCGTTACTTCAACGCCACACTTTTCACAAATAACACCACGGTGCTTAAGGCGCTTATATTTACCACATAAACACTCATAATCTTTCACTGGGCCGAAAATACGGGCACAGAATAAGCCGTCGCGCTCAGGCTTGAAAGTACGGTAGTTGATTGTCTCAGGTTTCTTTACTTCACCGTATGACCATGAACGAACCATATCTGGCGAAGCAAGACCAATGCGAATTGCATCGAATTCTTCGGTCTTATTTTGTTGCTTCAGAAACTTAAGTAAGTCTTTCACCTTAGCTCTCCTGTCGGAGGTTAATCTTGAGGGCGAACCAATCGCCCCTACATTCTATTCGGCCTAACAGGTGCGGCTTACGCCGCACCTAAATGGCTTAATTTTCTTCCAACTCGATGTTGATACCCAGTGAGCGGATTTCTTTCAATAATACGTTGAACGATTCTGGCATACCTGGTTCCATCTTATGGTTACCATCTACGATGTTCTTATACATCTTAGTACGACCGTTCACGTCATCCGATTTCACTGTTAGCATTTCTTGTAGAGTATATGCAGCACCGTAAGCTTCTAGTGCCCACACCTCCATCTCACCGAAACGCTGGCCACCGAACTGAGCTTTACCACCCAGCGGCTGCTGAGTAACAAGGCTGTAAGAACCAGTTGAACGTGCGTGCATCTTGTCATCAACCAAGTGGTTAAGTTTCAGCATGTACATGTAACCAACAGTTACTTGACGTTCGAACTGATCGCCAGTACGGCCATCATAAAGTGTAACTTGACCGCTTCTTGGATAACCACCAAGCTCTAGTAAGTCTTTGATTTCGCTTTCACGAGCACCATCAAAGGCTGGAGTTGCGATCGGTAAACCACCTTTCAAGTTATCAGCTAAGCGACGAACTTCATCATCAGAGAACGAGTCGATATCAACTTTCTGACGACAATCACCTAATTCGTAAACTTTCTTAACGAAGCTACGGATTTCGTGCAGTTCACGCTGCTCTTTCATCATTTCTTCTAAACGCTCACCCACACCACGTGCAGCAAGACCCATGTGTGTTTCTAGGATCTGACCGATGTTCATACGTGATGGTACACCTAGCGGGTTCAGAACGATGTCTACCGTACGACCTTTGTCATCGTATGGCATATCTTCTACTGGTACGATAGTCGAGATAACACCTTTGTTACCGTGACGACCCGCCATCTTATCACCTGGTTGGATACGACGTTTAACAGCTAGGTATACTTTAACAATCTTAAGTACGCCTGGTGCTAAGTCATCACCTTGAGTGATCTTACGACGTTTGTTTTCAAACTTCTTATCGTATTCAGCTTTAAGCTCATCGTACTGGGCAGCTAGTTGCTCAAGTTCAGCTTGCTTGTCTTCTTCAGCAAGGCTTTGAGTAAGCAGCTTTTCAGCATTTAGTGATGCAATTGAATCTGCGTTCAGACCTGCGTCAACAAGTAACTTACGAGCACGGTCTAATACACCTGCTTCTAAGATACGGAACTCTTCGTTGAAGTCTTTCTTCGCTTCGCGAAGCTGCATGTCTTCAACTTCTAACGCACGCTTATCTTTTTCAACACCGTCACGGGTGAAAACTTGTACGTCGATTACAGTACCAGTTACAGAGTTTGGTACGCGTAAAGAGCTGTCTTTAACGTCTGACGCTTTCTCACCGAAGATAGCACGTAGTAGCTTTTCTTCTGGTGTTAATTGCGTTTCGCCTTTCGGAGTCACTTTACCTACTAGGATATCGCCGCCTTTAACTTCAGCACCGATATAAACAACGCCTGATTCATCAAGCTTGCCTAGTGCAGACTCACCTACGTTAGGGATATCTGCTGTGATCTCTTCAGGACCTAATTTAGTATCACGTGCGATACATTGTAGTTCTTGAATGTGGATAGTCGTTAGACGATCTTCTTGAACTACACGCTCAGATAGTAGGATTGAATCCTCGAAGTTATAACCGTTCCATGGCATGAATGCCACGCGAAGGTTTTGACCAAGTGCTAAGTCACCTAAGTCAGTCGAAGGACCATCTGCTAATACGTCACCACGTGTTACCGGCTCACCAACCATACAAGTTGGTTTTTGGTTAATACATGTATTTTGGTTTGAGCGAGTGTATTTAGTAAGGTTGTAAATATCGATGCCCGCTTCACCTGGAATACGCTCATCTTCATGTACATTTACAACGATGCGGCTTGCATCCGCATACATTACTTCACCACCACGCTTAGCAACGATAGTTACACCAGAATCTTTCGCTAGTGTCAGCTCGATACCTGTACCTACCAGCGGTTTGTCCGCGATAAGTGTTGGTACGGCTTGACGTTGCATGTTTGAACCCATCAATGCACGGTTAGCATCATCGTGTTCTAGGAACGGGATAAGTGCTGCCGCTACAGAGATCACCTGTTGTGGTGATACGTCCATATATTGTTGGTCCATTTTGCCCATAAAGGTTGATTCACCTTTGTGACGACATGGAATTAGTTCATCAACAAACTCATTGTTTTCGTTCAAGTTTGAGTTCGCCTGAGCGATAACAAACTGACCTTCTTCAATGGCTGATAAGTAATCTACTTCATCAGTAACTACACCGTTTACCACTTTACGGTAAGGTGTTTCTAAGAAACCATAGTCATTAGTACGTGCGTACGTAGACAATGAGTTAATTAGACCGATGTTTGGACCCTCAGGCGTTTCGATTGGACATACACGACCATAGTGAGTTACGTGAACGTCTCGAACCTCGAAGCCAGCGCGTTCACGTGTTAAACCACCCGGGCCTAATGCAGAAATACGACGCTTGTGCGTTACTTCTGAAAGCGGGTTATTTTGGTCCATGAACTGTGATAACTGAGATGAACCAAAGAACTCTTTAACCGCAGCCGAAATAGGCTTAGCGTTAATAAGATCTTGTGGCATTACAGCGTCAAGGTCACCTAAGCTTAAACGCTCACGTACAGCACGCTCAACACGTACTAGACCAACGCGGAATTGGTTCTCAGCCATTTCGCCAACACTACGGATACGACGGTTGCCTAAGTGGTCGATATCATCAACATCGCCAACACCGTTACGAATAGCGATAAGCACTTTCATAACAGCTACGATGTCTTCTTTCGATAATGTGCCAGGGCCAGTATCTGAGTCATAACCTACACGGCTATTGAACTTCATACGACCAACTGTTGATAAATCGTAACGCTCGTCAGAGAAGAACAAGTTATCAAATAAGGCTTCAGCCGCGTCTTTCGTCGGTGGCTCGCCTGGGCGCATCATGCGATAAATTTCTACTAATGCTTCTAAACGGTTGCTTGTTGTGTCGATACGTAATGTATCTGACATGTAGGCGCCGCTGTCCACTTCGTTGATATATAGTGTATCAATCTTAGTGTGACCTGCTTTAACCAATTCAGCCATTAGCTCAAGTGATAGCTCGTCATTCGCGTTTGCGATGATCTCACCCGTTGACTCATCAACATAGTTTTTAGCTACAACACGACCAATGATGTACTCATGCGGTACTTCTAATTGGTTAATACCTTTTTTCTCGATGTTCTTGATGTGACGCGCAGTAATACGACGACCCGCTTCAACAAGGACTTCACCGTCTTCGCCTTTGATATCAAAAGCGGCAGTTTCACCACGTAAGCGTGAAGGAACAAGTTCCATGAGAACTTTACCGTCAGCAACTTCAAACGCAGTTGTATCGAAGAATATCTCTAGGATTTCATCCGTTGAGTACTCAAGTGCACGTAGGATGATTGACGCCGGTAATTTACGACGACGGTCAATACGTACATAAAGGTTATCTTTTGCATCAAACTCGAAGTCTAACCATGAACCACGGTAAGGAATTACACGCGCGTTATAAAGTACTTTACCTGACGAGTGAGTTTTACCGCGGTCGTTATCAAAGAATACACCAGGGCTACGGTGTAGCTGAGAAACGATAACACGCTCTGTACCATTGATAACAAAGGTACCGGTATCAGTCATGAGCGGAATTTCGCCCATGTAAACTTCTTGCTCTTTAATGTCTTTAACTGTGCCTGGTGCTTCTTTGTCCATCACCACAAGACGCAATTTTACGCGAAGTGGAGCAGAATAAGTCACACCGCGAATTTGACATTCTTTTACATCGAATACTGGCTCACCAATACGATAACTTACGTATTGAAGCTCAGAATTTCCCGAGTAGCTTTTGATAGGAAACACAGAACGGAAAGCAGCTTCCAAACCGTGATCGCCATCAGCGTCAGGGACTAAGAATTTTTTAAACGATTCTAACTGCGTCGACAGTAAGAAAGGTATATCCAAAACTTGTGGACGTTTACCAAAATCCTTACGGATACGTTTCTTTTCAGAATAAGAGTAAGCCATGGGGTTCCTCAGCTTGCTGATCTTTGACCCGACCTGTTCTTGTAAGAACAGACTTAACTGGCATCTAAGCCAAGATGTACAACATTAAATTGTTGTTCTATTTTGCTCTGACACTTTCAATACCAAAACAGGTAACAACTTGAAAGTAAAGAGAAAATTAGATTTTATTTGCGTTACAGGATTGCATCGCTCTATAGCGCAAAAAGGCCGGTGATTAAATAATCACCAGCCCTTGCCTGATTACTCAGGCAGCGAACCTAGCGTAAGCTAGATTACTTAACCTCAACTTCAGCACCAGCTTCAGTAAGGTCTTTTGCAAGTGCTTCAGCTTCTTCTTTAGATACACCTTCTTTGATAGGTGCAGGAGCAGCTTCAACAAGTGCTTTAGCTTCTTTAAGGCCAAGACCAGTAGCACCACGTACAGCTTTGATAGCTGCAACCTTGTTAGCGCCAGCGCCAGTAAGGATTACGTCGAACTCAGTCTTTTCTTCAGCTGCTTCAGCAGCAGGACCAGCAACAACAGCAGCAGCTGCAGTTACGCCGAATTTTTCTTCCATTGCTTCAACTAGAGCAACAACGTCCATTACTGACATTTCAGCAATAGCATCAAGGATTTGGTCTTTAGTTACAGACATTACAAATTTCCTAATTATTACGGACTAAATATAGCCCAAAAAAAATATTACACCGAAAGTGAACAAAAAAACAGCTTAAAATTAAGCAGCTTGCTCTTCTTTCTGTACACGTACTGCTTCAATTGTTTTACACAATTTACCTGCAGACGCTTCTTTCATAGCGCTCATTAAGCGTGCAACAGCTTCGTCGTAAGTAGGTAGAGTTGCTAGCATAGCTGCGTCTACTACGTTACCTTCAAATGCAGCCGTCTTAACTTCGAATTTCTCGTTCTTCTTCGCGAAATCTTTGAAGATACGCGCAGCAGCACCTGGGTGCTCTGAAGAGAAAGCGATTAAGCTTGGACCTACAAGTGAGTCAGAAAGGCACTCAAAATCTGTACCTTCAACAGCACGTTTAGCTAAAGTGTTACGAACAACTTTCATCCATACACCAGCTTCACGAGCTTCTTTACGAAGGGCAGTGATAGCACCAACTGTTACACCACGAGAATCTGCAACAACTGCAGAAAGAGCACCAGTGGCTGCTTCGTTGACTTCAGCAACAATTGCTTTTTTGCCTTGAAGATTTAAAGCCATGGGTGTTACTCCTGGTTTAATGGGTTGCCGAAATTGGCTTCCCTGTTCTACTCTTCCCCATCTAAGATGGAGATGCTTTTTACGGCGAGAGCCAGAAGATTAGGAAAAATCTATCTGGGGATTCACACCGTCTACGTAGGTAAAATATTAAGGCCGAAGCCGCCTACGGTCTTGGACGGAAGTCCAATTTATCGTTTTTACCCGAAGGCATTACGAAATTATGGACTTCAACCCGAATTCTTTACTTGTTTTGAAATTAACTTTCTCAACAAAATGGCGCAAAATTATAGTTCAAATTTCGCGCCATGTAAACTCTTAATTAAGCAACAACTGTGCTTAGAGAGTTTTGGTCAACAGCAACACCTGCGCCCATTGTTGTAGAGATAGTTACTTTCTTCACGTAAGTACCTTTTGCTTGAGAAGGTTTAGCCTTCTTAAGCGCAACAATAAGAGCTTCAAGGTTTTGTTGAAGTTGCTCAGCAGTGAAATCAACCTTACCGATAGTAGTATGGATGATACCGTTCTTGTCGTTACGGTAACGAACTTGACCTGCTTTCGCGTTTTTAACTGCTTCTGCAACGTTAGGCGTTACAGTACCAGTTTTAGGGTTTGGCATTAGACCACGTGGACCTAAGATTTGACCTAGTTGACCAACAACACGCATAGCGTCTGGAGATGCAACAACAACGTCAAAGTTCATCTCGCCTTTCTTAACTAGATCAGCAAGATCTTCCATGCCCACTAATTCAGCACCAGCTTCTTTCGCAGCATCTGCGTTAGCGCCTTGTGTGAATACAGCAACACGAACTTCACGACCAGTACCGTTAGGTAGTACAGTTGCACCACGTACGTTTTGGTCAGATTTACGAGCATCGATACCAAGGTTAACAGCAACGTCAACACTTTCTACGAATTTAGCTGTCGCTAACTCTTTTAAAAGAGCAACTGCTTCGTTGATTTCGTAATCTTTAGTTACATCCACTTTTTCGCGGATAGTACGCATACGTTTAGTTAATTTTGCCATTATCTTAGTCCTCTACGTTCAAGCCCATCGCACGCGCAGAACCTGCGATAGTGCGAACTGCAGCGTCCATATCAGCCGCTGTAAGGTCAGGTCGTTTTGTCTCAACGATTTCTTCAAGTTGAGCACGAGTTACTGTACCCACTTTTTCAGTGTTAGGACGGCCAGAACCTGATTTGATGCCTGCAGCTTTCTTAAGTAAGTAAGCAGCCGGTGGAGTTTTCATGTCGAACGTGAAAGAACGGTCACCGTAAACAGAGATCACTACAGGAACTGGAGCGCCTTTTTCGATAGATTCTGTACGTGCGTTGAACGCTTTACAGAATTCCATGATGTTTACACCGTGTTGACCTAGTGCTGGACCTACTGGAGGACTAGGGTTAGCCATACCAGCGGCAACTTGTAGCTTGATAATAGCTTCAACTTTTTTAGCCATAATAAATACCTCATTTGGTGGGTCATAGCCTTGTGCGCGCGAGGACGCGTACTCTAACGGCTTCCCAGTTTAAAAATTGGTTCTCACTTTTTAGTGATAAAACAAGTTGTAACTTGCCCTAACACAAAAAGGCCGCTGATTATAAGTTAATCAGCGGCCTTTTTCAAGCTTATTGCCAAAATATTAAACGATTTTGGCAGCTTTAATTTTTTACTTACTTGTCTTGCTCAACTTGACCAAATTCAAGGTCAACAGGTGTCGAACGACCG
The DNA here is from genome assembly GCF_001306915.1 of Pseudoalteromonas lipolytica. Lineage (GTDB taxonomy): Bacteria > Pseudomonadota > Gammaproteobacteria > Enterobacterales > Alteromonadaceae > Pseudoalteromonas > Pseudoalteromonas simplex. The sequence continues at coordinate 17,322 of NZ_LJTC01000019.1, read as the reverse complement.
AAGATAAGAACAGACACTTTCACGCGGCTCTTCTCGTAATCAACTTCTTCAACAACACCGCTGAAGTCAGCAAATGGACCATCGATAACACGAACAACTTCGCCTGGCTCGAATAATGTAGCTGGCTTAGGTGCTTCAGAGTTCTCTTGAAGACGGTTTAAGATGCGGTCAGCTTCTTTTTGGCTAATTGGTGCTGGACGATCAGACGTACCACCAATGAAGCCCATAACACGAGCAGTGCTGTTCACTAGGTGCCAGCTTGCATCGTTCATGTCCATTTGAACTAGTACGTAACCTGGGAAGAATTTACGCTCAGACTTACGCTTTTGGCCAGCGCGCATCTCAACAACTTCTTCAGTTGGTACTAATACTTCACCAAAACTATCTTCCAAACCTTCGATCTTGATGTGCTCAAGAATAGTTTGTGCTACACGCTTCTCGTAACCAGAGAAAGCTTGTACTACGTACCAACGTAGTTTCTTTTCGTTCTTCTCATCCGACATGGGATTAGATCTCCAATCCAGTTAAAAAGCCTACTGCGCGGAATAAAATGCCATCTAATCCCCAAAGGATAAGCGCCATAATCACAGTTGCAACCATTACAATTAATGTCGTATGTGTTGTTTCTTGGCGAGTTGGCCACACAACTTTACGTACTTCGATACGTGCTTCTTTTGCAAACGCAAGAAAAGTACGACCTTTTTCAGTTAGTGAGGCAATGCCTAAACCAGCTGCAACAGCAACCACTACACCAATAGCACGTAATAATACAGATTGGTCTGCATACATGTGGTTACCAACGACTGCGCCTGCTAGTAGCGCAATTGCTACAATCCACTTTACTGAATCCATCGCACTTGATGGTGTTTCTACATTCGTGCTCATAATATTTTTACCTTAACTACAGACACAACAACCCTGCGCTCTGGCAGGGTTAATCCATTAAAATCTAAACTTAAAAACTGACTTGTTTAAACCGATTTTTAATTTCAGACTTAGCACACATTGTGTAAAAAGTGGCAGGGGCGGAGAGATTCGAACTCCCAACCGTCGGTTTTGGAGACCGCTGTTCTACCAATTGGAACTACGCCCCTGCAAAGTGGATGCCTATTATACTTACGCAATTCATTAACACAAGAGTAAAAGATACCCATTAGTTAAAATCTCATCAGTTCGTTTAAAAATCAATATTAACATTGATTAAAAAGCAGTTTATCATAAACCCATTACAGGAACATAAAACAACATGGATCAGTGTGCTGCTATTAAAATCCCCTTTTAATATTGTATTGTTATGCCTCATTTTGTTGATGGCTAATCAGAGTAGTGCCCGTTCTTTACACCTTAGCACTTTTAATAGTCAGCAGGGACTGAGCCAAAATTCAATCACTTGCAGCATCACTGACCAGCAAGGTTTTTTATGGTTTGCCACACAAGGTGGCTTAAATCGCTTTGATGGTTATGAATTTAAGCGTTTTAAAGCTAACAGCGATGATAAAAGCATTTCAGGGAATTGGATTACAGGCTGTGTTAGAGATAGTAAAAACCAGCTATGGTTTTCGACTGCAAGCAAAGGGCTTAATAGACTCAACCCTAAAACCGGTCTGTTTGAGGTGTTTTCTACACACCATAATGAAAGCCTAAGTGAAGATAAAATTTGGTCTATGGCGTTAGCTAAAGACGATGTTATGTGGCTTGGCCACGAACACGGTAAATTAACCCGTTTTGATGTATCAAATAATAGCTTTACACACTTTCACTATGAATCAGCGCAGCCACTGGTTCGAGACATTGTTATTACCGATGAACTAATTTGGCTTGCCACAGATAAAGGGCTTATTTCATTTAACTCAAGCACTGAGCAATTTACTCAGCATACTCAGATTTCCGTGCCGCTCTGGCATCTCAAATTGCTTAATGACGAAAAGCTGCTTCTTGGCGCTAAAAAAGGTCTTTATATATTAAATTTAGCAACGCAAAGTAGTGAAAAAATCGAACAGTTTAATGGAACCTGGGTAACAGACAGCCTCGTTGACCAACAGCAAAACCTTTGGCTTACAAGCTATGGACAAGGGCTCTACTTTTTGCCTGCTGGTGCTGACTTACAAAAGCAATTCATTCAACATCGTCATGACAAGCAAAACCACAATGGCTTAAGCAGCGACTATTTGCTTTCTCTTTATCAAGACTCGCAAGGTATTATTTGGCTGGGCACAGACGGCTATGGTGTGCACCGCTATGATCCTAAGCAGCAACAGTTCTCTCATCAATTAAAAACCTCTCAAGCAAATTCGTTAAGTCATAACTTTGTCCGTTCAATAGTTAAAAGAGCCAATGGTGAGGTCTGGGTTGGTACCCGTGATGGACTCAATCGCAAAACAACCTCTGGTTATCAGCACTTTAAAGACGCCCTAACCAATAACAATATATTTGCCCTACACGAAGACGCTAACCAGCAGTTGTGGATAGGTACGTACGGAGGCGGCTTAATAAAGTATCAAGACAGCCTTGATGAGTTTACAGCTTTCACCATGCAAAGCCACCAGCTAGCCAGTGACCGTGTTTACGCAATTACCAGCGACAAAACAGGTGCGCTTTGGCTTGGTAGTAACCAAGGCCTAACCCGTTTCGAGCCTGCCTCTGCCAAAGTAACTCACTATAAGCACAGTGATACGCAAAATAACCTTGCCAACAACACCGTATTTACTTTGGCTTATGATAATAAAGAGCATGCACTGTGGATTGGTACCCGAGCAGGACTCAATAAACTCGATATATCAACAGAGCAATTTAGTTTATTAGATGAACAAAGCTCTGGTGAGGCAGGGCTTAGCCATAACATGGTCACCTCTTTATTGCTGAATGACGACAGCATTTGGGTTGGCACCATGCAAGGCTTAAATCAAGTCAACAAGCATACCCTCACAGTGAAACAGATTACTGAACAACAAGGTTTAGCTAATGACAACATTTTTGACATTCTTGCCGATAAACAAGACATGCTTTGGCTTGCAACCAATGGCGGACTCACTCGTTATAACCCCAGCACGCAGCAAATGCAGCAGTTTCTACCAGAAGACGGCATTCAGCATCAATCATTTATATTAGGTGCGAGCTTTCAAGCTGACGATGGCGAGTTATTTTTTGGTGGTATTAATGGCTACAATCATTTTTACCCTGAGCAACTAACCTTATCGCACACACACCCTACGCCAGTGTTAACTGAGTTATTACTTAATAACCAAACAATTAAAAGTAATCATTTTGATAAGCAAAGCAATACCCTTGCTAGTGCAACTCAGACATTCTCGTTTGCACAATCTGCTGGGGTTATCGGCTTTAAATTTAGTGCATTAAAAAATGGTGCGACTCCAAAACATTATCAATATGGCTACAAGCTAGCTGGCTTTGATGAGCAATTTTTATATACCGATGCATCCCTTAGACAAATTAACTATCCACAGCTGCCTGCTGGTCACTACCAGTTATTGCTAAAAGCAAAAGATCAATATGGTCAATGGAGTGACAGTACACAGCTGTTAGAACTTACTGTTGTGCCTCCTTGGTGGCAAACTAAACTAGCCTACTGTATTTACTTTGTGTTTGCTTTAGCACTGACTTGGCTTGTGTTAAATGCCTTGTACAAGCGCAAACTAGCAGAGCAAGAGAAGCAAACCGAAATTGAGCTAAACAAATTAAAAGACCAGTTTTTAGATAACATTAGCCACGAACTCAAAACACCACTTAGCTTAATACTCGCTCCTATCAGTCAGTTGCAGCGAAGCAATGCCGATCCAAAAGCTCAAACGCAACTAGCCAGTATTAAACGAAACTGCCAACGCTTACTAGAGCTAATCAATCAACTTTTACAATTGAGTCAACGCCCAAGCACGGCAATTTACACTGTCAGCCCCTATTCTATTACGCCATTTTTAACAGATTTAGTGGCGGATTTCAGGCCTCTGTATGAGCAAAAACAGCTGCAATTTAGCTTCACTGACACCACCACTACAGCACTTAAGATTAACCTTGCTCCTGAGCATGCTCACTCGATTTTTAGTAATCTGATAAGCAACGCTCTTAAGTACACCCCTGCAGGTGGCACAGTCGATATTCACCTTAGTGAAGTACAACAAGCGTTACAGTTTAAAATTACTGATACTGGTGTGGGTATTGCCAGTGAGCATCAGCAGTCGATTTTTCAGCGCTTTACTCGCTTAACATCGTCAGAAGCAGGAAGTGGTATTGGCCTGAGCTTAGTAAAACAACTCGTTGAACAATACGGTGGTTCTATTAGTGTAAGCAGTAAAATCGCTGAAGGTAGCTGCTTTACTGTGTCATTACCTATGATTGAAAGTGCTGATAATCAAGCAAGTAGCGCTATGCAAGTTCATACCTCACAACCAACACTGCTGATTGTTGAAGATAATGAGGAAATGGCAGAGCTACTCCTTTCTTTATTTAATAAAGAGTTTAACTGCATTTGTGCAACTGATGGTCAGCAAGCTCTCGACCTTTGCCAGTCAAACTTACCTGAGCTCATTATTAGTGATGTGATGATGCCAAATATGGATGGTTATCAACTACTAGCAGCCCTTCGAGCAAATCCGGCCACCAGCCACATTCCAGTATTATTACTTTCAGCTAAAGCAGATACCCACAGCCGCTTAAAAGGGCTGGATTTATTAGCTGATGACTTTTTAAGTAAGCCTTTTGAACCTACTCTACTAGTAAGTAGAGTAAAAGGACTGCTTAATCTGAGACAAATTTTAAACCAGCACCTAACAGCACAACTGGCAGCTCCTCTGAATAGCGATACAGCTGCAGTAACTGTGCAAAATAAAGATTATTCCTTCACTGAAAAGCTTAAGCAGACAGTACAAGCACACTACCAAGATGAAAGCTTCTCGGTTGAGCAGCTAGCCTCTGCGTTATGTTTAAGTCCCCGTGCGCTGCAACTAAAAATGAAAGCCTTGTACTCACAAACACCTTCTGATTATTTGCGCAATACTCGCTTAGAGTTTGCAAAAAAACAGCTAATCGATAGCGCGTTAGCAATTGGTCAAGTCGCGGAGCAAGCAGGTTTTAGTTCACAAAGCTATTTTGCCCGAAGCTTTAAGAGCTATGTTGGCTTATCACCAAAACAGTATCGAGAAAAACATCAAAAACATGCTGAATTTCGCGTCAGTGAATAAAGTTTTCGCCTGAGTGCTATTAATAAAACACTGATTTTTATAGCTTATCCATACAAACGTCAATAACAACAAAGCCCATAGTGCGGCGTTATTTACTGCATGAGATATAAGTTAAGGAAAGTCATATGCTCACCAAAACACACAAAGCAATTTCGATTACGTTACTTGCTGCGGCACTGACTGCATGCCAGAGTACTTCGACAACCACCAGCAATACCAATAGCCCAGATATAAACGAAGTTGCACAGCAGCAATACAATGGCCCAAAAGCTCGGATCGCTGTTGCCCGCTTTACTGATAAATCAAACGATTCACGTTGGTGGCGTAAAGAAATTGGTGAAGGTATGGCCGATCAACTTACAACCGCATTAGTTAGCACCAATCGCTTTATTGTTTTAGAGCGACAAGCACTTGATGCCGTATTATCAGAACAAGACCTTGCTGTGTCAGGCCGTGTGAGTGCAGCTTCTGGTGCTGCGTATGGTGAAATAGAGGGAGCCGAAATTGTTGTGGTTGCCGCAGTCACAGAGTTTGATGATGACAACTCAGGCACTCGTGTCGGCAGTGGTGGCTTTATCGGTGATGTATTTAGCTCGGTATCGGCGGGTTTTTCAAGTTCGCACATGGCGATAGATTTACGCTTAATCGACACGCGTACTTCTCGTATTTTAGCCGCTACCAGTGTTGAGGGCGGCAGTAAAGATTTTGACTTTACATCTGCTGCTACCAACTTTGGTGGCGCACTCGTTGGTGGTAACTTAAGTAGCTGGTCAAACACACCAAAAGAAAAAGCATTGCGCGAAGTGATCGTAAAAGCTGTTGAGTTTTTAGAGTCAAAAGTGCCAACAACTTATTATCGCTATAATAGTGATAACACCATTGCAGCTGGCCATACAGCCCCTGCACCACTAAAAGTAACCGCAGCTGCAGCTCCTGCTAAAGCGCCAGTTGCATCGGTTAGTGTTCCAACTCACAGAATGCCTTACTACGAAAAAACAGACTTAGCGATGTCACGACTGAACTTGGTTTGTTTGGGTTATTTGAAAAGGCAGCCTCACTACGAAGAATATGAAATAGAAGACGTAGAGTACGATCAAGCAACGGTGATTGCTCTCACTGAGTATCAGCAAGAAAAAAAGCTGAAAGTGACAGGCCTTGCTGATGAGACAACTAAAAAGTCTCTTGATGATTCAGGGTGTATTGCCAAAACGAACAAATCAAGTTTAGAAAGCTTTGGCAGTATGTTTAAATTTAACTAAGCAAACTAACAGCCAGTGCCAGCACTGGCTGTTCAAAACCTTAGTTATAAAATTTGTAATAACTCACCACGATAAAAATCACATAACAACCAAATTTGTTGAAATGGATGCTGCTTAGGCACATCAAGGTGAGTAAGTACTGACTTAAAATCATCAAGATGCCATATAGTACTGGCATTGCGTATTAATAACCAAGGCTGAGTAGACTCGTAATGTTTCTTGGCTTTTTGTGCTAGCAAGCGATGCAAAGCACAGTGCAAACGCTCGTTACTGGGTGCTAAAGCCATTTCAGCAAGATCTCGTTGCATTGAGATAGACAGCGGCCGACCTAACACCGCCATTGCTTCTGTTTCGCTGGCATATAAATGCGCGACTTCAATATCAAGCCGTTCATCACCTTTATAACAACTCACGTCTGGCTTACTTGGCGTATTATGCCAAATATTGCGCATGCTTACACCAAACTGCTTTTCGTAACAGCGCAAAAATAACTTTGCTGCGCCATGCTCGAGCGCTATTTTCTCTTGTTCACTTTCACGATTCATTTAATGTTGCATACACATCTTTTAATAACCCAGAAGCGCCAAAACGAAATAGCTCAGGTTGTAAATACGCTTCACCCATAATTGACTCAGCTAGGGCTAAATACTCAGCAGCATCGGTAACTGTTCTGACCCCGCCTGCCGCCTTAAAACCAACCTTTTTACCACTCGCTTTTATAGTATTTAACATGATGTCTGTTGCAGCTAGCGTTGCATTAACAGCCACTTTACCAGTACTGGTTTTAACGAAATCAGCGCCGCCATCAATTGCTAGTTTAGTTGCTGTTGCAATGAGGTCATCGTTTAATTCACCACATTCGATAATGACTTTAAGCTGCGCTTGAGTACCACATGCCTCCTTTGACGCTTTGACATACTCTAAAACTTTGCGCTCATCACCACCAATAAGCGCTTTGTAGGGGATCACTAAATCAATTTCATCAGCGCCGCGTTCAATGGCAAATAGGGTTTCATTTAACACTTGCTCTAACGATTGCTCCCCACTAGGAAAGTTAGTAACTGTAGCCACTTTGACTTGCTGTAGTTCGCGCTCAGCGAGAGCAAGCTTTGCGTCGCTAACAAACTGGCTATACACACAGACCGCTGCAGGAATGCCTAACTTAGGCTCAATACTGGCAATCAAGTTATTAATGGTTTGTGTTGTGTCGCTGTCATTCAGAGTTGTTAAGTCCATCAGTGCCACCGCTTGGGCAGCGCTTGTTTGCATTTTAGTCATAGCTCTTATAATTGTGTTGCCATATTAGTGACCTATAGTAGCAAATTTTTATCATTCGGCTATAAATCATAACTAATCACCATAAGGCTGTTTATTTACTTGTAACTCGCCGCAATCCCTTGTTAACTAAGTCTTAAGCCAAAATAAACCACCTGGTATAACTTTTAGTTATATAAACTTGGTTTTAATTATTTTTTACTTTTTTTAGAGCACTATATTCTGCTTGCCTGCAATAAGCAGTTTCTTGATGTGTTTTAGGGGTGAGAACAAAGTGCAATATTTACCAATCTTTACCAAATTAGACGACAAACCTGTGCTGGTAGTCGGCGGTGGAGATGTCGCATTACGCAAATGCCGTGCGTTTTTAAAAGCGCGTGCTCATGTGACGCTAGTCGCCCCTGAATTTTGTGATGAACTTCGAGAACTTGCTGAGAAAAGTGATGTAACACTCATTAACGACTTTTTCAAAGAACAGTATTTAGATCAACAAATGCTGGTAATCGCTGCAACTGATATAGACAGCGTTAACAGAGATGTGTTCGAACTTGCTAATGCGCGCAATATTTTCGTTAACGTGGTGGATGATCAACCTAAGTGCAGCTTTATTTTTCCATCAATTGTTGACCGTGATCCAATCACAATTGCAATTTCAAGCGCAGGCACAGCGCCAGTATTAGCACGTCGTTTACGCGAAAAACTCGAAACGCTTATTCCACAGCATATAGGTCCACTTGCTACATTAGTTGGTAGCTTTCGCGACAAAGTAAAACAACGCTTTAAACACTTTGCTGATCGTCGCCAGTTTTGGGAAGGCGTATTTGATTCATCTGTTGTAAGTAAAGTGCAAGCGGGTAATACCGAAGCTGCAACAGCGCAGTTAGAGCAACTGTTAGATGCAAAGCCAGAGCCTGAAGGCGAAGTGTATGTTGTTGGTGCAGGCCCAGGTGACCCTGAGTTATTAACACTAAAAGCACTGCAGTTAATGCAACAAGCCGACGTAGTTGTATATGATTACTTGGTTTCTGATGAAATTATGGATTTAGTACGCCGTGATGCAGACCTAGTTTGCGTAGGCAAACGTTTAGGCGATCACAGCGTAGCGCAAGAAGATACCAATCAGATGTTGGTCGATTTTGCCAAGCAAGGCAAAAAAGTATGCCGTATTAAAGGTGGCGATCCGTTTATTTATGGTCGTGGTGGTGAAGAAGTACAAGTTCTTGCCGCGAATAAAGTACGTTACCAAATCGTACCGGGTATTACTGCTGCTGCAGGCTGTAGCGCTTATGCCGGTATTCCACTTACTCACAGAGATCATGCGCAAGCCATTCAGTTTGTAACAGGTCACTGTAAAAAAGATGGTCAAGAATTAGATTGGCAGTCACTCGCCAAGCCAAATCAGACCTTAGCGATTTATATGGGCGTGATTAAATCACCACATATTCAAGCACAACTATTAAAACATGGCCGCGGTGCAGATACACCGGTTGCCATTATCGAAAATGGCACACGTAAAGAACAACGTGTGATAACAGGGCAATTAGGTGAGCTGGCCGACTTGATTTCGCGCCATAGCATTATTTCACCCGCCCTATTAATTATTGGTGAAGTTGCATCATTGCACCATCAGCTTGCATGGTTTGGTCAAACAGAACAAACCAGCAGCTTTGCCCAGCCAATTACTGGCGTAGCTTAATTTAACTTTTAATCATTTTAGTAGGACGACTAACAATGGCTTTAACACACCTTCAGCAATTAGAAGCTGAAAGTATCAAAATCATGCGCGAAGTTGCTGCTGAGTTTGAAAACCCGGTGATGCTTTACTCAATCGGTAAAGATTCATCTGTGTTATTACACTTAGCGCGTAAAGCGTTTTATCCAGCAAAGATCCCATTTCCACTTTTACACGTTGACACCAACTGGAAGTTTAAGGAAATGATCGCGTTTCGTGACCGCCTAGCTAAAGAGTATGGCTTTGATTTAATCGTCCACAAAAACCCTGAAGGGTTAGAGATTGATATCAATCCATTTGTACACGGCTCAGCAAAGCACACCGACATCATGAAAACGCAAGGCTTAAAGCAAGCGTTAGATAAATACGGCTTTGATGCTGCGTTTGGTGGTGCACGTCGTGACGAAGAGAAATCACGTGCTAAAGAGCGTGTTTACTCATTCCGTGATAAACATCACAGATGGGATCCAAAAAACCAACGTCCAGAGCTTTGGAATACGTACAACAGCCAAGTTAACCCAGGTGAAAGCATTCGTGTATTCCCGTTATCTAACTGGACTGAGCTGGATATTTGGCAGTATATCTACCAAGAAAACATTGAAATGGTTCCACTTTACCTTGCCAAAGAGCGCCCTGTTGTTGAGCGTAACGGCACGCTAATCATGGTTGATGATGAGCGTATGCCATTAGAAGAAGGCGAAGTACCGCAAATGAAGTCGGTACGTTTTCGTACTCTTGGTTGCTACCCGCTTACGGGTGCTGTGGAATCAACAGCAGGTACCTTAACTGAAATTATTGAAGAAATGCTGCTTTCAACCTCTTCTGAGCGTGAAGGCCGCGTGATTGATCACGACTCTGCAGGTTCAATGGAAAAGAAAAAACGTGAGGGCTATTTCTAATGTCTAAAACAAACGACACGATTAATGAAGTAAGAGAGTTAGGCATCGACGCCTACCTTGCTCGCCAACAAGACAAAAGCCTTTTACGCATGCTGACCTGTGGTAGTGTGGATGACGGTAAATCAACGCTGATTGGCCGCCTTTTACATGACAGTCACCAAATTTATGAAGACCAACTTGCAGCCCTGCATAAAGACAATGAAAAAGTCGGTAATGCCGGTGAAGAGCTTGATTTAGCACTTCTTGTAGATGGTCTTCAAGCAGAGCGTGAGCAAGGTATTACCATTGACGTTGCTTATCGTTACTTCTCAACAGCAAAACGTAAGTTCATTATTGCTGATACACCAGGACATGAGCAGTACACGCGTAACATGGTAACCGGCGCATCAACCAGTGATGTGGCGATTATCTTAGTTGATGCGCGTTACGGCGTACAAGTACAAACTAAGCGTCATAGCTTTATCTGTGACTCATTAGGTATTAAGCAGTTTGTTGTTGCTATCAACAAGATGGATATCGTCGATTTCGATGAAACCGTATACGAAAAAATCAAAGCCGACTACCTTAAGTTTGCAGATCAACTAAACGTTACTAATATCAAGTTTGTGCCTATGTCAGCACTAAAAGGTGACAACGTAGTTACACGCTCAGAGCACACACCTTATTACACAGATAAACCACTGCTTGAGTTACTTGAAGACTCACCAGCGGCTGAAATTGATAACGGGTTTGAAGCGCGTCTTCCGGTGCAATATGTAGTACGCCCTAACTTAGACTTCCGTGGCTTCCAAGGCACTCTAACGTCTGGCAAGTTCAGCGTGGGTGATGCTGTAAAAGTATTACCATCAGGTAAAAGCTCAAGCATCAAAGAGATTGTCACTTTCGATGGCAACTTAGATACCGCTGAAGCAGGCCAAGCAATCACTTTAACGTTAAACGACGAAATTGATATCAGCCGTGGCGATGTGATTGTACCAGCCGCTTCAAAAGCTGCTGTAACAAACCGTATTCAAGCTAAACTAGTATGGATGCATGAAGCACCGTTAGTATTAGGTAAAAGCTATAACTTTAAATTAGGCAGCAAAAACACCTCGGCAGTGGTAAGAAAAATCGATCACACGATTGATGTAAATACCCTTGAGCATGGTCAAGCTGATTCATTACAACTTAACGAAATTGCAATTGTAACCTTAGAGCTTACAGAAACAATTTTGGCTGATGAGTACCACAATAATCATGAAACAGGTGCGTTTATCCTAATTGACCGCTTATCAAACCTAACCGTTGCGGCAGGTATGATTGAGCAATTACTTAGCATTGAAGAACAACAAAGTAGCTTTAGCGACTTTGAAGTTGAATTTAACGCTTTAGTACGCAAGCACTTCCCTCATTGGCAAGCGCTTGATATAACTAAGCTTAAATAACCACTATTCGCCTGTTATAGGAAGTAAAAAGCATGTATCAACAGCTGGTATTAACAGGCATTATGCTGGTATTAGTGGGGTGCCTTTTTGGCACTCGACTAAAACCTGCATGGTTATTTGTCGGCGCCATTGGTATTAGTTATTTAGCAGGGCTAATAAGCCTTGAAGATATGCTAATTAACTATGCAAACCCTTCTTTAATCACTCTTATTCTACTTGTACTCGTTTCGATAGCTGTAGAAAAAACCACGTTAGTGCAAAAGCTTGCTCAGTCTCTTTCGAAAGGCAGCCTGACAAGTTCGGTGACCAAGCTTGGTTTATCAACCGCCTTTTTATCATCATTTACCAATAATACTGCGGTAGTGGCATCGCTGATCAGTGCGATAAAAGAAAGCCCAACACATTCACCGTCTAAACTTTTATTGCCTTTATCATACACCGCCATTTTAGGTGGCACGATCACCCTGATTGGCACCTCAACCAATTTAATTGTTAATGGCTTTGCCGTTGAAGCGGGCATGGAGCCGCTTGGCTTTTTTGATTTTACCTTGATTGGCTTAGGCGCACTGAGCGTTGGCCTTATCACTATTTTAGTGATGCTCAAGTATTTACCAGATAACGGTAAAAACGACCAAGAAGTAGTGCCCTTTTACCTTGAAGGTAAAGTAGAAGCAGGCTCAAAACTTATTGGTAAAAGTGTTGAGGAAAATGGCCTTCGTGAATTAAAAGACTTGTTCTTAGCCGAAATAATCCGCGGTGATAAACGTATTTGTGCGGTTACCCCAAAACAAGTTATCAAAGAAGGTGACGTATTACTTTTTGTAGGTGATATAAAGTCAGTACCTCTGCTCACCCAATTTGACGGCTTAAAAGTTGTGCACGACAAACATGAGAAAGACGTTGAGCACCTAGTTGAAGTTGTTGTTAGCCATTCTTCAAAATACATTGGTAAAACAATTAAAGAAGTTCGCTTTCGTGAACAATTTCATGCTGCCGTTATTGCTATTCGCCGCGGCCATGACCGTTTACAAGGTGGTTTGGGTAAAGTTCAGTTGCAAGCTGGTGACTCGCTGATCCTAGCGCCTGGCAAAGAGTTTTACTCGCTACCTAATTTAAAACGTGAGTTCGTTTATATTTCAGGTCTTGATTTACAAACCCATTTAAAACCTAAGCAATCAAATATTGTGTTAGCAAGTTTTGCAGCCGTATTGGGGTTAAGTATTGTTGGCCTCGTTCCCTTAGTGAAAGGCCTACTCGTTCTTCTTATCGGTTTAATGCTAACGGGTACAATCAAGCTAAGTGAAGTAAAACGTCGTTTTCCAATTGAGTTACTCGCAGTAGTGGGTAGTGCTATTGGCCTTGCCAAACTCATGATAGGCACAGGCCTTGCCGGTGAAATTTCATCAGCCATGTTATACGTATTAGGTGATTTTGGGCCTTACGGGGCATTTATCGCAATATTCTTGATGACGGTTTTGTTTACCGAACTCATTACCAATAATGCCGCTGCCGCGCTTTCATTTCCGGTAGCGTATGCACTCGCCGTTGGTTTTGATGTATCACCGTTGCCTTTTATTATGGCTGTCGCATTTGGTGCATCAGCGAGTTTCATTTCGCCATTTGGTTATCAAACTAACTTGATGGTTTACAGTGCGGGAAATTACCGCCTTAAAGATTACATTGCCATGGGCTTACCTTTATCGATTATTTACTCGATTACGGTTTTAACACTCATACCGCTGGTATTCCCATTTCAATAACGAGAGTAAAGACAATGGATGAAAATATCGTTTGGCATAATTACGCCATTAGCAAATCACAGCGTAGTGAGCAAAAAAAGCATAAGCCAACCATTTTATGGTTCACAGGTTTTTCAGGCTCAGGCAAAAGCACTGTTGCAAACGCACTAGAAAGCGCATTACACCAATTAGGTGTTCACACCTACCTACTCGATGGCGACAATGTGCGTCATGGCTTGTGTAATGATCTTGGCTTTACTGATGAAGACCGCGTAGAAAACATTCGCCGCGTCGGTGAAACGGCAAAGCTGATGGTCGATGCCGGTCTTGTGGTATTAACCGCATTTATTTCGCCATTCCAAAGCGAACGCGATATGGTAAGAAACTTAGTAGAGGATGGTGAGTTTATTGAGGTATTTTTAGATACCCCGCTCGACGTGTGTGAAACACGCGACCCTAAAGGGCTTTATAAAAAAGCCCGTGCAGGTGAAATTAAGCACTTCACAGGTATCGACTCAGACTATCAAATCCCTACATCGCCAGAAATTAAAATCGATACCAGTAAAAACACCCTAGACCAATCGGTGCAAGAGCTGGTAGCGTATTTAAAACAACAGCAAATTATAGGTTAAGTCATGAATCAAACGGAACTGCTAGAAGAAATCTTACTCCTCGCACGCCAAGCCGGCAGTGCAATAATGGGGATTTACGAAAAGGACTTTAATGTTGAGTACAAAGCTGATGAAAGCCCAGTGACCGACGCCGACCTAGCAGCTCACAAAGTGATTGTGAATGGCTTACAACATCTCACCCCTGATGTACCAATTCTAAGTGAAGAAAGCGCTGATATTAGCTGGGATATCCGTCAAACTTGGCAACGCTACTGGTTAGTAGACCCAATTGATGGCACCAAAGAGTTCATTAAAAAGAATGGCGAGTTTACAGTGAACATTGCCTTGATTGAAAAAGGTAAACCAGTATTAGCTGTTGTCGATGCACCAGCATTAGGTGTGTCGTATATTGCCGCAGAAGCAATTGGTGCCTTTAAAGATAAAGGTGATGAGCGCATTGAACTTAAGGTAACCCGTAAACCAAATAAAGGGCTTATCCGTGTTGTCGGCAGCCGTTCACACCCTTCTCCTGATCTAGCTGAATTTGTAAAACAGTTTGAAGATGTAGAAATGGTTTCAAAGGGCAGCTCGCTAAAACTTTGTCTTGTTGCCGAAGGGAGTGCTGATATATACCCACGCCTTGGCCCAACCTGTGAGTGGGATACCGGAGCAGGTCATGCGATTGCCGAAATAGCAGGCGCAACGGTTAGCAAACTCGATGGCAGCCCACTACTGTATAACAGTAAAGAAGAGTATCTGAATCCGTATTTTGTCGTATCGGCATTACAGGACTAAAAGCATTCCGTTAAATACCGTAGGCTGGGTAGAGCGAAGCGAAACCCAGCGTCTCCCCTGTCATCGCAAAATAAATATCAAAATTTCATATTCCCTACTTTATGACCACAATCATCTAGCCAATAAGTCCTTGTTCCTATAGTATTTTGCTTTCTCAATCTATTAAAGGAATAACCATGACGACTGTTGAAAAAGCAATTGAATCTGGCTACGAGGCCCAAATTAGCGCACTTTATAAAGCCCTTTCACAAGGAGTGCTTGCCGCTAATGGCGATGAAAACGAAATCACAGCAGCTGAGGCACGTTTTAAGAAAGGTTTAGCATTTGCCGCAGATATTAAAGCTCGCGCACTTGCAGCAGCAGAATAAATACCACAACTGGGCTTTATAAATAAGCCCAACTTTCTTCTTTTGTAAGTCTCTCCTTACAGCATAGTTATTTAAATACAACGCTAAAACATGCATTCTAAGTCGCTTTTCTATATGCTGCGCGACAATTATTATTCTAATAGTGGAGTGCTAATGAACACACATCAAGATGCTATGCCGTATGATGCATCGACAACAAGTAGTAACTCAAAATGGAATCTTCATGACACCCAATGGGTATTAAGTTTATTTGGCACCGCAGTCGGTGCAGGGATTTTATTCTTACCAATTAATATCGGTATCGGCGGATTTTGGCCTTTGATTATCATGGCATGCCTTGCCTTTCCGATGACTTACTTAGCTCACAGAGGCTTAGCCCGATTTGTTTTATCATCAAAACAGCCTAAAGCAGACTTTACCGATGTAGTAGAAGAACACTTTGGCATTAACGCCGGGCGCTTAATCTCTTTACTGTATTTTCTCTCTATCTTCCCTATTTTACTTATTTACGGTGTAGGATTAACCAACACTGTTGATAGCTTTATCGTTAATCAACTAGGTATGGAATCACCACCACGCGTACTGTTATCTGGTGTACTCGTTGGCGGTATGATCAGTTTAATGCTTGGTGGCGAAGCACTGATGTTACGTGCTTTTGCAATCCTTGTTTATCCGCTTGTCGCTATCTTGTTTTTCTTATCGATTTACCTGATCCCAAGCTGGCAAATGCCAGATGTGTCTGTCCCTGAGTTTTCAGGCTTTATGAAAACACTTTGGTTATCAATACCTATCATTGTATTCTCATTTAGCCACGCAGCTGCGATCTCAAGCTTTGTGCATGTACAACGTGCTCACTACGGCAATTATGCTAAAATGAAGTCAGAAGCAATTCTAAAGCGTACTAGCCTACTATTAATCGTGTTTGTTTTACTGTTTGTATTCTCGTGTGTGCTGTCACTATCTACTGAACAAATGGTACAAGCAAAAGCTGATAACGTGTCTATCTTGTCATTCCTTGCCAATATTACAGATAACTCGTTTATTGCTACTCTAGGGCCATTAGTTGCCTTTATCGCGATTACGTCTTCATTCTTAGGTCACTTCTTAGGTGCCCGTGAAAGCTTCAACGGCCTTGTTAGTAAGCAAGCCCATATGAACCCTAAACTCGTTGATAAGATTGGCACTGTTATCATGTTCTTTGCTATTTGGTATTGCTCGGTGATCAACCCAAGTATTTTAGACATGATGGATCAGCTGTCAGGCCCTATCATCGCCATGATCCTTTTCATCATGCCAATGATTGCCGTTTATAAAGTACCTAGCTTACACAAATACAGAAACCGCTTAAGCACACTGTTCGTATTAACAGTTGGCTCTCTAGCCGTATTTGCGCTTATCTACAGTATGATTATTAAGTAATCTCATCATTACTAGATATAGAAGCCCAGCCAGGAAACCGGCTGGGCTTTTTTGTTAGCAACTGGAAAGTTGGAAGGCGTGGCGTAGGTTGGGTTGAGCGCAGCGAAACCCAACAGCGTGGTCATTCGTCATGCACAATGAAGAGATAAAGCTCATTAATAAAAGACGAATTAGCGCAAGGTGAAATAAGCCGTTTTAGAGATCGCTAACCTGTTAGACCAGTAGAGATTTTAAGAATTTTTAACCATGGGTTATGAAGAGGGTCATATGGATTATGTTGGGTTTCGCTCCGCTCTACCCAACCTACCTGGAGAATGAACAGGGTGAGCTTAGAATGACTTTGTACTAAACAACCCCGCAGTTCAACTTTACCCTTGCTAACTTGTAATACCATTCCGCATAAAGATTAAATCAATTTAATCCATTCCCGATTGCACATTTTCTTCACTCGATCCGGGATTGAAATAAAGTGATTCCACGCCTTTGAAACTTCATCGACAATTTCGTCATAGCCTGAAAACACTCTATTTGATAAACAATGTTGTCGTATCCAACTCCATACTTGCTCTATTGGATTTAGCTCTGGTGAATAAGGTGGGAGCTTTA
>NZ_LJTC01000018.1 GCF_001306915.1 Pseudoalteromonas lipolytica | reverse complement strand
ACTATGAAGTCACTCAGTTACATTTGAGACTCTAAATTTGTTTGCTCCACTTAGTAAACTAAGCTTCGCTGTTAGAACTCAATCTGTACGAGTGCCCACACAGATGATTGCTTTATATTGTTAAAGAACGTTGCGACGTTGTCGCTAGGGATGCGTATAATACATCCTTAATTTTTCGAGTCAACACTTAATTTTAAACTTTCTTTTTAGACCGTTTTAAACCGAAGTTTTACTTAACTCTCTGTCACTTTGTTCAGCCCTTTTCATTGCTGCCCGCCGTGTCAGTGGATGCGCATTATAGGGATACGAAGAATTAACGCAAGCACTTTTTGAAGGTTTTTTTGAATATTTTCAAATTAGTGCAATAACCATACAAATAAAGGGTTACAGAGGGGTTTTAGCTCAAAAAGCAGTCATTTTTGTGAGGATAAAATGGCATAAAAAAAGCGACATACATTAAATTAGCTATGTCGCTTTTTATTTTTATAAGGCGGATTAGTTAGTAGAAATTTCCCAAACAGCGATTGAACCCGAAATTTCATTACCAACAACTAGCAATGCTTCATTCGTTGCACTTTGTTCTGCAGGTATAAATGCCAAACCTTCAGGAGCAAGATCACCTGTTATATCTGCATCAGCTTCTAGGCCACGATTAAAAAAGTAATCTTGGAATGTCACATTGTATGGATTAGTAATATCAAACACCATAATGCCACCCATACGCTCTAAACCAATAAATGCAAATGTACGTTCGCCAATAGTACCCAGTGCTAACGCTTCTGGTTCTGCACCTTTGTCATCAGAGCGACTATCATCTTCATTTTCATCTTCGTTATTATTGAATGCTGCTCCGTGAACTGATGCAGTAATACGTGAGATTTGATCGCCCGAGTCAAAAACCACCATGCCGTTACTATCCCAGATGGTAAAAGAGCGGGCACCATATGCATAGAGTGATTCATATTCGCCATTATTATCTTCATCACCTTTAACAGTGGTCACTTTTAAACGGCCAATATCACTGTTGTCATTGTTCAGGTAATCAAAATTGCTTGCCAGTGTTAAGTCTTTAGCTCTAGTTTCATCTATATATGATAAACAACCATCATCTTCATCGTAATCTAGACCACCTTTTGCTAAACAATCAGCTTCGTCGGTTGTATCAAAGAAGTATTCTCGTGCATCACCTTCGTTCGCTGTGACAATAAAGTTAGCACCTTTCCAGCTAAAGCTTGAAATCGTATCTGGTTGATACATGCCATAGAGGCCAGGGTACGATTTAAAGTTAACGCCACCGTCTTTATCAGATGCATCAAAAAGTAAATTAGACCAATCTTTAAAACCTAATCCTTTAAGCTCGAGGCTATTATCTTCAAGATTGACGATAGCAAGGGCGTTATTTTCTTGTAGTGAGACGTAGGCAAACTTATTGTCTTTCGAAACGCTGATGTATTCAGGTTCTAAATCCATTGCTACGGTTGTATTAATCAAGTTACCGTTGATTGTTCGACCTGTCGGGTTAGCAAATACAATCCCAAGTTCTTCAAGCTCTGCTTGTTTGTCGTTATAAGCCGAAAAAGTAATGCTAATAGCAGTATCTGCAATTACACCATCATTAATATTAATAATGCTGATAGAGCCTTCAGGGTCAATGCTATAGTCACCATTAGGTTCACCTTCATTTGCAACCAGTACTTTATTGCCATCATGGCTAAAAGTAACCATGTCGGGCAGGGCGCCTACAGATACATTTTTAATAAACTGAGGCTCGTCGCCACTAATATCATAAAATGCGATTAAACCTGCATCACCGGTATTACTAGCTGCCATTGCAACGGCTAAAAGTTCATTATTAGCATCAATCGCGATACTGTTCGCATCACCCACACTGTGCTCATTAAGTGCAAGGGTAATCTCTGAGGTTAAATTAGTGCCGTTTATAACCCCTTCGTTATCTTTAACTAAAGCTGCACGGTCAAAGCTATCGGCTTTCATGATATTAACGACCGCAGAATCACCGGAACTATTGATAGCAAATATTCGTTGTTTAGATGCTTGGTAAGCAACAATTTCCGCAGTACCTTCAGGGCTTTCTGCGTTCAGCACTGCACGGCCGATAAGATTTATAGTTAAAGCAGCGTTTGCATCTGTACCATTTGCTCCGTCATTTCCGTTTGTACCATCGGTGCCATTTACTCCATCAGTTCCATTTTGACCTGCAGGACCTTGCTCACCTTGTAGGCCGTCTTTGCCGTCGTCACCGTCTAATGAGCAGCCAGAAAGAATGGTTAAAAGTGATAGCGCAATAATTGATCTTTTTAACATTATTATTTTTCCTTGGAGTTGTATTGAGGCAATTACAACACGCAGGCATTACAACTATATGGCACTTTTATGAGAACAAAATTTAGTCATAAAAAAGCGAGTATAAACTCGCTTTTTATTTATAAATTAGTAGGGTAGCTCATTACTTTTTAGTTGGGCGCTTCCAACCAGTAAGGTTACGTTGTTTACCACGAGCGACTGCAAGCTGATCATCTTCAACAGTATTAGTGATAACAGAACCTGCGCCAACCGTTGCCATTGAGCCAATATTCACAGGGGCCACCAGTGATGAGTTAGAACCGATAAAGGCGTTATCACCAATAATGGTTTTTGATTTATTTACGCCATCATAGTTACAAGTAATAGTCCCTGCGCCAATATTAACTTTTTCGCCAACTTCAGTGTCGCCTAAGTAGGTTAGGTGGTTTGCTTTTGAGCCTTTGCCTAAGCGAGTCTTTTTCATCTCAACGAAGTTACCAATGTGCGAGTCTTCTTCCATAATCGCACCAGGGCGAAGGCGGGCATATGGGCCTAAAGTACATTTAGCAGCAACACTGGCTTCTTCAACAAGTGAGTTAGCTTTAATAACAACGTTATCGCCGATAGTACAATCTTTAAGTACGCAATTTGGGCCAATTTGTACGTTATTACCAAGCGTTACTTTACCTTCGAAAATAACATTAACGTCGATCAGTACGTCTTCGCCAGTCGTTACTTCACCACGTACATCAATACGAGCAGGATCAGCAAGTGTTGCGCCGTTTAGCATTAGCTCTTCTGCTTGCCATGCTTGGTATGCACGTTCAAGCGCTGAAAGTTGTACGCGATTATTAGCACCTTCAACTTCCATCGGATGCTCAGGCTGTGCAGAAGTAATTTCAACCCCTTCACTGTGTGCCATAGCAACAATGTCTGTTAGGTAGTATTCACCTTGGGCATTGTTGTTAGATAGGTTACCTAACCAACGTTTAAGTAGCGCACCATTAGCAGCCATAATACCGGTATTGATTTCTTTAATTGCAAGTTGCTCTGGTGAAGCATCTTTTTGTTCGATAATACCTACTAGCTTGCCATTTTCACGGATCATTCGGCCATAACCTGATGGGTCATCTAAGGTAACCGTTAACACCGCTAAACCTTTTTCTGGAGTTGCAGCAAGTAGCTTTTCTAAGGTCGCGCGTTTTGTTAGTGGCACATCACCATAGAGAATTAATACGGTGTCATCATCGGCAATGTGTTCTTTAGCAACAGCGACAGCATGACCCGTACCGAGTTGTTCTTCTTGTAATACCCAGTTTACTTGGTTGTGCGATAGGGCTTCTTGAAGCTGCTCACGGCCATGACCGTAAACAAGATTTGTTTCACGAGCACCAAGGGCAGTGGCATTATCGATAACGTGCTGAACCATAGGTTTGCCAGCAACTTTGTGTAATACCTTAGGTAGAGCAGAGCGCATGCGGGTGCCTTTACCCGCAGCAAGAATAACGGTAGTCAGAGACATTAAAACAATATCCTTCTTTCTTTGTTTTAGGTGTGCAATATTTTGTGAATTCTGGAAAACATACAAAGTTGTGTAAGTCACATCATGTGTAAATACGCAATCCTAATGCATTGGACTGAACCTTGAATGAAACAGCTATTCACTATTAATTTACACTATTGTAGCGAGCTTTGATGAAGGATATAAGTATAAATATAAAGTAGGGCGTTAAGCGGTGAATTTTAGGCACAAAAAAGCCCACGTTAAGTGGGCTTTTCGAAAACCGAGTAGGCTTACTTTTTACGTAATTGTTGAATTACGCGAAGTTGAGCGATTGCTTCAGCAAGTTGCACTGCAGCTTGTTGATAATCTAACTCAGCAGTTGACGTATTCGCCATTTGCTCTTCAGCATCACGTTTAGCTTTTTCAGCCGCTTGCTCGTCTAGGTCTTCACCACGTACTGCAGTATCTGCAAGAATCGTGATGCGATCCGGTTGAACTTCTAGCGTGCCGCCAGCAATATACATCACGTCTTCGTGACCAAATTGCTTAACTAAACGTACCATACCAGGTTTTAGGGCAGTTAATAATGGAGCGTGACCATAGTTAACACCAAGGTCACCTTCACTACCACTCACTTGAATCGATTCAACCAGACCAGAGAACAAGCTCTCTTCTGCGCTTACTACGTCAAGATGTACAGTCATAGCCGCCATACTACCCTCCTAATTACATGCTTTTGGCTTTTTCTTGAGCTTCTTCAATAGAGCCAACCATGTAGAACGCTTGCTCTGGCATATCATCAAACTCACCGTTTAAGATACCTTTGAAGCCAGCAATTGTGTCTTTAAGTGACACGTATTTACCAGGCGCGCCTGTGAATACCTCAGCAACGAAGAACGGCTGAGATAGGAAACGCTGGATTTTACGTGCACGAGATACAACTTGCTTATCTTCGTCAGAAAGCTCGTCCATACCTAGGATTGCGATGATGTCTTTAAGTTCTTTATAACGTTGAAGAACTGTTTGAACGCCACGCGCAGTATCGTAGTGCTCTTGACCGATTACTAGTGGGTCAAGTTGACGTGAAGATGAATCAAGTGGGTCTACCGCAGGGTAGATACCAAGTGAAGCGATATCACGAGAAAGTACTACTGTTGCATCTAAGTGAGCAAACGTTGTTGCTGGAGATGGGTCAGTTAAGTCATCCGCAGGTACGTATACCGCTTGGATTGAAGTGATTGAACCCGTCTTAGTAGATGCGATACGCTCTTGAAGTACACCCATTTCTTCAGCAAGAGTTGGTTGGTAACCTACTGCTGAAGGCATACGACCTAGAAGTGCTGATACCTCTGTACCCGCTAGAGTATAACGGTAGATGTTATCAACGAAGAAAAGTACGTCACGACCTTCGTCACGGAACTTCTCAGCCATAGTAAGACCAGTTAACGCTACGCGTAAACGGTTACCCGGTGGCTCATTCATTTGACCGTATACTAGAGATACTTTGTCTAGTACGTTTGAGTCGTTCATCTCATGGTAGAAGTCATTACCCTCACGAGTACGCTCACCAACACCTGCGAATACTGAGTAACCGCTGTGCTCGATTGCGATGTTACGGATAAGTTCCATCATGTTTACGGTTTTACCAACACCGGCACCACCGAATAGACCAACTTTACCACCTTTAGCGAATGGACATACAAGGTCGATTACCTTGATACCAGTCTCTAAAAGTTCTACTGAACTTGATTGTTCTTCATAAGAAGGTGCTGCACGGTGAATAGACATACGCTCTTCTTCACCAATTGGACCAGCTTCATCAATAGGGTTACCTAATACGTCCATGATACGACCTAGTGTCTTCGTACCTACTGGAACGTGGATTGGCTGACCTGTACCTTCTACTGCAGTACCACGACGTAAACCGTCAGTAGTACCAAGTGCGATACCACGTACCACACCGCCACCTAGCTGTTGTTGAACTTCTAAAGTTAAACCAGCTAAGTCGCCATCTGTTACTTTTAGTGCGTCATATACGGCTGGCACGTTGTCTTGTGGAAATTCGATATCCACAACGGCGCCGATAATTTGGACGACCTTACCTAAACTCATGTCTATTCCTCTCATTAAACTTTGCCGAAGCGTTAAACTGCTGCCGAACCGCCAACAATCTCACTAATTTCTTGTGTGATTGCAGCTTGACGAGCCTTGTTATAAACAAGCTGTAACTCATCCATAAGGTCGCCTGCGTTATCAGTTGCAGCTTTCATTGCAACCATACGGGCAGCCTGTTCAGAGGCAGCGTTCTCAACTACACCTTGGTATACTTGAGACTCAATAAAGCGTACTAACAGAGCTTCTAAAATTGCTTCTGGGTTTGGCTCATATAAGTAATCCCAAGAATGTTGAGATACTTCTTCTTCAGCTTTTGGCAAAGGGAGTAACTGATCGATTGTTGGCTCTTGCTTCATAGTATTAACGAACTTGTTAAATACTACGTATAAGCGGTCAATTTTACCTTCAGAGTATGCATCTAGCATTGTCTTTACAGGACCAATAACGTCTTGTAGTGAAGGTGTATCTCCTAAGTTCGCTTTTTTAGCGACTAACTTACCGCCAAAACGTTGGAAAAAGCCAGCTGCTTTGCTACCTAAAGTAGTAAATTCAGCTTCAACACCTTTTTCTTTCCACGCTTTAACATCTAGGGCAACTTTTTTGAACTCGTTTGAGTTCAAGCCACCACATAGACCACGGTCAGTAGAGATAACAATATAACCAACTCGTTTTACTTCACGCTCTTCTAAGAAAGGGTGAGTAAAATCAAGATTTGCTTGAGCAACACGACCAATCACTTGGCGTAAGTTTTCAGCGTATGGACGGCTTGACGCCACACGTTCCTGCGCTTTTTTCATTTTAGACGCAGCAACCATTTCCATTGCGCTGGTGATCTTTTGAGTATTCTTGATACTCCCGATCTTGCTTTTAATCTCTTTTCCGCTGGCCATGACTCTCTCTCCGAATCAGGTGGGCTTTAGTTGCCTAAAGCTCACCATTCATAACTAAATTACCAAGTTTGCGTCGACTTGAACTTCTCTAGAAGTTCTTTAAGTTGAGCTTCAATCTCAGCGTTGTAGTTACCAGTTTCATTGATTTGAGCCATTAGCTCTGCGTATGTGCTGTTTGCATAAGAAATTAGGCCAGCTTCGAAATCCATGATTTTCGCGATTTCGATGTCTTTTAGGTAGCCTTTTTCAGCAGCAAATAGCGACAGAGACATTTCAGCAACAGACATTGGTGCGTACTGTTTCTGCTTCATTAGCTCTGTTACGCGCTCACCATGCTCTAATTGAGCACGTGTTGCATCGTCAAGGTCAGACGCGAACTGCGAGAACGCAGCTAATTCACGGTACTGAGCTAACGCTAGACGGATACCACCACCTAGTTTCTTAACGATTTTAGTTTGCGCTGCACCACCAACACGAGATACCGAGATACCAGCGTTAACAGCTGGACGGATACCTGAGTTGAATAAGTCAGTTTCTAAGAAGATCTGACCATCGGTGATAGAGATAACGTTTGTCGGTACGAACGCAGAAACGTCGCCGCCTTGAGTTTCAATGATTGGCAATGCCGTCAATGAACCTGTTTTACCTTTCACTTCACCATTAGTGAACTTCTCAACGTAATCAGCGTTTACACGTGATGCACGCTCTAGAAGACGTGAGTGAAGGTAGAATACGTCACCTGGGTATGCTTCACGGCCTGGTGGACGCTTAAGTAGTAATGAGATTTGACGGTAAGCAACAGCTTGCTTAGATAAATCATCATATACGATTAGCGCGTCTTCACCACGGTCACGGAAGTATTCACCCATAGTACAACCAGAGAATGGTGCTAGGTACTGAAGTGCCGCAGATTCAGAAGCAGATGCAACAACAACAATCGTGTTTTCTAATGCACCGTGCTCTTCTAATTTACGTACTACGTTAGCGATAGTAGATGCTTTTTGACCAACTGCAACGTACACACACTTAACGCCTGTACCTTTTTGGTTGATGATAGCATCGATTGCTAATGCAGTTTTACCAGTTTGGCGGTCACCGATCACAAGCTCACGTTGACCACGACCTACAGGGATCATCGCATCGATAGATTTATAACCAGTTTGTACTGGCTCATCTACTGATTGACGTTCGATAACGCCTGGTGCGATTTTCTCAACAGGTTCAAAACCGTCGTTATCTAAAGCGCCTTTACCGTCGATAGGTGCACCTAGTGTGTTAACAACACGACCAAGTAGACCACGACCAACAGGAACCTCTAGGATACGACCAGTTGATTTAACTTTTACGCCTTCTTTAAGGTCAGCGTAAGGACCCATTACTACAGCACCTACTGAGTCACGCTCAAGGTTTAGTGCGATAGCATAACGGTTGCCAGGAAGCTCAATCATCTCACCTTGCATACAGTCAGCAAGACCGTGGATGCGGATGATACCGTCAGTAACAGATACGATAGTACCTTCGTTACGAGCTTCACTTACAACTTCGAACTGCTCAATACGTTGTTTGATCAGATCTGAAATTTCAGTGGAATTAAGTTGCATGCTCTTTTTCCCAATTACGATTGTAGTGATGTAGCTAAGCGGGCTAATTTGCCACGTACTGAGCCGTCGATTACAGTGTCACCCGCCTTAATGATAAGACCGCCAACAACTGTAGTATCTTCACTACAATTCAGCTTAACTTTGCGTGCGAAACGTTTTTCAAGTGCCGCTACCAATGTTGCTTGCTGCTCAGCAGCAAGCGGTGTTGCAGAAATCACGTCAACGTCGATTTCTTTGTCGTAGTCCGCTTTAAATTCAGCGAATAACTCAGCAACAGCAGGCAGTGCAACTAAACGTCCATTTTCAGCCATCACCTTGATTAGGTTCTGACCTTGTTCGTTGAGCTGCTCTGCACAGATCTTGATAAACAGATCTGCTTGTTCAGTAGCAGTAGGCAATCCAGCTAGCGCGGCAGCGGCTTGCTCGTTGCTGGCAACATGGCCAGCAAAGAACAGCATGTCGTTCCAACTTTCAACAGTGCCTTTTTCAACGGCAAGTTCAAAAGCCGCTTTAGCGTATGGGCGAGCGATAGTAGCCAATTCAGACATGCTCATACCCTCCTAATTACAGCTCAGCGACAAGTTTTTCAACGATGTCACTGTGTGCGGCTTGATTGATTTCGCGCTCTAAAATTTTCTCAGCACCAACCACTGCCAGCGTCGCTACTTGTTTACGTAGTTCTTCTGTTACACGGTTACGCTCTGCTTCGATTTCAGAGTGCCCTTGAGCAATAATTTTTTCACGCTCTTGTTGACCACGAACAGTTTCTTCGTCAACGATTAGCGTGGCACGCTTTTTAGCTTGTTCAATGATATCAGCCGCTTGAGCTTTTGCCTCTTTAAGCTGCTCAGCAGCTTTCTTTTGCGCAAGTTCTAAGTCTTTTTCGGCTCTATCAGAGGCAGCTAAACCATCTTCGATTTTCTTCTGGCGAGCTTCAATTGCACCATTTAGTGGTGGCCATACGTATTTCATACAGAAAAGTACGAAAACCGTAAATGCAATTAATTCACCGATAAGAGTGGCTGTTAAGTTCACGACCGCTCCTCCTTAAAATAGTAAGCTGTTCAAAAAATAATATTAAAGTACGAACAACAATACCATTGCGATACCAACACCGATCATAGCTACGGCATCGATTAGACCAGCAAGGATGAACATCTTAACTTGTAATGAAGGTGCAAGCTCAGGTTGACGAGCACAAGCTTCTAGGAATTTACCACCCATGTTACCGAAGCCGATAGCAGTACCGATTGCACCGAAGCCGATAAGTAGAGCAACAGCGATGTACTTAAGACCAATCATTAGTTCCATTTTTTTCTCCAAAGTTTCAATTGTAAATTAAAGTTAAAATTTAAAAGTGTAAAAAATTAGTGATTATCTGAGCTTGCCATGCTTAGGTATACGATTGTAAGCATCATGAATACGAATGCTTGCAGTACGATTACTAAGATGTGGAATACAGCCCAAATAAAGTGCAACGGTAGTTGCATTAAACCAACTGCGCCGATCAAGATGAAAATCAACTCACCAGCATATAAGTTACCGAATAAACGCAGTGCTAACGAGAACGGCTTAGCAACTAAAGCGATTGTTTCTAGTAATAAGTTACATGGGATTAAGAACACCATCGCTAGCTTGTTATTAGAGCTAAACGGGTGAAGGGTTAATTCAGCTAAGAATCCGCCAATCCCTTTGATTTTGATTGCGTAACCGATCATCAGAATGAATACACCAATAGCAAGTGCAGCAGTCATGTTGATGTCTGTTGTAGGTACAATCTTCATGTAAACATCGTGAGAATCCATACCAAATGCTTGCTCGCCAACGAAGCCAGCGAATGCAGGTAGGAAATCAACCGGAATCAAGTCCATTAAGTTCATTAAGAACACCCAAACGAAAATCGTTAGAGCTAATGGAGCGATTAATGCGCTTTTACCGTGGTATGTGTCACGTACGTTGTCGCCAACGAACTCAACGATCATTTCAATGAAACACTGAAATTTACCAGGTACACCGGTATTTGCTTTCTTAGCGGCACTACGGAAGATCCATAAAAATACAAGACCTAGACCGATTGACCATGCGAGGGTATCTATATTCCATGTCCAGAAACCACTGTCTGCACACGCTTTGTTGAAGGCAAGACCAGCGTCGGTCGAGCACATCTTAGCGTTAGTTAAGTGGTGCTGAATATGGCTTGATAGAGTTACTTCTTCTGCAGCCATGTTATATCCCAAAAGTTAATGATTAAAAAAAACGGGCGCAAACAATCCGCTAAATAACACCAATACATAAACACAGAAAAACGGTAATAAAACGACCGTATAAGACTTCAGTATCAGTGCAAACAAAACGATTGTTAGCATAAATTTTAATCCGTTGCCGCGCTTTAGCGAGGCATACACTTGATTTACTCGACTTGCACCCATATAACGGAATGCATAGACAGCAAATACAAAATTAGGGAGTAGTGCAACAGCTCCGCCAGCAAGCGCTGACTGGCCGGCATTGACTCCCCAACCTATAAAAACAATTACTGCAGCGATTAATGCTACGATACCCTGAAGACAAATTAATTTAAATGCGGCAAGCCTATACGGCCTTGCTAACCTATTAGTCACGTTTTGTTAACCTTTAGAACGTTAAATTGTCAGGGTATGAAAACTGGCGAAATTATACTGATTCCTACCAGTTTTGCAACTTGAGTCGACCCTTTGTAGTGCAAAAACACCACAAATGTCTCTTTTTGGACATGTTATTAATTAATGACGGGAATAGTCTTAATTTATACGGCTTAAAATGCCATCCAACTCATCAAGAGTTGTATAAGAGATAACCAGTTTGCCTTTGCCTTTTTTATTGTAGTTTATTTCTACTTTAGCGCCTAAATTTTCAGCAAGTTTTTGTTCTAACTGTTTGACATCCGGATCTTTTTCTTGCACTTCTTTTTTCGGAGCAGGTTCTAAGATAGACCGAACTAATTTCTCAGTTTCACGAACAGTCAACGCTTTAGCAACCGCTAATCTAGCAGCATCTGACTGCGCTTCGCCTTCAAGTGCCAATAAACAGCGTGCATGGCCCATTTCGATGTCGCCATGTTCTAACAAGATTTTAACATCTTCATTAAGGTTATTTAGACGTAGTAAATTAGTCACAGTCGTACGCGATTTACCTACAGCTTCGGCGACTTGTTGATGAGTGAGTTCAAATTCGTTAAGTAAACGATTCAATGCAATCGCTTCTTCCATCGCGTTTAGGTCTTCACGTTGGATATTTTCAATCAATGCGATTGCAACGGCTGCTTCATCTGGCACATCTTTGATGATACATGGAACAGCATCTAATTTTGCAAGTTGAGCAGCACGCCAACGACGCTCACCAGCAATAATTTCATATTTGTCTGCACCAATTTGGCGCACAACAATTGGCTGAATGATGCCTTGAGCACGAATTGAGCTGGCTAACTCTTCTAGCGCTTCTTCAGACATGTCTTTACGCGGTTGATATTTACCCGATTGTAAAAACTCAATCGCTAATTTTTGCAGCTCACCTTTGCTTTGCTCGGCAACGACCTCAGAGACTTGCTCTGGTGTTGCTGTCGCTTGTTGCTGATTATTTGCACTTGGGGCAGGTTTTGATGAACTTAATAAAGCGTCGAGTCCTCGGCCTAAACCGCGTTTTTTAGCAGACATGTTATTTTTTTACCTCGAAGTTAGGCTACTGCTGAAGATGTTTTCTCTTTTCTACGTAACATTTCGCCGGCTAGGGCTAAGTAAGCTTTAGCACCACTTGATGCACGGTCATAATACATGGCAGGGGCACCAAAACTCGGCGCTTCTGCTAAACGGACATTACGTGGGATAACGGTACGATATACTTTATCGCCAAAATGTTGTTTGAGTTGTTCTGATACATCATTTGCAAGGCGATTGCGCGGATCATACATGGTGCGCAAAATCCCTTCAATTGTTAACGCTGGATTTACTAGCTTAGATAGCTGCGTAATGGTATCCATTAATGCCGTTAAACCTTCAAGGGCATAATACTCACATTGCATCGGAACTAAAATCGAATCTGCGGCAGCCATGGCATTAACAGTAAGCATGTTAAGTGAAGGCGGGCAGTCGATAAAAATGAAATCGTATTGGTCTTGAATTTGTTCAAGCGCATTACGTAAACGCACTTCACGAGCAAACAATTCCATTAGTTTAACTTCAGCGGCAGTCACATCGCCATTAGCAGCAATTAAGTGATACTCACCTGAGGTTTCTTTATTGATCACTTCATCGATTGGTGTTTCTTCAATCAATAAATCGTAAATAGTCGCAACATCACCGTATTTATCGACACCACTACCCATGGTAGCGTTTCCTTGCGGATCAAGATCGATTAATAACACTTTACGCTTCGTCGCGGCCATCGATGCCGCGAGATTCACAGCGGTGGTTGTTTTACCAACACCACCTTTTTGGTTTGCTAATGCGATGACTTTTGCCACAGTGCTCTGATCCCTAGTCTTTAGATAGAATGATTAGATGTCTTTGCGCATCTAACTCAGGTACTTCCAAGCTGATTTTTTCATCAAACTTAATACCTTTAGGTAATGAGTCTAGTTCTTCGCTCGGAAATACGCCTTTTAAGGCGATAAATTTACCTGAATGATCAATCAAGTGCGCACACCAGTCAACCATATCTTGTAAAGAGGCGAATGCACGACTTAATACACCATCTAATTTAACACTTGGTTGATATTCTTCAACTCTAGACTGCACTGGGGTTACATTTTCAAGGCCAAGTGCATGTTTTACCTGCATCAAAAAGCGCACGCGTTTACCTAAACTATCTAACAATACAAATTGTGTATCAGGTAAAGCGATGGCTAATACGATACCCGGTAAACCAGGACCCGTACCTACATCAATGTAATGTTTGCCTTTAAGGTGTGGTGCAACAACTAAGCTATCCATAATATGTTTAACCATCATTTCTTCAGGTAAACGAACAGAGGTTAAGTTATACGCTTTGTTCCACTTGTCTAATAATTCAACATATTGCACAAGTTGTTGTTGCTGTTTTTCTGTTAGCGCAATATCAGTTTGCGCTAACAGCGAAGTTAATTGTTGTTGTAACACTGTATTCCTCACCAACTACGCAGTCTTGCGCAGTAAGCCTTGCTTTTTCAGATAGACTAATAATAGCGAAATAGCAGCAGGGGTGATACCTGAAATACGTGACGCTTGGCCAATTGTATCTGGACGACTATCAGTAAGCTTTGCGATAACCTCATTTGATAAACCAGAAACAGTTGAATAATCAAAGTCTTTTGGTAATACAGTTTGTTCATGACGTAGCTGCTTATTGATCTCATCTTGCTGACGAGCAATATAGCCTGCGTACTTAGTATGGATCTCAACTTGCTCAAGTGCAGCTTGGTTATCAAACTCAGAACCTAAACCATCGATTGCCATTAAGTCGTTATAACGAATTTCAGGACGGCGGATCAGATCTTCAAGGCTCGCTTCACGAGTCAGTGGTGTTTTTAATAATGCATTTACTTGATCAACAGCAACGTGATCTTTGTGGATCCATGTTTCTTTTAAACGTTGCGTTTCTTTTTCGATGATTTCCATTTTTTCGTTAAATGCAGCCCAACGAGCATCGTCAACTAAGCCAAGTTCACGGCCTTTTTCAGTTAAACGAATGTCGGCATTATCTTCACGAAGTAATAAACGGTATTCAGCACGGCTAGTAAACATACGGTACGGTTCTTTAGTACCTAATGTTGCTAGGTCGTCAATGAGTACACCTGTGTATGCTTCATCACGGCGTGGTGTCCAAGACTCTTTGCCTTGTACTTGTAATGCGGCGTTCATACCCGCAATTAAACCTTGTGCGCCTGCTTCTTCGTAACCGGTTGTACCATTGATTTGGCCTGCGAAGAATAAACCATTAATAAACTTAGTTTCTAATGATTGCTTTAAGTCGCGCGGATCAAAGAAGTCATACTCAATCGCATAACCAGGACGACAAATGTGTGCATTTTCAAAACCAGTGATTGATTGCACAATTTCAAGCTGTACATCAAACGGTAAGCTCGTTGAAATACCATTTGGATATAATTCGTATGATGTTAAACCTTCTGGCTCAACAAAGATTTGATGTTTGTCTTTATCAGCAAAACGTACGATCTTATCTTCGATTGAAGGGCAGTAACGTGGACCAATACCTTCAATTACACCTGAATACATAGGTGAGCGATGTAAGTTATTGCGGATCACATCATGTGTTTTTTCATTTGTATAAGTGATGTAACACGGGATCTGCTGTGGGTGATCCGATTGTTTACCCATAAATGAGAATACAGGCGTTGGGGTATCACCAGGCTGTTCTTGCATCTTGCTAAAATCAACAGTACGCGCATCAATACGAGGAGGCGTCCCTGTTTTTAAGCGATCAACACGGAAAGGTAATTCACGTAAACGCTCAGCAAGTGCAATAGAAGGTGGATCACCGGCACGACCGCCTTTGAAGTTCTCTAAACCAATATGGATCTGACCACCTAAGAAAGTACCTACGGTAAGAACCACAGAAGGCGCGCTAAAACGAAGACCCATTTGCGTTACAACACCGATTACTCGATCACCTTCAACGATTAGATCGTCACATGATTGTTGGAAGATCTTTAAGTTTTCTTGATGTTGTAAAGTATGTTGAATAGCTGCTTTATACAAAGCACGGTCAGCTTGTGCACGTGTAGCACGTACTGCAGGACCTTTAGATGAGTTTAAAGTACGAAATTGAATACCGCCTTTATCAATAGCCTGAGCCATTGCACCACCAAGAGCATCGATCTCTTTAACTAAATGGCCTTTACCAATACCGCCAATTGCCGGATTACAAGACATTTGACCAAGGGTATCCATATTATGAGTTAGCAATAGGGTATTCATGCCCATGCGAGCAGATGCTAATGCAGCTTCAGTACCTGCATGTCCACCACCTACAACAATAACATCAAAACGTTCGTGAAAAATCATTTATGGGATCCTACTTAATCGACCAGCAAAACTTTGTAAAGGGAGCGTATTCTACCTAGAAATTTAGAGAAGATAAATGATTAAACAGTGCTCAAGATCTAAGTGGGTGATCTCTAATAATATAAAGGATCTTTTAAAGAGATCTTTTATTACTCTTACTACTAGTAACGGCTAGATCTGTTGATAATGCTCGCTTTACTATTTAAAACATGATCTTAACGCAGATCTAAAGGTGTTAATATGATCGGATCTTCCCGCGTAAAAGCTTTGATCAAAAGGGCTATTTATACACAGGGCAATATCGATTGGATCTTATCCAAGGGATAAACTAGGTTAAAATCGCAGTTAGATCAGTGTTTATCCACAATCTGATCTAAATTATCAGTAAATTGTGGGTAACTTTTATAACAACGATCAATACCGATCGGCTTAATTGAGCCCTGCTGATTCGATCCAGCTTGGTAACCAGGCTAATGCCGTGTCTTCTGGCAATGCTTCATCAAGAATATTTAGCTCTAAGCGTTCTGCCACGCGGTTTGCGCCTTTATTAGCTAATAACTCATCTAGATTACGGCCTGCATAGTTATAGGTGTCGTAACTAGTGTCACCTAATCCGATCACACTGTAGTTTAATCCTTTAAGATCAGCCTGTTGGTTAATAGACTCAACAAATGGCAGTAGGTTCTCTGGGTAGTCTCCCGCGCCGTATGTAGAAGTACATAACAACCAAATAGTATCTTGCTGATCAATATCATCAAATACAGGCTGTTCATGAAGCTGCACTTGGATCCCTTGTTGTTCAAGGGCTTCTGCTAGTTGCTCTGCCACGTATTCTGCAGATCCCATTTGGCTGCCAACGATGATATTTACTGATTGCATGTGATTGATCATGTATAGAAATAAGTGGCCACATGATAACTAAGTTAGGGTGTGAGTAAAGCTTTGAATTACGATCTGAATAAGTTTTTCTGCTTAAAATGACAGCTTTAATTCAATGCTTTTTATAATCTACTGTTTTTAATGGTTTTTTATTTTTATTCATAAATCAAACCCTTTGATCAAGCTGTTAATAAATTTGGGGAAAGTTCTGATCAAGCTAAATATTGGAAACTGTATAACTTTGCTAAGTTGTTGATCTTTAATTGTGTGTAAGCGCTTAAATTTTCAGATCTGATAAAAATAGTGAGTATGATCGTTTTGTGGATAGATCGCTTGTTGATAACGATCGGTTTGCAATTTGCGATCAATAAAATAGATCGAAAAAAACTTAAATAAGCGCTAATAAAGGCTGTTTTTAAGAAAATTAGTTATCAAAAAGGGCTGTTGTATGAAAATAAATTCAAATTTTCGCGTTTTTTTATGATCAAATCAGCCTTTAGATCTAAAAAAGCCCCAAATGTGGATAACATTTTTAGCTAAATTCGATCTTAAAAGCTGTTTTGATCTGATTTTTTAGCTCGCTAAGTTAGTTTTCGATCTGAGTTAAACTGGTTTTTATCGTATTACCGACTAGATCATAGAGCGAATTACCCAATGAAAACCGTTTTGCACCACCAGCGAAAGCGGCTTTTGCTGAGTTAAAATTGCTCATTGCCATCACATTTAATGGCATATCTATTGTGTTAGCTAAGCTGGTTATGTGCTCTATGTTAGTTAAGCCGGGCACAAACAGACCGTCTGCACCTGTATCTTGATACGCTTTCGCTCGCTTTAATGTTGCTTGAAAAGGGGAGTCACTAACAAAGTAGGTATCGGTTCTGGCGTTTATAAATAAACCACCGAAGCCATTTTCGTTAAGTGCTTTTTTTATCTCACGAATAATAGTGCATTGCTGTTCGGTAGATCTCAGTGCGTTAGTGTCTTTATCTGAGTCCTCTATGTTGATGCCTACAACTCCTAACCTTGCTAACGCTAAAATGTTTTCGCTAATTTGCAGCGGATCGTTACTGTAGCCTGACTCTATATCCACAGAGAGTGGAATATGAAGGTGTTCGGTTAAGCTTTTAACCAGCGCTAACTGAGTTTGAAAAGAGATGTTTTCACCATCAGCTAACCCTAAACTTGCCGCAATTCCCCAGCTGGTTGTTGCTACGGCTTTAGCTCCCGCAGCTTGGATGAATTGTGCTGAACTAAGATCCCATGCATTAGCGAGTACAAAGCCCCCATGCTGGTGGTGTAATTGGTGAAAGAGTTGATATTTGTCCATGATGTCCTCCGTTTAATGACATCGCTAGACTAATTGATATGAGGTTTATTACTGGCTGGTTTAGGGCCTGAACCGATAATTGATTACTGGACTAAAAACAAAAAAAGAGTCTTGCGACTCTTTTTTATAATATTGATGACCGGAATTTATTTACCGATACAGAACGAACTAAAGATTTTCCCTAGCAAGTCATCAGAGGTAAATTCACCCGTTATCTCATTTAAGAACTGTTGAGTTAGGCGTAACTCTTCAGCCAAGATCTCACCAGCAATATGCATCTCTAATTGCTCTTTGCCTGTGTTTAAATGATAGGCAGCATGATCAAGTGCATCTAAGTGACGACGGCGTGCCATAAATCCACCTTCTGTGGCACCTTGGAAACCTATACATGCCTTTAAGTGAGTACGAACTAACTCTATACCCTCTGCATTTTTAGCGCTTAAACGGATCACCGGATATTGATCATGTTCATCCATACCGACATTTTCACCGGAAATATCGGCTTTATTTCGGATCACAGTAACACCCATCCCCTCTGGTAACTTGGCCATGAACTCTGGCCAAATATCATGAGGATCAGTGGCTGATGTGTCTGTGCCGTCTAACATAAATAGTACGCGATCGGCTTGGTTAATTTCATCCCATGCGCGTTCAATACCAATTTGCTCTACTTTATCTGGGCTTTCACGCAGGCCAGCGGTATCAATAATATGTAGTGGCATACCATCAATGTGAATATGTTCGCGTAATACGTCACGTGTTGTACCCGCTATTTCGGTAACGATGGCTGCATCACGGCCAGCTAACGCATTGAGTAGGCTTGATTTACCAGCGTTAGGGCGACCCGCAATAACAACACGCATACCTTCACGCATGATGCTACCTTGTTTAGCTTGCTGAGTTACATTCTCTAAGTGATCAATAATGGCATTGAGATCTGCGGATACTTTACCGTCTGATAAAAAGTCGATTTCTTCATCAGGAAAATCAATCGCAGCTTCAACATACATACGTAGGTGAATGACTTTCTCCACCAGCGTTTCAATATGTTTAGAGAATTCACCTTGCAGTGATTGGAGGGCGCTTTTTGCTGCCTGTTCACTGGTTGCATTAATTAAATCGGCAATTGCCTCTGCTTGAGTTAAATCAAGCTTATCATTCATAAATGCGCGCTCAGAGAACTCACCTGGTTTTGCTAAACGTACACCTTCAATTTGGCTAATTTCTTTTAATAGCATATCTAATACAACAGGGCCGCCGTGACCTTGTAGTTCTAGTACGTCTTCGCCGGTAAATGAATTTGGCCCTTGGAAGTAAATAGCAATACCTTGGTCAAGCTGTTCACCGCTCAAGCTTTTAAATGGTACATAGTCTGCGTAACGCGTTTTAGGACAACGGCCAATAATCTGTTCTGCCACTGTTTTAGCTAAGCTACCAGAGACGCGAATAATACCAACCCCACCACGTCCTGGTGCGGTCGCTTGTGCTGCAATTGTGTCTTGATTAATCATGCGATGAAATAATGCCAATAAAAGAATGAATGCTGGCTCTATTGTAACCTATGGCTTAATTTCATGCGAATAGCTGTTTGAGTAATGAGGTAGCAAAAGTCTGATGTAAGTAATACTTTATTTAGCTTTAATTAATAATAAACACTCATTGAAAATGATAACTATATTCATTAACATGTTGCGCATTCTAAATCTTATCGTTTTTTATTATGCGTCTTTCTGCTGTTTTTATTGCACTTGCTGCTGGTTTTTCGGGCGTTGCCCATGCTCAAACTGAAGTGACTACTTCGGATCAAAGTGATTCAAAAGAACTCGAAAAAATAGAAGTTGTTGGCCGTGCGTTCTCTTTATATCGCCCAACCGAGTCTAGCTTTGCTACTCGTACTAATACACCGTTAGAGAAAATTCCTCAGTCAATTCAAATTTTGCCGCAGGAGCTGATTAGCGATCAGGCTGCTCGCCAAATTACCGATCTTTATAGCAATATTGCTGGTGTTAATGCCTTTAGTTACTCGGGCGTTACATTCCGTGGTTTCCGCCAAGATGAGATTTTATATGATGGCGTAAAGGGCGATCCTTTCAATGGCTTTGCTGTGCCGCAATTATTTAATATTGAACAAGTTGCGGTTTTAAAAGGACCTGCTGGCGCTATATACGGTAGCGGTAATCCGGGTGGTATTATTAACTATGTAACTAAGAAGCCTAAATTCACCAGTGAACACAGTATTGAAGTTGAAGTAGGTAATGATGACTTCTTCAGTGGTGCATTAGAAAGCACAGGAACCTTGAGTGAATCACTTGATAATCATGCTTACCGTGTTGGTCTTTACCGTGATACTGAAAAGCCATTCCGTGCTAATACTAGCAGCGATAATACCATTGTTGATCTTGGTTATACGTGGCTTATAAACAGTGCAACCGAATTGACCACTCAGTATACTTATATAGAGCAAGAGTTGGGTGGGGCACGTTTACGTGGTGTACCTGCTGATGATAATGGCAATTTTCTAACTGATATTAGCTGGAATCATAACGAGGCGACAGACTTTCAAAATGTTGAAGCCCATGTCTATCAGGCAACTTTAAAACATGAGTTTAATGATGTTTGGCGCACAGATGTCACAGCACGTTATTTTGATAACAAAGAAGTGCAAAACTACCATGAACCAAGAGGCCTCGTTGATACAGATGACGACGGTATTGTTGATTGGAGTCATCGTGAGTTTCGTGATCAAGTACGTGAGAACGAAGGCTTTAGCTTAACAGCTAATGCGATTGCGGAGTTTGCATTTGCTAATATGCAGCATCAAGTGCTGTTTGGTAGTGACTGGTATAAACATGATTTTGAAAGCGTTTACCGTACAGCTACGCAACAAAGTAAAGGTGGCCCAGTACCAGGACTTGATCTTAACAACCCTGAGTATGGTTTAACCTCTGCTGATGATTATGATCTTGATAGTATTACCCCACGGCTTGGCAAAACGAATAGCACCCGCTTTGGTGCCTACTTGCAAGATCAACTAGATATCACCGCTAATTGGAGTGTGACAGCTGGTTTAAGGTATGACCGCTTTGAAGATAAAGATCTGTTAAATCAAACCGAGTTTTCTGATAGCGACTTAACCTACCGTATTGGTACCAGCTATAATATTAACAATATGTTCTTCCCTTATGCGCTACATGGCACTGGCTTTGTGCCGCAAAGTGCGAGTAATCAAGAAACAGCAAAGGGCGGTCCGTTCTCGCCAGAGACTAGCCGTATTAACGAGTTAGGCTTAAGAACCAAACTATTAGCAGACACGCTTGCTGTTAATATGGCTGTGTACGATATTGTCCGCGAAAATATCCTGCAGCCTAGCTTATTAGGTGATGTTGCAGGTGACGGCGTTGATGACTTAGTTGCTGTTGGTGAAGTACAAAGTAAGGGCTTTGAACTTGAAGTGGTTGGTGACATCACTGATAGCTGGGTAGTGACTGCAAGCTACGCTTATAATGATACCCGTATTACTAAAGCCAACGACAGTATTACCAATCAAATTCCTGATAGCGATAAATTTGCTAACGCGCCGCAAAATACTCTAGGTATATGGACACGCTATGAGCTACCTAGCTTATCGTCATCTATTTCTGCAGGCTTAGATTATGTTGATGAACAGCTTAGTTTAGGCGGTCAACGTGTTAAACCTTACACTGTTTACAACATGGCGTGGCAAACAACCGTTGATAACTGGCAATGGCAGCTATCAGTTAAGAACCTATTTGATAAAGAATACGCAAGCAGTGGCTTTATCGAACGAACAGGGCACTTTCCTGGTGAACCACGTCGTGTTTATTTAAGTGCTAAATACAGCTTTTAATGGTGGCGTGTGAACGCTAAAAGTTGGTTTAACTTACATTCTTGGGCAGGACTCTTTGTTGGAGTCCTGCTTTTTGTTACCTGCGTATCGGGAACACTCGCTACGTTAAGTCATGAACTCGAGTACTTAACAGACGCTAAGTACCGTGCATTAACTTCTTCTGCCTCTACTAACTACCTAGCTATCGAAAACACCCTTAATCAGCATTATCCGCAAGCTCAATTACTTTATATCCAACGTCATAAGCAAGATTACCTTGCCATTGAAGCGGCTCTTAAAGTCGATGATTCATTTCGCTTTGTTTATTTAGATGCTGCAACGGGTCGCTTACTCGGTGAAGGAGAGTGGGCGCGGATATCGCGGTTTTTACGTAACTGGCATATGAACTTATCGATGGGCTGGACGGGTAAATTAATCGTCACCAGTTTGAGTATTTTACTCGTTATTTTATTGGTTTCGAGTTTTTATGTGTATCGGCGCTGGTGGCAAGGCTTTATGAAAAAGCCTGCTGCGCTAAGCCTTTATAAACGTAGTAGTTGGTCTGATTGGCATAAGCTGTTTGGGCTTTGGAGTTTATGGTTTATTGCTGTGATGGCCATCACAGGAGTTTGGTATCTGGTAGAACATGGGCTGCAAACCGCGAAGGTACCTCACTATGTCTCTAGTCCACCAGCTGTGAGTGAGTTTAAGGAAC
Organism: Pseudoalteromonas lipolytica; assembly: GCF_001306915.1. Taxonomy (GTDB): domain Bacteria; phylum Pseudomonadota; class Gammaproteobacteria; order Enterobacterales; family Alteromonadaceae; genus Pseudoalteromonas; species Pseudoalteromonas simplex. The sequence goes on along the minus strand of NZ_LJTC01000018.1, from coordinate 43,817 downwards.
AAAGCCCTCGCAAAGGTCTATCGCCAATTAGTTTAGCTGCTGCTTATGAAGCCGCTCAACAGGCATTCCCTAGTCTTGATATTCGCTATATTCGTTATCCTAATAAAGCGTATCAGCCTATTGAAGTTCGTGGTTATAACGATGATATTTTATTGCGCCTGCGTGCTAACCGGGTTTATTTAAAACCAAGCTCCGGTGAAGTTCTTGGCATACAAAAAGGGGAAGAACTAAACCTGCTTCCACGCATTAAAGACACCGCTGATCCGCTGCACTTTGGTAACTTTTCAGGCATTGGTACTAAGCTTATTTGGGGGCTATTTGGTGCATTGATGAGCTTTGTAAGCGCTGCTGGCATCTATATGAGTTGGCTTAGGGTTAAGCGTAAATCAACGGCTGTAAAGTGGCTTGGTTTATCTGGGGTGGTTGCAATCGGCTTGGTGGTTGCTTCGTTACTAACAACGAGTTTGAGCTTTACTGAACGCAGTGTGCCTAATCAAGTTTATTCTCCTATTCTCGGTTAGCTTTTTTCAGGCATTAAAAAAGGCGCAGTTAGCGCCTTTTTTATTGGGTTAAGAGTTTAGCCTCTTACCTTAATACCTTTTTTCTCCATACCGCGGTAGATGATTAGCATCTGAGCGATTGAGATAAGGTTCGATACTAACCAGTAAAGTACTAGGCCAGATGGGAACCATAAGAAGAAAATAGAGAATACTACTGGCATAAAGGTCATCATTTTTTGCTGCATAGGGTCAGTAACCGTCATAGGTTGCAGCTTTTGAGTGATGAACATACTTAAACCAAATAAAACCGGTAATACGTAGTATGGGTCCATTGCTGATAAATCATTTAACCATAAAACGAATTCAGCATGACGTAGCTCAGTTGATTCTAAGAATACGTAGAATAACGCTAAGAAGATTGGCATCTGTAGTAACAGCGGGAAACAGCCACCCATAGGGTTCACTTTTTCTTTGCGGTACATTTCCATCATAGCTTGACCGAATTTTTGACGGTCATCACCATACTTCTCTTTTAGGGCAGCCATTTTAGGCTGAAGTGCACGCATCTTCGCCATTGACGTGTATTGTGCTTTAGTAAGTGGGTACATTGCCGTTTTAACGATAACCGTGATTGCAATGATAGCTAGACCCCAGTTACCTAGGATGCTGTGTAACCACTTAAGTAGTACGAATAATGGTTGTGAAATAAACCATAACCAACCGTAGTCTACAGTTAGGTCTAAGTCTGGGTGAATTGCTTCTAGTACGTCAGACTCTTTCGGGCCCATGTAATAAGTTGAGCTAAGTGTTGCTTGCGTACCAGCTTGTACGTTAACTGCTTCACCTTTAGTACCAATAATTGCCGCATTACCAGCAACTAATTTGCTGTAAAGGGTATTTTGTTGGTCTTGCTTTGGTACCCACGCACTTACAAAGTAGTGTTGAATAAATGCAATGTAGCCGCCAGCTGTAGTGATGTTAAGGTTTTTATCAGCCATGTCTGAGAAGCTGTACTTTTCGTATGGCTCTTCTTCAGTACCAAATGCTGCACCTAAGTAGTTTTGATCTACTAAGCTACCTTTTTCTTGTACTGTGCGTTTTACTTGCGTGTATAACTGAACTTGAATTGGATCAGCTGTTACGTTGTTTACTGTGTACTCTAAATCTACAGCGTAGTCGCCTTTTTTGAAGATATAAGTTTTAGTAAAGGTCACACCTTTACTGTCAGTAAACTCAAGTGGTACACGTAGCTCATCACCCGTTAAAGTGAATGCTTTTTGTGTGGTTTTATAAACAGGACGGCCTTTCAGGGTTGTCTCTGGGCCATTTAAACCAATTAAGCCACTTTGCGAGAAGTATTGCTTACCGTCAAACTCACCAAGTAGCATGAAAGGTGTTTCACCGCCTTTTACCTCTTCGTACTGAAGTAGGTCTGCTTCAATAATGTCACCACCTTGGGTGTCAATTTTAACAGTGAATACGTCAGTTGTTACATCGATAACTGAGCGCTTTGCTGTCGTTACAGCTGGAACTTCACCGTCAGATGATGCAGGAATAAAGTCATCAGATTCTGGTGTTGTTGCGCCTAGTGTTTGTGTTGTGGCACTTGGATCAGCCTTTGGTGCGTTGTAGTCGTTATTCCATTCTTGAAATAATAAAAACGACACAAGCATCAAGCCGATTAATAAAAACGTGCGTTGCGATTCCATAACAGCTCTTATTTCTCGTGTTGGTGGTTAATATGATTTTTTGCCGGTACGGGATCATCCCCACCAGCATGTAAAGGGTGGCATTTTAATATGCGTTTAACAGCTAACCAACTGCCTTTTACACTTCCATGCAAATTAATTGCTTGAATAGCGTAACTAGAGCAGGTTGGATTAAAACGACAATGCGGGCCTAATAGTGGGCTTACCCATTTTTGATAGCCTCGTATTAGCATGACTAAACAGCGCTTTGGAATAGCAACAAGTGGTTTAAGTAACCTCATGATGTGTCTGCCCCTGCGTTAATTTAGTCAATGGATACCATGAATTTAAATTCCCATCGTAGAATTTTAAATGCATGATTAAAAGGTGAGCTAAAGATACCTTAATTAAGCCTGTAATTCTATTGCTATCAGGCTTGTTTATTAGATTTAGCTGATTTATTCGGGCGTTTTTTAAATGGTGGTGGTTTAGGTGCACCAGGCTTGCAGCGTTCGTTAATTTTTCGCCACAATTTATTTAGTTGCTTTGTCAGCTCTTCGTTTGACTGTTCATCAATACCACTTTTAACCATAAGCACAATATCAATGTTATCGAGTTTATGTTGATTTAAACGGAAACTTTCGCGAGCAAGTCGTTTAATTCGATTACGTTGACAGGCTTTTTTAACGCGTTTTTTTGCGACCGTAAGACCTAATCGAGGATTAGTTTGGTCATTGCGTTTAGCTAATAGGGTAAAGAAAGGAGTCGCAGCGCGTGCTGGTTCATTAAAGATTCGAGAGTAATGCGAGGGAGTTAACAGACGTAACTCCCTGCTGAAGCTAAAGTCTTCCACTTATATATTAAGCAGAAAGAACTTTACGGCCTTTAGCACGACGACGAGCTAATACTTTACGGCCATTTGCTGTTGCCATACGAGCACGGAAACCGTGTGTACGTTTGCGTTTTAAAACGCTAGGTTGAAAAGTTCTTTTCATAACAATTCCATCCGATCGGTTAAGGTTAAAACATCCTATGCAGGTCGCGATCCTGGCACAGGTGCCATTGCGAGCGCGAGATATTATAGATGAAGACAACAAAAGTCAATCATTAAAACGCTGCAGAGGCCGTAATTATAAAGGATCCTTTTACCTGATCATATAGGATCATCATAAATAAGAAGTTTTCCACAGCCTCTGTATAAAAAGTGAATAAAAGCTTGGGAAAAGCCAATTCGATCGTAGAATTTGATCGCGATCTGGCTGCAAATTTGTTATGATCACTGTTCGAGCTTAAAAAATAATTTTCTTAAAAATCAGTGTTTTATTCTTTTATGTTGCTGAGATCATATTTTTCATAAAAATCAATCTTGTACTTGTGGATAAAGTACCTTCATAATAGTCGGTCTGGGCCAAGAAAGTTGGTCAAAGATTAGCAATAAATGTTTGATTTTCCATCATTAAAGATGAACGGGAATAAAAATTAAATCTCTGGGAGTTTAACTGTGTATCTGTCGGTTTGGCAAAGTTGTTTATATGTATTGCAAGATGAATTGCCTTCACAGCAATTCAGTATGTGGGTAAGACCACTTCAAGCAGAAAGTACCGAAGATACGTTGACTATATATGCACCTAACCGTTTTGTTTTGGATTGGGTGAGAGAAAAGTATTTAAACCGTATTAATGAACTACTCGTTGAAATTTGTGGTGATGAAGCACCTGAATTACGTTTTGATGTTGGTAGTAAACCTATTTTAAATGCCCAAGTGGCATCTGCACCGGCTGCAACAGAAGCAAGCGCGCCTGTTACCCAACAGACTGCCGAAAAACAACAGCCAAAACCTGAAAAAGCAGCGGTCGAACCTGCACCAAAATCAGGCTATAAATCAAACATTAAAGAAAATTACACCTTTGATAGCTTTGTTGAAGGTAAATCAAACCAATTAGCAAAAGCTGCAGCGACTCAAGTTGCAGATAACCCAGGTTCAGCATTTAACCCTGTATTTATATACGGTGGTACGGGCTTAGGTAAAACTCACTTATTACACGCTGTTGGTAACGGTATTATGGCTAATAAGCCAGACGCGAAAATTGTTTATATGCACTCTGAGCGATTTGTGCAAGACATGGTTAAAGCGTTACAAAATAATGCCATAGAAGAATTTAAACGTTATTACCGAAGTGTTGATGCATTGATGATCGATGACATTCAATTTTTCGCTAATAAAGAACGCTCACAAGAAGAGTTCTTTCATACCTTCAATGCTTTACTTGAAGGAAATCAACAAATTATCTTAACTTCAGACCGCTATCCTAAAGAGATAGAAGGGGTTGAAGATCGCCTTAAATCACGTTTTGGTTGGGGCTTAACAATTGCTATTGAGCCACCAGAACTTGAAACGCGCGTTGCTATTTTGATGAAAAAAGCGCAGCAAAGTAAAATCAATTTACCTCACGAAGTTGCCTTTTTTATCGCGAAAAAATTACGCTCAAATGTGCGTGAATTAGAAGGGGCGTTAAACCGCGTTATTGCTAATGCAAACTTTACTGGTCGTCCGATTTCAATCGACTTTGTAAAAGAAGCGCTACGTGACTTACTTGCGCTGCAAGATAAACTGGTAACGATAGATAATATTCAACGCACTGTTGCTGAGTATTACCGTATTCGTGTATCAGATTTACTATCTAAACGCCGTAGCCGTTCAGTAGCAAGACCACGTCAAGTGGCCATGGCATTATCAAAAGAACTTACAAATCACAGTTTACCTGAGATTGGTGACGCCTTTGGCGGCCGTGATCACACAACTGTATTACACGCTTGTCGTAAAGTTAAATCACTCCGTGACGAAAGCCATGAAGTGAAAGAAGATTATCAAAACTTAATAAGAACCTTGTCATCTTAAGGCCGACTTTATTATGCAAATAACAATATCAAGAGAGCAATTTTTAAAACCTTTAGTTCAAGTGTCTGGTGCGATTGAGCGTAAGCACACCTTACCGATTTTATCGAACGTACTGTTAGTTGTTGAAAACGGACAACTTTCTATGACGGGTACTGATCTTGAAATTGAGTTAGTGGCGAGTGTGTTTGTCGGTGAAGATACCACAGATACGCAACTCACTTTACCAGCTAAAAAGTTACTCGATATTTGTAAAAGTTTACCTGATGGCTCAGACCTTACGTTATGTAGCCAAGATCATCAGTTACTACTAACAAGTGGTAAAAGCCGTTTTTCTTTAACTACGCTGGCCGCTGAAGACTTTCCGAATCTTGAGCAGTGGGATGGTGAAGTTGAATTTCAACTAACGCGTTTAGAATTGCGTAAACTTTTAGAAAGCACGCACTTTTCTATGGCGAATCAAGACGTACGTTATTACTTAAACGGTATGTCATTTGAAGTTGATAACGCAGATATAAAAACAGTGGCTACAGATGGTCACCGTTTGGCGATTGCACAAAAGCAATTACCACAGTCTTTAAATACACAACGTCAGTTAATTATTCCACGTAAAGGTGTACAAGAAATTATGCGCCTAATGGTGGCTGATGATGAGCTAGTAACCATTCAATTTGGTGCTAACCATATTCGTATTATTGATACTGAGTTTACGTTTACCAGTAAGCTGGTGGATGGTCGTTTCCCAGACTATCGTCGTGTATTGCCACGTGGTGGTGATAAAGTGATTACTGCTAACCGTGAATGGTTGCGCAGTGCTTTCCAACGTGTGTCTATTTTATCGAATGAAAAATTCCGTGGTGTACGATTAAACCTATCTGAAGGTTTATTAAAAATTACTGCTAACAACCCTGAGCAAGAGCAAGCTGAAGAGGTGGTTGAAGTAATGTACCAAGGCGGCGAGCTTGAAATTGGCTTTAACGTTTCTTATGTACTTGATGTACTTAATACATTAAAAACAGAAGATGTAACCTTTACACTTGCAGACTCTAATAGCAGTGCGCTAATTGAAGGTGCAGGTGACGAAGAAGCTATGTACGTTGTTATGCCGATGCGCCTATAAGCTTATATGAGTTTAAGTCATTTAAGCCTCAATAATTTTCGAAATATTGAGGCGCTGACACTTGAGCCGGTTAATGGCATAAACATTATCTATGGCGAAAATGGCAGCGGAAAAACCAGTCTCCTTGAGGCGATATATTTCCTTTCTCACGGTAAATCATTTCGTACCGCCAAACATAAAAATATCATTCAGCATCAACAAGACAAGTTTGTAATTCATGGTCGCAAAGCGCTGCATGATTTGTCTATTCCGATTGGTATAAGCAAAAACCAAGCGGGTGAAACGTCTTTAAAGATTCAGGGAAAAACGAGCCGTAAAATCTCTGAATTAGCTCAGCTAGTGCCGGTGCAAGTTATTACTCCAGAAAGCTATTCGTTGTTTTTTGGTGGCCCAAAAGAGCGTAGAAAATTTCTCGATTTAGGATTGTTCCACGTGGAACATGACTTTTTTTACTTGTGGCAGTCTTTTAATAAAGTACTGAAACAACGTAATGCTTTATTAAAAACTAAACCTCGAGATTATTTCGAACAGATCAAGTTTTGGGATAAAGAATTTGTTAGACTAGCTGAACAAATAAATAATCTAAGAATCGCGTATATAAGTAGGTTTAAGCAGCAGTTTTTTGATAAAATGTGTGCAGAATTAACGCTTGTAAGCGATTTAGAAATTAACTTTCATGCGGGCTGGAAAGAGAGTGAAACGCTCTCAGAGGCGCTTGAGCAAAGCTTTGAACGTGATGCAAAACAAGGTTTCACAAGTAAAGGTCCGCATAAAGCTGATTTTAGTTTTAGCGTTTCTGGTAACAGCGTAGAAAATACCTTTTCTCGCGGTCAATTGAAGCTCTTGCTTTATGCGTTAAAAGTAACGCAAAATAGCTTAATTGAGTCAGAAACAGATAAGCAATCTATATTGCTAATAGATGACTTACCTTCAGAACTGGGTGAAGATACAAAAGAAAAAGTGGGTCAGCTTTTGACTCATTGCGATTCGCAAATTTTTATCTCATCAATTTTATCTGAAAGTATTTCTGCTGTGGTGGAACCCATGCAACGAGAACTAAAAATGTTCCACGTGAAACATGGCAACCTAATAACAAGATAAGTGGGATTAACCATGTCTGAGAATTACGATTCGTCGAGTATTAAAGTACTTAAAGGATTAGACGCAGTAAGAAAGCGTCCAGGAATGTATATAGGGGACACCGATGACGGTACAGGCCTTCACCATATGGTGTTTGAGGTTGTTGATAACTCTATCGATGAAGCCTTAGCTGGTCATTGTGATGATATTTTTGTAACGATTCACTTAGACGGTTCAGTCTCTGTAAGAGATAACGGTCGTGGTATTCCTACATCTATTCACGAAGAAGAAGGTGTTTCTGCGGCTGAAGTTATCATGACGGTACTTCATGCTGGTGGTAAGTTCGATGATAACTCATATAAAGTATCTGGTGGCTTACACGGTGTAGGTGTTTCGGTAGTAAATGCACTATCTGAAAAGCTGCAACTGACCATTCGTCGTGAAGGCAAAATTCACCAACAAACATATACTATGGGTGTACCAGATGCGCCATTAGCTATAATTGGTGACGCAACAGACACAGGTACTGAATTACGTTTCTGGCCAAGTGGTGAAACATTCAGTGACCTTAACTTCCACTACGATATCTTAGCAAAACGTTTACGTGAGCTTTCGTTCTTAAACTCTGGTGTAAGTATCATTCTTACTGATGAGCGTGAAGAATCTAAGAATGACCACTTCAAATATGACGGTGGTATCCAAGCATTCGTAGAATATCTAAACCGTAACAAAACACCTGTACATAAAAGTGTTTTCCACTTTACCCATGAGCGTGAAGAAGACGGTATTAGTGTAGAAGTTTCAATGCAGTGGAACGATGGTTTCCAAGAAAGCATTTACTGCTTCACAAACAACATTCCACAACGTGATGGTGGTACGCACTTAGCTGGCTTTAGAGCGGCATTAACGCGTACGCTAAATAACTACATGGAAAAAGAAGGCTTTAATAAAAAAGCGAAAACAACAAGCAATGCGACGGGTGATGATGCTCGTGAAGGCTTAACTGCGGTTGTAAGTGTTAAAGTACCTGATCCTAAGTTCTCATCACAAACGAAAGACAAACTAGTATCAAGTGAAGTTAAGTCTGCTGTAGAACAAGCAATGGCAGAAAAACTAACAGAGTTCTTATTAGAAAACCCTGTTGATGCTAAAACAGTTGTTGGCAAAATTATTGATGCAGCTCGAGCTCGTGAAGCAGCACGTAAAGCACGTGAAATGACACGCCGTAAAGGTGCAATGGATTTAGCTGGTTTACCAGGTAAATTGGCAGACTGCCAAGAAAAAGATCCAGCACTTTCTGAACTATACATAGTGGAGGGTGACTCTGCAGGTGGTTCAGCTAAGCAGGGTCGTAACCGTAAAAACCAAGCTATCTTGCCACTTAAAGGTAAGATTCTTAACGTTGAAAAAGCGCGCTTTGATAAGATGCTTTCTTCTCAAGAAGTCGCAACTCTAATCACTGCATTAGGCTGTGGTATTGGTCGTGATGAATATGACCCAGAAAAGCTACGTTATCATCGTATCATTATCATGACCGATGCGGACGTGGATGGTTCTCACATTCGTACCTTACTACTGACTTTCTTCTACCGTCAAATGCCAGAGATTGTAGAAAAAGGCTTTATCTATATTGCGCAACCACCACTTTATAAAGTGAAAAAAGGTAAGCAAGAACGCTACATTAAAGATGACCCAGCGCTTGTTGATTATTTAACATCATTAGCATTAAACAATGCTGCACTTTATACAAGCGAAGGTGCATCTGCACTTGAAGGTGAAGAACTAGAAAGAATCGTTCACGACTATCAAAATACAGTTAAAGTGATTGAACGCTTAAAACGTAAATATCCAAACTCGGTTATGGAACGTTTAATCTATCAAAGCGAAATTACCGAAGCTGATTTAGCAGATGAAGCAAAAGTTAAAGAGTGGACTAACACGCTAGTTGACGACTTAATTGCACGTGATGAAGATGCAACTATCTTCCATGCGGGCACTGAGCACGATACTGAGCGCAACATGTATTATCCTGTTGTGAATATTCGTCAACATGGTGTGGATAAAGCTCATGTACTAAACCATGACTTCATCACATCGCGTGACTATAAACGCATTGCAGCGACAGGCGTAAACATTGCTAACTTACTTGAAGAAGGGGCATATGTTCAACGCGGTGAGAAAACTCTTGCTGTTGATAACTTTGTGGATGCATTAGAGTGGTTAATCAATGAATCGAAACGCGGCCTTTATATCCAACGCTATAAAGGACTCGGTGAGATGAACCCTGATCAGCTTTGGGAAACCACTATGGACCCAGATGCTCGTCGTATGTTGAAAGTAACAATTGAAGATGCCGTAGCTGCAGACCAATTGTTCGCGACTCTAATGGGTGACCAAGTTGAGCCGCGTCGTGACTTCATCGAAACGAATGCGCTACGTGTAGTTAACCTAGACGTATAACGCTAAATTAAGAATTAAAAAGGAGCCTACAGGCTCCTTTTTTTATTGCTGAAAAAGCACAAACTGCTTAAAACCTTACTGCACACAAGGTATACTGAGAGCAATTTTCAGACTAAACGCACCAGATACTATAAGCCAAATATGCAAAAATATGACGTTAAAACCTTTCAAGGTTTGATCCTGGCTTTACAGGACTATTGGGCACAGCAAGGCTGTGTGATTGCTCAACCACTCGATATGGAAGTGGGAGCAGGGACATTTCATCCGTTAACTTTCTTAAAGTCAATTGGCCCAGAGCCAATGTCGAGCGCGTATGTTCAACCATGCCGCCGTCCAACTGATGGTCGTTATGGTGAAAACCCGAACCGTTTACAGCATTACTACCAATTCCAAGTAGTATTAAAGCCATCACCAGAAAACATCCAGGAACTTTATTTAGGCTCTTTAGCAGCTGTTGGTATTGATACACTAACTGATGAAGTTCGCTTCGTAGAAGACAACTGGGAGTCGCCTACATTAGGTGCATGGGGTCTAGGTTGGGAAATCTGGTTAAACGGCATGGAAGTAACTCAATTTACCTACTTCCAGCAAGTAGGTGGCTTAGAGTGCTCACCAGTAACCGGTGAGATCACTTATGGTCTTGAGCGTTTAGCAATGTATATTCAGGGCGTAGATAGTATCTATGACCTAGTATGGGCAGACGGTCCTATGGGTCGTGTGACATATGGTGATGTATTCCATCAAAACGAAGTAGAGCAGTCAGCTTATAACTTCGAACAAGCGGATGTTGAGTTCTTATTTGCACAGTTCGATCACTGTGAAAAAGAAAGCGAAAAGCTAATTGAAGCAGGCTTACCATTACCAGCTTATGAGCAAGTAATGAAAGCATCACATGCGTTTAACTTATTAGACGCTCGTCACGCTATCTCTGTAACAGAACGTCAACGTTATATCTTACGTGTTCGTGCTTTATCTAAAGCATGTGCGCAAAGTTACTATGATGCCCGTGAAGCTCTTGGTTTCCCGCTTTGTAAGGATTAAGAATTAGCATGTCAGCAGAAAATTTATTAGTAGAAATTGGCACTGAAGAGTTGCCACCGAAAGCACTTCGTAAACTTGCTGAGTCGTTTGCTGAGAACTTAGCAGCTGAGCTTGCAAGCTTAGAATTAAATCATCAAGGCGTTAACTGGTACGCATCACCACGTCGTTTAGGCTTACGTGTTACTGCACTTGAAGCAAAACAAAGTGACAAGGTTGTAGAAAAGCGTGGTCCTGCAGTTGCAGCCGCTTTTGATGCCGATGGTAATCCAACTAAAGCAGCAATGGGTTGGGCGCGTGGTTGTGGTATCGATGTAAGCGATGCACAAACACTAGAAACAGATAAAGGCGCTTGGTTATTACATAAAGCACAGGTTGAAGGTCAAGCAACTACATCGCTTATGAGTGGTGTAGTAAACAAAGCACTTGCTAAATTACCTATCCTTAAACCAATGCGTTGGGGGGCAAATAAAACACAATTTATTCGCCCAGTGCACACAGCGACTATTTTATTTGGTAGCACGCTGATCGAAGGCGAAATACTTGGTAAGCAAGTTGGCAACCAATTACAAGGCCACCGTTTCCATCATCCAGAAAAAGTAACAATCAACCACGCTGATGATGTGTTTGATGTGCTGAAATCTGCTTACGTTGTCGCTGACTTCGAAGCGCGTAAAGCACAAATTCGCGAACAAATTGAAGCAGCAGCTAGCGCGGTAAATGCAAAAGTAGCGATGGATGAAGACTTACTTGAAGAAGTAACATCCTTGGTTGAATGGCCAGTAACGTTGACAGCAACATTCGAAGAAGCATTCTTAGATGTTCCTTCAGAAGCGCTTATCTATACCATGAAGGACGACCAAAAGTACTTCCCGTTATTAGACCAAGATGGCAACTTACTTAACAAGTTCCTATTTGTTTCTAATATTGAAAGTAAAGATCCAAGCGTGGTAATTGCCGGTAACGAAAAAGTTGTTCGTCCTCGTTTAGCTGATGCACAGTTCTTCTACGAAACCGATAAGAAGAAAACGCTAGAGAGCCGTTTAGAATCGCTAGATACCGTTTTATTCCAAAAGCAACTTGGTACGCTGAAAGATAAATCTGAGCGTATTAGTGAACTTGCCGGTTACATTGCTGAGCAATTAGGTGCCGATGCCGAGCTGGCTAAGCGAGCAGGTTTATTAAGTAAAACAGACTTAATGACCGAAATGGTTATGGAGTTTACCGACGTACAAGGTGTAATGGGTATGCATTACGCTCGTCACGACGGTGAAGCTGAAGAAGTTGCACTAGCGCAAAATGAACAATATATGCCTCGCTTCGCGGGCGATAACTTACCAACAAATGTGATCAGCTGTGCGGTCGCAATTGCTGATAAGTTTGATACGCTGGTGGGTATTTTTGGTATTGGTCAAGCGCCAAAAGGCGACAAAGACCCATTTGCACTTCGCCGTGCAGCAATTGGTGCATTACGCATCATGGTTGAAAAATCATTACCGCTAGATATCTTAGACCTTGTTGCTAAGTCACAAACGTTATTCGGTGAAAAGCTAACAAACCTAAATGTATCAACAGATGTGTTTGAGTTTATGTTAGGTCGTTTCCGCGCATGGTATCAAGATGAAGGTATCGAAGTTGATGTCATTCAAGCTGTGCTAGCTCGTCGTCCAACTAAACCAGTTGATTTCGACCGCCGTGTTAAAGCAGTAAGTCACTTCCGTACATTAGACGCAGCAGAAGCGCTTGCAGCAGCAAATAAACGTGTAAGTAATATCTTGGCTAAAAATGACATCACAACACAAGGTGATGTGAATGAGAGCCTATTAAGCGATGACGCAGAAAAAGTATTAGCGTCACACGTTGCTAAGTTTGCAACTGAGCTTGCACCTTTATATGCAAATGGCGATTACCAAGAAGCATTATCACAACTTGCGGGTATCCGTGAGAGTGTTGATAACTTCTTCGATAACGTCATGGTAATGGCTGATGACGAAGCGGTTAAACAAAACCGTTTAGCATTGTTAAGCCAACTAAGCCGTCTGTTTTTAGATATTGCTGATATTTCTGTACTTCAGAAGTAAGCAGTAGCCAATTAATAAAAGCCAGCTCAGTGCTGGCTTTTTTGTAGCATAAGGAACAGTAATGAAACGTGTAATTACTTTAGCATTAGCAGGCTTATTAACAGCCTGTTCTAGCCAAATGCAAATGCCAAGCATTGACGATATTCTGCCAAGTAAAGAGCTTGACCGTACTATGTATTTACGTGGTGATTTTACTTTGTGGGATGCGGAGCCGCAGTATCAATTAGAGCAAGTTGCACCGGGCATATTCCAAACCGACGTTAAGTTTTCAACACCAGGTAAGGTTTATGAATTCAAAGTGGCGGATGCTGATTTTAGCGAAGGCTATAATTGTGGTTACAGTGATATGGACCCAGCAGGGCAATCATTGGTTCTAGGCCAAGCCGCCAATGCAGATTGTAATACCATCTACAATTATTTCAGCTTTAAACCCGCTGCAAAAGGCGTGTATGTAGTGAGCTTTGATTACCGCAATAGTAATCAACCAAAAGTGACAGTAACTCGAAAGTAAAGCTCTGTGCTGGGTAGGTTGGGTAGAGCGAAGCGAAACCCAACGCATACACTCACCTTGAAGGTTAGCTAGGGTATCTAGCTCTGCAACTGATTAGCTATCGGGTGTGTTGGATTTGCCAGCAATCACGTTGGGTTTCGTTGCTCTCAACCCAACCTACGTACTCAAACCCGCTGCAAAAGGCGTGTATGTAGTGAGCTTTGATTGCCGTAATAGTAACCAACCCAAAGTGACAGTAACTCGAAAGTAAAAGCTGGTAGGTTGGGTAGAGCGGAGCGAAACCCAACGCATACACCAACCTTGAAGAGTAGCTACTATACCCAATCCTTCAACGGATTAGCTATCGGGAGTGTTGGATTTGCCAGCAATCAAGTTGGGTTTCGTTGCTCTCAACCCAACCTCTCATCAATCTTCATATAGATTAAGTGCGATATCTAACTCATCATCTGACAAATTAAAAGCAGATGACTTACTCAATTTCCTATAAGACGAAAATGGCCAGTCTTCAACTTGATTCACGTATTTATGTTTCACAGGGTTGAAGTAAATATAATTAATATGGTTCACTAGGTCTTGCTCGTCCTTTATATAATGCTCCCAATACCGTCTCTGCCAAATACCTCGTTCACATTTCTGAATGCGACTAGGCGATTTATGCTCGCAATTATTTAGTTGTCTAGAAAAATTAGACTTAATTAATCGCCACCGTTTTGCATAATCACAATCTCCAACAGGTAATTGCCAAATAGCGTGTAAGTGATCTGGAAGAATGACAATGGCAAGCGTTTTAAAAGGATGTGACTTAGCCACACTTTTATAAGCTGAACGTAGCAAAGTGATGTTTGAAGTTAAAAGTGCTGAGTTTCTTTGCGCAATCGCTAGAGTAAAGAAATAGGTGCCACCGGGGATTAATACTCTTCTGTATCGCATACATTCATCCTTGAATGTTAAATGATAAGAGTAGCTTAATTTCGATTAAAAGTTGAATTTCACGAACTTTAATTTGTTGCCATCATCTTGCGATAACGTTGGGTTTCGCTTCGCTCTAACCAACCTACGAGCTCGTTATAACCCTTTCTTCACCAAGTATCGATACGGTGCTTGTTCTACATCTTTAGCCACAAGTGTGTGATCCATAAATGTACAAAAGCTGGGGATATCGCGGGTGGTTGATGGGTCATCGGCGATGATAAGTAAAGTTTCGCCATCTTTCATTTTACGCACTGCACCACGCACCATCATGACAGGTTCTGGACAACGTAGGCCAAGTGCATCTAATTGGTGATCGGGATTATCAAAACTCATGGCTGACCTTTTAGGTGAAAGAGACGATTAATAAGCGGCTATTTTAACTTTCTATTGCCGCCAGTTTCAATAAGTGAAAGCAAAGCAAATAAAAAAGGCGCACTGAGCAAGTCAGTGCGCCTTTTTATCACCAAGATGTTTGGTGTGAGCTCGTTATTCTACGCGCTCAAATACAGTTGCAATACCTTGGCCTAAACCAATACACATAGTTGCTAGGCCGTATTTAGCGTTCTTGTCTTCCATTAGGTGAACAAGCGTTGTGCTAATACGTGAACCAGAACAACCAAGTGGGTGACCAAGTGCAATTGCACCACCATTTAGGTTAACTTTTTCATCTACCACATCCATCAGACCTAGGTCTTTTAATACTGGTAGAGATTGTGCTGCGAAGGCTTCGTTAAGCTCTGCAACATCGATATCGTCAATAGTGATACCTGCTTGTTGAAGTGCTTTTTGCGATGCAGGAACAGGGCCGTAACCCATGATTGATGGATCGCAACCTGCAACAGCCATTGATTTAATACGTGCACGAATTGGTAAACCAAGTTCTTTTGCTTTCTCTTCGCTCATTACAAGCATTGCTGATGCGCCGTCAGAAAGTGCAGAAGAAGTACCTGCGGTTACGCTACCTGATGCTGGATTGAATACAGGGCGAAGTTGCGATAAGCCTTCAACAGTTGTCTCAGGTCGGATTACTTCATCGTCTTCAACTAAGATTAAAGAACCATCTGCATCGTGACCTTCCATTGGCAGGATTTCACGACGGAAACGACCTTCAACAGTTGCCGCGTGTGCACGTTGGTGTGAACGGTAAGCAAATTCGTCTTGTTGCTCGCGGCTAATGCCGTGTAGCGTAGCAAGGTATTCTGCAGTTAAACCCATTACGCCAGCAGCTTGTGCTACAGACGTTGATAAACCTGGGTGAAAATCATTACCGTGAGTCATAGGTACGTGACCCATGTGCTCAACACCACCAATGATGTAGGTATCACCAGCGCCAGTCATTATAGCGCGTGCTGCATCGTGTAATGCTTGCATTGATGAACCACATAAACGGTTAACTGTAACAGCTGGTACTGAATGAGGGATACCGGCTAGTAATGCTGCGTTACGAGCAATGTTAAAACCTTGCTCTAAAGTTTGTTGTACACAGCCCCAGTAAATATCATCAATTGATGCTGGATCAACGGCTGGGTTACGGTCTAACAAACCTTTCATTAAGTGAGCACTTAAATCTTCCGCACGCTTGTTTTTGAATACGCCGTTCTTTGAACGACCCATTGGTGTGCGGATACAATCTACGATTACTGGATTATTCATGTTTCTTATCCTTCCACCTTATAGAATACACGGCCTTCTTCGGCCCACTTGCGAGTTTCATCTGATACTTGGTAAATCGCACCTAAGTGAGCGTATTTGTCTGCTGTTGCAACAAAGTTCGCTAAACCAGTTTGATCTAAGTAACGGAATGCACCGCCTCTAAATGGAGGGAAACCAATGCCGTAAATTAGCGCCATGTCAGCTTCTTGTGGTGACGCTACGATACCTTCTTGTAAACAAAGTAGTACTTCGTTGATCATCGGGATCATACAACGGTCAATGATTTCTTGTTTATCGAAGTCTTTAGGTGCATCAGTAATAGCACTGAGTAACTCTGTTGCTGTAGCATCTTTTGCTTTTTTCAGGCGACCACGACGGTCTGGCGCGTATTGGTAGAAACCAGCACCATTTTTCTGACCAAAGCGTTTTTCGTTTGCGAATACAGTAACAGGGTCTTTATCTTGGCGAGCCATACGCTCAGGGAAACCGTCAGCCATTACACCAGTACAGTGGTAAGCTGTATCGATACCTACAACATCAAGAAGATAGGCAGGACCCATTGGCCAACCAAATACATTTTCCATCACTTTATCAACTTTAGTGAAGTCAGCACCTTCAACAACAAGTTTGCTGAAACCTGCAAAGTAAGGGAATAGTACGCGGTTTACAAAGAAACCAGGGCAGTCGTTTACAACGATTGGTGATTTACCAAGTTTTAATGCGTAATCAACAACGGCATTAATTGTTGCTTCTGATGTTTTTTCACCACGAATGATTTCTACTAAAGGCATTTTTGGCACTGGGTTAAAGAAGTGCATACCACAGAAGTTTTCTGGTTTTTCAAGTGCCGATGCTAACTCGTCAATACGAATTGTTGAGGTATTTGAAGTTAGGATAGTGCCCGCTGGTAAGTCTTTTTCAAGGCCCGCAAGAACAGCTTGCTTCACTTTAGGGTTTTCAACCACAGCTTCAACAACGATGTCTGCGCTTTGTAAGTCTGCATCGTTTAGCGTTGGCTTGATCTTGCCTAAGGTAGCAACCATCTTATCCATCGCCATATGGCCACGTTGTACTTTTTTGCCAAGTAGCTTAGATGCTTCACCCATACCTAAATCAAGTGCATCTTGGTTGATGTCTTTCATGATAATAGGTGTGCCTTTATAAGCAGACTGGTATGCAATACCACCGCCCATAATACCAGCACCTAATACAGCAGCTTGTTTGATCTCAAGCTCACTGTGTTTAGCTTGCTTCTTCGCTTTACCTTTAATGTATTGGTCAGCTAAGAAAATACCTGTTTGCGCAGCAGCTTCGCTTGTTGCTGCTAATTTAGCAAAGTTAGCGTTTTCAATCGCCATTGCTTCAGCGCGTTCACAGTTTGCCGCAGCTTTGATTGTTTTTACAGCCATAACAGGTGCTGGGTAGTGACCTTTTGTCTGACCCATTACCATGCCTTCCGCCATCGCAAAGCTCATACCTTGCTCAACACGGTTCATTTTCAGTGGCTGTAATTTTACTTGTCGTTTTGCTTGCCAATCTAGCTTGCCAGCAATTGCTTGCTCAAGTGTTGCAATACTTGACTCTAAAAGTTTGTCAGCACTAACTACTGCGTCAAATGCACCTACCTTTAGGGCATCAGCGGCGCGGTTTTCTTTACCTGTAGTGATCCATGTCATCGCATTATCAGCGCCAATAAGGCGTGGAAGGCGAACTGTACCACCAAAACCAGGCATAATACCTAGTTTAACTTCAGGTAGGCCAATTTTAGCGTTAGAGCTAGCAACGCGGTAATCGGTAGCAAGTGCCCACTCACATCCACCACCAAGCGCCATGCCGTTTACAGCACTTAGCGTTGGGAAAGGTAAATCTTCAATTGCATCAAAAACGTCAGTTGCATTTTTGATCCATGCAACAAGTTCTTCTTGAGGCTTAGTGAAGGTAGGTAAAAATTCGAAAATGTCGGCACCGATAATGAAATGATCTTTATCGCTGGTGAACACCATGCCTTTGATATCTGAGTTTGTTGCCAATTCTTTTAATGCTAAAGCGCAATCTTGCAAGGTTTGCTGCGAAAGTTTATTTACTGAGCCGTCTGCACAGAACTTAAACTCGGCGATGTTGTCCTTGATGAAAGCAACTTCAAATGAATCGCTTTTATATAACATTATTATTCTCCCTAGTTTATTAACTAAGACTGGTACGATGAGTTTGCATTTCAATCAGTGTGCTTGCTTTAAAATGAAAATGCAACGAAAAATTTACTACGCTTTATCGCGATTGGTTAAAATATAGCTGGTTTGGTGCTAAGGTGTAGCAGAAGTTTTTTGTTATTAATTCTTTAATTTTTGTTAAAGGTCATCATGAAAAAACAACTCCTTGGTTGGACAGCTGCCGCATTACTTTTTCCTTTTTTTGCAGCTGAAGCCAACGATAAACATGACGCTTTTTTAAAAGCAGAAAAAAAGGCGCGTTACGGTGATTATCAAGACATGAAAGAGGCGGCAAATGGGCTTGATCACCCATTGAAACCTTATGTCGAAAAGGCTTATTGGCAACGAAACCCAAGCCTTAAACACCAGACCGAAATCGAGGACTACCTCAATGTTTACCAAAACACGCCATTAGAGTGGCCTGTGCGTAAGGCATGGCTTAATTATTTAAAAAAGTATAATAAAAAAGCGGCTTATATTCGTAACTACCGCGAAACAAGCAATAACGAATTAACTTGTCCTTATTTAAGTTTTCAATTGGACTTAGGTGCCCCTGAAAAAGCCATCATGAACCAAGTAACAGATTTATGGGTGGTAGGAAAATCTCAGCCAAAAGAATGTGATGAGTTGTTCTCACTTTGGAAGAAAAAAGGCTACCAGACCGAAGAGCGAGTTTGGCAGCGTATTAGCTTAGCTGCCGAAGGAGGCTCATCGAGTTTAATTCCATATTTAAAAACATTATTGCCTCGTGCTGATCAATATTTAGCTGATTTATATTTAAAGGTACGCAAAGACCCAAGTGCTTCGGCGGGTCTTTATCGTTATAAGAAAAAGTCTGCTAAAGAAGGGCAAATCGCGATTTATGGTGTGAAGCGCTTAGTATGGCGAGATAAAGACCTTGCATTACGTGCATGGGAAAAACTCGAAACCATGTTTAATTACACTGACGAGCAAAAAGCAGACGTTTACTACAGCTTTGCGTTATCGCTTGCCTCAAGCGGTCATCAACAAGCACGCTTTTGGTTAAATAAGGTGCCTAAAGAACGCCAAACTCAAAAGTTAATGCAATGGCAACTTGGTAATATGCTAGAGAGGCAAGATTGGTCTGGCATAGTGGCGTTTTTCACAGGTAAAGAAAACTTGAGCCTTGGTCAGCAATATTGGCTGGCGTATAGCTTAAATCAACGTGGTGAAGTCGAACGTGCTCGTGAGATTTGGCAAACAGTGGCTAAAGAGCGTGACTATTACGGCTTTTTAGCGTCTGCACGCTTAGGTGTTCCGGTTAGCTTAAATAATAAAGAAATTAATATAAGTAACAAGTTAAAGCTTGAGGTGGCCAATGCCCCTGGCTTTAAGCGCGCTCGCGCTTTGTATGAGCTTGAGCGTTTTACTTCTGCGCGTCGTGAATGGAATTATTTAACGGATACATCAACCAAAGAAGAAAAGCTCGCTGCGTCTTTGCTTGCTGCTGAACTTGATTGGTATGACAGTACCATCTACACCTTAGCGCAAATAAAAGAGTGGGACTATGTCGACTTACGTTTCCCATTTGCATTTAAGAATGTGTTTGCCACTTATAGTAGTCGTAGCCATATTGATGTCGCTTGGAGCATTGCAATTTCACGCCGTGAAAGCTCTTTTGCACCGGATGCGCGTTCTCATGCCAATGCCCATGGTTTAATGCAGTTGTTGCCAAGCACTGCTAAATACATGAATAAGAGCTCGGTATCACGAAAACAGTTATATCAGCCTCGTACTAATATTCGTCTTGGTAGTGAGTATTTGCAGTATTTGAAAAAGAAAAATCATGGCAACGAAATCCTAGCAACGGCTTCTTATAATGCGGGCTACCATCGTATTAAACGTTGGATCCCAGAGCAAGCTATGCCAGCAGAGCTGTGGATTGAGTTAATTCCTTACACAGAAACACGAAACTACGTTAAAAACGTGTTTGCTTACAGACAGGTTTATCACACTCGATTAGGACGCGATGGCAATGTTCTAGCGCCAATCCTTGATATGTCGATGGGTGGTTAAACTCGATTTGCCACACTATCCTCCCTCAGTTGGGGGATAGTGCTGGCTATGATAGACTTCTAACAAGTTAAATTTACTAAAGATGGGTTTACTATGGATAAATTAGCGGTGCTATACGCCGAACATATTGCAACCTTGCAACAACGCACTCGTACAATTACAGAGCGTGAAGGTTTAGAAGGGTTAGTAATTCACTCAGGTCAGGCTAAACGTCAGTTTTTAGATGACATGTATTATCCGTTTAAGGTGAATCCGCAATTTAAAGCTTGGTTACCAGTGATCGACAACCCACATTGCTGGATTGTGGTTGATGGTGCATCTAAGCCGAAACTGATTTTTTATCGTCCTGTCGACTTTTGGCATAAAGTGCCTGACGAACCACGTGATTTTTGGGCTGAGTATTTTGATATTGAATTATTAGTACAGCCAGATCAGGTAGAAAAACTGCTTCCTTATGATAAAGCTAAATATGCTTATATCGGTGAATATTTAGAAGTAGCGCAAGCACTGGGCTTTAGCATTATGAATCCAGAGCCAGTGATGAACTACTTGCATTTTCATCGTGCTTATAAAACACAATACGAGCTTGAGTGTTTACGACAAGCTAACCGTATCGCGGTAGATGGCCATAAAGCAGCACGTGATACGTTTTTTGCTGGTGGTTCAGAGTTTGATATTCAGCAAGCTTACCTCATGGCTACCCGCCAGAGTGAAAACGAAATGCCTTACGGTAATATCGTTGCACTAAATGAGAACTGTGCAATTTTACATTACACGCATTTTGAACCTAAAGCGCCGCAAACGCATCATTCTTTCCTTATTGACGCTGGTGCAAACTTTAATGGTTATGCTGCTGATATCACACGTACTTATGACTTTAAAAAGTCAGGTGAATTTAGCGACTTAATTAAAGTAATGACTGAGCATCAAATCGCTTTAGGTAAAGCATTAAAGCCAGGCCTGTTATACGGTGAATTGCATTTAGATTGTCACCAGCGTGTAGCGCAAGTACTAAGCGACTTTAATATTGTGAAATTACCAGCCGCTGAAATTGTGGAACGTGGTATTACGTCGACGTTCTTCCCGCATGGTCTTGGTCACCACCTTGGTTTACAAGTTCACGATATGGGTGGCTTTATGGCTGATGATACAGGTGCGCACCAAGCACCACCGGAAGGTCATCCTTTCCTACGTTGCACTCGCTTAATCGAAAAGAACCAAGTATTTACTATTGAACCTGGTTTATACTTTATCGACTCGTTATTAGGTGACCTTGCGCAAACTGACAACAAACAGTTTATTAACTGGGAAAAAGTTGAAGCGCTTAAGCCATTTGGCGGTATCCGTATTGAAGATAATATTATCGTTCATGAAGATAGCTTAGAAAACATGACGCGTGATCTACACTTAGATTAACGATAAAGGTTCGTGAATATCGGGGCCAGTAGGCCCCATTTTTTTTAGATAAGCAATTATGTCTGAATACCAATATCCGGCTGAGCCGGTTTTTTACCAAGAAGAAATCAAAAAAAGCACCTTTATTGTGCATATTGCCCACACTCCTGATCTTGCGTCAGCAAAAGCCTTTATTAAAGAAATTCAAGATAAATACAGCGATGCTCGTCATAATTGCTGGGCACATGTTGCGGGTAACCCTGGTGGCAGTCATGTGTATGGCTTTTCTGATGATGGTGAACCCAATGGCACAGCAGGTAAACCAATGCTCAATGTATTAACTGGCTCTGGTATTGGTGAAATTACAGCGGTGGTAACCCGTTATTTCGGGGGCATCAAGCTTGGTACAGGTGGGCTAGTTCGTGCTTACGGCGGTAGTTTAAATAATGCCATGCGTGAGCTTAAAACCATTACCAAGGTACCGAGTATTGAGCTGATAGGTCAAAGTGATTACAGCGTACAAGGTGCAATCGAGCAGTTATTAAAAAATCAGTATCAGGTGCTTAATATCGAAAAACAATTTGCAGAGAACATCACTTGGCAAATTGAAATCGATAGCCGTCAGGCAGAGCAAGCGATTGATGATATCCATGAATTGACTCATGGCGAAGTTAGCCTAAAAGTCAGAAAAGTTTGAAATGTAAAAATAATACATTCCGTTTACTTACAATTAAGCCTGTAAGACAATAAACTGTATTAGCTAAACATTTAATAAGAAAGCGATACGCCTAGATGCAATTTCGTACCATAATAAAAATTCTCGGCCAGCTGGTGGCGTTATTTAGTATCACTATGGTGCCACCGGCACTGGTGTCTTTGATCTACAAAGACGGTGGTGGTGTGCCATTCGTTCTCGCTTTTATCTTTAGTGTTGTAATTGGTTTAGCGGCTTATTATCCAAACCGTCATGAACATGGTGATCTTAAAGCCCGTGAAGGCTTCTTGATTGTGGTCTTGTTTTGGTTAGTACTAGGTACCTTCGCTGCGGTGCCTTTAGTGTTCTTACAAGAACCTAATCTTTCCTTAGCTGACTCCGTATTTGAGGCCTTTTCTGGGCTGACAACGACAGGGGCTACCGTACTTACGGGCATAGAATACCTACCTAAATCAGTGCTCTTTTATCGCCAGCAACTGCAATGGCTAGGTGGTATGGGGATCATCGTACTCGCGGTCGCGGTACTGCCTATGCTAGGTGTCGGTGGTATGCAGCTATACCGTGCAGAAACACCTGGTCCGGTTAAAGACTCAAAAATGACACCGCGTATTGCCGATACTGCAAAGCACCTTTGGTATATCTATGTATCGCTGACGATTGCCTGTACGCTTGCATACTGGGCTGCAGGGATGGATTGGTTTGATGCAATCTGTCATGCATTCTCTACGATTGCGATTGGTGGCTTCTCTACCTACGACGCATCAATGGGGCAGTTTGATAGCCCATTAATTAACTTTATCTGTGTCGTGTTTTTGCTGATTGCAGCCATTAACTTTTCGCTGCACTATGCAGCTGTATCGTCACGCAATATTCGTGTTTATTTACGCGACCCTGAATTCAAAGTGTTTTTATTGATTCAATTAGCCTTAGTTATTGTCTGCTTTACTGTGCTGTCATCAAATAATATTTATGCCGATGGTGATGAGACTCTCGACCAAGCCATGTTCCAAGCAGTTTCAATGAGTACAACCGCGGGCTTTGCGACTGATAACTTCTCAGCATGGCCGCTGTTCCTACCTATTTTACTTATCTTTTCAAGTTTTATTGGCGGCTGTGCCGGATCTACCGGTGGTGGTATGAAGGTCGTGCGGGTGTTCTTACTTTACCTACAAGGTATTCGTGAACTTAATCGTCTAGTGCACCCGAGGGCTATTTATTCAATTAAATTAGGCCGAAAAGCACTCCCAGATAAAGTTGTAGAAGCCGTTTGGGGCTTTTTCTCAGCCTATGCGTTAGTGTTCGTCATTATTATGTTGGCGCTGATGGGCACCGGTATGGATAACATCAGTGCATTCTCAGCAACCGCTGCTTGCTTAAATAACTTAGGCCCTGGTTTAGGTGAAGTCGCTGCTCATTACGGCGCGATTTCTGATACGGCAAAATGGCTACTTACTATTGCGATGGTATTTGGTCGTTTAGAAATATTTACTTTATTAGTGTTATTTACCCCAACGTTTTGGCGAGGGTAAACGGCGGATAACTCTCTAGGAATGGAGATCAAAAAAGTGCCAAAAACCCAAAAGCAATTAAATTTAGAAAAGTTAACCTGTATTCCTGCTGGTAGCTTAGTTGATGTGGAAATTATCACACCAACAAATAGTAAGCGTGTGAAAACAGAGTTTATTGGCTTGATGAATGAGCAATACATCATCTTAAATTACCCTTCCTCAAAGCGATTGGCGAACGGCAGTGATTTCATCAAAGACGGTGTGATGGTGATTATACGGGCTGTGCTCGAAGCGGGCGGTGGTCAAGTAATTGCTTTTCGCCAGCAAATAAGCGCCTTATCATCGCACCCTTATCGCTTAATCTTTCTTGACTTCCCTCAGCAAGTGCAGCTGTTTAGCTTACGAAGTGAAGCGCGTATTCCTACTTTATTCCCTGCAAACTTAGTGATTTCGGAGCAAAAATTGGCAGGGCTTATTAAAGATATTTCTGTGACAGGTGTGCAGTTTGATATTAATAGCAAGGAGGACTTAAGCGCTTTTAAAGGACAAAGCTGCCAAATCACCCTAAGTAAACGTGAGTTTAGTGGCAAGGTATGCAGCGTACGCAAGCGAGCGGGTGGCTTTATGTTTGGTGTGCAACTTGATACCAGTGAAGATGAAATGAAAAAATTCATGGAAGAGCACTTAATTGACCTTTCAGTGTTGGATAGTTAATGCCAATTCGCCATTTTGCAACAAAATGGCTATTTTCCTCAATTTAACCCTATAGATATTAAAATTATTTTATAAATAAATTTAAATAACCAATTAAATCAATGCATTACTAATTAAATTAATTTCGATTTTTTTCTTTAAGTTTTGTTGTTCAGATAGTATTTATTTTCCAATCCCTAACTTTTCTGTTTTCTAATCCGAATTAATCGCTATTGTCTCCATTTTAATCTTTGTAACTTATTGATTTTAAAGGTGACAAAAAACCAACCACCGAGCTTGTTGCAAAACAGCAACAAATAAATCGCGTTATTTCCCCCTAATTCTCGGTATTTTAATTTAATACACTGATTTTATTGTTCTTTTTAACTTTGGCATCGAAGTTGAAATAGTCTTAGCGAACACAGAGAAAAACTGATTCAGGAACATATCCTTTATCACAGTTGAGACAACATTGAAGGAATAGTGATTATGAAAACGTTACACAAAACTTTAGCACTTGTAGCTCTTGCAACTTCATCTGCAGCATTTGCCGCTGACTTTGACACATTAGATGTTAATGGTGATGGCGCAATCAGCAAAAGCGAAGCATCTGTAAGCGAAGCATTAATGAGCCAATTTAAAGAGCTTGATACAGACGGCAACGGTGAGCTGTCAAAACAAGAGTACTCAAAAGCTTAATTTCATTGTAAGGACGCACTGAAAAGGATTTCTAACTCAAGACAACACATTTTGAAGGAATGACATTATGAACACAGTAAATAAAACACTAGCACTTATGGCACTTGTATCTTCATCTGCAGCATTTGCGATGAGTGACTTCGATACCTTAGATGTTGATGGCAATGGTGTTATCAGCCAAAGCGAAGCATCGGTAGATGCAGAGCTTATGAGTAAATTCAGTGAACTAGACACTGACGGTAACGGTGAGTTATCGAAACAAGAATTTTCAAAAGCTTAATGTGATTAAGCAAAACCAGTTTATTTAGCTGATTAGTTCTGAGCTGCCAAAGACAGCCTAAATGGATAAGGGAATCCATGACAAAGGACAACACTGGAAGTGTGATCAGCTAACACTCTTAATATTGAAGGAATATGATTATGAAAACAGTAAACAAAACATTAGCTTTAATCGCACTTGCATCATCATCAGCAGCTTTTGCAGCATCTGACTTTGACACTCTAGACGTTGACGGTAATGGCGTGGTTAGCAAAAGTGAAGCAGCCGTTGACGCAAAAATTATGTCGCAGTTTAAAACACTAGATGTGAATGGCGACGGCGTTCTTACTGAAGCTGAGTTCTCTGAAGCCGAATAACTGAATTAGTACGTAGTTATACCAGTTTCCACTAAGCAAGGATCTCAGAAACGGATTTCACTCTTTTAAAATTTAAGGTAGTTATTATGAAACAGTTAAGCACAACAATCGCAATTTTAGCACTAGCAACATCATCAGCAGCCTTTGCACAAGGCGTAAGCTTTGCAACGTTCGATACCGACGGTGATGGTGTGATCAGCAAAGAAGAAGCATCTGCAAATATGCAGCTTGAAAAGTTATTTCCAGAGCTAGATAGCGATGGTAATGGCGAACTTTCAAAAGAAGAGTTTGCTCAAATTCAGTAGAATCTTTTAGAAAAGTTAGGTACTTTCACTTCAAGAGTCGTAAAGCAGCTGTCATGGCTGCTTTTTTCGTTTATAAGCGTTCGTTTACAAGAAGATAGCACTTACTTGGAATAGCTTTTCAACAACTGTAATGTGCTTTTTATCAATCAAGAACATGATAACGTGGTCGCCAGACTGTATAACGGTATCGTCATGGGCAATCAGCACATCATCGTTACGTACAATTGCACCAATGGTAGTTCCAGCTGGTAGCTTAATCTCAGCAATAGCTCGACCAACAACTTTAGATGTATGCTCATCACCATGAGCGACAGCTTCAATAGCTTCTGCTGCGCCTTTACGTAACGAATAAACATTAACAATGTCACCACGGCGAACGTGTGTTAGTAGTGCTGAAATAGTGGCTTGCTGAGGCGAAATAGCAATATCAATCTCACCACCTTGTACTAAGTCTACATAAGCGCCACGCTGAATAAGCACCATGGTTTTTTGTGCGCCCATGCGCTTTGCCAGCATCGCAGACATAATGTTTGCTTCATCATCATTGGTAACAGCAATGAAAACATCTACTTGTTCAATATGTTCTTCAGATAACAGTTCTTGATCAGAGGCATCGCCACAAAATACGACGGTGTTATCAAGCATTTCAGAAAGCTGTGCTGCACGCTCTTTATTGCGCTCAAGCAGCTTAACGCTGTGGTTTTTCTCAAGTGAACGCGCAAGGCCCGCACCGATATTACCACCACCGGCGATCATGATCTTTTTGTATGAACGTTCGAGCTTTTGAAGTTCATTCATGACTGCGCGAATATGCTTTGTTGCAGCGATAAAGAACACTTCATCGTCCGCTTCGATAACGGTTGTGCCAAGTGGTTTAATCGCTTTACCTTGACGATAAATAGCCGCTACCCGGGTTTCGACATTCGGGATGTGCTCTTTCAAGGCTGAAAGTGCATAACCCACCAGCAAACCACCGTAATAGGCTTTCACCGCAACCAGCGATAACATGCCATCGGCAAATTGTAATACCTGTAAAGCACCCGGATAGTCGATTAAGCGACGAATATACTTAGTTACCAGCGCTTCAGGAGCAATGTAGTGATCAACAGGTAAGTCGTCATTATGAAATAGCTTTTCACGGTACTTTAAGTATTGCTCTGAGCGAATACGGGCAATTTTGGTTGGTGTGTTAAAAATACTATAAGCAACTTGGCAAGCAACCATGTTCACTTCATCTGAACTGGTTACGGCAATAATCATATCGGCGTCTTCTGCGCCTGCGCGACGCAATACATCGGGATGCGCACTGTGACCGGTAACACCTTGTAAGTCGTACTTATCTTGTAGCTCTCGCAAACGGTTACCGTCGATATCGACAACGGTGATCTCATTTTGCTCACCTACGAGGTTTTCTGCCAATGTGCCACCAACTTGTCCGGCACCGAGTATGATTATTTTCATAGCTTGTTCTTATTAGTGTTTTTTAACTAGCTTTGCGTAATAGAAACCGTCACTTTCACCAGGCAGTAATTGCAGACCAGGTAAAGTAGGGGTGTCGTTTTCATGCAAAGGTATGTGTTCAGCACTTTGATTATTGGCAAGGAACTTAGCAACTTGTTGTTGGTTCTCTTGCGGTAATACAGAGCAGGTCGCATACACTAGCGTACCACCAGGCTTAAGTAGAGGCCAAATGCTATTTAGGATATCGCCTTGTAAGTTAGCTAGATCTTCAATATCAGATGCACGACGTAACCACTTAATATCAGGGTGACGACGGATCACGCCAGTTGCTGAACAAGGCACATCAAGCAAAATACGGTCGAATTGCTGTTCATCCCACCAGATATGGGGTTGTGAAGCATCGGCACATTGTAGATCGGCAGCCAAGCCAATACGCACTAAGTTTTGTTTAACACGTTCTAGACGCTCGCTGTCGCTATCTAGTGCTAATACGTCAGCGTCGGCAAGTTCTAGGATATGGCACGTTTTACCACCTGGCGCTGCACACGCATCTAAAATGACATCATCATTTTGTGGATCTAAAAAGCGTGCTGCTAATTGTGCCGCTGCATCTTGAACTGAGCAGGCACCGGTATCAAACTCTGGTAATGCGTATACATCACACGGTTTAGCTAGTTTAATACCATCAGGAAAATCAGCATTAAGGGTATGCTCAATATCATTTGCTTTAAGCATCTCGCTGTATTCTTGGGTGCTGTACTGCGCTTGGTTTACACGTAACCACATAGGTGCTTGCAACTGATTCGCTTCAAGAATTTCTTGCCAGTTATCAGGATAAGCTGCAGTAACTTGTTTGATAAACCAACCTGGGTGGTTAAATTTGCAAACAGGAATTTGCTTTGCTTTTTCTTCAAGCTCAGCTTGCTCACGTTGGAAACTGCGTAAAATCGCGTTAATCAGACCTTTTAAACCCAGTGCGCGCATTTGCTGAAGCGCATTAACCGTTTCGCTGATTGCTGCATGAGGTGGTACACGCATATGTTGAAGTTGGTAAATACCCACATACAACAAGAACTGGAAAATACGGCGCTTACCTTTTAGTGGTTGATCTAAAAGTTGCTGGCAATAATTTTCTAGGCTAGGTAAATAGCGCAGCACACCGTAGCAAATTTGTTGTAGTAAAGCTTTATCTTTCGGCGATAAACCCTGGCTTGCAAAAGGTAGCTCTTGATTAAGCGACGCGCCTTTATCGACTACGTTGTAAAGGGTTTCAGCAGCAAGTGCTCTTACATTACTCATTGCTTTGACCTAATACTGAGCCAGGCTCGACCCAATCACTGCGACCATTTAAAAAGTCAGTAACAGCCATTGGTTTTTTACCTTGCGGTTGAAGAAGGGTGATTTTAAGTGCATCTTGCCCACAGCCAACAGTAATACCTTGCTTATCAGCAGCAATGATTTTACCGGCTTGTGCAGTTTGCGATACAACTTCGGCTTGCCAAATTTTTACTGTTTGTCCTGCCATTTCGGTAAAACAAACAGGCCATGGATTAAAGGCGCGGATATTACGCTCAATTTGCGCAGCATCCATTGACCAATCAATATTGGCTTCGTCTTTTGATAACTTTTTAGCGTAATTAGCTTGTGCGTCATCTTGCTTTTCTGGAGTGATTTCACCTGCAGCAAGACGGTTGATTGTACTGATCAGTGCATCAGGACCCAATGCAGCTAATTTATCGTATAAAGAGCTACTGGTTTCTGTGCTATCAATTGGGCAACGGCTGATATGCAGCATGTCGCCTGTATCTAAGCCTTCATCCATTTGCATTATTGTTACACCGGTTTCGTTGTCACCAGCCCAAATAGCACGTTGGATCGGTGCAGCACCACGCCAGCGCGGTAAAATAGAGCCATGCACGTTTAAGCAGCCTAAGCGCGGTGCATCTAAAATCGCTTTTGGTAACAGTAAGCCGTACGCCACTACAATCATAATATCGGCGTTCAGGCTGGTAAGCTCTGCAAGTGCTTCATCTGATTTGAGTGATTGCGGTTGAAATACAGGTAAATCATGAGCAAGCGCCAGCTCTTTAACTTCACTGGCTTTTAGCTTTTTACCTCGGCCCGCTGGGCGATCTGGTTGGCTATATACACCAACAATGTCGTGCTCTGAGTCAATCAGTGCTTGTAAATGGCGCGCAGCGAAATCCGGCGTACCAGCAAAAATAATGCGTAATGGTTGTGTCACAGATATTCCTATTGATTAACTTATGATTTAGCTGCCAGCTTAGCTTCTTTCTCAAGCTTTTTACGGATTCGTTGGCGCTTTAAAGGTGATAGATAATCAATAAATAGAGTGCCTTTAAGGTGATCAAGCTCATGCTGAATACAAATCGCTAATAGCTCGTCAGCGTCTAGGCTGAATTCTTCACCATTTTCATTAAGCGCTTTAACAGTGACTGTTTCTGCGCGGTCAACTTTTGCATATGAATAAGGAACTGATAAACAGCCTTCTTCACTCACCGTTGAACCATCTTTTTTGGTGATTTCTGGGTTGATTAACACTAACGGTTGGTCGCGCTCTTCAGATACATCGATCACCACAATGCGCTGGTGGATATCTACTTGCGTTGCTGCTAAGCCGATACCGTTTTCGTCATACATAGTTTCAAGCATGTCTTTGACGATTTGACGAACTTCATCGTTTACTTCTGGCACTTCTTTCGCGATTGTACGTAAACGCTCATCCGGAAATCTTAAAACTTCTAACCTAGCCATAGTTACCTTTTACACTTGTGATTCATTTAGGGTATTGTATGCTCTTATTTTAGCCATTCGTGTTCACCTTTAACAGGTTTTGGTTGATAATAATCGAAAAACAACACAAGGAAGCCAAATGAGATACCCACTAGTTGCGGCTTTGCTAGCCTTTAGCAGTGCTTTTCCTGCAATTGCTGATGTGTTAACAATAAAAAAAGATGCGCCAAAACAATACGTTGTAAAAAAGGGCGACACACTTTGGGATATTTCTGGTGTGTATTTAGATGAGCCTTGGCAATGGCCTGACTTATGGCAAATGAATCCACAAATTGCGAATCCACATTTAATATACCCGGGTGATGCGCTCACTTTAATTTACGATAAAGACGGAAATCCTCGTTTAGTTAAAAATGCGCGTTATAAAAAACTCTCTCCAGAAGGGCGAATCACTCCAAAAGGCAAAAATGCAGTGCCTACCTTACCATTGGAATTATTACGCCCATATTTAAGCTATGAGCAAGCGATTAGTGCCGAAATTATTGCTGATAAACCCTATATTTTAGGCGCTAGTGTTAATACTAAAATGAACACCTTGGGGCATACACTCTATGTTAAAGGTGACCTGCATTTAAATGAAGCGTATGGGGTTTATCGAAAAGGAAATGACCTTGTTGATCCAAAGACCAATGAAGTATTGGCGAATAAAGCTGAGCTTGTGGCGATTGTTCGCTCATTTAGAAGCGGTGATGTAGCAAATGGCGTTCCTGCCTCAGTTAAGGTTGAGCTAGTAAAACAAGAAATTAAGCCGCATGACTTTTTAATGCCAGCAATGGAAGGGCAGATGTTGCCTGCCTATTTCACAATGAAACGTCCAGACACGGCTTTAGATGGCACGATAATCGCGTCAGCTAATGAAATGCGTGAATTTAGTACCATGGATATTGTTGTACTAAACTTAGGCTCGGACCAAGTGAAACCGGGTTTCGTCCTCGATATTCAACGTCAATCACCAGAAGTGTATGACGGCCGCAATGGTCCTCGCTACCGCGAAGACTCTAACAGCCTTGAGAAATTCATGACTGACGCAAATGAGCTGTTCGGTATCGAAAGTGACGAAGACAGTAGTGTATGGCATATGCCAAAGGAAAAAGTCGGTGAACTAATGGTGTTTAAGGTATATGACAACGTTAGCTACGCATTGATTGTGAAAAATCAGCACCCGATCCGAGTTGGAGATTATGCAGTTATAAACTAACTCACAATTTGGGCGCTCTAAGGAGGGAGCATGGCACAGGTTTCAGGCAAGCTATCCCATTGGCTTGCCTTTTATTTATGTAAAGGGCTTGGGATAAAAAGCCTTATTGCATTAAGTCAAAAGCAGCCACTGGATGAGCTATTTAAGTTATCTAGTTTAGAGCTTCAGCAGCTGGGCTTATCACAAAGCCAAGCCGATAACTTAGTTAATACCGATTGGCAATTAGTCGCCCACTATCAAGAGCAGATATCAACGCTTAAAATCAAAGTGATCAGTTATTTTGATAGCAACTATCCGCCCTTACTCAAACAAATAGCCAGTGCACCTATCTTATTATTTTGTTTAGGTAACACTGAGCTATTACGGTCACCACAAATAGCAATTGTCGGTAGCCGTAATGCCACACCAACAGGGCTTGAAATAGCCGCTGAATTTGCTCATCAATTATCTTCTGTTGGCATGACGGTGACATCTGGTATGGCTTTGGGCATTGATGGCGCAGCCCATAAAGGTGCATTAGCAGGAACAGGAAACACCATTGCTGTACTTGGTACGGGTATCGATATTGCCTATCCCAAACGCCATAGTTTGCTCATTAAACAAGTTGCAGAGCGGGGCTTATTGGTTTCTGAGTTCTTACCAGGCACTGCTGCTAATGCCGCTAATTTTCCGCGCCGAAACCGTATTATCTCTGGATTATCATTAGGTGTGTTGATTGTAGAAGCGCAGATTAAAAGTGGCTCTTTGGTTACTGTACGCTATGCACTTGAGCAGAATAAAGAAGTGTTTGCAGTGCCGGGTTCTATAAAAAGCCCACTTTCAGAGGCGAGTCATTTTTTAATTAAGCAAGGCGCTAAATTGACAGAAAATATTAGTGATATTCTTGATGAAGTGAGCTTTTTCTGTGAAAACAGTCTATATAGTATAGAACAGCCCATAGCAGATGAACCCGACTGCCCAGTGTTCAAAAGTATAGGGTATGAGGTAACAAGTGTTGACCAAATAACACAGCGCAGCCAATTACCTGTAGACGAAGTACAAGCTCGGTTACTCGACCTAGAGCTCGCAGATAAAATCGAACGAGTACTAGATGGTTATATAAGACTGGGAGGACATAAACATGTTTGACATCCTCATGTATCTTTTTGAAAACTATATCCATAGTGAAGCTGAAATCTTTACTGAAGAGAACGAACTTACCGATGAGTTAGTTCGTGCTGGCTTCAACAAACCTGAAATCTACAAAGCCCTTGATTGGCTAGAGCAACTTGCAGACTTACAACAAAGCGATATCTACCCGTACCTTAATGCCCAACCACAACATGCTATGCGTATTTACACAGATAGTGAATGCCAAATGTTAAGTGTTGAGTGTCGCGGCTTTTTAATGTTTATTGAGCAAATTGGTGTGATTAACACCGTAACCCGCGAAATGGTGATAGATAGGCTTTGCGCTTTAGATAAACCATTTATTTCTTTGGAAGATCTAAAGTGGGTAGTGCTGATGGTGTTATTTAATGTACCTGGATCAGAGCAAGCTTACGCACAAATGGAAGACTTAATATTTGACGAACCAACCGATGTATTACATTAATTCGACTTTGCTTGTATCTTTGTTGAGTTTGGGTATATTAGGCGAAAATTAGCCAACCCCACAGGAATCTTATGAGTAAAATCGACCATTCTCTTTTTTCTGCAGATAAACATGCACTCGAAAAAGAGTATGAGGTTTGCCCTAAATGCGGTTCTGAATTGGTTATGCGCAACTCAAAGTCAGGGCCATTTTTAGGCTGTGCCAGTTACCCTAAATGTGACTACATCCGCCCATTAGCTCATCACGATAGCCAACAAATAAAAGTACTCGAAGACAGTGCCTGCCCAGAATGTGGCAAGCCATTGGTAATTAAAAATGGCCGCTACGGCATGTTTATTGGGTGTACGGGCTATCCCGAGTGCCACTATATTGCACATGATGAAGAGCCTGACGGTGCCCCTCAATTACCTGCTTGCCCGAAATGCAAAAAAGGCCAGCTGGTTGCGCGTAGTAATAAGTTTGGCAAAACCTTTTATTCTTGTGATGGCTATCCGCGCTGTAAATATACGCTTAATCATAAACCTGTGGCGACCGAGTGTCCTGCCTGTCAGTGGCCAATTATGATCGAAAAGAAAACTGCCTCAGGTGTTGTGTTACAATGCCCGCAGAAGTCGTGTATGCATAAGTTAGTCGAATCTTAATGCACTTGTAATTTGTTTATTTAGGAGAGTTTCTTTGTCTGATCCTGTTGCACAACCAGCCAATGCAATTGACGCTTTGCAGCAAGGCGGTGTGATTGTTTACCCAACCGAAGCTGTTTTTGGTCTTGGTTGCGATCCTGATAACCAATCTGCGGTTGAAAAGCTTTTAGCCATCAAACAACGCCCTGTAGAAAAAGGCTTAATTTTAATTGCTGACAATTATGGCCAGTTATTAAAGTATGTAGATGATGCCAAAATCCCCATGGATAAACGTGCTGATATCTTTTCACAATGGCCAGGTGCTATCACTTGGGTGATGCCGGCAGCAAAAGAAACGCCAAAGTGGTTAACGGGTCAATTTGATACTATTGCTGTGCGTGTAACTGATCACCCAACAGTAAAAGCCCTGTGTCAGCAATTTGGTAAGCCGTTAGTTTCAACAAGTGCAAACTTAACCGGTCAAGAAACGGTAATGACTATCGCACAAGCGAAAAGCGAATTTGCTGACATGGTAGATTTTTATGTTGATGAGCCGTTAGGTGGCAACAGCCAACCAAGTGTGATCAAAGACGCTGCGACCGGCAAAGTATTTAGAGGATAAACATGCAAAGCGAGCTACTCGAACAAGTTAAAACCTATTTAATGGCCTTACAAGATACAATTTGTCAGGGTCTTGAGAGTGCCGATGGCAAAGCAAAATTTGTTGAAGATAATTGGCAACGTGCAGAAGGCGGCGGTGGTCGTACTCGTGTTATCCAAGGTGGTAATGTCATCGAACAGGGTGGGGTTAACTACTCGCATGTATTTGGCGCGTCAATGCCAGCATCTGCAACAGCGCATCGTCCAGAGCTCGCAGGTCGTAGTTTTCATGCATGTGGTGTGTCATTAGTGATCCACCCTAATAATCCACATATTCCAACTAGCCATGCCAATGTCCGTTTCTTTATTGCCGAAAAAGAAGGCGAAGAGCCAATTTGGTGGTTTGGTGGTGGTTTTGATTTAACCCCTTATTACCCTGTTTTTGAAGATGTACAACATTGGCATCAGGTGGCTAGCGATTTATGTCAGCCATTCGGTGCAACAGTTTACGATAAATATAAAAACTGGTGTGATGATTACTTTTATCTAAAACACCGCAGTGAAACACGTGGTGTTGGTGGCTTATTCTTTGATGATTTAAATGAGCTTGGCTTTGAACAAAGCTTTGCGTTTATGCAGGCGGTAGGAAATGGCTATTTAGATGCTTACCTTCCTATTATTGAGCGCCGTAAAAACACGCCGACAACCGAACAGCAACGCGATTTCCAACTGTATCGTCGTGGTCGTTATGTTGAATTTAATCTTGTTTGGGACCGCGGTACATTATTTGGCTTACAAACAGGCGGACGTACTGAGTCAATTTTGATGTCGATGCCACCATTAGCACGTTGGGAGTATAACTATGTACCTGCTGCAGATAGCCCAGAAGCTAAGCTGTATCAGTACTATTTACGTCCGCAAGATTGGTTAAACAGCAAAGAATCAGATTTAGTTGCACGTCAGTGGCAGCTTTAATCAAGTATTGAAACCACTCTAATCAACATTGTGTTGTCACCCTCAACGAGGGTGGCGACACTGTCACTGTTAGGCAGCTCTGCCAAGACACTAAATAGCACTTCTGCTTTTAATATCTCTAACTTATCAGATGGTGTATCAATGGGGGCACTAACCTGTGTTAAGCATTGACTAATATCACAGGCATAGAAATCAAGTTTCACCTCAAAATATTCAGGGTGCTGAATAAGCTTATCAAAACCATCAACAATGCTTTGTTCATGTTTATCGCTCTGTGAGGTTTTATCTTGACTGATAAGAGATTGAGCAATCTGTTGAATATCATCCTGATAAATATATTGATCAATAGTGCTTAGTTGATCAGCAGTATCATTCACGCTGTGCTGATAGGTAAATAATAGCGCTGCAATAATCCCAATGCAGACTAAAAGAGTTGTTATAAATTTCATTTAAACATCCTTATTTACTATGAAATGTATATAACAACTCTAGCAGTTGCACGAAAAGTGCGCAATTTAGCTTAATTTGAAGCGTCTTACTTGTTCATCCAGTGACCGTGCTAACGACAACAGCTCTTCACTGACTTTTTGGTTTTCATGGGCATCAACCAATGAGTGCTCGGCATTGTCACTAATTGCTATAACGCTTTGGTTAATTTCTTCAGCTGCTAGATTTTGCTGTTCAGTGGCATCAGCGATTTGCACGTTAAGTTGATTTATTTCGCTCATCTGCGAAGAAATATCACGTAGAGCTTTTGCAACTTGCTTAACTTGAACTGCTCTTTCGTCTGCTTCTTCGCAAGAGTTATTCATGGTATTAACGGTTTGTGCTGCTTCAGCTTGTAGTTTATCGATAGTGCGGCGAATTTCGTCGGTTGAGTCATGGGTACGGGTTGCTAAAGTACGTACTTCATCGGCTACCACAGCAAAGCCTCGGCCAGCTTCACCAGCACGAGCTGCCTCAATGGCAGCATTAAGTGCAAGTAAGTTAGTTTGCTCGGCAATGCTACTGATCACCTCGAGTACTTTACCAACGTCTAACGTTTGCGTTTGTAGTTGACTTACTTGCTCAGCTGCCGCTCTAACATCTGCCGCAAGTTGATTAATACTTTGCTCAGTGTGCTCAGCAACATGTAAGCTTTGCTGCGCAAGTTGATTACTGTGCTCAGACTTCTCAGACGCAAAATGGGTGGTGTTTTTTACTTCGCTTGATGAGCTTTCTAATTCGTTGATGGCGGCAGCGACCGAATCTGTCCCTTGCTTTTGCTTTAAGATCGCTTGCTCGGTGGTATCCGCTGAGGCATAAATGCTTTCGGCTGAGTGGATCAATACCTTAGAAGAATGGGAGACTTGGGCAATATTATCTTTAAACGCGCCTATCATGTGATTAAAGCTGGTGGCGAGAGAGCTAAGCTCGTCATTATTACTGTCATTTACCGTGAGGCTTAAATCTTTATTGGTGGTTGCCAGGTGCATGGTGTGGCTAATGACTTTTAAGCGTTTGATGAATATTTTTCTAAACATCACAGCTAGTAGTGAAAATGCAGTAATGAAAATAGCCGCTAGTAGTAGCGTGTTCATTAAGGTGTTTTGCGATACTTCTTGCTCAATATCAGCCAACGAATAACTAATTTTCACTACACCTAACACATCGCCTTCTTGTGCTTGATGGCAGCCTAAGCAGTTTGTTCCTTTATAATCACTGCGAGCAAACATAGGCTTTAGATAAGTCATCGTACTATTTTGATTATCAATAAATAGTGCTTCAGTGCCTGTTAGCGCTTTTCGCTCAGCATCGTTAGTCGCAACTTGGTTGGCATTTCCTGGCCCATAAATTTTATTAACGATTGGACTACGAATGATATGAGCATCTGCAATATTAGGATGGCTTCTTAATTTAGTACTCAGAATTTCGCGATTAGCCATGGTGCCAGTTAGCATCATGGTATTAATTGAGTCAAAATAATTATCGGCAAGCAGTTTTATGTTACTTTCAACGGTATCTTGCGCTAATTCATGCTGTTGCTGAGCGCTGCTGAATATACTGGCAAATAATACCAATACGCCTGTCAGTGCCAACAAGGCATAAATTTTAAATTGGATAGACTTCATTTGACGACGCTTTTTCTAAATTAAGGAAAATTTATTATCTTTATTTAGAAAAAGCGTACATTGATATAGCGCAAAGCTTCGTTAGTTTGCCAATCTCTAAATCGAATAGGGTATAAAATGTTTTTAGACTAAATTTGCTCAGCAATTAACGCTCTTATTTCTTTAAGGGTTGTCTCTTTTAAAAGTTTGCCATCTTCGTATACGGTCTGAAGTAAACCTTGCTTTTCTTCATGCTCTGAAACATCATCGAACAATGTAAGCTCACCATCAACTAACTCTACTTTAAGTAACCCCTTTGAGGACTTTTTCTTAGCGTCTGTTTTGGGATCCTTAAAAATAGCAATTCTTTGTCCATTTTTAACGACACTTGTTGCTTTTACAGCTGACCCATGTGTGTCCCGAGTAACGTATTGGTAGCTATAAGAGCCAATACCTAAAACAACTTTAGATGCAAAACCTTTATCCATTAGCCTTTGCAGAATATCTCGTTGGCGTGTCAATGTTATAGCGTCGCCATAAATTGCACCTATATGTTCATCTAATAATTTATATCCTTTTGAAGTTAAAGTGCCGCCAAAGGTTTCCCATAAACACTCAATGAGCCCTTTGACTTCACATTCCATCAACTTAAAAGAGCAGTTATTGTCTATGCCAAAGTAATCGCCATTATATCTATATGCTTCATAACCTTGCTGTTTAGCAGCAAGTTCAGCATCATTTTGTGATTGAAATAATTCTTTATAGTCTGAGATAGGTGATATTTTATATCCTGTAAGAATTTTGACTGGATCTCCTGAATCTGGGCGGATAACGAGTGTCCCTTCACGTGCCATGATTTCTTCTTTTAATTGTGGAAGATAATCAGTCACTAAAGTCCAAAAGTCCCATGTATCAGATACGACACTTAAAATACCTTTGGGAGATTGCACTTTCATAAGGTACTTAAAAAATTCGATTTCGCCTTCTAAGATCCAAGAGCAAGTGACTGAATGTTCTGTAGCATCAACAGAACAGCCAACCAGTTCTTTGTCGACGTTTGCTCCATAATACTTCTCAGCAAAAAGAACCGCAGGTATAGTATCAGTACCCACTAGGCCTGATGCTAAGTGACCGAAGCCACTCATTGCTGCAGCTTGTTTGCCAAACATCCCTCTAAA
This sequence comes from Pseudoalteromonas lipolytica, assembly GCF_001306915.1. GTDB lineage: Bacteria > Pseudomonadota > Gammaproteobacteria > Enterobacterales > Alteromonadaceae > Pseudoalteromonas > Pseudoalteromonas simplex. The sequence continues at coordinate 5,090 of NZ_LJTC01000018.1, read as the reverse complement.
GCTGAAGTCGTGGCCCTGAAACGGGACAAATTCTTTTGGTAACCCCGTTTTATTGGCAAACTCTTTAAATGTTTTTAAATATGCTACCGAAGTAGTTGTACTGGTTTGAATAGGCCAGTTCTCACAACTTAAAACAGTTTCAATCATATTTGTTAGCCATTGAAACCCTGCTTTTGTATTTACTATTGTTATTGGTGGTACTAAATAAGGTACCAATGTGCCCTCTGGAAGTGCTTTTATTTTTAGTGGTAAATACCCAAGGTCATGCAAGTCCTCTAGATACTTCACATCTACTTCATACCCGAGCATTGAAGTCATTATACGTTGATGGGTAGAGACTGCGGTTTGTTTATCAAGATTAAAGAAATCGTTCCACTCTGCTTGCAAGTAACTTTTGATAAAGTATTGCAGTCCAACAAAAGCTACTTTGTCGTTGTCGATCACATTACTGAGCTTACCGCTGCGGGAGGTGTAATTGGCATAAACCTCTGTAACGTCAGGGTGGTAAGCTCTACTATGAAACTCTTTATAAACATCTTTTTGCATACTTGCAGCTGATATAACCATGATGTACTCCTTACATCTCAATGATGTGTAAATTAATGTTTTCGTTCTCAATAAACTCATGCGCAGGTTTAAATGAGTCAGTTGTATAGATGTGTTCAATTAGTCCATTAAAAACTTCAAGACCTTTTGAAAAAATTCCGTGCGTAATAAATAAAGTAATGCTTAGTGAACCTTCAGCTTTGAGCTCTTTTGCGAGTTCAACAAAGGTTCTTCCGCCGTCACAAATGTCATCTACTATCAGAACATGCTTCCCTTTTACATTTCCAAGAATTTCAGTTTTGGTGATCTCGCCTGTTTTTAAGTTTCTTACCTTATTAGCTTGTATAATATCGGGTACGCCGTTAAATTGTTGTGAAATTTTCAGAGTTTTTTTACTAGCACCTGCATCAGGAGATATGAGAGTGATATCTCCATTCGCAAGCAAGTTTGATAACTTCGCACACTTTTGAAGTATTGTGACTTGTTCTATATTTTCAACTCTATCTAATAAAGCGGGGGATACGTCACTATGTGCATCCCAAATGGTCACTTTTGAAAAGCCTAAGTTATTTATAAAATTAGCCATAACTCTCGCTCCGAAGGCTTCTCCAGTAACACATACTCTGTCCTGTCGCGCATATGGAAAGTATGGGATAACTAATTCAATAGGAGTGTAAGCCGATATGACTCTTTTTAAAGAATCAACAGCTATCATCAATCGCATTATTTTTGATGAGTCAGTCAATCGGTCAAAAATCTCGACTTTCACGCTGTCTGATAATAGCTCGTGAGAGAGCCTTATATGCTCTTCACCACCTGAAAAAGTGAAATATTCAAAAGGAATAAGTGTTTTAGTACCGGTTGAGTTATAACTATATATATTCATTTCAAGTCCCTTTATCTTTGTGTCTCAGTGACACAATTAACTTATCAGATGGCTCAGCTATAATCAATAACTATTTATAAAATTAGTAAGTCTTGAAATAGGGGGGGTTTATATTTAATGTGTCCTTACGACATCAATAGAGGTGAAGAATGAGCGGCAATAAAGACTCTGATTTTAAAAATCCATTGTTTACAGTTGATAGTGTGTTATTTACCGTAATCGATAAAGAGCTGAAAGTACTATTGGTTAAGCGTGCCAGTGAGCCTTATATAGGTTGCTGGGCATTGCCAGGGGGGTTTATAGACATCGATATTGATCATAGTGCTGATATGACTGCATTGCGAAAATTAAAAGAAAAAACTAATGTTGCCCCTCAGTATCTTGAACAGTTACATACATACTCGGGCCTTGCCAGAGATCCCCGTGGGTATAGTGTTACTTTGGTATATTATGCTTTGACATCAGCTGTGGAAGCATCAACACATATCGAAACAGTTGATGATGCCAAATGGGTTTCGATCGAGGAGCTAGACATATTACCAATTGCTTTTGATCATAAGCACATAATTGAGCACGCTCAGCAAAGGCTTAAACAAAAAGCTCTATATTCTATGGTTCCGATTTTTTGTTTACCGGAACTTTTCACCATTGGGCAATTTAAGTCAGTACTTGAAGCAATTTTAGGAAAACCTGTTCAGCGTAAGACTATTATTAGACGTATTGATGCAGCAGATATTTTAGAAAAAGTGGATGAAAAAATAAAATCCGGAGGTCGCTTGGCTCACCTCTATAAGGTCAAGCCTAATGTGGACATAGTAAACTTTGAGCGAAACTTGAGTTATTAAGTTTATGGACAAGTAATTCTTATACCCGTTAAGAATTGCTTGTCTAATATGATTACTAATATTAGTTCTGATTGATCATATGGCTGGCGAGTTGCGATAACGATTGTCTTAACCCTTCGCGCAGGAGTGGGTTATCAATCTCGATATCAAGCGTTTTATTCATACAATGCATCCATTGGTCACGTAGGTCTTGATCAATAGGGAAAGGCATGTGACGCTTTCTTAGCATTGGGTGACCATATTTTTCAACGAATAGGTCAGGGCCGCCCAGCCAGCCCGATAAAAATTCAAAGAAGACTTGGCGAATTCTATCTAAAGGCTGCGGATGCATATCATATAATGGTTTGGCGTATTCATCTGTGGCCATTATGTCGTAAAATCGATTTGCAATTGCTCGAGCTCCTGCTTCACCGCCAATAATTTCGTAAGGTGTTTTTTCTGGGGTAGGTGTTTCAGGCGTTGGTTTCGATTTAGAAAAAAGTCGTTTAATCATAATATTAATAAAGCTCTACAGGGCGAAGAGGTTGCTTCACTATGGACAAATACGCGGTTTTTGGAAATCCAATAAAACATTCGAAATCACCCGCAATACACGCACAATTTGCTGCATCATTAAACGAGCAAATACAATACAGCGCCATTTTAGCACCAACAGATGCATTTGAAAAAACTGTCGCTGAGTTTTTCGCTGCGGGTGGTAAAGGGGCTAATGTCACCTTGCCATTTAAAGAGCAAGCGTTTGCCATGGTCGATGAACTTACAGAGCAAGCGAAAATAGCCGGAGCAGTAAACACGATTAAACAACTCGAAGATGGTAGCCTGCTGGGGGATAACACCGATGGTGTAGGGCTTGTTAAAGATCTTTTAGCCAATAAAGTCACCTTAAAAAGGCAGCGAGTACTGCTTATTGGCGCTGGTGGTGCGGCGCGCGGTGTTATTCAGCCATTATTGAATGAGCAAATCGAAAGCTTAACAATAGCCAACCGTACCGCCGAAAAAGCAAAGGCGCTAGCGAGTCATTTTAATGGTGAAATTGATGTGCAGGGCTTTGCTTTGAATGATATCCCAGCAAACAACTATGATGTGGTGATTAATTCAACCTCAAGCAGTGTAACGGGAGACTTGCCAGGTATAGCAAAAGAGTGCGTTGCTAAGTGTCAGTGCGCTTACGATATGTTTTACGCGAATGATGATACGACATTTACATGTTGGGTTAAGTCGATTAACCCAACATGTTTAACTCTCGATGGTTGTGGCATGCTTGTTGGTCAAGCGGCACAGGCTTATTTTGTATGGCGCAATAAAATGCCAGAAATCATCCCCGTTGTTAGCGCGCTTAAAGCAGGAGAAATTGCGTGAATCAAGCTATCCAATTTATAGACAGACTCGAATTTAAGCCTGAAGAAAAGCAGTTGGTGTTTTTTGCCCAAGTTAGTGGCTTTATGGTGGAGTGTGTTATTGATACCAGCAAGTATGATTTTGCAGATCAAAGCAGTGCAGTTAATTACTTTGAATCTTATCGTTTCGATTACGAAGAGCTCGCCGAGCAGCTGATCGAAGATGAGCAGTATAACTCGGCAGGACAAATCGAATTAACCGAGGTGTTTTAGCCCTCAGCTAAGTATTCATCTTTAAGCTGAACATAATTATCAGCAGAGATATTTAAAAAGGCGCGCTCTTGCTCTGTTAAAGGGCGAGCCTGTTTAACAGGGCTACCGACATAAAGGTAACCAGACTCTAAACGCTTGTTAGGTGGTACTAATGAACCACCACCAATGATCACATCATCTTCAACAATTGCGTTGTCCATCACAATTGCGCCCATCCCAACAAGTATACGATTACCAAGTTGGCAGCCGTGTAGCATAACTTTATGACCAACAGTGACATCATCACCAATAATAAGAGGGTAGCCATCGGGGTTTGACTGAGAGGCACGTGTTAAATGTAAAACACTGCCGTCTTGAATATTCGTACGTTCACCAATACGTATATAGTTAACATCACCTCGCGCAGCAACAAGAGGCCATACACTTGAATCTTTACCAAGCGTAATATCACCCACTAAAACCGATGACTCATCAATATAAACACTATTATCGTATGTCGGAGTGATCCCTTTATAAGAACGGATAGTCATAAATTCACCTTTTAATTTTAAAATGCGCTCAGTCTAGTGTAACAGCGAAGCAAATAAATACACCAAAACAGAGCTAAATTGACTGCTAAACAGCCAGTTTTAGGGGGTTTAGTTCAAAAGCTGAGCGAACAGTACGTTTTTTTAAATTTTATTGAAAAAAGTGCTTGCGTAAAAAATCCATCTCCCTATAATGCGACCCCACTGACACGGCGGGCAGCAACGAAAGACGCTGAACAACGTAGCAGAGAGTTAAGTGAAACTTCGGTTTCAAATAATCGAAAGAAAGTTTGAAATTAAGTATTGACTCGAAAAATTAAGGATGTATTATACGCATCCCTAGCGACAACGTCGCAACGTTCTTTAACAATATAAAGCAATCATCTGTGTGGGCACTCGTACAGGTTGAGTTCTAACAGCGAAGCTTAGTTTACTAAGTGGAGCAAACAAATTTAGAGTCTCAATTTCTTATGAGTGACTATATAGTCAATTTATACAGAATTCATTGAGCACGAAACTTCGGTTTCAAAAAACTTTTAATTGAAGAGTTTGATCATGGCTCAGATTGAACGCTGGCGGCAGGCCTAACACATGCAAGTCGAGCGGTAACAGAGAGTAGCTTGCTACTCTGCTGACGAGCGGCGGACGGGTGAGTAATGCTTGGGAATATGCCTTA
>NZ_LJTC01000017.1 GCF_001306915.1 Pseudoalteromonas lipolytica | reverse complement strand
CTTGCGTATGTTGACCTAAACCCTGTAAGAGCGAAAGCGGCTGATTTACCTGAGCAATCTGACTACACCAGTATAAAAACACGCATTGAGTCAGCTCAAAATAATAAGCAACCAAAATCACTTATGCGCTTTGCAGGTAAACCACGTAAGCATATGCCTAAAGGTCTGCCATATGAGCTCAAAACATACCTGCAACTCGTTGATTGGACTGGTCGCTCAATACGAGAAGATAAACCAGGGAAAATCCCTGAAGATGCATTACCAATACTTGAAAGACTAAATATTTGTACTGACAACTGGCTTACACTCGCCACTTCCTTTACCCGCTCATTTAAAAATACAGCGGGTAAAGAACAAGCAATCACAGCTTACACAAATCACATGAAACGAAAACGGAGAAGCTCTATAGCTAAGAGCCAAGCTTTATTTTGTTAATCTATTAAAACTACAAAACAATACTAATAAATATCTATTGATATAAATAAAAATATCGACGTTCTGAAATTACTTATGATATAAATTAAATAGCTAATTTTTCAGACAGAGCAGTAATTAAGTACCAACTCCCTACTTTCATCTAGCCGAGATAAATCTCAGTTATGCGATACTGCACTCATATCAATAAATAAAATGGGTGTCTTTATTGTTTATGTAAAAAATGGATGTCTCTTTAATTACATTTTATATTCTTAGAAAAAAGTGGGTGTCTAATTATATTGTCACTTAGAACAAAAGTGGGTGTCTAATTATTTTGTCAAATCACTAAACAACACCTTGCTTTAACATTGCATCTGCAACTCGTTCAAATCCTGCTATATTCGCACCAAGCACCAAGTCGTGTTCATTAGAGTACTGCTTGGCAGTAACTGAAATAGTATTAAAAATGGATTTCATAACTTGCTGAAGTTTTTCATCAACTTGCTCAGATTGCCACTTTTGCATACTGGCATTTTGAGCCATTTCGAATTGGCTCGTCGCCACACCTCCAGCATTTGCGGCTTTGCTTGGCCCTAAGTAAACATTGTGCTCTTTGAAAATCTTCATTGCTTCAGGTGTAGTTGGCATATTCGCACCTTCGCACACAGTTAAACATCTGTTTTCTACAAGAGCTTTAGCATCATCTTTAGTAATTTCATTTTGCGTCGCACATGGCAAAGCAATGTCTGCTTCATATCGCCAAACTTGATGACCGTCACTTGGGTATTGATTGACAGGTGTGAACTCAGCATCTTTATGTTCATTCAAATAATCTCTAAGCTCAGCACCACGTTCACTTTTTAGATGCATCACTAATTTTACGTCAAGCCCATTCTTACTATATAGCGTGCCCTTCGAATCGCTACAGCTAAGAATCACAGCATCGTACTCATCAAGCTTTTTCATCAGATAAAGTGCAACATTACCAGCACCAGACACTAAGCACCGTTTTCCTGTTAAAGAGTCGCCTTTCGCATCTAACATAGCACTTAGAAAGTAAGCAACGCCGTATCCTGTTGCTTCTGTTCTTAAAGAAGAGCCATTTAATGATTCAGGTTTTCCTGTTAAAACGCCACTAAATTGGTTTGTGATCCGCTTGTACTGCCCAAACAAATAACCAATTTCTCTCGCCCCAACGCCAATATCACCAGCAGGTACATCTGTATTAGCACCAATATGACGGAAAAGCTCAGTCATGTATGACTGACAAAAACGCATAATTTCATGGTCGCTTTTGCCTTTGGGGTTGAAATCAGCACCACCTTTACCACCACCTAACGGTAAACCTGTCAATGCATTTTTTAAGACTTGCTCAAAGCCCAAAAATTTAACCACACTTTGGTTAACGCTGGGGTGAAATCGTAGGCCGCCCTTAAAAGGACCTAACGATGAACTAAATTCAATTCTAAAACCACGATTAACCTGAACATTTCCAAGATCATCAAGCCAAGGAACCCTAAATATGACTTGCCTTTCTGGCTCTACTAATCGTTCAACAATAGAGTTTTTTTGATATTTATCATTAATTTCGAGATATCGATTAATCGAAGACAGAACCTCTTCAACAGCTTGATAAAACTCCGTTTCATTTGGATTAGAACTCTTTACTGATTTTAACACTTGCTCTATGTATTCCATCACTCATTCCTCTTCAAGCTGTTGAAAATAAGATTCTTACAAATTAAACTCATTTACGTAAAGAATCGATCACTCTTACCTAATCGTAAACACCATTGGCTGCTCACTATCATTTTTCCAATAATAACGTAAAGGCTCACTCTGAGTGTCATAAAACCACACCTCGGCCACCAGCTCTAATCCACTGTTAGCTAACATTAAACTAGATGACAGCTTGCTCTGTACCAATGGTGCACGAAGCAAACACTGGTTATAATCGGCTTTATCGTCGTCGCCTTTAAGACATATGTTTAAAAAGGCTCTGGTGTCACCAATATTCAAATCTACATCTACATCGAGCTCTAATTTACTACTTAAATTAAACTCAGGAGCAATCGTTAAATCATTCATCGTCTCAGGATCCACGCCAGTAGCAGGAGGCGTTGTCTCAGGTGGTGTTGTATCTGTTGTAGGTGCTTGCGTTACATTTGTTCCAGCACTTTCAGTTGCAGAGTCGCCTTCACCACCGCCACCACACGCAGCTAACATTAAGCTTATGATCACTAAAGTATAATGTTTCATAATTATTCTCCTCTTGAAATCACGTTAGCAGGCTTAGCATTGTTGAACCACATTGGCTTTTCTTGCCCTTTTGATTCTGCAAATGCTTTAAAGTCGCTGTATGCATGGGTAATATCTACCCCTTCTTTAGGGTGAGCCCACGAAGTACCTACTTCAATTGCCCAAGGTAGACCTGTTTCGGTTTGGAAGTAAAAACCCTGCGCACTGTCAGATGCATCATCAGACTCTGCGAAAGAAAATAGTTGCATATCAAATTTTTCTGTCGGCTGCTGATTCTTAAGGTGAACCTCCCAGCTTCTAGGGTCTTTACCAACCAAGGCTTCACCATGATAGTGTCCATCAGCTGCAAATATGAAAGGATCTAATGTGTACTTAGGTGCATCAGCGGTCGCTGTACCTGGTAATAAATCAATAAACAATGAAAACGTGACTTTACTGTTGCTATCACAACCCGTCTCGGTTCTAAAATAATTACAATTAGACTGTTTATCAATGTAATCCCAAGTATCAGGCATAATCACGAAAATAGCATCTTCAGTATTTTGCTCTAAGATCTCGTGCGTTTGTTCAAGACCATTAATCAGTAAACTAGTTTTTTCAGCATTAATTTGGCTACGTAAAATGCGTTTATCATTTGAACCTTCCACAGTCTCATATAACCTAACTGCAAAGCCATTATGAAAATCAGCACCTATCCCAACTAGCTCACCTTCTATTTTGTAACCTGTAGCCACACCATTTTGATCTATAATTGTAGTTCGATAGTTTATAACTAAATCATTGAAGTCATAATCTCCAGAAAATGGCCATTTATCCTCAAATGCAAGTGTTACCCAGCTATTTTCACCTGGGTAAACTAGGCTTCCCAATGTTGTTACAGAGTAATCTTCTACCTCCCCACCAATAACACCACCAGTTGCTGTAATTGGATTGGTTTCACTACCATCAGTTACACGAAAGCGAGACCAGGTTGTTCCCATAACGGCACCATCTGGAACATTAACCAAAATGCTATTATCGCCTTGGTTTAACCGATATTTAGACACCGTAATTTCATCCGCATCAAATTGGTAATTCTGATCCCAATCAAACCATGCGTATAGATATGTCTCGTCATTTGCAGAGGTAACAATAATTTGACTGGTATTGCCTGCTACCAAATCAGTGACGAACTTAACGCCGTCATCTGATTGATCATCAGGTGTTAAAAGTAAGTCTGAACGTGTATTAATATTCTCGCCATCTACTGTAGCACCTAAGTAAACCAAATTAGTTTGATCTGCATTTGGGTCAAATAAATGTCTTGCGCCACTGTCTTCGAGTGAGGTTTGATAAGGAGCAGGTGCATCACCAAAATCGATTGAATTATCCGTTACCTTTACCTCAGCAATTGCGCAGCGTGCACCATCATTTTGATTTGATGTAGGCCCTAAAGTAAACACCGCAGCAGTTGGCGTGTAACCGTTTACAGGGCTAATGCTAAGGTCTACTTTGTGTATTTTACCGCTTCGGTTATTACTAAAATAAAACTGTCCTTTTACATCAAAATACCCAGCACCATTCGCTCCGGTATCACCAGCTATATCTAAGTTCGCCACAAAAGTGGGTGTCTGATTATTAAGATCTATTTCGTATAAGTCGCCATTTGATTCAACTGCATACAAAAGGTTGCTATTAGGATGAAAAGCAAAATCATAAATAGCTAACCCCCAGCTAGCTGAACCCGCAACTAAATCAGCTTGATATTCATTAGCAGGCTCTGTCAAATCAATACCGTACAATCCGAATTTGGGATGATACAAATAATATACCGCCTGATTAGTTTCACTATTTACATGGATGTCACCCACATAGAAGTTAGTATCAGGCAGACCGTTAACCACGAGTCGTTCTAGTTGATAATCATCACCAATTTTGACAACACTCTTCGGGCTTTGCTTACTAAAGCCATACATATATTGGTCTTTATAGTTAAAACCCACAGCATTTACGCTTTCATTGTTTGTTTCGTCACTAAAGTTTAATGACGGTGCTAATACTGTCGCTTTAGCAGAGACCAAATCAATTCCAAACATTTGTGCAGGTGTACCTTGTATTAGAAATGCTTTACTTGGGCATTCTTCAAACGGAGCTGCGCTTACATAACTAGTGGCAAGCACTGATAAAAGACAGACGGGTATTTTGCTTTTCATAATTACACTCTCCTGTGGTTATGTAATTATATAAAGCAGCAATTGTTCCAAAATATAACTCATTAAAAAATAAGGTTTTAGATATTTTTTGCAGATCCTTTTTGCAAGATGCAACCATCTATATCGCAAAATGCAATTCTTTTTAATCACAAAAAACAAATTTACTCAACACAAAAGCATGATGTGCTAGAATTGCTTCAGAAAAAATAATAATAAATGTTAAAAATGAACTTTAAAGCTCTTGTTATTCTGCTGTGTACCTTGTCATTTGCATCAATTGCGTCAACTTTACAAGGCCACATTGATGAAGCTAGAACAATAAGCGATTACCAAGAACGCTATAAATATTTAACAAATATAGATAAACGCCTTATTGAATCTGCCAGTTTTGCTGAGCGATTAAGCTTTAATGTTAGATTAATTCACGTTCATATACACCTAGGTCAGTTTCAACAGGCGCAAAACATAGTAGAAGAACTTGAGTCTTCTCCAAAATATAAAAGTGACTCCTCTATTTATAGCGAATTGTATTTAGTCAAAGCTCGATTGGCATATAGTGCAAATAAATTAGAATCTGCAATTCACTTATCTCAACAAAATGTCGCGCTGTTTCAGCGTTTGCAACTCACCGATTACGAAATTGATGCCGTTGCGAGCCTTGTCAGTGCTTATCATAATGCAGGTGAATATCAAGCAGCCTTGAACTTGCTTGAGGTTTATATTCACGACAACAATCGAGAATTATCCTTAAAGCAAAAAGAAATGCTCTACCATGGTTATTCGCGTAATCTTGAACAGTTAGACCGGTTAACCCTTGCCCTAGAATATAAGCTAAAACGCCGTGAAGTTATTAAGCAAATGTCGCCGTCTATTTCATTACAAGCAGGTATAAGTTATTCAATTGCCCAAAGTTATTTAGATTTAGAACAATACGAAAAAGCAAAGAGCGAGTTTATTACAGCCCTTAGTTTTGATAAGCAAACGGGTTCACTGTCTGATATCGGACATAGTTTAGTTAAGCTATCCCAATGCGAATATGGACTTAAAAACTACCCTGCATCACTTGCATACGCACAAGAGGCTAAGCAGGTCTTCGCTAGTTATAACAGTACGCGAAATACTGCCTGGGCAAACCATAATATTGCGATAAATTTGCTCGAAATAGATAAACCTGACCAAGCATTAAGCATTGAAAAACAAGTGCTCATTGAACTCAAGCAAGACGATCACTTATATATAGATGTATTACTTACATTAGCTAAGCTGTACATTGGCTCTACTGAGCACGAACAAGCTAAACATTATGCTGAGCAAGCCTACCAGTTAAGTAAGCAAAAAAATAAGCTGCAAAAGCAAATCATTGCCCTAGAACATTTGATCACAGTGACAGAAAAACAAGCTGATTATAAACAAGCCCTGTCGTATCAACGTGCTATTACAGAGCTTGAAAAAGGCTTTGCCCGTAACAACTACAACCACCGTTTAGCTGAGCTACAAAACTCCATTGCAATGCGCGACCGCGATTTAGCAATACAAGATTTAAAACTCCAAGACAATGAAAAAAGCCAAGCTATTGCCGCACAACGTCAAGCTATTTTATACAGCGTCTTATTATTTAGCCTGCTTTTAGCTGCAATGGGCATTGCTTTATTAAGAATAAGACAGAGAAAACAGCTTATTGAACAGCGCCGAAATTATCTGGATAAACAAATCAGTCAACGTAGTAAGTTATTATCACAAGTAGCTCACGAACTAAGTGGTCCATTAACAGGGTTGCGCTTACACCTTGAAACGCTTCAAGCAGGCCTAACCCAATTTAATGAGCTTACATACGAAAAGCTTAACCAAAAAATCACCGACATGGCAACTTTAGTGACTGATTTAAATAAAATTTCACTTTTAGAACAAAGCAGTTTTCAGCTCAACGTAACAACAGTTAATGCGGCTGAGTATTTCCAAAGCCTACACGCAGATATGCTGATCCAGCTTGAATAATTTGAAGTGACATTTACACAAAATGTTGCTGATGAACTAAGTTTTGAGTGCGATGCAACACGGCTTTCACAGTTATTTGCAAACTTAATCAGTAATTCGCTTAAGTACACAAATCACCCTGGTAAGATTAATTTGACGATTAGCCAAAACCAAACACAGCTTTTAATCTGCTATGAAGATTCATCCCCTGGCGTCAGCGACGAGAGTTTAGCAAAGATTTTTGACCACCTTTATAGAGTGCCTGACTTAAAAACAGTGAAACAGTCAGGTTCAGGAATTGGGCTTGCGATAGTAAAACAAATTGTCGAAGCCCATAACTGGCGTATTACAGCAGCTCATAGCGAACTGGGTGGTGTCCGCTATGACTTAACGATTGCTATTTAGCAGATTTGTCTGGCCATTCGAACGCGCCAACATCGCCAGGAAATACAACCGGTGATTCAATACCGTCTTTGTTTACAGCCGCAACACCAAAATAGTAGTTATCGATAACAACATTTTTAAGGGTTGCTTCGGTTACCTTCCCAACATCGCGGCTAAACTGCCATTGTGGCTCACTGGTATAACGCCAATAGATTTTATAACTGACCACCGTTGGATCATCACTTTTATGCCACGCTAATGTTGTACTCGGCTTTACGGCACCTGAAATACTAACACCCGTTGGCGGCGCTGGAGCCCACGCCATTGAAGCCATTGTCACTGCATTGAGTGACGTTAATTTCGCCGCATAGGCAAAATCAACATGGTCGATGGTGTCACCATAAGTAATACCATTTTCAGTACGTAAGTCTTGATGCTGTTGATTATAGTTTTCGTTTGTCTCCATAATACGCACAGCGGCAAAGCCAACATCGTTAAATGGACGGTGATGCCCTCCTCGACCAAACCGATCGAGTCGATATACCAACATGGTATCTAGATTCTCAATGTAGCGATCTGCGATTGTATCTATGTAACGCGCAAGGTTACGACTTGCAGAATCAACTTCACCACCGGTAAAACGGCGTTTATGGGCTTGCTCTTTGGTTTCTATAACGCGAGTGCCTTCAGAGAAAATACGTGCGGTTGTGTTATCTGTTACACCATTAATGCCCGTTGAATTACCAATCATGTCATTGTTTAAAACACCATGTACACGCCAATCATGCTCTTGTGCATATTTAGCTAAGATTTTACCGCCAAACAAGCCTTGCTCTTCACCAGATAATGCTGCGTAAACAATTGAGCCGTTAAATTTATACTTTGATAAAACTCGCGCCGATTCAAGCACGCCAGCCACTCCAGATGCATTATCGTTAGCCCCTGGCGCATCTGAGGTATAGTCCATTACATCAGACACTCTCGAGTCAATATCACCCGACATCATAACCATACGGTTTGCATCAACTTGACCACGCTGTATAGCCACAATATTGACCACGTCAACCGGGTTTGGAATACGCTTTTCACCGGAGATAGTGTCTTTTACCTCGATGATTTCTAGGCAGTTACCGCACGCTTTAGAAATCGCCTCAAATTCAGACTTGATCCAACGTCTTGCAGCACCAATACCGCGCGTATCTGATTTCGTCTCAGAGAGAGTATGGCGAGTGCCAAAATCAACCAGCGTTTGAATATCTTGCTCTATACGTGTTTTAGAAACAGCACTTGCAATATAATGCAAAGCTTGTTGATCTTTATATTGAGGTGTTGTGGCATGAGCTGCCGAGACCAATAACAGCGATGAGCTAAACAAAGCACCCGTTGTTGTTATTTTACGCTTTAACATAGTTTCACTCCTTCAATGAATCATTAAAGGCTAACTAATATTTCATTTCGCGCAATAGTAATGCGTTAGAAAACAAATTAATAGGTTAAAACATTTTTCCGATAAAGCTATTAATACTATTTAATATTTTTAGTGCCTGATAACTTTATTCCCTCGTTATAAAACACCAAACGATTACCCCCTTCATACTTAGCTTTGTACATAGCTTTATCTGCACACTGTATTAAGAATTCTGCATCACCATAATGCTCTGGAAAGAGAACTGCACCAATACTTGGGGAATAACACAGTTCATCATCATTAAAAACTAAAGGCTTACATATTTCACGACTTAGTTTATCAGCAATTTTTTTTACATCAGCTTTGCGTTTTACACTTTTTACAACAATTACAAACTCATCCCCTCCCAAACGGCCAACTATGTCGTCTTTAACCAATACATGGCGAATTCGCATGGCAATAGTTTTTAATAGCTTGTCGCCAGCACTGTGGCCGTGAATATCATTGACTTGCTTGAAGCCATCAATATCGATAAACAATACCGCAATAATTGCAGAAATAGTATTAGCAGTGGATAGTGACTCTTCTAGTTGGGTAATTAAAAAGCTACGATTAGGGAGATTAGTGAGTGGATCGTGCCCAGCCATGAATATGAGTTTTTGCTCAAGCTTTTTCTGTTCTGTTATATCATGAGCAATCGCTACTCTAACTTGCTTTTCTTTTGACCAATAGACAGACCACAAGACATGGACCACAGTACCGTCTTTTTTCACCCACCGGTTTACAAACCTTGGATGTAGATTATCTGTCATTATCTGATTGATAGCATTAATGGTTTTTGCTCTATCTTCGGGATAAACAAAGTCCAACATTTTTCTATTGATGGCTTCTTCTGGTGCGTATCCGAAAATTGTTTCAAAGGCTGGATTAGTAAACAGCAAGGTGCCTTTTACATCTACTACGCAAACAGCATCAAGTAATAGCTCAATAATATCTGACAAATAATCTGAGGTATTTTTGTTCATACGCAACTTTTAGGCTAGCACTATACTGAGTATAGACGAAACCTAACAAGTCACTGAAAGTTTAGACCTTAGGTGGATATAACTTTTTGCTAAGCCATGCAGATATGGCACTAAATATTGCGATACCAGTAAAATCTGCAATTAAATCAACAAAGTCTAATGTTCTCGATTCAATAAAAAATTGGCTTAGCTCTTCTAAAATCACAAACGTACTCACAATCAACACAGCTAAATAAATAGGCCGTCCAGCAAGGTTCAATGTTTTAAACTTAAAGGCAAGGTTTATGAATAACGTAAGTAGTCCAAATAAGCAAAAATGCCCCAACTTATCACCGTAAGGAATGGCCGCAACGAGTTCGAAAAACACCGACTTTTGCCCAGTATTGGCAAGATAAATAACCCAACCAATAAAAGCGAAAAAGCCGATAGCAATTAACACCAGAATACGTTGAAGCATCTTTTATGGCGCCATATGTGAGGTTAAAAATAAAAATTGGTAGGCAATCACTTTATTCCAATAGTGCCAGTCATGAATACCCGGACGCTCAACATAGTCATGGCGGATGCGCATTTTAAACATCGCCTGGTGTAGCGCTCGGTTTTGCTCAATAAAAAAGTCATCAACGCCTATATCAAGCATAATAGGTAAGGTATCAGCGCCCTTTTTCCATGCCGTATTGCCAGCAGCAATTTTATGGAGGTTGTTAATAATGGCAATGCTATCCCATTTTTCTTTGTTTTCAGCATAACTGCCGAGTACTTTTTCAAGGTCAAACTCTGCACTAAAGGGCCTAACATCAACCCCAGCAGATATCCCTGAAACTGCTGCAAACTGGTCTGGGTGATTTATTGCAATGTGTAAGGCACCAAAGCCACCCATTGATAAGCCTGTTATTGCACGGCCACTTTTAGACCGATTAGTCGAATATTCAGAATCGATATAATTTAGTAAATCGTCTGCAATGTAGGTTTCGTATTGCGAGCTTTTGTCGATATCAGAATCGAGATACCACGAACCGAAGTTGCCATCTGGGTTAACAATGATGACATCATATTGGTCTGCCAGTTTTTCTATGTTTGTCAGCTTAGTCCAATCACTGTGATTTCCACTGTAGCCATGTAATACATAGATAACATTGTATTTTTTTGAGTCCTGATAGCCATCAGGTAATGTCACCGTTACAGGTTTCTCGATGGCAGTCTTTTTGCCCTTAAATATGTGGGTGTCGGTTTGGTAGGCACAAAGCGGTAAGCTAAAAACGAGGGACAGCGTACAAAGCAACTTTTTCATCATTAATTCCTTTTTCTTATTATATTTTCATTTCTTACACTAGATGTAAATAACTGAATAGTAATTAGATTTTAATCTTAGTTTTTAAATTAAATGAACTGCTAAAAAACTACTCAAATGGTATAGTAAGGCCACTTTGATTTTTAAAAAGCGTCGTGTATGTATCGTTTATTTGAACGGATGACTAATCCGTTTCCTAAAGAGCAACCCTCTCAGCCACCTAATAGCTTATTTGCTTTTTGCCGTCATTATACCCGTGGCATGGAGCTTTCATTGCTGCTGATGTCGTTAAGTGCCGCAGCACTCGCTATTTTAGAAGTATCGCTATTTAGTTACATGGGCCAACTTGTCGATTGGCTTGGCGAATATACTCCTGATACCTTATTTGTTGAGCAGCAGGCTGAACTTACAAGAATGGCAATTATGTTGCTAGTCGTGTTACCCATTGTCGTATTTTTTCATTCAGCAGTGTTACATCAGGCGCTGCTTGGCAACTACCCTATGTCTATCCGTTGGTTAGCACACCGTTATTTGCTTCGTCAGAGTGTTAGTTTTTATCAAAACGAATTTGCCGGCCGTATTGCAACTAAAGTGATGCAAACCTCATTAGCTGTTCGTGAATCGGTGATGAAACTGCTCGATGTACTAATGTATATCGTGGTCTACTTTGGCGCCATGGTATTTTTGGTCGCAGAATCTGACTGGCGTTTAATGTTGCCATTATTAATTTGGTTAGTTCTTTATGCCGCTATTCAAATGTATTTTGTACCAAAACTCAAGAAAGTAGCCAGCTCGCAGGCTGATGCGCGCTCAGAAATGACCGGACGTGTAGTTGATAGCTACACTAACATTTCTACTATCAAATTGTTCTCGTACACACAGCGAGAAGAACAATATGCAAAAGATAGTATGGATGTGTTTTTACAACCGGTATATAAGCAAATGCGCTTAGTTACTAGCCTAAACTTCTCTATCAACACGCTAAATTACTTATTGGTATTTAGTATTGCTGCCCTCTCTTTATATCTATGGTCAATTAGCGCCATCAGTGTTGGAGCTATCGCCATTGCGGTGAGTTTATCACTGAGACTAAACGGTATGGCACAGTGGATCATGTGGGAGATCAGTAGCCTATTTGAAAACATTGGTACTGTTGCTGATGGTATGAAAACCCTATCAACGCCGATTGAAGTGGATGATAAAGAAAACGCAAGCACTCTTACTGTTAATGAAGGGTCGATAAGCTTTGAGAATGTGCAATTTAACTATGGTAAAGCTGCCAACGAGACCCTCCGCGGCCCTGTTATCAATGGCTTAAATTTAGATATTAAACCGGGTGAGAAAATAGGTTTAGTAGGTCGCTCTGGTGCAGGTAAATCTACCTTAGTGAATTTGTTACTGCGCTTTTATGATGTTGACTCAGGTACGATTTCTATCGATGGTCAAAACATCGCTGAGGTAAGCCAAGAAAGCTTACGTAAGCACATTGCGATGGTGACGCAAGATACCTCGCTGTTACACCGCTCAGTAAAAGATAACATTCTTTATGGCAGACCCGATGCTACTGAAGATGAAATGCTTGCGGCCGCAAAGCAAGCAGAAGCAATTGAGTTCATCGAAGACCTTGAAGACAGCAAAGGCAATAAAGGCTTTGCCGCACAAGTTGGTGAACGCGGTGTGAAGCTTTCTGGTGGTCAACGTCAACGTATTGCTATTGCACGAGTCCTTCTAAAAGATGCACCAATTCTAATCTTAGATGAGGCAACCAGTGCCCTTGATTCTGAAGTAGAAGCCGCAATTCAAACTAGCCTAGACGATTTAATGACCGGCAAAACAGTGATTGCCATTGCGCACCGCCTATCAACTATTGCGCAAATGGATAGACTCATTGTGCTTGATGAAGGTGGTGTGGTTGAACAAGGCTCTCACGAGCAACTAATTGCCCAAGATGGTATCTATGCTGCCCTATGGTCACACCAAACAGGTGGCTTTATTGGCGTTGAGTAGCTAGGTTTTCAGTATTAAAAAAGGCATTGTATGAGCATTCATTCAATGCCTTTTATATATGTTAGCAATGCTGTTTAAATCAAACGTAAACCAATTAAAACAAGCATCACACTATTTGCCAAGGCAGCGATTAAAAAGAAATAGCTGCGTGGGCTTGGATTCTTCTCAGTTGCTACACCATAATACAGCAGCATATGAATGATCCTGGCTATCACATACAACCAAATACACAGTGCAAATGCACTACTGTTCAAGTTTAAAAAGAACCCCAGAAATACGCTACCTAAAAATAACGGGCTATTTTCTAAGGTATTCATAAATGTGCGATGTGAACGAAATACAAAGCTATCGTGGCTTAATGAATTATCGAGTTTACCAGGCACCGCATTGGGCTGTTTGGCTTTAGTGACAGCGGCAACCACCCACTGAATTGTCAGCATAATCAGATAAACATACACGGCCGCATATGCTGAAAGAGTAAGTTCAGGCATTTTCATTTCCTTTAGTTAAAAGCATATAGACTTACACTTTGCAAGATACCTACCAAGCCAAAACTTAAAGCAAACCATTGATTTTAGGCGTATTTACTTTAATTTCGTTATGCGTACTGTGCCATTACTACGTACTGTATATAAAAATTACAGTGTGGATTGGTCTAAGTTCAACTCGCTAACTTTAAGCGATTCACCTGTTTTACTTTACCCATACTAAGTCTGTCTATACTCTATATGCTCTGTTTTCTAAAACATTAGCTGTTTTGCTAATAGTTAATGTATAAAAATAATAATAAAAGGTTTTATTATGCGTTTAGGGCCCGGACTGCTTGTCACCGCAGCTTTTATTGGACCAGGTACCATCACCACGGCAAGTGTTGCAGGTGCTAATTTTGGCTTTGCTCTTATTTGGACGTTATTGTTCTCAGTTGTAGCAACTATTTTGTTGCAATCAATGGCTGCTCGTCTTGGTGTTGCTACAGGACTTGATTTAGCATCTGCACTCAGAACCACCATTCAAACACCGATTTTTAAAGCCCTGGCTGCCATATTAGTGATCAGTGCAATTGGTATTGGCAGTGCAGCTTATGAAGCAGGCAATCTGACTGGTGCCAGTTTAGGACTGCAAGAAATACTCCCTTCTGTAAGTCCACTACTCTGGACTCCCCTTATTGCAATTTTAAGTGCAGTGCTCTTGTACACTGGCAAACATAAAGTCATTGAGGGTGCGTTAATTGTTCTAGTGGTGTTGATGAGTTTAGTATTTATTTCAACGCTGGTGATGGCAG
The DNA here is from genome assembly GCF_001306915.1 of Pseudoalteromonas lipolytica. Taxonomy (GTDB): domain Bacteria; phylum Pseudomonadota; class Gammaproteobacteria; order Enterobacterales; family Alteromonadaceae; genus Pseudoalteromonas; species Pseudoalteromonas simplex. The sequence goes on along the minus strand of NZ_LJTC01000017.1, from coordinate 56,930 downwards.
CTCCGCCACTTGGTGAAGTGCTAAAAGGATTTATACCTAGCTTACCTGATAATTCAATTACCACGGTACTTGCCTTAATTGGCACAACAATTGTGCCCTACAACCTGTTTTTACACTCTGGGGTACTTGCAGAAAAACACGATAGTTCAAAAAATATCGACAAAGTAATCAAAGAAACAAACCTTGATACCGGTATTTCGATAACTTTAGGTGGCATAATCACGTTAGCTATCTTATCGACAGCCTCTGTGGCATTTTATGATACCGATGCAGGTAAAATTTCAGCGGCCAATATGGCTGTGCAACTTGAGCCCCTTCTAGGTGGTATGGCTCATTATTTCTTTGCTATCGGTTTATGTGCAGCTGGACTTACTAGCGCAATAACTGCACCGCTTGCGGGTGCTTACGCTGTTTGCGGCATGCTTGGTTGGTCAACACAAATGAGTGATACACGTTTTAAACTGGTTGCTATCACTATCCTTGTTTTCGGTGCACTGGTCGCATCGCTTGGGCTTGATCCGGTTGCGGTTATCATCTTTGCGCAAGCTGCCAATGGATTATTACTTCCAATTGTTACCTGTTACCTTGTTTGGTTAGTGAATCAAAAATCGGTGATGAAAGGATACACTAATTCGCTTTTACTTAACCTTGTAATTGTGCCAGTAATACTGCTTATATTTGGCCTTAGCCTTTATAAACTAAGCAATCTAATTTTTTAGCTTTTAGTTTGAAAATATGTATTAAAAAAAGGCCGCAAATTTGCGGCCTTTTTATATGTTGAGCACTTATTTAGTATAAGCGCGTGGCATCGCTGAATCAGTTGTATAACGATCGCGTAGTTTGTCTTGACGCGCTTCGGTTGAAACCTCTTCACCGTTGATCCACATTTTGCTTACGTGTGAGTTAAGCTCAAATGGATCAGCAGACCACATAACTAGGTTTGCACGTTTACCTTTGGCAATTGCGCCTGAGTTTAAACCAAAAACATCAGCAATATTGCTGGTAACTGCGCTAAGTGCACCTTGTTGGCTCATACCGTATGACACAGCATTACCTGCATCAAAACGTAATTGGTAAACGTTGTGGCTTGAGTCACCAGCAACACCAATAATGACTTTTACACCCGCTTTTTCAAGCTTACCTGCGTTAGCAAGGTTTGCATGCATAGAGTCAAAGCTACCCGGTAAGTTAGCCATAGAGCTGATGATCACAGGTACATCCACTTTAGCTAATGTATCAGCAACCACAACAGCATCATCACCGCCATGAATCACTAAATTGATGCCATAGCTTTCTTTTAACTTAACAAGTTCATAGATGTCAGATGCGCGTTGAACACTGGCAATCAGTGGCATATCACCAGCAAGCACAGCTGCTAAAACTTTTTGCTCTGTTGATGGCTCTTTTTTGTCATCTTTTTTAGCTGACTTTTCGCCTTCAAGCTTGTCGATAAGTGTTTTCATCGACATAGCACGTGAGCCTTTACTCTTTTCACCTAAATGAACAACAAGTGCAACTTGCTTTTTATTTACGCTTTCAAAGCTGCCTGATAGATCAACTACAGATGCAAGACCCGCAAAGATACTGTCACCACCGTTTGGTACAATCACATCTTGAGTAATACCGCCCTTGCGTGCATAAGGAATTAAGCTACTGCGTGGGTTGAATGCAAGGCTTGGATCAAAGTCAATGCCTGCTTTGTCGTCACCACCATCGCGCGACCCTGCAACAGCACCCACTTCCACTAAGCCTAATTGGTTCATAGTACCAATAAAGCCTGCAGTCACGATTTGGCCTTTTGCATCAATGGTTGCATCCGCGTTGACAGTCGCTGGGTTAATAGCAACAATTTTGCCATCTTCAATAACAACGCTTGCGCCTTCAAGTACGCCTTGCTCTGTTGAAGTGTGTAGTGTTGCATTGACAATCGCTACCGATGCAGCACTTGCTGTCGCAGAAAATAAGCCAGCAGCAACAAGTGACAGCTTTAATGATTTAGTTAATTTTGTCATCAATGTTACTCCTATTTTTGACCTAGCATGAAATCACTTTGTGCTTGGTATTTATCATCGTTACGATCATAAACTTTGGCACCATCGATAAATACTTGTTCAGCTTTCGCATATACACTGAATGGGTTTTGGTTCCAGATAACCACATCAGCTTGCTTACCTGCTTCAAGTGAACCTGTTTTATCATCAATACCTAGCGATTTAGCCGCGTTTGAAGTGATCCACTTAATTGCGTGTTGCTCAGAGATGTCGTAACCCACATCATTCGCGCGATACATCACTTTACCGGCTTCTTGGTTTAAGCGTTGAATCGTTGTATCTGAATCAGAGTGAACAACGGCACATGAATTTTTAACAGCATCTACAATTGCTACGTTCTCTTGAACCATGTCGTAGGCTTCCATTTTAAAGCCCCACCAATCTGGCCAAAGTGCCGCACAGTTACCGTTTTCAGCAAGTAAGTCAGCAATTTTGTATGCTTCAACACCGTGATGGAAAGTGCCTGAGTGATAACCAAACTCTTTACCAAGGTCGATCATCATGGCCATTTCTTCTGCTTTATAACAGTGGTTATGGATTAATATGTCACCTTCTAACACGCCAGCTAGCGTATCTAGCTTAATGTCGCGGTGAGGTGCTGCAGGGTTTTTACCTGCGGCATAATCACTTTCGTACTTATCCCATTCACGTTTATATTCAGTCGCTTCAATCCACGCTGTGCGGTAGCCCGCCATGTTACCCATACGTGTTGATGGTAAAACACCTTTGCGGCCATAAACACGTTTCGGGTTTTCACCACATGCCATTTTTAAACCATATGGTGCTTCAGGAAACTTCATACCTTGCATCGTGTGCGAGGGAATGTTTTTAAGCGTTACACCGCGGCCACCAATTAAGTTTGCTGAACCAGGTAGAATTTGTAATGACGTAATACCACCTTCACGAGCACGGTTAAAGCCAGGATCTTGCGGCCATACTGAATGCTCAACCCATACTTCTGCAGTCACAGGGCTGGTCATTTCGTTACCATCTTGGTGAGATGCCACCGATGGAGTTGGGTATGCACCTAAATGTGAGTGCACGTCAATAATACCCGGTGTTACCCATTTGCCTTGTGCATCAATTGTTTTATCAGCTTGAACAGATAGGTCTTTACCTACTTGTTGGACTTTGCCATCAACAAAGAATACATCTGCGTCGTCTAAACGCTCACCTGTGCCGGTTAAAACAGTGGCATTAGTGATTAACGTACTTTGTGATGCAAGTGGCTGATAAGTGCTTGGGTATGGGTTTTTGTTAATTGAGACTTTTGGATCTTGTGGGCCATTGTCTTGACAACCCGCTAACGCGACACCAAGCGCCATAACCAACAAGGATGGTGCAAATTTTTGCATTCTTACGTTCCTCTTTTTTATTATTTAATTACTTTAACTAATTGTTAATTCTAATGCGAGTAAACGAGGCCAGTCACCAATATTCAAGACGAATAACCAGCCTCACAGAGCACTATTTCTTTATGTAGTTGTTATATAACTGCTCTAACGCACCTTCGGTAGTTAAGCTCGGATCTTTGTTGATAAAATGTTTCACAGTTCGAGTTACAAAGTCTGAGTTTTGCTTGTGCTGCTTGGCAAAACTTTTAATCAGTGAATCTGCATCGTTAGCTGCGGTTATTTTTTCGTGTCGATGGCGGTATTGACTCAATGCACGGTTAAAATCACCATTATAATCTTCGACCACCAGCTTATAGAATTCTGTTCTGTCGACTTGTAAATCATTAATGCAGTAATTAAGCGCGTCTTTAAAGTCATAAAAGACTTTGCCTTGCACATCAAATTCGGCACGTTTCTCGCGAATAGTGACACTGGCATCTTCAGTTGCATAACTATAACCTTGAAATGCTAATCGCTCTGCCGCCTCTGCACCTAACTTCATGCCTGCTTTAATACTGTGCACAAACTCATCACTCATATCGTGAAGTTCACTTTCATGCCACATGTGATAAACTCTCAGCGCTTTTGCATATTTTGCAGAAAGTTTCTTTTTTAGCTTTGTCACTCGCCCATCAATAGTTAGCACTCGTTCGTTATGCAGTAATGCAAAGCACTCATAACATGCTGGAATTGATATAAATTCGGCCTCTTCGCCTAAATCTATAATGCTTTGCAGCATATGCAGTGGCGGACAAAAATCTCGCTCAGTTGCTTCACAACCACAATAAAAACATTGATTAAAGTGTTTTGATTCAGATGCATAGGCTTGTTGATAATAGCCTGCTAATTTTGTGGTCACTGATGCTCCTTATACTCTGATTAGCCTTTTAAAGAAAAGCTAGAGTTAATACTTAAATGTAACAGCCACGTAAATATCAAGTCTTAAATACGAGCTAATACAGGATTTTTAAAAATTAATTAAAAAATTTTAAGGCTAATTGTGTCAACATTCACACTTTAAAATAGCACTTATCAAGCGGTTAGTTTTGTTTGTTCACATCTACATACTTACTTACATCTTGTCGATTTTCATTAACAGCAATTGTTTTTGTTTAGCGTAATACTTTAAATGTGCCCAGCAAACAGGAAGTGTGCAGTATCCATAATAGCCAGGTCGCACAAATGTTACGTTATAGACAACAACTGGAGAGAAAGATGAATACGTTAACTACAGCACTAGGTACAGCAATAATTTTAGGTTCTTCACTAGCAGCAACTGATGCAAGTGCAGCCCAATTTGTCGCAGCAGATAACTCAGTTGGCACTCAAGCGTGTATGGCTATTGCATCAAATAAGCCACTCAATGTAATCGGAACTATGCGCGATTTACGCTTAAGTAAACGAGTAATGACAGAAAAACTATTTTGCAATGATATGCCAACTAATAAGTTTGTTAGCACTTATGGGTTGCATAACTCTGCGAAATACTTAAATTTTGACATAGCAACAAAAACCAGTATTCAAGATATCGCTAACGTATCTGATGACACTGTGATTGTAATTGCAGGCTCAAAATAATGATGAATACACAGTAGCAGGTCTTTGAAGGCCTGCTACAAATTCCTTCTTCATTAGACTAGCGCAGCTATCAGGCCAAATAAGCCGCCAAACACCCCACCCCAAATTACTAACCAACCTAAATGTTCTTTGATCATGGTTTGAATAATATCTTTTACCATGGTTGGTGTGAGCTCATTCAATCGTTCATCAACTAAACGCTCAACTGTACTGTGTAATGAGCCACCAAGGTGAGATTTTGCAAATAGCTTTTCATCAAGAATGGTTTTAAATTCGTCGCTATTCGAAATATCAATAACCGCCTCTTTCATTTTTTCAATGAAAGGTTCGCGCATTGGCTCGAGCGCATCACGGCCACCAAACATCGACAGCATGCCACCAAATTGAGAGTTTTCGATAACCTCAATTAAAGAGTCATAAGCCGGACTTAAATTAACTTCACTGATCACAGGCTCTAAATCAATATTTGGTTTAGCGAGCGCCATGACCTGATCGATTTTTTCTTCAGCGAAGAACTCGGTCATTACCAAGTTACGAATCGCCACCTTAAAAGACGCAAACTTTAATGTTATAACACCAGAGCCGTATAAAAATGGTACTTTTTCGAATAGCATGTGAATAGCAAGCCAGTTTGTTACTGCGCCCGATAACGCAAATAAACCAACAGAAAGCACAATTGCTTGTTCAAATAAAAATCCGACTAATACTAAGGCAAGTGCCACTAAGTTAGTAATGAGACTTTTATTCATCTGACCCCTCATAAATACTTCGATAAACTTTAACAATATTAACGCTATGGGTTTGTTAATTCATCGTCTTTTTGCCATAGTTTAATTATATGGTTAAAAGGTGAACAAAATTATGTGGAATTCGGTGAATGAACAGATTAGCCAAGCGATGCATTTTGATTTTAAGCATACCTTTAAGCGCCAATTACAATCACCCAATAACGATAAATACTTCCAAATTGGCGATGATTTACACCACTTCTTTGTGAAAGTCGCTCACTTAAGTGATCTGGAGCGCCTAGAGTGCGAAGCCTTTAATCTAGAGCTGTTAACTCAAGAAAGCTTATTTATGATCCCAGATTGCATCACCACAGGTTGCAATATTGAGTTTTCATTTATCGTGCTTGAATGGTTAGAACTTGATAAACAGCCCCATACCAATTGGCATGAAATGGGAGAACACCTTGCTCATTTACACCAAAAGCATACCCAAGCCATGTTCGGCTTAGATAACGACAACTTCCTTGGCCCTACTCTACAACCAAATCGTTGGCACAAAAAATGGGATGTATTTTTTGCTGAAGAACGCATTGGTTGGCAATTGCAGTTATTACAAGAAAAAGGCATTGAGCTTGTTAATCAAGACACCTTCATCGCTTTTGTTAAAGACGCACTGCATAGCCATATTGTAGAGCCTTCGTTATTACACGGTGACTTTTGGCGTCGAAATATGGGCTTTTATAATAATGTGCCCAGTGTGTTTGACCCTGCTTGTTATTATGGTGATCGGGAATGCGATATCGCAATGAGTGAGCTTTATGCACCACTTCCCGATAGCTTTTATGACGCCTATAACGATATCTACCCATTGCAGGTAGGCTACGAGCAACGTAGAGCCATCTACCAACTATACCCTATGCTCAATAATGCCAATATCTTTGCAGGGCACTATCTTACTGAAGCAAAACAACAAATTGATCAGCTCCTGAAATAAGCTAAAAATCACTGTAAAAGGAATGTCACAAACCGCTAAACACAGCTATATTTAGCTTATAAAGCGTATTAATAAAGATGCTAACCGAATTGGTAGCACTACGCTTAAATAAATTCGGTTAGTGAGTTATATCAATCTAATTAAATCTAGATTCATTTTTGATGAGTTAGGGTCTAATGAAGATTGCAATTTAACGAACTCAGGCATGCCTGATTAAGGTAAAAGCTGATGAAAGACCAATACACACAACGGATTTCATGCCCTCACTGTGGCCACCACATTCACGTAGCACTTGATGCAAGTGACGGTGACCAAGATTACTATGAAGATTGCGCAGCATGTTGCAATCCCATCCATTTGAATATGCATATCGATTACGCACGCAACAAACTCGAATTACATGTCGATAGTGACGACGAGCAAATTTTTTAATTTGCTCGTTTTATATGTCCTTCTTGCGAGAGATAATTTTCGACCGTGTTGATAATGGTATAAGTTTGCTGATCGACTTCGATATTTAACTTATCCCCTTCGCGGTAATTATCGAGATTGGTAATAGAGAGAGTTTCTGGGATTAAGTGCAACCAAAAGCCCTGCTCATCAACTTCACCTACAGTGAGGCTTGCCCCATTAACGCTCACAAATCCCTTATAAAGCACGTATTTTTGCCACTCTTTTGCTAATGCTAATTGCATTTTACAGTTGTCTTGATGGTTTTTAATTGAAAGTATCTCGGCCATACAATGAATGTGGCCTGATACGATATGCCCGCCCAGTTCAGTCCCAAAAGTCACTGAACGTTCAAAATTCACCGTATCATTGACAGCCAGCTTACCTAGGTTGGTTAACTTCAATGTTTCATCAATCACATCAAAATTTATAACACAGCACCCTTGAGTGTCTGATGCAAACTTCACCACGGTTAAACAACAACCATTAATGGCTATGCTAGCGCCGATATTCAGGTTTTCAGCGTATTGCTGTTCTACTTGTAAAGCTAGCCTTAGTACACCGCCTTGGTTAGTAGCATCAACCACAACGGCTTGCGTTTGCACAATTCCAGTGAACATCGCTTTCTCTTTTCTTCATTAAATAGATAACTGCGATTTTTATTGATCTATGAATAGATTACAATGGCTGTCTGTTTATTTAGTTGTGTATTTTATGTCTTTTTGTAGTTGGGAAGCCAAAAGGTTAATTTCGTTAGCCATTCCTGTTTTTTTGGCACAGGTAACCCTTATTTTAATGACGGTTGTAGATACCGTGATGGCAGGCCAAGTAAGTGCAACAGACTTGGCAGCACTTTCTATTGCAACGGGTATTTGGAATCCGTTAATGCTTGCACTGCAAGGCATATTATTGGCGTTAACGGGTATCATAGCGCAGTTTGCTGGTTCAAACGATAAACAAGGTATTAGCCACTACTTTCAACAAGGTCTGTATCTGGCGTTAGTACTTGCCATAATCGGTTTAGGGCTGGCAAGCCTTGCTGATACAGTGCTTAGTCAATTAGACACCTCACAGTCTATTACCCATTTAGCTGAGCAATACATTCATTTTGTAAAATGGGGTATTTTTGGTTTTTTACTTTTCAGTGTGTACCGCAATATCACTGAAGGTATGGGAATGACCAAACCTGCTTTCTACATTAGCTTAATTGGCTTAGCGGTCAATATTCCTGCCAATTACGTATTTATACACGGTAAATTAGGTTTTCAAGCCTACGGTGGCGCGGGCTGTGGTATTGCCACGGCACTGGTATTTACAGCAATGGCGTTAACTCAGGTTATTTATTGTCACTTTAATAGAAAGATTGATGCCAAAGCATTATTAGCAAATTTTAGAGCGCCAAAGCCCGCTACTTTATGGACTATCACCAAAGTGGGTATTCCAATTTCATTAGCTACTTTTTTTGAAGTTACGCTATTTGCCTGTATTCCTTTGTTTATAGCGCACTTAGGTGCTGTTGCTGTTGCCGGCCACCAAATTGCAGCCAGTGTGACGACTTTATTGTTTATGATGCCGTTGAGCCTCTCAATTGCGATTAGCATTCGAATAGGCAATTTATTTGGCCAACAACATTATCAGCAGTTAAAAAATGCCGTTAAAACAAGTTATATTCTCGCGGCAATTATTGCTTTTCTGCTGGCAAGTGTGACCTTTTTTGCCCGAGATATTATAAACCAATTGTATTCTGATAACCCTGAAGTATTAGCCCTTGCCTCTTCAATCATGGTACTTGCTTGTATCTACCAGTTACCAGATGCCCTGCAAGTTTCTGCCAATGGTATTTTGCGGGGGTTAAAATACACGGCACCAATTGGCTATATCACCTTTGTATCCTATTGGTTGATCGGCTTTGCGCTTGGCTTCGTACTTGCTCGTACAGATTTAATTGTTCCAGCAATGGGCCCTCATGGCTTTTGGATAGGCATTATTGTGGGGTTAAGTGCCGCAGCAATTATGTTGATGTTCACTGTTCATAGGCGATTTAAACATGCACCTTTTTTGCAAAACCAATAGCCTTCTAAACTCTATCATCGCAACAGCGTGCGTGGCACTTATTGCCTGCATGCCCTCTTCCGGTGATGTAAATCACACCTACGCGCAACGATTAGAAAACGTGCTTAAAACCGAAAGTTTTAAGCTATCTAAACCAAGTACAATAACTGTTAACCACTTTACTGAAAATACTGAAGATAAAGCAACCATTGGTATGCTTGAACTTGCCCAGTTACGACAGTGTAAACTTGCAACCCTTATTGCTGAGCACAATAACCAGCTTGGCAAAACTGCAACGCCTGCTAACATTCTTAGTTATCAAATTAAGTTTATTCAAAGCGCAAAGGAGTGCTTAGAAAGCTTTGAAGAACAAGATGAGCTATTTGAAAAAATAAAACTCACCGCAATACAAAAACAAGCAAACCTTGCTAACTACTTTAGAGCTATGCTGCTCAACGAAAGCGAGTTTAAGCAAAGCTGGCAGCTAAGCTCGACACACATTGATGAAAACACCGCAGGTTTTAGCGAAACCGTGAGCGCGATGGAGCAAATTGCTAAGTTAAACAATCAAATTAATACCGGCAAAATAAACGCTATAGAGCCAGAGCAAATCATCAACCAACTCGAAGTATTAAATCGTTTTAAATACAACAAGCTACTCATTTCTGCGGCTCGTGTGCAAACACATTACAATCAACAATTAACAGCGCTGCTCATGAAGTATTCAAAAGATGATCTCTGCCCTGCAAACAAGAATAAACAAAAAGCGCAAACGTTGAGTAATGTGTTTAAAAAGTTTTATTTAGAGCAACTACAGCCTTATCAATCATTCTTAGTGGGTCGATTAGAAACTCTACAACCTCTTTACCAGCAAATATGGCGTGACACAGAATTGGCCCAGTTTGTAAATAGCGAAAGTAATGACGCAATTTTACAAAGTCTTAAGCACTCTGCGAAAAGCCATGTTGCTTGGTGGCAAGGTTTTTACAGAACGTGCGAAATTAGTCCGTTATGAATAAAAAACCAGCACTTAGCACAAAAATAGCTAAAGCTGCTTGATTCACACAACCAGTCGCTATATATTAGCCTCCGTTGTTTAGCCACGCTAACAACAGTTTTAAATCAAAATACAACCGTAGCTCAGTTGGTTAGAGCACTACCTTGACATGGTAGGGGTCGGTGGTTCGAATCCACTCGGTTGTACCACGATTTACCTTCTTGAATCTAAATTGGCTTTTTAGTCAAACTTACAGTACGACCGTAGCTCAGTTGGTTAGAGCGCTACCTTGACATGGTAGAGGTCGGTGGTTCGAATCCACTCGGTCGTACCAATTCTTAATGCTCCAAATTTAAAACATCCCTAGCTCAGTTGGTTAGAGCACTACCGCTCTCTATGACCCACGCCAAAATCGGTGGTTCGAATCCACTCGGTCGTACCAATTCTTAATTTTCCAAATTTAAAATATCTGTAGCTCAGTTGGTTAGAACACTACCGCTCTCTATGACCCACGCCAAATTCGGTGGTTCGAATCCAGTCGGTCGTACCAATTCTTAATGTTCCAAATTTAAAATATATGTAGCTCAGTTGGTTAGAGCACTACCACTCTCTATGACCCACGCCAAATTCGGTGGTTCGAATCCAGTCGGTCGTACCAATTCTTAATTTTCCAAATTTAAAATATGTAGTTCAGTTGTTTAACGCACTACTGCTTCAATCGTTTGCTCTCAGTCTCATACCCTGAATTAACGTTATGAAACTGAGTAGGAGCAGTAAAAAATTTATTAATTGGCGAGTTTCAAACCAATAATGCCAAGGGCGATCAGTAGCAAGCTGGCTATTTTTAATAGACTCACGCCTTCAGCTAATAGTGTCATGCCTATTATTGCTGAGCCAATAACGCCGATACCAACCCAAACCGCATAAGCCAAACTAAGTGGTAATGATTTGAGCGCCACACTTAAGCAATAAAAGCTGGCAGCCATGGTTAAGATTGTAAAGAATGAAATGAGGGGTTTTGTAAAACCGTCTGATTGTTTTAAGCCATAAGCCCAAGCGACTTCAAGTAAGCCAGCAGCAATAAGTAGGATCCAATTCATGGTCGACCTCTTTATGGGGTCGTCCCCGAATTTAATTACAACTTTAAGGTCGTCCTTAAAGCGGTATAGAACATCACCACACACGGCGCAATTTAGCACGCCCAAATTACCAAGGCAACTATAGCCATAAACTCACAGTTAGCGACCAATAATCAGTGCGCCACCTTGAGCTAATAAGTTTAAGGTTAACTTGCCACTGTTACTTACTGTGACTTGCTTAGTACCAGTGCTGCCATCTTTTTTATCAAACAACAGGGTGATTTTTTTACCCGCTAACATAGGTAAATCGATATCGAATTTTTTGGTTTTATTTTCACCATTCACGGCTGCTACCCACCATGTTTGTTGATGACGCCTTGCGATCGTTACATCTTGACCCGGTTGACCTGCAATATAACGTGTTTCATCCCATACCGTTGGCATCGCCTTTAAAGTATCAATAACAAATTGGGGTTGCTCTGCAAGGTTATTTGGCGTCAGCCCAAAATGTTGCACTGGTGATTGATAAAGCACACCTGTTGCCAGTTCAAATGTATCTGTGGTTTTACGAATAGTGCCGACTGTTTGATCTTGCGATAAGCGTTTGTTTAAAAACACAGGGGCAAAATCCATAGCGCCAATAGCATTACGAGTGAATGGTAAAATAGTCGCGTTATAGGCATGTAAATCTAACGAATTTTGATGAAAAACAAGGTTCTCCGATGCCAGTACCGCTTCAGAAGTAACGAAGTTAGGATACATTCTTTCCCAGCCACGCGGGATGGTGCTGCCATGAAAGGTGATCACTAAACCATACTGATTTGCATCTGTAAGAATATCTTCATACAGTTTAATGGTTTCTTGTTTATCACCACCAAAAAAGTCTACTTTCAGCCCTTTTACACCAATGCTTTGCAGCCACGCCATTTCATTTCGACGTGCAGGTGCACTGTTCATTCTATTTTGTGGGGTCTGTGGTGCATCATTCCACCAGCCATTTGAGTTGTACCACAAAATAACATCAACGCCCTTTCCATTGGCGTACTTAACCAATTCAGCTATTCTCTCGCGGCCAATGTTTTTATCCCACCAATTGTCGATTAATACATATTCAAAATTTAATGATGCAGCTAAGTCAATAAATTTGATTTGGTCATCGTAGTTGATACTTGGGTCTTGCCAAACAATCCAGCTCCATGTTGAACGACCCATTTTATAATTTTGACTTGCTTGATAAAGTGGTTTAACCAAATCAAATGCCACGGTTGATTCAACAATTGGCTTTAAACTCGCTCCTAACGTGATGGTGCGCCAAGGTGTGGTTGCAGGCATTGCCATAGCGGCATAAGTTGCACCTATGCCATTGTTTTCACCGGCCTGAGGAAATGAAATACGATAAATACCGTCTTTCGTACCTTCACTTAATTTTGAGCCAACATAATGGCTATCAACACCGGTTTCAGAAATTAATAACCAGCCTTTGTCGCTATTTTTAAATAATGCAGGAAAGGTATAACCCACGCCATTCGCTGACGGTGTTCCAAGGGCTTCGTTAAAGGTGTAAGGCTCTTCGTAACTTGGTTTTGTTTGCATCCAGCCCGTTTCAGGTAAGGCTTGTGGGCTTATAAATGTAGTTGCATTATCTGGTAGGTTAAAAGCACTGTATTCAGCTAGCACCTTGATACGGGTATCTGTTTCAGCTCCCGATATCTGATAACGAAATGCAACATCGCTATCAGACACATTAAACTCGACGCCAAGCATTCTGCCGTCTTGGTTTTCAAATTGCGCTTTGAGTGTATTCGCTGTGTAATTTACGTCACTCACCTTCGCATTATGCAGTTTATAGCTTTCATTGACTGAAGCTGTTGTATGGCTTTTATATTTGAGGCTTTGTGAAAAATCACCTAGGTTGGTATTTAAACCAAGCTCTGATTGCTGCAAAAAAACCTGATTGCCATAATTTACGCTATAAACAAGCTGGTTTTGTTGTTTTTCGAGTTTTACAGTTATTTGTCCATCAGGGCTTGTAACGCTAAGCGGTAATTGTGCGTGAGCAAGCATAGAGCTTGTGAGAAGTGATATATAGAGACTTTGCTTTATCATTGTTGTTATCCTTAAGCTGCAAAAGCATTAAGTGATATCATAATACAAATGCAAACTTTTTGTCACTCAAGTCTACAACTATAAGCTGTGACCGAAAAATGTACTCCATCCGTTAGATATTGTTACAGTTCCTAGGTTGTATATTTACGACAAAAGGCTAAGCTTTAGATAAATAACAAAAACTTAAACAATTTATGAAACTATTAACAGTGCTCTTTTTATTCGCCTCATATCAAGCCCTTGCGGGTCTAACACCTGTTAGTTTTGAAAAAAATGGTGAAATCGTCACTGAAGAAGCGGTGCGTTTCAACGGCGGATACGGTTATAACCTAAGTGCCAAACATGTTTTAAAGCTCGTCACTTTAGATTGGCCTCCTTATATTGACGAAAACTTGTGTAACAAGGGCTGGCTCTATCAATTTACTGTCAGCTCACTTCTTGAAAAAGGTTATGGCATACACATTGGTTTCTACCCATGGGCGCGTGCCGTTAGAGAAGCTGAATTAGGGCGCGCTGATATTCTTTTTCCTGAGTACTTCATTGAAGATGATGTTGTATCAGATAATTTTCTTAGTAAAACTCGCAACAATTTACTTGCTTTAAGTCATGAAATACCTGGTGGAGATCTATCATTCGTGGCGTTAAAAGGAAATCAAATCCCTTTCAATGGTGATTTAAAATCAGTTGAGAATTTACCTATTGGTGTAGTCCGCTCTTATAAAAACACCAAAAAACTCGATGCTATGATTGATAATAAAGAAATCGATACAATCGTCGCTAATAACGAGTACCAACTAATTCACCTGTTACTTAGTAACCGCGTAAGCCTGATTGTGGCGGACCTTGAAGTGTTAAAAGCCAGTGTTTACAAGTCTGAATTATCAATTAGCGGCAAACGACAAATTCTAGAATCACTGGTCGCGCTAGAACCAAAGCTTGAATACAAACCGCTTTATTATTCTATTAGTAAATCAACGCCGCACTGGCAAAAAGTTTTAAAAGATTTAAATAATGAAATTGAACTGATGCAACAAAGCGGCAAGTTTGATGAATATATTGAAAGAATGAAACAACAGTGCTACGGATCAGACAAAGCGGCATAACCGCCGCTATATTTTGATTAAATCAGTACGCTATTGGGGACTACTCGGGCACTCTAACCCAACCTTCCATCAACACACGCGCACTTCGGCTCATACTTGCTTTAGTGACTTGCCAATTGCCATCAACAAGTGTTGCAGCAGCGCCGACTTTTAAAGTGCCAGAAGGATGACCAAAGTTTACCTCTTGTCGCTCACCACCGCCTGCAGCAAGATTTACTAAAGTTCCAGGTATGGCAGCTGCAGTACCTATTGCTACCGCAGCCGTGCCCATCATAGCATGGTGCAATTTACCCATCGACATAGCACGTACCACTAAATCAATATCGGTTTCATTTACAACTTTACCGCTTGATGCGTGATACGTTTTAGCAGGTGCAACCCAAGCTACTTTTGGCGTATGTTGGCGTGCCTTTGCTTCATCAATATGAGAAATTAGCCCCATTTTCAACGCCCCATAGGCACGAATCGTTTCTAACTTTTCAAGTGCCGATGCATCACCGTTAATAGCTTCTTGCAGCTCTGTGCCATCATAACCAACTTCACTGGCGTTAATGAAAACTGTCGGAATACCAGCATTGATCATCGTTGCAGACAACATACCAATACCCGGCACTTCTAGCTCATCGACTAAGTTACCTGTGGGGAATAAGGCCCCTTCGCCATCTGCAGGGTCCATAAATTCAAGTTTTACTTGAGCGGCTGGAAAGGTCACGCCATCAAGCTCAAAATCACCAGTTTCTTGCACTTCGCCGTTAGTAATTGGCACATGTACTATAATGGTTTTACTAATATTGACTTGCC
This sequence comes from Pseudoalteromonas lipolytica, assembly GCF_001306915.1. Lineage (GTDB taxonomy): Bacteria > Pseudomonadota > Gammaproteobacteria > Enterobacterales > Alteromonadaceae > Pseudoalteromonas > Pseudoalteromonas simplex. The sequence continues at coordinate 41,597 of NZ_LJTC01000017.1, read as the reverse complement.
AAACTTTAACTTCGACAACGCCGTTGTCTGGAATTTTGCTGGCATCAACAAGGCCGTTCGACACAGCAAAGGCTCCGACTGCAGAAGTTAAATTTCCGCAGTTACCACTCCAATCAACAAACGCTTTATCGATAGCTACTTGACCAAATAGATAATCAACATCGTGATCAGGTTTCGCGCTTTTTGATAATATTACCGTCTTACTGGTACTTGAGGTTGCACCGCCCATACCATCAGTTTGTTTTTGGTAAGGATCGGGGCTACCAATCACACGTAACAACAGGTTATCGCGCGCCTCACCTGCCACTTGGGCAGGCTCAGGTAAGTCAGTTAAGTTAAAGAAAACCCCTTTACTGGTGCCGCCACGCATATAGGTCGCTGGCACCTTAATTTGTGGTTTAAACGCCATCGCTTAGTGCTCCTCAGATTCTAAAAAATCTTGCGCGAAACGTTGCAGTACACCACCCGCTGAATATATTGACACTTCTTCAGCAGTATCTAATCGACACGTCATTGGCACTTCAACGGTTTCACCATTAGCACGGGTAATCACTAGTGTCAGTGTTGCGCCTGGTGTTGGCTCACCTTTCACACTAAAACTCTCACTACCATTAATACCTAGCGTAGTTCGCGTAGTACCTGCTTTAAACTCAAGCGGTAATACACCCATACCAATTAAGTTAGTGCGGTGAATACGCTCAAAGCCTTCTGCTGCAATCACTTGAACACCAGCTAGGCGAACACCTTTTGCAGCCCAGTCACGTGACGAACCTTGACCATAATCAGCACCAGCTACAATGATAAGCGGTTGTTTGCGCTCCATGTAGGTTTCGATAGCTTCCCACATACGCGTCACTTTGCCTTCTGGTTCAATGCGAGCATATGAACCTTGCTTCACTTCACCATTTTCTTTAACCATTTCATTCAATAACTTAGGGTTAGCGAATGTAGCACGCTGTGCTGTTAAATGGTCACCTCGGTGAGTTGCATAGGAGTTAAAATCTTCTTCTGGGAGACCCATTTTAGCCAGGTATTCACCAGCAGCACTTGACGCTAAAATCGCATTCGAAGGTGATAAGTGATCAGTAGTGATGTTGTCGCCCAACACAGCTAATGCACGCATATCACTCAGAGAGCGTTCACCCGCTAATGCGCCTTCCCAATAAGGAGGACGACGAATATAGGTACTTTGTGGACGCCATTGGTAAAGTGGATCGTTGTCTTCACCGTAATCTACACTTAAGTCAAACATTGGCTCGTAAACCTTTTTAAATTGTTCAGGTTTAACACTTTGTTTGATCACTGCATCAATTTCTTCATCTGATGGCCATAAATCCATAAGACGAATTTCGTTACCTTGTTGATCATGCCCTAATACATCTTTTTCGATATCAAAACGAATAGTACCGGCGATAGCATAAGCAACAACCAGCGGCGGTGAAGCTAAGAATGCTTGTTTAGCATAAGGGTGAATACGGCCATCGAAGTTACGGTTACCCGAAAGTACAGCGGTTGCGTATAAGTCGCGGTCAATCACTTCTTGCTGAATTTTTGGATCAAGCGCACCACTCATGCCGTTACAGGTTGTACATGCAAAGGCAACGATACCAAAACCTAGTTGTTCAAGCTCAGGTAATAAATTTGCTTCTTCTAAGTAAGACTTAACCGCTTTAGAACCCGGTGCCAGTGATGTTTTAACCCATGGCTTACGAGTTAACCCTTTAGCGTTAGCATTACGCGCAAGTAAACCTGCGGCAATAACATTGCGTGGATTACTAGTATTCGTACAACTTGTGATTGCAGCAATGATACAGGCACCATCTGGCATTAAGCCTTCTTCATTCTCAACAACGCCAGTGATACCCGCTTTATCAAGTTCGCTTGTTGCAACACGGCGATGTGGATTTGAAGGGCCCGCAATATTGCGACCAACTGATGATAGATCAAAGGTTAACACACGCTCATATTCTGCCGTTTTAAGGCTATCACTCCAAAGGCCAGTTTCTTTCGCGTAAGTTTCGACGAGTTTAACTTGCTCTTCTTCACGGCCTGTTAAACGTAGATAATCAAGCGTGTTGTCATCAATGTAAAACATCGCAGCTGTTGCGCCAAACTCTGGCGTCATATTAGAAATAGTTGCTCTATCGCCTAAGGTAAGTGCATCGGCACCTTCGCCATAAAACTCAAGGTAGGTCGATACAACTCTTTCATTACGTAAAAATTCGGTGATCGCTAATACGATATCGGTTGCAGTAATACCCGGTTGTGGCTTGCCTTTGAGCTCAACACCCACAATATCAGGTAAACGCATGTAAGATGCACGGCCAAGCATCACGCTTTCTGCTTCAAGACCACCTACACCGACTGCAATAACACCTAATGCATCGACCATAGGTGTATGGCTATCTGTACCAACTAATGTATCTGGGAATGCCACGCCGTCACGTTTTTGGATCACAGGTGACATTTTCTCTAAATTGATTTGATGCATAATGCCGTTACCCGGCGGGATCACATCAATATTTTTAAATGCTGTTTTCGTCCAATTAATAAAGTGGAATCGGTCATCGTTACGACGGTCTTCAATAGCACGGTTTTTTTCAAATGCGTCAGGTTCAAAACCTGCGTGTTCAACCGCTAATGAATGGTCAACAATTAACTGTGTCGGTACCACAGGGTTTACTTTTGCAGGATCGCCGCCTTTTGCAGCTATGGCATCACGCAGGCCTGCTAAATCAACTAACGCTGTTTGACCTAAGATGTCGTGACACACAACGCGCGCAGGAAACCATGGAAAATCTAAATCACGCTTGCGGTTAATCAATTGCGACAGTGCATCATTTAGCATTTCAGGGTCACAACGACGAACTAAGTTTTCGGCAAGTACTCGCGATGTATAAGGAAGTGTGGCATAGCTGCCCGGTTTAATTGCATCAACAGCAGCGCGAGTATCAAAGTAATCGACGCCGGTGCCTGCTAATGGTTTTCTAAAATTTGTATTCATGATGATTCTACTTGTACTTGGTGACGGTGAACAAAGGTGGGCTGATTGTTTTTGTATTTATTTCGCCCCTTCATAAAGGGGTAGCCAAGCCACCCCTATCACTGATTTAATTAACGATTAACGCTCAGAAATTGGCGTGTAGCTACGCGCTTCTGGGCCAGTATAATCGGCACTTGGGCGAATAATACGGTTATTAGCACGTTGCTCTTTCACGTGTGCTGTCCAACCTGTTACACGGCTCATCACGAAAATTGGCGTAAATAACTTAGTTGGGATACCCATGAAGTGATACGCAGATGCATGGAAGAAATCAGCATTACAGAATAATTTCTTTTCACGCCACATAACTTCTTCACATCGAACAGATACAGGATATAGAACATCGTCACCCACTTCTGCAGCCAGCTTTTCTGACCATTTTTTGATGATCACGTTACGTGGATCTGATTCACGGTAAATGGCGTGACCAAAGCCCATGATCTTGTCTTTACGCTCAAGCATCCCCATCAGTGCATCTTCAGCTTGGTCTGCACTTGTAAAGCCTTCAATCATATCCATAGCCGCTTCGTTCGCACCACCATGTAGTGGACCACGTAAGCTACCAATTGCACCCGTTACACAAGAGTGAATATCAGACAATGTTGATGCACACACACGCGCAGTGAATGTTGATGCATTAAACTCATGCTCAGCATAAAGAATTAAAGATACATTCATTACTTGCTCAAACAGTGCTGATGGTGCTTCGTCATGTAATAAACGTAAGAAGTGTGCACCTACCGAATCATCATCTGTTTCAGTTTCAATACGAACGCCGTCATGGCTAAAACGATACCAGTAACAAATAATGCTTGGGAATACGGCAACTAAGCGATCAATCGCATCATTCGCCTGTGAGAAATCTTGCTCCATTTCTAGGTTACCTAGCATAGAACAACCCGTACGCATTACATCCATTGGGTGCGCGTCTTTAGGAATGTTCTCAAGCACAGTTTTTAGTGCGTCAGGTAAACCACGAAGTGATTTTAGCTTTGCTTTATATTCAGTCAGCTCAGACTCTGTTGGTAATTCACCGCGCGACAGTAAAAAAGACACTTCTTCAAACTGCGCTTTATCTGCTAATTCACTAATATCATAACCACAATAAGTTAAACCTGAACCTGACTTACCTACTGTACACAGAGCTGTTTCACCTGCTACTTGACCACGTAAACCTGCGCCGCCTAATGCTTTATCTACCATGAGTGTTCTCCTTATATGTTGTCGTTATGATTTTTTAGCTGAGAAAAGGTTATCGAGTGTGTTTTCATATGAGTGATAATCTAAAAACTCATATAATTCTGCACGTGTTTGCATATTGTCTACTTGGCTTTGTTGCGAGCCTTCGCTAAGAATAGACGAATACACATTAAGTGCGGCTTTGTTCATCGCTCTAAATGCACTAAGTGGATAAAGTACAATTTCAACACCCACTTCGCTCAATTGCTCAGTTGTATAAAGCGGTGTTTGGCCAAATTCAGTGATATTCGCAAGAATTGGCACATTTAAAGCTTTAGCAAACGCTTGGTAATCTGCTAAATCATGTACCGCTTCTGCAAAGATCGCATCTGCGCCAGCTTCAACACACGCTGCTGCGCGGTCAATCGCGGCATTTAAGCCTTCTTTTTGGAATGCATCAGTACGCGCCATAATATAAAAATCACTGTCTGTTTTGGCATCAACCGCCGCTTTAATACGGTCAACCATTTCATCTTTAGACACGATCTCTTTATTAGGACGGTGACCACAACGTTTTTGTGCTACTTGGTCTTCAATATGGAAGCCCGCTGCGCCTGCTTTGGTCATTTCTTTAACGGTACGAGCAATATTAAAAGCACCGCCCCAACCTGTGTCAGCATCAACAAGAAGCGGTAAGTCGGTAGCGCTGGTGATTCGACGAATATCTTCAAGTACGTTATCAAGGCTAGTCATACCTAAATCTGGCATGCCGTATGATGCGTTAGCAACACCCGCACCTGAAAGGTAAAGTGCTTGGTGGCCTGTTTTCTCTGCCATCATTGCGCAGTACGCGTTGACGGTGCCAACCACTTGCAATGGCTTGTTGTTGGCGATTGCCTGTTTGAATTTTAATCCTGCTGACATTGGATAACTCCTATCTTTGAACGGTTTCAGCTCTTTGGCTAACTCTATTTTTTAAATCTAAATTGTGACTGTTTAACTACGGCGCTACTGATTTTTTGCTGCGAGTAAGTCAAACTTCGTCTGAATATTTGCCTGAGACGCACTGATATGGCGCTTCATAAGCATTTCGGCTAATTCACCGTCATGGTTTTCAATGGCATTAATAATAGCCAAGTGTTCATCAAACGCTTTTGATACACGTGGCCCAACCATCCCCATTTGTACACGGTACATACGAATTAACTGGTACAACTCATTACATAACAGATGAATTAAGTGTGCGTTTTTCGACCCTTTAATAATGCGATAATGAAAATCAAGGTCGCCCGCTTCTTGGTAGTATGATTCACCTTCTTTTACACGCTGTGTTTGTAAGTGCTGATTCAATAACTGTTTTAAACCCTGTACTTCTTCAGGTTCCATGTTGTCGGCAGCTAACCGACAAGCTAGCCCTTCTAAGGCACTACGAACCTGATAGACTTCGATTAAACGCTCGGCGGTTAGCGCAACAACACGACAACCGACATTCGCTTTACGCTCTACCAAATAACAGCTCTCTAAACGATTTAGTGCCTCACGTAAGGTGGCACGGCTTACACCATAGCGTTTAGCAAGTTCTGGCTCAGAAATTTTGCTACCCTGCTCGATGGTGCCTTGGACAATTTCACGACGCATGTCGACAAACACTTGGTCTGATGCTGTTGTTATCGTGATATCGTTGTAGTTATCGTTGGCTTTTTGCTCTGTCATAATAGGTCTATCAAAGTACTAAATTAAGATTGTCGACAATTTGTGAGTTCACTATGCGCCCTATCATTGAAACTGTCAACCTTGAGATCGGAAAAACAGACTAAAAAACCAGCAAAATGTCGACATAAATTGATATTTATCAAAAATAATGGCTATAAAGAACATTTATATTAGTAATATGTCGACACTTCAATCTCACTGTTAAAAAGCTAAAAATATCCCCTGATAGCGCTATAAATGGTATGATCCAGCTATTATTACGTGATGTGAGAGCCATTTAGTGGACGCTAATACATATATTCCTGACTCATTTATTGATGATGTAAAAAGCTACCTTCCTGAACATTTATCATTAGACGACTTTATTGCAGCCTGTCGCCGCCCACTAAGACGATCTGTTCGCGTAAATACATTAAAAATGTCAGTCGATGAATTTCAGCGTCAATGCGCCAAAAAAGGATGGGAGTTAACAGCAATTCCATGGTGCGAAGAAGGGTTCTGGCTAACACGACCAAGCGACGAAGAAGCCGCCCTTGCAATCGGTAATACCGATTTACATTTAAGTGGTGCTATGTATGTGCAAGAAGCCAGCTCAATGTTACCGCCGGTAGCACTGAGAGCCGAAGTTAAGCAAAGCGACGCGGTACTTGATATGGCATCGGCACCAGGTTCAAAAACATCACAAATCGCCGCCATGATGGATAATAGTGGCGTGTTAGTGGCCAATGAGTTGTCATCGTCACGCTTAAAAGTATTGGCTGCAACCCTCAAACGTATGGGTGTGGGTAATTGCGCATTATCACATTTTGACGGTGTGATATTCGGGGATTACATGTATGAGTGCTTCGACAGCATTTTGCTAGATGCTCCGTGTTCAGGTGAAGGCACGGTTCGTAAAGATGCAGACGCCCTAAAGAATTGGTCAATCGAATCTAATATTGATATTGCTGCTGTGCAAAAAGCCCTTATCAAAAGTGCCTTTTATGCCTTAAAACCAGGCGGCACATTAGTCTATTCGACCTGTACTTTAACACCCCTTGAAAACCAACAAGTGTGTGAGTATCTATTATCAGAGTTCCCTGATTGCATCGAAGTACAACCGCTCGACAGCCTGTTTGATGGCGCAGACAAAGCGACAACCAGTGAAGGGTATTTACATGTTTGGCCGCAAACTTACGACAGTGAAGGTTTCTTCATCGCTAAATTTAAGAAAGTAGCATCAAGCGATAACCCAAATCAAAAAATTAAAAAAGGCGCATTTCCGTTTGCTGAGTTTGATAAAATACAAAGCCAAGCGTTTATGCAAACAATTAAAAAACAGTTCGGTCTAAAATCACTCAAAGGCACGTTAATGCAGCGTGATAAAGAGCTTTGGTTGTTTCCTGATGGCTTTGAAGAACTGCAAGATAAAATTAAATACTCTCGTTTAGGTATTCAACTTGGTGTGATCCACAAAGGCGGTGTTCGCTTAACTCACGAGTTTGCCACTGTCTTTGGCCAAGATTGCGATAAAAATACCTTTGAGATGTCTGTTTGCCAAGCAAACGATTACTTTAACGGTAAAGATATTAGGCTCGAAAAACCAACGCAAGATAATGGTGAAGTAGTTTTAATGTTATGTGGTTGTCCGGTAGGCCTAGGTAAGTGGCAAAAGAATAAAATTAAGAACTCATTACCTCGTGATTTGGTCCAAAATGCCCAGTTGATAACTTGGGTATAAGTTGCGCATAAAGACTGTATAAATAAGGCGCTAATTTAGGTAAAAAGCTGTAACAGACTGATTTTAAACTAGTATAAAATTTGTACATTTACCGTGCAATTTCCTGCTGATTAACTACACTTAAAAGTACTTTCTACTTCTCCCTACTGAATTTAGAAGGTGTTTTTTTATAGTTAGCGCAGGCTCACACGAGCCACCCCCTAAGCCCAGAACAATGCGGATTCGTTCTGGGCGTTTTTTTATTCAAAAGCAATCGATTAATTATCGTTTAAATCGAATTCAGTTATTTGGTTATCAGCGTGAATAAGTTCATATTTAGCGAGTAAGCCATCATTGAGCTCAATTAAGCTGATAGCCGCATTACTGACCAAATACTTTTGTCCTTCGCCTTTGGTTTGATGTTTATCAACTTCCATTTGCCAACGTTTAGTGAAAAAGTTAAGTGGGCTTTTCGGGGCATATAAAATTGAGTCGAGTTTATCGAGTACATTAATAAGTTTGCGTGGGAACTCATTTTTAATACCACTGGCAGTCAACTGCCAAATTCGGTTTTTATGTTTACCAAAGCGCTTTTGCACTGAAAAACAAAATGAATAATGGACATCACCAGAGAGGATCAAGGTTTCTTTTGGCGTATCTTCACGGCGAAAAGTATCTAGCAGTTTTTTAGCAGAACCTTCATGGGCCATCCAGTTTTCAACATCAACCAACAATGGCTGCCCGCAAAAATTAAAAATAGCTTGGATTGCTTCAATCGATTTAACACCAAACACCGGTGCTGGAGATACAATAATCACTTTATCGTGAGACAATAAGCTTTCTTCTAATTCAATGAGCCTTTCCCAATCAAGTAAGCCTGATGGTTCATTGAAATTTTGCTCATTACGCCAGCGATGGGTTCGGGTATCGAGAACCACAACTTTGGGGATGGTATTAAGCTCGTAATGCCAATGGTTAAAATTGAGTATTAGCTTATCAAAGTCTTTAAAATGCCAGCTCTGTTGTTGCAGGCTTTGTTTAAAACTGGGTAATAAAGACAAAGTGTTATCACCGGCATCATTACCAATTCCTTGCATTAACCAATAACTAATCAGGCCATTATTTACAATACGACGGCTAGCTGGGTGCTGATAAATAGCTTGCTCCCACCCTGCTGTTAAGTTCCAATCATCGGTGACATCATGATCATCAAACATCATTAGTGTCGACACATTGGCGAATAATCTTTCAACACTCTGAAGGCCATTTGCAAAGCCAACCAGTGCGTCCTTTTCAAGTTTAAATAGGTTAGCGTATTTAGGGGCTAATGCTGGGCATTCAATTGATTCAAACTCAATTAGCTGCCAAGTAACAGCACTGAAGTTTAATAAATATAGCGCTATAAATTCTTGAAAATGAATTAAGTGGTTTTCAGCTTTTAAGCTTGAGAAGTGTGGCTCATCTTTTTTAAGCCAATAACCAACACCAAATTTGCTCCGTTTTTGCCAAGGTACTTTAGGTAAGTGTAAATGGCGCTGATAAAGTTGCTGCTCAAACTCTTCTGGTAAATCTAAATCAAGCGCTGGCTCTGAAAACACTCCAAACAAGCTAATCACTTTTTCAATCGCGAGCAGCATAGGCCCTGCGACATCATCCGCATATATTTGGTCGCCAGATAACAATAATAGATCAGCACCTGCATTAAGTGACTGGCGCTGATCATTTTGCCAATTATCTGCAGCTACAAGGCTATCTTTTGCAGGGTGATGAGGGTTACGACACGAACCATGCAGAATTCTATCGAGTCGATTTGGGATCACAAATGCTGGAGATTCTGCACGTTCATAGCAATAAGACGATAAATCAAGGCTTTTTTCTTCATCATGTAACGAATAATAGATCAGTGAATCAACTGCAAACTGGCCACTGACTGGTATGACATTTATGAAATTTAAGTAAAGGTGTTGCCCTAACTGGATTGATTCTAAGCTAGAGAATGTTTCAACACCGCTAAACTCTATTCGGTAGTGGCAAGGCCTAGTTGTAACAAATTGAAAGCACACTCGCCCTGCATCTGCTCGGCGTACCATTGGCCCCATTACTAACTGAGGTAAGTTCGATACGCCGTCCACTATTACGCCCTTTTAGCTTGATTAAACAACGAGTAAAAGTTGTTGGTTGTTGCTTCAGCTAATTCGTTAAAAGTAAGCCCTTTTAACTCAGCGATGTAGTAAGCCACATCTTCAACATAGGCTGGTTGATTTGTTTTACCACGATATGGAACAGGCGCTAAATACGGTGAATCTGTTTCGATTAGTAAGCGATCTAGCGGAATTTGCTTTACAACGTCTTTTAACTCTACGGCATTTTTAAACGTAACAATGCCCGAAATCGAAATATAAAAGCCCATATTAATGGCTTTTTTGGCCATATCCCAGTTTTCTGTAAAGCAATGTAATACACCACCACAATTCTCAGCATTGTGGGCGCGCATTAAGTTAATGGTGTCTTCTCTAGCGTCTCGTGTATGAATAATAAGCGGCTTATTTAGCTCATTGGCAACGTCGATATGACCAACAAAGCTTTCTTGCTGAACAATATGGGTGTCTTTTGAGTAATAGTAATCAAGACCCGTTTCACCAATTGCTACCACTTTGTCGTGGCTTGCAAGTGAAATAAGCTTTTGCTTATCGAGTGCGTCTTTTTGATCAAGTGGATGCACACCACATGATGCAGAAACATCTGGATAGTTCTTAATTTTATCCAGCATTGATGGGAATTGATCTAAAGTTACGCTTACACATAAAAAGTGTTCTACTTTCTTTGCACGAGCATTATCGAGTACTTGGTCTAAATTAAGGTCGAGTTTATCGAAATCAAGCCTGTCTAAATGACAATGAGAATCTACAATCATGGTACTACTTTTATTACATGGTATAGGTCGGATTGCCTGAGTTTAACATAGTACCGAGTAGTTTTTCGATTTTGGCATTCAAATTGGTTTTATCATCGATAAAATTCACACCAATACCTGGCGGGTTTGAGCTTTGCGCACCTTGTGGTGTGATCCAAGCAACTTTACCCGTTACTACATCATCCTCTAGTGCATCTGGTAATGTTACTTTTAAAGCCAATGAATGACCCATTTCAAAGCGCATATTAGTGCGAACAAACAAACCACCATTTTTTAGATAAGGCATGTAACAGCGGTATAATTCTTCTAAGTCTTCGATATCTACTAATAATTCTTGCACGATATATCCTAATTTTGACTTTCACGTAAAGTAAACGCTAATTGTGAAATGGCTAGATCCATATTTAAGCCAAGCACATGCGAGCTGTTATAAAGAAACTCTGAAATAGCAGATTGTGCTTTTTGATAATTGAAAAAGTCCATTCCTAATACTAATTGCGTTTTAAGATGCTCTGTTAAAAACAAGGCAAATACATTAACCAAGCTATGATCTTTATTAAGGATGTCGACTAACGCACTGAAATTATGGCTGTCTTTTAGCTTAGTTGCAAATTTAAAGAGTGAATCAATAGCTTCAAGTTGGTTATCATTTTGCCACTGCTGAACAAGCAGTGGCTGCCTAGCGAACAACTCTAACCATGAATAATTAGCAATGTTCAGTGATGCTAACCATTGTGTTGTATATTCTGGGTTAACCTTTATTTCGTGTACCGCACAGCGACTTAAAATTGTTGCAGGTAATAATGCTGTTTGTTCGCACGTTAACAATAAATAACGGCGCAAACTTGGCTCTTCAAGGGTCTTTAATAAAGCATTAGCCGCTGCAGTGGTCATTTTGTGACACTGTTCAAGCACCACTACTTTGTTACCATTTTGCGCTGCTGAATGGTTGATAAAATCACTGATCTCCCGAATTTCATCAACGCCTATTGTTTGGCCTTCTACCTTTACAACGCGTTTATCAGGATGAGTACCCGCTTGATTTAGTTGGCAGCTTTTACAATTGCCACAGGCTTTTAAGTTTACAGGTGACGCACAAAGTAGCCCATCAGCGAGCGAATCGACTAAACGTTGCTTGCCAACACCTTTATCACCATTAAATAGCTGTGCATGATGAAAGCGTTGCTGTGCAAAACTTTGCGCAAGTTGCTGATAAAGCCCTTCAAGCCACGGCAAAGGCATATTAATTTAAACCTGCAAAAAAGTTATCAAGCACGGTAGTGATTGCCGCATGTACTTCTGGCATTGTTTGGTTTGCATCCACAATTTTGATACTGCTATCAGTGTTAGCTATTTCAAGGTAGCGTGCGCGAGTGCGCTCAAAAAAGCCTAATGCTTCTTGTTCGATACGATCAAGTTCACCACGTCCTTTAGCGCGAGCAAGACCCACAGCTGGGTCAATGTCTAAATAAATGGTTAAATCAGGCTTTAAACCATTTAGCACCATATCAGCTAAAAAAGAGAGTTTAGTTTGTTCAATACCACGACCACCACCTTGATATGCTTGTGATGAAAGATCATGGCGATCACCTAAAACCCAAGTGCCCTTTTCAAGTGCCGGATTAATAACATTAGCAACCAATTGCGAACGTGCTGCATACATGATTAACAGCTCTGTTTCACTCGTCACTGTTTCTTGGTGAGCCTGTTTGACGATATTACGCAGCTCTTCAGCCATAGCTGTACCGCCAGGCTCACGTACATTAATAAAATCGACTTGCTTGTTTTCTAAATAAGCTTGGCATACGGCAATAGCCGTTGATTTTCCGGCCCCTTCTAGGCCTTCAATCACTATAAATTTCGCTGTCATATGACTCAATTCTGGTTGTTAGTTTAATTGGTACTGCTTTACCGCTCGATTATGTTCTTGCAATGTTTTCGAAAATTGATGGCTGCCATCCCCTTTCGCAACAAAATACACATATTCAGACTCAGGTGGATTAACCGCGGCCAAAATCGCTGCTTTCGAAGGCATGGCTATGGGTGTTGGCGGCAAGCCTTTTATTTTATACGTGTTATACGGTGTATAGGTTGTTAAATCTTTTCGTTTTATATCGCCATCAAAATCAGCACCAATACCATAAATAACCGTTGGATCGGTTTGTAAGCGCATATTGGTTTTTAAACGATTGGTAAATACCGCAGAAATTAATGGTCGCTCAGAAGCAAGGCCCGTTTCTTTTTCGATGATAGAAGCCAGTATTAACGCTTCATACGGTGAGCTTAATACTAAATCTGGCGCTCTAGTTTGCCATGCGGTGTCTAATTCCTGCTGCATTTTGTTGTATGCGCGTTTTAATAAGCCGCTGGCACTATCTTCGCTATGGTAGTGATAGGTATCAGGGAACAACCAGCCTTCTAAATTCTCTTGCGTGTTACTTATCTGCGTCGCTAAATTTTCTGTATCTAAGTCTTGGCTTAAATGCGCTTGCTTTTGAATATTAGCAACAACGTCACGAAGTGGCTGACCTTCAATAATTGTGAAGCTAAAGCTCACTTGTGCACCTTGATTAATACGGCGAATATTATCAATCACAGCGCTTGTATCCAGTTCATAAAGACCCGCTTTTAAATCCGTAAGCGTAGGATCTAATTTAGCGAGTACCTGAAATTTAAAACAACTATCAACCCACTGCTTTGTTTGCCATGCTTGGCAAAGTTGATTAAAGCCGGTGCCACGCTCCACTTTAAATAAAGTACTATTTTCAACTTTTAACGGCATTTTTAATGCTGATTGAAGTTGTTGATAGCCAATACCACAACATAGCAATGCTAATAACAGCACGCTAACAATGACTTTTATCACACACTCTCCTTGGCAAACTGCGCCGTTAATAGCGCTTTACTGCATTCAATATCAAACTGTGTATCAGCAATTCGTGCAACGGGAACCACGCCCATTAAACTGTTACACATAAATACGGCATCCATAGCTAAAAGCTCATCTAGTTGGATTGCTTTAAATTCAATGGCTAACTTATCACATAAAGCGCTGAGATAAACCCCAGTGATACCGCAACGGTCTAACTTAGGTGATATAACTTGACCGTCTTTAATAGCAAAAATATTTGCAGTAGAGCACTCAATCACATTGTTATCATAATCAAGTACAACAACGTCATCACATTCAAGGCTGCTCATTTGCTTTTTGATAAGCACTTGCTCTAAACGGTTCAATGTTTTTAAGCCTGCAAGTAAAGGTTGATGTGCAAGTTTCACGTCGCTGATTTCAAGATTTGCCCCCTGCTGCTGCCAACTTTTATAGTGTGAAACTGCAGGCATGGTACTGATCAGCACTTGGATACTTGGTGTGTTTGGTAAGCCATAACCACGCCCACCTGCACCACGGGTGACAACTATTTTTAAAATACCGGTTTGTGTATCACTGATTGCGTGGTTAACTTCACGCTCAATTGCGGTTAAATCTAATTCGGGGAAAAATAGTCTTTGCGCGCATTCATCTAAACGCGCTTTGTGTAAATCCCAGTGCTCAACGACAGAATTCATCACAGAGGCTGTGGTAAAAAAGCCATCACCATAATTTAAGCCACGATCTTGCGTGCTTATTGTGGTGTCTGGTGTGATTATTTTTATTGTTTGTTTTAATTTATTCATACAAAAAAGCCCAGTTAAACAACTGGGCTCTTCTTTTTAGTCCGTTGTTAAAAAGAATTATACCTTTTTAAACAGCAACGAGCCATTAGTACCACCAAAACCAAATGAATTACATAGTGCGTAATCCAATTTAGCGTCACGTGCAGTGTGCGGTACGTAGTCTAAATCACAGCCTTCATCTGGGTTATCAAGGTTGATTGTAGGGCTTACTTTCTGGTCAACAAGTGACAAGATAGTAATAATTGACTCTACCGAGCCTGCTGCACCTAACAAGTGACCCATCATTGATTTAGATGAACTTACCATCACATCTTTCGCTGCATCACCAAAAATAGTTTTAACAGCGGATGTTTCGGCTTTATCGCCTGCATTCGTCGATGTACCGTGAGCATTAATGTAACCAACTTGGTCTGCATTAACTTGTGCATCGTTTAGGGCATTTTCCATCGCTAGAGCTGCGCCTGCACCGTCTTCAGGTGGAGATGTCATGTGATATGCATCGCCACTCATACCAAAACCAACGAGTTCAGCGTAGATCTTCGCGCCACGTGCTTTAGCATGCTCATATTCTTCAAGTACGATAACACCAGCACCATCAGCAAGAACAAAACCATCACGGTCTTTATCCCAAGGACGAGATGCAGCTTGTGGATCGTCGTTACGAGTTGATAATGCACGTGCCGCATTAAAGCCACCCATACCAATTGGTGTCGATGCTTTTTCAGCACCACCGGCTACCATTGCATCTGCATCGCCGTATGCAATCATACGCGCAGCATGACCAATGTTATGCAGACCTGTAGTACAGGCTGTAACGATTGAAATATTAGGGCCACGTAAACCGTGCATAATCGATAAATGACCAGAGATCATATTGATAATGGTCGAAGGTACGTAAAACGGAGAAAGCTTACGCGGGCCGCTATTTAATAGTTTAATGTGGTTTTCTTCAATTAAAGTTAAACCACCGATGCCAGAACCCACTGCTACACCAACACGAGTGGCGTTTTCTTCAGTGATCTCTAGACCAGAATCTTGTAGTGCTTGTACACCCGCTGCAATGCCATATTGGATAAACAAATCCATTTTCTTTGCATCTTTCGGTGACATGTAAGCTGATGCATCAAAGTCATTCAGCAAACCTGCGAATTTGGTGCCGAAACTTGAGGTATCGAAATGCGTGATAGTTTGAATACCACTTTTACCGTTTAACAAACCTTGCCAAGTAGATTCAACATCATTACCTAGCGGTGTCAACATTCCTAAGCCAGTTACGACGACTCGACGTTTAGCCACGGGTTGCCTCCAATAAGGAAATTATTTTAGGTGGGGTGTATACCAAATTTATTAGTATCATTCTATAGATAGACTAAGGGCAGCTTAATGCTGCCCTTAAAATCAAAATGCGTAAAATTACTCAGCGTGAGCTGTAACGTAATCGATTGCAGCTTGAACTGTAGTGATCTTTTCAGCTTCTTCGTCTGGGATCTCAGTGTCGAACTCTTCTTCAAGAGCCATTACTAGTTCTACAGTGTCAAGTGAATCAGCACCTAAGTCGTCAACGAAAGAAGCTTCATGTTTTACTTCTTCTTCTTTAACACCTAGTTGCTCAATGATAATTTTCTTTACGCGTTCTTGGATGTCGCTCATTCTTCTTTCCTTTATTAAAAACGCCAATGCGTTATTTTCAGATTGCGGCGTAGTTTACGCCGCATAATTCTGTGATTCAAGGATTTGCTGATAATTACTTATCTGGTCAAACCTCTCGAATAGTATTTGTTCATTTATCGCTTATTTTCATAGCGAATTCAAGTATGTTTAAAGCAAGATCACAAAAATTTCAACAATTTTCGATAATCTTTCGCTAGCAAATTTTTGCTAACTTTCATTAAACCATGTACATCGCGCCATTTACGTGCAATGTTTCGCCTGATACATACGCAGCAGCGTCAGATGCTAAATAGCATACCGCAGCAGCGATTTCTTCAGGTTGACCTAAACGCCCTGCAGGTACATTTGCAAGCGTAGCTGCTTTTTGGTCTTCAGTCAGCTCGTCTGTCATATCTGTTTGGATAAAACCCGGTGCAACAACGTTCACAGTGATGCCACGTGATGCCACTTCGCGTGCTAATGACTTAGTAAAACCAATTACACCCGCTTTCGCTGCAGCATAGTTAGCTTGACCCGCATTACCCATAGTGCCCACTACAGAACCGATATTAATGATACGACCATTTTTCTTTTTCATCATAGGGCGTAAAACAGCCTTAGATAAACGGAAAATTGAGCTTAGGTTCGTGTCGATGATGTCATCCCACTCACCGTCTTTCATACGCATTAATAAGTTATCGCGAGTAATACCTGCATTGTTAACTAATACGTCGATATCGCCTAAATCAGCCTTGATCGCAGCAAGTGTCGCCTCAATCGATTCAGGATCTGTAACGTTAAGGGCATAACCTTTACCGTTGTCACCTAGATATTCACTGATTTTAGCAGCACCTGATTCGCTTGTTGCAGTACCCGCTACTTTTGCACCTTGTGCAACTAGCGTATTTGCAATCGCTTTACCAATACCACGGCTTGCACCAGTGATTAGGACAACCTTGCCCTCAAGAGAAAATAAATTTGTCATTCTATTCCTACTTATTTCGCTTCATCAATAGCAGCTTGCGTATTAACCGCACCACATACCATTGCTTTATCAATTCGTTTAGCAAGGCCCGTTAATACTTTACCTGGGCCAAACTCATAGCTTTGTGTGATACCTTGCGCAACTAATGCTTGTACAGTTTCAGTCCAGCGTACTGGGCTGTATAGTTGGCGTACTAATGCATCTTTAATTGCTTCACTTGATTGCTCAGCTTTTACATCAACGTTGTTGATTACATCACACTTAGGTGTATTAAATGTTAAAGCGGCTAAATCAGCAGCTAATTTCTCAGCAGCTGGTTTCATTAGTTCACAGTGAGAAGGTACGCTTACTGCAAGTGGTAAAGCACGTTTAGCACCTGCTTCTTTACATGCTTCTGATGCACGCTCAACTGCCGCTTTGTGGCCAGCGATAACAACCTGACCTGGTGAGTTGTAGTTTACTGGTGAAACAACTTCACCATTTGCTGATGCGTCACAGGCAGCTTTGATTTCGTCATCACCTAAGCCGATGATTGCAGCCATAGAACCAACACCCGCAGGTACTGCTTCTTGCATATATAAACCACGATTTTCTACTAGTTTAACGGCTTCGCTTAAGCTTACAACGCCAGCACAAACTAATGCTGAATACTCGCCTAAACTGTGACCAGCCATAACAACATCGGCATCAGGGTTTGCGTCTAACCATTGACGGTAAATAGCAACACTAGCAGTAAGAAGTGCTGGTTGTGTACGATGGGTTTGATTTAATTCTTCTTCTGGACCATTTAGTACAAGTGCAGCTAGATCATAGCCAAGAGCTTCAGATGCTTCAGCGAATGTTGCTTTAGCAATTTGAGAATCAGCTAATAGTTCAGATAACATGCCCACAGTTTGTGAGCCTTGACCTGGAAATACGAGTGCAATTTTATGTGCCATACTTTGCTCTTATAATTAAACAAAAAAATATTCTGTAGCAGGCAGCATAACAAGTTTTAGATATGCTGCACTACTTTGTTGTTGGATGTGTTTGCTCAAAAATCGCAGCGATTTTTTCAGGGAGTTGGCGTTCGACTTCCCGCGCGGCTTCATCAATAGCAGCATGAAACGCCTTTGGTGAGGCATTGCCATGGCTTTTAACAACAATACCGCGCAATCCTACCAGACTTGCGCCGTTATACTGGTCGGGGTTCACCCGCTTGTAGAGTTTTTTTATCACTGGACGCAATAAAAACGCTAAACTTTTGTATAAGAAATGTTTGTGTAAGGCTTTGGTGAGTTTATGCATGATCAGTTTGGCAATACCTTCACAGGTTTTTAATGCCACATTACCTACAAATCCTTCGCACACAATAACATCGGCTTTTCCGCTGAAAATATCACTACCTTCACTGTAACCTGTGTAGTTGAGATATTCACACTGCTGCATTAACTGTGCAGCTTGTTTTATTCCTTCATGCCCTTTGATGTCTTCAGAGCCAATATTCAATAAACTAACTCTTGGGTTATCACACCCAAGTGCCTGCCCTGCTACCACAGAACCCATAATGCCAAATTGATAAAGGGTTTGTGCGTCACAATGCACATTAGCGCCTAAATCAAGTAAATAAACAGGGTTTTTACGTTCAGTTGGAACAGCAGAGATTAATGCAGGACGTTTTACGCCTGGAAGCATCTTTAATACATAATGCGCCATAAAAAATAACGCGCCTGTATTACCAGAGCTTACACACGCTTGCGCTTCACCCGATTTAACTAAATCGAGGGCAACTCGCATTGATGAATCTTTTTTAGAACGAACCGCTGAAGCAGGTTCACACGCATTTGTGACGACTTCGCTACAATGGCGAATAATTAAACGAGGGTGTGAAACAGAATCGAGTGCTTCGAGTTCTTTTAGAATAACTTGCTGATTACCACATAAGATGAGTCTTAAGTTGGTATTAGCATTTACCGCTTGCACGGCAGCGGGGATAGATGAACGGGGGCCGTAATCGCCCCCCATCATATCTAACGCTATGGTTAGATTGGTCAGCATATAGCAATCTCTTAGTTAGAAATTACTTTAACGCCTTTGTAGTAACCGTCAGCAGTTACGTGGTGACGACGGTGAGTCTCACCAGAAACTTGATCTACAGTTAAAGTTGGACCACTGATCGCATCGTGTGAACGGCGCATGCCGCGTCTTGCACGAGACTTTTTGCTTTTTTGTACAGCCATTAGTCTTCTCCTAAGAATCTTTCTTAAGTTGTTTCAAAATATCAAATGGATTTGGTTTGTCATCTTTTGCTGCTAATTTACCAAAGCTAGTAGGCTCTGATGAATAACTGCATGAAGCTTCGTTGTGAGTAGGCACTATTGGAATAGCTAAAATCAGTTCGTCTTCGATTAACTCAAATACGTTGATTTCACCGTTTTCGTCCAGCTCTACTTCATCGTAACCTTCAGGTAGATGATCTGACTCTGCATCCAAACCAATTGGCGAATACACAAAGTCTTGTTCCAAATCCAACCCTAATTCTCCATTACAGCGTTGGCAAGTTACAGTTACATGTGTTGATAAGTTACCACTTATTACCACTAAACCTTGCTCGTCAATTTTGCAATGAATCTTTACCGCTATTTCACCTGCTTCCTCCTGCACAACTTGCTCTAAACGAGAAAGTTTTTCAAGCGGGACAATACCGTCATACGTTAAACGATGTTGAGCTGCTTTGCTGGGATGAAGAGTGATGGGAATTTTCACCTTTTGCATAGGGGCTGCATCATATAGATAGTTAGTAAGTTAGTCAAAGTAAAAAACCAATTTTGATAGGTTTTTAACGATCTTCTGCTTTGTTTTCGGATTCATTGTGGCTTATCCTTGGCAAAATACAATTTTCATCCAGAATTTATTATGAAACCAACACTTATATTAGCGTCAAGCTCACCATTTAGACAGCAATTATTAACGAAGTTTAACTTACCTTTTCAAAGTTTTTCTCCAGATATTGATGAGTCCCCTATCGCAGCTGAAACGCCAGAGCAATTAGTTGCTCGTTTAAGCGAACAAAAAGCCCGTGTTGCCAAACAACATTATAGTGAAGGTTTGGTAATTGGCTCTGATCAAGTTGCGGTATTCAACGATACAATTTTAGGTAAACCTCATACTAAAGAGAATGCCATTAAGCAGCTATCATCTTTCAGTGGCCATACAGTGACCTTTTTAACGGGTTTAAGTGTATTTGATATACAAAGCGATAAAGCAATTACCACCGTGGTGCCATTTGATGTGACATTTAAAGCACTCACACTTGAGCAGATCAATGCTTATTGTGATGCCGAGGAGCCCTACAATTGTGCAGGCAGCTTTAAAAGTGAAGGACTCGGGATATGTTTATTTGAAAAGCTCAGTGGCGATGACCC
Organism: Pseudoalteromonas lipolytica; assembly: GCF_001306915.1. GTDB lineage: Bacteria > Pseudomonadota > Gammaproteobacteria > Enterobacterales > Alteromonadaceae > Pseudoalteromonas > Pseudoalteromonas simplex. Next base: position 21,335 of record NZ_LJTC01000017.1, on the reverse strand, counting down.
TAATACATTGATAGGCCTGCCACTGATCACACTAACTAAAGTGCTGGCTGAGTTTGGTGTTGACGTGTTAACTCTGCAAGGGGCGTAGTTAAAACCTGCAAAAGTTGTTGGTATGAATCAACAACACATAACGGCGTATGTTGTTGCAACTGCGCCGGGCTATGGGCACCAAAACTCACTCCAATACAAGTAATACCTGCGGCATTAGCCATTGCCATATCCAATTGGCTATCGCCAATCATCACAGCATCACCTTTTGCGATGCCCTGCTCAAGTAAAATTTGCTCAAGCATATCTGGAGATGGCTTCGACTCAGCATCGTCAGAGCATTTTACATTCACAAAATACTTCACAAGGCCTGACTCATTAAGAAGCCTATCAATGCCTTCACGTCCTTTACCGGTAGCCACTGCCAATTGCATGCCTGCATCACTTAACTGCTTTAAAACGGATTCTACATCTTTAAATAAAGGTGCAGGTGTAACATCTAACTCACGGTACTGTGCTTTGTAACCTGCAACGAGTTCGTCGCTTAAATGTAAATGCGCCGGAAAAAGAACTTCAGTGGCTTTTGCCAGCGATAAACCAATAACGTCTTTTGCTTGTTGCTCTGTTGGAACAGGAATACCTAAGTCTCGCGCAGTATTTCGCAGGCAGGTAACAATTTTTGGCACAGAGTCCATCACTGTGCCATCCCAATCAAAAATAACCAGCTTAAACTTGTTCATTATCTGCACGTAGCTTTTTGATACAATTTTGAAGTGCATTATCGAGTGGCGCTTCAACATGCATGGTTGTTTCATTTTTAGGGTGCATAAAACGTAAATCGTGGGCATGTAAAAACAAACGATTTAAACCAGTCAGTTTATTCACGTATTGATCGAACTCTGCAACGCCATATTTATCATCACAAGCAATTGGATGACCTTTACATTGCGTATGCACACGAATTTGGTGAGTACGCCCCGTTACCGGCGACGCTTGTACTAATGAGCACTCAGCATATCGCTCAAGCACACGAAAACGCGTGTGCGATGGTTTACCTTCAGTATTATCAACACGCACCACACGCTCACCAGACTTTAAGGTGTTTTTACGAAGTCCTTCGGTAACGTTTTTCGTTTTAGAATCCCATTGACCATCAACTAATGCCCAATAGTTTTTCTCCATGGTTTTTTCACGTAACTGTTTATGTAAATCAGTTAACACTGAACGACGTTTAGAAATAAGCAAGCAACCTGATGTGTCACGGTCTAGTCTGTGTACAAGCTCTAAACTACGCTCTTCAGGACGAAGTACGCGAAGTGCTTCGATTAAGCCATAACTTAGGCCACTGCCACCATGCACAGCCATACCCGAAGGCTTGTTGATCACCATTAAATACTTGTCTTCAAACAAAATGGCGTCTTCAAGTTGTTTTACTTTATCGAGTTTCTTTGGCACAAACTCTTCTTTTTCGGCCACTTTGATAGGTGGAATACGAATCACATCGTTTAGTTGTAGTTTGTAGACAGGTTTTATGCGTTTTTTATTTACTCGCACTTCGCCTTTACGAAGGATTTTATAAACTGCACTTTTAGGCACACCTTTTAGGTGAGTAATAAGAAAGTTATCAATACGTTGACCTAGATGGTCTTCACCTATGGTAACAAACGAAACTTGTAAGCCGGTTTTTTCTGACATTGCCTAATCACTGATTTAAGTAAATAATTTAGTTGCTAACGCGACTGTAATAGTGGGATAATCACCGTCGCGAACATAAGTTTGCGAGTAACAACGGTGCTTTTATCACATTAATACATTCGTGAAGCATATTCTGGGTTGCCGATCATACAGATCCGCGCTAAGTTTTCCAAAGCTTTTATAATTACCCAGCCAACACGAGCGTTCAATTATCGGCGATGCGCGTAATATATTGCCTGAATAATTTGAGCACGAATGTTGATTAATGAACATAAAAAGCAATTGAACAAGATAAATTGACTGATAGTGACGACGTAGCAACGTCATTCAGAAGCAGCTGTTGTAGCAAGACATTGAATAAAAATTTGAACATGGTCGACTTCGGGACAAAACTCGTAAATTAAAACCGCAGAATTGGCGGCAGTTTTGACACCTATAAGAATTTAATAACGTGACAACATGTTATTGTCAGCCACACTTAGTGATGCTCAATGTAAGCAAACAACTTCAGGTTTTGACTTTACCCAGTCGTGAGACTGCACAAAAACAACCGTCAGAAACCACTGAACAGACGTGTTTATATCGTCATGTCAGCGACAGAATTAGTAGAGTAACAATATGAAACGTATGCTAATCAATGCGACGCAGCAAGAAGAAATGCGCGTTGCACTGGTTGATGGCCAGCGCCTGTATGATTTAGACATAGAGAGCCCAGGTCACGAACAAAAAAAAGCAAATATTTACAAGGGTAAAATTACCCGTATCGAACCGTCACTAGAAGCTGCCTTTGTTGATTATGGCGCTGAAAGACACGGTTTCCTTCCTCTTAAAGAAATAGCCCGCACCTACTTCCCACAAGGCTATACATTCCAAGGTCGTCCAAATATCCGTGACGTGATCAAAGAAGGCCAAGAAGTCATTGTGCAAGTTGATAAAGAAGAGCGTGGCCAAAAAGGCGCTGCGTTAACGACTTTTATCAGCGTTGCAGGTAGCTATTTAGTACTTATGCCTAACAACCCTCGTGCCGGTGGTATTTCTCGCCGTATCGAAGGTGATGAGCGTACTGAACTTAAAGAAGCACTAAGCCGTTTAGAACTACCTAAAGGCATGGGCTTAATTGTTCGTACTGCAGGTGTTGGTAAATCATTTGAAGAACTAGAGTACGACTTAAAAGCACTATTAGTGCATTGGCAAGCGATTCAGCAAGCTGCTGATAGCGGCCCTGCTCCGTTCTTAATTCACCAAGAAAGTAACGTAATTTTCCGCGCAATCCGTGACTATTTACGTCGTGATATTGGTGAAATTTTAATTGATAAAGCACGTGTATTTGAAGAAGCGAAAGCGCATATTGAGCGTTTCCGTCCAGATTTCATGAGCCGCGTTAAGCTTTATCAGGGCGATGTACCACTATTCACTCACTACCAAATTGAAAGCCAAATTGAATCTGCTTTCCAACGTGAAGTTCGCTTACCATCAGGTGGTTCAATTGTAATTGACCCAACTGAAGCACTTACGTCTATCGATATCAACTCATCTAAAGCCACTAAAGGCGGTGATATCGAAGAAACAGCACTTAATACTAACTTAGAAGCAGCAGACGAGATTGCCCGTCAATTACGTTTACGTGACTTAGGTGGTCTTATTGTTATCGACTTCATCGATATGACTCCACCACGCCACCAACGCGAAGTAGAGAATCGTTTAAAAGACGCTGCTCGTCCTGACCGTGCCCGTGTTCAGATTGGTAAGATCTCACGCTTTGGTCTGCTTGAAATGTCGCGTCAGCGCTTACGCCCTTCATTAGGTGAAGCAAGCCAAGGTCCATGTCCTCGTTGTAATGGTCAAGGTACGATTCGTTCTAACGAATCAATTGCACTGTCTATCCTTCGTTTAATCGAAGAAGAAGCAATTAAAGACAATACATCACAAGTAAATGCACAAGTGCCTGTGGCTGTTGCCGCTTACCTATTAAACGAAAAACGTCGTAGCGTGCAACGCATCGAAAAACGCCATAACGTTGATGTTGTGATCATTCCTAATCAACACATGGAAACGCCACATTACGAAGTAGTTCGCTTACGTAAAGACGAAACAATCGAAACAGTAAGCTACGAGCAAGTTGTTGCTCCTGAGCCAGAAGCATTTGAAATGGCTAAAGCGCCTTCAGCACCAGTTCGTGAAGAGCCGGTTCTTAAAGGTGTTGTTATGCCTACTACACCTGCACCTCAAGCTGCACCAAAAGCTGAGCAAACGACTCCTTCGGCTAAAAAGTCAGAAGGTGGATTATTTGCTGCAATTGGTAAGTTCTTCAAGTCGTTATTCAGCAATGCCGAAGAAGAAGCTGAAAAAGAGCAAGAAGAGAAAAAAGCAGCACAAAGACGTAGCAATAATCGTCGCAACAACGACAACCGTCGTCGTAGCAACAACCAACGCCGTCGCAACTCTCGTAATAAACGCCCTGACGATGCACAAGCTAAAGAAGAAAACACAAATACTTCAAATAAGCCTGAGCAAAAAGAAGGTAACGAGAATCGCAACAAACGTCGTCGTAATTCTAACAACAGAAAACGTAATGAAAAACGTAATGATGATGTAGAACAAACGAATAAAGACACTGCACCAGAGACGAAATCTGAGCAGCCAAAGGAAACTAAACCTAAGGTTCGTCGTCAACGTCGCAACTTACGCAAAAAAGTTCGCGTAACAGATGAAAGCGCAGATGAAGCAAAAGCAGTACAAACGACTGAAACAACTGAGCAAGCACCTAAAGCTGAAAAACCAGCTAAGCCTGCAAAAGAAAAAGTAGCAGTTGAAACTGAACAAGCAGAACAGCCAGTTGCTGAAAAGCAAGTATCTACAGAACCAGTAAAAGCTGACGCTGAGCCTAAACAAGCAGAGCAAACTGAATCGGTAGTTGAAACATCAACTGATGAAGAACAAGCTCAACCTCGTACACGATCTCGTCGTTCACCTCGCCACTTACGTGCTGCTGGTCAACGTCGCCGTCGCCCTGAGCATGATGAAAAGTCGAGTGATGACAAAGCTGATGCGCCAGCATTTATTCCTGTAGCAGATCAAGCTGCTGCTGAATATGAAGCTGAGCTAAAGGCAAAACAGGCTCAGGCTGAAACTGAAGAACCTGTAAAAGCTGAAGAGCCTGTTAAAACTGAAGAACCAGTGAAAGCTGAAGAGCCAGTTAAAACTGAAGAACCAGTTAAAACTGAAGAACCAGTTAAAGCTGAAGAACCAGTGAAAACTGAAGAACCAGTTAAAGCTGAAGAACCAGTTAAAGCTGAAGAACCAGTTAAAGCTGAAGAACCAGTTAAAGCTGAAGAGCCAGTTAAAACTGAAGAACCAGTGAAAGCTGAAGAGCCAGTTAAAACTGAAGAACCAGTTAAAGCTGAAGAGCCAGTTAAAGCTGAAGAACCAGTTAAAACTGAAGAACCWGTTAAAGCTGAAGAACCAGTTAAAACTGAAGAGCCAGTGCAAGCTGAAGAGCCAGTTAAAGCTGAAGAGCCAGTTAAAGCTGAAGAACCAGCAMAAGCTGARGAACCAGTGAAAGCTGAAGAACCAGTGAAAGCTGAAGAACCAGTGAAAGCTGAAGAACCAGTGAAAGCTGTAGAACCTGCTAAAAATGAAAAAACTGTTTTAGTAAAAGGTTCAGCAAGCGCTGCAATGGCAAAACCTACACCAGTTGCAGATAGTGAGCCAGAGCCAACACCAGCGGCTATGGCCCATGACAAGCGTGTAGCTATTCCAGATAGCGGCCTTCGTGCAGGTTCAATTAAACCTGCTGGCAGAGCCCGTGCTGATATGGCAAAAACCTTAGCGGCTGATTAATTTAGTCGCTTAAGTAAAAAAGCCGCGTTTATAACGCGGCTTTTTTGTATGTATTCTTCTTATAAAGCAATATTTTGTATACCTAGGTGATTTGCATAGCCACCTACAAGAACCTTATAAACCCCCTGCTCATCCGAATAAACACTGGCAGAAATATGTGAACTGCACCCCATTGCTCGGCCTTGTTCAAACTTGAAATGGTTTTCTTGCTGTACAAATACGTGTTTTGATAAGTAGCATGCAAGCGCGCCACTGGCGCTACCGGTTGCTGACTCTTCAGGTATACCAACCAAAGGCGCAAAGTTACGACAACTTGCGGTCAGCTCACTTTGCTCTTCACATAATTCAAAGGCATGCACACCAATCACATTATGCTGTTGGCAGAACTCGCTAAGCGCTGCCTCATCAATAACAATTTTATCTAAGTAGCCATTCGGCACAGCGACTATAATATCCGGCAATCCTGTAGTTATTACATCGATCGGCAAGCCAGTTTCTGCAAGAGTCGTTTCATCAAGCCCTAATAAGCCTGCAAGGTCGTCATAAGCAAAGTTGCCTAGGTATTTTGGCAAGGCTTGCTCCATGGTAATTTGCCCATCTTCGGCAATTGTTACACCTAACAAGCCCGCTTTTGTTCGTTGAGTGTAATAGCCAGGTTTTAATAACCCTTGTTCGAAGAGCGTAGCAAACACAGCTAGGGTTGCGTGGCCACAAAAATCAACTTCTTCAGTTGTCGTAAAAAATGACACAGCAAAGTCAACTTCATGATCTTGCGCCACAAATGCGGTTTCTGAAAAGCCAATTTCTTTTGCAATCGTCAGTTTTTCTGCGTTTGTGAGTTTATCTGCATTCAAAACGACACCTGCTGGGTTCCCGCCTGTATTATTTGCACTAAAGGAGTTAACTAAAAATGCGGTTATTGTCATTATTGTGTGCCTTGGTTTAAATTAAATTCAAAAAACAACATGCCATTTTCCTTAGATGCTTGCTCTTCAAAAGCCAACTTTTTTAAAAGCTTAATTGATGGTGTATTTGACTCGTCAACACCTGCGATGAGCTTATGCCAGTGTGACTGAGTGCTAGCCAGATTGATAAAACCCTGCAATAACTCAAATGCAAGACCCCGCCCCCAATATTGCTCAGCTAACAAATAACCTATATGAGCATCATGGTTTTCGGTATAGATAAATAAAAGGCCAACAACTTCTTGCTGTTGAGATTGCAGCATTAGTAAACGGCACTCGTTAAGCATGTTAGCCAGCCACTTTTCAGCAGCAGCTATAGAATCTATCCCCTGAAAATAACTCGGTAAAATCTCAACTACAGCAGGTGTTAATATCGAAGGTAAAGCGTTAACTAAAGTAGTTTGCTCTAATTTAGCGGTATTAGAGTTTATTTCAATGACGTTTAGTCTCGGTGTATTAAATGAAATAGCGATTTAACCTCTTAGATCTTCAGCCGTAAAATTACTTTTAAATGTAAAAGCATGTAGTGTGTCGCCGTTATCTCGCAGATATTGCAACCTTTCTAATGCCTCTTGAGGTGTTGGAATATGCTTATCTTCAACCCACCATAAAACATAGCTACCTTCTGATAAGCGCTGAAACCATTCACCTTTTCTGCGCATGAAATCTCTGTGGTGAGTGCGAAACATAAAATTTTTGAGATCTTCAACGCTTTCCCACACAGACATATTGATTATCATATTTGGATCATCAAACAATTTAATATTGGTGGCATCGCCTGATTCGTCTTTTAATCGCCATACAAAACCAACACTGTTTTCAGCCACCCCATTAATTAAATCGAGATTATCAACAAAGTCTTTTATTTCTGGGGCATCCAATGGGTATTTAGCAAGAGCAATATTTAGTTGGGCAAGTTTCATTAATGACTCTCCTTAGCCATCGGGGAAGTGTGTACCTTGAGTGTATTAAAACTAAGCGATATAGCAATAGCAACGTCATTGATATTAGTTAAATTCACCTTGCACAATTGCTTATAAATAAAAAAGCCCAGCAAGTGCTGGGCTATAAAACGAGTATTTATAATCTTATCGCTTAAAACTTAGACCTTTAAGCTTGAGCCAAATTAACTTTCGTCTTGCTCCATAAAGCGCTGAAGCTGGTCTTTAAGATTAGGTGGAATACCTTTAATTACCAGTGTATCGGTTGCTTCGTTATACATGACGCGCTCACCTAAGTGTTTACGTTCAAAGCTCACGCTAACACCGCCGCCCATGCCAGAGAACTTCACCATGCTAGTGACTGTTTTCTTATCAACAGGGAACGACTCTTCTAAGTCATAACTTTGCTCTTGGCAGAAGCTTTCAAATGGACTGTCGTCATTTTTCGATAAGGTTGCAGAAAGCTCTTTAACGTTGGCATCTTCACCTGTGGTTACGCAATCATTACAGTAATCAAAAACTTGCTTACGTAGCTCGTCTTTTTCTGACTTGTCGTATTGTTGCTCAGATAAATAATCTTCTACAGCACTAAGCATAACTTGGCTTTGCTGTTTAGGATCAATGCCCTCTTCGCAGCCTAAAAAGTCTAAAAAGAAGTCAGCCACTTTACGACCTGCACGACCTTTAATAAACGACACATAACGATTATCTTCTGGTTGTGTATCCCACGCAGTTAAATCGACACGTGCAGCTAGTTGCATACGCGAAATATCTAAGTGACGAGATGAAGCTAAATCAAGCTCAGAAGTAATTGAATAATGCTCTTTAATATTGATCATCGCAATTAACAAAAAGTCACTTGCAACATATTGATAATGGCAAAAAACTAAATAACCCGTTTCGTTAAAGGCATACTTATTTAACTCTTCTTTTAGCACATTTGTTGCTTGCTCTGTCATGTGCCAAAAGCCAAGTTCGTCGTTACGGTAACTTTGCATTGCCGAAGCAACAATGCTGTTTTTCTCGCCGCTGAATGCACAGTAGCCTTTACCTGGCTTACCATTATATGCATGGTGTAGCTGCTCTATAAAAACGGCTACTTTATCGTTAACAACCATCTCATCATTGCGTAAATGAATATCTGTATCGTCATCTTTTTTGTCTACATAGTGAACGACTAATTTTTTAACATCTATTGTCATCTTTGTTTTTCACGCCTCTGGTGTTAAAATACGGGAATATAACTCTTTTTATCGAACCAACTGATGCCTATCATATCAAAATATTCTAATGACCAAGTAGAACAAATCGTTGATCAGCTGATTGATGTACTAACAGAGCACAAAGCGCCTGTTGATTTAAGCCTTATGTGTTTAGGAAATTCTATCACGCATATTTTAAAAGAGCATGTACCATCAGAGAAAAGACAAGCTGTTGCCGACAACTTTGCAAAAGCATTAGCACAGTCGGTTAAATAAGATTTATGAATTTATCGCAACAAAGTCAGTTTTCTTCAAAAGTAAGTCAGCTTTTAAGTTGGGGCCATTGGTTCACCTTTGCAAACATAGGGTTAGTGCTATTTATTAGCTTAAGCTACTTAGTTGCAGACAGTGCACCGACTACCTTCATGGGTTATGTATATATGCTCGTGACCTGGTTAAGCCACACCAGCTTTATTACTTTTATTGCCTTTGTTTTAACGATATTTCCATTAAGTTTAGTGTTTCCATACCCTCGGCATATCCGAGGGATGGCAGCCATTATTGCAACCCTCGGCGCGTCATTCTTAACGCTTGATGCCTATGTTTATTTTAACTTGGGTTATCACTTAAACACGTCTGCGCTACCTGAAATCGTTTCTTTGTTGTGGCACCGCTTAACAAACTCACCGGCATTAACAACGATTCTTGCGGGCGGCATTGTGCTGCTAATTTTAGCGTTCCAGTTATTAGTCAGTAACTATACGTGGCACCACCTAGCGCGTTTAAAGCAATATAAGTTCCCGCGCTATGCAACCAGCACTATTTTAGTGTGCTTTGCACTTAGCCACAGTATTCATATTTGGGCAGATGCCAATTTAAAATTTGATATCACTAAACAAGATAATGTATTGCCGTTGTCTTACCCTACTACAGCAAAAAGCTTATTAGCTAAAAACGATTTGCTTGATTTAGAAAGCTACAAAGAAGCGCACGATGTAAGGCTTGACCCACATAATATCGATTACTTAGCACCTACTCCACTTGCCGAGTGTAAAGCTGAGTCGAGTGCGACTATCGATATTTTAGTATTTGAAAATAATGCTGACCTTGAGCAATTTGTTGCCACTGAGCCAGCACTACGTAAAACAGACTTGTTCTTACAACCTGTAGAAACAGAAGATACGTTATTTAGTTTAGTGTATGGCCTGCCAGCATTTTACAAAGCCCCTATTCTAGACAAACAGCAACTGCCTGTGTGGCTTGCTGATAATCGCTCAATTCAAATTAATGGTTTTGAGCAATTCGAGTTTATTAATAACGACGACCAAAACCCAGCGGTTCGCCTTGTACGCGCAGACGCTACAACACAAGCTCGCGAATCAGCCAATGCCGTGTTTGCCTTTAGTCTTGCACAGCAGAGCAATGGTATTGTTACAGCCTCTCGTTTATACAGCTCAGATAAAAAAGTTGTACAAACCGAAGGCCTTATTCAGCCAAGCGATATTATCGCCACCAGCGTAGGCCATTATTTAGGTTGCAAAACCCTAGCTAAACAAAGCATGTTAGGCAGTAACTTATACAAGCGCCATGACGACACCGGTGTTAATTACTCGCAAAATGTGTTCATCGCATTTAAAAAAGACAGAATTACCCTGATTGATTCAGACGGTAATTTTAAAAACATTTCAGCTGCACAAGGCTTTGCCATTGAACAAGGGCTCGATATTCCGTTCTTAGTTCAAAGCATTAAAAAGCTGAAGCGATATACGCCCTAGCGCTTATTGATAAATCAATATTTCGAGCTAGCTTTAGATATTAGACACCTTATTTGATTAGGAGACACGGACGTCATGAAAGCCATAATCATTTATCTAATATCACTTACACTAGTTTGTTTTACCAACACATCACTTGCTGCCACCACAGAATACTATAAATGTGTCACAGACAGAGGCACCGTATTTAGTGAGTTCTCCTGTGGTAGCCGTGCAACCAAGCATAAAATTCAAGTAACCGACCCAGACTTACAAGCTCCGCAAAACTTTGTTAAAGAGCTCAACGAGCTTGAGCGCCAGCAAATTATCAGAAACCTCGAAGCTGAAATTCGCAGCTATAAGCACCGTTTAGATATTTTAAGCCGTGATCGAGACCGAGCTCAGTACCAGCAAGAGCAGCGCTTAAACCGAATTTTGTCTGACAAAGAAGCAAAGCAAATTAGTAAAGACATCAACAAGCAGCTAAAAGCAATTAACAAGCAATACGGGCGCGACGTAAAAAGCGTTAATAAAAAACTCGCAAAACTTGAGAAAAAACTCGCTCGCTATAATTAAATACACTTTACTATTGGGTTTGAAGAATAAATAACATATTCTTAACACCAATAGAGTTATTGCTCTATGTTGGTATTAGTAAGGAGTTTATATGCAGCCACAACACATTGCAGAGTTAATTTTATCTGGGTTTCGCAATCACTATAAACTCTTTCAAGCAATTACAGCCAAAGCACCACTTGCGTTTGCCCATCGTGATTGGCAAAAAATAAATGAGATTAGCAAACTCAGAATTAGCCATTACGATGATCGGGTTAACGAAACCATTGCTAAGCTCAAGTCGCTCAACGAACAGCAAATTATTACCTTAGATCAAACCTGCTGGCTCGAAACAAAACAGCTTTATCAGCAATTTTTGCGCTTTCACCCTCAGGCAGAACTTGCCGAAACCTTTTACAACTCTGTTTTTTGTCGTTTATTTCATCGTCGTTATTTTAATAATGACTTTATCTTTGTAAAAGCGACGCTTGCTGATGCCCCCGCACTACCAATGGAAGTTGAATACCGCAGTTACCACCCTGTTGTTGATGGTTTAAGACCCACAATACGCAAAATTATTAATCAGTTTGACTTTAAAGCGCCCTTTGTTGATTTAGAACGCGATATTCGCTTGCTGGTAAAAGCCTTTTATAAACAAGCGCCCGATACACATCACCAAGCATGGCAAATGCGCTTTGATATACTGCAAGCCCCGTTTTACCGAAACAAAGCGGCTTATATTGTTGGCCGTGTGGTATCAGAAAGTGGCGTACAGCCATTTATTATTGCGGTGTTACACCATGAAGACAAAGGGTTATACCTCGATGCCCTACTCACCAAATCATCGCAAATGCGGGTTATCTTTGGTTTTGCCCGTGCTTATTTTATGGTTGAAACCCATGCGCCATCAGCGTTAGTACGGTTTTTAAATCAACTTATGCCAAACAAAACCCTGGCAGAGCTATACAACGCCATAGGTTTTCATAAACAAGGTAAGACCGAGTTTTACCGAGAGTTTTTAAGTCATTTAGATCATTCAAACGATCAGCTTGTAATTGCCCCTGGTACACCCGGGATGGTAATGATGGTATTTACCCTGCCGTCGTTTGGTTATGTGTTTAAAGTCATTAAAGACACCTTTGGTGAAAGCAAACCCTTTGGCCGCGATACCGTACTAAAACGCTATCAATTAGTAAAAAGCCATGACCGTGTTGGCCGCATGGCCGATACCATAGAGTATTCGAACGTCGTATTTCCACTAGCTCGATTTGATAGTAAATTACTTGCAGAGTTACATAAAACGATTGGCTCTTCGATGATTATTGAAGGCGAATGGCTAATCATCAAGCATTTGTATATAGAAAGACGGATGACACCGTTAAATCTGTATCTTGAAAATGCCAGTGAACAACAAGCGTTTGAAGCAATAGAAGAATACGGCCAAGCTTTAAAAGAAATGATTGCCGTAAATATTTTCCCAGGCGACATGCTGTTGAAAAACTTTGGGGTGAGTAAACATAATCGCATTATTTTTTACGACTATGATGAAGTTCAGTACCTAACAGACATGAACTTTCGCGCCTTACCAAAAGCAAAGTCGTACGATGATTACTTAACCAATGAGCAAAGTTACTCTGTGGCACCGCAAGATGTGTTTCCAGAGCAATTATGTACCTTTGTGACAGCAAACCCAGTGTATAAGCAATATTTATTGAGTACACACCCAGAGCTTGAAGATCCAGCCTATTGGCGACAAGCACAATACAATTATAAGCAAGGTGTAGTTAGCCACATTTATCCATACCCTGCTGCACAACGATTTATCCATTATTGGTAAACACCAAGGACACACAATGAATATAAGTAAAATAGATTTAAACTTACTTGTTTACCTAGATACTTTACTAAGGGAATGTAATGTCACTAAAGCTGCTAACCAGCTAAGCATTACCCAACCTGCCATGAGTAATGGCCTAAAAAGACTCCGTAATTTATTTAACGACCCTATTTTAGTGCGTACCAGCGAAGGTATGGTACCGACAGAGCGCGCAAAAGAGCTACAGCCTGTGATCCGTGGCATTTTAATGACCCTTGAAGAAACACTTGCACCAAATCGCGAATTTGAAGCATCACAAAGTAAACGTGTTTTTCGTATCATGGCCAGTGACTATGCAGCAAGTACCCTTGCTCCTCGCTTATTAAGTAAATTACACGAAGAAGCGCCCGATACAACACTCGATATTTTGACCCCAAGTGATGTAACCTTCCACGACGTTGAAAACGGTAAGGTAGATATGGCTATCAACCGCTTTGAAAACTTACCGCAATCGTTTCACTACAAACAAATTTGGAAAGACAGCTTTTGCTGCTTAGTAAAAGCAGATAACCCGATTATCAAAGACTTCAGCCTCGACAGCTATTTAAAAGCCCGCCATATCTGGGTAAGTAAAACAGGCTTTGGTGTAGGTGTGGGTATGGACCCTAAAGATGTGCAAAAGCTAGGTTGGGTTGATGAGGCGCTCGCTCACTTTGGTAAACACCGTAATATTGCCACCTTTACCCGTAACTACCACGTAGCCATTCACTTAGCGAAAGAACAAAACTTGGTTGCAACGTTGCCTTCAAAAGCCGCAAATATTTATTTAGATGATCCGGGCCTGAAAATTCTTGAGCCGCCATTCCCTATTCCGCCGTTTGAGCTCGATATGATTTGGAGTCCGCTATTACACCGTGATGCAAGCCATATTTGGTTACGCCAAAAGGTTGCAGAAGTAGCCGACGAGCTTAAGTAAGATTTTACCAACCAGTTGTAATTATTGCTGATAAGCAAGGTGTTAGCTTAGCTTATCAGCAGCATCCTCCTATTAAAAACCAATAACCAACTGAAATACAATAACTTTATATTTAAGTAATGAACTGGAATATGCTTTGCAAGTATCTAATTGCATTGTTTTTAATATTCAAAAAGAGGTCATTATGAATACTCATCAAGGACAAGACGTTCATCATATTGCAGATATCATCCAAGTTATGAATAGCGGTATCGATTTTTATGAAAAAGCTCAGGAAAAAGTAACCGACCCAAGCATTATTGCCTTATTTCAACGCATGATAGATGCTCGCAAAGTAAGTGTTGAGCGCTTACAACCTTATGCTATTAACGAAAATGGCGAGCGCGAAAATGGTTCTGACTTTGCTGTAGAAGCGCGTAAAGCTTATACATCACTAATTACTAAACTAGGTGCCGACAAAAACGCCACCTATGTTAGCGAACTTGAAGAAGTTGAAGATAAAACACTAGCCGAAATCAAGCACGCGCTTAAAAAGCCACAACCCCATGATTGTGAAGCCGCGTTATCAAAAACCCTGCTGACAATTCAAAGTTGTCATGCTGAAATGAGTAAAATGAAAAAGCATTAAATTGTGAGAGTGCAAAGCCCAGTTAAGCTGGGCTTTTATATTGTTAGAATAGTTAAATATCATCCCTAGACTCTGTAACTAAATCCCTATAATTGCCATATTAAGCGTAAGTCTAATCTACCAGGTAGCAATGTTTCCGTAATTGATTGTTAAAGTTTATCTCGAAAACTAGGGTTATTTTTATGTTTGATTATTCCGAGCCTAGTTAACTCTACAAACAATTTTTTTATTGTTTCATTTTGTTTTGAAGTCCTGTTTTTATTTGTAACTAAATCACAATAAGACTTTTGTAACCTGTTTATTTTTTGTTCACTTTTACGGCAATCAATACACTTTGTGCAGTGCGCATCAATATAAAATCTGAGTACCTCAAACCAATACTTTTGCTCCAAGGCAAAGAAAATAAAAGGTCTATTACATACCTCACACAACTCTTCTATATCAATGTATTTCTCCCTCGGATAAACCCCATAATTCTGTTTCTCTGTATTAGCAGGTATAGCTGTCCCAACGAGAAACTTAACGTGTTTATATCGCCAATAAGAATTATTTATATCTGTTACAGAGTATTGGTATCCAGATCGAATCGGCTTACACCCATAACGGGGATGATTTACATAAAGTGACATAAACAACTCTTTCCTTATTCTTGACAGCTACCAGTCTTGTTGCCCAAAGTTTCTTGTCAATTAGCCCTTTTGCTAAATTCAGTAAACTATGTCACTTAAAAATAGCTGAGCTAGCAATTTGAGCCAGAGCCACCATTTAGATAATGCATAAAGTTTTTATAAACAAACTCTTTAAATACTTTTATTCTCATTGGTTGATGTTTATCTCGTAAAAAGACCAAATAGAATGGCGTTGCCTTAGGGTGCCAATGCTTAAAAACAGGGATCAAGGTGCCGTCATTTAACTCCGAATTACAGTAAACTTCTGGAACTCGAATTATGCCATTACCACGCAATGCAGAATACACCATTACTTTGCCATTTTTGCACTCAAGATCACCTTGGACGATGACCTCTTGCTTCTCATTTGTATGCTCACTTAATAGAGTCCATGTATTCAATGAACCTGCTATACACTTGTGATTAATTAAATCTTTTGGGTTTAATGGTTCTCCATGCTTTTTAATGTACTCTGGGCTCGCATAAATGCCTATTGTAAGCTCAGTTAACTTTCTTGCGATTAATGATGAATCTGTTAAGTCTCCCATTCTGAATACAAAATCAAATTCGCCTGCTACTAAGTCGACTCTTCGACTACTAAAATCTAACACAACATTAATTTGTGGGTACTTCTGCATAAAATCAGTAACCATTGGGCCAATAACATTTTCACCAATGTACCCCCCGACACAATTTATTCTAATTTCACCTGATGTATGTGACGCAGTATCTGATGTTATATCTATAGCATGTTCAATGCGCTCAAAAGCTTTTTTACATTTATCGTAAAAAAGCTCACCAGATGGTGTTAAATGTTGCGTACGCGTCGTCCTAACTAACAAACTGACACCTAGACCAGCCTCTAATTGAGATAGTTGTTTAGAAATTTGTGAGCGAGAGCACATTAATTTATTGGCTGCTTTTGTAAAGCTTCCCTCTTCGACCAAAATAAGAAAGCTATTGATATCAGCATAATTGATGTCTTTTTTCATGTTTTATACCCATTAAAATCAACTTAACCACATAGATTCGCTCAAATCTGTAAACAGTATTGTGAATTAATGACTATATATCATCAAATCTTTAATAAATAAAATAAGCTTCAGAAAAACATCATTAGAAATAGATAGTTAAAACTTAAATTCACCTAGAGGAGTAATAAATGAAAAAGTTAGTAGTGATTACTGGAGCAAGTTCAGGCATTGGTGAAGCTATTGCTAAGCACTTTAGCGAAGCCGGTTACCCACTCTTACTTGTTGCAAGACGAGTTGAAAAATTAAAGGCTTTGAATCTTCAAAATTGCATCTGTGAACAGGTAGATGTTACTGATAAAGAAGCGTTTTCTAATTCTATAGAAAAAGCTGAGGCACAATACGGCCCTGTTGAGTGCTTAATTAATAATGCAGGTGTCATGTTATTAGGCCAAATAGATACACAAGAGTCTACTGAATGGCAAAAAATGTTCGATGTTAATGTTTTAGCATTACTAAATGGTATGCAAGCTGTTTTACCTGCTATGAAAAAACGTAATAGTGGCACCATAATTAACGTTAGTTCAATAGCTGGTAAAAAGACATTTGCTAATCATGCAGCTTATTGCGGCTCAAAGTTCGCCGTATCAGCAATTACAGAAAATGTTCGAGAAGAAGTGGCCGACTTTGGGGTACGCGTAACAAGTATTTGCCCTGGTGCCGTTGAGACAGAATTGCTTGGCCACACAACATCTGACGATATTAAAGCAGGTTACAACGAATGGAAAAAAGCTATGGGTGGAGTACTAATTGCTGATGATATCGCTCGTGCTGCGCTATTTATTCAAGAGCAACCACAACATGTGTGTGTTCGTGAATTACAGATTGCTCCTACCCGTCAACAACCTTAATCTAGCAATAACCTAAAAGTTTAATGTACGCCAATTCACTCATTGAGTAATAAAACTAAACATCCCATCGACAAGGGCTCAAGTTGATGGGGTGTTCATCATTGCGTAATTTTCATTTTAAACGAATCAATCAACTAAACTAAAAGTAAAATCGGTAAGTGTTCGAAAACCTATAACTAGCCCTAATCAGAAAAATAATCTCGCTCAAGGTGAGAAAAATTACTGTTAGATCATTTAATGCCATCAAAATTATAAAACACTTTATGCTCTATGACTGGCTAAAGTTAACGTTCTGTAAACATAAGCTAGCCTATAAACATTCATTTATTAATGTGTTTGTTATAGAGGCTTTTCAGGTAAGTCACTTATTATGTATATCACTCTTGGTCCCATACAAAATGTTATTAAACCATCATCTCTTTTCGGAAACTTATAATAAATGGCTATAGAAGCTTTATCTAGCATATTAGTAGCAAGCTGGAAAGTTGAAACTCTATAAGGTCTCAATTCTGGACTGTGTTCTAGATCTAATGGTTCATTAACAAATGTGGGAACAGTTAATACAGGTTGATCAAAATTGCTTTCAAACGAAATTTCAGCTCGAAAAGCTTGAGCGTCGCCGTAATCCAAAGGGTAGTAAACTTCTATATGCTATATCTCACGGTAAATACTTTGAGTTTTAAAAGCTGATAACCCACTCGTATTTTCAGTCGAACAAGCAAGGCTAAACAAGGGAGTTAATGAAAGTAAAAGTACTAGAAATCTCACTGTATCTCCTGAAAGTAAAACGCCATTGCAAGAATTTGGTAAACACTATTTATCATTCAATTTGTTGGGGATATCAACATAAATTTCTTTAGATTACATATAGCTATAAGCTTACTTTAATAAAAACTTAAACTCTCCATCGAGATTCAAGCCAAGACGTTAGAAGAAAGAATTATTAAGAAAACGTCAAAACTTTTTAATTTCACAAAACCTTCCATGATTTATAATTCTCACCTAAATGGGGCAAAAAATGCTTCGCTAAAATACTCAATAAAGGAGCGTAGGCAAAGTTTTTACTACCTCTTTAGGTAGCTTGTTATGTTACTGACGATAATAAAACAAAGAATAGCTTTATTAAAATCCCCGTTATCGACACAAAAACAAAAGCTTCACCTAGCTTGTTGTAATACGCGCGTGCTGTATTTAAACCAACACCTTTGTCCTTGGCTCTCCTGTAATATATTTTGGCTAAACCAAAATCAATTTTTAACAACTTCTTTGTTGGAGCAAAGTAAATATACAATCCGCCAATTCCAAAGCCTAAAAGAACAATATAATCCATAACAATTTCTTCATAATACTCTATTCAGCGACTGCTTGATGTTTGGCTTATATGTGAAGCTGAGCGACCCATCACCAGAGTTATAACACTCACTCCAAAGCCTACCAATGGCAAGCTTTAAAAATTGCGCCATCCCAGTTTCCTTAATTCACCACTACTCCGTGAAAACATGACGCCAACCGTTAAAAATATCTTACTGCAACGGTTGTTATGTGCGATTACTCAAAACTTACTGAGCTAATTTTAGGCTCTGACTCTAGTTTCGATTTTAAATACAATACACATTCATCAGTCTGAGATATTTTTGCTTTTCCAAAGAGCTTCTCAATGAAAGTACGGCTTTTATCTATTTGTAAAACCCACTCGAGTTCTGACTTTGGATCATTCCCTTCTTCAAAATAAGTAGATGCACCAAGCATGTATTGACGTCCCTTCCAATCAATATAGCTATACCAACCCCAATCCTCTGCATCTGGTTCAGTAACGTCAAAGTCAGGTTCAATTTCAGATTTAAACCACTTTAAAAGTGATTCACCAAAAATCGGATTAATTGGATTTGTTCGCTCTTTTGAAACGTCAAACTTTGTACTTTTAAAACTTATAGCAATATGCACGATTCTCACCAATACAACGAACTAATAACCGGGTCTAAATTAAAAGGCTTATATGAGCAACGAAGGAGTTCATGCTAACCATTTCACGTCCTTTCGAGTAACAATGATGTGCACTTATTTACTGTAGCTAAACCTAGATCTATATTTGCAACTATATACCCATACTCTTTCTTCGTTAAATTGTTAGACTTATATTGCTGCTTAGCTAGTTCGTGTGTCCAAGCCTTTTCACACGGAGCTAAGGGAATAGCTGTATCAATTGATAAAAGATATTCTTCTTTTATCGCTCCGCCTTTTTTGACAATACTTTTAGCACAAAGGCTTAAAGCATATTCAACAGCAAATTTATCGACACTTGGCATACCAATAAACTCTTCGTCACAAGCAAGCTTTTCATTACCTTCAGTATCAACATAATTAAGCTGACCTGAAGTAGTACAGCCTAAGCTAAAGAAAACTATAACGAGCAATAACATATATTTGATGTTCACTTTATTCCCTTTAAATAAATTTTTATGTTTTGACTTTAGCCAAACCTTGCTCCGTTAGCCTATACACAGTGCTGTAATACTCATTGAAAGCTATATAAGAAACATATTTTAGAGATTTCTATACTAATCACTTAAGACATAACTACATCATAGAAATGTAATAATGTTAGCTAAAATCACTGAGGGACGAACATCTAGCCAATATTTAGACGCCCTAATTCTTTTTCACTTTGCTAGTTTCCAATTACCCGTGATGACGCCGGATATGTTTGATTAAACCTAATTGGTTAAATTCAAGTGAAACAATATTGGTTTTATTGTACTCGATAGTTTTGTCTAAATGAGCAGGCTTAACTTTACCTGATTCAGTCATTTTTACAAAAACTACGTCAGCGCCAACCATAATCTCATTTATTTCTATTGAACTATAGATAACTTCATCATTTAGCTTACTTATCAAATCCTTACGGAGTTTTGATTTATCTGAATAAACAAATTTAAATTTGACGTGTTCATCAATGAAATCATCAGCTAGTAACGAAATAAAGTAGTCTATTTCTTGAGTGGTTGTGTTTGGCTGTTGACGTGCATTTTTTGCCGCTACAAATGCTTTAGCTTTCTCAATTAATTGCTCTGAAGTGAATTGGTCATTTGCATTACTGGTAAAAGAAAAGAGAAAACAAATTAACACTAATATAGATTTTTTCACGAACTTTCCTTGTATGCCTAACATTATGGTATTTATACGACACGTTGTTTGCGTTGCATAATAGTTTGTTGAGCTGAGTTGCTACATGCTCGGTTAGTTAAGTGGGTGTTGTTTATACTACAGCTCCCTGTAATGCTCAGCGCTTATAATGTATCCATTACACATAAATTTGACTAGATTAACAATTATATTTTCACGCTAAAATACTTTTAGCCTTAATATAGAAGCAAGATAAAGCATTGATTTTAAGCATCAAATTAACTAACGAGTAATTCATGTTGTTTTGCCATCGTTTATTGTTCGCTCTTTCCCGAAATTCTGAGAGTTTCAATAGCGTAAATCAAGCTTGACTCGTTACTGCCCCACAATGAGTTAACGTAATTACTCTAAAGGTGGCTTTGAGCGAAAAGCTGACAGTCACATTGCTCGATTCTCAACTAATTATACAGTTAGCCATCAATATTACTTTCGCTAAATCGAAAACAATATTGATGGCTATGCAGTGCTTAAAAGTCAGTAACAATAGTTACACCAGGAACTGTTGATGTATCCATTGTGGTTAAGGCATCTATCGATTGCTCAAGATTAATGCTCTGACCAATTAGTTTTTCAGGTGCTAACTTTCCTGAAAGCATCATAGCCAGCATGTCTTGGTAGCGGAAAGCTTGCATACCATGACTGCCAATGATTTCTAGCTCTTGTGCTATGACTTTGCCCATCGGGATATTAGGAGCAGCTTGATCCCCCAGAAGTAACCCTACTTGGACGTGTTTACCTAAACTGCGTAGGCATTTAATTGAATTGACACAAGTCACACTGTGCCCAAGTGCATCTAGTGAAACATGTGCACCACCTTGGGTAAGTGACATAATCGCTTCAGCTACATCGGCAACCTTGCTGGCGTTGATTACGGCAACGGCTCCTAAAGAGCGAGCAAGCTCGAGTTTATCTTCAGCAATATCAACAGCAATTACATGTGCACCAACAGCACTGGCTATCATGATAGCAGACAGTCCAATGCCCCCACAGCCATGAACAGCAACCCACTGCCCAGCTTTCACTTTACCTTGATCGACCACCGCTCTAAATGACGTTACAAAGCGACAGCCAAGGCTTGCTGCTGTAGCGAAATCCATATCACTAGGTAAATGAACTAGATTCGTGTCGGCATTATTAATCGCTACATATTCGGCAAAAGAGCCCCAATGTGTAAATCCTGGTTGCGTTTGGGTTGAACAAACTTGTTGGTTGCCAGAATGACAATCAGAGCAACTACCACAG
>NZ_LJTC01000016.1 GCF_001306915.1 Pseudoalteromonas lipolytica | reverse complement strand
CGCCAGCGTTCAATCTGAGCCATGATCAAACTCTTCAATTAAAAGTTTTTTGTTTGAAGTAAACTTCAAACCATGCTCAATGAATTCTGATTTTGATATCTTTCGATATCGAATTGACTATGAAGTCACTCAGTTACATTTGAGACTCTAAATTTGTTTGCTCCACTTAGTAAACTAAGCTTCGCTGTTAGAACTCAATCTGTACGAGTGCCCACACAGATGATTGCTTTATATTGTTAAAGAACGTTTGAGATACTTTTGCGTCTCAAGGGCTGTGCATTCTACGCAAGCCGTTATTTTTGTCAACACTTAATTTTGAGAAAAGTTTATTTTTTCAAAACTCAGTCTTACTTGACTCAACCAACTCGTCGTTTTGCTTTTTTGTAAGCAGTCCGCCGTGTCGGTGGATGCGCATTATAGGGAGATCCGAATTGAGATCAACTGTTTTTTGAAGTTTTTATGAAAAAAATGACTGTTCGCGCAAAATACGAACGAAACGGGTAAAAATAGCACTAAAAAAGGCCCCGAAGGGCCTTTTAACGTTATTTTACTATGAGCTTCCAACCTACTTTTGCTTGTAGCTTGGACTCTAGTTGCAGCTCACTGGCCATTAATGGGTGATATTTTAACCAATCACCATCAAATGTCAGTGTAAGGGTGTTTTCATTAACACTGAGATCAATCGCTGGTAGTACATCATCTTGGCGACGCATTGATAAGATCACAGCGATCCGCACAACTCTTGTTAAGCATTCTGCGAGTACTTGATGACAGCCCAAGTGAGCAAAACTGTTTTTAACAAGATCAGCGCGATGCTCACTAGCAACAGCAGTAATCAGTTTATGCTCAGATTGCGAGAATCCTGGCATATCTGTGTTTTCTATAATGTAAGCCGTGTGCTTATGATAAAGCTTATACTCTATGAGTAAGCCTATCTCGTGCAATTTTGCTACTGTCCTTAGCAATGCAATTGCATTTTCATCGATCGATTGCCATTGCCCCATCACGCTTTTAGCCAACTGCTCCGCAAGTTGCGCAACACGACAAGCCTGTTTTTGATCTACATGATAGCGATTCATTAAACCATCAACTGTACGTTTGCGGATGTCGTGGTTATGAAGCTCTGGCACCATGCTATATAAAACACCTTCACGCAATGCACCGCGCGCAAGACCCATTTGTTTTATATCTAGCGATTGAAACAAGGCGATTAATATAGCGAGGCCAGAAACAAACACTAGGCGGCGCTCTTCACTCAAGCCAGCAAGCTCAAGATCAGCAATCGTTTCAAATTGCACTGATTGCTCTTTAATAGCGAGAAGTTTATCAAGCGTTAAAAGCTCATCTTGGTTTTGTGCAACCATGATTTCTTGGATCGCTTGCACTGTGCCTGACGCACCGCTCGCAATTTGCCATCCGGTTGCTTGGTATTCATCGACAATTTCTGCAACCACTTCACTTGCAGCTTTAATTGCAGCAGCAAAGTTTTCGTTACTGAGCTTTTGATCTTTGAAGTAGCGTTCTAGGAAGGTAACACAGCCCATGTGTAGACTTTTATAATGCAGTGCATCAAAACCCTGACCGATAACAACTTCGGTACTGGCTCCGCCAATATCGATAACCAGTTGTTTACCGCTACAAGCAGAGGTGTGCGCCACGCCTTTATAGATTGTCTTAGCTTCTAGTTCACCGCTGATAACATTGATTTTATGACCAAGGATCTGTTCAGCTTTATGCTTGAATACATCAGCATTAGTAGCAAGACGTAAAGTTGCGGTCGCAACAATTGTGATGTTTTTCTTTGGTATGTCTTGTAGACGTTCAGCAAACAAGGCTAGGCATTCCCAACCTCGTTGCATGGCTTCAGTGCTAAGGACGTTGTTTTCATCAAGCCCTGCAGCAAGCCTTACTTTACGTTTTACTCGACCGATCGTTTGCAGACCGCCAGCAATCGATTTAGCGATCAGCATATGAAAACTATTTGATCCTAAGTCGATTACTGCATACACATTTTTTTGCGGTTGAAGTTGCCCCACCGTTCAAAAACCTCTAGTTACTACTAAGTCTTCAATAACGGTCGTTTATCACGACCGCGATTTCTGGTAACTATTATTTGGTCGACGTCCGTTGTTATTACGATTACGTGGGCCTGTAGAATAGTTCCGCTTTTTCTGAATAGTAGGCTTAGTTAAATCATCAAGCAATGCACTTTTATCATAATGTGATAATGGAATGCTGTGTTCTATATATTGCTCAATTTCGTGGAGATTATAGGCATACTGTTCACAGGCAAAGCTAATAGCGTGTCCTGATGCACCTGCACGTCCTGTACGACCAATACGGTGTACATAATCTTCACAATCATCTGGCAAATCAAAATTAAATACATGACTTACTTCTGGGATATGCAAACCACGAGCTGCAACGTCTGTTGCTACTAAAAAGTCTAGATCGCCTTTGGTAAATTGAGCCAAAATTGATTGACGCTTTTTCTGGTTTACATCACCGGTTAATAAACCAACTCGGTGACCATCGGCTTTCATCCATGCATAAACATTCTCACAACTGTGTTTCGTATTTGCAAACACAATCGCTTTATCTGGCCATTCTTCTTCAATTAAAGTTAACAGTAACTTAATTTTGTCATCTTGCGATGGATGGAATAGCTCTTCTTGAATACGCTTACCTGTTTTTACATCAGGCTCGACTTGTACGTGCTCAGGGTTAGTCATATGTTCAAACGCTAATTCCTGCACACGATATGACAAGGTTGCAGAGAATAATAGGTTTAATCGCTCAGACGTTTCTGGCATACGTCTAAACATATAACGAATATCTTTTATAAAGCCTAAATCGAACATACGATCTGCTTCATCAAGCACTACAACCTCGATTTCATTGAGGGTATAACAGCCCTGCTTGTATAAATCGATAAGGCGTCCAGTAGTCCCAATTAAAATATCAACGCCTTTTTCTAGTTGTGCACGTTGTTTTTCGTAATCTTCGCCACCATATACTAATCCTAAGTTAAGATTACAGTGTGGCGCTAAAATTTTTGCATCTTTGTGTATCTGAATCGCCAGCTCCCTTGTTGGGGCCATGATCAGGGCTCTTGGATGTTTACTAGATGCTTTGCTAGATTGTAATAACCGATGGCACGTGGCGGTTAAAAACGCCAACGTTTTGCCCGTACCTGTTTGTGCTTGGCCCGCAATATCGCGGCCTTCACAAATAAAAGGTAGGCATTTTGCTTGAATGGGTGTGCAATATTCAAACCCATTTTCGGTTAAACCGGCAACCACTTCCGGTGCGATAGCAAAGTCTGAAAACTTTTTATCGGTCAAATGTGTCTTAGTCATAGCGTTTAAGCATAACGTTTAAACTTGCAATAAGAAACAAGAGTGTTTAAATACGCATTAAATATTTCGCCTAACTAATCGGAGATCGCAATGAGCGAGAAAATTATTCAATTAACTGACGATAGCTTTGAAGCTGACGTACTACAATCAGACAAACCTGTACTTGTTGATTTTTGGGCTGAATGGTGCGGACCTTGTAAAATGATCGCCCCTATTCTTGACGAAGTAGCTGGCGAGTTTGATGGCCGAGTTACCGTTGGTAAACTTAACATCGACCAGAATGCAGGCACACCACCAAAGTTCGGTATCCGTGGTATCCCTACATTACTTCTTTTCAAAGATGGCCAAGTTGCAGCAACTAAAGTTGGTGCTCTTTCTAAGACTCAATTAGTAGAGTTTTTAGAAAACAACATCTAATGAAAATATAAAAAAAGGGCTTTTTGCCCTTTTTTTAGCTTTATTTTGTTTAAAGACTGGACGCCTTGCTAGTGACCTGCTAGTTTATAAAGCCAACTAATCCTTAGTTATACCAACAAACCTCACTCATGTATCAAACGATGATTTTGAGTATGACAATTGTAATAAAGAACCCACCAATATGCATTTACGCGAATTAAAAGACAAGTCTATAAAAGAGCTTGTAAACTTAGCTGAGTCCATGGGGCTCGAAAACGTAGCCCGTTTAAGAAAACAAGACATCATTTTCGCCATCCTTAAAGCGCACGCTAAAAGCGGTGAAAACATCTATGGCGGCGGTGTACTAGAGATCTTACAAGATGGTTTTGGTTTCTTAAGATCATCAGAAGCATCTTACTTAGCCGGCCCAGATGATATTTATGTATCACCGAGTCAAATCCGTCGATTCAGCATGCGTACTGGTGACTCAATTTCAGGCCTTATTCGTCCACCTAAAGACGGCGAACGTTACTTCGCACTATTAAAAGTAAATGAAGTAAACTTCGACAAACCTGAAAACTCTCGCACAAAAATCCTATTCGAAAACCTTACCCCACTACACGCAAACGAACGTTTACGTATGGAGCGTGGTAACGGTAGCACTGAAGACATCACAGCACGTGTACTTGATTTAGCATCACCAATTGGTAAAGGTCAACGTGCGCTTATCGTTGCTCCGCCGAAAGCGGGTAAAACCATGCTACTGCAAAACATTGCGCAATCGATCAGCTACAACCAGCCTGATTGTGAACTGATGGTTCTTCTTATCGACGAACGTCCAGAGGAAGTTACAGAGATGCAGCGCCTTGTAAAAGGTGAAGTAGTTGCCTCAACGTTCGATGAACCAGCGAGTCGTCACGTTCAAGTTGCCGAGATGGTAATTGAAAAAGCAAAACGCCTTGTTGAGCATAAAAAAGACGTGGTTATCTTACTTGATTCAATCACACGTCTTGCTCGTGCCTACAATACGGTGATCCCATCATCAGGTAAGGTATTAACCGGTGGTGTTGATGCAAACGCATTACACAAACCAAAGCGTTTCTTTGGTGCAGCTCGTAACGTAGAAGAAGGCGGTAGCTTAACAATTATCGCAACGGCTCTTATCGATACTGGTTCGAAGATGGACGAAGTTATCTACGAAGAGTTCAAAGGTACAGGTAACATGGAATTACACTTAAATCGTAAGATTGCCGAAAAGCGTGTATTCCCAGCGATTGACTTTAACCGCTCAGGTACGCGTCGCGAAGAGTTACTTACTAAACCTGATGAACTACAAAAGATGTGGATCTTACGTAAGATCGTTCATGAGATGTCAGAAATTGACGCCATGGAATTCTTAATTGATAAGCTTTCGATGAGCAAAACCAATGATGAATTCTTTGACTCAATGAAACGACAGTAACGATTACTAAGTTTTTAAAAAATGCCTGTTTAATACAGGCATTTTTTTTGCCTAAAACTAAGCACATAACACTTTAAAAGTTATACTTTTTCAGAATAAGTTTATTGGTATTTGAAGAATAATTGTTCTATAAATGATTAGATATAAAGGTAAGGATCCTCTATGTCGCATTTAAAAATTGCAATTATTCTATTTGTAGTTAGCTTAATTGGCAGTATTACCAGCTTTATCATTTTCAACTCATCTATGAAAGAAATAGTCATTTTTGGCTTAGTTTCAGTCATTCCTTGGTCGCTATTAATCATTTATCTACATAAAGATAATGACAAACAAAAGGACTACCTTAAATATTTTGTATCTTGTATAACAACGAAAGATGGCATCGACTTCACTTTTCGGTTTAATGAAAGTGACAGCCAATTACCTGAGGTCTGTCACGCTTTAAATGCAAGTCTAACCATGGTCGAGCATTTACTTAGTGAAGTTTCAGCTTCATCTGCGCGGCTTCTTCCTATGGCAGATGCTCTGCGAGACACCTATGCCTCAATGACTCAGAAAGCCACAATACAAAATGCACATGGAATTGATTTAGCCAATACAATAAATCGAACGATTGAAGTGTCAAGAAAGCTTGATCATAGCTTGAAAGAAATCTTTCAATCGGTTTTGGCTGCGACAGAATCAGTTCAACAAACTCGTTCTGATTCAGATAAAAGCCAAGCAAGCCTTATTAAACTTGCTGATAATATAAATCTCACAAGCGAACAAATTTTATTACTTAAACAAGACAGTGATGCCATAGGCTCAATTATTGATGTAATAAATGGCATCGCAGATCAAACCAACCTCTTGGCATTAAACGCGGCAATTGAAGCAGCCCGCGCTGGTGAGCAAGGTCGAGGCTTTGCAGTTGTCGCAGATGAAGTAAGAAACTTAGCTGCACGAACGAGTAAATCGACCCAAGAAGTGCGTGAAATGGTAGCTAAAATTCAACACAGCACCAAACTTGCAAATCAACTGATGCAAACAGCTCTCAAGGAAGCTGAAAATACAGTACAGTTATCTGATGCAACGACAAAAGAAACAAATAAAATAGAGCAGGCTATGTTAGCTATCAGCAACTACTCAGAGGGCGTTCATGAGCAAGTCGCAATACAAAGTACTATGTCTGACGAAGCCCAGGCTAGTATTGATTCAATGGTAGAATTAAACTCAGACGCACTTTCAAGTTCGCAAATTCAAGCTGTGTCCAGTAAGGATTTAGTTAGCTTAGCTCACGCTATAGATGACAAACTGTCTTTGTTTCATATTGCTCACCCAGATATCGATACTAATCAGCGTATAAATCGCGATCGTATCCAAACTAGCGACTCTTCTAAAAATCATCAAGATGGAGAGATTGAGTTATTTTGACTTACAGCAGCACAATGTAGCTGCTCAAGCAACTGAGCAACTAGGCTAGTTAAGTCTGATAATTTTTGCTGTTTTAGTGCAGACTCAAGCGCCATTGCACTCACTGCCACCTCATCTAACGCAAACATTTTTGCAGCACCACCAATGCGGTGCGCATCCTGCTGCAAATCGAAGTATTTATCAGCAGCAAAGTGTTGTTGTATTAAGGCGCTTTCGTGCTCGAAACTTGCAATAAAACTAGCGACTAAGTCGCTCATATCATGCTGAGACTTAATTGTAACGGCGTCCTTCTTACAATGCTTAGCAAGTTGCGTGTAAAACACCTTTTTATCAATTGGCTTAGCAAGATAACCTGTAAATCCCGCTTGAAGATAACCGTCGATTTCGTGACTAATAGCATTAGCCGTTAACGCATATACAGGCTGTGTAAACCCACATTCATGTAATAGTTTAAGCGCACTTAAACCATCAAGCACTGGCATCTGAATATCAAGCAACACGACATCGGGAAACTCCTTTAAACACTGCTCAACGGCTTGCTCACCATTTTCTACAGCAATCACCTCAAGTCCCATAGATTCTAAATAGCGAGAAATTAAACGGCGGTTATCTGGATGATCTTCAGCTAGCAGCACTTTGCCAGATAAGCCATTGGCAGCATGTTGTTCGAGTTTTGCAGGCTCAATGATGTCAGAGCTTGGTATATACTCTTTACAAGGTAAGTAAAATGAGAACACGCTACCTTGGTTCAGCTCACTTTCAACACTTATATAACCACCCATCATCATTGCAAGCTGTTGCGATAAACTTAATCCAAGTCCAGTACCACCGAAACGGCGACTAATACTATTGTCACCTTGGCTAAAGCAGTCAAATATTTGCTTCAGTTGCTCGGCATTCATGCCAATACCAGTGTCGGTAACATAAAACCACACACCTTGCTCAACACGCGAAACCTTTAACTCGACTTCGCCTTGGTTTGTAAACTTAATTGCATTTGCACACAGGTTAATAAGGATTTGTTTAATGCGGGTAAAGTCGAGCAAGCTATAATATTGCTCACCAAGTTCATTATGAAATGCAAAGTTCAACCCTTTATCTTTAGCCTGACCACTAAGCATAGAATGGACATCTGTAAGCAACCGAACTAAATCCCCCTCTTTTAGGCTAAGCTCTAGCTTGTTAGCTTCAATTTTACTGATATCTAGCACGTCATTTATTAGCTCTTTTAAATGATCACTTTGTTTTTGGATAACAGCAAGTTCATCATTTAAGTGCTCTGGTTTATAATAACCATTAATTAAATTATCTGTTTGCCCTAAAATTGCAGTTAGCGGCGTACGAATTTCGTGACTAATATTTGCTAAAAATTGACTCTTTATTTCGTTAGCTCTGCGCAATTTTTCTGCTGTTTCTTCAAGTTCTTTTGTTCGTTTTGCCACCATTAAAGAAAGCTGCTCTTTAGCGCCTTTTTCAATACTACGACGGTATACAGTAATACCTGTTACCACCAGCATAACGAATAAGATGAATAGCATAATGCCCAACTGTCGTTGTTTGGACATTTCGAGATCTTGTACTTGTTGACGTTGCTTTAGTTCGATTATTTCTTGATTGAGCTGAGTTGCTTGTATCTGGCTTTGTAACTCTCCCATCGACTTTAATAATTTGGCATTTTGAACAGAGTTAAATGAACGAACAAACTTATCAAAATTCGCAACGGCTGTAGCAAAATCACCTTGACCTGCTTTAATTAAAGCCATCATTCCCATACCATCTTGAACACGTAAATCGTCTTTGTACTCCTTTGCCATCTGTACTGAAGTAGTTAAAGTGGATTCAGCTTTTGTTAATTTATTCTGTAACAATTCAATTTTTGCTTGTGACAACACGCCGGCCAACTCTAAGGCTTTGTTGTCAATTTTTTTTGCAAACTCAATTGCTTTTTCGGCATGGCTTAAGGCAAGCTCTAAATCACCCGTGCGCAAATAAACATTAGCAATGTTGCCATGGCGAGAAGACAAGAAATAGGCGTTATTTGTTTCTTGATAATAGCGCAAAGCACGCTGATAATAATGCAAAGAGAGTTGATACTGCCCAAGCTCAGAATAAGCTACCCCCATATTTCCATAGGATTGAGCGACACCATCCATATCACCTAAACTTTGGAATATATTTAATGTTTCTCTGTACATTTCAAGAGCAACTTCGTAACTTGAAAGTCGAATATATATTCCGGCAATGTTATGCAAAATATCAGCTTTATCTTGCTCACTACCATGTTGCTCATAAATATCTTTGGCCTGTTTGTAGTAATTTAAAGCTTGATTCAAATTAAACATATCAAAATAAGCGAGACCAATATTGCTCATTAAATTGGCTTTAGCTAGTGGGTCAGGCATTTTTTCAGCAAAAGGTATCGCTTTTAAGTACGCTATTAGCGCCTGTTGCATCAAACCTTGATAATAGTAGGTCACTCCTTGCATTTTTATTGCACGAAAGAAACGCTCCGGATTGGTATCAAATGATGTAGATAACTCAACTTTTTGGTAATTTTCAATTGCTTTAGAAAATAAGTCTTTCTCTAATGCTAAATCGGCTAATTGCATATAAACATCAAGAGTTTGCTCATTACTCAGTGAACCTTGTGAAATTAACTGTAACCCTAGTTGATGCTTATCTTCCCACTGTTCTTGTTGTGTGAATTGCTCAAATAATGAATTTGCAGCCAAATTGAAGGGCATAACGAAAAAACAGCAAAAAAACGCTGAACAAAGTATGCTTAAACGTGTAGGTGCGAGCATATATTTAATATCCCTAATCTTATACTTGGCTTTTTATGCTAATTTTATAATGCTAAATATTTATCTCAGAGCAACTTTGTAGTTTCAATTGTTTAGCTGTGATAGCGTACACACATTTAGATTACACCAAAGTCAGGCTTGCGAACAATGGTTAACCCACTGATTGATGAGATTTTTTACCTCCTTTTGGAACAGCCTGTTTGGAAGGTTCATACGCTTGCCAGCGCACTTAGTGAATCTGGAAAAATAGAATCATTAGACGCAGACCCACAAAAAGATCTGTTTAAACGCAACTTTTTAGTTATGAATGGCTTGTATCAACTGCAAGCACAACTTGCGCCAGAGCAACAGCTAGAGATTGCCTCTTTACATATTGAACTTATTAGTAAGCAAACAAGTAACGCATTAGAAAGTCATGACCCGCTACGGGGTTATTATTTAGATTGGCAAAACTTTGATACAACAAGCGATGAAATTGATGCGTTGTTAACTGATTTTTGGCAGCGCTTTTCTTCATTTAGCACAAAGAAGGGGATTCACTCATTACCTCAGCAGCAGCTAATACAATTACAACAGGCGTGGCAGCTACCTACTGATTTTTCGGAAAAACAGTTACAAAAGCGTTGGCGACAACTGGCGCTAAAACACCACCCAGACCGCCAAGGCTGTGCAATTGAGTTTAAGAGAATACAACTCGAATATGAGCAACTTAAAGCTAGCTGCTCATAATTAACCAGATTACCGACTCAAACGTCGCGCACGGATCTTGCGCTTTTTAATATTACCTTCGGTCAATTTGCGTAATGCAGGTTTTGCAGCTGCTCGCTCAACAGCAATAAAGGCCACATTATCAAGTACGTTAATTTTACCTACCTGATGACCGGCAATTCCCTCTTTACCAGTTAATGCACCTAAAATATCACCGGCACGAATTTTTTGCTTCTTGCCAGCATCAATCATAATTGTCGCCATGGTTGGCTTATAAGCAGGCTTTTCGAGCAAGCTAAATGGCGGAATTGGTTCAGGGTCAAAGTCGCGCTCATAGTGGTCGCCAATTTGTGCCACTTTAAATTGCTCTGCTTCACCATAAATAGAACATGCAATACCCTTTTTACCTGCTCGACCAGTACGACCAACACGGTGTACATGGGTTTGAGGGTCATGCGCGAGGTGGTAGTTCACTACCATGTCCATATCGTTGATATCTAAGCCACGCGCAGCAACATCCGTTGCAACCAGAATACAGGCACTTTTATTAGCAAAGCGAATTAAAGTGCGCTCACGTTCACGTTGATCTAAATCACCGTGTAAGGCAACCGCACTAAACCCTTCAGCATAAAGGTCATCACAAATCTGTTGAGTTTCAACCTTGGTGTTACAAAAAACCACACAGCTTTCTGGCTGGAACTTTAATAACAACAGCTTCAATGTATTAAAGCGCTGTTTATTATTATCTAGTTTATAAAAGTATTGCTTTATGGTGCTTTTTGTTTGCTCTTCTTCAACCTTAATCATTTCTGGATTGCTAAGCACTCGCTCAGCTATCGCAGCAATTGATTTTGGATAAGTCGCACTAAACAATAATGTTTGGCGTTGATTTGGAATACTCTCAACAATAGCATCAAGGGTATCTTGGAAACCCATATCTAGCATTTGATCAGCTTCATCTAACACCAAGGTTTCAACATCATTTAAGCGCAATGTGCCTTTGCGAATATGGTCATCAACACGACCTGGCGTGCCAACAATGATATGCGCACCATGCTCTAATGAGCCAATTTGTGGACCAATAGACACACCGCCACATAAGGTTAAAACTTTAATGTTATGAATACCACGGGCTAGCTTACGAACTTCTTCCGCTACCTGCTCTGCTAATTCTCGGGTTGGACATAAAATGAGAGACTGAATACGAAAGCGTTTCACATTTAACTTAGCCAGCACACCTAGACTAAATGCAGCCGTTTTACCCGACCCGGTTTTAGCTTGGGCAATAATATCTTTGCCTTGCAAGATCACTGGCAAGCTTTGCGCTTGCACAGGCGTCATTTGCGTATAACCTAAAGTTGATAAGTTATCGGTTAACTCTTGCGGCAAAGCCAAAGATGAAAAAGCAGTAGCGGTCACAGTAATATTCCAAACTTGATAATTGAGGGACATCCTCGAAGATGCTGTGGATCATAGCAGAGAATGTGCTGTTTCTCTAAACGAAAACATTGTTCAGCATATTTAATTCATATTTGCTTACAGTTTGGTGCTTTCTAACTCTCTGCATTTGTTCTAGTTTATTGATAGCAATATTCAGGAAGAAACGATGCTTCTATTTAATACCGCACCCGCTGATGTTTTTTATAAAAAACAAAAAACGTGTCCACATTGCCATAGTGAACATTATTCTTTAAGCAATCACAGTAAAGTTTTGCGCTTTACTATTTTGCCCATCATGCCACTTTCTATTAATTATCAAAGACAATGTGATGACTGTGGCTATGTTACTCCTGCACCTTGGTATTCATTGCCCGCCTTAGAGTTAGCGTCGTTTATAAAGTACTTTATTGGCCTATTCATCATCGTTTACCTATTAGTAAAAGCATTAATCGGGGCGAATGAACAAACTGAGAACGAGCAAACTTACCTAAACGAGCCAAAGTTGTTTGATACCTATTTTGTATATTCGGATAAATTTACTGGCAAACCAAAACGTATTAACAACCTAAAAGTAGCTCAGCTCGTTGAGTTGGATGACAAGAACATGACTTTTAGAGTTGCTAACTACACTTACAAGTACAATAAAGACATCGAGATTGCGATGCGAACCAGCATGCTAGTTCAAGATGATTACTTTTCTAGTAAAACCCTGACTTTCAGTAAATCACAAATACAGCAGCTTTATGATGAAGGCAGCATATATAAGATTATGCGACCTGAGCTTTATAGTTTATTTGGTGGTTTTGTTATGCACCCGCCTAGACCTAAGCCTTTATATACGGGCGTTAAGCTCGATAAGCATAATCAGGAGGGGATCACTTACTTCAAAGATGGCTTATACGAGGAAGCGTTGAAAAGTTTTACCCTGTCTGCGGAAGATGGTTATTCATGGGGGCAATTAAACTTGGGTCAGATGTATCGCGATGGCCAAGGGACAAATGTGAATAACGAAAAAGCAGCTTACTGGCTCAACAAAGCCACCTTACAAGGGAATCCTAAAGCAAAGGTTGAGCTCGCAGAGCTATGCTTGAGTTACGATTGTAGTAAGTTGAATACTCAATAATCTGTTACCCATAAATATCACGCAGAAGAAACCAGCCTAATAATATGACTCTCGCTATTTACTTTAATTTTGTTATGTTATAACATTTTTGTATAGCGCAGTATTTATATTACTTTGTTGGTTTTATAAATGCTTATTAGCAATAACAGAGTCACTCTCCTGCTCTGTTTTAAATTGCAACTAGGCTTCATTGCTTAATGAACGAATCATCTTTTGAGTTTGTACAACTTAAAGGAAGACCTTGCACACTAGCACGCTTACGTTCCCGTGCTAAATCCTTGCCGGCGAGCTTGCTCGCCGGCACTTTTCTTTTAAAGCTTTAAATGTTCATCTAAGAAAGCCAATACTTTTTTATAGTAAAGAGTGCGGTGCTCTTCTTTATAAAAACCGTGGCCTTCATCATCTAATAGCTCATAAATATAGGGATGATTCTCTTTTTTAAAAGCCGAAATTAAAGACTCAGCTTGCTCGATAGGCGCCCTTCGATCTTCCCCACCATGAAAAATTAATACTGGAGCTTTTAACTTTTCTATATTGTAGCTTGGTGAAAAACGCTTTAGTTGCTCTTCATCCTCGCCTAATACCACTTTTAGAAAACGTTGCCCGCTATCACGCTCAGATACATCTCCCTCATCAAACATGAGTGGTAAATCATATACACCTACAACTCCAATCGCACACTGGAACATATCAGGTTCCAAGATCGCACTTTGTAACGCGGAATATCCACCAAAGCTGGCCCCCATAATGCAAATGTTACCTTTATCAGCAATACCGCTTGAAATAAGATATTTTACACCATCTATAATATCGTATTGTATTTCCTGTCCCCACTTGCGATGGCCAGCACGTTCAAAATTTCGTCCAAAGCCACCTGAGCCACGAAAGTTAACCTTTAGTACAGCAATTCCTCTACTCGCAAGAAGCTGAGCTGTTGAGTCATATCCCCACCAATCTCTTGGACCATGAGGACCCCCATGCGGCATTACTACTAATGGTAAGTTTTTTTCTTCAGCATTATTTGGAATAGTTAAGTAACCGTAGATAGCTAGTCCATCACGTGCTGTAAAATTGATAGGCTTTGTAATCGCCATTTGACTAGGTTTAATCCAACTTCTGGATGAGAATAGAAAACCGAGATTATTAGTTTTAGCATCAAATAAGTAATAACTGCCAGGATTAGTGTCACTTGAGGCAAAAATGACGCTCTTATCACCATTTACGGTACTGCTAACTAATTGAACCTGCTGACCCTCAAGCACTTTTAAAAGAGCCTTCAATTGCTGGCTTTTCTTAGTGTTATTATCTATAAAAGAATAGGTTGGGTAGCCTAACTCATGCTCGACAGCAAAAAGTTCTTTTGATACTTCATCCACCCACACCTGCTTTGGTGAAACACTTTTTTCTTTATGGATTAGATCAAATTGTTTAGTTTTAAGATTTAACTTATAAAGCCCTTTAGCTTCTCCGTTAACAGAAGCCGTCACATAAGCAGATTCATCCGTGCTATCAAAAGCATGCAACCCAACATCACTATACGTAATATC
The DNA here is from genome assembly GCF_001306915.1 of Pseudoalteromonas lipolytica. Lineage (GTDB taxonomy): Bacteria > Pseudomonadota > Gammaproteobacteria > Enterobacterales > Alteromonadaceae > Pseudoalteromonas > Pseudoalteromonas simplex. The sequence goes on along the minus strand of NZ_LJTC01000016.1, from coordinate 77,273 downwards.
CTTTAAATTGAGCTCTTCCCACTCACCACCAGATTTAGGGCGGATATATATTTTTGGATTAATATAGTCATCAGTCGAGGCGGATACTCTTACGTTGCCTTCATGATCAGTCAGAAAACTAGCCATTCTTGAAGGTGAACGTGTGATCTTTTTTCTTGTCCCTCGATAGACATCTACTTCATACACAATCGTGTGAGGCTCTTTGGCAGCTGTCCATGGTATGGTTAAAACCAACATTTTACGCTTATTTTCTACCAATGGGTCAAGCACATAAGAGGTCCCTAATACAGGAGTTGCCTTTTTAATTCTCGTCCCAGTTTGCCTTTCACCTTGATAACCAACCAAATACTCCCCTTGACTGCCGTCTGCGTTTACACCAAACAACTCACCATGGTATTCAGGATGATCTTTCCAACCCTTGAGATACTCTTTAGCCAATACAATACGCTCTTCATTCACCCAGTAATAGTTGCCGACTTGAGCATTTTTTGGAAAGTTTATCGCATGCAATACCTTAAATGTATCAGTATCCAAAATCATTAAAGAATTCTTGCCGTTAGGCTGCGTCATTACGGCTAGGTATTTACCAGTAGGTGAAATCTTCACACTTCCAAACTCGCTAGCTTTACTGAAGGTTTCAATTGGTAAAGGTTTTGGTTTTGCATTACTAATAAAGCTAGTAAGCAAACAAGATATAATTATGATTAATCTAGACATAAAATTCCCTTTTAAATTTAGAGTAAAATAAAAGGTAACAAATAACTCCCAACCAGTATACTTATAAATAACAATTGTTACCGAAAAAATCTCTTATAGATAATTGTCATTAAAACGACGATCCCCCCAGCCAAAACACCCAATAAACCATCAAATATAATCGGCGTAGCCAACTCCCCAGTTTTGCCAACTAAATCCGTTACAAACTTGGTGCTACCTTGCTTGGCGTGATGCAAAACAGGGATCCCATGTACCAATATGCCACCGCCAACTAAGAACATAGCAACCGTTCCTGCAAAGGCTAAAAAGCGCATTAACTTAGGCGCTGCAGCAAGTAAAAACTTACCTACAAGCTCTTTAAACTTACCGCCACTTTGCTGCGCTTTTTGCAGTAAATACAAACCAGCATCATCAAGTTTAACAATCCCAGCAACTAACCCATACACGCCAATGGTCATAATAATTGCGATTACACTGAGCACTAAAGCTTGATTAACCAGCGTTGCGCCAGCAACCGTACCTAGCGTTATCACTATAATTTCTGCAGAGAGGATAAAATCAGTACGGATTGCTCCTTTGATTTTTTGCTTTTCGTATTCTTGTAAGTCTTGTTGTTCAACCACACTTTCATCTTCTTGTTGAGCGTGACCAAACAGCTTTTCGATAATTTTCTCTGCACCTTCAAAACACAAAAACAGCCCGCCAACCATTAACAGCGGAGTGATTAACCAAGGCAACCAAACACTAATCAATAACGCTGCGGGCACTAAGATGGCTTTGTTGATAAACGAGCCTTTTGCCACAGCCCAAACCACTGGCAACTCTCTATCGGCAGTTACCCCTGTAACTTGCTGAGCATTAAGCGCGAGGTCATCACCTAACACCCCTGCTGTTTTTTTTGTTGCGACTTTACTCATCGTCGCAATGTCGTCTAAAAGTGTTGTAATATCATCAAGTAAGGTTAGTAAATTTGTGCCTGCCATGGTGGTTCCTTGCCCATTAAATACACTATCAACATAACTTATCCTGCCATTTTCACCAACGGTTAATTTTTCTTTGTTAGGCTTATAGCTCATTCAAAATAGAGGTGTTTCTATGATTAAACCACTTCTCTCGGGGCTCGCTTTAGTTACCTTGTGCGCATGTGCTGAGCAAAGTGCACCGAGCAACTATCTGTGCGATGAGACCCTCAGCGCCAGTATCGTTGAGTACAATGATGAGGAAGCCAGACTGACATTTAAGGAGAGTGAATATTTACTCAATCGCCAAGTAAGCGGCTCTGGGGTTAAATACAGTGCCGATAATGTGCTGTTTTGGTCTAAAGGCGATGAAGCCATGCTGATTTTAAGAGGTAAAAAGTACCAATGTAGCTTAACCCAGTAATAGCAAAAGCTTTCGTGGCTAAATTAGCTTAATCAGTGGTTTTGAGTATAATAGCGACAGTTTATTCAGCGTTTAAGCGGCTATAATGAAATACAAAGATCTTCGCGAATTTATCGAGTTATTAGAACAAAAAGGTGAGTTAAAACGGATCAAACAAGAAATTGATCCTTACCTTGAAATGACCGAAATTGCCGACCGTACGTTACGTGCAGAAGGCCCTGCTCTGTTATTCGAAAACCCTAAAGGTCACACCATTCCCGTTCTTGCTAACCTTTTTGGTACGCCCAAACGTGTAGCGATGGGTATGGGCCAAGATGATGTCAGTGAACTGCGCGAAGTTGGTAAGTTATTAGCTTTTCTAAAAGAGCCTGAGCCACCAAAAGGCATTAAAGAGGCACTAGGGCAAATCCCAGTATTCAAACAAGTACTGAATATGCCAGCTAAAGAAGTAAAAAAAGCGCCTTGTCAGCAAGTGATACTTGAAGGCGATGATGTTGACTTAACTAAGCTGCCTATCCAACATTGCTGGCCGGGTGATGCTGCTCCCTTGATCACATGGGGTCTAACGGTTACCAAAGGGCCTTATAAAAAGCGCCAAAACTTAGGCATTTACCGTCAGCAGCTATTGGGTAAAAATAAAATTATTATGCGTTGGCTATCGCACCGCGGTGGCGCATTAGATTTTCGTGAATGGTGTAAAGAGCACCCAGGCGAACCTTACCCTGTATCTGTCGCATTAGGTGCCGACCCTGCGACAATCTTAGGCGCTGTAACACCAGTACCAGACACCCTAAGCGAATATGCATTTGCTGGTTTACTACGCGGTAGTAAAACTGAAGTTGTTAAATCGGTTTCAAATGACCTACAAGTGCCTGCTACCGCAGAGTTCGTGCTTGAAGGTTATATTATGCCAGGAGAAACAGCACCAGAAGGCCCTTATGGCGACCACACAGGTTACTACAACGAAGTAGACGAGTTTCCGGTGATGACGGTCACTCACATTACACATCGTGAAAACCCAATTTATCACAGCACTTACACTGGCCGTCCACCAGATGAGCCAGCAGTACTCGGGGTTGCATTGAACGAAGTGTTCGTACCAATTCTGCAAAAGCAATTCCCTGAAATTGTAGATTTTTATCTACCACCTGAAGGCTGTTCTTATCGTATGGCTGTGGTCACGATGAAAAAACAATACCCAGGTCATGCCAAGCGCGTGATGATGGGGGTGTGGTCTTTCTTACGTCAATTCATGTATACCAAGTTCGTGATTGTTTGCGATGATGATGTAAACGCACGTGATTGGAACGACGTGATCTGGGCCATTACAACGCGTATGGACCCTGCTCGCGATACGACGATGATCGAAAACACGCCAATTGATTATTTAGATTTTGCATCGCCAGTTTCGGGCCTTGGCTCAAAAATGGGCATGGATGCAACCAATAAATGGCCAGGCGAAACAGATCGTGAATGGGGTGAGCCCATTGTTATGGATCCAAAAATCAAAGAACGTGTTGATGAATTATGGGACAGCTTAGATATTCTCTAGGCTGTGACTATGTTAAACTGCTCAAAATTTAACGGTTATGAGTGCGATTCATAACCGAATTTGCTTCTGTGCTTATAAAGGTAAACTATGCAAACATTACTCGCTGACGTTGTTGCGATCAGCCCGCTTACAGACCATGTACATAAGGTCATTTTGAAACCACAGCAACCTGTGTCATTCGAGGCAGGCCAATATATGCAACTTGTATTAGGCGAAAAAGATAAGCGTGCCTTTTCTATTGCAAGCCGCCCGTCGCAAACTGAACAGATTGAACTACATATTGGTGCCGCAGGTGCTGATTCGTATGCAATGCAAGCGCTTGATCATTTACGTCAAGCACATACAGAGCAACAGCAAGTTAATGTTGAAGTGGGTTTAGGTGTATCACAGCTGCGAGTTGAGGGTGAGCGCCCAATTATTCTACTTGCTGGCGGTACTGGTTTTTCTTATGCCAAATCAATGGCTGATCACCTTGCTGAAATTGGCTGTGAGCGCCCTGTATTATTTTACTGGGGTGTTCGTGAGCAAGCTGCGCTTTATGCTCATGATGAAATGCAAGCATGGGCAAACAGCAACCCACATTTCCAATACATTCCAGTGGTTGAAAATGCGCCGCAAAGCTGGACTGGCAAAACCGGTTACGTCCACAAGGCCGTTATGGCAGATATCGTGTCTTTAGAACCATACGATATTTACATGGCAGGCCGCTTCGACATGATTGGCGTGGTTCGCGATGATTTTATTAACCATGGTGCGGTACGTGAGAACATGTACGCCGATGCATTTGCATTCATTAAATAACTAACTCATACAGATTATTTTTAAGGCATCCAATTGGATGCCTTTTTTATTTGTTTTACCTATCGCCTTAATCCGTCTAAACGATTTCACAAACTGCATTTCCTTGACCATACTCTGTTTAGAATAACGATGGGGAGAGACCCAAATGCTAAATACAAAAGTACAAGACTTTATGCAACGTAAGTTGCCACACATTACGCCTGAAACTGAAATGACCACCGCGATTAGCGAACTGCAAAAGTTTAAATTACTAGGCGCACCTGTATTCGATGACAACAAAAGTTTAGTTGGCTTTATTTCAGAACAAGAGCTGCTGCAACCGCTCATGCAAAACAGTTATTTCTGCGATGGCGTGGTAAAGGTAAAACAACTCATGCGCACCGATGTTGTTACCGTGAGTAGCGATCAAAATATCATTGAGTTGGCTGATGCCATGAAAACGGGTAAGCCAAAGAATTACCCAGTTATCGAGGGTGGTAAGGTTGTTGGCATGATCAGCCGAGGTGACGTGCTCAAGGCATTATATGAAAACTACGTTTCATGCCAAGAGCACCAAGTATAAGTTAGCTGCTTAACGATTAGCAGCTAACTGTTTTAAAGCCGCTTTATCTGCATCGCTTAAATAAGCAATTTCAAGCGCATTAGCTTGCGCTTTTTCCATATCGGCTTGGCTTAACCCTGCCGCAGGTGCTGCTACTTGATACTCATACGCTATTTCAATACCTTCAACGGCCGGATCATCCGTATTAATCGATGCCAAAATACCATGGTCTAAGAAGGTTTTTAGCGGGTGTTTTGCAAGCTCAGCAACAGTACTGGTTTGAATGTTACTGGTTAAGCAAGACTCAATACCAATGCGCTTATCACGTAAGTAATCCATTAGTGCAGCATCTTCAATTGCTTTTACACCATGACCAATACGCGTTGCACCAAGCTCGTTAATTGCTTGCCAAATGCTTTCGCTACCGCGTGCTTCACCGGCATGAATCGTGGCAGCTAAGTATGCATCATGAACTTGTTTAAAGTGATCAACAAATAGCTCACCCGGGAAACCAATTTCATCGCCAGCTAAATCAACCGCCACTAAATCATTTTTAAAAGCAAGTAGCGCATCAAGCTCTTGCTGACAGATTTTGGTGCCATATGTACGCGACATGATGCCGATTAAGTTAGCTTTAATTGGCGCGTTTTGGCACGCACTTTTTACACCATCAACCACCGCTTCGACAACTCCTTGCGGGTGTAAGCCTTGGCTTTGCGCCATATAATATGGACTAAAACGAAGCTCAACGTAATCGAGGTTTTGGGCAATCGCATCTTCAACGTTTTCGATAGCAATACGACGACAAGCATCGTAATCACCCAGTACTTTTACACCCCAATCAAGCTTTTGTAAAAATGCCACTAAATTTGGTTCAGGGTCGATAACCTGTACGTGCGGAATAAGCGCTTCAATGTTGTCAGCAGGTAATTCAAGATTAAACTGACGACCAAGGTCTAAGATCGTTTGTGGGCGAACATTACCATCTAGATGACGGTGAATATCAAGCAAAGGGAGTTTGTTATTGATCATAATTAGCACTCAGGTTCAGTAAATTTGCGCGGATCATACGTACCCACGGCGATATTTCAAGTTTAGATGATTTTATTTACTTTTTTGAGGTCAAATGTCTGCTTTAATGGCCGCTAGCATTATGCAAAAAATGCCACAAGGTTTTAAAAAGTTTATCAGCATCAATTGGTTTAGTTAAATAACCATTCATACCACTGGCTAAACCTTTCTTAAGATCATCATCGTGGGCATTTGCCGATAAGCCAATAATCGGTAAATCGGTGATCAGTAACTCGTTGCGAATAACCTTAGTCGCTTGTAAGCCATCCATATTCGGCATTTGAATATCCATGAGTACAAGGTCATAGCTTTTTTCACTGATCATCTTAATAGCCTCGTGGCCATCTTTAGCGATATCAGGTTGGCAACCTTTAGTTTTTAAAATCGAACTCGCCACATGTTGATTCAATGGGTTATCTTCAACCAATAGAATTGTATCACCAGCAAATGAAACAGCTGTCACATCGATATCAGCTAACTCATCGTCGCTATGAATCACCTCTTCAAGAGGGGACTCAAATGGCAGCGAAATTGTAAACGTTGAACCTTGCCCCTCAGAGCTACTGAGGCTTATCTCGCCTCCCATCATAACAATGAGTTTTTGGCAAATACTCAAGCCTAAACCTGTGCCACCAAAGCGACGAGAGGTTGAGCTATCGGCTTGTGAGAATGGTTTAAACAGGCGCTGCTGCGCCTCTTTACTGATGCCGATGCCAGTATCAATAACACTAAAGTAAGTAAATTCACCCTGCTGCCAAATACGTAATGTAATCGTGCCTTCTTGAGTGAACTTCACCGCATTGTTTAACAGGTTTAATAATACTTGTTTTAAACGAATTGGGTCGGTGTGGATCAATAAGTGCACAGATGCATCAAACTCAACTCTAAATTCTAAAGAACGTGAGTTAAGCTCAAACTGCAATAAGTTAGTCAGCTCACTAACCAACGCATTCACATCGATGGGTTCTTGATGTAGCTCCAATCGCCCAGCTTCTATTTTAGAAAAATCTAAAACATCATTGATTACCCGTAATAGTACATTCAGTGCACCATCGGCTTGATCAATATAACCACGGGCTTGTTGCCAGTCAGGCTCTTGCATTGCTAAATAATGCAAACCCTTAATACCATTAATAGGCGTGCGTATTTCATGGCTCATATTCGCCAAGAACTCACTTTTAATTTGGCTGGCTTTATCGGCTTTTAATTTTTCTTCGCGAAGGCTTTGAGTTTGTTTTGCCACTTGCTGACGAATTTGAATATTAGTACCAGTTACAGAAATCAAAAAGGTGATCAATAACCAAACAAACAGCATACCGACTATTTGCGCCAACCAATAAGGCAACCATGAAGACTGTGCAACTGACTCCCATAATTTTACCTGCCAAACGCGCTCACCAATAATAAAGTTGAAGCTCGCAATAGCGGTTGTACCTACACGGTGTGGGCTGTAAATTTCGACAGGATTACTGCCGTCAGTAACGTCATAGAAGCTGGCATCGATATCAGTGTTCTGATTAAAATTTAGTGTTTGTGCTAACACTTCTAAATTGACCACGGCGACAACATAACCCCGAAAGCCGACCTGATGATTAATGTCTGAATAAACAGGGTTGAAGAATAAAACGCCCTTTTCGTTACCATCACCTTGCATCAAAGTAATAGGCTCACTGACGGTGACATTTTTAATTAACCGAGAGTCAGTTAACGCTTGTTTACGTAACTCGCTTGAAGCCAAGTCAAAGCCTTGCGCTGGTTCGTTCCCTACTAATGGATGAATATATTGCACCGGAAAATAGACTGCTCGCTTACTTACCGGCTGCCACTGTCCTGCAGCATTTTTTTCTTTCACGTAGTAATCAGCACCCAGTTCATCACGCAGTAGACTTTGATAGTTATTTAGTTGTGAGTGAATAACTTTAGGTGCCCACTCAAGGGCAAGGATTTCTTTGCTATATTGTAGTTGCCTTGTTGTAAAACGCTTAAATTCATCAAAATCAACCATGTCACTACTAGCAAAAAAAGTTGCTAATAAAGATAAATGCGATTTAATTTCATCAACTTGGTGTTCAAGATTAGTATGAATTGCACTGACTTTTGCTTGCTGGCGCTGTAAGTCTTTGTCTTTTTTTACACTGGCTGCACCATAAAAGCTGACACAAATAACCACATAAATTAATAACGACGGCACAATGATTTGCAGCCGTTGACGAGTGTGATGGTAACTAAATGCCGCTAAAATTAATGGTGTAAAAATCAGCACCCCAATGCTGTCGCCAATCCACCATGCGATAAAATTATTAAGCGCCGCATAACTCGGAATAACATTATTAATGACCAATAAGCCGGTGCCAATTGATGCTGCAATCAAGCTACACAAAGGGCCACCTATCATTAAGCCAATCATACTTTGCTTTAATGACGATAACTCAATCGGGCGTTTAACTACATGAATTATAATGTAATAGGCAAGCCAAGCCTGAAATGTTGATGCACTTGTCACACCAATAGCTTGCAACATCATTTGCCAGTGAAAAATATCAGTGACTTTATCAAGGTGAATAAGGTTTACAAAGAACGCCCCTAGCAAAACTCCTAGCAGAGCACGATTTCGAAGCAGTAAGATACTGGCAAGCGCAATACCTGCAGGCGGCCACGCTGCAACCGCATAACCATCAATCGCCAGCAAAGAATTACTTAAATACCCTGTAAGAAAGTAAGCAAGTGCAATACTTATTGTCAGTGTAAATAAGTTTTTCAAGCCATTGCTCCTTTGCCGGCTGAAGTAAAATTATTGATAGAGTACCAATGCTTTTTCTGGTTGGGCACTCTTACTATAACTAAGAACCGCTTGCTGCAAATAGGCATGGCGGTTATCAGCATTAAGCGCTTTATCAAACACCCGCGCAGCTAAGTCATATTCACCATGCGCATTTGCTAAACATGCAAGGGCTAATAGTAAATCTGTATTTTCGGTATCTTTTTTTAATACATCCTGCAAACTTGATTGCAACTTGAGTGCATCGCCAGCGCTACTAGTACGTAAAATACGTGCTAAGTCTTTATGTTGCAGCGGTTTTTTGATCATTTTAATTAAGCTTAGCTCAATTTTGTTTAACTCACCTGCCTTCGCCATTGCTGTTAAATAGCTTACCTCTGCATGTGATTTCAGGTTTTTGGTTAATTGCTCATACCGCTCAGTTAAATTCCCGTTTGATTGAGCTGCAAAGTAACTATCAAAAAGTTGTTGCCACTCTTGCTCTGAAAGTGTTTTCTTGCGCAATAAACGCGGCATAAAGTCATTCAATGCCGCCCACTTTTGCTCTTTTACCAATACATGGGCATACATTTTAAGCTCTAAACTCGTGGCTTTTTTGCGCTCAGCTAACGCTTTAAGGTCAGCAAAAATGGTGCTGGTTTCACCGCTAGCAATCCATAAATTAGCCACTTTTAACTGCTTATCCTGGCTTATTTTATCAAGATAACTAACCGCTTTTTCGCTCTCATTGTTAGCTAATGCCGCTTTAGCAAGAAGCGCATAACGTATATCGCTCCACTTTTCTGCAACACTATTGTTATCAAGTGCAAGCTCAAGCTGTGTATAATCGTTATTAATTAAGCTCCATACACCTTGCTCAATAGCCGCTTGCTTACGCTCTTCACTGCGCGCAAAAAAGCCATGGCGTGTATGACTGTATAAAGATATTACGTAACGGCAAAGCTTATAAAGTAAAAACAGTGCAGCGAATGCTAATATTAAAAGTGCGGTAACGCCCCAAATAGTCCCTTCAATGGTTGTTTTATTAAAGGCAATTAGTACATAACCCTTTTGATCTATAAAAAAAGGGGCAATCCCTAAGCAGACTGCTATTGCAATAATGATTAATAAAAAGCGGATCATTGTGCCCACTCCTTCACCTGCTCAGTACTTTGTAGTGACACTTTTGGACTAAAATCGAGTTGCTCTTTCGAAAGCTCAACAAGGCTCTTTAAGGCCGCTTTTGTTTGTGCATCATCTTGCTTAAAGTAATCTTTTACCAAGCTATGTGCAGCATCAACAGCGCTAAAATACACACTGCTTTGCTTACTTAATACCGCATCTTGCGCTTGAGCTAAGTATAAACTCAGGCGCTGTTTTACTAAGTGACGCTCTTGTTCACTTAAAAATGGTGCGATAACCATATCTTCACGTGTGCGCACTGTAACAAAGAAGTCTTTAAACTGCTGCCACGACTTCGCAAGGTTTTGACGCCACTCACTGACATTTTCACTTAATTGATTTGGGTCTTCTTTAACGACCTCTTCAGGGAGTGAAATAGCATTAAATACCAGTTCATCCACTTTTTGATTAATGCCATGCAGTTTTAAATAAATTGCCTCAACAGCCACAGGTTCTATGGCATTCAAGGTTTGTAAATCTTGGTGAATTGCTTGGCGAATAGCGCCTGTACCCGGGTGTTCTGCAAGCAAGCTATCTAAGCGAGATAGCACAGCAGCAGCCCCTTGGTAATCGTGCTCTGCCCACAATTTAAATTCGGCCATACGCTGCAAGCTTGTGACTTCTTGCGGATTAAGCGTGAAAGTTTGCTGCTCGGCGCGCTTTAAAGCCGCTTGTAATTGCTGCTGTGTTTGCTCAGCACTTTCGTTTAGTGCATCAGTGACCTTTTGTTCACTGTTATAAAGCGAGTGCTGCATTGTTTGTTGGGCACTTTTTAATGCATCAATTTGCTGCTGTAAGCGAAGGTTTTCATCTGTCAGTTCAGTCAATGCCACAGCCGATTGCTGATCGCTATTTAATTTTAGATAAAACTCATAGCCAACTGCACAAGCCACTAAAAGTGAAATAAGTAACGCTAAGCTACCTGTTTTGCTGATGCCTCTTTTAGCTTGTACAGGCGCTTTTGCCCCAGTATTTGCCGTTTGCGCTTTTTTCTCTGGCTGTGCAGTCACTGGCTTTGCGGGTTGTTTTGATTCTGCTTCACTCATTTTGCTACCTTGCTGATTAATGCAGGTGAACATAGCGTTGTCGCTCGCCCCTGCAGCAATATATATCTGTGTTCTTACGACATTTTGTTGCTTTAAATAGTCTGCGATACGCTCACTGGCAACGAAAAATTGTCGCTCTTTCAACCATGCAAGCTGAGGCTCATTTAAACCATTAAAAATGGCATCCACCGCTGCATTACTGGTAATGACTATACCTTCTACATCAATTGTTTGCCAGTGGTCCATCCACTTGCCCGGTTCGCTCTCAATTGCGCTTCGCTTGTAAACAACCAATTGATTTAATAAAGCACCACGTTGTTTTAACGTTTTTGCTATGGTCGTGCGTCCACCTTCACCTTTCACTAAAACAATGTTACTTAGTTCAACATCTTGTAGTGTTTTTAATTCAAGCAGACCTTCTGAATCATGCTGTTTGGGCACTGCGGCTCGTCGCCCAAAGGCTTCATAAACCGCATCAGCCGTTTGCTGACCGACCGCATAAAGTTGCGCTGCTTTGTTGATGGTTGGTGTGAGTTTTAACAAGGCATGCACGGCATCTTGCGAGATAAAAATGATTTTATCGGCATTTTCTAGCGGCGCGAGCTCACTACTATTTACTGTGAGGTAATCTAAGGTAAGGACTGGGCACAGGGTTGTTTGATAACCCGCCTGCTGAAGCTCAAGAGCAAGCTCAGTGCCTTTTCCTTCTGGACGTGTTATCAAAATATGCATATTAAGCGTCTCTATATACTTCAGCTAAAATTTTATCAGCACCTTGCTCAAGTAGCTTTTCAGCAAGTGTAATACCTAACTGCTCTGCGTCAGCCACTGGGCCTGTCACTTCATCACGTAGCATTTGGCTACCATCAATAGCGCCCACTAAACCACGTAAATGCACTTGCTCACCATCGACCAATGCAAATGCACCAATAGGTACCTGGCAGCCACCTTCTAAACGGCGATTCATAGCACGCTCGGCATTAACACGAATGCGTGTTTCATTATGTTCAAGTGGCGCTAACAGTGCTTTTGTTACTTCATCATCAATACGGCACTCAATACCCACAGCACCTTGACCATTTGCAGGTAATGATACCTCTGGCTCGATAAAAGCTGTAATACGCTCAGGCATTTCTAAACGAATTAGACCCGCTGCAGCTAGGATGATTGCATCATATTGACCATCATCTAGTTTTGCTAAACGCGTATTAACATTACCGCGTAAGTCACGAATGTCTAAATCTGGACGAGCTTCGCGAATTTGGCATTGGCGGCGTAAGCTTGATGTACCAACAATCGCACCTTGTGGTAACTCATCTAAACTCTTGTAGTTATTTGATACAAACGCATCGCGTGGGTCTTCACGTTCACAAATTGTGTGTAATGCTAAACCTTCAGGAAACTCAACAGGCACATCTTTCATTGAATGCACCGCAATATCTGCGCGACCATCAAGCATGGCTTGCTCAAGCTCTTTTACGAATAAGCCTTTACCACCAATCTTGGCCAGTGGTGTATCAAGGATAATATCGCCTTGTGTCGACATAGGAACCAACTCTACCGTTACGTCGTCATGGAAGTGCTCTAGTTGAGCTTTTACAAATTCAGCCTGCCATAAAGCAAGTGCACTTTTACGGGTCGCGATACGAACTAGTTTTGTTGTCTGTGTCATGAAAAATCCAATTAATTATCAGGCTGATACTAAATATTACTCAGCTAAAATTCTAAATTCTTTTTGGGCTAGTAAGTTGCCATCTGCGTCAATGACTTCAATACGCCAATCACCCAGTTGCTCTGGCATGATGTTTTTCGTTGAATAAGTACGAAAACGTGGACTGCTTACGGCCAATTCAATCGAAGCAAGCTGTTGGTCTTGGTAATACCATTGGTGACGAACAGTTTGTCCCTGCATATTTCTAAGCTCGCTAAAAAAGCTCAGGCTACTGCTAATTTGCGCTAATTTTACATCGTTTTTTAAAACGTTTACTGGTTCTCGATCAACAACATCGGTAGTTAATACTGCGCGGCTTACTTTATCTGTGTCTATTTTTGCGCCAATTGCGACACTGGCAATATGTGCTGACCGTGAAAACTGCTGCTGAGCATCAGGTGCTGCTGCAATTTCAACTTGCTGTTCAGTTTGTGATGCTTCTTCATCAGGAATAACGGCTAATGTTTCAGGTTGTTGCTCATCAATAACCTCTTCACTGTCGATCTCAGCCTCTACTGATGTAACGTCAGGCTCTACAATGTTTGAGCTCACAACCTCTGCTTTAGCCGTTGCTGTGTTATCAACCAACGGTGTTTGCTCATTCATTGACGGAGCAACAACTTCTTTTGGCTCTTCTTGCTCAGCGTCATTTAAAGAGGTTTGTAATTCAGCATTTGTAAACTCTGCTTGCGGTTCATCTTGCGGTGATTGCTCAGCATTTACAGCACCAATAAAGCTATATACTAATATAGCCAGCGCAACTAAGATAACACTGCTGACCATAAAGATGCGTCGCCAATGCCATTGATAAGTCACTGCTGTCGGTGCTGAACTTGCCGATTCAACGGCATTCATATTTGCTGTAATTACAAGTTTCTTTGTCATGTTGGCCTCTAAAACCAAAAAATTAACTCAAGCGAGCAATTAACCACTCTCGAATAGCCATCAGTTCTTCACCACAAACTTGGTGCGCCATCGGATAGTCTTGCCAGCTTACTTCCATGTTGTTAGCGCTAAGCACGTCAAATGCTTGTCTGCCTGCGCTATGCGGTACCACATCGTCAAATCGACCATGTGCCATAAAAATGTTTAACCCCTGCTGCTTGGCTTCATCGGCAAATTTTGCAGGCACACACATATAGGTTGAAAGTGCCATTACACCCGCTAATTTATAATCTAGACGTGGCGCTAAGTGCAGCGATACCACACCCCCTTGCGAAAAACCGGCAAGAATAATTTTGTTAGGAGCGATACCTTTTGCAATTTCTTGGTCAATAATTGCAGCCACTTTTGCAGCGGATTCGCGAACCCCTTGCTCATCGGCACGCTTATCTAAATCCATCGATTTAATATCGTACCAAGAACGCATTGCCATACCACCATTAATGGTGACCGGCTGCACTGGCGCATGTGGAAACACAAAACGTACGCCAAGCTCTTTTGGTAGAGCAAGTTGCGGTGCAACTGGGGCAAAACCATCACCCGAATCACCTAAACCATGAAGCCAGATAACCGTTGCTTTATGTTCAGCTTGCGCTGGATATTCAACAAACTCTAAACTCATAGTTCAGAACGCCATTCAATTGTTTGACCTGCTTGGCGAGTTGCCGCATCACACATAAATTGCCAAAACTCTGCACCTGAGCGGTTATCAATCCACTTATCGTCGCGTAGTTCAAAATGGTGACCGTTAAATTTAGTCGCCACCCAAACTTGGTGTAATGGTGCTTGCTTGTTGATCACTATTTTACTGCGATCAGGAAAGATGATTTCTAAAATACCTGACGCTGATTCATAGTCTAAATCGGCATCACATTCATCGATTTGCTCTTCAATAGTTAGCATTAATGCATCGGCTAGTGTGTGGTATTCATGATCAGTCATTTTAGTGTCCTTTAACTGGCTTTAAGCCTAGATCTGGGGGCAGATTGTGTACATCAAGTGTAACAGGAATAAATTCATCCGCGAATAGCTGCATTTTTTAAATATTCTGTTACTCTGCGATTATAAAGCCAGCAACCGTATTAATCTAATGAAAGAGACTCATAGCCAAAAATTAAAAACCATTTTACCTCTAAGCGCCCTTCTACTAACCCTAGCAGGTTGCGGACAAAGTGGTGCTCTTTATCTGCCTGATGATACTAAGCCGCCTGCAAAGTCTCAGCCACAAGCTGATCCATCCGAACAACCAGAGCAAAAACAGGACCAATAGATGGACTTTTTTAACTACAATAATAATCAGCTGTTCGCTGAAGACATCGCTGTCAAAGAGCTTGCCGAACAATATGGTACGCCTTGTTATATCTATTCTCGCAAAACCTTTGAACGTCATTATTTAGCATTTGCAGACGCTGCTAAGTCACATAAGAGCTTGGTGTGCTATGCCGTAAAAGCCAACTCAAATATTGCCGTGCTGAATATTTTAGCGCGACTTGGTTCAGGTTTTGACATTGTCTCAAAAGGTGAGCTTGCGCGTGTCATCCAAGCAGGCGGAGACGCAAGTAAGGTTGTTTTTTCTGGCGTTGCAAAAACCGCTGACGAAATTGCCTATGCACTTGAATTGGGGATCAAGTGTTTTAACGTTGAGTCAGTGGCTGAGCTTGAGCGTATTTCAAAAGTGGCAACGGATCTTAACTTAGTGGCACCGATTTCGATTCGCGTAAACCCAGATATAGATGCAAAAACGCACCCTTATATCTCAACCGGCTTAAAAGAGAATAAGTTTGGTATTGATATTCAAACTGCGGTGACTGTGTATCAACATGCAGCATCATTACCCGGTTTAAAAATTACCGGTGTAGATTGCCATATCGGTTCGCAGCTAACGGAAATAAAACCTTTCTTAGCAGCACTTGAAAAAGTACTGACTCTTATTGAAGAGTTAAAAGCGGTTGGCATCAAGCTAACACACCTAGATATCGGTGGTGGTCTTGGCGTGCCTTATAATGGCGAAACACCTCCTCACCCGAGCGAGTATGTTGATAAAATCACTGCTCGATTAGCAAACTACCAAGATTTAGAACTTATTTTTGAACCTGGTCGTGCGATTGCAGCCAATGCAGGCATTTTAGTTACTAAAGTTGAGTTTATTAAACAAAACCAAGATAAGTTCTTTGCTATTGTTGATGCAGGCATGAACGATATGTTGCGTCCATCGCTGTATCAAGCTTGGCAAAGTATTGTACCAGTTGAACCTCGCGCAGATGATACGCCTACTCACAACTACGACATTGTCGGCCCTGTCTGTGAAACCGGTGACTTTTTAGGTAAAGACCGTGAGCTTGCACTTCAAGCCGGTGACCTTTTAGCGCAGCGCAGCGCTGGCGCATATGGTTTCACTATGAGCTCAAACTACAACTCACGCCCGCGTGTTGCAGAGATTATGGTGGATGGTCAGCAAAGCCATTTAATTCGCCAACGCGAAACCTTAGAAAGCCTTTGGCAAGGTGAGAAAATTTTACCATAAACGTTTTTATAACCGCCCAGCTCTGTGGCATGATTAGCTCAGAGCAAACCCGAATTAGAGCGTTATGTTAGTTAATTTTTCAAAAATGCACGGCCTAGGTAATGACTTTGTCGTTATTGATAACATTACTCAAAATGTTTTTTTATCACGTGATCAAATAAAGAAGCTGGCAGATCGCCATTTTGGCATTGGCTTCGATCAACTGCTTATGGTTGAAGCCCCTTACTCGCCTGATCTCGATTTTCATTATCGTATTTTCAATGCCGATGGTAACGAAGTTGAACAGTGCGGCAACGGTGCGCGCTGTTTCGCCCGCTTTGTACGTATGAAAGGCCTGACCAATAAGCATAAAATTTCGGTTTCAACAAAATCTGGTAACCTCACGCTTTATATAGAGAAAGATGGTCAAGTAACGGTAAATATGGGCCACCCTAATTTTGAACCGAACAAAATTCCATTAAAAGCCAGCAAGCGTGAGCTGACCTATATTCTTCGCACTGAAGAACACACAGTATTTAGTGGCGCAGTGTCGATGGGTAACCCACATTGCGTGTTAGAAGTTGATGACATTCATACCGCAGAAGTCACCACCTTAGGCCCACTCCTTGAAAATCATGAGCGTTTTCCACAACGTGCAAATGTTGGTTTTATGCAGGTAATTTCGCAAGATCACATTAAACTAAGAGTGTGGGAACGTGGCGTTAGTGAAACCTTAGCCTGTGGTACAGGTGCTTGTGCTGCGGTCGTGGTTGGACAAATTCAAAGTAAACTTGCTAATACCGTACAAGTTGACTTACCCGGCGGCAGTTTACAAGTACGTTGGCAAGGCGAAGGCCACCCTGTACGAATGACAGGCCCTGCTGAGCATGTTTTTGATGGACAAGTGGCACTATGAGCAAACTAACAGAACAACAAATTGCTGACTATTTAAAAGCACACCCTGATTTTTTTATCAAAAACCCGGATGTGCTCGCTGAAGTTGAACTACAACAACAAACGGCGGGAGCAACGTCTTTGGTACATATTCAACAGCGCCAATTACGTGAACACAATACGTTATTAAAAAATAAGATTGAGCAGCTCGTTGAACAAGCAAAAGAAAACGAGTTAATTTACCGCTTATTTAGCGACTGTCATCGTCAGTTATGGACTAACTACGACTTTACGACACTGGCTAGCAATTTGCGCAATATTATCTGCACTAATCCATCCATTAACGAATGCCACTTAGTTAAGTACGATAAAAAGTTTGATGAATTAATTGCTCATCGCCTGCAAAACGACGGCATTTACTTGGGTCGAGTAAGCCAACAAGAAAGAGACTTACTGTTTTCAGACACGACTCAATCGACTGCTTTATATCTAATTGGTAACACAAAACACCCTGTGGCTATTTTGGCGTTTGGTAGTGATGACGTAAATCACTTCGAACCGGCAAAAGACAGCTTTTTTGTCCTTGAGTTTGTTCGCTCATTACAACTGCGCTTATTGGAACTTGCATGAGCGATGTGACGACGCCAGACATTGTTGAATTAAGTGATGCTTGGCGAACACCTATCCAACTATTTGCAGACTACTTACGCTACGAAAAACAATACTCAGCGCACACAGTAAACCAATACACTAGCCAGCTAGGCTTCGCAGCTTTGTACTTTAGTAAACTATGTGAAGACTGGTTTGCTGTTCAAGGTGAGCATATTCGCCGTTACAGCATGCAAATGCGCAGCAAACAATTGAGTGGTCGCACAATCAGTTTAAAACTGAGCTGTATTCGCAGTTTATATAAATTCTTAAAAGCCAAAAATATCGCCAGTCAGGCACATTATCATAATCCGGCAGAGGCCATTAAAGGGCCAAAATTTTCCAAGCCTTTACCCAAAAATTTAGACGTAGATCAAATGGCTAAGCTACTAGAACTGCCAGATGATGAGCCTTTAGCTATTCGTGACAAAGCTATGATGGAATTAATGTACTCTTCGGGCCTGCGTATTAGCGAGTTAGTTGGTGCCAACATACAAGATATAAACCCGACTGAAGGCGAAATTTTAGTCCGTGGTAAAGGTAACAAAGAACGTTTATTACCTGTAGGCAGCAAAGCGCTCAGTGCATTAAAAGCATGGCTGAAAATTCGCCCTCAATTTGCACATCCTGATGAAATAGCCGTATTTGTTAGCAGCCAAAAAAAGCGAATTTCCGTACGCCAAGTTCGCTTACGGATGCAAGAATGGGGCATTAAGCAAGGGATCAGCTCACAAGTGCATCCGCATAAATTGCGCCACTCATTTGCATCACATATTTTAGAATCATCAGGGGATCTGCGTGCCGTACAAGAACTGTTAGGACACAGTAGTTTGTCTGCAACTCAAGTTTACACGCATTTAGATTTTCAGCATTTAGCTAAAGTGTACGATAACACCCATCCACGCGCTAAAAAGCGCTCAACATCAGAGTAAACCCTTGTCATTATGATCCGATTTAACCGTGCCCTATCGCCAGTTTCTGTTTTAAGTTTTGATTTAGACGACACACTTTACAACAACCATCCGATCATAAAATCAGCCTTGCAAGCACAAGCTGATTACCTCGAGGCATTAGACCAATGGCCAGCCGATAGCATGAGCTACTGGTTAACATGCCGCGATAAAGCTTTAAAACATGATGCGACTTTAATTGATGACGTTACGCGCTGGCGACAAGCAGCATTACACTATGCCATGACCGATCTGGGTTTTTCAGCAGAGCAAGCTCAGTTGCATGCCGAAAATGCTTATCAGGCATTCGCTGATGCCCGCAGTCAAATAACCGTTACTGATGAAGTACTTGAATTACTTACTAATCTCAGTAAACACTACCGCCTCATCGCCATCACCAATGGTAATGTCGAAGTAGAAAAGTTTAACCTTAATGGTGTATTTGAGTTAGTTTTACAAGCAGGCCCACACGGAAAAGCGAAGCCGCATAGCGCCTTATTTGATAGCGCAGCCAAACACTTAAAAGTGCCTCACAAGGAAATTTTGCACATTGGCGATAGCCTAGATACTGATGTACAAGGTGCCAATAATGCTGGCTGCCAAAGCGTTTGGCTTAATAACCAAGCAACGCAATATCGTTATCAAGGATTAGCAGATATTGAGATCAGTAATATCATGGCGCTCAATCATTTAGTTAAAAAGTAACGACTTTAAAAAATGTGTTTTATGCTGAGTAAGTAAATAACAAAGATTAAATGATTGGGCAAAACGGATGAATGCTTTTCTTAAATTAATATTGCTATGCTCTCTTAGCTTAAACGGTTACTTTATTTGGCAGCTTTTTAACCCGGCAAAGCCGTTAGAAATAGAAACTGTCGCACCAGCGCCTAAAGTACAAAAAGGCACAACGTTACCAGCCCACTTTCAACAAGCTGTTGCGCTATTTAGCAACCAATTATTCGACAAAGCGGTTGCTGAGTACACTCAATTACTTATGAATGAACCTCGCTATGCAAGGCAACTTAAACAAATTTGGCAACAACAACTTAAGACATGGCTTTCCCATCAAAAATTCACCTTAAGTGAGCAATTTTTAACGGCCTTTTTAAATAGTCACCCTTACGATGTCACCATGCTTGAACTTGAGGCAAAGCGTTTAATAGCACAAGGTGATACCCAACAAGGTATTATCAATTTACTGGCGCTTAGCAACCAGTTAGACAGCAATGATAAGCAACAACTTAACAAACAAATAGACGAGCTAAGTACAACCTATATTGATGAACTTATTGCAACGCAACAATGGCAAGCCCTACTTAATATTAGTCAACAATGGCTTGATTACGCGCCTGGCAACGCGCATTACTTATATAACAATGCATTAGCTAGCTACCATTTAGAAGATTATGTCGCGAGCCAAATAACCCTAGATCAACTACCCGAAGATCATGACTATAAACAACAGGCTGAGCAATTACATCAGTTGATTCAACAAGCTCTCGCAGGTGTTGAAATTATAAAATTAACTGCTCGAGGTTCGCACTATTTGGTGAACAGTATCATCAACGATGATATCGAAACCGAGCTGATGATCGACACCGGCGCTAGCTTTACTGTAATTAACCAAACATTATTAAACTCGCTTAACACCCCAGCCAATTACCTTGGCACCTTACAAGTAAACACAGCTAATGGAATTGTTGAAGCACAGCGTTATCAGCTCGAGTCGTTTCAAGTCGGTCAACAACGTATTCGTAATTTTGAAGTGCTGGTAATAGAAAATCATGTTGGCTATGGCTTGCTTGGTATGAACTTTTTAGAGAATTTTAAGTTTAATATCAATCAGCAAGTGAATGAGTTAGAGTTGATAAAGAACAATTTTTAAGGACAAGCAATGACTCTTAACGAATTTCTTTCGAAATTAGCAAGCACACCGCAGCAAATTGAGTTTACCGATACCATGGCGGTCATAGACAACAATTATGACTTTACCCCAAGTGGTTTTAACAATCATGGCCTGCTAAGCGCGGCAAATGAAAATAATGGCTCGTGTAAAATTTTTGCCTTTGCTAAGCTAAATCAACTGAGTAAACAAAACACCCTAGATTGCTTTGGCGCGTTTTATCGTGATGACGTATTACACAATCCTGAAGGGCAAGACCATATGAACATTCGCACCTTTATGCTTGCCCCTGAAGCGACCCCTTTCTTAGGGATTACTTTTACCGAGCAAGACGTGCTAAAAGCGAAGTGAGTAAAAGCCAATAGTTAAAGGCTTTTTTCCATAAAATAACGGCAGCCGTCGAGTGGGTAGTTACGCATTTCATATTTAACTAGGTAGCCGTTGTTTTCGTAAAAGGGTTTAGCTTGGAAATCGAGCGTATCAAGTTGTGCGGTGTTTGCACCAAGTGCTTTAGCTTTACTCTCTAATTCAGCGAGTAAGCGTGTCGCAAGTCCCTTACCACGCGTCTTATCATCACACCAAAGCCAACTAATAAGCAGCCAATTGCCAAATACCTGACCATGAATACCAGCAACCACACTGTTTTGTTTATTAACGAACTTAAAACCAACGGGAATACGCTCGGCATTAAAATGCGCGGCGTTGAAAGCCACAATATGTTCTCTAAGCTGGTTGTTTAAATCAGCTGAGTCATCACTTTTTAATTGATACATATACTCAGTATACGCTTATATCGTTAATCAGTATAAGTGGTTCTTACCATAGGGTACTTCAAGCATGTTGCTGGCCAGCTTTTCGGGCTGACCACACATCTCATCATAAGCACTAGTGTGGCGTAAAACCATATCACCATAACTTAGGTGATCGAGGCGCTTTTGAATGTGCAACGGGCTAATATCGCGAATAAACTCACCTTGCTCATCAGTAACATAATACTCAACGTTATTGATCAGCACAGACACCTGATACAGCGCCATTTCTAATGAATGAAGGATAACCTTTTGCAGTGGTTGGTGAGCTGCAAGCTCTGATAATTTGATAGGCATGTGCATTCCTCTTTGGTGGTGGAACTATTCATACGTGATTTTGATATACTGTGATCAAATTAATTGTACAAAAATCACTCATGCCAGAAAAAGTACGACTTGCTAAATTTATTGCCCATGCGGGTGTTTGCTCTCGAAAGCAAGCATCGCGCTTGATAGATCAAGGTGAGGTAACAGTAAATGGCCGTGCCGCAAATCATATAGATCATGTTGATGAGCACGATGATGTGATTGTACTTGGCGAAAAAATTTTAGCTAAGGCACCACTCACCTACTTTGCTTATCACAAGCCTGTTGGTATAGATTGCAAATTAAATGCTGATGACCCAACAAGCCTTATTCATAGCCTGCCTAAAACCACTCGCGTTTACCCAATTGGCCGGCTCGACAAAGACTCCCGAGGTTTATTGATTTTGACCAATGACGGTGAGTTTTGTAATCAACTGATCCACCCTGATTACCACCAACCCAAACGCTATTTAGTCACCGTTGATAAACCTCTTGATAGTGATTTTTGTAAAAAAATGGCGGGCGGTGTGCCTGTCGATAAACAAATAACCCTCCCTTGCACGGTGACTCAAGTCAGCGAAACACAGTTTTGCATCGTCTTAAAACAAGGTTTAAATCGGCAAATACGTAAAATGGCTCGTTTTTGTGGCTACAAAGTCATCGACCTTTACCGCACAGATATCGCAAAACTGTCACTCACCACGCTGAATTTGCCCGAAGGACAAATAGTCAGTATCAAAAAAAGTGACATTCTCTAACAAAAAAGTTTGCATTAATTGATTACACGTGTAATCTTTAATTAAAGATTACATCTGTAGGCATAAAAATGATTGAACTTTCTAAAGCTGAATTCGAAGTATTAGATGCAGTATGGCTTGGCTACCCAGCCACAGCTAGTGAAGTAATTGCGCGTTTAAGTGACGATAAAGAATGGCACGAAAAAACCATTAAAACGCTACTAAGCCGTTTAGTTAAAAAAGGCGCTCTTAGCTTCGAGAAACAAGGCCGCCAATATAACTACACTCCTTGCATCGCCCGTGAAGAATACACATTAAAAGAAAGCCAAAGCTTTATTGAACGCTTCTTTAATGGCCGTATTGCGCCACTGGTGAGTGGCTTTGCTAAATCAGAGCAACTCTCGCAACATGATATTGATGAGCTGAAAAAGGTCATTGATGATTGGGAAAAACAGCAAAAATAAGGCGTTGTTATGTTAGATGCATTTTTTAATTGGCTGTTAGATCAACAACTTTTGATCTCATCTGCAATTATGTTTTTATTGCTGCTAGAGCGAAAGTTACTAAGCCAGCTATCGGCACGCTTGGTTTATACACTGTGGGCGCTTTTACCAATTAGTTTATTGTTAGCGAACCTACCAGAGCACTTAAAGCCAATTCAAAACGACTTTATCAGTAAGCTGACTATCACGCCAAACACAGCAATAATGCCACAGTTTACGCTCACTTGGTTTGCTATTTATGGCTTTATTAGTGCCGCACTGCTGATCACTGCCGTATATTTTCATTACCGTTTTCTAGCGAAACTGCAGTTAGCGCCAATTACGCTTGATCATCACAGCAATCAAAGTATGCGCTTATACCAAAGCAACCAAGTGAGCTCACCTATGGTTGTTGGGGTTTTAAATACCAAGTTAGTGCTGCCTACAAACTATCAAAGCCACTACGATAACCATGCTTTAGCGCTTATTTTAGAGCATGAATCAGTGCACATTAAACGCAAAGATAACCTAATTAATGCCATCGCTTTAAGTGCCACTATTTTGTTGTGGTTTAACCCTGTCGCTTGGCTTGGTTATGCAAGTCTGCGCCGTATCCAAGAGCTTTCATGTGATGAGCAAGTACTCAAAAATAAATCAACTGAACAACGAATTTTATACAGTAAGGCATTAGTGCACTGTGCAAGCTTTAGCAGAACAGGCTTAATGGCTTATTCACAATACGGAGATAAAAATACCATGTTACAACGTCTAAATCAGATCAAGCAGATCGACAACAGCTCATTTATCGCAAAAACAGCGTTAGTTATTTTTACAGCGGGCATGCTTAGCAGCTTTGCCATTGCAAAACAGCCGATGTCCGTTGAAAAGACAAAAGACTATCAAGCGGTTATGCGTGTAGAGCCGATATACCCTATTCAAGCTGCAGAGCAAGGTATTAGCGGTTCAGTCGTTTTGAAATACGATATTTTACCAAGTGGGGCCACCAGCAATGTTAGTGTGGTAAGTGCAGAGCCTGAAGGTGTTTTCAATCGAGAAGCGAAAAGAGCCTTAAAACAATGGCAGTATGCGCCGTCTGAATCCGGCTTTAAAAACGCCTTAGTACAACTCGATTTCGCCTTAGACGAAAACTATCAAGCAAAGGATTTAATAGAGAAAATTAAAGTTAGCTCTAAGTAAAAGTAACCACTTAAGACCCTAAAGCAAGCGCCTTATTTAAGCCGCTTGCTTTGTGGTTTTTGACTACTAGCTCTATCGCTAAAGACAAAGAGCAATCATAGCCACAGCACAAACATAGCCAACAAGCCAAACTAATGAACGTAAAATATCCTGGTTTATGTAGTAGAAAATACAATACAACACACGGGCAATAACATGCACAATCGCTAGGGTCTCAGTTACCTGATAGACATTATTGCTACCTATAACGACTGCCAGCGCGACCGCAAAAATAATCAGCGATTCAAAGCTATTTTGATGTGCTGCCAACGCACGAGCACCAAAGCCGGTTAGTTTAGCTTGTTGCTCGCGAGGGTGCTTATTGTCGTAGCCTGCCAACTTATTTTGAGCAAAAGCCACAGGCGCTTTGGCTAAATAGGGTATGAGTACTGCGATGAGTGCGCAGATAATCAGTGTGGTCATGATATTTCCTTATCTTTTAACTATAATACCCTACCCTAGCGTAAACAAAAAAAGCCGCTACTTAAAACAGCAGCGGCCAGCAATAGCATCATTGTCACTATAGTCTAAAGTCAGCATAAAAGCCCTGCGGCATATTGTCACAGCTGAGTTTTTCTCAAGTTGGTCGATAAGCTGATGCTCACATACTTTGGTTTTGTTACTCTAAACGCCTATCCTCATTAATTTATTTTCAATATGACTTGGATTTTCTTAACTATTTTTGCGGCATTTATGCAGTCGTGGCGCAACGCTTTGCAAAGCAAACTCAGTGCAACAGTGAGTGTTGCCGGGGTAACGCTTGCTCGCTTTATCGTTGCCAGCCCAATTGCTGCCCTGTATTTATTTGCACTTTATCAATATCAAGACGCCGCACTTCCTGACTTTAATCTGGCTTTTATTGGCTACATTGTTGGCGCCAGTATCGTCCAAATTGTTGCCACAGGTTTAATGGTAAAGCTGTTTAAAATGAATAACTTTGCAGTCGGTGCAGGGCTTGCTAAAAGTGAAGCGCTAATGGCGGCCATTTTAGGTGTCATGTTCTTTGGCTCAGCACTGTCGTTACTGGGCTGGTTTGGCGTATTTATTGGTGCAATTGCGGTACTGCTATTAAGTGGCATCGCGAATGTTAAACACTTTAATTTGGGCACCGCACTGCTTGGGCTTGCTTGCGGCACTTCTTTTGCTCTCTCTTCATCATGGATCCGTGAAGCAAGTTTAAGTTCAGGGCTGACTTTTCCGCACTCTGCAGCTTGGGTGTTAGTGCTGATAATCAGTTTACAAACACTGATGCTATGCGTGTATATTACATTCAAAGAGCGCGATACTTTTAAGAAAATGTGGCAACACAAAGGCACCACGACCGCTGTTAGTATTTGTAGCTGTTTAGGTTCTATTGGTTGGTTTAGCGCCATGAGCTTGCAGCATGTTGCTTATGTAAAAACACTGGGGCAGATAGAAGTATTCTTTACCATTATGGTATCGATTCTTTGGTTAAAACAGCCGTTAAAACGCCAAGACACGGCGGGGCTTGTGTTAATTGCACTGGCTGCCATTCTTGTAATGCTACCCAATTAGGCTTATTCCTAGTCATTAAAAAAGCGGCTATGCCGCTTTTTTAATGACTAATCTTTAGGGTTATTACACCACTAATTATCAACAGTACTCCAGCAATGCGGCCAAAAGTGGCGGCATCCCCATAAAATAAAATACCAACCAAGAAAGTGCCAGCAGCACCAATACCTGTCCATACTGCATAGGATGTCCCCATCGGAATATCCTTTTGCGCCAACCACAACATAAAGCCACTAGCGACCATAAAGGCGACGGCTATTGCAATGCCTAACCAGCGACTGTCTGCCTGTTGAGACATCTTAAGGCCAACAGGCCAGCCAATTTCTAACAGACCTGCGACAATTAAATACAACCACGCCATTATTGATCTCGCTTTTTCAAAATTACATCATATAAATCTTCACGGCGGTCTTTTAAGTTTCTTACCGTACCTTCACTGTGAAGGATTTTCAGTTTATCCATATCTAAATCACTGAATAACAACATTTCGGTATTCGGTGTTGCTTCATTCAAGGTTGCATCATGCGGGAACGAAAAGTCAGAAGGGGTAAGCACTGCTGATTGCGAATACTGTACGTCTAAGCTTTCTACTTCAGGTAAGTTCCCAACCGAGCCTGCAATCACAACATAACATTCATTTTCGATTGCACGTGCTTGCGCACAATGGCGTACACGTAAGTAACTATTTTTTGTATCTGTCCAAAATGGCACAAACAAAATATCTAACCCTTGTTTAGCGAGAATACGCGACAATTCAGGAAACTCTACATCGTAACAAATTTGAATACCGACACGACCCGCATCGGTTTCAAATACAGCAATTTTATCACCGCCTTGGATCACCCAGTCATTTTGCTCGTGAGGGGTAATATGAATTTTACGCTGCTCATCAATTTTACCGCTACGGTGGCATAAATAGCTAACATTATAAATCTTGTCGTCTTCAGCTAGTGGCATAGAACCGGTGATAATATTGGCATTATATTCAACCGCCATGCGTGACATCGCATCACGGAAGGTTTCTGTGTATTCGGCCAAATAGCGAATCGCTTCCGTTTGATTACTTTGCTCGGTAAGACCCATTAACGGGGCATTGAAAAACTCCGGAAACAGAATAAAGTCACTTTTATAATCTGATACTGTATCAACAAAATACTCCACCTGCTTGAGCAGCTCTTCAACAGACTCAACACAGCGCATTTGCCATTGTACAGCACCGACACGGACAATTGATTTAGTCGACTCAAGTACCGTATCTGTCGGCTCAAACATAATGTTATTCCACTCTAGTAAAGTGGCATAACCAACTGACTCCTGATCTTCAGGAAGGTATTTTTTAAGTAAACGTTTAACTTGGAAATCATTAGATAGCTGAAAGCTTAAAATCGGATCATACAGCTCTTTGTGGTCAACTTTTTCGATGTACTCCATCGGAGACATCTCTGCACTATGATTGTAATAGCGCGGAATACGTCCACCCGCTAAAATAGCGCGCAAGTTATACTGACGGCACAGCTCTTTACGCGCATCGTATAAGCGACGACCCAGTCGCATCCCTCGGTGAGTTGATGAAATCACCACATCTAAACCATAAAGTGCATCACCTTCAGAATCACTAAATACACGGTCGTGACCATCAACAATATCTTCGTAGGTATGTGGGTTAGAAAAGCGCGCGTAATCAACCTGTACACTCAAGGCGATGCCTACTAAAACACCATCGTCTACAATGCCTATTTGCCCTTCCGGAAACTGGTCTATTAGCCTAAAAATAGTATGGCTTGGCCAAGCACCTCCAAGCCCTGGGTAAGCTTGATCCATGAGGGTCTTTATTTGTGGGTACTGTTCTTTAGTTAGATTACAAATCTCTAAATGCGTTTTTTCCGCCGGCATAACTACTCCTTTTTAGGCACGAAAATATTATCAAGGCAAACGGCAAGCCGATATCAATGATGGTTTGATTAGAGTGGCATTAATTCACAGTCCTGCCAAGCTTAAAGCTTAGCAAAAACGAAGTGAACTGGTGTTTAACCCGATTAAATTAAATGAATTAAAGAAACAGAAATCTCTTTAATTCTTCACAGCCTAAATTTTAATCTATACTAGTTTTTACACCTAGCTGTCTAAGAGGTCCGGTTGCTAAAACATCTCTTAAAACAACCTAAGCAATCAGAGTTACAAGAAATAGAGCATGTTAAGTTTCTTATTATTTTGAAGATTGCTTACTTTGCACTCGCAGTCCACGTTGTGCTAATTCCCGTTTTCGCTCACATTGGTGCAGTTACTTTGGCAATAGTAAATGTTCTAAGTGTGTGTGCATGGGCTGGGGGAATTTTTCTAATCAAACAAGGTTTAACCTCCTTAGCTCTTCGTGTGTTTTGTCTTGAAGTTGTTATTCACTCAACCATTGTTTGTGCAATGCTTGGCTTAAATGCAGGATTTCAATTTTATCTATGGACTGTGTCTTGCCTGTTAATGATCGACTATCAACTAACTCTAAAGCGAGCTTCTTTGTATAGCGTGTTAATGATCATTATTTTTGCATTGTTGTATGTGTTTTTTTCAAATACAAACTACCCGTTTGCTTACTCTGAGCTGCTTCCCCATATTAAAATAATTAATATAATTATTGCTGGCTTACCTATGATTTATGGCATGGGTTTTATTAGAGAGATTACTCTTTCACAACGACTAGAGTTAACGGAAATGGCAGCCCGGGATCCTCTTACAAAACTTTTCAATCGCCGCTTTGCTAAAAAGCTAATTATGAATGCACGCAAAAATTGCGTAAATAATAACACCCCTCTTTGCATGGCCATGGCAGACATCGATCAGTTTAAAAGAATCAATGATAATTACGGGCATGATAAAGGTGATACTATTTTAGTGAATATTTCACGACTCATCAGTGAATTCATGAGCGAGGATGATATTGCAGTTCGTTGGGGCGGAGAAGAGTTTTTACTAATACTTACTCAATCTAATGAACGCCAAGCCTTTGCAAAAATTGAAGCTTTGCGTACAAAAATAGCAGCATTGGAAGCTCACCCTGACTGTCCGGATTTAAAAGTAACTATGAGCTTTGGTTTAATCGAATGGCAACCCCTTACTCCCATAGAAAAAATGCTGCAGTATGCAGATTCAGCGCTGTATGAGAGCAAGCACTCTGGCCGTAATAAGACCACGATAGTGCATGCTCAAAGTACATTTTTTGAAAATGAAGATTAATTAATTGCCTCAATAGTAATGCTATGTGCAATCTCTTGCGGCAATAATGGCGTTAAACCATTACTGACATAATCGTTAAACCCGGCACGATAAAATTCTGACAATGGATGCCCAGATTGCCCACCCGGAATAGCCATAATCGCTTTATCTAAATGCCCTGGTTGAACAATAAAGCGCTGCGAAGCACCAAAACTACGCCCTTGTACTGAAGGCATAAAGGTATCACCAAACCCGGGCGCCGTAGGCATATTCAATAAGCTTTTAAGTACCGGTATTTGCTTGGCAAATGGGTGCTCAATCACTAACTCGTTGACCTTACCCCACTCCCAGCTGTGCGGGTTGTTACCGTACTGCTCGGTTAGTTTAGTGATAACGCGATCAAATGCAGCTAGCATTTGCTGATTCCAGTTTGCATACTCTGGGTTTAACCATGCTTCAGGCTGCGCTTCGATAAGTTGCCAAACAGCAGGCTCTAAGTCTCGTTTTACTGGCTTTAAGCTACTGTCGAGGGCTTTTAGCTTATTCTCTAATGGACTAAATAAACCATTAATTACTTCACTGCGGTAACGCTTTACTAAGGTATAACCAATTGAATCGCTACAAGCACACGCCTGCCAATTATTTAGCTCTTTTAAATACAGCGCATATTTATCGCCTGCGTTGCTGAGCTGTTTGACCAGCAGTTTATGCCAAGCTGTTAAGAATCGAGCTTCATTATCATGTTGTAAGTCATAAAAATCTTGTTCGTTGAACTGTTGCTTTTCAAATAATCGATCGCGAATTTGTGCCGAGCGAGCCCCCATGGCATAAGCACCATTACCAAAGCGCTGGTCATCCTCTGCGGAAACAACGCGTGAGTTGCCCGTCCATAATCGGCCACTGTCTGGGTTTTTAACAAATGGACGCAGCGTTTCGTTTTCATGCCACGCTGCAGGATACGCTTGCTCAGCCACCGCTAATTGATGGGGCTCTTTACGGGCTGGAACGGCTCCCATATTCTTCCAAGCGGCGTTCCCTTGATCATCAACAACCATTAAATTTTGGACAGGAATACCCACCTCAGCCGCAAGCGCTAGTGCATCATCAACCGTACTTGCTTGCTCAAGCTTAAGTAATTCCATATCAACCGCATACTCATGGTGAGCAACCCAACTTAGTGCGTATGGTTTGCCATTAATTTCTTTTACTGGGCCATATTCACTCATGGTTAAAGCATAATTTTCAATGCTGCCGTCATTGAGTAAGATGGGTTCATCTATCTGCCACGTTTTCTCTTTACTCTCAAGGGCTATCCAATCGGCTGTATCTAAATAACCATTGGTGAACCCCCACGCTATTTTATTATTGGTACCAACTACAATTGCTGGAGCGCCAGGTAAAGACACACCGGTGATTTGCTGCATTTCACCATTGAGTGGATAATTGAGCTGGGCACGGTACCAAATGATTGGTACTGCAAATGATAAGTGCATATCGTCTGACAACATTGCAGCACCAGTTTCAGTTAACTGCCCAGTAACTGCCCAGTTATTACTACCAAGCTCCTTGCGCTCTGCAATCTCAGTCATAGCCCATTGAGCGTCTTTGAGATTTGGAATACCGCCGTTATAAGGTGCTAATAGGCTGTTATCGAGCGCCGCTTGATAAAGGCTAGGCTGAGTAATAAAGTCGACCATCGCCTTACCGTAGAGATCTTCGATTTCGATCAGTGTTTTGTCGCGTTCAAAGGTAGCCGTTTGCAAATCTAAATACATACTAAAAATGATTAGTAAGCTGTCTTCACTTTGCCAAGGTTTTGCTTCAGCGCCAGTCAGTAAATATTCAAAACTATCGAAACCTACTTGCGCATAACCCTCATTAACCCCATTCGCGTAAGCTTTTAATAGCGCTTTATCTTTTGCTGGTAACTGCGCAACAGCAATCTGACTACGTTTGCGTAACTGATGAAAACGCATTTTTTTATCAAGCCCAACAGCAGCTTTACCAAATAATTCACTAAGCTCACCTGCGGCATTACGGCGCAGTAAATCCATTTGAAAGAATCGGTCCTGACCATGCGCAAAACCAAGAGCATAGGCTACATCTAAACGGTTTTCGGCATGAATAACAGCCTGCCCTAAAGTGTCTCGTTCAATCTTCACTGATTGCGAAATAGCGTCGCTTTTACCCCGGCCATCAAGAGCCGGTAAACTTAGATTTAATACACCATAAACAAGCCCTGTTGCGAGTAACACCACAACGAACAAACCTATTAATAACCATTTGATTATCTTGAACATGCCATTTACCCTTGCGCTAAAGTAACACTGTATTAACCTGCTATATTAACCTGAGTTTTGTGAAAAAATAGTGTTGCTATCCAAATATTTAAATTTAGTTTTCTTGATTAGCTGATGATTGTTAATTGCCTCAGAAATTGTCTATAGTAGGGAAATAGTTTAGAAATCAATCTTTCTCATGCCATTAGCAACTGAAACCGATAATAAAAAACTGCAAAAACTAAAGTTAGCCTTTTGGTTTTCACTTGCGCTAGTTATTGTAATTGGCTTAATCATCGATCAATTAAACTATAGCCGAGAAAAAGATGCATTCCGTGCTCAGGAGATTGCGCGAGTTAGCGCTTACCGTGCAAAGTTAGAGGCGACTCTAATCTCTAATATTCAACTTGTTCGCGGCCTTGCCGTCGCAGTTGCTGCTGAGCCAAATTTAAATCAAAGCCGCTTTTCTCAAATTGCCACGCCATTATTCGAAACCTCTTCAGAATTAAGAAATATCGGCGCTGCACCAAACATGATCATTCAGATGACTTACCCACTAAAAGGAAATGAGAAATCAATTGGTCTCAATTTTCTAGAAAACGCCGCGCAGCGAGACGATGCAATTAAGGCGCGCGATGAAAACAAAATTGTCATGGCAGGTCCCTTAGAACTAGTACAAGGCGGTCAAGCCTTAATAGCTCGCATGCCTATTTTTACACCACCAGAACAGCACTTTTGGGGATTACTTTCTGTCGTACTCGATATTGATAAAGTTTATAACAATTCGGGGCTTCTAGCTTTAAATAAGCACTACGACATAGCGTTACAGGGTCGCAACGGGTTAGGTGCTGAGGGGGAATTTTTCTACGGAAATAGCGCTATTTTAAATGACACACCACTTAATTTTGGCATTAATTTCCCTGGCGGGAATTGGCGTATGTATGCTGTTCCGAAAGCAGGTTGGCATCCACCAAAATCAGCCATTTGGCCGTTACGTATCGCCATAATTATCGTATGTATATTATTTGCGGGTGCTTGTGTGTTCTTTTTAAAAATGCTCGAGCGCCAATACAAAAGCGAGCGAATGCTCGAAACAATGAGTAGCCTAGCAAAAGTAGGTGCGTGGTCATTTAACCTCGAGACCAAAGCTGTTTATTGGTCAGATATGACTAAACAAATCTTTAAGTTGCCACTCAATAAACAACCACAATGGCCAACCAATCTCGACTATTTTAAACCCGGTTACAGCCGTGACAAAATTCGTCACTTAATCGAAAAAGCGATAAAAGAAGGTGAAAGCTTTGAAACTCAAGTGCAAATAATCACAGTATCAGGCGAAGCTATCTGGGTTTTAGCGCATGGCGAATCTGAATATAAGAATGGCCGCTGCATCAAACTATTTGGATCATTACAAAACATAGATGCTCGCAAACGTGTTGAGCTTGAAAACAATAAAATTGCCTTGCACAACGAAATACTTGCATCATTAACTGTTCACGAAGCCGTCTTAACGGGTAATTTAAACTTATCTAAGCATGTAATTGTAAAAGCGATATGCCAAGCACTAGAGGTTGATCGAGCAAGCATTTGGTTATTTAGCGAAGACCGACAAACGCTTAACTCGTTTGCTAGTCATGATCAAAATCAATCGCGTTTTAGTCGGGCTGTGTCGTTACAGCAAATAGAACACCCTAACTATTTTGATGCCATTAACAATAACGCCGTTATAAATGCGAGTGATGCATATCACCACCCGTTTACCAAGGAGTTAGCTAGCAATTATTTTGATCGCGCTGATATTCGCTCCATGCTTACTGCAATCATTCCGACAGGGAGTAAAAGTATGGGAGTGGTGTGCGCAGAGAACAGCGCATCAAGACGACATTGGAGTAAAAACGAGGAAAGCTTTTTAATTGCAGTTGCGGCACTTATTGGTAGCTTACATGCAAGCCAACAGCGTATAGAAACTGAACATCAGCTAGTTCAAGCGAAAAATGCAGCAGAACAAGCAGTAAAAATAAAAGGTGAATTTTTAGCAAGTATGAGCCATGAAATCCGCACCCCGATGAATGGGGTTATTGGCATGCTTAATATCATTAAACAAACAAAATTAGATAAACAACAAAGCCATCATCTTGAATTGGCACAGTCATCAGCAGAGTCATTGCTGCATATTATCAATGATATTTTAGACTTTTCAAAAATTGAAGCTGGTAAGCTCGATATCGAAAACGTGAGTTTTAATATATCTAAACTTCTAGGCGATACCATTGAATCATTTGCTATAAAAGCAGAGCAAAACAATACCAAACTGTTACTAGATGCAACTCATATCAAACGTGAATTTATCATAAGCGACCCAAATCGTATTAGGCAAATCATCAATAACCTAATAGGTAATGCAGTTAAATTCACAAAAGACGGTGAGATAGTCGTGATAGCCAAACTTGAAACTGCTGATAACGAGTTATATCTGAATTGCTCTGTTGTTGATAATGGCTTAGGCATAAAACCAGAAAAACAAGCAACTCTTTTTGATTCTTTTACTCAAGCTGATGCTTCAACTACCCGGCAATATGGCGGCACAGGCCTTGGTCTTGCCATTGTTAAACAGCTTTGTACTCTAATGGGCGGCGATGTAAATGTTGTCAGTTCTTATGGAGAAGGCAGCACGTTCAATTTCTCAATTAAAGTAAAATTTGACTACCAAAAGCAGCTGCATGAGCCAAGTCACTTAATTGATAAAAAACGTATTTTAATTGCTGACAACTGCAAGCTCAGTAGCAGCATTACTAAAAAACAATTGCAATTATGGGGAGCAAAAGTTGAAGTTATTGGCAATATGCCAAGCTTAATTAACCGTGCGGCCCACTCTCAAGAGCCACCTTGCGATGCAGTTTTTATAGATTACCAACTTTATATGCAAGCAGAACAATCAGAGCAACGAGCGTTCCAAAAATATTATAATAACAATGCATGTAAATGTATTTTAATGGCACCTATGAGCCTAACTGAAGAGCAATCTAAACAAACTTTAGAAGCGCAAAGTATTATATTTAAACCTTTAACCCCTTCAGACTTATTTAACTCTTTGGCTAACGAAAAGTACATTGAACAACAACAAGTAAATAAAGAACAAAGCATCGCTAAAATTTCCATGCCAGCTTCGAGTACATCATCTCGCGTCTTATTAGTCGAAGACAATAAAGTTAACCAAGTGGTTGCTGGCGCCTTACTCAAACAAGCAGGTATTAGTTTTGACATTGCTGAAAATGGTCTTGAGGCAATAACAAAACTAGCAAATAATGAGAATGCCCCTTACGAACTAGTGCTAATGGACTGCCAAATGCCAGAAATGGACGGCTATCAAGCAACAAAGGCAATAAGATTAGGAAAAGCTGGCGAAGCACATCAGAAAGTCAATATTGTTGCACTAACTGCCAATGCAATGCAGGGTGACAAAGAACGCTGTTTAGATGCTGGCATGGATGATTATTTAACAAAACCCCTTAACTTTGACTCATTAAATAAAAAATTAGCAATTTGGCTAAGTGCAGCACATTAAAGAGAAATAAAATCATGCAATTATCATCGATACAACAACGCGTTATTGGCTGTTTACTCGAAAAGCAAAGTACAACACCCGAACATTATCCGTTATCTTTAAACTCCCTCACTAATGCATGTAATCAAAAATCTAACCGTGAACCGGTACTGTCTCTCACTGAGGCGCAAGTACAAGATACACTCGATGAGCTTATTGCATCACGCTTAGTAACTCTTGATGAAGGGTTATCAGGGCGGGTTAATAAATATGCTCACCGCTTTTGTAATACCGAATTTGGCAGTTTGCAATTTACTGAGCAGCAACGCGCCATTATTTGTTTACTGCTGCTACGCGGCCCACAAACACCGGGAGAACTAAGAACGCGCAGCAACCGCCTCGCTGAGTTTAGCAATGTCAATGAAGTTGAAGCCGCATTAAATGCACTCATTGAGCAAGAACATGTTGCACGCTTAGCACGAGAGCCAGGCAAACGAGAGAGCCGCTATATGCACTTATTTGTTGACCCAGACAGCATCACTGAGGATATGGCTGCTAGTGAGCCGATGCAGGATAACAACAGTGAAGTGCAACAATTACTGAGCGAAATCGAAGATCTTAAGCAGCAAGTCAACGAAATAAAAGCGCATTTAGGTCTTTAATAAAAACCGCGCCCATAACATAATGTAAAAAACGCTGACAACCACAACGAAAAATAGGAGCTCTACCATGCGTGCCGACATTCTGGCGGAAATGAAAGTCCAACCAACTATTGATGTAAAAGCGGAAATTACCCGTCGCGTTAACTTTCTTAAAAGCCGACTTACTGCTGCGCACTCTCGCTCACTTGTATTAGGGATCAGTGGCGGTGTTGACTCATCAACCTGTGGCCGCTTATGCCAATTAGCGGTTGATGAATTAAACCAAGAACTCAACACCAACAAATATCAATTTATTGCAGTTCGCTTACCTTATGGTGTTCAAGCAGATGAAGATGAAGCACAAATGGCTGTTGATTTTATTAAGCCAAGCAAGCGTATGACGGTTAACATTAAAGCGGCTGTCGATGGCATGCATGAACAAGCAATGGCCGCGGTTGTTGGTGGTGGTGCTGAATTACCAGAGCAAGCTAAAATTGACTTTATCAAAGGCAATGTGAAGGCACGCCAGCGCATGGTTGCGCAGTATGAAATTGCTGGTTTCTGCCAAGGCTTAGTGGTTGGTACCGATCACAGTGCTGAAAACATCACGGGTTTTTACACCAAGTTTGGTGACGGTGCATGTGATTTAGCGCCGTTATTTGGTTTATCAAAGCGTCAAGTTCGTGCACTTGCTGAGCATTTGGGAGCACCAGCAGTACTGGTAAATAAAGCCCCAACGGCCGATTTAGAGTGTGATCGCCCAGGTCTGACTGACGAAGAAGCGCTAGGCCTCACTTACGATCAAATTGATGACTTCTTAGAAGGTAAAGACGTCAGCAATGAAGTCGAAGAAAAGCTAACAGCAATTTACTTACGTACTCAACATAAACGCCAAGCAATCCCAACCGTTTACGACGAGCTTTAAGGGTAGTTTAAACATTGCGAGGGCAATAATAATTGCCCTTTTCTACTCCTCCCGCACCCCTTAGCAATATTCAGAACCTTCAATCACTGATTATCAGCTTCACAAAATGATCTAGAGCATCATGCCTGACGTAAAAGTTAGCAACATGATTGCAGTAAAGATGAAATAGTTCTGTAATTTGGTTTATAGTTGTTACAGTAAATACATTATATTTCAAATCAAAAATCTAAGGTTTTATATTAGCTTATGTCATCGCCCATCTTAATTACCGGCGCAGGCCAACGTATTGGACTCGCTCTGGCCGAGCACTTATTATCGCAAGGGCAAGAAATCATAGTCACTTATCGTACCCGCCATGCAGCAATTGATGTGCTTTCAGGCAAAGGCGCTATCTGTATCCATGCAGATTTTAATAGTGACCAAGCTATCGGGCACTTTATTGAAGAATTAAAAGCGCATACCAACCAGCTCAAGGCAATTATTCATAATGCATCTAGCTGGGATTGCGAAGCAAATAATCACGATTACGCTGACCTATTTGATAACATGATGCGTATTCATGCCAAAGCGCCCTATTTAATTAATTTAGCAGCCTCTGACTTGCTACTGCATTATCAGCAAAACAGTGGCCAAGCCGCAGATATTATTCATTTAACTGACTATGTTGTTGAAAAAGGCAGTCCTAAGCACCTTGCTTATGCAGCAAGTAAAGCGGCGCTTGATAATTTAACAAAGTCGTTTGCCGCTAAATTTGCACCGGCCATTAAAGTGAATGCTATCGCTCCCTCGCTGATCATTTTTAACGAGCACGATAGTGACGAGTACAAAGCCAAAACATTAAAGAAATCGCTAATGGGCATTGAGCCCGGCTGCGCCGAGATTATTAACAGCGTAGAACTAATACTAAGCAGCCAATACATCACAGGTCGTTCTATGCCTGTTGATGGTGGCAGACATTTAAAATAACGAATTACTGAGAAAGCTATGCACGATGATTTAAAAAACAGTTACCAACAAATAATTACCGCAGTAGGTGAAGATCCTGCTCGTGAAGGATTACTCGACACACCAAAACGCGCAGCAAAAGCGATGGAGTATCTGACTAAAGGTTATCGTCAAACATTAGACGAGATCACCAACAATGCGGTATTCACTTCAGACGCCGATGATATGGTTTTAATCCAAGACATTGAGCTTTACTCTATGTGCGAACATCACTTATTACCGTTTGTTGGCCGCTGTCATATTGCTTATATTCCTAACGGCAAAGTACTTGGTTTATCGAAGTTTGCGCGAATTGTTGATATGTATGCGCGTCGTTTTCAAATTCAAGAACAATTAACTCATCAAATTGCTAAAGCGGTTGAAGAAGTAACTGGTGCGAAAGGTGTTGGCGTAATCGTTGAAGCAAAACACATGTGTATGATGATGCGCGGCGTTGAAAAACAAAATTCAAGCATGCGTACATCAGTTATGTTAGGTAACTTCAGAGCCGATCCAAAAACCCGTAACGAGTTTTTACAACTAGTTAGAGGGTAATGATGGCCAACGCAATTATTAATGTCACTAACCTCAGGCTACGAACCTTTATTGGTTTTAATCCTGAGGAACGTGAGAAAAAACAAGATGTAGTGATTAACTTAGAAATCCACTACCCTGCAGATCAAGCCTGTGAAACTGATGCAGTCGATAAAGCGCTAAACTACAAGACTATCACCAAAGAAGTGATCAGCCTTGTAGAGGAAGGCCACTTTTTGCTGTTAGAAAAATTGGTTGCTGAGATTTTAGCAATTTGCCACCAGCATCAAAGTGTTCACTATGCCAAAGTGCGCGTTGATAAACCGCACGCGCTGCGCTTTGCAGATTCAGTATCACTGACCCTTGATTGGCAAAAAAGTTAAAATAACTTTTCTAGCCCTAATGCAAAGGCAAGCACAGCTAAATAACGTGCGCCTTTGCCTAGGGTCACGAGTAACAAAAAGATTGAAAACTTAACCCTAAAAATTCCGCCAACAACCGTTAACGGGTCGCCGACAATAGGCAGCCAAGCAAACAGCAAACTGTAAATACCGTACTTATTAAATTGCTGTTCGGCTTTGTCTATCGACTTTTGTGAAACGGGAAACCATTTACGGTCTTTAAATCGCATGACTTGCGTGCCCAGCCAATAATTAACACAGCTCCCAAGCACATTGCCCACGGTTGCACTTAACCATAATAGCCAAATTAAATAGTCACCACTGGCTATCATAGCGGTCATAACTAATTCTGAAGAGCTAGGTAATAGGGTAGCTGCAATAAATGCGCTGAAAAATAACGATAAGTAGGCCATAAACATCACATAAAAAAGCTCAGCAAATGGCTGAGCTTTTAGTATATGGCAATTAGTTTACTTTATAAATTCTATTGCCATTGGATATTTAACTTCTTTACCATCGTTGGCTTTAATCGCCGATACTACCACCATAATCAATGAGAATAGCGCAACCAATGGCAGCAAAATGACACCAACGACAACAAACATCAGCATAAAGCAGACAATGTAAGCAATCATCATGGTTAATTGAAAGTTTAATGACTTGCGACCATGCTCAGCAACGAGCGGCATTTCTTCTTTTTTTACAAGCCAAACAATCAAAGGCCCAATCACTGAGCCAAACGGAAAAAGTAAACCAGCTAAGGCACTTAAGTGACAAAACATTGCCCAAGTGCGCTGGTCTTTATCTGCCACAATTATTTCAACTTTTTGATTATCATCCATTTTAAATTCCTTGTTATGGGTCTATTTGTCTCTTTACTATAAACCTTAATAGCATTTTACCCTAGCTAAATTGATTAAATTTAAAACTCTCAACCAGCAAAAAAGGCTGTAATCAATGCTGTGATAAAAATGTGATAACTTCGTGAAGGTTTTTGGATATTGCTATTCGATACTGATTTTGAATCATCAAAAACAGGAATCTCACATGAAAGCTTTACCATTAACTTTGTTCGCTGCATGCGCAGTAACTAGCCTTGCAAGCCAAGCAGCTGAGCTTGATATAAAACTGACTAACCTCACGCAAGGTTTACACTTTACCCCTATTCTCATTACGGCTCACAACAGTGACAGTAAACTCTTTAGCGTTGCTATGCCTGCTTCTACAGCCCTACAGACAATGGCTGAGGGTGGTAATCTCGAGCCATTAATGAGTGAAGCCACAGCTGCAAACAGTGACATGG
This sequence comes from Pseudoalteromonas lipolytica, assembly GCF_001306915.1. Lineage (GTDB taxonomy): Bacteria > Pseudomonadota > Gammaproteobacteria > Enterobacterales > Alteromonadaceae > Pseudoalteromonas > Pseudoalteromonas simplex. The sequence goes on along the minus strand of NZ_LJTC01000016.1, from coordinate 37,750 downwards.
TTGCTAACCCAGCTGAAGGCCTATTGGCGCCAGCAAGTTCAACGATGGCGAGCTTATCTACCAGCGATGGCAATAATTACTTATCGCTCACAGCCATGCTGCTGCCTACCAATGATGGCTTTGTGGGTTTAGATAGTTGGATGATCCCAACAGAATCTGGCACCTACACTGTTTATCTCAATGCCTATGATGCAGGCACCGAAGCTAATGATGAGCTTGTTGTTGAGGGTTCAGGCATGCCGGGAACGCCAGGTATTCCAGCCGCACCGGGTGGCAATGCAGGAATGAATGGCAGCGGCGTCACCAGCAGCGAAACAAATATGATGGTGCATATTCACCCGGGTAATTTAGGTGACGACGATTTAGAGGCAGGTATGAGTGACCTTGATAACACCGTGCACAGATGGTTAAACCCAGTTGCGATGCTAACAGTTACGGTTAAATAGGAGGTTATTATGCGCTTTTCAAAAAGCTTAATTATCCTCGCATTAAGTGCCAGCCTTGCGGCCTGTGGGGATTCAGATAATAACGAGGTGGAAGTAACAGATCCTGTAACGCCCGCTATGAGCTATGAATTTACTGTACAAGTTACAAATTTAACCAATGCCCAACCATTGTCACCGATTGCAGCCATTGCTCACACTGAGGGTATGCTTTGGCAAATAGGTGAACCAGCTTCAGCTGCCCTCGAATTAATGGCTGAAGGAGGAGATAACAGTGAATTATTAGCGGCTGATTTTAATATGAATTCAAGCTCAGCTGAAAGCCCACTTCTTCCTGGTGAGCAAGTCACTTTAATGCTGAGTACTGAGCAGCTTGATGAATTAAAAATCAGCTTAGCGACCATGTTGGTGAATACAAATGACGCGTTTACCGGTCTTAATGCTATAGACGTGTCTTCGTTAGCGGTAAATGAGTCACTGTCTCGCACTAGTTTTGCCTATGATGCAGGCACCGAAGCTAACTCTGAAGCAGCTGGGACAATCCCCGGCCCTGCTGATTCTGGCGAAGGTTACAACGAAATGCGCGACGATATTGACCGTGTTGCAATGCACCCAGGTGTGGTCAGCCAAAATGATGGCCTGACAAACTCAGTGCTCACCAGTCAGCATAAGTTTGATAACCCGGTTGCTCGGTTCACCATAACGCGGACGCAATAATAATCGCACTCCTTACACCGAGGCCATAAGGATGTGCCTCTGTGATTTGGAGTGAGCCATGCGCCAAGAAAAATTATTAATCGTCGAAGATGATAGAGCAATACGCCAACTTATCAGCACACAATTACACTGCCTAAACCTACATATTGATGAAGCCTCGAGCGCTGAAGCTGCAATAAAGAAGCTTGCCAGCTCAAGTTACGGCTTGGTGCTACTCGATATCAATCTACCACAAATGGATGGCTTGAGCTTATGCCGCAAAATTAAAGAGCACTACCCAAGCATTGCCGTTATTTTACTAACTGCACTCAGTAGCGATATGGACAGAGTGATTGGCCTGGAAATGGGCGCTGATGATTACATTTGCAAGCCGTTCTTCGCCAGAGAGTTACAAGCACGAATAAAAACACAATTACGGCATAGGTCACAACTTATGGCAGCCCAATCACATCATGAAGATAGCGCTCAAGCAGTCATTCAACTTGGTGAACTCCATATTGAATTTGCCAGCCACCAAGCATTTTTAGCTGACCAAGCAATTAACTTAACCGCCACCGAATTCGATTTACTAGTCTATTTTGCTAAACACCCAAACCATGTTTTTAGCCGCCAACAGTTACTAGACCAAGTGTGGGGTTACCAACACAGCGGCTACGAGCATACGGTCAATTCCCATATAAACCGTTTACGCAGTAAGTTTGAGCAGTATCATCCAGCAACCTTTATCGAAACAGTCTGGGGCGTAGGCTATAAATTAAACCCTAGCCAATTGAGTGTAAACTAATGAAATCAATGACGCTTTATCAAAAATTGGCTTGGTCATTGGTGCTTATTTTTAGCCTGTTGTGTGCACTGGTTTTAAATTGGAGTAAGCAGCTAGAGCAAAGCTCTGTACACCATGCTCAGCAAAACTTGCACCTTCAATTAGCCGAACATTTAGTGCATGATAACCCACTGATCCAGCAAGGTGTGTATGACTATGATGCACTAGAAAACTTATTTCACACGCTGATGATACTTGGTCCGGCTTTTGAGTTTTATTTTGTAGACCCAGAAGGTCATTTACTGACTTATTCAGCCAAACCGGGGCAAGTCGTAAGGAAACAAATAAACTTAAGCCCAATACAGCAGCTACTTGACAACCCCACTGCCACGCCGATTTATGGTGATGATCCGCGTAGCAACGATGGCGTAAAAATATTTTCGACCGCGCCAGTTTATAATCAGCAACAGCTGCAAGGCTATCTATACGTAATTATTGGCGGGCAAGCTTACGATACCACCCTTAAAAACATTAAAGCCAATGATAACCTTTGGCTTGCTGCCATGTGGTTTATAGCTGCCTTACTCGCTCTCTTTATTGCGATGTTGCTGTTATTTCGTTTTTTCACCTTACCGCTCAAAAAACTCAATAAAGAGCTTAATAAAATAGAAGCGGCTAACTACAGCCTAACCAAAATGTCATTGGACTCTAGCTACACTTCTGATGATGAAATTGGCAATTTAAGCAAAGGCGTCAATGCCATGCTCGCACGTATTGATGAGCAGTTTCAGTCATTACAGCAAGCCGATAAACAACGCCGTGAGTTACTTACGCATTTATCACATGATTTACGTACGCCGCTATCTTCACTGCACGGCTTTCTTGAGGTGATCAATAAACCGGATAGCCACTTAAACGAGCCTGAGCAACGTCATTACCTCAACCTTGCAATGGATAACTGCCAGCAATTAAAACATCTGATCGAACAAATTTTTGAGCTTGCTAATTTAGAGTGCGGCCAAGTAAAAATTCAATCAGAGACCTTTAATTTAGGCGAGTTGATTTATGATTGCGTGGCAAAGCTTGCACTCACTGCACAATCCGCAGGAATTTCACTCAGGGTTATCCCAGAAATTTGCGACTTTACCGTGACGGCAGACATTGCAAAATTAGAGCGGGTACTAACAAACTTAATTGAGAATGCTATTCGACACACCCCAAGTGGCGGTGAAATTGCCGTCAAGGTTAGCCAACAAAGTGATCAGTTATACGTGGCAGTATCTGATACTGGGGTTGGTATTCATGAGGATGAACTCAATGCTATTTTTGAACCTCATTATCAGGCCCGTAATAGCATAAAACGAGGCTCAACAGGCTTAGGACTGGCTATTTGCAAGCAATTGCTCACCCTAATGGATAGTGAAATAAACGTCAGCAGTACCTTAGGAAAAGGCAGTGAGTTTCGTTTTAATTTAGCAATGCAGGCACCCGCTTAATCACGGATGCCTGTGTTGTTATTATTTTTCGATACCCGCTAAATCTAGCATAAATGCGTAATATAAAGCGGTGTCTTGTAAGCTCTTAAAGCGCCCAGAAGCACCGCCATGACCTGCTTCCATGTCAGTTTTAAAAAGCAATAGGTTATCATCGGTTTTATATTCACGCAGCTTAGCAACCCATTTTGCTGGCTCAAAATACTGAACTTGAGAGTCATGCAAGCCGGTGGTGACTAACATATTTGGGTAAGCCTGTTTCTTAACTTGGTCGTACGGCGAATACGACAGCATATAATCGTAATAGACTTTATCGTTCGGGTTACCCCACTCGTCATACTCATTTGTTGTTAGTGGTAAGCTGTCATCTAGCATAGTCGTGACCACATCAACAAAAGGCACTGCCGCAATCACTCCTTTATAAAGTTCAGGCGCTTGATTTACAACAGCCCCCATTAGTAAGCCACCCGCACTGCCACCCATGGCAAAAACATTATCTTTATCTGCATATTTTTGAGCAGCCAATGATTTAGTCACATCAACAAAGTCATTAAAGGTGTTTTGTTTATGAAGTAACTTGCCGTCTTCGTACCAAGGACGACCCAACATCTGCGAGCCACGGATATGTGCAATTGCAAATACAAAACCACGATCGAGTAAGCTTAATCGTGAACTAGAAAAGCTTGGATCCATGGTCGCACCATACGAACCATAGCCATATTGCATAAGCGGATTAGAGCCATCTTTTTTAAACTTATCTTTTCGATAAACAAGGCTCACTGGAACATCAACACCATCTCGCGCAGTTACATATATGCGTTCAGATGTGTAATTGCTCGGGTTGAAATCACCCAATACTGTACGCTGTTTAAGCAGTGTTTTTTCGCCACTTTCGAGGTTGATATCGTAGCTACTACCTGGGGTTGTCATACTTGAATAGTAAACACGTAAATTAGGGTTATCTAACTCACTATTACCATAGCTAAAAACCATATACGTTGGATCATTAAACGCAACTATTTGCTCTTGTTGGTTGCGAAGGTCACGAATAGTGATACGGGTTTGCCCCATTTCACGTTCTTCATAAACCAAGTGATTGTTAAATAACTCAATACCCTCAAACTTAACCTTATCGCGACCAGCAATAATCGTTTGCCAATTGGTTTTATCATGAGCCTTATCGCGGTGCACTTTCATCAGTTGGAAGTTAACCGCATTTAAATTGGTAACGATGTAATACCAATCACCTAATTTTTGAATATCATATTCAAGCCCAGCTTCACGTTCAATAAAACGTTTCGGCATTGCTTTAACATCATTTGCATCAATAACCGAGACACCCGAAGCACTGGTGCTGCCATGACTAATATAGATTTCTTGTTGGTCTTTACTCTTGTAAATACCGGTGTAGTAACTGGTGTTTTTCTCTTCGTAAACGAGTTCATCGTCGGCTTGCGGGGTGCCTAGCGTATGGCGATATACTTGGTAGCCTAACAGCGTTTGTAGGTCTTTTTTGATGTAGTAAAAGGTTTTGTTGTCATTAGCCCACACGACATCACCTTCCGTGCCTTCAAGGCTCTCTGTGAGCATTTTACCTGTGGTTAAATCTTTAACTTTAATTGTGTAAATGCGACGACTAACTGTATCTTCACCGTAAGCAAGTAAATTGCCATTTGGACTCACAGCTAAACCGGTGACAGCAAAGTAATCATGATTTTTAGCAAGCTCATTTACATTTAAAATAACTTGCTTACCCTCTCCTTGACTATCTTGGCTACGCACATAAACCGGATATTCATCATCACCACGCGTTTGTGAGAAATAATAATAATCCCCTTTTTTTGTCGGTACGGTATCGTCATCCTTTTCAATACGTCCTTTAAGCTCTTCGAAAAGGGTGTTTTGTAGCGTTTGAGTATGTGCCAATTTGCTTTCAACATACGCATTTTCAGCATTTAAATGAGCAATAACAGCGGCATCTTTGCGCTCATCATCACGCATCCAGTAGTAGTTATCGATACGTGTGTCACCATGAATGGTCATTTCATGAGGTATTTTTTTAGCAACGGGAGCTGCTATTTGAATCGACTCAGTTGCACCCGATTGTTTTATTGTATCTTTTTCATTTGAGTCATCAGGAGCTTTATTACAGGCAGTTAAAATAGCTAAAGAGAGTGCCGCGAGACAAAGTGAGTGGCCAACTTTCATAGGGATCCTAAATTAATTTTTATTATTAAGTCCCTAATATAAGTAATTAACCGTGAATTTATAAGTAGCCTTTGTGAAGCAATGTAAAAAGGGAGCCGAAGCTCCCTTTTATCACTTATTTTTCAAATAATTACTTTTGCTTACGACGACGCATGAATGCGAACGGTGCAGCAAGTAATGTTAACCACGCTAGTGAACCTGAAGAAGATTTTTTCTTCGGTTCTTCAACGACAGGAGCTGGATCAGCAATTGTATCATTTACAACAATAGAAACACTTGTTTCTTCTGATTCCATACCTGAGCTCTCACGTACAGTATAAGTAAAGCTATCTTCACCTGCGAACTGAGCATTAGGTTTATAGTCTATGGTACCATCTTCTTTCACTGTTGCTGTACCGTTGCTTGGTGCAGAAACAACTTTAACTGTTGAAGACTCAAGGCTACCCTTAACTTTCACACCTTTGTGGACAAGGAACTCTGCATTATCTAATTCCGAAGCAGCCTTACCATCAAACGTGAATCGAGATTCACCCATATCATTTTCTAATACATTGATATTGATAGTTTGCTCTTCATCAGTAACTACAGAATCTGCCGAAGTATAGTTGCTACGGTCTTTCGCAAATGCTTGATACTGAATTTCAACTGTACCACCTTGGGTTTGCTCAACCATATAACCTTGACCAAGAGCTGTCCCTGTTGGAACTGTACTTAGTGCAACACCGACACCACCATCAGCAGATTCAGCGCCAGCCGAATAAGCAGAAGGTAACGCTGGAACATCTATGTAATTAATACGTACTTCATCCGTACCTTCTTTCAAAATAACTTGGAAAGTGTACTTATCACCTGAAGTGCTAGCGTATTCTTCAACATCATGCCACTCAATAACAATGTGACCACTTTCAAGTGTTGCTATATACAGCTCACCACCGCCAGTTGCACCACCCGCTAAGTCATAATCGGCCCATAAAGGTGCAATAACACCATTTGGCGTACGAGTATTAGGGAATGCACGCGGAGACCACGCACCACTGACGTTCACATCACTACCAACAGCAACGAAACCATTATCAGAAACTGTAAATGCTGAATATTCTTTTCCATCATAGATAAAGTCAGCATCAACGGTTACCGTAAATTCATCACAACCATTTGGGCACGCAACAGCTGTTGCTCCAGCTTCTGCTAAAGAGAACGTACCTAACAAGTTATCATCAGAAAGAGTCATAACTTTAGGGTCTAACTTACCAGTCCATGTTAGTTCTTTATTATCTTCACTAACAGTTACTTCACCGGCTCCACGTGCAACTTCCACTAAAGGTGAAGTGCCTTTAAGTAGCTCTGCATTTTCATCAAGCTTAACATTAACGGTTAATTCGTTTTCAAAGCCAGAATTAGCAAATTTAACGCCTACTTTCGCAGGTGTTGATGAGTTTAAAGAATCAGCATCAACATTAGCGGTGAAGAAACTCGCATTTGTTTCTTCATTATCGTATATAGCAAATGGAAGGTGAGCTACCTGACCTGTTTCAGAGTGCGTCCATACAACATGACCAAAATTCCAACCTTTAACACTATTGTATGTTGAGTCAATATCTAAATTAAACTCTGCAATATCGGTGCGTGTCTCAGTATTATCTTCTCCAGTCGTCACAGAACCATTCGCTTCTAGAGTGATAGTGCTAGGCGATATAGAGATTTCTGCACCATCCATGTCTGTAACTACTTTAGCTGTCCACTCTCCCGAGGTGTCACTCATATTTTGCACAGTATTTTTGAAGCTACATACGCTTAGACAGCTAGGATCAGCATAAGAACCGTGACTAAATGTAAGCGACGCATTTAATGCACTAGGTACATCTAGGCGACCAGCACCAACATCAAAAGCATCTGCTTTAGTGACAAGATCTTCTTTATGAAGTCCATCCATCTTCGATGTACTCATTAAAGCGGTTTTGATCTGTACAGCATCCCATTCTGGGTGTGCTTGCTTAATAAGTGCAGCTGCACCCGCAACATGAGGGCTAGCCATACTAGTACCAGAGATTGCCGTGAATGTTAATCCATTTCCCTCATCTGGAGAGTATGCAGACAGGATGTCTGTACCTGGAGCAGCAATATCAGGTTTTAGGAAGCTTGGTTCACCGTTTGGTCCTCGTGAACTCGAAGAATTAACTGCATCAGTGAACTTAGCTACGATAGTTCTTTGCACACTTGGATCAAGAGTCGCGATAACAGGCTCTTCTGCTTCTTTCAATAACTCAACTAAGCTTAAACCATCTTCTTGGCTAATAGCTGAAGCTGGGATTGGAGCATCATCCATAGACATCCCCATCGCACCACCAGCAGCATTATTGTGAATAATCACTGCAGAAGCACCTGCTTTAGCTGCATTTTCAGCTTTAACACTAAAAGCACAAGCACCACGAGAGATTAACGCAACAGAATCAGCAAAACTAATTCCTTCCGCAAACTCTTCGCAACCCTCAAAGTTATCTGGTGCGATAACTTGTGCAGAGATAACCGGTAAAGAAAGCGTTTCTTTTAATAGGCCATTACTACCCTCAATACTTAAATAGCTTTCGCCATCAACCTCAATTTGCTGCGAAAAAAATCGGCCTGTTTGGGTATTTGCAACTGTTAAACCAGACTCGATACATCCTGGACAGCCAATTGTTTGTGGTCCATTACCATCATTACCTGCTGCAGTAACAACAACAACACCTGCTTCTTCTGCTGCTGTAAATAAGTCGCTGTAAGCACTTGATGCAGGGTTTGCTCCTGCACCACCACCCCATGAGTTATTAATAACATCTGCGCCGTCTTTAATTGCGGCTTCTAATGCAGACATAAGCGCGGTTGTAGTACCACTGCCGCGACCATCAGCTGTATGCCATAGTGCTTTATATGCCATCAGTTGAGCTGCAGGAGCTACACCAGAAATAGACACATTGTTACCCTGGTAGGTGATTTCCATTGGGTTACCAACCGCAGTACCAGCTACGTGCGTCCCGTGACCATCATAACCTAAAGGAGAGCCAATATACTCATCTGGATGAACACTAGAAGGAGTTGGACCAAAAGCACGTGCAACAATTAACTTGTTATTACAAAAGTCAGCTTCACCACCATCCATTCGACAATAATCAGGATTTGTTGCTAAGTAAGCAGCTTCTTCTTCACTGAACTCTGGAGCCGTAAAACCTACATCTGAAAACATAGGATTTTCAGGGCGAATACCTGAGTCAATAATCGCAACCTTAACACCTTTACCAGCTTCAGATTGACCACCTAATGCTTGCCACGCTTCAACACCTTTGATTACATCAATTGATGCGTCCATTACTGTATGATATTCAGTGTCTAGGAATACTTTTTTAACGCCTGGTAGTCTAGCCAGAGCTTCTCTTTGACCTTCAGCGCCCTCAATAACAACACCATTGAATAAAGTGCTAAACGTATGAGAAACAGCTCCACCACTTATAGATACAGCGTCACGAGCTACGCTCTTTTGCTTAGCTTTTAAGTAACTGCTGTACTTTAACGCTTGGTTTGAAGAAAGATTTAGCTTACTCTCCCCAGTTACCTCTGCAGAGGTAGCCTGTAGGCCGATGATTCCGCCTTTATAAGTTGCAAGAGGTTCATCCTCGAGTTGAATAATATAGCGAGTTTTATTGTTAATTGTTTTATCTTGAGAGTAACTTTTTACATTAGATATTTCAGGAACATAGCCCTTGTTAAGATCAAGTGTTGCTGCTGTAACACCATAAGACATCATTGCTAACCCAATAGCCGATGATAGAGCGGTTCGCTTCATTTTACTTGGAGACATCATTTTCCCTCGGATGAGTTTTATATTATTGTATTTACTCAATTCAATGATATTAGAATTGTTCGACGACTATAAAGCTCAAAAACACAAACTAGCAACAGCTTGGTTACAACAAAGTGATCCCTCTGCCGAAAAGAAACTGTAACAGACTGATTTAAATGGGTTAAATGTCAAACTTAAATTGTAAACCACTGTAAATAAAATATAACAATGAGCGGAGAGACTGATGAATTCAGAAGTTATCAACATTCTTACCATGGCAAAAGTAATTCAAACGGCTGTTGCACCCGTCTTTTTAATTACCGGTATTGCAGCAACATTAGGCGTGCTTTCCAACCGCTTGGCGCGTATTACCGATCGAGCGCGGCAGTTAGAACGCAAGCTTAAAGTCAGTACCGATGAAGACTTCAATAAGTCATTAACAACGGAGCTAAGGGCACTGTTGAAACGCTCTCGCTGCATCCATATTGCATTTAGTCTAAGTGTACTCAGTGCTTTATTAGTATGTGCTGTGGTTATGTGTCTATTTTTATCGCATATTCAATCTATCAACTTGAGCGTGACAATTGCTAGCTGCTTTGTGGCCGCTATGGCGCTGCTGATATGTGGATTTTTATCTTTACTATGCGAGGTTTTCTTAGCAACAAGAAGCATGCGCCGCGGCATGATCTTCGCTGATATTGATATAAATGATTAAATTAAACTTAAGTTAAGATTAACCGCAATACACTTGAATATTATATTGAGCTAAGATAAAACTCAGTTAGTTTACTTTTATGACATCTTAAGGGGCAAAAGGAATGAAATTAAAACAATTAGTAGTGGGTGCAATGCTTTCAACAATGGCACTAGGCGCTTCAGCAAATTCTGTATTTGAAGAGCCAAGCGATGCAATCGAGTATCGTCAGGCAGCATTTTCAATGATCCGCGTACAAATTGGTGACATGGGCGATATGCTAAAAGGGAAAGTACCTTTTGATGCAGAACGTTTTCAAAAGCGTGCTAACAATGCAGCGGCATTATCTAAAATGCCTTGGGAAGCTTTCGTAGCGGGTTCTGATAAAGGTGATACATCTGCGCTTGCAGCTGTATGGAGCGACAACGAAACCTTTATGAAAAAAGCAGTTGCTTTCCAACAATATGCTGATGAGCTAGCAGTTGCAGCGCAAAGTGGCGATAAAAAAGTAATTGGTAAAGCATTTGGCGCATGGGCTAAAGGCTGTAAAGATTGCCATAAGTCTTTCAAAGACTAGTTAAAAATTTAAACTAAAAAGGCGCTTATTAGCGCCTTTTTTAATGTCTTATACCAATTCGCTTAATTAAGTGGTCTATTTTGAGGCAATAGAACCTCGTTGATAGCAAGGCAAAAATTTCGTTATTTAGTTTGTTCTAAATCAGAAATTTTTAACGCAGGTAGCGACAGGTTTTATCCCTCAAAATGATTAAGTATTATTGCGGATTGGTATTAGATTACCTAGCCAAGCAAATAGCTGAGCGGCTCAGCACCCCAAGTCGTAAATAGCACCACTAAGCACACTGCAAAAATAACAAAAGCTATCAACGGTGATTTAGTAACAGGCTCAGTAACCGCAACTTGCTCACTATTACCCGTTAGCATAGGTTTCACTAAGTTTTTTCCCTTAATGCGGTAAATCACAATCGCTAATACATGCAACACAATGGCATACAACAAGATGTCAAAGTTTAAATGATGGAGCCAACCGGCAAACTCTACGGTATCTGAGGATACATGCGCCACCAGCGGGCCATCCGTTAAAATATCGTCACTGGTCATTAAGCCAGAGGTTAACTGTACGATGAGTAGCGCAAAAAAGGCTATCACCATATAACTACCCGCTGCGCCATGACCCGCTTTATGTTCATTGCTTGTAAATGACTTAATTGCAGCAACAGGAGAGTGAATAAGTGCAGAGAGCTTTGCCGTTTTACTACCAATAATGCCCCAAACAAGACGTGTAATAATAAGCGCTAGAGTGAAGTAGCCTGCAGTAAAATGCAGCTCCAACATACCTTCTTCAGCACTAAAATAGAGTGTTGCGATGGCGGCAACTAATAACCAATGGAAGCTTCTTATAAAGCCATCCCATACTTTAACTTTTGACATTGTAACTTTCCCTTTAAAAGATGCTAATGATTTCAGCAACAGGCTCGGCTATACATTATTGCAAACTTCAGTTATTTTGACACACCTCTATTTCAGCTGTTTTGATCTGAGCCATAACAACAAACATGAGCGATAAGATGCATAAATCAACAATAAGAGCCTTGCTAAAAGGATTTTTCGACATGCTCCCCTTATGCCTTGCGGTGTTACCTTGGGGAATTTTATGTGGCTCGTTAGCTGTTCAAAATGGCTTCAGTGCCCTAGAAACACAAGCTATGTCGTTGTTGGTATTTGCAGGTTCAGCACAGCTCGTTGCGATTGAATTAATGGCAGGCAATACGCCGCTTTTAACTATTTTATTTACCACACTCATTATTAGCTCACGGCACTTTTTATATGGTTTAGCTATTCGCCACAAAGTCATAGATCAACCCTTTCGTTGGCGACTGCCAGTGAGTTTTGTACTAACCGATGAATTATTTGCTTTTTCGCACCATCGCAAAGCGTACCGAACGAAAGTACGCCTTATTTATGCACTCAGTGCCGGTTTTAGTTTTTATATTGCATGGAATATCTGGACCTTGCTAGGTATTGTCGCAGGAAGCCTCCTTCCCGATTTAACACACCTAGGTCTTGATTTTGCCATCGCTGCCACGTTTATTGCTTTAGTTATTCCGGGTGTAAAGAACTTTGCAACACTGGCTACTGTGATCACCGCAGGCGTTGTTGCAACGCTATTAAAAAGTCAGGGCTTTCAACTTTGGCTTGTCACCGCGGCTCTTATCGCTATGACAGTGGGTTATCTAATTAGTCGCTGGCAAGCAAAAGAGGAGCATACACAATGATGGTCACCATTTTATTAATGGCGTGTATCACCTTCTTCACACGTTACTTATTTTTACACCGCGCATTACCATTTAAAGTTGGCCCGAAAATGCAGCAATTTTTAAGTTTTAGCGCCCCTGCCGTACTCACCGCAATTTGGGTGCCCATTGTGTTTATTAATGACGAAGGGATAAATCTAGATTGGCAAAATCCTTACCTAAGTGCTGCTGTTGTGTCTGTTATCGTGGCCTATAAAACACATAACATATACTACACAACACTGGCAGGAATGGGATTATTTATAATTTTAAGTTAGCTGCGATGCTTATCCCCAAGTAAGAAAAGCCGCTGATTAAAATTTACCCTTTTAGAAAAATGCCAAGCAAGTTAGAATCAATGCAACAATAATAAAAAGTTATCACTATGAGCGAATTTCACCAACTCTCAGCTACCAGCCTACAAGGCCAATCCGTTGACTTTTCTGATTTTGAAAACAAGGTCGTACTTGTTGTAAACACTGCAAGTAAATGTGGCTTCACTCCACAATATGAAGGCTTACAAGCACTGCATGAAAAGTATCATGAGCAAGGCTTAGTAATAATTGGTTTTCCTTGTAACCAATTTGGTAAACAAGAGCCTGGGGACGCGAAGGAAATTAAAGAAGGCTGCCTCATTAACTACGGCGTTAGCTTTTTAATGATGAGCAAAGTCGATGTGAATGGCGAACATGCTCACCCTGTTTTTAGATACCTAAAATCAGAGTTACCGGGGTTTATCACCCGCAAAATAAAATGGAACTTCACCAAATTTTTAATTGGTAAAGATGGCAAAGCAATTAAGCGATATGCGCCACTCACAAAGCCTGAACAGCTCGAATCAGACATCGCAGCTGCACTGGGCAAATAACAAAGTCTAAAAGCAATAAAGAGGCAAATTGCCTCTTTATCTAAATTTATGCTTAGTCGTTCAAGTACTCGTCAAAGTCGTCATCGCCTAAGTTTCTACGCAAGCGTTTTTGTTCAAGATAGTCTTCCAACTTCTTCTTAACGCGTTGCTTTTTCTTGTCGTGTTGATTACGCCCGACCATTTCGTACTCGTCTTCAACAAAATCGTCATCTAGCGCGTCATAACTAAATGTCTTACCCACAACCCACTCCATAAAGTGTTTGAGACCAATTCTTGAGATTAAAATTTGCTCGATGAATTGGCAAAGATTAAAAAGCTCAGTAGTAATTTAGTATCTAAAAAACCACCAAAATAAAGCCATACACCCATGCTAAATAGGTCATATGTCAATATTGTGAATAAATAGCGCTAAATTTGATTTCTGAAAAGTGAGAGTTTTTTATCGTTTCGATAAGAGTCATTTATGCATGTGTATTTTTTAGTTAATTTGACTAAAAAGTGGTTAAAAAATTATTGACCGCAATTTTCAAAAAATCATAAAAACACATCAAACCATTGAATTAATTTAACTTATAAATTATGGCATTCAATTTGATTATGTATTTGTGTCATTTCAAACAGGAAAGAAAAAAATGAAAAAGTTATTGTTAGTAAGTTCTTTATTTATCGCTACCAGCGCAATGGCTCATAACGATAATGATACAAATATTTCATTCAGCGGTGAGCAGTGTGATGTTGAATTTATAAATGATGTACGCATCACACCAAGCGAGTTAGAAGTATACACAGCCGATAATCGCACTATGAAAATCATCGATCAGCACACTTTATATATCGATGGTCAAGGCGTATCGCTTGATGCTTCACAACAGCAAGCAATTGCAGATTACTCAGACAGCTTACGCAGCCAACTTCCTGAAGTCGCCAATATCGCACTTGATGGCGTAAAAATAGCAGGCGTAGCAATTGAAGAAGTATCAAATGCTTTCAATATTGATGGCCTAAACGACATTTCAGAATTAATGGACGATATCAGTGTAGAAGTGCAAAACGCCTTCTATCAGCAAGGTGCGTTTACCATGGGTCAGCAAAATTTCGAAAAATTTGGCCAAAACTTTGAAGACCAGTTTGATGAGCAAATTGAATCGGCTGTCGAGTCAGCCATGATGCAATCGATGGGCAGCATTTTAGTGGCGCTAGGTTCTGAGCTTTTAGGTTCAGGTGGCGACATGGATGAGTTTGAGCAACGCATGGAAAACATGGGCGCACAAATAGAAGCACGCGTAGAAACACAGGCAGCTCAACTTGAAGAACGAGCAGATGCATTATGCAGCAGCTTTGCTGATATCGCTCATAAAGAGCAAGAGTTAGTGGTGCTAGTACCAGAACTAAAAGAGTATCAACTATTTACTTTCAAGCAGAACGCAGAGTAATGAATTAACATCCCTGAACCAAAACACTTGGTCCTTTCGCGCAGAGCTTGCTCTGCGCTTTTTTATTTTTTGGCCAGCACAGTCAGCTGCGATAACGTTTTAATCGCCTGCTCTAAACTCTCAGACCAAGGCAAGCCATAACTTAAACGAAAACAGCTACGGTACTTTTTACCCGCTGAGAATATCAACCCCGGAGTAATACTGATCCCCGCCTCTAGTGCCAGATGAAATAACTTTACCGCATCATATTGGCTACCAAGGTCAACCCAGATAACACAGCCCCCTTGCGGGTTACTTATACGCGCACAACTTGGCATATATTGCTGCAGGCACCAAATCATACGCTCTTTGTTGGTACTTAAGCGCTGTCTAAGCAAACGAATGTTACGGTCGTACTCACCGCTGGCTATAAACTCATACAAGGTCCACTGGTTTATAAGTGGCGCAGAGCAACTAAGCGCTCGTTTATGTCGCCTTGCTTGCTCTGCAAACTTACCGGCAATGATCCAACCAATGCGGTAACTAGGTGCGGCTGTTTTTGAAAACGACGCGCAGGTGATCACTAAGCCCTTTTTTGAATAGGCCTGTGCAGGCGTCGCACGCTTTGCCGTAAAATGTAAGTCGCCATAAACATCATCCTCAATAAGTACCACATCACGCTGCTCTAACAGTGCCACTAATTGCTCACGCTTGGCATCAGGCATAAAGCTGCCAACAGGGTTATTTAATGAGGTAGAAAACACACAGGCTTTTATATCATGCTCATCGAGTGCTTGAGCCAAGTCATCTAACCATATTCCTTCATCAGGACACAGCGGTATTTCCAGTGCCTTTAAACCTAAGCTTTCAATTAATTCGATAATGCCAAAATAACAAGGCGACTCGATAGCAATAACATCACCGGGTTTAGCGACACACTTAAGGGCAATCGCCAATGCCTCTTGAGCACCATTGGTGATCACTAATTCATCGCTATCAACCCCAATACCAAAGTCTAGATAGCGATGAATGAGTTGTTTTTTAAGTGGTGCAAAGCCATCCATCGGGCCGTAATTAATGGCCGATGCGCCAGCCAGTGTCATGACTCGGCGCATTGTTCGTGCCAGTGCTTTATCTGTCGGTGCAGCAGCCACAGGGTTGGCGATACCAAATGGCACCACATTAGCTTTGTGGATAGCGCTGTAGACTTGCTCAATCAAGCCTTGCTTATTGACTGTGGTAGGCTCTCGACTGAGCCTAACTCGCTTTGGTCGAGACTGATTTAACTGTGATGACTTTAAAAAGTACCCTGACTTTTCTCTGGCTTCGATCAGCCCTTGCCCTTCAAGTAATTGATACGCTTGCTTTACAGTAGGAATACTGATGTTGAGCTTGTCTGCCATTTTTCTGAGCGAAGGTAACTTTTCACCCGGTAATAACGAACCTTGCAAGCAAAGATCTCTAACTAGCTGAATAACTTGTTGATATAAGAACTCACTGTTACTACGACTGATAACTTGTGACATAGCCCACCAAACTGTATAGGTTGCATTTCTAGTTTTCTGTATATGTTAAGTATACAGAAGAGGATTAAAATGAACATACTTTCAATTTTTGGGTACTAACTATGAAAAGCGCCGCTCTTTACCTTGCTACAGTACTGATCTGGGGATCGACTTGGCTAGCTATTGAGTTTCAACTGGGTGATGTTGCTGTTGAGGTCTCTTTATTTTATCGCTTTGCCATTGCAGCCATTTTAATGTGGGCCTTTGTGCTGGTAAAAAAACTCCCTATGCAATATTCACTGCGCGATCACGGATTTTTTGCATTATTGGCTTTATTTAACTTTGGTTTAAATTATTTAGTGCTGTATTGGGCGCAGAACTATCTCACCTCAGCAATGGCCTCAATTGCCTTTTCGATGTTGCTATTAATGAACATTATTAACACCCGCTTGTTCTTCGCAAAACCAATTGCGAAACGAATTTACTTTGGTGCTTTACTCGGTGTAATGGGTATTTCCAGCTTGTTTTGGCCACAAATTCAGCAATTCGACTTGAGTAATGGTGCGTTGGTCGGGTTACTACTTGCGCTGTCTGGGACCTTTGTGGCTTCATTGGGGAATATGATCAGTGTTCGAAACTCTCAGCGTAATATTGGCGTACTTCAAGGCAATGCCTGGGGTATGTTATACAGCGCTTTAGGGCTAGCAGCTTATGTTTTAGTAAGCGACGTTGAGCTGACATTGAATGCCCCAACCAGCTATTGGGTATCGCTCTTCTATTTAGCAGTATTTGGTACCGTAATCGCATTTGCTTGTTACTTCGCGCTACTTAAAAATATCGGCCCTGAGCGAGCAAGCTATGTAATCGTATTATTCCCACTGGTTGCAGTGGTCTTAAGTACCTTATTTGAAGGATTTGAATGGCAAGCAAATACCTTTATGGGTTTTAGCCTAGTGTTATTCGGTAATGCTATCGTGCTGACTCCAACTCAACAAATTAAAGCATTTTTTGCTGCACGTAATCTGCAGCAAAAAAGCTCCGTCCCCAGTTAGAAGTGACTATGTCGCCTCTAACACCAAGCGCTGGCAAATTTTGCCGGCGCTTTTTTATGGCACATGAAAACGAAGTGCTTGTTTGTGAATCTTAACTTTAGCCGGAGTAAAACCAACGAGCTCACCATCGGCTTCTATAGCCAGTCCTTTCGTGGTGATCTCGGCAGTCGTTAAACAGGTATATTCCAGCGCGTGCAAACTATGATGCTTTACGAGCAGTAAATACAAAAAGCTGATCAGGTTTTTCAATAAACCGCCAGCTGGCATGCAGTAGCAATCAAGCTGACCATCATTTAACTTTGCCCGAGGGGCAATCTTTAAGCCACCACCAAAGTAATGATGATTAGCAAAAATCGTCGCTAAATTACTGTAGTTGAGTGCTTTACCATTAAACTCCCCCTTAAGTGAGCGTGCCCGAAATGAAAATAGCTGTTTGATGCCCTGCCAAGTGTAGCCAAACGAGCTGAAACTTCCGGCTTTATTTAGTTGCGTCACGACTTCAGCGTCAAACCCTATTCCCGCCACATTAATAAAATAGCGCTGATTGATTTGTCCAACATCGATTAATTCTGTACGGCTATTAAAAACAGCCTCATACCAAGCCTGTTTTTTACACGTAAAGCCACGCGCAAAATCATTTCCTGTGCCTGCTGGAATTAACGCGATAGAACAGCGACTCGACATTAATGCATTAACAGCTAAATGCAGCGTCCCATCACCACCAATCACCACAACTTGACTCTGGTTTTTAGCCAAATGCGTAATATCAGCGCAATCATTCTCAAACTTGCCTGTGGTTAAATACAATTCAGGCTCAATCTGTCTTTTTTTACATTCTTTTAGTAGCCAATCAACACTGTTTTTATGATTTTTTTTGTCACTTGGCTTTATTATTATCAACATCAACGGTTACTTCTTTTCTTACATGGCAAAAACACCACGCTCGTTCAAATTATATTAATCTGAATAATTAGTCACTTTCTCACTCTAAAAACGCATAAATAAAAACACCAAAAGCTAAAAACCTTTATTTACTTATACTTCAACGCAAACACAATTGCATAAGCATGCAGCGCAATGTGTATTTAAAAACTTAACCCCATGTTAATAAAAGACTTTCGGATTAGAAAAAGTTATCCGACAGACTAAATTTTTATCGTTTTATTTTTGTTCAGTTTGATTGCAAAATACTCACGTTTTCAACCAAACACAACCCGGAGCAAAGTAATGAACCCAATTAATACATTAAACCAAAACGCTGCAACTCATGTTGCCGTAAAACCAACAAACCGCAAAGCAAAAATGTTGGCAAAACTAAATCGCTACGGCAAAAAGTTAGCTCTTGGCGGCGCAGTACAACACAAGTAATCCCCAACCATGGTTACTTTATCGGTGCAGTAAACACCCAACCACTAACGAAGATCCTTCTTTAGCTCCTCCGTTTACTGCCCCAACCCCCTTCTTTTAAGTTAAAAACAGCAAATAATTAAACCTTTTTACAAAAAACACCCTCTTTACGCTCAAAAAACAAGCAAACAAACTTTTTCCTATTTACACAGCCGATTCAGCTAAGTATTATTCTCGCATCACGATGTGGAGAGATGGCAGAGTGGTCGAATGCACCGGTCTTGAAAACCGGCAGGGGTTTGTAGCCCCTCTAGGGTTCAAATCCCTATCTCTCCACCACTTATTTTTATTTGTTGATTTATTTCAGCAAATTACAATCAGAATTATGCGCTGGAGAGGTGGCCGAGTGGCCGAAGGCGCTCCCCTGCTAAGGGAGTATAGGGTTTGTAGCTCTATCGAGGGTTCGAATCCCTCCTTCTCCACCATTTTATTATTAAAAACCGCTTTTTAGCGGTTTTTTTTTATGTCCGAAAACTTGCACTCCTCATTATATTTCATGCATGCTAAGTATCTATTTGCTACACAAAGTGATGCTATGTTTCGTTTTGCATTTTTTACTCTTGCTCTATTTGCCAGCACCAACAGTCAAGCCACTATTTATAAGTGCATGATTGACGGGGTTGCCACCTTTACAGAGCAGCCTTGTGGTAAAGATGCAGCAATAGTAAAAATTGCACCACCACCCGCAAGTAACCAACCCCCAGCCACAGAGCAGCCGCCAAATCCGCAAAAGCCTGCAGACTTAAGTGTTGAAGATTATTTAAACATCCAGAAAGCCGATCGCGAAATAGCCCGCCTTCAGTTAGAGATCAAAGAACTACAAAAACAGCAGAGTGAGCGCATTGGTAAACTCAGCAATATGACACAAGATGCCGCAAACAGGTTAGGCGCAGCGTCTATTGATGATGCTATTAGCAAACAAAGCGAACGTATTAATGCTTATTATAAAAGCCAAATCGCCCCCCTCGAAAAGCAAGTATCACAGCTAGAAGAAACCAAAAAACAGCTCAAAGAACGAGCCTCACAATCCAATTAGTCTAGCTTACCAAAACTGGTCAGACATGATATAACAAGATTTGCTGATTAAGTTTAGGGATCAATCGTTTTGCAAATTCATACGCTCGAAGGTTATATCCAAAATATCTATTTGGTTGAATACCCAGATAAATTGATGCTACTTGATGGTTGTTGCCGTGCTGATGTTGATACTGTATTTGACTATATTACCGAACAACTCAAGCGCCCCATCACAGACTTAAAACTAATAGTAGTCACCCATATGCACCCTGATCATGCCGGTGGAGCGCATGCATTAAGAAAGTTAAGTGGTGGAAAAATAGCGACGTCGAACGCCCCTGGGCAATGGTATAGAGGCATTGATGGTTTCTTAATGCATTTAACCGATATTGCTTTGGCTTGGTGGGTCGCCGGTAGGTTAAATAAAAAACGCCATAATCTTTGGTACAGCCGCCATTTAGATGCTGACTATTACCTTGCCACTGATGCAACCCTACCCGGCTTTGACGATTGGCAAGCACTGCATAGCCCAGGTCATACCGACCGAGATATTAGTCTGTATCATATTCCTAGCGAGCGAATTTACATTGCTGATTTATTGGTAAAAGTAAAAGGGCAGCTTGTGCCACCCTTTCCTGTTTTTTACCCAAAGCTGTATTTAAACTCTTTGTTGATGCTAAAAGCGCTGCAACCAAAACGGATTATGTTTGCCCACAGTAACGAAGTTAGTATTGATGACATCGACTTTGAGCAAATTTTAGCGCTGGTCCCCGAAAAACCAATGACGCACTGGCGTTCTGTCAAAGCAAAGGCTCGACAAGCTCTTAACGTAATACCAACTCGCAATAACACTTAATTAAGCGTTTTGTTATAAGGCCCTTTTCACAGTTGTGATAAAAGTATCGATATCCTGCTGATCATTATAAATATGAGCAGAGACTCTTAAGCCTAAGTGACGTTCATCAACTGCAATATTCGCTGCAATAAGCGCAGCTTTTACAGCCGCTTGTTGCTCACCAAAATGCATAATGGCTGTTCCAGAACATTTGTCATCCTGTATTGGTGAACGCACATAATCAGCTAATTGATCATGAAACTGCGCGAGCATTGCTAAGTTATGAGCGCGTACTTTCTCAATACCAAGATCAGCAAAGTAATTAATACTATGCGAAGCCAAAATATAAGGTGCAACTGAAGGGGTACCGCCCCAAAAGCGCAACGCGGTTTGATGATAAGCAAAGTGCTTAATATCAAACTCAAACGGATTTTGATGAGAAAACCAGCCAACATCTTGTGGCTGACAAAGTGATAGCTGCTTGCGGTTAACCCATAAATAAGCAGCACCCGGTCCACCACATAGCCATTTGACACTCGAGCCCAACATAAAATCGGCATCAAGCTTAGTTAAGTCGACCTCTAAAATGCCCGCAGACTGTGCAACATCAAGTAAGCTCAATGCGTTGTGTTGTTTCGCGATATTTATAATTTCGTGAATAGGCGCTTGCTGACCCGTGTTTGAATAAACATGGCTAATAAAGACTAAATCAATATCATTTTTCGCTAAATATGACTGCCAAACCTGAACATCGGTTAAGTCTTCATGCTTACCAATAAACACGATTTCAGCACTTTCAGGTAGAGCTTTTTGCATTGCAAAACCCATGCTTGGAAAATCACTTTCTGCCATCAACACTTTGCAATTTTCTTGTTGCAGTCGCGGGTGCGACATCAACAGCTTAGTTAAACCACTCGATAAGTTAACTTGTGGGCAAAATAGCTCACTGTGCGAGTTAAATAATTTAGCGAGACTACTCGTAAACGCCTCAACACCTTGCAGCCACTGTTGCCATGGCTCTTTATTTTCATTTTGCCAAGCGGCAAAAAACTGCTGATGAAAATGCTGCTCAGCAGATTTTAATGGTCTTCCAACAGAGTGGTTAAGCAAATAGCTGCCTTGTGGAATTACAAAATCGTTTTTGTTCATTACTTAATCCACTGTTTTAACTTAGTTAAGTCATCGAAACGGGTGCGAATATCATCCCGCTTTGCTGCCGCACGGCGATCACGCAACTGCTCTAGTGAGTTTAGTAACACATGCAAAGGCGGCCCACTGGCTGTGACTTTATCCATATGTTGTTGCTGCATTTGCTGTGAAGGCTGCGCTATGTATTTACTGACCAATTGATTATGGTGGCCAATGGCAGTATCACCATGCAGTTTACACACTTGAATGAACAGCTTTAATTTAGTTTGTAACCATTCACTATCGCGCTCAGCTTCTGCGGCTAAGAAGTCATCCATAATACTTGTCATACGCATGCTTTCACGCAGGATCTGCTGATCTTCAGGCATCATATACAAGAATTTATCCACCAGCATTTGCGAGTAACTAGGTTCATTAGCAAAACAAAGACCAAGCAATAAATCGATGACATTTATGCCCGCAAAATCACCGGCGTTCGCACCTCGATATACCTCTTTACCTACTCGATACGGCTTGTAATACGGACGTACACAATAGAAAAAGCGGTCTGTGTCGAGCTTGTTGTATAGCGTATTGTTCGACTCAATCACATCAAGCAGCGCTTGTTTTGCTACTGTGAGTAAATCAGCCGTGATAGGGTGCGATATCCCTAATGGCTGAATTTTTAATAAAGCATCTGCCGCTCGCTTATACGCTAAAATGCCCTTAGTGTTGTAATCGACAAAGATTTTCTCATCTTCAAGGTCAGTAAAGCGCTTATACAAACCATCAACCGCTTTATTGTGGGTGGTTAAATGCGCCGTTGCAAAACGCGGGGTTACACCAATAGATGCACCAATGTGCATTGCCAACGCAGAGGCTTCAACAAGCGGTGAACTTGTTTCACGAGAAGGCTCAGTGATTTCATGTCGACGGCATGCCGCCATATACAAACCAACATTACCTAATAAGTCAAAGGCATTATCAAAGCCTTCATCGGTATTGCCCTCTGCCAGTAAGGCACGAATATGCTCATTACCCTCTTGCTCTAATTGACATTTAAGGTGCTCACCGACACCCTCTACATTCGCTTTATCGTCTTGTTGCCAATATAGTTTTTCTAATTCGCTGTTGATCTCAACAAAACGGGTGCGAAGCCAGCTATCAAATGCCTTGGTGTTCTCAGTCACAGGCTCACTCCAAAATAATTATATTGCGATAATGTTAACAGAGTTCAATGAGTGCTAATCGCCAAAATATAGACTAGAATCCATCTAGATTAGTGAAAATCACTCAATTAAAAATGAAATTAGATAAAAAAGACCAACAATTACTTAATGCTTTACAAGATAATGCGAGAACTTCTGTCTCGGAGCTGGCCCAGTCTGTTAGCCTGTCAGATACCCCTTGCCTTCGCCGCATTAAAAAGCTCGAATCAGCAAATGTGATCAGTGGTTACCATGCTGCCATCAATCCTAAAGCCGTTGATTTAAATGTGTCTGTTTATGCCTTTGTGCGCTTAAACCAAAACTCTGTTGCCGCTGCTGAGCAATTTGAACAGCAGGTTGAGAAGCTAGAACATGTGCTTGAGTGCTCTGTTATTTCAGGCAGTTATGATTACTTGCTGAAGATCGTTGCTGCTGATTTAGAAAGCTATGAAAGCTTTGTGAAACATAAATTAGGTAGTATTGATTGTATTGCCAACATCGAATCGACTGTGGTTTTAAAACAAGCGTTCACTAAGCGTCATTTACCGCTCGCTTGACGCACCTTGCTTGCAAATAAAACATAACTCGATAAGCTAAAAACAGGCTTTAAAAGGATGCTTAAAATATGAAATTCATCAACTTAGTTGCTATCTCTTGGGCCATCAGTGGGCTATTTAGCAGCTCATTAATGGCGCAGCAACAAACCTGCCTTACTCAGCTTGAAGACCAAGAACTGATGATGAAAAGTAAGCGCGAAGGGCTGTTTAGAGAGCCATTGCCACGCACTCATAGCACCTTTAGCTATAATATCGAGCAAGCATTTAATGACTATTTAACCGCTGCGTACCTGCAAATTAGTAGCGAAAACCCGCGTGCTAATT
Organism: Pseudoalteromonas lipolytica; assembly: GCF_001306915.1. GTDB lineage: Bacteria > Pseudomonadota > Gammaproteobacteria > Enterobacterales > Alteromonadaceae > Pseudoalteromonas > Pseudoalteromonas simplex. Next base: position 13,990 of record NZ_LJTC01000016.1, on the reverse strand, counting down.
TGCCATGCCCTGTTTACACAGACACCTATCAGCAACTTGTTGCACAAGGCGCTCGACCAGCTAACGCAACTGTTGCTGATTTAATAAGCCCATTTGAACTCAAACAGGCCGATAGCCGTAAAGCGGTGCTCTTGATCCACGGTTTAACCGACTCACCCTTTACCTATCACGACCTTGCACAAGTGTATTATCAACAAGGGTATACGGTACGCACAATTTTACTCCCTGGGCATGGTACCGCTCCTGCAGCACTTAGAGACATCGATGCCGATGATTGGCAAAAGGCTAGCGTGTATGCCATTGAGCGCACATTAAAAGACTTTGATCAGGTGATATTAGGGGGCTACTCAACCGGTGCTGCACTGGTTATTGATTACTTAACTCAAGGCCCAGTCGATAATAAAATTACGGCTGCTATGTTGTTTTCACCCGCAAGCGAGCCACACAATAAAAACGGTTGGCTAGCGAAATGGGTCGATGCGATTCCATTTGTGAATTGGATTGATAAAGACGCGGACCTTGATTTTGCCAAGTATGAGTCGTTTCCATTTAGTGCAGCCTCAGCTAGTCACGAAGCAATGAGCCGTATTAGCCTTGATGAGCTACGTCATCGCCACCTCCCTAATGTAGCGATATTTAGCACCTTTAGTGATGTTGACACCACAATAGATAACCAAGCGACCTTTAAAATTTTAACTAAGCTGCACGACCCAAAAACGCGCAAGAATAACCAGCTTGATCGGCTTGTATACTATGGTGATGACAATAACATCCCAGCTAGCTTTCCAGTTGATTACCAAATAATTCGTGATGACTGCAACACCGATGACTGTAAAAAAATCAAAGGAATGTCACATATTGGTATTGTTAATAAACCCAGCAACCCTTACTACGGTCGCACAGCATTGTATCGCAATTGCGGCAGCTACTTAGATGACGACACGCTTTATACAGCCTGCAAATACCAAAAAGACGTTGTGATGGGTGAACGCACAGCCGAAAATTTACAAGCGCACAAGCCCTTTGCACGACTCACGTTTAACCCTTATTTCGATAAGCTTGCTATGCATATCAACGATTTTATCAAAGATATTGAATCGGCTGCACAATGAGTAAGTTTAGCCACCGCTGGTTTAATCAAATAAGCGAGATTGATGCCACTCTATGGCAGTCATTTTTCGATGATACACCCTTTACTGATCACGCTTTTTTAGCTGCTTTAGAACAAGCAGGCTGTGTGAGTGAAGCGTCGGGCTGGCAACCCATGCACCTAGCAATTTACCAGCAAGAACAGGTTATAGCCTTACTACCCGGGTATCTAAAACACCACTCTTATGGTGAATATGTATTTGACTGGGCTTGGGCTGAAGCCTATCAACAACATGGCTTAGAGTATTACCCCAAATGGCTGTGTGGCGTACCATTCACACCTATTGCAGGGCAACGAATTAGTATAAATCACAATAAGCCCGCTGAAGTCTATGCGTACATTCAGCACATACTCACAGCAACAGCAGCGCAATTAGACTGGTCAGGTTGGCATATAAATTTTTGCCACCAGCAACAAGCGACTGCATTAACTAGCAACACCGTAATGCAACGTCATGGCGTGCAGTTTCAGTGGTTTAATGAAGGCTATAATGACTTTGAGGACTTTTTAGCTTCACTCACCGCAAGAAAGCGTAAATCGCTCAAAAAAGAACGCGCAAAAATAACTGAACAACAGATAACCGTAGAATGGCTCGAAGGTGCTGACATCAGCAAACAGCACATGCAGCAATTTAGTCATTTTTACCGCCAAACCTATTTGAAGCGCTCAGGCCACAATGGTTATTTGAATACCGCCTTTTTTGAGCTATTACAGCAAAGCATGGCCGACAAACTGGTGTTAATGTTCGCTAAGTATCAAGGAGAGGTGATTGCCGCCACACTCAGTTTTAAAGATCAGAATTGTTTATATGGTCGATACTGGGGAACGAACTATGAGCTTGATAGTTTGCACTTTGAGCTTTGCTATTACCAAGGTATTGAGTACTGTATTACCAACAAACTTAAGCAGTTCCATTCTGGCGCGCAAGGTGAGCATAAAATAAGTCGCGGTTTTAAGCCCGTAAATACCTATTCACTGCATCATATTCAACACACTGAGTTTGCAGCTGCCATTAGTGATTTTATTACTAGAGAACGCCAACATATGGCGCTCTATAAAGACCAATGCGAAAGCTTACTGCCTTTTAAACAGCAATAATTGGTTATTCGCTGGCATTTGCACATCTTCAACAAAGGTTAAGCCAGCTTGCTCTGCAAGTTGGCAAATCGCTTCAAAATCACGGATTGCACTATGTGCATCTTGCTGTTTTAAAAACGCATCGAATTCAGCATTACTGGCACTGGTATACTTACCTTGGTACTTGAATGGTCCATAAATACACAATTTACCTTTAGGCGCTAAGTGCTTTGCTACACCTTGGAAAAAGCGCTCCACCAGTGGCCAGCTAATAATGTGCATTGTATTGGCAGTGAAAATAGCATTCACTGTTTCAACCGGCCAAGGATCATTAAGGTCGAGTATGAGTGGCGCATGCAAGTTAGTTAAATCAGCTTCTTGATGCCATTGTAAAATCCCCGGGTGATTAACCTCGCGATCACTACAATGCCACTGCAAATGTGCTAAATGCGTTGCAAAATGCACACTATGTTGCCCAGTACCTGAGCCGACTTCTAATACGTCCGTCACATCAGAAAAGAACGCATCTAATACGTTTAAAATAGGTAATTTGTTGTTTTCACAGGCTTGAGAGAAGGGTTTATCCATACAAATTAGTGCACCATGTTTGGTAATTAGTGCACAACAGTAAAGCAAAAATAAATAATAAAGTCGCGGTGAATTTATTAGTTAAAAATATAAAACCATTATTTTCAACTAGTTAAATTTATTGATCAATATTGGTACAGCTTATGCTATTTCTTAAGTGAATTAATCAATAGGAGCAATATTATGTATATCTCACCCTACACCGCTGTAGATGCAGCACTTGCAGCCAGCGAACGAGCTGAAAGCGAAAAAGCCGCCTTAACAAGTTGTGACGACAGAGCAACCGTGATCGATCTTCTTTCTCAATGTAACAAAGAAAATGTACAGGCGCCGAAAAAACATGAAACAGACCAGATTTTTATTCTCGGCTACAATTAATCACACACAGTTAATCCATTCAGTCTTAGCTTCATTATATAAGACTTGCACTAAAACCGATTAACTGTAATGATAACAATTATCATTACAGTTAATCGGTTTTTCTATGCACTCTCACAATGCTATGCTCCATTATCAGCGGCAAATGAAATGTGTTTGCCAAAGACCTGGGTTACATGCCCCTGCGCTTGTTGCTAACTATGTTGAAGCGGGTTTAAACATTGCACGCTATTACGAAAAGCATCACAACTTTATTTTGCAAGAGCTGTATCTAAGACGCACCTTTCATGAACTACTTGAAAAGATGTGTGATTCATTAGTGCATAATGCAATTCGTAAACAATGTTTGGCTCAGCTTTATAAACCGCAACTTGCGCTAAAACGTTACTACAAAACTCATAACTGTATTGAAAAGTATTTCAGTTTGGAGCGAGAAGCGTGCCTTCTCAGCCAAGAATTTAACCCGATTTAGGAGTGTTTATGAGCCAATTTAGAACCGAATCAGATAGCATGGGTGAGCTACAAGTCCCTGCCAATGCGTTGTATCAAGCTCAAACGCAACGCGCTATCAACAATTTTCAAATTAGTGGCTTAGCCATGCCTAAGCAATTTATCACCGCCCTCGCCTACATTAAGCAAGCTGCCGCTCAAAGTAATGCTGCTTTAGGCCATTTGAGCCAAGGTAAAGCCAAAGCCATTGAGCAAGCAAGCCAAGAGGTCATTGACGGTAAACATTTTTCAGAGTTTCCTGTTGATGTATTTCAGACAGGCTCTGGCACTAGCTCAAATATGAATGCCAATGAAGTTATAGCAACGCTGGCGAGCCAGTTTGCAGGGGAAACCATTCACCCCAACGATGATGTGAACATGGGACAAAGCTCAAATGATGTGATCCCCACTGCGATTGCTGTAAGTAGCGCTATTAACATCATTTATGAGCTGTTTCCTAAACTCGATAAACTCAGTCAAAGCCTACAAATCAAACAAGCCGAAGTAGGCCATATTGTTAAAACCGGTCGCACTCATTTAATGGATGCAATGCCTGTGAGTTTTGCACAAACACTGGCTGCATGGCAGTTACAAGTGGATCATGCAATGACTGGTATTCGCCAAGCACTCGAGCGAGTTTGTGAACTTGCACAAGGTGGCACAGCGGTTGGTACTGGTATTAATGCCGATCCAGCGTTTGCTGGTGAGTTTTGCCAACACTTGAGTGAGAATGTAGGTATTCGCTTTAGCCCAAGTAAAAACTTCTTTTATAACATCGGCTCACAAGACGCCATTGTTGCGCTTTCAGGCCAGCTAAAGGTACTTGCTGTAGCACAAATGAAAATAGCCAATGACTTGCGCTGGATGAACTCAGGCCCACTTGCAGGTCTTGGTGAAATTGAACTTGAAGCTCTACAGCCAGGTTCATCAATTATGCCGGGTAAAGTAAACCCTGTAATCCCTGAAGCGGCAGCGATGGTCAGCGCACAAGTAATTGGCAATGACGCGACCATTACAGTGGCTGGTCAAGCGGGTAACTTTGAGCTCAATGTAATGCTGCCTGTGATTGCCTTAAACATTTTGCAAAGTATCGAACTGCTGGCGAATAGCAGTGAAGCACTGGCAGATAAAGCGATTGCCAGCTTTAAAGTAAACCAAAGCAATGTTGATAAAGCGCTCGCTAAAAACCCAATTCTAGTTACCGCGCTTAATCCGGTGATCGGCTATAGCAAAGCAGCAAAAATTGCCAAATTAGCTTATCAAGAAGGTCGCCCTATTATTGATGTTGCTGCAGAGCATACGGATATTTCGCGCGAAGAACTGAGCGAGTTACTGAACCCCGCCAAACTAACCCAAGGTGGTTTGTAATACCCGCTTATTGTAAAGTGGTATAAACTTTTATCTTTTTGTAGCTCTGTGAATACAGAGCTACTTACTGAAAGCAAACGTTTTTATTGCTCCGCTTTGAGCAATGTGTATGATAGTGAGTACTTATTCAACGATTTTTAGGTATGTTATGCGCTATCCACTATTGGCAATTTTATTTCCTGTGTTATTAACTGCGTGCTCGGACGCTGCAACTAATGAGCAAGCCGAATCAACGGCAACCAGCAATAAACTTGTCGAGGCACCAAAAGCCGTTGAAATAAAAAACGCTGAGGAAGTGACCAAAGCAGCCCCAGATAAAGCCACTATTAGCTCTGCCCATGAGCAACTTAAACAATTAATCGATGATCCAAGCTGTGACAACAGCAGCCAATGTAAAGTATTACCTGTAGGTAGTCGTGCTTGTGGCGGCCCAAGTAGCTTCATTGTTTATTCAACCAAAACAGCTGACACTGCTGAGGTTGAAAAACTTGCAAAAGATATCACCGCCCTTGAAAAGCAATTTAACGCAGCAAACGACATGATGAGTATTTGTCAGCATCTAACCGCACCAGGTGCGCAGTGTTCTGAGAATACTTGTGTTAGAATCGAAGGCTCAGCGGCAAGTGTATACTAAGGAATAAGCAATAATGGTTCGTTCATCGACTTTCAAGAAACTTTTCATCACCACAACTGTGTTAGCAAGCATTGCTTTAAGCGGTTGCGAAACAACAACGTCGGGTAGCTCTGCACGCGTTGATCTAGGTGATTTAAACGATCAGCTGAACGATATCGTTAGCAATAATAGCTGTACTGCGAGTTTTCAATGTAAAGTGTTAGAAGTTGGTGAGCGAGCATGTGGTGGCCCAAGTCGCTATGTGGTCTATTCAACGTTAAACAACGTACAAGAGCAAGCTGAACAACTTGCGGAGCGAATTACAGCAGCTGAGAAGTCATCTGATCAAGCATTAACTGTTAACGATTGCTCACCAGTTCTGCCTGTACAATCGCTGTGTATTTCACAGCAGTGCCAAGCAATCGAGATTAAGTAAATAATGCAATAAGGCCGGATACTATCACCACGCTGATGATACAAATCCCGGCCTTATATATGTATTTAACCTGCATTGTATTATGCACCCAGTAAGCATAAATGTAGCGAACAAAGTAACTTGCTGCAGTGCCAAATAATGCAAAAATAACTAAATACGCAAGTAAAATAATATCCACAGTCATGCCACTTCTTTAAAACATCTAGTCTCAGTGTAAGGGCTTAAAGAAGTAAAGGCAAAACCTTAGCTTTTTTTACTGTGTTCAATGAGTAATTCAGCCACGCGCTGCTTCACAGCACGCTTATCATCGGCTGCAACGCCAAAACGCTCAGCCAATAAAGCAATCTCTTCATCATTTAAGTTAAACGATAAACGCTGTCTGGTTTTTTTCGACTTAACGTCGAGCTCCAAAATCTTACGGATCATATCTGATGGCGTAAGCTCTTGGTCAATGGCTTGCTTCTTAATTGATTTTTGCACTTCAGAACTTAAATCAAACGCCATTTGCGTGGCTCTAACGGCTTGCTCCTGACGCTGCCATTTGGCTTTTGCATCACTCACTTGGCATCCCCAGGAAATAAGTCAACAATATCGCTAATTGGTCTGGTTAACGTCAGTGATACCTCTGTTTCACCACCTTCCCAAATCTCAATATTTAAACTATGCGATTCATCATCTGAGCTTAAACAGATCATTTCACACGGCTCACCACCTTCGTCTTCATACCGAGGTAAAGGCTTATTACGGTAGTCCTTATTATGGAAATAACACACATAAGGTACTTCTGATTGTTTGTAGCTCGATGCTAAAAAGTGACTAAAACGCTCCGGGCTATTTTGTACATTAATTGCCGTTAATTCGTCTTCATCAAAAATACGAGCGAACTCATCAAGGGTAAAAATCTCATCAACATCGTCGCGTTGAATTTTGATCGCAAAGTTTGCCCATTGCTCACCGTCATCTGATTCAATTTGCAAAAACACCACTTGGCCAGATTCACTCTCGAGTACCAACTCATACTCTGCACTACGTTGGTACTGATACGTTTGCACATCAATAACACGCAGTGTCTGTCCTTTTAACCAGCTTGGGTAAGCGAACGAATCAATCACCGTCAGCATATCACCAACGAGTAATTGGCTTGGATCAGTAAGCTGACGCTCTGGGGCTTTTTTAGATTTGAAAAAGTTAAACATTGGCTGACTCCTTGTTGAAGCAAAAAAGGTAACCCAGTGCGTGGGTTACCTTTTGTCTTTCCGTTAACTGATTAGCTATTTTGTTTTGCTTTAATACGCGCCAAAATATCTGCGCTTTTCGGGTTGGTATCACCAATACCCGCTTCAGCCATTTTCGCTTTTAAATCATCGCCATTAGTATCTGCTTCTAATTGCTTAGCCGCACCTAACTGATCTTGGCGGTCTTGCTGGCGTTGTTTAATACGCTCTAGAGACTCACGTGCTGATGTCATTGATGAGCTGTTCGTATTTAGCGTGCTGTTTACAGCCATTGTTGCTTGCTGCACACTTTCAGTCGTTTTAACCATTGTTAATTGACGTTGGTTTTCTTTAATCGACTTTTCAGCTTCTTTAACTTGCTGCTTTAGTTGCACAATGTGGTTACTAAAACCAGCTAACACTTCTTCGTGCTCTGCTTTTTCAGCTTCAAAATCACCGATTTTTTCAGCGATTTCTAATGCAAGAGCTTCGTTACCTTTTTCAAGTGCTTGGCCTGCATACGCTTCATGTTCAGCAATTGATGCATCTAGTGCGCTAATTTTACGCTTCGTTTGCATCTCTTTTGCCATTACTTCGGTCAGGCTTTTCTTAGCGCGTTGTAAGGCATTTTGTGCATCAGCAATTTCTTGTTCAAAGATGCGGATACCGTTTGCATCAACAATTGCTTGTCCTGCTTCACGAGCGCCACCACGTACAGCTGTAAATAGTTTCTTTAAAATACTCATAATCTTAACTCCAGAAATTGCTAATTAATCGTTTAAATAAATGGTCACGGCTTCAAGTGCATCAATCGCATTGTCTGCCAGTGTTACCAACTCATGGGTAATATCATCAAACGATGAATTAACCGATAACGCGCCAAAAATAGCGTATTTATCATCAATTTTTGCAAATGCGCTTAATGGGATTGGTACATTTAAACGTAGTAACGTTTCGTTTAACTCATTACGCATATCTGCTTGTACTTCGTCTTCAGCAAACAGGTAGCTAATACACAGTAATTGCTCTTCTGTTTGAGTAACAAAGATAGGTAACTCATCATTCCCATCGACGATAACTTGTAACACATCTTGCTCACCTTGGTTGGCAATCAAGAAAGACTCAAAGCTCACACCCTCTGTTTCAAAAGAAGCCAGTTTGATTGATAGTTCATTTAATTCCATGTCTCACCTTTTTACGTTTTGACATATTATGTCTGAGTTAAGATTTGCATAGCCGACATATTATGTCAACTATAAAATATCAATTTTTGTACAATTCGGTTTCAACTTGCCACGCTTGGCGGTAATAATCATATAAGGTTCCTGAACCTAATCTATTGACTTCAATCGTGTTTACTTGTTCAAAAAAATGATTCGGAAACACAAAAGAAGCCAATAAATATTCTTTGCTTACCCAACGAGATGGCACCGGTAATTCGTTAGTTTCACGAATTCGCTGACTTGCTGATTTGCCAGCGGTGGTCGCGATAGTCCAACCCCATTGACCAAACGAAGGAATATTTTGTTGGTATTGCTCAACATAACCAAAACCCGCAGCTTTCATTGTTTTAGCAATACTCAAAAATGCTTTCTTCGCATGATAAGGCGATGTTGATTGCACGGCCACAGCCCCGTCAGGCGCCAATAACTGCCGCACATGATTGTAAAAATAGTCACTGTACATCTTATTAAGATCTGGGTGATTAGGGTCTGGTAGGTCAATTAAAAATAGTGTCAAAGCGCTCGCCTTTAGCAAGCATTGCTTCGACCTCTAAAAAGGCATCTGCAATGCGAATATCAGCACGAGGATCGCTCATAGAGTGTTTATTTAGCGCTGTTAAACGTGTTCTGATTTTCTCTGGCGCATCATAGTCGCCGACATCATTACCAAATAAGTTTAACAACTGACCATCTAAGTCAACCAAGGTGACATGCTCTACTGGCCACTTCAAAACATCACGCAATGCAAGTCCATCACCGCCCCCGATGATCAACACGCGGTCATGGCGATTGGAGGCCAACATAGCAGGATAGACAAGCATAGAATGATAAATTTGCTCATCCACACTTGAGAATTGTAAACGGCCATTGAGGTAAAGATCGGTAATTGCATTGGGCTGATTGCGACTCAAACGCTCAGTTAACACCAAATGCTGATACTTAGTTGCTTGCGAGTAGATGACTTTATCTTTGTATAAAACATTGCTTAGATTTTTCATCCAGCTGGTGCCAAGCACAAGCACAAACGCAAAAAACACCAACAACAGTACATGACAAACTAACAGTAGCTTAGCGAAGCGAACATGTTGATGATAGCGCCACAAAAACACGAGACCGGCAATAATATTAAATAACGCAGTCCAAGCAGCTGCTTGCATAATTGGCATCGCGAGCATAATACTCACCCAAATCGCAGCACCTATACCGGCACCGATATAATCAGCCCCGTAAATGGTACCCGCATTGTTCTCTAAAAAGCGCCCATAGACTTGCTGGCGAATACGCGCAATTAGCGGGATCTCCATACCAATTAATAGCCCAAGTAATAGACCAAACACATAGGGTAAAAAACGAGACCATTCTTGCAGCCTTTCAAACACGTAACCATTAAGTACGGTATCTGCAGGCAAGTTAAAAATTTCGGAGAAGATATGCGGCAATGAATAACTGACAGCGATAACACTCGCTATCGCTAAAATACAGCCCATACCGACCAAAGCAATAATACTCTCTAGCCATGCGAAAGCAGTAAACGCATCTTTAAACCATCGTGCTAAAAAAGCACCGATACCCATAGCGACAATCATGGTGCCGATCATGGCATAAATGGCACTCTCGACTGAGCCTAAGACACGACCAGCATAATGAGATAGCAGGTACTCATAAATAAGGCCGCACCCAGCGAGTACGGCCATAACAGTTATTAATAGGAAATCATGCCCAAGTAGATGAGCTCTACTTGGGGCGCTTGTTGTAGTAGACACTTAATTAGGCACCTAACAAGGTTGCCATAGTCGAACCAATCGCAAATGAGATTGCTGCAGAGATAGCTGCTACACCCACGTTCTTCTGGCGGTTCACTTCATCTGAAATATCACAACCAGATAGGATGATTTTGATAGTCACTAAGTGTAGTAAAATGAAAGCAACTAAACTCACTGCTGCACTTAATGCCCAGTAACCTAAACTAGCAACAATGTTGTCAGCCGCATAAGGAGCAATACCTGATGCAGCAGTTAATGCCAATGCACTACCCACTAAAAAGCCAGCATAACGAATACCTACTGCTAAGTTACCGTCAATAACCGCTTGCTGTAAGCAATCACCACTGCGATTAGTATGCTTGAATAACTGCACGCGATATTGACTGATCAGTAGCATCGCAATGCTGCCAATGGCAAAAGCTGCGATCACAATTGGAATACCATGCCAGCCTTCTGTCGCAACCCAAAATAAAGCTGAGCGAATAACGATAGCCACACTAACAACATGGCCAAAATCAATGAGTGCAGCAGTCGCATTACCTTTTACGATTTCGTCATGCAGGCTCACTTTACGAAGCGCTACTTTGTCTTGGAAGAAGTGACCTAGCTTGATAAGCACAATCGCCATCACACCATAACCTAGCATTTGTAATGCTTCTTGTTGTAAGGTCGGTGCAAATGCGCCGCTGCTCACGCCACTAAGAACAATAGCAAGTGCCGCAAGTCCTGCCGCAAAGCTAATACCAAAAGCAAAATTGTCACGCTCAGTTATTTCATCATTAGCGTGTAAGTTAGATACCCAACCCTTAATAAATTTTAGGCTGACAAATAAAGCGATAATGATTGCAAAGTCGATTGCTAAAGCTTGCAACGACCAAGTTGTTATTCCATTAAATTCATACATGTGTTGTAACTCCGGTGGTTATTCTTTTCACTACTTACCGCGGCTAATGCCACGTGATGTTCTGCTCGAGCTGTTACGTAATGACCCAGAGCTTTTACTGTAACTACTGCTAGAAGCATAGCTACTACGTGTGCGTGGCGGCGTATAGCTGCTACGGCTTAATCCTGATGCGCCACTACGTTTCTTGGCATACGGACTAGTGAATTGTTTACCTTGGCGTTGATAAGACTGTCGAGTTCGTGTCTCTACCGTTTGTTGTGCTTTAATCTGCTTAGGGCTCGAATAACGATAACGGCCATAATCATTGTAATAGCTATACTTTCTATGACGACTCCAGCGACCATATTCAACTCGGTCGAATACATCGCCCAACATACGATACATACCGTACCAAACCCAAAAGCTGGTACCACTGCTATTCGTTTGCCACTGCCCATAGTTAGGGTTGCCAACTAACTGGTTACCAACACTTTCGCCTTCAGCAGCTTCACTAATTGCACCAACCCGTGCTAGTGACCCCTGCGACATATCAGCAAGCATATTGATAGGATCGGTAAGCGCATCTTGAAATAAAGACGGTTTGGCAGCATCACGAATGAGGTCAAGTTGATGAAGCGTATCTTCATATGGTGGTATTAGATAAGTAGACTTCACATCTGCTAAGCGTTGTGTAAGACCTGAATAAATAGCCCCTTCACGAGTGGCATCAAGACTAATTACACGGGCGATCTCAGAAAGTTGCGGTTGCTGCTCAGCAAGCACCTTGCCGTATTGTTTAAGTATCGTCGCATTACGTAAAGAGCCATTATCAAGCGCTGTACCAAGTTGATTTAATTCAACTTCAGCTTTTTCTATGGATTGTTGTATTGTTTGTTTCAGCTGCTCTTCTTTTGACTCACAGCCCATAAGCAAGCTTACCAAACAAAACAGGCTAATAAGTTTCCAAGCTTTTATTTGAGACATTCATGTCACCTGATTGTGGTTTAAAAACGCAAATAGTTTTACATAGCTCAGGTACTAAACCAAGATTAAAATTGCAACAAAGGGTAAATTGGGTCGTGAATTGCTAGTTAGCAAGGGGAAAAGTTTAAAGGCCTGGCGTAGGTTGGGTAGAGCGAAGCGAAACCCAACACATCACAGAGCTATCAGCTTTCAGCCGTCAGCGATCAGCCGCGCGGTGTGGGTTTTTGGGTAAGAGTCTCCCTAAGCAATAAAGCCCTGCCAAGGCACTTCAGAGTTGTCTATTAGCAAGATAAAGCTTGAAGGTCTGGCGTAGGTTGGGTAGAGCGCAGCGAAACCCAACAGCGTGGTAATTCGTCATGCACAATGAAGAGGTAAAGTTCATTAATAAAAGACGAATTAGCGCAAGGTGAAATAAGCCGTTTTAGAGATCGCTAACCTGTTATACCATTCCGCTTAAATATCTGATCTAATATAGGCTATATAAAATCACTGGTTATTAACATTGAACCCAAACATATCTGAACAGCTTTTAGCGCTTTCTCGAAAAGAACCAAACGCACGAAAACGCATGCGGTTGCTCGCAGTGTCTTTATTTTATGAGGGTAATAGCCGAACCGATATTGCAAAACGTCTAAACACTGCAAGAAGTAGTGTGAATAAATGGGTTTCTAGTTACCTAGAGTATGGGCTGGGTGGTTTAGACAATAAGCCTATTCAAGGACGTCCATCAAGGCTGCAACCGCAGCAACTTGAACAACTGTCTGAATTTATAAAACGCACGAACACAGAGCTTCAAGGTGGGCGCCTTACCGGTGAAGACATTGTGCATTACATTCACACTGAATTTGGTGTTCATTACCACTTAAATCATGTCTATAAAATTCTAAAGCAACTTGGCTTTAGTTGGATCACAAGCCGCTCTAAACACCCAAAGCAATCATTACAAAGCCAAGAGGCTTTTAAAAAACTTCCAGCTGGAAACGATCCTTCACACACCAGGACACCTTCCTCTTGATCGGATCGACGTATGGTTTCAGGACGAAGCACGATTTGGCCAGCAAAATCCGACTACGCGCATTTGGGCTGAAACAGGCACTCGGCCAMGGATTGTAAAACAACAGCAATTTGACTATGGATACTTATTTGGCGCGGTATGTCCAGCYACAGGCCAAACAGAAGCGTTAGTTAGCCCATTCGTAAATAAAGAAGCAATGACGCAGCATATGCGCCAGATATCACACGCGACACCTGTTGGAAGACACGCTGTCGTGATAATAGATGGCGCAGGCTGGCACACATACGATACAGCTGCAGAATTTAAAAACCTAACCCTGATAAAGCTCCCACCTTATTCACCAGAGCTAAATCCAATAGAGCAAGTATGGAGTTGGATACAACATTGTTTATCAAATAGAGTGTTTTCAGGCTATGACGAAATTGTCGATGAAGTTTCAAAGGCGTGGAATCACTTTATTTCAATCCCGGATCGAGTGAAGAAAATGTGCAATCGGGAATGGATTAAATTGATTTAATCTTTATGCGGAATGGTATAAGCCATTTTAGAGATCGCTAACCTGTTATACCATTCCGCTTAAATATCTGATCTAATATAGGCTATATAAAATCACCGGCTAATAACATTGAATTCAAACATATCTGAACAGCTTTTAGCGCTTTCTCGAAAAGAACCAAACGCACGAAAACGCATGCGATTGCTCGCAGTGTCTTTATTTTATGAGGGTAATAGCCGAACCGATATTGCAAAACGTCTAAACACTGCAAGAAGTAGTGTGAATAAATGGGTTTCTAGTTACCTAGAGTATG
>NZ_LJTC01000015.1 GCF_001306915.1 Pseudoalteromonas lipolytica | reverse complement strand
CCTTAGGAGCTTTATATTATTTGTGTACAGAGAACTGTTTTATTTTTGCCAGAATAATACGCCTATTTTTATAAAGATCAATATAAATGCAAATTGTTCCTATTTGCATTATTGTAATGGTGTGTGTTTTCACGTACATTTGAGCCCGTCAAATTTACTGGGGCAATAATGTGAATATCCAAATAATCGAACAACTTATGGCTGATGTGTCAGCTCTTCTAATGGCACCTGTGATTTTAGTGATTGCAGTACTCTTTGTTTATGCGTTTTTCGCAGCAGGGAGGTTTGTATCTGAATATCTAATCAGAAGAAAAAATCAGCTTGCTTATCAGCGAGATATCGATACTAAAACGGCCACGAATTACAGAGGCTTTTATGTCCATAATTACTATGTAGCGAATCCAACTGCATCTGAGGATGAGCTTGAAGTGTTTGCGTTAAAACAACTAGAAGTACTTAGAGTTGTTACCCGTATTGCACCTATGCTTGGACTAATTGCGACGATGATCCCAATGGGACCTGCATTAAAAGCCCTTGCCGATGGCAACATTCAGGGGATCAGCGAAAATTTAATCATTGCCTTTGCAGCGGTTATTTGGGGCTTGGTTATTTCGACCCTAACGTTTTGGCCAGCTTCGGTTAAAAAACGTTGGTGCGCTCAAGAACTTATCAATATTCGTAAATTAAGAGGGCAATAACATGCGCTTTTTAGACGAAGATGAAGAGTTAAACCCAATTGTCAGTGCCGTTAATCTGGTTGATGTATTTCTGGTGATTATTGCTGCACTTCTTATTGCAATTGCACAAAACCCACTCAGCCCTTTTACGGCAGAAAACGTGACTGTTGTTAAAAATGCCGGTGAGCCAAATATGGAAGTAATTGTTAAAGAGGGCAAGGAGATTAAACAATATAAATCTAACGGTGAAATCGGTTCTGGCGAGGGCATGCGCGCTGGTGTGGCTTATAAAATGGCTGACGGTAGCTTTGTATATGTCCCCGAAAGTGATGGCTCAGCAACGGGCAAACAAGAGAATACACAATGATAAGAATAATAACGTATGCGCTGCTTTTATTCAGCGCACTGACTTCACATGCAGCACAAAAGCCTGAAGTGCTTATAATGATGTCGGGTCATGTGGCTAAATCGAAAGGGGCATTGCTAACAAGCCTTGCTGAAGATCAACCGTTCACCTTTACTAATTTTAGTACTAAAGGCAAAACAGACGAAGAGATTAAACAAGCTTGGCAAAATGCTGAGCTGATTTTGTTGGATGGCATCAACCCTGCGCTTTCAAAATATATGTTTGCTAAGTATCAGCCATATTTAACTGAGTACCCCAATGTGCCAGTGATCTCACTCGGTGATATGGAAAACTCAGCAATGAATAGCGGTTTATCTGAGCAGCAACATACTCACCTTGGCGGTTATTACAATAATGCTGGGCGCGATAATTATCGTAATATGATGCTTTATATTGCAAATGCCATTTTTAAACTCTCAGATGTGCCAGCAGAGCCAGTTAAAGTCATTCCAAACGTTGGTTTATATCACCCTGAGTTTGACGGCCATGTTAGTGCTGATGAAACGCAGTTTTTTAATTGGTTAGAGGCTAAGCCAACTCAACCAGTTATAGCGATAGCGATTCATCGTTCAGTCATTGATTATGAACAGCAACAAATAGTTGATGCATTAATTACTGGTCTTCAGAACAAAGGTGCGAAAGCATTGGCGTTTTTCTTTGAAGGCAATGACGAAGCATTAACCTACCCAGAGTTACTGAGTGATGAAACTGGCTCACGGGTAGATTTAATCATTAACTATCGCTCATTGCACTATGTTGAGAAACGCCGCGCAGAGTTTATGCAAATTGGTGTGCCTGTTATTCATGCACTTAACTATACCGAAGGCGATGAACAGGCTTTTAAAGAAGATCATGCGGGTGTATCACCAGCACTCACTCCGTTCTTTCTTGTAATGCCAGAAGATACGGGTAGCACCGACCCAGTTATTATTGCCGCTAATGAAAAGGGCAGTAAGGTGGCAATGCAAGCGCAACTTAATGCGTTGGTTGAGCGTGCATTTAACCATGCCAATTTAGCGCACATTAAAAACACAAATAAAAAAGTCGCCACCTTTATTTGGAACTACCCGCCGGGTGAAAAGAATATTGGCGCTGCATTTTTAGATGTACCGAGTTCGATTGCTAACATCGCAAAAGCGATGCTCGATAAGGGTTACCAAGTAAAACAAACGGATACAGCCACGTTAGTTGAGCAAGCGGGTAAGTTGCTCCGTCCTTATTATCGTGGTGAAGATGCTGAGGCTTTGGTAAAACTCGGACTCGCAGATTATTTACCGCTAAGTATCTATCAAACTTGGTTTGATAGCCTGCCTCAGGATGTCACTCAGCCAATTATTGATAAATATGGCCAACCAAGTGAAAGCGGTATGTTGCGTATGCACAATGGCGAAATGATGTTTGTCATTCCGCGCATGGAACTGGGTAACATGATTGTACTTCCTCAAGGTGTGCGTGGTGAAACGGCAAAGCAGCATGCTGCCCAGTATCACAGTACTAAATCGGTCATCAATCATAGTTACTTAGCTATTTATCTATACGCACGTGATGTTTTTAATGCTGATGCGGTGGTGCATTTAGGTACTCATGGTTCACAAGAGTGGCTTAGTGGTAAAGAGCGAGGCTTATCGGTTTATGATGCGCCAAACTTAGCGATAGGCAATATTCCTGTTTTCTATCCGTACATTATTGATAATGTCGGTGAAGCGATGCAGGCAAAGCGTCGTGGTCGTGCCACCATGATCAGCCACTTAACCCCAGGCTTTGCAAAAGCAGGGCTATACACTGAAGTGGCAAAATTAAACGAACTGATCACCAACTATTTAATGTTGGATGAAGGGCAAACAAAATCAAATACGCAGCAAGAAATAATTAAGCTTGCTAAGCAATTGAATATGTTAAAAGACCTCGACCTTGATGAAGCTACTTTAGCAGCTCAATTTGCTGACAAGATTACCGTCTTACAAGATCACTTAAACACACTGGCACAGATGAGCCAGCCGCTGGGAGTTCATATTTTTGGTGAGCTACCAATCAATGCCCATCTTTACAGTACTATTTTGCAAATGCTTGGTGATGATTTCACTAAACAAGCAGGTGAATTTGAGCGAGAAATCGGTATTGCTATTGGCGAGTCTGAACGTGAGGACGAGCGCAAGGTTGTAAAGTTAGAGGCATTAGAAGGATTTCAGTTACTAGCGCGAGTGCTGGGCGAAAATAGTAACTTAGCCATCCCTGAGTCGTTACAAAGTGATATTGCGACAGCAAAAGAGTACTGGCAAAACTTTCACAAAAGTGAAGAAATCACCGGTTTGCTAAACGGTTTGAATGGTCAGTATATACCAGTAAGTCACGGTAATGACCCTATTCGTAATCCGGCGGCTGTACCAACAGGTCGAAACTTAATTGGCTTTAACCCAGCGAAAGTACCTTCGAAAGAAGCTTATCAGGCTGGGGTAAAGATGCTTGAACAAACTGTACAGCAGTATCAAGCAGAACATGGCCGCTACCCACAGAAGCTTGCTTTTTCACTTTGGTCACTTGAAACAATGCGTCATCAAGGTGCATTAGAAGCACAAATTCTCCATGCAATGGGGATAAAGCCGAAGTGGAATAATCAGGGCAACATTGTTGGCACTGAAGTGATCCCATACTCAGAGCTTGGCAGGCCACGTATTGATGTAGTGGTTTCTGCGACAGGCTTGTACCGTGATGCATTTCCTAATGTCATGCTTTGGATTGCCGAGGCAATAGATAAAGTGGCAAAGATGAAAGAAGACAATAACTTTGTTTATCGTCACTCAATGACCCTCAAGCAAACACTATTAGACGAAGGTAAAAGTGAAGAGGATGCAGATTACTTATCTTCTGTACGTATTTTTTCTAATGAAAGTGGAGCATACGGTACAGGGCTTGCGGGGGGAGCGCTTGACTCTGATAGCTGGGAAAATGACAGTAAGCTGGCTAATTTGTATTTAGAACGAATGGGCTTTGGTTTTGGTAAAGATGAGGCTCGCTGGAGCGAAAATTTATCAGAAACAGGGCTATACGAAAAGGTGTTGTCGGGCACAGATGGGGTGGTGTTTTCTCGTTCAAGTAACCTTTATGCACTCATGACAAATGATGATCCGTTCCAATACTTTGGTGGCATAGGCCTAGCGGTTCGTAATATTGATGGTAAAACACCACAAATGTATGTCTCTAATTTGCGCCGTAAGGGGCAGGAGAAAATTCAAACTTTAGATCAGTTTATCAGTAACGAGATGCGCAGTCGTTATTTTCACCCTCGCTGGATTAAAGCGATGCAAGACTCAGGTTATGCTGGGGCTACTGCTATTTTAGACCGTATGAACAACATGTGGGGCTGGGAAGTTATGACCCCCGACGCGGTAAGAGATGATCAATGGCAAGAATTCTTTGAAGTGTATGTTGATGATAAATACGATATGCAAATGCGCGAATTCTTTGAGCAACATAACGCTGAAGCATTAGCACAAATCATTGAGCGAATGTTAGAGGCTGTTCGCAAAGGTTATTGGCAAGCTGATGCCGAGACACTGAAGAAAATGCTTGAAACCTACACTGAAATTGCTAATCAACATGATGTTGTTACAGACAATGAAACATTTACCGAGTTCGTAAAAGAGCAAAATGCTGGCTTTGGTCTTGCACCTTTAGTACCTGGGCAAGCGGCACCAGAACTTGCCAACAGTGTAAGTTCTGCTAGTCAGCAAGTGAGTGGCCAAAAACTTGAACAGGTTGAACAAGGTAAACAGACAGAATCTGACTATACATTATGGTGGCTATTAGGCGGGATTTTCTTTACTGGAATGATTAGCCCCTTTATAAGAGTGAAACAATAGCATTACCTTACAAAAGGCGGTCGAGGCTAGGTTTTTGGCCGCCTTTCATAACTTTTTAGTGCGTTTAGCCGCGTCACGTATTACAATTGCGACTTTATATCATTTCCATCTCCAGCGAATAGGTTTTCCACTTCTTCATGACAGATATTACAACACACCAAGCTTCTAGACGCCGCTTGTTAATTGCTTTAGCCATAACGTGCTCGTTTATGGTTATTCAGATTATTGGTGCCTATTATTCTAATTCGCTTGCTGTACTTGCTGATGCTGGGCATTTGTTTGTTCATAACAGTTCTTTATTTATTGCACTTATTGCTTCAAGCATGGCGATTTACTTTGCAAAAAACTTTAACGATGGTTACCAACGAGCTGAACTGACCGGTGGCTTGATCAATGGTGTTTTGTACTTAAGCATTAGCTTAGTTATTCTTTACGAAGGTGGAGAACGTTATTTCCATCACAGTGATGGGCATGAACTACAAATCAATAGCTATTTGATGTCAGTTATATCTGCTATTGGATTTTTGTTTCATGGCGCAGCTGCATGGGTTTTGTATAAAGGGCGTAAGGCAAGCATTAATGTATATGCGGTATTTCTCCATTCGTTCTTTGACTTAATTTCGACAGTTTCTACTTTCTTTGCTGGAATTTTAATCTACTTAACCGGGTGGGCAGAAATCGATATTATTTCGAGTATGCTCATAGCGATCTTTGTATTGTTCACTGGGGTTAAAGTGATTATTCGCTGTATTAAAGGGTTACTGGAAAACCGTAGTAAGCTTCCTGATGTAGCAGCTATTGAGCAAAGTATTGCATCAATAGAACACGTTCAAAATGTGCATAATGTAACGGTAATGCGCCAAGACAAAGATATTGTTGTGGGAGCACATGTGGTGTTAAAGCAGCATTGTACCGTGGAAAAGCATGATGAGGCGTGTCGACTTAAAGTAGAACAGCTATTGCTTTCACGCTTTAAAGTAAACAAAAGTGTTTTACAAATCGAAAGTCATGAATGCCATTATGTTAATTAAAGTGGCAAAATGTTTAATTTTCTTTTAATTTAAAGGTATCGCTAGGGTGTTAGGATGCCTTTTTTGCTTCAAAATAAGCCATTTTATATTAACTTTTTAGCTGCGCTGTTGCTTGGTTGCATTGCAGGTCTAGTTAATTTATTGCCAGTATTTTTTTTGGATAGCTCTGAGTTTCTGCTTGGGCAATTTTTTGTCATTTTAAGCCTGCTTTTACTCGGTTGGCGCTATGCAATTATCACCTTTATCATTAGTACTGGCTTCATATTTTATCGCTGGGGCCATGCTTGGCCATCCATTGTTTTTGCCTTAGAGCTTATATTTTTACAATTATATTGCCTGTCTAAGGCGCGTCCTGTCTTTTTGAGAGGGATGCTTTTTTGGTTTGTTATAGGTTCACCCATTCTTTGGGTATTTGGGCACTATTTTTTAGCATTACCCACACTCACTCTGTTGATAGCATTGGCTAAGTACTGTTTAAATGCAGTTATTTACTTGTCTGTAATAGATTTATTGAGCTTTTTCTTTAGTCGATACTCTTGGCACAAATATTATTCCTCTTTGGATAAAATACTTAATTACGTGGTTAGCTTGTTAGTCATTTTAGTGGTAATACTCACTTCAATTGTTTTGACTAACAATCACTATGCTCGCATAGAGTATGAGGTTAACGCTCAACTTAATGAAAAAGCGAATGAAATAGCGCGAGTTATCGATTCGCATTTAGAGCACCATAAAAAAGGAGTGGTTCTAACCGCAAAAAGTATTGCTCATGGGCTACCCAAACAGGTTGCACTTGAGAATATGGCTAATCTGTACCCAGATTTTAGAACTCAAATCATCACTGATGCTTTTGCAGATGTTACTCATTTTTACCCCCAATCATTAGCTGTAAGTTTGCAGCAGTCAAACATTCGCGCAAATGTTTCAGATCGTGATTACTTTATTCATGCACCGTCCAATAAGCAGGGTTATATTTCGACTATTTTTAAAGGGCGTGGTTTTGGTTCTCTGCCCATTGTTGCGGTTTCAGCGCCTATTTATATTGAGGATATGTTTACTGGCGTGGTCGAAGGCTCGCTGATGTTTGATTACTTTGCTAGTTTACGTCCAAGTTTATTTAGTCATCAAGGTGATTTACTAATACTCGATGCGGCTAATAAAGTTGTGTTTAGCACCATCGATGATTTTAAAGAGATGCAACAACTAAGCAATGAAGAGATTGATTCATTTGCGAATGAAGAGCGTTTTATCATATTTGATGCACACAATGAGCAGCAATATTATGCTAAGCAAGCGCGCTTAGCTGACCATAATTGGATGGTTATGACCATGCTAAACCGAAAACACGCGAATGATGTCGCTGTAAATGCATGGGGACAGTCATTGGTTATGATCATTTTTATTATTTTACTAACAAGCGTTTTCATCACTCAACTAAGTCGTTGGCTGACAACACCGATACGCAAACTTGCTGAACAAATTGATAAATTTGAGCCAGAAAATGCTGATACTGACACGTATTTACCGCAAACTTGGTTAGAAGTGAGCCGCTTGCAATCACAATTTTCGAGCCTTGCGAATAAGCTCGCACTGAGCTTCAATCGTCTACATCAAGCGAACCACGAAAATGAATTACTAAACGTAAGACTGAAAGACTTTAATGCACAACTAGAAAAACAGGTTGATGATAAAACCAATGAGTTGGTTGAAGCTGTACGGGCTGCAAATAATGCTAACCGCACTAAATCTCAGTTTTTGGCTAATATGAGTCACGAAATTCGAACTCCGCTAAATGGTATTTTAGGGATGACTCAGCTGTTACTAGATAATAAAGATTTAGCAGAAGAAGAACACGAAGAGTTAGTGATGATCCATCAAAGTGCGAATAACTTACTGCTGATTTTAAATGATATTTTAGATTTCTCCAAAATAGAGGCGGGTGCTTTAAAATTAGAGTATCGTGCAGTTGAAATAACTAAGTTACTTGAACAAATTGCCAAGGTGTTTAGTAGTACAAGCGTAAAAAAAGGGGTGACGTTTAAGCTTAACATTAGTGACTCTGTACCAAGTTGTATCAGTTTAGACCCTTTAAGGTTTAGCCAAGTTATAAATAATATTTTGAGTAATGCCGGCAAGTTCACAGAGTCGGGCGACATTACCATGAGCTGTACTATGGTTAATGACCGAATGCAGATCAGCATTCGTGATACAGGCATCGGGATTTCAAGTGAGCAGCAGGCAAAACTGTTTACCGAGTTTACTCAAGCCGACATTTCTACCACACGTAAATATGGCGGAACGGGACTTGGGCTAACCATTAGTAAGCGAATTATTGAGTTAATGGCAGGGGAGCTTAAGCTAACAAGTCAAGAAGGCGTTGGTAGTGAGTTCACCATCACGATGCCTGTAATTATTAGTAATTCAGCCTCAGTGGATAACCAAAGTACTGCGACTCCCCAATTAGCAGGTTTGAATATCTTACTAGTTGAAGATAACCCTGTTAATCAAATTGTATTGAAAAAGATGCTGCGTTCCACTCAGTGTAATCTCAAACAAGCAAATGACGGCCTTGAAGCACTTGAGATACTGCAGAGTTATCAAGCTGATATTATCCTTATGGACTGCCAAATGCCAAATATGGATGGCTATCAATGTACAAAAGAAATAAAACAGAACCCGCACTTGTATGGTCAGGCTATAATCATTGCCATCACTGCGAATGCATTTGAAGAGGATCAGCAGCGTTGCCTTGTTGCTGGCATGGATGATTTTATCTCAAAGCCAATTAATAAAGACCAATTATATGCGTGTTTAAACAAATGGCTTAAAGCTCTTTTAAACGAGCAACAATAGATTGCAAGTTTTGTTCTGCAAGTAGGTCTTCAGAAAGCATAGGTTTTGCAAAGTAGTAACCTTGAAAGTCATCACAGCCCATGTGTTGTAAAAATTTAATTTGCTCAATAGTTTCAACGCCTTCGGCAATACAATAAAGGCCTAAATTAGCGGATAACGCATGGATTGTTTTGATAATTGATTCGTTACTTCGATCATGCCCAATATTGCGCACAAAACTTTGGTCTATTTTAATGACGTCAATTGGAAACTGACTGAGGTAAGTCAGTGAAGAATATCCGGTACCAAAGTCATCAAGTAATAGTTTAAAACCCGCATTTTTTAACTTTCGTAGCTGCTTTGAGGCTTTATCTTTGTCTTCTAGTAATGTGTTTTCAGTAATCTCTAAGCGCAATTGCGCAGGCTTAATGCGAAAATTATTCAGGATCAACAAGAGTCTTTCGGTTAAGTTCGCCTTTAATATGTGCGTTGGCGATACATTTAAAGAAAGGTAAAAACGAGGGTTTGATCTTAAAATTGGCTGCAATTCTGTTAAAGCTCGATTTAAAGCCTGTTCTGTAAGTACATCGATTAAACCAATTTCTTCTGCAATAGGGATAAACTCAGCAGGTGAAATAAAACCTTGTTCTGTCTTCCAGCGCATTAATAATTCAACACCATTAATTTGCTTCGTTTTAGCATTAACAATTGGCTGATAATTATTAAAAAGCTCATCATCTTTAAAGGCATCTTTTAACGCATTTTCGAGTAATAACTTTTTAGTGAGCTGGTTATTCATCTGCTCGGTAAAGTATTTGAAATTGTTTCGCCCAGATTGTTTGGCATGCATCATGGCAATATCAGAATTGCGTATTAACTCATCAGCTGTTTTAGCATCAAAAGGATAGAGTGCAACCCCAATACTGGCTGAAATATTGATAGAAAAATCGTCAATAATGACTTTATTTGCTAATTCTTGTGTAAGTTGCTTAACTAATTCGCTCAACGTTTGAGGCGAATGAAGATCTTTGACTAACACTAAAAACTCATCGCCACTTTGTCTACCAACCGTTGCATTATTAGGTAAAAGTAAACTTACACGTTGCGTAATATTGCACAGCAATTGGTCACCAACAGCATGGCCAAAAGAGTCATTCACTGGCTTAAATTTATCTAAATCAATAAATAACAAGGCTGCTAACTTGTTGTGCTTTTTAGAATGATTTATACAATTATTGATTTTTGAATGCATTAATGAACGATTTGGTAAGCCCGTTAATGGATCGTAATTCGCTAAATAACGTAACTCATCTTCAGCACGCTTTTGTTCTGTAAGATCTGAAATAACAATCACATAATGACTAATCGCTTGATTATCTTTCGCAACTGCAGTAACACTGATATGAACAGGGTGGGATGGATTTTTTTGAGTGTGTATATAAGCTTCTGTTTTCCAGTTTTGTTTTGGTTTTAATGTTTTTAACACATTGATGTATCTTAAGAACTGAGCCCTACCTATTGTGCGAACAAAGTCCTTAATTGTTAGATCAGTTATATTGCCTGTAATAGCAAATGTATCACTGAAGCTTGTATTTGCTGAAAATGGTTTTAACTGGCTGTCTAAAATTAAAAGCCAGTCATTTATCTGGCTGAAAGCTTCACCGAGCACACTTGCTTGTAGTGCATTTGCTCTTTGTTCGGTAATGTTGGTATAGATACCTGTTACTTTTATTGGCTTATTTGCTTCATCAACTTCGACGACACGGCCAATGTCCTGATACCATAACCACTTACCATTTTGATGATTTAAACGGTAGGTGATATTCCATTGTTCTTGATTTGATTGTTTTGCAAAGGCATTCCAATGGTTTAAGTAGGCACTACGGTCTGCTGGATGAATAAAATCAAGGAACTCAATGAGGGCTAAACTCTCGTTACTCTTGTGGTAACCCAGCTCTGTCACAAAGCGATTATTTAAAAGCGTTTGCTGGCTTAAATTGGCTTCCCATACCCCACTTTTGTTACTGCTCAGTGCTAATTCAGTTTGTTGTTGCGATTTAACAACATCAGCATGCGCTTTATTCAGTACTTGTTGACGTGCTCTGTATTGCCAAAAAAAGAAAAAGAGTATGGCAAAAATGAGCAGCACATAACCTGTTATCGCAACTGGTGAAGACCAAGGTGCATAGGCAATATTAAACTGTAGTTGTCTTGTTGCTGAACTGACTTTGGAGCTCTCGGAGTTAGAAGCAACAGACAAGATATATTGTCCGGGAGGTAGCTTGGTAAAAAATACTTTGTTAGTGGTTAATTTGTCGTAATTTAATGACGTTGGTCCCTCTAAAGTTACTTTATAAGTTGTTTTATCCTTATTGATAGTATCAAAGTTAGAAAAGCTAACCTCAAGACCGATGTCTTCAGCAGTCATTTGAAGAGGGTTATTGATATATTTGTATGGATGATAGTTCAGCTCGCGAGAGAGCAAAGAAACATGAGTAATTTCAGTATTTATCGCATCTAATTCTGTTGGTGAAGTTAAAAAGTCTTCAGGTGCGATTAACAATAAGCCCCTTGTCGAACCAAAGCCAATTTGGCCATTGTCTAGCGTTGCATCGGCATCAACATTAAACTCATTAGCTGAAAGGCCATCACGGATAAAATACGAATTGATACTTCTTGAACTTAAATCAATTCTATACAGGCCATTTTGCGAACTAGCCCATAAAAAACCAAAGCGGTCGATTTGTAAGCCATACACTGATTTTGCATTGAGACCAGATTGAGTGCCTAAGCGATGTTTAATAGCGTAGGAGTGAGAGTCAACAGCAATTAACCCTTCGTTAGATGAAGCCAGCCAAAGTGTATCATTGTGGTCAATAACCCAATCATCAATCACAGAAAATGTGAGTGGATTGAAGTTTTCGACTTGATAAACAAGTGTCAATTTTTCAGTTTGCTCATTATAACGATACAAATGGCCAGACATACTTAACAAATAGTCGTTAGGGTGACTCGAGAGTGGCTTTAAAAAAGAGTGCGCATTGATAATATCGACTTGTTCTTTTAGTCCCTTAATAGTTCGTAATTCACCTGTTTTACCATTGTAGCGATAAAAGTTTTCTTGAGTAATAAATGCAAATTGATCTGAACCTAAAGTATGAAAGCCCCAACTTGGCTCATTTTCTAATATATTAATCACTTCTTTACTGCCTTTTAAAGGCACTAAATCACCGCTGATCTTATCAAAGAGCGCTAAGCCTCTGTACTTCATAAGCCACAGAAAGCGTTCAGATGGTTCTATTTCTGCCTGTGCAATGCCATATACAGCATGTTCTCCATGAAAGGCTTTTATATCATCATTAACTAGGTAAGGGCTGATGGAGTTTGTTAATTGGTTATACTTCAGCATGCCATTTTCGGTGCCGATCCAAATAATGTTTTCGCTGTCTTGCAATACCGCCCAAACACTATTGTTGACATTACCAGAAGTAGACGTTGATTCGATATGCTTAAAACGCCTTGCTAAGGTGGACCATGTAAAAACTCCCTGCGAACGAGATGCAAGCCATAGCAATCCTGTTTTATCAATCATCACGTCGACAATTGTATTGTCGGTCATTAAAAATTTACTTTGCTCATAGCTCAAAATAAATTCGGCGGATAGAGTTTCCCTATTAAATTCGAATAAGCCTTTTTCAGTGACAATATACTCACCAAATTTACTAGATGCGAAATCCCAAATATTTAATTCAGGAACCAATAGTTTGGTTTTATCTACTGCGAGAAGTTTATCTGCATTAAATGGAATGTTGTACATTCCTTCGACTGTACCAACTAACAGACCTAATTGAGGATCCAGATGCAAAAATTTTGCGTTTTTATTATCGTTATTTAATTTATTTTCATCAGCAAGCTCAATACGAGAAACATGATCATCCACTAAGTTTTTTGAAAAAAGTCCTGCGGTTGTTCCAATGTATAAAAAATTATCATGCAGAGCTAAAGCACGAATAAAGTCATCTTGCTTATCGATTGAAAACTCATGCAAAAACTTTTTGGTTTGCTTATGGTAAGAATAAAGGTGCTGATTGATTGCGAAAAAGAAATGACTGTCATCTTCTTCGAGTGCAAGAATAGGGGAAAAATAAACATCTTCAGGGGTTAGTTTTCCTGAATAGACTTTTTCGACACTGAGTGTTTTTGGGTTTATGAAGTAAGCACCTGAAAACTCAGTACTCACAAAAATCTTGCCATCACTGGTTTTAGTCATAAAAGTGATCTGTCGTTGATCAAGCATATATTCGCCAGCAAAAGCGGCTACTTGATAGCCGTCATATCTATTTAAGCCTTGATAAGTGCCAACCCAAATAAAGCCTAAATCATCTTGCACGATTTTAGTAACACTACCTTGGGTTAACCCTTCATCTGTAGAGATCCGCTGCATTTGCAAAGCATAGTTTTGTGCATTCACTGAAAAGGTGAGCGTGAAGAACAGCAAATTGAATATCAAAAGAAAAAGTTTAGGCACCGACTGATTAACCCTAAATTATTATTTGCATATAATTTTTAACAAAATATAGCACAATTATGAATGTTATTGAGTCAGCTGAAAAGATAAATTAGTAAATGTTTAATTAAGGTACAACATAGTGTTAGCTGTGCTATAAATAGCCCATAGGCAACCTAAGGGAAAGTTATGCGTCATTCATTTATAAGTCAAAAGAATCATGCCTTGTTATTAATTATTGACCTTCAAGCAGGGCTTGAGCCTGTCATAAGCGACTTTGGCCAAGCTGTTAATTACACCGAAAAGTTGATAAATGCAGCTAAAGCTTTAGACATTCCCTATTTATTTACTGAACAAAACCCAACCAAGTTAGGTAAAAGTAGTGAACAGCTTTTACCCTTCATAAATGGTAATAATTGCTATCACAAAATACATTTTAGCGCATGCCAAGAAGCGCAATTTAACCAACAATTAGCTGGCTTCAATCGTAAGCAAATAGTGGTGACGGGTACAGAGTCGCATGTGTGTGTACTGCAAACCTGTTTAGACTTAATTGCTAATGGCTATCAGGTGTTTGTGGTTGAAGATGCCATTGCATCACGCAACGAAAAACACAAAGAGTTAGCAATTAAGCAGCTATTGGCAGCAGGTGCTATTATTACCTGTACAGAAAGTGTGATATTTCAATGGCTAGAAAAAGCAGGGACCGATCAATTTAGAGCATTATTGCAATTAATAAAGTGAACCACGATGCGGTTCGAACCGTATTGGCTCGATTAATTGTATTTTTGTAAAGTATTTAATCATTAAGGCTTTATCTATGACGAGTGTGCGCCGCCTTTTTACTTATTTGTTCCTTTTATTGTTTGTTGAGTCTTTGGTTTTAGGCTTTATCTATTCGACCTTGATAACGGGTGTAGTAACTGGTTTATTATTGCTGTCTTTACCACTTTGGATGCTTCATCAATACCCAACGAGCAAATTAACGGCTCATGTTGTAGCTGCCGGTTGCATGATGTTTTCGTTTTTACACATCCAACAAAGCTACGGCCTTATTGAAGTACATTTTGAAATTTTCATTTTAATGGCCGTATTGATCATGTTTGTTGAATGGCGCGTGTTTATAACTGCACTTGCTTTTGTGGCCGTTCACCATTTGAGCTTTTACTTTTTACAGATTAACGAAGTAGGCTTATACGTTTTTGACCCAGACAGATTATATTTTAGCACGGTACTTATTCATGCCGTGTATGCCATTGTTGAAGCAATTGTAGCGGGTTACATTGCTAAAACCCTTCACCGCGAACGCAGTTCTGGCTTATCGTTAAGCACAACGACTGAGCAGATAATGGCTGACGAAAACAGCATTAATATTAGTTTAAGAGCAGACGACTCCCACAGTGAAGCCGTAGCGGGTTTTAACCGTTTACTGGGTTTTGTATCGAGTGTGATAGGTGATGTTCAAAGCCAAAGTAGTGTTTTAAAAAATCAGTCTAAACAATTACTTGAAGTACACGACGAATTACATGAGCAAGCACTTCATCGTGAGCAGTTATCTGCAGATATCGCGCAGTCAGGCGAGCGAGTCGCCGAAGGCTTTGCCCATGTTGAACAAGAAAGTAATGAACTACAAACACAGTTTGAGCAGCTCCATTTAAGTGCCACAGAGGCACTCAATGAAGTGGCGAATACCGACAGCAAAACGGCGGAGCTTGCTAATAACCTTCAAGAGGCTGACCAAAATATTAGCCAACTGGTGAGTGCATGTTCGCATATCTCAGAATTACTCAATGAGATTTCGTCAATTGCTGAGCAAACAAACTTACTTGCACTAAACGCTGCAATTGAAGCTGCGCGTGCTGGAGAACAAGGTCGCGGCTTTGCAGTGGTGGCTGATGAAGTGAGAAACTTAGCAACACGCAGCAAAAACACCACAGATAAAATAACCAATACGCTTGAAAGCTTGATGCAAAACAGCGCATCATCAACTAAGTCGATGCAGGGTAGTGTTGCGCTTATAGAGCAGTTATCGGCCATTAGTTCGCAGATGAAACTGCAAATTACCGAGATGACAGAGCAGGTGAATGTTGCTGCAAGTAGCTCACAATCGGTTGCACATGTAGTGCAAAATCAAGCGGGTAATACGCGTGCTATTGCCGAGAACTCACAAGCCTTAATTGCTAACCAAGCCAACGATAATCTGATGATTGAAAAACTCACCGATCGCGTACAGTTAATTGATGTAAGTATCGATGTACTGGAGCAAGGTATTGCTAAATTCAAATAGCAAATGGCTGATAATGGCAACTCTACTTTGGGTTGCCTCTGTGGCATTAGCCTTGGTATTTGCTTATTCTCAACAAGCAAGCACCTTTGATCCAGATAAAAAGCTGGCAACAGCTAACTGGCTGACTACATTTCAACAAAGTATGGGACTTGGCATCACCCATACAGATACCTTGTACATTATTGATGAAAATACCTGTGTATGCTCAGAGCGCTCACAACCGCACATAACAAGCCTTAGCAGCTATGCAGCAGAGCACGGTATTGAAGTAATAAAACTTAAACCAACATCTGCGGTTGCTGCAATATTACCCGCTCAACCTGCCGCAGTACTTGTTTCTGAAAATCAACAGCTTGTGTATGCAGGGCCATTATCAAAAGGACTCGCGTGTTCAAGTCAGAATGGCTTTGTTGAGTTAGTAATTGCAAACTTACGAGCGGGTTTTAATAGCCAGTTTATTAATTCAGACGCCGAGGGATGTTATTGTGAAATTAATTGAGCTTGAAAGGTAAGTAAAAGAGGCCAAGTATGTTGGCCTCTGTATTTAATATTTATTGAATTTGGCCTCGTATCTCACCGCTTGGGTTTGCAGGGGTATGAATGTTTACATAATGACCGCCTGAAACTAAAACTGAAAAGATATCGGCGTCTATCATTAAGCCTGTGCTACTCATCCAGCGATTCATATCATCACTGTCTTGTACAAGTGGAGCTAACACAGGGCCATTTTCACCTGCTACACCGGTATGAATATGGGCAGCAGTTGCATCGCTTACACCTGATGTAAGCACTTGCAACTCAACACTGTAATCATTGGTATTCACTAGCGCATAACCATCGCCAGACGCATCCGTTGTGACCGCAGGTACTTCTTGTTCACCACTTAGCGGAAAGGTGACAAACACATAGTTGTCGGTAAGGATTTGACCGCGAAGTTCGCCACTTGGGTTAGCAGGAGTATGCACATTAACGTAATGACCACCTGATGCAAGTACTGCAAAAATATCTGCATTGATCATGGTGTTTTCAGGTGTTTGCCACAGGTTCATGTTATCGCTTGATTGCTCTAACGCGGCAAGTACGTCGCCATTAGTGCCTATACGACCCGTATGAATGTGAGCAGCAGTGGCGTCACTCACACCTTCGGTTAACGCTCTTAATTCTAGATGGTAGTTATCCATGTTAACTAATGCATAACCACTACCTGATGCCATCGTATCAACCGCTGGAACTTCTTGCATACCACTAAGTGGGAAAGTAACGAGTTGATAGTTATCTGTTAGGATCTGACCTCTAATTTCGCCACCCGTGTTAGCAGGTGTATGTACGTTAACGTAATGACCACCTGATGCAAGTACCTCGAAGATCTCTGCGTTGATCATGGTATTTGCTGGCGTCATCCACATGCCTGCATCAGTTGTTGACTGCTCAAGCGCTACTAGAACGTCGCCATTGGTGCCAATTCGGCCAGTATGAATGTGTACACCTGTCGCATCATCAACACCCATTGTGTTTACTAATAGCTCTAAGCCATAGTTATCCATGTTAATTAATGCATAACCTTCACCACTTGCATCAGATTCGACAGCAGGAACTTCTTGCTCACCGCTTAGTTTAAAGCTCGTAAAACCATAGTTACTGGTTAGGATTTGCCCACGAAGCTCGCCGCCAGCATTAGCAGGTGTATGAACATTGACATAGTGACCGCCAGAAGCCAGCACTGCAAAAATATCCGCGTTGATTTGTGTGTTGCTTGGTGTCATCCAGACGTTACTGTCGTCCATTGATTGTTCAAGAGCCACTAATACATCGCCATTAGTCCCGATACGACCTGTATGAATATGCGCAGCACTTGCATCGTCTAAGCCTGATGTTACAACAGTAAGCTCTACGCTGTAGTCTGTTGTATCAACAAGGGCATAACCATCACCATCAGCCATGGTGTTGACCATAGGCACTTCTTGATTACCACTTAAGTCAAAGGTCGCAACTGCATAGTTGTCTGTTAAGATTTGGCCGCGAATTTCGCCACCGGCAAATTCAGGCGTATGAACATTAACATAGTGACCGCCGTCTAAAAGTACTGCCAGAGTGTCGCTGTCAATCATGGTATCTTCTGGTACAACCCAGTCAGTCATGACTTCGTCGTCTTGCTCTAAAGTTACGAATACGTCACCATTTGAGCCTAATTTACCCGTGTGGATATGAGCTGCTGTTGCGTCATCAACACCCATAGTCACCGCGCGAAGCCGAAATTCTGTCGTGGCGCTATCATAAGATGCATAGCCATAACCCATTGCGTCACTGTCGTTCATAGGCACTTGCTGATCGCCATTTAAAACAAACGTGATGATACTCGTTGTATCTGGCACAATTTGCGCACGAAGTTCACCGTTTGCATACTGTTCGGTATGAAGGTTTATATACCAATCGCCATCCATTAAATCAGCAATTAGGCTTTCATCAAGGTCGGTAATTGCGACTTCATACATACCATCGGTAGTGGCTTCAAATGCAAAAGCAACATCACCATTAGCGCCTAAATCGCCGTCGTGTATGTGTGCTGCGCTAAAACCTTCGACTGAGCTTGCATCAAGTGTTGCACGAAATTGCATTAAACTTTCGTCAAGCTCTACCGTTGCAGACGCTGTTTGCATTGAGTCATTCATTGGCACTTCTTGTTTGCCACTTAAAGTTACAGAATAGGTTTTACTTGGAGTGAATTCTTGAACTGGGGGTGGGGTAACAACTTCGGTATTATCGTCATCATCATCGCTACACGCGGTGAGAAAAAGTAAGCTGCTAGCCAGGAGTATGTATTTCATCGTTGTTCCTTATATCTTTGTATGTTCGGACGTTACGACGTGTCCACTTCAATAAGGCGTACGGGCGGTGTTTAAAAAAAGATCAAAAAAGGTTGTTTAAAAGTTAAAAAGTAGTTCTTTAGTGTTGGTTTATTTGAAGTGAGGATTCAAAATTAAAGTTTAATAACGCTAACTTTAGAGGATTTGACATATTTAGCCGTATAATGGCTTTTGGGTTCCAAATGGGTACGGATCGTGCATCTAGTTTGATTTTAAAAAGTTTATAGCTAAACGCCAAAAAATTAACGATAGGAAAGCTATGCAGCTAACTTCGTACACATCTTCATTCCTAAAAGAGCCATTATTAGATCAGCAAAATAAAAATGAGCTAAACCCAGCAAGTGAAAGAGCAACAAACCTTCAAGGCTCTAAACAACAAGAAGCGGGCGTTGATTCTGAACCGGAAGTTGAGGCTCAACCAAAGACATCACAAACACAACAAGAGATAGTAGTAAAAATAAAGGAGTTACAAAATAAGATTAATAGTTTAAAAAGTAACGAAGACCTAGCTCCAGAACAACGAGAAAGTGAGTTACTAGAGCTTAATAAACAACTTGATGAAGAAATAAATGCAGTCCAGCTTGCCGTAAAAAGTAATGTTTCTACGATGATAAACTCTTTGTTTGCTCCTACGTCTAGTAATCACTCTGGTATGCTGTTTAACAATAAAGCGTAAGTTTAAGGCAAAGGCTTGTTCGCAGTTACTTTGCCAATTGCATATTTATAAGTCCGCTAAATTACATACTTTATAAGTGAGTAGATGAGAGTACATATAAAGGTAAATAGGAAGAACCATTTTATGTGAACTGTTATTGGTGACCCGCGTTTGGCTGTTCTGATCATAGTGACTGGGTAATCATACTCAACAAGTGTCTTGAAAAGCTCAGGATGTTCTAAGCTCCAGTCATTTAAAGGAATTGAATCACCATAGCGAGTTTTAAAAATAACAGAAAATAGATAGGCACGCCTAGGTTGTGGATCGTTAATATCGTAGCCGCTTTTGGTGCGTGTAAAATTCCATACGGCCTCAACATTAAGTAAATCTTCTCTTTTAAGTGTTCGTGCTTTTCTGTCATCGAATAAAAGTGCAGGCAGGTAAACCTCTTCTTTGTTTATTTTAATTTCGCACAAGGGAGATTCATGGATGAAATAACGCTTATTGGCAATAAACATCTGAATTAAAAAATAACTAAGATAAGTAATGACCACAGCGGCAATTGCACCTGCACCGGATTGTGTTTTCCAAACAAGGTGGCAAGCAATAATGAAAATAACGGCAGTAATTAATTTTGCCTTGAATTTCTGTGCTTTCGGTAAAGGCACTGCGCATCTTATGATAGGTATTTCAGGTTGCACTTTCGTTTTTATGAAAGTCTGAAAAAAGATTGAGTTAAAGTTATCACGGGTTAATTCAAAAGTAGGCGCTTCCATGTGTCCTCGATTACTGATTTAGTGTTAGACGTAAAATAGCAAACGCAGTGCTTTACTATCAACTAAAAACACCAGATTGTGTTTAAGTTTGGTTGGAGCATAACTTGCTTTTTATTGGTATAGTAAGTTACTGATAAATATGTAAATGTGAACTGGTGAAATGATAGATTATTTTCTTATTATTTTGATGGTACTTTCGGCTGTTTTATTTTTGTTTGTAATGGTTTTGTTTATCTTAGCTCCAAAATACGCAAAAAAAGAGCTTTTCATAAACTACTACAGTGGAACAGGTGCAATTTATCATGGTTTTAAGCTGTTCAGAGTTGAATCCTATCGGGAAGACAAAGTGTGGGCTTGTAAAGCCATTAAATACTCATCTATAGCAATTGTAGTAATGTTTTTCATTATGGTTTTTTTAATAAAATTGAATGGAGTTCAACAGAGCTAGGAGTCGGCTCTTGTGTTTCTTTCGTGGATTATGGTTAAGCACTATGCCAAAAAACGTAACAGTTTTTTTCTGAGCTAATCGAAGAGACTCAAGTTAAATAGTGGAGATACTATGAAGTATTTAATTTTTATCCTTTTATTCCAAAGTGGCATTTGCATGGCGTTACAGCCCATATCAGAATATTGTGAAGACACTAACTTGTTAAGCAGTTTTGCTGGTGATACCTTTGCAGCAACAAATTGCTTGGCTTATGGATTTAATGCGGAGAATGCGTTCTTTTCTAAAGCTATTAATACAAGTATTAGATTTGAAAAAATTAAGCCTGCAATTGATACATTTGTCAAAATTGTCAATACCGATGGAGGGTCATCCTTTGACAAACAAGAAGTTTTTTATAAGTACGTTGGGGAAATAGATAGTTTCTCAGTGCCTCTATTTGGGAGCTATGATGAATTCGAAGATGCTAAAGCTTCATTAGTATTTTCGATTAACTACACAACTCATTGTAACATATCAGTTTTAGATTACAGTGGAGGTGATAAATTCATGATTGGATATAAACTTAATCGAATGACTGATGAAGGTAAATATAACTATGATTATTTGTATATAGAGCTCCCTAAAGAAGCAAAAATAAATAAAGCGGATAGTGATGGTTTAATAGATGCTTTTTGTCATAATGATTTAAGCTTTAAAAATAAAGAATAATGGTAAGTAGCTTTTATCTATCCAAAGAGGTCGAGCTACATTTTCCTTCTAAATCATAATAACCACTTCAGTTTAGTCTTTAATTTAGGTAAAAAAGAGAGGCCTGAACCCATTTTGTGTTCGTTCGATATTGGCTCGGGGAAAAGAAACTAGCATGGTTCATACGGCAACTTCGGCCCATAGATTAGCCATAGGAGATTTAGTTAATGTATGAACTTTATTTTCAGTCTGATTTTTCAGGCACCAGGCTTGGGTTTTATTTTTCACTTGTTTGTTCTGTTCTACTAATATTGTGCTGCCCGAAAATAAAATACTGGTACGAAAATAAACTACAGTTTGAAAAGAAAGTTAACTTCTGGTTTGGCTTCTTATTTTTATTTGGCTTTTCTGTAATGCAGTCACTGCCATTTTATTGCCTAGTATTAAAATCTAATGACATAGATTCTGGAAATTATTCTACAGTTGAAGGAGCTATTGAAGATATTCAAATTGTTGAAAGAAATAGTAGAGAAGAGGTTTTTACTGTCGATGGAGTACGCTTTAAGTACAATGATTACGGAACTGAAAACTCCTTTTTTGCGAATAGAAAGCATGATTCAGATACAATCCAAGAGGGGCGAGTTGTTAAAATTGCTTACCTTAAAGAAGGGAATGAAAACCTGATTTTTGAGTTGAGTGTCAAAAAGTAGTGTTTTAGGATGCAAACCAATAGAGTCAGGTCTTTCTTTTTACCTTTTAACTAGTCCAAAGT
Source organism: Pseudoalteromonas lipolytica (assembly GCF_001306915.1). Lineage (GTDB taxonomy): Bacteria > Pseudomonadota > Gammaproteobacteria > Enterobacterales > Alteromonadaceae > Pseudoalteromonas > Pseudoalteromonas simplex. The sequence continues at coordinate 79,768 of NZ_LJTC01000015.1, read as the reverse complement.
TGTATATAAGCAATGGTTTAATAAAAGTTCTCAACGTGTTGGTCATTTTGTGATGGGAAAGCTCAAGCTCCGGAATGAATTTAAACCGATAAAATGTTACTTCAATTTGGCAAATCTAAAGCGATAGCAAGCCGAAAATTTGCGCTAGCTATTTGTCGAGCAAGGAAAAAGTTGGGTGATTATCTTAAGCTTCATTACTCCTACTCAAGCGCGAGTCGGTTAGTGGCAAAAGAAAGACCTGACCCCTATGGTTCAAGCTCGGGGGATACTAGGAGTTTGGGGTGCTACCTTAACTGCAGATCAGTACTATTATAAATCAAACTCTTTCATGAAAACTATTAATGAAATTGAAATGTCATGTATAAGAGATATAGCTCAAAAATGAGGGGAAACTATGTGATGTTGGTGAGGTTTTTTTTATTTTTGATAATAGCTTTCCCTGCTTTTTCGTGTGAAAAGTCACTGGAAGCTGTAAGGCTTATTGATATTGATTATGTAACAGATATTGAAGGTATATTTAAAAAATATAAAGTTGAGGTTGAGAAGAAGGTTATTTTTGGACAAGAAATATTAACTGCAAAATCTGATTTTATAAGTAGAGGTTTTTTGGATGTTGAAGTTTATAAATTCGAGATTATAAAATTTAAAGGTGAGCGTTTGATAATTGAATATTCAATAAACAATGGGCGTTCATTTAAACACGATATGATTAATTTTGATGATTTGATTAATAAAATTAAAAATATAGAAAAATCTACTACATGCAGTGATGAAATTTCTGAAGCTTGGATGGATCTGGCTGTGCTATTAGAAATCACAGCTAAACCAAGAAAGCGTAATCTTTATGTAGATGAACAAAATAGACAAGTGATTATCTTTGATGGTGATAACTGGAACAGTTTTTATCCATCTAAGGATGGTAAAAGTATCATAGTTGCAAGTGCCTACATTGATAACTGATTTCATAGTTTTTTGGTTCTTACAAAGTTTATAAAAGAGGTTAAAGATATCTATTAGTAAAACAAACAGGCTCAGGTCTTTCTTTTTTACTTTTACGAATCAAATGGTGTGTTTATGTAATGGTCTAATAAGAATCATTAAAATGTTGGGCATTTTACGATGTACAAGCACAAAGTCAGATAGTGGCAAAATGAAAGGCCTGCCCCCATGGTTTTGGAATGAAATTAGGGCTTATCAATGGGGGCTGTCAAACTCTAAAGTTATGGGTCTCAGTAATAGGGGATGAACTTTGTCCGAGATAGCATGAAGGATAAGAGAAGCTTTTTAAAAGATGATAATAACTATTGGAAAGCAAGAGATTTAAATATGCCTAAAATCATAATATTTCTTATATTAGTTACAACAATGGCCAACTCTCAAGAAATAGAATTAGCACTCCAAAAGTTAGATGAAGATACAGTAACTTTAACTATTTCAAGCTCTGATAATTTAGAACGAAATGATATGGATGATCGTAATCTATGCTTACGCCCTATTGGAGGGGTTGACTTTTATATTGTGGATGAAAAATTAAATATGTACTTATCTTATACTCATTTGAATTCAAGGTGCATTTCTCCATCAGAGCAGAAAGTAAAAGGTGATGATCCATTTTCAAAAAATTATAATTTTAAGAGATTATTTAATAGTTTTGCTTTTTACAACGATGGAAAGTATATAAAACCTCCAAAAGGAAGGTACACTGTAAAGTCAAAATCTTGTATTTATGGCAAAAATAGAAAAGTAACTGATTGTATTTACAGTAATGGTATAGGCTTAATAGTTTCAGAAAATGGTGCCTATAAGCTTCAAGTGGAACAAAAAAATTAATTGGAGAAACATAAAAGCTAGAGGCTGAGTAAAGTTTAACGAAAAAACAAATAGGGTCAGGTATTTCTTTTTGGTTTTTAGCTAGTCCAATGTTGTTTATAAGCAATGGTTTAATAGAAGTTCTCAACGTGTTGGGCATTTTACGATGGGCAAGCACAAGCACCAGAGTGGCTTGAAATCGACAAAATGTTCGTTCAATTTGGAAAATCTAAAGCAACATCAAGCCGAAAGTTTGCTTAATTTGATAGCAAAGAAAAGAGTTGGGTGATTATTTTCAATTACACTATTCGCGTGTTAGTAAGATTGTTGCAAAAGGCAAGACCTGACCCCTAGATGCTTGTGACCCCTAGATACTTGCTGACACTGCTACAATCTCAATGACCCCAGTTGGTAAATAATGGACAAAATATTAGAAAAATTTTTACGTAAGCGTAAGCTGGCGATAAAAAATCCTGAAAAGTATAGAAAGGTTTATATAAATAATACAAAAGAGCTTAATTTTTATATTGAGCAAGGAGAAACGAAAAGAGGTATACCTAGCAATGATAAATTGCCTTTCTTTAACTGGGAGGTATTAAATACAGAGTTGTCAATTCCATGTGATTATTATGAGATGGATGCACAAGCTAGTTTTGTAGATGATAACTTACTTGATTTAGGTAAGTTAAGCATATGCTTAACTTATGGATATCACCTGCTTATGATAGAAAACTATAACCTAAAACGCTTCACACATCGCTTTAGTCGTGAACCTTTAAGGTTGGTATCACCAACATCTGTATTTCAGCTAAGTATTGCAGTGATATTGCATAATAATGAATATGCTCGCCAAATTTATACGTTATATCAAGCAGGTTACATGAAGCACTGGGTGAATAGATCAAAAAGTCACATTGGTGATTTTATTATCTTGCTGTTTGATAAGGTAAAAGGTGGTAATACCCTAAAGCCGATCGTAGATGATTTTGCTTATCAAGCTATTTTAGATAACTGGGATAGTACAGACTTAACAAAAGTTACCGCTTATCTAAATCAGTTATGTGACGATCAAGTCGCTCAGGTTGCATCACCACCGAGTAAGATGTTTTTTGAGTTCGATAATATGAACTGGCAATTTACACCTTATGCTGCACTTATGCTGCTAACGCTAAGAGCACAACATGGCCTTGAAAACCCTGGTTTTGAGCACCCTGGTTTTGGTAATGTGACTTCTTTACTATTAACGCAGCCTGTAGCCCCTGAAAAAGATGACGTGCTTGAACAGCTTGTAGTCAAATTACATGAGCAGGGCTTTGATGAAAAAGCGTTACTAGCGTAGCATCTAAAAACTGTCACTAAAATGGTCAGGTCTTTCTTTTTGCCTTTTAGCTAGTCCAATGTCATATATAAGCAATGTTTAATAAAAGTCATCAAAATGCTGAGCATTTTGTGATGGGCAAGCACAAACTCCAGAATGGATTTAAATCGGCAAAGTGTTACCCCAATTTGGAAAATCTAAAGCAACATCAAGGCGTAAGTTAGCTGTAATTGTCGAGCAAAGAAAAGAGTTGGGTGATTATTTCAAGCTGCACAATTCAAGCATGAAGTATGGTAGTGGCAAAAGAAAGACCTGCCCCCTAGATGCTTGCTGACACTGCTACAACCTCAATGACCCCAGTTGGTAAATAATGGACAAAATATTAGAAAAATTTTTACGTAAGCGTAAGCAAGCAATTAAAAACCCAGAAAAGTATAGAAATGTCTACGATAGAAATATAACGAGAATTACTTTTTACTTAGAACATGGCAAAACAAAAGGTGAAGAATTTTTTAATGAGAGTTTACCTTTTGCTCCTTGGGAAAAGCTTAATGTTGAATTGTCAATTCCAGGTTATTTTTATGAAATGCAGGCACAAGCTAGTTTAGTGAAGGGTAGCGTACTCAATATCGAGCAGTTGGGATATTATTTGAGCTATGGGTATTATCAGCTAACTATTGCTCATATAAGACAAAAGCGCTGTGTTATTCGCTTCGGGGAAGATAATGAAAGAGTGATATCACCTGGAAGTGTATTTCAATTAGCTACAGCTGTTTTATTACATCAGTATGATTATGCGCAGCAATTTTATAAATTATTTCAAAATGGTTACATGAAAAATTGGATAAACCGTTCGAAAAGTCATATTGGTGATTTTATTATCTTGCTGTTTGATAGGGTCAAAGGTGACAATACTTTAAAACCGATCGTAGATGATTTTGCTTACCAATCTATTATAGATAACTGGGATAGTACAGACTTAACAAAAGTTACCTCTTATCTAAATCAGTTATGTGACGATCAAGTCACTCAGGTTGCATCACCACCGAGTAAGATGTTTTTTGAGTTCGATAATATGAACTGGCAATTTACACCTTATGCTGCACTTATGCTGCTAACGCTAAGAGCACAACATGGCCTTGAGAGCCCTGATTTTGAGCACCCTGGTTTTGGCAATGTGACTTCTTTACTATTAACGCAGCCTGTAGCCCCTGAAAAAGATGACCTGCTTGAACAGCTTGTAGTCAAATTACATGAGCAAGGCTTTGATGAAAAAGCGTTACTAGCGTAGCATCTAAAAAGTGTCACTAAATGGTCAGGTCTTTCTTTTTGCCTTTTAGCTAGTCCAATGTTGTTTATAAGCAATGTTTAATAAAAGTCATCAAAATGTTGGGCATTTTGTGATGGGCAAGCACAAGCTCCAGAGTGGCTTGAAATCGACAAAGTGTTACTTCAATTTGGAAAATCTAAAGCGATAGCAAGCCGAAAGTTTGCTTACTTTGTTGAGCAAAGAAAAGAGTTGGATGATTATTTTAATTACACTATTCAAACTTGAGTCAGGTAGTGGCAAAGAAATACCTGCCCCATAGATGCTCCGTTTTTAATGCTAAATAATACTTAGTGAGGATTTTGGTTTGAAAATTCAATCGAATGAAATTATTTCAGTAAAAGTTAAAAGCATTGAGCAATATGGTGTTCTAGTAGAGGCAGATGGTTACGAAGGGATTGTTCACATTCCTAATTTATCATGGAATATTTATGGAGTTCAAAAGGGAATGAGCAACTATTTTTCCATAGGTGATATTTTAGATGCAATGGTGCTTGATAGCTCAACAGTACCCTTTAATGCCTCTTTTAAAGACGCTCACCAAGAGCTAAGTCCGTGGAATAAAGTAAGTAAATACTTAATAAATACTATTCATAAAGCAAAAGTAGTTACGAGAACTGATTTTGGCTATTTTCTGGAACTAGAAAAAGGATTGAGAGTTCTGCTACATAATGAAAAGTCTATACCTGAGATGTCTGAAGGTGAAATTGTTTCAGTTAAAATTAACTCCATTGATCAGGAAAAGAAAAAGATTGTTGTTTCTTATGTTTTTCCTGAAAATAATAGCAATAAACCCCAGTAGAACAGTGCACTACACTACTAGCTGATTGTGCAATCTGTGTCGGAGCCACTAATGAGACAAGCAATAGCTCCAGATTGGCTTGAAATCGGCAAAGGAAAAACAAACAGGGTCAGGTCTTTCTTTTTGCCTTTAAGATTATTGAAGCCTAATTTTTAGTTATTAACTAACCAAGATTGATACGTGAAAGGATGGCTAGGCTACTACGATTAGAGTTTGCAGGTGCTTTGTATCATGTTACACCGTAAGGGAATGAGCGCACACTCAGCTAGCTGAGGTCTAGACAAGTCCCCCCTTACAGCATTAAGCAACTTGAGTATTTTCTAGCTCATTTTAAAAAGGTAATGCATTTGCATTGCCTGTTCGTTCGTACTAGAATCAAAGCTAATGAAGCAAATAAAAGACAGAGGTTGTTATGGCACAAGTTGCTTTAGAAACTGAATCAACATTGACAGACCGTTTTCAAACTACGGTGCCTAGCCCTGTTCGTCAGGCGTTGCACTTAGGTAAAAAAGATAAAATTAAATACACGATTCAATCTGATGGCAGCGTTGTTATTTCGCGTGCAGCAGTGCAAGAAAGCGATCCTGTGCTTGGCGAGTTCTTATCATTCATAGCGCGTGATATGCAGGCTCATCCTGAAAGAATAGAACCGTTATCAACAAGTATGCGAGAAAACGTTGATGTGTTGATTGAAGGTGTTGAAATCGATTTAGATGCTCCGTTATTGGATGAGGACGAGTAAGTTTGCAAAAAACGATACCAATGGTCGTAAATGGTTGGACACTTTACACTCATCCATTGTTTAAAGAGCAATACATAAGCCTTAAAGTTCAAGTTGAGGCTCTTCGGAATAAAGATCCAAAGGGCTACCTTAAAAAAAATGCCACGAAACGATTAGCCGCTATTCAACGGTTAATCTTTGAACTCATACCGCACGATCCTACCAGCCCTGAATTTCGCCAAGGAAGCACATTAGGTGATGATAACAAGCACTGGTTTAGAGCAAAGTTCTTCCAACAATACCGTTTGTTTTTTCGATATCATTTAGGGTCAAAAATCATCGTTTATGCATGGGTCAATGATGAAAATAATAAACGTGCATACGGTAGTAAAACCGATGCCTACAAAGTATTCGAAAAGATGTTAAATTCTGGTCATCCACCTGAGGGATGGGATGAACTTTTAAAAGCAGCTAAGGACGAGTTGCTCTTCCCTTAATCAAGGCGCATGTTTTTCCAGTTGTTGAAGTGTTGGCTTCTCTGTTATTTACCAATGCTCTGTATCTGAGCCATCCTCTCTTTTTCTTTCAACTCCAAACCAAACCCTCTCAAAAAAGTTAGAAATTTTTTCTTTATTCGCCTTTAACTAACTGCCCAAATCATAAGGGAAAATTTTTAGCTGTGTGCCATTTATGAAATTTCAGTATAAAAGTTATGCAAATATTGCCTATAACACTATTGCGAACTATTACCGTTTAGATTAATATGCTGACCATCAAGAGAAATGAGAGTGGTTTGCATTCATGTATATCTGTTTATGTCATGGTGTGACTGATAAAAAAATCGAACAAACAATTGATGATGGCGCTATGACGATGCGCGATTTATCAAAAGAGCTGCAAGTGGGTAGCCAGTGCGGCAAGTGTTGCGGTTGTTGTAAAAAAATTCTTAATCGCAAACTGATCGAAATTGCAGATATCACTGAGCAAGTAGCGTAGTTACTTGCTCTTAAGCATGCGTGCTTAACTATTTTTTCTTCGTTCAATTGTTCTAATTAATCCCCATACTTACGAGTTTTTATTTGCTTTTAACCCCTTCATTTATTAGGGTTATAACAAAGCAGATACGTGTATCACACGGTCATTGGTAGGAAGCCATGATAATAGACTCTTCAAAATCACTTTTTTGTGCAGTACTGATTTTAATCACCGCGGGCTGCGCGCAATTACCTTCACGAGAGTCCATTCAACCAAGCTATGCCATTGCAGCAGATACACCCAGTACCATAGGAGATGCAGTGGGTAATAATCATCCTGGGTTATCAGGGTTTTATCCTTTAGCAGATGGGGTCGATGCCTTTGTAGCTAGGTTGGCGCTCATTGATTCTGCAGAGCACACCATTGATGTGCAGTACTATTTATACCACAGGCAGCAAACCACCATTTTATTTACGGCCTTTTTATTAAAAGCCGCAGATAGGGGGGTAAGAATTCGCTTGTTGCTCGATGACTTATCGCAAGCCGACAGTGAGCTTGATTTAGCCGCTCTGGCTGTTCACCCTAATATTGAAGTTCGATTATTTAATCCATTCCCTAACCGTCGTTTTAGGGCGCTCGGCTTTATTACCAACTTTAGACAGCTTTCTAGGCGCATGCATAATAAGAGCTTTATAGTCGATAATCGTATTTTTATTACTGGTGGGCGAAACATTGGTAATGCGTACTTTTCGGCTGAAGATCATTCTGAGTTTATTGATTTAGATGTAATGAGTGTTGGTGAAATTGTTCCAAATGCATCAAAAGCATTTGATTTATATTGGAATCATCAATTGTCTTATCCAGTTGAAGATTTACACGGTAAACGTGATGAACAATCACTTATAGATATCACTAAAACATTGTCGACCTATGTTGAACAAAACCGACAGAGCAATTATGTTCAGCAGCTACATGAAAGCGAGTTTGTTAAACGCTTGCTTGATGACGAAATTACATTTGACTGGCAAACCTCAGAGCTGTTTTTTGACCATCCTGATAAGGTTTTAAATGATGTACGTGAAAAGTCGTCAAATATGTCGCCACGTTTACTTAAAAGACTTGGGCAACCACAGCAAAGAGTTATTATCATTTCGCCTTACTTTATTCCCAAAGAGCAAGGCGTTAAGTTGCTAACAAACTGGGTGCGGCAGGGCGTTAACGTTACTGTGCTAACAAATTCACTAGCCGCCACGGATGTCTCAGCTGTGCATGCAGGATATAAAAAGTACCGCAAAGATTTAATTTCTGGAGGGGTAAAACTTTGGGAATTAAAGCCAAGTGACTTGATGGCCGTTAAGCGCAAAGCAGGGCGTAAGGTTACTGGGTCATCACAAGCAAGCCTACACGCAAAAACCATGACCTTTGATGATGAAAAGATCTTTGTCGGTACCATGAACCTTGACCCTCGCTCACTTGATTTAAATACTGAAATGGGTGTATTGATCAACAGCTCTAAATTAAGCCGATCATTATCAAAGTGGGTTGATATTGATATGGCTGAGTATGCTTGGAAAGTTGATTTAAAGGGTGATGATTTAGTTTGGCTCGACACAGTGAGTAATGAGCAATTTGATGAAGAGCCACAAACTTCTTCTTGGCGACGTTTTCAAGTGTGGTTTATTTCGTTATTCCCTATCGAGGATGAGCTATAAAGCATTCCTTCAGCATTTACACCTAAGCCCAACTTTTTAGTTGGGCTTTTTATTGTCAGCCTTTAGTTGTTAACCATTTTGGGATAAAAAATAGCGTTTGAGCTTACACGTGTAAACCCATTGTATTCAAGTGCTTAGCATGCAAAGAAAAAATAAATATAAAAAAATGTTAAAAAAACTGGTTGGACCAATTGATCTATTGCTTATTTTATGACGTAATGTAGGTATTACTATCTGGTCGGATGAGTTTATTATGAGCTTACGTACAAAATTAAAAAAAGTATTACCTAGTATTTCAATTACAGAACAAGAAGCGTTAGATGCGGGTGATGTTTGGTTAGAAGGTTCAATCTACCAAGGTAAACCTGATTTCGATGCACTTCGTGACGTGCCAGCAGCTAAGCTGAGCGCTGAAGAGCAAGCATTCTTAGATGGCCCTGTGAAAGAATTATTATCAATGATTGATGATTCTGAAATTCAAAATGGTGTTCATCTTCCTGACTACATTCTTGATTTCTTGAAAAAAGAGCGCTTTTTCTCGCTTATCATTCCTAAATCATTCGGCGGTTTAGAATTCAGCCCATATGCAAACTCAACAATCGTTGCGACTATCGCGACTAAGAGTTCTGCGGTTGCGGTAACCGTGATGGTTCCTAATTCATTAGGCCCAGGTGAGCTATTACTTCACTTTGGTACTAAAGAGCAACAAGATCACTACTTACCACGTCTTGCAAATGGTCGCGACATTCCTTGTTTCGCACTAACTAGCCCAGAAGCGGGTTCAGATGCGGGTGGTATTCCAGATATCGGTGTTGTTAAACGTGGTCAGTTTAATGGCGAAGAAGTGCTAGGTTTAGAAATTACCTGGGACAAACGTTACATCACACTTGCGCCAATTGCGACAGTATTAGGTTTAGCATTTAAAGTAGTTGACCCTGATGGTTTACTCGGTGGCAAAGAAAACCTCGGTATTACCTGTGCGCTAATTCCTAAAGATCACCCTGGTGTTGAACTTGGTAATCGTCATGATCCTATGGGTATCCGTTTTTACAACGGTACGACTCGCGGTGAAAAAGTATTTGTACCAATGGACTTCATCATTGGTGGTCAAAAGAACATCGGCCGTGGCTGGCAGATGCTGGTTAGCTGTTTAGGTGCAGGCCGTGGTATCTCTTTACCGGCACTAGGTGTTAGTTCATCACAGGTAGCATTTAAAGGTGCTTCTGAGTACGCAGCAGTTCGCGAGCAGTTTGGTCTGGCGATTGGTCAATTCGAAGGTATTCAAGAGAAGCTTGCTGATATCGCAGGTAAAACTTATCTTCAAGAAGCAATGCGTGTATTAACAACAGAAGGTTTAGGCATGGGCTTAAAACCATCTGTAGTCACTGCTATTGCTAAATACCACATGACAGAAATCGGTCGTAACGTGCTTGATTCAGCAATGGATATTCAAGCAGGTAAAGCAATTCAAAATGGCCCGCAAAATACATTAGCAAGTGGATATGTTGCACAACCAATCGCAATCACGGTTGAAGGTGCAAACATTCTTACTCGTAACCTAATGATTTTTGGCCAAGGTGTAATGCGTTGTCACCCTTACCTTCAATCTATGGTTGAGTCTATCCATAGCGAAGACAAAAATGCAGATAAAGAATTCAACAGCATCTTACGTAAAACAGTAGGTTACAGCGTAGCTAACAGCTTACGTGCTTTCCGTTTAGGTGTATTACCGTTTACTGCCGGTGCTAAATCGTCACTACCCGAAGTACGTGAATACGAAAAAGCAGCGCATAAATTATCTGCAAAACTTGCAGTTTACGCTGACTTCTCGTTATTGGTACTGGGCGGCAAACTTAAGCAAGCAGAAATGCTATCTGCACGTTTAGGCGACGTAATGAGCTTCTTGTATGCGGCGATGGCATCAATTAAATACTACGAGCAAAAAGTAGCAAGCAGTGAACGTGAGCAAGCTGCGCCTTACTTCCATTATGCGACTCGCTTTGCACTACAAAGCGCTGAAGAAGCATTGCATAAGTTCTTAGATAACTTCCCTGCAAGTGGTACTCGTAAGTTCATGCGTTTCATTACGATGAACTACTCAATGAAAATGCCTAAAATCAGCGATGATTTAATCCGTGAACTTGCCACTCAAGCGCAAATGGATACGGCATTTAAAGCGCAAATCACTCACTTGGTTAATCCAATTGAAGGTGATGGTCATTACATCAATGAGCAAGCGTACAAAGCGAAAATGGCGTGCCTTGATTTACTTGCAAAAGTTAAAAAAGCACTGCGTGCTAAAACTATTAAGCCGGGTGTTCGTTTTGCAGAAACGCTTGATAATGCACTTGTTGCAAGTGTTATCAACGAAGAAGAGTATGCAAAACTGATTGATTACAACAAGAAACGTGAAAAAGCGATTCGTGTTGATGAGTTCGACTTTGACATGAACTTACTGGATGACAATGCAAAGCCAGTAAACCCACTTAAAAGTGTGGTAAACGAGTAATTCAACAATGCAAGTCCTGAGCAGTATTAGGACTTTATCTTCGAAAACCCGTGCTTAGCACGGGTTTTTTATTGCTTATAGGTCGTTGTACCAATAGCCAATATCACCTACCATTGCCATCGGTTTATATAAATTACAGAGCGTTATGGATCTTAGGCAATTTGTTACTTCTCACTTTTCAAACATTACAGAGCTACGGCAAGCGGCATCAGTATGGAGTGGTTGCGGTGAGATTATTCGTTGCCAAATGAATGGTGCTGCTAGGGTAATTAAAGCGATTGAAGTGCCAAGTCAAATTAATCATAGTCGTATAAAACAAAGTGATTTTGCGCTTGCCAGAAAGCGGCAATCTTACTTAGTCGAATTTAATTGGTATCGGCATTACGCTAAGCAATTGCCCCATGAAGCTGCGGCTATTCATTGTATTGAGGCAATCCAAGAGGGCAGTAAGCAAGCGCTGTTATTTAGTGATTTCAGTGCACTTGGCTACCAGCAAGCAAGTGCTACACACCGCGACATTGAAGCAATTATAAACTGGCTTGCACACTTTCATGCTTTTCATTTAGCAAGCTCTGCCGATGGCCTTTGGCCGCGAGGTAGTTATTGGCATTTAGCAACACGGCCCGATGAGCTAAAGCGTATGAGCGATTTAAGCTTAAAAGCGCAGGCACACGCTATTGATACTGCGTTGAATGAGTCACCTTACCAAACATTAATTCATGGTGATGCTAAGCTTGCCAATTTTGCTATTGCGCCACAAAACCAGCATGTTCTTGGCTATGATTTTCAATATGTAGGCAGGGGTGTTGGGGTGATTGATGTCATGTATTTTTTAGGCAGTTGCTTAAATGATACGGCATTAAAATCAGTTGCAGATGACTATTTAAATCGCTATTTTGACACCCTCACACAGGCACTAAAACGTTATCAACCAAATGTAAACCCAGCGCATGTTGTTAGCAGTTGGCGAGCGCTTTGGTGTTACGCATGGAGCGATTTTTATCGCTTTTTAGCAGGTTGGAGCCCTGCTCATGCAAAAATAAACGGCTACATGCAGCAGCAATTTGTAACGTACTTAAAAATAAAGGATTAGCAATGAATAAGCCAATGCGATTTGCCATTATCGGCTGTGGTGCTGTAACCGAAGTGAAAAGCGGCCCTGCTTATCAACACGCAGAAGGTATTGCGCTTATTGGGGTAACACGCCGCGACTTAGAAAAAGCCCATGATTATGCTAAACGCCACAATGTTGCAAAGGTGTTCGCATCGCCGAGCGAACTCATTAACGATAACAGTGTTGATGCCGTGTATATTGCCACGCCGCCAGATAGCCATAAAGCGTTTGCTCTTGAGGTTGCTGCGGCAGGTAAACCGTGTTGTATCGAAAAGCCACTGGCGCCAAGTTATCAAGATAGCCTTGACATTGTTACAGCATTTAAAGAGGCTAAACAGCCGCTATTTGTGTCTTATTATCGCCGTTCATTACCACGCTTTAATCACGTTAAACAATTACTTGAGCAAGGTGCCATTGGTAAGCCTCGTCATGTAAGTTGGCATTTAAGTAAAGCTCCTAACGCTCTTGATTTGTCGGGTGAATACAACTGGCGCACAGATCAAAACGTGGCACGAGGAGGTTACTTCGACGATTTAGCCAGCCATGGTCTTGATTTACTTGCTTACCTTTTAGGTGATTTTAATAAGGTGCATGGTTTATGTGCTAATCAACAAGGCTTATATTCTGCGTTCGATGCTATTACCGCGCACTGGCAGCATCAATCTGGTGTTACCGGCACTGGGAGCTGGAACTTTGCTTCATCTAATCGTTTTGATGATGTGATGATTTTTGGCAGTGAAGGCGAGCTTAGCTTTAGTGTTTTTGACGAAAAACCGATTTTGCTTAACAACGCACAGGGCAAACAACAGTTCGTAATTGATAACCCCGCGCATATTCAACAATATCATGTTGAAAACATGGCGAACTATTTTCATGCTCAGCAACCACACCCATCAAGCGGTGAAAGCGCACTTCATACAAGTTGGGTTATGGAGAAAATACTATCGGGTTGAAGAAGTTATACAGGTATGTTTGCTTTTTATTGAATAAAATTAAGTCATTTAAAAGAATTAATGCAAATGTTGTGCATTTTTTGCAGTAGAGCTCATTAATTTACGCTAAAATAGGCGTAATTTATTTCATTTAGGTTCTACTTATGTCTATCCATGTAATTACTCATCCGTTAGTTCAACACAAACTTGGCCTTATGCGCGCAGAAGGTATTAGTACTAAAAGTTTCCGTGAGCTAGCGTCTGAAGTAGGTACCTTGCTTACTTACGAAGCAACAAAAAACCTACCATTAGAAAGCGTACAAATCACTGGATGGGATGGTTCAACATTAGATGTAGAGCATATCAAAGGTAAAAAAATTACTGTTGTGCCTATTCTTCGTGCCGGCCTTGGTATGATGGATGGTGTAATGCAGTTATTACCTGCGGCAAAAGTAAGTGTTGTTGGTCTTCAGCGTAACGAAGAAACACTTGAGCCAGTTCCTTACTTTGAAAAACTCGTGGGTAAAATTGATGAGCGCTTAAGCCTCGTTATTGACCCAATGCTGGCAACCGGTGGTTCAATGATTGCAACTATCGATATGCTTAAAAAAGCTGGCTGTAAAGATATTAAAGTGATTGTATTAGTTGCAGCGCCAGAGGGCGTAGAAAAAACCCTTGCAGCCCACCCTGATGTTGAAATTTTCACAGCATCATTAGATAGCCACTTAAACGAAAAAGGATACATCATTCCAGGCTTAGGAGATGCCGGTGACAAAATTTTTGGCACAGTGTAAGGCGCTCACGTGGAAAATCATCAAACATTTTCGTTAAAAACCATTCTAACTGGCGCGCAAATGCTGTTTGTTGCATTTGGCGCCTTGGTACTTGTGCCGCTACTGACAGGCCTTGATCCTAATGTGGCTTTATTTACCGCAGGTTTAGGAACCTTGTTGTTTCATGTGGTTACCAAAGGCCAAGTTCCTATCTTTTTAGCATCGTCTTTTGCTTTCATCGCACCTATTATCGCCTCGGTACAAATGTGGGGCATTCCCGCAACTATGGGCGGTTTGATGGTGGCAGGCTTTTGTTATGTTGCGCTTAGCTTGATTGTAAAATTTAAAGGCGTGAATGCGCTGCACAAGGTGTTACCGCCTGTGGTTGTTGGCCCTGTGATTATGGTGATTGGTCTAGCCTTAGCCCCCGTCGCTGTGAATATGGCAATGGGTAAAACAGGGGATGGCAGTGCACAATTAGTTCCTTATGATCAAGCAATTTTAGTGTCTGGTTTATCATTACTGGTTACGCTGATTTTTGCGGTATGGGGCAAAGGTGTATTTAAACTTATTCCTATTCTTGCTGGTGTGGTAGCAGGTTACCTTGCTTCGTTATTTATAGGTATTGTTGAATTTAATGCGGTCACTGAAGCAAACTGGCTAGCAGTGCCTGCATTTACTTACCCTGAGTTTAAGTGGCAAGCTATTTTGTTTATGGTGCCAGTAGCCATTGCACCAGCAATTGAACATATTGGCGACATGATGGCTATTAGCCAAGTAACAGGTAAAGACTATTTAAAGAAACCAGGTTTACACCGCACTTTACTAGGTGATGGCTTAGCAACCTCTGCGGCATCGGTTTTTGGTGGTCCACCTAATACAACGTACTCTGAGGTAACGGGGGCAGTAATGCTTACGCGTAACTTCAACCCTCGAGTGATGCTTTGGACCGCAATCATCGCTATTGTGCTGGCGTTTGTGGCAAAAATGGGCGCGGGTTTACAAACGATTCCGGTACCTGTGATGGGCGGCATCATGATTCTACTATTTGGCTCTATCGCCGTTGTTGGTTTAAATACCTTAGTAAAATCAGGTGAAGATCTTACCGCGCCTCGCAACTTGACTATCATCGCACTGATTTTAGTGTTTGGTATTGGTGGCATGCATATAGGTGGTGATGAGTTTAGTTTGCAAGGTGTGAGCTTATGCGCAATTTTGGGGATTATCTTAAATGCTGTTCTCCCCAAAGCAGTGCAACAAGCTGATTAGAACTTAAAAACAGCTTGAATATTGCACCAAAAAAGCGCATTTAATATGCGCTTTTTTTGTAACTAACTAAAATTTAAGGAATTATAAAACTGGTCTACTAACTGCATTTATCTCTATGTCATACTGGTAGGAGCGATTATGCAAGAGGCAAATGTTGTGGATATTACCCCGTTTTTAGCGAAGCATCAGTTACCACTCAAGTATCAATACTTAAGTGAGCAGTTTTTTATACCCCTCGCGCACGATATCTTAAGCGCAAAAATGACCGGCCAACCTATGCTGGTGGCGATTAACGGCTGCCAAGGCTCAGGTAAAACGACCCTCGCTGACTTCTTAGTGACCTGGGTTAATAGCAATACCGAATTTAATAGCGTGTCATTATCAATCGATGACTTTTATTTAAGTCGTGATGCACGAAATGAGCTTGCTAAAGATGTTCATCCTTTGTTTGCGAGTCGTGGTGTACCGGGTACACATGATACGCAATTAATGGAACAAACCTTATCAGCTTTGTTGGCTGGTAAAGTGGATGTGCCATTACCTCAATTTGATAAGCTAACTGATGATCCGGTGCCAAAAGAGCAGTGGCCTAGTAACCAAAAGCCGATTGATATCGTGTTTTTTGAAGGCTGGTGTGTAGCCAGTACGCCCCAACAGCCTTATCAACTGCAAACTCCGGTAAATGAATTAGAGCAACTAGAAGATGCTGACGGTATTTGGCGCCGCTGCGTAAATAGTTGCTTAGCGAATGAATATCAACATGTATTCGCAATGGCCGATTACACCATTATGTTAAAAGCGCCTTCATTTGAAGATGTGTATGCGTGGCGCTTGGAACAAGAGCATAAACTAATTGCCAAAAAAGGCCAGGGGCAGGGCACGTTTGACGAAGTGAGTTTAAAGCGTTTTATCTCTCATTTTGAACGTATTACGCGGGAAAACTTAGCCACGCTTGCGCACAGCGTTGATGCGTTATTATTGCTTGATACTGAGCGTGATATCACCAAGATGGAACTTCTCGCAGACCAGATTGCTCAACCAATTATTTTTACTGATTTAGACGGCACATTGCTCGATCACGACAGTTACGAATGTGAAGTGATCAAACCATTTTTGGCAAAGTTGAATGATACCGGTGTCAATGTGGTTTTTAATACCAGCAAAACCTTTGCTGAAGTTACTGATATTCAAAAAGGTTTGGATCATCACCAACCCTTTATTGTGGAAAATGGTGCGGCTGTTTATATCCCGAAAGACCATTTTAAAGTAAAGCCAATTGGCTGTGATGAATATAAAGGTTATTGGCGCTTTGCCATGACGCAAAGTACCGATAAATTGCATGACGACCTTAAACAATATGCCAGTCAATTTAGCCATTGTGTACGCTTATTTAGTCAATTTAGTGCACAAGAAATAGCCCAGTTAACAGGACTACCCGTCGATAAAAGTGAACTGGCTTTAAAGCGTCAATATTCAGATCCGGTTTGTTTCTCTGGCAGCAATGAAGAAAAGCAAGGTTTGATAGATGCAATGAGCCAAGCAGGCTACGAAGTGCTTGTTGGCGGCCGTTTTATCCATTTAACTAAAGGTAACAATAAAGGACTTGCACAAAAGTGGCTGTTAAATCAGTTCAAAAAAGCCTACCGCAATCCATTTACTGTGATAGCGCTTGGCGACAGTCAAAACGATGTAGCCATGCTAAAAGCGGCCGACACCGCTATTTTAATCAATAACCCTGGCAGCCAAGTACAATCACAAATATTACAAAAAGCATGGCAGCTCAGCGAAAAGCCCGCCCCTGCAGGTTGGGTTCAAGAAGTTTCTGCGTTAACTATCATCAAAGCGCGTTTTGCAGCAAAACAGGAGCAATCTCATGGCTGATTTTTATCAAAATGGCATTATCACGACCTTACACAATATTGCTGACCGCCCAGTAGAAGAACTAGAACAAGAGTTACTGAGCTTTTCAAAACAACGCCCAATGGGCCTAATTTTACCCTCGCTTTACAGTGAGTTAGAAGGACCCGCTCTGCAAAATATTATTGCTGAGCTGAAACATGTGCCTTATTTATCGCAAATTACAATTGGTCTAGATCGCGCTGATGAAAGCCAATACCGTCTTGCACTGCAGTTTTTTGCGGAGCTTGATCAGCCTCATAAGGTACTTTGGAATGATGGCCCGCGTTTACAAGCGCTAGATAAAGAACTACAAAAATTGGGCGTTGCGCCACGAGAGCTAGGTAAGGGCCGTAATGTTTGGTATTGCATGGGTTATAAGCTGGCAACCTCAAAAGTAGAGTCAATTGCACTGCATGACTGTGATATTTTGACTTACGACAGAGCGCTATTAGCACGTTTAATTTACCCCGTTGCTCACCCTCGTTTTAACTATGAATTTTGTAAAGGGTTTTACCCGCGCACCGCTGAGGGCAAAATTAATGGTCGCGTGTCACGATTGCTGGTAACGCCGTTATTGCGTTCATTTAAAACCATTTTAGGCAGCAACGATTACTTAGAATATATGGATTCTTTTCGTTACCCGTTAGCGGGTGAGTTTTCATTCCGTCGCGATGTACTTAACGATATTCGTATTCCAAGTGACTGGGGCTTAGAAATTGGCGTGTTATCAGAGATGTATCGCAATTACTCGCATAACCGTTTATGTCAGGTCGATATTGCTGATAACTATGATCACAAACACCAAGACTTATCGCTAGAAAACCAAGCGGCGGGCTTGTCGAAAATGTCGATTGATATCACCAAAGCTTTATTCAGAAAGCTCGCTACCCAAGGCGTTACCTTTACGACAGAAACGATTCGTTCATTAAAGGCAACCTATTACCGAATTGCACTCGATTTTATTGAAACCTATCACAACGATGCGTTAATGAATGGCTTAACACTTGATATTCACCACGAAGAAAAAGCCGTTGAAATGTTTGCTCAAAATATTATGAATGCGGGTCAGCACTTTTTAGAAAATCCAATGGAAGCACCCTTTGTGCCGAGTTGGAACCGAGTAGCTTCGGCAATGCCGGAGGTGTTTGCTCGTTTAGAAGAAGCCGTAGAGCTTGATAACAAAGAATATATTTAACGGGGAAGGCACGTGACTTTAGAGCTTTTGCAACAAAGGGTTATTCAGCATTTAACCTGCATCTACAGCGAGGTTGAGCTATCAACAACGCTTGAACAACTCGCAGACAGACTAATTAGTACCATGTTAGGTGATGATCCTGTTCGAGACCCAACGCCGCATAAAAACCGTTGGGATGAGCAAGATATGATTTTAATCGCCTACGGTGATTCGATTATTCGTCATGCTAATACGGATGAAGCCGTTGCCAAGCCCGAAGAACCACCTTTGCAAACGTTACATCGCTTTGTAAAAAACCAATGCTTACCTGAACTTAATGCACTGCACATCTTGCCGTTTTACCCATATAGCTCAGATGAAGGCTTCGCGGTAATGAATTATGTGCAAGTGAATGAAGCGTTAGGTAGTTGGCAACATATCCGTGATATTTCAGCGGATGTTAGGTTGATGGCAGATTTGGTGATCAACCATTGCTCTAGCCGCAGCGTTTGGTTTGAAAACTTTATTCAGGGTAAAGTGCCGGGAAAAGGGTATTTTAAAACGGCAAGCCCAAGTGACGATCTTGTACAAGTTGTTCGCCCGCGAACATCGCCCCTTTTACAAGCGGTTGAAACAAAAGATGGTTTGCAGCATGTGTGGTGTACCTTTAGTCACGACCAAGTTGACTTTGATTTTGCTAACCCAGATGTGCTTAATGAATTTGTCAGCATTATTCGTCATTATTTAGATAACGGTGTACGTATATTCCGCCTTGATGCGGTGGCTTTTTTATGGAAAAAACTCAATACCCGCTGCATTAACCTGCCTGAGACACACGAAGTGATCAGGCTGCTTCGCACCCTTATTGAGCATTTTGAGCCTAATGTGATTATTATCACAGAAACTAATATCCCGAACCGCGAAAACCTATCGTACTTTGGTAATGCCAACGAAGCGCATTGTATTTACAACTTTTCATTACCACCGCTGTTATTACATACCTTACTCAGTGGCGACAGTACCGCATTAAAACACTGGATGATGAGTATGCCACCTCCTCAAGAAGGGACGGCATACTTTAACTTTATAGCTTCACATGATGGTATTGGCCTGCGCCCCGTTGAAGGCTTGTTAGAGCAAAGTGAAATTGCCGAAATGGTGAATACGACTGCGAAATATGGCGGTAAAGTTTCATTACGTACCGCCCCAGATGGCACCAATACCCCTTATGAGTTAAACATTGCCTTATTTGATGCGTTGCAAGGTACCCATAAAGGCCCAGATAAATGGGGTGTTACACGATTTTTATGTGCGCATGCCATTATGTTTGCGCTTGAAGGTATTCCAGGTTTGTATATTCATAGCTTACTCGGTACTACCAATGATTATGAACGCTTTGAAAATAGCCAACATAACCGAGCGATTAATCGTCACCGCTGGCAAGAGTCAGATTTACTGGCCAAGTTAAGTAACGAAAATGCCCATCATCGTACTGTGTTTAAAGCGATGAAAAGCCTAATGGCTATTCGAAAGGCGCAAAGTGCATTTCACCCCAATGCGACGCAATATACGTTACATTTAAGCGAAGGGCTCTTTGGTTTTTGGCGACAAAGCATCAATCGTTCGCAAAGTATGTTTTGTGTTTATAACATTAGTGACGAGCCGCAAACGCTTACGCTTGCCGACTTAAATTTGATTGGTACCGAGCAATGGCGAGATTTAATTAGCGGTGAGCAAATTACCGAGCAGACAAAAACAATGTCGCTAACGCCATATCAAGCTGTATGGCTCAGTAATAAGTAATGTAAACGCCCTTTACAGTGCGCTTTTGGTTGCTTCTAACAGAAGTGATTCAACACTGAAGGGAAGGGGATTTTCATTTGATTTACTGAAAACGCGAAAGTTAATTGCTAAGTTATCACTGTGAATTTGTTCAACAAGCTTGAGTGTTTGTTCGTTATGTTGGCTGAAAATTGCCACTTCATGATGCATAGGTGCGGTTTCGTGTTTATTCAATAAATCATAAATATTTACCAAAGCAAACGCCCCCAACGTAACATGGCCGCCGATAGTGACGTCTATCTTCTCTGATACGGCTCTGAGCGGCCAATTTATTGCTCCAACTAATACATCTTTGCGTTTGTTTAACTCATCAAGCGCAGTAATTGCTCCTAATGCCATAGCATCGTTGGCAGCCCAGACAATATTCATGTTTGATTGATGGCTAAAGTAGCCAAGACTAAGGCGATACGCTTGTGTTGCTGACCAGTTGGCAACCGTTTTTGCGGTGATATTAGCATTCTCATGCGTTTGAACACTTTGCTCTAAACCTTCTTCTCTATCAAGTGCTGCATGGGTGGTGTAATCACCATTTATAGCGAGAAAATTGGCCGCGTACTGAGCTTTTTCAATCAGTTTATCTGCGAGTAATTGCCCTGCTTGTTTGTTGTCGGGTTCCACACTACCTGCGATTTTAATGCCATGATCAATCAAACGTTTTAGTTCTAATTCTGATGGGCGGTTAAGTAGAAAATAAATAGGTGTAGAGGTGCTATTTAAGCTTAAAAGTTGTTGGGTGAGCACGCTTTTTTCGTCAACTAAAATCAGCATATCAGGCTTTGCTTCAATCGCCTTAGCTACTAATGACTTCATTTCAATATGATTTCGATTGGCATAATGAATCGTTAAATCGAGATCAAAGTCTTTGGCAGCATCACGCATCAACTGAGACACTTCAAACCAAAATGGGCCTGTGACATTCGTATTTTCATAGCCAGGGTTTATAAAAATAATACTTTGTTTGGCAAAAACACTTGGTAAGTAAAATAGGCAAATAATGAAAAATACTGTTCTTGGCATAATCTGATTAGGTTAAAAGGTTGTTATGGTGAAGTATAGCGCGAATTGGTAGGTTTGAGATTGGGTTTATTATTTGTTTCGCTTTATAATGGTCCATAAATAGCATTTGGTTGAGGGTGTATGAAAGCCATTATTATTAGTATTTTAATCGTTTTTTCGAGTGTGAGTGTAGCCTCTGATATTGATCTTGAGGCCAATATGAAAAATATGGGGCTTGCTTATAAAAACTCCGTACGGGCTACTGATTTAGCTACCTTTAATGCCGCTATTGATGAGTTTATTGTGTTGTTAGAGACAGCTAAAACAGCTGATTTTAAACAGCATAAAACAGCGTCTCTAGAAGGGCTTGATAAAGTCATAAATCAAGCAAAGCAAGCGAAGCAACTTGCAACGACTCGTGGCCTTGAAGCTGCAAAAGCGCCGCTTAAATCTATTGATGAGTTACGTAAAAAATACCATGAGCTACATGAGCCGCCAGGCTTTTGGGAGTTGTTATTTGGCAACTAAGCTATTGAGTTAGATTTACTTTAATTAAAAAAAGGTGCCGAGGCACCTTTTTTAACGCTTTTTCTTTTTACCTTGAACTGCTTTAAAACGCGGGTTGTCTTTATTAATAACATAGACACGACCTTTACGTTTTACGATTTGGCAGCCCGGGCGGTTCTTAGCGCTTTTTAATGAACTTAATACTTTCATGTTCTTTCCTTAAAGCAACTATTTGCTCGCCAAGTTTTTGAAACGACGATTAAACGCTGCAACACGGCCATCGCTCGCAACGGCTTTTTGTTTACCGGTATAGAACGGGTGCGAATCGCTTGATACGTCAATTGGTACATAAGGATAAGTTTTGCCTTTAAGTTCGATCGTACGTGTAGTTTTAATTGTCGAACCAATAATAAAATAGCTGTCTGCCGCTGTATCATGAAAAGCGACTTGCTGATAATCAGGGTGGATATTTGGCTTCATAATGCACCTATTTGTTATGTGATAATGTAGCGATTATAGGGTGGTTGACTATTTAGATCAAGATAAAAATGATTCTTATTTATATCGCATTGTCTTAAATTTGTACAAGCTGAACAATCAATAAGCAGTTAGATTTAAAAAGCTGGATATTGTCGATAAGGCTGTTATAACTAGGTATGCGTGCTTATTTTTAAGAGGGATATGGAAGTGAATGATAAAACTAGCCGTGAAGAACTAGATCAAAATGTAATGAACACGCTTCGCGATAAAGACCATTCTGTTTTAGCTAATCATGTAGACACCTTGTCGTGTACTCACAACGATATTATTGAATTATTGGCCCAGTATTTAGCGTTAAGTGAACAAGATGATGATGAGCGTTTCGATACCTGGTTTGATAACCTAAGTAAAGAGCAACACACCGTTGTGAAGACTTTTGAAGTGTATCGAGGTCAGTACGAGCATTTAGATTCTTAATACTTGATCATGTTGTTTTTACATGAAAAAAGCCACCCGAAGGCGGCTTTGCTGATTAGCGCTAACTAATTAATCTAACATGTAAGCTCGCATGGTAATTTGCTCAGCTTGGCTTGAACCATAATCAGAAACAATCGTACGAATATGGACAAAGTCACCAACGTTTCCAGTATTAGGGATCGTAGCTACCCATTCACCGTCAATGTGTTCAACTTGTGCATCTAACCAGTTTTCGCTTGAGAACTTCGTTGATACAGGGCAATAGATATAAGCAGGCACGTTAGCAATCGTACATTCTTGGCCGTATGCAAATTGGAACTGTACATCTGCCAGCGCCACTTCACCTACACCGTCTAGTAAACCCGTTAACTTAACTTGAGCGGCTTCACCTGCTTTCATGCTGTTGTTAATATCAACCGGTAAATCAACCATAGGCACTAAAATTGGCTGAACACCTTGTTGCTGCTCGTCAGCGGTAACTGTATAGAAACCTTGGTAAAGAGAACCTAGCTTATCATTTATTGGAGAGCGCTCACCAACACCACGGGCATAAGAACGCATTTCTAAGGTAATTTGATGAGAGCCCGGCTCAAGTGTTAACGTACCTTGATACGGAGATGCTGGCTCACCATTTACTTTTAAACCAAAGGCTGAGCTACCCATAAAGCCAAAAATACCATCATGGTTTGCGGCATCGCCAAACGAAGCAAGGTTAAAGTAAAGAACATTGGTATCGCGGCTAATAATCGCCGAGCCACTGCTGCCTAAGCTACCAGCACGTGGACCTTTAAACCAAGTGGTACTTTGCTCAGCACCTTCAGTCATTGCACGTGGACCATCAAAATAAGCGCCTGCGCTTTGAATTTGGTAGTTTGGCATAACGACATTCGTCCATGCATTTTTTGCACTTGCTGTGAAATATTCATCACGTTGATGAGGTAACATAATTAACTGCGAGCTACCTGTCGAGTAGAACTCACCGGTACTGTTGGTCATTGCCATAACATCAGTCCATGCCGGACGCTCATCATTTTGGGAGTGATAAGACGCACTTATTTTATGCATTTTATGTTCAGCAATATTGATTTGCCCAGATTGAATTCGGCCATCAACAATATGGTTTATTGAATAAGCATAAGGTGAGCGTTCAGCCGCAATACCAGACCAGCTAACGATATTGTTGCCAGCCTCTATTTCTGCCATTAAGGCTTCACCTTGTTCGGTACTGATACCAATCACGGGTACTTTTGGTGTGCCTGTGATCGCGCCTTTATATCGGCCACCACGATCAGGGCGATAAAAAATCACACCGCTGGCGCCATGTTTCATCGCGTTACCAACCATGTAAGACGTGAGGTAATTAGGGTTAGCAATAAGCGCAATTTTTCCATCTAACTCAAATTGACTCCAATCAGTGCTGTAGCCTGCATCACCTACAGGTACGACTTCTGCAGAGCCTTCACCATGAAAAGACAGTGCTAAACCTTGTTTGATGTAATCAAGTTCAACGCCGTTTTGCATAGTGACGGTTGTTTCTGGAGCTACCGCGCGGGTGGTGATAAATGAACGAAAACGGTCGTCATGACCTTGTGACCATGCATACATATCATTTACGTAATCAGGTGCCATTTCGATAGCAGCAAGCTTCGCAACTTCTTGATCGTCAATCGCGTAAGTAAAGCCAAACGAATAACCTTGTGGATCAAGAGGCTGGTCAGCTTTAAAGGTAACAGGCTGAGCGTTACGTGCATCAAAGTTAATCTCTGTTTTGCCATCAATCTTACGATTTAATACAGCCATTTGTGCCGCTGATTCAACTAAACCAGAGCTGGTTTGCGGGTTATCGTAAGTCATAATGTTAGCAATCAACGTATAGTAACCAGCAGGTACATCGATATTGGCTTTACCGCCAGTGAGCCTAACAAGACTGCCCCAATCATCTTCTTCATTAATTAAGTAAAGCTTAGATGGAGAGCCTGCTTGATTACCCCAGCGATCAGTCAGGTTTACCGTTAAATTAACGTGAGGCTGGTCAATCCAAAACGACACTGGTACAGTCACTTGTTGGTCGGTATTGCCAACGGTTGTGCCTGTGATACGACCTGTAATTGCACCATAAGCACTGTTATTAAGTGCCACACTTGGGTCAATCCACATAGGAACTTGAGCAACACCTTTGGCAGGGATTGTCACAGACTTAACTTCTAATCCTGCCAGAGTCCCCGGCAATTGTGTTTTGCCATCTTCGCCAATTAAGTCTAATTTCAATTTTAATTTAATACTCTCATCAGACGTATTTGTCAGCGTGATCTGTGTTTCTGTAAATTCATTATTAGTAGCGCTATCAAAGTAGCCAAGTTCACGGTTTGCAGGGGCTACAATAGCTTGGTCAATGGCACGGTTGATATTCATAGCACCGGCACCTTGCTCAAGTACGTGAGAATCACCACTAAATACAGATGATGTAAGCACGTCTTTAATTTCTTTTGGTGTAAGGTCTTGGCGAGCTTGCATAACAATTGCAGCACCACCGGCAACATGCGGGGCTGCCATCGAAGTACCTGAATAGACGCGGTAAGCCGTATCACCTAAGCCACCAGAAGCAGCAGCAACAACAGATACACCTTGCGAGGCAATATCCGGTTTTGCTGAATGGCCATCTGGCGATGGACCGCGTGAAGAGAACGACGCCGTATTGCCATCACGATCAATGGCACCCACGGTTAATGCACTTGGCGCGCAGCCCGGTGAACCAATCGTTTCACGGGTAAAGCTATTACCTGCAGAGATAACAAATAAAGCTTTATCGCTCAGTGCTTCAACCATCTCAACCAGTGGGCCACTACAGGTTGTTGCCGTACCACCTAACGACATATTTACAATGTCAGCGTGCTCAGAAAGCACCGCCCATTGCATGCCATTTAAAATACCGTAAGTTGATCCTCCTCCTGTATTGCCAAGTACTTTACCGATTATTAAATCGGCAGCAGGCGCCACACCGACCCATTTACCTTCTGACTCATGGCCATTGCCTGCAACGGTTGAGGCTGTATGAGTACCATGACCATTTAAATCATCTACACCGTTGCTTGAGTAAGTAAAGTCTCGTGATGCTATTACTCGCCCTTGTAAATCTGGGTGCTCAATGTCGTATCCTGAATCGAGTACGGCAACTTTAATACCTGCGCCATTATAGTTAATCGCAGACTCTCCATATGCGCCGGTAAGCGGGACTGTTGGAGTGAGTGTTTCTGACTGGGTAACCTTGTGAGCATGAACGACAGCATCAAGCCAAAGACCTTCAACGTCAGCTTGTGCAACGAGAGTTTGCCAAGTTTGCGCTGCTTTGTCTTTGCTGATTGAAAATGCGGCGCTGTCGATTAGCTCAATTTCACCGGTTAATGACATACCAGCAAGCGTTGCTGGGACTGCCGGTCCTGCAAGGGTACCGTCGCGGTATTCAACAATGACTGGGAGGGCGTCTGTTGATGCATCATCGTAACCAGATTCATATAACTTATTAATGTTAAATAACTCTAAATCAATCGTATTTGAATCAATTAAGGCTTGAGCATGGTTTGGAACAACATAGGTGTTGTTACCACGTTTAAAGATACTGGTGAATGTATCTGAACCATCGGCATTCACTAATCGAATGCCGCCTAGCTTGCCGTCTTTATTGACAACAGCCGATACTTTGTCCCCAGTGATCAAAGTGAATGTAAGGGCATCCGCTTTACTTTGTTGTGTAACAAATGATTCTTCTGCGGTTGCTGGCTGGGCAATCGATAAGCCGAGCATGGCTAAGTAGGTCGCCTTTAAGCGACCAAGCCTTGGAAAAGGTTTCATTTTTTCATCCTGTATTTTGATGTAATTAGTTTGGAAGAAAGAAGTTATTGCTAGGTGTCAAAATAACAAATATGACAAGAGCAATAACTCGACCAGACCAATCTATCGATCAAGCAGATGAAAACCTACAAAACAAAAGTAGCAAATTGTATTAACCTATTTACAACAAAATAAACACAGTTGTAACTTTGTGCGGTCATTCAGTTTCGCTTCATTTTAAGCGCAAAAATGAGAGGTTATTTTATCGATAGATCGTACTTTGCCACTACGTCATCAATATAACGATGGCGTAAGGTATTTTTACCTTCGTTGCCCGTACCATGGCTTAACGCGCGATTTATTAGTTTTAGTGCCTTATGCAAGCTTTGACGTTCATCCATGTTTAAACCTGTTTTAGTGCGCATTTCAGTAATATCATCAATCAATAGCTTGGCCACATCTAGCTGAACGGCTTCTTCAACTAAGCCATTTTGTGTGAGCACACCGTATTTACTGCATAAAAACTGTTGCCAAACTTGCTGTAAGTGCTCGTCAATTTCACTGCCAAATAATTCTTCATTGATAGCAAAGCCTTGCTCGGCAAGCTTACTAAGTTGATTCGAATATTGCTGAGCAAAATAATTAAACGCTTGGCAGGATGAGGTTATGTCATGTTTGATAATTAATTGCCCCCAACTAGCGGCGCCACGAGGGTAATAGTCTTGATATTCTTCGCATTGATAAATGCCCGAATACGAACTGCATTCTAATTGACTCTGCAAACAGTAACTCGGTTTTGGAAATAAACTACTTTGTTGCCATGCCGATAGCGTTTCCTCATCAATTGAGAGGGTATGGCACAGCTCTTCGGTAGTATAAAAGTAGGTTGCCAAAAATTTAGAAAGTTGCATTATCAAATACTCACAATAAACACTGTTAATTTATACAGTGTTTGATTTTGGCTTAACTTTGATTTTTTCTCAAGTATTTTTATTTATTGCAGCTCATTACTCGGAAAATGCCTGTGTTTATGATACAACTAGCGCAAATTTTCCAAACATTAAAAAAGTTATGCGCAACCTAGAAACAATTAAACAAGCAAGTTTGATCACCGCTATAAAAACACCGTATTTAACCAATGGTGACATTGATCTTGCATGTTATGACGACCTTGTTGAGCAGCAAATTGCAGCTGGTGTTGATGGCATCATCGTCGGTGGTACCACAGGTGAAGGCCAATTAATGAATTGGGAAGAACACTTAATGCTAATTGCACACAGTGTTAGCAAATTCTCTGATCGTTTATTAATTGTTGGTAATACAGGTAGCAACAACACGCGTGAAGCGATTAAAGCAACCCAGTATGGTTTTGCCACCGGTATGGATGCCGCGCTACAAATCAACCCTTATTACGGGCGCACGTCACTGGCGGGTGTGAAAGAGCACTTTAACCGTTTACTTGATATTGGTCCTGCGTTTATCTACAACGTAGCAGGGCGTACAGGCCAAGATTTAACACCAGATATCATTGAGCCACTCGCTAAGCACGAAAACTTTATCGGTGTAAAAGAGTGCGGTGGCAATGAGCGTATTGCTCATTATGAACAGCAAGGTATTGCTTGTTGGTCTGGTAATGACGATGAAGCACATGATGCACGGCACATTCATAATGCTCACGGTGTTATTTCGGTTACATCTAACATTATTCCGGGCTTGTTCCGTCAGTTAATGGATGAGCAAAATGATGCACTTAATGCAAAACTGCAGCCACTTATGGGCTGGCTATTCTGCGAACCTAACCCAATCGCTATTAATACGGCGCTGATGATGACAGGCGCCGTGAACCCTGTGTTCCGTCTTCCTTATGTGCCACTTACATGTGCGCAGCAAGAAATCGGTTTAGACTACATTAACGAACTTAATATTGCTGATATAGTAGGCGAAAAAGCTCAACTTTTAGACGAAAAAGACGTTATTTTACGATAAAGATGAATGGGTGCTTAATTTCACTACAATTAAGCACCATTATTTTACTTTTTTATGCCTTATGGGTAAAATTAGCAATCGTTTGGCGCTAAAAGAATAATATTTGTGAAATTTGTTGTTAATAATTTGTGTGTATGGGTTGCGCCCGAGCAACAAATTGCAGAATTAAGCCATCTTGATCACCCTGACCTTGATTTAAGCTGGGTTGCACCAATGCAGCGCCGCCGTCTAAGCCCGTTTATGAAAATGGCACTTCATACTATGCATCAAGCGCAAGGTGAGCATCAGCAGTTAGCCGTTAATTTTTCATCTCGTCATGGTGACTTACCTAAAACAGCGCAGCTATTGCATTCACTTGTTGAACAAGAACCGCTTTCTCCGACCGCATTTGGTTTGAGTGTACATAATGCTGCAACAGGCTTGTTCTCGATTATTGCAAAAAACAAAGCCCCGATGAATGCCATAGCAGGTGATCAAGACAGCATTATTTCAGCCATGATTGATGGTTTTGCACGTGTCCAGAGTGGTGTTGAGCAGCAAATTTTGGTTGCCCATGCCGAAAGTGTATTACCTGATGAATACTTACCATTTAGCGATGAGCAACAAATCGCTCATAGTGTGTCGTTCATATTATCCAAAGTTCAGGTAGACAAACCGTATTTTGAATTAACAAAACTTCCTGAATCTGAACACTCTCAAAGTGACTCGTGCTTACCCTTGAGTCTACAGTTAGCAGCTGCTTTAGCAAGCAAAGGATCACAATCGCTGCTGACACATCAACAATCAGCTTGGATGCTACAGTACCATGGTGGCTAATTTAAATAAAAAGCTGAACAAAATTTGGCGTGTATTAGCAACTGGTTTTTGCTTTGCTGTTTTTGGGTTTGGCGGTATTTTACTTACCTTGTTAGTTTTACCTATTCAACGATTTTTGGAACCTTGTGAATTTAAACGTAAGCAGAAAGCCCGTTTAACTGTTCACTATAGTTTTAAATTCTTTGTTGCTTTAATGCATTACACCGGTGCTATCCATTTCTCTGTGCAAGATAAACAGAAATTTCATGATCTTAAAGGGCAGTTAGTACTTGCCAATCACCCCTCATTAATTGATGTTGTGGTGCTGATATCTGTGATTAAAAATGCTGATTGCGTGGTCAAAGCGCACTTATTTAAAAATCCATTTATGCGCGGCGTAATTAAAGGCACAGGTTATATTAGTAATGAAGACCCGCAAGAGTTACTTAATGATTGTGAAGCATCACTCGCTGCTGGAAATAACCTGATTATCTTTCCTGAAGGCACCCGCACAACCCCAGGTGAACAGTTAAAATTTAAGCGTGGCGCGGCAAATATTGCTGCGCGTTGTAAAGCCCCTATAACCTCAGTGCTGATTAGTATGAAACCCAGCACTTTGACCAAAGGCACACCATGGTATTGCGTTGCCGCAACAAAAGCGCATTTTGAGATGCGCTTTGCCACTGACCGATTTACGTTTAACGATACATTTAATAATGAACAACCCGCTATGCAAGCACGACATTTAACCCGTGATTTGCAACATTACTTTTCAGAGGAACTCAGGCACCTATGACTGAACTAAAGAACAAAATAAAACAATTAATCATTAGCAGCTTAGATCTTGAAGATATTACCGTGGATGATATTGAAAATGACCAACCTTTGTTTGTTGATGGTTTAGGCCTAGATAGCATCGATGCGTTAGAGCTTGGCTTAGCCATTAAAAAAGAGTTTAACGTTAAAATTGACGCAAACTCAGAACAAACAAAAGCCCATTTTGCATCAGTAGATGCACTGGCAGAATTTATTAACCAACACCAATCATAATACAGACTTAGAAGTAGGAATAAGCATGAAAACCGCTGCTGACATTTACAACGTTTTACAGGGCATTTTAGTAGATGAATTTGAGATTGATGCTGATGATATCAGCCTAGATGCGCACCTGTATCAAGACCTAGATCTTGATAGTATTGATGCTGTTGATTTAGTTGTAAAACTACGCGAAATCACTGGCAAGAAAATTGAGCCAGATGCATTTAAACAAGTGCGTACTGTGCAAGATGTTGTAAATGAAGTAGAAAAACTCGTTTCATAAACATTACTATGCTCAAAGCGATAACCACAACACTGCTTTTAGTGTGCTTATCTTTATACCCATTTATTGTGTATTTTGGATTACAGCATATCTCAATAAGGCAAGTGAGCTTGGTACTGATGGTATTGTTAGGTTTAAGGCTTTTGCTGAGCAAAAAGCTGCTCACATCTATGCCATGGATAAAGCCCGCCTCTATTTGGGCTATTATCGCTTTAGCTACAACGCAGTTTTTTAACAATGATCTGGGCTTAAAACTGTACCCGGTCATTATAAATACAGTAATGGCCATAACCTTTGCTTATTCACTGAAAAGTGGCCCAACAGTCATTGAGAGTTTTGCTCGAATTAAAGAGCCTGAGCTTGATGAGAAAGGGGTTAATTACACGCGCCAAGTTACTAAAGTATGGTGCGCGTTTTTTATTATTAATGGCAGTATTGCGTTATACACTAGCCTATTTACATCGTTACAGACATGGACACTGTACAACGGACTAGTAGCCTATATTCTGATAGCTCTCTTGGGTCTTGTGGAATGGCTTGTTAGACAAAAGGTTAAAAATAATGGTATCGAGTAACCTGAAATTTCACCCAGATGCTGCATTTGTTATTGCAGGGCAGCCAATAACACACACACAGTTTTTTGCTGATATTGCGGCTTATCAAAGTAAGCTTACGGCGCTTAAAGCTGGCAGTCATGTGGTGTTATTCCACCCCGATACCTACCAATTTGCAGTTCGTTTATTTGCCTTAGCCTGTAGTGGTCATAATGTTATTCTTCCGCCTAATGGTCAGCACGAAACCTTAAGTTTATTGCTTGCTCAGTCTGCTTTTTTTGCAGGCGATGCGACCAATATCGATGATGATGTGCTATTTACCAACCTTGAACTCAGTCTGGGTCACACGCCTTTGCAAACTAACCGTTTACAATGGCCAACAAACACAGCAGTTATATTTTATACGTCAGGCTCATCAGGACAATCTAAACCAATAGTAAAACCGTGGCGGGTACTAAATCGAGAGCTTGCAGTACTTTCAATGTCATTTGACTTACCCAGCCAATTTACGTTTTTAGCAACTGTTTCGCATCAGCATATTTACGGTTTATTGTTTCGCTTACTTTGGCCGTTGGCGAAAGGCCATATAATTGATAGTGAACAAATTCAGTATCCTGAACATATTGCGCAAAGGCTAAAAAATATTCGTTATGCAGCGCTCGTTTCAAGCCCTGCGCAACTTGGTCGTTTATGCGCTGATAATGTGTTAATTCCTGAGCGCGACAAAATTAAATGGTTATTTTCCTCTGGCGGACCACTCAATAATGAGCATGCCGAAACTTTATTTAACCAGTTAGCTCGCCCAGCTACCCAAGTATTTGGTAGTACCGAAACTGGCGGTATTGCTTATCGACAAGTTACACAAGCCGCGGTTGATGTACCATGGCAGCCGTTTAATGGTAATTTTTTATCGCTGAATCATGAAGGACGCTTGATGCTAGATTCTGCGATTTTAGAGCAATCAAATTTCCCTTTAGACGATAGAGCACTCGTTCATAAAAATGGTCAATTTAAACTGTTGGGCCGTATAGACAGAACGATAAAAATTGAAGAAAAACGTTTAAATCTTGATGAGCTTGAGGGTTATCTACAAAGCCATGACTGGGTAAAAGAAGTTAAAGTAGTGGTTATTCCAGCTAAGCGCGTGCAAATTGGTGCGGTGGTTGTGCTCAGTGATGAGGCAAATAAAGAGCTTGAACAGCAGGGGAAATTGGCAATTAACCGCACATTACAAGCGCACCTCTCAAACCGCTTTGAACGTATTTGCTTACCACGCAAATGGCGCTATATCGATGCACTTCCTTTTAACAGCCAAGCTAAATTAAGTTTAAAAACATTGGAGCAGTATTTTGCCAAGCCTGAATAACGTGACCCCAGAGGTGGCCGTTTTATCACAAACAGAAACTAGCGTGAGTTTAGCGTTAACCATTGCGGCTGATTTAGATTATTTTCGCGGCCACTTTCCTGATGCTCCAATTTTAGCAGGCGTAGTACAGCTGGATTGGGCAGTAAAATATGCTCAGCAATATTTGGTTTTTGGCAAACTAGTACAAGATTTAGAAGTGTTAAAGTTTCAGGTGGTAACAACCCCCGATATGACGGTAAATCTCACCCTTGAGCGCAATGCAAAAGGCAAGTGCCTGTTTAGCTATCACTCAGACAAAGGCCAACATGCATCCGGTCGAATAGTATTTTGTGATTAAGCCATGAACCAGTTTTGTATTGTTATTCCTAATTACAATCACACCCATGCTATTGCTGCTGTACTCGATGAGCTAAAAGAGCTACAGCTGCCGATAATCATGGTTGATGATGGCAGTGACGCTGATGCCAAGCAAGTATTTGCAGAGCTTGACGCACAGTACGATTTTTTGACCTTGATAAGCCATGCTCAAAATCAAGGTAAGGGTGGGGCAGTTCAAACTGGCTTGCTGGCTGCCTATCAGCAAGGGTTTAGCCATGCCATTCAGGTTGATGCTGACGGCCAGCATTCGTTAGCAGATATTAGTAAGTTGATTGAACTAAGTAATGCATCACCTAACAAGGTGATCAGTGGTTGTCCTATTTATGATAGCTCCGTGCCAAAGCATCGTTATTTGAGTCGTTACATCACCCATTTTTGGGTTTGGGTAGAAACGCTCAGCTTTGATATTGTTGATTCAATGTGTGGTTTTCGGGTTTACCCCTTAGCAGCCGTTGAACAATTAATGGCTAAGCAAACGCTTGGCAAGCGCATGGACTTTGATATTGAAATTTTAGTCAGGCTTTATTGGCAAGGTGTTAAAGTCACGTTTTTGCCAACCCAGGTCATTTACCCTGAAAATGGTGTATCTCACTTTCGAGCCTTACACGATAACGTGGGAATTTCTTGGCTGCATACGCGTTTATTCTTTGGTATGTTGTTACGCTCTCCCAAGCTACTTTGGCGTAAGGTGGCTGGCTAATGGCTGTAAAGCACTGGTCAAAAATGCAAGAACGTGGCAATCGCTTAGGCATGCAGATATTGCTCGTATGTTATCGCGTATTTGGTCGAAAAGGCTTGTGGTTGGTGTTGTTTCCGGTGGTGTTTTATTTGTTTTTAACAGGCAAAACTGCCCGCCAAGCGTCATATGCATTCTTAACTCAAACGCGTAAAGTGAATGGCAATAGCAAAGCGGTTACTTGGCGCGATAGCTTTCGTCATTTTCGCTGCTTTGCTGACAGCGCTTTTGACAAAATTGATGCCTGGCTTGGACGAATTCAGCAAAATAATATTCGTTATACCAACGAAGCGCTGTTTGAACAACTCGATGAGCAGCAAGGGGCTATTTTTATTGGCTCACACCTTGGCAATTTAGAGGTGTGTAGAGCTCTTAGCCAACACCGAAATAGTAAAACGATCAATGTATTGGTGTTTACGCATCATGCTGTTGAATTTAATAAATTACTGAAAAGTATCAATCCGGATGTTGCAGTAAACCTCATTCAAGTAACCGATCTTGGCCCAGATATGGCAATTATGCTCAAAGAAAAAGTCGAGCAGGGTGAAATTGTGGTGATTGTTGGTGATAGAACCAGCACCACCACCGCAGGAAGAGTGATTGAAGCGGACTTTTTAGGTAAGCCAGCCCCTTTTTCACAAGGGCCATTTATTTTAGCTGCGCTGTTAGATTGCCCGGTGTTTCATCTGTTTTGTTTAAAAGATAAAAAGCAAAATGGCGAGACATGTTACCGCGTGATTTTTGAAAAATACGCCGACAAGCTCGTTTTACCGCGTAAAACGAGGCAACAAACATTACAACAAATTGTTAGCGATTATGCGCAAAGGCTCAGTTTTTATGCTGCGGCCTATCCGTATCAATGGTTTAATTTTTATGATTTTTGGCAAAATGACGAGCAAGTGTCTCGTAGTCAAAACAAGGAGAACTAAGGTGTCAGAGCACTCGACTACCGTATTTGGCCAACAGCGTTTATCAATCGAAGATATTGTTCATATTGCATTAGAGCAAGGTGCTGTAGCGTTAACATCAGATCGTCAATTTGCGAATAAAATAGACAGCGCCGTCGCGTTTTTAGATAAGTTGCTTGAAGATGATGGCGTGATATATGGTGTTACCACAGGTTATGGCGACTCGGTAACCGTAAAAGTGCCGCTTGATTTAGTTAATGAGTTACCACTGCATCTTACTCGATTTCATGGTTGTGGCCTTGGTGATGTGTTTAATCAAGTCCAAGGGCGTGCTATTTTAGCGAGCCGTTTAAGTTCGCTTTCACAAGGTTATTCCGGCGTTAGCTGGGAGATGTTGAATTTATTACGTGACTTTTTAAATCACAATATCGTACCGGTGATCCCGCAAGAAGGGTCAGTGGGAGCCAGTGGTGATTTAACGCCACTTTCATATGTAGCCGGTGCTATGGTTGGCGAGCGTGATGTGTATTACAAAGGCGAAATTAAAAACAGTCTAGAGGTGATGCAAGAACTTGGTTTAAAGCCATTAAAGCTGCGCCCGAAAGAAGGGCTGGCAGTTATGAATGGCACGGCCGTAATGACAGCTTTGGCATGCCTTGCTTATGATAGAGCAGATTATCTAGCTAAATTAACCAGCCGTATAACAGCCCTTGCAAGCCTTGCACTAAAGGGTAACAGTCATCACTTTGATGATATTTTGTTTTCGGTGAAGCCACATCCAGGGCAACAGCAAGTAGCTGCATGGATCCGTGGAGACTTAAACCATGTAGAACACCCGCGTAATGCTGACCGCTTACAAGATAGGTATTCAATTCGCTGTGCTCCACATGTTATTGGTGTGCTGCAAGATAGTTTGCCGTGGTTTAGGCAAATGATTGAAAATGAACTAAATTCGGCAAATGATAATCCAATTATCGATGGTGAAGGTGAGCACGTATTGCATGGTGGTCACTTCTATGGCGGTCATATTGCAATGGTAATGGATAGCATGAAAACCGCTGTTGCTAATTTAGCCGACTTAGCAGACAGACAAATCGCATCCTTAGTTGATACGCGCTATAACAATGGTTTGCCTTCTAATTTATCGGCGAGTAATGATGAACGTCGTTACATTAACCATGGTTTTAAAGCGGTCCAAATTGGTGCCAGTGCATACACGGCTGAAGCATTAAAACTAACCATGCCAGCAAGTGTGTTTTCTCGTTCAACCGAGTGTCACAACCAAGATAAAGTGAGCATGGGAACCATCGCTGCGCGAGATTGTTTGCGTATATTGCAACTTACCGAGCAAGTGGTTGCTAGTACCTTGCTTGCGAGTATTCAAGGTTTGCGTTTACGTATTAATAGTGGCGAGCTTGAGTTTGCTAGTTTAACCCCTGATGTACAAAGTATGTATCAAGACATTAGCGAGTTTTTCCCGCTGCTTGATGAAGACCGTCCTCTAGAGGCTGTTCTTCGTTTTACAGTTGACGCTATTCAAACAAAACGTTGGAGTTTATATGCATAGTCGTGGCTCGTTGCTGAGCACTCATGTTGAGATTGAAATTCCTTTTCATGATTGCGATCCAATGAATGTGGTATGGCATGGTAATTACCCGCGCTATTTAGAAGTCGCGCGCTGCGAATTACTGCGTTTGTTTGATTATGATTATGTGCAAATGCAAGAGTCTGGCTATGCGTGGCCGATTATTGACATGCATATTAAGTACGTCGGCTCAGCATTATTTACACAAAAAATCCGCGTTGATGCCTACTTAAAAGAATATGAAACACGATTACGTATCGATTACGTAATCACTGATTGCGCTACAGGTAAAAAGTTAACCAAAGCAACGACTATCCAAGTTGCGGTTGATATAGAGAAAAAAGAAATGCAGTTTGTTTCGCCGCCTGTGCTACATGAAAAACTTCAAAAGGTGATTTAATGCGATTAAGCGTGTTGTTACTGAGTGTGCTCGTTTTTTTTCCTGTGTTTGCATCGAGCGCAGTGACAGAGCAAGGCACATTTAGCCAAGAAAAGCATTTTAAAGGGTTTAGTAAACCTTTTATATCAACAGGTTCGTTTGAACTTGCTGAAGATGGCCTCACTTGGAAGGTTGAATCTCCGGTTAAAAGCACGCTATTAATCAAGCAAGGGCAAGTATATACCCTTAACGCTAAAGGTGAGCCGCAGCTACAAAAAGGCGCTGAGCCTTACGTTAATTTACTGCAAGCGATTTTAAAGCATGATGAAGTGGCACTTGCTGAGCAATTTACGATGACAGATCATGCAGAGCCCGGTTGTCAGACTTTATTGCCTAAAGATGACTTGCTAAAACAGCTATTTAGTCAGTTCGAATTATGTGTAGCAGCAAAGCAAGTGAGCCGTGTGCGTCTTCAAGAAGCAAATGGTAACTTTACGGTATTACGCTTTGCGTATCCTCAAATTGAGCAAAAACAGTGAAAGCATGGGGTCTAACGCTTGCTTGGCTGAGCCTATTAGTTAGCGCCTTAGTGGTTGTTTTTATTCTAAAACAGCCGACGTTGAATAATGATATTTTGGCTTTGTTACCAAAGTCAGAGCCGCGCTTACAGCAAGTCGAAGAACACTTTTTTGCGGCTAATAAACAGCAGTTGAGCTTTTCTTTTCGTGGTGAGAATGCAGTAAAAGCTTATGATGATTTAGAACAGTGGCTTTCTAGCAAACATATTGAGCCTCGTTTTAAGTTACCAGAAATATCCCAGTTGGCAGCATTTTACGGTCAGTACGCTGGGCATTTAGTGTCCGAGGAATATAAACAAGCGATTGGCGATGCTAATCGCTTTCAACAGTATTACTTTAGCCAGTTGAGTAAAGTCGCTGATCCTTTTGTTTCAAGTACTATCAACCAAGACCCAACACTTGCCACAGCGGGGTTCTTATCTGAGGCTATGGCACACATGCAGCAATTTGAGCTGCAAGATGGCCGAATTAACATTAACTATCAAGGTGATGAGTATTTAATGTTATTCGTGCAAAGTACTGACAATGCCTTTTCAATAAATCAATCAATAGCTTTGAGCAATGAGATTGTTGCCTATATCGCTGAGCTTGAAGGCCGCTATCCAGATACACAAATTCGCTATGCCGGTGCTTTATTTCATACCGCAGCAAATGCACAGCAAGCCAAATTTGAAATGACCTTGTTTGGTTCGGTGAGCTTGCTGGCACTTATTGTGATGGTGGTCTGGGTGTTCCGCTCGATAAACGCATTGTGGTTGGCCTCTGTAACCGTGATAAGCGCCGCTATTGGCGGCACCATTGCGCTGATCAGTATTTTTAGTCAGGTGCATGTATTAACCATGGTGTTTGCCGTGACGCTGATTGGTATTGCCATTGATTATGCATTTCATGGCATGCTTGATTTAACCGAGCAGCCGCAAGGTTTTAGCCAAGGGCTCAAACTGGCGCTGGTGTTGTCGTTACTAACTACCACACTCGGTTACGCGAGTTTGTTTTTCTCGCCAGTGCAGTTACTCAGTCAAGTGGGTGTTTTCGTTGTTGCAGGGCTAGTTACAGCTTGGCTTTGCACCCGTATTTTATTGCCTTATTGGCAAGCTGGTTTAACCATAAACACTGCTGCGCGTCGATTAGCTAACTGCTTAAGTGGTTATTTAAAACGATTAGCGCATTATCGCGTCGCACTCAGCATGCTGATGCTAGTGTTATTGAGTGCTTTTGCTTTACTAAAACCCCCTGTGATTAATGATGATGTAAAGCTGTTAAATGCAAGTCCTGCTGATTTAATGCAAAACGAAGCGCTGCATATGTCTTTATTAGGTAAAGATAATGGTCAAATCATGATTTTATTTGCTGATAATGCGCAGCAATTATTAGTAGAACAAGAAACATTAAAAGCAACTATTCGCGGCCTTAATGGCACTGCTGTGATGCTTAGTGACTTAGTGCCTAGTAAACAATTACAACAGCAAAACTACGAGCAACTGCATTCGGCCCAGCAAGCGATGAGTGTGGTTAGCCAAATGACAGGGACGACCGTTGAGCTTTCAACATCAATGCTTGATTTAAACGCGGCACTTAATTCACCGTTAGCGCCGTTAATCGCTAACCAAGTGATCTCAAACAATACACTAACCGCAAGCTGGTTTATGGTAACCGGTGTAAATAAATCCGAGCTGATGGATTTAGCCAACGCTTACCCAGATTTAATTGTTTACGATAAAGTCGCGATGATAAGCGAAGGTTTAAGTCATTACTCAAATTCGTTACTGGTGACACTGGCCATTGCGATGACCTTTGCGTTATTACTCTTTAGCGTTAAATTTGGTTTTAAAACGGCGTGTAAACAAACGTTAGTACTTGTACTAACTACCGCGGCTGTACTGCTACTCTGCAGTGCGCTGCAATCTCAGCTATCGATTTTTAATTTGTTAGGCTGTTTATTGATATTAGCGTTGGCAATCGATTACTTGGTGTTTTATCAGGTCAATAACTTAAGCTCGAGCAATGTACTCGCAATTAGTTTGTCAGCGGCATCATCGATGTGGGTATTTGGCATGTTGGCCGTTTCGAAAACACCGGCCATTTTCAGTTTCGGATTAACAGTATTAGTGGGGCTAATATGTATCTATATCTTTGCGCCGCTCAGTATTGCATTACCTAAAAATAAGGAAAAATAATAGGTGAATAATCAAGTTCAACAGGCTGATGTTGTTATTATTGGTGCGGGTCCTTCCGGTGCCGTGGCTGCAAGTTTATTGGTGAAAAAAGGTTGGCATGTGGTGGTGTTAGAGCAGCAAACCTTTCCGCGTTTTTCGATTGGTGAAAGTTTATTACCCCAGTGCATGAGCTTTTTAGCAGAAGCAGGCCTTGAACAACCGGTGCAAACACAGGCACAATCGCTTGGTTTTCAGTTTAAAAATGGGGCGGCGTTTCAGCGTCGTGGCGACCACACAACAATAGATTTTACCGAGAAATTTAGCGAAGGCCCTGGCACGACTTTTCAGGTAAAACGCGCTGACTTTGATAAATGCTTAGCCGATGGTGCCATGCAGCAGGGGGCTGAAATACGTTACCAACATAGCGTGTTAGCGTTCACCGATTGTGAGGATGGCGCTTTACTTGATGTTACGGATGAAAACCAGCAGCGCTATCAAATTAAAGGGCGCTTTGTACTTGATGCCAGTGGTTTTGGCAGAGTATTACCTCGCTTACTTGATTTAGAGTCAGCATCAAATTTCCCTGTACGTTGGGCTTTTTTCAGCCATTTTAAAGATAATATTAGCGCTCCCCAGTTCGACCGTGAAAAAATCTTAATTAATGTTCATCCAGAGCATAAAGATATTTGGTATTGGCTGATCCCATTTAGTGATGGTACGGCAAGCATTGGTGTGGTCGGTAAACCAGAGCAACTTAATGATAAACAACCACTCGCTGGTTTAAATGAATTTATTGAACAAGATAGCTATTTAAGTGAGTTATTAGCCAATCGTGAAGCAATTGGTGAAGCGCGTGCTATCAAAGGCTATTCGGCTAATGTGTCGAGCTTGTATGGTGAGCATTTTGCACTACTTGGTAATGCTGGTGAGTTTTTAGATCCGGTGTTTTCATCTGGGGTGACGATTGCATTAAAATCAGCCTCATTGGTCGCTCCTTTAGTTGATAGCTACTTACGTGGTGAGCAAGTTGATTTCAAAAACGATTACAGTGAGCCTTTGCAACAAGGGGTTAATTGCTTTAGAACCTACGTCAGTGCTTGGTATGATGGCTCTTTTCAGGACGTGATTTTTTACAGTGAGAAAAACCAACAAGTGCGCGAGTTGATCAGTGCTATTCTTGCGGGTTATGCATGGGATTTACAAAACCCATTTGTAAAACAAAGCAACAAACGCTTAAATACGTTGGTTGAATTATGTCGCGACTAACACGCTCTTTGCTCTTATCTTTGAGCATATTAGTGGCAAGTTGTGCCAGTGAATTTGCAGTAAAAACGGGCGTTGATTTAGCGCCAAATGCAGGGATTTATTTGCTTGATCCACCGCCGTCATTAGTTGCCGA
This sequence comes from Pseudoalteromonas lipolytica, assembly GCF_001306915.1. Classification (GTDB taxonomy): domain Bacteria; phylum Pseudomonadota; class Gammaproteobacteria; order Enterobacterales; family Alteromonadaceae; genus Pseudoalteromonas; species Pseudoalteromonas simplex. Next base: position 39,163 of record NZ_LJTC01000015.1, on the reverse strand, counting down.
TAATTGGCAGCAAGTGCTTGAAGTACGCCATGGCGATGAGCAGCATACATTACTAGCGCAACTGAGTTTAAACAGTGAAACGGGTATTAACTTGGCTGTTATGACGGCTCAAGGTATGCCAATTTTTCAGTTAGAAAAAGCGCCACAAGGGCCAATTAAAAGCGAAAAAATGCTTCCTATCAACGCGGTTGATCCTCGCTATATTCTTGCTGATATCATGCTTGTACACTGGCCAGTTACTGTGCTTAACTCGCAGCTTTATGGTTTGAGCTTGGTTGAACAAGGCTCAACGCGACGCTTATATCAGGGTGAGCAGTTAATTAGTGAAATTCGCTATTTAGGCGGTGCAACAGAACTTGTAAACTTTCAGCGAGATTACAAAATTAAATTTCAAAGGGTTAATTGATTATGCCATTTTGGCTTAACGACTTAGGTATTGTTAGTGCATTGGGGGTTGGTCATCAACAAACAATGCAAAGTATCAGCTTGCAACCTAAACAAACACTCACAGAGGTGACGTCGCTTGCATTTGAGCAGCGCCCAACCTTTGTGGGTTTGGTTGATGAACTGCCATTAACCGCATCAATGCGATTTTATCAGCTAATCGATTTAGCGCTGGGGCAAATTGCTAACACATTAGCAAACATAGACATTCCGAGTAGCCGTATTGCTGTGGTGATTGGTACCAGTACTGCTGCAATTCAAGAAGGTGAGAGAGGCCGAAAAGCCCATGCAGCGAAGGGAAAGTGGCCAGAGGAATTTGATTATTACGACCAAGCACTCGTTGCACCCGCCAATTATATTGCCAAAAAACTCGCTGCGAAGGGGCCAAGTTACAGCATTTCAACTGCGTGTAGTTCAAGTGCCAAGGCGCTTATTAGTGCGCGTGCCTTACTCAGTGCTGATTTAGCCGATGTGGTAATTTGTGGTGGGGTAGATAGCTTGTGTCAACTCACTATTAATGGCTTTGATTCGTTATCTTCGATCAGCGATGAAATCTGTAAGCCGTTTAGTGGCGACAGAGCTGGTATCAATATTGGTGAAGCCGCAGCATTATTTATTATGAGTAAAGAGCAGCACACAAAACAAAGTATTGCCTTTTTAGGTGGTGGTGAAAGCTCTGACGCCCACCATATTTCAGCACCGATTGCAGACGGTTCTGGTGCAATCGCAGCTATGACAATGGCATTGCAAGACGCGAATTTAACACCTTCAGATATTGACTACATTAATGCCCATGGAACAGCTACACCGCAAAATGATGCGATGGAATCTCTGGCAATCAGTGAGGTATTTGGAAAAAATACTAAAGTGAGCTCTTCTAAACATTTGACCGGCCATACTCTAGGTGCTGCAGGTGCCTTAGAAGCGGGCTTATGTTGGCTCTATTTGGCCTACCCGGAATTTAATCAATTAGTATGTAATCAGGTGATAAAAGACGACTCTTTGGCTGAAATTGGTTTAATAACACAGCCAGAAAAGGCAGTAATTAACACCTGTTTATCAAATTCGTTTGCCTTTGGTGGCAATAATGTCAGTGTAGTACTAGGACATCTAAATGAATCACTATAAAATTGAGCAAGTCGTCCCTCATAGCGAACCAATGATATTGCTCAATCGCCTATCTAGTTACAGCGAAGAGTCAGGTTGCTGTGAAGTGGATATTAGTTCACAAAGCCCGTTTTATGACGAGAGCTTAAATGGGGTTGCCAGTTATATTGGCTGTGAATATATGGCGCAAACTATCGCAGCTTACGCGGGTGCGCTGGCAAAAGACAAAGGAAATGAAGTACAAATTGGTTTTTTAATTGGCACGCGCAAATATAAAACCTATGCACCGGTATTTAAAAACGAGCAAACGCTTAAAGTCTCGGTGACAAAATTATATCAAGAAGAATCAGGGTTAAGTGTATTTGAGTGTCAAATACACAGCGATGAAACATGCTTAGCAGAAGCAAAAATCAATGTGTTTCAACCACAAGACCCCATGCAGTTTATAAGAGAAAATCAATGACAAAACGTATTTTAGTCACCGGCTCAAGCCGTGGTATTGGCAAAGCAATCGCACTTAGATTAGCTAACGATGGCTTTGATATTGCTGTTCATTGTCGCAGTGGTGTGGCTGAAGCAGAGCAAACCTGTGAAGAAATTAGTGCGCTTGGTCGTCATGCAAGCCTATTGCAATTTGATGTTTGCGATAGAGAGCGTGCGAAACAACAAATTGAAGCTGATATTGCCGAGCACGGAGCGTATTATGGGGTGATCTGTAATGCTGGTATCACGAATGATATGGCGTTCCCTGCGATGCAAGGTGATGATTGGGATAAAGTGATCCGCACGGGCCTTGACGGTTTTTACAATGTGGTTCATCCAACGGTGATGCCAATGGTGCAAGGTCGTAAAGGTGGCCGGATTGTCACTATGGCATCAGTGTCAGGGATTGCCGGTAATCGCGGGCAAGTTAACTACAGTGCCGCTAAAGCGGGCATTATTGGTGCGACCAAAGCGCTTTCGCTTGAGCTTGCAAAGCGTAAGATCACCGTTAACTGCGTGGCACCAGGGTTAATCGAAACCGAAATGACAGACGATTTACCGGTTGATGAAATGCTAAAAATGATTCCATTAAAACGTATGGGTTCAGTTAATGAAGTAGCTGGCACTGTGTCGTTCTTGTGTTCCGATGACGCTGCGTATATCACCCGCCAAGTTATTTCTGTGAATGGCGGTATGGTGTAATGAAGCGTGTTGTTGTTACAGGCATGTCTGCCATCACTGCATTAGGTGATACCTGGGGCGAGTTTAAAACCGCTTTGCAAAAAGGTGAAAATGCCGTTCAGTACATGACTGACTGGGATGTGGCGCCAGAACTAAACACTCGACTAGCGGCACCTGTTACTCATTTTACTAAACCAAGTCATTATAAGCGTAAACAAGTTCGCTCAATGGGGCGTGTTGCTATGATGTCGACCCGTACTACAGAGCTTGCTTTAGAAGAAGCTGGGCTATTAGAGCATCCTAGCCTAACCGATGGCTCTACAGGCATTGCTTTTGGCTCGTCAACGGGGTCAACACCACCATTATTGGCTTTTGCAAAAATGATGGAAACCGGCGAAATGACGGGCGTAACGGCCACCAGTTACATCCAGATGATGGCGCATACAGCGCCTGTGAATGTGGGTGTCTTTTTTGGTTTAAAAGGTCGCGTGATCACCACCAGCTCTGCCTGTACATCGGGCTCGCAAGGTATTGGTTATGCTTACGAAGCGATAAAGTATGGCCGTCAAAAAGCCATGGTGGCTGGTGGCGCAGAAGAGTTATGCATCACAGAAGCCGCGGTATTTGACACCTTGTACGCGACCAGCACAAAAAATGATGCTGCGAAAAGCACGCCACGACCATTTGATCAAAATCGTGATGGTCTGGTTATTGGTGAAGGTGCAGGCACACTCATTTTAGAAGAGTATGAGCATGCCCTAGCCCGTGGAGCAACCATTTATGCGGAGCTCGTCGGTTTTGGTTGTAACTCAGATGGTCAACATGTTACGCAACCTACCGCAGAAACAATGCAAGTGGCTATCGAAATGGCCCTTCATGATGCACAGCTTACAGCGGATCAAATTGGCTATGTGAATGCTCATGGTACGTCAACAGATCGAGGTGATATTGCGGAGTCTCTAGCGACTTTCAACGCCCTTGGCAAGAAACCTATTAGTTCATTAAAAAGCTATTTAGGTCATACCTTAGGAGCGTGTGGCGCCATTGAAGCATGGGCGAGTATCAATATGATGAATGATTGTTGGTTTGCACCTACTATCAATTTAACGGATGTCGACCCTGAGTGTGCTGATTTAGATTATATCAAAGGCAATGGCCGTGAAATGCAAACAGATTACATTATGAGTAATAACTTTGCGTTTGGTGGTATCAATACCTCGTTAATTTTTAAAAAGTGGCAAGCATGATCAAGCGCTGCATCATAAGTATTTTATTTATTCTAACTTTTAATGCTTATGCTGCAGAAGACAGTGGAGAAAAGGGCACTGCAAAAATGGAGTTCGGTGCAGGCCTTTTTTATGCAGATATCCCGCATTATTTAGGTTCAGATGAAAGTGAGCAATACCTATTGCCTGTGCCTTATTTTCGTTATCAAAGTGACACAATGGCCATAGACCGTAATAGTTTCACTGGCTTTTTGTGGCAGCAAGAAAATCTCCATTTAGATTTATCTGCAAGCGTAGGTCTTGCAGTTGATAGTGAAGATAACAAAGCCCGAGAAGGTATGGATGATCTAGATTGGGTGTTTGAATTAGGGCCTTCGCTTAATTACTACTTAATAGGTGAACCAAATTCTAGACAGCACTTGTATTTAAGCCTGTTTGCACGCAAAGCCATTGCGACAGATTTCTCTGGTATTGATGATATTGGCTGGCGTTATGGGCCAAGTGTGTATTATCGAGTGCCGATCATCGAAAAAGCGGATTCACAATTTTCATTAGCGTTTCGTGGCAATATCAACTTTGCTAGCGATAAATACCTTGATTACTACTATGGAGTGAGTGACTTACATAGCAATGAAACTCGCCAAGCATACTCAAGTCGTTCAGGTTTTTCTGGTGCTGATGTATCAATTGGGGTACATTTTGACACACCAAAGTATTGGTTAGGTGGTTTTGTTAAATATCACCATCTTGCTAACAGTCAACAAGATGCAAGCCCACTCGTGAAGCAAGATTATAATGTTTCGGTCGGTTTTGGCGTTGCATGGAAATTTTATAGAAGGAATTTTTAAATGAAGTTATTGACCCTTGCATGTGTTTTAGTAGCTTGTTTGTTTTCAGCAAACAGTTTTGCACGTGATGATTTACAAACACTACCTGTACAAGCATTACTTGAAACCACCAAAGCGAAACAAGCATTGTTAGATATTCCGCTGTATTTTGCTGATCAAAGTCATAACACGATTAAAACAACTTATGGTGAAGTGATCACCAACAAGAAAACCAATGCATTTAATAAAACTGACCGAGAAGCGTGTGAGTGGGTAATGCTAAGTGCTTTAAAAGCATTACAAGAGCGTGCTGTCCGTGAAGGCATGAATGCAGTTGTAAATATTCAATCGTATTACAAGAAGCGTGAGTTTGTTAGCCAAACAGAATATCAATGTGGTGCGGGTACGTTTATCGCTGGTGTGGCATTAAAAGGCACTTTAGTTAAGTTATAACTAACTAAAGTCATTTTTTTTCTGTATAATTTGCGACCCTTGATATGATGGCCGCAGGTTATACAGCATGAATTTTAAATCATTTAGTTTTTCTTCTGAGCTTTTACAGGCATTAGAAGAGCTTAACTTCGAAACGCTTACTCCCGTTCAACGTAGTGCAATTCCTGCAATAAGAAAAGGCAAAGACGTACTCGTCAGTGCGCAAACAGGCACGGGTAAAACCGCTGCATTTGCTTTACCACTTATCCAAAAATTATCAGAATCAACTGTTAGCGAAAATAATGCACCAAGTGCACTAGTGCTTGCACCTACTCGCGAGTTAGCTGAGCAAATTGCTAATAACTTTAAAGCGTTTGCAAAATACACTGAACTCAAAACAGTGTGCTTGTTTGGTGGTATCAATCTAGCGGGTCAAGCTAACGATTTGAAAGCGGGTGTTGACATTGTAGTTGCAACGCCAGGGCGCTTACTTGATCATATTCGTTTAGGTAACATCAGCTTAGCTAATGTTAAGCATTTAGTGCTTGATGAAGCTGACCGTATGCTAGACATGGGCTTTATCAGCGATATGCAAACGGTTATTAATGGCTGTGATGAAGCGCGTCAAATCTTATTGTTCTCTGCCACTTTCCCGGCGGCAATTAAACAATTTGCGAGTAAAGTACTAAAGCAGCCTGAAATCATTCGTGTTGATCAAACAAACAGTACTGCAGAAACAGTGCAACATGTTGTGTATCCTGTAGAAGAGCGCCGTAAGCAAGAGCTTTTATCTGAATTGATAGGAAAGAAAAACTGGCAGCAAGTACTTGTTTTCGTAAACATGAAAGAAACTGCCGATGAGCTTGTAAAGGAGCTTAACCTTGATGGTATTCCTGCTGTTGTTTGTCATGGTGATAAAACCCAAGGTAACCGCCGCCGCGCTTTACGCGAGTTTAAAGAAGGTAAAGTTCGCGTACTAGTCGCAACCGAAGTAGCTGCCCGAGGTATTGATATTGAAGGGTTACCACGTGTGATCAACATCGACCTACCTTGGCTTGCAGAAGACTACGTACACCGTATCGGCCGTACAGGTCGTGCTGGTAAGCCGGGCCAAGCTATTTCGTTTGTGAGCCGTGAGGAAGAAAACACTTTATTCGATATCGAAAAGCTAATTGGACAGCGCATCAAGCGTGTTGTTTTACCAGGTTATGAAGTAAGCAGCCGTGAAGTACTGATTGATAAAATTGGTAAAAAGCCGTCGCATTTACGCCGTAGCCGTACAAATAAGGCTTCGGGTCAGGCAACGGGTGAAGCGCGTGCGAAGAATCGTTCACGTATCGCAAATGTTCGCAAATCTTTGAAAGGCAATAAATTAAGCCTTAAAAAGTAATGAATTTCGATAACAAACGATAAGAGCTTCTATAAAAAAGCCCCATTGCTGTTTGGCAATGGGGCTTTTTTGGCTCTGCTAATCGTACAAATGGAGTATTTTGTTAATTTTTATACAGTTAAATGCAAAATTAGATTAACAAATGTACCTTGATGAATTACAATCGCTTTGAAATCAGTCAAGTAGCGTTTCTAACGCGTTAGTGTCTAAATGGATGTTTATGCAGTACATAAAAAGAATAATAAATAAAATAATCGCCCCTACTTTTTTACTCAGTGTTGCTAGTGTGCCTTTTTCTGCTAATGCATTTGATAAGGCTGAGTTCTCCCTTGCCCATATTAAAGAGTCTATTAGCGTTGATGGTGTGATGGATGAGCCACACTGGCAATACGCCACTAAAGTTCCATTAAAATATCAGAACGAACCAACCGAAAAAGGCACACCGCTCGTGCAAACCGATGCTTACATGTACGAAGATGGCAAGTACTTGTATGTGGGTTTTATTGCAAAAGATAATGATCCTTCGCAAATTCGTGCCGCTCTTCGAGATCGCGACACACTTTGGCAAGACGACAATGTTGCCTTGATGATTGATACTTTTAATGATGAACGAACTGGCTATGAGTTTTATGTAAATCCATTGGGTGCGCAAGGTGATATGCGCATGACAGATATTGATGATTGGGTGGAAGACCCATCATGGGATGCTATTTGGGATAGCGCAGGGCAAATAACAGAGGACGGCTATGTTGTTGAAATGCGTATTCCATTCACTGCACTTCGCTTTCCAAAAGACCAGGCCGAATTAACGTGGAGTTTTGCAGTATGGCGAAATTACCCGCGTGATGTGTATTATCAAATGTCGAACGTTGGTTTTGACCGAGATGTAAAATGTAGCTTTTGTCAGTTTGATAAACTCACAGGTTTTGCCAACATGACAGAAAGCCAAAATATTCAGCTTACACCCACTTTAACTGCGCTTCGTCATGATAGCAAAGACACAGTGCCGGGTGATTGGCAAAATGGCGATATTGATACTGAAGCAGGCTTGGACTTACGTTGGGGTGTGACGCAAGATGCGGTTATTAATGCCACTATTAATCCTGACTTTTCGCAAGTCGAGGCAGACTCACTCGAACTTGATGTAAACACCACTTATTCAATTTATTATGCTGAAAAGCGTCCATTCTTTTTAGATGGTGCGTCTTATTTTAATACCAGCCAACTAGAGCTTTTATATACGCGAATGATTGCTGAACCTGATGTAGGTTTAAAATTAACTGGTAAAACCGGCGCGCACAGCTATGGTTTTATGTACGCTGATGATCAGAATACCAGTGTTTTACTTCCGACAAATCAAGGGTCGGGCTTTGCTAATCTGGCAGATAAAACGCAAGCAGTAGCGGGGCGTTATCAGTTTGATATTGGCCAAAAAGGCACAATTGGTGTGATGAGCACTCACCGTGAAAATGATGATTACCATAATACCGTGTTATCGATTGATGGTAGTTATTGGTTTAACCAATCAGATAGTTTGCAGTATCAAGTTGCAAGCACAGATACCACTAACTCAGAATTTTTAGTTGATTATTATGGCGTTGATAAGAATCAATCCGATCAAGCTTATGCTATTGAATTTACAAGAACTAAGCGTGATTACGAAGTCTATGCTAATTACGAAAATATAGGTAAAGAATACCGCTCTGATTTAGGCTACCAAGCTAAAGTTGATTACGAACAAGTACAATTAGGTGGTGGGCAAACTTGGTATCGTGATGCTGATGATGCAATCACAGAGTACAGCTACAATGTTGAGTGGGATAAAACGTGGGCACAAAATGGCGACTTACTCGAAGAAGAATACGATGGCTTTATTACTTTTAAAGGTAAGATGCAGTCGCAAACAGAAATTGGCTTTATTCATCGTAATGAGTTTTATGCCGGCGAGTTCTTTAATCAAAATATAGGCTATATCTACGGTGGTTTTAGACCTATTCGTGATGTGCGGTTCTTATTGTATGCTCAATATGGCAGCAAAATTGATTACAGTAATGCAGCTTTAGGTACCATGGTTCGTATTGAACCTGAGATGACATGGGATATTAACGATCATTGGCAGGTTCAACTAGAGCACAGTTACAGCTATCTAGATAACGAACAAAATGATCGTGTTTATACTGCAAATTTAACTGATTTACGTGTTTATTATAAATTTAATATGCGCTCAATGCTAAAACTCGTTTTGCAGTTTGAAGATGTCGATCGAAACAACGAAGCTTATCGATTTGATGTCAGTCAAACTAACCGCGATTATGGCAGTCAGCTGGTGTATTCATACAAAATTAACTCTCAGACGCTGTTTTACTTAGGTTATTCAGACAAAGGATATCAAGACGACTCTTTGAAAAGTCTTGAGCGTGACGAGCGTACCTTCTTCACTAAACTAAGCTATGCATGGCAGCTCTAAGTAATTATAAAAAAGGAAAATCATAATGAAATATTTAAAAATGTCAGCTGTTGCTGCTGCGGTAACTATCCTTGCTGGATGTGCGGCGAAACAAGATGTAAGTCGTTTTGAAGCGGAAAAACCAAAAACTGTGTGTATTGCAGAGCATCAAGCAGTTAAAGAAGGTGTTGTAACATCATTGCAAACAGGTTTTGCAAAACATAACGTGCAAACACGCGTGATACCGGCTAACTATGTTATGAAACACCAAGCGTATCAAACAGACATCTCAACTGCTAACACAAACGGTTGTGATGCAATTGCATTTTATGTTGCGAACTGGCATTGGGATTTAGCTCTTTATATGGCCTATGCCAATATCTGGGTCACTAATGTTGACCAATCTAAAACAATTGCGCAAGCAAGCTATCGAACGGGTGGTGGTTTGGATAAATTTATTGATGCAAACGATAAAATTATCGAATTAGTGGATTCAATGTTCCAGCAAGTTGAAGCCAAGAAACAACAAGAGAGTCAGAAAAAAGCAATATAAACTAATATGTTGGTCAGCTTATGGCTGACCAACCTCTTCGTTAACTTTGCTTCTTACCACCCCTTCAAGGCTTTTTAAGCCCCATTGTTTACCAATCTCAACAGCTTCATCAATTGGCTTATTCAAGGTTACCGCATTGTATAGCGCAACGAGAGCACCGACACGGTTGCTGCTCGCGCAGTGAAGTAAGGTGGTTTGTTGTTGGTGCTCATTGAGTAAGGCCTGAAGTTTCGTAGCATTTTCAATGGTAATATCAGCTTTAGATTGCACAGGAATATGGTAATAGTTCATACCAAGCTCAGTGACTAGCTCTTGCTCAGACCAATTCGTTTCGTTATCACCGCGAAGGTTGATGATGTTCTGAACACCAAGTTGCTTTAACTTGGCAAAATCAGTTTGACTTGGCTGCCCTGAAGTTAGCACATTCTCAGACTGCGCCTTAAGATTTAAAATATCCAGTTTTGTAGTAACGGTTTGTGCTGCAAATGCAGAAAAAGACAGCAGCGCAGCACAGGCTAATTGTATGAACTTATTCATTTTACTCCTTAAAGTGTGTTTAATTTTTGCTGTAGACGGTTTCACCACGACTAATGGTTTCTAACACTTGTAAGTTATGTAGCTCTACAGGCTTTATCTTTAGCGGATTCTTATCAAGAATTATCAAGTCTGCTTGCATCCCTTGTTTTAATTGCCCTTTTGAACTTTCTTCAAAATGTTGATACGCAGGCCATGTGGTCATTGCTTGTAGTGCAGTATACACAGAAACACGTTGCTCTGGCCCTAATACTTGATCTGTACGGGTTGTGCGGTTAACAGTTGCATCTAATACACGTAGTGCATCAGGTAGGGCGACTGGTGCATCATGATGGGTGCTAAACATTAATCCTTGTTTGCGAACAGCTTGAGTGGGTGAAATAAAATCGGCACGGGGGTGACCTAGCACTGAATTTACATGCCAGTCGCCCCAATAAAACGTATGCATTGGGAAGAGCGATGGAAATATGCCTAATTCTTTAAGACGATTTACCTGATCTTGACGAATTGTTTGACCATGAATGAGTACTGGCCGGCGATCTTTTTTGCCGAGCTTGTTATTGGCACTTTCAACGGCATTTAAAAACTGCTCAATGGCGGCATCACCATTTGCATGCGTCATTACCTGCCAGTCATTGGCAAAGGCCGTTTCAATATACTGATAAGCTTGCTCATCATTAAAAGTAGGGTAGCCTGCATAACCTTGCTCTTGGCCTTCGGGGGCTTTTAAGTATGGCTGAGATAACCAAGCGGTTTTACCTTGCGGTGAGCCATCAAAGTTAAGTTTTACACCCCCGATGCGAAAAGTAGGTGTTACTGTTATAGGCTGAGTCCATAAATCCGCTGCTGGTGGCCATATCGGCATAGGCAACTATATCAATCACGAATTTATCTGCCTTTGATGCTCTTACCATCGAGTCATAAGCTTCTTGGGTAGCACGTCCTTCTTGGGCCGTTGTGTAGCCGTATTTTGTATAGAGTTTTTGCCCTTCTTGCAGCATTAAATCTTGTAAATCAGGATCAACAGATTTCATAAGTTTAAACAGTAATCCAAAGTGCGCGTTTTCTTCGAGCACCCCATTGGGCTCTTGTGAGTTTGTCATGCGACGAATTATCCCGCCGTCAGGATTTTCTGTGTTTTCATCGATGCCAGCCATGGCTAACGCTTTAGTGTTTGCCACACTTAAGTGCCCTGAGGTATGAATGATGATCACAGGCTTTTCGGTGCTAACTCGGTCTAAGTCCATTTTTGTAGGGTATCTATCAAGCTCAGCATCATCGTACCCAAATCCTAAGATAGCGCCTGTTTTTTCAATAAAAGTGGTGTAATCAGGGTTATTCTGTGCAGCTGTGAGAATATTAACGATTTGCTCAACGCTGTTAGCATCACCATCTGGACTAGGTAATACATTGGCTACCATGGCTTGCAAGCCTACCGCGTACACATGACTGTGGCCATCTACAAAGCCAGGCATTAGGGTCTTGCCTTGTAAATCAATCAGCTTCGTTTTACCAAACTTATGCTCAAGGGCTTTAGTTTTATCACCCACAAAGATAATTTTGTCGCCTTGCGTTGCGATTGCTTGCGCATACTCTGGTTCATCGCCAGTCATTGTAAGAATATCACCACCATAATAAATGGTATCTGCTGCACTCACTTGCAGTGGAAGCGTTTTAGCTGTTTGTTCAGAGGTTTTATCGCAAGCCGTTAAGGCAAGCAATGAACATGCAATTGCGAGGTGATGTTTCATATAATCTTCCTTGAATTCTAAGTATATCTAATAATATAGTCTGTTTGCTCAGTTTGTGTTTTTATATTGGACTTAAATTTCATTAAAGTACAAGACAATAGCAGCGCCATCTAGGCTACTGCCATTGTGAATGTTGATACCAATACCAAAGTTATCGAACCATGACGTCCATTTTCTGCTATCCCATAAAAAGCCAATACCGTATTCATAAAAGTGATCGGTCCCAAATGCTACCCGACTATCGCCGCCTAAATCGATACGTTGGCCTTTGATGTAAAAAGCTTGCTCAAAAACCCCGATTTTGAACATGTTAAATTTAGCTTTAATACCATTGAGTGTGCGCCATGTTTCAGGCGCCGCATTATTTATTCCATCAGGGTGAGAGAGTGCCCAGCCATAGTAATAATTAAAGTTAAGTTTGTACTCGTAATAGCCCCAATGCCTAGGTAAGCGATAGATCATGGTCGCATTAGGGTTTAACACCAGTGCATTACTATTGAGGTTGGTGTAAAGATTTTCAGCTAAAGGCTTAAAATTACGTCTAGACTCGGGAGAGTTGTACTCATAATCATTGTTGTAATGTAAGTAGTGAGTATTAAAACCAAATTGATATGACCATTTAGAGCCAAGTGCTTTTTCGGCATTAAAACCGATCATCCCGTTATACACTGTTTCTGAAATATAGTCGTCAGCCACATTATCAAAAAGCGAAATGAAATCTGATTGATTTAAATAGCTTACTTTGCTGGTCAGGCTTAGTTTGTGTTGATAAACAGGCTCATCAAGCTGCCAAGTGTAAGGAATACTGTAGAGTTTGAGTTCTTTTCTAAGCGCAATACTGTCTTCATCTTTGTTGGCATGTTGCGAGTCAAACAGTGTTTGTGGATCAAAATCACCAAAACCCAAGGTAATACTATCACCATCGGTTAAAACCAACGACGTGGCAAAGGCCGATTCGAGCTGCTTAGTCGGGTTTGCAAAAACCGCTGAGCAGATACAGAAAATAATAGGGGTATAAAAAATAAATTTAAATTTATAGCTATTTTTCATTAATAAAGCGGGAATCATTATTTTATGAATAATAATAGCCCATTTATTTCAAACTATGACTAGTTATTTAGAATTGATTTTTTGTCAATTATTCAAAATCACCAAATAACTAATAACAATGTCTGTCGGAAATTTCACAAGCTCATAAATTTAGGAAGATTCTGATTCGGATCACTCATCTTTTCATCTAATGTAAAACATAAATGCAGAGTTGATATTCTGACTTTTAAATCTACATATTATTGTATTTAAATCAATTCTGTGCCCGTTTAATTAGATTAAGAGAGTGCTTTATTTTGAACCATAAATACTTTTTAACTAAAAGTTCTAGTTGTTTTTCATGGGCTTTTATACTGATTCTTTTTTCTGGTGGCTCACTATTCAGTACAGATGGGCAAGCTAAAGAAAATAATTGGTATTTGTATGGCCAAATAGGCCACGCTTCGACTGATTTTAAGGCAGACGCTGTTAAAAATGAGCTTGTTGCACAGAGTGTCAATTATGAAAACTTATCAGTGAAAGATGCTGACGTAGGTTATCAACTAGGATTTGGATATCAGCTAGATTCTATATTTTCAGTCCAACTGGGTTATTTAGATTTTGGCGATAGAAATTTTCGTTTAACAGGAGAGGTGACTGATTTAGACAATTTTCATGATGTAATGCAAGCAACTTACCCTGAATCTGCAAAGGGGCCACACCTAGTTGTTTTAGCATCATGGCCTCTAACAAATGACCTATCACTAACAGGTAAACTTGGGTACCTTGATTGGCAACAAGATTACCAATACCAAATCAATACATCAGATGTTTTTAAAGCGAAACGCAGCGGCAATAGTGTAACTTTTGGCGGTGAAATCAGCTATTCAATATTTGAAAATACTCTACTTTTCTTAAGTTACGACCAAGCTAGGTTAGATGATTACTCAACGTCAATGTTTTCAATTGGCGCTAAGTATCAGTTTAACTAATCAACTCCAAATGTATGCAGGGGGCGTACATTTTTAATTATCTCAAGGAATAGCTGAGTCTACTTACTAAACCACTCATCGTGAATTAGCAAACAGCTTGAAGTTTCTACAGGATTAAAATGCCATGTTATCAACAATTATTAAATATTTATACTTAGTCGCACTTATTGCGCCCATGTCGATATTGGCTATGCCAATAACAATTATCGCTCCTAGTAAAACGTTTACGCTTGATGTAGAGCCCAGTGACAGTATTGGTACTCTACGACAATTAATAAGCGATGAAACGAGTATCCCGCTAGAGAGGGTGATTATCGCTCGAATCTCTGAAGCGGGTACGCTTATACTGGATGATGATAATCTTTCTTTGTCAGACAGAAACATCCAGAAGGGTGATGAATTAACAGTTACAAAGAAAAATACAGCGCCTAGTTTTTCAAGTAATGGGTGGGAATTTGTTGGTAACTCTAGGTTCACAAGAGGTGGATACTCTCCTGTGGGTATAAACATTAGCATGGATGCTAATGATGTACCCTGGGCAATTTTCTCGGGAAATTCAGATTCACCTTTAAGGGTATTAAAATTTAATGGTACGGATTGGGAACATGTCGGTAACACAGATATTACAAGTAGTATTGTTCATTACTCGGATATAATCTTTGATAATAATAACACCCCGTTTATTTGCTTCACTGATGACGGAGGATTAAGAGTACTAAGTTTTGATGGAACATCTTGGGTGGATGTTGGCTCACCTGTTTCAAGTGGGCATATTTTATACAATAATTTAGCATTTGATAATAATGGCGTTTTGCATATTGTTTATAACAATGCAAATTTTGGAAGTAAAGCTGTTGTAAAAAAATATGATGGTAATCACTGGGTAAGTGTTGGTATAGAGGGGTTTACGCCATCAGAGGCAACCTATACTGAAATTGCTTTTGATAGCTCAAATACGCCTTACGTTTCATTTAGAGATTACTCTCACTCTAGTACTGGAGCTTCAGTGATGTCGTTTAATGGCTCATCTTGGGTATATGTCGGCGAACCAGGTATTTCAGATACCAGTGCAATTGAACCGTCAATAGCAATTGATAGTAATGACAATATTTTTTTAAGCACTAGAACTGAAAATAGTAGCTCTGCTAACGGGCTCGGTATTTATAAATTTGATGGAACAAGTTGGTCTTTAGTTGTTGAGGATGTATCTGGAGGTGGTGCAGGTTTCCCTAAGCTTGAATTTGGTGAGAATGACATACCATTTTTATTTTTCATAGATAATGAAGCCGATCAATTTGGGGGCAGCGTTATAACATTCGAAAATAATGCTTGGCAGTTTGTTGGGAGAAGAGTGTTTGCTCCAGGAATTACGACCTACAGCCATTTTGCCCTTGATAGCCAAAATACACCATATGTTATTTATTTTGAGGGTACTTCAACTTTTTTTGCCAGTGTAATGAAATATGCAACAACAACATTCTCAGATTCATCTAGAATAATTACTCAAGGAGACTCAATAGGAGATCCGTTTGCTGATTTCATAATATCAGACGAAGACGCTGACGATGTGGTGTTAACGATTACACTTTCGGATACCAACGCAGGGAGCTTTTCAGGTAATGCAAGCGGTGGGGCTGATTATAACTACGAGCCAAGCAGCGGTGTATTAACAGTCTCTGGAAGTGTTAGTGATGTAAAAGCAACAATCAAAAATTTAACCTTCAATCTTGATAGTAACTATACTGGTGAATTCACATTCACTAACGAACTGACTGATGGCACAGAGAGCGCCTCGCCGGTAACTTTAACTTATAACGTAGTTACACCTAACAAAGCGCCGTCAGTTTCTGTTAATAAAGGCCTTTCAATCGATGAAGGTACTACAAAACTAATTTCTACACTTGACTTATCAGCCTCAGACCCTGATGACACAGGCGCAGAGCTTACATTTACACTTAAATCAGCACCAAGCAATGGCAGTTTGTTTGTTGATACGAATAATAATGGCAGCTTAGACTCAGGCGAAGCGCTTGCTGTAAATGGCACGTTTACCCAGCAAACGCTGTATGATTCAAACCTTTACTACAAACACAATGGTTCTGAGACTAACTCTGATAGCTTCACGTTTGACCTAGCCGATGGCTTGGAAGATGGTGTTGAGCCAGTTACCAATCAAAATTTTGCTATCTCGATTTCATTAACGAATGATGCGCCAGTGATAACCAATAAGCTCAAATGGGATTTTGTGGGTAATGCGGCTTTTTCTAAAGCGTATGCCGAAGAAATTGAAGTTAAATTAGATAATAATGATGTTCCTTATGTGGTTTTCGCGGATTATCTCGATGATAAAACCGGTGTGACTGTAATGAAATTAGAGGGTGATTCTTGGCAATATGTAGGGCCTCGAAATTTCTCAGCGGGGTCTGTCGGCCATCATAAAATTGCGATAGACAGTCACAATACCCCTTATATCATCTATCAGGATAGATCACTTGGAGGTAAAACTGTTGTACAAAAGTTTATCAACGGCAGTTGGCTAGTTGTAGGCGAGGGGCCTGTTAGTCTAGATCAAGCAAAGCATACTGCAATTGCAATTGATAGTGCAGACAACCTATATGTTGCTTATCAGGATTTTGGTTATTCTAATAAAGCTATTGTAAAAAAATGGGATGGTACAAATTGGCTTACTGTGGGTGGCACTGATTTTACACCTAGTGATCCAAGGTATCTCTCACTAGCATTTGATGACAGTAACACACCTTACCTTGCATATGTTGATCATGGTAAGTCTGATAGCGGCAATGTTAAAAAGTTAGTCAATAATAATTGGGAACAAGTAGGGCCTGTGAACTTCTCTGAAGATGTTATTAATCTTGACTTAGCTTTTAATAATAATATCCCTTACCTTGCTTACAATTCCAGCGCACGTATTCCTTCAGTAAGAACATTCGATGGGACAGATTGGGTCTTTTTAGGCGAAGCAGGCATATCTAAAGGAAGAGTTGGTCAACTCGATATTGAGTTTGACAGTAATAATAACCTTTATGTCGCTTTTACAGACTATGAAGAAAACAGAAAAGCTACAGTGATGAGATTTAATGGCACAGGTTGGCATTCGATGACTCAGTCAGGCTCTACATCAGATAGAGCAGTTAATGTTACACTCGCTATTGCGAGTGACGACAGCTTATATATTTCTTTCACTGATTTTATTAATGATCTCAAGGCTTCGGCGATGAAATCCAGCCGAGCAGTATTTGATAGTTATGCGCTTTCTGTTGCAGAAGACAGCGACGCAAGCTTACTATTCGATAATTATCAAATCACCGATGAAGAAGGTGATGATGTTACCCTGACAATTACACTTGCTAATAACACATCTGGCTTACTAGCAGGCGCGGCGAGTGGTAGTGCCGTCGTTAATTATAATAATGACAATGCGACACTAACAGTCAGTGGATCCCTCGCGGATGTCACCACTACACTTGCAAATTTATCATTTAAACCAGCGGCTAATTTTTCTGGCTCACTGGGTATTACATTTAACTTAACTGATGGCAGCAATAGTATAACGCCAGTGAATGGCACGATTACGGTGATTGGTGTAAATGACGCGCCGAGCATTTCATCAATTGCGGTTACTCAAGCAACAGAAGATACGCTTTATTCGTATCAACTAACAGTATCTGATGCTGATAAGGACGATACATTTACATACAGAGCGACCCAATTACCAAGTTGGTTATCGCTAAACCCATCCGGTCTGCTGGCGGGTACACCGACTAATGATGATGTAGGTGATCATACGGTGACTATATCAGTGACCGATCAGGCAAATGCAAGTGACATTCAATCATTCACGATTTCGGTTGAAAACGTGAATGACAAGCCTGTGATTTCTTCCACGCCGATTAGAGCAGCAACACAAGACCAGCCATACAGCTACACCCTTGTTGCGAGCGATATCGATAAAGGCGATACGTTGACTTATACAGCAACGAAGATCCCTGGATGGTTAGGCTTTACAAGGTCTACGGGCGAACTGTATGGTACCCCAAATAAGCATACCATTGGTACATATGCCATTACTTTAACTGTTACTGACAGTACTGGCGCATCTGTTTCGCAATCATTCTCTATCACGGTTGAAAATGTGAATGACGCGCCGGAAATTTCTTCTGTGCCAATCACATCGGCAACCGAAGACAGTTTTTATAGTTACACGTTAACAGCAAAGGATGCTGACAAAGGTGATACCCTAACGTATGCGGCAACGAAGCTCCCTAATTGGTTGACGATCAACCCATCAACGGGCGTACTTTCTGGAACACCAAGCAATGATGATGTGGGTGAGCATGCTGTTACTTTGAGCGTCAAAGACGGTGCTAATGCACTTGATACTCAATCATTCACTATCTCGGTTGTAAACGTGAATGACGAGCCGGTGATTTCTTCAACGCCAATTACAGTGGCAACGGAGGATAATCGCTATATCTATACCTTGAACGCAAGCGATGTCGATAAAGACGATACCTTGAAGTATGGAGCAACAAACTACCCTGACTGGTTGGTGTTTAACCGTTCAACAGGTGTGCTTACTGGTACGCCTCGCAATGATGATGTCGGTGTGCACTCTGTGACGCTAACCGTCACTGACAGTGCCAATGCAACGGTTGAGCAAACTTTCACTATTACGGTTGAGAACGTGAATGACGCGCCCGATGTGCAAAATGACATCGCCAGTGTTGATGAAGATAATAGTGTTGCGATTGATATTCTTGCCAATGACAGTGATGTCGATAGTAAGCTAAACCCAGCAAGCGTGATGATTGTTACAACGCCAACACAAGGTCAAACTAGCTTGAATACGGCAAATGGTGTGATCACTTATACGCCGAATGAGAATATTAACGGGACCGATACATTTAGCTATACAGTCGATGACATAGAGCATGGCCGTTCTGATGTGGCGACGGTGACCATTACTATTAATCCTGTTAATGACGCGCCTCTTGCAAATAGCGATAGCGCGATGACCGAAGAAGACATGGCCATTGAAATTGATGTTGCACTAAACGATGCTGATATTGACGAAGGAGACTCACTCGACTTATCAAGCTTAGCAGTCGTTTCTGCACCTGAAAATGGTCAAGCAAATGTTCAAAACGAGCGCATTGTTTACACGCCTACGTCTAACTTTAATGGTAGCGATACATTTACGTATCGTATTGCAGATAAAGCAGGTGCAGTGTCAAATATTGCACGTGTTTTAGTGACTATCGGTGAAGTTAATGATGCACCAGTGGCGACCAATGATTTAGGTGTACTTGATGAAGATACATCAATTGAGTTGTCTATTCTTGACAACGATATTGATGTTGATAGTGAGTTGCTTACAGAGAATGTGACGATAACGCAAGCCCCTAAGCATGGCGAGCTAACTGTCAATAAAGAGTTAAGCACAATCCGCTTTACACCACATTCAGATTTCTTTGGTACTGATAGCTTTGAATATAGTGTCAAAGATGATCAGTTTTTAATGTCAAATATTGCGACAGTCACTTTAACGGTAAATAGTGTGAATGATGCGCCAGTTGCACAAAATGACACTGCCGTATTACTTGAAGACACATCTCATAATATCAATGTGTTAGGTAACGATAGCGATGTTGATGGCACCCTTGATAAGACGAGTCTAGAAGTTGTTATACAGCCTGAACACGGTAATGTACAAGTGAACAATGGCGTGTTCAGTTACACACCAGATAGTAATAGTTATGGAGCAGACACATTTACTTATCGTGTTAAAGACGATTTAGGCCTTTGGTCAAACCATGCAGAGGTGTTCATTACGGTGACAGCTGTTAACGATGCACCATTAGCAAATAATGATGTGATCCAGACCAATGAAGATGAGAGCGTGATTATTGATGTGACGCAGAATGATTCAGACATTGATGGTCATCTTGATGAGGATTCAGTGAATATTGTAACAAACCCTGCATTTGGTCATATTACCAATAATGTAGATGGTACAGTTACTTATACGCCTATTAGCAATTATGTGGGCTTTGATTCATTTACTTACTCTGTACTTGATAATGAAGGTGCACAGTCAAACACAGCCTCAGTGACTATCACCATGTTAGCAGTCAATGATGCGCCTGTTATTGAATCTCACCCGGTCACGTCGGCTACACAAGATGAAGCGTATAGTTATGTTGTTACTGTTAAAGATATAGACAGTGCAGATAGCTATAAATTAAGTGCGCTAGAGCTGCCAAGTTGGCTTGATTTTGACCCTACAACAGGCGAGCTAAGCGGTACGCCGAGTAATGATGATGTAGGTACTCATAGTATCAACTTAGTTGCCACTGATGCAGGAGGGTTAACCGATACTCAAACCTTTGCTATCACAGTGGCCGATGTTAACGATGAAGCCACGGGCGGGATCAGTATTACTGGTGAAGCAAAAGAAGGTGAAACCTTAGCTGTTGAGTCGACAATCGAAGACCCAGATGGCGTAGGTGAGTTTACCTACCAATGGATGCGTAACGGCGAAATCATTACTGGTGCAACGCTTGCAGAGTACATGCTAACCGAAGCTGATATTGGCGCGACAATCACAGTTGTCGTAACCTATGTTGATGGCCATGGTAATACAGAAACCTTTACCTCAGATGCAACCAGTGTTGTCATTATCGCGAATGTTGCACCGGTTACCCATGACGAACAGTTCAGCATGGATGAAGATGAAAGCATTACCTTTTCGCTAAACTATTTCGACGAAAACGGTGATGAGGTTACGCTTAATCTTGTGACACCTGTGAGTAATGGTACATTGATAATGGATGCAAACCATCTGGTGTATCAACCAAACGCTGACTTCAATGGTACTGATAGTTTCAGTTACACCGTATCGGATGGCATGCTGAACTCTAATATTGCGACAGTAACTATTGTCGTTAACGCAATCAATGATGCGCCAGTGTCTATGCCAGATAACTTTACCATCAATGCGGATTTAAATGAGTATGTGGTGCTTGATGTGCTCGCAAACGATATTGATGTTGACGGTGATGAACTTACTCTTGTTAAGGCAACCGTGAGTGCTGGCACGATCCGCATTGTCGATAACAAACTAGAGTACTTAGCCCCAGTTGGCTTGAATGCTGATGTTGTAATTACTTATCAAATTAAAGATTCAAATGGTGAAGTGGTTGAAGTCACATTGGTGGTATCTGTTGTGTCTACGGCAGCTGAAATTACGATTACAGCACCAGAAGACAAAACAATTGCATCTAAAGGTCTTTTCACCAAAGTGAATATGGGCACTGCTATTGCGAAGGATGCACTGGGTAACCCAGTTCGTGTCACCGCAAGCTCAAAAGGTTTCTTTGCACCGGGGACTCACACTGTGATTTGGAGCGCCGGGGAAGGCGATGATCAAGTTTCTGCAACGCAGTTAATCAATGTTATTCCTCAGGTTAACTTTAGTAAAAATCAAACTGCAACTGAGGGGACGGCCGTTTCTATTAAAGCAATTCTCAATGGTGATGCCGTTAACTACCCAGTGGTTGTGCCATATACAGTATCTGGAGATGCGCTAGAGGGTGCAGACCATGACCTAGTTGAAGGTGAATTTAGATTTGAAAAAGGGCAACGTGAAGCGAGTCTGATTGTTAACGTGTCATCTGATGACATTGATGAGAAGTCTGAAACACTGGTTCTTCAGTTTTCAACGCCTGAGAATGCTGTTGTCGGTCCATTAGGTGAGCATACTCTTACCATCGAAGAGGGGAATGTTGCGCCAAGCATTGAGGTCTTTGCAAATCAGCAAGGGATAGTGACGCGAATCATAAATAGACAAGGTGGTGATGTAACGTTAACGACACTAGTAACGGATGCAAACCTAACCGATACACACATATATGGTTGGTTAACGTCTGATAGTGCCATTGTCGATACTGACAGTGTTGAAGAGAGTTTTACTTTTGATCCACAACTTCTTGAGCTAGGGACGTATCAATTTGAAGTCGGCGTGTTTGACGGACAACAAGCGGGTTCTTCACTATTAGAACTGACTATTGTTGACTCAATGCCTCAATTATCTTCTGAAGATACTGACTTTGATGGTATTCCTGATAATGAAGAAGGTTACGGGGATGCTGATAATGATGGCATACCTGATTATTTAGATGCTGATTCGTTAGCGCTCAACGTTGTACAAGAAAAACTGAACGAAAGTGAATTTTTCTTAATGGAAACCGAGCCAGGTTTGCAACTTAGCCTAGGTCATGTAGCGTTTGTAGCACATGGCACCAATACCGGAGTGTCAGAGCAAGAAGTAATGCATTACGGGAATTATGGTTCAGGTGCCACAGCAGATGCTGGATTTGATTATGCTAGCGGAGTCTTTGACTTTAACGTTAGCCAAATCCCCGTAGCGGGTCAGTCAGTCGGCATTGTTATAGCTCAGTTTGCACCTATTCCGAGCAATGCTGTATATCGTAAGCTAATGCATACCGGATGGACTGAGTTTGTCGTAGATAGTCGCAATAGTATTGCATCAGCACCTGGTGCAGAAGGCTTCTGTCCACCACCACATGATGCTCAGTATACCCAAGGATTAACTGAAGGACATTGGTGTGTTCAACTTACTATTGAAGACGGTGGCCCAAATGACGCCGACGGAAAAGTAAATCGTATCATCGAAGATCCAAGTGGTATTGCCAGTACAATGAGTACAAATACTCAACCGGTTGCTGAAGATGATATGGTTAGGGTTAAACGCAACATTAGTACATATCTTGATGTACTCTCGAATGACACAGATGCGAATGATGATTCGTTAATTCTGACATCCGCAGCAGTAGACATTGGTGAAGTAAGTATTGTTAATAATTTACTTTATTTTGTCCCGCAAGCAGAGCACCTAGGAATTGCAACGATTAGTTATAGCATTTCAGATAGTCAGGGAGGGGCTGATTTTGCGACAGTGATAGTTGACGTCGTAGCCAATGAAGCGCCGATGATAGATGCCATCATTGATGTTAGCACCGATGATCAAAGTCCAGTCACGATTGATATTTTGGCAAATGTGACAGATGAAGATAATAATGACTTCACTATAATTTCAGCCACAGCAGAGAATGGCAGTGTGGTCATTAACGATGATGGGACGATTACCTATACTCCAAATGCAGGTTTTGAAGGTACTGACACAGTCACCTTTGTTATCTCAGATGGTGATGGCGGAACAACACAAGGACAATTTAATGTGGTTGTTAAAGCGTATAAGCAGGTGAGTGTAGAACACAAAACCAGTGGCGGTGGTACGCTGCCAATGAGCTTAATCTTGTTATTATTCGCATTGACAATGATAAGACGCAGTTATTATCGAACATATCGATAAACATTAAAAAGCCAAGCTTCAAAGCTTGGCTTTTTTACACCTTTAAGAAGCGCTTTAAGGCTGATAGTAAATCGGTGATTCAGGGCCAACTGGGAAACCCAGAACAAATACCCATAAGTAGAATAACGCGACCCAACCAATAAAGAAGATCATGCTGTAAGGAAGCATGGTCGCAACCAATGTACCAATCCCCATGTCTTTCTTATACTTAGTGGCAACAGCCAGTATCAAGCCAAAATAGCTCATCATTGGGGTGATAAGGTTAGTAACCGAGTCACCAATTCGGTACGCCGCTTGAATAGTCTCTGGCGCATAGCCGATTAGCATTAACATTGGCACGAAGATGGGGGCCGTTACAGCCCATTGTGCAGATGAAGAACCTAAGCTTAAGTTTACTAATGCACACATTAAAATGAATAGCACGAATACTTCAGGGCCTGTTAGGTTTAATGCTTGTAAAAGAGCTGCACCGTTAATGGCTAAAATTGTACCTAGGTTGGTCCACTTAAAGAAGGCAACGAATTGTGCTGCAAAGAAAACCAGCACAATGTACATCCCCATCGAGCTCATGCTTTTACTCATGGCATCGATGACATCTTTATCGTTTTTCATGGTGCCAACAACGCGGCCGTATACAAAACCCGGAATACCGAAAGTCACAAAGATAAAGACCACAATGCCTTTTAAAAATGGCGAGTGTGCAACAAGGCCTGTTTCCGGGTTACGTAAAATGCCGTCTTCAGGAACAATTGTCCAAGCAAGTAATAATGACACCACTAACAGTGACACACCTGCCCACTTAAGACCTGATTTTTCTTTATCGGTTAAACCGGCAATATCATTTTTAGGCAAATCGTTGCTTGCTTCATCAGGGTTGTACTTACCAAGACGTGGCTCAACGATTTTCTCGGTAACGAATGTGCCTAAAATGGCAATTAAAAATACCGAAATCATCATGAAATACCAGTTTGCTTCAGCGCCAACTTGGTAATTTGGATCAATCATTTGTGCTGCTGGCGTGGTGATACCTGCAAGTAGGGGGTCAATGGTGCCGAGTAATAAATTGGCACTGTAACCACCTGAAACACCGGCAAATGCCGCAGCAAGACCGGCAAGAGGGTGACGACCAAGGCTATGGAATATCATGGCTGCTAATGGAATTAGTACGACGTAGCCAAGTTCCGATGCCGTATTTGATAAAATCGCAGCAAACACCACCATAAAAGTAACTAAACGCTTTGATGCGCCCATTACCATGCCGCGCATTGCAGCAGAGAGTAAACCTGAGTGTTCTGCAACACTTACACCTAATAAAGCGACTAATACCGTACCAAGTGGTGCAAAGCTGGTGAAGTTTGTAACAAGGCCAGTAACGATACGCTGCAGGCCTTCGGCACTGAGTAGGCTGACAACTTCAATAACACCATCAGGGTCACGACCAGCAGCGCCTTCAGGGCGAGGGTCGATAGCGCTTAAACCATACCAATCGGCAATGCCGCTAAAAACGATAATAGCAACGCAGAACATTGCAAATAAAGTGATAGGGTGGGGGAGCATATTACCCAAAAATTCAACGGTGGCTAAAAATCGGTTAAACAACCCATTATTGCCACCCTCATGGGTGTTGTGAGAGTTTATAGTTTTTGACATGTCCAGTTCTCGTTATTTCAAAATGGCGCTAACCTAGCATTTTTTACCGGACAGATCATGTTTTAGCGGTGGGAGAACTAATAGGTACGTTCCAAAATGCCCTTGTATAGCAAGGGATAGCGGCGCAAACGTTTGCCAATGTAATCATCGGCTAGAATTTGCGCACAGATTTGCTCTACATCGTTACTTGCTTCAAATACCCAATCAAAGCGCTCAATAGCTAGTAGAAAACCACGCTTGAGGAACTGTTGTTCACGATAGTAACTAAGGTTTTCGCGAATGATATCTAACTTATCTGGGTTAGATTTTAGCTCATTAATAACTTGGTTAATAAACGCTTGCTGTTGCTTTGACTCAGCTTTTACCCGTCGTTTCATTACTTCTTTACAGTTCCTGTTCTGCGATATAAAGCACTTTCTTTAAAAAGTCCTCTTTGTTCTTTTCATGTTGATAGTCAAGGTGATAAGTATTGTGAAAACCAAAGCGCAGTAACACGCCACTGCCTTTTAGATAGACCGTATAACCATCGATATCCGAAAAAGCGCAAATACCCTCATAAAGCTTTCCATCTTCATGGTCTTCACCGTGTTGTATGATTTTTTCATACACTGAGAGGATCAATTTACCGTCTAGTTCATTTTTCATGATAACTCCTTTTTGAAGTAATACGTTTCAGATCTATAAAAAGTTTAGTGCTATTTTATGTCGGTATTAATTGTGTTGTTGTATTTTTAAAACCTTACTTTGCGATAAATCAGTAAAATCACATTTAGATAGCAGATGTCGAAAATTTACAATATTTTCTCTTACCTTAAACTTAAGATAGATTTTATTTGAGGGACACACAATGAAATATAAGTTTATACCCCTGATACTACTAACAGGCTTGTTGCTTGTAAGCAAAAGCATATCAGCAAATACAGCTCCCCTGATGTTAGAAAATGAAGCGGGGAAAATAGTTAAACTTGACAGCTACTTAGGCAAGAAGCCCGTTTACTTAAAGTTTTGGGCGACTTGGTGCAAGCCATGTATGGAGCAAATGCCACATTTTCAGCATGCATATGAGCAATATGGCGATAAAATTCAATTTGTGGCTATTAATATTGATCTCAATGATGATGCAGACGCTGTTGCTAAGGTTAAAGAGCGTTTTTCACTTACTATGCCAATTTTTACTGATCACACAGGGCAAGTTGCTAAACATTATGAATTTATGGGCACCCCTTTTCATGTATTGATTGATAGTGATAAAAAGGTGATTTTTCAAGGCCACGAAGCTGATAAACCGCTTGATAACACATTACGTTTGTTATCACACAATGGCAAAGTTGATGAAGCGCGCTTATTAAATGAAAAGCAAGGCCAAGCCACTCCTTTGGTTATTCCGAACAAAGGAAAAAAAGCCGTATTATTTACCGCAACATGGTGCGACTGGTACTTAGCCGACACGCGCCCTGCAATGGCAAAACAGTGTGAATTAGCACAGCAACATGTTAATCAGTTGGCAGAGCAAGGAGTTGATGTCGAGGTTAAAGTGAGTCAGTTATGGACTGACCAAAGCGCAGTGCAAGAATATGTTGATAAATTCTCTGCAACCATGCCAGTTTCAATCGATTATGGTAATGATTTATTTATCGAAAATGGCATTAATTCGGTACCCAGTTTACTTCTCTACAACGACGGAAAATTAGTCTCTAAAAAAGCTAAATTTTAGCTAAAAAACGCTTAATTTTGCTTTGTAATTATGCAAATTTAGCCTATGCTCTAGGCTCATTACACAGTGAGCCTAGAGCATGATAGATAAGGCATTATTAGCAAAAACACGCGAGTTATCTGACCGATTAATCGCACTGCAAACACCCATTCGTATCCTTGATGCGATTAATTGGGATAAACAAATCAAAGAAGAGTTTTTTAAGCATAAGTGCCAAAAGAACCCAACAGTTGATCAAGCCTATTACCAACAGCGTGACCTTGGTTTTGTACCAAGTGAGTTACGTCGTGCGTTTTCTGATTTAAATCGCGATATCATCAGCCAGCTAGGGCAATTAAACCCAATTGCGCAATATATGAGCAAGATGTGTACTGAATATAAAACCGTACTCAGTATGATTGAATATCGTGGTACTCCTGAATTTCATGATTTGTCTGTTGAGTTGTTTGGTCATCCAAAAGATTTATTCCATGCTGGAGAGCCTTCACTTTCTGAACTTGCAACCATGCTTGAGCAGCCGCTAAAAAGCATGCTTGATGCTGATATCTTGCCTGATGATCCAAAAAACATTGATGCAGAAGATGTAGTAAAAATTTTAGCATCACAAGTAGCTCAAACGATGCCAGGCATTGATGTTGAGGTTATTCTGAGTGATGGTATTGTGAGTGATGCTGCGGCAGGTGCAAATAATATTAAACTTAATCAAGATGTTAAATTTTCTCAAAGAGAGCTAGATATTCTTGAGGTGCATGAAGGCTGGATCCATGTTGGGACCACGCAAAATGGTCTTGCACAGCCATATTTAACTTGCTTAAGTAAAGGCACTCCGAGCTCTACGGTCACCCAAGAAGGTCTTGCTGTCTTGACCGAAATTATTACCTTAAAGTCAACGCCGCGACGTTTAGCAAAATTAGTGAACCGTATTCAAGGTATTACTAAAGTCATTGATGGCGCAGAATTTGTTGATATTTATCGTGATTATGTAGCGCAAGGGTTGAGTAAAGACGAAAGCTATACACTTACTCAACGCGTGTTTAGAGGCAGCACAGCAACAGGCTTACCTTTTACCAAAGATATCGCCTACATCAAAGGTTTCGTGTTGGTGTATAACCTTATTCGGGTTGCCATTCAATTAGGCCGAATTGATCAATTGCACTTATTATTAGTCGGTAAAATCTCAATTGATGATTTCAGGCTGATATCGCAATTACATGATTTAGGTGTGATTGAAGACCCTAAATTTATACCACCACACTTTAAAGACTTACGAGGCCTAGCAACCTGGCTAAGCTTTGGCCGTTTTATTGGTAACTTGTCGTTTGAACAATTAGAAAACGACTACAAACCACTGTTTCTTTAAGCAAAAAAATGCAGCTGGAATGAGCAGCTGCATTTTAAGAGTTAAAGCATGTTGCCTTACATGCTTTTAGTCGAGGAAACGATTAACCGGTGAGTGCGTCAACCTGCACTACATCATTCAGTACGATAACTTCTGCACGTTTGAAGAAGTTAAAATCTGTTGCTGTTGCTAATGTGTAAGCACCCATCATACGGCTGATGATTAAATCGCCATTGTTTAATTTTGGTAGCATGATTGATTCACTTACTACGTCGATGCTATCGCAAGTCGGGCCTGCTAACACGGACTCAACACGTTCGTTTGATTGTTTGAACGAGTCGATAGGGTATGAGGCTTCATCAAACAATAAACCACTGAATGATCCGTAAATACCATCATCTAAATAGTACCAAGGCTTACCATCACGCACTGCTTGACCCATGACCGATGCAACACTGGTAACCGCACTGGCTACAATAAAGCGACCTGGTTCAGCAATTACGCGAACTGTCTCTGGTAACTGTGCTAAGGCATCATTAATAGGCGCACAAAATTCCTCAATTGGCAGCACGTCTTTGTGGTAAGGCACAGGGAAGCCACCGCCAATATCAAGTGTACTAAGCGCAGGTAATCCTAATGCGGCTACGTCGTTAATCACTTGATTACATGCAGCAATGGCAGTGACATATTTAGCTGGGCTTGCTGTTTGCGAGCCAACATGGAACGACAACCCTTTAATACGAATACCTAATTGTTGCGCGTAGCTAATGATTTCAATAGCCATTGCTGGGCTACAACCAAATTTTTTCGATAAATCAGCGAATGCTTCCGCATTACGAAAACTTAAGCGAACAAGTAACTCAACCTGGTCTTTGTATGCAATGAACTTTTCTAATTCGTTGATGTTATCAACCACAAACACATTACAACCGTATTCAAGTGCATCACGAATATCACGATCACGTTTGATTGGGTGCGTGTGAATAGTACGATCACTTGGTACGCCTTGGCTAGCGACTAAGTCAACTTCACCGCTGGTTGCTAAATCAAAGCTGGCGCCTTCTTCTAAAAGCGTACGAACAACCGCAGGATGAGGAAGTGGCTTTAATGCAAAGTGTAATACAACGCCAGGCAAAGCACGGCTTAATGCACGGTATTGATGACGAATAGATTCACAATCAAGCACCATTAATGGCGCGCCATGTTGCTCAACGAGCTGCTCAATAAATTGGTTTGAAGGTTGTGCTACAGGTTCGTTTGCAGCAACCGACGCTGCAGGTACTTTGATTGTTAAATCTTGTGTAAGTGTTGAAATAGCCATTTTACTCTCCGGCAATTAAGCAACTGCTCGGAAAAAAATGGAAGTCCGAGTCAGTTGAGTGTTATTAAGCGCACAGTTTGTTCTGTGCAATCAAATACACTCTTGGATAGTTGCTCTATCGCCTTGCTACAAACAGGGTTTGTAATGTACTCGGATTGGCTATCATCAAGAAGCGGCGAGATAATAGATCTGCGTTTTTATTTGCGCAAGTGTTTTTTGCTAATATTTTGAGTTATTTTTATGCAAAAGTTAGAGGCTGCTTAGTCGTTTTGAAAGAGTATTCCATACTTATTAGAATAGGTTTCAAGCATTGAGTTTAAAACCTGCTCTGAGTTCCCTTCTTTATGGATCTGCTTTAGATATTTAGCCATTCTTTCGCTAAGCATGAAGCTATCCATTAGTTGTATAGCCTTACGGCCTTCAGGGGTTTTACTACAAGTAAAAAAACCATCAATAAATTCTGGATACTCAGCAATTTTTCTTGAAGTTAATCTTGCTAATTGCTCTGAAGATAAGTGAGCTTCTAATGCTTCTCGATAAGCTATTATGTAGTCAATGCGTTTATTCATTAATAATAAACTCAGTTGAAGAAATGCATTTTCACCATAAATATAAGCCACATTAGTTTTTTGGTTCGCAAAAACAGTATCAAGTTCGCGATAGCTTGCGGAGCCAATAACACCAAAAATTCGTTTTTTGTTTAGTAAAGTTACCACCGAGACAGGGTTTAGTTCATCTTGGATTGTTTCATTTAGAGCAAATATTTCACGTTGGACATGCATAAAAGTTGGGATGGTGGAAAAAAGCATGTTTTTAGCGCGTTTAGGCGATTTTATTGCGTTAAAAGTACAACTAGGTTCATTACTGGCTAGTCGTTTCATTAATCTTGCGTGATTTGTTAAGTCAGGTACTAAGTTAAAGTGATCAGCTAGAGCAGGCTGTAAAACATTATCAAGATGGCGGGTAAGAGTTTGTGTATCTACCTCGTTATCATAGTATGCATGAGACAAAATTGTCAGCTTAGGTTTTTCTTTTGCCGTCGCAGTGTTTAGAGTAAATAAAATTACGATAAACCCAATTAGCCTCATACATAAACTCTTTTTAGTTATCGAGCATTGGTGCTCTCAAAAATTTTGTCAGCTGATGCTGCAACAAAGCCAGTGTATAGCTCACCATCTGGTTTTGCGTAGCGCAAAGCAAACTCATAAAAACAACTTGGTACGGCAACAATACCATCGCTAAATTCAACTTCGCTGTCATCAGCAAGGGTTGAAGATTGCTCGAGTAATACCTCTGGTGAACCTTTGATTTCGCCGCCAGATGTATTTAGCGCAAAACCTGCATCTTTAAGTGCTTGGTTTACACTTTCGATATCATCGAATTTAGCTAATTCATTGATGCTCACCGTAAAGTGATTAGCACGGTAACCCCATGCTGACATCCATGCTGCATATTCACTTTCTGCGAGCAGTTTTTTGTAAGTGTCTGAACCTACTTGCCAGTGCGTACCAGAATACAGGAAATTATCGGCTGTAACAGCGTTTTCGTCAATCTGTGCAACCATGTCGTTGACAATCGTTTGCAGCTCTTCTGAACATTGCTCAACAAGTAATTCAGAAATGAAAACTTTAGGTTGCTTAGGATCTGAGTGTTCGAAGTGCTTTGCGTATAGTTTTTTCGCTTCGAAATGGTACTCGCTGCATTCTTTGTAGCCAACTGCTAAAAAGTGCGCAGCTAGTTTTTCTAAGCCGATTTTTTCATGGTTAAAAGTACGTAAAGCAATGTGATCGTTAATCACGTCATCTTTTTGTGTTGAGCCAAGTAACTCATGTACTTTTACCGCCGATGGCGTAACTGATAAATAGTTGTCCCATAGGTTTTCAAATAGGGCGTTTACATCTGTGTGCATGTTTAATTCCTTCAATTAAGGCGGCGAGGCCGCCAAACAATTATTCAATAATTAAGCCCGGCGCAAGGGTCTGTGGTAAGTTAACTTTTTCGGCTTCAACAGAAGCAACAGGGTATGCACAGTAGTCAGCAGCGTAATAAGCGCTCGCTCTGTGGTTACCACTGGCACCAATACCACCAAATGGTGCAGCGCTAGATGCGCCTGTAATTGGTCGGTTCCAGTTAACAATACCGGCACGAATACGTTTTAAGAAATGCTGGTAGTCATCGCTATCATCACTTAATAAACCAGCAGATAAACCAAATGAGGTGTTATTTGCTTCATTAATCGCGCTATCGAAATCTGTGTAGCGATAAACCTTGATAAGAGGACCAAAGTGCTCTTCATCAGGCATATCTTTAACAGCCGTTACATCAATAATACCAGGGCTTACAAAACCAGTCCCCGGTTCAAGATGCTTAAGTTCGACAAGAGAGGTTGCTCCCATATCAAGTAACTGCTGCTGAGCTGCAACCATACCTAGAGCAGCTTTTTCGCTGATCATTGCACCCATAAATGGTTGATCTTCGCTAAAGCTGTCGGCGACTTTAATTTGCTTTGTTGCAGCAATTAATTTTTCTAAAATTGCATCACCATTTGCCGAGTTTTCAATGAATAAACGACGAGAACAGGTACAACGTTGGCCAGAGGTGATGAAACCAGACTGAATAATGTCGTGAACAGCCGCACTTACATCTGCGACATCTTTTACGATCAGTGGGTTATTACCCCCCATTTCCAGCGCTAAGATTTTACCTGGATGACCTGCAAATTGCTTATGTAATAGGTGACCTGTATTTGAGCTACCCGTAAAGAATAAGCCATCAATATCTTGATGAGAGGCAAGTGCAATACCTGTGTCTACTTCACCTTGCACAAGGTTGATGACACCGGCTGGTAAGCCAGCTTTTAGCCAAAGTTTTAAAGTGAACTCAGCAACATGTGGTGTTAGTTCTGACGGCTTAAATACAACTGTATTACCCGCTAAAATAGCTGGCACAATATGGCCATTTGGTAAGTGGCCCGGGAAGTTATAAGGGCCAAACACTGCAACAACACCATGTGGCTTATGACGAATAAATGCTTTAGCGCCAGGCATTGGGTTTTCTGTGGTACCCGTACGTTCGTTATAGGCTCTGATTGAAATGGCGATTTTACCCGTCATTGCACCTACTTCAGTACGTGTTTCCCAAAGCGGTTTACCTGTTTCGCGGGCAATGATCGTTGCAAATTCCTCGCTATGCTCTTTAAGCTCTGCTGCAAAGTTTTCAAGAATAACGATACGCTCTTCAAGAGTCATATCAGCCCAGCCTAGCTGCGCACTACGAGCTGCTTTAATTGCATCGGCGACTTGATCAGCCGTGGCTGTTTTTCCTTGCCAAACAACCTCGCCATTACTTGGGTTGATTGAACTAAAATCATGACCAAGGCCTGCTTGCCATTGGTTAGCAATAAGTTGAGTTGTTACACTCATTTTAAACTCCTTAAGTGGTTACAAACGGAAAAACCGTGCTGCATCCCCTTGTTTTAATTTAAGTGCATCTGCCACTTCTTGGCTGACGATTAATGTGTGCTTAGCGTGGTTATAATGAGCATGCTTGGTGAATGTGGCTCTAAAATCATTCACGCCTTGGTTGCAAATAGCTAATGTATCTGAGCTTTGCTCATTGATATGCGCAAGCTCACCAATGCTGATAGGGCAAACTTGTGACTCACGGACACTGCGAATATTGCCAAGCTTTGCTTCTACCGTTGGTCCTGCATCGAATAAGTCAACATAACCACGGTGCTCAAACCCTTCTTTTTCCAAAAGTTTAAGCGCAGGCTTGGTTTTTTCATGAACCTTACCAATCACAGCTTGTGCTTTTTTGCTCAGTAAGTTGGCATAAATAGGGTACTTCGGCATTAACTCGCTGATGAAGACTTTATCGCCTAAACCAACTAAATGGTCAGCCTGTGGGAACTCAATGCTAAAAAAGTGTTCTTGTAACCACTGCCAAAAAGGTGAATGGCCATCTTCATCACTTACACCACGCATTTCTGCGATGATGGTGTCAGCAAAACGCTCGCTATGCTGGGCCATAAATAAAAAGCGAGAACGCGATAAAAAGCGACCTGTTAAACCTTTGCGGTTTTGCTCACGTAAGAACAAGGTACAAATTTCAGAGCAACCAGTGTAGTCATTACACATACTCAGAATATCAACCGTGTTATATACATTGAGAGTAGGTGAATGGTGAACAGTTTTACCTTGGTGGTAATGATATAAAGGAACCGACATTCCTACAGCAGCTTCGATAGCCGTTGTGCCGATAACATCACCCGTTTTACTGTCTTCTAAAACAAATAAATAGGTTTCGTCTTGTGGTTTATTAATGTCTTTTGCAAAACTGCGTTCTGCGCGTTCAATTTTTTCTTGTAGTAAATTGTCGTCAACTGGTAACGAGGTAAAACCATGACCAGATTCAACAGCAATTTGTTTTAACGCAGCAAAATCATTTGCTGTTATAGGACGTAATACTTGCATTAAGTGCACTCCAATGGCGCATGCTTTAAGCATGCGCCAACTAGGATTAACCGTTTACAACGTCTGCAACCGCTTTTTCAAAGCGAGCTAACCCTTCTTTGATATCCTCTAGAGGAATAACTAAAGATGGTGTAAAGCGCACAACGTTTGTACCAGCAACAAGGCTCATTAAACCGTGCTTAGTGCTTGCTACTAGGAAATCACGTGCACGGCCTTCAAATTTGCTGTTAAGTACTGCACCTAATAATAGACCTTTACCACGTACTTCACTAAATACGTCGTATTTTTCGTTGATTGCAGCAAAGCCATCGCGTAACAGCTGTTCGCGCTCTTTAACACCGGCTAGTACTTCTGCTGTATTAACAGTATCAAAAGCAGCTTCAGCTACCGCACATGCAAGTGGGTTACCGCCGTAAGTAGAGCCATGTGTGCCTACTTTTAAATGCGCTGCAATGCTTGCTGTTGTGATCATCGCACCAATTGGGAAACCACCGCCTAACGCTTTTGCTGTTGTTAGGATATCTGGTGTTACATCTAAGCCTTGGTATGCGTATAAATCACCTGTACGGCCAACACCTGTTTGTACTTCATCAAAAATAAGTAAAGCATTGTGTTTATCACATAATGCGCGAACACCTTTGATAAAATCGCTCGTTGGCGAAATGATACCGCCTTCACCTTGTAGTGGTTCCATCATTACGGCACAGGTGTTGTCACTGATAAGTGCTTCAAACGCAGCTAAATCGTTATAATCACAGTGTTCAACAGCAGCAGGCTTAGGACCAAAGCCGTCTGAGTAAGCAGCCTGACCACCTACGGTAACAGTGAAGAATGTACGACCGTGGAAACCTTTGTTAAACGCGATGATTTGGTTCTTTTGCTCGCCGTGTACATCTAATGCCCAACGACGCGCTAATTTTAATGCCGCTTCGTTAGCTTCTGCACCTGAGTTTGCAAAATATACTTTATCTGCAAATGTAGCGTCAGTTAACTTTTTAGCTAGGCGAAGCGCAGGTTCGTTTGTCATTACGTTTGATAAGTGCCAAATTTTTTCGCCTTGCTCTTTTAGGGCATTGACAAGCGCTGGGTGACAATGGCCTAAACAATTAACGGCAATACCACCTGCAAAATCGATAAATTCTTTACCGTTTTGATCCCAAACACGTGAGCCTTCACCGCGAACAGGAATAACCTCTGATGGGTTGTAGTTTGGTACCATTACGTCGTTAAAAAGTTCTCTTGTTACTTGCATTTATTACACCTAAATCTGGCTTAGTATGAAAAAAGTTAAATTGCAAAAAATAGGTCAGTTAAGCCGTTCCTGCCTAATTAAGCACGATGAGATTATTTTTCTTATCTATTTTTCTTATTATCTGGGTTAGGAACTTAAATTTGCAGTGCTATTTTGTGAAAAATGACTAAAATAAAAAGCAAATTAACGAAAAGAGTAGTCAAAGTGATAACTTCACAAGATGAAAAACTATTAGCTATCTTAAGAACCAACGCGCGTGCGAGTATTTCAGACCTAGCGAGGGCGCTTAACTTATCGCGCTCAACAGTTCAAAGCCGAATGTTAAAATTAGAAGAAACAGGGGTGATCAAAGGCTACAGCGTAGACTATGGAGATGCTTATTTGAGCCAAATGGTATCAGCCCACGTTTCGATTAAAGTGAAACAAAAACTGACCACCAAAACGAACCTTGAACTAAAGCAGATTGATGCTATTTCACAGCTCTATGCAATTAGCGGTGAATTTGATTTGATCGCCGTTGTGCAAGCTCAAAACCTTGAAAAGTTAAGCCACTTGTTAGATGACATTGGTAACTTAGATGGTGTTGAGCGAACAACGTCGTCGGTGATTTTAGAAACGAAGTTTAAGCGTTAACCTTAACCTTTGATTTAGTTTTTGCCTATAGAACTTAATTTGTATCAGCTTGAGGCGCTTTGCGGATGACCTTCTTTTCGACTTCATCAAGCTTTATAACATAGGCATTACCACCAATGCCTTTAAACTCTTCGTCTGTAAAAACAATCGTGTTGTCATCGTAAAAAGTGATGGCTTCTTTTTGCGTAACAATACCTAAATCAATACGTGATACATCCCCAGAAAAAAACTTATCACCCCGAAAGTTCTCAAATAACCAAATACTGGTGGAATCAAGTAGAACCAACTTAGTTCTATCTGGGCTAAGCGCCGCGGAAGTGATCCAACAAAGCTTTTCCATGGTGGTGCAAGTTTTGAACGAATCAATTAATTCAGCATCAAAATTAGCTGCATGATCGCCAACTTTGTAAACTTTAGTAATGCCATCAAATGGCTCAGTTCGATTTTTGGTAAATAGATACAAATGTCGCCCTAAGGCTACAAAGGCTTCTAAATCAAAATTTCGCTGATCAGGTTGGATGGGGCGACCATCCATTTCGGGGTATGTAAACTTGATAATCTCTGCTTCAGTGGTTTCGCCTTTAATATCGATTGGATTTTCGATTTTATAAATGGTTAACCATTTTCGGTCGTTTTTGTTATTGCCAAAATCACCCAAAAAGAAATGACCAAATTTATTTTGCGTCATATCTTCCCAATCAATGTTTTTAGCATTGGTTACCAAGATTTCTTTTGCAATAGACCCATCTTGATTAAGGCGGTACAACTTGGGTTGATCGCCACTGTCGTTTATGGCCCAAAGTCGATTAAATTTATCAAATTCAATCCCTGAGATTTCTTTGACTTTGGGGTCTACAGACAATCTTTTCTTGCTATAGAGAGTGTAAATAGATGAACCAATGAGTAGGCTAGTGATCGCAAAGGAAACTAAAAAAATGGTTAATAGGCTTTTTTTTAACATCAACTGGATAAAAGTACAGATTAATAGCTGGGATTATAGCGGTTTATGCTATTTTTGTATATTCCAAACACCACGGCCGGTGGCTGATATAAAGTTTAAGTTATCTTGCAAAACTTTGTGCCCCACATTTAAAGATGACTCTGGGTGACTTATCAAATAACCTTGAATACTGTTGATACCCATAGATTTTACCAATTCAAATTGTTTTACATCTTCAACACCTTCAGCCACGACTTTTAAACCGAGCTTAGCACCTAGCTCGCTCACAGAATGCATTATTTTATGGTATTTAGCGTTATCTTTAGCTTGCGATACGAATAGACGATCTAATTTAATAACATCAATTGGAAGATCTGCAAGCGTACTTAACGAGCTAAAGCCAGTCCCAAAGTCATCAATTGCGATAGTAATACCTTCTGCACGCAATTGTTCAAGTGTTTGAATAATCTTATTGCTTGCTTCAATAAAAGTAGATTCAGTGATTTCAAGCATTAATGCGTGGGCAGGGAGGCCTGTTTTTGATAGTTTATCCATAACCCAATCATAGATATTGCAATGCTTTAACTGTACTCCTGAGATATTTACAGATATTTTAACTTTTCTCATACCAGCGTTGTACCATGCCGACATTTGCCTACATGATTCGAGCATTATCCAGTCTCCAAGTTCTAGAATAATATTCGACTCTTCTGCGATCGGAATAAACTCCTCAGGAGAAATAAGTCCTTCTTTTGGGTGCTCCCACCTAACAAGCGCTTCAAAATAATCAATGGCGCAGTCATCAACATCAACAATAGGTTGAAACGATAAATGAAAATTTTCGCTTGCAATTGCAAGACGCATTTCGTCAAGTAAATAATGATATCGCCTAATTTTCTTGCCCATATCAGGTGAATAGACTTTAAAAATGCCTCGACCATCGGTTTTTGCTCTATACATAGCAACATCAGCCATCTGTAACAGTGATTGTGGTGTGGCTGCACTATCTGGGTAAACCGCAATGCCTATACTTGCACTAATTTTTATTAGTTTATTACCTAAAACGAAGTCACGTTCTATTTCGTGTAAAACATTTTGCGCTACATCTAAGGCTCTATTTTTACATTCTTTAAGGTCAATAAATATCGAAAATTCATCACCACCTAGTCGGGCTAAGTTTTGATCTAGTTGGCTCGTCGGAGATAAGTTAGATAACTTATGGTGTCGCATTATGCTACTTAAGCGTGATGCGACTTGCATTAGAATTTCATCCCCAAAACTATGACCAAAAGAATCATTTACTTGTTTAAAACCATCTAAGTCGATAAAAAGTAATGCGCAACGATATTTTTGTCGCTCTGCTATTCTAAGTTGTTTGGCTAAATGCTCTATGTATGCGTGGCGGTCAAGCAGGTGAGTGAGCTTATCTTGAAATATACTTATTTCAGACTCTTTAGTGTAGTTAGTGATATGCGTGCGAAGAGCGTCATAGTTGACGCGGAGTTGCTCAATATGCGGTTGTTTAGCTGTAGAGCTGGTAGCTAAGTTGAGACTTTTAAGTAAATCAGATGCTTGAGTATTAAGCAATTTGAGAGTGTAACTCTCATTTCGAGTTTGTACTCTTATATTAACTATCCAGCTTACAGCCATTATCAATAATAATAGTATAATTATATTTATTGGAGCTAACAGTGTAGATAATATTACATCTGATGAAAGTGCCGCGACAGTCAGCCCTTGCTCAGAATTTATTACTATATAGGTTTCATTCTCTTTTATTATTATGTTTTGCCCACTTAATAAAATATTATACCAAGCCGTTTTTGTTATCTGCGATTCTACACCAGTTAAATAGTACAGCTCTATTCCGCTATCAATATAATTTAAATCATTAATTTTTTTTKTTAATAAGATACTCATCCCATAAGCGAAAGCAATTATAGTAATAATAATCGTGAATGAAGTTCGTATTGCATTTGTCATCTAGAGTACCATTTTGGTGCATTTTTATAAGTTGTGCTCACCTTTATAATGTCAGTAATTATATTGTTACAGATAAGTTAGCAAAAGCGTTTTATTGATAATGGTGTTTAGATTGGTACAAAATGTGAAAATTCACATTGTTTAGAGTATAAGCTCTATTTGTGGGGTGGTAGTGAGCTAATAATATTCGCTTAGCGTTTACGATGTAAAATAAATTTACTTCACTGGAAAAACGTCCGGTTTTAAATTTTTAAAAGGTTTTTATTTTTATTTTAAAGCTGGGTCTGATGTTGGTTTGATAACTAGTTTTAAATTTTAAATTTACGATTTTGTACTTATTGTTTTTGTCTTTCTGCTTGGGTAGTTTTTAAATAAGTTAATTGGGTAGTAAAAATTAACGGTTGGTTTTGCTTTGTTTTGTAGGTTTTTTCTGGAAGGAATAACGATTTATATATGTCTCATATAGATTTATATAATTTACCTTACAGAAACAATGTAATTTATTTTTGTAAATTATATGCTTATATTTTTTACGAAATGAAATAG
>NZ_LJTC01000014.1 GCF_001306915.1 Pseudoalteromonas lipolytica | reverse complement strand
GAGAACATCGGTGCACTTCTACGTGGTACTAAGCGTGAAGACGTTGAACGTGGTCAAGTACTAGCTAAGCCTGGTTCAATCACTCCACACACGAAGTTCACTTCAGAAGTATACGTACTTTCTAAAGATGAAGGTGGTCGTCACACTCCATTCTTCAAAGGTTACCGTCCACAGTTCTACTTCCGTACAACTGACGTAACAGGTGACGTACAGTTACCAGACGGCGTTGAAATGGTAATGCCTGGTGATAACATCAAGATGACTGTAGAACTAATCTGCCCAATCGCGATGGACGAAGGTTTACGCTTCGCTATCCGTGAAGGTGGCCGTACAGTTGGTGCTGGTGTTGTTGCAACTATCGTTGAGTAATCAACTATAGTGATGCATTAAGCATTAAGAAAAACCCGAGCTTAGTCTCGGGTTTTTTTATGGGTGAAAAAGCTATCAGCTGTCAGACGTCAGATTAGATCGAGAGGGTTGTTTAGTGTGGTGTCTCACTCAGCATTCTGCCTGTTCATTCTTCAGGTAGGTTGGTTTGAGCGCAGCGAAACCCAACACAATACATGTAAACCTTTTCTTTGGTAAACCCAAACCACCATAAAACACTCCCAAGGTTATGCTTGACCTATAACCTAGAGCCTTTACCCTCGCTAACTCGCATCTAAATCCAACCCCTTGATATCTATCTTGGTTATTCATCCCTAAATTGGGAAATGATTATGAATGTTAGCTGAACTGAACTACGCTTGATTAATAACTAATAATAAATGTGTAGATTTAGGGATGATCCGTTTTTTAATAGCGATATTAGTACTTCTGTTTTTACCTTCAGCTTGGTCTGCATTTCATAATTACGATATTGAGGATGGATTATCGCAAAGTGTTGTGTTCGATATTGTGCAAGATCAGCAAGGTTTTATGTGGTTTTCGACGCAGGCAGGTTTAAACCGTTATGATGGCAATAAGTTTACCGTATTCACAGCCTCTGATGAGACAAATAGCCTAGCAAATAACTATATCTATCCATTGGCACTTGATAGCGAATCACAGCTGTTTATAGGTACGCGAAATAGTGGTGTAAACCAACTTTCATTACATAATTATCAATTTTCTGAGCCACTCTTAAAAGAGCGTCGCATCACCAGTTTATTGGTAGCGCAACAGCATGTTTATATTGGTACTTACGACGGCAGCCTGTTTCGTTACGATAAGCGAACACAGCAACTTGAAAGGCTAATAACAGACTTAAAAAAGCCTATTTATGCGCTATCAAAAATTGCCAACATCCTTTGGATTGGTACCCATGGAGCTGGGTTACTTCATTATGATCTTATTAATAAACAACAAATTAATACTATTTTTTCTGGCTTTGCTGAGCCAATAGATATTCATGCCAGTATCTTTGCTATCAAACAGGCAGCTGATGGCAGTATTTGGTTGGCAAGTCAGGGTGGTGGCTTATACAAGATTGAGTTAAGCACTAAAACAATGACGCAGTGGCTTACCTCTAGTGATGGCGGTGTTGGGCTTAGCAGTAATGAAATTCGTGATATTGAGTTTGATAGCCAAGGCCAAGTTTGGCTAGCAACGCGAGGTGGCGGGATTAATGTTTACGATCCAATTAATGCAAGTTTCACCGTTTTAGCACATGACCCATTTGATAAATATAGTCTTGCTCATAACCGGGTTTATAGTATCTACCGAGACAGTAGCGACATTATGTGGTTTGGTACTGCCAATGGGATCAGTAAGCTCGACCCAGCATCATTGCAATTTAGTAAGTTAAAAAAGCCAGCGCCACTTTCAAGTAACGATGCGTGGGCGCTATTTGAAGACTCAAAGCAACGTATTTGGTATGGCAGCTGGGGTGGCGGTATCGATATTCTTGATCAGCAATTAAATCGTTTAGAGCGCATAACCACCGAAAGTTCACCGTATTCAATCAGTAGCAATGCAATTAAAGCCATTGCCGAAGATCGTAATGGCGATATATGGATTGGCAGTTGGCAGCAAGGGATTGATGTTTTGCATACCGATGGTAGCATCAGTCACTTTCGAGCAGGTGAAGGCGAGCATGGCTTAACTGAAAACAGTATATATGCTCTTTTAGTCGATGAGAAAAATAATGTCTGGGTTGGCACGAATGGTGGAGGGCTGTTTTGTTTTGATAGGCAGCGCAGCAAATTTATTAGTTTTGCACAGCCTGTAGCGAATACAAAACTTATAATTCCAACGGCACGGGTGACGAGTTTATATAAAAGCTCGCAAGCAGATCTGTGGATAGGCACAGATGGTGATGGGGCTTATCATTACAACGCTGCAACCGATACTCTCACTAATTATCGCAAAGGCGACTTGGCTTTATCTGATAATACAGTGCGTGCGTTTTTAGAAATTGACCAGCAAATGTGGCTCGCAACGTCGAACGGCTTAAATATTATTGATTTGAGCAACCAGCACGTGCATCAATTTAATGTCAATCAAGGCCTCCCTAATCAAGTCGTTTATGCGTTGTTAAAAGATAACGACGATTGGGTTTGGCTTAGTACCAACAATGGCCTCGCTAAAATAGACCCAGCAACCATGAGCATTAAAAATTATAAAGCTCGACATGGCTTACAAGGTAATGAATTTAATGCCGGTGCTTATTTAAAAGCCCGTGATGGCCGCTTGATGTTTGGTGGCACACAGGGGGTGAGTGTCATTAACCCCGCTGATCTTGAAATCAATGCTATTGGTGGCCAGTTAGCGCTTACTAGTTTGCAGTTCGATGATGAGGATGTGGTAAACGAAGGAGTCAATCGTTTAGGCAGTTTATACCAAATAGAAAAAAGCCGTTCAGTGACTATTCCTGCGGGCATCAAACGGGTTCACTTTCAGATTAGTTACCTACACTACTCTGAGCCACAGACTAACCTGTACTCTTATCAGTTAGCGGGCTTTGAACAGCAATGGCGTAAAGCTACAGGGCCTTTTTTATCTGTTGATTATACTAACCTTCCTGCTGGTAAATATCAGTTGAAAGTTAATGCTAGTAGTGAAAGCGGGGCAAATGTGCTCACTCCATTACTGTTAAACATAACCGTTCTTGCTCCTTGGTGGCAAACTAGTGAGTTTTATCTGTTAGCGGCTATGCTGATTTTGGCGATGGTGTGGCTATTCACAGTGCTTTGGACTCGCCGGATACGCAAACAAAAATATTATCTGGAGCAAATTGTTAGTGAGCGTACCGACGAAATCGCAGAGCAAAAAACGCTCATCGAACAGCAAGCTGAAGCTCTGAGTGATTCACTAGAAAATAAAGTGCGCTTCTTCACGCATGCATCTCATGAATTACGTACTCCTTTGAGTTTGTTGATTGCGCCGTTGCAAAAGCTAATAGCTGATGAGCGAATTACTGAAAAGCGTGAGCAGCTGAATTTGGTATTGCGAAATAGCCGGCGTTTAGAAAATTTGGTTGATAAGCTATTAACGCTGACTCGTTATGATGAGCGCCATGAAGAGATTATAAAAGTTGTGTCACTATCGGCAATTGCCAGAGAGGTCGCAGGGCAGTTTGCTGTGTTAGGTGAAAAGCCTATCGACTTTAAGGTCGATATTGAAGAAGCCGTATTTATCGAAAGCACCCGAGAAGGGGTGATCACGATTCTTACCAACCTTTTAAGCAATGCATTTAAATATACTCAGCAAGGTCAAGTCGGCTTAACCGTAAGCGTATCAGGTGAGCTTGCCAACATAGAAGTAACAGACACAGGTAAAGGTATCGCAGACGCTGAAAAAGGCAAAGTATTTGATACTTTCTACAGAGTGAGTAGTCATGCAAATGTAGAAGGTAGTGGCGTTGGCCTAGCCATCGTTAAGCGTTTGGTTGATAAGTACAAAGGCACGCTTGTGCTGGCAAGTCGCTTAGGGGAAGGAGCTAGTTTTAAACTTTCATTTCAAGCAACGCAATTTGCTGCTCATGCTTCTGCTGCAAGTATCAGTTTAAAATCAAATGAAGTGCAGAATAAAGCCAGTGTATTAATTATTGAAGACAACGATGAGTTACGCCATTACCTTAAATCTGAGTTACAACACCGCTACCAAGTTTTATTAGCGCAAGATGGTCAAGTTGGATTGCAAATAGCTTTGAGCCAAGTGCCAGATTTAATCATCACTGATTTAATGATGCCTAAAGTTGATGGCTTTACTGTGTTAGATTCATTACATAACTCGCCCGTTACATGCCATATCCCAGTAATTATTTTGACCGCAAAGGGCGATTATGAAACTCGAGTGAGTAGTTTGCAGCAACACGCGCTAGATGTGATCACTAAACCATTCGATAGAGAAGAGCTATTTTTAAAAATTGAGAACTGGCTAGGCTGGGTAGCTCAATATGCACAACAATCGAAATCTGAAAAGTCGCCACATAAAGCTCAGCAAAAAACGGCCTTTTCACTCGATCCGAGAGACAAAAAGCTGCTTGAAAAGTTAGCTGAATATGTTGCTGAGCATTTTCATCAGCAGGGCTTTTCTATGCTTGAATGTGCGAAGCACTTAGCATTGAGTGAGCGTCAATTCCAAAGAAAGTTAAAAGTATTGTTAAATATCACACCAAGTGAATATCTTCGCGAATATAGATTGCAAAGAGCTGCTGAGTTGTTACAGCAGGGTCGCCAAGTAAGTCTAGTTATAGATGATGTTGGTTTTTCCTCACGTTCGTATTTTTCTAAGTTTTTCAAAGAAAAATATGGTGTGACGGCAAAAGAATATCAATGTCAAAAACCTTAACCTACTGTTTTTTAATTACATGTCGTATTTGAGTACATTTTTGTCGGCATTCAGTACACACAATTTGAATAACTCATCTACCATAAAACCTTAATGAAAAATGAACGGGAAAACATGCTTCGAAGTACTCAAATTGACGGGCAAACATAAAGTCTAATTTATGATTAAAAGAGTGATCGAGCGCTGACCTTGTTCATATGTTTATTAAGATTTGCTTCCTTTGAGATTGGCAACTGCTCTGCAGTTGCCTCTTTTTAGTGAGCTATACCGCAATCAATGTAAGGATTAACATGATGAGCCCTCCAAATTTCAGGTCTATGAATTTTATAAAACAATTACTTTTCGCAGCCAGTATTATTAGCTTAACAGCTTGTGGTGGGAATAATAGCAATAACGAAGATGATACCCCTCCTGTTGCTGAAGAGAATAAAAGTCCAACAGT
This sequence comes from Pseudoalteromonas lipolytica, assembly GCF_001306915.1. Classification (GTDB taxonomy): domain Bacteria; phylum Pseudomonadota; class Gammaproteobacteria; order Enterobacterales; family Alteromonadaceae; genus Pseudoalteromonas; species Pseudoalteromonas simplex. The sequence continues at coordinate 144,506 of NZ_LJTC01000014.1, read as the reverse complement.
ATCAATTAACAGTGACACAGAGTTACTAGAGGGAGAGGAGCTAGTTTTACAGGCGACAGCGACTGATAGTGACGGAAGCATTAGTCAATATGCTTGGACACAAGTATCTGGTCCTACCCTTGATCTTTCTGGTAGCGATACAAGCACATTAACAATTACAGCACCTGCAGTTGAAGAAGATGCAGATATTGTTCTTGCTTTGACTGTAACAGATGATGACGATGCAACTGCAAGTGCAGAAGTTAATATAGCTCTGAAGCGCAAGGCACTAAAAATAACATTTGAAGGCATTGTAACTGATGAGCCAATTGTTAATTCTAGTGTTGTATTTCAAATTGGTGATGAACAGTTTGAAGTAACCGCGGATGCCCAGGGTCGTTTTAGCGTAGATATTGAAGTGGATGATTCTGATGCAAATGAATTAGTGAAGCTAGTCGCATATGGTAATAATTCAATTAATCCCGGTGTAGAGTTTGTCTCGCAGCTAAAATCAATTTCAACTTTGCTGGCGCAAGCAGGAGCTGATGGAAAACTTAGTAAAGAGGATAATTTTGGCGTTAATGTAACTAATGTTACTACCGCAGAGTTTGCATTATTGACTCGTGATGGTGCTGATATCAACTCCGAAGAAGCACTCGATGATGCATTGTTAGCTGTTGATGCGGATGAGAAGTTACTTTTAGCATCATTAATTAAAATTATTGTTGATAACGAAAATTATGAACTTCCTGAAGGCGTCGAATCAACCTTAGACCTTGTATCAAATTCTGAGGATATTGATAACTTTGTTAATACCGTAGAGAGCCAAGAACCGGGTCTAATTGAATCGACAAAAGAAGAAATTAAAGAAGATGATGAACTTGTAGATCAGACCGTTACTAGTATTGTGGGTGAGTATATTTTAATGCAGCCGCAATACTATAGAGCATCAACTGCGCAGTTAGAGTTTAAGGCTGATGGAACTGGCTATGCTAGTTTGATTGATGTCGATACAAGCTTTAATTGGTCTCAGCAAGAGCAGGATATTACAATTAATTTAGCTGAGCCTGTACTTATAAACTGCTCATTTAGCAATGATGAAAATGATCAGCAGCAGGAGGTATGTGAGTATTTAGTTGAGTTAGATCTAATTATTCTCTTGGAAAATGATGCTAATAGAACTGTAGAGTTTTCTCGCAAAACTGAAACTCGTTTCAGTAACAGCGGTGAAGTGTATAACAGCTCTGAATCTAATTATAACGCCACCCTTATTGAACAACGACAAACACTTGCAGTGACAGCAGATGAGCTTATTGGTACTTGGGTTATTGATAATTTGAGCGAGTTTGGTGGGTATAGTAGTGCTGTAAGTATTGAGCTACTTTCTGGTGGAACTGGGACGCTCACTGATAACGATAAAACGCCTGTCAGTGTTACTTGGCAAGTCGATGAGAATCAACTGCTTATAAGTAATAGCGCAGAAAGTATCAATTATGACATCGCAATTTGGTTAGTTAAAAATGTACAAGTTGGTTATCAATTTGCTGCATCACTCGAAGCTAAAACAGATGATAGCTCGCGAACAGTTACTGGTTTAATGGTGAAAGATAACCAGCTTTCATTTACTGAAGCAGATCTACTTGGTAAATGGACTGTGTACCAAGGTTATAACTCACCACAAACAGACCTTCATTACGACGTTTATGACGATGGTTTAATGAATTTTAATTTGAATCAAAACTTTCGTTCTTGGCAAGTAAGTAGTGATGGAGAATTCTTACGTTATAACTATTTTACAAGTAATGGCATTCAGCCAATCTGCCCTGAAGATGATGTTTGCCAAGTATATAGTGAGTTTTCTCAACGTCTGCTAGCAACCAATAACGGGCAAAACTTTACTTACCGTAAGTATCGCTTTTTTAATTATGACGGAACCGAACGCCCAGAGGATTACTCATCACATCTTCGTAACTTCTCAGTTTCTAAGGAATATGGCGTATCTAAATTTGCTCCCTACTGGTTAGAAGAAAACGCTAGCTATGATGAAAATGGTTATCCGATAAACGTTGGTTTTATTGAGCTTTATTCGCCAAGGGAACGTGGTGTTGAAACTATTAAAGTTGAGACAATCTATCACGATGAATTAGATGAATATAAACGTAGAATTAGCTTTTCATATCTTGGAGTTTTAACTGAATATGACTACAGCTTAGCCTCCGGCAAATTGATGTTTAATACATCGCAAGCAGAGGTTAGTGACTTTGATAGGTATTTCTTAACGGTTTGTGTTTATGCGCAGTCAGCGAGTTGTACTGAAGGTGATAAGCAAGCTTGGTTCTTTGATAAAGCGATGGCGGAAGCGCAGGTTGATATTGATCGCCCTGCAACAGAGCACCCGTTAGATGGCGCCTGGCAACTTGCCGATGAACCTGATGTTGCAGTGGTTTTACGTGATGGGAAGTGGATTCAGATTCAAGCAATGGCAGATGAAGGCGTTGATGATGCTCATCCGGGATTTGAGTTAGGCGATTTTACTTGGAATGAGAGTACAGGTGAGTTTGCTGTTGAACTAAGCGAAGATACCAATGGAAGTTTTGGGATTGACGATGCTGGCAGCATTATAGCGTCTGTCTCTGCAGATACACTTACTCTTGAAATTGAAGGGGAAGGTGATGTTGTACTAACACGTATTTATAGTCTGGGAAATCCACTAGTAGGTGCTTATTTCGATGGGTCGCTTGATGGTGACTTCTTTATGGGCATATTTAAAGAAGACGGTACTTTCTTAGAGCTTGCTCATGACACTGAAAATGATGAGCTGGGTATATCTGGAGGTTACTATAATTATGATATTGAGAATCAAAAAGTGTTTGTCGATTTCTATGAAAAAACATACGGTAGCCCAATAGAAGAAGCTGACCCGCACTTTATTGTCAAAGCACAAGGCAACTTTTTACAATTTAAAGATGGCGATGACTTCGGTGTAATGCAAAGAATTACGCGAGTTATTGAGCAAGATTCTTTTACCGAAGTCGACTTAATTGGTACACATATTTTCACCTATATGGCCGAGAGTGGTGGTGTTGAAACATCAAATATTGTCATTGCTGAAGATGGCAGCGCTTCATTCGAATTAGATGGTGAAGTTCGTAGTGCGTCTTGGGAGCTGCATTTAGGATCTTTAATGATGTTTAGTGAGGCTACCGAGAGTCAGAATTATGGTTATGGCGTGTTAATGACTCCTATCACAACCGTTGATGGAGGATTTAGCGTTGAAACTTTAGGTTTTGAAGTACCAGAAAGCTATAACGACGATGATGACCCTGCATTACATACATTTTTGTCAGGCAGCTTAATTAAGCAGTAATTTATACCCAAACCACCTCAAGATGCAGAATTCAGCGTTTCACAGGTGCTTAAAATCAAGGCGTTACTTTGCAAGAATGGCAGTCCCTTTTAAGAAGTAACAACGATGAGAGTAAGTGCCTGCGAAGCGCCCAAAGGGTTGGTTTAAAAGCGATTTATACTGCGTTATTGATTTTAACAATAGAACCACTATTACTTGCAATCAATGCCTTGCCTAAATCACTTTTAATTCCAACTGAAACTCGCACCTTGAAATGGTTTGGGTATATAAAGCCCAGCACAGTATGAAGTACTGGGCTGTTTTTTTAGGATTGATAGTCGTAGTAAATCAAAATACACACCAGCTAATCTACTTAGATCTAATCTTCGCTTAAAAGATTGAAAAGTTTATGTTACAACGGCACTAACATTACTTTTTAGTTACAAACATGACTGAACTTTACCATTGGTTTGATTTAATCGGCGTAGCCGTGTTTGCTGTTTCTGGAACGCTATTAGCGTACGACAAAAAAATGGATGGCTTTGGGGTTGTTGTGTTAGCCACAGTCACTGCTATTGGCGGTGGAACTGTGCGCGACGTTATTTTAGATGTGCCCGTATTTTGGTTACATGATCAAAGCTACTTCTGGGCTATATTACTTTCTGTATTTGTTACCACTCGTTTAATCAATAAACAGCGTTCGATTTCACTTAATGCATTGCAAGTGGCAGATGCTTTTGGTTTAGCATTTTTTGCGGTGATGGGGGCGCAAAAAGCCATGCTTGCCGGTATGCCTGATACCACGGCGATTATTATGGGTGTGATCACAGGGTGTTTTGGTGGCGTTATCCGTGATGTGCTGGCTGGAAATATGCCGATGCTGTTAAAAGGTGAGCTCTATGCTACTACTTGCATCGCAGGTGGGATTGTTTACACATTAAGTATCTCACTGGGTTTAGTGACCGAAATGGCCATGGTGTTGGCTATGCTTATGACCTTATCACTGCGTTTAGCTGCAATGAAATGGCACCTTACATTACACGTTTTTAAATATCCCGACTAAGATTAGTATTAAGAATGAATGATAGGGACATCATGGATCGTGTCTTTAGCTAGAATATTTTCTCGTGCACAAGTAGGTGTGCAAGCTCCTGAAGTGATTGTAGAAGTACACTTAGGAAATGGCTTGCCAGCTTTTCATATCGTTGGCTTGCCTGAAGCGTCAGTCAAAGAATCAAAAGATAGAGTGCGTAGCGCACTCGAAAACTCACAGTTTGGCTTTCCTGACCAACGAATAACCGTCAACCTTGCGCCTGCTGATTTACCTAAAGAGGGTGGCCGTTTTGACTTGGCTATTGCAGTGGGTATCTTGGTCGCCTCTGGGCAAATAAACTGCCCCGATATTCATCGTTATGAGTTCTACGGAGAACTGGCTTTAAATGGTGAGGTAAGATGGGTGAATGCTATTTTACCTTCGGTGTTAGGAGCGAAAGAGCAGGGTCGCTGTTGTTTCTTACCCGCCGAAAACGATAATCTTGCAAGCCTTGTTTCGGGCGTTTCTCGAAAGGCCGTTTACTCTTTACAAGATGTTTGGAATGACTTATTAAACCAGCAACCCCTGCCACTTAATATTTGTTATCCAGAGCAACAGCCGCAGCGTGACTCGCTACTCGATTTAAGTGATGTGAAAGGTCAACCTGGGGCTAAACGAGTGCTCGAAATTGCTGCGGCTGGTGGTCATAATTTACTATTTCTTGGCCCTCCAGGTACTGGCAAGTCAATGCTTGCTCAGCGTATGCCTACGATTATGCCAACCATGTCAGATGATGAAGCAATAAGCACTGCCGCGTTATATTCGATAATTGGTCAATCGGTTGATTTATCGAATTGGCGTGAACGCCCCTTCAGAAATCCACATCATACTTGCTCTGCTGTTGCCCTTGTTGGTGGCTCTTCGAATCCTAAACCGGGTGAAATCTCTCTCGCTCATAATGGCGTTCTGTTTTTAGATGAGTTACCCGAATTTGAAAGAAAAGTGCTCGACTCATTGCGTGAACCAATGGAAACAGGTGTGGTGACCATATCGCGAGCGGCACGACAAATGGAATTTCCATCGCAATTCCAGCTGATCGCCGCATTAAATCCTAGCCCCACAGGAAGCCATACCGATAAGCGTGCAACGCCAGATCAAGTATTGCGGTACTTATCTCGGGTATCTGGGCCATTTATCGATAGGATTGATTTACAAATTGAGCTGCCGCGACTCACCAGTAGTCAATTGCAGAGCACGCAAGTAGAAGAAAGCAGTGAACAAGTAAGAGCCAGAGTCGAAAGAGCTTATGCAATTCAACTCAACCGACAAGGCAAAGTGAATGCGCGCTTGAATAATAAAGAAATGAGCATTCATTGTGAGTTGGCAGCTGCTGAGCTGCAGTTTTTAGCAAAAGCCAGCGAAAAACTGGCGTTATCACCACGCTCTTATCATCGTGTTATTAAAGTTGCACGCACCATTAGCGACTTAAAAGCACAGCCAGCGATTACCTTAAATGAATTAAAAGAGGCGTTGAACTATCGCGCCTTTGAACGGCTAATAAGCCAATTAACGCAGTTTTAGTGAGCTTTTAAATTGATAGCATGTAGCCTTTACCGCGAACGGTTACGATACGCTTTTGGTCTTTTTCATCGCTGAGTTTTTTACGTAAGCGGCCAATAAGTACATCAACGGTACGATCGCTTGGGCTCCAGTCAGGCTGACCAATTTCTTCGGAAATTTTTTCACGTGATGTCGCTTTACCCGCATTTGCAATAAGGCAAATAAGTACCTTGTGTTCTGCTTCAGTAAGACGAGACTCTTCACCATTAGGGGTGACTAATGTGCGGTTATCAGGGTGCAGTTTAAAGTCGGCATATTCAATAAACTCTTCGCTCTCATCATCTTGCTGAGAGCCTTTTATGCGTTTAAACAGGGCGCGCATTCTTAGTTCAAGTTCAAGTAAGTCAACTGGTTTGCAAATGTAGTCATCGGCACCTTGTGCAAGACCTGCAATACGGTCAGCTTGCGAGTCACGACTAGACAGCACAATAACGCCAATGTCTGTTAGTGCATTAAGCTCTTTGGCAAGCAAAAGCCCATCGCGTTTTGGTAACACAATGTCGATAACGGCTAAAGAGATTGCTTTTTTTGATGAAGCACGCGATTGTACAATGCTTAATGCATCGGCCCCCGTTGAATCTACCTCAATATTAAACTCAGTTTCTTTAAAATGATTAAGAATGCGTTTAACGAGTAGTTCGTCGTCTTCAACCAATAAAACTTGAATAGTCATTCGCTTTAATTTCACACTTGATTTGTTGTAATGTTAGCACTGTATGGCAAAGGCTGAGAAGAGTCATGATAAGGTTTATAACTATTTCTTACAATTTAATGGCTTAGCGATAGTTGCAAAGGATGAAAGCTGAGCACTCGCACAGTGCTCAGCCAAGTGATTAAACTACTTTTCAGGATAAAGGTGTTGCCACCATTGTGGCTGATCTTTTAAGTTTTTATCGAAATAAGCCAACATGGTATTCCACCAGTCGAAGCGTTTATCACGAGCAAAAATTTGGTGATCTGCACCTTTGTACTCAATCAGGTCAACATCTTTACCTAATAATTTTAATGCCGTGTACATATTGTGACTTTCACCTACCGGTACGTTGGTATCCGAATCACCATGAAGGAGTAATAACGGCGTTGTTACTTTGTCAGCATGAAAAACCGGGCTGTGTTGGCTGTAAAGTGTAGGATTGTTCCACGGGAAGCTATTTTTAGATGCTTCAGCTGAGTATAAGTAACCCCACCAACCTTGGCCCCAATACGAGGTGATGTTTGAAATCCCTGCATGGGCAATCGATGCACTGAACATATCCGTTTTAGTTGCGAGTAGCATGGTCATAAAGCCACCGTAAGAGGCACCTAAATTACCCACACGTTTGCTATCTACAAAGTTATATTTATCTAAAAAGGCTTTTGTGCCGTCGATGATATCGTTGGCGGTGTATTCACCCCATGCGTTGACGTGTTTAGCCGAGAACTCTTGGCCAAAGCCTGTTGCGCCCGTAGGTTGTATAACGTAAACAACATAGCCATGCTCAGCCCATAAGTTAAACGGGTAACGGCCTGTAAAACCACGAGTTACTGGTGAAGTGCCACCATAATAATAAACCAGTGCAGGGTATTGTTTATTGCTATCTAAATCATGGGGTAAATAAACGCGGCCCTTAATTTCAATGCCATCTTTATTAGTAAAGTTAAACTCTTCCAGTGAGGCTACTTGCGTATTTTTATAGCCAATTGGCTTAGAGTCCCACACTACTTTAGCGCGACCTTTACCTAAGCTTAGTTGTTTTAACTGCTGAGGTGTTGACGCTGTGGTGCCGGTAACCAAAATGCGCGGGGGGCGTTCGTGTGAGTAGCTAACTTGCTCAACAACATCAAAACCCGTATTCACTTTATTAAAACGCTTTTTGCTTAAGTCGAATTGATAAAGTTGTACGGTATCTTGCTCGGTCACTTTAATAAGCGCATCACCGTTTTTAAGTACGTTTAACTGGCCGATAGCCGGGTTAAACTCTTTACTTAGCGCTCTTGCCTTTTTACCGTCACGGCTGAGTAAATAAAGTTGACCGTCATAGTTATTAGCAAGCATTCCTTCAGGAAGATTACGACCTAAGCCATTATTAAAATCTGGTCCGGCAGTGACATAAATTCCGTCGTCAGTATATTTGGCCTGATTAAATGTATTGTATTGACCAAGTACCGTAAGAGCCGATGTAGCTAGGTTTAGCTCAACAAGCTCTGTTGCAGGCTGTGGTGATAGCTGCATTGCTTGTGCTGAGCGGCTCATTAAAACGTGGCCGCTTTTAGCGTCAAAATCTTCAAGTGAATGGCTAAGTGGGCCTTGGCTTAAGATTTTGCTTAGACCTGTGGCGATATCGAGTAAATAGACTTGCGATGTGGTACGAGCATAAGACCAACGGTCTTGAAGGCCTTGGTAATGTTTAGTGAGCTTGCCATTGTCTGTTGGAGACTTCGACCAACTAAAAATTAAGCTGTTGTTATCGAAAAACTGAAAGCCACTTGCACCCGCGAGGTTTTTAGCAATGACGCTAAGTTGCATGGTTTTTAGGTTTAAACGCTTAAGCTCGCCATTTAATAAATACACTAAGCTTTTGCTATCTGGGCTCCAAGTTATGTTACTCGGCTGGGCTGACTCAAAGCGATAAAGTGTATTGTTTTTTGCGTCTTTAAGCTCAGTAACATATTGCGCTTGATTAGCGGTTGCATCTTCGTAATGACGTTGGCTAGTTATGAAGTAATCGCCATTTGGTGCCATTGAAATATAACTAACCGTTGGCGCATCGAATAATTGCTTAGCCGACAAACCGTGTTGTTGTTTAGCACTAAATTGCACAGCATCTAGTTCTGACTTAGCCGTAAAATCAAGCTCAACCTCATTCCAGTTGGCTACTTGCTCAGTGATGATAATAAACTGATGATCGCCTTGGCTTAAAGCTAGCTCATAGCTTTTATTTTTTTCTGTTTGCTTTTCACCATCAATAAATAGCTGCGCGTTTTCAATGCCTTTAAGTGTTAATGAGCCTTGGCTAAAACGTTCAGTTGAGGCGGTAAATTTCAGCGCCTGTAAACCACCGAGTGTTAGCGCGCTCACTTTGTCGAATGATTGCCAGTCAAGTTCATTACCAAAAACACGCATGCTATCGCTGCTGTTTTGCAAGCTTGGTAATAGGTTAGCAATAATGGCATCGCGATGATCCGTTTGATATGGCTTAAGTTGCATATCTTCGCCAAGAGGGCCAATAAATTGCACCGCTGATTTATCAATGGCAGCGGCCATCGCAGTATTGCTTAACGCACATAACGCTAATGCACTAAATGTTGTTTTTAGCTTGGCTGATTGGCTTAGCCAAGTAGTTGAAAGTGTCATAGTTTCGCCTGTTGAAGGTAATTTAAACCAATATAGCACGCTGCAAATTAGCCAAAAAGTGCTCTGCGTTAGATTGCAGTCGGGTTTGAGCTTGTGGTTTTCAATTGCTATGGTGAGCAGGTTAACTTTTTAAGAGGGCTTACAGTGACATTGTTACTTGTTTATATGTTTGTTGCCATTACGGTTTCGTTTTTGTGCTCAGTGATGGAAGCGGTACTGTTAAGTATTACGCCAAGTTATGTTGCCATGCTCAGAAAGCAACAACCACAACTGGCAAAACGTGTTGGTAAGCTTAAAGACAATATAGACCAACCGCTGGCAGCAATACTTACGTTAAATACCATAGCGCACACGGCAGGCGCAGCTGGTGTTGGCGCACAAGCTGCAGTGGTGTTTTCAGATGCTGCGGTTGGCGTTGCCTCTGCAATTATGACGCTATTGGTTCTGGTGCTTTCTGAAATTATTCCGAAAACATTAGGGGCTAATTATTGGCGAGGATTAACACCCATTGTTAGTGTGAGCCTAATTTGGTTGGTGTTTATTCTAAAACCCTTTGTGTGGTTTGCAGATATTTTAACGCGCTTTTTAGGGCGTAATTACGATGAAGCCTATTATATTCGCCAAGAAATTGAAGCCATGGCTGATATTGGTACTGAATCAGGAGCCCTTGGGCAAGATGAATCTGAAATCATACGCAGCCTGCTGCATTTTCGTCATGCCAAACTCGATACCTTAATGACACCACGTACGGTGCTTTTTAAAGTACATAAAGATTTAACTGTAAACCAATACTTGGCGGAGCATGGTTCTTCTTCGTTTTCTCGGGTATTGGTTTATGACAAAAATGGTGATGATATTATTGGTTTTGTGCATAAAAATGACATTATGCTGGCTTATCATCGTCTAGGTGAAGACTATAAAATTAGCAAGCTCGTTAAGCCTATTTACACCGTACCAGAAACCTTACATGTGCCGACCTTACTTGAAACCTTACTGTCTGAGCGCACGCATATTTGTTTAGTCGTGGATGAATACGGTGATGTGCAAGGTATTGTCACCCTTGAAGATTTAATCGAAGCATTAATGGGGCTCGAAATTGTTGATGAGCACGATCAATCAGCTAATATGCAAAAAGTCGCCAAACAGCGTTGGCGACAACGTTTAGCATCTAGTAATACCATCGTCAGTGACGATAAGCGTCAACCTTAGCGGCGATGTCCTGCTGCGGTTTTTACCATTTGTCGCCATGAGAGTGACCAATTTAAAAAGTCTTCTTTGGCTTTCGGGCGGCACAGCAAAAAGCCCTGCATAAGAATAAACTCTTTGTAGCGGTCGAGGTATTCGAGTTCTTCCACTCGCTCAATGCCCTCGGCTACAATAGCGAGATCTTCTTGTATCGCTATATTCACTAAGCTACTAACAATCACTTGGGAAAACTGATCGGTTTCAATATTGCTAATCAGGGTGCGATCGATCTTAATTTCGGTAAACGGTAATGTTTTGAGTTGTTGAACATTAGTAAAGCCAGTACCAAAGTCATCGAGCGAAATACCAAAACCGCGCATTCGTAAACGGTTGAGTGTTTCGAGCTGTGCCGCACTTCTAAGTGCATACTGCTCAGTGATTTCGAGGATAATTTCACTTGGAGTTAAATTATTTAAATGTAAGATTAACGCAAGTTTATCTGGGCAGCTTAAATCTTCTAGTTGCGAGGGTGATAAATTGAAAGCGAGCTTTAAGTTTTGATCAAAGTTTTCCTTTATTTCAATAAAATCGCTAGTGGCTTTTTCAAATAATTGAAAAGTAATAAGGTTTATCAAGTCCAAATCTTCAGCAACACAAATAAAGCGTTCGGGCAAAATGATTTCTTGTTCTTGACGCGTGTTGATCCGTGCTAATACTTCAATACTTTCAACCCGGTTGTCATGACGATTAATTTTAGGCTGATAAAACGGGATCACTTCATTGTGGCTGATAGCATGCAGTAGTAATGATTCAGAAATAGGCGCCTGAGTTCGTTCAACATGAATAGCAAAGTGTTCCAACTTTTGAAGTAGTAAGTAAACTTGATTTAATTGTACTGGCTTAGAAACATTACCAATTAAGTGAGCGTTATGCTTGCGAGCTAAGTCAGCAGCTAGGTCTATAACCTTAGGGTCCATCTCAGAAATAATGGCAATTGCACCTTGGTATTTCATGGCGCCTAAATGGCGGATAAGTTCCATGCCATCCATGTCTGGCATATTGAGATCAGTAAAAACAGCATCAAAGTATTTCGGGGCTTTTTTTATTTTTTCTAGTGCTTCCTCAGCACTTAAGCTGGTGGTGATATGAGGGACTTCGAGCTCATTCAAAATAGCATGCATGACAATTAAAATTGCTTTCGAATCATCTACGACGAGAATGTGCCTATTTGACTTAACCATATTCATTCCTTGAATGAGAATACTATTATAAAAGTAGTAGAAAAATTGCATTAAGTCATGTTTATTGATTTCTTTTTGTATAATAAATGCACAATCACTTAAGGGGTTGAAACTCGTAATTTTATCTGTGCGAAGTATAATAGCCGCACTTTTTATTCGTATTTATAAGAACTATGGTCAGACTTCAGTTGAGTCTCGCAGATGAAATCTTTATTTTGCATTTAAACGGCTCACAGTTAATTCAGCTTTTTCATCAACAACAAGCAATTGCCTTCGATAATCCAGAGCCAAAACTTTATGAGTTTGATTTTCAGGGGCAGCGTATTGGCCTTGATACCAGTAAAGTGCACGAAAAAAGCTTAGTGGTTTTTGTTAATCAGCAGCAGGTAAGTCAACTTGCTTTACCTGAGTTGCAAGAAGCCGAACCAAAACGCGGCATTATTGGTTTGCTGGCATTAGGTTTTAAATTATTCAAAAGTGCAAAAGTCGTGAAAGCTGCGTTAGCGGGTGCCTCGGTGGCTGGCTACGCTTGGCTATTTTCCATTGAATTTGCCTTAATGTTAATCGCTTGCTTGGTTGTGCATGAATACGGTCATGTGCGCGCAATGAAATATTTTGGCATTAAAACGAAAGGTATTTACCTTATTCCTTTTGTCGGTGGTTTGGCTGTTTCTGATGATAAAATTACCACTCGATGGCAAGACGTGGTGATCTCACTCATGGGGCCCGCTTTTGGCTTAATTACCTCAGTGCTAGGAGTGGTGCTTTACTACGCCACTGAAATGGAAATATTCGCCGGTGTGGCGGTACTCAGTGCACTGTTAAACCTATTTAACTTGTTACCTATTCTGCCCTTGGATGGTGGCCATGTACTTAAAAGCATTAGTTTTTCGATGCGTTCATGGATAGGCCTAAGTGTATGTTTATTAGGTGTGTTATTTGGCTTGTGGCTGAGTTACACCTTTGGCTTGATGCTACTGGTGTTTTTCTTATTTGTAGGGGCACTTGAGATTATCTTTGAGTGGCGCGGGCGTCACTACTCACACCTCATTCCTCTTGATACTTACGGGCAAGGTTTTTCAGCAGTAATGTACGCACTGGTTGTTGCAGGTCACGTTGCTGTGATGATGCACTTTGCCGACTCAGAAAGCCCAATCCTAAGCTTACCAATGAAGATCTTAGCAAGTTAACTCGTATTGCCAGATATTAGGAAGTGTCTTTATCACTTCCTAATTTGGTGTTAAGGATAAAAACTCAGCATTAACGATATAAACACGCCGGTGATGATAAGCTGTACAAGGCAAAAGCCCATGATGTCTTTTGCTTTTAAGCCGGCAATAGCAAGTACGGGGAGTGCCCAGAACGGCTGAATAAGGTTAGTCCAAGCATCGCCCCATGCGACAGCCATAGCAACCCGTGGCATATCCGCGCCAAGTGTTTGTGCTGCAGGAATGACAATCGGCGCTTGCACCGCCCATTGGCCGCCGCCTGATGGCACAAATATATTCACAAACCCTGCACTTAAAAAGCTCCAAAATGGCAGTGTTTCGGCTGTTGCAATGGCAATAAACCCTTCAGATATTTGTTGAGCAAGTCCCGTTTTTACCATAATGGCCATGATCCCGGCATAAAATGGAAATTGAATCACAATCCCAGCGCCACTAGGGATTGCTTGCTGTAAGCTGCTAAGTAAATTATGCGGTGTTTGATGCAGTAAAATTGCGCTAAATAAGAAAATTGCGATCACGCTATTTAAGTTTAAGCCGCCTCCGTTTAACACAAAATAATAAAATAAATAGGCAAGACCAACGGCACCTACTCCCATACCTAGCAAACGACTATGTTCTATGACTTCAGCAGGGCGGGTGGGTGTTGCTATTTGCTGCGTTTCATCATCAAGCTTTGCGGGGTCAACATAAACACTGTCTTTTTCGCTTGGCAGCATATAGCGATTTACCAACGGCATGATAATAAACAAGCCCACAACAATAGCGATATTAAATGCCGAAAAAATTGTGTTTTCGGTACCTATCACCCCAATGCTTTGCTGTGCAAAGTGGCCATCGGTTGCGATGGTCAGCGGCACTGAACCGGCTAAGCCACCATGCCAAACAATAAAACCTGAATAGGCACTGGCTACTAACAAACGGTAATCAACGCGGGTTTGTTTCGCAATTGCTTTGGCGAACAAAGCGCCAATAACTAAACCGAAGCCCCAATTTAGCCAGCTAGCCAATAATGACACGAGCGTAACGAGTATAATCGCTTTGGCAGAGCTGTTGGCGAAAGTCGCAAGCTTGTTGAGTATGCTGCGCATCACCGGGGTACTCGCTAGCATGTAGCCCGTTAGCAGCACCAGCAACATTTGCATGGCGAATTGTAGCAGGTTCCAAAATCCACCACCCCAAGCCGCGAGCACTTGCGTGGGCGTTGATGGCGTAAAGAGGCTCGCAACGATAAAGCTCAGCAAAGTGAGTAATATAACAAATACAAATGGGTCGGGTAGATAACGCTCTACTAGATTAGTGAATGGTTTAGCAACGCGATTTAGCATGGTTTTTATTGTTGTCGTCGAATCGATAGTGCCAATAAATCATGAATAACGATGATTGGCAAATTGCGACGTCGTTGCTTGAGCTTATGCCTTCAAAAACAAATGCTAAAATTAATTACTGTGAATCTTGCTCAAGCACCGCTTTTAAGCGAGCCTGAACTTCTTCGACTAGCAGTATTGGCTGGAACTTTGATAAAAACGCATTACAACCAACCTTCTCAACTAAAGCTTGATTAAAGCTACCACTCAAAGATGTGTTAAGCACGATATATAGGTTTTTCATGCGGCTGTCGTTACGAATTTCGTGTGTTAAGCGGTAGCCATCCATTGCCGGCATTTCTGCATCGGTGATCACCATGAGTAATTCTTTCTCAACATCTTTGCCTTGATCAGCCCAGCCTTTTAACATTTCGAGTGCTTCAAGTCCGTTACGAGCAGGTATGATTTCGATGCCAAGTTGCGACAAGGTATCGCTTACTTGTTTACGAGCAGTTGGCGAATCATCGGCATGAAGAATTTTGCGGCCTGCAAATTCATTCACGATACTTTTATCAAGAATGTCATTAGATATTTGTACTTCATACTCAACGATTTCGGCGAGCACTTTTTCTACATCGATAATTTCAACTAGATGTTCTTGGCCATCGCGTTTTACTTTAGTTAAGGCTGTTAGGTAGTGATTTTTACCAATTGCGGTTGGCGGTGGCATGATATCTGACCATGTCATATTAATGATCTGATCCACTTTACCTATTAAAAAACCTTGCACAGTGCGGTTGTATTCAGTGATAACTAGGTTTGTATCTTCGATGTTTTTAGCTTCAGGCATATTAATCGCCTTGCGTAAGTCAATAACCGGAATTGATTCACCGCGTATATTGACTACCCCCGATACTTTTGGGTGCGCATGAGGGATCTTGCTAATTGGTGGCAGCTTTACTACTTCTTTAACTTTAAACACATTTAGAGCAAATAAGTGACGGCTGTGAAGGTAAAATAGCAAAAGCTCTAAGCGGTTTTCACCGACCAGTTGCGTACGCTTATCAACAGAAGCAAGAACACCTGACATATTTCACCCTAAACACCTAATACAGAGATAGTATAGTCTACTATTATTTTTCATCGACATGTATGTTCAATTTAGCGCCTGTTGCTAAATATCCTGCATTACAGTACCGTATCGATAATTTCCCCCACGATAAATTGCAAGGATCATGCACTATTTTTTTAATCGAATAGTAGTTCTTATTCGCAGCCATATTGATCAAGTAAGTTGGCAGGCTGTGGTGCTTACCACGCTTTTGCATATGCTACTAATTTGGTGGCTGCTTATGCTTGCAGGAGAGCAAGCTCTTACACCTCTTGGCACTTATTTTTATTATTATGTAGTAACTACGTCAACAGTTGGCTATGGCGACTTTAGTGCGAGCACTGAGCTTGGCCGTTGGATTGTCGCATTACTGCAAATACCTTTTGGTTTAGCATTATTTGGCGTTCTGTTAGGAAAAACAGGGCAAACAGTAACTTATTTAATTAGGCGCGCTATGACGGGTGATAAAAGCTTCGCACATATAAACAATCACATTATTATCTTTGGTTGGCATGATACACGTACTAAGAAGATGGTCGATTATATCTTGGCCGATCATAAACGTTTAGATCGTCGTATTTTATTGGCCGTTACGGAGCAAATGGAGCATCCATTTTTAGCAAACCCGATGGTTGATTTTGCACGCTTAACTAGCTTTACTGACCTAGATGAGTTGAACCGAATTGCGATTGGCCGAGCCGATAAAATTATTATTGATGGCCAAGATGATGACCAAACGTTTACAACGGCATTACGTATTAGCAAGTTGGTAAATGAACAGTGCCACATTAGTGCACATTTTTCTGATGAAACTAAAATCGAAATGCTACATGAGCATTGCCACAATGTAGAATGTAGCAGTGCTAAATCAGCCGAGATATTAGTGCGTTCAATGCAAGACCCGGGTTCAAGTCGCGTGCAAGAAGAGTTACTATCGACATTGCACGGTGATACTCAATTTAGTTTACCAATTCCAAAAGGCGTGCAAGCAATGGAATTTGGCAAACTGTTTCATCACTTTAAATATAGTCACGATGCTATATTACTGGGTGTCGCACATAATTTGAGTGCAAAAAATATGGACTTAAACCCGCCGCTTGATTACGTGGTGAGTGAGGGAGATATTTTGCATTATATCGCTACTGAACGAGTTTTGAGCGACGAAGTTGATTGGTCAGCGTTGGTATAGTACCAATCCGCAATAATACTTTTAATTAAGTGAATTGGTATATATGAATGAAGTTGTGTTTTTAATTATTGTACTCAGTGCCTACATTTTACCTGTGGTCATTGTGCTCAATAGTAAACGCACGCAAGGCCACGAAAAGAATGCTTGGTTAATCGGTATCATCTTCTTTTCGTGGTTAGCTTTAGTAATGTACTTAACAATTATCCCTAAACACGGGCGAGTCAAAAAGCACCGTAAAGTAAAACCCAAGAGCTAGAGCCTTTTACTAGTGGCAACTTACGGTTTTTTTATTTCCCCAACGCTTTATCTAGTTCTTCTCTTAAGCGTGGACCTTTTAGGTTTTCAGCCATGATTTCGGCAGCTTTTGCATTACTGCTATTCTCAATAGTGGTAATTCGTTCTGCTAAATCACTGGCATAACTATTGTTGCCGTCTCTTGTGGCGCGAAAAAATTGGCCGATGAGGGCTGTGGCAGAAATATTGCGAACATAATCATTATCGTCTGTTTGTAACAGCTTTTGAAAATGCTCAGCGAGCTTAGGCGAGACGTTATTTTGGCGAGATAAATTCTCTAAAGTACTGACACGAATCTTAGGATCATTAGTGTATTCGCTAATGCTTATCATGGCATCGATAACAGCATTTTCTTGGCTTTCATCTAAGTCGCGTCTGAGCATGCTTAAGGTCATTTTTAGTTGCCCGTAGGCTGCTAAGCGCTCATTTTCGGACTTACTTAAATTGAGTAAGGTAGCAAGTGCTTCATTTATTGAGCTGTCGGCATATTGTGGGTCTGCTTTGATGCGTTCGCGGTAGTCATCAGGTAAATTTCCTAGCCAACCCAATGCTGGGTTCCTTTTTTCTATCTCAGCTCGTCGCTCACTTTCTTGCTGTGCCATTGCTTGTTTTACCAATGAGGTCAGTCGCTCTTGGTCAAGAGTGTGGGTTTGATTTTCAAGCTCGTGAATGCGTGTTTCTAGATCTAAAATATAGCCATGTAAGGCAACTAGGTTTTCTCTGTCTTGCTCTGGAATGGTTAACTCTTTTAAGTTAGGTTTTGCCTGCTGTATAACTACAGGCTTGTCAGTCGAGTTTACTTTTGTATAGCTATAAATTGATAAGCCCAGTGCAATGCTTGCAAATGTCAGCGCAGTACTCCCTTGCCAAGTCGACATATCACATCATCCAAGTTGCTTTGTAATATCAGCAGATTAAAACAAGCCATTTGTATTATCAATTACTTATGATGATAAAAACAAAAAGCGCAGCTAGTTAGCTGCGCTTTTAAATAGAGTTTATGTCGATTAATGGGCTTTTGCGTATGCTTCAGCTTGTTGCCATACACGGAGCATATTGCCACTTAAAATCTTTTTGATGTCTTTATTGCTATAACCGCGGTCCATTAGACCTTGCACTAGGTTAGGATAGCTAGATACATCTTTTAAACCAGTAGGTAGAGAGTCGCCTACACCATCGTAATCAGAGCCAATACCCACATAATCGATGCCAATTAGCTCAACTACATGGTCAATGTGATCAAGTACTTGTTCTAAGCTTGCAAATGGAAACGGGTTTTTAGCGCGATAAGCAGCATCAAAATCTTTGCTTAGCTTAGTACCGTCTTTTTTCTTTTCAGCCTTTGCTGATTTAAGTTGATCGTACCAAGAGCCAGCCTTTGCCGTAACAAAGCTTGAACCGAAGTTAATTTGAATAACACCACCGTTCTTTTTGAGTGCTAACAGCATGTCGTCATTCATATTACGCTCAAAGCCTGGGGTGTATTTACGCAGTGATGAGTGTGAAGCAATCACGGGTACTTTCGAAATTTCCATCACTTGGTAAAACGCATCATCAGAAATATGTGATACATCAACCAGCATACCAATGTTGTTCATTTCTTTTACCAGCTCTTTACCGAATGGGCTCAGGCCTTTCCACTTACGACGAATATCATAAGATGAATCAGAAATGTGGTTACTCTGCGAGTGAGCGAGCGTAATGTAACGTACGCCACGCTCATAAAAATGCTTAAGGTTTTTAATGTCGCCTTCGATAGGTGAGCCGTTTTCCATACCCATAGCAATCGACATTTTGCCTTGTTTAAACTGCTCTATAATATCGGCAGTCGAGTCTGCAATGGCGAACTTATCTGGCGCGCGTTGTACAATCGCTTCCATAGAGTCGATTAACTGATTTGCTAATTGGTAGCTTTTACCTTTGCCTTCAAATTCTAGGTTTGCAGGAATGTAAATTG
Organism: Pseudoalteromonas lipolytica; assembly: GCF_001306915.1. Classification (GTDB taxonomy): domain Bacteria; phylum Pseudomonadota; class Gammaproteobacteria; order Enterobacterales; family Alteromonadaceae; genus Pseudoalteromonas; species Pseudoalteromonas simplex. The sequence continues at coordinate 125,684 of NZ_LJTC01000014.1, read as the reverse complement.
ACATGAAAGGAGCGTTCAAACCACCTTGCACAGCACGCGGATAATCAAAATCACCGTCGCTTGTAGCTTTGGCTACGTCAGCCCACTTGTTATGAATACGGTAAGGCACATCGATATGGGTATCGATTAAAATAGTGTCTTTTGCCAGTTTAATGGCTTTATCTGATGCAGTAACCTGATCTGCATTTGCTTGACCAATTAAGGCCAAAGAAACAGCGGCAACCAGTGAGCTTAGTTTTTTCATTTTTTAATGGCTCTTTAAGTTAAAAAGCCATTGTGAAGGGTTACAGTATAACTTACAAGTTTAGTCGTTAAACGACGCTTGGTACTCTGGATCTGCTTGTAGAGCAATGAATTCAGCTTTAGATATAATTGTCACTGACTCATGTAACTCAGAAAAAAACACCATGGCTTCACCATTTTTAAGCTGTTGATGAACCTGCGCTACTTTGCTTTCAATGCTAAATTCTTGTTCGCCGTAATCAGTGCCTTCACGTAAAACATAACTTTCGATTAAATTATACAGAGTCTCTTTATCGAGGCGTTCGTGGGGAATGATCATAACTGCTCTTTTTTAACTAATTGTTGAAAATACTCAGGAACAATTCGTTCAAGCCAATATTCGGGCTTAAAAGGGTTTTTACCGCTAATAAAACCGACATGGCCACCTTGTTCTGAGATGCGCAGCGTAACATGTTCACTCACATCTAAGCTATCTGGCACGGCTTTTATTGATAACATTGGGTCATCTTTGGCGTGCACAATCAGCGTAGGTGTTGCAATGCTTTTTAAAAATGGTTTTGCACTCGCTTGCTGATAGTAATCTTCAGCACCGGCAAAGCCGTGCAATGGTGCCGTGAGCATATTATCGAATTGCCATAAGTCATCAATCGCCATAAGTTTTTCTGGCGTTAGGCTAATTTGCTGTTCGATTTGTGGTAGCTTTCTTTGCATCGATTTTTTCATTCGATCGAGCAAATATTTTTGATAAATCTTACCTAAGCTTTTACGAATAACTTCGCACGATGATGACAAGTCAAATGGTGCCGAAACAACGGCTGCGCCAGTTAAGTTCGATTTAGTACCATGCTCACCTAAATATTTTGCTAGTACATTACCACCTAGTGAAAAGCCCACGGCAAATAACGGGCGTTTTGGGAATTTGCTCTTAAGGTGATTGATGAAAAAGCGTAGGTCTTCTGTTTCGCCGCTGTGATAAGCACGTGCTAAACGGTTAACTTCGCGCGAGCAGTTTCGAAAATGCATTAAAACGACAGCAAAGCCTTGTTGCTTAAGTTTTTTCATCATGCCTTTAGCATAAAAGCTATTTATATTGCCTTCTAAGCCATGCAATACAATAGCGAGGGGGGCTTGCTCATTATGAGGTGTTGCCCAAGCCAGTTCTAAAAAGTCACCATCAGGGGTATCGATAGTCGATAAGTCATACCGGGTATTATGAAAAGGGCGAAAAAAGCGCGGCATTATGGTTTGTAAATGGCGATTGCGCATCCACCACGCAGGCTTAAATTCAGGTAACATAGCTGACACTTTCGAAACAAAATAAGCACCTATTGTAGCAATTTTTTGCTTTTTGAGAACCGCTACAAGATTTTAGCTATACACAAATAAAAAGCCCCTAAACAATAAATTGGATAGGGGCTTTGTGCGTCGTGCTTAATTCTTACTTAGGAACTTCTGCGTCATGTACTTTTTTAATGAAGTAACCAACATAGAAAAGGCATAAAACGATAACAACTGCCAAAATGCCGAATGACATAAACAAAACTGGGTCGCTAAAAAAATCTCTAAAGAATACGTTCATGGTTGTGCCTCCTAATGTCTATGGGTTAATCATAGGCTGGCTTGAGGACGGCAGATATGATCCAGATCAAGCAATTTTCCTGATGCTATAGGAGGTGATTTAATTGTTGATTTGGATCAAGTTTATTAGGGGAGTTCGGAGCTTTTAGCTATAAGTTTTAAGCAGATAGAAAGGGGCCTTTACTGAGGGCAGTTCAAATAAGATTGCTACCGACTAGATTTTACTGCTTGTCGCTTAAATAAAGCCTTATATTTTCAGCCTGTTTATGGAGGGTGAATATCATGGTATTTGCTGTGTTTATCAGTAATTGTTGCTGCTTTTTTTCAAGCTTTAATTCTGCGCTAAGTAGCTCTTTGCGAATGATAGGGTAGTCTGAAACCTCGTTTTGAATGGTTTTAAGGTAGGCGCGTGTGGCTCGTAGGGGCTGTAAAGCCTGTTGATCAAATTCGGCAATGCACGACTCAAGCTCACTCAGTTGAGAGGGTGTTACAGCCAGCTCTAACGAATCAAGATAATAAAGCAGCAGGCAAAGGTTAACATTTTTGCTTTGCTGGTCTTGATAGCCTAGTAGCTTGGTTTGCATGCCGTCTTTGCTGTAAAGCTTGCATGCAAACTGCCAAAACTGTTCGCTGTTAAGCGGTTTCATCGGCAAAGGCCTGCTCTTTTTCTTCAAGCTCTTCAAGTGCCATGAGCAGCTCTTCTTCAACGTCATTAAGCTTGGGTGTTAAGCTTGCTTGCTTAGTGAGCAGCTCTGTCAGTTTGGCTTTATTTTCATCACTATATAAATCATTATCGGCAAGTGCGTTTTCGATTTCTCCAAGCTCTGTAGAGTACTTATCAAGTTGCTTTTCAAGCTTTTCGATTTGCTTTTTCAACGGCTGCACTGACTTTCTGAACTCAGCTTCTAAGCGCTTTTGCTCTTTGCGGTTAACGCTTGAATGTGCTTTAGGGGCATTGTCTTCAGGGCTTTTAGCAGCTTCTTTATTGGCATTGAGTAGCCATTGGTAATAGGCATCAAGGTCATAACCAAATTGTGTTACTTCGCCGTTATCAACAAGGTAATACTCATCAGCGGTATTTTTAAGCATGTGACGGTCGTGCGATACGGTCACCATAGCACCTTCGAAGCCTTGTAGCGCCATTACTAAGGCATGACGCATTTCTAAGTCTAGGTGGTTGGTTGGCTCATCCAGTAACAGTAGGTTTGGCTTTTGGTACACCAGCATTGCTAGCACTAAACGGGCTTTTTCACCGCCAGAAAATGGCGCAACTGGCTCAAGTGCTTTATCGCCAAAGAATGCAAAACCGCCTAAAAAGTCACGCAATGATTGCTCAGGAGCTTGCGGATTTAAACGTTGTAAATGGGTCACTGCACTGGCTTTTAAATCAAGTGACTCAAGTTGATGCTGCGCAAAGTAACCAATATTTAAGCCCTGATGCTGAAATACTTCACCTGCTTGAGGTTGTAAATCGCCAGCTAATAATTTAATCAGTGTTGACTTACCCGCACCATTTCGGCCAAGCAGCGCAATACGGCTACCCGGCACAAGGTTTAGCTTGATGCTATGCAAAATGGTGGTGTCGCCATAGCCTGCTTTGGCTTGGTCAAGAGTCATTAACGGGTTTGGCAGCGCTGTTGGCTCCGCAAATTCAAAATCAAAGGGTGAGTCAACATGGGCTGGGGCTAACTTTTCCATACGCTCTAGGGCTTTTACGCGGCTTTGTGCTTGCTTAGCTTTACTGGCTTTTGCTTTGAAGCGCGTAATGAATTTTTCTAGGTGAGCAATTTGTTCTTGTTGCTTTTCGAACATCGCTTGTTGCTGTAATAAGCGCTCTGCTTTTTGGCGTTCGAATTGCGAGTAATTGCCTTTATAAACATTTATTTTTTGTGCGTCTATGTGCCAAATTTGGTCAACAACGGCATCTAAGAATTCTCGGTCATGGGAAATAAGCACTAGAGTGCCTGTGTAGGCGCGTAAAAAGCGCTCTAACCAGTAAACGGCATCGAGATCTAAGTGGTTGGTTGGCTCATCTAGCAGTAATAAATCAGCATCACGAATAAGTGCTTGTGCTAAGTTTAAGCGCATACGCCAGCCACCTGAAAAGGCGCTCACTGGGTTGTCAATTTGCTCATTACTAAAACCTAAACCGTGTAATAGCTCACCTGCTTTTGCTTCAATGCTATAGCCTTGAATATGTTCTAGGCCAATATGTGCTTTTGCCTGCGCATCGCCGTCGTTATTTTGCTCGGCTTCGCGTAGTGCAATTCTTAGCGCGTAATATTCAGGGTGACCTTGTAATACATAATCCAGAGCGCTGATTTCGAGCGCGGGAGTTTCTTGTTTTACAGAGGCAATTGACCAGTCTTTAGGAATTTGGCATTCACCGGCATCGAGTTGCAATTCAGACTTTAATAGCGCGAACAGCGTTGATTTACCACAGCCATTAGCGCCAACAAGGCCGACTTTATGCTCTGGGAATAAGGTTGCAGAAGCCCCTTTTAGTAAGGCGTTACCACCACGTAGAAGTTCGATGTCTGAAATTTGGATCATGAATGTTTACTTGCACAGCACTGATTAAATTGCCGCTATCATAACACGGATCACATTAGCCTTCGCAATCGTATCAAACAGAGAATTATTAGGCTAAAATAGCCGCCTACATGCCACGGGAGATCATCTATGAGACAAAGAAAACGCTTTATTGCTGGCGCATCATGCCCTGAGTGTAAGGCCATGGATACCATGATGCTTTATAAAGAACATGATGTGGAAAAAGTGGAGTGCGTACAGTGTGGCCACAAAATGACGCAACCAGAGCAGGCTGTTCAGGCCTCAACACGCCAATTTGAGCAAGTGATTGGTGTATTTAAGCCGGGCGATTAATTCCCGGCTCTATCATTACTAAATTAATAGTGCGGCGGTGGCGGCTCTTGCATTTGTGACATTAAAGATGGCTGCTGCGCTTCTTTAATCTTTTCTGCAAGTAACTCTGTCTGGCGCTTCATTTTAGCCAGCTGCTGTTGGTGCGCTTTAAGCTCATCGTTTAATATTTCAATTGTTTCATCTTGAAAAGCGACTTTCGCTTCAAGTTCCATTAGACGATCTTCAATTGTATTCATTTGATTCTCTTAGATTAAAACTTTCAGCGAATCCGCTGGAGCTTTCGGTTAATAACGCTTGGTTGTTATCAGTAAACGCAACATCTAACACCACGGCTGATTTCGGGCGGCTTCCTTCTCGAGGAATCACTTGCCACGTTTGTAATTTTTTACCTGACTCTAGTTGCCATAAATCAACCAATCGATTGGGTGAACCTGTGGCAATTAAAGTGCCTTCATCGTTAAAACGTACGGCGGTAAAAATTTTCTGACGCGCAATATACGCCAGTTTGCTAACAAGATCACCTGTAGTCAGTTGCCATACATTTGCTTGCTTCATACTGTCTGCGGTAAATGCATAACGACCTTGTGGATCAAGGGCGACTTGAGTAACGCGACTTGGGTGATTAAAGCGATGGATCACTTGCCCTGTGCGAGTGTCCCAAAAGTAAGCAACATAGTCATTTGAGCCGCTAATGGCGTAGTGACCGTTAGGTGAAAGGTCAACAACATTGACTTTTTCTTGGTGGCCAAGGAACTCTATGCGCCTGCCACTCTCTAAGTCGAGGTAAACGACTACACCGTCGGCGCGACCATATAATACACTGCGCCCTTGGTTACTTATCGCGATATCTCTAATTGTTGAGGCGTGTATTTTGTAATAACCCGTGTTGTTGCCCGTGGCAATGTTCCACACTGCAAAGGTGGACTTCTCAGCGGTAACTGCATGGCTGTTGTCGTACGAGATAGCAACAGTATGGACGAGACTATCTTGGGCTTGTTGTTGAAACCATTGGTATTTTAATACCTGCTGTTGATTATCCCACAATGCAACCCCATGGTGTATTGATGAGATTAAGCTGTATTTACCATCGTGCGACAGCGCGGAGGCGAAGGCACCTTTAGCCGCATGCTCATAGCGTGCAGTTGATTGCTCATGTTGCTCAGAGCAAGCTACAACTAAGCAAAGGCTGAGCAGATACAAAAAAGTACGAAATATCGACATATTACGAGTATTTCCCCTTAACTCTTAGTGATTGAGAGGTTAGACTAGGTCTCGTTGAAGACCTAGGTTGTTAGTCTAATCGCTGATCATGCATTGGCATGACGTTAGTTATTAGACAAGCAGCCTACCATGTAGGTCGTTAATCTTTAACTAGTAATAATACAATAATTGACAACTGCAAAGTGTGTCGGAGATATAAAATGAAAAAGACGATTAAATTGTCATTGATTGCAGCGTCAGTTTTAGCGCTTACAGCTTGTAATCAGGAAGCAAAAAAAGAACAGCAAGTTGAAGTTAAACTAGAGACTGAAGCTCAACAACAAGCATACGGTATTGGTGCATCTGTTGGTAACTTCTTAAACCAAGACCTTGCTGATAAAAAAGCGCTAGGTGTTGAATTAGACGAAGCACTTCTTAAGCGTGGTTTTGAAGACGCACTAGCGGGTAACGCTAAACTTGATGACGAAAAAATTCGTGAAGTGTTAACTGCACTTGACCAAAGCATTCGCACTAAACAACAAGAAAAAGCGAAAGTAGAATCTGAAAAGAGCAAAGCTGAAGGCGAAAAATACCTAGCTGAAAACGCGAAAAAAGAAGGCGTTACAGTAACTGAGTCTGGCCTACAGTACGAAGTGATCACTGAAGGTGAAGGCGAAAAGCCAGTAGCTACTGACGTTGTTAAAGTACACTACAAAGGCACTTTATTAGACGGTACTGAGTTCGATAGCTCTTACTCACGTAACGAACCAACTACTTTCCCACTTAACCGTGTGATCCCAGGTTGGACTGAAGGTTTACAATTAATGCCTGTTGGCTCTAAGTACAAGTTCACTATTCCATCTGAACTTGCATACGGTGAGCGTGATCTTGGTAAGATCCCTGCAAATTCAACGCTTGTTTTCGAAGTAGAATTACTTGAAATCCAAAGCGATGAAAAAGCTGTTCCAGCTGAGTAATATTTAACTCAATACAAAAAGGGCTGAAAAGCCCTTTTTTTATGCGCGAAGTTTATTAACTAAATGCCGTTTCTTTCATTTTTAATGTGCCACTATCAGCATCAAGCTCAACCACAGTACCAACAGGCAGGATAAATTGGCGCTTAATATGGCCAATCATAGCTCCACGATAAGCAGGGATCCCCAGCGGTTTTATATAATCTGCAAAAATATCATCAAGGGTTAATGAGCCATAACCACTGCCTGGCTTACAGTCATTACAATCGCCAAATACAAAGCCTGCAATTTTATCAAGTGCGCCCATAAGTTTTAGTGTGCTCATCATCCTGTCAATTCTATACGGTGCTTCGTCGATATCTTCTAAAAATAAAATTGCGCCATTAAAGTCAGGTAAATAGTTCGAGCCTGCAAGGGCTGTCAGTACCGTTAAATTACCGCCGATTAATCGTCCAGAGGTTTTACCTGATGTAATCGTTTGGGTCAGGTACTGAGTGTTAACAAGCTCATCATCGGCTTTTGGTAAGTTTTGGAAATGCATCAACTTACGCGCTTCGAACATGCTCTTAAATTGCGCGACATGAAACGGGTTCCAGTCACTTGATGCATTTGGACCATGAAAGCTGATTAACCCAGCTTGAGACAGTAATGCATTGTGAAGAGCGGTAATGTCTGAATAGCCCATTAGAGGTTTTGGATTGTTACGGATCATTGCGTAGTCGAGCAAAGGTAGAATACGGGCAGCGCCTGAACCGCCACGTAAACACAAAATGGCATCAACCTCTTTGTCGTTGAATAAACTATTTAAGTCGCTAGCTCGCATTGCATCAGTGCCAGCTAAATGACCGCGTCTAGCTAGAATGTTTGGTGCAAGCTTAGCCTTGTAACCCAGTGCCTCTATAACGCCTTGTGCTAATAAAATATCAGCGTGCGCAGCAGTGGCAGCTGAAGGGCTACATATCCCAATTGTGCCGCCTGTAGGAAGAGCTTTTGGCTTATTTAATGTTTGGGTGCTAGCACTCTGCGCCGCCATTAAAGGAGCTGATGTCAGACTTGCGCCTGCGGCAAGAATTGAAAGTGACTTTAAAAATGACCGTTTATTCATAGCGAGCCTCATGTTTTTATAGTATGAGTATCGCATTGAAGAAAATATTTCAAATATTTGTTACGAAATGGAATAGATGATTCTTTTTAGGCAGGCAAAAAAGTGTTTTTCAGCAGAGAGTGTTTCTCTGCTGTGTAACTAAGCTGTTAGCTGGTGTGATTAGAATAAAGGTTATCGATTAACTCATCTTCTAGCTCAAAGCGCAGTTCAAGCGCTTCACCTAATGTTGATAAATCTTTATCAAACTCATCAAGCAGGTCATCTTTGTCAACTTCTGCGTATTTGTCGTTAAAGTCGAGTGCCACATCTGTGGTTTCAGAAATGCGTGGGTATAAGGCATTAGCCAGCTTTTGGCTTTCAGGACCTTTTTCTTTACACGCTTTGGCAATGTCGTCGTAAATTTCGAAATGGCCAGCAGAAAGGTAATCCATCAGAATTTGGCAAAAGTTTTGAATTTGCAGCTGATCAGGAAGGGCGTGATCTTTCTTTTCGTACGGTGAAAAGCCTGCAATACGGCAGAACAACACAAGCAGCTCTTGACGTTCTGTGAGCCATTTGTCGATTACAGAGTGACTACCACCCCACTTTTGTTGAGCTTTTTCCAAACGCGTCAGCATATTTCATCTCCTCGCTGAGTAGGTTTTCCTTTGTATATATAAAAAGGAAATATGACACAAAGATCAACTAAATTCTTAGTGTCTAATTGCAACAGATTGTAAAAGTCATTCTAAAGGCATAGTTTTCAGCATTGAATAAGCTAAAAAATTCCTTGTTTTTTAGAGTGGACTTTTTTTGCTCTCATTGCAGTGTATGGGAATTGATTCAAAACTACTAGTATTAATTTTGCGATTTTTATCTAAGTGGATGAGTTGTAATTTTCTGATTTAGAAAAGAAAAAACCACCAAAATTGGTGGTTTAATTCTTTTTCTAAGACTTGTTAAAACAAGCGTTCTTATTATTATGGGAAGATTGTTGTTCTTATTGTTATAAGATTTTTATTATTGTTTTTGTTAACGCGGGATAAGTTATACCAAGCTTTTTTGTATGTTGCAAATTTATTAATGAAAAGTTTTAAATTTATTTTGTTTTCGCTCAAAAAACACACTATAGGCGTAGGTTGGCTTAAAAAACATGATCTATATCTAGCCTTGATTATCTATCCATAGTGAGACGCGCAATATGGTGATACAATCTGCTCAATTTCATTCAGTTCTAGGATTCTATACGCATGAGCGAATTAAAAAACGATCGTTATTTACGTGCACTACAAAAGCAACCTGTTGATGTCACACCGGTATGGATGATGCGCCAAGCTGGCCGTTATTTACCTGAATACCGTGCTACACGTGCCCAAGCAGGCGACTTTATGAGTTTATGTAAAAACGCTGAACTTGCTTGTGAAGTAACGTTACAGCCATTACGTCGTTATCCGCTTGATGCTGCAATTCTATTCAGTGATATTTTAACTATTCCTGATGCTATGGGCTTAGGTCTTTACTTTGAAACAGGTGAAGGTCCAAAATTTGAACGTCCGATTTCTTCATTAGCAGATGTTAAAAAAATCCCAAATATCGATCCAACTGATGAGCTTGGTTATGTGATGAATGCGGTAAGTACGATTCGTCGCGAATTAAAAGGTGAAGTACCGCTAATTGGTTTCTCTGGTTCACCTTGGACACTTGCCACTTACATGGTTGAAGGTGGTAGCAGCAAAACATTCGGTAAAATCAAGAAAATGGCCTTTGCAGATCCACAAACACTGCACCTATTACTTGATAAATTAGCTGACTCAGTAATCGACTATTTAAACGCGCAAGTTAAAGCGGGCGCGCAATCGTTAATGGTATTTGACTCATGGGGCGGTGTATTAAGCCCACGTGACTACAATGAGTTTTCATTACAATACATGCACAAGATTGTTGATGGCTTAATTCGCGAATACGATGGCCGTAAAGTGCCAGTGACGTTATTTACTAAAAATGGTGGTCAGTGGATTGAAGCAATTGCAGCAACAGGCTGTGATGCAGTAGGTCTAGACTGGACTATTAACATTGGTGATGCAAAGCGTCGTGTTGGCGATAAAGTGGCGCTGCAAGGTAACATGGACCCAGCAATGCTGCATGGCACGCCTGAGCGTATTCGCCAAGAAGTTGCTACTATCCTAGAAGACTTTGGTACAGGCTCTGGCCATGTATTTAACCTAGGTCACGGTATTACACCAGATGTAGACCCAGAAAACGCAGGTGTATTTATCAACGCTGTTCATGAATTCAGTGGTAAATACCACAAATAAGCAAAAGCTAATCGTAAAAAAGCCCGCATTAATCGGGCTTTTTATTTACTTAAACAAACGATTTAAACCATTTAATGCAGCTACGCGATAGGCTTCAGCCATAGTCGGGTAGTTGAACGTGGTATTTACAAAGTAATCAATGTTATTACCGCCGTTCTTTTGTTCCATAATCGCTTGACCGATGTGAACGATTTCAGAGGCACGCTCACCGAAGCAGTGCACACCCAGTACTTCTTTGGTATCAACATGGAATAAAATCTTTAGGCTACCCACCTCAGTGCCTGCAATTTGCGCACGCGCTAAATGCTTAAATTGAGCACGGCCTACCTCGTAAGGGACTTTTGCAGCTGTTAACTCTTGCTCGGTTTTACCCACTGAGCTCATTTCAGGGATTGTATAAATACCTGCTGGAATATCAATGATCAGCTTTTCATCGCAATTACCACATGCAATCGCATCGGCTGCAATACGGCCTTGGTCAAATGCTGCACTGGCAAGGCTTGGGTAACCAATGACATCACCCACAGCATAAATGTTGTCGACTTCTGTTTGGTATGTTTCGTTCACCTTAAGCTGGCCACGACCATCCGCTTTTAGGCCAACAGCTTCAAGGTTTAATGCGTCTGTGTTACCGGTACGGCCATTGGCAAATAAAATACAGTCAGCTTTTACGCGCTTGCCTGATTTCAAGTGCATTACCACACAGTCATCACGGGTTTCTACACGATCAAACTCTTCATTATGACGAATAACAATACCGCTATTCCAAAAGTGATAGCTCAGAGCATCTGAAATTTCCGCATCCATAAAGGCAAGTAGGCGGTCACGGGTATTCACTAGGTCAACCTTGGCGCCTAAACCTTTAAAAATAGAGGCATACTCACAACCAATTACACCTGCACCATAAATCAGCACACGATGAGGGTCATCTTCAAGGCCTAAAATGGTATCGCTGTCGTAAATACGTGGATGTTTAAAGTCTACACCTGGTGGACGGTAAGGGCGCGAGCCAGTAGCAATAACGATTGTTTGTGCGGTGATTGTTTCAAATGAACCGTCTAGGTGCGTTACTTTAATGGTGTGTTTATCAATAAACTCAGCATCACCTTGATACATATGAATGCGGTTACGCTCATAAAAGCTGCTACGTAAATTAGATTGCTTTGAAATGACGTTACTTGCGTGGCGCAAAATATCGGGGAAAGTTAAGCGGTTAGGGCGCTCACTAATATTAAATAGCGGGTTTGCTTTATATTCAATATAACGGCTTACAGAGTGACGTAATGCTTTTGAAGGGATAGTACCCCAGTGCACACAACCGCCGCCTACCGCTTCTTGACGTTCAATAACAGCGACTCTTTTGTTGCTTTTAGATAGGTTCATGGCGGTACCTTCACCGCCAGGACCTGTACCTATGATGATTGCATCATATTGATAAGATGGAGTATCTTTTTGCTTTACTTGTTGTTTGGCCACAGCCGCTCCTATGTTAACTAAAAGAGGCTTTTAACAACCTCGCATTTAGTGCAAGCCAAGCCTGCTTTTGGTTTTCCCAAGCGGCTTCAAGCTCGTGATATTGTGTCATTAATGCTGATTTTTCACACTGTTTCATCATTTTATTGCGTTTGATTTCTAACACGCGTTTTTGCAAGGCACAGAAGTGTTGCAGTTTTTTCAGCAGTAAATCGTACTCAGATTGTAATAATGTAAGCTTATCTTGCGCTAAAGGCAATTTTGCAAGGCGACCTTGAGTCTTATTCATCAAGGTTTCTGCTTTGGCTTTTTCGATTCGCTCAATCGATGTGCGCTTTAATTTTGAAGCAAGACCGATTGCCGCTAAAGAGCGGATCATCCACTTAGTTGGATCATAGTGATACCACTTAATGCCATTGCGATAGTCGCTAGCAAAAATATGGTGGAAGTTATGATAGCCTTCACCGTATGTGAATAGCGCTAAAAAGCCATTATCACGGGCGGTGTTTTTTTCTGTGTATGGACGTGAGCCCCAGATATGCGCCAGCGAGTTGATAAAAAAGGTAAAGTGCTGGCTCAATACTAAGCGCAGTAAACCAACCAATAATAACATGCCCCATACATCGCCAAGCATTAAACCAAGTAGTAAAGGAATACCAAAATTAGTCGCGACGACTAACTTCATATAGTGACGGTGTTGCCACATAACGACTTTGTTTTTTTGTAAGTCTCGGCAGTTACTGTAGTTACCGTATTGTTCGCCTTGATAATCGCGCAGCATCCAACCGATGTGGCTATACCAAAAGCCATTAGTAGCGGCGTAAGGGTCTTTGATTGGATCATCAACTTGACCATGGTGAATTCGATGATCGCTACTCCAGTGCAAGGCACTATTTTGCAGTGCAAAAGCACCACCTAAGGCAAAAATCACTTCAATAACAGGATGCACATCATAGGCTTTGTGTGCCCACAAGCGGTGATAACCTGCAGTAATAGAAAGTCCGGCGTAGAACATACAGCCAACAAAGGCTATCCACTGTGTACTGGTGTATCCGTAGCTAAAGCCATACCAAGGAACAAGGGTGATCGCGGCCAAAAATGTAAGGCTAAAAAATAGCACGTTGGTCCAAATAATCGGTGGTTTTTTCATCTGAATAAATCTCGGCGTACAGTTGTACGCTAAAATAGTGTTTCATTCTCTCCGCGTCAAGTATTAGACTAGCTCATTAACCGAAAAATCATTAAAAGTTCACGCTGGGAGTTTCCATGTCGGGTGTTAGAGCGCAACAGAAACAAAAAACACGACAAGCACTAATCGAGGCCGCATTCAATCAATTGAGTGCCGATCATAGTTTTTCTAATTTAAGCTTACGTGAAGTTGCCCGTGAAGCAGGGATTGCCCCCACCTCTTTTTACCGCCACTTTAAAGACATGAATGAGCTTGGTTTGACCATGGTTGATGAAGCTGGTTTAACACTGCGTCAACTTATGCGCCAAGCGCGTCGCCGTATTGAGAGCGGCGGTAGTGTGATCACGACATCAATCGTGACCTTTATGGAGTTCATCGATAACTCGAGCAACCAATTTAGATTGTTATTGCGTGAGCGCTCAGGAACTTCAAAAGCATTTCGTGCTGCGGTTGCTCGTGAAATTAAACATTTCATTTTAGAGCTTGCGCATTACCTTGAAAGCGAAACTCCGTGCGACCCAACTCATGCATATATTCAAGCCGAAGCCATGGTGACTTTAGTATTTAACGCCGGTGCCGAAGCCCTCGATATTGAAGGGACACAACGCGAAGAACTGGTTGAACGCTTGATCTGGCAATTACGTTATATTGCTCGCGGTGCCACTTTGTATGGTCGTGATAGTAAAGGTAGTGTAGAAAAAACAGCCTAAAGCATGGTAGATTTTTGTTCCCATTTTGTGTATCGTTTTTTGTTTAAATCAGTAACTGAATTCTAAATAGTCAGTTACGCCACAAAATGAATAAATAGCGAGGACGCACATGCTCACCAAGGATCCGGTGAATAATACTCATGCCCATTTTTTAGAACAGAGTGAAGAAACAACGGTAAAAAATAGCCCAAGCTTTCGAGAGCTGAGCCGCAGTTTGTTATACTCGTTACCGAAACATGTGCAAAAGAAAATTCAAGATAACTTGTTTGGCGTATTAGACGCTCATCAGGTCTCACAATTTCGAGATGACAAACGCTGCCAGTTTTGGATTAACCAAAATGGTTGGAAGCGAGTTCCCTACAGTCAGTTTCGCCATGTTTATAGCCGAATTGCGCTATACCCAAAAAGCGCCACTATTTCAAAGATCCATAGCTCAGAGGCTGCTAGCAATGCAACATCAGCTGATTTGAGAGATCAACAAGCTAGGCTATTACATAGCAATGGCTTTGAGGGACAACCTAACAGGATAGATCAACACATAACTTATACTCGTCGTGTTATCCGCCCAACAGCAACTCAACAATTTCAACCTACGTTAGCTCTTTATAAGCCTGTTGCAAATAGTAAGGTAGAGTTAAAAGCATCTCACCAAGTTCGGCAAAATTTCACAACTCATGTGCTCCAAGCATCTGAAACGGTAGAAATGTTAGCTCAACAATATACAGGCTATAAAAATGCGAACCTTATTTATGATTACAATTTGGGGTTTAGTCGTGCTAAGCCCGCACCGGTAGGTACTGGATTGATAGTTCCCAATGGTTGGAAATTAAATATAGAAGGCTCCTGCAGTAATTGCCGCAGTATAGATATAGTTTGGCAAGGGCCTACAAATGGTCAAATTACATTGCAATTAGAAAAAAAGCGCCCAGATGAAATATCGTTTTGGCAGCATTATTTAGTTGTGAAGCCAGGTGTTTATGCTGTCACTGTGACTGCGTCAGGTCTTGTGGAAACCACCTCTTTTACAGTGCTTCAACCAACACAAGAATATGAAATTGAGTTGCTTGATCAAGCAGGTAACCCACAGGCAAACATGGGCTATAAAATTCGCTTGCGTAATGGGCATGTAGTCAGTGGAGTATTAGATAGTAAGGGTTATGCCCACGTATCAGGCCCTGACTTTGAAAACGCTAAAATAAGTTTTCATGAGTTAGATGACAAAGACTGGCAGGTGGCCAGCCCTTCCCGTAATGAATAAATTTATAAGGATATAATTTATGACCTTACAACATACTGTGTCGCAAGGCGAAACCTTGCTACGCATTGCTCGTCAATATGGGTTTAGAACCTCTAATGGTCTTTACTCGCATCCGCTTAATGCTGAGTTTCGTTCTTTAAGGCCTGATCCTAACCAAATTTACCCCGGCGACGTAATTGCTATTCCAGCAAAAGTTGAAAAATTCATGCCACTGAAAACAGGTAGTAAAAACTCTTTTATGGTGCGTGATGAAAAAGAATTCTTTCGTTTAAAACTAGCTTACGAAAATGGCGAGCAAATTACGGGAAAGCGCATTGTACTGAATATCGCAGGGCAAACAATTGATACCGTCATAGCAGAAGATGGTTTAATTGAAGTAGAGCTCACCGAAAATAAAACGCTTACAGGGCAAGTAGATTTATATCTCAATGACGAAGACACCACACCAACAAAGAGTTTTGCTATTCAAGTTGGGCACTTAGACCCTATTGAAACCTTGTCAGGAGTGCAAGGGCGTTGCAATTTACTTGGATTTGATTGTGGGAAGGTTGATGGAATTAATGGATCAAAAACACAAACAGGTGTTAAAGCTTTTCAGCTTGCACAGCAGTTGCAAGTTGATGGCATAGCAGGGCCAATTACTAAACGTCGTCTTGTTGACGTATACGGAGCATAAGTAATGAGCCAAGCAATGCCAATGGCAGTAAATCTTGTTAATACACTTGTTATTAATACCGGTGCGGGTGCAACAACAAAGCATATTATTGTAAAAGTACTGGGCGATGTTGATGTAGAAATACAGCTATTTTCACAAGGCAACAAGGTCGTAGTTGAAAAACAAGCAGCGCAGCACTACCGTTTTAATAACCTGTTGCAAGATACACCTTATACACTCAAAGCAATTGTTGCTGGTAAGGCCGAGTTTACTCTTGTTAATGAGCAGCAATTTGCAGACTATTTTAATTCAAACACGGTAAAGTCATTTAATATTGGCAGTAAGGGCGGCCCGCAACTACTTCAGCATAAAATTTTACCTAAAGGCCATGTAGAACTCACCTTACTTGCCGAACCTCCTTGCTTTGGGGTGTTTTTTGATGGCACAGGTAATAACCGTTTTAACGACATACAAGACTCAACAGACAGCAAGGAGCCTACGAATGTTGTAAAGTTGTTTGAGTTATATCCGAGAGGAGATGAGTTTATAGACGCCTATTACATTGAAGGGATTGGCACTGAAGCGAATAAAAGCGATTCAACATTAGATATGGGCTTGGCGTTTAGTTTTGATGAGCGCATAAAAAAATCACTCATATCATTGAACCGTTTTATAAGGAACAGTAATTTTGAGCATATTAGCATCGCTTTAATTGATGTGTTTGGTTTTAGTCGAGGTGCAGCCCAAGCGCGAGCGTTTATTAATCAGGTCAATGCAATATATCAAGACAAGCCAAATTATTGGGGCGGCATTAAGCCTGTTATTCGTTTTGTGGGCTTATTTGATAGTGTTGCATCTATTGGCGGCGATGGCGATAACAACCACAGCGAGTTTTACGCCGATGACGAACTTGACTACCCCATTAACTTAAACTTAGCGAGCAGCAGTGCCGGGTATGTGATGCACTTAGCTGCGTTTGATGAAAAGCGCGATAAATTTCCTCTTAGCTCATTACTCAATAGTAATAAGCAGCTATCAGAAAACCACAAAGAAATTGAGCTCCCAGGTGTGCACTCAGATATTGGTGGCGGTTACGGCCCCGTTGAAACGAGCATTCTTTACCCTCGGCAGTATATTGCGGGCCAAGCCGGTGAGCCAGAGCACGACAAAGAACTCGTACAGCTTAAACAGTCACTTGAACAAAAATATTATTGGCCAACAATTAATATTCAATTTAAAGCAAGCCGGCCAAGAATAAATCGGCAACCAAAGCGCATTTGGAATAAATCAGAAAATACAATTTACACCAGCTATAGGCCGTATTGGCGCCGGAAGTTAAGCAATATTCTGCCGCATTACAGTCTAGCGCTAATGCACGAAACAGCTGTAAATCAAGGGGTGCCGTTGCAAAACCTAGCAGAGCTTGCCAACCGTAAGCAAGCCGATGGTCAGGCTTTTCCTTATGTTTTACCAAGCGAGCTTAAATCGCTTGTAGATACAGCGCGCAGTTTTGGCCCGCAAAGTGAAGCCTGGCATGCTTTATACAAAGACTACATTCACCATAGTGTTAAATACGCGGCAACGATTGATGCGATAGCTCACGGCCCCGAAGAAGAAGCAGAATTTACCACCCAAAACCAACAGCGCGAGCTTTTTTATAACCAGCCAAGCCAAGCTGAAACAAGCACACAATGGCAATCACAACTAATAAATGGATACCGACTATGGACAAGTTTATAAAATCACTCATCTCAATTGTATGTGCTTTGTTTTTGGCAGGTTGCTCGTCAACGGGAAAAATAGATTACATGGTTGCAGGAGGTGCAACAGAAAAAGGTAACCAAATTTGGGTGCAGGCAATTACTTTTGATGATAGTTGGGGGGTTCCTATGGGAAGCCTCGGTTGTTGTTGGGAAAGTGCAGGCAAAACAAGTGGTGTATACGACCAAAAATTCCCAGAAAAAGTGGTAGTTGAGTGGCTTGATAAATCAGAAAATAGAATTTATTACGGTGAAGTGGCYATAGATAAGGCAGGGTATAAATTAGCTAAAAACTTACCTAATTTTAGTTATTACACAGGTGAAGTTGAGGACGAGATTTTTCCCTACCTAATTATTGGCATGGGTGAGACAGGTGAAATAAAAGTGTGGATATCAAATACACCTTCAGCAGGGTTCACAGGCCGTGTATTACATGAACTAGGCTCAGGGCAAGCGCAATGGCGTGAGAATAAATAAAAACCGACTATGGACAAGTTTATAAAACCACTCATCTCAATTGCATGTGCTTTGTTACTGGTAGGTTGCTCGTCAACGGAAAAAATAGATTACATGGTAGCAGGCGTAGGCACTGAGAGTGGAAATGCTATTTGGGGGCGCTCGGTGGTATTTGATGATACATGGGATAGATAAGGCAGGGTATAAATTAGCTAAAAACTTACCTAGATACACCGTTGTGAGCACTGGGCGCAAAGCAAAAGAAATCATACCTTATTTAATAATAGGAATGAGCGAGACAGGTGAAATCAACGTTTGGCTATCCAATGCGCCCTCGGGAAGAAATAGAACTGATCGTGTATTACATGAACTTGGCTCTGGGCAAGCGCAGTGGCGCGAGAATAAATAAAAACCGACTATGGACAAGTTTATAAAACCACTCATCTCAATTGCATGTGCTTTGTTTTTAGCAGGTTGCTCGTCAACGGGAAAAATAGATTACATGGTAGCAGGCGTAGGCACTGAGARTGGAAATGCTATTTGGGGGCGCTCRGTGGTATTTGATGATACATGGGGCATACCATCAGGGGCWRTTGRKTGYTGTTATGSWGAGRCWRGMGSKACAGTYRGTKTRTACGACCAAAARTTCCCSGAAAAAGTGGCGGTTGARTGGCTCGATAAATCAGAAAATAGAATTTATTACGGTGAAGTGGCYATAGATAAGGCRGGRTATAAATTAGCTCACACAGGTAAAGTTTTTAACGATGTAAAACCCTATTTAATTATTGGTATGGGTGAGACCGGTGAAATAAAAGTGTGGCTATCAAATACACCTTCAGCAGGGTTCACAGGTCGTGTATTACATGAGCTTGGCTCTGGTCAAGCGCAGTGGCGTGAGAATCAATGATGTTTTTAGAGCACCTCACTAAATAATTAGATTTTTTCCTCGTACTGTTACTTTATGTGTATGTGATAACTATCACATTTAAAAGTTAATCTAAGCAATAGAAGCTTTACCTTCCGAAACTTTAAACGTTCAATGCATTCAATTGGGTTTAATTAACCTTTAAAGCGTGATTTTATGGATTTTTAATTCTATTAACGCGATTTAAAAATCGATTTTGTGGAAAAATTATGCTTGCAAGCTGGTTTTTTGAATGTTAAAAATACAGCCACTGAACACACATTTAGTAAATTAAGATGCAAATTACACATTCAATTACATTAAAACTAAACCTCTTACTGCTTAAATCAGTGAGCGGGGCTTAGTGTATTTGCATTTGTAGAACATTAAAAAACCCCGCAACCGCGGGGTTTTTTTTATCTCGCTAATGGGTCATTGGGAACGAGGACAGTTTATGAAAGATAAGGTTTGGATTTTTGACACAACGTTACGTGATGGTGAGCAAGCATTAAAAGCAAGCCTAACCGAAGACGACAAAATTCAACTTGCGCATACCATTAGCCGCTTAAATGTGGATGTAATGGAAGTGGGTTTTCCGGTATCTAGCCCAGCAGATTTTCGCTCTGTACAGCGCATTGCGACAGAAGTGAAAGGGCCGATTATTTGTGGCTTAGCACGTGCAGTAGCAAAAGATATTGAAGCATGTGGTGAAGCACTCCGCCCGGCAGAGCAGGGCCGTATTCATACATTTATTGCAACCAGCCCATTACACCTTGAACACAAATTACGTATGAGCTTAGACGATGCAACGGCAATGGCTGTTAAGTCGATTAAACTTGCGCGTAACTACACCGATGACGTTGAGTTTTCGTGTGAAGATGCTGGTCGTACACCGCATTGGGATTTATGCCGCATCGTTGAAAAAGCTATTGATGCGGGTGCATCAACTATCAACTTACCTGACACCGTAGGCTATGTAACGCCAGACGAATACGCTGCGATGATCCATCACTTAATGAACAATGTGCCAAATATCGACAAGGCGCGTTTAAGCGTGCATTGCCATAACGATTTAGGTTTAGCGGTTGCTAACTCAATCGCAGCGGTACAAGCCGGTGCTCGCCAAATCGAATGTACGATTAATGGTATTGGTGAGCGTGCAGGTAACTGTTCGCTTGAAGAAGTGGCGATGATCATGAAGATGCGTGAAGACCACTTAAAAGTGCATACCGATATTCGTAGTGAAGAAATTTACCGTGCTTCGCGTCAAGTCGCGAAGATTTGTAATATGCCAGTACAACCAAACAAAGCAATTGTTGGTGAAAATGCCTTTGCACACAGCTCAGGGATCCACCAAGACGGCGTATTAAAAGCCCAAAACACTTACGAAATTATGTCGCCAGAAAGTGTCGGTGTACCTAATAATCAATTAAACATGACTTCGCGCTCAGGTCGTCATGTTATTGAGCATCGTTTAGAAGAGTTAGGCTATCAAAAATCTGATTACGATATGGATAGCTTATACAGCAGCTTCTTAGCATTAGCAGACCAAAAAGGTACTGTGTATGACTACGACTTAGAAGCGATGATTTACTTTAATCAAATCAAAGATAAAGACGAGAAGTACCAACTTGAGTTTGTTAACTCTACGTCTAACTCACAATCGGTGGCGAGTTCAACAATCGGCATGACAATTGATGGCGAGTCTAAGCAAGAGGCAGCAACGGGTAACGGCCCTGTCGAAGCATCATTCTTAGCAATTGAGCGCTTAACGGGTATGTCGGTTGAGATGATTGAATACAACCTAGAAGCAACAGGCCAAGGTGCCAGCTCGCTAGGGCAAGTGAATATTATCGCTAAATACGATGGTCGCCCATATCACGGCGCGGGCATTGCAGCGGATGTGGTAGAAGCGTCAGTACGCGCCATGATCCGCGTTTATAACTTAATTTATCGTGCACAAAAAGTGTCTGATTTAAAACAACAGAGGAAAGCAGGATGAGTCAATCGAATTACAGTATCGCAGTATTAGCAGGCGACGGGATTGGTCCAGAAGTTATGGCAGCAGCAGAAACCGTCTTGGATGCTGTAAGCGAAAAGTTTGGTTTTACTTTGACTCGTCATCACCACGCGATTGGTGGTGCTGCCATTGATGAGTTTGGTCAGGCACTGCCGCAAAGCACACTGAGTGCCTGCGAAAATGCCGATGCGATTTTATTTGGCTCGGTAGGCGGCCCTAAGTGGGAAAACTTACCACCGAACGAGCAGCCAGAGCGAGCTTCACTGTTGCCACTGCGCAAGCATTTTGGTTTGTTCTGTAATTTACGCCCAGCACAATTATTACCAGCACTAAGTGCTGCATCACCGCTGCGTGCAGATATCAGTGCACAAGGCTTTGACATCTTATGTGTGCGCGAGTTAACCGGTGGTATTTATTTCGGTGAAAAAGGCCGCAGTGGCGAAGGGGAGCAAGAAGCTGCTTTCGATACCCAAACATACTCACGTAAAGAAATTGAGCGCATCGCACGCTTTGCATTTGAAGCCGCTAAGCTGCGTAGTAATCATGTTACCTCGGTTGATAAAGCGAATGTGTTGGCGACCAGCGTACTTTGGCGTGAAGTGGTCTCTGAAGTGAGCAAAGACTACCCAGAGGTAAGCCTTGACTACATTTATGTTGATAACGCGGCAATGCAGTTAGTTAAACAGCCAAGTCAGTTTGATGTATTACTTTGCGATAACTTATTTGGCGACATTCTGTCTGATGAGTGCGCGATGATCACCGGCTCTATGGGCTTATTACCATCAGCGAGTTTAAATCAGTCTGGCTTTGGTTTGTATGAGCCAGCTGGTGGCTCAGCACCTGATATCGCGGGTAAAGGGGTTGCAAACCCAATCGCACAAATTTTAAGTGCTGCGCTTATGTTGCGCTACTCACTAGGGCAAGATGAAGCGGCTCGTACGATTGAAAAAGCGGTGGCAGAAGCGGTTGAAGCAGGTGTTGGTACGCCAGATATCTACCCAAATGCAGGGTACACCACCAGTGATGTTGCTGCGGCAATTGTGGCACGTATTTAATTAAAATTGTTTGCGCTGAGCTCGTCACTCAGCGTAACTAAAATGAGGGAATAGCAAGTGGCCCAAACCTTATACGATAAAATTTGGCAAGCTCATGTAGTCGCCAGCATAAATGATCAAACCGATTTACTTTATATCGACCGTCACCTAGTTCATGAAGTTACATCGCCGCAAGCCTTTGCGGGTTTACGTGAGAAAAACCGCAAAGTACGTTGCCCAGAAAAAACCTTTGCGACTATGGACCATAATGTTTCAACAAAAAGTCGCTCATTAGATGCTGCGAGTGAAGTGTCAAAAAATCAATTAATGGCACTGGATGCAAACTGTAAAGAGTTTGGTATTCAACTTTATGATTTAAATTCGATTAATCAAGGTATTGTGCATGTAATGGGGCCTGAACAGGGCATTACCTTACCGGGCACAACCATAGTGTGTGGTGACAGCCATACCTCTACCCATGGTGCATTTGGTGCACTAGCGCACGGTATTGGTACTTCAGAAGTTGAGCATGTTCTAGCCACTCAAACACTGCAGCAGAAAAAAGCCAAGTCATTAAAAATTCAAATAAATGGTCGCCTACGTCCAACCGTTACTGCCAAAGATTTAATCATGGCAGTGATCGGTAAATTAGGCACTGCGGGTGGTACTGGCTATGTTGCTGAGTTTTGTGGTGAAGGGATCGAAGCGCTGTCTATGGAAGCGCGTATGACGCTTTGTAATATGAGTATTGAAATGGGCGCAAAAGCGGGTTTAATCGCACCAGATCAAACAACTTATGATTATTTAAAAGGTCGCCCATTTGCACCACAAGGTGCTGACTTTGATAGTGCCGTTGCCTACTGGCAAACACTAAAAACTGATGAAGGCGCAGAGTTTGATCATGTTGTTGAATTAGAGGCTGCTGATATTCAACCGCAAATTACGTGGGGTACCAGCCCTGAGCAAGTGATTGGCGTAGATGAATTCATTCCTGATCCTGAGCAAGAACCAGACCTAATCAAGGCTGATGCAATCCGCAGCGCACTAAAATATATGGGTTTAAAAGCCGGTGATAAATTGTCTTCAGCAACTGTTGATACCGTATTTATTGGCTCATGTACAAATAGCCGAATTGAAGATTTACGTGCTGCTGCGCAAATTGTTGAAGGTAAGCAGGTTGCAGCGGGTGTTGAAGCGCTGATTGTTCCAGGCTCAGGTCTTGTTAAAAAACAAGCCGAAGACGAAGGCCTTGCAGATATCTTCAAAGCAGCTGGCTTTGAATGGCGTGAGCCAGGTTGTTCAATGTGCTTAGCAATGAATGACGACAGATTAGAAGCAGGTAAACGCTGTGCGTCGACCTCTAATCGTAACTTTGAAGGTCGCCAAGGTCGCGGTGGCCGCACTCACTTAGTGAGCCCTGCAATGGCTGCGGCAGCGGCAATTCATGGTCGTTTTGTTGATATCAGAGGAGAAGCCTAATGAGTGTATTTTTTAGTGGCTTAATGGCCCCGTTAGATAAAAACAATGTTGATACTGACCAAATAATTCCAAAGCAATTTTTAACGTCGACCAGCCGTGATGGTTTTGATGCGGCACTTTTTTACGATTGGCGTTATTTAGATAACGGCGAGCCAAACCCTGAGTTTATTTTGAATCGCCCTTGTTACCAAGGTGCGCAAATTCTTTTAACTCGCGACAACTTTGGTTGTGGTTCATCGCGTGAGCACGCGCCATGGGCATTAAAGCAATATGGTTTTGAAGTGATCTTAGCGGAAAGCTTTGCTGATATTTTCTTTAACAACTGCGGCAATAACCAAATGCTTGCTATCGCATTACCTGCAGAAACACTTGAGCAATTATTTGTACTGAGTGAACAGCATGATGATATTAATATCGAAGTTGATTTAGAAAACCAACAACTTCGTAGCGATAAGTTTGACACTATTCACTTTGATATTCGCCATGACATCAAAGAGCGTTTATTAAGTGGCTTGGACTTTATCGGTGTGACTGAAACACTTAACAGCCAAATTGATGCCTTTGAGCAGCAACTTGCAGCAGAACGCCCTTGGCAATAACCTGTTTTTCCATGTGAACCTAAACGCGGCCAAGGCCGCGTTTTTATTTGTGGTGCATTAATTAAAATTACAATATTTAGTTTTATGGGTACAATCTACAATCTACAAACAATAAAAGTAAGGTGAATTGCGTGAGTTACAAGTTAAAAAGGAATTTTGGAGCGCTTCTAGTCGCTGCTTTAATGATGGTTGGATGTGGCGGTGGTGGAAGTGACTCAGACGCTCCCAATGAGCAGCCATTAACAGTTTCAATAGATGGCCCTGTAAGTGTATCGGAGGATGACGGGTTTACGCTGCAAGCAAATATAAACAAAAGTGATACTGATGTCTCATTTCAATGGCTTGATTCAGAAAACAGCATAGTAAGTGATAAGGCGATATTAAAAGTAGAATCATTAGATGTGGTTGAAGATACTGCTTTTAAATACAGGTTATACGTATACTATGAAGGTAAAGAATTTAAGGCTGAGCATACAATTAATGTAAAGCATCGCATTAATGTTTGGAAACAACCTTTAGATGCAGCTAAAACAGTTTTGCTATTGCAAAACGTACTTCTCGATGAAGCACAAACTATTAGTAATCACTTGTTAGCAAAGCTTGAACGAAAAAATATCGACCTCGATAAAGTATGTGAAAATGGAGGGTTATATACTCTTTCATATTTGGATAATGATGATTCTAGCACTATTTCTGTAGGGGATGTATTACAGGAATCTTTCCAGGATTGTTCTGATTATTACCGGAATACCTTAAGTGGTCTCAGAGTAGTTACGATTTTAGAGGCTGACCTGCAAAACGGTATTATTGAGTTTAACGTCAACAACAGTGATATTGAAATACTGGAAAGTGTTTACTCATATAATGAGTTGATGACGTTTAAGGGAAGCTACTCTACTCACTTTTCATATTCACCTAGCGTTCGAACTATAGCTATAGCAGCAGATGAAAAACTCCAAGGTATATCTTTAAAGCCATTTAGCTACGAAGAAGCTTTTTATTACGTCAATATTAAAGAATTGAACATTGAAAAAGTAATCGACTTTAATACAGCGACTTACACTATAGATATCAATGGTACTGTTAATGATACAAATTTAAATGGTGAGTATAGTTTCTCTCAAGAAGATGCATGGTATGGGTACTTTATGGAGTATCCGCATAAAGGCTCTATCAAAATTAGCTCAGCAAAAGAGTCAGTTCAACTTGCTAGTAATTTTGTTTCAGATTCTGAAAAGCTAAACGTTAGCTATAGTGAAGAGCAGCGTCAAATTTATTGGTCCAGCTACCTCGTTTCAGCTATGTCTTCGTTTAATATATTTAACAATATCAAAACATTTCGGGCAGATAACTTTGAGCATGTGCTTGATACTGGAAGTGTTAATAATAATTCTGTTCAGTTAGATGGTCCAGTAACGTTAATTTTTTCAAGACCTGTAGCTGCTGATACCTCTGCCAGTGCATATTTTCAAACTCCATTAGGGTATAAGTATATTAATATTCCAGCTAGAGTTGAGGTTAATGGTGCATTAATTAATATTTATCCAGAACAGCCATTAAAAGCTGATACAAACTATGAGTTACATGTTTCGGGTATTACAAGTATTACAGGACAAGAGTATAGCTGGATAGATTTGGATATAAAAACTACTGATAGTATTATTCCTAATCTAACAAGTTCTAGCTATTTTTATCAAGACAATCATTATCCTACGCTGAGTGTTGTAGGTAGTACTTTCAATGAAGGCCAAGCTCAATCTTATAAGTGGGTTGATTTATATAATGCTGGTATAGAATTTGATGACGAAAATGCAGTTTCTACAAGTTTTAGCTTACCAGAAGGAGTTGAGTCAGATATAACCATTGAAGTGGTGATGACTAATGATCTAGGTGATGTTGCAAAAGAAAGGATAATTTTGCAGTACTTACCTTACTCAGGAACATATCTTTTTATTGATGGTATTGAAGGTGATTACGTTAGCCAAGGTGAGAAGGTAGTAGAGACGCTGACAACGGGGGATTTTTCTGTATCTCGTGATTCAAATGATCAATCCCATTTGCAGTTCTCTTTTTATAATGATGAAAGTTATTGGAATATAAACCTGAAAGCCCCTCGTGATTCAAGCTTGTCTGTTGGCGAATATTTAAATGCCACTCGCTACCCTTTTCAAGATGATTCGGCAGCAGGATTAGAGCTTTCTGGTATGCATAGAGGGTGCAATACGCTTTATGGACATTTTGAAATATTTGAATTAGAAGAAAGTTCTAATGATGAAATTCAAAAATTAGCTGTAAATCTTACACAGATATGTGGAAGTGGAGAATCTCCAGAGTTAAAAGCTTATATTCGATTTAATTCAGCAGTACCATTAAATCAATAACTATAGATATTGAAACGCGGCCAAGGCCGCGTTTTTATTTGTTTCTAAAAAATAAAGTTGTTAATTTGGTTGGTAAGATAACGAAAACAACAAATAACTATGTGGCCTCTTTCTCCTAAATCTATCGGCATCTTGATGGGTGTGTTTTACGGCATCAGCATGCGCATCTTTCTTGAAATTAGCGGAACCTTTAATTTCGGTAGCCTTGTTACTATTTCGTTTATGTTTTTAGTGCCTGTGGCTATTGGGTTTATACGGGTACATTTTGAGTACAATCAACTATCGTCGATGACATATGGAAGAATGGCGGTAGTCGCTTGGCAACCTATTTTTGTGTTCTTATTTGTCAGCGTAGTAACTCTTTTAGAAGGAAGTATCTGCGTTGCAATGGCTCTCCCTGCATTTATGTTTTTTGCTAGTATTGGCGGTATGTTAGCAGGGCTATGTCATCGCCTTTGGGAAAAGAAAAGCAACAAAGCGGTGATGTCGGTAGCTTTGTTGCCGTTGATCCTTTCTCCTTTAGAGCTCAACTTTTTACACTTATCGAAAACTTACGAAGTTAAAAATACAATTGTTATCAATGCGCCTGTTGATGTTGTGTGGCAACAATTAGCTAATGTTAGCCAAATTCATGAGGGCGAATATCCAAGTTCATTTTCGCAATTAATTGGTATTCCTAGGCCAATTCGAGCTGATATGAGTGGTGATGGGGTAGGTGCAATTAGAACCAGCCAGTGGCAGAAAAATGTTGTATTTAAAGAGGTAATAAGCGAGTGGCTGCCGAATGAGAAAATGCTATATAACTTTGAGATTGACCCAGAGTTAATTCCTGATCATGCACTTGATCAGCATGTGAAATTAGGTGGTGAATATTTTTCGCCGCTACATGGCGGTTATGAGTTAGTTACAAGTGGTAATAATCAAACGCTGTTAAGCCTTAAAACGACGGTACTTGATAACACTAACTTTGGCATTTATTCACGAGTATGGGGGGAGGTGATCTTTCAGGACTTTCACCGAGCACTTCTCAAGCTAATGAAAGTTCGCGCTGAAAATGACAACATATTAGTTGTAAAAGCATGATGACGACTCGCTGTCTAGCAGCTTATCGTAATTGTTTTCTTTATGGCTATTAAGCTATTAGGCTAGGCTGAAATTTTATTTAGGGAACACACCATGAAATACTTAGTGGCACCGATGCTCGTGGCAGCATCATCAGTAGCGGCTGCACGACCTGCACCGTTAGTGTCAATTCCAAGCCATGATGGCTTTTTTGATAATATCGCTGCCCATTGCGGTAAAGCTTACGAAGGTAAAGTGAGCGTTGATAACGCAGCTGGCCCGAGCTCATTTGTGGGCAAAAAGTTAGTAATGCATGTACGTCGTTGTAACGAGCGTGAGTTACAAGTGCCATTTCATGTAGGGGATGATGCATCTCGTACTTGGATCATCACAAAAACGGGCAGTGGACTTAGTTTAAAGCATGACCATCGCCATAAAGATGGCAGCGATGATAAATCAACCATGTATGGTGGGCATACTCTTGATGCGGGTTTTGCTAACGCACAGTCGTTCCCGGCTGATCAGTATTCAAAAGAGTTGTTTGTGAGTCAAGGTATTCCCCAATCAATGGGTAACACGTGGCAAATGTATATTTATCCAAAGCAATTTACGTATCGCTTAGTGCGTGAAGGACGTGAGTTTCGCGTTGATTTTGACTTAACAAAACCTATCACGCCGCCAAGCGCGCCGTGGGGATATGAAGACTAGTACTATTTAGCTTCGTCTTCACACTGTAAAACAACCGTTAAAGGTGGCTGATAGGCGCGTGGTTTAGTTGGAAAACGTTCATACTCCTGCACCCCATCAGTCACTCTTAGCATAAAAGGTTTGTCTCTACATAAGCGACTTGCATGGCGCAGTAAGAATACGCTTTGATTGCGAAAGTGCTTGTAGTCGTCAGACTGAATTTCGAGGTGGTAGCGGCCGTCGGCCAATTTAGTTTGGTAGTAATGGACTTTTTCGTCGAAGTCATAGAGCTTTTCGGTTTCGCCTTTTGCTGCTTGTGCATTACTGCACCCCGCTAACATTAAAACGGCGCTAATTAATAGTGCTTGTGTACTTCTCAGTTCACTCATAAACACTTAACTCCATGTGATTAATACCTTGTTTCATCGTGATGTTGAACCTGAATTAGCATCCATAGTCAAACTAAGGTAACGTTACGTCTTACATGTAGTCTAACACCCAAAAAGGGAAAATGTGATGCTCAATAAAATAAAACAGCTGTTTTCAGCGCTGAATGATACCCAATCTAGCATTACTGAGCATGACCTAAAAACCGCCGTTGCTGCGTTATTGATTGAGGTTATGCGTGCAGATAATGAGTTACAAGATGATGAGCAACAGACCCTGAATGAGACCTTAAAGAAGTATTTCTCGCTTAACGAGGAAGAGGTTCAAGAGTTAGTTGCAAGTGCATCACAAAGCCTAGATGATGCAATAGATTATTTTCAGTTTTCAAAGCAAATTAATGCCCAGTGCAGCGCCGAGCAGCGTATTGATATCATCGAACTGTTGTGGCGATTAGCCTACGCAGATGGCAATTTAGATAAGCATGAAGAAATGGTTATTCGCCGCGTCGCAAGCTTACTTTATGTAACCCATGAAGACTTTATCGCTGCTAAGCTAGCAGCGACAAAGCTAAGTTAGTAGCGATAAAACTAGGCTAGCAATTATTTATTTAATTTGCTCGCTACGCTCACAAGTTGCTGGGCAAGGCTGGCAACTTTATCGGCTGTATCAGCATCGCTGATGCGGCCTTGCTCATCTAATTTAGTGTGGATAGCAGGCACTGCTAGTTGATCTGCAAGTACTAAGCTACCAATACCCGATAAAATATCACGTACGTGATTTAAACCACGTAAGCCACCTAAACCACCCGGTGACGATGCATACAGTGCAGTAACTTTATTTCGAAAAGCAGGCACTGCACCTTGCTCTGTACGAGATGCCCAATCGATTGCGTTTTTAAGTGGTGCTGTAATTGAGCCATTATATTCTGGGCTTGCTAATAAAATGCCATCAGCAGCGCGGAGCTTATCTTTTAATAATTGTGCGCCAGCAGGTGTACCTTGCGCTTCAATATCTTCGTCAAATAAAGGTAAGTTTAAATCGCTTAATTTAATCACTTCTACTTCAGCACCACTTTCGAGGGCGAAGCGCGCAGCTTCATTGATCAGTTTTTGATTAAAGCTGTCTTTACGTAGGCTGCCTGCTAGGGCAATAATTTTTGGTGCTGTCATGATTGCTTCCTTTTTTAAGCTTCACTGGTGATATACTCACTGTAGCAAAAAACAGCTTGCAGAAAAGCCAAATAAACGCAAAACTTATGTGCGTATATGCACACAAGGAGCCGTTATGGCGATTCAATTTGATGATTGGCAAGATGTAAAAGTCGCTTTTGAAGTGGCAAGACTCGGCACGTTAACCGCAGCTGCCGAATCGTTAGGTGTTCATCACAGCACAGTGCTTAGAAGAATCAACAATTTAGAAGATAACCTTGACGCGCGGTTATTCCACCGTCATGCCCGTGGCTATACAGTGACAGAAATAGGCGCTAAGTTGTTTGCGACTGCAAAATCGATTAACGCTGAACTTGAAAAACTTCACAACGATATTATTGCCGCTGATAGCCAACTGCGAGGCAGTTTATTATTAACTACGGTCAGTGGTTTTATTGATGTGCTTAGTGATGTCTGCGAACAGTTTCAAAGCCTGCACCCGCAAGTGCAGCTCGAAGTTATTCTTGATCAAAACCGCTTACGTCTTGATCACGGTCAGGCACACATTGCCGTGCGAGCAGGTCCTCGGCCTGATGAAGGCGACTATATTGCCCAGCATTTAGCTGAACTTTCGTCAGGGTTTTATGCCTCTAAAAGTTATATTGAAAAGTATGGCATGCCAAAGAATATTGAGCAGTTGCAGCAGCATAGTTTTGTCTCTGGGGTGGCTGGCTATAACGGTAAAGTGCCTTATTTTGCATGGGTTGATCAACACATTGAACCTTCGCAAATTAAGCTACGGGTGTCTGAAACATCAGAAGCTACACGGGCGATTGTGAGGGGCTTAGGAATTGGTGGTTTACAGCATGAAGTGGCAAGCCAATACCCTGATCTGCTGCCAGTGCTTCCTAAAGAGCTAAACTGGCCAACGGATCTTTGGCTGGTAACGCATCACTTGGTACATCGCACAGCCAAAGTCCAAGCATTTAGTCAGCTTTTAAAAGCCTATTTTAAAGATTTAAAAGCTTAAACAGACTTTTTAACGCTAATGCCTAGCCGTTTGGCTAGGCGCACAAGGTTGGCTCTATCAACACTTAAGCTACGTGCTGTGGCAGCCCAGTTTAGGTTATGTAGTTCAAGTTGTTGCATAATCAATTGATAACTAAAAGCGTCAGTTGCCTCTTTCAGCGATAAGCGAGTGGCTTTTTGTTCGTTAACTGCAACAGGGCTTGGTGCGGCAACGGCGGTTTTAGCAATATCACAATGTTCAGGCTCGATTGTGACAATGCTTTGTTGCCATTGCTGTTGTTTGGCTTTGAGTGCTGCGCGACTGATCACATGTTCAAGCTCTCTCACATTGCCTGGCCAATCATATTGACGCAGTAGTAATTGTGTATCGCTACTAAGCTTAAGTTGCTTAATTGCCAGTTTTTTAGATGTTTGCTCAATAAAAAAGCCTGCTAATAAAATAACATCGTTATCGCGCTCTTTTAGTGGTGCAACATGCAATGGGTAAACGCTTAATCGGTGATAAAGATCTGCACGAAAGCGCCCCGCAGCGACTTCTTGTTTTAAATCGCGATTGGTTGCTGCAATCACTCTGACATCAACATAACGGCTTTGATCTTCCCCCACCGTTTGTACTTCACCACTTTGTAATACACGCAATAACTTACTTTGCATGGCAAGCGGAAGTTCGCCGATTTCATCTAAAAATAGCGTGCCGCCATCGGCGAGTTGAAACTTACCCTGGCGAGCAGTATGTGCGCCAGTAAATGCGCCTTTACTGTGACCAAAAAATTCACTCTCGGCTAAGTTCTCTGGTAACGATGCGCAGTTTAAGTGGATCAACGGCATGTCACGGCGTTTTGAGTTTAAATGGATATTGCGCGCAACGAGTTCTTTACCGACGCCTGTATCACCTTGTATTAAAACGCTAAATTCTGAGGCAGCCACCAGCTGAATATCATTTTTAAGGGTCTGCATTGCTTGGCTATTACCAATAATTTCGACACCTTCTCGTGTTAGTGCCTCAAGGTTAAGCTGCTGCGCAACTTGATGGCTGTGCTGTGCGTGTTGCATAAAATGCTGCAAGGTTAGGGCATGCTCAACATAGCCTGCAGCTAGCTGTTTTAGTTGATTGAGCTCGTTCATTGCTAAAGCGTCAAAGGCATGTTCATCTAAACTATCAAAGGTCAAAACACCCAATAGTTCGTTGTTATCTTTGCTACTTAGCAGCGGCACGCCCATGCAGGCATGAACAGGAAAGTCGCCATGCTGGCTTTGTAATAAACCATCGTAGGGGTCGGGTAGGCCACAATCTTTGGCAAATTTTAGCGGTTCACTGCCACGGCATATTTCAAATAAGCGCGGATGCTCCGCTATTTTAAAGCGTCTTCCTAACGTATCGTCCGACAACCCATGAAGGGCTACGGGCTTTAACACATCGCCTTGTTTCAATAATAAGGCAACTGCATCACATTCAAGCCAATCATTAATGCAACTCAACAGATAACTGAAATTATGATCAACACTGCTTGCTTTGGTAAGTGCAAGTGCAACATCAAGAAGGGATTTTTTGAGCATCATGTCAATTTGACCTGAATGTGTTTTATTGATGCTTTTAATGGTGTGTCATTTTGACTTATTTATCAAGCGTCCAAATTTAATGTGTTGATATTTAATGGTTTTTATTTTTGGCTTGAACTGTGCAATAGCTGGGGAAATTAAACGCTGAGAGCACGAATGAAAGTCATTAATTTAACTGAACCTATGCCAACTAAGATCAAATTTTATCAACTCAGCCAGTGGCCGTTATGGGCATTAGCATTTCGGCCTTTTTTCTTGGCGGCAGGTGCCTTAGCTGTATTTGCTATGAGTTACTGGTTTTTAATCTTGGCGGGCTATGCACAGTGGCACCTAACAATGCCCGCAACGCTTTGGCATGCTCACGAAATGCTGTTTGGCTTTGCAGGCGTGGTTGCCATGGGCTTTTTGCTAACCGCCGCACAAACATGGACAGGTGTGGCGAGTGTAAGTGGTATTAAGCTTTGTTTGCTTAGCATGATTTGGCTTGCTGCAAGGTTTAGTTTTTTTATTGAGATTGCAGGGTTCGAGCAGCTAAACCTTTATATTGTTAGTGCGCTACAACTCGTTTGGTGGCTAGCTGGAATTATTATTCTAGCTGACATGCTGATACAGGCAAAAAGCAGCCATAACTACTTATTTGTTGTCATCGCATCTTTGCTCTGTGCGCTCAATGTGATTTTTTTGAGCTTAGTTGTACTTAATAAAATGTCGCTGGCACTGGGGGTTGTTGATACCGCTGTACTTATCATGACACTGCTAGTTGGTGTTGTGGCTGGGCGAGTTGTGCCATTTTTTACCGCGCGCGGCCTTAACCTAAGTGAACAAGTTAGAACCCCGAAGCTCGATAAATTAGTCGTATTTAGCTCATTTTTCGCCATTGCGTGGTTTTTTATGAGTCAGCTATTTTTTAGCGCAATGAGCACCGGTTGGGTTTTTGCTTGGCTTGCTTGTTTACATTCAGCCAGGTGTGTTTTGTGGTGGCATAAAGGCATTCTAAAAGTGCCTTTGCTATGGTCATTACATGTGGCTTATTGGGCTTTATCGGTTGGTTTAATACTCGTCGCGCTGAGCTATTTCAGCCCAATTATCTTATTCAAAGATGCGCTTCATCTGATCACTGTTGGCACCATAGGTGTGATGATCATCGCCATGATGGTACGTGTCTCTCATGGTCACACTGGGCGCGCATTACAAGCCCCTGCGTACATTAGTTTGGCATTTGTACTCATTGTGATAGCTGCCATTGTACGTTCGTTACTTCCCGTTTATTTAGGTCATCACCTTGCATGGCAGTTAAGTGCGTTGCTGTGGGTTGCTGGCTTTAGCTTATTTTTATTTCATTGTGCGCCCATCTTAGTGAATCGTCGTGTTGATGGTCGCCGCGGTTAATCTCTCCAATAGGAAAAACTATGTTATCTGAAAAAACGATCCAGATTGTTAAAAGTACTTTGCCGTTGCTTGCACAAGCAGGCCCTCAAGTGACTGAGTATTTTTATGATCGTATGTTTAGCTACAACCCAGAGCTTAAAAATATTTTTAATATGACGCATCAGCAATCGGGCTCTCAGCAATTTGCGCTGTTTAATGCCTTAGCTGCCTACGCGGCAAATATTGATAACTTGGCAGTGTTAAAAGGTGCGCTTGCGCGCATTAATCATAAACACACCAGTTACCATATTTTGCCAGAGCATTATCCTATTGTTGGTGGGCATTTGATTGCGACTCTAAAAGAGTTATTGCCAGAACAATTTACTCCTGAGGTCGAGTATGCATGGCGTGAAGCCTATTCATTATTAGCGGATGTATGTATCAATGAGGAGATGTCGCTATATCAAAAAACCAAAAAGGCACCGGGAGGTTGGTTTGGTACTCGTACTTTCACAATTACAGAAAAACGTATGGAGTCATCGCAAATTTGCAGTTTCATATTAACGCCTGCCGATGCAAAGCCTGTTGTGGCGTATTTACCGGGCCAATATTTAGGAATTAAAGTAACGCCAGCAAACAGTGAGTTAACGCAAGTTAGGCAATACTCTTTATCACAGCAAAGTAATGGCCACAATTACCGAATTAGCGTGAAAAAAGAAGGCTTAGTATCTAACTACTTACATAGCTTAACTGAGGGGGATGAGGTAGAAATTTACCCACCTGCAGGCGACTTTGTGCTTCGCGAAATCGACTCGCCTGTTGTATTGATTTCTGCGGGTGTTGGTCAAACCCCAATGATGGCGATGCTCGAAACACTATTAAGTAATCAACCTAACCAGTCAATCCATTATCTACATGCTTGCGACAGTGAGACGCAGTTTGCCTTTAAAGAGTATTTATTTAAGCAACAACAAGCGCAAGCTTCATTACATTGTGTTACCTGGTTTAAAGATGGCAAGGGGGGCGATTTTGCGGGCTTGATGGATGTAAACCACATCGCTGACAGCTTACCAATTAGTAAAGGTGACTTTTACCTGTGTGGCCCTATCGCCTTTATGGCAATGATCAAAGAGCAACTACTAAGTATTGGGGTTGCAAGTGAACGCATTCACTACGAGGTGTTTGGCCCTCACCAAAGCTTATGATGTAAAAGGCGTAGCTGAAGCTGCGCCTTTTTTGTTAGTTAACTTCGCGCTCTAGATCAGGAAGTGGAATACGGAGCTCTTTTTGTACTTTAGAAGCCCATAAGAATTTCACTATTAGAGTAACTTACGATTGCTAATTTCAGCTATTTCAAGCTTTTGCCACGATTCAAATAGCTTGCGTTGTTTGTCTGATATTTTTAAGCCATAGGTTTTTTGCATATAAAAATAGGTATCGGCTATTTGCTTTCTTGCATAAATGGGTGGCTCAAATACGCGCTGCTTAAAGTCGATTTTTACAGGGCATGCTCCGTAACTTGCACTTGATGTTGACACCATGCCGTAGCGAAAGTTTGAACGGTCAGCATTGATCTCGCCTATAGCAGGGGCAAGGTTATTAATGTCGGCTTCCATTTGACGGAATTTCGCACTGACCTTTTTACAGTTTTTACGACCGCCATCTTGCCAGCATTGTAATTGATGACCAAACTCCCAGGCAGGCACAATGTGCTCCCACTCTATTCTTTTTGCGCGGGCATTCTCTTTTCCTGAGCGGGTGACAGGATTTCTAGGAATATAACCACACGCATCAGGATCTGGCACAAGTTTTTTACCTTGGCGCTTTATGTCGCAGCCACAATATAAGCTTTTACTGTTGCTTGGTAGATTCTTAATTAAATGCTTTTTGGCACTGTAAAAGCTCGAAAATTCTTTAGCGGATATAGGAAAAGTGAAAATAAAACACAGGGCTAAGTATAGAAATAAACGCATATCCATCACATCAGTGAACTACAGGAAGCGCTATTTTAGAGCGACTATTCTAAAAATGAAAAGTTTTTCAACTCAGCTATAGTTGTTAGGCCGTTTTAATTAAAGGAATTACAACTATGTTATTAGGTGCTTTTTCTGTAAGTCTAAATGTAAAAGATATTCGTGCTTCAAAGCAGTTTTATGAAAAGCTAGGTTTCAACGAGTTTGCCGGGGAGATAGAACAGCATTGGCTAATTATGAAAAACGGTGAACATTTAATTGGTTTGTTTCAAGGTATGTTCGACAAAACCATGCTGACCTTTAACCCAGGGTGGGATCAAAATGCTGAAGCTTTGGATGAATTTGCAACCTTTGAGCAATTAGCTGCACAATTTCAGCAACAAGGATTAGAAATACAAAAGGCCGGTGACGCGAGTTTTATTATCACCGACCCAGATGGCAATCCTATTTTGATTGACCAACACGTGTAGCTGGCTTTTTACGTTTAATTCGAACGTTTTGTAGTAACAAGAGAACTCCTGTAATACAAAATAGTACGCTGGTGGCCGAGAAGCTGATGAGTAGTGGATTGTTAAAGTTCTCACGCTCATCATAATCCATAATGTGTAGCATCCAGAAAAAGTCGAAAATGCGCCACAGGGTGCTGCGCACAGTAATAAGGTTACCGGTTTGGCTATCTAAATATAAGGTTGTTGATCGCCAATCATCAAAGCTTACTTGCCAAACATTGGCTTTGTGACCGACTTCTCTAGGCCCTTTTGTTAATAACTGCGCTTGCGTTATTTTTGCGTCAATAAGCAGGTGAGCTTGCGCATTTTCAATGATTTGCGCTTTACTCGGTGCAGGCATTTTAGCACCTGTTCTGCCATCAAAAGTAAACGTACCGCTAGAGGATGTAACTTCTATAATCGGGGTATTTAAAAAATGGCTATATTTAATACCTTCGATTTGCTCAAATTGCGCTGTTATTTTATCAATTGAAGCAGGGTAGTCCGACAATAAAAATGGGCTACTTAAACTGCGATTAGCCAGATGCTTACCATGCACTTTTTCAAGTGGTAATGAGCTCATCACAAGCCCACCTAAAAGCCAAAAAAAGATCTGTAAAGCAAGTAAATAACCAAGCCATTTATGCCCTTTACGAGCATACTTAAACAGGCGTTTATTCATAATTACCCCGTTATTATTGTTATGTGGGCGCTATTTTAGGTTGTTTAGCTAGATTGCCAATGCGGCATAATGTCGCATTAACTGTATTCTAGATTTGGTATATATACAAAACTGAGTTAAAGTTTCAGTCGATATCAATAGAGGGTAAAAACGAGAGTATGTCGGAAATTCAATTTTTAAATGTAGATCTGGAGCTTGAATCAAAGCACGATATTAGTGCGCTTGTTGCTGATTTGAAGAAAAACGCCATGGTTTTACATTATGACCAAGATGAATACCGCCAACTAGCACGTATTGAAGCAACCGCAGATATCAGCTCTCCAGATAAAGCCATTAACCAGCTTTGCGAGCTTATTGAGTCATGCTCGCGCAATGCATTAAAACAGTGGTTATCGTGCTCAAAGCGTACATTTGATATAGGCTTTGAATCAGGTAATTCGCCTAAATGCTTTAACCAACCCCTGCATGCCGATACCTTGTTACGTATCTCTGCAATTGGCGCAGGGATTGAAATTACTATTTATCCTGTCGAAAAATAGCCAGAATTTATCGCTCTACAACAGCTGCGGTCATTCTTGATACGCAGCAAAGCTCTCCTGCGGCATTGGTAATTTTAATATCCCAAACAGATGTTCGCTTACCTAAATGCAGCGGTCTTGCTGTTGCTGTTAACGTTCCTTTGCGTGACGCTTTCATGTGGTTGGCATTAATTTCTTGGCCAACAGCATAGAACTTATTGAAATCAACCACGAAATTGGCTGCATAGCTTGCCACTGTCTCTGCTAATACAACGTTTGCTCCGCCATGAACCATACCCATAGGGTTATGATGCTCAGGAATAGCAGGCATAGTTGCCATTAAATAATCATCACCAATTTCAGTCACCTCAATGCCCATAGTTTTCATTAAAGTGCCTTGACCGGTGATCCCTTGTTCTAGCTCTTTGCAAAGCTCTAACGTGATTGGGTGGTGCCAAATACTCATTGTGTTTCCTTAGCCTGCTAATTAAAGCTAATACCTTATGGCATCTTTCGGTGTGGTTCAATGTTAGTTTTGTAGCAATATGATGGGGTTAATTTAAATTTGCGATTTTCAAATAACTGTATATACTCACAGTTAAATGTACTGTATGGAAAACCAGTTGTATGCGCCCATTAACTAAACGCCAATCGCAAATTTTAGAACTAATTAAAGTCTTTATTAAAGATACAGGCATGCCACCTACGCGTGCTGAAATAGCTCAAACATTAGGTTTTAAAAGTGCCAACGCTGCTGAAGAACACCTAAAAGCACTGGCTAAAAAAGGCATGATCAAAATGAAGCCTGGGGCGAGTCGCGGTATTCAGTTAATTGAAGAAGATGAGCCAGAGCAACTAGGCTTACCTTTAATTGGCCGTGTTGCAGCTGGTGAACCTATTTTGGCGCAAGAGCATGTTGAAAGTCACTGCCAAGTTGATCCTTCATTATTTAAACCTGCAGCCGATTTCTTACTGCGTGTAAATGGCATGAGTATGAAAGACATTGGTATTATGGATGGCGATTTGCTTGCAGTACATAGAACACAAGTTGCTGAAAATGGGCAAGTAGTTGTAGCTCGAGTCGATGAAGATGTAACAGTTAAGCGCCTAGAAAAGGCAGGTCGCAAAGTGCTTTTACATGCTGAGAACGAAGAGTTTTCGCCTATTGAGGTTGACCTTGAGCATGAGTCGTTCAACATCGAGGGGTTAGCTGTTGGGGTTATTCGTAACGCTGATTGGATGTAAACGTTCCCAATTTGGT
Source organism: Pseudoalteromonas lipolytica (assembly GCF_001306915.1). Taxonomy (GTDB): domain Bacteria; phylum Pseudomonadota; class Gammaproteobacteria; order Enterobacterales; family Alteromonadaceae; genus Pseudoalteromonas; species Pseudoalteromonas simplex. The sequence continues at coordinate 87,323 of NZ_LJTC01000014.1, read as the reverse complement.
GCATCAAATTGACTCAATTTGGTGCGCCACTGAAATTTTACTACTTAATTAGGATTTGTGAATCCTTACTCTTCATTTAAAGCCTTATATGGCGCAGTTTTCCTCTCTTTTTATATTTCGTTTTTACTCCTAAACATTAAATAACGCGCTGATTATAGTTGTTATTTCTGCACCAAAATAAACATTTATTATCATTAAAACTTGCTTATTGGTCATTTTTTAACTAATTGGTTAATACACTGTATTAACACCTAATTAATAAAAAGACACAAAAATGTGCGAGGTGTTAGACAGGGGGTCGGTATCATAAGTGGGTCAAAATGATACGTAGTCGCTCTGAACAATAAGAAAAACGAATGGGCACCTTGCTGTATCGCCTTTTCGCTTTGCGTCTTGCAATAGCATCTAAAGGAGCCGTCACATGGGTAAACTGCGTTACGCCTTGTGGCTTATATTGGTTGCACTTCCTGAACTTGCATTGGCGAACAGCCAATACAATATGCGTAAAGGGGTGACCGATATAAGTAATAATGTTTATGAGTTACACATGACGATATTTATTATCTGCTGTGTAATCGGCATCATCGTATTTGCGGTGATGTTTTGGGCTTTAATACACCACCGTAAATCCAAAGGGGCCAAGCCTGCCCAATTTCATGAAAGTACAAAAGTTGAAATACTTTGGACTGCCATTCCATTTGTCATCTTAATCGCCATGGCTGTGCCTGCCACAAAAACCTTAATTGCCATGGAAGATGCCTCTAAAGCCGATATCACCATTAAAGTGACCGGCTCACAGTGGAAGTGGCATTACGAGTACATGGGCGAAGACATTGCTTATTACTCGATTCTATCTACTCCTAAAGACCAAATAGACAACCAAGCAGAGAAAACTGAGCATTATTTGCTTGAAGTAGATAAACCGCTAGTACTTCCTATCAATAAGAAAGTTCGCTTTTTAATGACCTCAGACGATGTAATTCATTCATGGTGGGTGCCTGATTTTGCGGTTAAAAAGGATGCAAATCCTGGGTTTATTAATGAAGCGTGGACACGTATTAACGAACCCGGAGTATACCGTGGTCAATGTGCTGAGTTATGCGGTAAAGATCATGGCTTTATGCCTGTTGTGGTGAAAGCCTTACCTGAAGATGAATTTGCTAATTGGCTTGCAGATGCCAAGCAAGAAAAAGCCAATGCGGCCGCAGCAGATGCTGCTTTGCTTGATCAAACATTACCGAAAGAAGAGCTTATGGTCTTAGGTGAGCAAGTGTATATGGCAAGCTGTGCTGCATGTCACCAACCTACCGGTATGGGCCTACCTGGCGTATTTCCAGCACTTAAAGGCAGCCCGATTGTATTAGGTGATGTAAAAGATCACATAGACATTGTGTTACACGGTAAGCCTGGTACAGCAATGCAAGCGTTTGATAAACAGCTTTCAATTAAGCAACTTGCTGCGGTTATTACTTATAAGCGAAACGCGTGGGGTAATGATACCGGCGATGTTATCCAACCGAGTCAAATTCAAGCCGCGATTGATGCAGCAGCGGAGGCGAACTAATGAGTAATGTTATTAACGAGCAAGCAACAGGGCATGCGCATCACGACCATCATCACCCAGCTAAAGGTTTTAAGCGTTGGCTTTACACCACCAATCATAAAGACATCGGGAGTTTATACCTGATTTTTTCACTCACCATGTTTTTAATTGGCGGAGCAATGGCAATGGTGATCCGCGCTGAACTGTTTCAGCCTGGATTACAGTTAGTCGATCCGCACTTTTTTAATCAAATGACTACCGTACATGGCTTGATCATGGTGTTTGGTGCCGTTATGCCCGCGTTCACTGGGCTTGCAAACTGGATGGTACCTATGATGATAGGCGCACCAGATATGGCCTTACCACGTATGAATAACTGGAGCTTTTGGATATTGCCGTTCGCATTTTTAATCCTGTTGGCTTCGTTACTCATGCCTGGTGGTGGTCCTGCGTTTGGTTGGACTTTCTACGCACCACTATCAACAACTTACAGCAACGATAACACTGCACTTTTTGTGTTTGCCGTACATATCATGGGTATCAGCTCAATTATGGGGGCGATTAACGTTATCGTGACCATCGTCAACTTAAGAGCACCAGGTATGACGTGGATGAAGCTACCGCTATTTGTTTGGACATGGTTAATCACTGCATTTTTGTTAATTGCTGTTATGCCTGTTCTAGCAGGGGCGGTCACTATGGTGTTGACCGATAAATACTTTGCAACCAGCTTTTTTGATGCAGCCGGAGGGGGCGACCCTGTGATGTTCCAGCACATTTTCTGGTTCTTCGGTCACCCTGAAGTGTACATCATGATTTTACCAGCCTTTGGCATTATATCGACTATCGTACCTACCTTCTCGCGCAAAAAGCTATTTGGCTATGCGTCTATGGTGTATGCAACTTCATCGATTGCGCTGCTAAGTTTTATCGTTTGGGCACATCATATGTTTACCACAGGGATGCCTGTAGCAGGCGAGTTGTTTTTCATGTACGCCACCATGCTCATTTCGGTACCAACGGGCGTTAAAGTGTTTAACTGGGTAGCCACCATGTGGCGCGGTTCAATTAGCTTCGAAATTCCGATGATGTTTGCCATCGCCTTTATTGTGTTATTCACCTTAGGTGGTTTCTCTGGCTTGATGCTTGCGATTACACCGGCAGATTTTCAGTATCACGATACCTATTTTGTGGTGGCTCATTTCCATTATGTGCTTGTGACAGGAGCTGTGTTCTCAATTATGGCGGGGGCCTACTACTGGTTACCGAAATGGACTGGCAACATGTACAACGAAACGCTGGCGAAATGGCATTTTTGGTTATCGCTAATCAGTGTCAACGTGTTGTTCTTCCCTATGCACTTTGTTGGCCTTGCCGGTATGCCGCGTCGTATTCCTGACTATGCACTGCAATTCGCTGACTTTAACGCCATTATCAGTATTGGTGGTTTTGCATTTGGCTTATCGCAACTGTTGTTTGTGTTGGTGGTATTTAAATGTGCCAGAGGGGGCGAAAAAGCACCTGCCAAAGTATGGGATGGAGCTGAAGGTTTAGAGTGGGAAGTCGATTCTCCAGCACCTTATCATACCTTTGAAACACCGCCGGAGATTAAGTAATGAACCATGCACCTTTGCTAAAAAAACTGCTGATTACATGCTTGCTCATGTTTGCTTTTGCTTTTGCAATGGTGCCGCTTTACGACGTGTTTTGCGACGTTACAGGGTTGAATGGTAAGCCATCATTAGAAAAAGCGAGCGCGAGTGAATCAATAAATACACAGCGTCAAGTTGATGTCAGCTTTACCACTCACGCTCAAAGCGGCGCGCCATTTAAGGTGCAGTCTGAGCAATACAGTGTGGCAGTACAACCTGGTGCCATGCGTGAAGTTAAATTCTCAGCGAAAAACACCAGTAATGAAGACAAAGTCATGCAAGCAATTCCATCAGTATCACCGGGTAAAGCAGCAAAGTACTTACATAAAATCGCCTGTTTTTGCTTTGATCAGCAGCCAATGAAAGCCGGTGAAGAAATGGAGTTTACCTTGTTGTTTTATGTTGATACTGAGTTACCCGACGATGTTGAGGAACTGACGTTGTCGTATACCGTGTTTGATATTAGCGGGCATGTTGTGGCTAAAAACGATTAAAAGCCGCCAAGCTAATTGCTAATTGGGAGCAAACAAAATGAATCAAAATTATGAAAAATACTATGTTCCAGCCGAGAGTCCTTGGCCAATAGTTGGTGCCATCGCGATGTTTTTAATTGCTGTTGGTGCTGGTTTAACTGTGATGCAAGTAAGTGGTGAGGGCAGTAGTGGCCAGTATGTGTTGTATCTAGGCATTGCCATATTAGTTTATATGGTTTTTAGCTGGTTTAGAAACGTTATTGAAGAGTCTCATAAAGGGCTTTATTCAGCGCAAATGGATCGTTCATTCAAACAAGGTATGGGCTGGTTTATCTTCTCTGAAGTTATGTTCTTTATGGCGTTTTTTGGCGCTCTCTTTTACGCACGTATGATTTCGGTGCCTTGGCTCGGTGGCGCTGGTAATAACGCTATGACCAATGAAGTGCTCTGGCCAACCTTTGAAGCCGTATGGCCGCTATTAACTACGCCAGCGGGCGAGACCACACAGGCTATGGGCTGGCAAGGTCTACCATTGATCAACACGCTTATTCTACTTACCTCGTCGGTCACAATTCACTTTGCTCATGTTGCTATTGAAAACAACAAGCGCGGCGCCCTGAAGGTGTTTTTATCTTTAACCGTGCTATTAGGTGTGATTTTCCTTGGCTTACAAGTTTATGAGTATATGCATGCTTATCAAGATCTAGGTTTGACCTTAGATGCGGGCGTTTATGGGAATACCTTTTTCTTGTTAACGGGCTTTCACGGTATGCACGTGACACTTGGAACCATTATTTTATTTGTGGTGCTGCTCAGAATTTTTAAAGGCCACTTCACGAGTGAAAAGCATTTTGCCTTTCAAGCAGCTGCTTGGTATTGGCACTTTGTTGATGTGGTGTGGTTGTGTTTATTTGTATTTGTGTACGTGCTGTAGCTTTGTGAAGCGGCGACGGGTTGGTGTGAATAAAGCCTAATTTCATTGCGGCAATGATGAGCACCAGCACAATACCTGAGAACAGCACTCGACGACCTAAATAATGCGACATGGGTTTAGAGTGCTCTTTTGCTGACATCATCACAAACAGCGCTCTAAACAGGTTGAACAGAATATAAAGTAATAACAAAACAATAATGATTTTAATCATATTAGGTATTCCAAATGCAGTTAATTTTATGGCGCAAACAAAAGCTTAGCTCAATTATCGCAATTTGCGTTGTGATACTTGCAGTGCTTATTTGTTTACGACTCAGCGTTTGGCAATACCAGCGAGGCGAGCAAAAACAGCAGCAACTAAGCCAGTTAGCCGTTTCGAAAGAGCAAGGAGTTTTGAATTGGCAAGAGCTGCAAAATTTACCTAAAGAGCTGAACAAAACGGGCATGCAAGTCAAAGTCTCTGGCGAGGTAAATAAACAACAGTACTGGCTGCTTGATAATCAAATTTATCAGGGGCAAGTGGGCTATGACTTACTAGTAGCGATGACAATTACCGGTGAAACCGCGCCTTTAATCGTTAACTTTGGTTGGCTAAAAGCTCCAACAAACCGTAGCCAGTTGCCAACCGTTGTGTGGCCAGAATCAACAAGCTTTACGGCTACTGTGCAATTGAAACAAGGCAACTTACAAGGCTTCACACTTGCCGATGAGATTGGTGCAGAACAAGGCTGGCCTAAGCGTATTCAAGGCATCGACTTAGCAATTTTTAGTGTTCAATTAGCAAAGCCCTTACAAGGCTTTATTGGTTATCGCAATGAAGCAGATGGTATTGCAACCCCGCATTACCAGAGTGTCGTGATGGGGCCAGATAAACATTACGCCTATGCCGTGCAGTGGTTATTAATCGGCTTAGCGTGTGTTGTTATTGCTTATTTTGCGATGAGAAGGAGAGGTTATGAAAATAAACCCGCTTAGTTTATTCGTTTTATGCTGTTTTGTGCCGTTGGCACTTGCATATGCAGCATTAAAGCTTGAGTGGTTACCGAGTGGTTCGAGTAATCATGGTGAGCTTTTAAGTGAAGAAGTGAAGCTAGTTGATTGGCAACAAGGCGAACCTAAACAATGGACTATTGCGCTTAATTATCCAAAAGAGTGCACTGATGTTTGTGCAAGCCAATTAGCCAGTCTAGATAACCTATATGTCGCTTTAGGTAAAAATCAGCAAAAAGTGGATGTGGCGGTACTGACAAATCAACAGCAGGTATCGGCAAATTGGCGTCAATTAGCAGTAAGTCCTGCACTCAAAGCGGGAGACCTATATTTAGTTGATCACATGGGCTTAGTGGTTTTGCATTACCCCTACACGGCTGAGCCAGAACAAAACAGACTGATTCAAAAAGGCTTACTTAAAGACTTAAAGAAACTACTTAACTATGCGCGTTCAAGTTAAACCTCATTAAGGGGATAAAGATGTATAAAAATTATAAATATTTAGTCTTAATTACGGTTTTCTTCTCAATCTTAGTTGTTGGGCTTGGTGCTTATACACGGCTGAGTGATGCTGGGCTTGGCTGTCCTGACTGGCCTGGGTGCTATGGATTTTTAACCGTGCCAAAACATGAAACGGCTCTGTTACATGTTGAGCAAAACTACCCTGATATGATGTTTGAGGCTGCAAAAGCATGGAAAGAAATGATCCACCGCTATTTTGCCGGTGCCCTTGGCCTATTAATTTTAGCTTTGTTTGTTTTTGCATTTTTAAAACGTCAATATCCAAATATGCCGGTTAAGCTGCCATTAGCACTATTATTACTGGTGGTATTCCAAGCCGTATTGGGCATGTGGACTGTCACTATGAACCTACAACCTTTAGTTGTAATGGGGCATTTGCTCGGCGGTTTTAGTATTTTGTCGTTGCTGTTTTTATTGTATCTACGTTTAAAGACCGAACCTGTTGCTAGCAGTGATAGCGGCGCAAAGCCATATTACCGGTTAGCGCTGGTGGGCTTGGTGGTGCTTATACTGCAAATTGCATTGGGTGGCTGGCTTGCAGCAAATTACGCCGCTCCACATTGCAATGGCTTACCGCTGTGTAGCTACGGACAACCGTTTTCTTTGAAGAGCGTTTTTCAATTACCGCTCGAGCACAGTACCTATGAATATGGTGTGCTATCGCAGCAAGCGCGTATGTCTATTCATTTGCTGCATCGTATTTGGGCGCTGGTTACTTGTGTAGTGTTAGCGCTGATCATGTGGCGCATATATTCACGCTGTTACTCACGAAAAATTAAGCACTGTACCGTCACTGTATTAATCGCTTTGTTGTGCCAAATCTGTTTAGGTCTAGCTGTTGTGCACTGGCACTTTCCATTAAGTGTTGCGCTTGCACACAACCTAATGGCCGCATTGTTACTGCTTAGCATGGTAAGACTATGCTTCCACTTAAAAATAAGAACCTAGGAGGCTGTGATGGCATTATTACTAAGCTCAGAAAAATCATTATTTATTCAAAGCTCAGAGTTACTTAAAGATTACTTAGCTATCAGTAAATTTAAAGTGGTTGCCATGCTTGTACTCACAGCATGGGTTGGTCTGGCATTAGCTCCTGATGTTGGGCGAGGAGTATTTGTGCAACTTGCAAGCTTGCTAGGCATTGGCTTGCTGTCGGCCGCAGCTGCTGTGATCAATCATGTTGTTGATAGTGAAATCGACAGTAAAATGGCACGTACGCGCCATCGCCCTGTGGCAAAAGGTCGACTCAGTAAACAGCACGCTTTGAGCTTTGCTGGAGTGATTGGCGTAATAGGTTTTATGATGCTTGTGATTTGGGCGAATACACTTACAGCCATTCTTACTTTGTTTGCGCTTGTTGGCTATGCCTTTATTTACACTTCATTTTTAAAGCGTGCCACACCGCAAAATATTGTTATTGGTGGTTTGGCTGGAGCTATGCCACCGCTGTTAGGATGGGTATCTGAAACTGGCCATATGGCTGCTGCACCATGGTTATTGGTGATGATTATATTTACCTGGACCCCACCACATTTTTGGGCATTAGCGATTGCACGTAAAAGTGATTACGAGCGGGCAAAAATTCCGATGCTGCCAGTTACTCACGGTATTGAATTTTGTAAAACATGTGTAGTGGCTTACAGCATTTTACTCGCGTTAGTGTGTGTACTGCCTTACTTAATTGGTATGTCAGGGCTAATTTATTTGCTTGGGGCGAGCATACTAAATGCTGTTTTCATTTATAAGGCGCTGAAGCTGAAAATAGCACCTAAAGATGATACTGCAATGGACTTATTTCGTTTTTCAATTGTGCATTTAATGCTACTCTTTATTGTCTTATTTATTGATAAATGGTTAGTTTTATGACGCGAATAGTCGCTTTATTATTTATGGGCTTGGTGTTATTTATTGCTGGATGTGAAAAAAATAATAGCGTCCCTGAGGTGGAAGCGCTGGTTTATGAGCAAGCGAAACCGATTAGTCCTTTTTTATTAACTGATCAACATGGTGCGCCTGCAGATAACAGCCAATTTATGGATCATTGGAATTTGGTCTTTCTAGGTTACACCAGTTGCCCAGATATTTGTCCAATGACACTGGCAAAATTAACCGCGATTCAAAAACAGTTAAGTCAAGATTACAAAGTACAAGTATGGTTTGTTGCTGTTGATCCAAAGCGTGACACAACTGAAAAGCGTAAAGCTTATATTGATTACTTTAATCCTAACTTTCTTGCTGTTTCAGGTCCGCATAAACAACTTTTTCCATTTGTAAGAGAGTTAGGCTTAATTTACGCAATTAACGATAGCGATCAGCAAGAATACGCAGTTGATCATAGTGCATCAGTTGTTTTAGTTGATCCTACAGGCTCTGTTAGAGCTATTTTTAAACCACAATTTAAGCAAGGTAATGTGCCATTAGTAGATGCTAGCAAGTTAACGGAGGAGTTTAAGTTAATAGCAGACTATTATGCAGAATAAAGCATTTGCCTTGCGATATTAGCTAACAATAGTAAATACATTTTTTGCCATAACTCGCTAAGCTACTAAAAAAATTTACTATTTTTTAAAGCAATTTATGGCAATTTCGTTTAGTCAGTCTAAGCTTTTATTATGAATTGTTTTAAGCAGGGAAGATTCAAATAATGTTAAAGCTCCCTATTGAATTAGCCATTACTCAGGTCGAAACACTCCATCAAGATTTGCTACAAGAATTGTCTGCGAATGACGATATTTGTCTTGATATTAGTGAAGTGACACGAGCTGATACGGCGTCAATTCAGCTTTTATGTGCGCTGCAAAAACATTTGCTTTCAGTACAACACAAAATCATATGGGTTGGTGAAAGCAAGCCTTTGCAACAAGCAATTACTAGTTTGGGTTTAAGCCATTATCTTGTGCTTGAAAATGCCAATTAAGAGGTTTTTATGAAGAGAATTCTAGCTGTCGATGATTCTGCATCAATGCGCCAAATGGTCAGCTTTACACTAAAAAAAGCAGGCTTCGATGTAACAGAAGCAAAAGATGGTAGCGAAGCACTAAATATCGCTAAGCAACAAGGTTTTGATGCGGTTATTTCTGATGTGAATATGCCTGTCATGGATGGCATTACTCTTATTCGCGAGCTGCGTAGCTTACCTAATTATAAATTTACACCACTACTAATGCTGACCACAGAGTCAGGGCTTGATAAAAAAACAGAAGGTAAAGCTGCTGGAGCAACAGGGTGGATTGTTAAACCATTTAATCCTGAGCAATTGTTAGCGGTATTGAAAAAAGTGATTCGCTAATAATAGGAGCGGGGCATGAGTATAGATCTAAGCCAATTTTTTGAGGTTTTCTTTGAAGAAAGCTTCGAAGGTCTTGATGCAATGGAAGCCGAGTTATTGAACTTGGTGCCAGGCGAAGAAGACTTGGAAACGATAAATACAATTTTCCGTGCTGCACACTCAATAAAAGGAGGCAGTGGTACCTTTGGTTTCAGCGCCGTTGCTGACTTTACTCATGTACTTGAGACTTTGTTAGATCAAATCCGTGAAGGCTCTCGTACCTTAACCGCTGAACACGTTAATCTCCTTCTCAAGTCGGTTGATTGCTTAAGAGCGTTGTTAAGAACATTACAAGCGGAGCAGCAGCCAGACTTAACAGAGGCTGATGAGTTACGGGTTAAATTTGAAGAAATTCTGGGCATGCGCTCTAAGAGCAAAGTTGTTCAGCAGCAGGCAGTTAGTAACGAAACTAACATAAAAAATACCTTTCAAATTGACTTCAAACCCCATCATCATTTATTTAAAACTGGCAATGAACCATTGTACATGATCAGTGAACTTGCTGAGTTGGGTGAGCTAGAAACACAAGCCTTTCAAGATGATGTCCCCGATATTACTAACCTTGCCCCCGAAGACTGTTTCTTATCATGGCGTTTTTTCTTAACCACAGACAAAGAGCAAAGTTGCATAGAAGAAATTTTTGAGTGGGTTGAGGATGACGCTGACATTGCTATCAAATTGTGCGGTGGCTTGTTTGGTGATGAAGAAATTACAACGACTGAAACGGCTACAGCAGTTGTCGAACAAAAGAAAGAAGTCGAGCCTATTCCAGTTAAACCAACTACTGATACGAAAAAACCAGTACCCGTTAAAGCGACCACAGCCAATGCAGAGTCAACCTCAATCAGGGTTGGTATCGACAAAGTTGATTCATTGATCAACATGGTGGGTGAGTTAGTTATTACTCAAGCGATGTTAAGCCAGTTAGGTGAGCAAGAAATAACCGAAGCAACCATCGCCTCGTTACAAGAGGGCTTAGCGCAACTGGCACATAATACTCGTGACTTACAAGAAAATGTCATGCGTATTCGTATGTTACCAATAAGCTTTGTATTTAGTCGCTTCCCTCGGTTAGTTCGTGATATCTCGCAAAAGTTGGATAAACAAGTTGAGCTTAAATTGCTTGGTGAACAAACAGAACTAGACAAAACGGTGATGGAGAAGCTTTCTGATCCTATGGTGCATCTAGTGAGAAACTCCTTAGATCATGGCTTAGAGACAGTTGATAAGCGTGTTGCTGCGGGCAAAGACCCTGTTGGCACTGTGACGCTTAATGCATTTCATCAAGGCGGTAATATTGTTATCGAAATTATGGATGATGGTCAGGGGCTCAACACGCAAAAGATCAGAGAAAAGGCGATAAAAAATGGCTTGATCTCTGAAAGTGACGATTTAAACGATAACGAAATTAATGAGCTTATCTTTTTACCTGGCTTTTCGACAGCGGATCAAGTGAGTGACTTATCTGGCCGCGGTGTTGGTATGGACGTGGTTAGGCGTAATATCGAAGCGCTCAGTGGCTCGGTTGAGGTGGCTTCAGCGCCAGGTGTCGGTTCAACCTTCACCATCCGGTTACCTCTTACTCTAGCTATTTTGGATGGTCAATTGGTTAAAGTTGCCCAGCATACATACATTATTCCACTCATTTCTATTATTGAGTCACTACAAATTGATATCAGCAAAGTCAGTCGCGTCGGTAAAGATTTAGATGTACTTCGTTTGAGAGATGAGTACATCCCAATTTTAAGGCTTTACAATATTTTTAATCACAAAGGTGCGATAGAAACGCTTGATAGAACTTTGTTGGTTGTTGTTGAGAGCGATAATCAAAAAGTTGGTTTGTTGGTTGATGATTTATTATCACAGCAACAAGTGGTTATTAAAAGTTTAGAGGCGAATTATCAAAAAGTTGATGGTGTATCAGGAGCGACAATTTTAGGAGATGGCAGAGTATCTTTAATTATAGATATCAGCGGCTTAATTAAATTATCAGGCTTAAGGAAGCCAGGAAGCCAAGAGTTAATTATTGAATCTAAAGCTAATTTGGAGGCGTCATGATTGTTGAGCACGATGACCTACAAAGTAAGCTGAATATCGGGCAAGACGAAGATATTAAACAGTTTTTAACCTTTTTCATGGCTGATGAAGAGTACGGTGTAGATATTCTTACGGTACAGGAAATTCGTAGTTGGGAAGAAATTACTGAAATTCCAAACTCACCTGACTTTGTTAAAGGCGTTATAAATTTGCGCGGCACTATAGTTCCTATTATTGATTTACGGCTGCGCTTTGGCTTGCCCGCTGTCACTTATGGACCGTTAACTGTCGTTATTGTACTGAAAGTTAAACTAGAGAGCACATGTAAAATTATGGGTATCGTGGTTGATGCCGTGTCGGATGTCTATAGCATTGCAGAGCATGAAGCGAAAGCGGTGCCGCACTTGTCTGACTCAGACAACACTCAATTTGTTGCGGGTTTAGTCAATGTGGGTGAAAAGATGGTCGCGTTACTAGACCTACAAAAAACAATGGACATTTAATTGGGTAGATTAACAAGAAGGTGAAGGGTATGGGATGGTTTAGTAGTCCTAAAAACGTTGAGTCAAATAATGATTTAGTTGTTGCAGCACTGAACAAATCGCTGGCAGTTATTGAGTTCGAACCAAGTGGAAACATAATCACTGCGAATGCTAATTTTTTGAATGCCATGGGTTACCGACTTGAAGAAATTCAAGGGCAACATCACGCAATTTTTGTTGATGACCAAGAAACTCAAAGTCCTGAATACCAACAGTTCTGGCAGCGCTTGCGCACAGGTGAATTTATGTCAGATGAATTCAAGCGGTTTGCCAAAAATGGTAAAGAAATTTGGATTCAAGCTACCTATAACCCAATTATTGATAGTAATGGCAATGTCGTTAAAGTTATCAAGTTTGCCAGTGATATTACAGCGCAAAAAGAGCTAGAAAAAAAATCTAAGCGTGATGCAGATCTGTCAAACGCGCTTCGGGTCTGCCAAGCCAATGTGATGATTGCTAATAATGACCTAGAAATTATTTTTGTTAACGACCAAGTACAAAAAATGCTTAAGTTTCGTGAAGAAGCTTTAAAAGAGGTGCTGCCAAACTTCTCGGTTGATAGCTTAGTTGGCACCTGTGTTGATGACTTTCATAAGCAACCATCTCATCAGCGTGAAGTACTAAGAACCTTGACCGAGCCTTTTAAAACAACGCTTAAAATTGCGGATTTAATATTTAGTTTAATAGCAACGCCGTGGCTCAGTGTATCTGGAAGTCGTCTAGGAACAATTGTTGAATGGCAAGATATCACTGATAGCGTGGCAAAAGCGGAAGCTGAAAAACGTGAAGCAGAAGAGAATCTTCGTGTTCGACGCGCGTTAGACCGTGTGGCAACCAATACCATGATTGCAGATGCCGGCAATAATATTATTTACATGAACGAAGCTGTTTTAAATATGATGAAAGCAGCTGAAAGTGATTTACGTAAAGACTTACCTAATTTCAACAGTAGTAACCTCATTGGTCAAAATATTGATGTGTTCCATAAAAAACCAGCACATCAGCGCAATATGCTGGCGAAGTTGAGTAGCACATATAGCACTGAAATATATGTTGGTGGTCGAACATTTGGATTAGTTGCAAACCCTATCTTTACGCCAGAAAACGAACGAATTGGTACGGTTGTAGAGTGGGAAGATAGAACAGCTGAAGTGGCGATTGAAAAAGAAATTGCAGGCCTTGTTGCTGCTGCCGGGAATGGTGATTTAGAAGCGCGTGTTGAAGAAGCGGGCAAACAAGGATTCTTCTTACGTCTAGCGCAGGGCTTGAATAGCCTAGTTAGTATCGTCGATGATGCAGTAAAAGACACGGGCAATATGCTTGATGCCATGGCAAATGGTGATTTATCAAAACGAATAGAACAAGAGTACCAAGGTTCATTCGATAAGTTAAAACGTGATGCAAATGCCACAGCTGATAAGCTTACTGAAGTGATTAATCGCATTAATACCTCTGCAACGCTCGTTGCCAGTGGTGCAGAAGAAATTTCACAAGGTAATGCAGATTTAAGTCAACGTACTGAAGAGCAAGCTTCATCACTTGAAGAAACAGCATCAAGCATGGAAGAAATGACCAGTACGGTTCGTCAAAATGCTGATAATGCAAAAGAAGTGAATGAACTTGCGGAAGAAACGCGTACAAAAGCGCAAAAAGGTGGTGAAGTTGTCAATCGCGCCGTAACCAGCATGTCGGCAATTAATGAATCGAGTAAGAAAATTGCTGACATCATTAGTGTGATTGATGAAATAGCTTTCCAAACAAACCTACTTGCGTTGAATGCTGCAGTCGAAGCTGCACGAGCAGGTGAGCAAGGCCGAGGTTTCGCTGTTGTTGCTGGTGAGGTCCGTAACTTAGCACAGCGTTCAGCCGCCGCAGCAAAAGAAATCAAAGAATTAATCCGAGACAGTGTTGGCAAAGTTGAAGATGGTACATTACTTGTTAATGAATCAGGTTCAACATTGCAAGAAATAGTAACAGCAGTACAAAGAGTTACGGCAATGATCTCTGATATAGCCCAAGCATCAGAAGAGCAAAGCTCTGGCATTGAGCAAGTTAATAAAGCCATCGCTCAAATGGATGAAATGACTCAACAAAATGCAGCTTTAGTTGAAGAAGCATCAGCTGCGGGCGAATCAATGGCTGAACAAGCAAATGATATGCGCCGCTTGTTAAACTTCTTCTCGTTATCAAATAACGAAGTTGATATTTCAAACAGCGCTAGTTCAGCGCCAGCAGTTAAACAGCCTAGTTCGACAGTGCGCTCGGCACCAAAGGGCAACAATTTTGTTGACCCCAGTGACGAGTGGGAAGAGTTTTAAACTCTTCCCGACTTTATTCTAATAAGTTAATTGCACCGACTGTTACAGCTGCAGGGTCAAACACATGAAAGAGTTTTTATTAACGGATAATGATTTCAAGGCTATTTCTTCTCAGGTGTACGATGCGTGTGGCATTGTATTGGCGGAGCATAAACGTGAAATGGTTTACTCGCGTTTAGCAAGACGTATCCGCCATCACAAGCTAAAGAGTTTTAGGGAGTACTTAGGTTTTCTTGATGAGAATAAAGAGCAAGAGTTCAGTGAATTTATTAATGCTATAACCACTAATCTGACTTCTTTTTTTCGTGAGCCCCATCACTTTAATTACCTGAAAAATACTATAGTGCCAAAACTATTGGTTGGTAATGCAAAACAAAAGCGGGTAAGGGTCTGGTCAGCTGGCTGTTCCACTGGCGAAGAGCCTTATACGATTGCTATGACATTGCATGGTTTATTTCCACCCGATTGGGATGTGAAAATTTTAGCCACCGATTTAGACTCAAATGTACTCGCAAAAGCGCAGGCTGGCACCTATACCGCAGCAAATGTGAATGGACTAGACAAAAGCCATCTTAAGCGCTGGTTTTTGAAAAGCCACGATGGAGAACTTTATAAAGTAAAGCCCGAACTACAAAAGAACATTTTTTTTAAGCGTCTAAACTTATTACAGAGCTGGCCTATGAAAGGACCGTTTGATGTAATTTTTTGTCGTAATGTTGTTATCTATTTCGATAAGCCAACCAAAGACGAACTTTTTAAACGTTATCACGACTTACTTACTAACACTGGCTACTTATTTTTAGGGCATTCAGAGACATTAGGGAAGGATCATAAGGAATTTAAAAACTTAGGCCAGACTATTTACCAAAGGGGCGGATCATGAATAGTCACTTCCGGCCTGTTATATCTGGCTTTGAGCATGTGAAACGGTTTTGGGATAATCGTCGTGGGAAGGTAATTGCTAAGGTATTACCTGGCGAGTTTTATGTCTCTAAAACTGATGAATTGATCACGACAGTGCTTGGTTCATGTATTGCAGCATGTATTTATGATGAAGGCCTAGGAATTGGCGGCATGAATCACTTTATGTTGCCTGTAGAAAAAGGAGTCGATCCTAGTAATGCTCATAGTCTTAATTGTCGTTACGGTAACTGGGCAATGGAATATCTGATCAATGAAATCCTTAAAAACGGTGCTTCTAGGCGCAATCTCAAAGTAAAACTGTTTGGCGGCGGGAAAATAATCCGCTCAATGACTGATATTGGTGTTGGCAACATTCGTTTTGCAAATGCTTATATACTTGAGGAAGGTTTAGATTTAGTATCTCATGATGTCGGTGGGCCTTGGCCCCGAAAGGTGATGTTTGACCCTCAAACAGGTAAAGCCCAAGTAAAAAAAATGCGTGAACTGCATTCAGATAAGCTCGAAAAACGTGAAATCAAATACCTACACGATATCGAACAGCAAGATGCAGAAACGGATATTGAATTATTTTAGGAGAGCAAATGATCAAAGTACTCATAGTTGATGATTCTGCTTTGATCCGTGGTTTACTCAAGGAAGTACTCGAGCAAGCAGAAGACATTCAAGTTGTTGGCGCGGCAGAAGATCCTTATCAAGCCCGAGATTTAATTAAGCGCCTCAATCCTGATGTCTTAACGCTGGATATCGAAATGCCGAAAATGGATGGACTAAGCTTTTTAAAAAACTTGATGCGCCTTCGTCCTATGCCAGTTGTGATGATTTCAACACTGACTCAAAAAGGCTCACCCATTACACTGGAAGCCCTCGAAATTGGTGCTGTTGATTTTATTGCTAAACCAACTATCAATGTAACAGAAAACTTGCAGCGATATGCACATTTACTTCATCAAAAAGTACGCACAGCCGCAGGTGCAAGAATACGTGCATTTAAAGAAACAAAAATTGAAGACGATAGCGCCTTAACTGCACTGCAATTTAAGCCCAATAGTGTACTTGCAATTGGTGCTTCAACAGGTGGAACAGAAGCAATTAAAGAAGTGCTTGTGCGCATGCCAGAAAACTGTCCACCGATAGTGATTACACAGCATATCCCGCCGGTTTTTAGTACTTCGTTTGCGATGCGCATGGATAGAACCTGCAAAATTAGTGTTAAGGAGGCTGAACATGGCGATAAGTTACAGTCAGGTTGGGCGTACATTGCGCCAGGCGATCAGCATTTAAGTGTAGTGAAAAAAGCAGGCGGCCTATACTGCCAGCTTGATACTACTGAGTTGGTTAATCGCCATCGCCCAGCGGTTGATGTGCTATTTAACTCCTTGGTTGTGGCTTGCCCTAAAGCGGTTGTGGCTGCGTTATTGACCGGTATGGGCAGCGATGGCGCAAAAGGCATGCTCGCATTAAATCAAGCAGGAGCTTACACCATCGCGCAAGATGAATTATCGTCAGTGGTATGGGGCATGCCAAAAGCCGCAGTCGAACTCAATGCGGCTAATGAAGTGGTTCGCCTTGATAAAGTCACAGCGCAAATGCTAAAACAAGCAGTTAAGGTACAATAACCCAAGGTTGAGAGAACCAATAATAGCTGCCTTTCTTTGCGATAGAAGGGGCCGTGCAGTTAAAGCGAGAACGGCCTTTTTTCAGTTTTTCAGGTGATGTGATCTTCACCGTATCTTTACTAAGCCAGGTTAAATCAGCTTGACCAATACCTGATACATAACAAGCAAACTGGCTTTTATGAAAGTCCTGCATATCAAATTGCATCGTTAAACTAGGTGGGTTTTCGTCTGTCACACTATCTGAGTAGGTGAGCTGTTTGATAGTGAATGCTTGAGAGTCGAGTTTAGTGGCAAGTGTTTCAAGCTTTGAATAAAAGCCCGATGCTGGAAAACGTGGTAATCGGGTAAAGTCAGAATGGATACCAACAGCACCCGAATGCTGACCTATACCAACAAAGCCTAGCGATTTTACTTGTTGTTGCAATGAATTATTAAACTCGCCATAAGGGTAAGCGAGGTATTTATAATCATGGCCAATTTCTTCTTTAATGCGCTGCTGGGCAGATAAAATGTCTTTTTTAGTACGTGCAAGCCATGCTTCTGCACTCTCGCCTGGTTGTTTGCGATGTAAGTAATTATGAATTTGCGTATGGTTGCTAATTAAGGCACCTTTTTTCGATAGCTCCTTTAACTGCTGCCATGTCATTACATAGCTTTTGCCTTCATCAATTAGCTCGGGATTGACGAAAATAGTGTACGGATAGCCAAATTTTTCTAAGATGGGCGCTGCTTCTTCATAGTTATTTTTGTAGCCATCGTCGAAGGTAATCGCGACGGTTTTATCTGTTAGCGGTTGGCCTGTTTGTAATGAGGTAATGAGTTCATCTAATGGAATAACGTTAAAGTTATTATCTTTTAAATATTGCATATGTTCAGTGAATGTTTCGCTACTGACACTGGTAACCGCAGGAAGGCTTTCACTGACGTGGTGATACTGTAGAATGACTGCACCATGGGCGCGCAAAGATAAACCTAACAGGACTGCAAATACTACATGAAACATTTTCTTAAACGTCATAAGGCACACCATAAAAGTTTACTGTTATTAGCCGGTCCGATGATTTTATCAAATATTACCGTGCCAATGTTAGGTTTAGTTGATACTGCTGTAATCGGCCACTTAGGAAGCGCTCACTATTTGGCTGGTATAGCGCTCGGCTCAGCAGTTATCTCGTTATTATTTTGGCTAGCAGGCTTTTTGCGCATGAGTACCACAGGTTTGGTTGCCCAGGCTTACGGTAAAAGCGATCATACCTTGCTCGCTGAGCTATTAAAGCGCAGCTTGTTACTAGCAACAGCGGTTGCGCTGTTATTAATAGCGCTGAGTATACCTATTCAATCCTTAATGGCATATTTATCAAATGCTAATGAAGCTGTTTTAGAACAAGCAAATAGCTATTTTTCTATTCGTATTTTTAGTGCGCCAGCTGCTTTATGTAATTTGGTTTTACTTGGTTGGATGCTAGGTGTCCATTATGGCCGCGGGCCTTTTTATTTATTACTAATCACCAATATTACCAATATCGTGCTTGATATTTATTTTGTGGTGTTTCTTGATTGGGGTGTGGCTGGAGCTGCGTGGGCGTCTTTAATTGCTGATTATATCGCCCTTGCTTTTGCACTTATGTTAGTTGCTCAGCTCGCCAAAAAGCAAGGTGTCAACCTTGCCGTGAAAGCCTGGTTAAGTGTTGCTAAGTTACTTGATTTGGTGAGCTTAAATCGCGATATTTTTATTCGCTCACTAGCACTCCAGCTGTGTTTTAGTTTTATGACTTTTTATGGCGCACGGATCGGCGAAACAACTTTAGCGGCTAATGCCGTATTGCTAAACTTTTTAATGTTGGTGAGCTTTGCGCTTGATGGTATTGCTTATGCGAGTGAAGCTAAGGTCGGTAAAGCGAAAGGTGAGCACAGCGCTAAGCAGATTAAGTTATGGGTTAATTTGAGCTTATTTTGGGGCGGGTTATTTGCTCTGTTTTATAGCCTTATATTTTTATTATTTGGTGAGGCAATTATTCGCTTACTTACCGATGTGCCCGAAGTTATCAGTCTTGCAACGGTTTACCTTCCTTGGGTGATTATATTGCCTATCGCGGCGATGGGCTGCTTCTTATTTGATGGCGTATTTGTTGGTTTAACCCGTGCTAAAGATATGCGTAATACTATGCTATTTAGTGCTTTAGTGGGCTTTTTTGGACTGTTTTGGTTAGTGAGTAGTTGGCAAAATCATGGTTTATGGTTTGCGATGACCAGCTTTATGCTGATGCGCGGGTTAACGCTGTGGTTTCGCTACCGTAAAATTGTCAATAATCAGCAATTATTAGATTAAATTACTTCCACAAATCAGGGTCGTGATTTTTGGGTGAAGAGCGCTCTAAAACTTGCGCGAAGCGGTTGGCAAAAATACCTAAATAGCCCCAACCAGCAAAGAATAAAGCCACTGCGAGTATGACTAGGCCAATTAATTGAAATAGTGCGGGCCCATAATAACCTATGGCAATAAAAATCACGGCTAGCACAAACAGTGCTAGGCCGCGAAGAAAGCGTTTTAAGCTTAATTTGGGATCGCTACCTAAGCGAAATACCCATTTTTTAAGCATGCTTTAGATACCGGTTAGTAGTAAGAGTGCTCACCAGATTGGTGATCAGTAATGTCTCTTACACCGTTGATTTCGTCAAACTTGGCGATCATTTCTTTCTCGATGCCTTCTTTAAGTGTGACATCAATCATTGAACAACCGTTACAGCCACCGCCAAATTGCAGTACTGCGATACCGTCAGCTGTAATTTCTACTAGGCTTACTTGACCGCCGTGGTTTGCGAGCTGTGGATTAACTTCGGTTTCAAGCATGTGTTGAACACGCTCTTGTAGTGACGCATCATCGCTAAGTTTGCGTGCTTTTGCGTTTGGTGCTTTAAGCGTTAACTGAGTACCCATTTTGTCAGTTACAAAATCGATTTCAGCTTCTTCTAAGAAAGGGGCGCTTTCTGCATCAACAACGGCATCAAAACCATTGAATGGTAGACGAATATCAGTCGCTTCAACGGCGTCTTCTGGGCAGTAAGATACACCACACTCAGCCTGCGAAGTACCTGGATTTACTACAAACACACGAATGTTTGTTTGTTCAGCTTGGTCTGCTAAAAGTTTAGCAAAATGAGATTGTGCAGATTCAGAAATAGAGATCATAAAACGGACTATACTTTCTAGAGCGCGTTTACTTTTCGAGATTAGATTTGCAGCAGCGAGTTTGGGATTTAGACAAGGCGGAGCACGCGAAGTGTAGTTTTTCTACATAAGTCGTGCGATAACGCAGTATAAATACCAAACACGCACTGCCCACAGGGTTCTGCCTAGGAGCGCCTTACTCTGTGTTGCTCGGACTTTACATAGAACTACTATGCTACAGTCCTCGCGCCGTAATTAAGGCGCTCCTAGGTTGAACAAATTCTAATCCTGAAAGGTCAACACGCTCTCAATTACTCGGATACTGTGTATCATACTCCGCTCATCGTGTTGTCGCCAGTGTTGAGCGTAAAAAGTTGCATCTATTTTATCGAATGGTAGCGTTAAAACATCAAATAATTACGGGTGCTATCTATGCGTTTCATAATAACAATATTAACCATGCTAGTGAGCGTTAGCGCATTAGCAAAACCTCTTTCTTATTACTTTGAACAAGATGTGAAATTTGACCCAAGTATTCCGACTCCTGAACAGGTGTTAGGCTACGAAGTGGGTGAGTGGCATGTACGTCACGATCAGCTTGTGCAATATATGCAAATTCTTGCTGAAAAAAGTGACCGAATGAATTTTAAAGTAATCGGTCGTACTCATGAGCAGCGTCCATTGGTGATGCTAACAATTACAGCGTCCGACAAACTTGGCCAAGTTGAGCAAATTCGTAAGGCTCACTTAGCTCGCCTAAATGGTGAAGCAAGTGACTCAAGTAAGCAGCCAGCGGTTGTTTGGATGGGTTACAGTGTTCACGGTAATGAATCATCAGGTAGCAATGCGTCGTTACTGGTTGCGTATTACCTTGCAGCTGCACAGGGCCCAGAAATTGACGCCTTACTTAACAACACGGTTATTTTACTCGACCCATCATTAAACCCTGATGGCTTAGCGCGTTTTGCAAATTGGGCAAACAGCAACCGTGGCATGAAGTTATCATCAGATCCGCAAACTCGTGAGCATATCGAAAGTTGGCCTAGTAGCCGTACTAACCATTACTTGTTTGATTTAAACCGTGACTGGTTATTACTACAACATCCTGAATCACGTGCACGTATTGCACAGTTTCACCAATGGAAACCGAATATCCTAACTGACTTCCATGAGATGGGCCCAAACAGCACTTATTTTTTCCAACCAGGGATCCCAACTCGTAAGCACCCAATCACGCCTGAAGAAAATGTCACGCTGACTAAAGCAATTGCAAACTATCATGCAAAGACACTTGATGAGCACAACGCACTTTACTTCACTGAAGAAAGCTTTGATGACTTTTACTATGGTAAAGGCTCAACTTACCCAGACGTCAATGGCGGTGTAGGCATCTTATTTGAACAAGCGAGCTCGCGTGGTCACTTACAAGAAACGATCAACGGTCCGTTAAGCTTCCCGTTTACAATTAAAAATCAGTTATTAACTAGCTTATCGACATTCCAAGCAGCGATTGATAACCGTACAGACTTACTTGATTATCAAGCAAAATTTTACAACAAAGCAGTTGATCTTGCTGGTGATGAAGACTTTAAAGGGTATGTAGTTAAAGGCGGCGCTGATCACAGCCGCATGCAATACTTCCTTGATTTACTTAGACAACATCAAATCAATGCGTACATGTTAGAAGAGCCGTTAAAAGTAAACGGTCAAAGCTTTTCTGAGCAGAGCTATTATGTGCCATTAGCACAGCCACAATTTCGTTTAATTAAAGCAATTTTCAGTGAGCAGCAGCGTTTTGTTGATAATACGTTTTATGATGTATCTGGCTGGACACTTGCTCATGCCTTCAACCTAGAATTTGCAAAGGTAAGCAGCAACTGGGGTTTAAATGTGGCAAAAATGCCTTGGCAGCAAAGTGTTAAGTCAAGCTTTGCTGCATTACCGCAAAGCTATGCATACGCATTCAAATGGGATGACTACCTAGCGCCAAAAATGCTTAATAGCTTACTCGAGCAAGGCGTGAAAGCACGTGTGGCATTAAGCCCGCTAACAGCAAAAACACCATCAGGTGAAATCGCTTTTGAGCCAGGTAGTATTCTTGTTCCTGCTGGTCTGCAAACTGATAGCAACTGGGTTAGTTATTTAAACCAAGCACAGAATGAGTTTGGTATTGAAATTACGCCAATTAGTTCGGGCTTAACGGTGAAGGGGGCTGATTTAGGTTCTCGTGCAATGGCGGTTGTGAAAGCGCCTAAAGTATTGCTAGTGGGTGGTCAAGGAACTAGCCAGTATGAGCTGGGAGAAGTGTGGTACTACTTAGATCGTTTTGTTGGTACAGCGCCAAGCATTATCGAAATGGAACGTTTAGGTAACATCGACCTTGAAAACTACAGCCATATTATTTTAGCGCACGGAAATTTCAATCGTCTTGATGATGCGACTAAAGTGGCTATTAAGTCGTGGGTGCGTAAAGGCGGTGTTATTTGGGGTCACAAAGGCGGTGCTAAGTTCTTAGCTGATCAGCAGCTACTAAAAGCCAATTACTTATCTCGTCGTGATGTAGCGAGTGCCTTTGATACCACAGGGCTTAGCTATGCTGATAAAGATCACTTAGCAGGCCGTCAGCGTATTGCCGGCGCAATTTTTAATACCTCTGTAGATTTATCTCACCCACTTACGTATTCGCTGAACCGTAATACATTACCTGTATTTAAGAATAGCACTTGGCTACTTGAGAAGTCAGATGCTCCATTTGTTAATGTGCTTACTTACACAGATAAACCGCTTTTAGCTGGCTTTACTGATGACGTAAACGTAGAGCAAGTCGCGGGTGCTGCTGGCCTCATTGCGCATTCATATGGCAAAGGCAGTGTGATAGGCATGACAGATAACCCAGTATTCCGTGGTTACTGGTACGGCACGAGTCGATTACTAAGCAATGCCTTATTTTTTGGTAATGCCTTTCATGCCTCTGGTGATAAATAATCACACTTAATCATAATGCAGGTTGCCTAACCCTGTTAGGCAAGTGAGCATAGCCCATATTTGCTTCGCCCCTGCATTTTTTATGGCTTCTGTCGCAGCATTTAAAGTTGCGCCAGAGGTCATCACATCATCAACAACTGCCACGGTTTTCCCTGTTAAATCTTGCTGACAAACAAATGCATTTTGTAGATTTTTAACTCTTTTCGCTTTACTTAACTGTGATTGTGCTTTGGTTGCTTTTTGCTTGTAAAGAGCTGAGCTAACAGTAGATTGCTGGTTTTTTAAAACAGGCAGCCAAGTTTGGCTTACCTGATTAAAGCCGCGTGCTAAAAAGCGTTGATTATGTAATGGCAGCACAATAAAAAGGTCGGGCCAATTTGCATTAACTTGACGAGCTAATTGCAGCTGTTTCGCTATCACTTGTTGTAGTGCCACACGAAAATATTGTTGGTCATTAAATTTCAATTGCTTGAGCCAAAGTTTAAAAGGTGCTTGATACCACGCACAGGCAATTAAATGGTCAAAATTACTATCAGGAAATGCATCACATATATCTGGTCGGTGTAACAGATTTGGATGGCGTGTAAGGTCAAATAAATTAAGGTCATCTAAACAATACTGACACAAAGCTTGATCAGCCTGTATGTGATTCTGGCAACTAATGCAAAAGTTGGGGAATAGTGCGTCTAGCCCTAGTTTTAAGGCATGAGGTAAGTGAGACATTGCATTCATTCCTTTAAACGCTATTATGAGCGCTAAGTGTGGTTGGGAAATACAAAATATGCAAAATGATATGGTGCTATTACATGGCTGGGGAATGAACCAAGGGGTTTGGCAAGTGATCAAACCTGAGCTTGAGTTTTTTCATGATGGTGAAGTCCGTTGCCTTAATTTACCTGGCTTTGGTAACGCACAGTCTATTCCCACACCTTACACATTGCACGCTGCGGCTGAGCAACTAAGTACACAGCTAAATGATCAGTCTATTCTTGTTGGCTGGTCGTTGGGCGGGCTTTTTGCCTTGTATATTGCAGCACATTGGCCTGACAAAGTAGCAAAGGTTGTGTTGGTTGCCTCAACGCCTTTTTTTGCGCAAACCGACGAATGGCCGGGTATCAAACCTGACGTATTAAATGCATTTAAAGATCAGCTAGTTAGTCACAGAGAAAAAACGATAGAACGGTTTTTGGCGATACAAGCGATGGGCAGTGAATCAGCTCGGGATGATATTAAGCAACTTAAAGCACTTTTAAACCAATACCCTGCGCCTCAAGAGCAAGCTTTAAGTGCGGGCTTAGACATTTTACAGCAGGATGATTTACGGGAACTATTCGCTAACCTTAGCGTACCTGTGCGTGGTATTTTCGGTCGCTTAGATTCATTAGTACCGTATCGTGCGATTGAAAAAATGCATGCCATACAACCCCAGTTTGAATACGAGGTTTTAGATAAAGCTTCACATGCGCCTTTTATTTCTCATAAAGCAGCATTTATATCAGCACTGAAATCAATGTGTTAAGCAAAACTCGCTGAGAGGCCAGAAAAATAGCGGGATTTAGCTTTATTTTGCTCGTTTTATGAGCGATACTTACCGGGTAGATCTCACTGTTGGAGGGTGTTATGCCAATCAGTTCTGTTTTTAATAATGCGGTAGAAGGTTATAACCGTGCAAGCCAAGGTATCGAAAAGGCAAGCGCTGAGATTAGCCGTGCCTCAATTGATCAGCAAGATGATGCCCAATTAGCTCAACAACGCCAATTACAAGCGGCGACTCCAAATGAAGCTGTAACTCCGCCAGTTTCACAACCTGCCCCAATTGATGAGTCGCTTGTTAACTTAAAAGTTGAAGAGTTTAATGCAAAAGCCAATATCAACACGATTCAGACTGCTGATGAAGTGCTCGGCACATTAATAGATATTAAAGTTTAAAAACTTATGAATATCGTCACTCCGTTTCCTTCGATTAATATCAACACGGCGAACGTGCACACCGAAAGTGCTCGCCGTGATAATCAGTTACGTGAAGTGATCCCGCCACCTGCCGCTACCAAGCCGAGTAACGCAGAAAATAAAACCCTGAATGATGGCGACAAAACCAAGCAGCCGGGTTCTGAGGCGGGTACGTATGATGCAAAAGGGCGTCTGGCTGAAGACAAGGTGATTGAAGAACGTAAGCAAGGTGGTGAGCAAGAAGAGCCTGAACAATCAGAGCAAGAACAACAAGAAGCTAAACAAGAGCAGCAAAAAGAGCAAAAGGTTGCCCAGCAAAAGCAGCAAGATGCTGAGCAAATTAAAGAGCTAAAAGCCCGCGATACCGAAGTACGTATTCATGAGCAAGCTCATGCATCAGTGGGGGGGCAATATGCGGGCTCACCAAGCTATGAATATCAACGCGGTCCTGATGGTACGAACTATGCTGTGGGCGGCGAGGTGCAAATTGATGTTGCTGTAATTGAAGGCGACCCAAAAGCCACAATTGAAAAAATGCAGACGGTGCGTGCTGCAGCACTTGCACCACAAGAGCCTTCGAGTGCTGATCGTTCAATTGCCGCAGATGCCACGCAAAAGCTGATGGCAGCGCAAGCTGAGCTCGCCAGTCAATCAGCCGATGGCGATGTTGATTCAGGTAAATCGACCTTCAAAATAAACAGTGAGTATGGTGAAGATAGCGCTACTCAAACTAGCGAAACCAAAACAGCAAAGCGTGATGTTGAAGTAGACGAGCGCGCTGCACGTATTGCTAATTTTTATCAAGCAGCGACCTCGCCAAGTAATCAAAATCAGTTCTCTGCTTTTATTTAAGTTTCTAAAATAAAAAACCGCGTAAGTTTACACTTACGCGGTTTTTTTCGACTTATGCCTACAGCCTATTATTTTTTCACTTTTGCATTGGCAAATGCATCAGCAAAGGCATTACCCATGGCAACATTGCCAAATTCGCGTTTTTGTTTAGGTGCACTTTTCGCTTTCGCAGCTGGCTTAGGTTTGCTAGCTGATGCGGCTTTATTGCTGGTATCAACATCATCGTCTAAACGCATGGTAAAGCTAATACGTTTACGGGCAGCATCTACTTCAACTACTTTTACTTTTACAATATCGCCTGCTTTAACCACTTCACGTGGATCAGAGATAAACTTGTTCGTAATAGCAGAAATATGCACTAAACCGTCTTGGTGTACACCCACATCAACGAAGGCACCAAAGTTAGCAACGTTAGACACTACACCTTCTAAAATCATACCCGGTTTTAGGTCATTAATGGTTTCAACGCCAGCCTTAAACTCAGCTGTTTTAAACTCAGGACGCGGGTCACGACCCGGTTTATCAAGTTCTTTGATAATGTCGGTAACCGTTGGTAAGCCAAATTTTTCGTCTGTGTAGTCGTTTGCAACGAGCTTATTTAGGATGTCAGAGTTACCAATTAGGCTGTTTACATCTAAGCTGTTCTTCTCGCAGATACGCTTAACAACCGGGTATGCTTCAGGGTGAACTGACGAGTTATCAAGAGGATCTGAGCCTGTGCTGATACGTAAGAAACCGGCAGCTTGTTCAAAGGCTTTAGGCCCTAAACGTTCAACTTTTTTAAGTTCAGAACGTTTGCTAAATGAGCCATTGGCATCACGGTAGCTAACAATATTTTGCGCTAATGTTTTGTTTAAGCCAGACACGCGAGTCAATAGCGGCACCGACGCCATATTTAAGTCTACACCCACTGAGTTTACACAGTCTTCAACCACAGATGTTAGCGTTTGACCAAGTTGGCTTTGCGATACATCGTGCTGATATTGACCTACACCGATTGATTTAGGCTCAATTTTTACCAGCTCAGCAAGTGGGTCTTGTAAGCGGCGCGCGATAGACACAGCACCACGTAGTGAAACATCAAGGTTAGGGAATTCATTGGCGGCAAACTCAGACGCTGAATAAACAGAAGCGCCCGCTTCACTGACCATAATTTTATTTAGCTTAAGCTCACTGTTCGCTTTGATCAGCTCTGCAACTAACTTGTCAGATTCACGTGAAGCCGTACCATTACCAATAGCGATTAGCTCAACTTTATGCTGGCGGCATAGTTGTTCTAAAGTACGAAGTGATTTATCCCAATGATTTTGTGGTGCGTGCGGGAAAATTGTTTGTGTTGTTAACAGCTTGCCAGTGCTATCGACAACGGCAATTTTACAACCAGTACGCAGGCCAGGATCGAGACCTAACGTAGTACGTGGACCTGCAGGAGCGGCCATTAATAAATCTTTTAAGTTTTTAGCAAAAACGTCGATTGCGCCGGTTTCTGCTTTTTCGCGCATTGCACCTAAAAATTCATTCTCAAGGTGAAGGCTTAACTTAATTTTCCATGCCCATTGCACTACGCCCATTAACCAACTACTTGCAGCAGAATTGCTAACATCTAAGCGATAATGATCGGCAATCATTTGTGCACACACTTGCGCCGGATTTTCTGCGCCAGGCTCTGGGTTGATACTAAGTTGTAAGACGCCTTCATTACGCGCACGCAGCATAGCAAGTGCACGGTGTGATGGTACTTTTTTAAGTGGTTCTTGATGCTCAAAGTAGTCGCGGTACTTTACGCCTTCATTTTCTTGACCAGCGATTACAGTACTTTCAATCTGACCATGTTGTGCGATATGACTACGGAATTTAGCAAGTAGTTTGGCGTCTTCTGCAAAACGCTCCATTAAGATAAACTTAGCGCCATCTAACACCGCTTTATTATCTGCAAAGCCTGCATCGGCATTAATGTAGTCACTTGCTTGTTGTTCAGGGTCGAGGCTAGGGTTGTTAAATAGCGCATCGGCAAGCGGCTCAATACCCGCTTCAATGGCAATTTGTCCTTTTGTACGGCGCTTAGGTTTGAAAGGCAGATATAAATCTTCAAGCTCAGTTTTACTGTCAGCGTTATTAATATCAGCACTTAGCTCAGCAGTTAACTTGCCTTGCTCTTCGATAGTATTAAGGATAAAGCTGCGGCGCTCTTCTAATTCACGTAAATACGATAAACGCTGCTCAAGTAAACGTAATTGCGTGTCATCTAAGCCACCAGTTACTTCTTTACGATAACGGGCGATAAAAGGAACTGTGGCACCTTCATCAAGTAATTTGATTGCAGCAACAACTTGTGGTTGCTGGGCACTTAGCTCAGTTGCTAAGCGTGCAGAGATATTGCTCATGCATAACCCTTTTTAAAAATAGAAAATCAGTAAAACTGAAGATTAATTGCCTGAATAATATCACAATAAGAAGGCCTTAAAAGCACTGCTTTTAAGGCCTGCAAAAATAGTCTTACACAACGCGGGTTTTAACGCTTAGTGCGGGTGATCAACCTGCTGTAATACTTCGCTGAAGCCATTAGCAATTGGGTTGATATTAACAGGAATATGTAATTTTTTAGCAATTTCACGGGCTGAAATCAAACCACAAATTTCATGTTCAGCGCTGGTTACTAAAAGGAACATCATACCTTGGTGTTCCATAGTTTGCAGTGCATCGCCAATGCATGCATAGCTAATACTTTGTAAGCTTACACCAGCTAAGCTGCTAAGTGGTGTCATTACATGCTGCAAAGTAACTTCATTGCGATGTAAATTGAGGCGCTGAGCAAGAATCATGATTTTAGAGCTTTGTAAGTCAGCACTTGAAGTAATACCAATAAGCTTTTCGTCATTATCTACGACTAAAATAAAGTCAGAACAACGACTGCTGGTTTGTTTAAGTGCATCGACAATACTCAAATCATGATGTGCTCGCACAGGGTCTTTGCTTGTAAAGCTATTTAATACTTTTAGCGCTGGAGAAGTTAAGTCGAGGGTTGGTTCAACTTCGTTTACAGTATTAGATAAAGCACCATTAGAAATGTCTTGAAGACGTAATTCTTTGAATTTATTCATTTTGATCACCATACATTTTAATAAAACTGAAATAGAAAATTTGAGTTAATTAAAAAGCAGGTGGTCCTCGCTGGTGCGCGCTATAAACAGACACCTTATTACAAGGGGGAACATACGAAACAACAGGCGCATCTTGCAGTGGTTGGGCTACATTAGTGATGAACGCAGGAGTATGTTTATCGAGGTCGGTATCTAAGTTAGCAGGGTCTGCACTATCACACGCAATAAAATGAGCAGTTGGCGTAACACTGTCTGAGTGGCTTTCTATATCACTGGCGTAAGATATCAAACTCACACTAATTAATAGTGCGAATACAATGGCATTACTCATTATGCGTTGTATTGCGTTTGACATACTTACTACCTTCTAAAACTCAAGTAATGATTTATCTTGAGTACCTTTAGTTATAGATCACATTTTTAGACTAAACAATCACTAATTAACGCTTTCTGAATTTTCAGGGAAAATTAGTTTGCATCAGGATAAGTTATCTCGTTGATATACCATTCTTTTGCGCCTTCAGGCGTGATCACTGAAAAATCATCATCTACCTGTTTGCCAAGGAGCGCTCGAGCCATAGGTGCATCAATCGAAATGTAATCTTTGCGTTCGTAAATTTCGTCGGGGCCGACAATGCGAAAACGCTTTGTATCGCCTTGTTCATTCTCAATTTCGACCCAAGCACCAAAAAACACTTTACCTGCTTGTTGCGGGTTGTAGTCAACAATTTTAAGATCTGGCATGCGTTTACGAAGATAGCGCACACGTCGATCTATCTGTCGTAAAACACGCTTATTAAACTGATAATCTGCGTTTTCAGAACGGTCGCCCAAGCTTGCTGCCCAAGTCACAATTTTGGTAATTTCAGGGCGCTTTTCATGCCATAAGTAGTCATGTTCTTGTTGTAATTGCTGATACCCTTCTCGGGTTATTAAATTTGTCTTTGCCATTTTATTCAGCCTAAAAAGAAAACCAGCCGCAAGGTATAAAAGTCTTTTACCTTTGTCGAGTCGGATTTTGAAATGTTCAGTAACAATCTAAGCGCGTAATTCGTTTTTTATTCTTAACTTTTTCATTTATATTAATAAGTAACATATTACAAAAAGAATGAAAGTTATGGGACACGAAACGACAAAAGTATTGGTTGTTGATGACGATATGCGCTTACGTAGTTTGCTAGAGCGTTACCTTGTAGAACAAGGCTTTATTGTTCGCTCAGCAGCAAATTCAGAGCAGATGGATCGCTTATTAGAGCGCGAGAACTTCCACTTGATTGTATTAGATTTAATGTTGCCAGGTGAAGATGGGTTATCAATTTGCCGTCGTTTACGCCAAAAAGAAAATGACATTCCAATTGTAATGCTTACAGCCAAAGGCGATGAAGTTGACCGTATAATCGGTTTAGAGCTTGGTGCTGATGATTACATTCCTAAACCATTCAACCCACGTGAACTGTTAGCGCGTATTAAAGCAATTTTACGTCGTCGTGCGAAAGAAGTGCCAGGTGCGCCTGCTGCCGAAGAAAACGAAATTAGCTTTGGTGACTTCACACTAAACCTTGCGACCCGCGAAATGAGCCATGGTGATAAAACAATGTCGTTAACCAGTGGTGAGTTTGCGGTATTAAAAGCATTAGTGACTCATCCTCGTGAACCGCTTAGTCGCGATAAACTGATGAACTTAGCGCGCGGTCGTGATTACAGTGCGCTTGAGCGCAGTATCGATGTGCAGGTTTCACGCTTACGCCGGATGATCGAAGTTGATGCCGCTAACCCGCGTTATATACAAACAGTATGGGGCTTAGGCTACGTATTTGTGCCAGACGGTGAAAAATAACAGTAATGGGCATGTTTCCACGTAGTGCGTTTGGACAAACGGTATTTTTGGTTGCAGCCCTGCTGTTAATCAATCAAATTGTCTCTTATATCACGGTCAGTTTTTATGTTGTTAAACCAACTATAGAACAAGTAAACCTGATCCTATCTAAACAGGTGAAAACCGTGTTTATTGAATGGGAAGAAGGGGTTGAGGTAAGCAAGGAAGCCTCAGACAAGTTTTTTGAGATCACCGGCATCGAGGTCATGACCCAGCGCCAAGCAATGAGTCAGGGTTTGGCTGAAACTCGTGAGTACTCAATGCTATCGCGAAGCATGTCGAAAGAGCTCAATGGTTCTGCTCGGGTACGTATTAGCCAAACCGACCCACTTGTTTATTGGGTTGAAGCTCCACAAGCACCGGGTTATTGGGTACGCGTGCCGCTCACCGGCCTGCAAGAAAACAACCTAAAATTCTTAACCTTTTATTTATCGAGTATTGGCTTTTTAAGTGTGCTCGGTGGTTGGTTGTTTGCCCGCCATCTAAATAGACCTTTAAAAGCACTGCAACAAGCCGCTGTTAAAGTAGGGGTAGGTGACTTTTCTACCAAATTAGAAGAACAAGGTTCTACAGAAGTCATTGAAGTAACCCGTGCGTTTAACCAAATGTCGCGTGGTATTGCAGCTCTTGAGAACGACCGTCGGTTATTAATGGCAGGTGTTTCTCATGACTTGCGCACGCCGCTTACACGAATTCGCCTTGCCACCGAAATGATGTCGGACGATGAAGATTACCTGCGTGAAGGGATCATTCATGATATTGAAGACATGAATGCCATTATCGACCAATTCATTGAGTATTTACGCCACCACAAACGTGAAGAACTTGAGCTAGAAGACTTAAACGCGATTGTGTCAGAAGTTGTCGAAGCTGAACAAAAACATCACCGCACTATTACCTTTAAAGAGAATCCGAGCTTAAGTGAAGTGCCAGTGAGTATGGTGGCAATAAAGCGTGTTGTTACTAATATGATTGAAAACGCAATTCGCTATTCAGATGGTGATATAGAGGTTGAAACCCGCGTGAGCAGTAATAAAAAGTTTGCCATAGTCGTGGTTAACGATCATGGCCCGGGGATCCCTGAAAGCGAACTTGAAACTGTATTTGAACCGTTTAAACAAGGTGATGCCGCTCGCGGTAGCGAAGGCAGTGGCTTAGGCCTTGCGATTATTAAACGTATTGTCGATATGCACGGCGGCCGAGTACAACTACTTAATCGCCCAGAAGGTGGCCTTAGCGCACAAATTTATTTGCCTTTTTAAAAGTATTTAGCTTTAAGCTATAAGTTTTAAGCAGCCCGAGTGGGCTGCTTTTTTATGGCAATAAAAAAGCGCGACATCAAATGCCGCGCTCTTTTTTACTTGAAGCTTAAAACTTTCAGCTTTTAGCTTAGATTGCTTTAAAACGAATCGCTGTGCCGCCGCTGGTGGCAAGCTTTAACGTTAGCTTATCATCAGCAGTCACTATGCGTTTTTCTACTTTTAAGTCGTAAGGGTTATTTACCCATTCAGCTTTGTCACCGTCACGGTAGATTTGCGCTTCAAACTTTTTACCTTTATCTAAGAAGTCTAACTTCACTTCTAAAGTGCGGGCTTTTTCGTCTGTAACAGCACCTAGATACCAGTCGTTACCTGAGTATTGATCACGCTTGCGTTCTTTACGTGCAAATACAACGAAATCGCCAACTTCACCTTGTAGTGCAATACTTTGTTGCCAATCAGTTGGTACATCCTGAATAAACTGGAATGCATCTGGCTTCGCTAAATAATTACGTGGTAAATCTGCCGCCATTTGAATTGGGCTGTACATTACAACGTATAGCGCTAATTGCTTCGCTAGGGTTGTTTGTGGGCGGTTGGTATCAGCACCTAAACCGTTAAAG
Source organism: Pseudoalteromonas lipolytica (assembly GCF_001306915.1). GTDB lineage: Bacteria > Pseudomonadota > Gammaproteobacteria > Enterobacterales > Alteromonadaceae > Pseudoalteromonas > Pseudoalteromonas simplex. Next base: position 54,629 of record NZ_LJTC01000014.1, on the reverse strand, counting down.
CCCATATCAAAAATACCTGGCGTAAAGTCCATTGGGCCTGCAAGCATTCGCGTGAAAGCTAGCATTGGAATATGCTCTGGTGGGTTCGGCGGTGTACCCCATGCGTTAAACTCTTGACCACGGGCACCTTCACGAGCAATCCAGTTCGGGTATGTACGACGTAGGCCGGTATCTTTCACAGGCTCATGCGTGTTGATACTAATTTTATGTTTTGCAGCAAGTTTTACGTTGTGTAGGTATTCATTAACCATGAACTGACCATCGTGCCACTCTTTGCGTACAATACCATTTTCATCGATACGCTTGATGTTACCACCGTCAGCGACATAACCTGTTTTAACTTGGCTTACATTTGATTTTTCGTATAACGCAAATGCATCTTCCATTTGGTTACGGTAGTTGGTCACGTTACCCGACGTTTCGTGGTGACCGATTAATTGTACGCCTTTTTCTTTGCCGTAACGTGTCAGCTCTTCAATATCAAAGTCGTCATAAGGTTGTGTAAAGCTAAAAACGTCACCGTTATAGAACCAGTCGCCATCCCAGCCAATATTCCAGCCTTCGACTAGCACGCCATCGAAGCCATATTTAGCAGCGAAGTCCATGTAATATTTCGTGTTTGCAGTGGTTGCACCATGAATTTTACCGCTACCCCAAGTATTTTCATTGATGTGCATACCCCACCAAATACCTACGTATTTACCCGGTTTAACCCAAGATACATCACCCAGCTTATTTGGCTCATTTAGGTTTAAGATGATATCTGAGTTGATTAAATCAACGGCTTCATCACCAATTTGAATTGTACGCCAAGGAGTATTAAATGCGCCGTGCTTTTTAACCGCTACACCGTCTGACCAAGGTGTTAAATCGGCTTGGAAGGTACCATCACGACGTTGATTTAACACCATGCCTGCATAATCAACAAGGGCAGCTTCGTGAATACTAATATGCACACCCTCTTTATTTTTTATAGTAAATGGTGTGTGTACAAGTGCTGCTTTATGAAGTGGGGTGGTGTTATAAACATATTCATATCGGTTCCAACCACGCGCGGGGATCCACCAAGCCGTTGCATCTGATGAGTCTGTAATAGCAAACTCTGTAAGTTCTTTAGTGATTTCTACATCATCATAGCCAGCTTGTTTTGGTAATTCGTATCGAAAACCTACACCATCATTAAAAGCGCGAAAACGTACCGTAAACGTGCCACCTTGTGGTTGTGGTTTTTTAAAAGTAACAGCGACTTCGTTATGGTTATCAACTACTGTTTGGCGCTCACCCCAAGGTTGCTCCCAGCTGCTTTTTACCGAATCAGTGGTTTGACTGCTAATTTTGTAACCTTCGCTCATTGCTGGTTGTTGTTTAAAAACAAGGCCTAACGAAGAGTTAGCAATGACTTGTTTACCTGCAAAGCTGATTTCGTAGCTAGGTGTGTGTTGCTCATCTGAGATAGTTACTTTGATCTGCCCATCAGGTGAACTGACGGTTGTGGTTTGTGCTAGGCAAGTACCTGAAAAGGCTGCTAACATTAAGGCAGTTAATCGCATTATTGTTCCTTGGCGGCTTATGGTTATGGATTGTTGTCACGTATTCACATACATCCTTAAAGCATAAAGTGACTTGCCGGTTAATACGAGAGATCTGCATACGTATTCAACAAAGTGAACGCTGCGATATCAGCCCTGCACCTAAAAAGGTTAAGCAAAATGATAAGAATAACCCTGTTGCTACTATTGTTTAGTCAAAGTTTATTGGCACAGCAAATACAGATAGTTGATAAGCAGAATCAGCCAGTCAAGAATGCCGTGGTTTGGCTCAAAGGTTCAAAACAGCTTGCTGTTGCTGATAGTCACTATACCATGAGCCAAAAAGAACGTGCCTTTGTGCCTCATGTGCTGGCAGTGCCACAAGGGGCAAATGTTGAATTTCCTAACCTTGATTCAATCATGCACCACGTTTATTCATTTTCTAAAACAAAGCAATTTGAGTTAAAGCTTTACCATGATAAACCCGAAAAACCGATTAACTTTGCACAATCGGGGGTTGTTGAGCTTGGCTGTAACATTCATGACTGGATGCTGGGTTACATTGTGGTCGTCGATGGTGGGATCTATGGGCAAACAGATGATCAAGGTATGGTTGAATTAAGCTTACCTGAAAGTAAGTTTACTTTGGCTGTTTGGCATGACCGCTTTAATGATATCAGTACACCAGAAACTATCGAGATAACGAACAATGCAAAGTCGTTGAGCTATCAGTTAAAGCAAAACTTATTACCAAAATTAGAACTAAGCAGTGACGAGTTTGATGACTATGAATAAATGGCAAGCCTTGCTATTGGCGAGTGTTTTTGGGTTGCCTGCAGTGGTATATGCTGAGCATGATGGGCTGGTAACTGTTTCGGCTGTGCGTGGTGACCAACTAGCGAGCTATCAGCGTAAAGGAATTGGCTTATACCGTTATGACCAAGAGCATGATGGTGTTGTGATATCCCAAGCTATGCTGAGTAGTCGTTTTGAGTTAAATAGCGATTGGTCTGCGCACACAGTACTTAACGTTCATCCTGATCCAGAACTAACAGTTGGTTTAACTCAGGCTTATTTGCAATATCAGCCTCTTACAGCTAGTCGTTATAAATGGACAGTGAAAGGAGGTGGCTTTTATCCCAAAATGTCGCTTGAGAACCCGCAAAATGGCTGGATGTCACCTTATAACTACACTAATTCTGCGATTAATACTTGGATTGGCGAAGAAGTGCGGGCCTTTGGTTTAGAGGCAAACATTAAGCGCCCAGGTAGGCAATTTAGAAGTAATCATAGTTTTGAAGGCTTTGCTGCGGTTTTTAAAGGCAACGATCCTGCTGGGACGTTGCTGTCATGGCGTGGCTTTGCTATGCATGACAGGCAGACTACGTTCAATGAACAAATTGATTTTGCTGTTCCACGTTCATTTGAATGGTCGCAGCTAGATAAGCAAGCCGAGCACGTGCAGCCTTTCGAAGAAGTAGATGGGCGTTTTGGCTATTACGTTGGCGCTCATTGGGATTATCAAAAAAAATCACAATTACGTGTCTATTATTATGACAACAATGGCGATCCAGGTGCTTTGAATACCCGTACTGGTCAATATGCGTGGGATACACGCTTTTTAAGCGCGGCATGGTTGTATAAGTTTAATAAGCAAACACGCATTATTGTACAGCTCCTTGATGGTAAAACTGCGATGGGCACAAATCGTGGGGTAGACAATGATTTTTATAGCCATTTTGTTTTATTAAGCCACAAGTTAGACCAGCATCGTCTCACAATTAGGTATGATTATTTCAAGGTTAGCGATCATGATGATTGGCAATTTGATCCTAACCAAAGTCGTGGAGAAGCTTTAACCGCAAGTTGGCGTTATCAACTGTCAACCAAGTGGCAAGTAGGTGCTGAATATTCAGTGCTGAGCAGTGACGCTCAAAACAGACCAGGTATGGGATTTAATGAGCATAACTCGCAGCAGCAATTTCAGCTTTCAGCGAGTTGGCACTTTTAATTTCATACAGTTTTATATTTTTCAGCTAAGATTCAATAAGCATGCTGGTTTCGATTTTTAATTAGGAAAATGTATGAATTTACAAAGCATTCGCGTTAAAAGTTCCCTACCGATTATTTTGTTAGGCATTGCCATTCTTATTCTAATTGCAGGCTACACTTATCTTATCAGTTTGCAAAAACAAGCTGTTGACGCGCAATCAGAACGATTTTTGAATGCGATTTCGGTCGTTGTTAATGCTGATAGAGATATTTACCAAGCAAAGGTTGCCGAGCTTACTCTTGTTACAAGCAGTAACACAGATAAAACTTATCTAAATGAACATCAAGAAAATGCCGATCAAGTTAAAGAGCGCTTTGGGCAATACTTGTCTTACATGTCACCTTACACCGAGGTAGTCGACCGGTTCCGTCATTTTGATAGCGCATTTGATTCATGGTATTCGGCATCAAAAAACTTTATTAATGACCCACAAAACAGTGAAAAAAAGCAGATTGCTGAACAAACATTTTCAGCACTGAGGGATATTTTAGATAAAGCAGGCGAAGCAGCAGATAAAACATCAAAATCTGAAACTGAGAAGTTAATGGATGGTGTTATCAGCTTTAAAGTTAAACTAATGATAATGATCGCTATCGTTTTACTTGTCGCTGGTTGGTTTAGCTATTATGTACCTCGACAACTCACGAAGCAGATTAACTTTGTGACAGAGCGAATTAATGAGATTGCGTCGGGAGATGGTGATTTAACAGGCCGTATCAATGTAAAAACACAAGACGAGTTTGCAGAACTTGCGACGGCTTTTAACGGGTTTTTAGATAACCTACAACAACTTATCAAAGACATACTTGGACAGGCTAAAGAGCTGCATAATTTAGGTCGTGACCTTGATAATTTTGCTAATCAGAACCATCAAATAAATCAAAAGCTTAGCCAAGCATCTGAATCAATAGTTAGTGCAGTACATGAAATGAGCGTTGCAAGTCGTGAGGTTGCAGGTGTGGCACAAAACTCATCCCATGAAGCTGACAACTCACAGCAACTGGCTAAACAAGGCTTGGCTGCGGTTGATAACTCGAGTCGAAAAATTGTTGCCTTGTCAGATAATATGGAACATGCCAGCCAACGTTCCACTGAACTGCAACAAAGCTCAGACAACATTGCTAAAGTGCTTGAAGTTATTCGCGCTATAGCTGAGCAAACTAACTTACTTGCACTCAATGCTGCAATTGAAGCTGCGCGAGCTGGTGAGCAAGGGCGAGGTTTTGCGGTGGTTGCAGATGAGGTTCGCACCCTAGCAACTCGGACCCAAGAAAGCACTAATGATATTCAAACTATGGTTGAGCAATTTGCAGCCAGTGTTGAGCAATCCTTACAGGCGATTAATAGTGGTAAGCGTTTTGCTGATGAAGCAGTAGAGTCGTTTACCCAAACTAACGATATACTTAACTCGATGCAAGAATCATCGGTCAAAGTAAATGATATGGCGATGCAAACAGCACAAGCAACTGAAGAGCAAACTGCTGTGGCAGATGAAATTAGTCAAAACCTGTCTGATCTAAACGATCAAACCCAACATGGAGGCGGGTTAGCGAGTTCAACACAAGAGGTCGCTAACCGTATGAATCAGCTTACTGACGAACTGAATCAGCTAGTTAATAGATTTAAGGTTTAATACAACAAAAAAGGGCTCAATGAGCCCTTTTTTCATTTAGTCAAAACGCTTACTTTTTCTCGAAAGCACGTTTCATATAATTAGGTGTGGCTAATGCACCGTGGTGAATACCTGCATTATAGTATTCAGTGCTTTGCGCAAGTTTATTGGCATCATCTTCACGAAAACCAGCGAACGCTTCTGACTTACGAGCAAGCGTTACAGACCATAAACCACTTGGATAAATTGGTTGTGGGAAAGGCAGCGTTTGTAAGTCAACAAAGCCCACTTCAGTCATTGCATCACGCATTTCAACTAAAAGTGGCATGTGCATAAGTGGCGATTCACTTTGTTGAATTAAGATGCCACCCGGGCGAAGTGCAGTTAAACAGCTGGTATAGAAAGCGTGGTTAAATAAACCTTCGCCTGGGCCAACTGGATCTGTACCATCAACAATTACTACATCGATTGATTCTGGGGCTGCTTCGCGCATGTACTTGATGCCGTCATCAAACATCACTGTAGCACGCGGATCTTGATTTGATTCACACAGCTCAGGGAAGTATTTAAGTGACATTTGTGTCACGACTTCGTCGATATCAATTTGCGTTACGTTTTCAACACTTGGGTGTTTTAATACTTCGCGTAAAGTACCGCAGTCACCACCACCAATGATCACAACATTTTTTGGATTTGGGTGTGCAAGCAATGCCGGATGGCTGATCATCTCGTGGTAAAAAAAGTTTTCACGGCTACTTACCATAGTGCAACCGTCAATAATCATCAGATTACCGAAGTCAGTTGTTTCGTACATTTCTACTTTTTGAAATGGCGATTGCTGTTCATCAAGCTTTTTAGTAATGCGTAATGAAAAGGCACTACCATCACGGTCACTAATTTCAGTGAACCAGTTATTTTGATCTAAATTAGCCATCTTGCTTATACACTTTTGGTTAATGGTAAAAAAGGGGTGCAATTCTGCCAGTGCTTGGCTAATTGCTCAATCAAATTTTAATCAGTATAGCGAATATTTTTTATCACTTTGGCATACAGCGCAATTTTTGTTAGCGTGGTCAGCCCTAGCGTATTAAAATGTGCGTTTATATTTAATGAATTTACAGAAGACATTGCCATGACTTGGGGTTTAGATAAAGCACGCGAAACATACAATGTTGCTCACTGGAGTGACGGTTACTTTGACATTAACGCACAAGGTGAGCTGGTGGCTTACCCTGATGGCGATCAAACTAAAGCCGCGGTGTCTTTATCTGAACTGACTGAGCAATTTAAAAAGCAAGGTCTTACCCTACCTGTTTTAGTGCGTTTTACCGATATCTTACAAAATCGCGTTGAAACGCTGACTAGCGCATTTACCAAAGCACGAAATGCCCGTGAATACCAAGGTAGTTATACCTGTGTTTATCCAATTAAAGTTAATCAACAGCGTTCTGTGGTCAGTAAACTACTTGCTCACCCAAGTGGTTTAGTGGGCCTTGAAGCCGGCTCAAAACCTGAGCTGATGGCTATTTTAGGTGTAGCACAAGAGCCAATTACCATCGTTTGTAATGGTTATAAAGACAGTGAGTTTTTACGCTTAGCCTGTATTGGCCAAGGCATGGGTCATAAGGTTCATATTGTTGTAGAAAAACTTTCTGAGCTAACTACTCTATTGGCAGAAATTGATGATCTAGGCATCGAGCCATCAATTGGGATTCGTATTCGCTTAAACTCGGTTGGTAAGGGGAAATGGCAGAATACCGGTGGCGAAAAAGGTAAGTTTGGTTTAACAGCAGGGCAAGTGCTATCTGCGGTTGAGCTGCTTAAATCACGCAATAAACTTCATTTAATGCAACTAGTGCATTTCCACATCGGCTCGCAAATTGCCAATATCCGCGATATTCATCGCGCACTGCGTGAATGTGCTCGTCACTTTGCAGAGTTAACACAGTTAGGCGTACCACTTAATACCGTGGATGTCGGTGGCGGTTTAGGTGTTGATTACGAAGGCTCTGGGTCACGTAGTTCGTGTTCAATGAACTACAGTGTTGAAGAATATGCGCGTAATGTAGTTAATGCGTTTGCTGAAGTGTGTCAGCAACATGACCTTAAACACCCTGCCATTATTACCGAGTCAGGCCGTGCGTTAACAGCGCACCACGCGGTATTAATTACAGATGTTATTGATGTTGAGCGTGCGCCAAACCATGCAAATCCAACGGCGCCAGAGGCAGGCAGTGTATTGGTACTAGATGAAATGTGGCAGTGTTTACAGCGTTTAACACCGCGTATGGCGTTGGAAATTTATCATGATGCAATGCATCTATTCAGTGAAGCCCATGACCAATATGTGCATGGCCTACTCACTATGCTTGAGTGGGCGAAGCTCGAGCAGTTGTATTTCACAATTTTACATCGTGTTCGTGCATCACTTAGTGAGAATGCCCGTTCACATCGAGAAGTGTTAGACGATTTAAACGAGAAACTTGCCGATAAGCTCTTCGTTAACTTCTCATTATTTCAGTCACTCCCCGATGTCTGGGGGATTGGGCAGTTATTCCCTGTCATGCCAGTTGAAAACTTGCATCAGCCATTAACACAGCGCGCCATTATTCAAGACATTACCTGTGACTCAGATGGGCAAATTCGTGATTATGTCGAAGGCACAGGCATAGAGAGCAGCTTACCTATTCCAGAGTACAAGCAAGGTCAGCAATACCATATTGCAATGTTTTTAGTGGGTGCGTATCAAGAGATTTTAGGTGATTTACATAACCTGTTCGGCGATACAGATTCAGTGCATGTTGAGCTTACAGAAGCAGGCTATCAACTAACTAATGCCATTAAAGGTGACAGTGTTAAGGACGTATTAAAGTTTGTTGATTATGATAGCGAGATTCTTGCTGAAAACTTTGCAAAACGGGTCAACTCACTGGCAATTGATGAGCAATCTAAGGCACAATATTTATCAGAACTAAATGCAGGCCTTGCTGGCTATACGTATTTTGAAGATTAAGCGTTAAAGGAATAAGTAGTAATGTCGATGATCCGTTGTGTGTTCAGTTTTTTATTTTACACCCTCAATACCCTTTTTTGGTTTGTGCCTATTTTTATTTGTGGCCTCATAAAGCTTATTCCAATCAAGCCATTGCAAAAATTAATGAGTTGGATTGCTAAGCAATGCGCCACTATGTGGGTGAGTTGCAACAGCATCAACCAAAACATATTTGCTTCATATAATCTGAACGTGACAGGTCTTGAGCAGTTAAAAGCGAAAGACTGGTACTTGGTGATCGCGAATCATCAAAGCTGGGTCGATATCGTTGTTATGCAACGTCTGTTTAATCGCCGTATTCCGTTTTTAAACTTTTTCTTGAAAAAAGAGCTGATATACGTTCCTTTCTTGGGTCTTGCATGGTGGGCGTTGGATTTCCCATTCATGACTCGTACGAGTAAAGCCCAGTTAAAGAAAAACCCTAAATTGCGTGGCAAAGACTTAGAAACCACGCGCAAAGCCTGTGAAAAGTTTAAAGAAATGCCAGTGAGTATTGTTAACTTTGTTGAAGGTACGCGTTTTACTGAGCAAAAGCATTCTCGCCAAAATAGTCCTTTTGAGCACCTATTAAAGCCAAAAGCGGGCGGGGTTGCGTTTGTTATGCAAGCAATGGGTGAACAAATTTCCAAAGTAGTGAATGTAACCATTCATTACCCTGGTGGTATTCCTAGCTTTGTGGACTTTGCTAGTGGTCGAGTAAAGCAAGTCGATGTGCGAGTAGAAGTGATGGAAGTGAGTCCAAATTTGATTGGGGATTATACGGGCGATGCAGAGTTTAGAGTAAATTTTCAAGCTGAGCTAAATCGAATTTGGGAAGAAAAAAATCAACAGTTAGCCGAATTAGAAGCTAAAACGCAGTAGTATTGCTAACGCAGTCGAGAGCACACATATGTTAAAGAAATTTTTACCAAATTGGTTAACAGGCGTTCTAGTTAGTATTGTCTTGTTTGCTAATGTGATTATTTGGGGCACGCTGGTGCTGCTGTTTGGTGTGCTTAAGTTACTACTGCCATTTAAGGTGGTTAGCGATATTCTTCATTTAGCTTATCGCGGTTGGTGTAAAGGTAACCGCTTTGCCTTGTGGTTAGGTTGCCCAGTAATTGAAATTGATATTAAAGGTAAAGTTACTACAGATGGTTGGTACTTACTTATCTCTAATCATATGAGCTGGCTAGACATTGTTGTTCTGAGTGCAATCGATGTTTTACCCGCGCCAAAGTTTTTCTTAAAAGATGAGCTGAAGTATGTGCCATTCATTGGCACTGGCGCATGGGCTATGGGTATGCCTTTTATGAAGCGGGTGAGCAAAGCGCAACTGGCAAAAAATCCTAAGCTGAAAGGGCTTGATGTTGAGCGCACCAAACGTAGCTGCCGTGATTTTCGTAATCACCCAACAACAATCATTAACTTTGTTGAAGGCACGCGCTTTACAAGTCAAAAGCACAGTAAGCAAAATAGTCCGTTTACTTACCTTTTAAAGCCCAAAGCAGGCGGTATAGCATTTGCTCTTGAGGTGTTAGGTGAGCAATTTGATGCATTATTAAATACCTCGATTATTTATCAGGGGGAGGGCGACCATATTTGCCGTAACCTGATGCGTGGCCGTTTAAACGTGATTAAAGTTGAAGTGCAAGTGCAAGCAATTAGCGCAGAGATGATTGGTGATTATCAGCATGACCGTGCATTTAGAACGGCTTTCCAACAACATATTAATGAGTTGTGGTTACAAAAAGATGCTCAGCTACTAACTTATCACCAAGCTCAGCAAGCTGAGTACCTTGCTACCATCAATAAGGAGATTGAAGCGCCATGAAGCAAACTCACCTACAAGAGTTGGTGATGCCTTGGTTTGAATCAATGCCAGACGCGGCGCTAATAAGTGCATTAACCGCTACAGCTATCGGCGTTGGCTCATTACTAATAATTTACATGTTTACCCGTCGCTTATTACTACCGGGTATTCAAAAGGTTGTTACACGCCTGTCTCCTGAGCGTATTGGTGCGCTCACACCTATGCTCAATAAGTTAAACCGTCGTTTTGCAGGGATATTGTGCTGTGTACTTTATTTAGCGACCTTCGATTATGTTTATCCAGTTCATGATGTCGCTGCATTAGTACTTAAAACGGTAGGTCAAATTGCACTGATCATTTACGGTGGCTTCATTTTAAGTAGTGTGGTGAGCATTGCTGGTGGTATTTATAACCAGCTTGATTTTGCGCGCGATATTCCGATTCAGGGCTTGATCCAAGTTGTAAAACTTATCACCTTTATGGTCTGTGCAATCCTCATTGTGAGTATTCTACTTGAGAAATCACCGACTTATATTCTTTCCGGTTTTGGTGCGATAGCGGCGGTAACCTTACTCGTATTCAAAGATACTATTTTAGGGTTTGTCGCCAGTATTCAAATTGCGGCAAATCGACTAGTAACTTACGGTGATTGGATCCAAGTGGATAGCTATGGCGCAGACGGTGAAGTTATCGACCTTGGTTTAAATACAGTAAAAGTGCGTAACTGGGATAACACGATTACAACCATTCCAACTTACATGTTAGTTGCAGGGTCATTTAAAAACTGGCGTGGTATGCAAGAGTCAGGTGGTCGTCGTATCAAACGTTCTTTAAACATTGATATGAATAGTATTCGTTTGGTGGATGATGCTTTTCGAGAGCAAATTGATGATGCAATTCCTTTGCATGACTACATACGAGTAGCAAATTTACCTAACCCAGTAACAAATCTTGGCTTATTTAGACGTTATGCTGAAGGTTACTTAAAGCAACATGAAAAAATTAATCGTGATTTAACTTTAATGGTGCGAGAGCTGCAACCAATAAATCATGGTTTACCTATTGAGTTTTATTGCTTTAGTGAGGATAAGCGCTGGATTTCATACGAGCACTTGCAAGCAGAGATCATGGATCATCTACTTGCTGTACTGCCTATTTTTGGGCTTAGACCTTATCAAAGTGTTACGGGTCAGTTGAGCACAAGCGAAGCCCAAACTGGCTTAAAGCCTAGTATCAAGGTAGCTAATCCTCCACGTGAGAAAGCTTAAAGCTGACCAATCAATAAGCTAATCGTAATAAAGCCTAACAAAAGCCACCAAATAGGTGGCTTTGCCATTCTTAGCCATGTAAATACTGCAATGACTAAAGCTACTTGCCATAGATTTTGCACTGCCGATTGCCAAATCGGTGAATAAAGAGCAGCGGCTAAAAACCCCACTACAGCGGCATTTAGCGCTGCGATACTGCCTGCAAAGCGTGGCTTATCTGCTAACTGTAACCAGCTTTTCATAAAGGCTAACATCAACAAAAAACCAGGTAAGAAAATCAGGATGGTCGCGACAATAGCACCTACAAGTGGAATGCTTGGTGTAACTTGTGCGCCTAAATAAGTAGCGATAGTAAACATCGGTCCAGGTATGGCTTGGGCACTGGCATAAGCCGATAAAAACTGCTCAGTTTCAAGGCTCGGTACACCAGCTTGTAAAATAGGTAACACAACGTGACCGCCACCAAAGACCATAGCGCCAGTTTGATAAAATGGGGCAAACAAAGAGAGCCATTCACCGAAAGGTAAAAAACTAATTAATAACAAGATGGCAAATAAGCCAAGTGGTAACCAAGCTATTTTCACTGATTTTTGCTCTTGGCTTTCAGGTAATTTAAGTTGTGGATAGCACCAACCTATAGCCGCTGCTGCAATAAGTACTAAAATTTGGCTCGATAATTGTGAGAAAATAATCAATACAACAGTACTTAGCACTGCTATAAGTTTATGTAAGTGGTTTTTGCAAAAGCTCATTGCCATGCTATAGGTTGCATCGGCAACAATCACTACTGCAAAGAGTTTTAGCCCAGCAATTACTGCAAAGTATATATCACCAAATTGATGAGCGCTTAGAGCCAGAAAAAACATGATTAAAAATGAGGGTAGGGTAAACCCAATAAAAGCGCACAGGCCACCCAATACCCCTCCTTTTTCAACCCCCATCGCAAAGCTAACTTGACTCGAACCTGGGCCCGGTAATGCTTGGCTAAGACTAATCAGTTGGGCATAGCGTTCAGCAGAAAGCCATTTTAAATTATCAACAAAGTGGCGTTTGAAGTAACCAAGGTGTGCTGCAGGGCCACCAAAGCTCATACAGCCTAATAAAAAGAATTGCTTAAATATGATGAATAACATTGATTTGCCATCAGTAATTTTTTTTCAATTATGACAAAATTGTATGACATTTTTGTGGTTTTTATGACACAAGGCCGTCTACAATATACAGAACCAGTGAACGTAGTCATGAGTATCACTATGAAACACTACATTGCAAGTTTGTTGTTATTTTTTTTCAGTGGCTTAGTATCTGCGAACTCTTATGAGAAAGTGTTGGTGGCTGTTGATCATGCGCCCCCTTATGGCATGATTTCTGATGATGGTAAAGTGAGTGGCGCAATTGTTGATATTATGCGTGAAATGCAACCTAGCTTACCAATTAAGTTTGAGTATGTTGCTTGCCCATTTTCTCGTTGTTTAAAGATGCTTGAGCAAAATGAGCTGGATGTGATGGGCGGCCTTATTCGCACAGAAGCGCGCGAACAAAAAATGCAGTTTCTTACCCCGCCGTATATGATGCTGTCGTCTTCTTTCGTGTTTTATGCAAAAGCTGATAGCGAGCTTAAAATAAACAATTATCAAGACCTAGTCGGTAAGCGCATTGCGGTAATGCGAGGTGCTGCGCATTTTCCCCGCTTCGACACTGATAAAACCCTCACTAAAATCGAGGCTTTAAGCGAACATAATGCTTTTGAGATGTTATTAAAAAATCGTGTTGATTTAGTGATTGCTGTTGAAGAGACTGCAGATCATGCCTCCGTTTTTTTGCAGCGACCTTCACAAGAAATTGTAAAAATGCCTTATCGCTATAAAGATGTTATTTATGGTCACATTGCCCTAAGTAAACAGTTTGCAAGCTCGAGTTTAGCCGAAAAAATTCAAGAGCGCCTTAATACCTTAGTCCTCAATGGCCGTTTAACAGAATTGGTCAAAAGTTATAACTTACCTCCGGTTACTGCTGTAGCAATCGATAAGTAACCCATTCTTCATAGTTTGTTCATAGACGTTCATTCATAATTGTTAACAATTCAATTTGAATAATTGCCATGGAGAGACACATGACTTTTACAAAATCAGTTTTAACAGTGGGCGTATTAGCCGTTTTATTGACAGGTTGTGAGACAACGAATACAGGTAAAGGCGCTGCGATTGGTGCTGCTACAGGTGCCGTTCTAGGTAAAGCAACTGGCGACCACGATGATAAACGTATCTTCATTGGTGCGGCTATTGGTGCATTAGCAGGTGCAGCCGTTGGCGATTATATGGATAAGCAAGAAGAAGCATTTCGCGATGAGCTAGCAGGCTCAGGTGTTGAAGTGGTTCGTGAAGGCGACAATATTCGTCTAGTCATGCCATCAAATATTACTTTTGCAACTGACCAATCTTATATTTCGTCGGGCTTTCATAGCACCTTAGATGCGATTGCTAAGGTGATGAATAAATACGAAAAAACCTACTTAAGCGTAGAAGGTCATACCGACAGCACAGGTAAAGATACCTACAATATGACGTTATCTCAACAACGTGCGCAAAGCGTAAAAGATTACTTAGTGAATCATCAGATTATGTCTGCGCGTATCAGCACACGAGGCTATGGTGAAACACGCCCTGTGGCAAGCAATGACTCAGCAAATGGCCGAGCTTTAAACCGCCGCGTAGAAATTCAGATCGTACCGAATACACAAGGTTAGATTTTATATCTAGATTTGTGGTCAGGTTTGATATGCCCTTTCAAACCTGACATTTCCCTTCTTAATCTCGATTAAACTGTAATTCGCACAATTGTTTATACAATGGGTTAGTCTCAAACAATTGCTGATGCGTACCCGTTGCAATAATTTCTCCTTTATCCATCACGACAATCACATCGGCGTGTTTAACCGTTGCCAAACGATGGGCAATGATCAGTGTTGTTCTGTCTTTCATTAGATGCTCAAGGGCAGCTTGTACATGAAACTCACTTTGTGCGTCGAGTGCACTGGTTGCTTCATCAAGCAATAAAATTGCAGGGTCTTTTAATATTGCGCGGGCCAGAACTATGCGTTGTTTTTGCCCACCTGAAAGCCTAACACCTTGCTCCCCTAAAAAGCTGTGGTAACCATCTGGCAGTTGACTAATAAACTCATCGGCATGGGCATATTTGGCCGCCGCATATACTTGCTCGTCGCTGGCGCTTGGGTTGCCATAACGTATGTTATGCATTACGTCTGAGCTAAATAAAATTGGGTTTTGTGCCACCATCCCCATTTGCTGGCGTAAGCAATCAAGAGAGAGTGCTTTTATGTTTATTCCTGCCAGCGAAATACTCCCTGAACTTGGGTCGTAAAAGCGCTGCAGTAACTCAAACAACGTTGTTTTACCAGCCCCCGATGGGCCAACGATAGCAAGAGTTTGACCTTGTTTTACTTGTAAATTCAGCGTATTTAAAGCGGCTTTATCTGGCCTTGAAGGGTAATGAAAAGATACCTCATTAAACTCGATAGCAGGGTGATTAAGTTTGTTTGCTTCAAGTTGTGCATCATGATTTGTATCTGGACTTTTGATCATGCTTTCAACGGCAAGTAGCTCTAACAGCCGTGCTGCTGCACCTGCGGCTCTTTGCAGCTCACCATACACTTCGGCAACGGTTGCTACAGACATCGCCACCATAATCGCATAGAACACGAAAGCGCCTAGCTCACCACCTGTCATAGTGCCAGCTAATACGTCACTGCCACCAACCCAAAGCATCACGCTAATAGCACTAAAGGTCAGAAATATCACCGCTGCAATCAAAAACGAGCGCTGTTTGATTCGGCTCTTCGCTACTTGAAACGCCTTGTTGGTCTCCTCGCTAAATGCTGCTTTTTCACGTTCTTCATGGCTATAACTTTGCACTACTTTAATATTTTGAATGATCTCACCAGCATAGGTGCTGATATCGGCAATGGCATCTTGGCTTGAGCTTGCCAGTTTTCTTACTTTTCGGCCAAAAATCATCATCGGCACCAATACTACTGGTACGCAGGCAACAACGACAAGAGTCAGCTTTAGGTTGGTAATAAGTAGCATAGCCAAGCCACCAATCAGCATTAAACTACTACGTAGTGCCATTGAAAAAGAGGAACCAATGATAGATTGCAATAAGGTGGTGTCGGTGGTCAGGCGCGACATCAGCTCGCCACTACGGTTTTCTTCAAAGTAGCTCGGGTGTAATGTAACGATGCGATCAAACACGGCTTTACGGATATCGTTACTGACTCGCTCACCAATCCACGACATTAAATAAAAGCGACAAAAAGTACCTACAGCTAATAAGCTTATTAAACCAATCAACACCATTACTGCTTGTTGAAGCTGAGCTTGTGAGCCTGCAATAAAGCCATGGTCGATAACAAATTTAACGCCTTGTCCGAGTGATAAGTTAACACCGGCCGTAAGCAGCAAGGCGCCAAGGGCTGCAAACACCACCCATTTATAGGGTTTAATAAAAGCTAAAATCGGTAACAGGCTGCTAAATGCGGCCTTTTCTTTATTGGTAGACATGCTAGATTCTTGTTGATGAATAGGGTATAGATATGGTTATCAATGCTCTAAAAATCAACAGTTATTAAGGGATTAGTATGGAATCTACAACGATCAGTGGTCAATTCACCGTAAAATTAAACCCAATTGGCGGTTATGCCACAGGGCAAGATGGCGTAAATTTAGGACGTATGTCGATTGATAAACAGTTTTCAGGTCCATTAGAAGCAACAAGCCAAGGCGAAATGCTCAGTGCCATGACTGCAACTCAGGGCAGTGCAGGTTATGTAGCGATAGAGCAAGTTGTTGGTAGCTTAGAAGGTAAGCAAGGCAGTTTTGTGCTGCAACATTTTGGCACCATGGATAAAGGGGCTGACCGATTGATTTTAGAAGTGGTACCAGACTCAGGCGCAGGTGAACTTGAAGGTATTTCTGGTAAAATGGCAATTCGAATTGAATCGGGTATTCATCATTATGACTTTGAATACCAACTGACGGACTAACATGCAAAAAGTTGTAGAGTTTAAAAAGAAACGCTTTTTTGGCGGCATCGATATTGATGCATTAAATCAACGAGTGTTCGAATTAGGACAAGCAGGTTGGCAAGTGAAAACCATCACTACAGCAACAGGGGTTTATGGTCAGATAACATCCGTTTTATTGCTAATCGAGAATAACGAATAATGACACTAACTGAGTGGTTGAGTTTAGTTTTAATTTGCGTGATGGGAGCGATGTCGCCGGGGCCGAGTTTAGCTGTGGTTTTAAAGCACAGTTTACATGGCGGTATGAAGAATGGCATGTTAGCGGCGTTAAGCCATGGTATTGGGGTTGGCTTTTATGCGTGTGCCTCGTTACTTGGTTTAGGTGCGCTGATGACTCAGTTGCCAACGCTTTATCAAGTGCTGGTCTATGGCGGTGCAGCCTATCTCGCATATTTGGGTATTCGTATTTTGTTAGCTAAACCTAGCTCGCAAACATTGAATGTTGAGCAGACTAAGCCGAGTCCTCGTAGCGCATTGCAAGATGGCTTTGCTATTGCCTTTTTAAACCCAAAACTTGCGGTGTTCTTTTTAGCACTGTTTTCGCAATTTATTGATCCTGAAAAGCTGACTTTGCAAGTTGGTTTAATCATGTGTTTAACGGTATTTGTGCTTGATACGGGCTGGTATCTAGTTGTTGCACTGTTAACCGACATATCAAAAAAGCGTTTTGGTTTCACCAAGACAAATCCATGGCTCGAAAAATTGCTAGGGATAATCTTTATTGCTCTAGCTGTTCGCGTCGTTATTACTTTATAAATCCCTCTATATTGCGATTACATCACTAATAGAAAAGGGTTGTGATCGCTGCTCTCCCCAGCAAGCTCCTATTGCATACGTATTCATCACACAATATTTACCTTTTGGTTACACTTTATTGGTTGTTTTTTGACAACAACAATAACCACAAATACAACACCTCCAACGACAACAGGGTGGAAATCCAATGGGGAAATTCAAGCTAAGTGCGCTTATGCTGGCTTTAGTGGCAGCAAATAGTGCAATAGCGGCGACGGAACAAGAACGCACATCAGCAAAGGAAATCGATCCTGAGCTAGAAGTAATCGAAGTGCGCGGCTTTAGTCGCAGCTTAATTCAATCATTAAATCAAAAACGCTTTAGCGACACTGTCTCTGAGCAACTATCAGCTGATGACTTAGGGGCATTACCTGATGTGTCTATGGCTGATGCATTAACACGTCTACCGGGGATCTCGGCGGTACGTACCGGAGGCCAAGCTGCCGAAATCAACATTCGCGGTTTATCTGGTGGCTTTGTTTTTTCGACATTAAATGGTCGTGAGCAAGTATCTACTAGTGGTAGTCGCAGTATTGAGTTTGATCAATACCCGTCTGAGTTAATCAGTTCAGCGGCGGTCTACAAGTCGCCAAAGGCATCCCTCATTGAAGGGGGCGTAGCAGGTACGGTAGAGCTACAAACAGCCAGCCCATTGGATAATGACCAGCAACACAAATTTACTGCGAATGTGCGTGGTATGTATAACGACCGTGCTTCAGAGGTCTTTGATGCAACCGAGTACGGCGACCGTATTAGCTTTTCTTACCAAGGTAAGTTTCTTGACGATACGCTAGGTGTCGCAGTGGGTTACGCGCGCTTATTCCAACCAAGTGTGGCGACTCAGTTTATCGGTTTAGCATATAACGGAAACAAAGATGTTGATGGACTGGCAAATGATACCGATGGCCCTGCAGATAATCCTGCCAATGAATACATCAGCGAGGGATTTGAGCTTCAGCACTTAGGTGGTGAAGAAACCCGTAATGGTTATTTAACCTCAATTGAATGGGTGCCAGCCGATAACTTTAAATTAAAGGGTGATGCGTTTTTATCGCGTTTTGATAGCGAGTCATTTGCCCGTGGTTTCCGAGTTAAGTTTGGTGGTCCGTCTGCGGTGTATGCTAACCCAGTGCTTGACGGTAATGCGGTGATTGGTGGTGCGATTAACCGCACATCAAATAGCTTTACCCGTGTTGAAATTGTTAATGATGATAACCAAGATTTCGATGAAGTAGACAGCTACGGCATTAATGCGGATTGGCAAGTTACTGAGCGTTTAAACGTCAATGCTGACGTGTCGCTATCACGTGCTAAGAGTAATTTCCGTAATGGTTTACTTTGGGCATTGGTTGCGGAAGATGCCACCGTTGAGAACCCAGTGTTCGATACCAATGTATCGCTTAACTATCAATTGAACGGCTTAAACTTGCCTGATGTAGGTTTTAACCAAGCCGACGCATTTAGCGATATTGACCGAGTTATGGTCAGTAAATACGGTATTTACCCGTATGAAAATGAAGATGAAGTAAAAGCATTTCGACTCGATTTTAAGTATGAGTTAGAGAATAACTGGTTTAGCTCCATTGAATTTGGCGCTCGTTATTCAGACCGTGAGTACAGCAATAATCGCTCTGTATTTGAATACGGTAACGACGGTGCATTTTCTTCGACTCAACCACCGCTTCGCCTTACCGATGACATGGCTACAGTCGTCAATTGGCAAGGTGAGTTTAGTTATTTCCCATCATATCTAGCGATAGATTTAGATAAAGCACTTAACGCATGGTTCCCAAATGGTATTCCGCAACCAGTACAAACCTGGGGTAATGCTGATGGTGTTGTTGATTTAGATGGTGATGGTGAGCCAGATGCACAAGACTATACCACTAACTATTCATGGACCATGTTGCAAAGTGGTTCAGTGTATGAAGAAGTGGTGTCCGCTTACCTTATGCTTAACATTGATACTGAAATTGGCAAGCTGCCAATCACAGGTAATATTGGTATTCGCCGAGTAGATACCGATCAGTCCGCGACGGTGCTTGAAAACGTCGGTGGTGACCCACAACTCGGTGCGCAGTATATTGTTGATGACAATGGCATTGTTAACGACCTTTATGCACCAAGCGTGTTAGGCATAAAATACACAGACTACCTGCCTTCATTAAACCTAAACTTTAAAGTGAGTGACGCGACACAAATTCGTTTTGCTGCGGCAAAAGTGATGGCGCGTGCTCCGATTAACCGTTTAGCAGGCGATGCCAGTGCATCGGTTAACAATGACGGCGAAATTAACGGTTCAAGTACTAATAACCCATTCTTAAAACCTTTTTATGCTGATCAATACGATATCTCGTACGAGCAATACTTTGAAGACACCGATGGTGCACTGGTTGTTGCTGCGTTTTATAAGAATATCGACTCATTCATAGATACGGTAGCCATAGAGAACTTTGACTTTAAGGGTAATGGTTTTAACGTACCAGAATACATTATTGACCCTGTCAGCGGTGAGCAAATCGAAACTACTAATGGGGTGTACACCACTGCGGTTAACAATGCCAAAGGCGGTTATATTCGTGGTATTGAGCTTGCCTATACGCAAGTTTTCTCATTCTTACCCTCACCGTTTGAAGGCCTAGGTATTAACGCCAGTTACTCGTATACCGAGAGTGAGGTGCAATCTATTACCGATTTAGGTGGTGATTCTGTGTCGCAAGACTTGCCTGGCCTATCAAACAATGTCTTTAACGGCACACTTTTTTACAGCTATGAAAACTTTGAAACACGTTTGAATGTTCGTTATCGCGATGATTTTGTTTCAGAGCAAGTTGCTGTCAATGAGCAAGTGGTGAATTTTGATGCAGAAACGGTTGTCGATTTCCAAACATCGTATCAGTTCACAGATTCATTCGGCATGTTATTACAAGTAAATAACTTAACCGATGAACCAACACAAAGCTATTTTGGAACAACCAGTAAAACAGGCACCACGCAATTCTTTGGTCGTCAGTTTTATCTGGGTTTTACCTATAACCATTGATCAGTAAGCTGGAGATAATAATATGAAAGTAATAGCTAATTTAAACCGCTTACTGATTGCATGTAGCATGGTATTGCTAACTGCATGTGGTGGTGGCGCAAGTGACGATATAGATTCTGGGCAAGTTTTATTAACTTGTAGCGTACCGCAAATCCCTAATGAAGCAGGGACTGAGTGTGTAGATCCACCACCAATTAGTTGTAAAGGCAATTCCGTACCAGATGAAAATAATGAGAGCTGCGTAGTAGGCGCTGATCCCACTTTGCCTGATCCTGTGGTTTTCCCTGCAGACGACGAAGCCATCTTATTCTATAACCGCACAGATAAAATCTATGAAGGATACCGTTTACACTCATGGAATAACGATGACTGTGATGCTTACGCTGCACCGTTTGATGCCACTGATTGGGCCAATGGTCATGAATACGATGGTGTTGACCCTAACTACGGCGCGTATTGGATTGTAAAACTAAAAGAGGGTTACAACGAGTGTGCTAACTTCATTGTGCATATTGGAACCGAAGGGTCCGGCAAAGCGTTTGGTGATGTTGACTTAAAAATGCCATTGATGCAGGACGATGAAAAGTTCCAACGTATGAACTTTACTTTTCATGGTGAACCGTCTGTTTTTGAATTCCCAATTTTGAGTTTAGGAGTGAGTCTTTCAGGTGCCTCAGCACATTGGCTTGACCTCTCAACCTTTGTCTATAATCCAAGTAATGAACTGACAAGCATCATTAAATTACACTCATCAAACAATGCAGATTTAGCAATAGATGAAGACACCGAAGAGCTAAATGGTCAAGTGGTTGAGCTTACATCGACATCTTTAAGTGATGAGCAAATCGCTAAAGTACCACACCTTGCCGGATGGAATGCGTACCAAGGTAACTGGGATGCCGCCACTGCAAAAGAGCTTATTAAACAACAACTGGTTGTGGCAGGCTATGACGCTGATGGCAAGCTAACAGAAGCCACTTATGTACAAGCCGCTAAAGCCCTCGATGACTTATATACCAGTGGCGAAAGTGACGCTAATGAAGCACAACTTGGTGTGCATTACGCAAATAATGGCATTGATGTGTCGGTATGGGCACCGACTGCAAGCAATATGAAATTAGCGCTGTATGATGCTGATAAAACAGAGCTTGAACAATTTGCGATGACCTTTGATAGCGCAACGGGTATTTGGTCTAGCAATATCGATATTAGTCACGATCGCCATTACTACCGCTTTATGTTTGATGTTTATCACCCAGCGACCAAGCAAATTGAAAGCTTATGGAGCACAGATCCTTACTCATTAAACGTTTCGACCAATGGTTTATATAGCCAATTGATTAACCTTAATGATGAAGATACAAAACCAACCGGCTGGGATGAGCGTATGGTGCCAACGGTTGATTACCCAGAGCAAGCGGTTATTTATGAAGGTCATGTACGTGATTTTAGTGTGCGTGATGAAACTGTCAGTGAAGCAAACCGTGGTAAGTATCTTGCGTTTACTGAGCTTGATAGTGCACCAATGCAACATCTCAAAAAGCTGGCAGATAATGGCTTAACCCATTTCCATTTACTACCACTGACAGATATTGGCACCATAGATGAAGATGCCAGTCAGCGTGTTGATATTACTGCAACCTTAGGTGATTTATGTAGCCGCATTGACGATGATGCCGATGCATGTAAAACCGAAGATAAGAGTGCATTGATAGTTGATTTAATGGCGTCTTACCTGCCTGGTTCTGATGATGCTCAAGCACTGGCTAATGCTATGCGTGGTGTTGATAGCTTTAATTGGGGTTATGATCCGCATCATTTTATTGCGCCTGAAGGCTCTTACGCTTCATCGCCTGAAGGTATTGCACGAGTCAAAGAAACGCGTGCGATGATCCAGTCTTTACAGGAAATTGGTTTGCGTGTTGTGCTTGATGTTGTTTATAACCACACTACCTCATCAGGTGTTTGGGATAAATCTGTGTTTGATAAACTAGTACCAGGTTACTACCACAGATATAACGAAACAACAGGCATAATGGAACGCTCAACATGTTGTGAGAATACTGCAACAGAACATGTAATGATGGATAAGTTTGTTACTGACTCTATGGTGATTTTAGCCCGTGACTTTGGTTACGATAGCTTCCGCTTTGATGTGATGGGGCATATGCCAAAAGCCTCAATTATGGCAGCGCTTAATGCAGTGCAAGCAGTTGACCCAGATACTTACTTTTACGGTGAAGGATGGAACTTTGATGAAGTCGCTGATAACCGTTTATTTGTGCAAGCTAAACAAATGGATATGGCAGGAACTGAAGTAGGTACCTTTAATGACCGTATCCGTGAAGCAATTCGTGGTGGTGCATTCTTTAGCAATAATGCCACAGATGGCAATTTATCTGAGCAAGATACGTTGCGTTTATCGCTGGCAGGTAACTTACAAAACTACATTCTTAAAGACTTTAAAGGTAATTCAGCAAAAGGTAGCAGCTTTAGTTGGGGTGGTCAGCCAGCAGCTTATGCACTCGACCCAGCTGATAGCATTAACTATGTCTCTAAGCATGATAACGAAACACTATGGGATCAGCTGCAATATAAGCATGGTACTAACTTAAGTATTGAAGAGCGTGTGCGTGTTCACAATATGGCTTTAGCTATGCCGCTGATGAGCCAAGGTATTCCATTTATGCAAATGGGTGCTGATATGCTGCGTTCTAAATCAATGGATCGTAACAGTTATGATTCTGGTGATTGGTTCAACTTTGTTGATTTCAGTATGGATACCAATAACTGGAATGTAGGCCTGCCACCTGCGCAAGATAACCAAGCGAAGTGGGGCGAAATTGCACCTATTTCTGCAAATACGAATGCGCAAGCGATGGCAAGCGACATTGAGTACGCAAGTAATGTATTTACTGAGTTCTTAGCAATTCGTAGTGCCAGCCCATTATTTAGTTTAACCACAGAGCAAGACATTCTAGACCGCGTTGGCTTCCACAATATTGGTAAGCGTCAACAACAAGGCTTAGTCGTGATGAGTATTGATGATGGTGTTGGGTTGACTGACCTAGATAGCCAATACGATGCCATTGTCGTGGTGATGAACGGCACTGAGCAAAGCTTATCGCATACGGTATCAACGGCTGCGGGTTTTGAGCTTCATCCTGTTTTAAAAGCGAGTGTTGACTCAAGTATGTCAGCGGCAAGCTTTATGGCTGGTGAGGGCGAAGGTACCTTTAATGTTCCACCATATACTGTTGCTGTGTTTGTGAAACCACAAGCTGATGCACAAGGTGAAGGCTTAAGTGCTGATGCGACTGTGGGGGCGCCAGATATTGTGCCATTTGGTAGCACAACAGTTTATGTTCGTGGCTCGTTAAATGACTGGGGGACGGCAAATAGCTTTGAATATGTAGGTAATGGCGAGTACAAAATTGCGATTCCTCTAACAGCAGGTAGCTATGAATTTAAAGTGGCTTCTGAAGATTGGTCTACCGTTGATTTTGGTGCGCTTTCTGCCGATGTTGCTGAAGTGATCGAAGGTGAAGATGAGCCGCTAACACGCAGTGGCGCCAATATGACCTTTACGGCGGCAATGGATGCTGTTTATGTGTTCTCATTCGATGCCACAGACACCGATAACCCAGTGCTTAAAATCTATAATGAAGAGCCATTTGTTGGCACCCCAATTTATGTGCGCGGTGACTTCAATAGTTGGGATACCAGTGATGAGTTAATGTACCAAGGCAAAGGTGTTTATACTTTCACTAAACAATTAACTGCAGGTAGCTATAGCTTTAAGTTTGCTTCAAGTGATTGGAATACAGTCGATTATGGCTCAGGTGAAAGTAGCGCAGCGGTTACAGTGGGTACTGAAAAACTACTCGCAGTAAAAGGCGCAAACATGACAATGGATATTGCCAGCGATGGTCAATATCAGTTTGTGTTTGATGCTAGTAACCTTGAAGAGCCACTCATGACCGTATTTAATGCAGAAATGTTTGGCGAAACTCAAGTCTATTTGCGAGGCAGCATGAATAATTGGGATCCAGTGGATCCGTTAATTTATACTGGCGATGCTTTATATAGTACGACACTGGCACTTGAAGTGGGAGAATATGGATTCAAAGTCGCTTCAAGCGACTGGAACACCATAAATTATGGCGGTAGTGGTGATTCACCCATCGCTATTATTGGTGAAGCGACCTTATTAGAAGCCGTTGGGGGCGATATCACCTTGAGTATTGCTGTAGCGGGGGATTATCGTTTTACAGTGCAAGGACCTGATCTGAGTAAATTAACAGTGACGGTTGAAGCAGTGGAATAGCTTTCCCTGCAGTACCCTTAAGCCGGGCTTTGCTCGGCTTTTTTTGTGTTTAATGAAAAGTTTGTATATTGTTATAACTCTCTATCAAGGAGCCTATGATGACAGAAACCAGTTTATTGAGTGCCAGCTTTGATCCAAAAGTAAAACAGTATTGGTTATTACTGGGTATTTTTACCTGTGTGATTAGTATGGTAGGGATCCCTTTTATTCCCATTGTTGCGTTAATAATCTGGCTGGTGGCAGGGCGTATTTTAGCGGCGATGTCAGCCACGTTGTTAACACGTAAGTTAGTGGTAAAACGCGGTGTCTTCTTTAAAGAAGAAAAATCGATCCCACTTGAAAAAATAACTGATGTGGCACTGAGCCAAGGTCCCTTAATGCGCCAATTTGGTCTTTATCGACTGAGTTTTGAAACGGCAGGTCAATCAGGGCAAGGTGCATTAGTATCATTGCTCGGAGTGGTTGATGCAGAGACGTTTCGCGAGGCAATCTTAAAACAAAAAGATGAGATGACTCAAAGCAGCAGTACTAAAGCTGAGCATCAACCTGAAGATAGTCAGTTAGAGCTGCTGCGTTCACTTACTTATAGCGTAAAAAACATTGAGCAAATGTTAGTTACGCTATTAGATGAAAAGCGTTAAACCATTTGTAAAGTAGGGTTACCAGCTTGTACGCTGAGCGCTTTTTGACGCTCGCTAAGCAGTGTGTAATCGGCTGTTTTAACGCTACTTACATAATGCCACTGGGCAAGCGCTTGCTGTTGAGTAAAGGTGACGGTTAAGTAGCCGCGTTCAACTAAGTTATTGTAAGCTAAGTCGTTAACCAATAATGCAATGACTTGCTCAATTTGTGCGACAGCTTCGCTCGATTGCGTATTTAACGCTAAGTAGTTCTCAAGACCTGGTGATGAAACCGAAGATGTTGCAAATTCAACACCAGCTGCGGCTTTAGCAGAAACAGGATTGCTTGCATCAGTGACTAAGTGTCCTGCCCAACTGTTATGCGTATCACCAGCTAAAACGACTAAATTCTTTTGTGCTGCAATTGCAGTTCCTAGTATTTGCTCGCGCTCATAAGCATAGCCATCCCATGCATCAAGATTATAAGGTGCTGTTGTTTCTACGCGTGCTCGCTGTTCACTAGTAACCGTTGGATCGCCAGCTAATATACGTCCTTTAATTTGCGCAAGCTCACTAAATAATGTGTTTGCTTGAGCAAGTAATGCCGAGGGATCAGCACCGTTTGCTTGAGTCACTTGGATATTCATTAGTAACTGTAAAATCTCGAGTGGCAAATGCATTTTGGTCATCAGCACCTGTTGCCCAAGTACTTGCCATTGTGTTGTTGCTGTCGTTAAACCATCAGTCAGCCATGTAAGTTGCTCGTTACCTAATAGAGCACGAGTAGGTGAGCTAATTGCTGCAACAAAGTCAGTTTGTCCTTGGCTGCTGGTTAAGTCGAAATCTGCATAATTAACTTGCTCGTCGCGAGCTAAAACACGGGTATCGAGCATGTGCAATGACACTAAATTACCAAACTCGAAGCGTCGATAAATACGCTCTTTATCGGCAACATTACGGATAGGCATCCATTCAAAGTAGGCTTGTAGCGCATGCATTTTGCGCTCGCTAAATTCACCTTCGCCGTCGTTGTGATTTTCAGCGCCACTATGCCATGTATCATTAGTTATTTCATGGTCGTCCCAAACAGTAATAAATGCACAATGACTATGGGCAGCTTGCAGGTTTTCGTCTTTACGATAATGGGCGTAACGTTTGCGATAATCCGCTAAAGAAATGATTTCATCGTTATTGTCATCAGGTAATAAACGGCCAAGTTCGGCGGCATCTTCAGTGGCATAACCTGTATTACCGTATTCATAGATGTAGTCACCTAGGTGCAGTACTGCGTCTAAATCGGTTTGTTTTGCGATTTCGCCATACACATGAAAGTAGCCAGCAGGATAGTTAGCGCAAGAGACAACAGCAAATTTAACTTGTTCTATGTTGTCGGTTGGAAGCGTTTTACCTACTCCAGTGGGTGAGGTTTTACCATTACTTATGAAGCGGTAGTAATAGGTGGTATTGGCATCGAGGCCTTGCAGATCAACTTTTAAGGTGAAGTCGGTTGCATCGCTTACTTGTGTTTCGCCATCATGGCTAATGGTTGTGAAGTTAGCGTCTGTTGAGGCTTGCCAAACTACGTTAATACTCGTGACGTTTTCAAGAGGGGTTATGCGAGTCCAAATAATTAGACTGTCAGCGAGCGGGTCGCCACTGGCAACACCGTGATCAAAGCTGACAGGGGTTTGCTTTGTAGTTTCGTCATCATCGTCATTAAGACTACAGCCCGTTAAACCGAAGGATAAAACGGCGGCTCCAAAACCAGCCGCCGATGCTTTTAAAAAGCGTCTGCGCGTAAAAGTCATTGCTCTGTACCTATAAGTAGAAAAGCACGAGCTTATCCGACCAGTGTTACTGTTCTATGAAGTTAAAACACCTGACAAATTTGTTCTGTATTACAGGTGATTACAGTGACATTTTCGTAACCAACACGAGTCAGTGCTTCGGCACTCAGTGTGGCGCGGGCACTACTTGCACAGTGTAAGTAAATGGGCCTTGCAGGATCTTTTTCAATTTCCATTAATTTCATTTCAAGTACACCACGCGGGATATTAATTGCACCTGTCGCTGCTTTAGTTGCGTGCTCAGCAGGCTCACGTACGTCAATTAATAAACCATGGTTTTCGCTTAGCTCTTGTTTTGCTTGGTCAGCGCTAATGCGGCGCTGGTTTGGGGCAACAATTTTCATTAAGTCAGGAATTGGTGTCAGCATACTTATCCTCCATGCCAAGTTTTCGTAAAAGGGTGATGTATTTAATATATTAGATAACACTATATTAGTAAATTCTAATATTAGACTTTTCTAATATATCAATCTATACTTTAGCGGCATTTTAAGAATATAGAGTAGTGTGAATATGAACATCGATTTTGCGGCTATGGCCGACAATGTGGAGCAAGCAGAGCAAATGCTAAAGATATTGGCGAATAAAAATCGCTTGATGATCTTATGTTCGCTGCAAGATGGTGAAATGAGCGTGAGCGAATTAAACGAAGCTGTGCCGTTGGCGCAGTCTGCATTATCGCAACACTTAGCGGCGCTGAGAAAAGCTCAGATAGTTGCTACTCGACGCGAAAGCCAAACTATCTATTATCGCGTGGTTGATGAAAATGTAGTATCGATCCTAGCAACTCTATATGGCTTATTTTGCAAAGGTAATTAAGCAGTGAGTGCTATCGATAATGCTGTTAAAAACAGCTTGAGCGGCCGCCTTCCTGTTATTATTTTTATTATGTCGGTGTTGCTTGGCTTAATGGCATTAAAGCAAACCCCTCGTGAAGAGGAACCGCAAATTGTGGTTCCTATGCTTGATATATATGTAGCAGCACCAAACGTTGAAGCGCCAGAAGTAGCCAGGCTGGTAACAGAGCCATTGGAGAAGTTATTGGCGCAGTTAACGGGTGTTGAGCATATTTACTCAACTACACAAAGTAATGCTGCTGTTGTCACCCTTCGCTTTGAAGTCGGTCACGACCGTGAGCAAGCTATTCTCGATACTTACGCTAAACTCTATAGCTATCAACACACGACGGCGTCAGTGATCAGCTCATGGCAAATACGTCCGGTTGAAGTGAACGATGTGCCCATTGTGATGCTGGGCTTATTTAGTAAAGATCCAAAACTTTACGATGACTATCAACTAACCCGCTTTGCTAACGAAATCGCTAATAGTTTACAGCGCATCGAAAACACCAGCGAAGTGAAAGTGATTGCTGGTAGAACCCGTCAATTAACAATTAACCTTGATGCAAGCGCTCTTGCTGCCCATCAAACAACCCTAACTGATGTGTATTATGCGCTTAGCGTATCTAACCAATTATTGAATGTGGGCAGTGTTGTTGAAGGAAAGCAGCAAATTGCCTTACAAGTGGGTGATGTTTTACGCTCTCAATCTGCGATTGAACGTCTTGTTGTCAACGTGGTAAACGGTAAGAGTGTTTATCTAAGCGATGTGGCCGAGGTGAGTGATGGTCCAAGCGAAGCGCAAAGCTATCAATGGCTGGCTCATTCAGATAACCAACAACAACTTCCTTTAGTCACCATTAGTGTCGCTAAGCAAGCAGGCACCAATGCGGTCGCTGTAGCCAACGAAGTGCACAGCATGATGGACAGTTTATCGGCTAATCTATTGCCAGATGAAGTGGGCTACACCGTACTGCGTGATTATGGCCAAACCGCGAACGAGAAAGTAAATAACCTTACCTCAAGCTTAGTGTTTGCGGTATTTACCGTGGTTATTTTTGTTGGCGTATTTTTAGGTTGGCGACCAGCGATTGTGGTTGGTTTGGCAGTGCCTATTTGCTACGGCATCACCCTGACACTTGATTTTGCCTTTGGCTATACAATTAACCGAGTCACACTGTTTGCACTAATCCTTTCTTTAGGTTTGTTGGTTGATGATCCAATTACAGGGATAGACAACATAAGTCGTTTTTTAACCCACAAAGGCGATAAAAAACAACGCATAGTTGATGCCATGAGCGAAATTCGTGTGGCGCTGTTTATGTCTACATTAACCATTATGGTGGCGTTTATCCCACTTGCGTTTATTACTGGCATGATGGGGCCGTACATGGCACCGATGGCATTCAATGTGCCAATTAGTGTAATGGTTTCGACCATAGTGGCATTTTTTGTTACGCCGTGGTTGGCAATGAAACTACTTAAAGCGCCAGTCGGTGACAGCGTACAACTCGATGCCAATCAGCATGGTTTATATGAGCGCATATTATCACCATTACTTGAGTCTAAAGGCCGTGCCAAACTCGTTTTATGGACCACATTAGCTTTGTTTGTCGCCAGTGCCATGTTACCCGTAATGCGTGCAGTGCCTTTAAAGCTATTACCGTTTGATAATAAAAACGAGTTACAAGTTTTAATCGATATGCCTGAAGGTACAAGCCTTGAGCAAACCGCCGCTTTCACTCGACAAGTACAAACCATCACTTGGCAATTAAATGAAGTAAGCGAGGCGGCAGCCTACGTTGGTCAGCCATCAAGCATGGACTTTAATGGTATGGTGCGTGGTTATTATCGACGTGAAGCTGCTAATTTAGCTGAACTCAGAGTATTACTGCTCGATAAAACTGAGCGTGATCATCAATCTCATGGCGTGGTCATGCGCTTGCGTGCCGCATTAGCGCCACTGGCAACCGATGGCATTGTAATTAAAGTGGTTGAAGTGCCACCGGGTCCTCCGGTTTTAAGTACCTTAGTGGCTGAAGTTTACAGTGAGCCATTTGTTGATACAGACACGCACTATCAAGCAGCCCTTGCTGTTGCTGCAAGGTTAAAACAAGAGCCGCATGTGGTTGAGGTTGATACCAGTATTGCTGCCAATGCACCCTTACAACGTTTTGTTACTGATAAAAGTAAAGCGTCATTGTCGGCGGTGTCTACACAAGATATTGCCCAGACCTTAGCCATTGCTTCGCATGGGCAAAATGTTGGGGTGTTATATGTTAGCGGCGAAACAGACCCTGTCGATATAAAGTTACAACTGCCATATCAAGATCGTAACCAATTTGCTCAATTGCTGGCATTACTAGTTCGTGGTGATAGGGAGCTTGCAAAAACCAGTGATGAATTTGGGCTGCAAAGTGCACCGCGTCCGCTGGTGGCATTATCTGAATTGGGTGAATTTCAGCATCAAGATGTTGCCAAGCCAATTATGCGTAAAGATCAGCGTAATGTTATGTATGTAATGGCTGAGTTAAATGGGCGTACACCCGCTGAAATTATTGCTGACGTCAATGCTGACTTAGGCATTAGCGCTGACGAATTTAGCCAAACTGATTGGCAAAGTAGGCACTTTTTCAATAATGGTGGTAGCCAAGCTTGGCAATTACCTGCTGGCACTGACGTGACCTTTAGTGGTGAAGGCGAATGGCGAATTACTATTGATGTATTCAGAGATATGGGTATTGCCTTTGCGTTTGCGCTCACTGCCATTTTCATCATTTTACGCATTCAAACAAACTCTGCCAGTTTGTCACTGATCATCATGTCGGCTATTCCATTAACCGTAATAGGGATCATGCCGGGCTTTTGGCTATTAAATCAATTTGGAGAGCGCAGCATTGCTGGTGCTCCAGAGCCGGTGCTATTCACTGCAACAGCCATGATTGGCATGATTGCTCTTGCTGGTATTGTGGTTCGTAACTCACTTATTTTAGTTGAGTTTATTAATCAAGCTCGCGGCCAAGGTATGGCAATTAAACAGGCTTTGATTGCCGCAGGTACGGTGCGTATGCGCCCTGTGTTACTCACCGCGGGAACCACCTTACTAGGTAACTTGGTGATCACCCTAGATCCGGTATTTAGCGGTCTAGCGATTGCAATTATTTTTGGTATTGTGGCATCAACATTGTTCTCATTATTTGTTGTGCCACTGGTTTATTATTTAGTGTTTGCAAAGAATGCAGGCAAAGAGGAACAAGCTCATGCAGGGTAAATCGAAACTTACTGGCTCGATCATCGCGTTATCTGTGATCATTGTGGCGGTACTTTACATGGCGGGCAGTTTCTCTGATAAGCAAGCTGCAGGCATGAAAAACCCATCAGCAAATGATTACACTGGTCAGTTAGTGACAGTGACACTGGCAGATATTGCGCGTGATGAAGTTGTACCGGGCACCGTGATTGCAAAACAAAATACGCAAATCTCTTCTCGTGTAATGGCACAAGTTGAGCGTTTAAATGTACGCGCTGGCGATACTGTAAAACAAGGTGACGTGCTAATTACCTTGCAGCAAGATGATTTTAAAGCAGGGCTTGCTCAAAGCGAAGCACAAATAAATGCGATTAATGCCTCGCTGACTCAAGCAGAGAAACAACTAAAGCGTATTAACGATTTATACAAGCAAGGTTTGGTATCTGTTAGCGAATACGACGATGCTAAAGCAAGGTTCGATAATTTAACGGCGAACCTAGCGATTGCTAAACAGCAGCAAACACAAGCGCAAGTTGCACTGAGTTTTACGCAAATTAAAGCGCCGATTTCAGGTGTTGTGGTTGAGCGCTTTGCAGAGCCTGGCGATACCGCAACTCCTGGCACGCCATTACTCGCACTGTATAACCCACAACAATTGCAATTAGCATTTGATGTCAGAGAACAACAAGCAATTAAGTTGAATGTTGGTCAAACTCTAACGGTTAAACTACCTGCTTTATCTACGTCAATGCCTGCTACAGTGACAGAAATTGTGCCGGTTGCTGATAGTGCTGCGCGTAGTATGGAGATCCGTTTAGAAACAGATGCGCAAACTGGATTAATGCCAGGGCTTTATGCGCAATTACAATTACCGCTCGCTACTGAAAAAGGGGTGTTGATTGAGTCAAGCTGGGTGTACCAATATGGCCAATTGAGTATGGTCTATTTACTTGAAAATAATCAGATAGTGCGCCGCTATGTGCGCCTTGGCGAAATGCTCGATGGCCAGCAGCACATCGTTTCAGGTTTAAACCCGGGTGATGTGCTGGCTGTTGATTTTAAAACTAAATAAAGGTTGCTATTTCGTCTAGCGACTTTTTCACTAAGGCATGCTCAGGGATGGTTGCATCTGTGCCTGGGTAGCCTGCAATAAGTAGCATGTAAGGGCGCTCATTATCTTTATCGCGGCCACAAATTTCGGTTAAGAAGCTCATTGGTTTTGGTGTATGCGTGAGGGTGGCAAGACCAGCTCTGTGTAGTGCTTGAATTAAAAAGCCGGTTGCTAGGCCAACAGATTCATGAACATAGTAATTGGTATTTTTGTCATCGGCAGAAATACCGCCTTTCTTTTGACTAAACACGGCAATTAGCCAAGGTGCATGCTCAAGGTAGGGCTTACTGGCATCGGTGCCAAGTGGTTTTAAGGCATCTAACCATTCTTCACCTGCGCGACCTTCATAAAATGAGCGCTCTAGTTTTTCAGCGGCTTCTCGAATTTGTTTTTTCACATCGCTGCTGTGTATTGCTACAAAGTGCCAAGGTTGATGATTGGCCCCACTGGGTGCAGTGCCAGCCGCTTTAATACAAGTTTCGATTATTTCTTTTGGCACTGGGCGATCGCTAAAGCTACGAATACTGTGGCGACGCTGACTCACGGCTAAAAACTCTTCGGCGCGTTTTAGCATCTCGTCATGAGGGTACTCAATAAAGTCATTGAGTGGCTGATTCTTGTGTTCTTGCATGGCTTTTCGCTTCTTGTGTGTTGATGATTTTAATTATGAATATGTTGGTTTCGACGGTACTCTTTTAATTCATTGCTTAACCAATCTTTTGCATTGATTAAGTTACCGTTGCTGAGTTTAACTTTATAGGGCTTACCGCTCCATGAGCTTTTGCTCGCCAGATTTTCGATAAACTTTTCGGCAGTTTTTGCATAGCGGGTTGCTTTTCGATACTTCATAGCTAGGTGTTCGGCAGCATCTTGGCTTGAGTGCTCTGTGCCGTTGCGAATAAATACGGCATCACTCTTAGCGACAAAATCAATGAGGTGATTTATCTCTTGTTCTGGGGTCGCTGCATTACTGAATTGGCTAATGCTCAATAACATTAACGCGATAAACCAATATCCTTTCATTGTTATTTTCACTGTACTTTTTGCTCTATGGTCAAGGTTGCAATTATTGGATTATGATCTGAGCTTACAAGCTCAGGTACTATGGTTGTCTTTATTTTGACACCACGCACCCATACTTGGTCAAGTGCTAACCCAAATGCTTTGGTACGTTTATCATCTAAATAGATAGCTTCGTGCAAACCTAGCTGAGTCAATGTTTGCTGTAATAATGCTTGGCGCTCATCACTCCAAGTATTGAGATCACCGGCAAACACGATAGGCCCTTTGTGCGTTTGCATAATAGCAGCGGCATCGTCTAGCTGTTGTTTAAAGTCACTAACGCCAAAAGCAAAGTTAATGGCATGCAGGTTAATACTCAGTAATAACTGTTGATCTGGCAGCGCATATTCCACAATATTGGTGGCTTTTGGGCTACGTAGCCAAGGCTCTTTATGGGTGAGTGTACAATGCACAGTAGCTGGCCAGCGGCTGAGTGTCATAACTCCAGATTGCACGCCGCCACTCTTATACCCTTTAGCAAAGCGCCAATAGGGTTTGAGCTTTGTAAGCGAAGGTTCTTCGATAGCTTCTTGTAGTAACACAATATCAGCACCGGCATTTAGGTTTTGCAAATCTGTGAGTAAGCCATCTATTTGTGCTTTGTAGATATTCCAACTCAATAACTTGAACTGATAGGGCAAAATATAATGTTCAGCGTAAGTTTGCATACGACTTTGTGCTAACTGCTGTTGGCAATTAGCAAGGTTCACAGCGGTTTTGGTTATACCTTGTTGCTCATCAGAGCTAGGATCGCTTGAAAAGCTATACCAAGACAGCACACTCAAACACACAAGTAATAAAAATATACGCAGATATGCCGTCATAATGACCTTTAGTTACGTTCCTTGAGAGTTAGTCGTTGTTAGCCTCAGTTTAGTTCAAAGGCTAAATGTTAGAAACTGTAGTATTTTCTACAATTTCTATACGCTTTCTTACCCAAAATGAGTACTCATATTCTTATACTTACTGAGCTTAACAACTCAGACAAAGGAACTACTCATGAAACAAATGGCCTGTATGCTGCTTGCCTTATCGGTGACAGCGTGTTCATCAGTCACCATAGTGCCAGAAAAAACAACCAATAAATTAGCCACTAAAGCTGATTACCAAGATAGCCGCCCATTCTTTTTGTGGGGCCTCGTTGGTGAAGAGCGCGTTGATGTAAAGGCTATTTGCCAAGATAAAAAAGTTGCCCAAATGCAATCGCAACAAACATTCGCTGATGGAGCATTAGGGCTCGTTACACTCGGAATTTATGCTCCTCACACAGTAAAAGTATGGTGTGAGCAACAAGCACAGGAGCAACAATTATGAAAAGCTTACTAGCAACAACTGTTTTAGTGGCAACCTTAAGTGGTTGCACAAATATCTACTTTGATAATGGCAGTGCTGCACAAGCCAATAAAGCGCCTGCAACAGAGCAATGGCATCATAACTTTGCCGCGGCGCTTTACGAAGGTTCAGAGCCTGTAGACTTATCAGAGGAGTGCCCTGATTCCGAATGGCAAACTGTTCACACTTATAAGTCGTTCACCAATGGTTTAGCTGAAGCTGCAGTAAACCAAGTTGGGCCTATTTGGTACCCGAAAACAGTTGAAATAAGCTGCGCTCAAGTACCTTATAAGCCAGACTAGTTATTCATAACGCAGTGCATCAATTGGGTTTAAGCGTGCAGCTTTAATAGCGGGCGCTAAGCCAAACACAATACCAATCAATGAAGTAAAGCCAAATGACAGCATAATCGCCCAACCCGGTATGTAGGCATCTGGCATGCTCGGCACTAAAACTGAAATTAGTGCCGCAGCACCGTAGCCTATCGCTAAACCAATTAAACCACCAAACAGTGATAGCACCACCGCTTCAACTAAAAATTGCAGCATAATAAAACCAGGTGTTGCCCCTAATGCTTTTAAAGTGCCGATCACACGCGTACGTTCTGTTACCGAAACCAGCATGATATTCATCACTCCGATACCACCAACTACCAGGCTGATACCTACGATCCCCGCGGTAATTGCGGTTGCACTTCCGGTAAATTTATCGATATTAGCACGGGCTTTTTCGGCGGTTTCAAATTCAAAGTCGTCATCTTCACCGTCTTTCAGTTTATGTAATTGACGTAAGATGCGGCGAATTTTACCCAGTACTTGCGCTTCGTTAGCGTCGTCTTTTAAACGAAACATCATTTGTACATTAGTATCAACACTGCCGCCTTCTAATGCACTCATGGTACTTATCGGAATATTAATGTAATCGTCTTGGTCAAAACCTAATAAACTACCTTGTTTTTCAGCAACACCAATAATGCGAAACCACTCACCACCGAGTTTGATATATTCACCTACAGGGTTTTCTGGCAGGTTAAGCTTTTCGATAATTGAAGGGCCAATAAACGCCACTCTACGGCGTTTTGCATCATCTTCTGCGCGAATAAATCGGCCGAGTTCTGGGTAGGTACGGTAAGCTTTTTGGTAGTCTTGCTCTGTGCCCATTACCCGTGAAGCATGGCTTTTATTGCCATACTCTGCTGCACCCGAAAAGCGCCAAGTAAACATCAGTGCAGTAAAGGTTTCAGCTTCTTTCACGCGTGCTTTTAGAGTTAAAAAGTCGCTGTAGGTTAACTTTGCTTGTTGCCCTACCATTTCTTTTTCTACGCTAGTGTAAGGCTTTATATTGGTGACATCAGGAGACATGTCAGCAAGCTGATCATTAATTTGCTTGGTAAACCCTTGCATTACTGCTACCACGGTCACAACTGCAGCAACACCAATAATAATGCCCAAGCAGGTAAGGGCACTACGCATTGCATTGGCTTTAATTGCCATCAGTGCTGCTTTTGTGCCTTCCATTACAGCGATAGCAGATTTAAACATGTTGTCTTGCTCCTTCGCCTTTGCGGGTATCACTAACAACTTTGCCATCAACTAAACGAATAACACGTTGGCAGTGATCAGCAATATCTTGTTCGTGAGTAACCAAAATAATGGTGTGCCCTTCGTTATGAAGCTCATCAAACAGCGCCATGATTTCAGTGGTGGTTTTACTATCTAGGTTACCGGTAGGCTCATCACCAAGTAGAATGTGGGGTTTAGTAACCAGTGCGCGAGCAATAGCGACACGTTGACGTTGGCCACCAGAAAGCTGGCTCGAAAGGTGATTTACCTTATCGCCAAGACCAACCCGTTGTAATGATTCGAGCGCTTGCTGCTTTCGCTCTTTGGCCGAGATAAATCGATACACCAAAGGCTGCATAACATTTTCAAGAGCGGATGCTCGTGGTAATAAATTGAAACTTTGAAAAATAAAGCCAACACTTTTATTACGCTGATGAGCAAGCTCCGTTTCGGTCATGCGCTTTACGAGCTTATCTTTTAAATAGTAGTCACCACTGGTGGGAGTATCTAAGCAGCCAAGCAAGTTCATCAGGGTTGATTTACCTGAGCCGGAAGGGCCAATAATGGCAACATACTCATTTTGAGCAATTTCAATATTAATATCATCAAGGGCTTTGAAAACTTGTTCGCCCATTTTGTATTGTTTATTGATATTACTGAGTTTGATCACCACAGACATTAGCTAGCACCTTTTTCAGGGCTGTTTTTAACGGCTACCGTATCACCCTCTTTAAGTGAGCTAAGTGGTCTAGCTGGGCCGATAACAATACGATCTCCTTTTGCAACACCGCTGGTTAGTGCTTGTTCGATATCTGAAGAAATACCTACCGTAACAGCTGTTTTAGTTACTGTGTTATCTGCGTTAAGCTTCCAGACAAAGTAGCTATCATCCTCTTTTTGAATAGCTTCAATAGGCAGTTTTAAGCCGTTTTCGGCAATGCTTGTAGCGATTTCTGCGCGGCAGCTCATTCCGGCATAAAGCTGGCGGTCAGTGGCATCAAGCAGTACCTTGACTTTAAATGATAAGCCTTGTGAACCAGCTTGATTTTTTGCTGATGTGCCAATGTTTATGACTTTGCCAGTAAAAGGTTGATTTGGGTAAGCGGCAGCATAGATATCTGCATGTTGGTCTAGTTTGATACCAGCAATATCGGTTTCATCCACTCGAAGTTCGGCTAATATTGCGCTGGGGTCAGCTACTAGCATCAAGTCTGAGCCAATAATGTTGGTTGTTCCCGCAATAACGGTTTCACCTTCTTTAATATTTACCGAAGCAAGTAGGCCACTCATTGGAGCGCGAAACACGCTTTTATTTAAACGGTCTTCAGCAATCAATAGTGATGCTTGGGCTTGGTTGTAAGCTTCACGTTTTGCTTCAATATCTATTTTTGCTAAATCGCGGGCATTTTGTAGGTTTTCATACACTTCTTGGCCAGCAAGGCCCACTTCATAAAGCTCTTTTTGGCGGCTTAATTGGCGCTCAATATTTTTTAATCGGGTTTCGCTATGTTTAATATCGATTTCGGTCGCACGAAGCACGGCTTTATTGCGGGCAACTTCAGATTCAAACGCGGTCGTATCTAAGCGCATAAGAATATCGCCTTCAGTGACACTTTCGCCTTCTTCTACAAACACCTTCGCTACACGGCCAGTCACTTCTGAGCGCAGTTGCACTTGGGTGTTAAAAACTAGGTTACCAGAGGCTAAAATTGAATCGGCAATATTGCCTTGTTCAACTTCTGCAATATGCATTTCTGGTGCATCTTTATTGCCTGTGACTTGTTTTGAGATTAGTAAAGCGACAAATGCCGTAACAGCGAGGCCAATTATAATGGCTTTTTTCATCTTTCTTCCTTGGAAGTTAAGAGCGGCATATTGCCGCTCAAAGCAGAATTAAACGAGAGCGATTACAGTCCAAATACCGTAAATAACAATACTTGGTAAGGCTGCAAACAGTAACGCCTTATTGAAAGTGAAATTAGTCCAGCTCTTTAAACCGATAGCTGCGATGAAAATACCCCAAATAGAAAAGATATTGAGACTTTCAAGTAAGGTGTAGAATGGGTGGCCAATTTCTAAACCAATTAAAAGTTGGTTAATCGAAGCATAGTTAAATAACGTCTGTGAGATTTGGTCGGTACTCGCAGTTAATACTAAGATGAGTAAACCTAGGCTTGAAATAATCATTGGCATCATAGTCCACACACCAAAGCCATACCACGCACCATAGCCATAATTAGCTTCTGGGTCTTGCTTAGATACAAATAGGTAGTAGCCTGCCATTAGAGCATTAATAACAGCCAAACCAATAATGCCACCAAACATAGCAAACCATACTTGCATATCTATGGTTTGCTCCATGCTTTGGCGAATCATTTTTTGTTCTGCAATGGTGGCATCAACACTGGCCGCTGCCACTTGTTGATCTATTAAAAACTGCGGGTCAGCCTTATTGTAAAAAGCAAACATGCTGGCAGCGAGAATGCCGGCAAGTAAAATAAAGGCAACAAAAGACCAACCTTTTGCCTCTTTTAAACCATTAAAGGCTTTGCTTGGGCTGATAAAAATATCAACCAAAGCAGTCATAACATTTGACGATTTCATTTTTTATTCCTTGTTTTATAACATTTGTTTTTAGGTACTAAAATATCCTGTTTAGTAACAAATTAGCAATCTATTTTGTAACTGTATGTTAACAGCTGTGATTGGTAAATCTGTGATATGGTTAAAGAGTTAATTTGAGTCGAATTTATTAGGAAGAGTAGGTCGTTATGGTGAATAGCAATGATCGTTGTATTGATGAGTTGGTATTAGGGTTCTGGCGTTTGCTAGATTGGCAGATAACGCCCCAGCAATGCTTAAGTTTTTTAGAAAATGCAATTGAAATGGGGGTGTCACATACCGATCACGCTGACATTTACGGTGAATACGGTTGTGAAGCTGAATTTGGTAAAGCACTTAAACTAAAACCAAGTATTCGTGATGAAATCAAAATAATCACAAAGTGTGGTATCAAGCCTGCGTTTGCAAGCCTAGGGCTACAAGGCAAAGCAAATCATTATGATTCAAGTGCCGCGCATATTATTGCCTCGGCACAGCAGTCACTTAAAAACTTCAGCACTGATCGTTTAGATGTATTACTTATTCATCGCCCTGATTACTTGATGAACGCCGATGAAATGGCACAAGCATTTAATACCCTAAAAGCAAATGGTGATGTGCTTGACTTTGGTGTATCTAATTTTACCCCATCGCAACTTAGCTTGTTGCAGTCGCGTTTAGACTTTGAGCTTGTGACTAATCAAATTGAGTTTTCTCCGTACGAGATGAAAGCCCTTGATGATGGCAGCTTAGACCAATGCCAATTACTTGATATCAAACCTATGCTTTGGTCTCCATTAGCTGGGGGGCGCTTATTCTCAAGTGAAGATGAAAAAGCGGTGCGTTTACGTGCAGTGTTGGAGCAGGTTGGGGCTGAAATTGGCGCCACAGCCATTGATCAGGTTGTTTATGCTTGGCTGTTAATGCACCCAAGTGCACCGTCTGTGGTACTTGGTACGGGTAATATTGAGCGTGTTAAATCAGCTGTTGACGCTAAGCAGCTTACTATGAACCGTGAACAATGGTATCGCATTTGGCAAGGCTCAACTGGTCATAGTGTACCATAAGTGTATTGATATAAATGAGAAAAGGGCCTTAACGGCCCTTCGTGTTGCAGCAAGTAACACATTCTTTATAAAGTGAAGTCAACCGCGTAAGCGACGTACACTTTTACATCTGAACCATCAATGTCGTTGTCTGAAAGACCGAAAGTAAAGCCGTCTTTCGACACTGAAACACCGTAGTCGATGATGTCATCATCACCAATGAAATCCCCTGAGTAATGACCTAAGTGAAGGGCCATTTCTGCACCGGTACTGCCAACTGGGAAACTGTAGTCAGCATTTAAATATAGAGAGTCACCAAAATCTGTACCGTCACCGCTTGCTGCTGATGTTGCTAGGACTGCTGCACCAAAGGTGAAGCTACCCATGCTAATGCTACCGTAGATTTCTGAGAAGTCTGCATCTGTGTAAGATGCTGCATCTGGGTATGCATAATAAATGTAGCCAACATCGTAGCTAAAGGTTTCATTGATTTCACCGCCAAAACCAGCATAAAGGTCTAGCTCGTAAGTCATGTCGTCAGCCCAGCTAGCATTCGACACCCAAGTACCCGCATAAAAGCCAGATTCACTTGCGTAGTCGATACCACCTTGGATTGCAGCATCACCGCCGCCTTGCTCTTGACCACGCCATAAGTAGTTTGAAGTTGCCGCAGCGTTTGCTGTGACTTCTGCATAGCTATATGTTGAGCTCAAAGTTAATAGCGCAAGGGCGCTTGCTGCGACCGTTTTTTTTAGTTTTAGCATGTTTCTGTATCCTGTTGTTATGTTGATTTTGTCCCATTTTCAGATTGCAGTCTGGTTATTATTTGAGGACATTTTCTATGTGTTGTCTGGATACGATATTGCACTGGTTGTGCCAAGTTAATTTCT
The DNA here is from genome assembly GCF_001306915.1 of Pseudoalteromonas lipolytica. Lineage (GTDB taxonomy): Bacteria > Pseudomonadota > Gammaproteobacteria > Enterobacterales > Alteromonadaceae > Pseudoalteromonas > Pseudoalteromonas simplex. Next base: position 13,894 of record NZ_LJTC01000014.1, on the reverse strand, counting down.
AACGGGATATTTTATGCTTAAAGGCTTTAAAAACAGGCTTTTAAACTTGTTTAATTGTGAAAAGGATGGTTATTTGAATTGTTCATGCGCACATGTGTGGTGCAAAAAATAACCCGGTTGCACAATTGCGAAGCAACCGGGTTTTGCTTATTTGAGAGTAACTTAGCCGAAAATTGCACGCATTAGACTAATGGTTTCTTCAACACTGCGGCCTTTTTCAACTTCACTGATGATTGAATCGCGCTTAGCTTTGATATGTTCAGGGATATCATCACTTGCTAATGCTCGGTCCACCAGTATCTCTGCTGATTCTTTGCCACGGCGTACGGTCTTTTTACCTGCTGAGCTCGTGGTACTCTTAGGTTTGTTTAACAACTTAATATAGTTAGAGTTATCAGCGGTACTTTTATCTGCATAATAAAAGAAGCTAGGCAATAGGGCTTTGATTTCAACCAGAGATTGTTCAAGCTCATTTGCTGCACTGGCCATTTTGAACCAAGGCATGCTATGTATTGCTTCGATAACATCTTGCCAGTAGCGCTCAAAATCACGGTTATTAAGCTTAGTAATGCCTAATGCCGCACAAAGGGCATCAAGTTTACTATTTACGATTGGTGTAAACACGTCAGGTCGGCGCATCGCAAGTAAGCGAGTAGCAGGAGCAAGCGTTGGCTTTTCTTCGCTGCCATTAAATGCCATGAAGTAAGCCACCATAAAATGCTGATAATGTTCTTGCGTTACTTCACCCTCAAGTGGAATGTGTGCAAGCGCCTCATCGAACGCACCAGGTAAATCACTCAACATTTGGTGGAAACCTTTCGCGTTCTTGGTAGAAGCAAACCACTCAACGTCGAAGTTATAGCTGCTTGGATCAAGCGAGGCACTGTGTTTACCTGAAAACGCTAAACGGTCTTCTGGGATCATCTCTTTTAGGGATTGCGATTTAATTGCAGCAATGTAATTAGCTAAGCGTAGTTGCTCATCAAGGGCTAAAAGCTCTTTATGCTGCTCGATGAAGCCTGCAATAACAGGCCATGGCGCAACCCTTAATGTTTTTAACTGCAAAAAACTGATTGCAGAAATTAATAAGTCATGAAGTTTTTTAAGAGTGGGTAATTGCTTATCTTCTAACAGATCGTAGTTAATGCGATCGCGGCTTGCACTTAATAGCTCATAGCACCAACCTAAAAAGTCTTCAGGGTGGTTTTCTACTTTAACTGCCATTAGGTTTAAGCTGATATCAGAGGCTTGCTTGAGGATATTTTGATAAATTTGACTTTCTTGCTCGCCAAGCGCCATTTTTGACGGTGAAATAAGCAGTTTCTTCATGCTTAATCGATACTCCAGTTTTGACCAAATTGGGTTGTTTAATTTTAGTACACAGGGTGCAAAAACAACAGGGTCGTGCATCATACCGAAGTAATGAAATGATGCAATCTTACTGATAATTTATAAGTAAGATTGCGACTGACGTGGTTTATTAATCATTGTCATCGAGTGTAAATAATTGCTCAACACTGAGTTCAAAGTGAGCAGCAATTTTTAACGCGATAATCACCGAGGGTATAAAGCGGCCTGTTTCAACTGTGCTAATGGTTTTACGTGATACTGCAATGGCATCAGCAAGTTCTTGCTGCGATAATCCCTTTTCTTTGCGGAATTTAGCGATATTATTTTGCACTTTTATACCTAGTCTCTACTTTGCCAAAGAATTGATACGCCATATATCAAACACATCAAGGCAAGGTAAAATGTGGCCATCATGCTATGAGATACATTTAAAGCAAGTTCATCAGACAATAAAAAAATAGCCCCCATGCTAAAAAGCAATCCAAGCACAACATGTTTATAAGCGATGGTATCAATCGTATTTAAAAATTCATCCTTATAAGTAAGGCGATAACCAAGTTTCCATGTAAATCCCCCTCTAATCACAAACATAAAGAAAGATCCTAAAAATGCGGCAACACCAATAAACAGTAAAAATACTGATGTTTGCTTGAGCATTGGGTAAACACTAATAATTAATAACGTGACTCCCATGAATATTGAAAACCATGCGTTATGACTCATAAACTTTTCTTCCGTTTTGATATCTTGCTTAGACATAATCGTTTCCTTTTATTTTAAACTCAAATGTAACCTACAGGTATCAATGTAACCCTAGGGTATCATACGGTCAAGATCTTTTTGTAACCTACAGGTATCAAAAAGTTTCAGCGCTGATTCATATTCTTGTACCTAAGCTTGTTTACAAACCTTTTTGTGTGTTGGGCAATGCATTTGCGCCTAACTACCGCTATGATATGAACATTGTTTGCCCATTTTTAAGGATGATTATGAAAACCTTACTGAAAATTGTTGGTGTCATCTTCGTATTACTGATTGCATTGGTAGTCGCAGCACCATTCCTAATACCTACAGACGCGATATTTAATAAAGTATCGGAGCAAGTAGAACAAACCACAGGTCGTAGTCTGACTATTAATGGCGATAAAAAGCTGTCGGTATTTCCATCATTAAAACTCGAATTGAATGATGTGCACTTTGCCAATATGCAAACAGGCTCGCAAAAAGATATGGCAAGCATGCAGCAACTTGCTATCCGTATCCCGTGGATGTCGTTATTTGGCGGTGAGTTTAAGCTTGATAAATTCGTTATTAACGAACCAACGATTTTGTTAGAAACCGATAAAAATGGTAAAGCAAACTGGCAATTATTTGATGCGGTTGCTGAGCAACCACAGACAGAGCAGCAAAAGAGTTCTGGCGCTGTTAACTTACCAGATAACTTTGATATTGAACTTGGTGAAGTAGCAATCTACGGTGGTACTTTCACTTATCTAGATGGTAAAACTGGGGCAAAGCAACAGATAAGCGATTTAGAATTAGCAATCTTACTACCTTCTCTTCGTAAGACCTTAGAATTAAAAGGCGGTATTACCTATATGGGTGAGCGCTTTGATTTAGATGTGACGCTAGATACACCTGTTAAAGCGATTGAAGGCGAAACCTTTAATGTAAGCACTGAGGTTGATTCACGTTTAGTCGACTTGAACTTTAAAGGTGCAATTGCAGAAATGGGTAATGACGTGCAAGGGCTTCTTTCTGTTAGTGGTGACTCTGTTAAAAACATTGCGAGCTGGCAAGGTGTTGAGCTTAATGCAAAAGAAAATGCGTTTAATGCCTTTAATGTAAAGGGTTCGATGCACCTAAAAGGACAGCAGTTTAAGCTTACTGAGCTACTTGCCACCCTCGATGAGCTGCAAATTAAAGGTAAAAGCGATATTAAGCTTGGTGAACGGTTAGCTGTGAATGCCGATATTGATTTGGGCATGCTTGATTTAAACCCTTACCTACCAGAAGGCGTAGCTAAAGAAGAACAAGCAGAACCTGCCGCAGATGCACCAGCACAGCCAATTGTTTGGGATGATACTGCAATTGATATGAGCGGCTTAAACGCACTAGATGCAAATGTAGTCGTGCGTTCAAGTGGCTTAAAAGCAAATGATATTACCCTTGGTGAAAACCAGTTAACGGTGAACCTAAAAAATGCCGTGGCTAAAATCAGTTTAGATAAGTTTGTTGCTTATGAAGGCAATGGTAAAGGTGTAATAACCGTTAACGCCAAGCAAACACCTTATAAAATTAGTACTAACTTTTCTTTAGATAAAATCGATGCACAGCCATTACTAACTGATGCGGCTGGTTTCGATAAGTTAATGGGTAAAGGCTCTCTAAATTGGGATCTAACGACCACAGGTCAAAGCCAAAAGAGCTTTATCAATGCTTTAAATGGTAAGTTAGGCTTTGAGTTTGCTGATGGTGCGGTAAAAGGGGCCAACATTGCAGAGATGGTTCGTAAAGCAAAAGAGCTTATCAAAGGTAACTTGAGTGCAGTATCAGAAGGTTTAGATACAGGCTTTGATAACTCACAGCAAACAGACTTCTCGGCATTGCAGGGCAGTTTTGTATTCACTAACGGTGTTGGTGAAAATAAAGACCTATCACTACTTAGCCCGCTTATTCGCATTACAGGCTCAGGTAAAGTTGATTTACCTATGACGAATGTAGACTATCGCTTGGTAACGGGGATTGTTGATTCAATCGAAGGGCAAGGCACGACCGATGACAGTACCGGCTTTAAAATTCCACTGCGTATCAAAGGTCCATTCCATGATGTTGGTTATAGTTTAGATGTCAGTGATGCGGCTAAAGAAGAAGTCAAAGAAAAAGCTAAAGATAAAATCAAAGACAAATTAAAAGGTCTATTTGGTAATTAATAAAAATTTAATTAAAGTCAAAAACAGGGCGCATTTGCGTCCTGTTTGTTTTATAATCAATAACAAACCAGCAAGCTGCTGTAATTCCTCAATGCAAGCATTGCGATTAATTCCAAATTAATTAAAAAATAACCTACCACTTCCTTGCCATTGCTGCTACAATTGCCCGCCCTTAAGAGACAACTTGCTTGTTTTTTGAGTGGAATTTAACCGAAATGTCTTGATTTTAAACAAAATTAAGGCGCGTTGTAATTTCTACACCGGAGGTCATTAACATGATCCAAATGCAAACTCAGCTGGACGTTGCTGATAACAGCGGCGCTCGCAAAGTGCAGTGTATTAAAGTCCTTGGCGGTTCGCACCGTCGCTATGCAGCGGTTGGCGATATCATCAAAGTTTCTGTAAAAGAAGCTATTCCTCGCGGTAAAGTGAAGAAAGGTGATGTTAAAAACGCGGTAGTTGTGCGTACTAAAAAAGGCGTTCGTCGTCCGGACGGTTCTTTGATCCGTTTCGATAGCAATGCGGCTGTTATCTTAAACGATAACTTACAGCCAATTGGTACTCGTATCTTCGGCCCTGTGACTCGTGAACTTCGTACTGAAAAGTTCATGAAAATCGTTTCACTAGCACCAGAAGTACTATAAGGAGTCTATCATGGCAGCAAAAATCCGTCGTGATGACGAAGTAATCGTACTAGCAGGCAAAGACAAAGGTAAGCGCGGTAAAGTGCTTTCAGTTGTTGCTGAATCTGGTCGAGTATTTGTCGAAGGCATCAACTTAATCAAGAAGCACCAAAAGCCTGTTCCTCAGTTGAACCAAGCTGGCGGTATTGTTGAGAAAGAAGCGTCTATCGACGTATCAAACGTTGCGATCTACAACTCGGAAACGGGTAAAGCAGATCGTGTAGGTTTCAAGATTGAAGATGGTAAGAAATTACGTATCTTTAAATCTACTGGTAAAACTATCTAATAGTTGGAGTAGAATGATGGCGAAACTGCATGAAGTATATAAAGACAAAGTAGTTGCTGAGCTTCAAGAGAAGTTTGGTTTCAGCTCTGTCATGCAAGTCCCTCAGATCGAAAAGATCACATTAAACATGGGTGTGGGCGAAGCTCTAGCTGACAAGAAGATCCTAGATAACGCTGTTGCGGATCTAGAAGCAATCTCTGGTCAGAAACCTCTAATCACTAAAGCACGCAAATCAGTTGCTGGCTTCAAAGTGCGTGAAGGTTACCCAATTGGTTGTAAAGTAACCCTACGTGGCGAGCGTATGTGGGACTTTTTTGAGCGTTTGGTTTCAATCGCTATCCCACGTATCCGTGACTTCCGTGGTGTAAGTGCTAAGTCTTTTGATGGACGTGGTAACTACAGCATGGGCGTACGTGAGCAAATCATCTTCCCAGAAATCGATTATGATAAAGTAGACCGTGTTCGCGGTATGGATATCACAATCACTACTTCTGCGAAAACAGATGATGAAGGCCGTGCGTTGTTAGAAGCGTTTAACTTCCCATTCAAGAAATAAGGGTAGGGTTATGGCAAAGAATTCTATGAAAGCGCGCGAAGCAAAGCGTGCGAAATTAGTTGCTCAGTTCGCTGAAAAGCGTGCGGCACTAAAAGCTATCATCAGTGATGTTAATACATCTGACGATGATCGTTGGGACGCGGTATTAAAGCTTCAAGCTTTACCACGTGATTCTAGCTCTTCACGTCAACGTAATCGTTGTAACGTTACGGGCCGCCCACATGGTTACCTTCGCAAATTCGGCATGAGCCGTATTAAAGTTCGCGAAGCAGCTATGCGCGGTGAAATTCCTGGCCTTAAAAAGGCTAGCTGGTAATAGTATCACGGGAGTAAGACTATGAGCTTGCAAGATCCTATTGCGGATTTGTTTACACGTATCCGTAACGGTCAGTCAGCGAAGAAAGTATCAGTAACGATGCCAACTTCAAAACTGAAAGTAGCAGTAGCTAAAGTATTAAAAGATGAAGGTTATATCGCAGATTACGCTGTAAGCGGTGAAGCGAAGCCTGAGCTTTCTATCGATTTAAAATATTTCGAAGGCAAAGCTGTTATTGAAAACATCCAGCGTGTTAGCCGCCCTGGTCTACGTATCTATAAGAAACGTGACGAATTACCAAAGGTAATGGGTGGTCTTGGTATCGCTATCGTATCAACTTCTAAAGGCCTAATGACAGACCGCGCAGCACGTAGTGCCGGCGTTGGTGGTGAGATCATTGGCTTTGTAGCTTAATCGGAGGGGAACTATGTCTCGCATAGCAAAGGCACCAATCAATGTTCCTGCCGGTGTAGAAGTTACATTAAAAGGCCAGGACATCACAGTTAAAGGCAAAAACGGTGAATTAACTCGTACAATCAACGACGCTGTTGAAGTACAAGTTAACGACAACGTTATTACAACTTTACCTCGTGAAGGCGTAGCTAATGCATGGGCACAAGCAGGTACTGCTCGCGCTCTAATCAACAACATGGTTGTTGGTACGCATGAAGGTTACGAGAAGAAACTTCAGTTAGTAGGTGTTGGTTACCGTGCAGCAGCTAAGGGCAAAGTATTAGACTTAACTCTTGGTTTCTCACACCCAGTGAATTTCGAAGTACCAGAAGGTATTACGATTGAAACACCAAGCCAAACAGAAGTTCTAGTTAAGGGCGTAGACAAGCAGTTAGTTGGTCAAACAGCTGCTAACATCCGTGCATACCGTAAACCTGAGCCTTATAAAGGTAAAGGTGTTCGTTACGCGGACGAGAATGTACGCCGTAAAGAGGCTAAGAAGAAGTAAGGTAAGACGATGGATAAAAAAACAGCTCGTCTACGTCGTGCTAAGCGCACTCGTAGAAATTACATTGAACAAGGCACAACGCGTCTTGTTATCCACCGCACGCCACGTCACATTTACGCTCAAGTAGTTACTGCTGAGGGTACTGTACTGGCTGCTGCTTCTACTGTTGAAAAAGCAATTAGCGAAACAGTTAAAGGCACAGGTAACGTTGCAGCTGCTCAAGCAGTTGGTAAAGCGGTTGCTGAACGTGCAGCTGACAAAGGCATCGAAAAGATTGCTTTTGATCGCAGTGGCTTTAAATATCACGGCCGTGTGAAGGCGCTTGCTGATGCAGCGCGTGAAGCCGGTCTGCAATTCTAGGAGTAGACAATGGCTAACGTAGAAGCAAAGCAACAACAGCCTGATTTGGCTGAAAAGCTAATCGCGGTAAACCGTGTGTCTAAAGTGGTTAAAGGTGGTCGTATCTTTAGCTTCACTGCACTAACAGTAGTTGGTGACGGCGCAGGTAAAGTAGGTTTTGGTTATGGTAAAGCACGTGAAGTTCCAGCTGCTATTCAAAAAGCAATGGAAAAAGCACGTCGCAACATGATCAGTGTAGACCTTAACGGTAACACGCTACAGCACCCAATCAAGGGTCGCCACGCGGGTTCTAAAGTATACATGCAGCCTGCTTCTGAAGGTACAGGTATCATCGCCGGTGGTGCGATGCGTGCAGTACTAGAAGTAACTGGTGTACAGAACGTATTGTCAAAAGCATACGGTTCAACTAACCCGATCAACATCGTTCGTGCAACGATTGCTGCTCTAGAGAACATGAACTCTCCAGAGTCAATCGCTGCTAAACGTGGTCTTAGCGTTGACGAAATCACGGGGTAAACCATGGCTAATAAAACTGTAAAAGTAACACAAGTAAAGAGCTCTATCGGTCGTTTACCGAAGCATAAAGCTACATTACGCGGTCTTGGTCTACGTCGTATCAATCACACTGTTGAGTTAGAAGACACAGCATGTGTGCGTGGTATGATTAACCAAGTTTCTTACATGGTAAAGGTTGAGGGTTAATTCGATGCATTTGAATACACTTTCACCTGCTGCTGGTGCAAAAACTGAAAAGAAACGTCTAGGTCGTGGTATTGGTTCTGGTCTTGGTAAGACTGGTGGCCGTGGTCATAAAGGCCAAAAATCACGTTCTGGCGGTAAAGTACGCGTTGGTTTCGAAGGCGGTCAAATGCCTATGCAACGTCGTCTACCTAAATTTGGTTTCACTTCACGTAAATCATTAGTATCTACTGAAGTTAACCTTTTTGAAATCGCTAAAGTTGAAGGCGATGTAGTAGACGTAAACGCGTTACAAGCAGCTGGTCTAGTTAAAAAGAACATCCAGTTCGTTAAAGTAGTTAAATCTGGCGAAGTTTCACGCGCAGTTACCGTTAAAGGTCTTAAAGTGACTAAAGGTGCTCGCGAAGCTATCGAAGCTGCCGGAGGCAAGGTAGAAGACTAAGGAAGTACTAATGGCTAAACCAGGTCAAGATATGAAAAGTGCACAAAGTGGGCTTTCGGAATTGAAGCGTCGATTACTATTTGTATTAGGTGCTATCATTATTTACCGTCTAGGTTCATTCGTGCCGATCCCTGGGATTGACGCCGCTGTACTTGCCGATTTCTTCGAGCAACAAAAGGGCACCATTGTTGAAATGTTTAACATGTTCAGCGGTGGTGCGCTTGAGCGCGCTTCAGTGTTAGCACTGGGTATTATGCCGTACATCTCGGCTTCGATTATTACGCAACTATTAACGCATATGTATCCGCCGTTTATAGAGCTTAAGAAAGAAGGTGAGCAAGGGCGTAAGAAAATTAGCCAGTACACACGCTACGGCACGCTTGTGCTTGCTACAATCCAATCAATCGGTATTGCTACTAGCTTACCGGGCATGATGGACGGGTTAGTTGTTAACCCAGGTATCGGTTTCTACTTCACTGCTGTAGTGAGTTTAGTAACTGGTACTATGTTCCTAATGTGGTTGGGCGAACAAATTACAGAGCGTGGTATCGGTAACGGCATCTCAGTTCTGATTTTTGTTGGTATTGTAGCTAACCTGCCGTCTGCTATTGGTTCGACAGCCGAAATGGCGCGCCAAGGTGATCTGAATGTACTTGTACTGTTATTGATTGCTGTAATCGTATTCGCTGTTACTTACCTAGTTGTATTCTTTGAACGTGGCCAACGTCGTATCGTCGTTAACTACGCAAAGCGTCAACAAGGTCGTCAGGTATTTGCTGCTCAAAGCACGCACTTACCACTGAAAGTAAACATGGCGGGTGTTATTCCACCAATCTTTGCTAGCAGTATAATTCTGTTCCCTGGTACAATTGCAAGCTGGTTCGGCCAGGGTGAAGGTCCGGTCGCTGATGTGCTACAAGCAATCGCTACAACGTTGACTCCAGGTCAACCTTTATATGCGATGGTTTTAGCTGCGGCTATTATCTTCTTCTGCTTTTTCTACACCGCGTTGGTATTTAACCCGCGTGAAACAGCAGATAACCTGAAAAAATCTGGCGCATTTATCCCAGGTATTCGTCCAGGTGAGCAGACATCTAAATACATTGATAAAGTGATGACACGCCTGACATTGGCAGGTGCTTTGTATATAACCTTTATCTGTCTGGTGCCCGAATTCATGACTATGGCATGGCAAACGCCATTCTATTTCGGCGGTACATCAATTTTGATTATCGTTGTTGTAATCATGGACTTTATGGCACAAGTACAGACGCATCTGATGTCACATCAGTATGATTCTGTGCTGAAAAAAGCAAACCTTAAAGGCTACGGTCGATAAGGTCATTTTACGGAGTTGAGCAATGAAAGTACGTGCTTCCGTTAAGAAAATATGCCGTAACTGTAAAGTTATTAAACGTGCTGGTGTAGTACGCGTAATTTGCAGTGAGCCTAAGCACAAGCAAAGGCAAGGCTAATTAAACAGTCGTGCAGGCTGAGTTATTTACTCGGCCTGTGTTTTTAGTTGTGATTTGGTCTTCGTTTGAGTATCCTTACGGGCTTTTCAAACAGATGATTACCAAATTCAAATATAGGAGATGTGTTAGTGGCCCGTATCGCTGGCATTAACGTCCCTGATCATAAACACGCAGTTATCGGTTTAACTGCTATTTATGGCATAGGTAAGACTCGCTCTAAGGCTATCTTAGCAGCGACTGGTATCGCCGAGACCACAAAAATCGGTGAACTTTCAGACGAAACACTTGACGTATTGCGTGAAGCAGTTGGCAAGTACACTGTAGAAGGTGACCTTCGTCGTGAAGTTACATTAAATATCAAGCGCCTTATGGACCTTGGTTGTTTCCGTGGCCTACGTCACCGTCGTTCGTTACCACTACGTGGTCAACGTACTAAGACTAACGCGCGTACTCGTAAGGGTCCTCGCAAGCCTATCAAGAAATAAGGTGGGGTAGATTATGGCTAAAGCACCAATTCGTCGTAAGAAGGTTAAAAAGCAAGTTGCTGATGGTATGGCTCACGTTCATGCTTCTTTCAACAACACTATTGTAACAATTACCGACCGTCAAGGTAATGCACTATCTTGGGCAACAGCAGGTGGTTCAGGTTTCCGTGGTTCACGTAAATCTACTCCATTCGCGGCTCAGGTTGCTGCAGAGCGTGCAGGTACTGCTGCTCAAGAATACGGTTTAAAAAATCTAGAAGTTTTCATCAAAGGTCCAGGTCCAGGTCGTGAATCTGCTGTACGTGCTTTGAATGCTGCTGGTTACCGTATCACCAACATCACTGACGTGACGCCAATCCCTCATAATGGTTGTCGTCCACCGAAGAAACGTCGCGTTTAACAATAGGTTAGGAGAAATAACATGGCAAGATATTTGGGCCCTAAGCTCAAGCTGAGTCGTCGTGAAGGTACTGACCTGTTCCTTAAGAGCGGCGTAAGAGCTATCGACTCTAAGTGTAAACTTGAGACTGCACCTGGTCAGCACGGCGCTCGTAAAGGTCGCTTATCTGATTACGGTTTACAGCTACGTGAAAAGCAAAAAGTACGTCGTATCTACGGTGTATTAGAAAAGCAATTCCGTAACTACTACAAAGAAGCTGCTCGCCTTAAAGGTAATACAGGTGAAAACTTGTTACAGCTTTTAGAGCAACGTTTAGACAATGTTGTATATCGCATGGGTTTTGCTAGCACACGCGCTGAAGCACGTCAGTTAGTAAGCCACAAAGCGATTTTAGTTAATGGTCGTGTTGTGAACATTCCTTCATACGTAATTACTCCAGAAGATACTGTTGTAATTCGTGAGAAGTCAAAAACACAAGCACGTATCATCGCTGCTCTAGAGTTGGCTGAGCAACGTGAAAAGCCGACTTGGGTTGAAGTTGACGGTAAGAAAATGGAAGGTAGCTTCAAGCGCCTACCTGAGCGTTCAGATCTGTCTGCGGACATTAACGAACAACTAATCGTCGAACTTTACTCTAAGTAAAGTTAAGAGTTAAGAGAGGATAAAATGCAGGGTTCTGTTACCGAATTCCTAAAACCAAGGTTAGTCGATATCGACGCTATCAACCCAACGCGTTCTAAAGTAGTTTTAGAACCATTAGAGCGTGGCTTTGGTCACACTTTGGGTAATGCCTTACGCCGTATACTGTTATCATCTATGCCTGGATGTGCAGTAACTGAAGTAGAAATCGACGGTGTATTGCATGAGTACAGCGCGAAAGAGGGCGTACAAGAAGACATCATTGAAATTCTGTTAAACCTTAAAGGTCTAGCAGTAACTTTAGAAGGCAAAGATGAAGTTTTTCTGACCCTGACTAAATCTGGTGTAGGCCCTGTGACTGCGGCTGATATTCAGCACGATGGTGATGTAACTATCGCCAACCCAGATCACGTTATCTGTCACCTTACGACAGATAGCAGCGAGATCAGCATGCGTATTCGTGTTGAGCGCGGTCGCGGTTATGTGCCGGCATCTAGTCGTTTATCCTCTGATGACGATGAGCGTCCAATTGGTCGTCTGCTGCTTGATGCATCATTCAGCCCAGTTGAACGTATTGCGTACTCGGTTGAATCAGCCCGTGTTGAGCAACGTACAGACTTAGACAAGTTAATCATTGATATGGAAACAAACGGCACTCTAGATCCTGAAGAAGCGATCCGCCGTGCGTCTACTATCTTAGCTGAGCAATTAGATGCATTCGTAGATTTACGTGATGTAACTGAGCCAGAAGAGAAAGAAGAGAAGCCAGAATTCGATCCTATTCTGCTTCGTCCAGTTGATGATCTTGAGCTAACAGTACGTTCAGCAAACTGTTTGAAAGCCGAGCAAATTCAATATATCGGTGATTTAGTTCAGCGCACTGAAGTTGAGCTTCTTAAAACGCCTAACTTAGGTAAGAAGTCTCTAACTGAAATTAAAGACGTGCTAGCTTCACGTGGTCTTTCTCTAGGTATGCGCCTAGAAAATTGGCCGCCTGCAAGCCTAGCTGAATAATCTAAATCACTATATTAGTTTAGTTAGAAGGATAGGGTCATGCGCCATCGTAAGAGTGGTCGTCAATTAAACCGTAACAGCAGCCATCGCAAAGCGATGTTCAGCAACATGGCTGGTTCTTTGGTGAAACATGAAATCATCAAAACAACTTTGCCTAAAGCTAAAGAGTTGCGCCGTGTAATTGAACCTTTAATCACACTGGCTAAGACTGACAGTGTAGCAAACCGCCGTTTAGCGTTTGCTCGCACGCGTGATAATGAAGTAGTTGGTAAATTATTCAGCGAAATCGGTCCACGTAATACAGACCGTCCTGGTGGTTACACTCGTATTCTTAAGTGTGGCTTCCGTGCTGGTGATAATGCACCAATGGCTTATATTGAACTAGTTGGTCGCCCAGCGACAAACGAAGAAGTTCAAGAAGACGCGCAGTCTGCAGAGTAAGTCGTAAAGACACCAAAAAGCCGAGCTTATGCTCGGCTTTTTACTTTCTAAAATTCACTACTAAAAATTCACTCTCAATAATACAGCTCTATCAACCCTAAACATTACCATGCAATCTTGAAGTACCTAGCACCCAGCACCTAGCAATTAAGATCACATATAAAGATCAATTCGCGTTCTTTTATAGTTAAAATCACCTTCTATACAACTTAAATACAAGCTCATTTATAAAAAACACTGCCTAAATAGCCATAATACGAGTAATTTAGTGCTATTTTTACCCGTTTCGTTCGTATTTTGCGCGAACAGTCATTTTTTTCATAAAAACTTCAAAAAACAGTTGATCTCAATTCAGATCTCCCTATAATGCGCATCCACCGACACGGCGGACTGCTTACAAAAAAGCAAAACGACGAGTTGGTTGAGTCAAGTAAAACTGAGTTTTGAAAAAATAAACTTTTCTCAAAATTAAGTGTTGACAAAAATAACGGCTTGCGTAGAATGCACAGCCCTTGAGACGCAAAAGTATCTCAAACGTTCTTTAACAATATAAAGCAATCATCTGTGTGGGCACTCGTACAGATTGAGTTCTAACAGCGAAGCTTGGTTTACTAAGTGGAGCAAACAAATTTAGAGTCTCAATTTCTTATGAGTGACTATATAGTCAATTTATACAGAATTCATTGAGCACGAAACTTCGGTTTCAAAAAACTTTTAATTGAAGAGTTTGATCATGGCTCAGATTGAACGCTGGCGGCAGGCCTAACACATGCAAGTCGAGCGGTAACAGAGAGTAGCTTGCTACTCTGCTGACGAGCGGCGGACGGGTGAGTAATGCTTGGGAATATGCCTTA
>NZ_LJTC01000013.1 GCF_001306915.1 Pseudoalteromonas lipolytica | reverse complement strand
GTATTGTCATTTCCTATTGCATCCACATTAACGGTGAGTGTCGGTGGTGTACCATCAAAGTCACTTGAACTGATAGTACGTACATTGCCTGCAGCATCCGATGCACTGGCTGTTATCGACGCTAGGTTCGCTAACGGCACGGTTAACCCTGTCAGTGACCAATCACCATTGGCATCGGTGGTTGCCGTATATGTCACACTGCCACCGCCTAATAAGGTTTGGGTGATGGTCACTGTGCTACCGGCGGGTAAATCTGATGTACCACTTAAGGTCACCAGTTGACCCAGTAAGAAGGTCGGCACAAAAGCAAGCTCCGGTGGAATGGTGTCGACTTCACCACTGTCACTGGCACTGCTGTTATTACCTGCTGCATCACTGATACTRGCACTGACTGTGTAGTTGCCATCGGCTAAGGCTTGCCCTGCTTCGGCGCTCCAATTACCTGAAGCATCTGTGGTGACTGTCACACTATGGCTGATACCATCAGCATCGGTAAAGGTCACGGCGAGTGAGGTATTGGCTAAGTCTGAGGTGCCAGTGACCGTCGGTGTATTGTCGTTGGTCAGTGCTGGCGCATCAATGCTAATCGTTGGTGCCGTCACATCAATGGTGCCTGTTTCAGTATCGCTGCCTTCGTTACCCGCCGCGTCGCTCACGGTGGCCACCACGGTATAATCACCTTCGGCTAATGCCGTACTTGGCTCAACAGACCAACTGCCATCCGCTTGCACCGTCGCTGTCGCACTTTGTACATTACCGGCACTGTCAGTGATAGTAAGCAGCACTAAGCTGCCCACAACCGCTCCAGTGGTTTGCCCACTGATGAGCGGTGTCACATCATTACTATCGGCCAAGGTATCAAGGCTAATCGTCGGTGCGGTAATGTCGATTTCACCAGTGGCACTATCGGTACCAGTATTACCTGCCGCATCTGAAACTTCTGCTTCAATAGTGTAATTACCCTCGGCAAGTACTTCAGTTGCAGCAACTGACCAGCTTCCGTCAGCACTAGTAATAGCAATTAAAGTTTGAATATTAGCAGCACTGTCGGTAACCGTTAGTCTAACCTCAGTACCTGCAGGAACGCCTGAGCTTTGTCCTGAGAATACTGGGGTTGTATCATTTGTGATATTTTGAGGATCGATGAATACACTTGGTGCTGTGGTATCGATATTACCCGTTGCGGTGTCAGATCCTTGATTTCCTGCAGTATCTTGTACTGTAGCAACAACAGTAAATTCTCCTTCAGCAATTGCTACGCTAGGCTCAACAGACCAGCTGCCGTCCGCTTGAACAATCGCTGTCGCTGTTTGAACATTACCAGCACTATCGGTGATTTCTAAATTAACAAGTGTACCTGTTGCCACACCATTCGCTACACCACTGATCAGCGGTGTTACATCAGCACTACCTGACAATGGATCAACACTAATAGTAGGGGCTGTTAAATCAATTAAACCGGTTGCCGAGGTTGAAGCAGAGTTTCCAGCAACATCACTCACAGATGCTTCGACAGTGAAGCTTCCTTCAGCAATAATAACCTCAGCATCAACAGACCATGATCCATCAGCTAATGTGGTAGTAGTTAAAGTTTGGGTATTACCCGAACTATCTGTTATTAATAAAGTTACCTGCGTGCCTTGCGGTACACCTGTTGTTTGACCCGTTAGAGTAGGTGTAACGTCATTTGTATCAGCAATAGCATCAATGCTAATTGTAGGCGCAGATAAATCGATGATACCTAATTGAGAGTCGCTCGCTTCATTGCCTGCATTATCTACCACCTCAGCTAATACAGAATACTGTCCTTCAGCCAGCACATTGCTAACTTCTGCTGACCATGAACCATCTTGCGAGATAACAACAGATGCTGTCTGAACGGCTCCTGCACTGTCAGTAATTGTGAGTGTTACGACACTACCAGCCGCCAAACCTGACGTCTGACCCGTAATGATCGGAGTTACATCGTTGCTATCTACTAAGGCATCAATACTGACTGTCGGCGCTGTTACATCAATTACGCCTTGAGCAGCAGCATCACTGGTCAAGCCATCAACTGTTACTGACGCATTAACAGTAAATGTGCCTTCACTTAAAGCTTGCTGTATCTCTACACTCCACTGACCATTCAGCACTGTTGCAGTAAGCTGTTGGCTGTTGTTATTACTGTCTTCAACAATTATAGTTATGACGCTGCCATTAGGGGCATCTGAGGTGCCACTTATAGCTGGCGTTGTGTCATTGGTTTCGTTGATTGCATCTATTGCAATGCTAGGCGCAGCACTATTTAAAATAAAGCTATTCGTTGCTTGGGCCTGATTGCCTGCAGCATCAGTTATTGACGCTGTAACATTGATGTTGCCATCGTCTAATTCTGCAGGTACATCCCCAGACCAACTGCCATCAGCATTAACGGTTGCGCTAAATTCATAGCTGTTAATACCATCTGAGACAACAACCGTAACGATACTACCCGCAGGCTCATTCGTTTGTCCGCTAATTGTAGGCGTTGTATCGTTGACCGTTCCCAAATTGTCAATCGTAATAATTGGAGCAGTGAGATCAACAACACCGTTTTGAGTGATTTGCGTTTGATTGCCAGATTCATCCTCTACACTTGCTGTCACCGTGAACGCCCCTTCAGCTAGAGGCGTAGTAGGGCTGATTGACCAGCTTCCGTCCGCAGCCACAACCGCAGAAAGCGTTTGTACCACGCCATCGCTGTCAGTAACGTTGACAGTAACAATACTGCCTGCAGTGACATCAGTTGTGCCTGTGATCAACGGCGTACTGTCATTAGTCAAAGGATCAAAATCTAACGTTAATAAAGGATTAATTCCATCGAACGTACCAACTTCAGTATCCGTGCCTGTATTACCTGCATTATCAGTGATGCTGGCTGTTACAGTAAATTCCCCTTGCGACACTGCACTTGTAACAGGCACTGCCCAATTTCCATCAGCATCAACAGTTGTCGTATAGGTTTGGCTATTATTTTGAGAGTCGACAACAGTAACTGTTACTGTATTACCTGCCGTCGCTCCTTGTGAGCTGCCTGAAATTAGAGGCGTACTGTCATTGATAGCGCCTATGGTATCTATGCTAATAAGCGGTGCAGTCGTATCAACCACTGCGGTGATCGAATCATTTGCGGTATTACCAAATTGGTCGGTAACAGTGGCATCAATCGTAAACTCACCCTCTGAAAGTTCATCTGATACATTGATACTCCAATCTCCATTTGCATCAACTGTTGTTGTAAATGTTTGGCTTGGACCCGAAGCTGGGATAATCACCACCGTGACCACATCACCTGCTGTTGCATTTAATGTTGAACCTGAAATACTGGGTGTTGTGTCGTTTGTTTCGCCTAACGCATCAATTAAGATAGTTAAAGATGAACTATCCACCGTACCCGTTTCTGAATCCGAGGCTTGATTACCAGCTAAGTCAGATACCGTAGCGGTAACCGTGTATTGCCCATCAGCAAGGCTGCCAGGTACGTTTGCACTAAATACACCATTATCATTAGTGATTGCAGTAAACGTCTGACTATTGCCATTTGCATCTGTGACAACTAAAGTGACCGGTGTGCCTGCTGCAACGCCTTGCACTGTGCCTGAAATTGTAGGTGTGTTGTCAGCACTACTTCCTAAGTTATCAAGGCTTATAATTGGCGCGGTTAGATCAATGATCCCTGTCGTCGTATCTTGAGCTTGATTACCAGCAGGATCACTCACTGTTGCGGTAATTGTAAACTCACCCTCGGCCAACACTTGATTTGCACCAACTTGCCAGCTGCTATCTGCATTAACTGTGGTCGTCAGTATTTGCTGATTTCCATTACTATCAACGAGTATGATCGTAACAACCGAGCCAGCATCAACCCCTGATACAACACCTGAAATAATGGGTGTAACATCATTAGAGTCGTTAAACTCATCAATTGTGATGGTAGGTGCTGTTAAATCAATCACACCCGTTTCAATGTCTTGTGCGCTATTTCCTGCTTCATCTTGAGTTTGCGCAACAACAGTGAACTCGCCTTCAGCTAGCTCTTGATCAATATTAATCGACCAGCTGCCATCGGCATTTGTAACAGTTGCAAATACTTGTGCACTCCCATTACTGTCGGTAACCGTGACTGTAACTGTGCTACCAGCATTTAACCCTTGTGTTGTGCCTGATATTGTCGGCGTGGTGTCATTACTATCAGCAATTGCATTAATATTAATAATTGGTGCAGTTAAATCTATTGTGCCAGTTGCTGTTGCTGAACTGGTGTTACCCGCTTCGTCGCTTGCGCTTGCAGTGACAGTATAATCTCCCTCAGCAAGCTCATTTAAAGTTTCGACTTGCCATAAACCTTGTGCATTTGTGGTGGTTGTTATCGTTTGCACAACACCATTACTATCTGTAATGACTAACGTAACTGTCGTTCCTGCTGGTACATCTGCAACAGATCCTGAAATTAGTGGAGTTGTGTCATTAGTATCATTTAAAGGATTGATTGAAATAGTAGGATCGGTTAAATCAATGACCCCTATTTCTGTTGCTGTCGCTGTATTACCCACTTCATCGGTTACTGTCGCGGTGACTGTGAATTGACCTTCAGCCAATGCAGTACTTGCTTCAACAGTCCAATTACCGTTTGCATCGGTAATAACTTGTAAAGTTTCAGTCGCTCCATCACTTCCTGTAAATGTAACAGTAACGACTGCGCCTGGTTCAACATCTTGTGTTGAACCAGATACACTTGGAGTCGTGTCATTAGTATCAATAATGAAATTAATACTGACTGTTAAATCTACATTACCAATCGCGGTTGCTTGTGCTTCATTGCCTTGAGGATCTAATACCGATGCGACAACTGTAAAATCTCCTTCAGGTAAAGGTTCTGTCAATTGAATAGACCAACTTCCATCAGCTTGAGTGATTGCGAGTAAATTAATAACCCGCCCATCACTTGCTGTAATTGTCAGCGAAATTGTCGTTCCAGTAGCTACGCCATCGGTTTGCCCACTCAGCAATGGTGTTGTGTCATTACTATCAGCAATAGAATCAATTGTGATTGAAATAGGAGAAAATGCGACGGTACCTGTCGTATTTGCAGATGCTGAGTTACCCGCAGCATCACTAACGGTAGCAATTGCCGTAAAACTGCCTTCAGGCAAAGGGCTTATTGCATCAACACTATAACTGCCATCAGCAAGAACAAGCGCCGTCAACGTTTGCGACTGACCATTACTATCAACAACTTGTATTGTAACTTCGGTGCCCTCTGGCACCCCTTCAACTCGCCCGACAAAGGTTGGCGTTGTATCATTTGTATTGGCAATAGCTGTTAACGTTATGTCAGGAGCCGTCAAGTCAACAACCCCTTGGGTGTCAGCTTGGGCAGTATTTCCGGCTGCATCAGTTACGGATGCACTTACGTCAAAAATCCCTTCAGCAAGATCTGCGACAACATCTAAACTCCAATTCCCATCAGCATCGGTTACCGTTGTTAATGTTTGAACTTGACCATTAATATCAGTGACAACAACGGTAACAAGTGTGCCTTGTTGAACACCAACAACATTACCACTGATATTTGGCGTAGTGTCCTGCGTATCATCAATTGGCGTGATACTAATCACAGGCGCTGTATTATCAATAACACCTGTGGTCGTTGCTTGCGCCTCATTTCCAGCAATATCAACGGCTGTTGCAGTTACAGTAAACTCACCTTCAACAAGTGCATCAGGCACATCAACGATCCAACTACCATCTTCAGCAACAATTGCAGTTACGGTTTGCACTGTATTATCTGCGCCAGTAATCACGACAGTGATTTCACTACCAACAGTGACTCCACTTACCGTTCCTGAAATAGTTGGCGTGGTATCATTTGTTTCGCCGATGGTGTCAATACTTATAACGGGAGCAGTCAGATCGACTAGACCATTTTCACTATCACTGCCTTCATTGCCAGCCTCATCAACTGCCGATGCAACGACCGTATAAAGCCCCTCAGCAAGTGCTTCAGTCGTAATACTCCAATTTCCTTGATCATCTACTTGCGTCGCTATTACCTGCACTTGTCCTGCGCTGTCTGTAACAGTGATAGTGACAGTATCACCACTGCTAATACCAGACACTGTGCCAGTAATTAGTACATTTTGAATCGCTGAATCAGTAAGTGTATCAATCGTTACAACTGGCGCGACAGTATCAATACTTGCGCCAATATTATCTGATACAGGGTCACCATTTGGATCAAGAGCAACCACATCGACAGTGATTGGACCATCAGGTAATGGGTCAAGTGGTGGGGTTACAAAAGTACCATCTGGTTGGACTACAACAGTCACAACTTGGGTATTACCATTCGCGTCGGTTACTGTCACCGTGACCGTTTGTCCTACTAGGTTTTCAGATGTACCTGATATAACTGGTTGTGGATTATTAGTAAGACCTAATTCATTGACACTCAATGTTGCAATTAACTCATCACCAGGTACAACACCATCGGTTGTATCTCTAGGAGAGAAAATGCCAGTGTTATCAGCGTTAAAGCTGTCATCAAATGCTAAACTAGATGGGTCGATACCTTCAGCGATACGTGCTAGCTCTACAAACGAGGTGCCTCCGCCAGATGCAGCACCACCGCCTCCACCAGCAGCCGTCGCCTCTAAATTATCTAAAATGTCTCCCCCCCCTTCAAGCGCATCTAAAAAATCACTGATATCAGTGCCTGTTTGTTGCTCTGGGGTTGGTTGATTGGGTTGATTTAAACTTGCAATGGCTTCGTCGATACTATCATCGAAAAGGGTATTCTCTGAGTTATCTTGCGTCTCTTTTGCTAGCAAGTCAGGGGTTATAGTCACTGATTTATTGGCAGGGATCGCCAACGACTCTCCTTGCACATCAATTAATATGGTCGAGTTATCTGCGGTAACAACAGTATCACCTACCGTTATCACATCGCCAACTGAGAGGGCTTTTATAGAACCATCCGCTTGCACTAAGCCTGCAGAACCTTGTACATCAATAACCAATAATTGATTTGCGTCCATTTGCTTTTCCTCAAACTATGAGTAATACATTTGTATAACTTAAGCTTAGCCAGCAAGTAACACTTTGTTACTGGACTATGGTACAGGTGAACACTAAAAACAGCACTATTTAACTAATATTCGAATAAACAAAACAATTAATAAAAAACTAAAAGCAACACAAAAGTATCATTTGCAGTATTTGAAATTGTTGGCTAAACCTTAACTTAGCGTGAATAAAATTTAGTCTAAAAAGAGGATCATATGGCTATAAGCAAGCAGTTCACTAGCAAAAAGCTCAGCGCTTTACTTATTTTAATGTTTGCAGCGAATGGAAGTGTATTCGACGCACAAGCAGAACAAACCTCTGTAATGCCTTTGCATTATGTATCTGATAAAGCAATTTCATCTAACCCAGAAGTACAACAAGCTTGGCATGCATTTAAAGCATCAATGTATGGCATTGATGCTGCTCGTTCAGGTTATTTACCAACCGTCGATGTATCAGCGAGTGCAGGTTATGAAAAACGTAACTACGGTATTGAAGATGAATACAACCGCAATACCGCAGAGCTCACATTAGGGCAAATGCTATACGATGGTTTTAGAACATCGAACACAGTTAAGCGCTTTGAACGAATTCAACTGATACGTTATTTTGAACTACTTGATCAAGCTGAAAAAATTGCACTTCAGGCAAGTATTGCTTACCTAGATGTGCAAAAGTTCACTGAGTTAGTTGAGCTTGCTGAAAATAACTTAAAAGAGCACGAGGCTGTCTATCAGCAAATAGAGCAAAGCGTTGGTGCTGGTGTTGCTAGAGCAGCAGATCTTGAACAAATTAATGGTCGCCTCTCGCTTGCGCAATCGAATGTTATGACAGAGTATGCAAACTTGCATGATGTAAGTGCTCGCTATTTACGTATTGTTGGAGAGCTGCCAACAAAAGGAACTGCAAAAGCAAGACTAAGTGATGATGCAATTCCCATCACCATCAATCAAGCACTTGATATAGCTTACAAAAGCAGCCCTAACTTTTACGCGTCTCTGTATAATATCGAAGCGCAAAAAGCGAATGCTGATTCACAACGCTCCGCATTTCATCCTAATGTAGATTTATCTGCACGCTACGGAATGCAAGATAGAGATGAGTTAGGTTTAAATGAAACTCGCTCTGAGGCAAGAGTTGGTATAGATATTCGCTACAATTTATACAATGGTGGCTTAGACAGTGCGAATCTTGATCAAGCCTATCAAGAGATTAATGTTGCTAAATATCAGCGCGACCAAACCTGTATTGAAATTAGACAAAACCTTCAAGTTGCTTATAACAATGTGCAGGTTTTACAAAATAAGATCCCTTCTCTTGCTAGTCATAAAGAGTCATCTAATAAAGTAAAATATGCCTATAAAGACCAGTTTGATATTGGCCAAAGAACGTTACTTGATGTGCTTGACGCTGAAAATGAAGCATTTCAATCAAATCGTTCTTATATCGCGGCTCTATATGACAGACAGTCAGCTATTTTAACTATGCTTGCGGAGATGGGGAAATTACTCGACACGCTCAACGTTACATCCGACAAGTTTCCAAAAATTACAGAGTTAACTGATGACCCAATTGCATTAAATGCAGACAGTATTTGTCCAAAATTTGATGTAGCTGCAACGATTGGCAGACAAGCATTCTTGCAGAAAAAAAAACAGCAAGATAATGCATATATGACAGTAACCGCTATGCCTAGCTACTTAACTATGCCGGCAACTCCTGTCGAAACAGCTACGACATTTGCCGATGATGATAATGATGGTATCGCAAATGCGCAAGATGAATGCCCATCTACGCCTGCATTTACGGAGGTTGATGAAAAAGGCTGCACAAAGTATCGAAGCAACACGAGTAATGTAGAGATTGGCATTCCTTTTCTCGCAGACTCAAGTGTTGTGCGCCCTCAGTATATGCAGGAAATAGCTCGACTTGCTGATTTCTTAAAAGAACACCCCAACAAAAATGTTGAAATTCAAGGGCATGCTTCCCTTGAAGGACCAGCCCTTCACAATAGAAAGCTCTCTGAAGAACGCGCATCTTCGGTTGCTGAGATATTAATCCAGCAATACGGTATTGCCCCAAACAGAGTGAAATCGCTTGGTTATGGTGTTGATCAACCAAGAATAAATGAGATTTCAGTTAGAGCAAATGCTGCAAATCGTCGCATTGAAGCAGTGATAACCGACGCAGGTAGCCGCCCAGCAGTCATGAAAGATGGCTGGTCGTAAAGCTCATGGTGAATTTGATACCAATTCGCTTAATTTAGTATTTTTGCGCATTGGTATAAGTATGGATATTGTATGCAAGAAACTGATGCTCAAGATCATGGTGGCAGCCTTGTTGACTGTTTAGAAACCCTATGCCGCTATCATGATCGAGAATTTTCTCGTGAAACATTATTAAGCGGTTTACCCCTTGAGAACGGCTTATTGACTCCGTCAGGTTTTTCACGTGCCGCTAAACGTATAGGCTTTAAAACTAAAATTGTTCACAAACCCCTATGCGACCTTAATACAGCTTTGTTACCTGCGGTGTTAATCCTAAAAGGTAATAAAGCCTGTGTAATTACTGAGCTTGATATCGAAAACGACAGCGCTAAGGTCATCTACCCTGAATTAAATGACTCCGCCGTTAAAATCAGTATTACAAAACTTGCTGATAGCAGCACAGCAATGGTTATTTATGCACAGCCCGAATTCGCTTTTGACGCACGCTCCCCTGTACTACAAAAATTAGCCAAAGATGGCTGGTTTTGGGGAGTCATCAAAGAGTGCCGAAGTTTATATAAAGATGTAGTCGTTTCTGCCATCGCATTAGGCGTATTATCAATTGCAATGCCGCTTTTTGTTATGAATGTGTACGACCGAGTTGTACCCAATCATGCAGTAGAAACCCTATGGGTGCTGGCAAGCGGTGTTTTAATTGCACTCACCGCAGATTTTATTTTACGGTTAGTTCGAAGTTACTTTGTGGAGCTGGCAGCAAGTCGTATTGATGTCAAAGTTTCAGCTGTCATTATGGAACGCGTACTTGGCATGAAACTAAAAAACCGCCCCGCTTCTGCAGGTTCGTTTGCAAGTAATATTCAATCATTTGAAGCGGTCAGAGGCTTCTTTAGCTCTATGACCCTTATTGCGCTTGTCGATTTACCTTTTGTTTTACTCTATTTAATCGTAATTGCGATCATTGGCGTCGAATTAAGCTTACCAATAATCGTCGGGGCTTTGATATTGCTCTGTTACGCATTAGCAGCCCACCGAAAGCTTGAAAGCCTCTCAGAGCAAACAATGAAAGCAAGCTCTATGCGCAATGCAATTTTAGTTGAAAGCTTAACTAATATTGAAGATGTAAAAAGCTTTCATAGTGAGTGTAAAACTCAGTCCAATTGGGAGAAATCAACAATTTACATTGCTCGCGTTAACGCGCAAAGCCGCTTAATTTCATCTTCTATCAGCAATGCAGGTTCATGGGTTCAGCAATGTGTTGGAGTCATAATTATGATGGTTGGCGTACATCTCATTATTTCCGGTGACCTCACTCAAGGAGGGCTCATTGCAGCCTACTTACTTTCGTCGCGTACTATGGCTCCAATTACCCAATCTGCTGCTGTGCTAGCTCAGTTTCATCATGCCGCAATTGCAATGCATTCACTCAATGAAATTATGGATAATGAAGTTGAACGCCCAGCCGGCAAGCACTGGCTAAGTCACCCTGTACTACTGGGTGATATTGAATTTAATGATGTTCGGTTTAAGTACTCTCAAGAAAGCAATGAAGCATTAAGTGGTGTTAGCTTTAAAATAAAGTCTGGTGAAAAAGTAGCGATTCTTGGTCGCAATGGCTCTGGTAAAAGCACAATTGAAAAATTAATTCTCGGCCTGTATGAACCAACTTCTGGCAGTATCTTAATAGATAATAATGATATCCATCAGATCGATCCTGCCGAGTTACGACATAACATTGGCTATGTACCACAAACAATTTCTTTATTTTTTGGCACCCTTAAAGACAATATCACCCTTAGTGCATGGCATGCTAAAGATGAGCAAATTTTATCTGCGTGTCAACAAAGCCAATTATTTGAGTTAATAAACTCACACCCAGATGGTTTTGACCTACAAGTGGGTGAACAAGGCCGGCTACTTTCTGGCGGGCAGCGCCAAGCTGTTGGGATTGCACGTGCGCTTCTGAACAATCCGCCCATCTTATTGATGGATGAACCCACATCAGCACTTGATCACAATAGCGAAAGTAAAATTATTAACAATATCAAGCGCAACTGCCAAGAGAAGACCCTAATTGTAGTCACTCACAGAACCTCATTACTCGAGCTGGTAGACCGCATCATTGTACTTGATAACGGCAAAGTGGTTGCTGATGGCCCCAAGGCACAGGTGTTATCGGCTTTAAATAACCATAAAATAGGAAAAGTATCATGAGTAATAAAAACTTACCTATTGAACAGCGCTCATTTGAGCATCTAAACAAGGTGCTGGAAAAGCAAAAAGCAAAACGTCCCTCTATTTTCTCTAAGCTTTTTTCCGGTTGGTTATCACCGCCAAATAGTCAAGACTGGGTCGTTGACGCACAATGGGAAAAAATGCAGCAACAACCAGCAAGTGCCCGATTACTGCTTTACATTATCTGTATCAGTATTGTTGCGCTTATTGTTTGGTCGGGATTTGCTCACCTTGATGAAGTAGCCAGAGGAGAAGGCCGTGTAATCCCATCTCACAAATTGCAAATAGTGCAGTCGTACGATGGTGGTATGGTCGAGCAGATATTTGTACGTGAAGGACAAGTTGTTAATGCAGGTGATGTTTTAATAAAAATAGATCCCACACGGTTTATTTCTTCATTTAGAGAAAACCAAGCTAAGGTACTGTCTTTGACTGCTAAAGTTGAGCGATTAAAAGCTCTTACGCAAAAAAAACCTCTGCTATTTGCTGCCAGCTTGATAGAGCAAGCACCGGACGCGGTTCTACATGAACAAGCTATTTTTGAAAGCAGTAATAAAGAACTTGAGCAACAGGTTACCATTCATAAACGCCAATTAGAGCAGCGTCGACAAGATTATGCCGAAGCTAGGGCTGCATTACAGCAACACACGAATTCATTGAGTTTAGCTAACCGAGAGTTAGCAGTAACTCGCCCACTACTTCGCACAGGTGCGGTATCAGACATAGATATAATTCGCTTAGAGCGCCAAATTGTTGAACATACAGGTGAAATAAATCGAACAAAAGCGGCAATAAATCGTAGCCTATCAGCTATAAATGAAGCAAAAAACAAAGTCACCGAAGTTGAGCTTGCCATGATAAATCGCTGGAGTAATGAGCTATCAGAAGCCTTACTCAGGCTTGATGCAATGAAAGAAACTGAGTCTGGACTTGCTGATAAAGTTGCACAAACGGAGATCCGCTCCCCCGTCAATGGAACGGTTCAACGCCTATTAGTCAACACAGTTGGCGGAGTACTCCAACCTGGCAGCGACGCAATTGAAATTATTCCACTCGATGATCAATTGGTTGTTGAAGCTAAAATTCTACCTAAAGACATTGCTTTTTTACGCCCAGGTCAAGCTGCAATGATTAAATTTAGTGCTTATGATTTTGCGATCTATGGCGGCTTAGAGGCTGAAGTTACTCATATCAGCGCTGATACGATTACAGATGACAGAGACAATACATTTTACTTAGTGCAGCTTAAAACAAATCGTAATCACTTTGCAGACAACCTAACCATCATTCCGGGAATGACTACACAAGTCGATATTATTACCGGTAAAAAAACGGTTCTTGAGTATTTATTCAAACCAATTTTGCGTGCAACGTCGCTGGCAATGAGTGAACGCTAGCGGGCTTTTTAATGGAGTAATCATGCGTCGCAGTATTTTTATTACACAAGATGACTTGCAATCGCCTCACTGGTTAAGTGCATTTCCAAATTGCGTAATTCAGACAGCCTGCCCTAAGAAATTATTAGCAGACACATTAGTCTGGTTACTTGCAGACTCTGCGGATTGGCAAGTGCAGCTACAAAAATTAACCGCACAACGACTACCCGTGATTGTGATGACAACTCAGCTGGATATTCAACAACTGTGTGATGCACTGCAACTTGGTGCACGCGGATACATTGAAGCATTTGCAAACAAAACTGTCATCGAACAAGTTGCTGAAACCGTTAACGCCGGTGGAATTTGGCTTCCTGGGCAATTACTTTCAAACTTGGTTGGCGTGTTATCAGGACAAGCAATTAACTATCCGCATCAATGTGATCTGAGTTCTCTCACCAAGCGTGAAAAACAGGTTGTTGATGAAGTTATAAAAGGTGCAACCAACAAACAAGTCGCGCAAGTTTTAAATATTACTGAGCGCACTGTCAAAGAGCACATGAGCTCAATTTTTCATAAATTAAAGGTACGCGATCGAATGCAATTAATGCTTGCTGTGAAGGGTCATTAAACTGACTCTTCAACCGCAACAACACCATCAAAACCAAGCCCTTTTAAGGTTGATTGATCACTTGGGTTTTTAACCCCTTCAGCAACAACCTTAATCCCTAGCGAGTGAGCTAATGAGCATACCCCTCTCAAAAAGCTTTGGTTTGAGTCATTAAAACTAATGTTATGACAATAAACGCTATCTACCTTTATCATCTCAAGGCCAAGCTCTTGGATTTTAGTTAATTTTGTAAACTCAGCCCCAACGCGTTTTAACGCAACTTTTGCACCTATGCTATGCACCTGACTGCAAAAACGCCTGAATAACGGTAAATCTTTAATGGCAGTGTTTGCTCGTACCTCAAAGCAAATTCGCTTAGCAAGTTCAGGGTAAGCACACAATCCTGTCAAAATTGACGCTACGGCCATATCATCATGTAAGGTACCTGCTGAGAGCTCCATCCCCAGCAAGGCACCGTCTGTTAACTCACCATATTGCTTAATCATCAATTTCAT
Organism: Pseudoalteromonas lipolytica; assembly: GCF_001306915.1. Lineage (GTDB taxonomy): Bacteria > Pseudomonadota > Gammaproteobacteria > Enterobacterales > Alteromonadaceae > Pseudoalteromonas > Pseudoalteromonas simplex. Next base: position 159,706 of record NZ_LJTC01000013.1, on the reverse strand, counting down.
TAGGCTCCAATCAAGCCGCGCTAGTAATTGAAGTTTGTGCGCCCATTGATAGTAAAATCCTATTCCGTACTTCTCTCCTTTGAGCAATAAACTCAGTGAAATTTGTTGTTGTAGAAGAACGTCGCTGAACGAGGTAACGGGATATAATGCAATTTCTAGTTGGTTTTCTTTTAATGCTAATTCTATCGTTTCTCGCCAAAAATTAAGGTCATCATTTCTAAGCTCAGCAGTACCATCTACAGTAAAGTGGGCATTACAACCAGGCTTTGAAATCGCCACTTTTAATAAGCTATCAACCCGTTTTAACAGCGCTCCTCGCGTATCGTTGGTAGTAACTAAACTGCAACTATGAGATACAGCAAGATCCACCTGTGCGTACTGAGCAACTAATTGCTGATGAGACTGCAAAATATTGTCACTCAACAGTGTTAGATCACTCACATCAGAAAATAACACCAAAAAGTCGACATGCGACATTCGCGCAATATGGCTCTCTCTAAAGCTATCTTCATTTGACTCTAGAAATGCAACTAACGACTGCGAGAAAAGACGTAAAAACTCGACCATCTCTACACGTCCAACTTGCTCTGTTAGCTCGTCAAGATTAACCACCCTAAAAAGGAATAATGCGCCATGCCCTTGTGTATTATCTAAAAAGGTATCTAAGGTCGCATTAAAATACTCACGATTTGCAAGCCCAGTCAGGTCATCGTGCTGGCTCTTAAAACGCATTTCTTCAAGCCTTTGACGGTCTTCTTTCACGATGCGGCTAAAACGTGTAGATAGTAAGTTCATTGAAGAAACTAATTTGGCAAACTCGTATGTTCTAGGCACCTTTGATTTAATAAAGCGCTTTTCTCCTAACGCTATTGCTTGGCGCATTACATCGCTCAAAGGGCTTAAAATTTTCGATAAGAAGTAAGCGCTCGCTATACAAGCAACAACTGCAACAGCAAGAAAGCTAAAAAACAAATGCACCGAACTTTGCCAAAGCGCATCTTGTGTATGTTGACTATGACTTTCAACATATAAAGTACCATATTGCTGCCAACCATCACTGACAAGCGCAATGCCGGGTGCTACTTCAAGAGAATATAAATGGCGGAACCAGCTCGGTGCATCAAGCACTAACTCGCCCTTAAATGCACGTTTTATAATAGTCTCGCCATTCGGATCTTTTAATTCAATACGTTGGTAATAACCTGTATCAAACGACGCCGAAAGAAGCAGTTCGATTTCCACCGGGTCCTTATCCATTTGACTCAACATTAGCGCTAATGAATTTGCATTATCTACATTTTTCATTTTAAGTTCGGCTGTAAAATAGTCTTTTGCCGAACTTGTACTAATTAGCAAACTGCTAATAAAGCCAATAATGATCACCACTAAAATGGCAATCCATAACTCTTGTTTCAAAGTAATGGTTTTTTTGCGTTTAAACGCTTTAATTACATTCACCATTTAACTCCTTCTTTACGAGTTTGCTCTAAAATATGTCGCCAACGTGATAGCCTCGCTGTCGGATCGGCTACGCTTTGTGCTGAATTGTTAGCCCAAAGGCCCTTACTGTTAAAGCTGAAAACAGGACTAAGATCGGTGCGCTTTGCAGCAGGCAACACTTTTACGATTAAGCTGTCTAAAATAAGTGGTTGTGCATTGGGTTGACTGTAATAACCCAACACCATGTGGGCTTGGGTCTTCCTAGTTCCAGGTAATTGCGCTTTAACATAAATCAATCGAAGCTTGGTGTCGCTTATACCCAAAGCGCGTAAGCTGACGTACTTAGCAATAGCATAATCTTCACAATCACCAAGCCCTGTTCCCATTGTTTCTAGTGGGGTTGCCCAATAATCATTTTGTTTCCATAGCTGGATATCAGTTTGATAACGTAAACTACGCGCAAAAAAATCATTAACGACTAAAATTTGCTGTTGTTCAGGAAGATTTTGAGCATGCTGCAACATGCCTTGCCATTGCCTTGCGACAGTAACTCGCGTGGCACCGTAGCGTTGCTGCATTTGTTGAATAAAGGTTGAGAACTCGATCACTAAGCGCTCAGCTAAAGCACCGCTAGTGACGCAAAATAGAATGACAATTGAAGAAGATAAAAAGCGGTAACGCCCAATAAAACGACAAGCAAAGATACAAGCCTTAGATAACATAAGGCATGCCTTGAAGATATTCAGCTTGAATGTAATCGTGTGTGTTACCCATTATGCTTTAATAAAAAAATATGATTTTTAAAGCATAGCACCCAAGCTGAAACTATGAGAATTTAAGCGCTAATAATACGTTACTTTTTTTACCTGTCGAGGTTTTACTTCGCCGATGTATAAATCGTGGACACGCTTCATATCGAGCTGCAATTCAGTTGCATAGGTATCGCCTACTGCATAAGTCTTGATCACCTGTGCACCTTTGATCACACCTTGTACTTGGCTTTGTAATTGATCATTATGGGCGATACTGTTTTGCACTGTGGTACCTGCGGAAATTTTTTGCCCGTAAACTTGCTCAGCAAGCTCTCGATACGCTTCAAGCTTTGAGGCTTTAATCGCAAGAAGGGTACGCTGCGATTCATTATTACCAGGTTGAGCACTAATAGGCGCATAACCCACGGCTTTTAGCACTGGGTAGCTATCTGGCTCAATGTAAGTGTATTCTACATGTTTATCAAAAATACTACTGCAGCCGGTTAATGCTGCGCAGGCAACCAGCCCGCCGAATAATAATGCTCGCATGATTTATTTCCGCTTAAAACTCTTTGGCTACAAATATGCACGTTTAATGCCACTGTGGTACAGTCCTTGCTCGTTAAGGTTATTCATTGGTTTTAATGCTAGGTGTCAGCATGAAAAATAAAACAAGAGCCAACTTTAAGTGGTTCGCTTTAGCCTTTACAATTTTGTTTTCTAACAATAGCTTAGCGCAGTGGTTTGAATCTACAGGTCATGCTGTTATAAAAAATGGCGATACGAGCCAAGCCAAATCTGCCGCTATTAAAGACGCCATAACTCAGGCGTTAGTGTTTTCTGGCGCTCGAGTTAGCTCAGTACAAACCCTCGTTGACGGGGTTTTGACGCAAGATCAGCTAAAAATAAGCAGCCACGGTGAAATCCAAAAAATAGAACTGATCAGCGAAGACCGCCATAATGACACCTATGCTATAACGCTTCGCTTAGATATTTTTGCTCAAGCAGAAGAATGCCCAGCAAACCAATACACTAAATTTATTGCCGTGACACAAAGCCAACTGGCCAACCGCGAGCAAGCGCGCATGGGCCAAATTTTTGACGTAAACAAAGCTATTAGCGAACACCTCTATGCCAGCTTAAACAATACGCAAATGGCTGCAAAGCCAACAGCCTATTACAATATCCCACTGCGAGTAGATCATTTTTTCACTCAGCAATACGATTACAGTAATGCGCTACTTGAAGAGATCACTAGTCGCAGTAACTCGCAATATGTATTACTGAGCCGTATCCGTGACTTATCGGTTAACCATAAGATCAACAATGATTATGCATTTTGGCAAGATGATAGTTTCAAGCGTGCATACAAAGTAGATTACGTATTATTTGATGGCACCACTTACGAAAAGCTCTGGCAAAAAAGCTACCAAACAGAAGGCATTTGGCCGTATAAAAAGACTGAGATCATCGATGTATATAGCGACCGATTTTGGGCAACTGACTATGGCCAAGCTATCAGCGATATAAACCAAACCCTAACCTATGACTTACAAGCAGCCATGGCCTGCTTACCCACGCAAGGAAAAATACTGCATATCGAAAACGATAGGCTAATCATCAACTTGGGTAAGGCGCACGGGATTGAGCAAGGGCAAATTTTAAATATTGCCCATCATAATTACCTAACGGATGCTCAGGGTAATAAGCTTCCGCATAAAATCACCACACTTAACCAGGTAAAAGTAACTCAGCTTTATCAGCAATCAGCGGTAGCCATAAGTATTGATCAGCAACCACTACCAAACATTCAAATAAACGATATTGTTGAATTAGCTACTAGCGAGTAAATGAGCTTGTAGTCCCTTATGAGCATTTAGCCAGTCGGCTAATTGCTCAACGCCTGCTATATGTGGGTAATGCTTACGGGTTGCAATAACAACTTGGCGCTGCTGATTTGGTGTAATTGCTAAGTACTTTACTCCTTCACGTGGTGTACAAGCAAGCTTAGGAACAAAAGTTAACCCATCATCCATTGCCACCAGCGCGAGTAAGGTTTCAATACTATTGCCTTTATATTGATTTGACACTTCAACCCCTGCTGAAAAGCAAAATTGTTCTGCTTGATCTTTAAAGCAATGCCCTTCATTTAGCATCAATAAATCACAACCTTGTAATTGAGCCAGCGCAACCTCAGGGTATTTTGCTAATGCATGTTGTTCAGAAACCGCTACTAAAAAATCTTCTTTATAAAGCGGTGACACATGATAAGGCGCTAAATCAGCCACATCAGCAACAATGGCAATATCAATCTCACCATTATCAAGCGCTACAAGCGTTTGTGCTGTTTGCATTTCTATAAATGAAAACTGAGTTTCACTAAAGGCTTGCTTCATCGATGTTAGCAGCGTTGGCAGTAAATAAGGCGCAATGGTAGGAATAATACCGACATTTATTTTACCTTTAAGTGGGTCGTGTGAGCTGGTAGCTATTTCTTTAAGTACCTGTGTTTGCTCTAAAATAACTGTGATCTGTTTAAGTAGTTGCTCACCTTGCACAGTCAACGTAACCTGCTTAGTTGAACGGTCAAAAATAACAACACCCAACTCTTGCTCAAGCTTTTTGACCTGACCACTCAATGTAGGCTGGCTGACATAGCACGCATCGGCAGCTTTTCTGAAGTGCTTATATTGTGCAACCGCTTTTACGTATTCAAAGTCTTTTAAATTCATATCACACCATCAATAGTTTTTACCTATCATACTAATGCAAACAAACGATTGGAGCTATCATAAATTAAATTGCATAATGGCACTCAACAAATCAAGAGGAATCAAAACAATGTTAAACAATATCGAAGGCCAAAGAGTACCAAACGTTACATTCGCAACACGTGTAGACGAGCAGTGGAAATCAATAACCACTGACGAAATTTTTAAAGGTAAAACGGTTGTGTTATTTGCATTACCTGGTGCATTTACACCAACATGCTCATCAACTCACTTACCACGTTATAACGAGCTTGCAGCTGTATTTAAACAAAACGGCGTTGATGACATTGTTTGTATTTCTGTAAACGATACATTCGTAATGAATGCATGGGCGCAAAACCAAGAAGCGCAAAACATTACTCTTTTACCAGACGGTAATGGCGAATTTACCGACGGTATGGGTATGCTCGTTGATAAAAACGACTTAGGTTTTGGTAAACGCAGCTGGCGTTATTCTATGCTGGTAAAAGATGGCGTTATCGAAAAAATGTTTATTGAGCCACAAAAGCCAGGTGACCCGTTTGAAGTATCTGATGCAGATACCATGCTTGAATACATTAACCCAGCACAGGTAAAACCAGAATCAGTAAGCATTATTACTAAACCTAACTGCCCGTTCTGTACCAAAGCTAAAGCGCTACTAGAGGCGAAAGGTTATGTGTACGAAGAAATTGTATTAGGTCAACACGCTTCACTAACGAGTTTAAAAGCGATTTCAGGTCGTGAGACAGTGCCGCAAGTATTCATAGGCGGTGAGCACATTGGTGGCTCTGACGATTTAGAAAAACACTTTGCATAATTTTCAAGTTGGGGCTGCTCGTTGCAGCCCTTTATTATTTTAAAACCTCAACCCATTGATTAAAATATAAATTATACAACTGGTCTGCTCTCGCCATCACCCGTATTTATATTCAAAATACCAACACCTTAGTTACCAATTTGTTACATAAAGCCAAGAATAAACTTAAAATGTCTGCAGCTACATTTACTCAAACCGTAACGAATTTAAGATGAATTAAGTGGAATATACAATGAAAAAACTATTACAAGGACTGATCCTATCCTTGCTATGTTTCGGTGGCCAAGCTCATGCTGCGTCAACTGGTACTATCGATTTACTCACCCACCCTGTTGGCATTATCTGCCTTGTTATTTTTATCTTTGCTTATGTGCTCGTCATACTCGAAGAAAAAATTCACTTACGCAAATCAAAACCCGTATTGGTTGCAGCCGGGATTATTTGGACCCTTATTGCTTGGCAATACAGTGCACAAAACTTATCTGATCTTAGCACCGACGCATTTCGCCATGCCTTGTTAGAGTTTTCAGAGTTAATGCTATTTTTGCTCGTTGCGATGACCTACATTAACGCCCTAGAAGAACGCCGTTTATTTGATGGCCTAAGAAGCTGGCTGGTTGCGAGGGGCTTTAGCTACAAACAATTATTTTGGATAAGTGGTGTACTGGCATTTTGTATTTCACCTGTAGCCGATAACTTAACAACCGCCCTACTTTTATGTGCTGTGGTAATGAAAGTTGCAGCAAATGATAACCGCTTTATTGCTATGTCATGCGTAAATATAGTGATTGCCGCTAATGCCGGCGGCGCATTCAGCCCATTTGGTGACATCACGACACTGATGGTTTGGCAAGCTGATGTTGTTGCCTTTACCGAGTTCTTTGTTTTATTTCTGCCAGCTTTAGTCAGCTATATTATTCCTGCCTTTGTTATGTCTTTATTTATCAATAACCGTCACCCTGATACGGCCGATGAAGATATTGAACTTAAACGCGGTGCGCTTCGCATTTTGTGCTTATTCTTACTGACAATTTTAACCGCCGTGGTGCTAAAAACCGCCTTTGGTTTACCGCCAGTTGTGGGCATGATGATGGGCCTTGGCTATTTACAGTTTTTTGGTTACTTCTTACGCGTTACTCTCCCCGGCTCTCTTGCCAGAAAGCGTGCGATGGCAGAGCGTGAAGGTGATAAAGAGCGCTTATCTCGCTTAGGTAACGTTGTTCCTTTTGATGTATTTAGCCGCGTATCGAGAGCCGAGTGGGACACGCTCTTGTTCTTCTATGGCATCGTTATTTGTGTTGGTGGCTTAGGGTTTATCGGCTACTTAGCGCTGCTTTCTGATTTACTTTATAACAATTGGTCTGCTACCGGTGCGAACATTATTCTTGGTTTAATGTCAGCGGTAGTCGATAACATTCCAGTGATGTTTGCAGTGTTACAAATGATGCCTGATATGTCGCATGGTCAATGGCTGCTTATCACGCTAACAGCCGGAATTGGTGGTAGCCTGTTATCAATTGGCTCTGCGGCAGGAGTTGCACTCATGGGTCAAGCGCGAGGGATCTACACCTTTAATAGCCACTTAAAATGGTCACCGGTCATTTTACTCGGTTACTTTGCTGGTGTATTAACTCACTTGTACCTCAATACTGCCTACTTCGGCTAAACTTCTGTAATGTCAAAGTTAAAACCCTAATCACTCTTAGGGTTTTAACTTTAAACACTCCACAATGAGCAGTTTACAAACAACAGTGTCGTAATAAGCTGTGTTTTTGTCGTAAAAAGTCAAGATTAAGGAAGGCGCTTTACTTTAGTCTAATAATTCACAAATAAGGTGAATTGAGGACACACATATGAGCCAAATGAATTCTGTTGCCATGCAAAATGGCAAGCTGCATGTAAAACAAATTGATATTCCGACTCCCGGAACCGGCCAAGTACTGGTAAAAAGCCTAGCTTGCGGTATTTGCGGTTCTGATATTCATATAACCCGCCACACCAGCGATGTATTCGATATCTATAAAAACCTTGGCATCATGGCTAAAGAGGCAGGCAATGACCAAGAAGTATTATTAGGCCATGAGTACGCGGCAGAAATCGTTAGCTACGGCCCAAATACTAAAGGCGAATTAGCTAAAGGCACCCGCGTAACCTCAGTGCCTATTTTACTTTCTGCGGGCGGCGCTGGCGTAGGTGTAACCCCTGGGCTATATGGTGCCTATTCTGAATATTTTATTGTTGATGAAGCCTTGCTATTACCTATTCCTGATGCAGTTCCATCAGAAGCCGCAGCCATTACAGAACCGCTTGCTGTTGGCTTGCACGCAGTGAACCGTGCACAAATGAATAATGATGATGTTGCCATTGTGGTTGGCTGTGGCCCAATTGGCCTTGCCGCGATAGCCGCATTAAAGCTTCAAGGTATAAAACACATCGTTGCCTCTGATCCACAAGAGAGCAAAAAACAAATTGCCCTTGAATTTGGCGCGACAGAGTACGTAAACCCTATGGAGGATGATGAAGTTGCTAAAGCCACAGCACTTGCGGGTAACAACAAGGTGGTTATTTTTGAATGTGCTGGTGTAAGCCGCTTATTAAACGATTACATTTTACGTGCGCCAGCAAAAGCAAAAATCATTGTAACTGGTGTACATACCGCGCCACTAAACGTTAACTTTGCTTATGCCACAGTGAAAGAGCTCGACCTTATTTTCTCTTATTACTACCAACCAGAAGAGTTTGCACAATCACTTGAGAACATCGCGTCAGGCAAAATTGCATGGCAAAAAATGCGTACTGGTAAAGTCGGCATCGACGGCGTACAAGGTGCATTTGATACGTTATTTAAACCAAACGACCATATCAAAATCATCATTGAACCATGGCGCACAGGCGAGCTTGAAAAAGTAACGGGTTAATTTTAATGAGGCTATTAAAAAATTAATAGCCTTATTTTAGAGCTAAAATTTATAAGCGTTCAACTTACTATCAAAAACTAAGCCATCAGTCTCCTCACCTCTACCGCCATTTAAAACAGTTGTAAAAAATGATTTAACTACATCATTTGTCTTTTCATAGAACAGGCCATGGGTTTTTCCAACATTTGGGCCGCCAGTAAAGTCAAAATAAAAAGCATTTGAAGCGACCAAATTCCTAGCAGTTCTTCCTAACCGATCTTTTTGAAAATTCGCATCAGACCATTTTAGGACCCAATCATTTTCATTGATCGTAATATAAACTCGTTTTCCAGCTTCTATATTATTTACCCAATGTTGATGACCTGCGTTATCAACATCAGCTTGGCACAATACAACGTTATCAAACATTCTTGTTTCAGCTTCGTATAAAGCGTTGATAACGTAATTCTGAAACAAGTAATTCCCCAAACTGTATGTCATAAAGGTAAATTTAATATCACATGCCTCAAGGGCCTCTTTATTGAACGGCTCTTTCATGTAATGACCTAGCTTTTCCAACGTAGCATCCAAAGCACCAACTGACGCCTGTGCATTTCTCTTAGCGCTTCGGTATTCTTTTGTCTTAAAACCTCCAGGATTAGAGGGCCAAGAAAAAACAACAACCTCAACCCCATGCTCTTTTTCTAATGCTAATGACTTTTCTAAGTTCTTATAAAAGCTTTGATTAAAGCCATGTACAAAAAAAACGCAGTTTTTACCTGAAGAAGTGAGCCGTTCACGAACTTCTGCAAATGCTTTTTTAGAGGGAATATTATTCTCTGTGATTTTAGATGGCTCAGTGACTAGTCGCACTTGCCATACTCCCTCTACTTTATCTGCATGAGCGAGCCTAACTTCATTAGGTCCTTTAGCGTTTGCATAGTCACCAAAAGCATTGTGATCGCCTACGCCATTTTTAAAGTTTGATTTATTTATGTTTCTATTCGTAATAATCAACATATCAATATCCTTATTCTGTTTTTAGCCATAGGAAGTAGTTAGAACCTGTCACTTTTATAGGCGGGTTTAAAACTAATCTACAAAATAATGATTAGTTTAGATTTCAATCAAACAGCAAGAAAAACAGTAAAGAACACGACAAACGTATTGTTTTTTAATATTGAAAATAGACATAGTGTTGAGTAAGTGAAATGCTGGCAGCACTAAAAAACGACTTGATAAGAAGACTGTTCGGATGAAGAAATCTGTATTATTTAATAGAACACTCAAACTTATCGGATATTGATTTAGGCAATCGATTTGGAACTTTAATGCTACAAATTTGCTTCAAAGAAGAACATGACTAACCATTGATTTTATTGGTAGCCCCTACAGGAATCGAACCTGTAACTGCCCCTTAGGAGGGGGCCGTTATATCCATTTAACTAAGAGGCCACTCAAAAGCTGAGGTAAAGCTACAGAAAATTATAACGGTCTAAGGCTTTGGTAATCAAGAAATTAATCCAACCGGCTTTAGAGCAAGCCGATCGGTAAAATAATGAGGCTAGTTAACGCGAGCAGTTGCTGATTTGATTGACTCATTCTTTAGCACAAAATATGGGATCACTTTTTGTGCGCTAGCAATAACCAGCTTTGAGTTTAGATTAATTACTCGCGCATTCACTTCAACACCATTAGGGCGATATATCAGCGTGCCTGTAAGTACATGGCTGGCGATGCGACGCTCGGCTAGCTCTTCTACATCACGCGACATAACAAAATCACCACGCGAGGTCACACTAATGATATCCATCGCTTTAAAATCAACAACGCCAAAGCCGAATTTTTGCAGCTGGTGCATCATTGTTTCAGAGAGTTGATTACCAAGTTGAGAGCTGTTTTTTAGGCTCGCATCTAAATCAACAAAGCTAGTAATGGCTATTCCTAACTCGCTTTCTTGTTGCATGGTATCCACTAATTCAAGGGCCATTTGCTCGACATAATTAACAACGGTTTTATGATGTTGATAAGGCACAAATAAACGATGGTTAGCGTTATCCTGCTGCATATCTTTTTGCTCAAGCGCTTGCAGCATAGCAACATAATCGACTTGAGTACTTGCTGATGGAGGTGCACTTTGAGCGGTATTTTGCGGCTCTGCTGATTGCTCTGGCAGCAATTGGCAGCCAGAAATCGCGAGCGTTAACGATGCGAAGATAAAACCTTTCATAGCTTACTCACTTGCTTGTTTAAGTGTAATACCATCACTACGGTTGGTGCTATCAAGGGCATCAACCACTGATTGTGGTATAAAGCCTTGAGCTGAACCTACAACTGCTTTGCTTGCTAAACCAACAATGCGGGCATTAACGAGCACACCACTTTGATGATTAACCAAAGTACCCGCCAATACATAATTGAAGTTTTGATCTTGGCTTAGCTCTAAATAATCACGACTGAAAACATAGTCACCACTTGGCGTGACACGCATATAATCAGTGGTTTTAAAATCAATGACAGGTACACCAAATGCGTGAAGCTCATGAATGAAACTTTCGGCAATTTGATTACCTAGCAAATTCGTTGAGTTGTAATCTGCATCAAGGTATACAAAGCTTGAAACAGCAACCGGCGTACTATCGCTAACATATTGCAAGTTTTCAACTAAGTCCTGCATGATGCCACGCACATAGTGATTAATATTTTTGCGCGTTGGTGCAGCGGTAAAGGTGCTGTTATTCATCACCGCCTGATTGGTTTGAAACACACTGTAGTTACTATGCGGCGCGGCAACTTCTCTTTGCGCAGCTAATTGAGGATCATTATCGTGTTGTGTTACATCACCAGTTAACATTGACGAGCAACCAAAGCCAAAAGGCAAACATAAAGTTAAAATTAAACGTTTCATTAAATGAGTTCCTCTTAATATTCGCTTCGATACAACTGGCCATCACGTTGCTGAACTTTTTCAGCGCCCCACATCACATTGATAGGGATCTCGGTGCTTGCTGCTGACACTATTCGCAGATCTTTGGTATTTACCAATCGGGCGTTAACTATGTAGGCATGTTGTTGCCGCGTCAGTGTGCCGGTAATAACAAAGTCAATATTCTGACGTTGACGCAAGGTATTTACATCACGACTAAGTACACTATCGGCCGATTGCTGCAAATTTAAAGTCTTTTCTAATCGATACTCTATGGTATGAAAACCAAGCTGAGTAAATTGCGTTAATAAACTTTCTTGAATTTGCTGGCTCAAGCCACTGCCCTGATCTTCTGCTAAATCAGTACCTAAGCCATCAGCCATATAGAAACTGGTCACAGCAATACGTGCATTGCCTTTGTAAGGGCCTTGAATACGGCTCAGCTGACTACTTAGATCAGCAACGTATTGATGCACCGTATAAGGTGCCATCGGCGATTTTGGGGTTTCTCTAGGGGGCGCTTTTTGTGGCTTTTCAGTTAAGCTACAACCCACCAACACTAAAAAAACTGAATAAAATAACAGGCGCATAATTGCCATCCTCACTAAACTTAGTAAGTATAAAGCAATAATTATGCCTAAGTATTATTGTTGATGGGATAAATCAAGCGGATTTTGCACATAGTGCGATACCAAGCATGCCACCCCGACAGATGCTAACTTTTTACAATCATTAGCAGCTTGCTGCTTTTGTTGATATGCACCAATTTTCAAGCGATGGAAAGTGCTGCCATTTACAGTTACTGACTCTACATTAGCAATAAACTGACCATGAAATAGTGCCGGCGCTTGTTTTTTAATTTCAGCAAGGCGAGCTGTTAGTCGAGGTAATTCTGTTACGGAAGCAAGCTGTAGTGCAAACTTAGCTTCAGGCTCCGCAATAAACTGAGGGGCGGTTACTGATGACTTTTTAGTATTTACAGGCTCAGCTTGCTGCGTATTTAACAAAGTAAGTTGTTCAGTGAGTAAGGTTAACTCACTTTCAATTGTCAGCAAGCGCTCAAGCTCTGGCTTCATTGCTTGGAATTGCTGATGCGACTGCCTTAGCTCCATAAGCTCTTGTTTGCTAATTTTCACTAAGTTTTCTTCACTCACTTGTGGCTCTGATACGCTTTGGCAACCAAAGATAGGAGTAACCAGTAAAACTAACCATACTTTCTTCAGATTTTGAAAAATACTAAAAACCATAATTTGCTCCTTGCAAGTGTTGAACATGCTGCTCTGTTACATGGCATTTAATTGCTTGTGATATTAGCTGCACACATTGCTGCTCAAGCTCGTTTGCAAATTGTGCGTCAAAGCCAACCGCAAGCGTGTAGTGCGCATTTGCTTTATCGTGAATATAAAAAGCGTTTTTTAACCCTTGCTGTAACAAACGCTGTTTCACCAATGAGTAATACACCTTTAATATTTTCAGTGAATTAAACTTGCCAATACTCGCTATATATCCCTGGCGCTTTTCGAGTGGCCGCAAAGTAATGTCAACTCCCACCAGCACATCACCTTTGGGCGATAACTGTATTTTATGTGTTTGAGTACTAGTCAGTGATTTTTGTCCTTGGTACTGCTTATCTACAATCGCCTGATACTTACCGGGCTTAATATCAGTAAACAAGTAATAGCCATCATAAGCCGCTTGCGTAGTTGCTACATCATTACCTTGCTCATCCACTAAAGTAATTTGGGCATAAGGTTGAACATTAGCTCCTTGCTCTGTCTGCTGATAAACAGTGCCTTCTATTTCGCTGGCATTATTTACTGGGTAATCCATGTACTCAACAAAGCCTGCTCGTGGTGTTATGGAGAAACCATCGTGGGCGGGGATCATAAAAGGGTCAGCAAAACTGTCACGATCGAGCACTATATCTGTTGTGCGGTTAGCTGGCATAGCAGAAAGAATCGCGATCCCTTGTTCATCAGTAATCGCTTGGCGATAATTTTGTAAGCCTTTTACTTTAACACCCGCCAAGCCCTTCTCAGTACTGTCTTTAATACCATTATCATTTTCATCTAAAAACACATTAACCATTAAGCTACCTGTATTGGTCAATGTTCTGTTGCTCATAAATGGTTGATTATATTGGCTATCAAAACCAAAGCTAAATCGGCTATTTAAGCGAATTTGCCATTGGTCATTACTATCGTAATTAACATTACTACTTAAGTTAATCCTGTCATTTTGCCACGTTAGTCCTAATTCTGCAGACTGAACATCGTAATCTAGAGAGTCCCTTAAAGTTAACTCTGCTTGGAGACTCGGGCCTAAACTTCGGCTAAATTCAGCTTCATAACTTGCTATCTCACTCACTGGAGAAAGTCGATAATTAACACCAAACCGACTGTACACTCTGCCTAGTCGTGTTTGTAAGCGCGTCATACCACCTACACTTTCTTGCCCGGCGCTTGGGTCTTGCCATTGCAATAAATTATTTATTGAGACGTTTGCATAGCTGTAATTTAAACGGTTATAAATTTGCTTTAAATCACCACTTTGTGCGTGTTGAACTAAAAAGTTGTTTTGATAATTAAGCCGCCCAAAGTTGTTTTGCATCAGCTCACCAGACATATCAAATTGATAGCTTTTCAGCGTTATATCTCGACCATTCAGGTTATCTGTACGGTTCGTAGCGCTGAACAACAAGGACTGATCAGCCAGTTTAGTTCTTGTTGTTAATTCAAATTCTCTTTGTTGTTGATTGTTTTCTTCATATTCCAGATTAACTAATAACCTATCTAACAAGCTGAGATTCGTTCCTAGAGCAACATGGTATAACTCATCTTGCTCTTGCTTTTGCGCCATAAAGCCTGAGTACATAGCAACGTTATCACTCAATCCATATTGGTATCGCCCTGCAGCAACCCAGCCCTTGTTTGCACTATTACTGTTATTACCTAATAACTGCTTGCCTTGCTCTGAAACAGATAGCTCATAGACTGCTTCCCCTTGTTCAAGCTGCGTGCCATCAATGTAGTAATATTCTGTTTTTCGCTCTACTTGCCCTTGCGGACCATAAAAAATCAACTCAAAGTTGTTTTCACCAAACAGTAAATCAACGTCAGCAAAAACATAGCGCCCATCCGCCAAGCTCAATTGCTGCTCAATTAAAATACCATTGCGGTATAATTCAACATCCCAACCTGGCTGTACTGCACCAGTTAGATTCACTCGATTATTATTAACTGCTTGCCCAAGTTGATAATTCGAAATTTTAACTCCGCGCCCGTATTGGTTGTTATAACGGCTGCCAACTTGCGTAGCTGTGACATCACCTACCTCAATAAGACTTGCAGCAAGTGGACCTAACAGCTGATTATTCACATCTTGCTTGGAGAAAGTTAGTCTTGAGTTATTCAATAAATCACTTTCACGGCCCGATAAAAAGTATTCCATAGTAAGGTATGCAAAATCTTGCGAGCCAAGTAATGAGTAACTTGCCTGACTACCATCATTATCTTGGGTATAGTTCAATTGTAAGTCAGCCACAGGGACAGATAAGGCCTGGTATGGGCTTGGTTTCCAAGGTAAAGTTGCTTGCTTTTGAGTACTATAGCTTTGTAGTTGTTTTTTATGTCGCTGCGCTTGGGCGACAACCGGATAAACAGACTCAGTTTCAATATACAGCTCTAAGCTTGCGTAATCAGAGCGATGCTGAAATTCTAAAGCCTCAGCGAGTACTGCTGCCTCTATATAAATATCATCATCAACACTAATTTGTTGTTCTGTAAGCTGCCACTTTTTTGTATCTGTAATCAACTGTTTTTGAGCTGTTAATTGAAAGGTTTTATTGGTGTTAATGAACCAACCTTCGGCCCTCTCGGCTGATATATCGACATTAATTGCAAGCTGTAAAATATCAACTAGCCCCGAAACGCCAAGCAATATGTCTTGATCAGACTTAAGGGCAAACAACTCACCTAAATAATTTTCATTTAAATAAATTGAAAATAGCAAAAATTCCCCAGTGGCAATTCGTTGCTGAGCGTCTAAGGTATCTGCAGAATGATTAACAGCAGTTATATGCTTAGATTGTGGAGCGTAAAGCTGTTCGCCATTTAGCTTAGCTCTTATGGCATTGACTCTAGCTAGTACATCCTCTGTACTCACAGTCGAATTAGCAACGCTGATAGGACTTAATAGCATAAGCCCTAACGCAAATAAGCGATTCATAAATTTTTTCGCATTAATCCCTAATGTCGAATAGGCAATGAGTATGAGCCAAAATCGACGCCTTCATACTCATCGGCACCTTGATATTTAAGCTCAATGTTCCCTTGTTTTGGCAACTGTTTACCAGAGAATAAATCTAACAACACAGTCGCTTGTTCAACTTCAGGGTATAGGCTTAGATTCCCGATTTCTGCGATTTTTTCTTGTTTACCTGCAGAATTAGTAATATACGCGCTAAGTCGACCGTAACTACTAAAACCTTGTTGTTCAGTTAATTTAACGGCAATTTTTGGTTTTTTGTTTACCGAATCTTCAACTATTTCTGCAGTTTGAAATGCAACTTTTGGCAGCTCACCTTGTTCACGATATACAACTGGAATACTAAAACTCAAAATCATATTCACTTTAAGTCCAGCCTTAGCTGCCTTATCTTCATTTGGTAAGGCTTGAAATAGTAAATGGGAACGATATTCCCCTTTAGCCAAATCCTTAGGCTTTCTAATTGCTATTTTAATCGTTTGCCTTTCGCCAGGTGCTAAGCGAATTTGCTTTGGTGATAAGCGTGCCATAGGAGAAAGGCTCGTGGTTACTGGCTCACTCAATGTTTGATAGCCCCCACCAGGTAGCGCTAATTTTTCGCTCCATACCACGCGGTATGTACGGTACTCTTCTGAGCTATTAATGACGGTGACTTTTGCGCTTCGTTGGCGCTCATCAAATGAAACCCGCGTTGGTGAAATAAGTAAGTTTGCCGTTGCATATTGACTGAAAAAAACAAAAAAAAATCCACATAAAAGACGTTTTGCGAACATATCTATCCTTAGTAATCGACTGATATTTCTAAATAAGTTGTAGAAGAATACTGACCATCAGCGTATGGTTTAGCGCTACGGTCTGTCGTTAAAATACCGCCAATAAATACTTTTGCTTCACCAAATTCATTGGTAATCACATATTTAGGAAAACCATTAAGGCGTACAGAAAATCCAGCACTCGAGTTGCCATCGATATCATGTGTTAAGTCAACTGGGGCAACTAGATTCATAGTTAGCTGAGTTCTAGCTGGAAAGTCAGTAAGTAATAATTCTGCAGGGCGGCCATTTTTAAGAACATAAACCGAGCCCTGCGTATTGATACTGCCATCATCTTTGACGATTACAGAGCTGGTATTTGTATTAGCTAGAATAACTAGAGTACCAAAATCAAGCGCTTGTTGCTCTGTGCTCGCAGCCTGTAAGGGTGTTGAGAACACACAAAATAAAACAGTAGCTAAAAGCAAAAAGCGCATGACTAATTACCTAGTATTATTAGTAAGCAACTTCTAATTGGAAAGTGCCGGTATACTCAACATCACGATAAGGCTCAGATGACGCCGAATTTGAGGTAGATAAATTGGCACCAATGTTAAACTCAACACTGCCGTCTGCATCTGCTGTTAAATTTGGGCTGCCTGGAAGGTAATAAGCATTTGCATTTGGGCCTGAAGTAATAAAATACTTCCATTCATCAACAATAAAGTTTGGCTCATTTAAACCTTGTCCATCAGAAGCTAAAGTATTAGCTGTAGGATCAGTAATCGACAAACGCGCATTAGGCACCGCTTCCGATACCGTAAATGAAGCAGGAGACCCTTGCTCAATAATTGAAATAATCGCAGGAGATGCATCTGTTCTTGTTGAAACAGGGCTTGCATCAGGTTCTGGGTTAATTGTTAAAACAGCTTGCGCAGCACCTGAAGGATCGGCTACGGCACGAATAGTACCAAAATTTAGATCATTTCCTTTTGTTAAAACAACTGAGTTTTGAACCTTTACTGTTGCACTGAAAGATTCAGTAGTGGCATAAGAATAAAAAGCAGAAAATGCTAATGAGCATGCAATTAAAGAAAGAGGTAATTTCATATTAAGTCCTTATAAATAAATGGCTAAACCATTTTGCTGTATCTTAAGCTTTATCGACCTCTAGAACAAATACTTTAAGGTTAATCCCCTAATTTCCAAGAGGAAAGATACTTATAGCATCTCCCCAATAAAAGGGGCTGTCACACAAGTTTGCCCCATTCTTTTGGCTATCTCACAAAAAGCTGTCGCCTGAGTATAATTTGCAAATGGACCTGCTCGTAATCCATACAAGGTTACCCCTTTTTGCTCACGAGTTTTAAAGCGAAAATCTAGGTCATTTAAAACAGCAGGGTAATCACGTTTAAGGTTCAAGACCTGATGTCTGACCTTTTTCGGCGTTAAATATAAACCTAATTGCACACCTGCTTCTGCTGCTTTGTTTGCAGCAATAATTGTTTCTAATGAGTCGATTGATGATGATTGCTGAGATTGTATTTGCTCACTTTGGTGATAGATCACATCATTTTGCGGCTCAAATGCCGATGGTTGTGCAGTTAAATCACTATTAGCCGAAAGTACCTCGATTAACAACGCAAGGTCTTTTTCCATTGCAGCAAGACGTTCAATGCTAGGCTGTTGATTTTGCCACTCGGCAGCAAATTGCTGTACCTGCTGTTCAGTATAAACAGGCTGGCTTTGTTCTTGGCTCATCATACATGCTGTTAAAGCAGTTAAGCAGATGGTTAACAATAAATATTTAGAGAAAATAGAAAAATGCATGGTGACGTCAATTCTAAAAAACAGACTTAAATCTTAGCAATAAAAATGCCACCTTTAGAGTGAATATTTGACGCTAAAAATAAATTCGATTATCTGTGTATTTACTAACCCAACAATCAATACCTTGTCGCTTAATAGCCGCGCAGTCAGCTTTCGCATTTTTTAAATACTTATAGCCTCCAAACTTTAAGCGGTAGAAAGTTCTATCATGCACGTCTGCAACTTCAACATTCAAAATTGGTTTACCTTGAAAAATACTAGGCGCTTGTTTTGCCATTTTATGAAAGGTGACTTCTATTGCGGTCTCAGAGCTAACTGATGCTAACTGTAACGCAAAAGTATAATTAGGTTTTGTAGGTGCTAATATAGCAGCAGTGGCTAGGGTATTTTTTTGTGTAGCCGTTGATTGAAGCTCAGAACTAGTTTTTACATTAATTTGAAAAATAGGATCGATTAAGCGAAGTGCAAAACTTTGCATAGAATTAACGGTAGAGCTTAGCAGCAGCTCATTACTGCAACCAGAAACAGTTAATAACACCATTAGGTATATACTGCAGCGAAAAGGCTTGAAGTAATCTTTCATAATCAGGATTCTTAAACGTACCGTTAAAAAATTGCTTCTTACTTTGAAGAAGACTATCTGTTAGTACTTACCTGTACATCAAAAGCTAAAAGATAATTTAAGATATTGAAAATAAACACTAACATTATGTTTTTATTATAATTTCAGTTTAGTGCTTTAATTCGCTGCAAATCATGTTGTTAGTAAAAAGTAGCTTTATAACATAAACAATTTGCAGCAAAATTATTAATGCTTTTCATTACTCAGTTAACTAACTGAATTAGAGCAATTAATCACCATACTCATCTTAACAACCCTATAAGACAAAGGTATATCAGAAAAGTCCCTAATTTGTTAATAATCAACAATTGTCAGCTGCTTGTAAATAACAAAAAAGTGCCATATAGGCACTTTTTTAACATAATTTATTACTAAGTAAATAGAATTGGTTATTTAACCAACGACTTTATGAAGTCGCTCAATTCATCTTTGAATTCCTCACGTCGTAAAGCAAATTCAACGATGGCTTTTAAATAACCAATTTTGCTACCACAGTCATGGCTTTTACCTTTCATAGAGTATGCATCAACCGTTTCTTTTTCCATTAGCATGGCTATGGCATCTGTTAATTGAATTTCATCACCTGCCCCAGCTGGAGTTTTTGCAAGTAATGGCCAAATATTTTTGCTCAGTACATAGCGACCCACAACAGCAAGATTTGATGGAGCTTGATCAATAGGAGGCTTTTCAACCATATTCAAAATTGCGGCGCTTTCACCTTGATTGATTGTTACATCACCTAAGTCTACTACACCGAACTTGTCTACTTCGTTTTGCGGCACAGGCTCAACCATAATTTGGCTCTCACCGGTGGTTTCAAAACGCTGGATCATTTCAGCTAAGTTATCTTTTTTAAGATCGCTCGCAACATCATCGATGATCACATCCGGTAAGATAACAACAAACGGTTCATTACCTATAATAGGCGCCGCACAATTTATCGCATGACCAAGACCTTTCGCTTCACCTTGACGAACGTGGATAATAGTCACATCTTTCGGGCAGATTGACTGTACCTCAGCAAGTAACTGACGTTTCACACGCTTTTCAAGTGTGGCTTCTAACTCAAAACTGGTATCAAAGTGGTTTTCAATTGAGTTTTTACTTGAATGCGTTACTAAAACAATTTCTTTAATTCCGGCTGATATTGCTTCATTTACAACGTACTGAATCAACGGGCGGTCAACAATAGGAAGCATTTCTTTAGGGATTGCTTTTGTTGCAGGTAACATACGCGTGCCAAGGCCAGCAACTGGGATCACTGCTTTCATTGATTTCTCCTTAAATTTTATTGTTCTTAAACTGAAAACGGATACTTAATTGCATCGTGACACTGATAACCTACTACTTCAAAATCATCTTTTGTAACCCAGCTTTCAATGTCTTCTAATGATTTAATATTTGGGTTTATTTTTAATTCTGGCGACGCGAAAGGCTCTCGCTTAAGTTGTACATCACGCATCAACTCAAGTTGGTTTTCATAAATATGCGCATTCGCTATTTTATGATACGCCTTACCCGGTTTATGTCCGGTTATTTGTGCAACTAAAGCAAGTAACACAAAACATTGAATTTGATTAAAGTTCAGACCCAGCGGCACATCACAGCTACGTTGGTATGATGTCAAGTATAGAGTATCGCCTAACAGAGAAAAGGTATGTGTGTGCATACAAGGGCGCAAACAACCTAGCTCAAATTCACCTGGATTATAAAAAGTGACGATTTCACCGCGATCATCAATTCCATTCGATAAGTTATCGATAACTTTTTTAAGCTGATCAAGGTGACTACCATCAGGGCGTTGCCAACTGCGCCCTTGAACACCATACACACGGCCCATATCATCCTCACCACGACGATGCGGATTTTCAAGCCAAGCTTTGTTCTCGTTCGCGTTGGCATTCCAAGTCATACAGCCGATATCACGAAACTGTGCAGCGCTGTCGTAACCACGTAAATAACCCAGTAACTCCGCTATCGCCGCTTTGTAAAAGCTCTTTCGCGTGGTGATGAGCGGAAACTTGTTATTTGCCACATCATATTCAAGATCGGCATTAATTACTGTTAAACATTTGGTTCCTGTGCGTTTGTTCTCAACCCACACACCTTCGTCAACAATACGCTGACATAAATCTAAATACTGTTTCATTGAATTGCTCTTGTTATGCTTTGCTTGCCACGCTTTGCTGCGGCTTTTTATAAGCCCATATTAACAAACCAAGGCCACCAATTACCATCGGCAATGACAGTATTTGACCCATAGAGATAACGCCTGCAAATAAACCTAAATGAGCATCTGGTTCACGGAAGTATTCAACAATAAACCTAAACGTACCATAGCCAAGTAAGAACACCCCAGCAACACTTCCCGCTGGACGAGGCTTTTTGATAAACCATTGTAAGATTAAGAACAGTACTAGGCCTTCTAAAAAGGCTTCGTATAATTGGGATGGATGACGTGGCTCTGGGCCACCTGTAGGAAAAACAAATGCCCAAGGTACATCTGTCACTCGGCCCCATAGTTCGCCATTAATAAAGTTACCAATACGTCCGGCTAATAAACCAAGCGGCACAAGTGGCACTACAAAGTCACCTACCTCAAACAATGATTTTTTACGGGTCCAAGCAAAAATTGCAATAGCTGTAATGACACCCAGGGTGCCGCCATGGAACGACATACCACCTTGGTCAATTCTGAATAAATACAGTGGGTTTTCGATAAAGTAGCTGAACTGATAAAACAATACATAACCAATACGGCCACCGAGTATAACCCCGAGCATGCCGTAAAATAATAAGTCACTGACTTGTTCTTTTGTCCAACCTGAGTTTGGTTTTGCTGCTTGGCGATTAGCAAGCCACATCGCCAAAGCAAAACCAATTAAATACATTAAACCGTACCAACGTACGCTGAGCGGGCCTACCGAAAAAATAACCGGATCGATATCTGGAAATTGAAGAGCCATAAAAATAAAAACCTTTAACTAAACACCATTTTAAGCGCAATTATGACAAGTAATAGCGCGAATACTTTTTTTATTGTTGCCACAGGCAAGTAATGCGTGGCTTTGGCACCTATAGGCGCAATGAGCGACGAGGTAACCACAATCCCGACTAACGCAGGTAAATACACAAATCCGGCAAATCCATCACTGAAAGATGTTAATTGCCAGCCGGCAGATACGTAACCCACCGAGCCAAACAGCGCAATGACAATACCACAAGCAGCAGCACAACCAATGGCCTTTTTAATATCAACGGAAAAATAATGCAGTAGCGGCACAATTAGCGCCCCACCACCAATACCAATTAGTCCTGAAAGTGCCCCCATTATGGCACATAAAAAGCCAAGAATAGGCCCTGATGGAAGCGGCTTTTCACTGGCGGCTTTTTTACGTGTCGATAACACCATTCTAAGTGCGATAAACACCACGCTACCGGCAAAAACAAAGCGCAGCAGTTGCTCAGGAATAAAGCTTGCTGCAAAGCCACTGATCAATGCGCCTAGGCCAACGCCAGTCATAACCCAAGGAGCAATTTCCCATGGCACGTTAGCATTACGATGATGAGCAAAGGCTGAAGACGTCGAGGTAAAAATAATGGATGCTAACGAGGTTGCTATCGCGATAACTAATACATGGCTTGGGTCGGCAACATTAAACGACACTAATAGCGCACTAAGTACCGGCACGATAATCAGACCGCCACCAATGCCTAATAAGCCTGCTAAAAATCCAACCACGCTGCCCAAAATTGCGCAGTACACCATTAAAAGTATTACGTCATGCATAGCACACTCATATATTCAATTTGTTATATACATATACTAAACTAATATATATACCCAAACCACCTCAAGATGCGAGTTTCAGTTGGAATTAAAAGCGATTTAGGCAAGGCATTGATTGCAAGTAATAGTGGTTCTATTGTTAAAATCAATAACGCAGTATAAATCGCTTTTAAACCAACCCTTTGGGCGTTTCACAGGCACTTACTCTCATCGTTGTTACTTCTTAAAAGGGACTGCCATTGTTGCAAAGTAACGCCTTGATATTAAGCACCTGTGAAACGCTGAATTCTACATCTTGAGGTGGCTTGGGTATAAGTGCTTCACAGCACAATTTTCCCTCATGATTGACCTTGGCTTGGGGTGTAAAATAGCTCACCGAGTTGATGTTCAATCATAAAGTTACGCGTTAACCTAAGTACATGTTTTGCAGTGGGTTGTAATAAACACTCAGCAAGTAACTTTTCCATATCACTGACATTTAATCGCCTAAGCACAAACTTAATTTTACTAATCGAAGCAAAGTTCATACTCAAGCTTCGATAACCCATTGCAATAAGCAGTAATGCGCCTTCAGGGTCGCCCCCTAACTCACCACACAAGCTAAATGGCAGCTCATGTTGCTGACACTCCTGTGCTATTTTTAACAACACTCTAAGAACACTTGGGTGATAAGGATTAAATAGCTCAGCAACGCGGGCATTAGAGCGGTCAACTGCCAGCATATACTGGGTTAAATCGTTGCTACCCACAGAGCAAAAATCGACTTTTTGCGACCACTCTTCAAGCATAAATACACTTGAAGGTACTTCTAACATCACCCCGATTTCAGGGCGCTCAATGGCTTGTTCGGGGTATTGCTCACTTAACTCAAAATAGGCTTGTTCGAGCAGCTTTAAAGATTCATCGACTTCTTCTGAGCCACTGATCATCGGCAGCATAATTTTTAAATTCCCCAAACCAATGTTGGCTTTTAACATCGCCTTAAGTTGATCTAAAAATAGCTCAGGATGATCTAAGGTCACGCGAATACCACGCCAACCTAAAAACGGGTTTTCTTCGGTTATATTGAAGTAATCTAAAACTTTATCACCACCAATATCGAGTGTACGCATCACCACAGGATTAGGGTGGTAACTCGTTAGCACTTCGCGATACCAGTTTTCTTGTTCTGACTGTGAAGGAAACTGGCCTTTTTGCATAAACCAGGCTTCGGTGCGATAAAGACCTACCCCATCGCAAAATGGCTTATTGTCATGCTCGGTATTTAATTCAAGACCCGCGTTTAGTAACAAGCTAATGTGTTCGCCATCTTTAGTGACGGCATCTAGGTTTTGCTCTGCAACAAAACGGTCGTTCAATAAGGCTTCTTGATATTTAAGCTGGCTGTATTCCTCTTGCAGCATTTGTGAAGGAGAAATATATAAACGCCCTGCATAGGCGTCTAATATCATTTGCTTGCCTTCAAACTGCAATAACGGCACATCTTCAATGCCCCAAATTGCTGGGATCCCCATAGCACGAGTTAAAATTGAAGCATGGCTATTTGCTGCACCATTAACACTCACAACCCCAGCAAGGTGCCCTTTAGGTACTTCAGCGAGCATTGCGGGGGTTAGTGTACCGGCAATTAAAATAGTGTCTTTAGGGTAAGGTTTTGCCGCATGCTCAGTATTAACTAAGTGATGTAAAACCCGTAAACCAATATCTTTAACATCAACAGCGCGCTCTTTAATATAAGGGTCTTGCATGGCATTGAATTGAGTCACCAATTTCTCAATAACAATTTTCAGGGCGCTTTTAGCATTCCAGCCTTGTTTTAATTGCGCTTCAACATTTTGACCAAGGCTTTTGGCATCGAGTAACTGCTGATAAACATCAAATACAGCAAGTGCCTCTTGCGGAATAGAGTCACTCAGAGTCATAGATAAGGTATTAAACTCGTTACGCGTCGCAGCCACAGCTTGTGTAAATAGCTTGCGCTGGGTGCTCACATCGTCGTCTTTTTGCAGTTCTATAGAGCTAAAGTCAAGTTTAGGGATTACTACAAAGGCTTCACCTATGGCAATACCCGGCGCACTTGATACCCCTTTCAATACTGAGGTTTGGTGTGAAAACTCATCGACCCGTAATATTTCTTTTATTTCTGCATGCGCTAACTGAGAAGCTAACTGGGCCGAGAGCGTAATTAAGAATGACTCTTCGTCAGGGCTAAAAACACGGGCTAGTTTTTGTTGAACAACAATAACGCCTAAAACCTTTTTCTGATGCACGACTGGCACTGATAAAAACGCGTTATAGCCTTCTTCATTAACTTCAGGTGAGAGTTTAAAACGAGGGTGAGATTTAGCAAAAGCTATATTAATGGGCTCTTCACGCTGAGCAACAAGGCCAACGAGACCTTCGGTAAAGCCTATACGAAACTTACCCACGGCATCTGGGTTGAGGCCTTGGGTGGCCATCAATACAAAGTTATCTTGGCTATAATCGGCAAAATAAATCGAGCAGCACTGTGTTTGCATGGCATCTTTTACCATTTGCACAAAACACCCCAGCGCACTGTTTAAGTCCGCCTGTTGCGACACTGCCTCAGCAATTGATCTGAGCGTGGCTAACATGATGCTGCTCCTTTGATTTAAATAAGGTTGCCCTTATCGTTTATGTCGCCAATGATCTTTGTGTTGCTCTCGTTTATTAAACGGCATTGCAAACGGAGCAAACTCTTTCATTACTCGACGATATACATCGCGCTTAAACGAAACAACTTGCCTAACCGGATACCAATAACTCACCCATCGCCAATCATCAAACTCGGGGTGATGAGTTTTAAGTAAATTTACATCTTCATCTTTACAACGAAGTTTCAGTAAAAACCATTTTTGTTTTTGCCCAATGCACACAGGACTTGAGTCTCTGCGAATTAAACGCTTGGGTAATTTATAGCGTAACCAATGTTTAGAACTTGCGACGATCTCAACGTCTTCAGGAAGCAAGCCCACTTCTTCGTGTAATTCTCTGTACATGGTTTGCTCAGCAGTTTCGCCGTCATCCACACCACCTTGGGGAAATTGCCAAGAGTGCTGACCATAGCGACGAGCCCAAAATACTTGTCCCTGATTATTGCAAATTACAATTCCGACATTGGCACGAAAACCTTCGGCATCAATCACCTTAGTGCCTCATTTGTAAGTCGATTTTTATTGATTGTTCCACATAACCTGCGATACAGCAAACACTTTACACCTAAGCCTAAATTAGATTGAAAAATTATTTTTTAACAAACATGTTTAATCAAGGTGTTACGAAGTAATTATCATAAAAATGTGCTGTTTGATTAAAATAACTATTTACAACCGTATTTTCATCACCTTACCCACAGCTTGTGCATAACTTTTGTAAATCATGCCTAAATTGCAAACAAATCCACAATCAACAGTTTAAATATCCACTTTCTCCACAGAAACTGTGGATAAACATGTTTATATATCTGTATTTATACAAACAACTGATTAATTAATGAAATGGAAACACCTTACAAAAACAGCAAAATAGATAAATATCAATTAGTTAAGGTATGACACCTCAAAATAAAACTGATTATTTTTAGCCCACACTTAACGTGCGCAAAAAACACCCAAACACAAAGATATCCACTAAGGCGTGCATTTGCTATCATGAACCGGATAAATAGACAATAAAATAAACGCCTTATGCGACCAATAAAACCCGCTTCTATAAACGAATTAATGCAACGTGTTGATGCTATTGCTGGCCTCACCCTAGGGCAATTAGCTGAGCAATATCAATTTAAAACCCCTGACGATTTACTTCGTGAAAAAGGCTGGACCGGGCAACTTATCGAATATGTGCTTGGCGCAACAGCGGGTTCAAAACCAACACCTGATTTTGAAGAGTTAGGCATTGAGCTAAAAACCTTGCCGATTTCATTTAAAGGCAAACCTCTCGAAACAACCTTTGTTTCGGTAACGCCGCTATTAAATGTGACAGGAATGACTTGGCAGCAAAGCACGGTTCGTAAAAAGTTGAATCATGTTTTATGGCTACCGATTTTAGGCGAACGTGAGATACTGCCTTTTCACCGTACCATAGGCAGTGGCTTTTTATGGCAGCCAAGTGCAGAGCAAGATGCCCTTTTACAGCGTGATTGGGAAGAACAAATGGAGCTAATCGCCCTTGGTCGCGTAGATGAAATTTCGGGTCATTTAGGCGATGTAATGCAAATAAGGCCAAAAGCTGCCAATAGCAAAGCGCTGACTGATGCAATTGGCCCGAATGGCCAGATAGTACAAACCTTACCTCGCGGCTTTTATCTAAAAACCAGCTTTACCGGCGAGATCCTAAAACAACAATTTCAGCTATGAATTCCAAATAGAAGCTCTTAACCAGAATGGTTTTTCTCTGAACCATAGAGTACAAATCCATTTTTCACCATCAATTACTGGTTTTCCAGAATGTACTGAACTTTTATCAACTTTAGTATCAAGCATATTGTTAAATTGAATTAACTGACCTGCTTTCGCTGATACTTCTAATTCCCAAAACTTAAAGGCAGTCTCCCCACCTTTAAACCCCTCATTAAGGTTTAAAATGATTGTTTTTTTTCGTTGCCCAAAAAAGTCTATTTCTTTTTGGGCTGCACTATTGCTCGGGGTGATAAAGTCATAGTGCCATTTATACTGCTGTCCTTTTTTATATCGATAAATGATAGCTGGTTCAGCATACTTCAAATCAAAAATATTATTAATACACATATATCTTTGAATAAGTGCCGTGAAAAAATCATTGACTGGTAAAGTAACAATATGTTGATCATTATTTCGAATTGAATCTACTTTCTGATGCTTTTGTTGTTCCGAATAAAGTTTGGCATCAGTTAATTTTTCTTTGGCAAATCCAATCACTTTTTGTAGGGCTTCATCATTCATTTTACTGTCGAGTAAGTTAACTCGAGAATCACCAAGATTTTGCGATACAGGAAGGGGTAACAACATTTGAATTAGTTGAGTCAGCTCTTCAGTTAGCAACTCATTAATCTCAGGGACTTTACTAACTAGATGAGGCGAGGCTTTCAATAGCTGACACTTTTGAAACTGCAATTTAGGCCAATACTCAAACAACAATTCAAGTTCATTTAAATTATGATACTTTGCAATTAGAAGGCAGTTAATCAATTCATCATGTAGCAAAGAAGATGATATAGCATGGTAAAACCAAGCTCTCGCAAAGTCTTTATTTTTAACCGCGTAATCAATTATGGCCGAATTTTCAACTATTTTGCCATTGAACCGCGCTTCTAATAATTCAAAAATTAACTTGCCAGCCACATTACCCTCAGATTAAATAGAACAAAACACAATAATCTTTAAAACATTATCATTTTTATATTGATTACAAAAGCTTGCTGTTACTACTTAAAGTTTACGCTATAAAAAAACCTCCCGAAGGAGGTTTTTAAGGTCTTGATGAGCTAAAAACCAGATTACTGACCTTTAACCTCTTTAAGACCATTGTAAGGTGCTTTCTCACCTAATACTTCTTCAATTCGAAGTAATTGGTTGTACTTAGCAATACGGTCAGAACGGCTTAATGAACCCGTTTTGATTTGACCCGCTGCAGTACCTACTGCTAAATCAGCAATTGTCGCATCTTCAGTTTCACCTGAACGGTGTGAGATAACAGCTGTGAAGCCAGCGTCTTTAGCCATTTTGATAGCAGCAAGCGTTTCAGTTAATGAACCGATTTGGTTGAACTTGATTAGGATTGAGTTAGCAATACCGTTATCAATACCACGCTTTAAGATCTTTGTGTTAGTTACGAAAAGATCATCACCTACTAATTGTACTTTGTCGCCAATTAGTTGTGTTTGGTGTGCGAAACCATCCCAATCCGACTCATCTAAGCCGTCTTCTATTGAAACAATTGGGTATTGCTCTGTAAGGCCTTTAAGGAAGTGGTTGAATTCTTCAGAAGTGAATTTTTTACCTTCGCCTTCAAGGTCGTAGATATTTGCTTCTTTGTCGTAGAACTCAGATGCCGCACAGTCTAGAGCTAGAGTGATATCTTTACCAAGCTCATAACCTGCATTTGCAACAGCGACCTTGATTGCAGCAAGTGCCGCTTCGTTTGATTCAAGGTTAGGAGCAAAACCACCTTCATCACCTACTGATGTAGAGTGACCTTCAGCTTTAAGTACTTTTGCTAGGCTGTGGAAAACTTCAGCGCCCATGCGCAACGCTTCACGGAAGTTTGTAGCGCCAACTGGCTGGATCATGAACTCTTGAATATCAACAGAGTTATCAGCGTGCTCACCACCATTGATGATGTTCATCATAGGTAATGGCATTGAGTAAACACCTGGTGTGCCGTTTAAGTCTGCAATGTGCTCATAAAGCTCTACGCCTTTAGAGTTAGCAGCCGCTTTAGCTGTTGCTAAAGACACAGCTAAGATAGCATTTGCACCTAGTTTTTCTTTGTTTTCAGTACCATCTAAGTCAAGCATTACTTGGTCAACCGCTTTTTGATCAACTGCGTTTTGACCTTTAAGCGCTTCAGCGATTTCGTTATTGATATAGCCTACTGCTTTTAAAACACCTTTACCTAGGTAACGTGCTTTATCACCATCACGTAATTCAAGCGCTTCGCGAGTACCTGTTGATGCACCAGAAGGTGCTGCAGCACGGCCCCATGAACCATCAGCTAAATGTACATCAGCTTCAACAGTTGGGTTACCACGCGAGTCCATGATTTCGCGACCAATCACTTTTACGATTTCTGACATCTTGATTCCTCTTTTCCCGAAAATGGTGAGTTAGTGCCAGCTTTATTGTTGCTGGCTTTTTAAAACAAATAAGCCGTGCATATAGCACGGCCTATTTAAATTACGATGACGCTTTTTGGTGAGTATGTGCAGCTGCAACAAACCCTTCAAACAGCGGGTGACCATCACGTGGCGTTGACGTAAATTCCGGATGGAATTGCGCGGCAATAAACCAAGGGTGATCTTTATTCTCGATGATTTCGACTAGTTTCTTATCTTCAGATAAACCAGTGAAACTTAAGCCAGCTTTTTCAAGCTGCTCTACAAAGTGGTTATTCACTTCATAACGGTGACGGTGACGTTCAACTATTTCGTCACTTCCGTATACTTCGCTTACTTTTGAACCTGGTGTTAAGTGACACTTCTGTGCACCTAAACGCATAGTGCCACCAAGGTCAGATTGCTCATCACGGATTTCAACGTTACCGTCAGCATCTTGCCACTCTGTGATTAAACCAACAACTGGGTGCGCAGAGTTTGCGTTAAACTCAGTTGAGTTTGCATCTTCAAGGCCTGCAACGTTACGCGCATATTCAATAAGCGCTACTTGCATACCTAAACAAATGCCTAAGTAAGGAACTTTGTTTTCACGTGCATATTTAGCCGCTAAGATCTTACCTTCAACACCACGGCCGCCGAAGCCACCTGGTACTAAGATAGCATCAAGGTGAGATAATAACTCAGTACCTTTGCTTTCTAAGTCTTGTGAATCAACATATTCGATGTTCACAGTTAAACGGTTTTTCAGACCCGCATGCTTTAATGCTTCGTTTACTGATTTATATGCATCTGGTAGTTCTATGTACTTACCAACCATACCAATTGTCACTTCACCTGTCGGGTTAGACTCTTGATATAACACTTGTTCCCACTCAGATAAATCTGCTTCTGGGCACTCAAGGTAGAAACGACGACATACGAAGTTATCTAATTCTTGTGACTTAAGTAACGCAGGAATCTTATAGATGCTTTCTACGTCTGGTAATGAAATAACGGCTTTCTCTTCAACGTTAGTGAAAAGTGCAATCTTCGCACGCTCGTTATTTGGTAATTTACGATCAGAACGACAGATCAAGATATCAGGTTGAATACCAATCGAACGTAATTCTTTTACTGAATGTTGTGTTGGCTTAGTTTTAACTTCACCTGCTGGGCCTAAGAATGGCACTAGCGTTAGGTGGATAAACAATGCGCGCTCACGGCCAATTTCAGTACCAAGCTGACGAATTGCTTCTAAGAATGGTTGTGACTCGATGTCACCAACTGTACCGCCAATTTCAACGATTGCTACATCGCGACCTTCAGCACCGTCGTATACACGTTGCTTAATGTCGTTTGTGATGTGTGGAATAACCTGAATTGTTGCACCAAGGTACTCACCACGACGCTCACGTCGTAATACATCTTCATAAACACGACCTTGTGTGAAGTTGTTGCGGCTAGTCATCTTGGTACGGATGAAACGCTCATAGTGACCTAAGTCAAGGTCAGTCTCTGCACCGTCTTCAGTTACAAATACTTCACCGTGCTGAATTGGGCTCATAGTGCCTGGGTCAACGTTAATGTAAGGATCCAGCTTTAAAATAGTCACGTTAAGACCACGTGCTTCTAAAATAGCGGCTAATGACGCTGCTGCAATACCCTTACCCAACGAAGAAACAACCCCGCCAGTTACGAAGATAAATTTTGTACTCATGCGAACCCTAGAATATCAGGAATTAAAAGGAATAATATAGAATCAAGACGGGGCGATATTGTAGCAAAGGGACTGCTATCAATCCAGATAAAATTAGCAAATAAGTGCACAAAAAACGAGCTTGGTTACGCTGTACCCAAGCCGTATCATAACTTACTTAGTTTGCCTGCTTTTTAATGGCTTCCCATGCGTTGTCCATTTCTTCGAGGCTAGCCGTCTCTAAACTTTGACCACGTTCACCTAAGTAAGCAGCCACTTTTTCAAAGCGTGACGCGAACTTAGCATTGGCACTTCGTAATAATTGCTCAGGGTCACGTTTAATATGACGGGCTACATTTACCGTTGCAAACAGTAAATCACCCAGCTCCTCTGCACTATGATCAGAGTTAGGATCATGAGCCAGTGCTTCTTTAACTTCGTCTACTTCTTCAGCAACTTTATCGAGTGCCCCATGATAACTTGGCCAATCAAACCCTAGGCTTGCTACACGCTGTTGAATCTTCTTCGCTTTTGATAAGCCCGGCATCGCATCAGGAATATCTTGCCATAAACTCATTTGTGGAGAGGCGGTTTTTTCTGCTCGCTCTCGTGCTTTAATAGCTTGCCACTGCGCTGAAAGCTCAGCGTCCGACAGCTCACTTTGCTTTGCAAAGACATGGGGATGACGACGAACTAATTTATCATTAAGCGTATTAGCCACATCGGCAAAATCAAATAAGCCCTGCTCTTTAGCAAGTTGAGCATAAAAAATAACTTGAAAAAGTAAATCGCCAAGCTCACTTTTAAGCTCAGTGAATTCACCTTTTTCAATGCAGTCTGCTACTTCATAAGCTTCTTCAAGGGTATGCGGCACAATCGATTTAAAGTCTTGTTTTAAATCCCACGGGCACCCAGATTCTGGGTCCCGTAGTTTAGCCATAATTGCAAGCGATTGCTCAATTGCCTGTTTATTACTCATTACGAATGACCACGCTTTGCATCATGCACACCTTCGATTTGGTGTAGCTTAGACAATAAGCGGTTAGTACTCGATAGGTCATGCACTTCAACCTGCATTGAAAACAGCGCAAGCTGCTTATCTTCAATTGTGTTGACGTTCATGTTCAGCACATTCACTTTTTCGTTTGCAAGCACTGAGCTGATATCTCGAATAAGACCTGAGCGGTCAGTGGCTTCAACTTTAATCGTTAATGAGTAAGAGCCATTAATGTCGTCTGACCAACTTACTGATATCACCCGCTCAGGATGCTTCTGGCGAAGTTTCTCAAACGAATCGCAATCTTCACGGTGAACTGCAATCCCTCGGCCTTGCGTAATGTAGCCGATGATTTCATCACCCGGCACGGGTCGGCAGCATTTAGCAACATGGCTCATTAAGCTACCTACCCCATCAACAACAATACCGTTCTTATCGCCAGTGACACTTTTTGGTTTTTTAAACTTAATTTGTGGTTCGTCATGCTCACGGTCACTAATAAAGTTTAATAACTGGTTTAAGCGAACATCCCCAGCACCTACCGCAACCATAAGGTCGTCAAGGCCTTTAAGGTTAAAACGCTCAATTGCTGGCGCTAGATCTTTGGTCGATAAATCCAGCTTTTGCAGCTCAGTTTCAAGAATCTCTTTACCGGCACTTAAGTTTTTATCGCGATCAAGCTGCTTAAACCAATGATGGATTTTAGAACGAGCTCGTGATGACTTAATATAACCAAGCGATGGGTTTAACCAATCACGGCTTGGATTAGGCTGCTTTTGAGTTAAAATTTCAACCTGATCACCGGTACTTAATTGATGAGTAAAGGGTACGATTTTGCCGAACACTTTTGCACCAATACAGCGATGCCCTACGTTTGAGTGAATGTAATAAGCAAAATCAAGTGGTGTTGCACCCAGCGGTAAATCGAAAATATCACCCTTAGGCGTAAACACATAAACGCGGTCTTCTACTACTTGGTTTTTAAGCTCTTCCGCAAGATCACTACCATCAACAACTTCTTCTTGCCATTGCAGTAACTTACGTAACCAACTAATTTTTTGCTCGTAGCCCGACCCACGCCCTGGCAATGCACCTTCTTTGTACATCCAGTGCGCAGCAACACCTAGCTCAGCATCTTGGTGCATTTCGCTCGTACGGATTTGAATTTCAACGGTTTTACCCTCTGGGCCAAATACCACGGTATGAATTGACTGATAACCGTTTTGTTTAGGTGTTGCGATGTAATCATCAAATTCTTTATTTAAATGGCGCCAGTTAGTATGAACGATACCTAACGCCGCGTAACAATCTTGCAGGCGCTCTACCACTATGCGCATAGCGCGAATGTCAAAAAGCTGGTCGAACTCATAATTCTTCTGTGCCATTTTTTTGTAGATGCTGTAGATATGCTTAGGGCGACCATACACCTCACCTTCAATACCCGCCTCAGCCAAGCGTGCTTTAACTAAAGCAACCATGTTCTCCATGTAAGCTTCACGGGCAAGGCGCTTATCATCTAGCTGTTTAGCGATATTTTTATAAGTATCTGGATGCAGATAACGGAACGACAGGTCTTCAAGTTCCCACTTAAGCTGGCCAATCCCTAAACGGTTAGCAAGGGGGGCAAAAATGTCGCGAGTTTCTTTAGCGGCAATAACGCGCTCTTCTTCACTGGCGTCTTTAACATCACGCAAGTGGCACACTTGCTCCGCCAGTTTAATCACTACAGCCCGCACATCTTCAACCATGGCTAATAACATGCGGCGGATATTATCAATTTGTACAGTGCCTTTCCCTTGGTGGGCTAAGGTACTGATGGTCGCCATTTGGCTTACGCCAGTTAGTAATAATGCAACGTGGTTACCCAGCTTTTCAGTGACTGTCTCTATCGAGATTTTTTCAGCTAAAAAATAAGGCGTTAAAAAAGCAGTAGCAAGGGAATCTGCGTCTAAATTTAGCTCAGCTAAAATCTCCACCATTTCAATGGCTGTGTTTTCACGTTTTGCATCATCGCAATGCAGGCACAGTTGGTGAGCCTGCTCTAATAAGGTATGTTTGTCTTCTGTTAGCGCTAACAGCTCGATACGGCTGGCAAAATCACTCGGCTTAGTTAGCTGATGTGACTGTCTAGTGGCTACCATGTGCGCTTTACCTCCTGTGAAATAACGCCATCGTTTCAATATGCCCGGTATGCGGGAACATATTCATAAGCCCAATTTTTTCAATGCTAAAGCCTGCTTGTAAAATAATTGCACTGTCACGGGCTAAAGTAACAGGATCACAAGAGACGTATAAAATCGTTTTAAACTGAGTAAGTGGTAACTGCTCTAAAATAGCCATTGCACCAGTACGTGATGGATCAAGTACTAACACGTCAAGTTCGGCACTAAACCAAGCAGCTGATTGCAGTGATTTTGTTAAATCAAAACAATAAAAATCGGTATTCGACAATGAGTTAGTTTGCGCATTTTGTTTTGCTAATGCAACCGCAGAATCGACCCCTTCAACACCAATAACATATTTAGCATACTTTGCAATCAATAATGAAAAGTTACCAATGCCACAAAACAAATCCAATACCTGCTCATGACCTTGTAAATCAAGCCACTGTTTTGCTTGATGCAGCATAGCTTGGTTTACTTGCGGGTTAACTTGAATAAAGTTTTCAAGGCCAAACTCAAAGCGTAAATCATAAGCCGGTATCTGGTAGTACGGCATTGGATGGTCACTGTGATCAATTTCGCCACTGTGTGACTGCCACACAACACGCCAGCTATATTCATCACACGCTGCGACTACAATAGCTTTTAACTCTGCGTTAATGGCTTTGGTATGCCTAATAACCACAAAGGCCGCGTTATCAGCTTCACATAATTGTAAGTGACTAATGCTACTCAGACCTGAATGGCTGTTGATAAGAACATCAAAAACTGAAAAAACGTCTTTAAAAGTGCCGCTCAGCACATCACAGTTTTCTATGCTCACTAATTGTTTAGAACCTTGAGCCCGATACCCTACTCGCATTTTCTTTGCGGCTTTGTCGTGCATTACGGCAATGCGCGCAGAGCGACGATAATGGTGCTCTTCACTAAGCAGAGGTGCTTGCCAATTTAAGTCATCAGCTTTGGCAAACTTGCTAAACAGCTGGCTAACCGCAGCTTGCTTCTCAACCAATTGCTGCTCTGCATCAAGGTGCTGTAGCTGACAACCACCACAAACCTGATAATGCTGGCAAAAAGGAGTAACCCTATGCGCTGAGGCTGATAGCACTTTTTTACAATCAGCACTGGCAAAACGTGCCTTATCTTCAATCAATAACGCTTTTACTTCTTCACCCGGCAAAGCACCATTAACAAAACAGACTTTATTCCCCTGCTTAGCAACGCCCCGCCCTTGGTGATCCATAGCAGTGACATTCAGGGTTAGCATTTTTTGCGAAACGGATTTCTTTTTGGCTTTGAAAATCTGTGCCATTGGGCAACACCTTAATTATTGATAAAGCGGGAGTAAGTATATACTCTTAAACAACGATAATAATGATAACAACATTCTTTATGACTAAATTTGGCTTACGTGACTCAGTCTTAACCCTTACACTTATACCGACTGTGATCATAGGCTTGTTGCTGGGCGGTTATTTTACAATAAATCGTTACATTGAGCTCGATGAAATTTTGTATCAACAGGGCGTGACTATTATTGAGCCCCTCGCCATTGCTGTTGAGCAACCGCTATTAAAGCGTGATAAAGCCTTATTAACTCGCTTAGTTAGTCATACGCACAACAAACACTCCCCTGCTATCCAATCAATTGCTATTTTTGATGAAAACAATGAGTTAGTGATTTTTAGTAAATACCAAAGTGAGTTCAAAGAAATTGTTAGCAGCAATGCAAACAACATGGATGGCATCCAAGTACAAAATTCTGAGCACTATTTAACATTCTCCACTGCCATAATTAATCATAGCCGCCAAGACACGATTTGGAATCATCACAGCTATCAAGCATCACTTGGTACTGTGGTGATCATGCTTAACAAACAACAAGCCATTATTGGCCAGCAACGAGCATTATTGGTCAGTGGCGTAGTGATATTACTCGCACTCATACTTGCTATCGTATTAGCGTTTAGACTAACTCGCATGTTTATTCAGCCTCTTAGTAAGTTAGTACTAGCTACCGACAAGCTTATTGAAGGTAAAGTAGACACTGGACTTGATCAAAAAATGTTTGGTGAGTTTGAGTTATTACGCACAGGTTTAAATACCATTGCAGAAACCATGGTCGTGCAACGTGATGAGATGCAAAAGCACATTGACCAAGCAACCTCTGATTACCGCGAAACACTCGAACAATACGAAACCCAAAATATTCAGTTAAGTATTGCTAAAAAAGATGCACAAGATGCGAACCGAGTAAAATCAGACTTTTTAGCTAAAATGAGTCATGAGTTACGCACACCTTTAAACGGTGTAATTGGTTTTACTCGCCAGCTTTATAAGACTCCGCTGAATAAGCATCAAAAAGATTATCTTGATACCATTGAACTGTCGGCAAATAGTTTACTTACCATTATCAGCGATATTTTAGACTTTTCGAAATTAGAAGCCGGAGCCATGGAGCTTGAGTCAATGCAATTCCAGCTCCGTGACAATATTAATGAAGTTATGACCTTGTTGGCACCAAGTGCTCACGAAAAACAACTTGAACTATCGATATTTATCCACCCACAAGTACCCGACAACTTAACTGGCGACCCGACCCGCTTTAAACAAATTTTAATCAACCTGTTAAGTAATGCCATTAAGTTTACTGAAAAAGGCTCAATCAAAGTTGATGTTGGCTATCGCTTATTAGATGAAGAACGCGCCTCTATTTTAGTGTCTGTCACCGACACCGGTGTAGGTATCCCAATGGATAAACAAGATGCGTTATTTACCCCATTTGGCCAGGCAGACTCTAGTATCACCCGTAAATTTGGTGGCACAGGTCTTGGATTAATCATCACTAAGCATATTGTTGAAGCGATGAATGGCCGCATCACCCTAAACTCAGCACCTGGTAATGGTACCTGCTTTACGTTCAATGCCGTATTCAGAACGCCAAGTAACTCAATTACCAGTGACTTACCGACTCAATCATTAATTAATAAACGTATTCTTTACCTTGAACCTCACGAGCATACACACCAAGCGACTCTGTCATTGCTCAATGAGTGGCAAGCACGAGTAACTGCCTGCTTAGATGAAGAAAGTTTCTTAACTGAGATTAACAAAGACTTCAGTTACGATATTTGTATTATCGGTCATACAGCTGCAATTGATGATATGCAACAGCTCAAGAGTTATGTAAAAGCCGTTCGCCCTGTCACTGACTATCTTTACCTTATGCTCAATACAGTTTCGCATAATATGCGCGAAGCCTTTATTGGCAGCGGAGCAGATGCGTGCTTAAGCAAACCACTTAACCACCGTAAATTATGCGAAGTGCTTGCTGCACCTTATCGCCTTGATCACCCTGTACATAACATTGAACAAGGCGATGAAAAACTATTACCGCTAAAAGTACTGGTTGTAGACGATAACGATGCCAACCTTAAACTTATTTGCACTTTGCTTGATGAACAAATAGAACTGATAGATACTGCACACAACGGTTCTCAAGCTTACAGCTTAAGTAAAAGCCACAAATATGACTTAATCTTCATGGACATCCAAATGCCAATTATGGATGGTATTACCGCATGTAAACTTATCCGCGAGTCATCTCTTAATGAAGATACCCCTATCATTGCTGTAACCGCTCACGCCCTAGCGGGTGAAAAAGAACAGCTACTTAAGGACGGTTTTAAAGGCTATTTAACCAAACCTATTGATGAAGATATGCTAAAGCAGATAATTAGCGATCATAGTCCACAATCACCGATTAACCGCGAACGCAACAAAGTTGCAGCAATTAATTCAGAGCCTCCATTTGATAGTGCCCGCTTAGATTGGCAGTTAGCACTACAACGTGCTGGCGGTAAAGAAGAGCTAGCACTAGAAATGCTCAATATGTTATTACTCAGCGTGCCGGAAACCTTGCGTCTGCTCAATGAAGCTATAGAAAAAGAAGATTGTGAACATGTGCTTAGCATTGTGCACAAGTTCCATGGCGCATGTTGTTACACTGGTGTGCCAAAACTTAAATCCCTCGCCGAAACACTCGAGACAGCACTAAAAGGTGATTGCGATTTAAATTACATTGAGCCTGAATTGTTTGAGCTTGTTGATGAGCTAAATAATTTGTTGAGCGATGCTGGAATGCTTGAGCAGCAACGTTAAAAGTTATGAAGGATATCAAGGAAGATTAATGTTTTTTATTTTATTTTTGGTTTTTACATCATTATCGTTCTTTTGGTTCATACTCAGTTCTAAAAAGCTGTGTGTGATGGCAAACGAATACGTAAAAACTAATTACACTGAACAGTGGCAAGCATACGAGAGTAAAGCCCGCTTAATGAAAGCAAAACCTGACTCAATGGTTATTCATTCAATTAAGAAAGGTGAATTGTCGGCAATAGATGATGATGTTTTGAAAAGCTTTAAGAAAAAGCATCAATATTTAGTGGTCCTACTCTGCCTTTCCCCTTGGCTATCTTCATTGCTTGCACAATTTATTGTTTATCTAAGTAAATAAAAAACGCGGTGGATATCACATCCACCGCGCTCAGTATTCAAATTTGCTGGCTCTTATTAAAGGCGTCAGCTTAAAGTCTTGCTTCAATCATTAAACGTTTCATATCGCTGACTGCTTTTTCTAAACCATCAATCGCTGCACGGGCAATAATCGCATGACCAATGTTTAACTCATAAATTTCTGGCATTGCCGCAATGGGTTTTACATTGTGGTAATGAAGACCATGACCGGCATTAACGATTAAACCTAGGCTATCGGCATATTGTACACCGCTACGAATACGCTCAAGCTCAGTGTGAAGCTCTTCGTCATTTTCAGCATCAGCATAAGCACCGGTGTGAATTTCAACGTATGGAGCATTACACGCTTTTGCAGCGTCAAGTTGTGCGTTGTCGGCATCTATGAATAACGAGACCTTAATTCCTGCTGCTGTTAGCTTTTCTGTTGCTGCTTTTACTTTTTCAAAATTACCCACAACATCAAGACCACCCTCTGTGGTGAGCTCTTCACGCTTTTCAGGCACTAAACAAACATAAGCAGGTTTCACTTCAAGGGCGATGTCGATCATTTCATCGGTCACTGCAATTTCAAGATTCATACGTGTTTGAATCGTTTTTGCCATCACATATACGTCGCGGTCTTGAATATGACGACGGTCTTCACGCAAATGAATGGTGATACCATCTGCACCAGCATGCTCTGCAACAGCTGCAGCATGCGCAGGATCTGGGTAACTCGTGCCACGCGCTTGGCGTAAAGTGGCAATGTGATCAACGTTTACACCAAGAAGAATATCTTTCATTTTTTTACCTGTTTAAAACAACGATTCAAGGCTGAACATCAGCCTACTTAATAAATAACTCACGGCTTTTTAATGGCTTTTTACCAAGTAAAGGCTTGAGTAAGTATCGACTTAATTGCTTTGCCATATATAACACATCAGGGGCGCTAAAGTCATGAGCTGCTATGGCATTTAATTGCTTTCCTGAAAAACCACTATGGGGGTCGTCATGCAGTAAAAAACCGTATTCAGCAAAGTACTGGTAATTTGCTGCATCGATAATTTCATCACCTTCGGCATCAACACTAAAATCAACGCCATAACCAAGCATTTCAAGTAACTGAAACTCATAAGAGCGAAGCACCGCTTGCAGGTTTTTAGTGGTTGATAATTCACCTAGATGCTGTTTATAAAGATGATAAACACTTTCCATCGGCTCATTGATAGGTACGATACGATTGGTTAATTCGTTCATATAGAAGCCGCAATAAAGCTCGGTACCCTGCAACATAGTTTGCCGGCCATGGGGTTCAAAACGATTAATGTATTTTAAATCAGACTTGCCGTTATATTGTACGAGCAGAGATTGGAAAGGTTGTAATTGTGCTTTATGTTTAGTGGCCTGGCGACCACTAACACGGGCCAGCATTCTCAGCTGACCTACACCTTCTACCAGCATATCGAGCATGACTTTCGAGTCGCTAAATGGACGTCGGTGCAGCAAGTATGCTGTGTAGAATTCGCTATCCATGGCGTGTAAGACTTTACTTAGTCTTCACCATAGCCAAGGCTACGTAGCGCACGCTCATCGTCGGCCCAGCCAGACTTCACTTTTACCCAAAGTTCTAAAAACACTTTGTTATCAAGCATATCTTCAAGGTCTTTACGAGCTTCACGGCCAATAACTTTCAGCTTTTCGCCTTTATTGCCGATCACCATACGCTTTTGCGTTTCACGCTCAACGAGGATCAAACCATTAATTTGCCAAACACCGTTTTCTTGCCATTTAAACTGTTCAATCTCTACAGTGACTGAATATGGTAACTCATCACCCATAAAGCGCATCAGCTTTTCACGGATCACTTCAGCTGCCATAAAGCGCATTGAACGGTCTGTTACGTAGTCTTCAGGGAAGTAAAACTCACAAAGCGGTAAACGCTTTTTCACTTCATCTTTGATTAAATCAATATTTTTACCCTGCTTCGCAGAGACCGGCATAATAGCCACAAAATCAAACTTACCACCTAAAAACTGCATGTGCGGAAGCACTAAATCACGGTCTTTAACTTGGTCAATTTTATTCATAACTAATAACACTGGGCGACCACTTTGACGTACTTTATTTAGTACCATCTCATCGTCTTCGTTCCAGTGTGTGCCTTCAACCACAAAGATGATAAGTTCGACATCACCAATTGAGCTTGATGCAGCACGGTTCATTAAACGGTTAATAGCGCGTTTTTCTTCTACGTGTAAGCCTGGTGTATCCACATAAACAGCTTGGTATTTACCTTCGGTATGAATACCCATGATACGGTGTCGTGTGGTTTGTGGCTTACGCGAGGTAATAGACACCTTTTGCTCAACAATATAGTTAAGTAAGGTTGATTTACCTACATTTGGGCGGCCAACAATGGCAACCATACCGCAGTGCGTGTCTAGCTCTGCAGGTTCTTTGCTAATTAAATCATCAAGATTCATTTTTAAGTATCTTTAAGGCTTTTTCAGCGGCTTTTTGCTCAGCTTTACGACGTGAGCTACCTACTGAGATAATGCTATCCATCCCTTCAACAATACATTCAACCGTGAATGTTTGATTGTGCGCTTGGCCTTTTGTATCAATTACAGTGTAGCCAGGTAACGATAATTTGCGCGCTTGTAAGTATTCTTGAAGTAATGTTTTCGGATCTTTTTGATTTAAGCCCGGCGAAATTGCATCAAGACGCGACTCGTACCAGCTTAAAATTAACTCACCACATTGTTCAATGTTTGAGTCTAAGAACACCGCACCAATAATCGCCTCAACGGCATCAGCAAGGGTTGATTCACGGCGAAAACCACCGCTTTTAAGCTCGCCTGGACCTAAGCGTAAGTAATCGCCTAAGCCAAACTCTAGGCCAAATTCAGCCAACGTTTGACCACGAACTAGGGTCGAACGCATGCGGCTTAAATCACCTTCGCGTGCTTTTGGAAATTTAGTGTAAAGCGCATTCGCAATCACAAAGCTCAAAATCGAATCGCCCAAAAACTCTAAGCGCTCGTTATGTTGGCCTTTATGACTGCGGTGCGTCATTGCCTGCTCAAGCAAAGCTTGATCAGTAAATGTATAACCTATTTTGTTGTATAACTCTGTTACGTTTTTTTTCATCGTTACTGAATATTACCTAGGCGTTCAAAACGAACACCAGTTGGAACCCAGCCTGGTAAAAAGTCATCTGGGCCATTCTCAAATTCAAAACTCATCCATATAAAGACGGCTTTACCTACCAAGTTTTCTTTAGGTACAAAGCCCCAAAAGCGACTGTCTTGGCTATTATCACGGTTATCACCCATCATGAAATAATGATCGGCAGGAACAACCCACTCATCAGAGCGTGTACCTGGTTGTTGATAATAACGGCCTTTCATTTCAGGAGCTTGCGGGTTAATTAAAATATTATGATTCAATGTGCTTAGGTTTTCTTCTAAGCGCACTAAATTCATCGAACCCTGCTTGAACTCGTCACTATTGAGGATTTCCATATCAATTTTGTTGTATTCATTACACAGCAAATCACCTTGCTGCGTTTCACCTTCGGCACATTTTGGCTGAATATAAAGGTGCTTATTGCGATAAACAATTTTATCGCCCGGTAAACCAATCGTACGTTTAATGTAATCTACACGCTCGTCTAATGGGTATTTAAATACCACAATATCACCACGTTCAGGTTCATCAACATCAACTAACTGGCTACGCCAAATTGGGTCTTTGATGCCATATGAGTACTTCTGTACCAAAATGAAGTCACCCACTAATAGGGTTGGCATCATTGAGCCAGATGGAATTTGAAACGGTTCAAAAATGAAAGAGCGAAAAATCGTGATCGCTGCAATCATCGGAAAAATTGACTTAGCCGTTTCAGTGATACTTGGCTCAGGCGCAATTAATGCGGCGGTTTCTTCGTCTAGTTCACCACCTGCTGCATTTTGAGCAAGGGCAATGCGTTGCTGACGCTTTGGCGCATACATAAAGTGGTCAATTAACCAAATTAATCCTGAGCCTAGCGTTAACAACACTAAGAAAATAGAAAAGTAACCCGCCATGCATTAATTCCTTTATTTACTTCTAATT
Source organism: Pseudoalteromonas lipolytica (assembly GCF_001306915.1). Lineage (GTDB taxonomy): Bacteria > Pseudomonadota > Gammaproteobacteria > Enterobacterales > Alteromonadaceae > Pseudoalteromonas > Pseudoalteromonas simplex. Next base: position 116,561 of record NZ_LJTC01000013.1, on the reverse strand, counting down.
ATTTACCAACTTTAAGGATAGCTAAGAATGCATCTTGAGGTACTTCAACGTTACCTAGTTGCTTCATTCGCTTTTTACCTTCTTTTTGTTTTTGTAGCAGTTTCTTCTTACGGCTCACGTCACCACCGTAACATTTTGCGATTACGTTTTTACGTAATTGCTTAACTGTTGTACGGGCAATAACATGCTGACCAATCGCTGCTTGAATCGCAATATCAAACTGCTGACGTGGAATTAAGTCTTTCAGTGCTTCAGCTAACTGACGACCACGTGATTGTGCAATATCACGGTGAACAATAATCGCTAACGCATCAACACGCTCACCATTAATTAATACGTCAACACGTACCATGTCTGAAGCTTGGAAATGCTTGAAGTTATAATCAAGCGATGCAAAACCACGGCTTGTTGATTTTAACTTATCAAAGAAGTCCATGACTACTTCAGCCATCGGTAATTCGTACGTCACCGCAACTTGCTTACCATGGTAGCTCATTTTAGTTTGCATACCACGCTTTTCAACACAAAGCGTAATTACGTTACCTAAAAACTCTTGCGGAACTAATATGTTAGCTTCAACAATTGGCTCACGGATTTCAAGAATATTATTCACTGGCGGTAAGTCAGACGGGTTATCTATCTGTTTAGTTCCGTCTTTAGTCTCTACTTCGTAGATTACTGTTGGCGCAGTGGTAATAAGATCAATGTCGTATTCACGCTCAAGACGCTCTTGAATGATTTCCATGTGTAGCATACCTAAGAAGCCACAACGGAAACCAAAGCCTAGTGCTGTTGAGTTTTCTGGCTCGAAGAATAACGACGCATCGTTCAAGCTTAATTTATCAAGCGCATCACGGAATGACTCATAGTCATCTGATGAAATTGGGAACATACCTGCATAAACCTGCGGTTTAATGCGTTGGAAGCCCGGTAAACGCTCAGGCGCAGAATTACGTTGTAAAGTGATGGTATCACCAACTGGTGCACCATGGATTTCTTTAATACCTGCAATAACAAAGCCTACTTCACCGGTTTTTAAGATACCCGTGTTAGTTTGTTTTGGTGTGAAAATACCCACTTTATCTGCGATATGAACTTGATCATTCGACATGATCTTAATTTTATCGCCCGAGCGTAATTCACCGTGCTTAATACGTACTAGTGATACAACGCCTTGGTATGGGTCAAACCATGAGTCAATGATAAGCGCCTGTAGTGGCTTGTCTTTGTCACCTTCTGGCGGCGGAATATCTTTAACAATGATTTCGAGTACTTCTTCAATACCAATACCCGTTTTAGCACTACATTGCACTGCATCTAGGGCATCGATACCAATGATATCTTCAATTTCTTCTGCTACACGAAGTGGATCAGCTTGTGGTAAGTCGATTTTATTTAGAACTGGAATAACTTCTAAGTCCATTTCGATTGCTGTGTAGCAGTTAGCTAAGGTTTGAGCTTCTACACCTTGACCCGCATCAACAACTAAAAGTGCACCTTCACAGGCTGCAAGTGAACGTGATACTTCGTATGTGAAGTCAACGTGTCCTGGCGTGTCGATAAAGTTTAACTGGTATGTTTCGCCGTCTTTAGCTTTATAATTTAGCGTTACACTTTGCGCTTTGATGGTAATACCACGCTCACGCTCTATGTCCATTGAGTCTAACACCTGCTGCTGCATTTCACGGTCTGTTAAACCACCACAAACTTGGATAAGACGGTCAGAGAGAGTCGATTTACCATGGTCAATATGGGCGATGATCGAAAAATTACGGATATGCTTCATAAACTGGATTCTAAACTTCTATATAAAATGGACTAAGTGTATAAAGCGACAATTTTACATTTAATTGGCTTTAATCACCATCTATTTGAGTGAAAGGAATAGTAATTGGGTGAATTTTTATTACTTTAATATCATGCTTCAGGCTCTTAACCCTTGATTTTGCTATCGCATAGCCCGTCAAACCACCAATCACGGCGGCTAAAATTTGCCAGCCTTCGGCAAGCGAAAAAGCCGAAAATGCGATTAAAGCAAACCCTAAACTAAACAAAAGGGGTAGCATGTAAACAGCCATAGCGTGTTTAACTAAGTGGCTATCATCGAGTGCTAAAGTTACTTTTTGCCCTACTTGGAGCTCTTTTTCGAAGGTATAAGGAAAGGTTTTTTTAGCTGTTCCAAACAGCTTTGCAAAAACTTGCGAACCACAACGACCATTACAGCCGGCACAGGCTTGCTTTTGTTCTGCTTCTAAATTCGCTGTCGTGCCTTTAACTGACACGACAGTGAGTGTTTGTTCAATCATGATTTAAAGAGGTCGTGCTACCGACTCAGCTATAGCTTTGGCTGTCATAGCTGGGATATTACCAACAACCGATACATCAAAGCTACCACCATTGTGCACATACACAGTCGTTGCACCTGAGGTTAAAGCGCCGCTTGCACGCTTTCCAGGTAACGGTCTTTGAATAAAAACAGACACTTCAACAAACCCATCTGAATATAAATAATAGTCAGCAAGTTCATTATTTAAATCAAGTTTATGGCGATCTGACTTTAATAACTTAAAGCCATCAGGGAGCCAACCAATTTTCCAATCATTCGCTGCGCCGTCACCATCGCTGGCTAAATCGTTAGTCGCAAGGACTGCTGGAAAGTCACGATTTTGCATTTCAACTAACATAGGTGCTGGCTGCTCTGTTACGCTGATATGAGTTAACTGTAACTGCTCAAGCATTTCACCTTTGTGATTCACATAGGCAGATTTAAGCAACAACGATGACTCAGTATCTAGCCAAATCCAATAGTTATATTTGTATTCATCTTTTGATTCGATACGCACTAACTGTGCTGAGCGCCCTGCAATACGGCCTTTTCCGCCAAGCACAAAATCATAGTGAGCGCTTAGTCGATTAATATCTTTAAAAAGTACTTCAGGAATTGGCCCGGCTATAGAGTCTGTTTTCACTGAATAAGGCTCAGAATGAGGCTCAAAATAGGTCACTTGATCGTCAACGCGCACCATTTCGAGGCCAGCGCCATTGAGTAAACTTAAATGCTCAAGCTCAATATCGCCTTGTTTTGCATGTAACCAGCGATAGGGTTCCATGGCTTGGCCTTTTACAACCACAAATGATGCGTCAAAGTTGCGAGTATGAACGGCCATAGCCATATCATTTAATAAAGTCTTGGCGGGATTTTCGTCGCTGGCAATGGCTGGAGCCGTTAATACCAGCGACAAAATAAAAGTAAAAACTTTCATTTAATTAGTTTTTTTCCTCGTCTGCATTTTCTGCAGTTTGCGATTTTTCTAGCGAATATGCAACACGTGCTTGACGTTGGTGCTCAAGCACTAATGCACCAATACGCTGTTGTTGTAACTCACGTAAACCTTGCTCTGCATTTTCTAATGCAGGTTGCTCAGATGAGTAACTAACAGGAGAGGCCATACCGGTTAATGGTACAGTTTGTAATGTTGGGATGTCATTTTGTGGCACTTCACTGTTTTGTGGCAAAGTTTGTACGCCCACAATAGCAAACATGGCAACACTAGCAGCAATGGCCACTTGGGCAAATGGACGACGCCAATTAAATGCTACTACGTTATCAGTGCCTGTTGCCGCCACGATTTCTTCGCTTTTTGGTGCCGTTGTTTTATTCGCGAAATCTGCGTAAACAGGTTCTTGCTCTAGTGATTCAGCCACTGCATCTGCAATGTCAAAATTAAAAGCGTTGTTATTTGCCTCAGCACGCATTACATCACCAATCAATGCGTAACGACCAAATGTAGACACATCGTCGTTTGTGATCGCTTGATCAGTTAACTGCTGCTCGCCGTCAAGTAACGCGGACAACTGCTCATTATCCAACTTGTTAACGTCTGCTTTTGTCATACTAAGACTCACCTATTAATGGATTCAATTTATTATCAATCGCCTCACGGGCACGGAAAATACGTGAACGCACCGTTCCCACAGGGCAATCCATAACCACGGCTATTTCTTCATAGCTCATACCTTCAATTTCACGAAGGGTAATCGCGGTTTTTAGATCTTCAGGCAAACTATCAATCGTATTAAAAATTACAGCACGTACTTCGTCACTTAATAACAGGTTTTCTGGCGATGCGTTTGAACGCATTGCATCTGCACTGTCATAAAATTCTGCTTCTTCGGCATCAACATCGTTAGCTGGGGGTTTGCGACCCTGCGCAACTAAGTAATTTTTAGCACAATTTACGGCGATACGGTACAACCAAGTGTAAAAGGCGCTATCACCTCTAAAGTTAGGTAATGCACGGTAGGCTTTAATAAAAGCTTCTTGTGCGACATCAGCAACATCACCTTGGTTCGATACATAACGTGAAATCAAACCTGCAATTTTATTCTGATATTTTCTAACTAATAGGTTGAAGGCGTTTTTATCTCCTTGCTGGACCCTTTTAACTAGCGCTAAATCCAAATCCTGCTCGCTCATTCGAGCCGGTACTCCTCTGTTTGATTCTTGCTTGCTATTCATATACTCGCCATTGTTTACACAAACTCTGACTGCACCATGAATATAAAAGTTCAGTTTAAAATGATTTTTTTATAAAATAGCACGCAAATAAATTGAGTCATACCAATCTTATTACACGACAACCTCAATAACTGCTTAAAAATCAACGGTTATCTAAATTAAACTCACAATTTAAAACAGCTAACAATAAACTGTTTATGTGACGATAAAACTAATAAGATTGGTATAACGTATTAAAATGACTAATAGTGTTAAAGCAAATATGGTACATATACGTATACCACATAAAAATTTATTTGCTCAAACTTTTGGCACTACTAGCCGAGCATTGTAACCGCAAAGACCACAGACATGAACCAAAATAAACATCACATTACTGATGTCGCTATCATTGGCAGCGGCGCCGCTGGCCTATCTCTTGCCTTATCGCTTGCTAATCACTGTAAGGTGACAGTACTTAGTAAAGGCGCATTAACTGAGGGTTCTACCTTATATGCTCAAGGTGGTATTGCAGCAGTATTTGATAAAAAGAATGACAGCATTGAATCTCATGTTGAAGATACTCTCGATGCAGGCGGCGGATTATGTGACCGTGATGCTGTTCACTACACAGCAAGCAATGCTAAAAAATGTTTAAAGTGGCTAATTGAGCAAGGCGTACCTTTTGATATGGAGTTCGATTCAAAAGGTAAAGAGCGTTTTCATTTAACTCGCGAAGGTGGTCATAGTCATCGTCGTATTTTACATGCCGCCGATGCCACAGGCCGAGCAGTGCAAACAACCTTAATTAGCCAAGTACAAGCACACCCTAACATCACCCTGTTAGAAAATTACAATGCCATTGATTTAATCACAGATAAAAGCTTAGCTAAAAAAGGCAAGCATGTTCACGGCTTATACGTCTGGAATTGTGTAGATAAAAAAGTTGAAACTATCGCTGCCAAGTTCGTATCACTGGCAACAGGCGGCGCAAGTAAAGTATATTTATATACTTCCAACCCTGATGTATCGAGTGGTGATGGTATCGCAATGGCATGGCGTGCGGGGTGCCGTGTAGCCAATATGGAATTTAACCAATTCCACCCAACAAGTTTGTATCACCCAGAGCTGCAAAACTTTTTGATCACAGAAGCTATGCGCGGTGAAGGTGCGTATTTAAAACGCCCTGATGGCACTCGCTTTATGAAAGACTTTGATGAGCGCGAAGAACTTGCCCCTCGCGATATTGTTGCTCGTGCCATCGATTTTGAAATGAAACGCCTTGGTGCGAACTGTGTGTACCTTGATATTAGCCACAAAGATAAAGATTTTATCATTGAGCACTTCCCAACTATCTACGCAAAATGCTTAAGTGTTGGCCTCGACATTACCAAAGAAGCCATTCCTGTGGTGCCTGCTGCACACTATACCTGCGGCGGTGTTATGACCGACTTTAATGGCCGTACAGATTTAGATAACTTATATGCGGTTGGCGAAGTAGCTTACACAGGCTTACACGGTGCTAATCGTATGGCGAGCAACTCTTTACTTGAGTGCATTGTATTTGCCCATGCTGCCGCGAAAGATATTCTGAGCAAAATCGATGCAAGCCCTGCCCTTGAAGCCTTACCATTATGGGATGAAAGTCGCGTAACTAACTCAGACGAAGAAATCGTTATTACCCACAACTGGCATGAGCTAAGGTTATTTATGTGGGATTACGTGGGTATTGTACGCTCAACGAAACGTTTAGAACGTGCGCTTCACCGCGTTGAATTACTGCAGCAAGAAATTCACGACTATTACGCAAACTTTAGGGTGACAAATAACTTATTAGAACTTCGAAACCTAGTACAGGTTGCAGAGCTTATTATTCGCAGCGCCCTTGAGCGTAAAGAAAGTCGTGGTCTTCATTACACGATTGATTACCCAGAGCAAAACGAAAATCCAACACCGACAATTTTAACGCCTAAGTCGGTTGCTGCACTGCAATAATCGCGCGCTTTAAACGCGAGAAACTTTCTTCATCAACACTGGCTGAGCTTATAATCAGCCAGTGTGATTGATAAAACCCAGCCAACCTCAGCACTACAAAATTAGCAAACACATAACTTTTAGCCGTTATTTGGCCTTGTACTTTCAGTTTGTCGTTTGCAAATCTAAGCTCTGCTTGCTCTAAAATTATAAAACCCTTTTCAGGTTGTGCTTGTTGGACTTTTTTAAAACTAAGAATGGCTAAGAAAAAGCACGCAAAGCAAACCAACAGCTGAGCGATAACATGCTGATAAGCAAAACATGAAATAATGGCTGTTAAGCAAAAAAAGACCACAAAGGGTTTGTGGTCGGGGGTGTTATTTGTAACGGTAAATCTATACACGAACTCGGTCTAAAATTAACGTAACCATGCCGTTTAGCTCAGGGTCTTTACACTCTTCATGACCCATAAACCATGCAAATAAATCAGGATCATCGCACTCAAGTAAGCGTTGAAAAACGGCTTGCTGTTCTTTTGATAGTGAGTCAAACGCTTCTTCAACGAATGGCATAAATAAAACATCTAGTTCTAACATACCGCGACGGCATGCCCAACGAATACGTTCTTTACTGTGAATTTCAGTCATTTTAAACCTCGTACTTATTTGTCTGCAGTTTACCAAATTGCTATCGAATAAACAGCTATTTAAATTGCTACCCTAACTAAGTTATCATTAGCGCTCATTCATATCGTAAAGAAGGTTTTTATGTCGACTGTTTACGCATGTCCTTTATCTTATTCACTTATCAGCCTAACTGGCAAAGATAAGTTGTCTTACCTTCACGGACAAATTACGCAAGATATCAACAAATTAACTGATGATAACTTCCTTTGGGCTGGCCACTGTAATGCAAAAGGCAAGCTTTGGGGTGTGTTTAGGTTGTTTTCACACCTTGATAACTATTACCTTGCAGGGTCAAAACCTGAGGTAGAGCAATCGCTAGTCGAGTTAAAAAAATACGCCGTTTTTTCGCAAGTAGAAATTCAGCAATCTGAAAAACCGCTAATTGGCTTACTAGGTGATGATCTAACAGCGACACTAGAAACCTTAGCAATTAATTTTGACAGTGAGCACAACGCTGTCGATTTTGCTGGCGGTAAAGCGTTAAAGCTTGCAGATAACCGCGTATTGCTTATGGTCAACGAAGAATTTAGCTTACCTGATAACGTCACAGCTCTTGATGATGACGCGTTATGGCAACAGGCAGCTATTGCCGCAGGCGAGCCGTCATTAAACAGCGACGCTATTGGCGAATACGTACCGCAAATGGTTAACTTGCAAGCGCTTGGTGGTATCAGTTTCAGAAAAGGTTGCTACACAGGGCAAGAAACTGTCGCCCGTATGAAATACCTAGGCAAAAATAAACGTGCTATGTACATAGTTTCGGGCAAAGCTGAAGGCTTACTTGACGAGCTTGAACTCGAAACACAAATGGGCGAAAACTGGCGCCGTGCTGGCAAGCTTATTAGCCAAAGTTATAATCAACAAACGCAAACCTTAATGGGCCTTGTTGTGCTTCCGAACGATAATGAAGCAGGCCAAATTTTGCGAGCTAAACACCTCCCTCAGGTAGAGTTATCTATTCAAGCTCTGCCTTACTCTCTCGAAGATGAATAAATAGGAATGACTATGATCGTAGCAGCAAACAAAGTGGTAAAAATGCATTATTCAGTATTGGATAATAACAAAAACACCATCGACAACTCTTTCGATGGCGAGCCACTGGTGTTTATCGTTGGCACGGGTTTCTTAATTCCAGGCCTCGAAAATGCGCTATTAGGTAAAGAAGCGGGCGACACATTCAGCGTAACTGTTGAGCCAGAGCAAGGCTATGGTGAGCGTCACGATGACCTAATGCAAGCAGTACCAAAATCAATGTTTGAAGGTATGGAAATTGAAGTGGGTATGCAGTTCCGCGCTACGACTGACGCTGGCGACCAATCAGTGATGATCATCGAAATTCAAGACGAAGACGTTATTGTCGATGGTAACCACCCACTTTCAGGTATTACCCTTCATTTTGATGTTGAAGTACTTGAAGTACGCGATGCAACTGAAGAAGAATTAGCACATGGTCATGTGCACGGTGAAGGTGGTTGTGGTCACAGCCACTAAACCATTACTATAAAAAAAGCGCCACTGGCGCTTTTTTTATATCTGTTATTCGACTACTTCTTCTGTATCCACAGAAGCGTCTGTCACAGGTTCAGCAATATGTTCTCTAAGCGCAGCCAGTAAACCTTCTTGGTCATTGGTTCCTAAGCGATAGTGCGTGCCGTCTTTCATTGCCAATTCAACAGCACTAAATCCAGATACACTGTAAACCCAGCCATCATGGGTGATACGCAGACCAATACCATGACGAAATGAATTACTTACCGCTCGAACAGATTCAATCTCATCAAAAGTCACGGTTTTTCCAAATACACCCGGACCGAATGCCCAGCTTACTGTTTTATCGCTCACCTTAATCGTTAAACCATGAAACAAAAAGGCCACCAGCACTAAGATAGCGCTAAACGCCATAAGAGGAATATCTGCACCAATTAAGTTCCAAGCTAAGGCAATGAAGGCGCCAATCCAGCCTAAAATAACAAAAATAAAAATAGCGTACTGTTTATGTTGATACATTCTGAAGTATTCTCTTAAAAGCTATAAACAAAGGTTGCACTCAGCTCAGAATCGTACTTGAGCTTATCTTCCTCTGGTTTTGAGTTATAGCGATACATGTAAGTAAATTTGAGTGATACATCACCCATAATTTTGCTGATCAGGGATGTTTCTGACTTTAAACGCGAGTTTAACCCTGACAATGATTGTTCATAACTGACATCTTGATTAAAGCGAGTGCGAGCAGAAACCGTACGCTCCCACTGCAGCGCTAGACGAAGCAGATAACCGGTTTTTGTTTCATCTTCTTCTGTTGCAGTCTCTTGATCAGCCACCGAGCGGTATAAACCAGGGCCCACATCGATATCGACTTTATTCTTGCTACCTTGGTAAATGCGGTTACCGTAACCCGTCGCTATGGTGCTCTTAAACTCAAGACCACTAAACTTATCTCGCTCATAGTCACCGTAAATGAAAAATGACTCATTTTTCACATTTAGCTTATAGTTACCTTGGCCTGATACAAAAATACGGTCAGCAGAAACTTCTTCATCACCGGTTTCTTCATTACGGTCACGTTTGTATAAAGTATCGAGCTTAAATTGGTTACGCCACTTTTCGAAATCTTGGTAAAGGTTACCTTTAAGTTTGAAACTAGTTGAGTTGGTATTACCGCGGCTTACCATAAAACCAAACTCCATATCTCCGTACAGCAACTCGCCTTTATGAATTTTATGGATTTCTTCTTCTGATAATTGCCCGTACTCATGAAAGTCTTCAAACGGATCAACAGCAAAAGCCTGCCAACTGCAAACTAGCAGGGCGGGCAAAATAATTCGTTTTATTGAATTAAAACAACTAAAAGTAGAGTCAAACATCGGCTGGAGAGTTATTCGCTATCTTTCCAAAGAATGTGGCAAAACGGTGCATCTTTGTCTCGGCTAATTAAAATTTTCGCAAACAAGATATCTTGATTGTCGAATTCAAGTCCTACTAAGACTTGAACAAATAGCTCAGGTTCAATTTCTAGTGCAACAAAATCTTGCCACTGCTCGTCAGGCTCACCTTCTTCAATAAAGCCAAGCTCTTCTCTGTGCTCGTTAAAATCAGCAATATCTTGCTCGCTTAAATTATCAGGCGCTAATTCTAAAAAGATATCATAAGCCTGATGAGTTACTTCTTCTTCACTGTATAAGCGTGGACCAGCCATTCCTTAAACCTCTGCACATGTGTATCGCTTTGAATCTGGCTATGATAACAAACCTCTTTTGAGTTTTACCAAAAAAAAAGCCAGGTTGCCCTGACTTTTTTGTAATTAATAACAGATTTTACTCCGCACTTGCTGTGCCTTTTATCTTTTCGCGCATTGATTGCACGAGCGTATAAAATAGCGGAACAAGCAAGGTGCCAAAAATGGTTGCAGCTAACATCCCGAATAACACGGTAATACCGAGCGATATTCGACTGCCAGCCCCTGCGCCACTTGCAAACACCAGCGGTAATACGCCAAGTACAAACGACAATGCCGTCATCAATACGGCCCTAAAGCGTAATCTTGCCGCATTAAGAGCCGCTTCAAAAATACCTTTACCTGCCGCACGCTCTTCCATAGCAAATTCAACAATCAAAATAGCGGTTTTGGTGGATAGGCCAATCAGTAGCACTAAACCAACCTGCGCATAGATGTTGTTTTCCATACCAATCACATACAGCGCAAGCATGGCACCAAATAACGCCAACGGTACCGCTGCAATGACCGAAAACGGAATTGTCCAGCTTTCGTATTGCGCAACCAAGAATAGATACACAAATACCACCGCTAAGCCAAATAAGATTGGCGCCATATTACCCGCTTCAATCTCTTGTTTAGACTGCCCAGCCCACTCATACACATAGCCTGTAGGTAATTGCTCAGCTAGCTCTTGCATTGCTTTAATGGCATCACCACTGGCATAACCCGCTGCAGGTTGTCCGCTAATGCTTGCACTACGATATAAGTTAAAGTGCGTTAAGCTTGTAGGGCCTAAAATTGGCTCCAGCTTAGCCAATGTAGTGAGCGGCACCATTGCTCCCTCATCATTACGTACATAGTAGTACTGTAAGTCTGCTGGGTTTTGACGAAAACGGCTTTCCGCCTGCATGATAACGCGGTAAGTACGGCTAAATTGGTTAAAGTCATTTATGTATAACGAGCCAAGTTGCGCCTGCAAGGTTAAGAAAATATCGCTAAGCGCCACCCCTTGAGCTTTTGCCTTATTACGGTCAATTTCAAGGAAATACTGTGGCACATTTGCTCTAAATGTACTGTAAACATTTGACAGCTCTGGACGCTGGTTCGCTTCATAAATTAAGCCATTTAACACTTGTGCAAGTTCAGCAGGCTCGCGTCCTTCACTGTCTTGTAACCTAAACTCAAAGCCTGCGCTTGTGCCAAGTCCAGGTATTGAAGGCGGATTAAAGGCCATGATTTGCGCATCTGGCATCGCCCAGAACTGCCCCATCAGGCGCGTTAGTACTGCACGTAAGCCAAGCTCTGGGCTGGTACGCTCTTCCCAATCCTTGAGTACCACAATACCAAGCGCATTATTAGAACCCGCACCACCGAGTAATGAAAAGCCAGAAACCGCAATAAAGTCAGTTGCCGCTGGTTCATTTTTTACAATCTCGCCCAGCTTATGCATTACATCTTGGGTACGACCACTAGCTGCCGCATCTGGTAATTGCACATCAACAAAAAGAAAGCCTTGATCTTCTGCTGGTACAAAGCCTGTAGGCACTGTTTTTACTAGCCAACCTGCAGCTGCAAAAATAACCACCGCAAACAATGCCATTCTCGCGGTACGTTTGAGGATAAAGTTAATAACTTTACTGTAGCCATTGGTCGAACGAGTAATGATATTTTCGAATGGGGCTAACCATTTAATCGGCTTCATGGCTTTTTCATTTAACAATAAAGCACACAATGCAGGGCTTAATGTCAGTGCGTTTAAAGAAGAAATGAGTACCGCAAATGAAATCGTCACCGAGAACTGTTTATAAAGCTCCCCGGTTATTCCCGGCATAAAGCCTACTGGCACAAACACCGCAAGCAATACTAAGGTCGTTGCCACGATTGGCCCCGATACCTGCTCCATCGCTTTGGTAACCGCTTCTTTAATTGGCAGCTTTTCTTCTTTTAGTATTCGCTCAACGTTTTCAATAACGATAATGGCATCATCGACCACGATACCTATTGCAAGTACTAAACCAAACAAGGTGATTAAGTTGATGGAGTAATCCATCATCATCATAAACGCGAAAGTCCCCACCAAGGATACCGGAATAGCCACCGTTGGAATGAGCGTAGCGCGCCAATTTTGTAAGAATAAAAATACCACTAAAATAACCAAGCCAACCGCTTGGACAAGGGTGACGACCACTTCATCAATCGAGCGATTGATGAACTCTGTGGTGTCATAAGGAATTGAGTACTCAACACCATCAGGTAGCTGTTTAGCCAGCTCTGCCATACGGGCTTTTACATCAGCAGCTACTTGCGTCGCATTCGCTTCTGTTAGCTGATAAATAACGATGAATGCAGTGTCTTGCTGGTTTAACTTTGCTGTTGTGCTGTAGCTTGCTGCACCTAATTCAATACGGGCAATATCATTCAAGCGCACAAAGTTACCATCTTTGCTCGAGCGGATAATGGTTTGGCCAAACTCTTCAGGGGTTTTTAAGCGCCCTTTAGCCTGAATCGAATACTCAAATTGCTGACTCGGTGCTGAGGGTGCAGCACCCAGCTTACCCGCGGCTACGATGGTATTTTGCTCTTGCAGTGCCGCTTGAACTTCTGACACAGTTAAACCTAATGATGCCATTCGATCTGGGCGTAACCACAAGCGCATTGAATAGGTTTGCTCCCCCATTACTTCAGCAGAGGCAACCCCATTAATACGGCCAAGTGGCTCGGTTAAGTAATTGGTTGCATAGTTACTTAAGAAAATAGCGTCGATATTTTCTTGATTAGAGTACAGGTTGATACCGAGAAGCATCGAACTCGACTTTTTCTTAACCGATACACCTTGGCGTTTAACTTCTTCAGGTAACCCTGCTTCAGCAAGTGCCACACGGTTTTGTACGTTAACTTGGGCTATATCCGTGTCTGTACCGACTTTAAAGTAAACAGTTATGTTGGCCGTGCCGTTATTCGACGATGTTGATTCGATATACATCATATCTTCAACGCCATTAACTTGCTCTTCTATGGGCCGGATCACCGACTCTTCAACAATTTGCGCACTTGCCCCCGGGTAATTGGCACTAATTTGTACTTGCGGAGGGGTTATTTGCGGGTACATATTCACAGGCAGCAAGGCCATTGAAATTAAACCCGCTATGGTAATAACAATCGAAATTACCAAGGCAAATTTTGGGCGAGATATAAAGGTTTTACTGATCATATCTCACTCCTAAGAGTTAGCTTTGCTAGAAATAGTGCCGGTTGTTTCATCGACATTTTTTTCAACAGCTTTCACTTCAGCGCCTTGGCGTACCTTTTGTAAACCTTCAATAATGACTTTTTCACCCGCCTCTAAACCAGATTCAACCACCCACATTGCATTAATACGACGACCCAGCTTAACAATCCGCATAGCCACTTTATTTTCGTCATCAACAACGAGTACAAACTTTCCTTGCTGGTTTTCTTGCACTGCAACTTGAGGAATGAGTGCCAAGTCTTGTTTATTCGTACTTTCAACGATTAAAGTGACGAATAGACCCGGCATAACGATGCCATCAGGGTTATCAAAAGCGGCTCTTAGCTCAACCGTGCCTGTATTGCGGTTAATTTTGGTATCTGCAAAATCAAGTTCGCCTTTATCAGCAAAAGTTGAGTTGTTTGGTAAACGCAAAGTTAAGTCGATAGGCACATCACGAGGGTCTTTTTCTGAAGGTGCTTGATTATTTTGGCGATAAGAGATGTAGTCAGCTTCTTCAACCTGAAAACTTACATAAATTGGGTCAACATCGGTCAGCTCTGCAAGCTCATTAGATGATGGCCCAACAATATTACCCACATCATAGTTCACTTTACCGATGCGCCCTGCAAACGGTGCACGTATCTCAGTATAGCTTAAATTAAGTTTTGCTTTTTCAAGCTCAGCTTCCGCGGCTTTTACAGCTGCTGTAGCCTGTTCAAAATTCGTGGTGAGTTTATCGAGATCTGATTGCGAAATAAAACCTTGCGCAGCCACATCTTTACCACGTTTTAAATCTCTTTCAGCGGCGCCCGCTGCGGCAATTTTACTTTTTAAATCAGCTTCAACTTCTGCAACAGTTGAGCGATACTCAGATGGGTCAATACGTAATAAAAGCTGATCTTTCTCAACCGATGAGCCTTCATTAAAGTGGCGTTCAATGAGTTCACCCTCAACTCGGGCTCTAATCGCAACCTCTTGGAATGCTTCAGTACGCGCGACAAACTCTCGGTAATTACCAACTTCCTGTGTGACGACATTAAATACAGATACGGCCGGTGGCGGCGTAGTTTGTTGTTGTGCTTTTTCATCTGAACAGCCAACTAATGTAGTTGTTAATGCGACAGAAATTGCAGCAAAAGCCAAAGAACGAGATGATTGTTTAGTTATGCGAGCTGTTTTGCCCATCAGCATATATTTACTCCTAGTAGCGCGACTTAAAACTAAGTCTAGTCGTGTCATGAGATTTTGCGAAAGTATCTAACTAATCACAAAACAAAGCTAGCTGCGAACTAGCACCTTTGTTTTAAAAATATACACCAATTTGTAACTAAATATATGACAAGGTTACCCATTTTTGGAAAATATAATGATTACTTGCGACACATCAGCAATTCTTTACTTAGATGTAATTAACTCGTAAGCTCTAACAAACAGGTCAGAGGAGTCACCATGATAAAACTAGAAATAAAACAACAAGTCGCATGGGTTAGCCTTGCTCGTCCCGAGAAACAAAATGCACTCAGTTTTGCTATGTTCGTTGAGCTTTCAAACGTAATCAAAGAAATTAAACGTGATCGCAGCTTGCGTGCGGTGGTTATCTCTGGAGAAGGTGAGCATTTTTGCTCTGGACTGGATGTTGCTGCAGTGATGAAAAAGCCAAGCAATATCATCAAGCTTTTATTCAAATGGTTACCAGGAAACCAAAATCTAGCGCAAAAAGTGGTGCTAGGTTGGCAAGACTTAAGTATTCCGGTGATAGCAAAAGTAACCGGACACTGCTTTGGTGGCGGTATGCAAATCGCACTCGGCGCTGATTATCGCATCGTCGATAAAAACGCTAAATTAGCGATCATGGAAGCCCGGTGGGGCTTATGCCCTGATATGGGGGCTAACGTGGTGCTTGCAGGTTTAATGAAGCGTGACCAAGCACTTTGGTTGGCAAGTCATGCAGGTCCTGTCTCGGCTGAAGACGCTAAAGAATATGGCTTAGTTACACAACTTACTGATGACGTTGATAAACAAACCGATGCTGTACTAGAAACCCTCATGGCGCGCTCGCCGGATACCCTTGCTGCAATTAAACGAATCACACAGCAAAGCTTTCGCTCACAGCAGCGCAAGATTCTCGCTAAAGAAACCTGGAGTCAAATTCGCTTACTGATGAATCCAAATACTAAAAAAGCGATAGCAAAAGCGAAAGGCGCAGAGGATATCAAGTTTAATAATGCCAAATCATGGTAAGCTAAAGTCGCATAGTACAACTGACAAGGGTATGATGTAATTGTACTTTATTCGCAATTATCCTGACTTATGAAATACCTTATCAGTAGCGTTATTATTCTTACCTGCTTAGCCGTTGCCAAGTTTTTAACGACTTTGCTTCAAAGCTCATTCCCTGCTCCATTACTCGGTATGGTGTTACTGCTCGTGCTACTGTTAACAGGCCTCGTTAAAGAACAGCATTTAAAACCAACAGCCAGCCCTTTACTTAATTACATGCCGTTGTTTTTCATCCCTGCAGGGGTTGGTATTATTGAACATCTGGGTTTAATTTCACAGAACTGGCCTTTATTACTGACTATTTTTATAGTCGTGCCACTGAGTAGTGTTTTAATCATAGGCGCTGTTATCGCCTATTTTAAGGGCCGTGAAAATGACAGTTAGTTTATGGTGGCTCAGCGTCCCGCTTATTATTGTACTTTTCTTAGTACTGCGATTTTTAAACACGAAAACCCAGCACGCCACTGTTAAAGCGCTTAGTAACCCTGTGTGCTGGGCAATTGTGTTAATTGCAGCGTTGTTAGTGGCACTGAAGCTCCCCTATGAGCCTTTTGCCGAGCACAGTAAAGTTCTAAGCTGGTTGCTTGAGCCTGCCATTGTGGCATTGGCTTTACCGCTTTATCAGCAATTTATCCATGTCAAAAAGAACCTGCTGCTAATTCTCATAAGTTGTAGTTTAGGGGTGATCAATGCCACCTTTGTCGCGTCGCTTATTTGTTATTTTTTTGCAGCCCCAGCACAGTTAAGCGCATCTTTAGCAAGTTTATCTGTAACAACCCCCATCACCTTGTTAGTAACAGAGTCGCTAGGCGGCATACCTTCTTTAGCGGCAGCCATGGTGATTTTTATTGGCGTACTTGGGGCAATATTTGGTAATTTGATTTTCTCGCTGATAAATATTCGCAATGCCCAAGCAAAAGGTGTTGCTATTGGTACTGCTTGCCATGCCATTGGCACAGCATCACTGATTAGTGATCAGCCAAAAGCCGGTGCCTTTGCCTCTGTGGCGATGGCATTAAGTGCGCTTCTCAGCGCGATAATAGTGCCGATACTCTATCCTGTTATTCAGCATGTTCTGGTATAGTCAGAATTCGCAGTAACCTTGTTAGGAAAACACATGATTGACTCAGAAATTCAGCAAGTCGAAAAATACTACAATCTGATTATGGAATATTTGGTCACCTACAGTATGCAAATTTTAGGTGCTATCTTAATTCTATTTATTGGCCTATGGATTGCGCAAAAAGTATCGAACATGGTTGCTGGCCTCATGCAGCGTCACAATATCGATATTACCCTCACCAACTTTGTCAGCAATGTCATCAAAGTATTGCTGATCATTATGTTCTTAGTTATTGCCCTTGGCAAAATTGGCATTAGCGTGACCCCATTTGTCGCTGCCATTGGTGCCGCATCTTTAGGTGCTGGTTTAGCAATGCAAGGCATGCTTTCAAACTACGGTGCGGGCCTTGCTATCATTGCAACAAGGCCATTTGTTGTTGGCGATACCATCGAAGTAAAAGGCGTCAGTGGGCAAGTTAAAACCATTGAACTTGGTCACACTATTCTGATTAACGAAGAAAAAGTCGAAATCACCATTCCTAACAAACATATTGTTGGCGAAATTATACATAACTCGTTTAGCTATTCGTTAGTTAAAGGTGAAATAGACATCGCTTATGATGCCAATGCAGACCTTGCAATTGAGCTTATCGAAAAGGTGCTAAACGATCATGAGCTAGTTAGTGATTCTCCTCATGCACAAGTCGGTATCGAGCGCTTTGCTGAGAGCGGTGTTACCTTGAGCTATCGCTTTTGGGTGCCAACCACCAAAATTATTGAGACTAAATTAGCGGTGAACCGCAATGTATTTAAAGTAATTCAAGAGGCGGATATCGAAATACCTTTCCCACAACGAATTGTTACCCTCAACCAAACTAATGATAAAGGCGCTTAAAGCGCCTTTTTTGCAGCTCGTCGACAGAGATTGTGTTTACTCAAAAGATTGTAGTACAATTTAAATGATAACAATTACTATCATCAATTAACGTCGGGCTATTTTTACCATGAGTAAACGTCTTTGGTTCCAACTACATGGTTGGTTTTCGCTCCCAGTATGGGTGCTATTTTGCTTTATTTGCGTCACAGGCACTGTATCTGTGATAAGCCATGAGCTTACTTGGCTGACCAACAGTGAAGCACGTGCAAACAACCCAAATGATTTACCAGCACTTGGTGTTGATCAAGTTATTAATAGCGTTGAAAAAGCCTACCCGACTGCCGATGTAATGAGTGTACTCAATTATGAGCCTTACTTGGTAAATGCGGTTATTTTCACTGATACCGACAAACCTTACGCTGTGGCTTACGTCAATCAATACACTGGCGAAGTACAAGCGGTTAATGAAACGATCTCATTCATTGAATTTATGCGTACCCTGCACGGCTGGCTATTCTTCCCTTGGCAAGAGGGTTACAGCGTAGGTTACTATCTTGTCAGCGCCATGGCTTTTGTTATTTTAGGTGCACTAGTAACAGGCTTAGTGATTTATAAAAACTTTTGGCGTGCATTTAGTCAGCCAAAACTACGTTTTAACCAAGGCAAAAAAACCTTCCTAAAAGATTTACATACCCTAAGTGGCGTTTGGTCAATTTGGTTTATGGCAGTAATGGCACTCACAGGCCTGTGGTATTTAGTGCAAGCCATCATGTGGCATAACGAAATAGACATAGAAGAGCATGCACCGCTCGTGGCGGTTTCAACTTTGCCTGCGAATAAACAAACACCGCCAACCGATTTAAAAGCGGCACTGGCTATTACCAAAGAGAAATTCCCAGATTTCAAACCTAGTTATGTGATGCTGCCAGAGCATAACCGCGGCATGTTTAATATCATGGGCAGTGGCGATACTATTTTCTACGATAACTACGCTTACTCAACTTCAATCAATCCTTGGACGGGTGAAATTGCAGCAAGTAAAAGCCCAGAAACCATGTCGGGATTACTCACCCTTTCGCATATCGCCGATCCGCTGCATTACGGTAATATTGGCGGTCTGTGGACAAAGGTTATTTGGTTTATCTTTGGTTTGATTTTAAGTGGTATGTCGATCACTGGTTTTATGATGTACGCCGCAAAATTAGTAAATAACAAACCTGTAAAAGCGCGCCAATCAGCGCCAGTGAATAACGTTCAGGAGGCAAACTAATGGCTCGTTTACAAGCAACTTGGTGGCAACGTAAAAAGTATGTTTTACATGCTGTGGTACTGGCTTTACCTGTATGGTTTATTTATCAGTCATTAAACCCTCAGTTTCCTGCACTTTGGCAAGAGCAACAAGCGGGCGAATTTAAAATCGCCCCGATGCCGCTAAATGAAGATGCCCCGTACTCACACCACAATGAGTATGTGAAGGATTTCTTTATCGCCTTTAATCAAGGTGACATAAGCAATGTTCGACAGGCGTATTTAAATATTGGCCAAGCGCCTTTAGCACTAACGGAGTTTGCTAAAGATGAAGAAGGCATAATGCATGGCACCAATCATGGTCAGCACGCCCACGCAATAGCTCCTAAAACCATATCAGCAGATGATAAACTGTGGATCACCATCCAAACTTGGCAAGGCCAACTGCATACCCTCAAATGGGATATTCCCAGCCAGTTTATTACTCAATAACATCCGAAAAGCCACTCACTGAGTGGCTTTTTTGTATCTCAGCTAAACACTAAAGTCCCTTCCAAAACAGTTGAAGGTAAAATTTTTGTTAATTATTTTTACCATTAACCTTTACAAAGGTAATAATATAATAAAGTATTATAAATGGTTTTCATTTGCACCATTACTCTTAATTAATTGGTGTTGATCAAAACTCATCCAAGGAGCAGAACACACAAGGAAAGCTCAATAACAATGATTTGGAGACAAAATGATACTTTCAAAAAAAGCCCTAGCTGCACTCAGCTTGGCAGCAACACTCATACTGCCCAATGCTTATGCGATTGATAATGGCGTATACACCATTAAATCAAAGTACAGTGCTAAATTTGTTGAAGTAGCCAGCGCGCAAACCAACGATGGTGCGAATGTTAGTCAGTGGGCTGACACTAATCACGACACCCAGCGCTGGTTAATCACTAACATAGGTGGCAGCAACTATTCGGTTATTAACTTAAACAGTGGTAAAGCCCTCGAAGTGTTTGACTTCTCGACTGCTGATGGCGGTAATGTGGTGCAATATGAGTATGCTGATGTTGCCAGCCAACACTGGCAAATTAATGATGAAGGTAGCGGCTATTACAGCTTCATTAACGATCACAGTGGTAAGGCACTCGACCTTTATGCTTTTGATGGCAACGATGGCGCAAATATTAGCCAGTGGAGCTACAACGGCAGCGATGCACAGCAGTGGCAGCTAACCAAGCTTGCTAATGTTGAATCAACCCCTTGGGATCCATCCACAACCAATGGCGCAGCAGATCACTGGCCACTTACTGGTAATTTAGTCACCCACGATCCTACCCTTGGCTATGAAAATGGCACTTGGTGGGTTTTTCAAACAGGCCCTGGTATCTACGGTAAATATTCAAGTAACGGTGTAGATTGGAATGATGCGCAACCGATTTTCTCAAATGGTTTAAGCTGGTGGAGCAACTATGTGCCAGATCATGATGGAATTGATGTCTGGGCGCCTGAATTAAAAAGCTACAATGGTCGTAGCTGGCTTTATTATTCGATTTCGACCTTTGGTTCACGTGTTAGCGCTATTGGCCTTACATCAGCAAGCAGTGTAGCAGCCGGTGATTGGCGTGATGATGGTTTAGTCATTAACACGACCAATAGCAATAATTATAACGCCATTGACCCTGATCTTGTGGTGGCAAAAGATGGTGCACCTTGGCTTGCCTTTGGTTCATGGAATTCGGGTATTAAACTAACGCGTATTAACCCAATGACCATGAAACCATTTGGTCAAATCTACTCTTTAGCAAGTCGCTCTGGTGGCATCGAAGCGCCTACCATAGTGTATCGCCAAGGCTATTACTATTTGTTTGTTTCAGTTGGCAAATGCTGTGATGGCACGAATAGTACTTACCGTATTGCATATGGTCGCTCTAGTGACATTCGCGGCCCATACCTAGATAAAAATGGCACCGACATGCTAGCTAGCGGCGGTAGCATTCTAGATGCGGGTAACAGCCAATGGGTAGGTCCAGGGGGACAAGACATTTTAAATACCGATGTGATTGTTCGTCATGCCTATGATGCAGGTGACAATGGCACCCCTAAATTGCTCATCAGCACCCTGAATTGGGATGCAAACGGTTGGCCTAAATACTAGTTCTCCCCACTAAGCGCGTGCAAGCGCGCTTTTTACAATCTATCTAATATACTGCGAACAAATTCAGAATTAAGAATCTGAGTAACTGCTCCGCTACACCACAAATAGGCACGTTGAATCGGATAACCTTTAAAAATCCAACGCTTACGCACATGATTAAAGTCATGCAAATAATCCGCCTTTGCTTGCGGTAACGAGTCTTTGGCTAACTTCTGCCACGCCTTATAAACCCCACTCATATCGGCACCACGCATAAAACGCTGTAACCAGCGCGGAAAGCGTGCAAAGCGAATCGCTGACTGAAAATCAATAATATAAGGCTTGCCATCTTTTGAACAAATCACATTTCCCAAATTACGTAAATCCAGATGCACCACCCCGCGGCGATGCATTTTTGCTACCAAACGCTCAAACTCTTTAAAGAAATCACCCGGTAAATGCTGCTGTTGCAAGGCAAGCTGGCGAAGTGGCGTGCCTTCAATAAAATCATAAGCGATGGCAATTGATGACAAACGACAAAAGTTATCGACCACTCCGTCTACGTCTTGCAGGCGTGCCAGCCCCTTGTACTCTTGATTGATAAATAGCGGCGCGATGGTTTTTCTCACCCACCACGGGCTGTGCTGAAAGTCTTTAATAATTAGATCAAATTGCGCGTCTTTATAACGATAAACAATGGCATTGGCAAAGCGGCCTGTGTGAACAACCGACAAACCTTCTGGGCTAAATTGATGAGCTGGAAATTGAGCGTGAAGCTGCGCAAGCAAAGATGATTCAAACATAACAACCCGGACTTGTTAAAATTAAATGCCTAGGCAACTATATTATCAAAATGCATCTACAGCGACAATGTACCGCTTAGAGAAATTTATGCTTTTAAATTATGAATTGCTCTAAATAGTAAGCTTGCGAGTTGCTTTTGCTCATCATCAGAGAAGCCTGTGAGTGCTTTGCGATAGATATCATTTACAGTGGGTAAAATTTCCGGGTAGAGCTGTTGGCCTTTTTCTGTGAGGCATAAAAGAGTTGAACGGCGATCTTCAACTGACTGCTTCTTAGCAACTAAGCCCTTGTCTTCTAAACGAGAAAGTAATCGACTCATGGCACCACGGTCATACACCATGTGCTCACAAAGCTCAGCCAAGGTATTTACTTTACCGCGTGCAAGTAGCACAACCACGATGTACTGAGCCGAGGTTAGCTCTTTATCCTCTAACGCATTATCAAGATGAGTCACCAGATTTGAACGTAAATAAGAGACTAAGCGACCTAAGTCTTGCACGGGATCTAAATCTTCAATACAGCACTGGCCAATTGATGCAGGTTCTTTCATATTTCCTCTAAAGCGATGAATAGCAATTCATAGACAGTTAATCGGCAAAATAATTCAATCCTATTAGATTGCTTCAACGGCTATGAATAGTGTAGCGTGAAGAAACGTACTAACTGTCGGGGGCGTTATGCTAACTAAACAACATATTATCAAGTATTTATCTCTTACAATACTGCTACTTCTTTGTTGGCTAGAGCATTATAACCATTTCATTATGCGCTTTATCGACAGCGCCCTTGTACAATCAACCCTAGTGTATGCTTCATCTCGTACAGTTAATGCTGCTATATCGCTATTGCAATCAGCCGAAGTGGGCATTGGTATTGCCAGTATTCAACCTGCACAACTACTCGACCCAGTAAATGACCTAGCTGAATACATGTCGGATGCTATGCGCCTTGCAATAGGCTCGTTATTTTTACAGCGCATTTTATACACCATTTCTTCTGGGGTTATTTTTAGTGGTGTTTTTACTGTTTCGGTCGTCGCTTACTTTATCTGTGAATGGCGTAACTATTTACCTAACTTACGTCATAAGATTATGGCAAGCCTGATTTTAATTCGCTTTTTAGTGCCTGCGGTGGTGCTGACAACAGGCCTCGTCAGCCAGATATTCTTAGATGAGCAAATTAACCAGCAAAGTGAGCTGGTGAGCGAGAAAGTCGAGACAGTGAATAGCAGTGCAAATAATACCTCGGCCTTATCTGCCAAGCTAAAGGCCGAGGTCGATAGTGAAAAACAAACCATCTTCGACAAGCTCTCTCTATTAAATGAGCAGCAGATTAAGAACCACCAGCAAGCGACAGAACTCAAAGTTAAGCTAACAGAGGTCGATAGCCAAATAGAAGCGATTCAAGCAACTCGCAGCTTGTCTGAGCGACTGACCTTTACTGAGCTTGAACAAGCCAAGCCATTACTTGATAAAAAGCAGCAATTAACAGCGCAGTTTAATGCGGTACTAAACCAGCAAAGACAGCTGAACCTAGACAAAGACGCCTTAAACGAACAACTAGAAAACTTAAATGCATCACTTAACCAAGACCAATCATCGCAAGTGAGCAAAATTATCGATACCGTCACCTCTGGCATTAGCAACATGGTGGCAGCCGTCGAAGACTTATTCATCGACTTTTTGAATATCTTGTCTCTACTAATTTTAAAGCTGTTATTAATGCCGCTAATATTTTTATACCTATTTAACAAAGCCTTTAAGGCTATTTGGCAGCGCCGCTTTATGGATATGGTAATACAAACAAAGCAACTGGCTGTTAATCGCTGATATTTCAGCTAAAGTTATAAACCTAACTCGTTTTTAAAGGATATAAGTATGACTGAGCAACGCCACAATCACATTCCCCAAGAAGCTTTCGATTGGTACGATGAATACGCCCATGGCTTGATGGACCGCCGTACCTTTATGAAAAAGCTAGGTGGCTTAGTCGCCCTTGGTTATTCAATGGCAATGCTAAGTAGCGCTTTACTGCCAAACTACGCATTAGCTGAGCAAGTGTCCTTTAATGACCCTGATATCAAAGCCAGCTATAAAGCCTTTGACTCGTTTAAAGGTCACGGCGAAGGTAAAGGTTATTTAGTCGAACCTGCTAATTTAACGGGTAAGCACCCATTAGTGTTAGTGATCCACGAAAACAGAGGCTTAAACCCTTATATTAAAGATGTTGCTCGCCGCCTTGCCAAAGCTGGATTTATTGCCTTTGCGCCAGATGCATTACACCCTCTTGGTGGCTACCCTGGCAATGACGATGAAGGTCGCGCAATGCAGCGCTCTATGGATAAAGAAAAAATCCAACAAGACTTTATTGCCGCAGCTGAATACATAAAAAGACACCCAAATAGTAATGGCAAACTCGGTGCGGTAGGCTTTTGCTTTGGTGGTTATATGGTTAACTACCTAGCAGCCGTTGATAGCAAACTAATCAATGCGGGCGTGCCCTATTACGGCACTCCAGCCGTTAAAGAACTCAGACAAAATATCAAAGCCCCGCTACTTGTACACTTAGCTGAATTTGATAAACGCGTTAATGCAACGTGGCCAGAATACGAGAGCGACTTAAAAGCACATCAAGTGCCTTATACTATGCATATGTATGAACAGGCAAATCATGGTTTTCATAACGACTCTACCTCTCGTTATGATGAAAAACAGGCGGAGCTGTCATGGCAACGCACATTGGCGTTTTTCAATGAGCAATTGATTTAAACAGAGCAATTTCATACACTCTCGAAAAAATTTTAGGCTAGAAAAGAGATGGAATCGCAAGTCAGTTATCGCTTTGACTCACAGCAAACCGCCAATCGGTTTTTAAACAAGCTTAAGCATTGGTCAGTGGCTAAGGTCACTGCGAGTCTTTGCCAAGGTGGTTATGGCGTGAAAATACGTTACGAAGTCGATAATAGTGGCTTTGATTACACCCTTGCAGAGCTTGATGATTTAGCGATGCAACACGAAGGCGAAGAGATTTAATACCCATATTCTAAGCATAAAAAAACGGCTAACGAAGGTTAGCCGTTTTATTAAAGCCGTACTATAAAACGCTACTTATAAATCAAAGCTACGTGAAATAGACGCAACAATACGCTCGTCTGCGGTATCCCAGTCTAGGCTGGTATTTTCGCCAGCAAGCTCAAAATCAAAACCTGCAAAGCTTGTTTGATAGGCTAAACGATAATGGTTGTATGACTTATCATTACCATCCCAAGCAAACTTATTGCCATCTAATGAGTTAGATACATCAAAACTGGCACGAATTGCATGATTTGGGGCAATTTCAAAGGTATGCGCAAGCATAGAAATTACATGTCCAGCATCGGTACCGAAATAATCCCAAGCGTACCAAAAGTTAAGTTCTGTGAAACCCAGACTATTGGTGTAGCCAAACTTTGCATAAGTCTCAAAATAATTACCGTCGCTTGAGTAATCTTCACCATGGTAAGAGTAATAAGCAATACCATAATCAACACTAAGGGCGTCAGTTAACTCAGCATAGTTACCAAAATAAGCATCCCACTCAATGTCAGTACCTTCACCAAAATCTACATTTGAAGCCCAAGTACCTACATACATGCCTGAATCGGCAAAGGCGTAATCTAAACTACCTTGAATTGCAGGATCATTCTGAGTCTGGCTTACACCATTGAAGGTGTAATCTGATGCCAATGTAACCGTAGTCGATAAGTCAGCCATGGCTGATGTCGATAGTAATGCCAATGGCAACGCTGCTGCTAATACTGTTTGTCTTGTTGTCATGTTGGTTTCCCCTAGCTAACTGTTTCTATTTTTGTGTAATCTAATTTATTGTCTTTTGGTGAGCCTTCGATATTTTTCACTGTTTTTAACTTGCTGTAGCCAATAAACGCAGCACAGCCGAAAAATAATGCAATAACGAGCGCACCAACCCATTGGATCTGTAAAAAGTCGAACTTAAACAGCAGGGTTAACAATGAAAGCGCCACCACATTTAAGGCAATATAATTAAATTTACCTAAACGTTTCACCGTTAAGTTTAGGTTATCTGTGTATAAACGGATCAAAGAATCAAGTGAGTTGATCACAAACACCACACCAACAAACACCATAGCGATGTTTTTCAGGCCTGCAGTTGCAATACCCGCTTCATGGTATTGATACAAAACACTAAACCAGATAGCGATTGGAATAGACGGGAAAATCAACATAGCTGCCAGTACTTGGTAAGTTTTTAAACCACCCACAAAGCGCGAAGTAAATTGACCAATCATAATGCTCCAAGCAAACCACCAAAACAGGTAGAAGGCATGGTAATCATTTAGTGGTAATACAAACTCATTGATGTTGCCAAAGTAGCTGCCAATTAACGCAAGGTTATCAACAAATGCTGATGTTTGTGCATCAGAACCCACAAAGGCACCGAACCACATAAATGCGATTAAAGCGATAAACAACCAAGTAGTAGAAATGCTTAAAAAGCGTACATACTTAATGTCTGTGCTCGAATACACAGCAAAACAAATCGCTGCAAACACCATTAAGTAGAATGTCGGAATAATTGACTCACCATCACCAAGCGACGGCAAATACCAAGGTAAATTCGACAGCAGTAAAAATGCAGTAAATGCGCATGTACCAATAATAACGATGTTATTAATTAGTTTTACCCAAGCAATTTCAAAGAATTTTACTTTGGGTTCTATTACACAGAAATAAAAGCACGTAAGGAAATAAAATCCCCAGATCAAGAAGCCCCAAAAACCAAACTCGATGGCTAATGGATTGGCAAACGCATACTCTGGGCTTGCTTTTATGTCTGCATAACCTGCAAACTCTGTCAGTGGAAACATAATCAAGCCAACATCTAGGCCCGATGTAAATAAAATTGCAATGAACGTAAACGTTCTAACCGGTGTGACGCCAACACACCTTACCGTACCCCATTTAAATAAAATAACCGCAATTGCTAACAGGGTAAAAATGATGCCAGCACTAAGCCAAAAGGTCATAGTTACCCCCCCAAAATAAGTAATAATACTTCATTGTTTCTCCAGTTTTATTCCTCGCATTAACGCATCACAAACAACTCGTGATGCGCGCCACTGCAAGCCCCACAGCCGAAACTGCGGGTGGCCTTATTAGATCTCCGAACTACGCTGCGTTGATTGCCATTGTTTTTCCATAGCAACATCTGCAGTTGATGCCGATAACACAGGCTTACCTAAAATGTGGTCCGCCGCTTTTTCTGCCACCATAATGGTTGGCGCATTTAAATTACCGTTTGGAACGGTTGGGAAAATAGATGAATCTACAACCCGTAAACCTTCGATACCGTGTACTTGAGTTTGCGAGTTAACCACGGCCATCTCGTCTTCACCCATCTTGCACGAACATGACGGATGGTAAGCACTCTCAACCGCTTGACGAACAAACGCATCGATTTCTTCATCGCTTTGAACATCTTTACCGGGTTGAATTTCACCATCGCGATACTCATCAAACGCACTTTGCTCAATAATCTCGCGAGTTAGACGCACGCAAGCTCTAAAGCCTTCAATGTCATCTTGATGCTGTAAGTAGTTAAATTGGATCTTAGGTGCAACCTGTGGATCCGCCGACTTAATCGTTACTGCACCACGGCTTTTTGGTTTGTTATGCCCAACATGAACTTGGAAACCATGACCATCAAAGGCACTTTTACCGTCATAACGAATTGCAGCTGGTAAAAAGTGATACTGAATATCTGGCCATTCAACACCCGGTTTTGAGCGAATAAATGCACATGATTCAAAATGGTTCGTCGCCCCTAAACCTGAGCGATTTAATAACCAACGAGCACCAATTAGCCCTTTTGAAACAAGGCCTAATTTGCCGTTTAAAGTAATTGGTTGCTTACACTTATATTGGAAGTAAAACTCCAAGTGATCTTGTAAGTTTTGGCCAACACCTGGTAAGTGATGTTTAACCTCAACCCCCGCTTCGCTCAGGATGTCTTTATCACCAATACCTGATAATTGCAGAATATGCGGTGAACCAATTGGGCCCGCACTTAAAATAACGTCTTTTGCTGCAAATGCCTGCTGCTTAGAGCCAGACACTGAATACTCAACACCAACGGCTTTTTTGCCTTCGAGCAATACTTTTTCAGCTAAGGCGCCAGTGACTAGCGTTAAGTTTTTACGTGACTTAACTGGGTCTAAATACTCACGGCTAGCAGAGCTTCTTACGCCGTCTTTTACCGTCATATGCATTGGCCCAAAACCTTCTTGCTGGGCTGCATTGTAGTCATCAGTTTGCGCATAACCTGCTTGTTGGCCCGCTTTGATAAAGGCTTTATAAAGCGGGTTAGCCATTTCATTACCGTTATTAACCCCTAATGGGCCGTTATCGCCACGGTAACTGTTACCACCTAAGTAGAATGATTCAGCACGTTTAAAGTACGGTAAGCATGCTTGGTAATCCCAGCCCTTAGCGCCGTGTTGCTGCCACTCATCAAAATCTTTGGCATGACCGCGTACATACACCATGCCGTTAATCGATGATGAACCACCTAACACCTTACCTCGCGGGCAGTGCATCTGGCGGTTATCTAAATATGGCTCTGGCTCGGTATGAAATTGCCATGCATATTTGTCGGTATTCATTGGGATTGATAGCGCGGTAGGCATCTTTATAAAAATGCTTTTATCACTACCGCCCGTTTCAAGTAATAACACCTTATTAGAAGGGTCTGCTGATAGTCGGTTTGCCAACACGCAGCCTGCTGAGCCAGCACCGACTATGATGTAATCATAGTTCTGCGTACTCATTAAAATGGACTCTCTATATTGCTCATACCCACATAAATCGATTTAGTTTGGGTATAGTGATCTAAGGTTTCGATACCGTTTTCACGGCCGATTCCTGATTGCTTATAACCACCTACTGGCATTTCTGCAGGTGAATTACCATAGCTGTTTATCCAACAAATACCGGCTTGTAATTGATGGATCACGCGGTGTGCACGCTGAATATCTTTAGTGAACACGCCTGCGGCTAAGCCAAGGTGGGTATCGTTTGCACGCTGAATAACATCATCTTCATCATCAAACACCAACACGCTCATTACCGGGCCAAAGATCTCTTCTTTAACTATGGTCATGTCGTCTTTACAGTCGACAAAAACGGTCGGTTCAACAAAGTAACCGTTTGGTGCAGATGCAGGTGACAGAGCCTTGCCACCGGTTAGCAAGGTTGCGCCTTCTTGAATACCTTTATCGATATAGCCAAGTACAAGCTCTTGGTGTTTTTTAGAGATAAGCGCCCCTAAATTCACCTCCGGATCCATTGGGTCGCCAGCAATAATATTTTGCTCAGTGCGTGTTTTCAGCTCATCAATAAACTGCTGATAAACATTTTTATGCACATAAATGCGCGTACAGTTAGTGCAAATTTCGCCTTGCGTATAAAAATTACCTAACATTGCCGCACTAACAGCTTGTGATACATCGGCATCATCAAATACTAATAACGGTGACTTACCACCAAGCTCCATGGTCACATCTTTAAGTGAACCAGCAGCGCTTGCCATTACTTTTTTGCCTGTGCCTACTTCACCAGTGAAAGACACTTTTTCAATATTTGGGTTTGCTGTTAACCATTGCCCTACTTCAGCAGCGCCTTGCACAACGTTGAATACGCCAGCAGGTACACCCGCTTCGATGAAAATCTCTGCAAGTTTAATTGCACCAAGTGGTGTTTCTTCAGAAGGTTTGAAAATAACCGCATTACCCGCAGCCAGTGCTGGGCCTGATTTCCAACACGCAATTTGCAGTGGATAGTTCCATGCACCAATACCTGCACAAATACCTAAAGGCTCTTTACGTGTGTAGTAAAAGTCATTGCCAACCATTTGTTGCTGACCCACTTGTGCAGGCGCAAGACCAGCAAAATATTCGATAACATCGGCGCCTGTTTCAACATCGACACACTCGGCTTCTTGCCAAGGCTTCCCCGTATCAAGTACTTCTACTTTTGCCAGTTCATCGTTACGTTCGCGTAAGATTGCCACGGCTTTTAATAAAATACGGCTACGCTCAATTGGCGTCATTGCAGACCATGCTGCAAACCCTTGTTTTGCGCTTTCGATTGCCGCGTTTTGAATAAACTCATCAGCGATTTCAACGTGATAAATCACTTCATCCGTTGCAGGGTTCTTAACCGCAAAGGTATCGCCAGTTTGATTCTTTAAAAAATGGCCATTAATAAAATTTTCGTAAACAGGTGTGGTCATTTTAGGCTCCATACTGTTTTATCAGTGAACGAATGTAGTCTTTAGCTAATTGCTCACAATGTTCGAATTGATCTTGGTCTGACTTACTTAATACAGCTCTTAGCCATAAACCATCGATCATGGCTGCACTTAACTCAGCGGCTAAGTTGGCATCACTATCGCTCATTAACTGTTTGAATGAGCTTAATAAGTTACTAAATAAACGTTTACTATTTACGTTTTGTAAGCGATGCAACTGGGCGTCGTGCATTGAATGCGCCCAAAAGCTCAACCAAGTTTTGGTGTTATTGCTTTGCTGCTGAATGCGCGAAAAGTTTGCTTCAACGATAAACATTAATCGTTGCTCAGGGCTGGTCTGCGGCGTTACTTGGTTCATCAGAGCTTGCTTTAAGCTGGTCAATAAATAACGCACAGTGGCTTCAATTAAGCCCTGCTTACCACCAAAATAATGACTGATAATGCCAGACGATAAGCCCGCCTTTTTACTAATGCTATTTATGGTGGTGCCTTGCAAACCAAGCTCTGCAACCGACTCTATTGTGGCGTCAATTAACTGCTGACGACGAACAGGTTCCATTCCAACTTTCGGCATAATTTTTTATTGATTGAACGTTCAATTAAAATAAAGGTTAAGGTAATGAGCATGGCAATTCAAGGTTGACAAATTGTAAACAACCGCAAAGCTACACTCGTAAGTTAAGCTAACCCACTGTTCTTACGTTTATTATCCGAAATATAAAAAAGTTTTAAATTTATTCAAAATAAAGCCTAAAAAGTATGATTTTAGGCTGAAATACGGAAAAAAGAGAAAATTTATTGCAGGCGTATTTTTAATAAAAAAGCGCTTATAAAAGCGCTCATATTAGGCTAAAAGTTAAGCGAGGCTCATTCGTGGTATTTACGAATAACCGCTATCTTGCCATCTTCGATTTCGAGCACATCCATAATGGTTTGCGTGTATTCAATTTCTTGCTGGTTTTGCGGATGTATACCTTTAGCATGATGGGTATAACGCAAAGCAATGGCAGAATCATTAAAAATAAAGGTATCGAGTAAGTTTGCTTGGTATTCAGTGTGCGCACCAAGGTAAAAAGTCATGCCTTTGCGCATCATCGCTTTGCCATCTGGCTCTCTTGAATCATCTGTTTGATAAGGTAAATGTTGGTTTGCTACATCATCAGTTAATAAAGCTAAAAAAGCTTCTAGCTCTTTGTTGGTAGCATTAGGTGCTTGTGTTGCAACCATGGTATTAAAGTACTGCTGTGCTAATGCTGTGAGCTCTGGGTTAGCTTGCTTTGCTTGGCTAGTAAATGTGCTTAACAGGCAAATAGCTAGAAAATAAAGGTGCTTCATCGTTATTCCTTGTGGTTTTAGTTATTGACTAATAATCAAACTACGCACCTAAAATAACGACAAAGCCCCGAACTATCAATATATTAGTTTAAGCTGTTTGTGGCCTTGGGGTCTCGCGTTTATCTAAATAACCGCTGTATCGTGTTGCAATTAACGCCGCTAGACTAATGATAGCACCAATCCAAGCAGTGTCTTGCAATGAATAGTTTTCAACAACAACACCACCTAACACTGAACCCAGCGCAATACCGATATTAAACGCTGCAATGTTTAACCCTGAGGCAACATCGACAGCATTCGGTGTGAACTTTTCGGCAAGTTTAACCACATAGACTTGCAGCCCAGGCACATTACCAAACGCAAATGCCCCCCATACAAGTATGGTCAGTACCGCAGCGACTTTAGATTGCATGGTAAAGGTCAGCACTAACAGCACAATACTCAAAGCACTAAAGATAATGGTCAGCGCACTAATCGGGCCTTTTTTATCAGCTAACTTACCGCCGTAGATATTGCCAACAGCAACCGATACCCCATATACCAGCATAATTAAGCTAATGGTGGCTGATGCAAATCCAGTTTGCTGCTCTAAAATTGGCGCTAAATAGGTAAAGGCAGTAAATGTGCCGCCATAACCAAGTATGGTCATCAAGTACACCAGTAAAAGCCTAGGTTGCACCATTACTTTTAGCTGCTCACTCAAAGTAGCTGGTTTACTTTGCTTTAAGTTGCTCGGAATTAAAAACGCGCTACCGATCAGTGCAATTAATCCCAGTAAAGACACCACTAAAAAGGTCGCTCGCCAGCCAAAGTGCTGACCAATCCACGTTCCTAATGGCACACCGGTTACTAATGCAACCGTTAAACCGGTAAACATAATCGCAATGGCACTAGCTTCTTTATCTTTACTGACAAGCCCAGTAGCGATGGTTGAACCAATTGAGAAAAACACCCCATGGGCAAGGCCTGTTAGAATCCTTGCGGTGATCAAGCTACCATAACTAGGTGCTTGCCAAGCCAGTAAATTACCGATTACAAATAGGCTCATTAAGCTAAGTAATACATGTTTTCGATTCCAGCGTCCGGTAAGCGCAGTTAATACTGGCGCCCCCACCGCAACCCCTAATGCGTACAAGCTAACAAGTAGCCCGGCACTCGGTAACGAAACCGCTAAATCATCAGCGATGGTTGGCACTAAGCCGACAATCACAAACTCAGTGGTGCCTATGGCAAACGCACTGAGAGTTAATGCAAGTAATGCTATTGGCATCACATATCCTCTATTAATTTTGAAAGTGCAGCTATTGTGGCTAAAATTAAATTTGCAAAAAATAGCAGTAGTGACAAAATACTTTTGTCAAAAATGAAAAGGTAAAACCATGAGCGTGATCTCCAACACCCAAGATTTAGAAGCATTTATTAGCGTGGTTGATACCGGCGGCTTCTCAAGTGCAGCCAATGCCTTAGATGAGCAAGTAGCAAAAATATCACGGGCGGTAACTCGGCTTGAAAAATCATTAAACGTTACCTTATTCAACCGCACCACAAGACGTATTGAGCTGACCGAAGAAGGTCAGTTATTTTTAGGCTATGCTAGAGAAGCACTCAGTCAGCTAGCACAAGGCGAAGAAGCCTTAAAGCTTCTACACTGCGCCCCTTCAGGAAAATTAAGAGTCGATGCTGCAAGTCCTTTTGTGTTTCACCAATTAGCACCACATTTAAAAGCCTTTAACCAAGCTTATCCTGACATAAAACTTGAGATCACCAGCCACGACAACATTATCGATTTGCTTGAGCATAAAACCGATATTGCTATTCGTATTGGTGAGCTTGCTGACTCAAACTTGCATGCGCGCACTTTGGGAGTCAGTAAATTACAGCTCGTTGCCAGCCCTAATTATTTAAAAGCAGCACCGCCATTAAATGAGCTAACCGACTTAGCCTCACATCATCTTATTGGTTTTACCGACGCGCCGCATTTAAATCACTGGCCGCTAACCACACCTTTAGACCTTAAATTTTCAATCAGTGCATCAAGCGGTGAAACTGTGCGCCAACTTTGTATTCAAGGTCATGGCATTTCCTTGTTGTCGGAGTTTATGATCAACGAAGATTTAAAAGCAGGCCGTTTAGTTAAAGTGCTCGAAGGCGAAGTACTGAGCCCTAATCGTCGCGAAAAAGTGCATGCGGTGTATTATCAAAACAGCGGTGTGTCATCACGAGTATTAGCGTTTTTAGACTTTATAGCACCCAGGTTAACGCTGTAGTTTTTTTTGCACTTTTAACAAAAGTGTTTTGTTATTACCGGCATTAATTTCATAAATAATTTTCGTTATGCTGAAAGCATATTCGCTTTCAAGGAGCCGTAATGAACAAATTATTCGATACTATACAACTTGCCGGTCATACATTAAAAAACCGTATTGCCATGCCACCGATGACTCGCTCTCGCTCATCACAACCGGGTGATATCGCCAATGAGTTAATGGCCGACTACTATGCACAGCGTGCGAGCGCCGGCTTAATTATCAGCGAAGGCACACAAATATCAGCCCTAGGTAAGGGTTACGCTTGGACACCGGGTATTTACACTGCCGAGCAAATTGCCGGTTGGAAGAAAGTAACCGACAAAGTTCATCAAGCTGGTGGCATTATGTTCGCTCAGCTTTGGCATGTTGGCCGAGTGTCTCACCCAAGTAACACAGGTGGCGAGCAACCAATTGCGCCATCTGCGATTGCAGCTAAAGACGTAAAAGTTTTTATTGATGAAGATGACAAACCCGACTTTGTTGCCACAGCACAGCCACGCGCAATGAGCCATGACGACATCAAACAGGTTATAAACGAATATCGCCAAGCTGCCCGTAATGCAGTTGATGCAGGGTTTGATGGTATTGAACTTCACGCTGCTAATGGTTACTTAATTAATCAATTTATTGATTCAGAGTCAAACCAACGCACTGATGAATACGGCGGCAGTTTAGAAAACCGCTTACGCTTTTTACAACAAGTGACACAAGCGGTTTGTGATGAAATTGGCGCTGAACGTATTGGCGTTCGCCTTGCTCCACTCACAACCCTCAATGGGACGGTCGATGATAACCCATTTGAAACCTATATTGGCGCAGCAAAAGTACTCAATGACCTTAACGTTGCTTATTTGCACATTGCTGAAGCTGATTGGGATGATGCGCCTTTAATGGAGCAAAGTTTTAAGCAAGCGCTACGTGAAAACTATGCTGGATTAATGATTTATGCAGGCAAATACACTGGCGAGAAAGCAGAACAAGCAATAGCCGCAGGCTGGGCTGATTTAATTGGTTTTGGTCGCCCGTTTGTTGCCAACCCAGATCTGCCAGCTCGTATTGAACAAGGTATTGAGCTTACGCAGCATGATCCAGATACCTTATTTGGAGGCGGTGCAAAAGGCTACACTGACTACCCTTTAGCAACGCAGTGACGCGCTAAAAAAGGTGGCTCGTCAACCAATAGCTCAATCCAATAAAGCTAATGTTGGCGAGCGCTCTTAACCACCAAGGAGCAGAGCTAAACTGTATTTGGCTATACTTGCTTACTAATACCAAAGCGCCCATCACAGTAAACCAAGGAGTAAAAAAGAATAGTGGCTTTAACTTCACTAAACTCACCGCTAAATCGTGCAGCGCCCCACTGACGGCAAAAGTAACAACAACCGCACACCAAACCGGCATAATGTCATTGCAAGGCTTCATGACATACCGAGATAAGTAATAGCTCCACACCGGATTCCAATATCGCCAAAACAGATAAAATGAGCTAGCACCTAGAGAACGTGTCAGCATATTGCGCAGCGAATCTTTATGCCCCAGAGGCACACCTGTACGTTTTTTAACGTATTGAGTAAGGGTAATAGCTGCTGACACCAACTTTCTCTTTTTTACTAATGACTCAATTAGACTACTAAACAGCCAATAAAAGAGAAACCAAAACAAGGCTGGAAATTGTAACGGTTTATGAAGCATGCAGCTCTAAGGCAAGTGATGAAGCTGAGCTAAGCACTCAGCTTCATTAAAATCACATCTTACTTTTTACTTTATTAGTCGCTTGACTAGTTGCGGGGTCGTCTGGCCAAAAATGTTTTGGATAACGCCCTTTCATTTCTTTTTGCACATCGCGGTAACTCGTTTGCCAAAAGTTAGCTAAGTCTTGAGTTAACTGCAGCGGTCGCCTCGCTGGTGATAATAGCTCCATTAATAATGGCAGTTTACCTTGGGCCAGCAAAGGCGTGCTAGTCATGCCATACACTTCTTGCATGCGCACACTGAGCTTCGCAGGACCATCGAGCTGATAGCTCACTTTTACATTTGAACCACTTGGCACCGTTAATCGCAAGGGGAGGAGTTCATTCAATAAACTTTGCTGCTGCCAATCAAAACAGCTTTTAATTGCTTCGCTGTAATTGAACTTTTTTAATTGCTCAAGGTTTTTAATATCATCCAAATAAGGTGCAAGCCATTGGCTATCGGCAATTAAATCATCATGATTTAAAAGCGGGAATGATTCTGGTAACAGCTTACTTGCCAAACTCGTTCGAATAAGTAACTGCTCACTGTCGGGCTGTTCATTAAATAAAGAAAAGCCCTGCTTACTAAATAAGTTTAACCACGCTTTAGTGCGTTCGCTCTTATCTAGGGGCTGTTTACTTGGCTGACTCGCTATGGTGATAGCACCGAGCTTGAGCTCATCTTGATGGATAAAGCGCCCTGCTTTTTCATCGTATTCGCAGCGAGTTTGCTCAGCAAATAAATGCGAAAGCTCATCTTCTAGCTCACTTGGCATAAAGGCAACAGCAGCAAAAACCCGGTTTCCCTTATGACCGCCCATATGCGCAATGGCAATATAGTCATCGTTATGCCAAAACTCCTCACTTAAGTCGGCGCCCGCACCATTGGCAAGTAAATAACCATTACCGCGCTTTTTGGCTAAACGGTCAGGAAAGGCAAGTGCCACTAGCAGCGACAAGTACTCTGTTTTAAGCTCATTAACCGGCTTGAGCTTTAAGCGCGATAGCCAATAATTTAATTGCTGCTTAAATACTGGGTGCGGTTTACTGTGCTGACTGTGTAATGCCAAATTAAGATCAGCTGGCATACTAATGCGGCTTTCAAGCAGTGCAGTTAAATACCCCGCTAATACATAAATACCAGGCATGTGCTGCTCTAGTTGCTTTGCCTTAATGAGCATGTGCGAGAGGCGAATATCGGCTCCATAGCTAAGCATTTGGCTGCCAAGGGCTGTTAGCTTTTCATTTTCATCAATGGCTTCGAGCATTTTTAAAAGTGCTGTTGCCTGTTTAATCTGCTGGCTACTAGGTGGGTCGAGTAAGCTAAGCTCAGCAAGTGATGCCCCCCACTGCTTTGCCTCTAATAACAACTGACTAATATCACTGGTCAGAATTTCTGGCGCATCATGACTGTTACGGCGCTCAAAGGTTTGCTTAGAGCCTAAACGATACACAACCCCCGGCTCAATTCGCCCAGCACGACCTGCGCGCTGTATAGCTGAAGAACGAGAAATACTCTGCGTAACAAGCTCAGTAACACCAGTTTTTAAATTGAAACTGGCAGCACGGCGTTTGCCGCTATCAACCACAATACGTATTCCTTCAATGGTCAAACTGGTTTCAGCGACATTGGTGGTTAGTACCACTTTGCGTTTGCCATTTTTAGCGGGCGCAATAGCAGCTTGTTGCTCTTTTTTATTTTGCTCACCATACAGGCTAAATACTTCAACGCTATCATTTAAATCATTTAAAGACTGCTGAACGCGCATGATTTCACGCTGTCCAGGTAAAAACACTAAAGCACTGCCCGATTGCTCACTAAGCGCCTGTTTTATTAGTGCAGGTATGTCATCGAGCCAACGGCTTTCGTCTTTAAGTGGAATATACACTTCATCAATAGGGTAGCTTCGACCTTGTGATGAAATAATAGGACAGCTGAAAAACTCACTGTAACGTTCGCCGTCTAAGGTTGCCGACATCAGCAATATTTTTAAATCATCGCGAAGTGCTGCCTGTGTTTCGAGGGCAAATGCCAAAGCCGTATCTGCGGCAATTGAGCGCTCGTGAAATTCATCAAAAATAAGTAAGTCTACATCACTAAGCTCTGGGTCATTTTGCAACATACGCGTCAGCATGCCTTCAGTGACAATTTCGAGTTTAGTTGTAGAACTTACTTTTGATTCGCCACGAATGCGTAAGCCGACACTGTCACCGACTATTTCATTCTGCTGACTTGCCAAATACTGGGCAATATTGCGTGCGGCCAGTCGTCTTGGCTCTAACATAACAATGCGTTTAAAGTGCCCTTCGCGCATTAAGGTAAGAGGCAGCCATGTTGATTTACCCGCTCCCGGTGGCGCTTGCAATAAGGCCATTGGGTTACTCTGTAATGTGGTTAACAGGGATTGATAAATATCTTGAACTGGCAGCACGTTAGGTATCTCTTACTTTCTTTTCACGCATTGTATCAAAAAACTAAAAATTGCGATGGCTATAGGCTTATTTTCTATTTCGGGCTTTAAAAAGTGAAAACATTGCATTCTGCCAGTTTAGACTTATTCTTGATTAAACGACCGCACAAAAGTCAGAATAAGGAATAAACTTGTTCAGGATTTACACCCGTATTTTAATCACCTTGCTATTTTTAGCTTTACCGCTTCAAAAAGCATATAGCCAGCAAAAGATTACGGTTGCACTTGGCAATACACTTCCACCTTGGGTGATGGCTGAAGACAACACAGGCATTATTCCTGACTTACTTCACGCGACACTGGGTGCTCAAGGTTACCAACTACAATTCGTCTACGTGCCTTATGCAAGACGGATCCTTTTATATAATGAAAACTTAGTTGATGTAGTATCTGATATAAACAATAAAGTTATTGAAGCTAATCAAATGAACGGTTACTTTTCAGATATTGCTTACAACTATGAGAACTTTGCGTTTAGCCTAGCCAAGCGAAATTTCGACCTCAAGTCCATCGCCCAACTAAAACATCATACCGTGCTATCTTGGCAAGGTGCTAAAGCGCGACTTTCACCTGAATATCGCGACATGGCAAAAGAAAATCCTAATTATTCAGAAACATACGACCAATCAACCCAAGTACGGCTTTTATATCGTGAACGGTATGAAGTGATCCAAATGGACGGAAAAATTTTTGACTACTACCGAGCGTTAATTACAAAACATGGGGAGGTTGATGTGTCTGAACCGGTGCAGCGGTTTGCTTTGTTCGGCAAAAGCCCCAATGGTTTTTTGTTTCATGATGAAGCCTTAAGAGACCGGTTTAACGAGAGTTTACGTAAACTAAAATCAACTGAAGAATACACGCGGATAATCAATCGCTATACATCTAAGAGCCACTAAGTATCTAAAACTAGCGCAACAGAAAATATTACAGGCTGATTCTAAAAACTACGTAGTAATTGCAAACTTTTAAATTCCACTCATTAGATTCAAAAACACAAAATAATTACAAATCAATCAC
Source organism: Pseudoalteromonas lipolytica (assembly GCF_001306915.1). Classification (GTDB taxonomy): domain Bacteria; phylum Pseudomonadota; class Gammaproteobacteria; order Enterobacterales; family Alteromonadaceae; genus Pseudoalteromonas; species Pseudoalteromonas simplex. Next base: position 77,356 of record NZ_LJTC01000013.1, on the reverse strand, counting down.
TTAATGAGTTTCACCAAATTGGTACAGCGATTGCTCTTACTAAGGTGAATGTTTAACAGAGTAAGGAGATTATGATGAACAGCGATCGTTTAGAAGGCAATTGGAAAGAGCTTAAAGGTAAAGCACAACGTAAATGGGGTGACCTTACCAATGATGATTTAGATAAAATTGAAGGTAGCCGTAAAGAGCTGGTTGGTAAACTTCAGCAAAAATACGGTAAATCAAAGGAAGAAGCTGAGCGTGAAGTCAACGACTTTGAAAAAAGCCATTAGTTTCGCAGCCTAACAAAGCCGCCATTGGCGGCTTTTGTATTTATTTTGTTAGAGCTATTGCTTGGCCTGCAAGAGAAAATACATTAGTGAGCATCAATTTCAAAATATGTCTGATGGATGCATATGTAAACGAGATAGCTTTAAATGGATAGCCACAAAAAGCCAGCATGTAACCTAAGATCCCCTTCACATCACTAGTATAGCTTTTAGATAAATCAATACTATCAGTCAGAGCTTTAGCTATTTGATCATAAACGGTAAGTGTATTTGTGTAATGGTTTTGTATAGCATATAACTTACCTGTATCACGTAAATGAGTAATTAACGCTGCGCCTATTTTTCTTGCCCAACGAGAAGTACGAGTGCACTCTAACCGTTTTTCATAATCAAGCCTGACTTCTTCTTGTATTCTTTTTTCCATTCCTCTACTTATAGCAGCATAACTTTTAAAGCTACTAGCAGTATTTAAGTAGCCTGGCGTTTGATCTGTCATTCTATGAGCTTTTGGAGTAATTGTGGCAGCACCATTTAAAATATACTCTTTTTCAGTATGCATAAATGGCCACACTGGCACTAAAGGTACAGGGTCGGCGGCATGTACACAGCGATAAACATGGTTATTTGTTGCAGCTTCCGTCTGTAAAGCAAAGCTATGATAACCAACTCTTGGAGCACCAAATGTATAAAGCTTCACATTTGCACCAAAGTGATTTTTTAACCAATTCGCAGCTAAGTTAGCCAAAGCACCGCCTAAGCTATGGCCCACAACATGTATATTTAGTTTTTGATTTGCTCTTTTATTAAAGAATTGCTCTAGCTGCTTTCTAAATGAATTAAAAGTATGATTAAATCCCGCATGTACAGGCTGATTATTACTACAGGTACTCAGACCACAATTGAGATCAGTAATCACATCTCGCATTTTAGCTGTGCCGCGTAATGCTAAGACATAATCACCATCAAATAATCCCTTTTTAGCTTTTGCTATACAACCAAAGTTGGTCGAATGACTAAAAACTCGTTCAAGAATAGAGCCACTGACACCTTTTATAGAACCAGCTTCCATTGAAAAGTATGTTCTAATCGGCCATAATATTCCATAGACTCTAATGGGGCTCTTTCCAACGTTTCATAGGCCAATGCGGCAAAATCAGCAGCAAAAGCTGGCGTTAATGTTTTCATATTTATTTCCCTATATTAGAATTAATGGTCTTCATCATCAGATTCAATTTCCGATAATCCATAATATGAGTCTAGATCTATAACTTCAAAGTCTTCATCCCAACGAGCTATACCACCAGCACTTAATTTATAACCTTGGACTTCATCATTTCTGAAAAAGAAAGATACTTTTTCATCAGATATATCTGCTTTCAAACAACTTAATTTTTTAGCATATTCATGGCGATACTTTGTTCCTGACAACCTTGATGTCCATAAGATATATTTAGTGCCTTCATGAATAAGCGTTATTATTTGAGATGTAAAAAGCTCTGCAAATGGCACAGCTGGTTGGTTAGAGCGAATATTGGCTTCTGGAAATGAAAAACCGCCTTTGTCATCGGTATATACATAGTTTTCTACATATTTTCCGTCAGAGAAACAGAGTAGCCTTTCTATTTTTGCATTAATTAAAGGTTTGCCATTTTCACTCACTTGGCCTTTAACTTCGGAGCATAGATGTACTTTGTATGCACCGAAATAGTTACCCAATTTCTTAAATGATTCTAAAAGTGACATTAAAAATGAGCCTTAAAATAGGCTGCGAACTTAACGGAAAGAAGATGTTGATGATGTTCCTTATCTTAACTCACTATTCACACGCCCTTGTAAATAATGGGTACATCATACATAAATAACCAACAAACAACAGCTAAGTTAATACAGTCGAAGAGCAAATATTTATCAAGCAGGCTCATGCTTTGCTAAATCTACTTCAGCAACCGTTTGATTTTTACCTTGTGATTTAGCGCGGTAAAGTCGTTTATCAGCAATGTTTAAGCAATGATCCATGCTCTCATCAGCGACGCGCACGTACAGGCCAATACTTAAGGTGACATGAAACCGATGCTGGTCACTCGTAAATGGCTTTTCAGCGAGCTTCTTATGGATTTTTTCAGCGACTTTTCTGGCTCTAAGCTCATGCCCTGTTGGGATCACAATTAAAAACTCTTCGCCGCCCCAACGGGAAATAATATCTTCTTCTGTGCACACGTTTTTAAATACATCAGCGAAAAATATTAGCACCTCATCGCCCACTTGATGACCGTAGGTGTCGTTGATTTGTTTAAAGTTATCAACATCCATCAGCAAGAACACAGCTCCTTCGCCAAAGCGCTTATCTTGCAAGTATTCTGTTGCATAGCGACGGTTAGCGAGTTCTGTCATTGCGTCAGTACGAGCCAGCTTTTGATTAAGTTTAAGTTGCTCCATTAACTGCAAACTGTATTTGTTGCGATAATATTCGTAGAAGCCACCCAAAATACATAAAATAGAGAAGCACAGCATGACCCGTGTAGGAAAATAATGACTCGGATAGCTGTAGTAACCAAATCGATCGGTAAAGTAGAAAAGCACCGAGATAATAATGGCAAGCAAGATAAGATCAAACGCCCCGCGCTTTAAACCACGAATAAAAAATGTCACAGGAGAGACGATAAATAGCCATAACGGCCCAGTGCCATTACTCCCCCCAGAGACAATTAAATAACACATCATCGAATAGAGAGCGTACAGCATAAGTACTGCGATGGTTTCGTCACGATTTTTAATGACAAAAGGTGAGGCAAACACAAAGCCGCCAATAATCAATAAATAGCTAAGGGCATGGTAACCATCTTGATAGCTGGTGATCGCCATTAAAAACGAGGTGATTGAACCAATAAATGCAAAAACACGTAAAAATCGTGCTTTATCTTTGTCACTTGCATTCACTGTATCAATCACTATTTCACCTTAGATTTTTTGATCAATCTCAACAATACCAATCCGCAATAATACTTAATCATTTTGAGGGATTAAACCTGTCGCTACCTGCGTTAAAAATTTCTGATTTAGAACAACTAAATAACGAAATTTTTGCCTTGTTATCAACGAGGTTTTATTGCCTCAAAATAGACCACTTTATTAAGCGAATTGGTATAACTTTAACACAAATATATAAATTAGAAGGAATTTGCCAGTATTAAAGCAATTAAAAAGAAAAAAGTATGATAAAAAATGGGCATAAAAAAACGAGCCATTTGGGGGCTCGTTTTTAATTTAAACAAAAGCTAATAACTAAAGGTTATTATTCCGGTTCATAGCCCAAGTTAGGCGACAACCAACGCTCGGCTTCTGCAAGCGTCATGTTGGTACGCTTAGCGTAATCTTCAACCTGATCTTGTTGAATTTGCGCCACTGCGTAGTACTTAGCTTCAGGGTGAGAGAAATACCAACCAGAAACCGCCGCACCCGGCCACATTGCGTATGAACTTGTTAGCTTCATGCCGATACGCTGTTCGGTATCAAGTAACTGCCAGATTTTCTTCTTCTCTGTATGTTCAGGACAAGCCGGATAACCTGGCGCTGGGCGAATACCTTGGTAGTTTTCACGAATAAGTTCATCGTTCGATAGATTTTCATCTACCGCATAGCCCCAATACTCTTTACGCACTTGCTCATGCAAGTACTCAGCAAACGCCTCAGCTAAACGGTCTGCAACGGCTTTAACCATAATCTTATTATAATCATCTTGCTTAGCATCGAAGGCATCGGCAAGGTCGTCTTCTTCAAGACCACCGGTAACCGCAAACGCACCAAAGTAGTCAGGAGTGCCTTTAGGCGCAATATAGTCAGCTAAACAGTAGTTAGCAAAGTCGGTTTTTTCAGTTTGTTGGCGTAAATGACACGATGTAGTTAAAAGCGTTGTACGCGACTCATCAGTGTAAATCTCAATGTCATCCCCTACTCGGTTTGCAGGGAATAAACCAATGACACCTAGAGGTTGTAGTGCACCTGATTGCTCTAGCTCATCAAGCATTGCATTAGCATCAGCGAATAAGCTTTTAGCCTGTTCACCTACAATTTCATCTTCAAGAATACGTGGGTACTTACCAGCGATTGACCACGTCATGAAATAAGGAGTCCAGTCGATGTACTGTCTTAACGTCGCAATCGAAACATCTTTAAATTCAGTCACACCTAGCTTTTTAGGCACAGGTGGTGTGTAGTTGTCCCAATCAAGTTTTACAGCGTTGTCGCGAGCACGCTGTAAAGTAACGGGTTTTGAGCGCGGCTTTTTACGTGCTTGTTGTTCACGTACTTTTTCATACTCAGCCTTGGTTTTCTCTAAAAATGCTGGCTTTAACTCTTTCGACAATAAATTAGAAACCACACCTACAGCGCGGCTGGCGTTATTGACATAAACCACACCTTTATCATACTGAGGCTCAATTTTAACCGCGGTATGCGCTTTAGAGGTTGTTGCACCACCAATCAGTAGCGGTAATTCAAAACCACGACGAGTCATTTCTTTCGCAACATGCACCATTTCATCAAGCGAAGGGGTAATAAGCCCTGATAAACCAATAATGTCGGCTTTTTCGTCAATGGCGGTTTGCAAGATTTTCTCTGCCGGCACCATCACACCAAGGTCGATAACCTCGTAGTTATTACACTGCAGTACCACGCCTACAATATTCTTACCAATGTCGTGTACGTCACCCTTAACGGTTGCCATAACCACTTTACCGTTGGTTGCGCCCTCTTCTTTTTCGGCTTCAATGAAAGGGTCAAGATAGGCAACGGCGCGCTTCATCACACGAGCAGACTTAACAACCTGTGGTAAGAACATTTTACCCGCGCCAAATAAGTCACCTACAACGTTCATGCCGTCCATAAGTGGGCCTTCAATCACTTCGATAGGCTTAGCTTTGCCCTTGCGGCACTCTTCGGTATCTTCATCGATGTACTCGGTAATGCCTTTTACTAACGCATGCTCTAGGCGCTTTTCGACAGGCCAAGTACGCCACTCTAAATCTTCAACTTTCTCTGCTTGCGTCATACCTGAGTATTTTGGTGCAAGTTCAACAAGTCGTTCACCGGCACCTGGGTCGGTATTGAGGATCACATCTTCTACAGCTTTGCGCAACTCTTCAGGGATATCATCGTAAACCGCTAATTGGCCCGCATTTACAATGCCCATGTCCATACCCGCTTTAATCGCGTGATATAAAAACACAGAGTGAATAGCCTCACGTACTGGGTTGTTACCACGGAACGAGAACGACACATTCGATACACCGCCCGACACTTTACAGTGCGGTAAGCCTTGTTTAATTCGACGCGTACCTTCAATAAACTCAACAGCGTAGTTATCGTGCTCTTCAATGCCCGTTGCGACGGCAAAAATGTTCGGGTCAAAAATAATGTCTTCTGGCGGAAAGCCAATATCATCAACGAGTATTTTGTAGCTACGCTGACAAATCTCGAACTTACGATCAGCAGTTTCTGCTTGCCCAGTTTCATCAAACGCCATTACAACCGCAGCAGCACCAAAGCGTTTAATTAACTTAGCTTGGCGGATGAACGGCTCTTCACCTTCTTTTAGTGAAATTGAGTTTACAATGGCCTTACCTTGAATACACTTTAAGCCCGCTTCAATCACGTCCCATTTCGATGAGTCGACCATGATCGGTACTTTTGAGATATCTGGCTCTGAGGCAATTAAGTTTAAAAACTTTACCATCGCCGCTTTTGAGTCCAACATGGCTTCATCCATGTTGATATCAATCACTTGCGCGCCATTTTCTACCTGTTCACGGGCAACGTTAAGAGCGGTCTCGTAATCTTCTTCCATGATTAAGCGCTTAAACATAGCCGAACCAGTTACATTGGTACGCTCACCGACGTTAGTAAATACAGCAATTTGGTCAGTCATGTCGGTTTCCTAGTTTAAGTTACACGCTTCAAGGCCCGATAAGCGCATACGCACTTCAAGCTCTGGCAATTGACGTGGCTTAACACCACTCAGGCCTTTTGCAAACGCCTTAATATGAGCCGGTGTGGTGCCACAACAACCACCTACAATATTAATAAAGCCAGATTTACCCCAGTCGATAATTTCTTTTGCCATTTCAGGGGCTTCTAAATCATATTCACCAAACTCATTCGGTAAACCGGCATTGGGATGCACCGAGGTAAAGGTTTCGCAAACACGTGATAACTCTTCAACATATTGACGCAGTAAATCAGGGCCAAGGGCACAGTTAAGGCCGATTGATAGCGGTTTAATATGACGAATTGAGTTATAAAATGCTTCTGTGGTTTGCCCTGATAAAGTACGGCCAGAGGCATCGGTAATGGTGCCTGAGATCATCACAGGTAAACTACGACCAGCTTGCTCGAATGCTTCTTCTACGGCAAACGAAGCCGCTTTAGCATTAAGGGTATCAAAGATGGTTTCTATTAAAATAAGGTCAGCACCACCTTCCATCAGTGCCAGTGTCGACTCAACATACGCAGCCACCAGCTTATCAAAGTTGATATTACGGTAACCCGGGTCGTTTACATCTGGAGAGATAGAGCAGGTTTTTGATGTTGGTCCAAGTACACCGGCTACATAACGCGGTTTACTAGGATCGTTTGCTTCAAACTCATCACAGACGCTGCGTGCAAGTTTCGCTGATTCGAGGTTGATTTCGCGGCTAAGGCTCGCCATATCGTAATCTTCCATCGAAATAGTCGTGGCATTAAAGGTATTCGTTTCGATGATATCAGCCCCCGCCTCTAAATAGGCACGGTGAATATCCGCAATGATTTTTGGCTGAGTCAGGCTTAATAAATCGTTATTACCTTTAATGAGTACATGCCAGTCTTTAAAGCGCTCACCGCGATAATCCTGTTCTTCTAATTTATGTTCTTGGATCATGGTGCCCATCGCGCCATCGAGGATTAAAATTCGCTTTTTTAGCGCCTCGGTTAATTGTTCGCGTTTATTCACTGCATTACTCGGCATAGTTGTTAGTCCTTACATCTTGGCTAACTAAGTTAATATCATACGGTGTAGTTTGGTACACATAATAGTTTAACCAATTCGAAAACAATAAAAAGGCATGGCTTTGCCAGGTCTTCGACGGTTCGTTGTCAGGGTTATCGTCTGGGAAGTAATTTTCTGGCTTAGGTGCATCCGCTGATTTTTCTTGGTCCCGCAAATACTCCCCTTTTAAAGTATGAGCATCGTACTCTGGATGGCCAGTAATATACACTTGGCTGCCTGATTTATTTTTAATTAAGTAGGCACCTACTCGCTCTGATCCGGCTAACACCACCAGCTCCTCGCAGGCATTGATCTTATCGATATCAATATGACCATAACGAGAATGTGGCACTAAAAAGGTATCATCAAAGCCACGCGTTAGCGCTGCATGGTCAAAATAGCTTTTATGGGTAAATACGCCACTGAGTTTGTTTGGTTTCAGATCACGTTTGAGACCATAGTGGTGATAAAGCCCAGCATGGGCCGCCCAACACGAAAACAGCGTAGACGTCACATGCTGCTCTGCCCAATCTAAAATAACTTTTAGTTCTTCCCAGTAAGCAACTTCGTCATACTCTAAATGAGCAAGCGGCGCGCCCGTTATGATCATCGCATCGTAGTTATTATCTTTCACCTCTGAAAAATAACGATAAAACGTATCCATGTGCTGCTCAGAGTTACTACTGGTGCGATGGGTATCTAAGCGCAACAGCTCAACATTAACTTGCAGCGGTGAGTTTGCTAACAAGCGAATAAACTGCACTTCGGTTTCAACTTTGTTTGGCATTAAGTTTAAGATGGCCAAACGCATTGGGCGGATTTCTTGCGTTTTAGCACGACTTTTTGGCATAACAAACACGTTTTCTTGACGTAACTTTGCAATGGCAGGCAATTCATCTTTTACTGTAATGGGCATAGCTGGCTCCGAGCATACTTATCTGACTGCTAATTATGAACGGATAGTTAGAAATTTCAACCTCTAGATGTTTAGATGTCTAAATGAAGTAGTGTTTCTGAGTGGTCATTAATTAAAATGTATGACTCTTTGAGTAAATAACACCTTGATATTAAGCCTATCATAAACGCTGAATTCTGTATTTTGAGGTAGTTTGGGTATACAATACTTGCTGTTAATTTTTCTTATAAATTGAAGGCTCCTTTCATGGTGTTACCAGATAAGTTTATATTCTCGATGAGTCGAGTTTCTAAGGTTGTGCCACCTAAGCGCACTATCTTAAAAGATATTTCTTTACACTTTTTCCCAGGCGCAAAAATTGGTGTGCTAGGTCTAAACGGTGCAGGTAAATCAACGTTACTTCGCATTATGGCTGGTGTTGACCAAGACTTTGAAGGTGAAGCTCGCCCTCAACCAGGCACTAAAATCGGTTACTTACCGCAAGAACCTGTACTAGACGAAAGCAAAACAGTCCGCGAAACAGTAGAAGAAGCAGTAAGCGAAGTTAAAAATGCACTAAACCGCCTTGATGAAGTATACAACGAGTATGCAATGGAAGGTGCTGACTTCGATGCACTTGCGAAAGAGCAAGGCGAATTAGAAGCTATCATCCAAGCACACGATGGTCACAATATCGACAACGTGTTAGAGCGTGCAGCTGATGCATTACGCCTTCCACCTTGGGATGCAAAAATTGAACACCTTTCGGGTGGTGAGCGTCGCCGTGTTGCGATCTGTCGTTTACTACTTGAAAAACCAGATATGCTTATTCTTGACGAACCAACCAACCACTTAGATGCTGAGTCAGTTGCTTGGTTAGAGCGCTTCTTACACGACTACGAAGGTACCGTGGTTGCTGTAACCCACGACCGTTACTTCTTAGACAACGTAGCAGGTTGGATTTTAGAGCTTGACCGTGGTGAAGGTATTCCTTGGGAAGGTAACTACTCATCGTGGCTTGAGCAAAAAGATTTACGTTTACAACAAGAACAGAAATCTGAAAAAGCACGTCAAAAATCAATCGCGCAAGAACTTGAATGGGTTCGTTCAAACCCGAAAGGCCGTCAAGCTAAGTCTAAAGCACGTATGGCACAGTTTTCTGAGCTTCAGCAAAACGATTACCAAAAGCGTAACGAAACGAATGAACTATTTATTCCACCGGGTCCACGCTTAGGTGACCAAGTTATCGAAGTGAAAGGCCTGAAGAAGAGCTTTGGCGATCGTGTATTAATCGATGACTTAAACTTTGCAATGCCGAAAGGCGCTATCGTAGGTATTATCGGTGCCAATGGTGCGGGTAAATCAACGCTATTCAAAATGCTAAGTGGTGAAGAAACGCCAGATAGTGGTGAGATCATTGTTGGTGACACTGTTGAGCTTGCAACGGTTGATCAGTTCCGTGGCGACATGGACGAAAGCAACACTGTTTTCCAAGAAATCTCTAACGGCCAAGACGTATTAAAAATTGGTAACTTTGAATTCCCAAGCCGTGCCTATGTTGGCCGCTTTAACTTCAAAGGTAACGACCAACAAAAATTCGTTAAAGACCTATCAGGTGGTGAGCGCAACCGTTTACACCTAGCTAAGCTATTAAAAGCAGGTGGCAACGTATTACTACTGGATGAGCCAACCAATGACCTAGACGTTGAAACACTACGTGCACTTGAGAACGCTATTTTAGAGTTCCCTGGCTGTGTAATGTGTATCTCGCATGACCGTTGGTTCCTTGACCGTATTGCTACACATATTCTTGATTACCGTGACGAAGGCCAAATTAACTTCTTCGATGGTAACTACACAGAGTATGAAGAATGGTTGAAGAAAACCTTAGGCGCAGAAGCGGCACAACCTAAGCGTATTAAATACAAAAAAATTGGCTAATTAGCTGATACTCAAAAAGCCCCTACTCAGGGGCTTTTTTGTTGTATTAAGCTTTGCTATCACTCACTCCATTATGATCTATACTATTAAGTAACTAAAGTTGGAGATACAGCTATGAATGAACGCAGAGAGTTTTCGCGGGTATTATTTTCTTGCCCTGCGGTCCTTCGTATCGAAGATAACGACTATCACTGTCAGTTACTTGATCTATCTTTGCAAGGTGCGCTCATTACTAAAAGTGATTCATTTTTAGTGCCTATTCATAGTAAAGCTGACTTAATCTTTACCCTGCCAGAGTCAACTATCGAGATTAAAATGCAAGTGGAGCTGTGCCATGTTGAGCATCAGCATGCAGGCCTTCGCTGCGAACATATCGATATTGATAGTATTACTCACTTAAAACGATTGATTGAGCTAAATCTGGGTGATGAGGCATTATTACATCGCGAGTTAGCTCATTTAATTCACGCGCCAGAGTAAACATTTGCCGTTAGATTCGTTATGCTGTAGCAAATTCAGCTATTTAATAAGCTATGCAGTTAAATCCCCACTTACCCTTGGTGTATCATCCAAATTACTCGTTTAGTTTCGATCCTAACCATCGCTTTGTGATGAGTAAGTTTGCTTATTTATATGAGCATGTACAAAGTCTTGGATTAATAAATGACAACCTAACTCAACCGATGCTTGGCAGCCCTGAGCCCCTTGAGTTAGTGCACTGCGAAAATTATATCCACGACCTTTGGCACAACCGCTTAGATGAAAAAGCGATGCGCCGTATTGGCTTACCTTGGTCAAAAGAGCTGATGGCACGTACCTTTACTGCGCCTCTGGGCACCTTACAAACAGCACGTTTAGCTCTTAAACATGGCATTGCTTGCCACTTAGCGGGTGGCACTCATCATGCTCATACTGATTTTGGCTCAGGCTATTGCATGGTAAACGACCTCGCTTTCACCAGCGAAACCCTGATAAAAAGTGGTGAAGTAACCAATATACTTATTTTTGATTTAGATGTTCATCAAGGTGATGGTACCGCAGCAATGCTGGCGCATCAGCCCTATGCTTATACCTGCTCTATTCACTGTGAAAAGAATTTTCCGTTTCGAAAATCAGCCAGCGATTTAGATATAGGTTTAGCACCGAATGTCGCTGATAGTGAATACCTAGGCGTTGTTGACGATACGCTGAGTTATTTATTAAACACCCTAAACCCAGACTTAGTACTTTATGATGCAGGTGTAGATGTATGGCAGCAAGATGGCTTAGGAAAACTTGATATAAGCTGGCAAGGGATAGCACAACGCGACCATTTAGTTCTCAAACGCTGCCTTGAACACAATGTACCTGTCGCAACCGTGATTGGTGGTGGTTATGATAAAGACCATCGCCGTTTAGCGGCTCGTCATGGCATTGTAGTAGAGCAAGCTGCTCGATTTTAAAAACAACAAAGAAAAAAGGCCCGGTGGAGAAAAAACCGGGCCTTTGCTACTGTAACATTGGGATATGTTAGCAACTTTTTTCTAAGTTAAAACAAGTAGCTGTGGAGCTACCGAATGGTAATCTAAAGCCATAGCTATGCTCAAAACCGTGATGTTTACAATTGAAAAAGCAAACACTTGGCGCGCCCAGCCGCTTACATCAATATTGCGACGATAGCCACGAAGCGCCATTAGCAACCACCAAAAACTCGTTGTACAAGCTACAGCCATAAAGGCTAAACCTGTATAACCACTAATGGTTAATAACATCACAACCAACGCATACACGGCGATATATAAAACAATGTGATGCTTTGCCTTCTCGATCCCCTGCGCTACTGGTAACACAGGAATTCTGGCCGCTTGGTAGTCGTTATAACGAAAGATTGCAATTGCATATGAATGAGGCATTTGCCATAGACTAAACATAACCAATAAAATCACAGCACCAGCATCAAACTGCCCAGTTACGGCACAATAACCCACTACAGGTGGTACTGCGCCAGATAAACTTCCTACAAAGGTGCCGTACACAGAACGACGTTTCATATATAAGCTGTACACACCTACGTAGATGACGTAACCAAAAGTAGCAAATAAGAGTGCCACTACGTTGGTATACACAGCTAATAACCCGAAACCAATAACACCAAGCACGATGCCATGTGCCATAGCCGCCTTTGCTGACATTTCGCCAGTTACTGTGACGCGTTTGCGAGTGCGCGCCATAGCAACATCAATATCACGATCAATCACGTTATTGATCGCGCATCCTGATGCCACTACTAAAGATAACCCTAGTAAGGTTGCGATCATTAACCATGGGTCAATATCACCGCGAGAGGCTAGCAAGAATCCCCCCGCGACAGAGATCAAATTGCCCATGATAATGCCAGGTTTAGTGACATTTAAATAACGTCGAAACACTTCCTCGACTCCTCTAATTTTCAGCACAAACGCAATATTACGAAAGAAACTAGCTAGTAACAGACTGTAAGAACTGGAGACACAACCTCAGACTAACCAGCTCCTTTCGTAAATCTTTTACCAATTACAAAGTAATTGTTATTAGTACATCATCATGGCGTTCGATTCGTAGATGATCCACACCGACAAACCAACCACCATTACAATGATTAAAGCACTAAAGATAAACGACAATGAACTTGCCTTGCCGTCTTCAGTTTTGAAGTTTAGGTGTAAGAAATATTTCAAATGCACCCAAATTTGCACAACCGCCATGCTCACGATGCACCATGCAGTGGTCGTTTTAGAAAACGAACCACTCATCACAGCCCAAAATGGAATAGCCGTTAAAACCACTGACAGTAGAAAACCAATTAAATAGTCTTTAACGCTGCCATGTGATTGATCATTATGTGCATGAACTTCTAAGTTATTAATTACATGTGATTCACTGTGACTCATTACATTGCTCCCATTAAATAAACAACGGTAAATACACAGATCCACACCACATCTAAGAAGTGCCAGAATAAGCTTAAACAACTTAGGCGTGTCACTGTTTGTGGGTTTAAACCACGGCGCACAACTTCAATCATCAGGACAGTCATCCAAATAAGACCCGCTGTAACGTGAAGACCATGTAAGCCCACTAAAGAGAAGAACGATGTTAAAAAGGCACTTTGCTGAGGGCCATTACCGTGCGCAATTAGGTGATGAAATTCGTACACTTCCATACCAATAAACACTGCACCAAAGGCAAAGGTAACCAGCAACCAAGTTAACGTAGCCGCCTTTTTCTGCCCGTGAGCAGAGATCATCGCAAAGCCAAATGTGATACTACTAAGTAGTAGAGCTGCGGTTTCAACCGCAACAAAATCAAGTTCAAAAATATCTTTACCCGACACACCGCCAGCAGTGTTCATGAACAATACTGCGTAGGTTGCAAAGAATGATGCAAACAACAAACAGTCAGTCATAAGATAAAGCCAGAAACCAAATACGGTGTTACCACCTGTATCGTGGTGCTCATGGTCATGTGCATCGACATGACCGTGTGCGCCGTTTAAGGTGTCGAGTCCTGCAGAAATGCTACTCATGCATTCACCTCCTTCGTAGCGGCTGTATTGTGAGCCGTTTCTAGTTCAACAATTTCATCTGGTTGCACGTAGTAATCAACATCGCTGGTGTAACAACGTTTGATGAACACCACGATAGCACCCAGTAAACCAAAGGCTGCAAGCCACCAAATGTGCCAGATCATGGCAAAACAGAAGGTTGTTAAAGCTGCGCTCATTAATACACCTGCCGATGTATTCTTTGGCATATGAATTGGGCTATAAGAGGCTTCTTGCTTGTAAGCTAAGCCTTTCTCTTTCATGTCTGTCCACGCATCGATGTCATCAACATGAGGGATTTTCGCAAAGTTGTAGTACTGCGGAGGTGAAGCAGATGCCCACTCAAGAGTATGACCATTCCACGGATCGCCCGTTGTATCATCAAGTTGCTCGCGGTTTTTGAAGCTTACTACAAGTTGCACAACTTGGAACAAGATACCGAACATAATGATCACCGCACCGCCAGCTGCAATGTATAACCAAATGTTCCAATCAGGGTTGTTCGTGTGGTTTAAGCGACGTGTCATACCTAAGAAACCAAGTACGTATAACGGCATGAATGCCACGAAGAAACCAATTAACCAGCACCAAAAAGATCGTCTGCCCCAGCTCTCGTCAAGTTTGAAGCCCATTGCTTTAGGGAACCAAAACGCAAAACCAGCTAAATAACCAAATACCGCACCACCAATGATGGTGTTATGGAAGTGAGCGATTAAGAATAAGCTGTTGTGTAATACGTAGTCAGCACCAGGAATAGCAAGTAACACGCCGGTCATACCACCGATAGTGAACGTCACCATAAAACCTAAAGTCCAAAGGACAGGCACAGTAATACGTAAACGACCACGATACATAGTGAATAACCAGTTAAACAACTTAACCCCGGTCGGTACCGCAATAACCATGGTCATAACACCAAAGAAGGCATTAACGTTAGCGCTTGAGCCCATAGTAAAGAAGTGATGAAGCCAAACGATAAAACCTAAAATCGAAATTGCACCACTTGCGTAAACCATCGACTTATAACCAAACAAGCGTTTACCAGCAAACGTTGAGATAACTTCTGAGAAAATACCAAACGCAGGTAAGATCAGAATGTAAACTTCAGGGTGACCCCATGCCCAGAATAAGTTGATGTACATCATCGCGTTACCACCTAATTCATTCGTGAAGAAGTGGAAATCGAGATAACGATCAAGCGTTAACATAGCCAGAACAGCAGTTAAAATTGGGAACGATGCTGCAATTAAGATATTCGCCCACGTACATGCCCAAGTAAAAATAGGCATTTTCATTAATGTCATGCCTGGTGCACGCATTTTAAATACAGTCGCTAAGAAGTTTACCGATGTTAATAAGGTACCCAAGCCGGATATCTGCAAGGCCCATATATAATAATCGACCCCGACACCTGGACTGAATGACAACTCTGACAACGGTGGATAGGCCACCCAACCCGTTTTCGCAAACTCACCAAAGAATAATGAGATATTGATTAGGATTGCACCGCCAGCAGTTAACCAAAAGCTAAGGTTATTTAAGAATGGGAATGCAACATCACGGGCACCAATTTGTAGAGGTAAAATGATGTTCATTAAACCAATCATAAACGGCATCGCCATAAAGATGATCATGATCACCCCGTGAGCCGTAAATATTTGGTCATAGTGCTCTGGTGGTAAGTAACCACTTGCACCGCCAGTAGCCATTGCTAATTGCAGTCGCATCATAATGGCATCCGCGAAACCACGGAAAAGCATGATAAGCGCAAGAATGATGTACATAACACCTAAACGCTTATGGTCAATTGAGGTGATCCAGTCGTGCCAAATCACGCCCCACTTTTTATATTTTGTTACTAAGCCTGCCACTAACAGACCTAAGACAGCAACAACCGTCATGGTAACCATGATAATTGGTTCATGAAACGGGATTGCGTCTAATGTTAATTTACCTAACAACGACATGATTATTCCTCGTCCTCGCTGTGCTTCTTATGAGCTGAGTGCTCTGGCATAGCGTGTTGCATTGCACCGTGAGAGCCATGCGCTTGCATATATTTCATTACGATTGAATGGAACATATCTTTATCTACGCTGGCATAGTATTTAACTGGGTCGTATTCACTTGGTTTAGCAAGTTCAACATAGCTTTGCTTAGTCAGTGCACCGCCTGTGTTTTTCACATTGTTAACCCATGCATCGAAATCAGCTTCAGTGGCTGTTGCAATGGCATCGAACTTCATACCTGTGAAACCTGCACCACTGTAGTTAGCAGAGAAGCCTTTAAAAGTACCCGGCTCATCAGCAATTAAATGAAGCTTTGTTTCCATGCCTGCCATTGAATAAATTTGACTACCAAGCTGTGGAATGAAAAACGAGTTCATGGTGCTTTCTGAGGTGATCTTGTACTGCACAGGCACATTGGCAGGAAAAACAAGCTCATTCACTGTGGCGATGCCTTGCTCTGGATAAATGAATAGCCATTTCCAGTTCAAAGAAACAACCTCAACAGTAAGGTGCTTACCTTTACCCTCAAGTGGTTTATATGGGTCAAGTTGTTGCGTTGACTGCCACGTGATCACACCTAAAATCGCAACGATGATGATAGGAATGGTCCAAACTACAGCTTCAATCTTATTAGAGTGCGCCCACTTTGGAGCGTAAATTTCTTGATCTCGTCCATCACGGTATTTCCATGCAAAATAAATTGTCATGGCAATAACTGGAATCACAACAATCAGCATTAACACCGTAGCTACGATAATTAAATACTTCTCGTCGACACCAATTTGACCTTTTGGATCGAGTACCCCGCCTTTACAGCCAGACAAGGCCAGCACTAAAGACGCTAGAGCAATATTACAAAGGTTTCGAATTGACAAAGGAATATCCTACAACCTAAAAGTTAACACTTGTCGAAATAAGAACACGACGCTTTTCTGCAACAGATGCTACAGATATCCCTCGGCTGACTAACGAGCACGACAAATCGGCACGCTAAGAAGTGAGGGAGTTTAGGTTGGCTGACTGAAATTTGGGCGTAAAAAACCCACTAGGTGCTTAGTAAAGACAACTTAGAAAACGACTAAAATGGCTGAACTTAAGCAACAAAGCTTATTTACAGACAACCACTTACACGAGGAGGAGCACGACAGCCATGAGCGCTGTGTACTACTAAAGACTTTATCGTTTCACGCGCAGCGAAGGCCGCTTTACGTAAAATGACACCTGCACGACGCGCAGGGAAGAAATGGAAGACCAACCAGCATAAACCAATAAGTAATTGGCAAGACACCACAGGGTAAGCTAAAAAACTCAAAACATTAAGCAACGGTGTTTCGTATAAAGCACCTTCACTTAATAAACTTCTTAGCCCGTGAGCATCTTCTAATGTGCCGTTGATTAGCATCGCTGAATTAATCAGCAACAAGGCTAAAACTGACATTAGCTCTTTACCAGCAAAAAGCGCACGCGCAGCCAATTGCAACCTAGCTAAGCTAGACTGTTTGACACCTTGTGACTGATTAATTGCTCGCAAAACTCACGCCTTTTTATCGCTTTTACTGCATTTTAGGTAAATGGCTTACCCTATTTTTTAATGCGGTAACATGATCTTCATCAATAAAGTTTCAGTAATTACTGAAATTTCGATGTGGAGTATAACAAAGTCAACAGACGGTACAAGTAGAATTTAACAGCATATGGTTAAGTATTGTTTAGCCATTTGATAATAAACTGTAAAAAGCCAAACTAATTAAAGCTAAGTATTTAAAAGTAATACTGTATTTTATATAGCGAAAAGCAATGAAGAAAAAGAAAATAGCATAAAAATAGCGTTTTAAAGCATACTTAGTCAGTAGCAATCGAAACTTTAATACTGAACAAAGATTAGCCATAGACGTTAAAATATAATATTCTATAAAATAACAAAATAAGGAATAAAAGAGATGATTATGCGCCTATATGTACTCGCTGCAGCCTTTTTAGCACTAAGTACCAGTACACTTGCAAATACGATTGAAGACACCGCTGTAGCTGGCTTAGATAAACCTGCGATTTACTACGCCGATATAGAACCCCACTTAAAACGCGCAGCAAAACATCCAAGCGTCACACTAAAACAAATCGGCACCTCTTTCCAAGGACAGGCACTTAATTCTCTAAAAATCGGCACCGGCCCAATCAAGGTGATGATGTGGAGCCAAATGCACGGCGACGAAAACACAGCTACTGCCGCACTAATGGATTTTTTAAGCTTTATAACCGCAGATGAAAACGCACAATGGCTAGAAAGCTGGCAACAAAAAGTAACTCTTCTCATAATCCCTATGGTGAACCCAGACGGCGCGGCAGCTCAAACTCGCCATAATGCACAAGGTATTGATTTAAATCGTGATGCAAAAGCCCTTCGCACAAAAGAAGGACAAATACTCATGACTGCGGCTGATGAATTCAAACCTGATTTCGGCTTTAATTTACATGATCAGAATGCCTATTACGGTGCCGGAAAAATGGGAGAACAAGCCACTATTTCAGTGCTAGCACCCGCCTATAATGAAGCAAGAGAAGTGAATAAAATTCGTGGTGAGGCTATGCAATTTATTGCTCATTTAGCCAAAACGGTTGAAACCATGATCCCTGGGCACTTAGGAAAGTACAACGATAGTTACTCTTACCGCAGTTTTGGGGATACTTTTTCGGAAAAAGGTATCCGAACTATATTAATTGAATCAGGTGCTTACTCAAACGACCCAAATCGCCAAATAGCACGTAAGGTTAACCGTGTTTTATATAAAAAGACCATTGATTCAATAACTTCGGGAGAGTGGCAAAGCGCTAAAATAGCCCAGTACCACGCCATTCCATTTAACACTAAAGACAATTGGGTAGACTTACTAATAGATGATGTAACTGTAAAGAGTGAGCTAGGTGATTATCAGATAGATATTGCAATAAACAACAAAGGACAGTCACCCATTATTAAAGAATTGGGTGATATAAGCAGTATCCGCCAAGGTTACACGAGTTTAGATGCAAGCAACCTGAACTTTAGAACCGGTAACAGTTTTGTTTTAAATGAGTCGTTAACGCTTACCGAAAATAAATATAAAGAGCTTTTAATACAAGGCTATAGTTGCTTTTCTGGCGATATTAATATGCTAGAAAACTCCACAAATTGGCCAGTTTACGCATGCAAAAGTGTATTTACATCAATACCTTCACTTCATGCACCTGCCGCCTTTTTCTTACAAGCAAACGGTAAAAATAAGTACGCTGTTTTAGGAGCTAAGTTAATTAATTTAGAATAAACACGATTTAAAAAGACAGGCACTGTTAAAAGTGCCTGTTGAATCTCCAAATTCCTTAAATTTGTTAACCTAAAATAATAGTTGCGTAGGCAAGCTAGCCTATTAGCTTAATCTAACAATAACAACCAAGACAAAAGATTTAGCTTTATGAGAATTGAAAGCACAAGTTAGCTGCAAGTGTTTGCAAAAAATAAAAATTGAGAGAAATTTAAGATTAACTGGCAAGTAATAACTTACAGCTTGTAATGTTACTTCGTCGCTTACGCGCAGTTTTACTGCAATAACGTTCAATAGCCCCTACTCGACCTGCAGCTCCATGAAATAAGTTTTCAAATTGAGTTGTTAATGTTAACCAGTTTTTAGCTTCCAAATTCAGCCTTTCAAGAATAGGAGGTAAATGATGCTCTATATATCCAGGCTTATCCGCGCTGATACAACGCCCAGTTTGCTCCACAAGTAGCAGGTATGACTTTAACTCAAAAGGTATTCCCTTTGATTTATACTTACTCATGCCACCAATAAAACGAGCTAGTAATTTAGGTTGCTTTGACTCCTTCGCGCTTTCGCATCGCTTTTTAAAACTGGTATAGTCCGATTGCTCCGGCGTGCTCGCAGCTTTAGCACGAACAGGGTTTAAATCAACATAGGCAATGCAGGCTAAAAGCGCTGATTCATCAAGGATAGCTTGGCTTTTAAAGCGCCCTTCCCAAAAATGCCCAGTACATTCATCTTCTTTATTTGCCCGTCTGGCAATATATTCATTTAGCATTCGCATGAACCAACTAATGCTCGAAAGGCGCGCTCTGTATTCTGCAACCTCTTTATTTAAGAAGACTTGTTGACCATCACTTAACGGCTCACCATGAAGGGCTTTTTGACCTAAAGGCGTCATTTTACTGAGCTTATACCAGCGTAAAAGGATGGCCTTATCCGATAACCTATTTGCTTTTTTATCATCAACATAAAGCACAACATGTGTATGGTTACTCATCACCGCATAAGCACACACATCAATGCAAAATACCTTTGCAAGAGCAAGCAGACGCTGTTCAACCCACCCTCTGCGGTGTTCATATGATTTGCCTGTGAGTGCGTCTTCTCCACAAAGGTAAGCGCGTCTGACGCAACGAGATACACAATGATAATATTTGGTGTTTGACAAACAGATTTGCCGCTTCCTTGCTAAAGCCATCGTTCATTCCTTGAACTGATAATTTGAAATGCATTAAATGTAATCAAAGTTTAGACAATATCTTATTTATTCCAGACTTGTTCTTTTGCCATGCGCTTTTTACGCTTGTCACATGGGTCGTCGCAGTCGCAGGCTTTGTCGATACCAACAGCGCCTAGGCCACCACAACTACTGGCCATAGATTTCTTTTGCACAATCATGCCGACAGCCATCGCCGCCACAATTAAAATAAGTAGACCAAATGTAAGAAGAAAAAGTGACATTGCTTTGCCCCTATCGTCAGCAATTAAATCGAGCCCAACTAATTAGGCTGCATGTATTATATACCTAAACGACCTCAAGGTGCGAGTTTCAGTTAGAATTAAAAGCGATTTAGGCAAGGCATTGATTACAAGCAATAGTGGTTCTATTGTTAAAATCAATAACGCGGTATAAATCGCTTTTAAACCAATCCTTTGGTCGCTTCACAGGCGCTTACTCTCATCGTTGTTAGTTCTGGGACTGCCATTGTTGCAAAATAACGCCTTGATATTAAGCTCCTGTGGAACGCTGAGTTCTACATCTTGAGGCTGCTTGGGTATACACGGCTTCTTGCCCTGCTACAAATAAGGTTTAAAAGCGGGGCTAGAATATGTCACTAAGCCATTGTCTGACTTACCAATTAAATACACCGGCAAATCGTGCTCTTCGGCGTATTTCTGCGCCTTTTCCATGCCCATTACTGTAATTGCCGTCGCTAAGCCATCTGCAGTCATCGCTGATGGGTGTAAAACAGTAACTGATACCAAATCATGACGGCTCGGCATACCTGTTACAGGGTCAATTAAGTGGCTATAGGTAACACCATCCATTTCGTAAAAAATTCGGTAATCACCGGATGTCGCAATACCATTAGTACCCGGCTCAATTACTTTATGTACTTTACGCACGCCAGGCTCAGCATCAGGCTGCTCAATAGCTATTTTCCAAGTGATGTTGTTTGGCTTAATACCCGACACACGAAGCTCACCACCAATCTCAACCATATAATTAGTGAAACCATGGCTTTCTATCACTTGTGCTACTTTATCAATGCCGTAACCTTTGGCTGTAGCCGAAAACGACAGCTCTAAACCACCAATCGTCTTCATAAGACCAGCATCTGTAAGTTCAAGCTTATCAACACCAATTTTGGCAACCATTGCGGCCAAGGCTTCATCGCTTGGGCGTTTAGTCGGCTTTTTATCTGGACCAAAGCCCCACAAGTCAATAAGTGGCCCCATAGTCACATCTAACGTTTTTGTTGATTCGCCAAGGCGAATTGATTCAGCTACCACGTTTCTAAAATCAGCGCTTATTGGCATTACCTGCCCTGCTGGTAACTGGTTGAACTGGTTAATTTCTGAATCAGGAATGTAAGTCGACATAGATTGATTTACATCTTTAAGCACTTGCTTAATTTCCGGGTGTAAATCAACACCTGCAACCTTTGAAGACTCTGCAAACACCTTAATGTGATAAGTGGTGCCCATTGTCTTACCTTCAAAATAAAGCTCTTCAGCCTTATCTGATTGACCGCAGCCAGCCATGAGTAAAGTCATAGTTAATAGGAAAAAGGCCATCAAGCCTTGGCGATAAAACACTCTATTCATAGCATTCACCTTGTAGATACCACGGAGTTCGGTATAGAAATAAAAAAGCCTCGTAACACTAAGTGCTACGAGGCCTGTATTCTAACCAAAACTAATTGTTTTGTGTATGGTGTTAGCCACCGAAGTCATCTAATAAGATGTTTTCGTCTTCTACACCAAGATCTTTAAGCATGTTGATAACAGCCGCGTTCATCATTGGAGGACCACACATGTAGAACTCACAATCTTCAGGCGCTTCATGATCTTTCAAGTAGTTTTCATAAAGTACATTATGAATGAAGCCTGTGTAACCTTCCCAGTTATCTTCTGGTTGTGGATCAGACAGTGCTGTGTGCCATACGAAGTTATCGTTTTCTGCTGCTAAGCCGTCGAAATCTTCTACGTAGAACATTTCACGCTTAGAACGCGCACCATACCAGAAGCTCATCTTACGCTTAGATTGTAAACGCTTAAGTTGGTCAAAGATATGTGAACGCATTGGTGCCATACCTGCACCACCACCTACGAATACCATTTCTGCATCAGTGTCTTTCGCGAAGAACTCACCGAATGGGCCAGAAATAGTCACTTTATCACCTTCTTTTAATGACCAAATGTACGAAGACATTTTACCACATGGAAGGCTTAGGTCTCTTGGCGGCGGCGTAGCGATACGCACGTTAAGCATGATGATGCCTTCTTCTTCTGGGTAGTTAGCCATTGAGTATGCACGAATTGTTTCGTCGTCTACTTTAGACTCCAGATCGAAGAAACCGAAGTGGTTCCAGTCGCCACGATACTCTTCTGGAATATCGAAATCAGCGTATTTAACGTGGTGAGCTGGTGCTTCAATTTGAATATAACCACCGGCACGGAAAGGTACAGACTCGCCATCAGGAATTTGTAACTTAAGTTCCTTGATGAACGTTGCCTTGTTATCGTTAGAGATAACAGTACATTCCCACTTCTTAACACCGAAAATTGACTCTTCAAGTTCAATTTCCATGTCGTTCTTAACATTTACCTGACACGCTAAACGGCAGCCTTCACGAGCTTCACCTTTAGAGATGTGATCAAGTTCTGTTGGTAAGATATCGCCGCCACCTTCTTTGATGTGTACACGACACTGACCACAAGAGCCACCGCCACCACATGCAGATGAAACGAAGATACCTGAATCAGCTAGCGCGCCTAATAGCTTGCTACCTGCAGATGTTTTAATAGCTTTTTCTGGGTCGCCATTAATTCCGATGATGATATCGCCGCTTGCTACTAATTTAGATTTAGCACCAATGATAACTAAAACTAAAATAACAACGATAGCGATGAAAACACCAACGCCTAAGAAAATCTCATTCATGATTTATCCTCGCTACCTATTAAAGTGAAATACCAGAGAATGACATAAAGCCAAGACCCATAAGACCAACAGTGATGAAAGTAATACCTAAACCACGTAAGCCATCAGGAACGTCTGAGTACTTCATTTTTTCACGGATACCAGCAAGTAAAGTAATTGCTAGTGCCCAGCCCACACCTGAACCGATACCATAAACAACAGACTCGCCGAAGTTATAGTTACGCTCAACCATGAAAGATACCGCACCGAAGATCGCACAGTTAACTGTGATCAGTGGTAAGAAGATACCTAACGCGTTGTAAAGTGCAGGGAAGAACTTATCTAATGCCATTTCAAGAATTTGTACAAGTGCTGCAATAACACCGATGAAAGTCAAGAAACGTAAGAAGCTAAGGTCTGCTTCTGGGTAGCCAAGCCACTCTAATGCACCTGGTGCAAGAACAGCGTGATAAACCAAGTTATTTACAGGTACTGAGATACCTAGTACCACGATAACTGCCACACCTAGGCCGATTGACGTTGTTACTTTCTTTGATACAGCAAGGAAAGTACACATACCTAGGAAGAAGGCTAAAGCTAAGTTTTCAATGAAAACCGCTTTTACAAATAAACTAATATAATGTTCCACTGCTCGCCCCTTACGCTTTTGCTTCTACTTGGTCTTTCTTGAAGGTACGAAGTACCCAGATGAATAAACCAATAATGAAGAATGCACTCGGTGGTAAAATCAATAGACCCATTGGTTGATACCAGCCACCATTTTGTACTAATGGGATAATATCAACACCGAATAGTGAACCTTTACCGAATAACTCACGGATGAAACCAACAGTTAGTAGTACTACTGAGTAGCCTAAACCGTTACCGATACCATCTAAGAAAGACATTAACGGTGGTGACTTCATTGCGTATGCTTCAGCACGACCCATTACGATACAGTTTGTAATGATTAGACCAACGAATACTGAAAGCTCTTTAGCAGTTGCATAAGAGAATGCTTGCAGTACTTGGTCAACAACGATTACAAGTGATGCGATGATCGTCATTTGCACGATGATACGTACAGATGATGGGATGTGGTTACGAATTGACGAAATAAACAAGCTAGAAAACGCAGTTACTAGTGTCAATGCGATTGACATGATTAGTGCATTTTTTAAGCTTGATGTTACCGCTAGCGCAGAACAAATACCAAGTACTTGTAATGCGATCGGGTTATTTGCGAATACCGGGCCAAATAGGACCGACTTCATTTCTTTAGTATCAGCCATTATTTCAACGCTCCTTCACGTACTTTCGCAAGGAATGGACCAAAGCCATGCTCGCCAGTCCAGAA
The DNA here is from genome assembly GCF_001306915.1 of Pseudoalteromonas lipolytica. GTDB lineage: Bacteria > Pseudomonadota > Gammaproteobacteria > Enterobacterales > Alteromonadaceae > Pseudoalteromonas > Pseudoalteromonas simplex. Next base: position 52,859 of record NZ_LJTC01000013.1, on the reverse strand, counting down.
GTCAACTGTGTGATCAACACCGTTTGAAGTTAATGTTGCACCAGAAAGACCATCGATTTGATGTTCGTTCTTCGCACCGCTCTTCATGATATTGATTGGTAACTCTTTACCTTGCCATTTAGCAGTCCATTGTGGATTTTGGATTTCACCACCTAGACCTGGCGTTTCGTTGTGCTTGAAGAAGTTGATGTTTTTAACTGTTTCACCATCGCTTTCAAGCGCTAAGAAGCCGTACATTACACCCCAAAGGCCATAACCTTGGATTGGTAGAATGATTGCGTCTGTAGAACCATCAGATTTCTTCGAAATATATACAGGTGAATTTTTTGTCATACGCTGAATACCAGCGATGTCTTTAATTCCTTCTGCTTTCAACGCAAAGCTACGAGCTTGGTCGAATTTTGTTTTCTCGAAGTCAAATGAGTTAGGATCAGCACCTTCAACAAACTCACCTGTGTTCATGTCTACAACACGTGCTTCAATTTTTGAGTTAAAGGTATCTGACACAGTACCTGATACTTCAATGCCTGCAGCCGCTAAGATATTACGTTGGATATCTTGTGTTTTGTTAGCTTGCTGTAAAGGACGAAGCTGAACTGAAGCAAACGATACGATAATTGCACACACTAAACATAGTGCAACAACAACGGTTAGCGTTTTGCCGATTGATTCGTTATTACTAGACATTACGTGCCAACCTCCGCTTGATATTAGCTTGCACTACAAAGTGATCGAATAATGGTGCAAATAAGTTAGCAAATAAGATTGCTAGCATCATACCTTCTGGGAATGCCGGGTTAACAACACGGATCATTACAACCATAAAGCCGATTAACGCACCGTAAGCGAACTTACCTTTGTCTGTGAATGATGCAGATACTGGGTCTGTTGCCATGAAGAACATACCAAATGCAAAACCACCAAGCACTAAGTGCCAGTGCCAAGGCATTGCAAATACAGCGTTAGTTTCTGAACCAATTGTATTTAGTAAGAATGCCGTTGCAACCATACCTAGGAATACACCTAGTACGATACGCCATGAAGCGATACGCACGTAAATTAGGAATAAACCACCGATTAATAGTGCTAGTGTTGACGTCTCACCCATAGAACCTTGAATGAAACCGTAGAACGCATTCCACCATAACTCCATGTTGCTGTAATCAAGTGAACCAACAACAGCTTGGCCAAGCATAGTTGCACCAGAGAATGAATCTACTGCTGTCCATACTGTGTCACCTGAAATTTGCGCTGGGTATGCGAAGAATAAGAACGCACGACCGGCAAGAGCAGGGTTAAGGAAGTTACGACCTGTACCACCAAAGATTTCTTTAGCGATTACAACACCAAACGTAATACCTAGTGCAACTTGCCATAAAGGAATCGTCGCAGGTAGGATTAGTGCGAATAATACAGATGTTACGAAGAAACCTTCATTTACTTCGTGCTTACGCACTGAAGCAAATAGTACTTCCCAGAAACCACCCACAGCAAATGTTACTGCGTATATTGGTAGGAAGAAGCAGGCACCGTAAAACATTTTCGCGCCCCAACCAGAGTCAGCAGTTAATTCACCACCGAATAATTGGAACAGACCAACTTGCCATGTGTTTGCTAGTTCAAAACCTTGTGCTAAAGCACCTGCGGCCTGATGACCGATGTTGAACATACCAAAGAACATTGCAGGGAACGTCGCCATCCACACTAAAATCATCATACGTTTTAGGTCGATGTTATCGCGAACGTGTGTTTTGCCTTTATTTACATAACCAGGCGTGTAGAAAATAGTCGCTGCAGCTTCGTAAAGCGCATACCATTTTTCGTGTTTACCACCCGGTTCAAAATGCGGCTCAATATCTTCTAGAAATTTCTTTAAACCCATCTCTCTAGCCTTCCTTCTCGATCGTAGTCAAGCAATCGCGTAGGATTGAACCGTACTCGTATTTACCTGGACAAACGAAGGTACATAATGCTAAATCTTCTTCATCAAGCTCTAGCGCACCTAACGAAATAGCACCATCAAGATCACGTGCGATTAAATCACGTAATAATAGTGTAGGTAGGATGTCTAAAGGCATAACACGCTCATAGCTACCAATTGGAACCATGGCACGCTTCGAACCACCTGTTGAAGTCGTCATGTTAAATAGACGGCTAGGAGCAAGGTGAGATAAGAAGGTACGTGTTACTGAGAACTTGTTAGCACCTGGTGCGATCCAACCGAATAGCTCTTTTTCGCGACCTTCAAGTAATACAGATACTTGAACATGGTAACGACCTAAGAACGCATGTGGACCTTGAGAGATAGCGCCTGATAATACAGAACCAGAAATTACACGGTTATCACCGTCTTCTAATTCACCAGCAACTAAATCATCTAAAGATGCACCTAGCTGAGTTTTCACTAAGCGTGGGTTTTTAACACGAGGACCAGCAAGCGAAACAACACGGTCTGTGAAGATTTCACCTGTTAGGAATAATTTACCAAACGCGATTACGTCTTGGTAACCTAAGTGCCAAACCTGCTTGCTTGCAGAAACTGGGTCTAAGTTATGAATGTGTGTACCAACAAGACCTGCCGGATGCTTGCCACCAAACTCATGTACTTCTACTTGAGGGATTGATGAACTAGGCACTTGGCTACCAGCTTGTTTACAAACAAATACTTTGCCGTCAGTTAAACGAGATACCACAGCTAAACCTGCTTCAAATGCTTGAGTGTTTTCAGCAATGATTACTGCAGGATCTGCAGCTAGCGGGTTAGTGTCGATAGCCGTTACAAAGATAGAGCTAGGATTTGCATCCAAAGCAGCTACTCTGCTGAATGGGCGAGCACGTAGTGCTGTCCATTGACCTGACTGAACTAGTACTTCTTTAACTTTTTCACGGTCTAAGCCCGAAAGCTCGTCGGCCTTGAAAGAGTCAAAGGTGATTTGCTCACTGCCATTAACTTCAATAACAACAGATTGCAGCACACGTTTAGCACCACGATTGATTTCTTTAACTACCCCAGAAGCTGGTGCAGTAAATAAGACGCCTGGGTTCTTTTTGTCTTCAAAAAGTACCTGGCCTTTTTTGACTTGGTCATCCACGCGAACATGCATGGTTGGACGCATACCAATATATTCTTCACCTAGCACAGCTACACGTTTGACGGCAGAACCATCGTGAATAACTTGCTGAGGTGCGCCCTCTATCGGTAAATCCAGACCTTTTTTTATGTTGATCATACGCACTTGCATTACATTAACGGAAAGAAACTGAAAAATCGTACCAACCACGTCGCCATTTGATATGCTCAAGTTAAACTCTAAGTATCAAAGAATAGCCTGTTTAACACCCCAAACAAGCAACGCAGTAAACTCCTCACATATATTGCCCGAATTTTAACATCAATCAGGGTGACTATGCGAGAGCAAATATGAAATTTATACGACAGATACGGTTATTTAGACTACAAAAACCTTTTGAATAAAATTCAATATAGACCAAAGTGCTATTGATGAAGTTTTATTTTCATCCAGAAACAAAAAAGTCGCTTAAAAAAGCGACTTTACAAAATCAAGTTTGTTCAGCGATTAATCGATCAGCTGTGAAATCGCAACATCAGGATTCACATCTTGCTCGTAATCTACACTGTCGATACCAAAACCGAATAAACGTAAAAACTCATTATGGTAACCCACGTAATCCGTTAATTCGTCAATTGTATCTGTATCCACTGTATCCCAAACATGTTGTACACGAGCTTGAACATCATCTTCTAACTCTTTGTAGTTTTGGAATAAATGACCACCTTCGTCAAAACGTGGTGTTTCACCGTAAAGGTTTTCAGTAAATAGTGAATGAATTTGCTCAATGGTACCTTCGTAAGTACCATCTGCTTTCATTACTTTGAATAAAGCAGAGATATATAAAGGCATAATTGGAATTGCCGAGCTTGCTTGTGTCACAACCGCATTTAATGAAGAAACATACGCTTCACCATTTAAGTCTTTTGTAGACTCTTTGATTGCTTGAGTTGCACGGTCAAGATCTTCTTTCGCTTTACCAATTGTCGCATGACCGTAAATTGGCCACGTTAACTCTTTACCTATATAAGTGTAAGCAGTCGTTTTGAAGTTATCAGCAAGTACATCTGCTTCTTTTAATGCGTCAATCCACATTTCCCAATCTTCACCGCCCATTACTTTAATTGTATTGTCGATGTCTTCTTGGCTTGCTGCTTCAACCGTTACTTCATCAATCACACGCTTTGAAGTGTTCAGGTTCTTCGTAGTGATATCTGAGCCAATAGGCTTAAGCGTAGATGAGTAAGTCTCACCTGTATTTGGATCAGTACGACGAGGTGAAGCAAGGCTGTAAACAACTAAATCAATTTTACCTAGATCAGCTTTGATAGTATCAATTGCTTTTTGCTTAATTTCGTTAGAAAACGCGTCGCCATTGATATTTTTAGACCATAAACCAGCTTCTTCAGCGGCTGCTTGGAATGCTGCTGTGTTGTACCAACCTGCAGAACCCGTTTTGCGTTCGCTACCTTCTTTTTCAAAGAAAATACCTAACGTTTTAGCACCGCCACCAAATGCAGCCGTGATACGTGATGCTAGGCCGTAACCTGTAGACGCACCTATCACTAATACATTCTTAGGTGCATTGCTCAGTGGTCCTTGCGCTTTCACATAATTAATTTGTTCTTGTACGTGCTCAGCACACCCTACTGGATGCGCGTTAGTGCAGATAAATCCACGAATTTTCGGCTTAATGACCATTGATCATCCTATATCTATCACAATAAAAATTAGCGCTAGTTTAAAGGCTAATAGTTAAAATACAGGTCTGATCAGTAAAACTTTTCAGACCCACGTAAATTTTTCGAGCTTAAAACACCCAAGTAACCAGCAGTCTAGAGTGACTGTCCTTCTAACTTTGAGTGACTGTCCTGCTAACTTTGAGTGACTGTCCTGCTAACTTTGAGTGACTGTCTTTCTAACTTTGAGTGACTGTCCTGCTAATTTAGTCGAACTTTGAGCCGCCTAAGCACTTTGGTGATTCAGGTGCCTGTCCATGTTGTTCACTGAACTCTTCGGGAGTAAATGTGTGAATCGCTAATGCATGAATGTGATTTGCTAATTCATCTTTTAATAGCTCATTAATTTGACGGTGACGGGCAAGTAAACGTTTACCTGCAAATTCTTCACTCACAACCACCACTTTAAAATGCGACTCAGTTCCACGACTATGCATATGGCTTTCATTGACAACATTCAGGTGTTTACATTCGATACCCGCAGCAAGCTTTTGCTCAATTTGTTGTTGCATTGACATGTGTCATAGACCTTTCATAAGAAAATAATTGCCAGCTACTATATCAAGGGCATGGCTCAATTTACCAATGATTTTATATAATTGAACGAAAGGTAAGATTAATTCGAGGGTGTTTGAGTCTTTGCTGCTTCGGCAAACTATGCTGGTAATCGCGCTGACTAAAACCATTCATGATTAAACAGCTACCACTTTGCAGCACAATGCTATATTGTTCATTTTTATATTTGTGCTTTATTTTAAATACACGTTCGGCCCCTAGTGATACAGACGCGATTGTTGGTTGTTCACCAAGTTCTTTCTCATCGTCACTATGCCAGCCCATACAATCATGACCATCTCGATACAAATTAACTAAAAGCGCATTAAATGGTATCTGCAAAGTTCTTGATAAGCGTACACGCATAGCATCAAGTATCTCTGGCCAAGGCTCAACGATTAATTTTGAACCCGAGTAACCATAATTTACGTTCTGATCAGCAATAAAGCATTGCAAACGCGGGATCACATGGCTTTTTCCGTACACTTTTATAGCCGGTTGCTGCCAATTGAGCTGCTGCTGAAGAAAGTAAAATAATTCGAGGCTTTTTTGCGCACTCAATGTATTGGCTTGGTAAGAAAACCCATCAGGTAGATGATTAGGGTTGGCGTTTGGCTGTTGCATGTTAGAATTTACCTATACATTAATACTTTCGTAAAATCATGATGACCACCCAAGCACAGCTCGGTGATAACACCTATACCCTAGAACGCTTTCCGTTAGATCAAAAAAATCGCAGTCTTCAAGCATGGGACTCAGGCGATGAGTACCTTGTCAATTATGTACAAGAGCACTACCCAGATGCAAATTCAATCCTGATACTCAATGACAGTTTTGGCGCCTTATCCTGTGCCTTTAATACGTTAACAGTTTATTCAGTTAACGACTCGTATATTGGTCATCAAGCTACCCGCTATAATTTACAAACCAATGAGTTATCAACAGATTCTTTAACGCAACTGGACTCGTTAGCAGCATTACCTAATCAGGTTGATTTAGTGATATTAAAAGTGCCACGCAATTTAGGCTATCTTCAGCATCAACTTGCCGCAATCAGTGCAGCTTTACCTGCTGACATTGATGTTATTGCAGCTGGAAAAACGAAAGACATTCATAACTCAACTATAAAGGCTTTTAGTCAGTATATCGGTGAAACATCAACCAGCTTAGCGGTTAAAAAGTCCCGCTTAATTATCAGTAAAACCAGTGGTCTTAATAAAGTAGCCCCCTTTCCTGTTAACTGGCCACTTGAAGGCAGTGAATTTGAAATTCAAAATCATGCCAATGTATTTTCTCGGGACTCATTAGATATCGGCGCGCGCTTTTTCTTTAACTATTTGCCACAAACAAGTAAAGCCCGCAGCATCATTGATTTAGGCTGTGGTAATGGTGTTGTTGGGTTGATGACTCTCAAACGTTGCCCTAAAGCCCATGTAACCTTCGTTGATGAGTCCTATATGGCCGTTGAATCAGCCAAATTGAACATAACTCACAATTTACCTGATCAATTAGACCAGTGTGAGTTTGTTCAAAACGACTGTTTAACCGATTTTCAACCTAACAGTGTTGACCTTGTTTTATGTAACCCACCATTCCACCAAGCGCAAGCGGTCACCGATCATATCGCTTGGCAAATGTTCAAACAGGCAAAACAAACATTAAAGCACGGTGGTGAATTAAGAATTATTGGTAATCGTCATCTAGACTATCATGAAAAGTTAAAACGCATGTTCGGCAATTGTAAGCTATTAGGATCTAATAAAAAGTTTGTCGTACTAAGTGCTACAAAGAATAATTAATGGAGCTAACTAAATGAAAAAAATACTTCCTTTATGCTTGCTAGCCGCCCTATCTGCGTGTAGCAATCAGCCAAATCAGTTAATTTTGAACCCCGTTTATCAAGGCGGGAAAATTTCAACTATTAACAGTAATGTTAGCACCAGCGTAATTGACTTACGTGGTGACAATGTGACTCTTAAAATCATTGGTTCAGACAAAGTAAAAACGCTTGCAAGCCCTGGAATAGCTGATTCTGTGAAAAGTGCCTTAGACAGTGCTCTGAGCCGAAATGGTGCAAACATTTCAAACTTAGCAACTACACGTTTTGAATTAGATATTCATAAGTTGCAAGCAACTGTCACCGAAAAGATGATGACGCACAGTAGTGCTGCAAATGTGGAGTTTGGTTTAAGAGTGATTAAAAGTACAAGTAACTTTAGTAAGATATACCGCGGCAACGCAAATCTTGAAGGACCACTCAGTCATGACCGTGCAAAAATAGAAGGTCAACTTAATAAGTTGACTGAACAGGTTATAACACGCATTGTATCTGACCCAGAATTAATCGCCTATTTAGAAGGTTAACCATGAAACGCATTTTATTACTTAGTTTTTTATTGTTTTTTGCTCACAGTTCATTCGCAGCGACTGAAGGTAAGTTTATTCAAAAAGACAATATGTTTCCACGCGTAGAAATTGTCACTACGCTTGGCAGTATTGTGGTCGAAATGGATCGTTCACGCGCACCAATCACAGTAAATAACTTTCTAACTTACGTTGCCGATGGTAGCTATCAAGGTAGTGTATTTCACCGTGTTGAACGTGATGAAGACAACGAACGTGATTTTGTAATTCAAGGCGGTGGTTACGATAAAGACTACGATGGTCTGTACGAAGGTGACCCTATTTTCAATGAAAGTGGCAACGGGTTAAAAAACGATATGTATAGTATCGCAATGGCATATCAAGACCGTAAACCACACTCAGGTACGCGTCAATTCTTCTTTAATATGGACGACAACGACCATCTTAATCCAGGTCGTGATTGGGGCTTTGCTGTATTTGGTATGGTCATGGATGGCTACGAAACTCTAGACAAAATCATGCGTGTCGAAACTGCTTTCAATGAAAAAATTGGTTACAGCTTTGTACCCAAAGATCCTGTTGTTATCTTAAACGTAAAAGTGCTTGACGCTAATCAATAATAAATAGGGGCGCACGCCCCTTAAACTGGCAACACTATGACAAAAACCCTTTCTTTTTCAGAGTATTTCTCATACTTCAAAGATAAACGTTTAATTAATATATTTATTTTTGGTATTAGCAGCGGCTTTCCGTGGGTATTGATTGGCTCTGTCATGTCGGCCTGGCTAAAAGATGAAGGCCTAAGCCGCAGCATGATTGGGTTGTTTGGCATCGTGTTTGGTGCATATAGCATTAACTTTTTATGGTCACCGCTCGTTGACCGTGTAAAGTTACCCTTTTTATTTAACTGGCTAGGCCAGCGCCGTAGCTGGATTTTACTCTGCCAGTCAGTCATTTTTATTGGAACCTTTTCGCTTGCAGGGCTCGATATCAAAGCCAACCTTTGGTTTGCTGCCGCACTGTGTTTAATGATTGCAATAGCATCTGCAACTCAAGACATTGCTATTGATGCATTTCGTATCGACACTTTGGCAGAAAATGAGAGCCATAAAGCCACCGCAGCGGCAGCAATGGCAACCTCAGGTTGGTGGAGCGGCTATGCTCTATTAGGCGCCCTACCGTTTTATATGGCCGACATTCCTTCAATTGATTGGCCACAAGTTTACTTTTTCCTATCTGTCGTGATGCTGCTATTAATGAGCAGCGTATTTTGGGCGAAAGAACCAGAATCAAATCGCGATGCAGTTCAAGCAGAGCTTGAGCAAACCTATCAACAAAAGCTGGCTGGTAGTACGCAAACTCGCTTTGCTAAAGTTATTGCATGGCTTGCTGTAACCGTTTTTGATCCTTTTAGAACCTTCTTCGCCCGTAACGGGGTAAAAACAGCATTGGCTTTATTAGCTTTTATTTTCTTATTTAAAATCGGCGAGGCCTTCTTAGGGCGAATGTCTATCGTGTTTTATAAAGAAGTGGGCTTCTCGAATAGCGATATTGCTACCTTCTCAAAAGTAGGTACGGCAGTACTTACTATCGCTTTCACCTTTCTAGGTAGTTTGTTTAACCAACGATATGGCATTGTTAAAGGCTTATTTATTAGTGGTATTGCGATGGCAGCCTCAAATCTCGCCTTCGCTTGGATTGCTATAGCAGGCCCTAAATTGAGCCTTTACGCGTTTGCAATCATTATTGATGGTTTTACACAGGCTTGGTCTCTGGTTGCCATGGTGGCGTTTATATCTATGCTTTGCGACCGAGCATTTAGTGCCACTCACTATGCGCTACTTGCTTCATTAGGTAATTTAGGTAGAACTTTACTTTCAAGTTATAGCGGCGTGGTCATTGATGACTGGTTAGGAGGAAATTGGGCGATGTTCTTTGTAGTGACAGCACTTATGGTTTTACCTTCATTAATTTTCTTATTTTTAATTAGGCATAAGCTTTATGCACTAGAAAACAACTATCATCAAAGGGATTTAACAAGTTAGATACGAAAGTAATTTTAGAGGAGAGATAAATGGTGAAATTTTAATAGCGCCTCCCTGCACTATTTGTATTACTTTAGTAGTGTCATTTCACCACAAAGCACTAAAAAATTATGCGTCTTTTAGCAAATTAAGACCTTCGTACGGGTCAACTTCTAAAGCATCGCAATAACGTATGAACTCAATAACATCTAGTCGACGTTCTTGGTTTTCAATTTTACCGATAAAAGAATGCGGCGTACCTAAAACCTGCGCAAGGCTACGCATTGTGTGACCTTTCTCGTGGCGTTTAGTTTTAAGCCATTTCGTTAATTTCGAGTTTTCTTCAGAAGAAACTGTTTTACCCATCATAAAATACATCTCCTACTAGATGATTTAAATTAATAAACTTAAGAGTGAAATTTGCCCGTCTCACTCTTGGATACATTATATACTAATAATTTTCACTTTGAATTATTAATTATACAAATGTCCACCTTTTAGGTATGGACCTTATTAGTATACATGTCTTAGTGTAGCTAAAATTAAAGCATGTGCTCTATAGTTAACTGGTTAACTGTACCAAAAAATTGATCAATTGGAAGTCAAACAAGATGAAAGTATCGCTTTAAATTCTGCATATTTATGCTTAAAGTGTACGTAAATACTGAAAAAGGCTAAGAAATGTTTCGTATATTATTTTTGTTGCCAATTGTACTGTGTGTAGCATGGTACCTATTTTTAAAACACAATCGAGTACCAATTAAGCAAGGTAAAAATGGCTTTGTATACATTTTGGTCGCATCAGCGCTAGTTTTAGGCTTCTTTTTACTGATGATTAAAGTGACCCAACACTAAGGTCACTCATTTTTAATTAATCGGTAACGAATTTACCTATTACTATCTACGACGATCTCGCAGCATTAACAAACACGGTGTAAGCACAAGTGTCAACACCGTGGCAAATGTTAAACCACCCGCAACGGCTGTTGCCAATTGCACCCACCACTGAGTAGATGGCGCACCAAAATCAATGTGACGGTTAAATAAATCAATATTCACTTGGAGTACCATTGGCATCAATCCCAAAATGGTGGTAACAGTCGTTAGCAATACCGGACGCAAACGCTGTGCACCGGTTCGCAAAATCGCATCTTTGGCAGCCAGACCTTGGCTTCGTAAAACATTATAGGTATCAATCAATACTATATTGTTATTAACCACAATACCTGCAAGCGAAATAACCCCAATACCTGACATCACAATACCAAACGGTTGCTGTAATACGATTAAACCTAAGAACACACCCACAGTTGAAAATAGCACAGCACTTAAAATCAAAAATGCTTGATAAAAGCTATTAAATTGCGTCACCAAAATGATACCCATCACAAATAGAGCAACCACAAAAGCCTGCTCAAGAAAGGCTTCTGATTCATCTTGATCTTCAGTTTCACCACGTACTTTAATTTTCACGCGAGGGTCTAATCCTTGCTCTTCTAATTGCGCTTGTAAGCGCGGCAATGCCTTGGCAAGTTGTTCACCCGGCTTCATGTCTGCATTAACGGTAACAACGCGCTGAGAATCTACACGACGGATAGTATCGACTTTAGGCGCTGCTTGACGCTCAACAAAGTGACTAATTGGCACTTGCCCGTGTATGGTTTTTACACGTAACGTTTCAAGACGTCCTAAATCACGTTTGTCATGGGGGAAACGAACGCGAATATCAATCTCGTCATCCACATCATCTGGACGGTATTCCCCTAATTTCAAGCCATTGGTAATAAGCTGAACATTTGCCCCTAACATACTGGCATCGGCACCAAAACGAGCCGCATCCGAACGGTTCAATTTAAGTTGCCATTCAATACCTGGTTTTGAAGCACTGTCATCAACATTTCGAAACGCGCCATCATTCTCGATAGCTTGCCTTACTCGTTTAGCTTCACTGTTAAGCACATCAACAAACCGAGAGCTCAGCTCAATGCTTAACGCTTTACCACCACCCGGGCCGTTTTCATCTTTACGAAGTTCAATTTCTACACCGGCATAACTTGCCGTGATTTCGTTAACTTGGCTGATAATATCTTCTGCGGGCGGACGCTCATCCCAATCTTTTAGATTCATTCTAAACGTGCCTACTTGATCTTTACCACCAGTACGGGCGTACAAGGTTTTTATACCTTCCACTTTTAGGATGCGCGACTCAATATCTTTCATGATCACGTCTTTTTCAAAGATGGATAAGTCACTGTAAGAACGTACTTTGATATTGACGCCATTTGGCTCAACATCAGGAAAGAACTCAACGCCAAGCTTAGAAATAGCAAAGGCAAAAAACACCAGAATAGAAAACACGATTGCAGCAGCAAGGCTCCACCAAGGACGCTCTGTTGCATAATCAAGCACTCGAATATAACGCCCTAGCATCCCTTTAATTTGCGTTAAATCGCCAGATTCTGCTAACTCTAAATCATGTTTTTGCTGCTCAGAAAGCGGCCTTGATTTACCTATTAGTCCACCAATAGTTGGTACAAACACCAGTGCCATAAGTAATGACGCAGACAAGGTAGCAATAAGTGTAATCGGCAAGTATTTCATAAACTCGCCCATCATTCCCGGCCAAAATATCAGCGGGGCAAAGGCCGCTAATGTTGTTGCCGTAGAGGCGATAATTGGCCATGCCATTCGTTCTGCAGCCAGTTTATATGCAACCTTGCGCTGTTTGCCTTCACTCATTGCTCTATCAGCAAACTCACTAACAACAATTGCGCCATCCACCAGCATACCGACAGCCATGATGAGCGCAAAGAGCACCACGATATTCACCGTTAAACCAAACACAGAGATCACTAAAATCCCCGTTAGGAATGAACCGGGAATGGCAATACCCACTAAAAATGCCGTGCGCGCACCAAGTACCGCCACAATAACGATAACCACCAATAATACGGCAGACAGCACATTATTTTGCAGATCAGAAAGCATCATCTTTACGTCTTTTGACATGTCGCCGGTGTAATCAACGCGTATATGATCAGGCCATATTTTCTTGGCCTCATTGACCACTTGCTTTACTTGATCGACCGTATCGATAATATTTTCACCAGCACGTTTTTTTACTTCCAGCGAAACCGCATGGCGGCCATTAATACGTGCGATTGAGGTTGGGTCTTTATACGCTCGACGAATTTTTGCTACGTCCATAAAACGTACCACCCTATCGCCAACGACTTTCACGGGTTGCTCCATGACATCCTGAATCGTCTCAAATACCGACGGGATTTTTACAGCAAAGCGTCCTTTACCAGTATCAAGTGTACCGGCAGCAACTAAGCGGTTGTTATTTGATAGCAGTTGAATGATGTCACTCGGTTCAAGACCATAAGAAATCATCGCCAGTGGATCGACCTCAATTTCGACCATGTCCTCGCGATCACCACCTACATCAACTTCTAATACGCTAGAAATGCTTTCTAGTTCATCTTTAAGATTACGAGCAAGGGTTAACAAACCTCGTTCTGGCGCATCACCGGACAAAGTTAATGTAATAGTCGGTTGCTCGTCTTCCATCAAAATTTCATGAACTTCTGGTTCTTCTGATTCAGAAGGCAGTTTCGCCTTAGCTAAGCTGACTTTATCTCGTACATCAGCTAAGGCTTCTTTGGGATCCATACCCGCGATAAATTCAAGGGTCACAGAGGCATGCCCTTCACTTGCCACCGCTGACATTTCTTTTACGCCTTCAATCGAGCGGAGCTCAATCTCCATTGGCCTAACTAATAGCCGCTCAGCATCTTCAGGGGAAATACCGTCATGAATAATCGACACATAAATAAAAGGAATGGTGACATCAGGATTCGCTTCTTTAGGGATGGTTTGATATGTCACCCAGCCCGAGATCAGCAACAAGATGAAAATAGATAAAACTGTACGCGTGTGAGTCAACGACGCTTCGATTAAGTTTTTCATACTTAGTTGCTCGTAGCTTCAGTAAACACGGGCTCAACTTTATCACCGGCACGCACAAAACCTTGACCAAGGGTAATGACATTTGCTTGTTCGCCTAAACCCCAAAGCCAAACCCCCTGCTCGGTACTTTTAGCCAGATTCACCGATTTAAACTCAACAATATTATCGTCATTCACGACTTTTACGCCGATATTACCTTGCTCATCAAGGGCCATAAAAGCTGGGCTTAATAACATTGCAGGCTCAGTTGGCAACTCAATATTAAGCTGAGTCGAAAAACCTGCTTTATATTTCATTCCTGGGTTTTCAAACGCTGCTTCAATACGAAATGTATTCGTGCTGTCATCAGCAACAGATGCAATATAACGAATACGACCAGGATAGGTTTTGTCATTTAAAACATGAGCAAAAGTAGCTTGCCCGACTTCTAAGCCTTGCACTTCTTTTTGGGTTGCATCGGCTCTAACAATTAACGGGTCTAAATCAGCGAGCTGTAAAATAGGGTCGCCTATGCCAACATAATCACCAATTTCGACTAAACGTTTGTTAATAACGCCATCAAAAGCAGCGCGTACTTCAGTGCGCTCTAGTTTTAATTCAAGGCTAACTAAGGTTGCTTTAGCCTGTTGCAACATAGCTTGCGCTTGCATGGTTAATACTTTGTTCTGTAAACCTTGCTGATTTAGCTTAAGGGCGCCTTCGTATTCAGTTTGATACTGTGCCACTAAGGCTTCTGCTGATGTAATTTGGGCGGCTAAATCAGACTTATCGAGGCGTAAAATAACCTGTTCTTGTTTTACAAACTGACCTTCTTCAACCAAGATTTCGAGTACTTGTCCTGCTTGCCTAGCGCTAATATTTGCGATTTTGTCAGGCTCTGATTTACCGTAAAAGGTCAGGTTTTTATTTATTTTCTTAGCAACTAATGACATCACCTGCACTTTAGGCAAGCGCTCTTGGGCTTGTTCTTTACTTTGCTGCGCGTTTTGATCTGCTTTGCTATCGCCGGATAGCATCCACAATATAATCACCAAAACAATGGCGATAGCTAAAATATAGGGTTTCTTTTCTATAGTTGTAGTTATATTTGGCAACGCAAAATTCCTTCTAATAATGCGTAAAATTTAGCAGAGGCAGGATATTATGAGAAGTTAAAGCAATAAAAAAGCCACATCAAGTGGCTTTCATAAATAATTAAACGCTGAAGCTGGCTCCGCAACCACAGGTTGTAGTTGCGTTCGGGTTATTCACAAAAAAGCGAGCCCCTTCAAGGCCTTCTGTGTAATCAACGGTACCATCAACTAGGTATTGAATACTCATAGGGTCAACAACTAGCGTTACACCATTTTTAACAATTTCTAAATCGCCAGGGTTAGCTTTTTCATCAAAAGTAAAACCATATTGGAAACCTGAGCAACCACCACCCGTAACGTATACACGTAGCTTTAGATCAGGATTTTCTTCTTCCTCGATTAACTGTTTAACGCGAACAGCTGCTGCATCGCTGAACTTGATTGGCAACTCATCTGACATACCAAAACCCTCAAAACCTATAATGGTCGCAATTATCTAATACCCGAGTATTTTAATCAAGTATCGCCTCCCATTGAAAATATTTTAGTATAGGATTGGCTAACATATTCGCATTGAACTAACATTTAATTGTAGTACTTTTTACCCATGTAAAAGTTATGCGATGAGGGACCATCACAGTGATAGATCATTTAAAGCTGCATTTCATTAGTCCAAGCTTAACTAGCTCGCAAACAATCCCTGCGCAGTACGATAGTTTACTCGTTTGCTTATCCGTACTTACTGCGGTCTTTGCTTCTTACATTTCATTTTTACTATCAGCAAAAATAAAAAGCTCTCAATTAAGAAATGAAAGCCTTGTATGGACTTTGTTAGCATCGTGCTTTTTAGGTATTGGTATCTGGGGTATGCATTTTGTAGGTATGCTCGCCTATAAACTTCCTATCGCTGTTGAATACAACATCACGGTCACTTTGATCTCTATTTTGCCAAGCGTTTTTGCAAGTTATATTGTTCTTTCCCCCACTATTGGGCGTGGCAAAGGGCTAGTTTTTCGAAGTGTACTTATGGGGGCTGGTATTGGTTGTATGCACTTTATTGGCATGATGGCAATGATGATGCCAGCCCACATGGCCTATGAACCTTGGTTATTTTCATTATCGATTTTAGTCGCAATTGTTCTTTCTGGCATTGCACTATGGATTAATGATTTTAGAAATGAGCGTGAGGTAAACCAAACACGTATAAACATTCTCGTTGCAGTCATTATGGGGAGTGCTATTTCAAGCATGCACTACATTGGTATGATTTCAATGACTGTATTTGAGACTGATTATACCATTTATACATCTGGCCATGATAACGCTGCGCTTGCAAAATTAATTATATCCGTCTTATTAGCCCTAAGTCTGTTTGTATTAGGAATTGTCGAACTTAGAGCACGAAGTTTACTATCAGCCAAACTTGAAGCCGTGCTGAATACAGTTCAAGATGTCGTTATTAGCTTTAATAACGTAGGAGTAATTGAATTCGCTAACCCAGCAGTTCTTCCTGTTTTTGGCTATGAACCAACCCACCTAATCGGTAAACATATCCACACTTTAATCCCAAAACAATCATCGCAGTTAGATGAGATATTCTGCGACCCACAGCAAAAAAAAGAAAACGTGAGTACAAATAAGAGCCGCCTATTAAAGGGGTTACGTAAAGATAAATGCTACTTTCCTATCACTCTCACAATTAGCTCCATTGGCAAAAAAGAAGCGGGCTCTTACGTTGCAACTATTAAAGACCTAAGCGACATTCAAAACCAAGAAGCGTTTACACAAACAATTTTCGATAACTTACCTATTATGCTGTTCGTAAAAGAGGCCGAGCATCTAACATTTAGCCATGTCAATAAAGCAGGTGAGCAACTTTTAGGTAAAACTAAAGAGCAACTCATTGGCTTAAATGACTTTGATATTTTTAGCGATGAGGACGCCGTGAATTTTATTCAAACTGATAGGGATGTACTAAAAAGTAACGAAACACTTTTTGTAACTGAGAAGCCTATGACCATAAATGGTCGAACGCATTATCTTCGAACCAGAAAGCTCGCAATTAGAGACGCTCAAGGAAAAGCTCGCTACTTACTGGATGTATCTGAAGATGTTACTGAATTAAAACAAGCAAAAACAGATCTTGAGAACTTACATCAACGGATGTCAATGGCTGCAGATGCAGCACACATTGGAATTTGGGAGTGGAACTTTGAAACCAATGAATTAATCTGGGATGACTGGATGCATACCTTGTTCGAAATTCCAAAAACATCTTTTAAAGGCAATTACTCAACATGGGCGAGCACCTTACACCCAGATGATTATGAGGACGTTACAAATAAGCTCAAGCTTTCGATACTAAACAATGAAGAATTTCATGCTGAGTTTCGTATCGTTTTATCTTCTGGCAGAACTCGCTATATCAATGCCGACGGAAGAATCCACGGAAAACGGATGATCGGCGTCAATTTTGATATTACCAAGCGGGTTTTGGCTGAGCAACAGATACGAATGTTGGCACAAACAGATCATCTTACCGGTCTTGCAAATAGAAGCGCTTTAAGTAAGTTTATTAATCATGAGTTTGACCGTGTTGAACGCACAGGTGGTAAGGTTGGTTGTTTATACTTTGACCTTGACAAATTTAAGCCCATCAATGACACCCATGGTCATTTAGTTGGTGATTTCGTGCTTGTTGAAATTGCTAAACGGTTACTTGAAACAGCCCGAAAAACAGATTGTGTTGCACGCATTGGGGGTGATGAATTTGTCATAGTCATTACTGATATAGAAAATCAAAATCAGATTGAGCGAGCTCTAACACGTTTTATTAACTCAATATCAACGCCAATTGCATCTGAGGTGGGTTATTTAAATGTAGGCGCAAGTGTTGGTTATGCTTTATATCCTGATGATGCAAAATCACTTGACGACTTATTAAATAAAGCTGATGAGCGCATGTACAAGCAAAAACATAACTCTCCTATGACAGTGATAAGTATGCAACCATAACCTTGGCTCAGTCATTAAACATTATAATCTGCTCGATTTTCCCAAAAAGAAGATAAAAATATAAAATGCCAACGACTTAGTGAGTTTGATTTGGTAAACTGCGGCTCAAAAGTGCTGTGAGGAAATATGCATGTGGCTTGAGAGACTAAGACGTCGACTAGCAAAGCCTAAAACATCTGTGCAATTGTGCTTACTTGGTGTGAGTGCAGGGTTAATTGCGGCAGTGCTGATCATATTCTTTCGCCTTACAATCATGTTTTTCCAAAGCTTATTCTTAGAAAAGCCTGATGACTTTTCTACGCTTCCTACTCTTGAACGTGTTTTATTACCAGTCGGCGCAGCCTTATTAATTGCCCTTTTTGCAGCTTCAACTGGATTTAAACATTATCGACTTGGTATTCCATTTGTCATTCATCGAATAAAAAAATACTACGGTCATATGCCACTCTATAACACGGTTAACCAATTTGTTGGTGGTGCTTTAGCCTTGATCAGTGGTTTTTCGGTGGGCCGAGAAGGCCCGTCGGTACATATGGGTGCAACAGGTGCCAGTTTACTGGCCGATAAACTACACCTTCCACACAATGCAATGCGTACCCTCACCGGTTGTGGCGTTGCAGCCGGAATTGCAGCCTCATTTAACACCCCACTTGCAGCCGTTATCTTTGTTATGGAGGTGGTGCTTAGGGAATATAAAGTGCATATTTTTGTGCCCATTATGCTCGCTGCGGTTACTGGTGCTTTAGCCACTCAGTTTGTATTTGGTGATGCTTCAGAGCTTGCGCTTATCACCATGAACCCATTGAGTGGCTGGCATTACCCATTTTTAATCATATTTGGTATGGCACTAGGGGCTGTTGCCTATGCGTTTAACCAAAACTTGATGCTTATAATCCGCACTTTTAAACCGCTTAGCATGTTTCCTCGCCTATTACTGGCAGGGTTAATTGCAGGGTTAATTGCTTATATGGTTCCTCATGCAATGGGTTCAGGTATGAGCGCCATCACTATTGCTATTGAATCACCAGATGATGTGCAGTTTTTAACAACCATCTTGATTGCCAAATTACTCGCCACCTTATTTGCCATTGGTTTAGGTATTCCAGGTGGGATCATCGGCCCTGTTATTGGGCTTGGGGTATTAATGGGCACCTTAATGGCCTTCTTTGCGCAGTTTATTAGCCCAGGAGTAGATATCACAGGTACCTACAGCATGCTTGGCATGGCAGGGTTATTGGCCGCTACATTACACGCACCACTTGCTGCACTCACTACGGTTATGGAGTTAACCTCAAGCCCCGAGATCATTGTGCCAGCCATGTTGGTGATCTCAACGGCTTATGTCACAGCATTACAGTTTTTTGGTAACCGCTCTATTTTTATGCAGCAACTTGACTTCCAAGGGCTTGAGTATCAAATATCGCCTGCCACAGAAGCATTACAAAAAGTAGGCGTGATGGATGAAATGGATGAGCAGTTCAAACTGCTTTACAGTGACGACAAACAACAAATTAAAGAATCGCTCGATGCCCTTGATAGCCAAACCCCGCTGATTGTTCATGATGAAGAGAATGGCTATCGTCTTGCTGAATATGATTTAAGTTTGATGTCTGACCAAGAAAGTAACATCAAATATATCAGCCTTGCCGGCCTTAGTAGCCAAGCAACATTAGCCGATGCTTTTGACTTACTAAAAGATAAACGCAGCGGTGCGGTGTATATTTACAACCTACTTGATAACCAACAGATTATGGGCCTTTTGCGTTGGGACCAAATCAGACATATTCTTACCATACGCAATAGTTTGTTATAACAATTAAAATGGATGCTTAAATGACTGCGCTATTAGTTTATAAAACCTTCCACGTATTTTTTATGATTGCTTGGTTTGCCGGTATTTTTTACCTGCCACGTCTTTTTGTTTACCACGCAATGAGTGAAGAAAAAGCCTGTAACTCAATGCTGAAAGTAATGGAACGCCGCTTACTGTTTTTTGTGACGCCGTTTGCCGTTTTAACATTGGTATTTGGCTTACTGACCATTTTTGAATATGGTCGTGATTGGTTTAGATACAGCATGTGGCTGCACTACAAACTGGTGTTAGTAATTATCCTTTATATATATCATGGCTATTGCTTTAAATTACTGGCTGACTTTAAGCATGATCGCAATACTCGTAGCGATCGCTTTTACCGTATTTTTAATGAAGTTCCGGTACTCATCCTTTTAGCTATAGTGGCACTGGCAATTATTAAACCTAACTTATAATTTGCTGCTGTGAACGTTAAAAATTTGCTATAGTACTGCGCAAATTTATGCGGCCTCCCATACCGAGTGCCAGCGCCCTATAAATATGATTAGGAACAAACCCCATGCTAAGTTTCCAAGGTGAAAATATCCTGTCGGTCAATCAGCTTGATCGAGATTGTATTGAACGTATTTTTGCAGTTGCTAAGAAAATGGAGCCTTATGCTAAAAAGCAAAAGCGCACCAATGTTTTAGAGGGCGCAATTTTAGCGAACTTGTTCTTTGAACCAAGCACGCGTACTCGCGTAAGTTTTGGTACAGCATTTAACTTACTAGGTGGTTTGGTTCGTGAAACAACAGGTATGCAAAGCTCGGCGCTTGCAAAAGGTGAATCTTTGTATGATACCGCTCGCGTTATCTCAGCGTATGCAGATGCAGTCGCAATGCGCCACCCTGACGCAGGATCTGTTGCTGAGTTTGCCACTGGGTGTGACGTGCCAGTGATTAATGGCGGTGACGGCCCAAATGAGCACCCAACACAAGCCCTACTGGACTTACTAACAATTGAGCGTGAACTAGGTCGCTTCAACCAAAGCATCGACGGTATGCACATTGCCCTAGTAGGTGATTTAAAATATGGCCGTACTGTGCACTCTTTATCTAAATTACTTTGTCATTATAAAGACGTTAAGTTCTCTATGGTGGCACCTGATGGCTTACAAATGCCAGACTACATTTTAGATGCTGTAGATAACGCAGGTCATAAAATTCAAGTAGTCGATAAGATGGAAGGCAACTTGGCGGCCGATATTGTGTATCAAACCCGTATCCAAGAAGAACGCTTCCCTTCACAAGAAGAAGCTAACAAATACCGTGGTGGTTTCCGTATCAGCCAAGCAATTTACAACGCACACTGTAAGCCAAACTCAGTATTGATGCACCCACTCCCTCGTGACAGCCGTTTAGAGGCAAACGAGCTAGATAACGATTTAAATAGCAACGACAACCTAGCAATTTTCCGCCAAGTGCAAAATGGCGTGTTAATTCGCATGGCGTTGTTTGCTCTAACCTTAGATGTTGCCGACAAAGTTGAGCAATATGAAGTCGACGTGCCTTGGTTTAGCCGTAAACGTAATAGCTAACTTGCTTCGTTTTGGGCTCTTTGAGCCCTCGCAAACCAACTCATTTAACGTGACAACCCAATAGGACTATTCATGACAATTAGCCAAGATCTTTTTAATCGCGCGCAAGAATCAATCCCAGGCGGTGTTAACTCACCAGTTCGTGCCTTCAATGGCGTTGGCGGTACTCCTTTATTCATCACTAAAGCTGAAGGCCCTTTTACCTTTGATGCTGATGGTAACCGTTATATCGATTACGTTGGTTCATGGGGACCCATGATCATGGGCCATAACCACCCAGCTATTAAGCAAGCGGTATTAGAAGCCGTAGAAAATGGCTTAAGCTATGGTGCGCCAACCGAAACTGAAATCTTAATGGCCGAAAAAGTAAAAGAGCTAGTACCATCAATCGAAAAAGTACGTATGGTAAGCTCAGGTACTGAGGCAACAATGAGTGCAATTCGCTTAGCACGTGGTTTCACTGGCCGTGACAAAATCTTAAAGTTTGAAGGCTGTTACCACGGTCATGCAGACTCACTACTAGTAAAAGCAGGCTCAGGCGCACTGACTATGGGTGTACCAAATTCACCAGGTATTCCTGAAGACTTTGCTAAACACACCTTAACTGTGTCGTTTAACAACCTTGATGAAGTAAAAGCAATTTTCGCAAAATATGCTGACGACATCGCTTGTATCATCGTTGAGCCTGTTGCTGGCAACATGAACTGTATTCCACCTGTATCAGGCTTCTTAGAAGGTCTGCGTGAGGTGTGTGATGAATACAAATCTGTGCTTATTTTTGATGAAGTAATGACAGGTTTCCGTGTTGCTTTAGGTGGCGCACAGGCTTATTACAACATCAAACCAGACCTAACCTGTTTAGGTAAAGTGATCGGTGGCGGTATGCCAGTGGGTGCATTTGGCGGTAAGAAAGAAATCATGGATTACATCGCACCTGTTGGTCCAGTTTATCAAGCGGGCACATTATCAGGTAACCCAATTGCCATGGCTGCCGGTTTAAAATCTTTAGAGCTTTTAAGTGCTGACGGCCTGCACGACGAGCTTGAAGCAAAGAGCAAAGCAATTTGTGAAGGCTTTGAAGCCGCTGCGAAAAAAGCAGGTATTGCACTTACAACAAACTACGCAGGTGGTATGTACGGTTTCTTCTTTACTGATAAAGAAAAAGTAACTAGCTACCAACAAGCGACTGAGTGTGATTTAGAACGCTTCAAAAAGTTCTTCCACTTAATGCTAGAAGAAGGTGTTTATCTCGCTCCTTCGGCGTTTGAAGCAGGCTTTGTGTGCGCTGAGCACTCTGAAAAAGAGATCAACGACACCATTGCAGCCGCAGAGCGCGCATTCGCGAAGCTGTAAAAAGCTATTATTTTGAAAAAGCCCTCACATGAAAGTGTGAGGGCTTTTTTTATTTGAATGAAAATATCTTATTTTTCGGTCTATTCTTTTTATACTAGTATTGTTTAGCGAGAAAACTGTGAATAGACTCATAATACCTGCTGTTAATTTAATGGCACAACTTAAGTACAAACATAAAATTACTTTATTGTTTAGTTTATTAGTTTTTCCTCTGTGTCTGAGCTTATTTTTTCTAATCAGTCTGTTAAATGAAAATATCCAAGTTTCAAAACAACAATACAAAGGCATCAGTAGTTACCGCTTGCTGTTATCGTATCTTGTCGATAACAAGCAACAAGCCATGCTGAATTCCGCCCAAACTTTAGGTTATGCTCACAATGCATCGAGTGAAGAAAACATACTTGAAACAGTATCAATTGAGTCGCAATTAGCTGTTAGTCAAAACCTCACTATTAATTACTTAAATCGTACTTTAGTCACCCATTTGCCTAACTTGATTTACCATCTTAATAGCACCTACCAAAGTGCTGAAAAAGTATTAAATCAAGGTAAGTTTACGCCAGAAAGCTTTATTGCTTTATCAAACCAAATTAAAGCGATGCCCCAGTTATCTGGGCAATTTAAAGATGCGTTATCCATCGCCTTCCAACAAGACCATAAAATAAAAGAGCAACTATCTCCAAGTGCTGAAACATTACTAGAAAACATATCTCAGTTTTCGCAACAAGTTAACCAAAGGCTGTTGGAGCCTGATACGATAGAATTAAGCAAAGCACAATTTTTGAGCCTTAAAGCGAATCTAAACCAAAGTATAGATGAGTACATTGCTGACACTGAGCCTGCCCTTACGAGTATCATTAGTTATAAGCTAAACAATGAACAATTCATTTTGTACCTTGTTATCGCTGCGGCTCTATTATCTTTAATAATAGCCAGTTACTTGATGCTTGGATTTTATCGTTTAGTAGTTGATACCCTGAAGCTTTTTTCAGAAACCGCTAACAGTGCCGCGCAAGGTAATATCTCTGCGCGTTTAAAGTTAACAGGTAAAGATGAGTTAACCTCAATAGGAAAAGAGTTTAATCATGTATTGGCATCATTTTCTTTGATGGTAAATGAAGTCAAGCACACTACGAGCAGTGTAATAACAACCACAGATACAGTGACGAGTCACTCTGAGAAAACCAGTCAAGATGTACAAGTTCAGCAACAAAGAGTGTCAACTATTAGCCAAGCTTTATCAGAAATGAGCCAAGCTGCCGAACATGTCGAGGTGTCTGCCTCTCAAGCCGTTGATTTAGCTTCATCTGCAGCCAAAAAAGTACAAAAAGGTGCTGATGAAAGCGCACATTTAGCCACGCACATGAGTCATTTACAACAAGAGTTCAACGAGGGTCTTGCTGCCTTAGAGTTACTTGCTAAAGACAGCCAAGCGATTAGTAGCGTGAGTAATGGTATAAATGAAATTGCCGAGCAAACCAACCTACTAGCTTTGAATGCTGCGATAGAAGCAGCTAGAGCTGGTGAACAAGGCCGAGGCTTTGCGGTTGTTGCAGATGAAGTAAGAACCCTTGCAAAACGCACTCAACAACAAACTCATGAGATCCACCAAATTATTAATTCACTTCAATCCGCAACAAAGCTAACACAAGATAAAATGCAAGCAAGCGTAGAGAAGATGGAACAAGGTTCACAAAGTGCAGAGCACACTAAAAATAATTTATTAGCTGTCGCAGCATCAATGTCTGATATTGGCATGCAAGGAAAGCAAATAGCAGTTCAAGTCAGTCAGCAAGGCACTGCAATTCAAAACGCTTTACACCACGCTGAAGATGTCAGTGAACTTGCCAGAGACACAGAGAAAAGTGCACTTATGGCAATGAATAGCGTACAAAATTTAGCTCAACTGTGTGTTGAGCTAAATGATTCAATGGCCAAGTTTAGCGCTGACAATTAGGTCTCGGCTCAAACTCGCTTGCACGTATAGGTAGCTGCACCACTTTGCCACAACCCGGAGGCGCTTGCAGACCAGTTTCTTCATTAATAAAGGCCCAACGGATAGATGCAGGACGAGTATCTGCTATAGCTTCAGGGTTGAGTGGTTTAAGGTAACGAATGTAGGCCTCTAGTGCGCCAACACTGCCTGTTAAACCTGTGCTCTTGTTATCGTCGCGGCCAATCCATGCAACGGTCACGGTGTTTTGGTCAAAACCGGCAAACCAGCTATCGCGTAATTCGTTACTGGTGCCTGTTTTACCGGCAAGCTGAATTGATGGGAAATGAGCATTTAGGCGTTTAGCCGTGCCATCTTTAGTCACGCGCTTCATTGCATACTTAGTCATGTAGATTGATGCGTCATCAAAGCGTTTTTGTGAGCTGACATCATGCTTGTAAAGCACTTTACCTACTGAGTCTGTAAGGGCTGAGATAGACGTTAATTCACGGTACTGACCATCAGCAGCAAGCGTTGTATAAAGCTGCGCTACTTCAAAACTTGAAAGCTCAAGTGCACCTAAAAGTAACGACGGATATTGATCAATACGCCCTTCTACACCTAAACGCTTCAAGGTATCAGCGACTTTATCAACTCCAACATCAAGACCCGTGTTAACGGCTGGGATATTAATACTGTTACTAAATGCTTTATAAAGAGGCATAGGGCCGCGGAACTGCTTGTCGAAGTTCTCAGGTTGCCACACTTTACCCTGCTCATTAGTCACTTGCAGCGGTGAGTCATCCACCAACGTGGCAACATTAAACTGACCACTTTCAAATGCCGATAAATAAACTGCTGGCTTAACTAATGAGCCAATATTACGTTTGGTATCAAGCACACGGTTAAAACCAAAATAACGTACGTCACGGCCTGCAACTAATGCCGACACCCCACCTTTTTCGACATTAACAGAAATCATCGCAGCCTCAAGCTCTTCTGTTTTAGGGCGTCTTTCTAGATAAGGTAGACTTGCCTCAACAGACTCTTCCATGGCCGTTTGCTTTTGTAAGTCAAAATAAGTGAATACACGCACCCCAGCATCTAACACCTGCTGATCAGGTAGTAGGCGCTTTAATTCTCGGTTAACTAATTCTAAGTAACCCGGATACGACTTTTGCAAGCTGTCTTTCATTGGTGCAATATCAATAGGGCGCTTTAATGCTGCGCGGTACTCACGGGTATCAATTAGCTTGTTTTCAACCATTAAGCGCAGCACTAAATCACGGCGCTCCATTGCGCGCTCACTATAACGGCGCGGATTATAGTACGATGGCCCTTTTACCATAGCGACTAATAGCGCGATTTGGTCGTATTCAAGCTCATCCACAGGCTTTGAAAAATAAAACTCAGCGGCAAGCCCCATACCGTGAACACCTTGATTGTAAGACTGACCCAAATACACTTCATTCAGATAGGCTTCTAAAATTTCATCTTTGCTGTAGCGGTAATCTAATATCAAGGCAATAAGCGCTTCATTAAACTTACGCACCAGTGAACGCTCACGGGTAAGGTATATATTCTTTGCTAATTGCTGGGTTAAAGTACTGCCCCCTTGCACTGTACGTCCGGCTTTAATATTGCTGTATAAAGCGCGCATAATTGACCACACAGATACACCATGGTGTTGATAGAAATTGCGATCTTCAACCACCAGCAAGGTATCTTTTAGCATCGGCGGAAATTTATCTAGCGGCACAAACTCGCGATCTTGTTTTGAATCATTACCAATGCGAGCTATTTGAACCGGCTCTAATCGAGCATTGTTTAAACGGCGGCCAAACTTATCTTTGATAGTTGCTAATTTCTGCCCTGAAAAACGCAGCTCAATAACGTGTGCATCTTCAAGGCCATCATAAAACTCAAACTCGCGACGGTACACTTTAATACTGTTTGCTGATTTAACATACTGACCTGTACGGCTTAGTTTATTCACAGATGAGTAATTTAAACGGTTTAACTCCCAAATAACCTCTTGCTGAGACAAATACTGCCCGGGATAAAAGCTCATTGCGCGGGCATATACTTGTGCAGGTAACTGCCATTTATTGCCTTCAAATTGGCGAGTGATTTTTGCATCTAAATAAATTAGATACAGCACCATGGCAACTATTACTGCGAGTGAAAGCTTCCAAAAAATTGACCAAAGTTTTCTCAATAAACTTGTTTTAGCAGGCACTTGAGGTGTGCGTGAGCGCTTAGCAGTAGTTTTTTTTGATGCCGCTTTAGGTTTGCTAGACGACTTTTTTGCAGGAGTTTTTTTATCAGCCATTGAGTTCGCTATTGGTCAGTTAATTTTACAGGATTAAGCCCTAAACAGCGCAATATTAACACCTGTAAAATTAACAGTCACTTAAACTCGACTAGCGTGTACACAACCAAAGAGAGTGGATCACTGCAGGTATAAAAAAGATAAAGCATAAAATAATGTTAATTACTAAGTCTTTACCAGCACCCGCTTTCAAAAATACCGCTACAGGCGGTAAAAACAGCGAAATAATTATAAGCAAGAGTTTGTTATCCATCATTTTTCCTTATTGATTCAGAATTAAAAGCATAGTCAAAAAACGACTATTTCGCCTATCAGAAAAGACTTATTTAAACGCAAAAAAGCCCTACCTAAGTAGAGCTTCGATTTGAACACACAATGATATTTTTATGTGCGTGCTATTGCACGAACTAAGATTAGTTACTGCGAACTGAAACAAACTCAGGGTAAGCATCAATACCACAGTCATGTTGATCCATACCGTTTAGTTCTTCTTCTTCGGTAACACGGATACCCATGGTATTTTTCAGGATTGCCCATACGATTGATGACGCGATGAATACAAATCCTAAGATACATACTAAGCCAATTAATTGATTAACAAAGGTTGCATCAGAGTTTGAAAGTGGCACTAGCATAATACCTAATGCACCACACACACCGTGTACAGAGATAGCACCTACAGGGTCATCGATTTTCGCTTTATCAAGTGCAACGATGCTAAATACAACCAGTGAGCCACCTAATAGACCAAGTAAACAAGCAAGTAATGGTGTTGGTGATGCTGGCTCAGCAGTAATCGTTACCAGACCTGCTAATGCACCATTTAGAACCATTGTTAAGTCAGCTTTACCCCATAACACTTTACATACAAATAGTGCTGCGATTGCGCCACACGCTGCTGCTGCGTTAGTGTTTAAAAAGATTTTGCCAACTGCTGTTGCGTTTTCAGCGTCAGAAACAAGTAGTTGCGAACCACCGTTGAAGCCGAACCAACCCATCCAAAGAATTAATGTACCCAATGTTGCTAACGGTAAGTTAGAACCAGGAATTGGGTAGATTTCACCATTTTTACCGTATTTACCTTTACGCGCACCTAAGAAAAGCACACCTGCTAGCGCTGCCGCAGCACCTGCACCGTGAACGATTGCAGAACCAGCGAAGTCAACAAAGCCCATTTCTGATAAAAAGCCCGCGCCCCACGTCCAGTAACCTTCGATTGGGTAGATGAAACCGGTTAAAATAACAGTAAAAATTAAGAATGCCCATAACTTCATACGCTCTGCAACCGCACCAGATACGATTGACATAGCTGTTGCTACAAACACAACTTGGAAGAAGAAATCAGACTCTAAAGAGTGATCTGCATCAGCAGCTTGCGTGCCGATTAATGCGCCAAATGAAGGGATGAAACCACCTTCTGCGTTATCAACATACATGATGTTGTAACCCACTAATAAAAACATAGTGCAAGCAATAGAAAATAGTGCAACGTTTTTAGTTAGAATTTCTGTAGTATTTTTTGCACGAACTAAACCTGCTTCAAGCATAGCGAAACCAGCCGCCATCCACATTACTAAAACACCCGACATCAAAAAGTAAAAAGTGTCGAGTGAGAACTTCAACTCTACGATAGTGTTTTCCATAATTCCCCCTTAAATTGCTTCTTCATCAAGTTCGCCCGTACGGATACGAACGATTTGGTCTAAGTCGTAAACAAAAATTTTGCCGTCACCAATTTTGCCTGTTGAAGCAATTTTTGTGATGGTTTCAACAACGCGTTGACAATTTTCGCTACGAGTTGCAATTTCAAGTTTGATCTTTGGAATAAAATCGACTTGGTATTCAGCTCCACGATATAGCTCAGTATGACCACGTTGACGGCCAAAGCCTTTAACGTCGACAACTGTCATCCCCTCAATGCCTAAATCAGCCAATGCTTCACGCACATCATCAAGTTTGAATGGCTTTATTATTGCACTAATCATTTTCATAGTGGCCCCCTTCGGACGCTTATTGTTATCCTGTTGACTTATACAATCCAACCTTTATGCCACTATTTTTTATTTAATCCTTTCAATAAGTTAAAAACAAAACTGCGTTTTTGAACAAAAAAAATGCACCCTAATGGTGCATTTTTTTAACAATTAACCTGCGCTGGTGCAATTAACACAACTATAGTTGAACTAAGCAATTTCGCGATTGCTGCTTGGCTTGATAAAGGGCTTTATCTGCGGTGCGCATTGCAGCTGTGAGGGATACTTTATGGAATTTTGTTATACCAATACTCATCGTTAGTGAGTAAGGTTCACCATTAATTGAAAAGGCGTGCTCAGCTAACTGTTCACGAAACGTATTTAGCTTAGGCTGAGCCTTTTCGAGATCCATATTGTTTAATACTACAGCGAACTCTTCACCACCAATACGAGCAACTGTAAAATCATCAAACTTCCTTTTCAAAAATGAAGCTACTTGCTTTAATGCCTGATCACCCGCCTCGTGACCAAACTGATCATTGATATTCTTAAAAAAGTCGATATCAAGCAGGGCAAGCACGTTATCTTGCTCTACATTTTTTAATACTCTTTCAGCATATTGATAAAAATAACGTCGATTATGCAAACCAGTTAGATGATCGCGGTATGCACTTTCTTTTATATCGGCTATTAATGACAACTGCTCCATAGTTTGCATCACACGGCAATGAAACTCTTCGTTCATAAATGGCTTAGTTAAAAAGTCATTAGCTCCATATTTTATGAACCGCGCAGATAAACCATGCTTACCCGCACCTGATAGGCCAATTATTGCTAGGTCATCGCGGCCACGAAAGTTACGTACCGCTTTAACAAGCTCAAAGCCGTCCATTGTTGGCATCGCATAATCCGTTAGCAATAACTTAATTTCTGGGTCGTCTTTAAGCATTTGTAGTGCTTGCTCACCATCTTGCGCATCACTTACTTTGAAAAGCTGCTTTTCAAGCATTTGCTTCATCAAAGTACGACTTAACACCGAATCATCAGCCACTAACGCTTTACAACCATGATTTCTAAGCAATTGCGCAACAAGTTTAATCGCGTAGTGATATGAATCACGGTTGTCTTTAACTACGTAATCAACCACGCCTAGTTCTAACATTTGCTGACGAATGTATTCATCAATTTTAGATGTTAGCACCACGGTAGGAATATCTTTTGAGAGGGTATATCTGGCCACTTCGCCGTTCATCGCATCAGGTAATGTTAAATCAACCAAAGCTAATGTGTAGTCATGCTTAGCGATATAGTTTACGCCCTCTTTTAAGGACCACGCAAAGTCAACAGCTACATCAAGGTAGTGAGCTGCTAAATGCCGTAACACTTGCTGTACTACTTTACTGTCTTCTACAACTAACACTCTTTGCATTGCAACTTCTCTTTCTTAAGCTCGTGTATATACCCAAACCACCTCAAGGTGCGAGTTTCAGTTGGAATTAAAAGCGATTTAGGCAAGGCATTGATTGCAAGTAATAGTGGTTCTATTGTTAAAATCAATAACGCAGTATAAATCGCTTTTAAACCAACCCGTTGGGCGTTACACAGGCACTTACTCTCATCGTTGTTACTTTTTAAAAGGGGATGCCATTGTTGCAAAGTAACGCCTTGATATTAAGCACCTGTGAAACGCTGAATTCTGCATCTTGAGGTGGTTTGGGTATACCATTTATAAACTTGCTCAATATACGCCATTTTTTAATCTAGCTAAATATTTAACCAAGCTATCTTTACTAAAAAGTGCACTTTTTTGTAACTCACCCTGCATTTCTTCTTTTATTTAACAGCTAATATTGGTGACTAGTCTCATTAGTTTGTCATCGAGTTGGCTTTACTTTTTAATAGCTGCAATTCGAATAATAAGGAATCAACATGAAACTTGTTAGTTTTATTGGCTTGTCAGTGACAGCATTAACACTGGCCTTCAGTACTCCAAGCTTTGCTGATAATGGACGTCGTATTGACGTTGACAGTAAAGTGGTGACAGAACACAAAGCCCGCATTAATGGTGAGCGCTTTTCATATACCGCAACCACAGGGACACAACCAGTTTGGAATGAGCAAGGCGATGCGGTTGCAACGCTACAATATACTTATTATACCCGCGACAAAGTAGACGATAGAACAAAACGCCCTTTAGTCTTTTCGTTCAATGGTGGCCCAGGTTCTGCGTCAGTATGGATGCACCTTGCCTATACTGGACCGCGTGTATTAAAAATTGATGACGAAGGCTACCCTGTTCAACCTTATGGCGTAAAAGATAATCCTTACTCAATTTTAGACGTGGCTGATATTGTTTATATCAACCCTGTTAACACCGGTTATTCACGTGTTCTTGAAAACGAAAAAGGTGAGCTACCAAGTAAATCAGATCAACAAAAAATGTTCTTTGGTGTTAACGCTGACATCAAATACTTAGCAGAGTGGCTAAATACCTTTGTTTCTCGCAACGAGCGCTGGCGCTCTCCTAAATTTTTAATTGGTGAGAGCTATGGTACGACTCGTGTATCTGGCCTTGCTCACGAATTACAAAATCGCCAATGGATGTACATCAACGGTGTTATTTTAGTATCACCAACTGAGATTGGTATTAAGCGCGAAGGCCCTGTAGAAGCTGCTAACCGCCTACCTTACTTTGCTGCAACCGCTTGGTACCACAAAGCACTTAGCGCAGACTTACAAGCAAAAGACTTAGACGAGTTACTCCCTGAAGTTGAACAGTTCACCGTGAATAAGTTCTTACCTGCAATTGCTAAAGGTGGTTTCTTACCTGCTGATGAAAAGCGTGCCATTATCAAGCAAGCGGCAAAATACGCAGGTTTATCTGAAAAGTTTGTTGAGCAAAATAACCTTGATATCCCAAATAACTTCTTCTGGAAAGAGCTATTGCGCGAGCGCGGCCAAACTGTAGGCCGTTTAGATTCTCGCTATTTAGGTATCGACAAACGTGATGCAGGTGAGTCACCTGATTACTGGGCTGAGCTTACTTCATGGTTACACTCATTCACGCCAGCGATTAACTATTACCTACGTGAAGAGCTTAACTACAAAACCGATATCAAATATAACCTATTTGGTAATGTTCACCCTTGGGATCGCTCAGGCAACAACACAGGTGAAAACTTACGTTTAGCAATGGCACAAAACCCATACTTAAACGTGATGATTCAATCTGGCTACTACGACGGTGCAACAAACTACTTTGATGCTAAATACACAATGTGGCAGTTAGATCCAAGCGGCAAAATGAAAGAGCGCTTAAGCTTTAAAGGCTATCGCAGTGGTCACATGATGTATTTACGCCATGCTGATCTTGAGTCATCAAATAACGACTTACGTGATTTCATCCTTAAATCACTACCAGCCGAAGGCAAAGCAGCAAAATACTAAACAGCGTATTTGCAAATCCATAATAGAAAAAGCCCGTTTTATACGGGCTTTTGTTTTTCCACTAATCTTTTTGGGTATATACTCAAGTCATTGATTTAAGGATTTGGATAATCAGCAAATGGCAGAAAAATTTCGCGTAATGTTTGCAGGGCTTGAAGCCGGTGTCGACCAAGCACAAGCAACAGAACAATTAGCTGCAAAACTAAAAACAACAACAGACAAAGTTGCAACCCTGTTTGAGCATAAGCCATTATTTGCACCAAGCGAGCAAGATAAAGCACTAAAACAAGCAAAATTACTCGCAAGTGTTGGCATTAAAGCCAAGCTCCAACCGATAAACCAAGCAGCCACCAGCAACCAATCAAGCAATACAGATGCACAGACCAAAGAGCGTGAAGAACGTATTTTTGATGCCCTCGATTACATCACCAGTAGCCTTATTCGCCTAGAAGAAAAACTTGATGACTTAGAGCAACGCTTACCTGAGCTTGAAAATAACAGCGTTGCT
Source organism: Pseudoalteromonas lipolytica (assembly GCF_001306915.1). Classification (GTDB taxonomy): domain Bacteria; phylum Pseudomonadota; class Gammaproteobacteria; order Enterobacterales; family Alteromonadaceae; genus Pseudoalteromonas; species Pseudoalteromonas simplex. The sequence goes on along the minus strand of NZ_LJTC01000013.1, from coordinate 20,111 downwards.
GATAGCGACGATAGCTGGCAAGAAGATGACTTGCTACTTGAAGACGAATTAACAGAGCCCGTTAAAAAACGCTCAAACACCCTACTCTATTCGCTTATTGCCATGGTCATAGTGTTATTGATCATTTTGGGTGTAGTGGAGCTTTTTCCTGAACTTTTCTCCTTTTTAGAAAGTTAACACTAATATTGACATGAGCAACACACGAGCAGAAATCAGACAATCTATTCGAAAAAAGCGCAATTCACTGACTGTTGAACAACAAAAAAATGCAGCCATTGCGCTAAAAGTGAATTTTACTCAACACTTAAAATCACTAAAAACACCTAAAAATGTCCATATCGGCATTTATTTTAGCAATGATGGCGAATTAGACACCTCATTGTTAATTAAAGAGTTATGGAAGCAAGAGCAGCATTTATATCTGCCTATAATTCACCCCTTTAATGGCACAACTTTATACTTTCAGAGGTATGAAGAAAATTCACCCATGACTGCAAACCGCTATGGTATCTTGGAGCCCAAGTTAAATTGCAGTCAAATATGTCCTTTAGATAAGCTTGATATTTTACTTATGCCATTAGTGGCATTTGATGATCAAGGTAACCGTTTAGGAATGGGCGGTGGGTTTTATGACAAAACGTTGGCTCGGTATTACCAAGAAAACTGGCAAAAACCGATTTTGATAGGCCTTGCCCATCAATGTCAGCATGTTTCAGCATTGCCAATTGAATCGTGGGATGTACCGTTAAAACACATTATAACCCCAGAGAAAATCTACCAATGGTAAGCAAACTGTTTGTATACTATAGGCCCTCTCTGACAGCTAACTGAGCACATAATTATGACGCAAGATGAATTAAAAAAAGCCGCTGCCTGGGCAGCCCTAGAGTTTGTAAATGAAAATACCATTGTTGGTGTAGGTACAGGCTCTACAGTGAATCACTTTATTGATGCACTTGATACAGTAAAAGACACCATTACTGGTGCGGTTTCAAGCTCTGAGGCTTCAACTGAAAAGTTAAAAGCACTGGGTATTGAAGTATTCGAACTAAACGATGTATCAAGCCTTGATGTGTATGTTGATGGCGCAGACGAAATCAACCCACACAATGAGATGATCAAAGGCGGTGGTGCAGCCCTGACACGCGAGAAAATCGTTTCAGCGGTAGCAAAACAATTTGTTTGTATTGTTGATGAATCTAAAGAAGTTACAACATTAGGCGCATTTCCACTACCGGTTGAAGTGATCCCTATGGCACGCAGCTATGTAGCGCGTGAACTAGTAAAACTAGGCGGTGACCCTGTTTACCGTGAAGGTGTTGTAACAGATAACGGTAACGTCATTTTAGACGTGCACAATTTAGATATCAGCAACGCCAAAGAATTAGAACTAACAATCAACCAGATTGTTGGTGTAGTAACAAACGGCTTATTTGCCCATCGCGGCGCAGATAAAGTCATTATCGGCACCAAAAACGGGCCGCAAATAAAGTAAATAGGAATGAGGATATGAGTAAGGTATCGTTAGCAAAAGACAAAATTAAAATTCTCTTGCTGGAAGGCGTGCACCAAAGTGCTGTAGAAACGCTTAAGCGTAATGGCTACAGTAATATTGATTACGTAAAAACATCCTTACCTGAAGACGAGCTCATTGAGCGCATTAAAGATGTGCACTTTGTAGGCCTTCGTTCTCGCACTCATATTAATGAAGCGGTATTAGAAGCAGCTGAAAAGCTAGTCGCAATCGGCTGCTTCTGTATCGGTACTAACCAAGTAGACCTGCAAGGTGCTCGTGAGCGTGGTATTGCGGTATTTAACGCACCATTCTCAAACACCCGCTCTGTTGCAGAATTAGTGCTTGGTGAAATCTTATTATTACTTCGTGGTATTCCAGAACGTAATGCCCTAGCGCACCGCGGAGGTTGGTTAAAATCAGCCAACGGCTCATTTGAAGCTCGTGGTAAAACCTTAGGTATTATTGGTTACGGCCACATTGGTACACAGCTAGGTATCATGGCTGAAAATATCGGCATGAACGTTGAGTTTTACGATATCGAAGACAAGCTAACACTGGGTAATGCAACACAAGTTCACAACCTAACTCAGTTACTACAACGTGCTGACGTTATTAGCTTACACGTACCAGAAACACCACAAACGAAGAACCTAATTGGTATGGCAGAGCTTGAAGTAATGAAGCAAGGCGCCATCTTGATCAATGCTTCTCGCGGCACTGTTGTTGATATTGACGCGCTAGCAGAATCACTTCGTGATAAAAAGCTGAGCGGCGCAGCAATCGACGTGTTCCCTGTAGAACCAAAATCAAATGATGAAGAGTTCGTATCACCGCTACGCGAGTTCGATAACGTGATTTTGACTCCGCATATTGGTGGTTCAACACAAGAAGCACAAGAAAATATCGGTATTGAAGTAGCGGGCAAACTTGCTAAGTACTCAGATAATGGTTCAACCATTACGGCGGTTAACTTCCCTGAAGTGTCACTGCCTGAACTTGCAAACCGCAGCCGCTTATTACACGTACACCACAACCGCCCAGGTGTTCTAACGCAAATTAACCAAGCGTTTGCACAGCACGGCATTAATATCGCAGCCCAGTACTTACAAACTGATGAATCAATTGGTTACGTAGTAATTGATGTAGATACAGACCAATCAGAAGTCGCTCTTAAAGAGCTAAGTGCTGTTGAAGGGACTATCAGAGCACGTATCCTTCACTAATCATTGGTATACCGAATAAATAAAAAAGCGCAACCAGTTAAACTGCTTGCGCTTTTTTTGTAGGACAAAACTTTAAGGTAGGTTGGTTTGAGCGCAGCGAAACCCAACACGGGAACCCAGCTTTAAACCGTAAATTTCAAGCTCTAAGCCATAAATAGCTTACCGTAGGCGTGAAATTTATTTTGCGCGATGTCTTATTTCTTATAAATAACACACAAGAAATTTCAGGTGAACAGCCAAAGTAGCAGCAAGCTTGTGATTATTCTCATTAAGCTACAGCAAAACTAATAGGGTGTACCTTGGTTAGGTTAACGTTTTGTTTAGCTTGCCAAAGATTGTAATTATCCTGCATCGATAGCCAACTTTCAGGGCTTCTACCCAAAGCCTTAGATAATCTTAATGCCATTTCAGGAGTAATAGAGCTCTGCCCCTTAAGGACTCTGTTAAGAGTTGAAGGTGAGACATCCAACTGTTTCGCGACAAATCTACAGCTGTAACCGAAAGGCTCCATATATACATCGGAAATAAATTCACCCGGATGCGGTGGATTATGCATAGTCATTAGTGATAATCCTCGTAGTTTAATATGTAGGCGTTACCATCTTTAAATTCAAATGTTACTCGCCAATTACCATTTACAGTTATTGACCAAACACCATCACGATTGCCTTTTAATGGATGCAACTTAAACCCAGGTAAATCGATATCTTCAATAATCGAAGCGGTATCTATAGCGGCTAGTTGCATTCTCAAACGGCGCTCGTGTTTGGCTTGAATCCCTGCTTTGCTTCCAGTCTCGAAGAACTTTTTCAAGCCTTTATGTTTGAATGTCTTGATCATTGCTAAAGTGTAGCGTGCTGCGCAACAGGTGTCTACTTTAATTATAATCCCCTCGCTTAGGGGAATAATCGTGGACTAAAACTTGAAGCGGAGCAAAAACCACCGCATTAATTAAAAGCTTTAAGCCGTAAATTTTAAGCGCTAAGTCAGATACGGCTCACCGTAGGCGTAAAATTCATTTCGCGCGAACATCAGCTACGAAGATAACTTTCCGGTAGTAATTCCTTAGTTAATTTGTTAAAAATGTTTTTATTATTCATTTGTACAATTTATAAACAACCAAATTATTGAGAGTCAAAAGGAATTTGAGTCATGGATGAAATATTTGCATTTGCCGATGAAAGTGGAACCTCAAAAGGATGTCCCTGCTACACGATAGGTATAATTGCCATTCCCAAGCACTACTTCGCTGAATTCAATCAAAAAATTTCTGACATTTACGATAAAAGTGGTCTACAAGGTGAAATAAAATGGGAAAAAGTTAGGAAAAGTGCTGGTCAGATAAATTTATGTATAGATATACTGAGATTCATATTAACCAGTCCTGTTTCATTTCATGCTATAGCAGTATATAAGCAACCATATAGAAAGTGGCATAGCAATGAGGAGACAGCTTTTTACACGACTTATGATTTCCTCATCCGTGAGAGTAGCCGTTCGAAAAATGCAAAAATAACTGTTTTTGCAGATCAAAAATCTAGCTCTTATTCAAAACAAAATGAAGTAATGCAGATAGTAACAAATCATATGTTAGCGAAGCTGCCAACATCTTCAAAAGTACATCATGTTGCAATGGAAGATTCTAAATATCACTGGGGCTTACAAACAGTAGACATATTAACTGGCGCAGTTAACAGTAGTTATCAATTGTTTTTTAATCCTTCGGCACAAATGCAGCTAGCTAAGAAAATAGCTATAAGTAAAATGGCAAGTATTCTAGGTTGGGATTCTCTTGCATACGATACAATGCCGAACAATGACTTTAATATTTGGCATTTCCCTCCGGAAACGAGAGCTATACCTGCAACAAAGCAAGTTATACCAAACTTTTCAATAGCTAATATAAGTAGAGAGGAGTTTGAGTATTATATGAGAAATAACAAATAACTTTACTTTAATTACTAATCACTTTCTTTGCGAATGAACTCCACCTCAAACACACTTCCCTGTGTAAATCACGCCGATGAGTCAGTAAATTTTACTTATCGGTTTGCGGTGCCTCAGCGTCTTTATCTTGCTGTTTTTCGCTTATCATGGCATTTAATTTCTCGCCGCCTTTGATGCCAAAATCTAACGTGCGGATTGGGAATGGGATGGTCATATCAGCTTCGCTTAGGGCGTTTCTAACTGCCACAACAGCCTTGTGACGAACGGTCATGAAATCTGCTTCGCCGGGGTATTTAATCCAAAACCAAACTAGTAAGTTAACGCTGCTATCGCCAAAGCTTTCGGCATAAACGGCGGTTTCTTCTTGTTTAATCACAAAATCAAACTCATTGATTTTTTTAACAATCACCTCAGCGGCTTGCTCGGGGTCATCGGCATACGAAATACCTACTGGTACCTCGATACGACGCACACCTAAGGTGCTGTAGTTACTGAGTATATTTCTAAATAGAATCTTGTTAGGCACTAAGATAAGTTGCCCATAAAAGTTCTCAATGAGGGTGTTTCTAAGGTTAATCGCCTTAACGGTACCAAACACGCTTTCGGTGCGAATCACATCACCCGTTTTGAATGGTTTGCGAATACCCATGGCAATACCCGCTATAAGGTTCTCTGTCATGTCCTGAAAGGCAAAACCAATAGCGAGGCCTACGATACCCGCACCAGCTAGTAATGAGGTGACCGTGCCTCTGAGGCCCAAGAAATCAAGGGCTACAAATAAGCCTACACATAATACGATGACTTTTACTATCGATGACATTAAGTCTGCTATTTGTGAAGACTCTAACGAACGGCGTAATAGCTTTCTAAGCATTGAACCAACGATACGTGCCAGCAGTGAAAACACGATAGTAATGATTACTGCAACAATAAAGTTAGGGATATGGCTTATGATGATATCAACCCAGCCACCGAGCTTTTCTTCTATAAGCTTTTCGGCTTCACCGACGGTTGGTATTTTTAACATGCGACTACCTGATACATTAAGAAACATAACTGCTGTTTTGCAAAATAAGCGCCAGTTTCATACAAGCACAAAAAAGCCGTGCTTAGCACGGCTGTTTTAATTCATTTTACTAAAAGTTTAGTTCTGCTCTTCCCGTAAGAAAACAGGCTCTAATTCTTTTGCCGTAGCATCGCTGCTAAAGTAATAACCTGCAACGGTGAAATCTTTTAAATCACTTAATTGGGTGATTTTATTTTCAATGATGTAACGTGCCATCATGCCGCGGGCTTTTTTCGCATAAAAGCTGATCACTTTATATTGGCCGTTTTTACAGTCTTTAAAATGTGGAGTGATGATTTGTGCATTTAATGCTTTTTTATCAACCGCTTTAAAATACTCATTCGAAGCAAGGTTTACCAAGTATTTGCTATCTTGCTCAACAAGCACTGTATTTAGCTTTTCGGCGATAACACTGCCCCAAAACTCATATAAGTTTTTACCGCGTGGGTTTTCTAACTTAGTACCCATTTCAAGGCGGTAAGCTTGCATTAAATCTAATGGTTTAAGCACACCATAAAGACCAGACAAAATACGTAAGTGCGACTGTGCGTAATCAAAATCAGCATCGCTTAGAGTTTGCGCATCTAAGCCACCGTATACATCACCATTAAAGGCTAGCACGGCTTGTTTTGCATTGTCTTGCGTAAATGGCTGTGACCACTCGGCGAAACGTGCCGCATTCAAACCAGCTAGTTTATCGCTGATTTTCATTAGGCTACCAATTTGCGCTGGTGTTAAATCACGGCAAACTGACATTAACTCTTCGCTGTGCTCGAGTAATTCAGGTTGAGTGAATTTATCGGTCGTGGCTGGTGTTTCGTAATCTAAATTTTTTGCAGGTGAAATAACAGTGATCATACTTAGCTATTGACTTGTAATTTGTTTGATGTCAATTTCAACATTAATTGAATCAAAATGCACGTTTTGTTTCGTCCTGCCTTTATCCGCTGTTCTTTTCATACATAATGTTCTAGTTTTCTGTATTAAGGACATTTGACCTATTAAACACTGTCATAGTGTTGCAGCATAAAGGCCGCTATAATGGATTTTCTTTTAACTTGCTTGGAATGAGGAAAGCAAATGACTTCAGCACTACAAAGGCTTAAACAGCATTCATCTATTGTTGCAGATACAGGTGATATTGAAGCTATCAAAAAGCACCAACCAGAAGATGCAACAACAAACCCATCTCTACTTTTAAAAGCCAGTGAAATTGAAGCGTATAAGCCTTATTTAGATAAAGCGTGGCAATATGCCAAAGAAACCGAGCAAGATGCAGCTAAACAACTTGAGTTAGCATGTGATTACTTTGCTGTATTAATTGGTAAAGAAATTAGCGAAATCGTACCGGGCTATATCTCTACAGAGGTAGACGCACGTTTATCATTTGATACCCAAGCGACTATCGACAAAGCACATACGTTACTGAGCCTTTACGAAAAAGAAGGCGTTAGCAAAGATAAAATCCTAATCAAAGTTGCATCAACTTGGGAAGGCATCAAAGCTGCAGAACAGCTTGAAAAAGAAGGCACTAAGTGTAACTTAACGCTGTTATTCTCTGAAGCACAAGCTCGCGCATGTGCCGATGCGAACGTATTTTTAATTTCACCATTCGTTGGCCGTATCTTAGACTGGCACGTTGCTAACGGCATGGAAAAACCAACAGATCCGCTAAACGATCCAGGTGTGCAATCTGTACGTAGCATTTACGAATTTTACAAACGCCACGATTACAAAACGGTTGTTATGGGCGCAAGCTTCCGTAACACAGGCGAGATCATCGCACTTACTGGCTGTGATAAGTTAACGATTAGCCCTGCTCTTTTAGAAGAGTTAGGCCAATTAACGGATGCACAAGAGTACCTACTAGAGAGCGACTTTACTGTTGAAGAAAAACCAGCACCACTAACTGAAGGCCAGTTCCGCTGGTTACATAACCAAGATGCTATGGCAACAGAAAAACTTGCTGAGGGTATTCGTTCTTTTGCTCAAGCACAGCTTGAATTAGAAGCACGCTTTAAAGCAATGTAATTTAGATTACAGTATTTTTTAAAACGCCACCGCTAGGTGGCGTTTTTGTTTCTAAAAAACCACCTTCTTTGATCTATTCATCTATCAATCACAGTTCTGTAACAGTATTGTCACTTTTTTATTCTATTTTTGAGCAGCCTGTGGTATAGGTATTTCCGAGGTTCAAAAAATCAATAGGAGAAGTTCATGGATAGCCTAGACGATATTTTAGAAATATTAGAAGGTCCTAGTACAACAAAAAAGACCTCTACAAAAAATAAAAAGAGAAAATGGCGCGAAATCGAAGCGTTGAAAGACAAGCATAGACTTCGCAAAGAACTACAGGAGTTAGACTATTTCACAGACAGCGTTGAGCTTGATGAATTAGACTTTTAATTAAAGGCCCGCAAGGGCCTTTTGCATTTGCGGCAAAGACCAATTTACTGGTGCTTTATTTTGATCAGTAAGCAGCTGGTTTGTCTTTGAAAAATGCTGACAACCAAAAAAGCCACGATGTGCAGAAAGCGGTGATGGATGCGGGCCTTGGATCACATGATGACGCGAGGTATCAATGTGTTTACCTTTTTTCTGAGCATGTGCGCCCCATAACACAAACACCACACCGTCACAGTGCTGATTGATAAGCGCAATTACTGCATCAGTAAACTTTTCCCAGCCAAGATGCTTATGAGAATGAGCTTGCCCTTGCTCAACCGTTAATACTGTGTTGAGTAAGAACACGCCTTGTTCGGCCCAGCTTTGCAAATAGCCATGATGAGGTATCTCAAAACCTTCTATATCAGTAGCCAACTCTTTGTACATATTTTTCAAAGACGGGGGCAGCTTTTTAACTTCTGGTAATACCGAAAAGCACAAGCCATGGGCTTGCCCTTCTCCGTGGTAAGGATCTTGCCCTAAAATAACCACCTTAACTTCATTCAAAGGGGTAGCATCAAAAGCTGAGAATACCTGTTCGTCTTTGGGATAAACGGTAACGCCTGCTGCGCGTCTATCGGCCACATATTGTAAGGTTTCTTGCATGTAGGGCTTAGCAAGCTCAGTATCTAGAAATGTTTGCCAATCGTTCATTTTGAAGCCTGTATTTGCTGACGAGAAACGTCTATTTTACCACACATGTCGGTCAAACCATCAAGCATACGGATTGTAAAACGGTGCAATAAGTCTGCGTTTACACTAATAAACTGGTTATGTTGCACTGCTGGCAATTCAGGCCATTGTCGCCAATCAATTTTAGGCTGAGGCTTTTTTGATTTTTCATCTGGAATAATCACGACCTCTGGATTGGCAACCAATACATTTTCAATACTAATGCGCGGGTAGTCTGTATCACTATTAGCAAACACATTATCCGCATGACAAATAGTTAATAGCTGATTGATCCAAGTATTTCCGCCAACTGTCATCATTGGCTCAGGCCATAATTGATAAAACACCGACACTTTCGGTTTGCCTTCTTGCGCTCTGCGAATAGCATTGAGTTTAGTTTCAAACTGTTTGGCTACTTTATTTGCCTTGGTTTGCAAATGCGTAAGCGTGCCTAGTTTACGTAGTTCATCTGCCACATTATCAACCTGATTTGGATTGCTGTACGCTACCGGAATACCTAACTTTTCAATGTAAGCGAGATCTTCGGCTTTGTTACCCGTTTTCCAAGCCAGAACTAGGTCTGGTTTTAACGACAACAGTTTTTCCATGTTAATCCCGTAATAGCCACCTACCCGTTCGATATCATTCGCTTGCTGAGGAAAGTCTGCATAGTCAACAGTACCCACAATGCGCTCTCCAGCACCAATCGCAAACAGGTTTTCAACGATATGTGGGGCTAAGGCAACAATACGTTGAGGCTCTTTTATTTCATTAGCCTGAGCCAATGTTGGTAAATAAAATAAAACACTTACGAGTGCAAACTTGATGGTTCTCATGTTAATAATCGAACCCTTTTTGTGCTTTTATTCCTGCATCAAAAGCGTGTTTTACGTTTCTGACTTCACTGACTGTATCAGCTAAGTCGGTTAGTTTTCGGTGCGCACCACGACCTGTAATAATCACCGATTGCATAGCAGGGCGAGAGCTAACTGCCTCCAGCACGTCGTCTAAATCAATATAGCCGTAGGTGATCATATAGGTTATTTCATCTAGCATAACGAGGTTAATTGACTCATCCTTCAGCATTCTTTTTGCTTCTTGCCATGTCACTTGCGCAGCAACGGTATCTGACTCTTTGTTTTGTGTTTCCCAAGTAAAACCGGTGTTCATAATAACAAATTCAACCCCCGCTTTTTCGAGTAGGTTACGCTCACCACACTCCCATGTGCCTTTAATAAACTGACATACAGCTGCTTTCATTCCGTGACCTACCGCACGTGCAACAGTACCAAACCCAGAAGTCGATTTCCCTTTACCGTTGCCAGTTATAACCTGAAAAATACCCTGCTCTTTTTGTGCAGCAGCAATCCGTTCGTCGACTTTTTGTTTTACTTTTTGCTGGCGTTGTTGGTGCTTATCTTGATTCTGTTCGCTCATTGTTGTTCCTTATGTCTCTAAATTGAAGTTCTCATAAATATTGATGATTTGTTCAATATCGAGATTCTCTGCTACTACACTAGCTAAACGGTTTAACTGCTGTTCACGGTTTAAGTTAATATCAATCGGCTTAATTTGGCTATTTGGTGCAAGCCAAGTTATTAGCTCAGATACGCCTTCAGGGGTATCGAACAAGCCATGTAAGTAAGTACCTGCTACTTGGTTATCATCACTAATAAAACCATCTACTTTGAATCCACTTGGGTGTTCATTAAAACTCAAAAATGGCTTATCAAGTGCCGGCCCTTGACTAATCCCGGCGTGAATTTCATAACCTGAAATTGCTTTATCGCGATTGTTTAAATGAAGAATGCCAGAGACTTGGCTTAGTACTTTTTGTTGCCCTAATTGCGTTTCAAAGTCAGCAAGTCCGAGTCCTTCAGCGCTGCCTAAATTAGACTCCACTGCATGTGGATCAGCAAGGTAGTTGCCTAGCATCTGCAGCCCACCACATACTCCCAGCACTTTACCGCCATAGCGTAAATGACGTGTTATTTGTTTATGCCAACCTTCATTTTTTAAAAACGCTAAATCGCTCAGTACATTTTTACTGCCCGGAATAATAATCAGATCAACACTTGGAATAGCCTGGGTATGACGTACATACTGTAAATCAATTTCTGGTTGTAATCGCAGTGCATCGAAGTCTGTGTGATTACTAATATGAGGAAGTAGCAACACGGCTATGCGTAATTGCGGTTTATCTACCTGATTAGTTATAGCAACGGCATCTTCTGCATCGAGTGCTAAGTCATGTAAATAAGGTAACACCCCAAGCACTGGCTTATTGGTGTATTGCTCTAACCAATCAAGGCCTCCTTGCAATAACGCAATATCACCACGAAAACGGTTAATCACAAAGCCTTTAACGCGCGCTTGCTCCGACTCAGACAACAAGGCTAACGTTCCGACTAAATGAGCAAACACGCCGCCTTTATCGATATCGGCAATGATGATCACCGGGCAATCAACCGCCTCAGCGTAACCCATATTAGCAATGTCGTTTTCACGCAGGTTAATTTCTGCTGGGCTCCCTGCACCTTCAACAACCAGTAATTCAAAACGTTCACTTAAACGCTGCTGCGAAGTAAGAACTGCATCCATCGCCACTTTTTTGTAGTCGTGATAACTGCCCGCTTCCATATTCGACAGCGCTTTACCATGAACGATTACCTGCGCCCCGGTATCGCTGTTAGGTTTTAATAAGATAGGGTTAAAATCGACTTCTGCGGGGACTTTTGCCGCTACTGCTTGCAAAGCTTGTGCGCGACCTATTTCGCCACCACCTTCGGTTACGGCGCTATTTAACGCCATATTTTGTGGCTTAAAAGGCGCAACCTTAATGCCTCGATTAGCAAAGATCCGGCAAAGTGCTGCTACAAGAGTACTTTTACCTGCATCTGAGGTCGTGCCTTGCACCATTAATGTTTTCATCATTGTTCTCTTTTTAAGGTTTGTGCAAGACCTGCAATCACAAACTCAACACGTGCAACTTGCTGTGCTAAGGCTTGATGTAACCAACCTGAATGATCAACAAACTGACGGCTTAATTCACCGAGCGGCACAATACCATGACCCACTTCATTGCTGACAAAAATCACCTCACCCGGCAATTGCGATAGCACATCGAGTAAGGCCGCTTTTTGCTCAAGCCAAAATGCTTCACCCTGCTGGCATAAGCAATTACTCAACCATAGGGTTAAACAGTCCACTAAAATACAGTTTTCAGCATGGCTATATTGTTGTAGTGCTTTAGCCAAATACAAAGGCTCTTCGACAAGCTGCCAATGCTTAGCGCGCTCTGCTTGATGCCTATTAATTCGGGCTGTCATTTCTTCATCACCCGCATTGGCTGTGGCAATATAGATAAGCGGCTTGTTTGAATCTGTTGCCAGCTGCTCAGCAAAACGGCTTTTACCGCTGCGAGCACCGCCTAAAATTAAAGTATGTTGTTGGCTCATAATAAACTCACCAAGCAAAGGTAAGTAACAAGCTCAGATACTTGCTGGGCTGCCCCTAAGCAATCGCCGGTGTAGCCAGATAACTGTTTTTCAAACCAGCGCTTTAATAGTAAGCGAGTAACACAAAGCACACTGATGAGTATTAATAATTGCCCTAGAGTGAAGCCAAAAAACAACCATGCAATTGCTAACACCGCACCGCCAGTTGCTAGCAGTATTTGATAACTCTGCGTGCTTAAATGCATCGCAATGGGTTTTACTTTAGATGTGGCGTCCTGACTTACATAGTCCATGTCTGCAATTAAACTTGTTGCTACAACCCGACTTAAGCTTTGCCCTAAAACAAGTGCAATAATCACAGTACTGGTTACTTCACTAAGTGCGACGAGTGTTTGGTACTTAATTAATAAGGCCATCACAAGCGCCGCAGCACCATAGGTACCTAAGCGACTATCTTTCATAATGCTCAGCTTATCTGCAACGTGCCAACCACCACCAAAGCCATCCCAGACATCTGCAAGGCCATCTTCATGAAATGCCCCTGTAATTATCAAGCTAAACGCCATAACTAAGGCAACTGCAATGGCTGCAGGGAATAACCAACTTAGCAGCAAAAAGCTCAGCGCTAAAAGTACACCTAATATCACACCGACCAATGCAAAATAGCGGCTGGCCTGATTGAGTGCCTGACTCGATACTGCAAAGTTTAACTTAACGGGTATACGCGTTAAAAAACTAAGTGCCAGTAAAAATAGTTGAAGCTGGCTTGGGGTAGAGTCAGAAGTGTGTTGTTCAGCGCTCATATCAGACAACTTGCTCAACATTGGCATCGGCAAAACTTGCCATGTCATTGTAAAACGCCAAAGATGCTTGCAGTAAAGGTAAGGCAAGCGCAGCCCCGGTGCCCTCTCCTAATCTTAAATCAAGCTGCAATAAAGGTGTTGCGTGCAAGGCATTGAGCATTGCTTTGTGCCCTTGCTCATCAGAAGCATGAGCAAATAACATATAATCGCGAGCGTTTGCATTAATGCGAGTTGCAACAAGCGCCGCTGCAGTACAAATAAAGCCATCCACGATCACCGCCATACCAAGTTCCGCAGCAGCTAAAATGGCACCGGTGATCTGAACAATTTCAAAACCACCTAATGCAGCGAGTGTCATTAGTGGGTCATCAAAATGAGCTTGGTGTAATTGAAGTGCTTGCTCAACAACTTTAATTTTTTTAGCTATAACCTCGTCGCTCACACCTGTGCCTTTACCAACACATTGGCTGGCAGGTAAAGACAAAATGGCAGCCATTAATGCCGCAGCACTTGTGGTATTGCCAATACCCATCTCACCAAAGGCGATGGTATTACAACCTTGCTCATAGAGTGAATGAACTCGCTGTTTGGCTAATGCAAACCCTTTTTCGACCTGGCTAAGTGACATGGCCATTTCAGTATTCAGTGGTGCAGTGATTTCACCTAAACGCTGGTTATGCACTCTTTTATCGTGTGAAGTATTGAGAGTTCCTGCATCCACAACTTCCAGCTGCCAGCCAAGCTGGCGACAAAATACATTAATCGCTGCGCCTCCTGCTGCAAAGTTTGCCACCATTTGTGATGTAACGCTGCTAGGAGCAATTGACACGCCTTGGCTTGCCACACCATGATCGCCTGCAAATACAACTAGAGAAGGGTTTGAAATAACCGGTTTAAAGGCAACTAGCGCCTGCTCACTATCAAGCTGCTTTGAAAAAATAAGCGTTAATTGTTTGGCACAACTTTCAAGCTGACCTAAAGCGCCTAGCGGCTTTGTTTTAAGGTCTATTTTTTGTTGAATTACAGCTGAAAATTGCTGATCAATAGGCATGATATTAAACATTAGCTACCTGCTCTGTTTACGAAAATAAAGTAAGAATAAAAAGAACACACTACCGATAGCGGCTGTGATCACACCAACAGGTAGTTCTTGGTTATTCAATAGGGTTCGGCATAACACATCGACCCACACCATAAAAATGCCACCGACCAAGGATGTCATAACTAAGTTATGGCTGCTGCCTTGCGGCGAAAAGTAGCGCACAATATGTGGGATCATCAGGCCGACAAAACCAACGCCACCACACATAGCAACAAGCACCGCTGTTATTAATGAACTTAGCAGTAGCATCATGATCCGAAAGCGTTGTACATGAATCCCCAAAGTCGCTGCACTTTCATCACCAAGCAGCATCGCATTTAGCTGACGACGAAATGCAATCATCAAAGTCATACAGGCAATAATAACGGCAAACGGCAGCCAAAGAGTGTCCCACTGAGCACGAGAAAAACTGCCCATCGTCCAAAACAAGATAGCGGTGATGGCTTGTGGATCGCTAAAATAAAGCAGCAGACTAGTCAGAGCACTAAATAAGAAAGATAAAGCAACACCAGCGAGTAACATGGCTTCAACTTGGCCAACATGGCGACGCCCTGCAATAGCAATAAGCAACAGCATAGAAAGTAAGCTTCCGGCAAATGCTGCAACTGACATACTAAAGCCAAAACTCACACCGGTTAGGGCTATAAAGCACACCACACCAAATGAAGCCCCAGAAGAAATACCAAACAAGTAAGGGTCAGCAAGCGGGTTTCGGGTTACGGTCTGCAAAATTAATCCTGCAAGAGCCAGCCCAGAACCTGCTAAAAATGCCAGCATTGTTCTGGGCATACGTAACTGCCAAATAATACGCTGCACAAATTCATCGCTACCTTGGCTAAACAAACCATTAAAAACATCACTCAGTGGCGTATTTGCAGCACCAAAGCTCAATGCTAAAAAACAACTAATAAGCCCTACGACAACACAGATACTTAAACGCATTGCATCAGTCATGTTGATGCTCCTGTGTCTGATAGCCATAAAAATAAGTGATGTGCGGAATAAACTTATCAATACTTGATTGCGGGTGAGCAGATACCGCTGCGCAGACACCAAATACATCACTCAACAGCTGCTCAGTAAGTACCGCTTTTGGTTGCCCCTGACAAACCAAGCACCCCTCATCAATCACGATGAGTTCATCACACAAACTTGCTGCGAGATTTAAGTCATGAAACGAGGCAAGCACAGTCACATCAAGGGACTTTGCTAACTCCATTATTTGAATTTGGTATTTAACATCAAGGTGGCTGGTAGGCTCATCCATGATGAGCAACTTAGGTTGTTGTACGATAGAGCGTGCAATGAGCGCTCTTTGCTTTTCGCCACCAGAGAGCGAATCAAATGCTTGTTCACTGTGATGAGATAAACCAACCTGCTCTATAGCTTGATATATTCGCTGCTTATCATTGGCAGACGTGCCGCTGAAAAGTCGCTTATGAGGTGTTAAGCCTAAACTCACTACATCGAACAAAGACAAATTAAACTGCGATGGAGACTCTTGTAAAACCACTGCAACCTGCTTTGCATATTCATCAGCACTGATTTGCCAAATATCTTGACCGCTTAGCAGCACAACCCCTTGCTGAGGTTTCAAGTAACGATAAAGGCAACGCAGCAAGCTTGATTTACCCGCACCATTAGGGCCGAGTAGACCGATAAACTGCCCTGCTTTTAACTCAAGGTTAATTGATTTAAGTATAGTTTTATTCGCAGTACCCCAACTTAAATCAGACACTGATATTAATGGCGCAGCGCTAAGGCTATTTTGTTGCAAGCTTATTCTCTCTTGACGAGCAATCGCAACGCACAAGAAAGCACTGGTAAGTACCAGAAAATGACGTGAGTTGACCCGCTCGATGATTAATTGTTAGTGCTAAGTATCTGGCTGACCATTATTTAGATGGATTACAGTTGCGGGAACAGCTGGAGAATTTCACTCCATTCCATAGCATATGAGTATTATGGCGGGCTAAGTAAATAATTCAATGAATATCGCTCTAGATGGCTAAAAAACAATTTTAGGCCAAGCTTCTCCTTGTTCATCTATATATACATCAAGTGTAATAAGCCCTGCATAAGGAAGATGAAAAACATTTAAATGCGTGGCTGATTGTTTTGGCATCTGACAAACAATAGCGAGAATTTGTTTGATCACTCCAGCATGACTAATTACCAATGACTGTTCATGCTTAGATTCACATAGTGATTGTAAAAATGTTTGCCACCATGCCTCTACCCGGGCGTAAAAGTCTGCCATAGATTCACCATTTGGTACTTTTACTTGCCATGGGTGCTGCCAAAAATCACCAATATGAGGCTTACTTGTTTGCTGCCAAAGCTGTTGGTAATCTTGGCCATCCCAATCACCAAAATTAAACTCTTTCAGCGCGTTATAATACTGTACATGCAGTGAGTGCTGATTTGCTAAATAATCAGCGTGGACTGAGCAACGCTTTAGTGGTGAGCTATATATGGCATTTAAATTTATGAGCTCAGCAGAGGCTTGGCGCATTTGCTTATGACCAAGCTCTGATAAATCGACATCGATTTGCCCAGAAAGAATTCCAGGCGTAGCTATTTCGCCATGGCGAAGAAAGTAAACTCGTGAAGTAAATGCGTCCATAATGTTCCTCAGTAAACCATTAGTGAACGTTAACGCGTTTTAAATACTCTGTCGACTTATGCTAAGGCTGTTATGCTCAGAGAGTTAAGCTAAACGCATTAAACGAACATCAAAATGCAGCACTGCATTTGCGCCAATTTTGCCACCGTTACCTTTTTTACCCCAAGCAAGCTCTGGGGGGATCACAAATTCATAACGAGAGCCGATATTCATTAATAACAAACCTTCTCTTAACCCTTCTATAGCTTCGGATAATGCGAACACCTCAGGCATAACCGCTTTATAACTGTCGGCAATCACATTACCATCAGCAAGCATAATACGTTGGTTAATAACCACAGTATCGAACTCTGTTACTCGATCACCTTCAACTTCATCAATCACTTTATACATTAAACCCGACGGGCATAGATGTGTATCTGGATGCGATGAGAACTTAGCAATAAATGCTTCACTATTTTTACGATTTAAACCTGAAGAGCCTTTTGACTTGGTCTTTTTCTTACGAGACACAATAAACCTTAATTGTATTACAAATATAAAACGCTTTATCGCATAACAAGGTAAGGGAAGCAAGTTTGCGAGAGTAAAGTTGCAAGTTAGAAGGGGAAAGTTTGAGGATCTGGCGTAGGTTGGGTAGAGCACAGCGAAACCCAACACAGAGCTATCAGCTTTCAGCCGTCAGCGTTCAGCCGCGCGGTGTGGGTGTTTGGGGCAGAGTCTCCCTCTGCCGGAGGTTCTAGGTTCTAGGTTCTAGGTTCTAGGTTCTAGGTTCTAGGTTCTAGGTTCTAGGTTCTAGGCTCTAGGCTCTAGGCTCTAGGCTCTAGGCTCTAGGCTCTAGGCTCTAGGCTCTAGGCTCTAGGCTCTAGGCTCTAGGCTCTAGGCTCTAGGCTCTAGGTAAAGTGTACTTGTAGGAATGGCTTTAGCCATGAATGTTTTGCTTTATTAATTCGGCACTGAAGTGCCTTATATGGACTCCTCCTATTGCACAATACCCTTCGTTAATTTTGTCAGACTGCGTGCTTATATGCGGGCTCATAATGAGGAGCTACCTCGGCCCTTTGATGTATTCGCGCCCTTGTGCCTCTTCTCCTACTCGGTGTTTTAACACGCCAGGCACTTTACAGGCTATCAAGGGTGGGTCTAACCGCTTAACGCAGGTTCTTGGTCAATACTGTTGTTTCTGTTATTGAAGGCTAAATATTAATTGGCTAGTAAACTGGGTTCATAACTCGTGCCCTTTTTAAGCATGGCATACGCTGTCCTAACTGTTTTATTTGCTAATGCAATGGCGGCACACTTCACACCTCGTCTTTCAACTAATGCTTTGAGCCATTGTTCTTTTTTCGTTTTTGGCTCTCGATGCTTTAGCTGACTGATGACCGCTCTGGCTCCCAGAAACAAGTGGCTGCGTAATGTTATCTCGCCACGGTATTTGGCTATATGACCTATTCGCACTTTTCCACCACTTGAGTGTTGGCGAGGGGTGACACCAACATTGGCTGCCGCATTGCGTCCGCTCGTAAAATGGGTTGTGTCACTTAAGCTTATTAATAAACCAACCGCTGTGATAGGCCCGACACCCTCAAGTTCCAGTAAGCGTTCACATTGCTCATCTTGTTTTACCAAACCTGTCAGTAACTCATTTAATGTTTCTTTTAATGTTGATTGCGCTTTAAATAATTCATAGCACTGAGCTAGACACTGCCTTAAACCAGCGGTTAACCCATTATCGCTATCTTCTAAAATCTCAGGAATAGCTTGCCTAAACGCGCATTCTGATTGCTTGATTACAATCCCAAATTCAAGTAATAAGCCTCTGATTTGATTAGCCAGCTGTCGTTTCTGCTTTTCAGCTAAGGCGCGCATTCGCTCTATTGACTGTAAGCTTTGCTGTGCTTGTGTCAGTGATTTACACGGGCGAACATTAGGCGAGAAAGAAGCGGCAGCTATTGCAATTACATCATTTGCATCCGTTTTCTGGCCAACTCTGAATGCTTTGACAAATCGAGGGTCTAGAATCACGACTTCATGACCAACACTACGCGCTTTGCATGCCCAATAATGAGCACCGCCACACGATTCCATAACAACTTTACAACGAGGAGAGGTGGTGAGTATCGACAGTAGCTCTTTCCTGCTCACCGCTTTATTACTTTGTAGGTTTTGATGAAGAAACTTAGCGACTTGAAAAACATTTTTTGCCAAGTCGATACTAATTAGGTTAAATTTTGACATGTATGGATTCCTTATTGGTAAAAGTAATTGTCCAATCTCTTTATACCGTACTCACCCTGTTTGGGGGAGGAGTCCATACATCTCCTACGGGGATGTTGCTGAGGGAGTCTCTGTACTAAACAACCTAACAGTTCAACTTTACCCTTGCTAACTTGCAACTCGCTAACTCTGACATCTAATCTCTAACCTCTGATATCTCTGTGTTTCAGCTGACGTCTGACGGCTGAAAGCTGACAGCTCCCAGACGCAAAAAAGCCCGACTCTTTCGAATCGGGCTTTCTTTAATAGGATCCTGGCGATGACCTACTTTCACATGGCAAATGCCACACTATCATCGGCGCTGTTTCGTTTCACTACTGAGTTCGGCATGGGGTCAGGTGGGTCCAAAACGCTATTGTCACCAAGAAAATTCTTTTCAATTTTCTTATTATTTTATTTATAGTCTTTCGACTTTATTTAAAGTCTTGCGACTGAATTTGGAGCCTGGATATGACCAAGTGCCCACAGCGGTAGAGAGACACATAGCAGCTGCTAAGAGAAACCTAACACTTTAATTTGGAGCCTGGCGATGACCTACTTTCACATAGCAGCTGCTACACTATCATCGGCGCTGTTTCGTTTCACTACTGAGTTCGGCATGGGGTCAGGTGGGTCCAAAACGCTATTGTCACCAAGCAAATTTGGTTCGTTAATCGCCTTGGCAATTAACTAAAATCTGGAATTCTGATATCGAGTAAATGTCTACTTTAGTAACTTAACTTCTGTTCGTTACGCTGTCATAAAACGCGTTTGGCGTTGTATGGTTAAGCCTCACGGGTAATTAGTACAGGTTAGCTTAATGGCTCACACCACTTCCACATCCTGCCTATCAACGTTGTAGTCTTCAACGGCCCTTCAGAGACTTTAAAAGTCTAGTGAGAACTCATCTCGAGGCCTGCTTCGCGCTTAGATGCTTTCAGCGCTTATCAGTTCCGAACGTAGCTACCGGGCAGTGCCATTGGCATGACAACCCGAA
>NZ_LJTC01000012.1:0-140000 GCF_001306915.1 Pseudoalteromonas lipolytica | reverse complement strand
TGAACGAGGTAACATACCGTATTCAGCCGTAACCCAACCTTTACCTTGGCCTTTCATAAAGCGTGGTACACCAGCTTCAACAGTTGCTGTACACAAAACTTTAGTATTTCCAAACTCTACTAATACTGAACCTTCAGCATGCATAGTGTAATTACGTGTGAATGTAACCGGTCTAATTTGGTTAGGTGTTCTTTCGCTTGGACGCATTAACGATCCCCTTAATTCTGAATTTGCCACATTATAAGTCGATGTGGTGCTAGATGCCATGTTCATTTACATAATTAACTGCATCAGAAAAGCACATTTCAGAAAATTTACGCTAGAGGTTAAAAGCTGATTCGGTATAATCAGTCAACTTTGTAAATTTAATAACACTAGGAAATCATCCATGATCCACAGCATGACAGCTTATGCGCGCCGCGAAATTAAAGGCGAATGGGGCACTGGCACTTGGGAAATTCGTTCAGTAAACCAACGTTACCTTGAAACTTTTATCCGCGCACCTGAGCAATTTCGTGGCATGGAACCGGTTATTCGTGAGCGTTTACGTAAACATTTACAACGCGGTAAAGTTGAAGTTTTCTTAAAGTTTGCTGCAAATCCAGCGCATGTTGGTGAGTTAACGATTAACGAATCACTCGCTGAGCAATTAATTAAAAGCGCTCAATGGGTGCAAAACCAAAGTAAAGGCGACATCAACCCTGTTGATATTTTACGTTGGCCTGGCGTTATGGAAGCCGAAGAGCTCGATATGGATAGCGTACACACTGCGCTAATTGCAGGCTTCGATGAAGTGATTGAAGATTTTAAACAAGCTCGCGGCGATGAAGGCGCAAACTTACAAGAAATGATAGCAACTCGCCTTGATGCTATTTTAGAGCAAGTAACTATTGTTGAAGGCCACTTACCAGAAATCGCTAAATGGCAGCGCGAAAAACTAAACCAAAAGCTAGAAGAACTAAAAACAGACATCGATGAGTCTCGCCTTGAGCAAGAGCTTATTTACCTTGCGCAAAAGCAAGATGTTGCTGAAGAACTTGACCGCTTAAAGTCGCATGTTAAAGAAACCAAAAAAATCTTAACTAAAGGCGGCGCATGTGGCCGACGCCTAGACTTTATGATGCAAGAGTTTAACCGTGAAGCAAACACATTAGCATCAAAGTCTATCAACAGTGATATCACAAACGCTGCGGTAGAACTAAAAGTGTTAATCGAGCAAATGCGCGAACAAATTCAGAATATTGAATAAGCACGCTTTACAGTTTTTTATAAGACCCAGCACCTGCTGGGTCTTTTGTTTTTGAAAAGTCTAAAAGCAGGCAAACTTGAGCACTTTTAGCGAAATAAAGTACAATAGTTCAATTAAAGGCTTGGATTAGCGATAGTCCGAGCCTGTTTATTTTTTATTAGAGACAGATCATGGCGCAAACTCGCGGAAATTTATTTATCTTGTCAGCTCCATCAGGGGCTGGTAAATCAAGCTTAATTAGTGCTTTATTAGAGAAACACAGCGATATGAAAGTATCGGTTTCGCATACCACTCGCTCACCTCGTCCGGGTGAAGAAAACGGTGTGCACTATCATTTTGTTTCTGTTGATGAGTTCAAAGCGCTAATTGAGAAAAATGACTTTTTTGAATGGGCGCAAGTGTTTGATAACTACTATGGTACGTCTAAGCAAGCAATCGAAAGCCAACTTGAAGCAGGTATTGACGTATTTTTAGATATCGATTGGCAAGGTGCTCAGCAAATCCGCAAATTAGTTGATGATGTTGAGACTATCTTTATTCTTCCACCATCAAAAGAAGAACTTGAATCACGCTTAAATAACCGTGGTCAAGACTCTGCTGAGGTAATCGCAGGAAGAATGGCAAAAGCACAATCAGAAACATCACACTATAATGAGTATGATTATGTTGTTGTTAACGATGACTTTGATACTGCACTTACAGAAATCGAAACGATCGTTATGGCTAAACGTTTATCGTTAAAAAGCCAAACTGTGCGCCATCAGGCGTTATTAGAGAACTTACTTAAGTAATACTTTTTTAAGAATAAGATAAAAATTAACCACAAGCTATTGGCGAATTTAACTTGGTACAGTAAACTACGCCTTTGCTTAAGAATTTATTTGGAGTGCTAAGATGGCTCGCGTAACTGTTGAAGATGCAGTAGATGCAATTGGTAATCGTTTTGACTTAATTTTAGTTGCGGCTCGTCGTGCCCGCCAAATCGCGGTTGGTGGTAAAGATCCACTCGTTGATGCTGAAAATGACAAACCAACGGTTATTGCTTTACGTGAAATTGAGAAAGGGTTAGTAGATAGCTCTTCTATGGACTTAATTGATCGTGAAGAACAACAACATCAAGAAGCAGCAGAAATGGCTGCTGTGGCTGCTATCGTAGGTGGCAACCAGTAATCAAGCTCCCCGCTTTGATTTAGCTATACGGCTAGTATTTCTACACTAGCCGTTGGCAAGCCCTTCTTTTCATCGTATATTCTATTCATACCGTTACCGATTTACTTCATTTGCGCATTGGAGTGTGACTTTGTATCTATTCGAAGGCCTCAAAAAGAAAATATCCGAATACTTACCACCCGCTGAGATTGAGCTGGTACAAAAAGCATACGTGGTCGCTCGCGAAGCCCACGAAGGCCAAACACGCTCAAGTGGCGAGCCTTATATCACCCACCCTGTCGAAGTGACACAAATACTTGCCGGCATGCACTTAGACCACGAAACGCTGATGGCTGCCCTGATGCATGACGTGATTGAAGACACTGACTTTAGCCAACAAGACTTAGCTGAAATTTTTGGCGACACCGTTGCCGAGCTTGTTGAAGGGGTGAGTAAGCTAGATAAACTCAGCTTTAAAGATAAAAAAGAATTCCAAGCCGAAAACTACCGCAAAATGATCATGGCGATGACGCAAGATATTCGCGCGATCTTAATTAAATTGGCTGACCGTACTCACAACATGCGTACTTTAGGCGCACTGCGCCCTGACAAACGCCGTCGCATTGCCCGTGAAACCCTAGAGATTTACGCACCAATTGCGAACCGCCTTGGTATTCACGATATTAAAAATGAATTAGAAGATTTAGGCTTTCAAGCGTTATACCCGATGCGCCATCGCGCATTAAGATCAGAAGTAGTCAAAGCACGTGGTAACCGTAAAGAAGTTATCAGTAATATTAAAACTGAAATTGAAGCGCGTTTAGAAGAGTCTGGCATCGAAGCAACTATATCTGGCCGCGAAAAACACCTGTATAGCATTTACAAAAAAATGCTTAATAAAGAGCTGTCGTTTAACGAAGTGATGGATATCTACGCGTTTCGTATCAATGTTGATAATATGGATACCTGTTATCGCGTATTAGGTGTTGCGCATAACCTTTACAAGCCAATCGAAACTCGCTTTAAAGATTATATTGCTGTACCAAAAACTAACGGCTATCAGTCGCTTCATACCTCATTAGTTGGCCCTCATGGTATTCCTGTTGAGATTCAAATTCGTACCCACGATATGGATCATATGGCAGATAAAGGGGTCGCTGCTCACTGGATGTATAAAAAAGCCGGTGATAATGCAGGCAACACAGCACAACAACGTGCTCGCCAATGGATGCAAAGCTTACTGGAACTTCAGCAAAGCGCTGGTTCGTCTTTTGAGTTTGTTGAAAACGTTAAAACAGAGCTATTCCCTGAAGAGATCTATGTTTTCACGCCAGATGGCCGTATCGTTGAGCTACCCATGGGTGCGACAGCAGTCGACTTTGCTTATGCAGTTCATACTGATGTAGGTAATACCTGTGTGGGGGCACGCGTTAACCGTAAACCTCACCCACTCAGCAAAGCGCTTGATACAGGGCAAACGGTCGAAATCATCACCAGCTCTGGAGCACACCCTAATGCAACTTGGTTAAACTTCGTTGTAACAGGTAAAGCACGTTTAGGTATTCGCAATTACCTGAAGAGCCAACAGCATGAAGAAGCCATGCTGCTCGGTCGACGTTTACTAGACTCAGCACTTGGTGAAACCAAACTGGATGATATTCCAGATGAAAACATTCGCCGTGTACTTCAAGAGCATGAACTAAATACCGTCCTTGAGCTACTAGTAGAAATAGGCTCAGGTAATCTCATGAGTGTGCTAATTGCAAAACGCTTGATGCAAGTTGATGCAGACGACCTAGACGACCTAGCACAAAAAGCAAAAGCGACCATTATCGGTACTGAAGGCATGTTAGTTAATTACTCTAAATGCTGCCGCCCAGTCCCGGGTGATGCAATTACAGCTTATATAAGCCAAGGTAAAGGCCTTACGGTTCACCGCCAAGAATGTAAAAATATTCGTGGTTGGGAAAAAGAGCGCTCAAAATACCTCGTTGTAAAATGGGACGATAACCCAGAGAAAGAATATATTGCTGCCCTTCGTATTGAGATTATTAATCACCAAGGTGCGCTGGCTAAATTAACCAATGTTGTTGCCTCAACCCAAGCCAATATTGTTGAAATAGCGACTGACGAAAAAGAAAGTAATTTATACATGATAGATTTAGGCATCACGGTTAAAAACCGCGTTCATGTTGCTAACATTATGCGCCGCATTCGCGTTATGCCTGATGTGCAAAGAGTCTATCGTAAAAAGTAACAAGGATAATCATGAACAAATCTTTTATTTCTACTGATAATGCGCCTGCAGCTATCGGTACTTACAGCCAAGCAGTTAAAGTAGGCACGGCTGTTTATTTATCAGGTCAAATTCCACTTGTACCAGAAACAATGGAAGTGATCTCTGAAGACTTCACTGAGCAAACTCACCAAGTATTCAAAAACCTAACAGCTGTTTGCCAAGCTGCCGGCGGCCAAATTCAAGACATGGTGAAAGTAAATATCTTTCTAACTGACTTATCTAACTTTGCGATTGTCAACGAAGTAATGAGCCAGTACTTTAAGCAACCATACCCTGCACGCGCCGCAATTGGCGTACGTGCGTTACCAAAAGGTGTGCAAGTTGAGATTGACGGTATCATGGAGCTACCTTCAACAAACTAATCAGCCCTGCCAGCAACACAAAGTTGCTGGCACTTTTTTAGAAAAAGTTATTACTTCCCTCACCCGAAATTCTTGACTCATTAGCAAATCTCTAGCACTCTGTTGTTATAACAAATAAAACCTTTAGCTAATGTAGTCAAAAAGGATCTCCACGTGTTTAAGCTCGCTCACAACGGCAACGTTTTATTAGATGTTCATGAAAACTCGCCTCCTAGTGCTGCGTTTATTATCGAAGCATTAGAAAAGTCACCATTTTGCGAATGCAGAGTGGATCATGAAGCTATCAATAAATTCTTCAAAAGTGACTCTAACGAGCGCATGCTTGTTGTTGCCTCAAAACATGATGCGAGCCTAGTTGTAACCCTAAGCGATGATAAAATGCTTGCTACAGGCGAACTTACTCTTGCTGAAGGCGGCAAAGTTATGACGCTTGATGAAGCTAAAAAGGAGCTTATCAGAGCGGGCGTTGCTCGCGGGTACAAACAAGCTTTCTTGGAACAGCTATTACAACAACAGTTTGAGTTACCAGCAGGAGAAGTCGCTAAAGGCGTGCTAGCAAAAGGTCGCTTACCTATCGATGGCCAACCATCAAAACTAGTTTCTCAAGTTGAAACGCTCAAAGATCGCTTAAAAAAACCCAAATTGCGTGAAGATGGTACTGTCGATATGCGTGATTTTGGCAAGCTCGCCAGTGTCGAACCCGGCGTATTACTTATCAAGCAAATCCCTGCGACTCCAGGTAAAGAAGGCTTTACTGTTACCGGTGATGTATTACCAGCCAAGCCTGGTGAAAGTAACACTCTAGTTGCTGGTGAAGGTACCGAAATATCTAAAAATAATCCGCTTGAACTTATTTCAGCCATTGCAGGTGTTCCAGTAGATATCGCGAATGGCATGCGTGTTGATGATATTTTTACCATTGCCGATGTCAACGTAAAAACCGGCCATGTAGATTTTGAAGGTAGCGTCATTGTAACTCATAATGTTGAGCCGGGAATGCGTATTAATGCTAAAGGCGATATAACAGTTATGGGCACTGTAGAGTCTGGTCATTTATCTGCAGCTGGTGATATCACCATAAAACAAGGCGTAATTGGCCACCAACTCGAAGATAAAAAGTTATCATGTAATATCATCAGCCAAGGCGACATTCACTTATCACATGGTCAATACAGCTACCTTGAAGCAAACAATATCCTCATCGACCGTCAAGCCAGCCATTGTGTAATGAAAGCCACTAAATTGTTGCAAGTCGGCCAAGAAGATAACCCCCAAGGAAAACTATTTGGCGGTGAAATTTTAGATGCTCAAATAGTTATTGCTGGCGAAATTGGCAATGAATCAGGCGCGAAGATGGTGATTAACTTAGCGGCTTCAGGTGCTGATGTAACAGCACAAACAGACCAATGCTTCAAAGATTTAGCACAAACAGATTCGCAACTTGATACCTTACAAGCGGCTATCGAAAAAGCGGATTTAGTAAAAGATGCAGAAAAGAAAAAAACTCTTCTGGCCAAAATAGGGGCCACACAAATGCACTATTGCGAGCAAGCTGAAATGCTTGAGAAAAAACTCTCAAGTTTAGAGCATCATTTGCATGATTTACTTGAAGATGCGCAATTAGTCGTTAACAAAACATTGCACTCAGGGGTAGAAATACATATTTTTGAAAAAGTGCTACGTACAAACCGTAAGTACCCCCCTTGCAAGGTTAAGCTTGAAGAGAACAAGGTTGAGGTGGAGTTTAAAACCAGTTAATAAAAAAGAGGCTTTAAGCCTCTTTTTACCAGGGTCATTAATCTTAACTTAGAGAATTCCTTCCACTTGCTGTTTTAGCTGTTCAGGCCAAACACCAACTTGTACTTGCCCGATATGCTGTTTTTGTAACAGCAACATAGCGAGTCGTGATTGACCAATCCCACCACCAATTGTTTGCGGGAACTGCTTCGCAAGTAGCTGTTTATGCCAATCAAACTCTAAACGAGCTTGGTCGCCTGTAATCGCTAATTGTGTAGCTAATGCATCAGGACTTACACGAATGCCCATTGAAGAGATTTCAAAGGCATCTTCTAGCACCGGGTTCCAAACTAAAATATCACCGTTTAAGCCTGCAAATTTACTGCAGGTTTGGGTTGACCAATCGTCATAATCCGGTGCTCGTACGTCATGAATTTTGCCATCGGCAAGTGTGCCGCCTATACCAATTAAAAATACCGCACCGTATTCTTGTGCTACCGCTTTTTCACGTTGTTTTGCAGTAAAGTCAGGATACATCTGACGTAACTGTTCACTGTGTACAAAGGTGATTTGCTCTGGCAAAAATGGCGTTAAACCAAACTCGCTTGATACAAAGCGTTCGGTTGCTTTAATAGCCTGATAAAGTGATGTTACGGTTTCTTTTAGCTTGTCTAAGGTGCGCTCAGTACTCTCGCAAATTACTTTTTCCCAATCCCATTGGTCAACATACACCGAGTGAATTGGGCTTAAAGATTCTTCATCTGGGCGAAGCGCCTTCATATGCGTATAGAGCCCCTCACCTACCGAAAAATCGTAATCAGCCAAGGTTTTGCGTTTCCATTTAGCTAAAGAGTGCACTACTTCAAATTGGCTACCCGGAATTGTTTTCACTGCTACCGATACAGCATTTTCAGTACCGCTTAAGTTATCTTGAATACCATCGCCTACTTTTGCCAAGATCGGCGCTTGTACCTCAACTAATCCTAATTGTTGTTCTAATTGGCTTGAAAAAAACTGTTTTACTTTACTAATTTGCTGCTGTTGCTGCAGGTAGTGTGAACTCATAATAATTGGCCTCATTCCCAGTTATTGTTACTTGCTTGATTAGAGAAGCCCGCTGCTTGGCCCCTCTGTTAAAACAATCCTCAACTAAACAAAGATAATTTTCAATAACCCGCAATAAAAAGAACTTAACATTGAAATTTTCATAAAAATAATGTTATAAATTTTACTGATTCAATAATTAACACTAATAAATACCATGGAAAATTATCAAATCGATAATCTCGATAAAAACATCCTTAATGCTTTAATGGAAAATGCGCGAACAGCGTATGCAGAACTTGCTAAACGCTTTGCAGTAAGTGCCGGAACTATTCATGTTCGAGTCGAAAAGATGAAACAAGCGGGAATTATTACAGGCACCCAAGTCAGTATTGATGCCAAACAGCTTGGTTACGATGTTTGCTGTTTTATTGGTATTAACCTCAACAATGCCCGTGATTACCCACAAACGTTACTGCATTTAAAAGAGCTAGAAGAAGTCGTAGAAGCCTATTACACCACGGGTAATTACAGTATATTTATCAAAGTGATGGCACGCTCAATTGATCATCTACAAGATGTGTTAATTAACAAAATACAAGCCATCGAAGCTATTCAATCAACAGAAACGCTGATCTCATTACAAAACCCAATTAGCCGTGCTGTTGTTCCCTAGGGTATAATCAGCGCCAATTAGAATCCGTCAACGAGCACACAACTATGGATACAACTCGCTTTGAGCGTGTTAAGCGCGTGTTAGATCGCCGCCAAACGGACCTAACGGTTTGTTTAGAAGAAGTACATAAGCATCATAATTTATCGGCCATTGCCCGCACAGCTGACGCGACAGGCTGCCATCATGTTCATGCTGTATGGCCAGAGAATCAAAAATGGTTAACTAACAATACTTCAGGTGGTAGTAAAAACTGGCTCGAAACTCACTTGCATCGCAATATCGATGAAGCCGTAGCCATGATGCGTGCGCAAAATCCTGATGTACAAATTTTAGCAACTCACCTCAGCGACGACGCAGTCGACTTTCGTGAAATTGATTACACCAAACCGACAGCTGTTATTGTTGGTCAAGAACGAGATGGTATTTCGCCGCGTGCCCTCGCTCATGCTGATAAAAACATCATCATCCCAATGCAAGGAATGGTGCAATCTCTTAATGTATCTGTTGCAGCGGCACTTATTTTATTTGAAGCACAGCGCCAACGTGAAGAAGCAGGTCTTTATAACCGCGATATGCTTGATGCGAAAGTTAAGCATCGTATTTTGTTTGAAGGCTGTCACCCTATCATTGCTGAACAATGCCGCGAAAAAGAGCTGCCGTACCCTGAGCTGGATGAAAATGGTGAAATTGTTGCTGATGAAACGTTCTGGAACATTTTAAAACACACGCAACCGCTTGAAGCCACTAACGAGTGCAAGTAAACTGAAAAACAGTCTACTAATTAATAATTTGAGTCACCTTTGAGTCATCCAAGCTTAGCGTTATACCCAATTACAGAATTAAAAGGCGTCGGCCCAAAAATGGCCGAGCGCCTTGCTAAGCTAAATATTCATACGGTACAAGACATGCTGTTTCATTTGCCTCACCGCTATGAAGACCGCACCCGTATTCATCCCATCTGCGAGCTGCAACCGCATAGCCATGTTAGTGTTGAAGCCACTATTGAAACCAGCCAAATTACCTTTGGAAAAAGGCGCATGCTGGTTTGCCAAGTAAATGATGGCACGGGCCGTTTAACGCTGAGGTTTTTTAACTTCAGCGCGGCTCAAAAAAATGCCTTAAGTACAGGTAAAATCATTCGTTGCTTTGGTGAGATCCGCCGTGGCAGAGTTGGCTTTGAAATGACACATCCGGAATACAGCTTATCGGATACCCCTTCTGAGCAACCAACGAACACCACGCTTACGCCGGTTTATCCTGTTACCGAAGGGCTAAAACAGTTATCGATTCGTGCACTAAGCGATCAAGCACTTGCACTATTAACTAAATACCCTGTCGAAGAGTTACTGCCAGAACAGTTTCAGCCAACCGGAATGCGTTTAGCCGATGCTCTAATGACCTTACATCGCCCACAAAACGATGTTGATTTAACTGCTCTTGAACAGGGTATGCATCCTGCTCAGCAACGGCTAGTGTTTGAAGAGTTGCTTGCGCAAAACTTAAGCCTTTTAAAGCTGCGCCAAAAAGGGCAAACGGTAAAAGCGGTTGCTTTAAAGCCTCATAACCAACTTGAGCAACAGTTTTTAGCTAATTTAGCCTTTAGCCCAACCAACGCACAAAGTCGTGTAGTGGCAGAAATCAAAGGTGACTTACAACACCCGTTTCCGATGATGCGCCTAGTACAAGGCGATGTCGGCTCTGGTAAAACCTTAGTCGCAGCGCTCAGTGCGCTCAGTGCTATCAGCGAAGGCTATCAAGTAGCGCTAATGGCACCAACAGAGATTTTATCAGAGCAACATGGCATCAACTTTAGCCAATGGTTTAATCAACTCGGTGTTGAAGTTGCCTGGTTAGGTGGCAAAAGTAAAGGTAAAGAGCGTGCAGCGACTTTGGAAAAAATCGCCTCTGGGGAAGCACAAATGATTGTTGGCACCCATGCATTATTCCAAGAACAGGTTGAGTTTAATAATCTCGTTTTAATTATTATTGATGAGCAACACCGCTTTGGTGTTCATCAGCGTTTATCACTGCGTGAAAAAGGTCGCTTTGGTGATTGCTACCCACACCAATTAGTGATGACTGCAACCCCTATCCCGCGAACCTTAGCAATGACAGCCTACGCTGACTTAGAAACCTCAGTGATTGATGAGTTACCCCCCGGTAGAACGCCTATTACAACGGTGGCGATTCCTGATGCACGCCGAGACGAAATCATTCAACGTGTTAGAACAGCATGCTCAGAGCAAGGTCGTCAAGTGTATTGGGTTTGCACCCTGATTGATGAATCTGAAGTGCTGCAATGCCAAGCCGCCGAGGATAGCGCCGAGCAATTAAAAGCAGCACTGCCAGAGCTAAACGTTGGCTTGGTACATGGCCGGATGAAAGCCGCCGAAAAGCAAGCCATTATGAGTGAGTTTAAGGCAGGTAATATTCATGTACTGGTTGCCACAACCGTGATTGAAGTGGGTGTTGATGTGCCTAATGCGAGCCTTATTATTATTGAAAACCCTGAACGGTTAGGGCTTGCACAACTTCACCAGCTACGCGGCCGTGTTGGTCGTGGGGCAACGGCATCACACTGTGTTTTACTTTATCATGCGCCATTATCAGCTACAGCGCAAAAACGCTTAGGTGTGCTGCGTGAAAGTAATGATGGCTTTGTGATTGCTGAGCGAGATCTAGAAATCCGTGGCCCAGGTGAAGTACTTGGTACCAAACAAACAGGCTTAGCTGAATTCAAAATCGCCGACCTAAACCGCGATAAACAAACACTTAATCATGTCAGACCCATCGCTTTCAAAATATTGAATGACTACCCAGAACTTACCGATAAATTGATTCAACGCTGGCTTGCAGGCAAATCAAACTACGCACAAGCTTAAAGCTAACTTCAGTATAATTTTGTTGTTCAACAAAAAAAGCCCAGCTAATTAGCTGGGCTCACAAGTAAGGGAGTGTTCACTTAGAATTTGTATTCAATACCAACACCTAGGTAATCTTGGTCAACTTGATTGTCTGTATCAAACGTTGAGTAGAAACCAAATACTTTGGTGTTTTTGTTTAGCTTATGATCAACACCTGCAGAAATAGCTGTTTTCTTATCGCCTTCATCAAAGTCAATTACTTGGTACTGTACTTTGAATGTGTTGCTATTCATTTGGTAAGCAGCATTTACTAAGTAGCCATCAGCTTCTGCGCTACCATCCACTTTTTCTTGTGTTTGGTACATAGCACCTAGTTTGAAGTCACCTAGTTTACCTTGTACTGTTGCACGAACAATGTCGTAACCTTTTACTTCGCTGTCAGCTGCAACTGATGCATAAAGTTTGCTTTCTTTAAGTTTTGCATCGCCGTAAGTTAACGCTACTGAGTACCCGTTATCAGCATCTACATCATCTTCAGCTACATAAGTTGCTAATACTTTGAAGCCACTGAAGTCTTTAGAAGCATAAGAAATAGTGTCGCCTAAACGGTTTTCACCTTTAAATGCGTTTTTGATATCACCTTCAAGGTCATTGAATAAATCAACTTTACCTTGAGACTGCTTCATTGCTGTATCGTTACGACCGATAACAACTTGACCAAAGCTACCTTTCACACCCACGTATTGATTACGCGCAGTGATGTTATCGTCGTTGTCGCCTTTTGAATCAGCGTCAGATACGTCTACACCAAACTCAAATTTATAAACCGCTTCTAAGCCTTCAGAAATTTTTTCTGAACCTTTTAAGCCAAAACGTGAGTTATTGCTTTTAATTTCAGTGAAAGACCCTTCGCCATCATCTGATGATTGAACAGTCACGTTTGCTTTACCATATACATCTACATCAGCTAGTGCAGAAAAAGATAAACCACCAAATAAAGCTAGGAATAAGCTAGACTTTGCAAATTTCATGTCGTTTCCTCAATAATCGCAACAAAAAACACATGTTGTGTTTCAATGCGCGCAGTGTGACAGTAAAAAATGACAGAAAGATGACAGTTGAAATAAAAGCGTC
The DNA here is from genome assembly GCF_001306915.1 of Pseudoalteromonas lipolytica. Lineage (GTDB taxonomy): Bacteria > Pseudomonadota > Gammaproteobacteria > Enterobacterales > Alteromonadaceae > Pseudoalteromonas > Pseudoalteromonas simplex. The sequence continues at coordinate 127,486 of NZ_LJTC01000012.1, read as the reverse complement.
AATTTAGCTTCATAAAATGTAATTAATTTTGAAATAAAAACGTAACTCACTGTTGTAAAATTAAATTTTTATGAAAGCTAAATTAAATTAATTTTAAGCTTTTATTTGGAGCTCAGTTAATAAAGTGACTAACTTCTCTAACAGAGGGGTTTGCTCGTTGTCTCTGTGGTAAGCAACAAACACATCACGCGATGTATGCGCAACATCTTCAACATGATAAAGCTCACCAGATTTAAGCTGCTCTTCAACTAATAACTGAGGAATAAAGGCACTGCCGCCGCACTTCAAAATTAAATCAAGCGCAATACGGCCCGTACTGGTTCTAAAATATGGAGGGGCGTGGCCGTTAAACTCACGAGCATGCCATAAAGAAAAGGTGGTACCCCAATCAACATAGACATATTGGTTATCGAAAAAGTTTTCACTATTTGCTGTTTCAAAAGCACTCACAGGAATAATAGGTAACTCACAAATTCGCTGTACAACCAGTTCATCTACTTTAGGGGGATCGAACAACACAGCTAAATCTAGAGTACGTTCCAGTAATAAGCGAGTACTCTCTTGTTGTGCTTTGACTTCAGCAACTAACGACACACCCGGCATAGCAGAAACAATATTAGTAATACCAAACTGTAAAAATGCATCCCAAATATTAGGTGTTCCTGCTAAGCTAATTTGCTTATGCATATTATCTGCAAGTGCCACATCAACTTTTGCGCGCTGCATACCCGTAATGATCATTTGTGCATGTGGCAGTAATCGCTCACCAGGCGCCGTTAACTGTATGTTGTTACGTTGGCGAATAAATAAGTTAACGCCTAAACCTTGCTCTAATTGTCGGATCCGAAAACTCACCGCAGACTGTGTAATATATAAATTTTCAGCTGCCTTACCGAAATGGCGCGTACGGACCACTTCAACAAAAGTCTTCAATAAATCGATATCCATTTTTTACCCTTACGATAAAAATAATTTGTTTAATAAAATCGACAACTTGATCCATACTCCAGCAAGAAATTAGGGCATGAGGATAAAGCCATGAGCAATGACATTTCATCACTTCGTCAGGCATTTGCAAGCCAACGTCAATTTTATGATGATCAAAATTTCCCACGCGGTTTTGGTCGTAGTGGTCACTTCACTTTGCTAGAAGCCGACATTCTCGAGCAGCATGGTGTTGTTCTAAAGGGTTTATACAACAAAACCCTAGAACCACAAAATGAATTTCAAACTCAATTTGTACAAGTTGTTACTGGTAATCTTGAAGCGACCAATGCAATTGAACGTGCTTGGGTCAAATACCTAAAGCAAACCACTTGCAAAACGAAATTTCATACATTGTTTGGACGTTCCCGTATTGCAAACCCAACAACACAAAGCGTTGAATATTATTCTGAGTCAGACAGCTTATAACGATTTGCTTTTTTAGGCTTTTAAGGTTAAAACTTGTAGTAACTATTGCTTCGCCAAAAAGTTATAACAAGGCAAACCGTGACTAGAAGAATATTAATAATTGAAGATACGCCAACGATTGCGCGAGTGCAAAAGCATATCGCGCAAAAAGTTGGTTATGAAGCCGATATTGCAGGCTCGTTGGCTGAAGCAAAAAAGTTAGTTGAAGAGCACTCTTATTTCTGCTCGGTAGTAGACTTTATTCTACCTGATGCACCAAAAGGCGAAGCAATTCCTTTTACTATCGCCTCTGATATTCCCACAATTGTCATGACGGGAAACCTAGATGAGACAACGCGTAATATTGTCGAAAAGCACCCAATAATTGACTACATTACTAAAGAAAATAAACAAGCTTATCAGTATCTAGAAAAACAACTCGCTCGCTTGCCTCGAAATGAACAAGTGCAAGTTCTTGTCGTTGATGATTCAGCGGCAACTCGCCACCACATTTGTAACTTATTAACTCGTCACAAATACCAAACCATTGAAGCTGTTGATGGTGTCGACGCTTTAAAAGTACTGGCTGAAAACCCAAAAATATCGGTGATCATTACCGATAACGAAATGCCAAACATGAATGGGGATGAGCTTTGTGTTGAAATTCGTCGTTTATATTCCAATGATGAAAAAGCCATAATCGGCATTTCTGCACTCGATACTCTGCACTTATCAACGCGCTTTTTAAAATCTGGTGCAGACGATTACCTTCGCAAGCCATTTAATAATGAAGAATTCTATTGCCGGCTAAGTCAAAACGTCGACATGCTTGAAAACATTAAAACGATTCGTTTACAGGCAAATACTGATTACCTCACTAAGCTGCCTAATCGCCGCTATTTCTTTGGTGAAGCAAACAGCCACCTCAAAGCTGCAAAACTGGCAGAAAACTCTGTCTCTTTAGCTATGATCGATATTGACCACTTTAAATCAATAAACGATAACTATGGTCATGATGCCGGTGATGAAGTGCTTAAAGGCCTATCGCAATGTATGGCAAAGTATTTTAAAAATAATTTAGTTGGCCGCTTTGGTGGTGAAGAGTTTGCAGTATATTTTGCTGATCAAGACCGACATGAATCGTTACAGCGTTTAGAAAAATTCCGCTTATTTGTTGAAAAGCACAGCCCTGAATTTAGCAAAGACCGTATCAAGTTTACGCTGTCGATTGGTTTTCATAATGGGCCTATTTATAGTTTAGATGAACTAATAAAACAGGCCGATCTAAAGCTTTATCAAGCAAAAGAGTCTGGGCGCAACAAGCTAATAAGCTAAGCCTATACAGGCTTAGTCACTGCCTCTAATTTCGCTTTGCGTTGCTTACGACTTTGGCGGTACGAATCCCAACTGAATAACGCCAAAGCGCTCCAAATACAGGCAAAGGTCACCACACGCTCAGCATCAAATACCTCACCATAAAAAGCCACGGCAAGCATAAACATTAAACTTGGACCAATGTACTGAAAAAAGCCTAATGTGCTGTACTGAAGGCGTTTTGCTGCACCGGTAAAACACAACAGTGGTAAAGTTGTCACCACTCCTGCACTTATCAGTAACACGTTAATATGCCAATCATTTGCAGTTAAATCAGAGCTTGGCGAAGGCGCCATAAACCACCAGTAAATAAGTGCAACAGGTAATAAAATAAGTGCTTCGAGCAATAACCCTGGTAATGATTCAATCGGCAGCTTTTTGCGTAAAAGACCATAAATAGCAAACGAGCCAGCTAGCGAAAAAGCAACCACAGGAAATGATCCAAAGCTCACTAATTGAAGCAGCACACCACAAAGCGCGAGGCCTACAGCAACGCCTTGCCATTTACGCAGCCGCTCACCTAAAAACAACATACCAAGCAACACATTTAGTAGTGGGTTGATGTAATAACCTAAACTAGCATCGAGCATGTGATTATTGTTCACCGCCCAAATAAATAACCCCCAATTAAAGCCAAGTAAACTTGCTGTTATTACCAACATCAAAAGTAATTTAGGTTGCCCAAGCACAATTCGAATACGCTGCCATTGATGACGAGCTGCAATAATAAGAAGTAAAAATAACACCGACCAAATAACACGGTGCATTAAGATCTCAAAAGCAGAAACCTGCTGAAGAAATTTAAAATAAATGGGTGCAAGACCCCACATAAAAAAGGCTAAACAAGCGAAAATGACACCTTTTCGCTGCTCAATGTTGGTAGGCATAAGTTTGGCTTTATAGTTTAAAAGCGCTATTTTACGCCCCCTAAACAGTGACGCAACCAAAACACGCTAAATAAGCCCATGTATTTACTTCTTAAAAGGGACTGCCATTGTTGCAAAGTAACGCCGTGATATTAAGCTCCTGTGAAACGCTGAATTCTGCATTTTGAGGTAGTTTGGGTATATTGCTAAAGACATCGCTATAAAAAACCACTAAAATGCTCGGCGATGAATACCAATACCGCAATGTCCAACACACCCGTTCGATCACCACAAGCCGTACTCAAACAAGTGTTTGGTTACAAGGACTTTCGTGATGGCCAAGAAGCGATTATAGCCGCAGCGCTAGACGGCCAAGACTCGCTTGTACTTCTACCAACGGGTGGAGGCAAATCATTATGCTATCAAGTACCCGCTTTGATCCTCGATGGTGTAACTGTGGTTATCTCACCGCTTATTTCCTTAATGCAAGACCAAGTTGCCCAACTAAGAGCACTTGGCGTGCAAGCGGCATACATCAATAACAGCCTGCCTTTTGAAGAGCAACAAGCTGTTTACCAGCAATTGCACTATGGGCAAATTAAGCTGTTATATGTTGCACCAGAAAAAGTACTGCAACACGAATTTTTAGAGCGCTTGAGCCATCTAAAACTCGCACTTTTTGCAATTGATGAAGCTCACTGTGTGTCGCATTGGGGTCATGACTTTAGGCCGCATTACTGTCGGCTCAACGAGTTAAAGCAACGCTTTATGCATGTGCCCATGATGGCGCTTACAGCAACGGCAGATAAAGCAACTCGTTACGATATTATTGAACAGCTTCAGCTTAACCACCCTTACGTGCACACTGGTAGCTTCGATAGACCTAATATTCGTTACACCATAGAAGAAAAATTCAAACCTATGGTACAGCTGCTTCGTTATTTAAAAGAACAGCAAAATCAAAGTGGTATTATTTATTGCACCAGCCGTAAACGGGTTGATGATGTAGCCGAAAAACTTGCAGACGCAGGATTTAATGCCGCCGCCTACCATGCGGGAATGAGTAACGAGCAACGCCAATTTGTGCAATCGGGCTTTGCCCGTGACGATATTCAAATTGTGGTTGCGACCGTTGCCTTTGGCATGGGGATTAATAAACCAAACGTACGTTTTGTGGTGCATTACGATATTCCAAAAAGCATTGAGGCTTACTACCAAGAGACCGGTCGTGCAGGTCGTGATGGTCTGGCTGCAGAAGCGATAATGTATTTTGATCCGGCCGATATTGGTCGCGTACGCCGCTTTTTTGAAGATATTGAAGACGAGCAACGGCGTCGTGTTGAAGAGCAACGCTTTAATGCTATGGCCAGCTTTGCCGAAGCACAAACATGCCGCAGACAAATTTTGCTAAATTACTTTAGTGAATATAAGCGCGAAACCTGTGGTAACTGTGATATTTGCTTAAACCCACCGACTAGCTTTGATGGCACACTTGTCGCACAACAAGCTCTCTCGTGTGTGTATCGTGCAGAACAACGTTTTGGTATTGGCTATATTGTTGAGTTACTGCGCGGCGCAAACACTAGCCGTATTCGTGATAACAATCACCACCAGCTAAGCACCTATGGCATAGGAAAAGAGCATAGTGTGGAGTTCTGGCTAAGTATTTTAAGGCAGCTTATCCATCAAGGGTTATTAAGCCAAGATATTACCCAAGGCTCTTCATTACGCTTAACCGAAGCCGCCCGTGCGGTGCTTAAAAGTGAGTATGCACTGCAACTTGCTGAACCTCGCCTACAAGCTAAGCACGTTTACCAAGATAAACTTGCTCAGTTTAATTACGATAAAAAGCTGTTTGCAAAATTACGTGCCTTACGTAAAGAGTTGGCAGATGCTGATGATGTACCACCTTATGTGGTATTCAATGATAAAACCCTCGCTGAAATGGCGCAGTTAATGCCAACCAACGACAGTGAGTTTTTAAAAGTGTCGGGTGTTGGTTTCACTAAGCTCAATAAGTACGGCGCACCGTTTTTAAATACCATTCGCGACTATCTTGCCGCTAATTAGGACTGCTATGACTGAACTAAGCTATGATACTGAGCATGAAATCATTCTCATAACGTCAAGTGAGCTTCCACACGACGAAGACTTTGAGCTTTGGGCAACCCTTTTCTTGCATGTTCCAGCCATAACAACCGCCGACTTTGATGCCGGTGCTGATCGTCACCAATTACGCTTTCACTTTACAGATCATAGTTTTAATCTAAACTTTGAACATTACAGTGAAAGTATTTGGATCAATGCTGAAGGCATAGAAGCCAGTGCAGTTTTACCGCAACTTTATCAATATTTAGTCATGCAATTACAATAATAAGCTAGACTTTTTTCCACGCTTAGTATGTAGTAGTTGCACAGGACATACTCAACTAAGGGTGTAAATGGGATTTAAGCAGTCGCACTTTGTTGCTAGGCTAATAACACTATTACCAATCTGCATAGCAGCCAATGTTCATGCAGAGCAGCTATTAACTGACGATAATAATTATTGTCAAAACCAGCGCACGCTTAAATCGCAAGATAATAACTTACGCCGCCAACTCGATGCAGACAATCCACTCCCCGACGCTGCTAATAACCGTAAAATAGTCGCCATTGAACTTGAACAGCTAAACGTCTTTAACACTGAGCTAGAAGAAGAAAATAACTTTTTATTCCGGTTTGCCAATCGCGCTCACATGACGACTGAGCCAGAGGTAATACACAGCGTTTTATTGTTCGAAGAAGGTGATGTTTACAATCCACGTAAATTACTAGAGTCAGAGCGGTTACTGCGTAAACAAGGCTATTTATATGATGCACGTATCAACGCAAAGCTCGATTGTGATGGCAACGTCCATGTAAAAGTAATTACGCGCGATCTGTGGACTTTATTACCAGAAATAAGCTTTAGCCGTAGCGGCGGTGAGAATGAGTCGAGTATCGGCTTTCGCGAGTCAAACTTTTTAGGCTGGGGTAAACGAGTGTCATTTAGCCGCACCCGTGATGCTGATCGCACAGGTTACCTATTTGTGTATGACGATCCACATATATTCTCTAGCCGTTATCAAGGCCGTTTAGAATACTCAGACAACGATGACGGTAAACGTCATTATCTCGATGTAAGCTATCCGTTTTTCTCGATTGATACGCCCTACAGCTACGGTGTTACAAGTTACTCTGACCAGCGCAGAGAATCTCTTTACTATCGCGGCGATGTAGTTAGCGAATTTGAGCAAAAGACCATTTTAAACCGTGCTTACTTTGGTCACTCATCACAACTTGGCAATAGCTGGACTCAGCGTATCAAACTCGGGGTAGAAAATCGTAAAGATACTTTCAAGGCCATATCATTAACGAATTTACCTATCGCTGAAGATAGAACGCTGAGTTACCCTTACGTTAGTGGTCAATGGTTTGAAGATCACTACGTTAAGGTAAGAAATTTCGATAGCATCTACCGTACTGAAGATTTAAACCTTGGTTGGAATATCCGCGCTTTACTCGGTTATTCGAGTAAAGACTTTAGCGACGATGCCAGCCGTACTATTTATTCGTTATCTTTATCAAAGGCGCATTACTCTGGAGACAACCAATTGTGGCGCTTTAAAGCAGACCTTGATGGCTACTGGAATGAAGAAACCGATGACGTAGAAAACCTGTTTGCCAGCACGCAGTTACAGTATTACCTCAATACCACACTAAGACAAAGCTGGTATGCCAAAGCCCGCCTACAATATGCAGAAAATCTCACAGCTGATAAGCAACTCACGATTGGTGGGGAGAATGGCCTGCGTGGATACCCGCTTGACTACCAAGTTGGCGACCGCAGCTTTTTAGTGACTTTAGAGAAGCGCTACTACTGGGAATATGACTTACTGCAATTGTTTAAAGTGGGTGGTGCCGCGTTTTATGATATTGGTAGAGCTTGGTATAACAACAAAGATAATGGCGATAACGGTAACGTGCTGCAAAATGTGGGAGTGGGCCTTCGCTTAGCGCCAAGCCGTGCCAATGCCGGTACGGTAATTCACCTAGATATTGCCGCACCAATTAACAAGCAAGATGATGATATCGACTCTGTGCAGTGGCTAGTAACGGTTAAAAATACCTTTTAAAGTAGTGTTATTGTTTAGCTAAAAAGCTAAAATCGAAACGTAAAATATTAATTTAGGAACCCTTTTGGACTTCGTCGAATTCTTTAACGAGCAATATCATTTAATCGTGACTGTCATCGCAGTTTTGCTTTACCCGCTGCTTCGTAAAACCACCAAAAAACTGCTGTTAAAAGTGTTTAGTATTGGTTTTTTGGGGTATAGAGCTACGCGGCTTACTAGTACTTGGCTCATCCATTTTTGCCATGCTAGGTGTCGCGCTTTTTGCAGCCTGGTCGTTACTAAGTAACCTAACAGCCTTCTTGTTGATGTTTATTCAAAACGACTGCCGCGTTGGCTTTTGGGTGAGAGTAATTGACGGTGCAAACTTCTTAGAAGGCCGCATTATCGAAATGGGACTAATGAACGTGGTACTTGAACACGTTGATGGTCACAAAGTGATTTACCCAAACAACATCTTTGTTACCCGCCCTGTGATGGTCCTAAAAAACCCACCTACGGCAACCAAAGCGCCAACCATAAAACGTATTTTAGGTCCAAAAAAGTAACGACTTTAAGTTAACGAGATGCTTGCTAAAGAGGTGTTTTTTTTCTGCTTCCATAGGCGATTAATATAAAACTAAATAAAATGACTAGAGGGTGAAATAACACAATGTGAACAACACTTTGCTCAGTAAAAAAGCCGTGCGTAAGTGAAATAGCAAGCGTGCATAAGCCTGTATAAAATAGAAAAATTTTCATCTTTGATCCTTTAGTCATTCTTACGACAAGTAAGTAAAAAAACTATAAAACTTGTACTTGCTCTAAGGTCAAGTATTAGATGGGGACAGGCGGATACAAAAAAGCCAAACAGGTAGTTTGGCTTTTTGAATTACAGAATAGGGTATTGGTTATTTAATTCTGCGGTTTTTAACTCGTCTTCAATATCACTTATTTCATCAATAAAGTTTTCGAGCTGTTGTTCAACTAGGCTGTTTGCGTGAGCAAAGTAAGCAAGATGGAATACGGCATCCCCCTCGTTTACCAGCGGCATTGTTTGCTGACCAATGACAATACCGCTGCGTGGCGCTAGTAACTCAAGCTCAGCATCACCAAGAGGGCTACTAATATAAGCTAGAACCTGCCCTTTCATTACTCGCTCACCGAGTGATACTTGTGCACGAACAATACCGTCAACTTCAGCGCGTACCCAACTCGTCGAGCTTGCAATAATCGGCTCTGGTAGCTTTTTAGCACGCTTGCCACGCACCATTTTTAAATGGCGCATGACATAGTCAACACCTTGCACACCAGCTGCAATGGCTATTGGGTCAAAGCGTAGCGCTTCGCCGGCTTCATAGGTAATAACGGGTATTCCTAAATTGGCCGCTTCACTGCGCAATGAGCCATTACGAAGTGACGCGTCAATCACCGCTGGAGTACCAAACGCTTTTGCCATAGCCGCCGTTGCAGGGTCGCTCAAATTGGCACGAATTTGTGGCAAGTTAGTTCGGTGAATTGCACCTGTGTGCAAATCAATAATATGCGTACAATGCATTGCCACCTGAGTAAAAAACGCATTCGCCATTCGCCCTGCTAACGAGCCTCGTGTTGAGCCCGGAAAACTGCGGTTCATGTCACGGCGGTCTGGTAAATAGCGTGACTTGTGAATAAAGCCAAACACATTCACAATCGGTACCGCAATAATAGTACCGCGCAATTGCTCTGGATCGATTTTAGCAAGCAACTGCCTAACAACCTCAACACCATTGAGCTCATCACCGTGAATTGCAGCACATACCATTAATACAGGCCCTTGCTGCACACCATTGACGACTTCAATTGGAATATTTAACGGCGAGTGGGTGTAAAGCTTGGCAGCTTCAATCGCAAATGTTTTACGTTCGCCAACACCAACCGTATCGCCTAAAATTGAAAACGGTGTATTTTTCTTAACCTTAGCCACGCACTTTTCCTTTTAATAGAGCGCTTATTTTCCTATGGGTAAAGGCTTAACCTTTACCACGCGTTGCAGTTCTTTTTGATGCCGCTGTTTTTTCAATAAACTCAACAATCATGCCTGCAATGTCTTTGCCGGTTGCAACTTCAATACCTTCAAGACCAGGTGATGAGTTAACCTCCATCACCAATGGACCACGTGCAGAGCGAAGTAAATCAACACCCGCTACGTTTAAACCCATCGCTTTAGCAGCTGCAACCGCTGTTCTTCTCTCTTCTGGAGTAATACGAACCAATGTCGCACTACCACCTCGGTGTAAATTAGAGCGAAATTCACCTTCTTGCGCTTGACGCTTCATCGCAGCAATTACTTTATCGCCTAATACAAAACAGCGAATGTCCGCACCGCCCGCTTCTTTGATGTACTCTTGCACCATAATATTGGCTTTTAAGCCCATAAACGCTTCAATTACACTTTCTGCAGCTTTACGTGTTTCAGCTAATACCACACCAATACCTTGGGTACCTTCAAGTAGCTTAATAACCACTGGTGTGCCACCCACCATGCTTAATAAATCTTTTACATCATCAGGTTTACTTGCAAAGCCTGTTACTGGCATACCCACACCTTTACGTGAAAGTAGCTGTAATGAACGTAACTTATCGCGCGAGCGAGTGATCGCCACTGATTCATTGACAGGGAATACCCCCATCATTTCAAACTGACGTAATACCGCACAGCCATAAAAGGTCACTGATGAACCAATACGCGGTACGATAGCGTCAAAATCTTTTAAATTTTCACCGCGGTAATGGATTTCAGGCTGCTCTGAATTGATGTTCATATAACAACGAAGTGCATCAATTACTTTCACTTCGTGACCACGTTGCTCTGCTGCTTCAATTAAGCGACGTGTTGAATATAAATTTTGGTTGCGAGATAAAATACCAAGTTTCATAGTTAAAAACCTTAACTGATAAACTCATACACGTAACAACGTGTGATAAGTCCTTTTCCTATAATAAATGAGATAAAGCCGGATCAACGACTATGCGATTTTCCATTGCTGTACGCCCTAACAACATTCTAAACTTCATTGTTGAACGGTTACTTAAAGTCACCCTTACAGGCCAGCTTTGGGTTCCTGCGACTAATTTTGTTTCAATAAAGTAGCGTAGCTCACGCTGACCGCTTGAACTGGTCACATACTTACGCTCAACTACTTTGGCGCGACACTCTACCGTTGTTTCTACATCGTCTTGTAGAGGATGGGTAGTAAATTTCACCCATGCTTCGCCATTTTCTGAAAATTCCTCAATGTCAAAAGCATGAATACATGAAGTTCTCGCTCCGGTATCAACTTTTGCTTTGATTTTTTCTATTCCCAGTTCAGGCAGGCCAAGCCACTCTCGCCAGCCAACAATAATTTTTGCGCTCATTAATGTGCCCTCTATAAAAAAGTGTCTTATACGCTACAGAGCTAGAAACACCAACGAAATATATTTATCCCCTCGATAAATCGATTTAATTGACGTAGGCTAAACTATAATCAACTATATCCCACTATTTGTAAAACGAGAGTTCAATATGATCAATGGGTTACTTCATGTCTTAATTTTAGACGAACAAGGCGGTGCACGTGCTATTGAAAATAGTACTGAGCTGCAAAATTGGCAACCCGAACACGGAAAACTTTGGGTGCACATGGACTACAGTCAAGCTGAAGCCGTTGAATGGCTTGAGCAAAGTAATTTATTAACTGATTACGAACTTGAGTCGCTGATTGCCGATGAAACACGCCCGCGTTTAAGTAAAGTCACTAATGGTAATATGCTGTTTTTACGTGGAGTTAACTTAAACCCAGCGCAAAGTCCAGAAGACATGGTCTCGCTACGCTTGTTTATTAACGAAAACATTGTGGTCACAACACGTAAGCGCCGTTTATTATCGGTGCAAGATATTGTTGAATCATTTGATGGCAGCAATGGTCCTTGCACAATTTCTGAGTTAGTGTGCCAATTAGCGCAAAACCTAACCTCGCGTATGCAAGCTGTTATCGACAATTTAGATGACACACTCGATGGATTTGAAGATGAAATTGATGAACCAAACAAAGGCTTTGATCATCAATCATTAGCACAAATTCGCCGCCAGACAATCGCGTTAAAACGTTATCTACGGCCACAAAAAGAAGCACTTATTACTTTGTTAAACAACAAGTATAAGTGGTTAGATGAAGACGATAAGGCACGCTTAAACGAAACAACTAATATGTTGATCAGATACTTAGAAGAGCTAGATAGCTCAATTGAACGCGCGCAAATTATTCAACAAGCAATTACTAGCCAAGTATCTGAGCAACTAAATCAGCGCATGTATGTGATGTCGGTGGTTGCTGCACTGTTTTTACCACTTGGCTTCTTAACAGGCTTATTAGGTGTAAACGTAGGCGGTATTCCGGGCACTGAAAGCCCTTACGCATTTAGCTTGTTTATTATTTTCTTGGTGGTGCTAACCGTTGGGATTGGCATTTACTTTAAAAATAAAAAATGGCTATAGCTCGACAACCTTTTTAATTAAATCAAGGCGGACGGCATGTTCGCCTTTTTTTGTTGCCAAAATCAGGTGCTCGCCATCGGAGTTGAGTATTTTGAGGGTCTCAGCTTTTCCTTCTAACTGCTCACCAGATTCTAAGGTAATGCGTAATAAAGAGTTATGCATGCACCATAATTCATATTTATCGTAGTCGCCACAGGCGATAGGTTGATAAGTCATTAGCTTTTTGAGATTGCTGAAGGAATAAATCGAGCTTAGAAGATATTAAAGTGAAGAGCAAATGGCGCTCTCGGCAGGGATCGAACCTGCAACTTAGCCTCCGGAGGGCCACGTGATATCCATTTCACCACGAGAGCACATTTGTCGTTATCAATACTGACTCGCGATATCAGCATGACAACCCGGCAATGATAATGGCATCTTGCGCTAAATGCTAGCATCAAGGCCTTTATATGCACACAAATTCAGCAATTTGCATTAAAACACTTCACTTTCGTGCAGAACCAAGGTATTAACGTATACTTAATAAAATTAATAACAAGGTGGCAGTATTGCCATGTAAGGGGAATTTGATCATGAGTTTAATGTCTACAGAGCAAGTCGCGGAATTTTTGGGTGTAAAAGTTGAACGCGTAAAGCGCCTTGCTCGCGAACATTTACTGATCTCGAAATCACAAGATGACAAAGGGGAGCCTTTGTTTGAACAAGAAGATGTAAAAAAATATAAAGAACTTGCTGAGCGAATTGGCGGTCTTTAATTTTTAGCTTTTTCTATGAAGTGGTTAAGCTGTGTTAGCAGTGGCGCCACTTTATCCATCGCACCACGTTGTTCATACCAACAAATACATAAAAGTAAAAACAGCGCATGAAATGCCGCGAGCTTTTCAACTGATAAGTAAAACTCGTGATGTTCGCACACTAACGCTTGGTAATGTTTAAGTAACGCCAGTTGCTGCTCATCATTTAACGCAAAGCTCACCACCAGCGCAGCTAAGTCAAAGTAAACATCGTTGCTTTTGGCATATTCAAAGTCGATTAAAAACATACCCGTCTCATTCACAATGATATTTTCTTTCACTAAATCATTATGACAAAAGCCCATGTCTTTAGGTGCACTATCAATATAAGCCAGTGACTGCTTAATTAGCTCTGTGTGTTGCTGGTATCGCGCTGTTTGCTGGTAGTAGTTAATTTCATAAGCAATATTCATCGGCTCAGTTAGCACAGGGTAACGGTGTAAATTAACTAAGTCGGGCAATAAGCTACTACAAAATTCACCGCTGGCAATACTACCTGCCACGTATTCGAAAATAGCCGTGTCGGTTGCTTGTTCTAACCAAAGTGGGGCTGGGCAGCAGCTTTGCTTTGCAAAATGCGCTTGCGCTGCAAGACCAATCGCCGGCCAGTGGTCGCGATAGTGCTTAACCAAAAAATCTTGGCTTGCTGTTTTTACTAGGTAGTTATCATTGCTTAACCCCTCAACCAGTGGACTGATTGAGGTGATAACTAAACGTGAGTTGAAGCGCGTAAAAAGCGCGTGAATTTGTTGCTCAGTTTTCATCTATAGCTGTGCAAGCGGCTTAGCCTGATGCTGCTCGTATTCTTCATACCAAGTTTTAAAGCCCCATGCGGCCATAATGGTGTAAAACACGAAAAGTACTAAGGTTGGGTAATACCCTTTTTCAAAGTACAGATACATAGATGCTGCATCAATTACAATCCAGTACAACCAGTTTTCCAGCACCTTCTTGGCAACAAGGTAGGTTGTCACCACCGCAAAACAGGTGGTAAAGCTGTCTAGATAAGCAAAATCAGCGTGAGTGTAATTGGTCATCACAAAACCAATGGCAACTGAGGCCAGTGAGGTGGCAAGCAAAATCACCGCATGGCGCTTTAACGACCATGAAATAATGGGCAGATGATCTTTATTGTCCACGCCCCTGCGCCAAACGACCCAACCATATACCGCCATATACATGTAGTAAAAATTCAGGAGCGACTCCATCAACAGTGCGCCATTCCAGTACATTACGGTATAAATAAAGGTGCTTACAAACGCGGCAGGCCAACACCATAAGCTTTCTTTAATCGCTAACAGCAAATACGCCACCGATAAAGCAACGGCAATATATTCCCAATGCGACATGGCAGTAAAGCCTGAGAAGGTTTCGTTTAAAAATTCCATAACACGCGCTACTGTAGGCTTTAGTCTTCGCTAGGCGACAAGTCACCATGTAAGAATTTACAGACGAAAATAGCTTTACCAAACTCTTCATAAGAACGTTTGATTTCAGTATTAAGTACAGACATCACTAAATCATAGTCACCAAAAATCTGAGTAGATAAGGTGTTGGTGATCACTTTAAGCCCTTCATATCTGTTTACACGGTCAATAAAACCTTTGATAAACGGAATGTAGTCTTGATGTAGTGGGTACTTACTGATCTCTACTGAAAGTTTCATTATGAGTTACCGAGTCTTTAAAAAGTATTGCATTGTAACCCGCTTGTACTAACAAGTCATGGCTATGGTTATTTTTTAGTGTAAAATCAGCCCCGATAAACATTGAGGATTCATTATGGCACGCCGCATCACTTACAAATTTAAAAACCAGCCTCGCGAAATCAATTTTGCAAAAGATAAATACCGCGATATGTACCATGCGATCGCAGCGGCTGAAGGCATTGATTTAACTAATTACTTAAAGATGGAACAGCAAGTCGAAATGACTTCAAAAGGCTCTGCAGCAGTACGTAACTTTCGTGACCAAGAATTCGCACGAATGGGTTTCAGTGACGTGTATTTTATTAAAGAGTAACAAAGTTACTCTTGATACTCGTAGCTGACTCGTGGGGTGATATTACAGAGTAATTCGTAAGGTATGGTTGTTGCGCACTGGGCAATCTCTTCAACGGGAAGCTCTGGCCCCCACATGATCACCTCATCACCCACTTTTATGTTGTCGCGGTTATCACCAATATCCACCGTGATCATATCCATCGCCACACTACCAACAATACCATAGCGTTGTGATTTGATAACCACAGGCGTGCCCTGCTCGGCATGGCGTGGATAACCATCCCCATAGCCCATCGCAACCACCGCAAGCTTAGTCGGTTTATCGCTATGCCAGCGTCCGCCATAGCCAACACACTGATCGGCATCAACATCGCGTATCGCGATAACTCGCGTTGTTAAACGCATAACAGGCTCTAATCCGTGCTGTTGCCCTACACCATTAAGCATCGGTGATACGCCATAAAGCATCAAGCCAGGGCGTATCCACTCACCATGGCCTTTTGGCCAAGCAATAATGCCAGCAGAATTTGCAAGGCAATGCTGTTCGTTTTTGCCATCTGCCAATGAATTAAATAAGGCAATTTGCTGAGCGGTTTTTTCATCATTGATGTCATCGGCGCACGAGAAATGCGTCATTAACTTAATGTCATCACGGGCATTCTGGCTTGCTTTTAAGCGACTGTAGAAAGACTCAAATTGCGATGGCGCAATACCCAATCGATGCATCCCCGTATTCACCTTTAACCAGCATGCAATTGGTGCATCAAGGCTTGTGTTTTCAAGCGTTGCGAGCTGATTTTCATCATGAATAATGGTTTGAAAGTTATTGGCAAGCAAGATAGGTAAATCATCTTGATGAAAAAACCCCTCAAGCAGTACAATCGGTTTTGTCAGTCCACCTGCACGTAGCGCTAACGCTTCGTCTATTCGCGCAACCGCAAATGCGTCGGCATCATTTAGGTATTGGGCAATTTTAACTAAGCCATGGCCATAGGCATTGGCTTTAAGCACCGCCATTACTTTGCAACCAGGCGCAAAGCGCTTCACTTGCGCTAAATTATGAGCAAGTGCTTGTAGGTTGATTTCGGCAATGGCTAAGCGCATTAGTATTCGTCGTCCATAGCTGGACCCGCGTAGTTATCAAAACGCGAGAATTGACCTTGGAAGGTTAAACGTACTTTACCGATTGGGCCGTTACGTTGCTTACCTATGATGATTTCGGCCACGCCTTTTTCTGCACTGTCTTCGTTATATACTTCATCACGGTAAATAAACATGATTAAGTCGGCATCCTGCTCGATTGAGCCTGATTCACGTAAGTCGGAGTTGATTGGGCGTTTATCGGCACGTTGCTCTAGGGTACGGTTAAGCTGCGATAGTGCAATAACCGGACACTGCAGTTCTTTTGCCAGTGCTTTTAATGAACGAGAGATTTCAGCGATCTCTAAGGTACGGTTATCCGACAAGCTTGGCACACGCATTAGCTGCAAGTAATCGACCATGATCATACTAATACCGCCATGGTCACGGGCAATACGACGTGCACGTGAACGCACATCTGTTGGTGTTAGGCCCGATGCATCATCAACATACATCTTACCTTTTTCCATCAACAAGCCCATGGTTGACGACAGGCGCGCCCAATCGTCATCATCTAGCTGGCCGGTACGCACCTTAGTTTGGTTAATACGACCTAGCGATGCTAGCATCCTCATCATGATTTGCTCTGAAGGCATCTCTAATGAGTAAATAAGTACAGGCTTGTCTTGGGTCATAGCGGCGTGTTCGGCTAAGTTCATCGCAAAGGTTGTTTTACCCATCGATGGACGTGCCGCCACAATGATAAGGTCAGAAGGCTGCATACCCGCCGTCATTTTATCCAGATCGGTATAGCCGGTACTTACACCTGTCACACCATCTTGTGGCGACTGATAAAGCTCTTCAATCTTATCAACGGTTTTTTCTAAGATACTGTGTAAGTTTTGTGGGCCTTCAGTGCTTTTACTACGCTGCTCAGCAATTTTGAATACTTTACTTTCAGCAAAATCGAGCAGGTCATGACTAGTACGCCCCTCGGGGCTAAAGCCAGCTTCTGCAATTTCGTTTGCAACACCAATCATTTCACGAATAACAGCACGCTCTCGTACGATATTCGCGTAAGCATCAATGTTCGCCGCACTTGGCGTGTTCTTGGCAATTTCAGCAAGGTAGGCAAAACCACCAACACTACTTAACTGATTGTTTTTCTCTAAGCTCTCAGAAATAGTGATCAAATCGATTGGATCACCCCCTTCAGCAAGATTCACCATTGCTTCAAAAATGAGCTTATGGGTGCGGGTATAAAAATCCTGCGCAACCACTAACTCAGCAACACGGTCAAACGCTTGATTATCAAGCATTAAACCACCTAAAACAGATTGCTCAGCTTCAATTGAATGGGGAGGGACTTTTAACGTATCGACTTGCTTATCTGGTTTGGCCATAACATCACAAAACTAAAATTGAATGGCTCTATTCTATCTACTTGCTAAGGCTCTGCAAATAGTAAAGCGGGAAAACTTCCCGCTTTATTGTAATTGAGTGAACTGTAATCGTTATTTCTGTTTACGAAGTTCAATGCGTCCGCTAATCGTATCCATTTCTATATCAGCATCCCCACCGTTAATACTAAATTCTAAGTCGCTAGATGGGCCGTATTTCGCCTTCGTTGCTCTGTCATCACTAAGCTCATTAACGATTTTACCGTTAGCGTGAGCTTCAATTTCAAACGTTGCCGATACATCTGCAGGGAAGTAAAACTCGGCATCACCACTGACTGATTCAAAACGAATATTGGCATCTGCTAGCAGCTTATTGATGTGTACTTCTGCTTCACCATTTACAGTATTGATGCGCAGTTTTTTAATTGCATCAAAAGCAAAGTCGATATCACCGTTTACGTTTTCAAGACGCACATCTTGTGCTTTGGTTTTTGACTTAATGTCGCCATTCACCGCGGTAAAGCGTAAAGCACCTTGTGAGTTTTTATCGTTAATTTCACCATTAACGGTTTCAAAGCGAATATCACCGTTTAAGTCGTGGGCATTTACATCGCCATTGACCGTTTCAAAGCTCATGTTGCCGCGAATATCTTGCACTGTGATATCACCGTTGACGGTATCAATCTCTGCGCCCGCTTCAAGCTCTTTAGCACTAACTGTGACATTCACCCCAGCAAATTCAAGCTCACTGCTTTTTGGCATGTAAATGGTTAAACGAGAACCGTCACCACTATTCCAGCCACCTAAGTTACGCGGCATTTTTACGATAAATTCAACACGGCTGCCTTCAACCTCTAAACGATAGCCTTGTGCTTTATCGTCAAGCTCACCTTCGATTTTAAGTTGTGGTTTATCCCACCCTTCAATGCGTACATCACCACGTTGGTTTTCAATAAAAATGCGTTTATTTGCAGGTACATCAATTTGTTCATTAATGGTTTGTCCTGCCATTGCCATCAGTGGCAGTAATCCTAAAGTTAAGGCTAGTAATTTCATAATTGTCACTCCTAAATCGTTTGCCACTTCGGTGCATGCACCTTGTTAATTAAGTCCAGTTGTTGCTGATAAACCTGCGACAGCATTTGTAATAAAGCTGGGTTTTCAGGTTCATTCTCAAGTGCTTGCTTAATGGCACTTTCGGCTTCTTCTAACTCTTTTAGTTGTTGCTGCCAGTTATCGGTTAGTGCAGGTTGATTTTGATACTGCACCAACAAACCTTGCTTTTGCTTAGTAAAATAATCGCTCATTGCCATCATGCTATTTGGCTCACCTTGGCCAACAAAAAGCTGTACGGTCAATAGTGCGGCAATACAACAAGCGGCAACTGCAGCGAGTTTATTCCAGCCATGGTTTGGCTTCTCAGTTTGCTCTGGTTGCCCTGTTGCAATTGCTCGCTCAACACCGGGCCAGAGATCTTTGTCTGGGCTAATATCTTGCTTATGGTTAAGCGAGTCATTTAAAAATTGTTCAAATTCTGGCTTACTCATTTTCATACCACTCTTTTAATAACTGCCTTGCACGGTGAAATTGCGATTTACTTGAACCGACCGCCATATCAAGCATGCTTGCTATCTCTTCATGGCGATAACCTTCAATTGCATGGAGTACAAACACCATACGTGCTCGCTCAGGTAGTCTCAGTACTAATTTGTCGAGGCCGTTAAAGCCGTCGCAATCTGCTGCGCTTTGCTCATCCATACCGCTTTGTTCAAAACTCACTACTTTTTGAAACCAGCTTTTATGTTTGCGAATGTAGCTAATCGCAATATTGCTGGTAACACTATGTAACCAAGTCGAAAATTGTGAGCGTCCATCAAAGTTAGCAATTTTGTGCCACAACTGTACAAACACTTCTTGTGTTGCATCTTCGGCGTGCTCTTTGTCTGCAAGCAATCGCAAACATAGGCTATAAACCCGCTTCACATGCAACTCATAAAGTGTTGCATAGGCTGCTTGATCACCGCTTTTTACGCGCTCTATCAAGGCATGCTCACTTTGCTGGGCGAACGCTTGTTCTGCATCTATCAACATCCTGGATGTTGTCCTTTATGATTATTGTTGTGAATTTAGTGTATTAGACGTAAGGAGGGATTCAAAAGGTTTAAATGAAATTAAATTTTTTGTGTAAGCTACAAATAATTGAGCTTACACAATTTTATTTGGGGATTTGCGTTATTCGGCAGGTGATGCTTCGCTTTCTTCTTCAGTTGTTTCTGCGGTTTTGTAGCTCCAACCTAAAAATACGATACGTGCCGAAGAAGCAGGCGTGCCGCCATTTTGTACTTGTAATAAACCCGCATCATAGTGAGCACCACTGCCCCCTGTTGCGGTAATTGTAGAGCCACGTACACTACCAAACAGCTCACCACTTCCCGATAGCTTCACCGTTGTCAAAGGGGCATAAATAGCCGCATATAAATTCGCAGCACCGCTAAATTGCACGCCATTTACACCATTAAATGATGAGTAGAATGATAACGACGGATGACCACTAGTAGTTAATCCTTCTTGCTCAGTAATAACTTTTGCGCCTGCGCCAATATTGACTTTTCCGGTTAATAACACAGTTAAACTACTGTCTTTTTTAATAGTCAGTGTTGTGCTCCCCGCCATCGAAAAGTCACCATCAATCAATAAAATAACATCACCACCAGAAACTTCCATTTTGCCGTCACTGGTCATTTTGAGTCTATCAAGAGCAAAAATATACTCTTTGCTATTGCTACCATTAGCTTGGTTCTGTGCTTTAGAGTTAAACAAGAAAACATCAGCAAGGCTTGGCATAATAACTTGGCTACCACCGCGACTAAAATAGCCCTTTTCAGTATTAAGCTTAAATTGTTGCGTAGGACCTACAGAAATAGAGCTGTAACTGCTTACTTGGTCTGTGATGCCTGTCATTTTCTCTGGCAAAATTAACGGGTCGCAACTGGTATCTGGGTTTGTAGGGTCATAATCAGGTGCAGCTGGATCGGCTACAGTTACCGGTTCAACATTCGGGTTCACGTTAAATTTACGATCA
Source organism: Pseudoalteromonas lipolytica (assembly GCF_001306915.1). Lineage (GTDB taxonomy): Bacteria > Pseudomonadota > Gammaproteobacteria > Enterobacterales > Alteromonadaceae > Pseudoalteromonas > Pseudoalteromonas simplex. Next base: position 106,844 of record NZ_LJTC01000012.1, on the reverse strand, counting down.
CTATAATGCACACCATCTTGCTGGTTATTGCTGGTATCTTTAAAATCGCCTGAACCGCCATACATAATATCCAACGCTTCGCCTTGGCTATTCGTGATGAATGTTGACCACTGCATTTTTGCATCACCATTGGCTCGCACAACCCCCGAAACAGTCCCGCCACGATGGGTATAATAACCACGGGTATAGACATTACCGTCTACACGTAAACCACTGCCAGGAGAGATATAAACACCGGAGTTCGAATGGATATTACCAATAATTGGTGATGAGCCATTTAAGTAAATAACTCCGGTCGCTTTTACATCGCCCTTTATCGGTGAATGACCCGATAGCACTACATCTGAATCGCCAGCAATGGTTGAAACATCACCATCATTCGACTTTGTTTCTTCGTAGCTGCCTTTACTCGAATCATAGCTGTCGATACTACCACTGCCCGATAAATCGACTCCCTTACAGCCCACCATCGCATTAGTGAAAACAGAACTACCTTTCGCACCTTGTACTGCAAAACGGGCGACTAAGTTACTTTGCGCGTCACCATCAAATCGTTGCCCCAAGCTTGCAATTTCAAGCTCACCAGCAGCGTTTTGACTTAAACTGGCATTAAAAATGGCATCATCAGCAATAACACCAGAGCCCGATGCGTTACTGGTTTTACTGATCAAATCTTCAACCGCTAATACACCTTCATCATTCAAGGTTTGTTGCAGTAACTTAGCTTGTTCAAACACACCTTTTTCAGCCATTAAGCGGCTGTTTAATTTCTTTTGAAAGTTGCCACTTAAACGTTCTTGAACAACGTTTTCACGTAGCGAACTAAGCACCACTATGCTAGCCATACTGGTCAAGATCAACACTGTAATTAGGGTAAAACCATTTTGCTTGTTATACACTGCCAGCTCCGTATGCTTTGACTAATATTGCATTAGTTAAGGCAATATCAATGTTAATACCATTACCGAACTGAGCTGGTAAATCATTTGGCTTTACAGTGACTGTGACAAGATCACCGGCGATATCAAATGACAAAGCTTCGATTCCTGTCAGTAATCGCTCTGAGGCAGCACCATCGAGTGAACACATTAAGTTGCTACCATTTAAGCTATATACTTCAACCACCTGCGCAGTTGTCGCAGAGCCATCACAAGCAATCACCCCGCTAGGTTGAATAATGGTAATCGTGCTTTTATCTGCACTGATGGTCGGTGTTAGTTGTGTTTGCTTTATGCTGCGGTTGAATACTTTACTGGTATAGCGAATCACTTCTTGAGCGTTTTCCAGCTCTTTACTCACCTCAATCGTGCTTTTAATCGCCGAGTAAGACAAGCTCACTCCCGCTAATAAAAAAGCGCCAGCTGCCAATGCCACCATCAGTTCAACTAAGGTAAAACCCTGAACGTGTTTATTCATGAGCACACTGCCGTTAAATCAGGAAAACTGGCATTTAGACTAATTTGATTTTCTGCATTGTCTGTCATGCGTTTATCAACCCAAGCCACATTAATTTGCATGTCATCACTGTAAGTAGCTGGGATCGTCAGCTGATAATCACTCACTTGTGGAGCGAGCGAAGCTCTAAATATCGCGTCTTGAAAAAGTGCGGTATTGGTTTTTTGAATTTCACAAATACGCGGCCACAAACGCTCAATGGTGTTTTGCCCTTGAATAAGTGACACAGTGTAATCAAAACTATTGGTTGCATATTGCAGCGATTTTAGCTGCGCTGCCGCCAAGCCTAATAATGCGATGCCAGCGATCACCACTGAAATCATCACTTCTAATAATGAAAAGCCTGCCTGCTTATTCATGCACATCCTCGCTGTGAATTTTCTACTAACCAGTTTTGGCCACTTTTAAGCACACACATCACGTAATCAGTGGTATTTGTGTGCTCATCTTTCACTAAAATTTCAGCTTGTTTATCAACTTCGCCACTGGCACTAATGGCCAATGCGACTAAATTGACGGCAACGCCGCTTTTTGTGACCGAAAATTCTTTTAAAACCGTGTCTACGCCGCCCTCGTTGAGGGTCACTTGCCAACTATTATTACTAACAACTAGGTTAATAGGTTTGTCGCGTTTGACCGCTTCACTGCGTGCAAATTTATAAGCACTATTTAATTGATTTGCAGTAGTTACGACGCGATCTTGCAAAATTTGCTGACTAAAAGACGGGAAAGCAAGGGCTGCCATAATGCCAATAACACTCAGCACAACCATTAACTCAATTAAGGTAAACCCTGCAATTCGACGCAATTGTGTTACTCCCAGCAATCACTAAATGAAGCGCTATAACTACCATCATGTTTAACGGTTAAGTCACCACAGCGATCACTCGCTTGCGCCGAACCCGATTTAGGAGCGGCTTTTAAACTGTAGCCACGATTTTTAAAATCGCTTACAGCACCTGATACTTTATCTGTTGCTGTGTAAGTAAGGTTGTAATAGTCAGTATTTTGAGTTGCAAATGCATTGGGGTAGCCGCCATTTCGTGAATAAATTCGTTCAAGACTGGCGCTGTATTGCAGTAACTCTTGTTGAATATCTGCACGGCGACTACGTTGCATGTGCTCAGTGTAAGCTGGCAGTGCTACGCTATACAGAATCCCTAAAATAGCGATCACGATAAGAATTTCAACTAGTGTAAAGCCTGTTTGTTTGCCCATTCCATGTGATACTAATGCACTTCTCAACCTTAACCCCTTAATACTTTTTAACCAGCACAATATAAATGACAGCGTTGTCAGTGTCAATTTTAACCAATTTACTTTTACTCATTCGATTATACTAATAAGAACAAAGAAATTAAGAAAAAAGAACGTATGTTCTTAAAATAGGTAATAATATGGGATTAGTATTTGTATGTTTAAAATATAGAAACCAATACTATTGGATGGCAACTGAAGAAGCAATAGCGGTACAAAATGCTACAATTTATAAATTTCAGGCACAAAAAAGCCGCACCTAAGTGCGGCTTTTTTTACTTAATATTGCTATTAAGCTTCAGCGATAACGATTACTTTGATAGTAGCCGATACGTCTGAGTGTACTGCGATTGCTACGTCAAATTCGCCAGTCTCACGGATAGTACCTAGAGGTAAACGAACTTCTGATTTAGCAACTTCAACGCCAACAGCTGAAATAGCTTCAGCGATGTCGCGAGTACCGATAGAACCGAATAACTTGCCTTCGTCACCAGCTTTAGAAACTAGTGTAACTTCAGCTAATGCTTCTAACTTGTCAGCGCGAGCTTGAGCAGCAGCTAGATCTTCAGCGATCTTAGCTTCTAAATCAGCACGACGTGCTTCGAAAGTTTCGATGTTAGCTTTAGTTGCAGGAACTGCCTTACCTTGTGGGAAAAGGAAGTTACGTGCGAAGCCAGATTTAACTACAACCTGGTCACCTAGGCCACCTAGGTTTGCGATCTTGTCTAGTAGAATAACTTGCATGTCTCTACACCTTTTAAAAACTGTTAATCCGCTGCTTACTTATGTAAGTCAGTGTATGGAAGAAGGGCTAAGTAGCGAGCACGCTTGATAGCAGTTGCTAGCTGACGCTGATATTTAGCGCTAGTACCTGTGATACGGCTAGGTACGATTTTGCCACTTTCTGTAACATAGTTTCTAAGAGTAGCTAGATCTTTATAATCGATTTGTTGTACGCCTTCCGCTTTGAAGCGGCAGAACTTACGACGTCTGAAATAACGTGCCATGAGTAAAATTCCTCAAAAAATTCTTTCTATATGTTGAGCATGCAAGACCAATTGGCTTAAGCCGTTTCGGCCTTCGTGACGATTTAAAAACCCCGTCACTTGCACTTGTTGCCCAACGTGCAATTGTTGAGTTTGTTGTTGCATTGGCGTGCCGCTGGCAACAACTTGAAGCCTGACATAACTATTACGGTTAAGGTCTGCTTCAACTTGCATCGATTTATGTTCAAGAACAAAAATACAATGCGGTATACCAGCAGGGCTTTGACTATATTTAGGTGTTTTACAAACAACCCCAGATAGTGTCAGCTGATTCATATAAGGATTAAGCGGTTGGCTCATCTTTTTGTCTCAACTGCAAGCGCCATGCTTGAACTCAAAACGATTAAGCAGCTGGTGCTTCTTTCTTCTCTTCTTTCGCAAGAGGAGATGCTTCAGTTACAGCGTCTTTAGTACGCATAACTAAGTTACGAAGCACTGCATCGTTGTAGCGGAAAGTAGTTTCTAGCTCGCTGATTACTTCAGTAGGTGCTTCAACGTTCATAAGAACATAATGAGCTTTGTGAAGCTTGTCGATTGGGTAAGCCAATTGACGACGGCCCCAGTCTTCAAGACGGTGGATAGTACCACCAGCTTCAGTGATAGAACCAGTATAACGTTCGATCATACCAGGTACTTGCTCACTCTGATCAGGGTGAACCATGAATACGATTTCGTAATGACGCATGGATATTCCTTACGGTTAATAGAGCCTTCTACCGTTTCGGCCAGTCGGTTTAAGGCAAGGAATTAAATTTAATAAGCCGAAATGAGCGCGCATTTTACGCTTAGATTGATAATTAAGCAAGATAAAACAGCAAGCCAAGCTAGATTATTGTGCCCTATTAAGGTTTTCTAAACGCTAAAAACAAAAAACCCAGCCGAGGCTGGGTTTTTGATATTCTGAAAACTAAAATTACTTGATTTTAGCTTCTTTGAAAATCACGTGTTTACGAGCTTTAGGATCGTATTTTTTGATTTCCATTTTTTCAGGCATGTTACGCTTGTTCTTGTCGGTAGTGTAGAAAAAACCAGTACCAGCAGTTGAAACTAAACGGATCTTATCGCGCATGATTCAGTTCCTTAAACTTTTTCGCCACGAGCACGGATTTCTGTAAGAACCGCGTCGATGCCTTTTTTATCGATAATACGCATACCTTTAGTAGTAGTGCGTAGTGTTACAAAACGTTTTTCACTTTCAACCCAAAAACGGTGAGTTTGTAGGTTAGGTAGGAAACGACGTTTAGTCGCGTTTCTCGCGTGTGAACGGTGATTACCAACCGCTGGACGCTTACCTGTAACTTGACATACTTTAGACATGTCTATATATCTCCAATAACTTCGCTCGAGCTTAATTTTCCCTTAGGCCAGTATTTGTGCCCCGGGATAAATCGAAGGGCGCTCTTTATACAGCTTATACAGGCAAAGATCAAGTAACAGATCTTATCCAATCAGCTCATGTGTAAATTTGATAGCGGCTAATTATAAAGATCGAATGCCCTTAGGGAAAGTAAAAACTGCATTTAAATTAAACTAATTTCTAAAATCGCCCTAAACTGCTCATTTTTAACACACTCTCTAATACAGTTGGCTCTATATAAGCCCTCTTTCGGCAAACGAAACACAATTTTCACCACCCACTATGATGTGATCCAGCACATTTATATCGACTAAGGCTAAAGCTTGCTGCAATTTAGTGGTGATCAATTTATCGGCCTGACTAGGCTCAGCCACCCCACTTGGGTGGTTATGAGCAAGTATTAGTGCCGCCGCATTATTACGCAGCGCTGCTTTAACCACTTCACGGGGGTACACAGACGCGGCATTAATAGTGCCGTAAAAAAGTACTTCGTCTTTAATCAACTGGTTTTGACTATCTAAGTACAGCACCATAAATACTTCCTGCTGTAAGCCACGTAACTGAATAGTTAAATAGTCATACACGGCTTGTGGCGAAGTAAATAACACCTCGCGCTTACATTGCTCAAGCATATAGCGCCGGCTTAATTCAAGCACTGCTTGAAGCTGCACATACTTAGCAGCCCCTAAACCCTTTTGAGCGCAAAACTCTTGTTCAGATGCATTAAATAAGTCATGCAGCGTACTATTAATATCGAGCAGATGCTCAGCCAGTTCAATGGCATTCATGCCCGGCACACCGGTTCGTAAGAATATTGCTAATAACTCTGCATCTGAGAGTGCTTTGGCACCTTGGGCAAGTAACTTCTCCCGCGGCCTTGCTGATAAAGGTAAATCGGTTAATGGCATTGCTTCATCCTTAAAACAACTATTCCATATATTAAACTGTACTATAAAATTTAGTTTTTTCCTGTCTGTAGAAAAGAAAACTTCATGCTATCGGTAAAGATTTGCTATCGTTAGCCCATATCGACAAAGGTTAAATTTCACGTAATGACAAAATCAGTAAATAAAAAAATCCTGTTAGGTATGAGTGGTGGTATTGCAGCCTATAAATGCGCAGAACTTGTTCGCCGTTTAAAAGATCAAGGCTGTGAAGTAAAAGTCGTCATGACCGACTCAGCCAAACACTTTATTACTCCTTTGACTATGCAAGCGGTAAGCGGTGAGATTGTTTCTGATTCATTACTCGACCCAGCAGCAGAAGCCGCAATGGGTCATATCGAATTTGCCAAATGGGCAGACCTTATTTTAGTCGCCCCTGCAACCAGTAATATTTTAGCGAAAATGGCCATGGGTATTGCAGATGACTTACTGACGACCCTACTACTGGCTACCCCTGCAAAAGTGGCGGTTGCACCTGCCATGAACCAACAAATGTATGCCCACCCTGCTACACAAGCAAACCTTGCCACACTTAACGAGCGTGGCGTGGCTATTTGGGGCCCAGGTAAAGGCGAGCAAGCCTGTGGTGATGTAGGCGCAGGACGCATGTTAGAGCCTCATGAGTTAGTCGCGCTTTGTACACAACCTGAAGTAGAGCCACTACTTGCAGGCAAAACTATCACGATTACTGCAGGACCAACCCGAGAAGCCCTCGACCCAGTTCGTTATATCTCTAACCACAGCTCAGGCAAAATGGGTTATGCCCTTGCAGAAGCTGCAATTGCGCTAGGTGCAAAAGTAAACCTGATTTCAGGCCCCGTAACAATTAAAGCACCTGCTAATGCCCTGCTTACTAACATAGAAAGTGCTGAGCAATTACTCACCGCCTCAATGGAACTGGCCGCGCAATCGGATGCTTTTATCGGCTGTGCAGCAGTGGCTGATTACCGTGCAGCTGCAATTCATGAGCAAAAGATGAAAAAGCAAGGTGATGAACTGACCCTCACTTTAGTTAAGAACCCAGATGTCATCGCTAATGTCGCTGCGCTTAGCGAAAACCGCCCTTATACCGTTGGCTTTGCGGCAGAAACTCAAGATGTTGCAAGCTATGCTCAAGGTAAATTAAAGAACAAAAACCTCGATATGATCTGCGCAAATGACGTATCAAAAGAAGGCCTTGGCTTTAATTCTGATCATAATGCTTTAACACTCTTCTGGCACAATGAGCAGCTAGATTTAGCAATGGGAAGTAAAAAAGATTTAGCCATGAGCGTAATGACTGAGCTTGCCAAGCGTTTGTAAAAATGCTGGAAAGAAACTGAATAAAACATTAACATAAGCCACTCATTTGCACAAAAAATGGCTTGTCTGACTCCCAACAGCGCAAGTAATAAATTATAAGAAAGGAATGGTCATGCCTGCGACAAAAAGAAGTAATCGCAAAGAGCAGATTCTGCAAGCACTCGCACAAATGTTAGAAACCAGCCCAGGTCAACGTATCACAACCGCAAAACTCGCGGCTGAGGTCGGTGTGTCTGAAGCTGCGTTATATCGTCATTTTCCGAGTAAAGCACGGATGTTTGAGGGCCTAATCGAGTTTATTGAAGATACCCTGTTATCACGCATTAACCTCATTTTAGAAAATGAGAAAGAAAGCCAAACACGTGTCTACAATATTTTGCTGTTATTGTTAGCCTTCGCCGAGAAAAACCCGGGCATTACCCGCATTTTGACCGGTGATGCCTTACAAGGTGAACAAGAGCGTTTACGTGAACGTGTACAAGGCTTATTTGAAAAGCTAGAAACTCAGTTCAAGCAAGTGCTACGCGAGCGCAAACTGCGCGAAGGTAAAGCATTCCAGTCAGACGAAAGCACCCTAGCCAACTTCTTACTCGCCTATGTAGAAGGTAAGATGAACCAATTCGTGCGCAGCGACTTTAAAGCAAAACCCAGTGCACAATTTGAAAAGCAGTGGCCAGAGTTACAAAAGATTTGGTTGTAGTTCAAGCTTTATTAGCTGGTAGTTTAACTACCAGCTTAATACCTACCTTATATACACTTGATTTGAAAAGTATTTCTTTTTTGAGTTAGTTAATTGAATTTCGGCCTGGTTACCAACAAGCTGCAATAGTAAGCCCTGAGCAATTTCCCTTTCACCCAATTTCGATTTCACAACAACTTCTTTTCCTATTGCTCCTTGCAACCTCGGTTTAGGGAAACTCGCTTTAGTAACTGGTTTTAGCCCTTCATTTTCAACAAACAAATTTAGACAATGCTGCTTAGCGGCACTGATCCAGTCATCATGGGATTTAACAATATCAACGTTATTTAAAAAGTGTATCAACGCACTATTTCGACTACTAAATTCACTCGAAACATCGGCCATATTTTTAACTTGCGCCCATTTACGAATAACAACGTACTTGCCTTGCGTGAGCCTCGCTAAACTCGTCGATGCGCCCGTCATCCGGCTATACCATTCGATTCTATAACAAGAAGAACCCAAGCTATGAAGTAGAATAGTCGTATTGCCAAATTCCTTAGTACTGCCCTCAATAACACTCACTTTCAATCCTTTAAGCAAAAGTAAATCAGACTTAAAGGATATGAAGAACAAGCCGTTATGATAATGAGTGACTTTCTTAGTAAGCCTAAGAAATATTCCTAGATTGCAGAGAATGGTTAAACAACTTAAAGGGGTAATCGAGATTAAAGAGCAAAGAATGATGATTCATTTTGAATGTTGAGCGGAGTGGTTTTTCTTAATTACGTAAAGATATAGAAAGAAAAAAGCCCGTAGCATTCACTACGGGCTTTAATATGATTTGGTGAGTCAGCCAATAAGCCGCTGTTTTGTATGCGCGGAGTGGATTTTCTAAATAACTTTAAACACCCAGAAAAAAGCCCACAGTTTTCACTGCGGGCTTTCTTTAATTTGGTGAGTCAGCCAATAAGCCGGGTTCTGTCGTGGATAATCATTCGTCTAGGCCATAAATCGCTCTATGGCTCAAGCAACCTACCCGGTTCTCACGTGGGCCACGCGTTCATTATTTAAAATGATAGAACCCTATTTGGTCTTGCTCCGGGTGGAGTTTACCTTGCAACCAACTGTTACCAGTGGCCCGGTGCGCTCTTACCGCACCCTTTCACCCTTACCAACCGAAGTTGGCGGTCTCCTCTCTGCTGCACTTGTCGTAGGCTCGCGCCCCCCAGCCGTTAGCTGGCACCCTGCCCTGTGGAGCCCGGACTTTCCTCCCCCTGCGCATTTTCGTTGCAGGCAGCGATTATCTCGGCTGACTCGGCGCGCAGTATACCTGAGCGCGCACGTCTATGCAGTAAAGAATTAGTCTTTTTCGTCAATAATTGCTTTATAAAGTGCGTTTTTCTTCAAACCAAAATACTCAGCCACAACACCACAGGCTTTTTTCAGTGGCATTTCGGCTTCGAGTAAACCTAGCATGCGGCGCGCATCTTCTGGAATATCGTCACTTTGCTTTGCTTTACCCGGTAGCATCAGTACGATTTCACCACGCTGCTTATTGGGATCATCCGTTAAGAACTGTTTTAGCTCGGCAACTGTGCCATTGAAAAAAGTTTCGAAAGTTTTGGTAAGTTCTTTGGCAAACACTACTGGCTGCTCTGCACCGAGAGCTGCTTCTAAATCATCAAGGCTCGCCATTATACGGTGGGTACTTTCGTACATGATGCTAGTAATACCTGAGTTTACCGCTTCGATAAAAAAGCTCTGCCTTGCTTTACTCTTTGCAGGTGTAAAACCAATAAACTGAAAACGATCTGTTGGTAAACCAGAACAACACACCGCGGTAATTGCAGCACATGCCCCCGGCACCGGCGTGACGTGCGCGCCTTGTTCACGGCATAAATTAACCACCGCATAACCTGGGTCGCTAATAAGTGGCGTGCCGGCGTCAGATACCAGCGCAATATTCATTCCTTGCTCTAACCAATCTACAATTTGTTGCGCTTTTTGTTTCTCGTTATGGTCATGTAAAGCAAAGGTTTTTGCTTTGATATTAAAATGGCTTAACAACTTTCCTGTGTGACGAGTATCTTCAGCGGCTATTAAGTCAACCTCAGATAGGGTTTGGATGGCACGCTGGCTGATGTCATCAAAGTTACCAATAGGCGTGGCAACAATGTAAAGAGTGCCGATTTTATCTGAATTGTCCTCATTTAACATTGAGGTCTCCTGCGTCAGTCAGTAATATAAGCAAATCGCGTTAACGTATCGGGAAATCATTGTGCGACTTAAACTTGTTAGTCTATTAATTGTATTGTCAGGGTTATCGGCTTGTAGCACAACCGAAAAACCTCGAAATAGTGCAGAAAATCAATCGGGCCAATCGAGTATTGCCCTATCACAGCTAACCGACGCACAATCTATGTACCAAGCGGCGCTAAACCGTCAAGGTGCCGATAAAATACAGCTTTTATACACTGCGCGTGATGCGGCTATCAGTGAGGAGCGCTGGGCACTACTAGAAAAAGTCTGCCTTGAACTAGAAGCGACCCCAAGTGTAGACCAAATTCAAAACAAACTTTACATTGCTCTTGCACAAGAGCATCAAGGCAAAAGTGATTTAGCTTTAGCTCAGTTACAGCAGCTCGAGCCACAGTTAAGCCAGCCTGAACATCAAGCGTGGCACCAATATTTAACTGCGCGTGTTTATGCATCGCAAGGCATGCCAAAACGAGCAATGCCTTTCTTTTTTAAAGCATCAACACTTAGCAGCGAAAACAATTTTATCGTTGCCAATCTAAACAAAGATTTATGGCAAAGCCTAACCCAGCTTTCATCGTACGCACTTGAGCGTTTTAATCGTGGCTCTGTGGTGCAACAAGGTTGGGTCAATTTAGCGCTCTATCACCAAGTGTATTTAGGTGCGCCTGTTGAGCTTCATCAAGCAATGAACAACTGGCTGCGTCGCTACCCGGGTCACCCAGCAGCTGAGGTGCTGCCTAAAAAGGTAACAGAGCTAGTACAAATTGAACCTTTAAATGTAAACCGCCTCGCAGTACTACTCCCTCAATCAGGCGCCAATGAGCGATTAGGTGATGCACTAAAAGCAGGTGTGCTTGCTGCCTTAGATGGAAAATCATTAGAACAAACATTATTTATTGATGAGTCGCTATCAGCCGCTGAAATTACACTTAAACTCAGCGAATTTAATGCTGATTTTGTTATCGGCCCTTTATTAAAAACTAATATCGAAAAGCTAACCAACGCTCAAACACTAGTTGATTACCCAGTGATGCATTTAAACACCTTTGATGGTGAGCGAATTTCACAGCAGCACTTTTTCTTTGCTTTAAGTCCTGAACATGAAGTTCAGCAAGCGTTAGAGCGATTTTTAACAGCGGGCTATCAAAAGCCGATGCTGCTAGCGCCAAATAATAGTAACGGCCAACGCCTAGTTGAATACTTCAATACGCAGTGGCAACGCTACAGCGAAGTTAAACCGCAAATTGGGCTTTACTCTGGTAAAGACGACATGCCGAAAACAATCACTGGCTTACTTGAAGTAGACCAAAGCAAAGAGCGTATTAAAGTTGCCAAATCGTTATTCAAGCAAGAAGTTGAAAGTGAAACTCGCTCGCGCAGCGACATTGATGTGATTTATATTTTAGGTGATGCTACTGAAACGCGTTTAATCAAGCCCTATTTAGACGTAAACGTAAGTACTTTTGCTGAGCGTATTCCGCTTTATGCCAGCTCAAAAAGCCACAGTAAGCAAATCGATAGAACCGACAAAGGCGATTTAGATGGCCTTTATTTTACGGAACTACCTTGGATGCTTGATGGTCAAATTCAACAACACAATTTACGCCAGCAATACGAAAGTTTATGGCCAGAAAACGCAGATATAAGCCAGCGCTTATTTGCCATGGCATTCGATGCAGCCAGTATGCTAGGTGATGTGAAGCAATTAAGCATGGTGCAAGGTAAACGCTTTAGTGGTATCAGTGGTCAACTGAGCATTGCCAGCAATGGCTATGTTACGCGCACTTTAGATTGGGCACAGTACAAAAATAAACAAATTATTGCGGTTGATTTAGCGACTGAGCAACCAATTCCATTATTTATGCAATCTGCCTTTGGAATTAACGCTGCTGAATAATCTTTTTAAAACGTAGTAATAGCTCAAGGATGAAGCTATGTCTTGGTTTAAGCAATTATGGCAAAATAGCCGCGAAAAAGGCCTGTATTACGAAAAACAGGCTGAACAATATTTAATACAATATGGTTTAAAAGCCATTGAACGCAATTACTTATGTAAATACGGTGAGCTAGACCTAATAATGCGTGACGGGCAAACGCTGGTATTTGTAGAAGTAAAATTTAGAAAAAACGCCTTGCGTGGTGGCGCAAACTATGCGCTCAGCAAACAAAAGCAGCAACGATTAAGGCGCACGATTAGCCATTATCTTGCCGAGAAAAAGATCTCAAACCAGTCTATGCGGATAGATTATGTCGCTATAACAGGTGAGCTTAACAGCACCCTAAACTGGTTTAAAAATGTTTACTAACGCCGTTTGGCGTCGGCTTAATTTGGTAGGTTATGCAAGAAACGATAAAAAAAATCTTTACTGAAAATATTCAAGTTCAAATAGCGGCAGGTGAAGTACTGCCAAGCGCACTTGAATCAGCAGCATTCACCATTGCACAAAGCCTCATTAACGGCAATAAGCTGTTATGTTGTGGCACTCCTAGCTGTCATATGTTGGCACAGCACATGGCAGGGCTATTAATTAACTTTTATGAAACCGAGCGCCCTTGCCTACCCGCAGTTGCGCTTGCACAAGATCAAGTTAACTTAGGCGCAGCAGCCAATAACGATGAGCACGAAACCTTTGCACGACAAATTCGTGCATTTGCTCAGCAAGGCGACCTTTTATTAGCAATTGCAGTTAATGGTAATGAAAAGCTAATTATCTCAGCAGTTGAAGCGGCACTGACTCGTGATATGAAAGTGATTGTGCTTGTTGGTGATGACGGCGGTGAATTAGTTGGCTTACTTGGCCCAAATGACGTTGAAATTCGTGTGCCATCAAAGCGCCCAAGCCGTATCGTTGAGTCGCATTTAGTGAATTTGCACTGCCTCAGTGAACTTATCGATTTAACCTTATTCCCACAGGAAGAAAATTAATGTTTAAACAGTCTTTAATTGTTATTAGTACCGTTTTATTGCTGCAAGGCTGTGCAGCTGCCGTTGTCGCCGGTACAGCGGGTGCTGTAACTGCCGCGAATGATCGCCGCACAATCGGTTCACAAATCGACGATAACAACATCGAAATTAAAAGCTCTATTGCTATCAGCGAAAATGAGCGCCTACATAAATTTGCTAACGTTAACGTCATTAGCGTTAATGGCATTGTGCTTATGATTGGCCAAGTTGCTAACGCAGAAATGAAAGACGAAGCACAACGCGCTATTGAAGGCGTTGATGGCATTCGTAAAATCCACAACCAAATTCGCATTGGTTCAAATATTGGTATGAGTACGCAAACGCACGACTCTTGGTTAACTTCTAAAGTGAAAACGCAATTACTCACCACAGAAAGCATCAGCAGCAATAACATCAAAGTAGTAACAGAGAATGGCGAAGTCTTTTTAATGGGCTTAGTGAGCGATTCTGAAGCGAATTTGGCGGTTGATGTAGCACGTAACGTATCAGGCGTTGAACGTGTTATTAAAGTGTTTGAATATTTATAATACCCAACCGCAAATTGATAATAAAAAACCCGCTAAATAGCGGGTTTTCTTTTATCTGACTGAGGTTACTTAATCACTCGTAAGTGAGCACCTTTTTTCTTCTCTGGTTTAGCAGGTGGTTCATCATCTGGCGTAATATCGTCAGGTGTTTCAACACTTTCTAATACCGGAGCAAAATCGTCTTCGTCCTCGATGAATTCTTCTGCAGTAAATACAGTCCCTTCACCATTCTCACGTGCATAAATTGCGAGCACAGCACCCATAGGTACGTACACTTGCATTGGTTGACCACCAAAGCGCGCATTAAAGCTAAGCTGTTGGTTGTCCATTGCAAATTGTGTTACCGCTGATGGGCTAATGTTCAAAACGATCTGACCGTCTTGCACAAACTGTGTTGGTACTTGTACAGCAGGAAAATCAGCGTTAACCACTAAGTGTGGTGTGCACTGATTATCAACAATCCAATCAAAGAAAGCGCGTAGTAAATAAGGACGATTAGGCGTCATTATAAACGGATCTCACGCTCTGCTTCAGTTAGTGAAGCTTGGAATGATTCACGCTCAAATAAACGCAACATGTATTCTTTAAGCTCTTTCGCGCCTGCACCATTAAGCTCAATGCCAAGCTCAGGTAAACGCCAAAGTAATGGTGCTAAGTAACAATCAACTAAGCTGAACTCTTCACTCATGAAGTAAGGTGCTTCAGAGAAGATTGGTGCAATTGCAAGTAACGCTTCTGTCAGCTCTTTACGTGCTTGCGCAGCTTCGCTGCTACCGCTAGTGATTTTGTTAGCTAGGCTATACCAATCCGTGTCGATACGATGCATCATCAGACGACTACGGCCACGCATAACCGGATAAACTGGCATTAGTGGAGGATGAGGGAAACGTTCATCAAGGTATTCCATGATGATGTTTGCCTGATATAAACCAAGCTCACGATCGATCAGTGTTGGTACTGTACCGTAAGGGTTAATCTCATGAAGTGCTTCTGGCAGGTTATCCTTTTCAGCCAGGTGAATGTCAACACTTACACCTTTTTCAGCAAGTACGATACGTACTTGATGGCTATACATACAGTTAGCACCAGAAAACAGGGTCATTACAGGGCGCTTATTGGCAGCTACGGCCATGCCTACCTCCATTATATTACAAAAACAGCAATAGGGGCTTAAGCCCCTATCACAAAACTACCTTTCAAAATGCCCAGGATTAGTGAACATCTCTCCAGTATTCTTTCTTCAGCATGAATGCCAAGATAAATAGAATCACTAGGAAACCAATTACCTTTAGACCTAACGCTTCTGACTCTAAACGTGACGGCTCGCCAACGTAAGCTAAGAAGTTAGTTAAGTCACGAGCAGCACGATCGTACTCGTCAACACTCATTTCACCAGAACCATCTGTCTCAACGCCAACAACTTTAGTCACTGTGTGACCATGTTCTTCCACTTCTTCAGTGATTGGTGTTGGTAAGCCTTGTAGTTCTTGAAGAACGTGTGGCATACCTACCGATGGGAAAACAACGTTGTTTACGCCAAACGGACGAGATTCATCTTTATAGAATGACTTCAGGTAAGTATAGATCCAGTCAGTACCACGAACTCGCGCTACAAGCGTAAGATCCGGTGGCGCTGCGCCAAACCATTTAGCTGCGTCATCTTTATCAATCGCATTTTTGATGTGGCTACCTACTTTTGAGCCATCAAAAATTAATTGCTCTTGACCAATCTCAGTAGGAATACCGATATCGCGGAACGTACGCTCATAACGTTGATACTGCATTTGGTGACAACCAAGACAGTAGTTCATGAACAATTTAGCACCGCGCTGTAAAGATGCGTTATCTTTAAGGTCAATGTTCGCATCCATTAAAGGAACCGAAGGACCTGCTGCCATTGTCAACGATGGCAACAATGCGAATAAACCGATAATTAGCTTTTTCATCATTTCGTCAACCTCGTTGGTAATGGCTTAGTTTTCTCATTCTTGCTGTAAACAAATAACAATACGAAGAACATGAAGTATGTCACAGTCGTGATTTGCGATAACAGCGTTTTGAAATCAGTTTGTGGTGTAGCACCAACCCAACCCAAGATAACGAAAGTTACCACGAATTGTGCGATGTTTAACTTGTGTAAGCCACAACGATAACGAATAGAGCGAACCGAACCACGGTCAATCCAAGGTAGTAACGCAAGCACTACGATAGATGCACCCATCGCCACAACACCCATTAACTTGTTAGGGATTGCACGTAGGATTGCGTAGAATGGCGTAAAGTACCAAACTGGGAAAATGTGCTCTGGTGTTTTCAGCGGGTTAGCTGCTTCGAAGTTTGGCGCTTCTAAGAAGAAACCATTCATCGCAGGCATAAAGAATACAACCCAACAGAATAAGATTAAGAAACCAACCACACCCACAATATCTTTTACTGTGTAGTAAGGGTGGAAAGGGATTGCATCAACAATGTCTTTCTTGTTGGTGTAATACTCGTGGAATTTGAATTTAGGCTTATCTTCTTCAGCTACAGTGCCTTTCTTACGCTTGATTTCAACACCATCTGGGTTGTTTGAACCCACTTCGTGTAGTGCAACAATGTGTAAGAATACTAAGATAACGATTACTAAAGGTAATGCAATTACGTGTAGTGCAAAGAAGCGGTTAAGCGTAGCACCAGAAATTACGTAGTCACCACGGATCCAAAGCGTTAAATCATCACCAATAACCGGAATCGCACCGAATAGTGAAATGATTACCTGTGCACCCCAGAAAGACATTTGTCCCCAAGGAAGTAAGTAACCCATGAAAGCTTCAGCCATAAGCGCTAAGAAGATGAACATACCGAATAACCACAGTAATTCACGTGGTTTTTGGTAAGAACCGTAGATCATGCCACGGAACATGTGCAGGTATACAACGATAAAGAACGCTGATGCACCTGTTGAGTGAAGGTAACGAAGTAACCAACCGTATTCAACATCACGCATGATGTATTCTACCGATGCGAAAGCACCTTCAGCAGATGGTACGAAGTTCATTGTTAACCAGATACCAGTTACGATTTGGTTAACAAGTACTAACATGGCTAGAGAGCCAAAGAAGTACCAGAAGTTAAAGTTTTTTGGTGCTGGATACTGTGCAATATGCATGTTCCAAACACGTGTCATTGGAATACGATCGTCGATCCAACCAATAATTTTACCAAACATTACGCCACTCCTTTTTCTTCACCGACTAGAATAGTCGTGTCATCAAGGAAGGTATACGGAGGAATTTCTAGATTTAATGGTGCAGGTACAGATTGGAATACACGACCAGCCATATCAAATTTAGAACCGTGACACGGACAGAAGAAACCGTCGTCTGTGCCCTCTACTTTCTCACCAAAGCCACCTTGTAGGAAGCTAGGAGAACAACCTAAGTGCGTACAAATACCAACAGCAACGAAGATCTCAGGACGTTGCGAACGATATTCATTGGTTGATGATTCAGGTTGTTGAGGCTCTTCAGACGCAGGATCACGAAGTTGACCTTCATGTTCTTTCATCTGTTCAAGCATTCTTGGTGTACGATTAATAACCCAAACAGGTTTTCCTCGCCACTCAACACGTATTAATTGTCCTGGCTCAAGCTTGCTGATATCTACTTCTACAGGCGCACCCGCAGATTTAGCTCGCTCACTTGGATTCCAAGACGCAATAAAAGGAACAGCAGCCCCAGCCGCACCAACACCACCAACAACAGAGGTAGCTATGGTTAAAAAGCGACGTCGGCCATTGTCTACAGGCGCATTGCTCATCCACTTATCTCCACTATGATTCCCAACACTTGCCATATTGAGAACATCAGTTACAGCAGGTTAATTTTTAGAAATTTCAAAATAGACGCGATCATAATTAAAACCCTTGATTAAAACAAGGTTATTCACAGTCTCATGCTCGAATAAACCCTATTTAATAGATTATTAATTTAGGTTAGCTCGAGTATGAAGCCGCTAGTTATGATAACGCATATAAAAAAACAATATACTGACCAAGATCAACCTCACTAAGAGGAAACAGAATTCTGCATTAGCTGTTGTTGAACTCACTCACATTACTTGCCCCCCAATTGTAGCAAAAAATTTCATCAATTAACTGATGGATTTAAGCTAATTTTGCTAAATCTTGAAGTTTTTTTACTGTAATACGTACTAATTATTAACAGCGGTTAAATATCGAACGAAAAAAGGTAGTTTTTTGTACTTCAGCTATCAAAAGCTTAAAACCCGAGAAATGAATGTAAAGCTATTGTTGTTTAAAAGCATAAATAACTAAGCCCTCTCTCGATCAGCTAAAAACTGACGTCTGAAAGCTGACAGCTCCAAAAACAAAAAACCCAGCCGAAGCTGGGTTTTTGGTATTCTGATAAACGTAAATATTAACGTTTTGAGAATTGTGGACGCTTACGTGCTTTCTTAAGACCCACTTTCTTACGCTCAACTTTACGTGCATCACGTGTAACGAAACCTGCTTTACGAAGTGTAGGACGTAGAGACTCGTCAAACTCCATAAGTGCACGAGTGATACCGTGACGGATAGCACCAGCTTGACCAGTTGTACCACCACCTGAAACAGTGATGTGTAGGTCAAACTTTTCAGTCATTTCTACGTGCTCTAGTGCTTGACGAACAACCATGCGAGCAGTCTCACGACCGAAGTACTCTTCTAGAGAGCGCTTGTTGATTACGATGTTACCAGTGCCTGGGCGTAAGAATACGCGAGCACTTGAACTTTTACGACGACCTGTACCGTAGTATTGATTTGCCATGATAGTGCTCCTTAAATGTCTAGAACCTGAGGCTGTTGTGCAGCATGGTTGTGCTCAGTACCTGAGTAAACTTTAAGTTTACGGTACATTGCGCGGCCTAAAGGACCACGTGGCAACATGCCTTTAACAGCTTTTTCGATGATCATTTCAGGCTTTGCAGCTTGAAGCTTGTCGAAAGTAGTAGACTTAAGACCACCTGGGAAACCAGTGTGTGCGTGGTACATTTTGTCTTTTGCTTTATTACCAGTAACAGTAACTTTCTCAGCGTTGATAACGATGATGTAATCACCAGTATCTACGTGAGGAGTGTATTCAGCTTTATGCTTACCGCGTAGGCGACGAGCGATTTCAGTAGCGATGCGACCTAAAGTTTTACCTTCAGCGTCAACTACGTACCAGTCACGTTTTACTGTTTCTGGCTTAGCAACAAACGTTTTCATTTATTAAAATCCAATGTTTTTTAATTAAAACCACAGGTAATTATTATTAATTACCGCTCTAAGTTGAATGCTTTAACCCCTTCGAGTTTAAGACTTTGAGCCATCAATTAGAGGCTAAACTAATATCTGGCAATAGAACGCAACGTGGCAGACGCGGGAGTATACCAGCACTTGAACCACATTGCTATATGATGGTTGTTTTTTATTCGAGAAAATCGGCTATCAGCTAAGTGCGCGCGAAATAAATTTCACGCCTACATCAATCGTAGGCGTCACGCTTGCTTGGCGCGCCTTACATTCAACACCGTTCGGCTGAAAGCTGACAGCTCTACTACGCTAAATGCTCTTTTGCTAAGTATTCTAACGATTGCATTTCTTGTAGTCGGCTAATACAGCGCTTAAATTCAAAATTTAAGTTACCTTCGCTATATAGCTCGGTTATTGGCTTTTCAGCAGAGATAATCAGCGTAACATGACGCTCGTAGAATTCATCCACTAACGCGATAAAACGACGTGCGGCATCATCATTGGCTTGCCCAAGAGCTTTTACGTTCGACAAAATCACCGTGTTATAAAGTCGGCTTATTTCCATGTAATCAACTTGGCTGCGGGCTGTTTCGCATAGTTCACTAAACTCAAACATAGCAATACAGTCAGACACTTTACGGGTTTTGATCATCCGCCCTTCAATTTCAATTTCTTTATCGAGCACACCCGGCTCAGGTGACAACTTATCGAAGTATTCAAATAAATTATCATCAGCTTGCTTATCAAGCGGACTATGGAAAATTTCGGCTTGCTCAAGGGTACGTAAGCGATAATCAACCCCCGAGTCTACATTAACAATTTCGGTGTTGGCTTTTACCAACTCAATTGCTGGTAAGAAACGTGCACGTTGCAAACCGTTTCGATACAGCTCATCAGGCACGATGTTTGACGTAGCTACCAGCACAATGCCGCGCTCAAATAAGGCTTCCATCAAACCACCTAGCAGCATTGCATCAGTGATATCTTGCACAAAGAATTCATCAAAACAGATAATATCTGTTTCTGATTTAAAGATATCTGCAACCACATTTAATGGATTACTGGTATTTTTTAACTTTTTCAGCTCATCATGCACGCGATGCATAAAACGGTGAAAGTGCACACGCATCTTACGATCAGTAGGTAAAGCTTCGTAGAACGTATCAACTAAATAGGTCTTACCTCTACCTACTCCGCCCCAAAAATACAGCCCTTTTATACTTGGCGTGCTATCTTTAGAGAATAGTTTGGCAAACCACCCCTTCGCGGCCGGTTTGTCTGCCGTTAGGTCATCATAGAGTCTTTGCAAATGGCGCACTGCATTTTCTTGCGCTGCATCATGTACAAAGTCTTCACGTTGTAAATCTTGTTGGTATTTCTGCCAAGGAGTCATAGGTCGTTACAATAAAACACAGTTAAATTTGCACAGTATATTAACACGCATCGTATCTCAGGGTATATTAGCCCGCAGTATGATTTCACAATCAAATTAAGCATATTTTAATAATGATTGGACTATAAATGCTTTTAAAGCATTTGTTTTTGTTATTTTTTCCCAAAGGGGTAGATTTATGGGCACAATTACCTGGATAGGTATTCTAATCATCGTTGCAATTTCAGCATTCTTCATTGGTGCTTTTGTAACCAAAAAACAATTTAAGCAAGACGAACTAGAACAACAAGTCGAGCAAGCTAACAATGCACTTGAACAATATCGTCAAGATGTAGCTGATCATCTAGCGAGCACAGGTAAGCTAGTATCTAAAATGAAAGATAACTACGACCAGCTACTGAACCATGTAGAAGATACAAATAAACTGCTACTTGCTGATAAAAAACAGCACCCAAATGAGCCGTTCTTTTCTAAAGAAACAACTGAGCAATTACAAAACTCATTACAAGACCGCAGAGGCGATCGTTCAAGTGCTGAAGCTCAGCCTGCTGACTATGTTGTTGGTGAAACGGGCTTGTTCACTGGCTCAGAGAAAGTTTCAGAACATTCTAAAGCCTCTTGATGAACTTTTTTTTGACCCCATAGTCATTAGATATAACAGCTTTATATCTAAACCAAGAAAAGGGCTGCTTATGCAGCCCTTTTTAGTTTTTGCTTTATCTCTGAAGTGGAGTAAACCCAGACTATGAAAATGAAATTATCTGTTATCAGTGCTGCTATTTTATCTTCTAGCTTATTATTAAGCCCTGCAATTTCAATGGCAAAACTTCCTGTTGCTGTAAATGGTCAACAATTGCCAACCCTCGCACCTATGCTTGAGCAAATCACACCGGGCGTGGTGAGCATTCAAGTATCAGGCTCCAAAGAAGTTCGCCGCCGTGCGACTCCATTTGATGACTTTTTTGGTGTTCCTCGTGGTGGCAGTCAAAAGCGTGAATTTAGTGGCCTAGGCTCAGGTGTGATCATTGATGCAGACGAAGGATACGTGGTTACTAATAACCATGTTATCGAAGATGCCGAAAAAATGGTGGTGACCTTAGAAGATGGCCGCGAATATGACGCGACCAAAATTGGTAGTGATAAAGAGTCAGATATTGCCTTGCTGCAAATTGATGCTGAAGACTTAACAGAGCTTAAAATTGCCGATTCAGATCAGTTACGTGTAGGAGACTTCGCAGTTGCCATTGGTAATCCATTTGGTCTAAGTCACACAGTAACATCAGGTATCGTCAGTGCCCTTGGCCGTAGCGGTTTAAATATAGAGGGCTATGAAGACTTTATTCAAACCGATGCAGCTATCAACCAAGGCAACTCAGGCGGCGCGTTAGTGAACCTTAATGGTGAACTGATTGGTATCAACACTGCTATCTTAGGTGCATCAGGTGGTAATGTGGGGATTGGTTTTGCCATTCCATCTACCATGATGAAAAACCTTGTTGACCAGATCATCGAGCACGGTGAAGTGCGTCGTGGCTCGCTGGGTATTTCAGGTCGACCACTTGATGCAGGCCTCGCTAAAGCACAACAGCTAGACGTAAAACAAGGCGCTTACGTTATGCAAGTAATGGATGATACAGCAGCAAGTAAAGCGGGTATCAAAGCGGGTGATGTAATCATTAGCGTTGATGGTACTGAAATTAGTGGTTTCCATGAATTACGCAGTAAAATTGCTACCCTTGGCGAAGGCAAAAAAGTAAAACTGGGCATTTACCGAGATGGCAAAATCAAAACCGTTAATGTCACATTAGATGGTGCATCAGCAACGACTGCTGCTGGCGAAGAAACGCACCCAGCTTTCCAAGGAGCGACATTAGAAAATACCCAGAAGAGTGATGGTAAGGGTGTTGAAGTAACCGGCGTACAAGCGCGTTCTCCAGCTGCTCGTGTCGGCCTTGAAGAAGGTGATGTGATCATGCAAGTGAACCGTCAACGCGTTGAAACAATCCGCGACATGAATAAGATCATCGAAAATACCAAAGGTAACATCGTACTAGGTGTTAAACGAGGTAGAGAGCTTATTTTCGTACTTATTCAGTAAACCTAGTTGATAAATCATGAAAAAATAACAGCGGTGCTTGCCGCTGTTATTTTTTTTGTGCCATCATTAAGGGATTGCTCACTGATAATAAGAATACTGTGCTGAAACTTTTAAAATTTATCCTTCCACCGCTTTTCACTGGTTTAGGCATTGCCTTTTTAGTGGTTTTATTTAGCCCAAGCCTTCGTAGCACACTGTTACCAGATATGAATTTACCTGCAGCGATATCCTCTGAACATATGAGCTTTGCTGATGCAGTACAAAAAGCAGCGCCGTCGGTTGTTACTATTTTTTCAGAAAGCATTTCCAATCAACCGCGCTATAAACGTCAAAACACCGTTCAAGCTCTTGGCTCTGGTGTGATCATGACCCAAGACGGCTATATCTTGACTAACTACCATGTAATCAAAAATGCCGACCTCATTATTGTTACGCTCGCTGATGGCCGTCGTTTTTATGATGTACAAGTGATTGGTTTTGATACTCAAACAGATTTAGCACTGTTAAAGATCAGCGCTGAGCATTTACCAAAAATTCCAGTGAACGATAAATTTAAACCACGTGTAGGTGATGTTGTTTTAGCGATAGGTAACCCGCTTAACTTAGGTCAAACCATTACCCAAGGTATTATCAGTGCGACGGGTAAACAAAACTTAATCGATAGCCCTTACAGCAGCCTATTACAGATGGATGCTGCGATTAACGTGGGCAACTCAGGTGGCGCGTTAGTCAATTCAAGAGGTGACTTAGTCGGTATTACCTCGGCACAATTTAAAACTCATGAAAATCTCGATATTCAGGGTATTTTCTTTGCGGTGCCTTACTCGATTGCCAAAGATGTGATGGATAAACTAATAAAGCATGGCCGTGTCGTACGTGGCTATTTAGGCTTTAGTGGCACCGGCATTGATAGTACAGGTAAAGATGTTAGCGATAACTTTACGCCTGTTGCAGGTATGCGTATTTCTCAACTTGATCCATTTGGCCCAGCCTGGAAAGCAGGTATTAGAGAAACAGATATTGTAGTTAAAATTGGCGGTATTGCAGTAGCAAACCCACAACAAGTGCTCGAGAAACTGGCCAATACAGAGCCAGGAAAAGAACTTGAGTTTGAAGTATATCGCAATGGCAAAATCTTAAAAATAATGGTGACTGTTGCAGAACTCGAAGACGAGCAGTAGTTACTTAGGTAATACAGATACAAAAAAGGCCTAACAAGTGTTAGGCCTTTTTTGGAAGTCTTAGCGATTAGCTTGAATGGCGCTTGATATTAGCACCTAGCGCACTCAGCTTATCTTCAATGCGTTGATAACCACGGTCTACGTGATAGATGCGGTCAACAATAGTCTCACCTTGAGCAACGATCCCTGTCAAAATAAGGCTCGCTGAAGCACGTAAATCAGTTGCCATCACTTGCGCGCCTGATAGGCTTTCTGTATCCCCACAAATTGCCGTATTACCTTCTAAGCGAATGTTTGCGCCCATACGCTGTAACTCTGGTACGTGCATAAAACGGTTTTCAAAAATCGTTTCTGTGATGGTTGCACTGCCTTTCGCTACCACATTTAAAGCTGTAAACTGCGCTTGCATATCGGTAGGGAAACCCGGGTGTGGCATAGTCTTAATATTAACTGCTTTTAATTCGCGGCCACGCATATCAAGATAAATGCTGTTATCAGTGACTTCAACCAAGGCATTGGTAGCGCGTAGTTTTTCAATCACAGGATCAAGACTATGGTGGTCTGTATTTTTACAAAGCACTTCACCGCCAGCCATTGCCGCCGCAACCAAGAAGGTACCTGTTTCAATGCGATCAGGAAGAATGCTGTACTCACAACCCGATAGTGACTCAACCCCTTCAATTTCGATACGGCTAGTGCCTGCACCGCTGATCTTCGCACCCATCGCAATTAAGCAATTAGCAAGATCGGTAATTTCAGGTTCGCGAGCGGCATTTTCAAGTACAGTTTTACCATCAGCCAGCGTTGCTGCCATTAGTAAGTTTTCTGTTGCGCCAACACTGACCATCTCCATAAAGATTTCAGCACCTTTTAAGCGACCATCAACCTTAGCGTTGATATAACCATTTTCAACCTTGATGATAGCGCCCATGCGCTCGAGGCCTTGAATATGGATATCAACTGGGCGGGCACCAATCGCACAACCACCTGGCAGTGATACTTGCGCTTGGCCAAAACGGGCAACTAAAGGGCCTAATGCAAGCACAGAGGCACGCATTTGCTTTACCAGCTCGTACGGTGCAAGCGTTTTATCAACCGTCGCACCATCAATGATTAGTTTGTCTTGCTGCCATTCGACATTTGCACCCAGCGTTTTTAACAAGGCTTCTGTGGTGCCGATATCGCGTAAACGAGGAACATTACTAAAGGTACTTTTGCCCTGCCCTAAAAGCGCAGCAAAAAGAATTGGAAGAGCGGCATTTTTAGCGCCAGAAATAGTGACTTCACCTGCCAGCGAGGTGCCACCTTGAATAACAAATTGATCCATTAGGAGGCCCTGCGACTATTGAGGTAAAATAAATTTTTGTTCGCGTTTCCATTCAGTCGGTGTGAACGCTTTGATAGATACAGCGTGGATTGTACCGTCTGAGATTGTTGACATTAACGGAGCATAAACCAACTGTTGCTTCTTCACGCGAGATAAACCATCAAAACACTCACCAACAGCAATCACTTCGTAGTGGCTACCATTTGCTTTAACAATCACTTCATCTAGTTTTAATTCGTCGCGTAATAACGTTTCGACTTGGCTCGTTTCCATAAATCTCACTCAAATAAGTTTGTGACCTGACCCAACTGCATTAAGTTTTGCAATTGCTCAGGGCTATTTTGCAGTTCAAGGTGAATGCCTTGCTGCTTTAATTCTGCGAAAGAGTGAATTAACCAAGCTAAGCCCGCCGTGTCAACCCTAGAAAGCCCAGAAAGGTCAAAATACCATGTTTTATGCTTAGTATCTGGCTTAACGTTCAGAAGCCGTTCACGACCAATTGAATTTCGAGTCAGTTCGCCACTGACTCGAAACTGGTTCTCTTCAAGTTGAGTAATCTCGACTTTACTCATTGCCACCTTCACCTCTGAACTGAACTGGCAACTGGCTCTTCTGCTCCAATAAATCACTCACATATTCTATACCTTGTTGGCGTAAAATACCTTGTAATTCACTTTGTTTAGCATCTAATAAGCTAATACCTTCCGCAATCATGTCATAGGCTCGCCAATCACCATCACGATCCTCGCGTACCTTAAAATCGATTTTAATATCTGGCTTACCCGGCTCAACAATTTTTGTTTTCACTACTACGACATCTTGCCCTTTGAAAGGCTGCGCAGGTGCGAACTCAACGCTTTGATTAGTGTACTGTGTAAACACGCCAGCGTAAGTGGCGATTAAATATTTTTGAAATACATCAATAAAGCGCTGCAACTCTTTAATTGCTTTCGCTTTTTCTTCTTTATCTTCGATAGCGCGCACCTTTGATACATGATTACCTAATACGCGCAGTGCAGCATATTTGTAGTCTATGTAAGGCATCAGCTCTTCTTCAACGATAACGCGTAAATGCTCTTTATCTTTCGCAATTAGAGGCTGATCTTTAGAAATACGCGCAAACGTATGATCAGATACTTTACGCACCATTTTATAAGGATCTTTTAAATCAATATTTGCATCAGCTGCATTGACATTTAACGTCAACAGCATGCCCAAACATACTAAAAACTTCTTAAACATAATTATTCACTTCCTTGGTTGAATAAGAACTGACCTATCAATTCTTCTAAAACTAATGCTGATTTTGTGTCGGTAATGTAGTCACCATTGGCAAGAGCCTTACTTTCAACACCAAACAGCTCATCTAAGCCAGCATCTTGTTCATTAACTGTCACTTCATTGCCCATACAACGCTGCTCAGCAGATTCTGGGGCAATAACAGGGTTAATACCTAAATACTGTTCACCTAAAATACCTGACGTTAAAATGGAGATTGATGTGGTGTCTGAAAACTTACATAAGTAATTAGCATCAATCGCCATATTAACCACCGGCACAAACTCTTTTGGATGGATAAAAATAGATTCAACTCGACCAACAACCACACCACCTACTTTGATAGGCGCTCTTGCTTTTAAAGAACCAATATTCTCAAACTTTGCGTTAAGTTGGTAAGTTTCACCACTCCCACTAATGCCAGCATTCGCAACTTTAAATGCTAATAATGCAAATGCAGCGATACCAAGGGCTACAAAAAAGCCAACTAATATTTCTAATTTCCGTGAATTCATCTTAATACCCTAATTAGCTGGTAAACATTACCGCTGTTAAAATAAAGTCAAAACCTAATACTGCCAATGACGAGTGCACAACGGTTTCTGTTGTGGCCTTACTGATCCCCTCAGATGTAGGAACACAGTCATAGCCTTTGTAAAGTGCAATCCAAGTCACAATCATGGCGAATACAAAACTCTTAATCATGCCGTTCACAATATCTTGTTGAAACGACACTTGCGCTTGCATGATTGACCAGAAGCTTCCTGAGTCAACACCAAGCCAATCAACACCCACTAAATGAGCGCCAATAATAGCAACCGCAGAAAATATTAGTGCAAGCAATGGCATACTGATAAAACCAGCCCAAAAACGCGGTGCAATAATGCGTTTAAGTGGATCGATCGCCATCATTTCTAAACTTGATAATTGTTCAGTCGCTTTCATTAACCCAATTTCAGCAGTAAGCGCACTACCCGCGCGACCAGCAAACAGTAATGCTGTTACTACAGGGCCTAACTCACGTAATAAGCTCAATGCCACTAAGGGTCCTAAGCTATCTTCAGCACCATAGCCTACTAATACGGTGTAACCTTGCAGAGCGAGCACCATACCGATAAATAGGCCTGACACCATGATGATCAAAAGAGATTGCGAGCCCACCATATATAATTGGCGAACAAGTAAAGGTGTGCCTTTTTTAAAGTTTGGCACATTAACGAGTGCACCAAACAGCATTTGAGTAGAACGACCAAGCGCGGCAAAGCGCCCTAGCGTTTTGTGACCTAACTTCTGGAATAGATCAAGCATTATGCACTCCTAGTAATTCATCATCATACGCAGGAGCTGGGAAATGGAATGGCACAGGGCCATCCGATAAACCATTTAAGAACTGTTGCACAAGCTCAGATTCATGGTTTTGCATTTGCTCAGGTGACCCTTCGCCTATCACTCCTTGATCAGCAATGATGATCACGTGGTCGGCAATACTCATAACTTCTGTTACATCATGAGTTACGATCAGTGATGATAAACCTAACACCTCATTCAGTGACTTAATAAGTTTAACAAGCACACCCATGGAAATAGGATCTTGACCAGCAAAAGGCTCATCATACATGATAAGTTCTGGATCAAGGGCAATTGAACGCGCTAAAGCAGCACGACGAGCCATACCACCCGAAAGCTCAGACGGCATTAAATCTTGTGCACCACGCAGACCAACAGCTTGTAATTTCATTAAAACAACAAGGCGGATTAAATCTTCGCTAAGCTGAGTATGTTCGCGCAAAGGAAAGGCGATATTGTCAAACACTGACATATCGGTAAATAAAGCGCCGCTTTGAAACAGCATGCTCATTTTGGTACGGGCGGCGTAAAGTTCCTTGCGAGTCATGCTAGGAATGCTTTTGCCTTCAAATAAAATGTCACCAGAGTCAGGCTTCAGCTGACCGCCAATTAAGCGTAACATGGTGGTTTTACCAATGCCGCTCGGTCCCATGATAGCGGTAATCTTGCCTTTCGGAATGTTAAAACTCATATTTTTATATATGATTCTATCGCCCCGTGAAAAGGTTACATCCTTGATTTCTACTATTGATTGCGACAAGTCGCTCTCCATAACGTTTTTCACTAGTTTTGCCATTTTAAGGGTTTTTTAGTCAAGATGGAAAAAACAAATCGTAAAATTTTGTAATATTTTCTATCAATAAATTCTAAAGCTAGCTGTAAAGAGCTTAACGACACCTGAAATTTAGTTTCCTTACCAAGCACGCTTTATGCTTGCCAGCCCATTCTTTTACTTATACTTTCAGGTTCGCTTTTGTTACTATTTGCAGTCATCTGTATAAGTAATGTTGGCGTATCACAATGGTGACTTCTTTTGTCATTTTAATTATTGGCTTTGCTGCACTCGTCTGGAGTGCTGATCGGTTTGTTTATGGGGCGGCTGCACTGGCAAAAAATATGGGGATCCCCACCCTAATCATTGGTTTAACTGTTGTTGCTATGGGCTCATCTGCGCCTGAAATGATGGTATCTGCATCGGCAGCACTTGCTGATAAAACAGATACTGCGGTAGGAAATGCGGTCGGCTCTAACATTACTAACATCTTACTTGTACTTGGTGTCACAGCTTTACTGCGCCCCCTTTCAGTATCTTCAATGACACTTAAACGCGAAATGCCGCTGGTGCTATTAATCTCTGTAGCCGCTTGGTATGTGTTCTCTGATAACTATTTTTCGTTCGCTGAAGGCATTGCATTGATGATTGCCTTTGCGGTGTTCATTGGTGGCTTAGTTATTGTGTCTCTGCGTGCTAAAAACCAAGATGACCCATTTGTCAGCGAGGCGTGTGAAGACGTTCCGAACGATGTCAGTACCAAATCAGCCATATTTTGGTTAATCATCGGCATGATTTTATTACCAGTCAGTTCACACTTTTTAGTTGAATCAGCCGTTGATATCGCAAAATATTTTGGTCTATCAGACCTTGTAATAGGCTTAACCATAATTGCTATTGGCACCAGCTTACCAGAGCTGGCAGCCTGTATTGCAGGGGTATTAAAAAACGAAGACGATTTAGCGCTTGGTAATATCGTTGGCTCAAACATTTTCAATTTACTCGCCGTATTACCACTTGCGGGTATTATCAACCCATCAATTATTGACCCTTCTGCGGCAAACCGCGATGCACTTATCATGATTGCAGCAACCGTTGTATTGATTGCCATGTCATTGAACTTTAAAGGTGCTCGTCGTATCAATAGAGTAGAAGGTGGCTTACTGTTAGTCGCATTTATTGCATATCAGGGCTATATTTTCAGCCAAGTAGGATAATTAATGACACAACCTAGCTTTATCGCGCAGGGTAAGCGCGTACTCGAAATTGAAGCACAAGCTTTACAAGAAATTGAGCAATATATAAATCAAGATTTCGATAATGCTTGCCAATTAATGTTCCAATGTACAGGTCGTATTATTGTGATTGGTATGGGCAAGTCTGGCCATGTAGGTAATAAAATTGCTGCAACCCTTGCAAGTACTGGCACTCCGGCATTTTTTGTTCATCCTGGCGAAGCTAGCCACGGTGATTTAGGAATGATCACCCGCGACGATGTGGTGATGTGTATTTCAAATTCAGGTGAGACCAGCGAAGTACTCAGTATTATCCCTGTTATTAAGCGCATTGGCGCAAAAATGATTTCATTAACAGGCAACCCAGACTCAACAATGGCAAAACTGTCTGATGTTCATGTGTGCATCAAAGTTAGCCAAGAAGCGTGTCCGTTAGGCCTTGCCCCAACGGCAAGCACCACTGCAACCTTGGTTATGGGCGATGCAATGGCGGTTGCGCTACTAGAAACCCGAGGTTTTACTGCCGACGATTTTGCACTTTCGCACCCTGGTGGCAGCTTAGGTAAACGTTTATTACTTACATTAGATGATGTGATGCACGCAGGCGACGCAACGCCAATCGTTAGCGAAACCCAAAGCATCAAAGATGCATTGATTGAAATGTCAGCCAAGGGCCTTGGTATGACCGCAGTGATTGGTGCAGATGAAAAGTTAGCCGGGTTATTCACTGATGGTGACTTACGCCGTATTTTAGAACAGCGCATCGATATCCATAACACGGCAATTAGCCAAGTGATGACCCGTTCATGCACAACGGCTCGCCCTGACATGCTTGCGGCTGAAGCTTTAAATATTATGGAGCATAAACGTATTAATGGTTTAATTGTGGTGGATCAAAGCAACACACCAATTGGTGCCCTAAATATGCAAGACTTATTAAAAGCAGGAGTTCTCTAAGCAATGACATTCGCCGAACTATACCAGCCCCTGAGCCCTGATGTGAGTCAGCGTGCTCAAAAAATAAAACTATTAATCTGTGATATTGATGGTGTTTTTTCTGATGGTCGAATTTATTTGGGTAATAATGGCGAAGAGCTTAAAGCATTCAATACTAAAGATGGTTTTGGTATTAAAGCACTCATTAATAGTGGCTTTGAAGTGGCAGTGATTACTGGCCGCCATTCACAAATAGTTCAGCAGCGAATGACTAGCCTAACAGTTCAGCACATTTATCAGGGACAAGAAGATAAGCTGATTGCTTATCAAGAGTTAAAGGATAAACTGGGGCTGACAGATAAACAGATTGCCTATATTGGTGATGATGGTCCAGACTTACCAGTTATGGAAAAAGTTGGCTTTGCTGTCGCAGTAAACGATGCACACCCGCTTATCAAGAAGCTGGCTCATTACACCACATTATTACCGGGTGGCTTTGGAGCTGTGCGTGAATTAACTGATTTACTGATGTTAGAAAACGGCAAGCCGTTAACTAGCGATGGAACCAGCGCATGAATATAGCCCGTATTTTACTGAGTATTGTTTTTGTCTGTTGCATGGTGTGGTTATGGTACCCGTACTTTAACCAGTCAACTGATACAATAACTAGTGAAGACGAGATCATCGCAACGCCTGATTACACTGCCGTTGCTCTAAAGCAAACAGCTTATGACGAGCAAGGTAAAATTAGTCATAAAGTGGCAGCTGCAAAAATGGAGTTGTATCAACAATTAGGGTTTACCTTTTTTGAACAACCTATTTTTACTATTTATAGCGATCAGCAAGTTTGGCAAGTAAGAGCCAAAGAAGCTACTTTATACGAAAATGATCAGCTGATTTTTGAAGGGGATGTAGTTGCTAAAAACTTAACCCATAACGGTATGATCGAAGATATAAAAGCAGAAAATATTAATGTCGACATTGATAAAATGACGATGTTTTCAAAGCAACCTGTAACACTAACAGGACCGAATTTAAAAATTACCGGTAAAGGCTTAAAAGCCGATTTAAAAGCCGAAATTGTTGAGTTAACTAACCATACACGAACCATATACTATGACCAATAAACTGAAGAAATTACTCCTGATCCCAAGCTTATTGATTGCCTTTTCGGGCGCAGCTGCCGAGCAAACAGGCGCTCAAATTAGCATTAGCTCAGATCGCCAAGTCGGTAAACTAAAAGATGGCGTTGGCATATTCGAAGGTAACGTAGAGATCGTGCATGGTGATCGTCGCATTACAGCAGAGCGACTTGAGGCACATGGCGGTGACACCGAAGGTACAGTCGAATTAATTATCGCTACAGGCAAACCAGCTTACTTCGAAGAAAAGCAAGCTGATGGCACCGTGATGAGCGCCAGCGCCGAAGAAGTTCGTTATGATGTTGCGAAACGCTTCTTAACACTCAATGGCGAAGCTGAAGTCACTCAAGCGGGTCAAAAAGTAACGGCAAAAAGCATTACCTATGATATGGCTCAACAGCTGATCAGCGCAGAAAAAGACGAAAACTCAACAGATCGTGTACACACTATTTTAGTGCCTGTAGAAAATAAAAAAGACGATAAAGGCCAACCATGAGCACATTAAAAGCAGAGCTTTTAGCTAAAAGCTACAAAGGCCGCCAAGTGGTTAAAAATGTCGGTCTTGAAGTTGAAGCGGGCAGTATTGTTGGCTTGTTAGGGCCAAATGGTGCAGGTAAAACAACGACCTTCTATATGATTGTAGGGCTCGTACCAAGCGACAAAGGAAAAATAAGCATCGATGATAACGATATCACGCTTTTGCCAATGCACAGCCGTGCGCGCTTAGGTATTGGTTATCTACCACAAGAGTCGTCTATTTTTCGAAAATTAACAGTTTACCAAAACTTGATGGCCATATTAGAGACCCGCAAAGATCTTAACAAAACAACGCGCGAAGAGACGCTTAACAACTTATTAGATGAATTTAGCATTCAACATATTCGCGATAGCCAAGGTATGGCACTGTCAGGTGGTGAACGACGCCGCGTTGAAATTGCACGTGCATTAGCCGCTAATCCTAAATTTATCCTTTTAGATGAGCCTTTTGCTGGTGTTGATCCTATTTCGGTGTTAGATATAAAGAAAATTATTGAGCACCTAAAAAATCGTGGTATTGGTGTACTTATTACTGACCATAATGTTCGAGAAACCCTTGATGTTTGTGAAAAAGCCTACATTGTTTCTCATGGGGAGCTAATTGCATCAGGGACACCTGAGCACGTATTAGCTGACCAAACTGTACGTGATGTTTATCTAGGCGAGCAATTCAGGCTGTAACCATTACGCCACCGACTAGAGCATCTGCTAGACTTATACAATGACAATAAATCGATAACAGTGTCCTCACCGTTACCGATAACTTAAAAAGGATTGTTAGGGATACATGAGGCAATCATTACAGCTGCGCATGGGCCAGCAACTTACAATGACTCCACAACTGCAACAAGCCATTCGCTTGTTGCAGCTCAGTACATTGGATCTCCAGCAAGAAATTCAAGAAGCGCTTGATAGTAATCCTCTGCTTGAAGTGGAAGAAGCGGATTACAACGAAGAAAGCATCGGTAAGAATGAGCAAAAAGCGGAGTCTGACGATGTACAAGTCAGCGCGTCTGCCGACGAAGCACCTAGCGAATTCGAGCAAGAAAGCAGTGATGCTCTGAGTAAGGATACGGTTAGCGATGACTTAGCTATGGATGTTACGTGGGATGAGTACATGAGTGCCGCCCCATCAACATCGTCTGGGCCAATGCCTGAAGACGAGTCTATTTACCAAGGTGCTTCAACAGAAACACTGCAAGAATATTTAATGTGGCAACTACAGCTCACACCATTTAGTCCTACCGATGAAGCGATTGCCGTTGCCATCGTTGAAGCTATCGATGACTCAGGTATTTTAACGGTTAGCTGCGAAGATATTGTCGAAAGCTTTAATCAAAATAATGATGAAGAAGAAATCGAACTCGATGAAGTTGAAGCTGTCTTAAAAAGAATACAGTTATTCGATCCAGTTGGTATCGGCGCGCGAAGTTTACAAGAGTGCCTGTGTATACAACTTCGTCAATTCGATGCCAATACGCCATATTTAGCTGAAACTAAAATGGTTTTATCTGAGCATATCGAATTATTAGCAAGTCGCGACTATCGCACTTTAATGAAAAAGACTAAGCTTAAAGAAAACGAGCTTAAAGAAGTGATGACGCTCATTCACAGCTTAAATCCTAAGCCTGCGGATAGCATAGTACGCGAAGAATCTGAGTACGTCATACCCGATGTATCAGTGAAAAAAGTGAAAGGCCGCTGGGTAGTCGAGTTAAACCCAGATTGTATGCCAAAAATTAGAGTGAATAGCCAATATGCAGCGATGTCTCGCTCTGTTAAATCAAGTAGCGACAGCCAATTTATTCGTTCTCACTTACAAGAAGCAAAGTGGTTTATTAAGAGCTTAGAAAGCCGTAACGATACTTTACTAAAAGTGACCAACTGTATCGTGCAACAACAGCAAGCTTTCTTTGAACATGGCCCAGAAGCAATGAAGCCAATGGTGCTAAACGATGTCGCTGAAATGGTCGAAATGCATGAATCGACGATTTCTCGGGTTACAACACAAAAATATATGCATACCCCAAGGGGAATTTTTGAGTTGAAATATTTCTTCTCAAGCCATGTCAGCACCGAAAATGGTGGTGAGTGTTCTTCTACAGCAATTCGCGCTTTAATCAAGAAGTTAGTTGCTGCAGAAAACTCGGTTAAACCATTGAGTGATAGCAAAATTGCAGATATATTGGCTGAGCAAGGAATTAAAGTAGCTAGACGTACAATTGCAAAATATCGTGAGTCTCTAGCAATACCTCCGTCTAATCAGCGTAAAAGTCTGATTTAGACGTTTTACATAGAAGGAAAATGCTTATGCAACTAAATTTAACTGGTCGTCACGTAGAAGTCACTGATTCATTAAGAGACTATGTAAACACTAAGTTCGCAAAACTAGAAAGGCATTTTGATCATATTAATAATGTTCATGTCATTTTAGATGTAGAAAAATTAAGCCAAAAAGCAGAAGCAACTTTACATGTAAACGGAGGCGAGTTGTTCGCTTCTACAGAACATCAAGATATGTACGCAGCAATTGACTCATTGATCGATAAACTTGATCGCCAAGTCATTAAGCATAAAGAGAAATTAGCTCGACATTAAATTATGAAACTTAGTTCACTTACTAATCAGGACTGCAGCAAAGCTGCGGTCCTTTTTAATAGCAAAAAAAGAATTCTTGAGTATATTAGCGAGTTAGCTCACCAGCAGTTTCCTCATTTATCTCAACAAGATATCCTAGATGCTTTTCTGAACAGGGAAAAGTTAGGTAGTACAGGTATCGGCCGAGGAATAGCTATTCCCCACGGTCGAATGAGTGGTGCTGATGAACCTCATGCATTTATTATTGTCAGTGAATCTCCCATCAATTTTGATGCGATAGACAATCGTCCCGTTGATATTTTTGTGGCACTCATCGTACCAGATGGCGATTGCCAGTTGCACTTGAAGACCTTGTCAACAATTGCTGATAGACTTAAAGATAAAGATTTTTGTAAACAGTTGCGAAGTGCTACAAGCGATCAGCAACTATTTCAAGTAATTGCATCAGAGGCATAAATGGAATTAATAATTATCAGCGGTCGCTCAGGCTCGGGGAAATCGGTCGCTTTACGAGTTCTTGAAGACTTAGGCTACTACTGTGTTGATAATATTCCTGTCAACCTACTGCCTTCGCTTGTGCGAAGTGTTTCTGATAATTATGACAAAATTGCCGTCAGTATCGACGTACGTAACTTACCGAAAGAGCAGCAAGAGTTTAATGATATTCTTGAGTACCTGCCAGGTTTTGCAAACCCAACACTATTCTACCTAGATAGTGATGATCAAACCCTAATTAAGCGTTTTTCTGAAACTCGCCGTTTGCATCCATTATCGATTGATTCTTTACCGCTTGATCTTGCCATTAAACAAGAAAAAACCCTGCTTGATGTGCTGATCACCCGCGCTGACTTTATGATTGATACCACTGATTTGAGTGTTCATCAGTTAGCAGAATCAATTCGTGAAAAGATTTTAGGTAAGAAAGATAAAAAACTGATTATTACGTTCATGTCGTTTGGTTTTAAGCATGGAATTCCAAAAGAAGCTGACTACGTTTTTGATGCACGCTTTTTACCGAACCCACACTGGGAGCCTGATTTAAAGCCACTAACCGGCCTCGATCAGCCTGTCAGGGATTATTTAGCTAGCCACAGCATAGTGCAAAAGTTCACTTGGCAGATTCAAACCTTTGTACAGACTTGGTTGCCACATCTAGAGCGCAATAACCGCAGTTACCTAACCATTGCAATTGGTTGTACAGGAGGCCAACACCGTTCTGTTTACTTAGCGCAAACAATTGGTGAAAGCTTTTCTAAAACTCATGCGAATGTAAAAATTCGCCACCGCGAACAAGATATCTAACTAGGCACCAACAATGCACGCTGAAGATACCTTTTTAATTCAAAACAAACTTGGCTTACATGCTCGCGCTGCGACTGTTTTAGCGCAACTAGCACTGCAATTTGATGCCAAAATTACACTTTTTCAAGATGAGAAAGAAGCTGAAGGCGACAGCGTGTTAGCGTTAATGCTCCTTGAAAGTAGTCAAGGAAAAGAGGTTCGTGTTGTATGCGAAGGTCCTGACGCTGACGCTGCATTAACGGCAATCGGCGAATTAATTGCGCAACGCTTTCACGAGCAAGAATAGCATTTGCTAAGACTTCAAGGTTTACGGTAAACTTACTTCGGATATTTAAAATTCCCTTTAAATATCCTACTTTTATATCGCTCGCTTTTCTAAATTACAAAACTCTTAATAAATTTATCGCAGTGCGACGATATCTCTGCAAATACACTACAAAGCAACTATGCTGTATTTGCATAGCCTATTTAAACTTTTTTCAGTTGTAAGGACGCCAATGCCAGAAGCCTTTGAACAAGATTACCCACTACAACAACTCAAACAAGTGACCAAGTCACTCAATAGTGGTCAATTTGTTCAAGTGCGCGGCATGTTAGCTAAAACGGCACCTTGTGATACAGCCCTTTTACTTGAGTCTTCTCCCCATAAAATTCGTCGTATGCTTTGGCAGCTGGTTGACCCAGATGTCCGTGGTGATGTTCTAGAAGAACTCTCTGAAGATGTACGTCTTGGCATTATTGCCCAGATGGAGCCTGAGCACATTGCTGCTGCTACAGAAGATATGGACGACGATGACTTAGGTGAGGTTTTACGTAGTCTTCCTGATACCGTATATCAAGACGTTGTTAGCGCGATGGACTCGCAAGATAGAGAAAGGGCAACTCAAGCGCTTTCTTATCAAGAGCGCTCAGCCGGTGCCCTGATGAACAGCGATACGGTAACCATTCGTCCTGACGTTACTCTCGATGTTGTACTGCGCTATTTACGCTTACGAGGTGAGTTACCAGAGGGTACCGATGATTTATATGTAGTTGATAAACATAACTGCTTTTTAGGGGCGCTTTCGTTAACCACGCTACTGACAAGTCCTTCTGATAAAGTTGTTCATGATTTAATGGATGAAGACTGTGAGTCAATCCTAATCTCTATGGATGAAAGCGATGTGGCGCAGCTATTTGAGCGTCACAACTGGATTTCAGCTCCTGTTGTAGATGATAACGCTCACTTGCTTGGCCGTATTACCATCGATGATATCGTTGACGTAATCCGTGAAGATGCTGAACACAGCATGCTAAGCCTTGCTGGTCTTGACGACGAAGAAGATACCTTTGCGCCAGTGCTAAAAAGTTCGCAGCGTCGCTCTATTTGGCTTGGGGTTAACTTATTAACCGCATTGTTAGCAGCCATTGTGGCAAGCTTTTTCGAAAACACCTTAGCAATCTTGCCTATTTTAGCGGTACTCAATGGTATCGTCCCTTCAATGGGGGGTGTTGCGGGTAGCCAAACCCTAACTCTGGTTATTCGTGGTATAGCGGTTGGTCATATCAACCAAACCAACCAACGCTTCTTATTACTTAAGGAGTTAGCAATTGGCGCACTGAATGGCATTATTTGGTCGATATTAATTGCTGGTGTGGTTGCCCTATGGCAGTGGGACTTTAAACTCGGCGCAGTGCTGGCCTTTGCAATGTTTATGAATCTTGTTGCCGCTGGTATTGCAGGTGCAAGCATTCCATTAATTCTTAAGAAAATGAAAATTGACCCTGCCCTCGCCGGCAGTGTCGTACTGACAACAGTGACGGATATTGTCGGTATCTTTGCCTTTTTAGGCACCGCAACCTGGCTATTAATCTGATACCAATTCACAATAATACTTAATTAAGCGAATTGGTATAAATAAAAACGGCCCTTTAAGGGCCGTATTTATATCTTTTACTTTGCACGCTGCTTATTTTTACCTACTCTAGGTTTGGTATTGGCCTTTTTAAACTGGCTAAAACCGGTATGACGAGTCAGTGCTGCACGGCCTTTACCGCCCTTACCTTTAGCTGTTTTCTCGTTTCGACCTTCTTCAGGAACCAAACAATTCGGCCCTTTACCAATTAAATTCGCTTTGCCCATTTTTCTTAGTGCTTCACGGATCATCGGCCAACCAGCAGGATCGTGGTATCGTAAAATCGCTTTGTGTAAGCGACGCTGGCGTGCGCCTTTTGGAACAGGCACTTGCTCAGTATTGTTCTTAATATTGCGCAGAGAGTTCATCTCAGTGTGATAAATTGTGGTTGCATTGGCCATCGGCGATGGATAAAAGTTTTGTACTTGATCAAGCTTAAAGTCATGAGCCTTTAACCATAGCGCCATATTCACCATGTCTTCGTCTTTCGTTCCTGGGTGAGCAGAAATAAAATACGGGATCAAATACTGCTTTTTACCCGCTTCTTTTGAGTATTTATCAAATAGCTCTTTAAACTTATCGTAAGCTCCCATGCCCGGCTTCATCATCTTAGACAATGGACCATCTTCAGTGTGCTCAGGGGCAATTTTTAAGTACCCGCCTACGTGATGGGTAACCAACTCTTTTACGTAGCGAGGGTCTTCTACGGCTAAGTCATAACGTACGCCAGACGCGATCAAGATTTTCTTCACACCTTTTACATCTCGAGCTTTTTTATAAAGCTCAATCGTTGGGGTGTGATCCGTGTCCATGTGCTTACAGATATCAGGATAAACACATGATAAACGACGACACGTGCTCTCTGCCTTTTTGCTCTTACAGCGCAACTTATACATATTCGCGGTCGGTCCGCCTAAGTCAGAAATAACCCCAGTGAAGCCCGGTACTCTGTCACGAATTTGCTCAATTTCATCAATAATTGATTGCTCAGAACGGCTTTGAATAATACGTCCTTCATGTTCTGTTATTGAACAGAAAGAACAACCACCAAAGCAGCCTCGCATGATGTTCACCGAGGTTTTAATCATTTCATAAGCTGGGATTTTTTCATCGCCGTAGCTTGGGTGCGGAATACGCTGATATGGCAAACCAAATACGCCATCCATTTCTTCAGTTTCAAGCGGAAATGCAGGCGGATTTACCCAAATAGAGCGGTCGCCATGGCGTTGAAATAACGCACGCGCACAACCTGGGTTTGTTTCTTGGTGCAAAATACGCGAGGCGTGAGCATAAAGCGGTTTATTCACACTTACTTGCTCATACGCAGGCAGCTTAACGTAGGTCTTTTCCCATGGCTTAGGGCGAGCAGGCTGAATCGTGATTGGCTTAGCCGCCTCGGCACTTAAATCAATACCTGCTTTTTTAAATTCAGATTTACTACAACCCACATCATCTGCGCCATACGGGTTTGGAATTGGATCAATCTTACCGATTTTATCTATTGCAGTTGAGTCACTACCACGCCAACCCGGTAATGGTTCTTTACGAATAACCGCAGTACCACGAATATCTTGAATTGTCTCAACCGACTCACCCGCAGCAATACGGTGGGCAACTTCAACAAGTGGGCGCTCAGCGTTACCGTAAATTAAAATGTCAGCTTTAGCATCAAACAATACACTACGGCGTACTTTTTCTTGCCAATAATCATAATGAGCAATACGGCGTAAACTCGCCTCAATACCACCAATGATCAACGGCACATCTTTATAAGCTTCGCGACAGCGTTGGCTGTATACAACTACCGCACGGTCAGGACGTTTACCGCCTATGTTACCCGGCGTATAAGCGTCATCATGACGCATACGCTTTTCAGCAGTATAACGGTTGATCATCGAGTCCATATTACCCGCTGTAACACCAAAGAATAAGTTAGGCTTACCTAACGCCATAAAGGCATCTTTTGAGTTCCAGTCAGGCTGCGCAATAATACCCACACGAAAACCCTGTGACTCAAGCATACGCCCAATCACAGCCATACCGAAGCTTGGGTGATCTACATACGCATCACCACTTACAATGATCACGTCACAGCTATCCCAGCCTAACGCGTCCATTTCTGCACGAGTGGTTGGTAAAAATGGCGCCGTGCCATAGCATTCAGCCCAATATTTAGGGTAAGAAAACAGGCCTCGCTCGGCTTTTAATGCGCTCATAAAGTGTACTCTGCTAACAAAAGGGGCGAATTATACCTCAGTCTTATAGATTATTATAGAAAACAAAACGCCCTTCACATGGGAGGGCGCTGTTTAATTTGTATGCACTGACTGGAACTGGCTATTGCTTAGCTTGCAGGTAAGTAATTAACTCTTTTTCTGGCATAGGCTTAGCGTACATGAAGCCTTGCACTTCATCACAGCCAAGCTGAGCTAAATAATCTGCTTGCGCTTGTGTTTCAACCCCTTCTGCAATGGTTTTTAAGCCTAACCTTGCGCCAAGAGAAATAATTAACGCAGCAATCGCCTGACAATCTTGACCAGGTAAATCTTTGATAAAGTCGCGATCAATTTTTAGTCTGTCTAATGGTAGTTTTTGCAAATAGCTTAACGACGAGAAGCCAGTACCAAAGTCATCAATTGCAATCTCAATACCAAACTCTTTAAGTTCTTTTAATGTGGTGATCACATTAGCTAGCTCATCCATAACCACACTTTCGGTCACTTCGAGTTCAATAAACTGCGGTTTTACATCGTATTTAATAAGCGTGTCTTTTACTTGCTGAGCATAGCCTTTAACTTTAAACTGCGGTACTGAAACATTTACGGCAATACTGATTGCAAAGCCCATTGCTTCAAGGCGCTTTTGCTGCATACATGCTTGCTCTAGCACCCATTGCCCTATATCAACAATTAAACCAGCATCTTCAGCCATCGGAACGAAAATCGCTGGTGAAATATACTGACCATTACCTGATGGCCAACGCAGTAGCGCTTCACAACCTATGATTTCTAGAGTATTTAAATCAAGTTGCGGCTGAAACCAAACCTCTAATTTACGTTGTTCGAAGTCTTGACGAAGCTGTCTAATGATCCCTAAACGCCAAGCCATTTTCTCTTCCATGTCTGGGGTATAAGTCACCACCGTTTCAGCAGATTGTTTTTTAGCTTGGTTTAAAGCAATGTAACCTAGTTTTAAAGTCTCGATCCCTGCTTGCTGAAAGTCACCTTGATAACATAAGCCAATGTTAAAGTTGATTGGCAAAATATGCTCGCCAGCATTAAATGGTAAACTTAAATGCTCACGAAGTAACTCAATATCGCATTTATCAGCAGCCAACAACAAACCGAAAACATCTGCACCAATGCGCGAGATAAGCTCTGCATTAGGGTATTCTTGTTGTAGCCTATCAACAATTGCATTTAGTAATAAATTA
The DNA here is from genome assembly GCF_001306915.1 of Pseudoalteromonas lipolytica. Classification (GTDB taxonomy): domain Bacteria; phylum Pseudomonadota; class Gammaproteobacteria; order Enterobacterales; family Alteromonadaceae; genus Pseudoalteromonas; species Pseudoalteromonas simplex. The sequence continues at coordinate 65,298 of NZ_LJTC01000012.1, read as the reverse complement.
CCGATTTCTTGCCCTAAGCCATTGTTGATATCAGAGAATTGCGAAACATCAATTAGTAAAAAGACAAAGTCATTTTTGCCCGGCTGGTAGTAGCGCTCCACCTTATTCATAAAATCGTTACGATTCGATAAACCAGTTAATACATCTTTATAAGCTGCATCACGTAAACGGTTGAATAATCGAACATTATCAAGACCTACACTGACGTTCGTTAAGAATATCTCTGCAAATTGCAGTTGTGAAGGACTTGGCGTGTGCTCAGTTTCAAGGTAAATAGCTGCTTGGCGGTTTTTGCTTTTTAATAAATACGTACTGTCTACATCTGTATGCTGATGCTCACCTTGGGCTAGGCAGTTATTGACTTGCATGATAATACGGCCATCATCAAGTTGTTCAATGCCTTGACCTATAAACTCATTGTATTCAGCGCAGCCACCTAGCACATAAACCTGATTGTCATCTTCAATTGAGCCGCACAAGAGCCCTTGTGGTTCGCAATCTAAAATAATCGAAAGCTGTTTAATAACCGCCATCGAAAACGCTTTAATATCAGTAAAACCAAGAATTGCCTTAGATGCATACAAAATATTATTTAAAGCACGGCTTTGAAATTCGAGCTGACAAACTTGTTCATAAGAGCGAATTGCTGTTACTAGGGCTGTGATAAGTTTACTACGAGTAAGTTCTGTTTTTGTTTTGTAGTCGTTGATATCGTATTCACGGATCACTTTTTCTTCAGGTGCATAGCCTGGTTGACCGGTACGTAAAATAATCCGCACATTGTGATTATTGAGGCACTCTCGTACCTGCTTTACAACTTGCAGGCCAGCATCATCTGATTCCATAACCACATCAAGTAAAATTACCGAAATGGAATGGTTACTTTTAAGTAATTCAAGCGCTTCTGAACCTGAATAGGCGTGGTGGAATCGTAAGCCTTTATCCCAGAACTCAACGCCAGAAAGCGCTAACTTAGTCACTGAATGTATCTCAGGATCGTCGTCGACTATTAATACGTCCCAAAACTCAGAGACAGTCTCTTCAACAAGCTGCTCCTCATCTTGGTCACTAAACAAAAAGTCGTTACTTTCTGATGCCATTAATAATTCCTTAGAGCAACCCTAGTAAAAATACCAACATTTTACAGTGATGCATAAAATTCTCTCAGTCACTTAACTATGATACATTTATCAGAACATATATAGTCATATCAGATAAATTATAGCCTAGGTTACGTATAATGTTATGAAAGATATAAAACTATTGCCCGAGGTAAAATGATAAAATTTTTTGTTTTAACTCTAAAAGCCCTATTTCTCAGTGCGCTAGTTATGCTTGTCGTTGGGCTATTACTTTCTCAACGCTATACGGTTCATAAATCAATACAGGTCACTGCTAGCAGCTCAGAAATAGCGAAACTAGTCGGTGACTTTAATCAATGGCATAAATGGCAACCATGGAAAAGCGTAGATCCCAACATCAAGTTTACGGTTTTAGAGCCAAGCCAAGGCGTTGGGGCACACCAATTTTGGCAAAGCCGTTTCGGCGATGGCGAAATGACAATAACACAACAGAATAATGAACAACTTACTTTTAATATTTTATTTAATAAAGAGCATATAGCCCAAGGAACGATCCAATTTACAGGTGCAGGTAATGAAATAAATATTGAGTGCTCGTTACAAGGTGAAGTAAATACTCCTATCATTGGTGGCTACCTTGCATTATTAAGCCAGTATATTCTCAACAACACAGTGAAACTGGCGCTCAATAACATCAAAACCCATGCACAGTTAGCAACAACAAACAAGGCTATTGCTCCCAATGACAGTGAAAGCGGCTCAAGCGAGAGTTAATCTTGCTAATATTATAGAAAATCAACTTGGCTACCCGATTCATAAGGCATCATCGGCTAGGATTAACCATGCGAGCGATGATAGCTACTCAGCGCAAGGTCAGCAGCAATTAGCCTATCAGATTAAAGCGCAAGCAAGCTTATTGGAGCGCGCTCACACTCGCCAAGAAATTCAATTTATTAAACGCCAAGAAAATATTGAAACCATCATGGCGATGGCTATGGCGTTTTGCCCGGATGTCACGGGTCAACAACAGCCCGATTTTGATTGGATAGAGCGATTTATAAGTTTATGTGAAGACACAGCTAATTCCTCAATGCAAAAGCTGTGGGCAAAAATTTTAGCAGGTGAAACAGTATCGCCAGGCACCTTTTCGATTAAAAGCCTACAAACCCTTAAACACATGACTCAACGTGAAGCAGATGCTCTTCAACGCTGTACATCATTGTGTGGATTCAACGAAAAAGACAACAGCCACTTAATTTTACTCGGCTTTTACAAGAAACCCTCGCTGTTTGATTTACTTAGAAAAGGTAATAAGGTGTCATTTAACTTAGGAAAAACCCCTGTTAGTTTTCCTGACATTCTGACCCTAATGGATATTAACTTACTGTATCGAAAAGAAATCGAATCGGCGGTTTTAAAAGCTGGTCAAGAACTAATACTGAGCTTTATGAATCAACGCTTGATTTTAAAAGCAAAAAGTAATGACTTAGTACTCAGTTACTATAAATTTACCCAGACTGGTGACGAGTTAAGAAAGCTAATCGCATCACCAATAAACAAAGCTTATAAGCAAATACTGGCAACATCATTAGAAGATGAATTTGAAGTTAGCTGGCAAGCTTTAAAGTAAAGCCGCCAGCTAAAAATAAATCGAAAAATTCGATTAGAAATGAACTTGAATACCTGCAAACGGGCCCGATGCATCTAAATCTGTGTAGATATCATCAATATCATCAAGCTCTAACGTCATTGAGCGGTAACCCGCTTTAATATCCATATCGATTGCTAAGTTATCAAGTAAAGCGTATGCAATACCCGCTTGGTAATCTTGGACTTTACTATCGTCGATAGCCAGTAGGCTACCTTCAAAGAAAACGCTTAAACCCGTTAATGGTAAACCAACTTCAGCACGGCCATACACTAAAGGTACGAAACCAGAAAAATCAACACGCTCAGTCGTGTTTGGCTTAGTTGTACTTGGGTTACTTTCTTGCGCAGTACCCGTTACTGTAATTTCTCCGTCAAATTGTTTAGCATTTATACCTAAATCAATTGAAACCAAATCATTATCAAAGATTTCGTAATAAAGAATATAATCAACGTGAGAGAAATCACTAACAGTATTTACCCTTGACCCCGTAACAAAATCACTATCACCGAATGTAAATGAATCACCATTTGGTATGTCACCAAAACCATTTAACTCAAGTTCAGTGTATTTTAGTTTAATGTTTGGTATTAACGGCACTGGGTGCTCAAGTGCTGCGTAGTAGCTCGTGAACGTTTCATCATCAAATTTAAAGCTTTGTAGATTTCCATCTTGAGCAAAACTACCACTGTTATCTGATTGCCAACCATCAACACCTAGGTATAAACCTAATAATGTATCAGCTTGTGCTGTTGGAGCTAAACAGGCCATTGAAAGGGCAGCTGCTAAACAGTACTTTTTCATCATTTTATCCTTGCGCTAAAAGTTCGCTAAGTTCAATTAGAGCCGCATTGGCTCGAGAAATATAATTCGCCATGACCAGTGAGTGGTTAGCTACAAAACCAAAGCCACTGCCATTTAAGATCATTGGGCTCCACACTGTTTCTTGCGTGGCCTCTAATTCACGAATAATTTGTTGCAGACTAACACGAGCGTTTTTCTTTTCTAAGACATCGGCAAAATCATATTCAACCGCTTGCAAAAAGTGTAGTAATGCCCACGTTGCACCACGCGATTCATAAAACACATCATCAATTTGCCACCAAGATGTTTTCACTTGGTTCTGTAAAGGAGCATAAGTTGCTTGATGAGCCGCGGTATCACCTGCTAAATCTGTATTCAAACGATCTTGACCAACACTTGCACTTAAACGCTGGCTCAAGCTGCCAAGACGTTTTTCTGCTTCTTTTAGCCAGCCACGTAAGTTATCTGCACGCGCATAAAATTGACTATCACGATCGTTCTGATCGGCAATTTGAGTGCGGTACACAACGAGTAAATCAATGCCCTTTTGATACTCAGTTTCAGCACTTGGCCATGCCCATGCTACCGAGCTAATATTAAATTGCGGTTGTGCTTTTTTTAACGCTTCGTGTTCAGTTGATTGAGACTGAGAACGGCTGAAATCTTTACGCATCGACAAGACTAAATCGCGGGTCATTTCAAGCGCGCCATATTCCCACGCCGGCATGTTATCCATCATTACGCTCGGTGGCATCATATCGTTAGATAAATAGCCGCCAGGCTTATTTAATAATGTACTTGCTACATTGATCAACGTTGTGGTTGTTGTATAGCCTGTTACAAACTTTTCACCACGCATCTGCGCTTCTTGTTTAGCCTTACTTACAACATCCATACGAGCTGGTTCACTACTCCAGTAAACAGCAATCGCGTAAAAAATAATTAATATAATAAGTAATGCACTGGCTATTTTTCCTTTATGCTCAGACATAATATCTCCTAGTGATGTGAGTGCCCTTTACTTTTTTGTGATGCCTGTTCAGACATTTCTTGTAAAGACACAACTTTAGCTTGAGTAAAAACTCGATTGCCGTCATTAAAATATAGCGTGAGTTTGCGCTCTTGCCCTGCTTTTAGCTGCTCTTCAGGTTCAAACACCATTAAGTGATAACCACCTGGTTTAAATTCAACACTGCTGTGGCCATCAATTTTTAATGATAAAACCTGTTCCATTTTCATCATGCCATCAACATGAGTATGTTGATGAATTTCAACACGACCTAAACCATCAAGCTCTGCTTTAGTTAACACTGCTGCGTGTTCACTTGGGTTAGTAATGGTCAGATAAGCAACACTTGCTTTACTGGCTGGTAAAAATTCACGTACCTGCGCGTTACTTACAGTAACTTCGGCAACATCGCTGTGGTCATGACCACTATGGGCAGATGAAAAAGTACTAAAGAATAAGCTTGCGGTAAGAAAAGAGAGTGCGGGCCACAGTTTCATTATGTTTTAATCCTTGTTAAGACATTAACTTACCCGCTAAATTTAGCATATTTTATGTATTAAGGCAGTTTATTCGTACCTTAAGCTGGCGATTTTTTGTTATCGGCAATCAACCAGCATAATGCCGCGATAAGTAAAAGTGGCCATGCAATCATTACTGAGCCAAATAAAAACGCAAGCACAACACCAATCAAAGCAACAACACCTGCGCCAAGTAGGCCAATAGTAAATAACGCCACACCTGCAACGACGGCAATGACTGCCACTATTGCACCGATGACTTCAAGCCCAGCCCAACTCATGTCAGCAATTGACAATGGTAATTGCCATGAGTCAAAGGATACAAATGAAACTGCATCAGTGCATAGTAATAACATTGCCAAAATGATGATAGCTAACGTTTTCATGCTCTACTCCTAGTAACCTTTCACTGGTAAAGTGCAATGAGCCACTAAATAACCCACGCCGATTAACAGCGGCATTTGAATAAGTAATATGATCATGACCAAGCGTGTTGACCATACCGGGAATCCCAAGCGCGCAGCGAGTCCGCTACACACACCCGAGATCTTTTTGTTACTTAGATCACGGTACCAACGTGTCGATGTGTGATAAGTATTCATCATTAACCTCCTAAGCCGACTGCTTCATCGTTGCTTTTAAATCTGCAAGCTCTTTATCGATAGCCTCATCTTTCTCAAGGGCTGCGATTTGTGCTGCTGTTGAATTTGCAGCATCACCTTGTGTAAGTTCATACGCTTCCACTTGCGACTCAATGTTTTCAACGCGCTGCTCTAAGTAGTCAAAACGTGCTAATGCATCTTCAACTTTACTGCTATGCAGCTGCTCTTTTACTTTTAAGCGTGCTGTAACAACGCGTTCTTTTTGCATGTAAGTCAGCTGTTTGGCTTTTGCATCTGCAAGCTTGTTTTGTAAACGCTGACAATCCTCTGTCAATTTAGCGAGTGACTCTGCCACTTTATCCATTTCAGCTTGTTGTGCTTCGATTTCTGTCGTTAAACGCTGCTTTTCAACTAATGCTGCTTTGGCAAGATCATCACGATCTTTACTCAACGCTTTTTCTGCTTTCGCTTGCCAGTCTGCTACTTTCGCTTGTTTCGCTGCAATTTCACGCTTCATTTGTTTTTCTTGCGTTAAAAATGTCGCAGCAGTTGCACGGCATTCAGTCAGGGCATCCTGCATTTCTTGCACGAGAAGATTAAGTAACTTTTCAGGATCTTCAGCTTTGTCTAATGCTGCAGAAAGGTTTGCCTGAATAATGTCATTTACGCGATTTAATACACCCATGTGACTCTCCTGTTGATTATTGGGTTAATACAGCTAGGAGATTCCAATTCTTGTGCCAACTAACGAATAAAATAAATTTATTATTTATATACAATAAGTTAGATTAATTAAATTTAGATTCAGGCTGACTAGTGACTGAATGAAAAATAACTAATTTGACTAAATAATTAACTTTTTCACTAAATTTTAGGATCAAAAAAAGCCACAAAATGTGGCTTTTAAATAGGCTATTTTTAATAGGCTTGTGATTAGGCTTCTGGGACAAAACTTAAAGCTTTATCCATAACAGATAAATCGGCCGCTTTACCATGGCCTTTTTCTGAAAGGTGGCGTCTGAAACCACGCGCACCAGGTTGGCCTTGGAAAATCCCCAACATATGGCGAGCAATATGCCAAAAGTTAGCGCCTTTGCTCATTTCATCTTCAATATAGTCATACATCGAGCGTACAACCTGATGACGACTTAGCGTAAAGGCTTCATCACCATAAATATTTTCGTCGACCTCAGACAAAATAAACGGATTACTATACGCCTCACGACCAATCATGATGCCATCAACATAATCAAGGTGAGCCACACTATCAGCAATTGTTTTCACGCCACCATTTAAGCTTAAGTGCAGTTGCGGATAATCTTTCTTCAACTGATAAACGCGCGGGTAATCCAGAGGTGGGATCTCACGATTCTCTTTTGGGCTTAAGCCATTTAACCACGCTTTACGCGCATGAATAATAAAGTCATCACAACCAACATCATGACTCGCTTCAATTAAAGCACATAAAAACTCATACGAGTCTTGCTCATCAATACCAATGCGCGTTTTAACTGTAACAGGAATAGTCACTTCGGCCTTCATTGCAGCAACGCAGTCAGCAACCAGTTTAGGCTCAGCCATTAAACAAGCACCAAAACGACCATTTTGCACACGGTCAGACGGACAGCCAACATTTAAATTTACTTCATGATAACCGCGCTCTGCTGCTAACTTTGCACACTTAGCCAACGCTTCAGGATCTGAGCCACCAAGTTGCAATGCCACTGGACCTTCATGCTCATTAAAATGTAAGTAATCGCCCTTACCAAATAATATAGCGCCGGTTGTCACCATCTCAGTGTAAAGCACAGCATGCTTAGTCATTTTGCGGTGAAAGGTTCGACAGTGACGATCAGTCCAATCTAACATGGGTGCCACGGAAAAACGGCGGTTTAATGTCGTTGTGCTCATAACATGGCCCCTTTAAAGATCAATGCATTTACTTGCAACTTAAATTACCTAATACGATTAACGCTTAATATAGCGATGACACATACCTTTAGGCATGCACCGAATGAAAAATTGCAGCCATTATACCACCGAAGCTAACTCCCGGCATGGCTTAATCGAAGATCAGATGATGAAAAGAGACGAAGAAGTGTACTGCAATCTCACTTCTTTGAAGAATAAGCAAAAATGGAAAGGTTACATCTTCACTTCATTTAGAAGATGTTCAAGATTTTGGCCCGTAAGCTCTAAAACAGTAATTTCGAGTTCTTTGTAATCCTCATTTTTCAGGTTAACTAGCTTAGCACCAACAGCTATTCGTGCGATTTTCTCAACGGGGTCTATTTCTACAATTTCAATTGATGCTCGCGTGTCGTGATCTTTTGATTGCACATAATACTCGCTAAAGAAGGTACCATCAGCACGGACATTTGGATTACTGTCAGACACAGACTGCAGGAGCGTGCCTTTCTTTAAATCACTTTTACGAAGTGAGAAGCTATATTCAGCCACATTGGCATGACCAACAATTACAGTTACGGCGCTTTCACCATTAATTTTAAAATCATGATCTGTTACTTCGATGACTTTTAGCTTACCACTATCATAGGTCGGCTCCATGCAAGCACCTAAACTAAAAACCAGAAAGACAGATAAAACAACGTTTTTGATTAGCATTCTTTGTTCCTTAAAATTTATATTGCCTTCTTTAAAGTTAGATAAAAGAAGGCAATTATTCAAAATTTAAATCACTGAAAATGCACTTTAAATTAAACTACGCAACGACACTTAAACCAAAATAGTGAGCAATACCACCTAAGATATTAGTCACCGCCACTGACGATAGAATTAAACCCATCACCCGGCTAATGATACTTGCGCCACTATCGCCTATTAACTTATGAACATGCGTAGCAAGTAGAAGTAAAACCAACACAATTACTAATACCAAAAGCATGATTGAGGAAGTTACAAGCTGTTCATACCAAGTGTATTCGGTATTTCGAGTCATTAGTACTGCACCAAGCATGGCACCCGGACTGGCAATAGAAGGAATAGCCAAAGGAAAAATAGCGGTTTCAGTGCTATCACGAACGCTTTTTATCTCGGTTTCAGGTTTACTTTCACCAAATATCATCGACAGTGCAAAAAGTAATAGCACAATTCCTCCAGCAATCTGAAACGCCGAAAGAGGAATGTTAATCGCGTTTAAGAGTAGCTCACCTGCAACAACAAAAAATAATAAAACCAGCGCCGAAACGCCAACCGCCTTTAAAGCAACTTTGCGTTTGAACTTAGCATCATCCCAGCGCGTAACAGCAATAAAAACGGGAACTGTGCCTATTGGATCGATTACCGCAAAAAAGAAAATGAATGCCGCTAGCAATTCACTCATTAATCAAACTCCCTAAAAACGTGTTAGCGAATAAAAACACTGCAACTACAATACAGTATGTTAGTATATCACGGTAGCGTAAGGATAAGAGAAGATGAATATAGAATCACTCGTCAGTAAAGCAAAACAAGTATGCGATAATCGTGGTGCTCGTTTCACACCCATCCGTGAAAAAGTATTCCGCCTATTAGCTAGTGCGCAAGGTGGTGTGGGTGCTTATGACCTATTAGAACAACTTAAATTAACTGAATCAGGCGCAAAACCAGCCACTATTTATCGAGCGCTCGATTTCTTATCGGAACTTGGCTTTATTCATAAAATTGAAAGCACCAACTCATTTATGTTGTGCCATCATTTTGATCACATCCACCCTGTACAATTATTAATTTGTGATAGCTGTGGTTATGTAAAAGAATTACATTCAACAGTAATTTCTCATGAACTTAATAACTTAGCTGCAGAAAGTGGATTTATTGTCTCTGGACAAACAATCGAAGCGCATGGTAAATGCGAAAAATGCAAAGAATAAGTGCGGTGTTTGAAACAACCACTACACTTAAAGTATGATTAACGGCATTTCGAAACCTAAGGGAAAATAAATAATGAATGTGGAGTTCATCAACCCTTTTTTATCATCATTATTAAATGTATTGAGCACCATGGCTCAAACAGAATTAAAGCCGGGTAAACCTAGTTTAAAGAAAGACGAACTAGCCCGTGGCGATGTATCAGGTTTGATTGGTATGGTTGGCCCACAAACTAAAGGTTCACTTTCAATCACCTTTGATGAAAATCTAGCTCTGACCATTATGGAAAGAATGCTAGGTGAACGCCCTGATACGGTAAATGAAGAAGTAACCGACATGGTAGGTGAAATTACTAACATGGTAACAGGTGGCGCAAAAAATCTACTTGGCGAAAAAGGCTATGAGTTTGATATGGCAACGCCAGTTGTAGTGTCTGGTAAGGGACATACAATTGCTCATAAATGTGAAGGCGCCAAGGTATTAATTCCATTCACGTCAGCTGATGGTAACGCCAATATTGAAGTTAGCTTTGATAAACTATGAGCTGGCAGCAAAAAACCATTCAATTGAAGCCTCGCTCACGAGGCTTTCACATCATTGATGACGAGCTACTTCGGCAACTTCCAGAGATAACACAATACAAAGTCGGCTTATTACACCTATTCATTCAACACACTTCTGCAAGCTTAACTATTAACGAAAATGCAGATCCTACAGTTAGAATGGATATGGAAAGTCACTTCAATCATTTTGTGCCAGAACGACAAAGTTATTACCGCCATGATTATGAAGGTGATGACGACATGCCTGCCCACATAAAAAGCAGTACTTTAGGTGCTGAACTCACTATTCCAATTAACCAAGGCCGTTTAATGCTTGGTACCTGGCAAGGTATCTATTTAGGCGAACACCGAGATCATGGCGGTGTAAGACGCATTGTCGCGACGATTCAAGGTCAGATCTAAAACTAGCTGTAAGCTGTAAGCTGTAAGCTGTAGGCTGTAAGCTGTAAGCTGTAAGCTGTAAGCTGTAAGCTGTAAGCTGTAAGCAAATCTTGCTATTAACTAAATTATTTAAGAAAGTGTTTTGGGATTTTTTAGAGATTGGAGCGGCACACGAGGCTCGAACTCGTGACCTCAACCTTGGCAAGGTTGCGCTCTACCAACTGAGCTAGTGCCGCATAAATAAGTTGTAAGCTGCAAGTTTCTAGTTTCAAGCTAATGCTTTCAACTTTCCCCTTGAAACTTAAGCCAATTTCTTTTGGTGAGAAATTGGAGCGGCACACGAGGCTCGAACTCGTGACCTCAACCTTGGCAAGGTTGCGCTCTACCAACTGAGCTAGTGCCGCTTTTAAGTAGTCAGTGATTTGTCCGTTGTCGCACAACCTGAAGGTTGCGGTGAAACGTTCTGGCAACTGAGCTAGTGCCGCATCAAATAGTTTCTAGTTACAAGATTCAAGTTACAAGTTTGAATAGCTTGGAGCTTTCAACTTTATTCTTGAAACTTAGGCCAATTTCTTTTGGTGAGAAATTGGAGCGGCACACGAGGCTCGAACTCGTGACCTCAACCTTGGCAAGGTTGCGCTCTACCAACTGAGCTAGTGCCGCATTCAAAAGTAGTCAGTAATTTGTCCGTTGTCTCACAACCTGAAGGTTGCGGTGAAACGTTCTGGCAACTGAGCTAGTGCCGCATCAAATAGTTTCTAGTTACAAGATTCAAGTTACAAGTTTGAATAGCTTAGTGCTTTCAACTTTCTTCTTGAAACTTAAGCCAATTTCTTTTGGTGAGAAATTGGAGCGGCACACGAGGCTCGAACTCGTGACCTCAACCTTGGCAAGGTTGCGCTCTACCAACTGAGCTAGTGCCGCAAATTATAACTTTCAACTATAAAAGTTTAGCTAAAGACATACCAACCCCGCGGGGGTTAACGTCTTAAGCGGGGCAGGATTCTACAATAATCCGATGTGTTTGCAAATGTTTTTTACAAATTAAAGAATTTTTCTTGGTAAACCTTTAATTCCATGATCGAATCTTTGATATCGTCGAGGGCTAGATGTGAACCTTTTTTGTTCACTTGCGCTAATACGTCAGGTTTCCAACGACGTGCAAGTTCTTTAACGGTACTCACATCAAGGTTACGGTAGTGAAAGTAGTCTTCCAATTCAGGCATGTACTTATTCATAAAACGGCGGTCTTGGCCGATAGAATTACCACACATAGGTGAAGCACCCGCAGGTACCCATTGCTTTAGAAATGCCAAAGTTTGATCAATAGCATCTTGTTCAGTGAATGTGCTTGCTTTACAACGAGCTGTTAAACCAGATTGACCGTGCTGAGTCGTGCACCACTCGTCCATACCATCAAGCAGTTCATCGCTTTGATGAATAGCAATAACAGGGCCTTCGGCCAAGATGTTTAAATCACTGTCGGTGACAACAGTGGCAATTTCGAGTATTTTATCTGTTGCTGGTTCGAGGCCTGTCATTTCTAGGTCGAGCCAGATAAGATTTGATTTATGAAAAGACATAGTTACCTTAGCGGTGCTTTCCTTTAGATCCAACGCATTTAGATATATCATATTAGTATCATCAGTCGACCTAAAGCTTTTTTTTCAAAAAGCCCGACATTTACTCAAGTTATAGGCCAAAAGTGGCAAAACAAAAGAAATTAAGTAAAGGCCAATCGCGTCGAATTAAGGCCAATCATCAAAAACGCCTCTCTAATGCAGACAAAAAGCAACAGAAAGGGGCAACTGTGCAATGGCAAAATGACAATTTAGGCCCTGCCGAAAATGCGGTTGTGATCAGTCGATTTGGCCAACATGCCGATATCGAAACCGAGTCAGGCGAAGTATTGCGCTGTAATATACGCAGAACAGTATCGAGCCTTGTTTGTGGTGATGAAGTTATTTTTCGCCGTGCAAAAGTTAGCGAAGGCGACTTAGCTGGCGTTATTGAAGCAACCCATGAGCGTCGCTCACAACTAACGCGCCCTGATTTTTATGACGGGGTGAAAGTCGTCGCTGCCAATATCGACCAAATTTTAATGGTCTCTGCGGTATTGCCTGAGTTTACACCAAACATTATCGACCGCTATTTAGTTGCCTGTGAAGACATGGGGATTGAGCCAATTTTAGTGCTTAATAAAATAGATTTGATTGACGATGAAGGCCTTGCTTTTATTGATGAAATTCTCGATATCTATCGTGAGCTAGGTTATCAAGTACTATTAGTCAGTAATAAAACGGGTCAAGGCATTGATGAGCTTAAACAAAAACTGGTCGATAAAAACAGCATTTTTGTTGGTCAAAGTGGTGTGGGTAAATCAACCTTAGTGAACACTGTACTGCCTGATGCTGACATCTTAACCCAAGAAGTATCTGAGAACAGCGGCCTTGGTCAACACACAACAACCGTATCGCGATTACACCATCTACCAAGTGGTGGTAACCTAATCGACTCACCGGGAATTCGTGAGTTTGGCTTATGGCATTTAGATGTTGAGCGCGTTACATGGTGCTTTAAAGAGTTCCGTGATTTTATTGGTGGCTGTCGTTTTCGCGATTGTAAGCATTTAAACGATCCAGGCTGTATAATTCGCCAAGCTGTTGATGATGGTGAAATTTCAGAACTTCGTTTTGACAGTTACCACCGAATTTTAGAAACTATGGCCGACGGCCGTGCTGGTGCACGCGCTCCTCGCGTATAACTATTTAGGAAAAAACAAGTGAGTTTAGATAAATTCAAAATTGCTATGCAATATGCCATGCCAAAACATTTCATTTCGCGCATGGTTGGCAAGTTAGCAGCAGCAAAAGCGGGTGGCTTAACAACGGCCTTAATTAAATTGTTTATCAAACAATACAAAATTGATATGACTGAGGCTAAATACCCAGATCCAGCTCATTACAAAACTTTTAATGAGTTTTTCACTCGCCCGTTAAAAGAAGGTATTCGTCCACTTGCTGAAGAAAGCGACATTATTGCTCACCCAGTTGATGGTGCAATTAGCCAATTAGGCGATGTAGTAGACGGTCAAATCATCCAAGCAAAAGGCCATGACTACAGCTTACAAGCACTCCTTGGTGGCAAAGAAGAAGACACAGCGCCGTTTTTAGGCGGTAAGTTTGCAACTATTTATTTAGCGCCTAAAGATTACCACCGTATTCACATGCCTGTTGATGGTACGCTGAGCAAAATGATCTACGTACCGGGTGATTTATTTTCGGTAAACCCGTTAACAGCGCAAAATGTACCTAACCTATTTGCTCGTAACGAGCGTGTTGTAGCTATCTTCGAAACCGAAATTGGCCCGCTAGCCATGGTACTTGTCGGTGCGACAATTGTTGCTAGCATCGAGACTATTTGGGCAGGCACAGTAACGCCACCAGCAGGTAAAGATGTATTTAGTTGGAATTACCCAACTGAAGGTGACAATGCGATTACTCTGAAGAAGGGTGAAGAAATGGGTCGCTTTAAATTAGGCTCTACCGTTATTTTAGCCTGGGGCGCAAATCAAGCTGAGTTCTTATCAGATCAACACCCAGAAACAGTGACGCGAATGGGCACACCATTTGCGAAAATTAACGACTAATAAGTTCAATTAAGCAAACCACTTGAGCAATAGTGGTTTGCTTAAAATTCATTATAAACCGCGCCTACACCCCACGATTACACTCTGAACATTCACTATCTTTTTGAATATTAAAGCACTGCTGCATTAGTGTTAGCCCATCAAATTGAATAAACTCGCTACCCGTTTTATGGCCAAGCAATATATTGATAGCCAATAAACTTTGCATGCTCCCCATAACACCCAGCAACGGGCTCAATACCCCAGCATTGTCACAATTAAGCGCTGTTTGCTCCTCCGTTTGTGGGAATATACAGCCATAGCAAGGACTCTGTTCATCACGAAAATCAAAACTCATCACCTGCCCCTGCGTTGCAATAGCGGCAGCTGATACAAGTGGGATAGATTTAGCTAAACAATAGCGATTAACCAAATAGCGGGTAGCAAAGTTATCACTGCAATCGAGGATGATGTCAGCACCTTCAAGTAGCTCAGCACAGTTACTTTCATCAAGCTTTTGGCATAGAGGCTTAACCGTAATTTGATTATTTAAACTGCCTAACACCTTGGCAGCCGCCTGTGTTTTTGCCTGCCCCATGTGGTTTACTTTATAGAGTATTTGTCGCTGTAGATTTGAAAGCTCAACTTTATCGTCGTCAATCAAAGTGAGCGTCCCGATTCCTGCAGCCGCTAAATAAAACAATGCCGGTGAGCCAAGCCCACCCGCTCCGACAACCACAATATGTGCAGTTTTTAACTTTTGCTGCCCTGCATGCCCCACCTCTTTGAGTAGCAAGTGGCGGCTATAACGAATTTGCTCTTTGTCGCTTAGCGCGCTCATATTATGGCTGACCTTCGACCAGCTGTTTTAACGTGGCAATGGCGGCTTGGTAGTCTTCGGCTTCAGTAATCGCACGCACTACGGCAACACTGCCAACCCCCGTGCTCGCAACTTGCTCTGCTCGTGATATATCAATTCCACCAATTGCCACCGTTGGATAATCAGCCATTAGCGGTACAAATTTTTCGAGCTTTTCTAAACCTTGAATTTGCCCTGTCATGTCTTTGGTGGTAGTTGGATAAATAGCACCAAACGCCATATAACTTGGTCTGTAATTATGTGCACGTAGCATTTCATAAAAGCCATGAGTCGACACACCTAAGCGTAACCCTGCCTCTTTTATGGCGATTAAATTAGCGGTTTGTAAGTCTTCTTGTCCTAAATGCACACCATAAGCGCCGTGCTTGATCGCCAATTGCCAATAATCATTGATATATACCTGCGCATCGTACTTCTGCCCCAACATAACCGCACTTGCAATCGACTCTTCAAGTGCTGCATCGTCTGCATTTTTCATTCTTAATTGAACGGTTTTAACCCCTTCTGCTAAACACTTCTCTAACCAATCAACCGTATCTACAACGGCATACAGCCCAAGCTGTTTAGAGTCGCACTCGGCAAAACCTGCTGCCATGGTAAAATCAACCGGGCAATCAAAGTCGAGCTCATCACCCAGCCAACTTCCCGCTTCGATGACTTGTGGGTAATCAGCTAGATTTGTTGGAAAGCAAGTGTGTGCAACGGGGCCAATCCCTTCACCATATCGAATGGCTGCTTTTAATCCTTGGTTTATATAGGTTTTCGCTAAAATAAAGGCATCTTTGAGAGGATACTGTTTGGTTAAACACGCAGCAATCACAGAGGCCATACTGCATCCAGTACCGTGACTATGCGGAGTTTGAATTTTTTCGTTACCAAGCCAATATTCCTGCTCACCTTGCACGCAGTAATCAATGCAATAGCCACTTGGGTAATCCCAGTGACCCCCTTTGATGATCACCGCTTTTGCACCATAGCCTGTTAACTTCTTTGCGGCCTCTTTCACTGCGCTTGGGCCAATCAGGTAAACACCAGTTAATAGCTGTGTTTCGTGGGTGTTCGGTGTTACAACATCGACTAATGGCAATAAACACTCTTTGATAGCACTAACAGTATCTTCTTCTGTTAATAAATCACCACTTGAGGCAATGGCAACCGGATCATAAACAACCAAAGGCGGCTCTGCCCAAGTTGCTTTGTAATGTTTTAAATGCTCACTAATAAGCTGTATTTGCTGCACATTGGCAAGCATGCCAATTTTAATCACGCTGGCAGGCATATCACTGGCTAAGGCTAATAGTTGCGACTCAATCACTTCTGTTGAAATCGGGTTAAGTGCTTCTACACCTAAACTATTTTGTGCCGTTAAAGCAGTAATAACCGTACAGCCATGTACATTAAAACTTTGCATTGCCTTGATGTCGGCTTGAATTCCTGCACCGCCGCCCGAATCTGAGCCAGCTATGGTCCATACAACCTGATTCATGTTATTCCTCACATTTTATTCTTGATGCCAAAATGGCATTCCAAGCGTCGGCGTTGATGGGCTTGCTACGTCTTTCTCTGGCATCGCTTTAGCCACATAGCTAGATCGCCCCGCTTCAACCGCACTCTTAAACGCTTTACTCATCGTTACTGGGCAACCTGCACCTGCAATTGCCGAATTTAATAATACGGCATCATACCCTAATTCAAGCGCTTGACAGGCATGAGATGGTAAACCTAAGCCCGCATCAACAATTAAAGTATGGTTTGGCAAGCGCTCACGGATCATTTTTAAGTTATAAGGATTCAGCAAGCCTTTGCCTGTGCCAATCGGTGCGCCCCAAGGCATAAGTACTTCGCAGCCTAAATCAGCGAGGCGCTGACACAGCACTAAATCATCTGTGCAATAAGGTAAAACTTTAAAGCCATCGGCCAATAAAATTTTAGTGGCTTCGAGCAGTGCGAATGGATCTGGCTGTAAATTATATTCGTCACCAATCAACTCTAACTTGATCCAATCAGTGGCAAACACTTCGCGGCACATTTGTGCCAAGGTCACTGCTTCTTTCACACTATGGCAACCCGCCGTATTTGGCAGCACCTTTAACCCGGTGTTTTTTATCAATTGCCAAAAATCATCACCCGCAGCAGCGCTTTGCTGACGTCTTAATGAAACCGTGACAATCTCAGCCTGTGAGGCCACTATCGACTCTGTCATAACACTTGGCGAAGGGTACAGTGCTGAGCCAATCAGTAAACGACTCGTAAATTGCTCACCATAAACTGAAAAACTATCCATCTTAGCCTCCTTGAATTGGCGACAATAGCTCAATGCTGTCGCCTTCATTGAGGGGTTTAGCATCGCATTGGCTGCGCGGTACAAAGTCACCATTAACGGCAACGGCAAATGGAGGTCTTGCGCCAAACTGGCTCAACGCCTGAGTGAGCGATGTATTGTCGTTCACTGTAACTGACTGACCATTAATTAAAATATTCATTTTTATCCTTAAGCAATTAAGCTCACTGCATCATCAACCACTTTAGGTGCGAGTAGATAGCCATGACGATACAAGCCATTAATACTGATCACTCGACCTTGTTTTGTGACTTTCGGGCGGTTGTCTGCAAACGCTGGACGAAGCCCTGATTGCAAGCTCTCGATACGCCCTTCAGCAAAGCCGCTATGCACGGTATAAGCAGCAGACAATAACTCCAGCGCCGAGCGCACGGTGACTTTACCGCAGTCTTGCGATTCGATTTCAGTCGCACCAATCACAAATTGATGATTTGGCTTAGGAGCAATATAAATTGGGTAACGCGGATGCATCAGCCGTATTGGTCTGGTTAGGTTCACCTCAGGTGCATATAAACGCGCCACCTCCCCTCTGACTCCGCGAAGTAAGGGTTCAGCCTGTTTTGCACCTAAGCCGCGGCAATCAAATACATAATCAAAGCTTTGGCCATTCACTTGATGGGCGTTCAATTCAACTTTACAGCCAAAGTTAAATTGCACTCCTTGCGAGGTAAGCTTTTTAAAACTAGCGCTATAAAATGCCTGATTATCGAGTTGCCCTTCACAAGGTAAATACACACCTTGATGGAAACGCCCAGCTAGTTCTGGTTCAAGATCAGCAATTTGAGTACCAACCAATGCCTGTGCCTGATAGCTTTCAAGCGGTTTTAAGCGGCTCACAAAACTTTGTAAATCGCCCTTATCTTGCTGATGAGCAACCACTAAACTGCCTGTTTGTTGAAAATACACAGCGTCATCGAGCTCACTTAAAATTTGCTGCCAACGAGTGATGCTATTAAGCCCTTGTAGAGCTAAATCCTGTTCACACAAGACTGATTCTGCAAGGGGGGCTAACATCGCTGCAGCAACGCTGCCGGCACTGTTGCTAGCATGTTCATCATCTTGCTCAAACACACTTAACTGATGCTCTTTAGCAAGTGCCAATGCAGTTAAACGGCCAGTTAAACCAAAGCCCAGTATCGCTATCTTTAAAGACATAAACTTTCTAGGCGCTAGGCTCTAGGCCCTAAGTAAAAACCCAGAGCCTATCGCTGATGCCTAGCTCCATCAATTAAACGGCTTTGTGGTAAATCTCAGAGCCTGTTTTTTTGAACTCGTCTGATTTCGCTTTCATTTCGGCTTCAACATCGACCATTTTGATTTCGATAGCATCGCCTACGTTATTTGGATCAATGCCTCTTGCTTCAAGATCTTTGGCGTAATCACGTACTTCTTGAGTGATCTTCATCGAGCAGAACTTAGGGCCACACATTGAGCAAAAATGTGCAATCTTGCCTGATTCTTGTGGCAGTGTTTCGTCGTGATATTCGCGGGCGCGTTCTGGGTCTAAACCTAGGTTAAATTGGTCGTGCCAACGGAACTCAAAGCGTGCTTTTGATAATGCATTGTCACGCTCTTGCGCACCCGGGTGGCCTTTTGCCAAATCGGCAGCATGAGCAGCAATCTTGTAGGTGATTAAACCTTCTTTAACGTCTTCTTTGTTTGGTAAGCCTAAATGCTCTTTAGGGGTTACATAACAAAGCATAGCGCAGCCGTACCAAGCAATTTGCGCAGCGCCAATACCTGATGTGAAGTGATCGTACCCCGGTGCAATATCCGTGGTTAATGGACCAAGAGTATAAAACGGTGCTTCTTCACAGTGTTTTAGCTGCTCTTCCATGTTCTCTTTGATCATATGCATTGGCACATGGCCTGGGCCTTCGATGAACACTTGCACATCATGTTTCCAAGCAAGTTTTGTCAGCTCACCTAGAGTGCGTAATTCGCTGAATTGGGCTTCGTCATTAGCATCAGCAATAGAGCCTGGGCGCAGACCATCACCTAATGAAAAACACACATCATACTGTTTTAAAATTTCACAGATTTCTTCAAAGTGCGTGTATAAGAAGTTTTCTTTATGGTGCGCTAAACACCATTTCGCCATGATTGAGCCACCACGCGAAACAATACCGGTAACACGCTTTGCCGTCATTGGCACGTAACGCAGCAATACCCCAGCATGAATAGTAAAGTAATCAACACCTTGTTCTGCTTGTTCAATCAAGGTATCGCGGAAAATCTCCCACGTTAGGTCTTCAGCCACACCGTTTACTTTTTCAAGCGCTTGATAGATTGGTACGGTACCAATTGGTACTGGCGAATTACGTACCACCCACTCACGGGTTTCGTGAATGTAGCGACCCGTTGATAAGTCCATTACCGTGTCGGCGCCCCAACGAGTCGACCACACCATTTTTTCTACTTCTTCTTCAATTGATGAAGTCACCGACGAATTACCAATATTCGCGTTCACCTTAACTAAGAAGTTTCGGCCAATGATCATCGGCTCAGTTTCCGGGTGGTTGATGTTGTTAGGAAGCACAGCGCGACCACGGGCAATTTCATCACGCACAAATTCAGGGGTAATAAAATCAGGAATACTAGCGCCAAACGATTCGCCTTTGTGCTGGGCTGCAAGTAACTCTTCACGAATTTTAGCGCGTCCCATGTTTTCACGAATTGCGACATATTCCATTTCAGGCGTTACAATACCTTGTCGCGCATAATGCATTTGCGTTACGTTTTTGCCTGCTTTTGCACGGCGGATCTTTGGTAGATGTTCAAAGCGGATATGATCTAACCCTTCATCTGCCATTCGCTGTTGAGAAAACTGCGAAGTCACTGAGTCTAAAATTTCAGTGTCGCCACGGCTTTCAATCCACTTTTCACGGTATTTCTCAAGGCCCTTGCGCACATCAAGTTTAAAATCTGGGTCAGTGTATGGGCCCGAGGTATCGTAAACACGAATTGGTGCGTTAGATTCAAATACAGGGTTCTCTTCAGTGCCACCGATAAAGGTATCGCTGAGGGTGATTTCACGCATCCCTACTCGTACATTGTCTTGTGTACCTTCTACATAAACTTTATGAGAATTAGGAAAGGGTTGACCCGTTAAGTTATAAATATAATCTGATGCTGCCGCGCGGACTTCGCGGCGAGATGGTTTAGTTGTTGTGTTTGACATGACTTACCTCATTGCTTTAAGGGTTGTCTTGTCAGATATTGCAAATGCAATAGAGAGTGGCAAACGCCATTGGATCGTTAATAAGCTAAATGCTTACTAGTGCAGCCTGTGCCACTTATGCCCCATAAATTTGGCGCACAAGCGCCCAGTAAGGCAGCTTGTTCCCTACGCAGGTGTTAGCCTGATCAGGTTCACGGATCCCGCTTTCGCGATCTCAGCCTTGTTAAAGGCACTCCGACAAGTATAAATTCGTTTCTTTTAAAACGCTCTGAGTGTACGTCAGTTAAAAAATTGCTGCAAGCTAAGCCACTTTAGTTTTTTGCAATGAAGGTAAAGTGATGCTCGCCTTGCAGAGTTAGTTTCTCACCTGTTAGCGTAATTGCCGCACCTTCTTTTAGCGCTGACAATAATTGCTGCTCAAGCTCATTAACTTGCTCGCCACATGATTTACGAGTCATACCTAACTTATTTACCGTTAGCGTATCTTCGCTGAGCGCACCTTCACCAAAAAATTTATTACAGCCAGCAAAGCCGTTAACCTGCATCGCTTCTATAAAGCGTATAGAGGCTTTTTGAGATACAGGAATAGCTAAACCATTCACTTTTGATAATTGCCACTGTGTATATTTTAATTGCTCACTAGTGACTGTCCCTGTCGATGAGCAGCCCATGCAAAATAATACAAAAAGAAGAGGCAAGGCTACTAACTTCATATTTTTTAACTATTCAAATTTCAATGTAGTAATAATAACAACATTTAACGCAATTGATCGTTAAAAAAACATGTTTTATCTGTAAAAAATTGTTCTAAGTTAGCTTATCAAAGAACAACGCAGACTATTTGAATAAGTTATCGACTTCTTCTGGTAAAAAAGGACGACCTTTTTCATTTACTGACGTGCCAATCACTAACGCTTGTAGCATCACTTTATCATCATGTTTGCGATACACTGTTTGCCTAAAAGCAAACTTTAATCGGCTGATACGCTCGGGCTCAACGGCAACGTAAAATTCATCACCCGGCATAAGTGATGCCTTGTAATCCATTTCGCTACGCAGTACGACAAGGTTTACTTTTTCTCTTGCGAGCTTTGCAAAATCGATACCTTGGGCATGTAAAAACTCATGGCGTGCATGTTCTAAATAATTAAAATAAACACTGTTGTTTACAATTCCTTGTAAATCACACTCATAATCACGCACTTTAAAGTCTACTTTAAAGGTCATAGTCGTATTCCTAATCAATTTACGTATAATTGCCTGCGTTTATATCATAAAAATTGATTTTATAGCCATTTGGCTAGCTAGGTTGCTAGAATAGCAGTCCCGAAAATGGAGTTAAGAATCCGCATGAAACGACGTTTATCATTATTATCTGCTGCCATCCTGCCTTTATTCGCAGCATCTTCGATTGCTTACGCTGAAGACGGTGAGCTTGAAAAAATTGAAGTTACCGGTGATTTCAAAAGAGAAAGCATTCAAACCCTTAGTGCCAGCGCAAGCTTGTTTTCAGATCATGAAATCAATCAACGCGGTGCAAAGTTTTTAGATGAGATGCTTGCTAGTGCAGCGAATGTAAACTTTACCTCAGGGGCATCTCGTGGTCGTTTCGTGCAAATTCGTGGTGTCGGTTTACGCTCACAGTTTGTTGACCCTATTAATCCTTCGGTTGGCTTAGTGATCGACGGTATTAACTACTCTGGTTTAGGCGGCAGTTCACTGTTATTTGATATCGACCAAGTTGAAATTTATCGCGGCCCACAAGGAACTCGCTTTGGTGCTGATGCCTTAGCTGGCATGATTCAAATGGAATCTGCAACCCCCACTCTTGACCCAAGTGTGAAAATACAATTAGGTGCGGGCAACTACAACAGCTATGAAGCAGGTATTGCCGCAGGTACCGGTATTACCGACGACACAGCAGTACGCGCTAGTATTTATCAACGTGAATCGGATGGGTATGTAGAAAACCGTTATTTAGGCAAAGATACCCAGCAACAAGACGAGCTTGTCTCTCGCTTTAAATTATACAGTCAATTAACCGACCATCTGCGTACTGAACTGAATGTACATTACATCGATATAAATAACGGCTATGACGCATTCACATTAGATAACAGCCGTTACAGTGTTGCTGATGAACCAGGCCAAGACAACCAAGAAAGCATTGCGGTTGGCCTAGCAAACATATACACCGGCTTTGACTTTTTTGATGTTAGCTTAAACCTATCTGGTATCGACAGCGAGCTGTTATACAGCTATGACGAAGACTGGGTGTGTAATGATGAAACTCAACCTGAATTATGTGCTGCTGGCTTGCATGATTGGGGCTATAGCTCAACAGATGCTTACTTTCGCGATCGCCAAGATCAAGCGGCTGAGCTGCAATTTAGTGGTAAATCTGGCGAGTGGGTCGCAGGCATTTACTATCAAGGCCGCGAAGTTGACTTAGAACGTCAATACACTTGGCTGGCACAACCATTTGCATCTAATTATGAAACCAGCAATATTGCTGCATATGGTCAATTAGCAACACCTATCGGCCCAAAAACAACCTTAATTACGGGTTTGCGTGTTGAGCAGTATCAGGGCGACTACACCGACAACAACGGTTTTATTGAAGAAACGGATGATGTCATGGTGGGCGGTAAGCTTGCACTTGAATACCAAGTGATTGATCGCACCATGATCTACACCAGCATTACTCGTGGCTATAAAGCTGGCGGTATTAACTCTGAAGCTTTAGCAAAAGCAAAAGACGAAGGCTTAAACCTAGATGCTGATTTCTTTGCTAATCACACATCATTTGCCCCTGAATACCTATGGAGCGGTGAGTTTGGTGTGAAAGGCAGCTCTTTGGACGATAAGTTTGTGTTACGTCTTGCCGCTTTCTACATGTACCGCGAAGATATGCAGTTAAAATCGTGGCAAGTTGAAGGTCAAAAATTCACAGGCTATATCGATAACGCAAGCTCTGGTGAAAACTACGGTTTAGAAATTGAAGGCAGCTTCCAAGCAACTGACAATTTACTACTAACGGGTAGTGCAGGTTATCTACATACAGAAATCAATGACTTTGTTGCGCAATCAGGCCTAGATCAAGATGGTCGAGATCAAGCACAAGCTCCTAAATACCAATATGCATTCACTGCGCGTTATAACTTTACGCCAGCACTTTATGCATCAATTGGAGTAGAAGGCAAAGACGATTACTACTTCTCTGATAGCCATAACTCAAAAGCACCTAGCAGCAACTTAGTGAATGCTTCATTTGGTTATGAAAGTGATAATTGGAGCATTAATGCATGGGCACGTAACTTATTTGATGAAGACGTACCAACCCGTGGTTTTGAGTTTGGTAACGATCCATTAGACGGTTACACCACTCATACATACACACAGCTTGGCGAACCTATGGTTGCCGGTGTGACATTTATTTACGAGCTATAAGCAATTAGGTGCTAGGTTTTTTACCTAGCACCCAAACACCTAGAGCCTAGAGCCTAGAGCCAAATAAGTTAAGCCCTTTCAACATCAAAGGCGAGTACGTCTTTAATCTTTTGCTTATTCGTTGCCAGCATAATGAGTCGATCTATACCCAGTGCGACACCCGCACATTGTGGTAAGCCATGCTCTAGTGCAGCTATTAAACGCTCATCCATTGGCACTTGCTTTAAGCCATTTGCTTCACGGTACTGATTATCTTCACTAAAACGAGCTGCTTGCTCTTTGCCATTGGTCAGCTCATTAAAGCCGTTTGCAAGTTCCATATTTTTAAAATATAACTCAAAGCGCCCAGCTACTCGCTCATCGTGCTGACAAATTTGGGCAAGCGCTGCTTGCGAAGCTGGAAAATGATAAACGAAACAAGGCTTTTCTTGGCCAATCGTTGGTTCAACCTTCATACAAAATAATAGCTGTAACAAGGTATCGCGATGCGTTTCATTC
Organism: Pseudoalteromonas lipolytica; assembly: GCF_001306915.1. GTDB lineage: Bacteria > Pseudomonadota > Gammaproteobacteria > Enterobacterales > Alteromonadaceae > Pseudoalteromonas > Pseudoalteromonas simplex. The sequence continues at coordinate 40,843 of NZ_LJTC01000012.1, read as the reverse complement.
GCGGCAATATCGGCAAAGCCCTGCTCCTTTGCTAGTTGCTGTAATGTGCTGATATCAGCAGTTAAAGGGTCTACACCTAAGGCGTTCATAAAGGCTTGCTGATAAGTGAGTCGCTCAGCGCTTTCTACGCCAAGCACCAATTGCATAAGCTCATCCATTTCATCCATAAGCGCAAATTCATCAAAACCCGGACGATACCACTCAAGCATTGTAAATTCAGGATTATGATGACTACCCGCCTCTTCATTACGAAAAGCTTTGCATAGCTGGAAAATAGCCCCAGAGCCTGCAGCAAGTAAACGCTTCATGGCAAACTCAGGTGACGTTTGCAAATAAAGTGGTAAGCCACCAGCATGACCTGGACCAACAAACTCGGTACTAAATGTCGCTAAATGCACATCGGTTACACTGGCCGCGCTTAAGCTTGGCGTTTCAACCTCCATAACATCACGTGCATAAAAGAACTCGCGAATACGACGGATGATAGCGGCACGCTCTCGTAAAGTTTCAATATCGGCGCTTGGTTGCCAAAGGCCATTAGACATAAAGTGTTTCCCAAAAAAAATCCCAGCAGAAGCTGGGATTTTATAATAAATTGCTTAACAATGCCTATTACTTAACACGGCTCACGTATTCACCGCTACGAGTATCAACTTTGATCACTTCGCCGATTTGTACGAATAGAGGAACACGAACAACAGCACCTGTGCTTAATGTTGCTGGTTTACCGCCAGTACCCGCTGTATCACCTTTTAGACCTGGATCTGTTTCAGTGATTTCTAATTCAACGAAGTTTGGTGGAGTAACGGCGATTGGGCTACCATTCCAAAGCGTGATAGTACAAACGTCATTTTCAACTAACCATTTTGCATTGTCGCCAAGCGCTTTTTCGTCAGCAGCGATTTGCTCAAATGTTTCGTTGTTCATGAAGTGCCAGAACTCACCGTCAGTGTATAGATACGCTAAATCTGTATCCATTACGTCTGCACCTTCAACTGATTCACCTGACTTGAATGTTTTTTCTAGTACTTTACCTGTGATAAGTTTACGAATACGAACACGGTTAAACGCCTGGCCTTTACCTGGTTTTACCATTTCATTTTCTAAGATGCTGCAAGGTTCGCCGTCTAACATAATTTTTAGGCCGCCCTTGAACTCATTGGTGCTATAATTCGCCATCGTTTCCTCTGTCTAAATAATTTCGAGTAATCTACGTGTCAATGATACAAAGAAATGAAGTAAATTTGCATAAAAACTGGCAAAAAGAATTGGCAAATGTTGTCACTTGTCCTGAACGCTTGCTAGAAATGCTAGGATTATCAAGCAAAGTAGACGAAAAAGACCTCAAAGCACGCAGTCTTTTTCCTGTACGCGTGCCGCTGCCATTTATCAAAAAAATGCGTTATGGCGACATAAACGACCCTCTTTTGCTGCAAGTGATGCCCAGGCACCAAGAGTTTTTAGCAAAAACAGGTTACGACAAAGACCCTCTAAAAGAGCAAGATAACAACCAACCTGGCTTGTTACACAAGTATCGCTCTCGCGTTTTAGTAATGTTTAAAACCGGTTGTGCCGTAAATTGCCGTTATTGCTTTAGACGCCATTTTCCTTATCAAGAAAACCAATTAAACAAACGCAGTTTAATTGATGCACTGGCTTATATAAAAGCCGACAACAACATCAACGAAGTCATTTTAAGTGGTGGCGATCCATTGATGGCTAAAGACGATGCTGTTAGTTGGTTTATGGATGAGTTAGAGCAACTTCCGCAAATTAAACGCATGCGTATTCACAGCCGCTTACCTGTGGTGATCCCTGCAAGAATTACCGATGAGCTATGTGCACGCTTTGCTGCATCGCCCTTAAAGGTGGTGTTTATAAATCATATCAATCACGCTAACGAAATTGATGATGACTTTAAAGCGGCCATGCAAAAGTTAAAAGCTGCAGGGGTGACGTTACTAAATCAGGCGGTGTTACTAAAAGATGTAAATGATTCTGTCGAGTCGCAAGTTGCACTAAGTGAGGCTCTGTTTGAGGCAGATATACTTCCTTACTACTTACATCTACTAGATAAAGTTGAGGGTGCTAGCCATTTTGATATAGCTGAGAGTCAGGCACGGGAAATCGTAACGGCTATGCTGGCAGCATTGCCGGGGTTCTTGGTTCCTAAGTTGGTGCGTGAGATCGGCGGCGAAAAAAGTAAAACGCCTATCGATCTCAATCTAGTTTAACAACTAAACGTATACGTTTACGTTGTTACCTAGTGTCGCAGTTACCGACTTAGCAGGTGTTTGTGCAGCACTGGTATTCATTGCTGCGCCTTCGATAAGTGCAAGTGCCGCAGCACCATCAGCCTTTTGCTGTTTTTTAGCAAGTGATGCGCTGTAAACTTCTGCGCTTTCGCCACCGCCACTCATAGCTGGTAAGCTTGATCCTGATATATTCATAGTTCATTACCTGACTTTTTATGACAATCCACGTACTATATCGGCATTGCAGTCTAAAGCTTTAGGAAAAAAATGGATTCAATTATTGAACAACTCAATGCTAACCTAAAAATCGTTTATCGTCAGGCACTTGATGCTGATAAAAAATTAGATGATTTACAGCAGCAAGGCCATGGCAAATTCAAAGCCTTATTTGCAAAAGATGCTGGCTTTGATTTTGAAGCGAAACGCTTTAAACCTTACGTTCTCGATGTTGCAGCTGATGTAGAAAGCTTAAGCAACGACGGTATGGACGAAGAAAAGCTGAAAAAAACCGTTATTAAACTGCAACAGTTATTACAGTTGCTAGCAACCTTCAAATAAACACTTAATCACTACAACGTGCTGATGATTTTTGAGGAGCACTGAGCTCTACTTTGTGCCCTCTTAAATCTCTCTTAACATAGTGCTTTTTAATACTTACAATCCTTATTAACAGCCGTTGCTCGAATATCAAAGGTTCTGGTACACTTTTCCTTTGTTCATCTTATTACTCGCGCAATGACTCATCATTCTCTAACCTTAATCGTATTAGCTGGCGGACTCGGTAGTCGCTTTGGTGGAAACAAACAAATTGCTGATATTCCAGGTCTTAACAGTACTATTATGGAACTAAGTATTCGAGATGCTGTTCAAGTAGGTGTAACTCAAGCTGTTATCATCATAAATGCTAATATTCGAGCCGAATTTGAAGCAAGAATTTTACCCCGTTTGCCTAAATCACTTGAAGTTATCTTAGTTAATCAAGAAATCACTGCAATTCCAGAAAAGTATCTTTCTTTAGCTAAAGAGCGGCAAAAGCCTTGGGGAACAGGCCACGCTCTTTTATGTGCAAAACCCTATGTAAAGAACCCTGCAATTGTAATTACAGCCGATGATTATTATGGGGCCTCTTCGTTTAAAATTATCGCCGAACATTTTAAGCGTAGTAATGATTGGGCTATGGTTGGTTACCCTGTAGTTGATACTTTATCGACTCAAGGAGGGGTCAATCGCGGAGTGTGTAGCATCGATGAGCAACAACATTTAATCGATGTTGTTGAATATCTTGATATCAAGCTAGAGCAAGATATTTTGTTAGGTAATAACTCTCTAGGTGAGCGTCAGAGTATTGCTAAGGAAGCTCTTGGTTCAATGAGTTTTTGGGGGATTACAGATGATTTATTCATGGTTCTAGAAAAGGGCTTTGTACAGTTTTTAGAAAATACTGACAACGGTGTCACGAAAGAGTATTATTTACCAAATCAGATACAACTTGCGATTAAAGATTACAATCAAACTGTCGCCGTTTATACCGCACAAGAGCCATGGTACGGCGTAACCTACAAAGCTGAATTGGATGCAATAGCAAGTACATTACGTCAGTTACGCCTCGGGCTTAATGAATAAATCTACACCTCTTCTTACAAAAAGTAATGGAAAATTAATGAAGTCGAATCCTGTTGCAACTTATCTTTCTGAGCATTTTGGCTTAAGTTCAGATCACGTGACACTGAAACCTATTGGCAACGGCCATATAAACACAACGATGCTTCTTAAGTCACAAGATAATGCTGTCGTTGTGCAAAAACTAAATACTGATGTATTTCCTAACCCTGAGCAGCTTGTAGAGAATGCAAGGCTTATCGAAAAGCACCTAAACGACAAACATGTGAAAGGTGAATATAGTCTCGAGATTATTCGTCATGTACCGACAATAAAAAATGATTTTTTGGTGGAATGTGACCAAGGCGTGTGGCGTGCACTCGAATTTATTGGCGGCAGTTACAGTGAGGATGTTGTAGCAAACATCTCTCAAGCACAAACTGCGGCCAATGCATTTGGTCAATTTGCGCTTGCTTTACAAGACTTTCAGGCTGAGCAACTACATCATGTTATCCCAGATTTTCATAATTTAGCAATGCGTTTTGATGCTTTCAGAAAAGCAATCGAAAATGACCCTGTAAATCGTATCGAGCTTTGCCAACCAGATATCGAGTTCTGTTTAAATCAGCAATCGCTAATTGATGAACTACAGAAACTGGAAGGTAAGATCCCATTAAGACCCTGTCATAATGATACAAAAATCAATAACATGCTTTTTTGTAAAGATTCTGATGATGCAAAAGCAGTTATCGATTTAGATACCTGTATGCCTGGCTATTGGTTATTTGATTTTGGTGACATGGTGCGCACTTTCTGTTCACCTGAGCAAGAGGACTCAACTAACCTGAAAAATGTAACAGTTCGCGAAGAAATTTTTGCAGCTATTGTTAAGGGCTATGTAGAACCATTAAAAAATGTAATCACTGATGCAGAAAAAGAGAGCTTTTGGCTTGGCACAAAAGTAATGACATTTATGATTGGCTTGCGCTTTCTTACTGATTTTATTGATGGTGACAATTACTTTGCGACTAAACATGCTCACCATAATCTCGAACGAGCCCGAAACCAGTTCGCACTGTATCGCGATATTCTTGAAAAAGAGAATACCCTAAAAGCTATTTTAGAAATAAATAAGTAACGAGCTTACAATTAAAGTTTGGGGTTAAACTTTTGGAGCAATTTCACATCAAGCTATGGGGATGATAGGAGCTACCGACCACTCCTTAACTAATCAGACCGAGCCACTCGAATTGTTATATCGGTGGCTCTTAGTTTAGATATTAGTGAGCTTGTTGCCAGTTGTCACCGCTGTCGGCTTCAACAATCAGAGGCACATCAAGAGTAGCGGCTTCTGACATTAACTTACAAATTTCAGCTTTATAGTCGTCCACAGATTCTTCTTTAATTTCGAACACTAATTCATCGTGCACTTGCATGAGCAGCTTAACTGAACCTGCAGCTTGTGCGTTCACCCATTGATGAACTTTTAGCATCGCTTTTTTGATGATATCTGCAGCAGTCCCTTGCATTGGTGCGTTGATCGCAGCACGCTCAGCGGCTTTACGACGAGCACCGTTACGGGCATTGATTTCAGGTAAATGTAAGCGGCGGCCAAAAATCGTTTCTACATACCCTTTATCAGCTGCTTTTTCACGGGTTGTTTCCATGTACTCAAGTACGCCAGGGAAACGCTCGAAGTATTTATCAATATAATGCTGTGCTTCATGACGTGGTACATCTAATTGACGTGATAAACCAAACGCCGACATGCCATAAATTAAACCGAAGTTAACCGCTTTAGCTTTACGGCGCATATCGCTGGTAACCTCTTCAAGGCTAACCCCGAAGACTTCTGCCGCTGTTGCACTGTGAACATCTAAACCATTCGCAAAGGCAGTTAATAGGCCTTTATCTTGAGATAAATGCGCCATGATACGTAATTCAATTTGGCTGTAATCGGCAGCCACAATTTTATGGCCAGGTGCAGCAATAAAGGCTTCACGAATTCGACGGCCTTCTTCTGAACGAATTGGAATATTCTGTAAGTTAGGATCCGTTGAACTTAAACGACCTGTTGCTGTTACAGCTTGATGGTAAGAGGTATGCACTCGCTTAGTGCGCTCATCAACCATTAGCGGAAGTTTATCTGTGTAGGTTGATTTAAGTTTAGATAAACCACGGTGCTCAATAATCACTTTTGGTAACGGGTAATCATGAGCAAGTTCTTGTAACACCTCTTCTGCTGTCGAAGGTGCACCCTTAGGTGTTTTCTTGATAACAGGCAGCTCAAGTTTTTCAAACAAAATAGCTTGCAGTTGCTTAGGTGAGCCTAAGTTAAATTTTTCACCCGCAATATCATAAGCTTCTTGCTCAAGCTCTAACAGGCGTTCACCTAAACGTTGGCTATGAGCTGCTAGCATGTTGCTATCAATTGCAACACCAGTACGCTCAATATCAGAAAGCACTGTGACAAGTGGTAACTCAATCTCTTCGAATACCGATTTTAATTGGCTATCAGCATCAATTTTTGGCCATAATACTTGATGAAGACGTAGCGTTATATCGGCATCTTCAGCAGCATAAGGCGCCGCTTTTTCTAGCTCAATTTGATTAAACGTTAACTGCTTCTTACCTTTACCGGCAATATCTTCAAAGCTGATATTTTTGTGACCAAGGTATTTCAGTGCCAACGAGTCCATATCATGGCGGCTGCCTACACTATTAAATACATACGACTCCAGCATGGTGTCGTATTTAATGCCTTTTAATTCAAAACCTGCGTTAGCTAACACGCTTTTATCGTACTTAAGGTTTTGCCCCACTTTCGCTTTGTTTTCGTCAGCTAAGATTGGGCCAATTTTTGCCATTACGGTTTCTAAGCTTAATTGGTCAGGCGCATCAGGGTAATCGTGACCAACCGGAAGGTAAGCCGCTTCACCGGCTTTAACCGCAAAGCTCATACCAACCAATTGCGCTTGCATATAATCAAGGCTGGTTGTTTCAGTATCAAAAGCAAACAATTCGGCGTCATTTAACTGCGCCACTAAGGTATCAAGTTGCTCTTCAGTTAAGATTGTTTCGTAGTGTGCATCAGCAACTTTTGGTAGTTCGTTAGCTTCAGTTGGCACATCTAAATGCGTGTCAGCGTCTTTAGGGTTATCAAGTAGCTCAGCTAACCAACGGCGGAACTCACACTCACCATAAAGTGCAATCAATTCGTCACGATTAGGCTCTTGCAGCTTAAAGCTTTCAAGATCTGACTCAACCTCAACATCACACTTAATTGTTGCTAACTCATAGCTAAGTGGCAAATGATCAAGTGCTGTAGCAAGCTTTTCACCAATCTTGCCTTTTATTTCACCTGCATGATCAATGACACCTTGTAATGATCCATATTTTTGCAGCCACTTCACCGCTGTTTTTGGACCACAGCCATCAACACCTGGGATGTTATCGACTTTGTCACCCATTAGGGCAAGGTAATCAATGATCAATTCAGGACCAACGCCAAACTTCTCAACCACGGTTTCTGGATCTGAAATGCTATCTGTCATGGTATTGATCAGCGTAACATGCTCATTAACAAGCTGCGCCATATCTTTATCGCCAGTCGAGATCAGCACATGACGCTGCTGCTCTGAGGCTATTCGCGCAAACGTACCGATAACATCGTCAGCTTCAACACCTTCAATACTAATCAGTGGAAAACCCATTGCTTTAATAATGTTATGCAGTGGTGCGATCTGTGTGCGTAAATCATCCGGCATTGGCGGACGATTCGCTTTATATTCGCTGTACATATCATTTCTGAAGGTTTTACCCTTGGCATCAAATACCACCACCATGTGCGATGGATCATATTGCTTGATCAAACTCTTAAGCATATTAACTACGCCATAGATTGCGCCTGTCGCTTCACCTTTTGAGTTAGTAAGGTGCGGTGGCGAATGGTATGCACGGAATAAATAAGAAGAACCATCTACAAGAATAAGTGGATTTTCAGGGATCTGAGCCATGGTGAAATTGGATCCTAATTGAATAACATTAAATTGTTTGTAAGCATGCCATAAGGTCATGAAGAAAACGACTGTGAATTATTAACCAATAAAGCTTTATGACAGAGCAAGCTGTGGATAACTTTGTAGATAACAGACACAGTTAATTCTCCCAAAATGAAAAAAAATTTAGGAAAATTAGATAAGCTTATGTTTTTATTTAAAAAAGATATTACGGCGTTCTTTTTTTATTATTTTTGTCCGATGTGGAAAACGGTTTTAGTAGCGATAACCTTTTGCTTATTCGATACCGAATTAACATCCCTTTTCATAACCGGAGGAGTATTCTAGCATAATGGATCAAAGATCATAGCGATCCTTTATACTTTTTTTTTCGTTAGTAATTTATAAAAAGGCATAAACAGCTATTCATCATGCTTTGCGAGTTATCAAGCGACGAAAATTTTTTATTTTGTCGCCATGCTCGTATCCTTGTTAAACTTAAGCTAGTCGCATTAAGGAGAGTTCAAAAATGAAAAAAGTTGCTGTAATTTTAGCTGGTTGCGGTGTTTACGACGGCGCAGAAATCAATGAAGCCGTGTTAACCTTATTACATATCGCTAAAGCAGGCGCGAGCTATGAATGCTTCGCACCCGATATCGAACAAATGCACACCGTTAATCACCTAACAGGTGAAGAAATGACACCTAATCGTAATGTGCTAGTTGAAGCTGCACGTATTGCCCGCGGTGAAATTAAAGCGCTCACTGAGCTAAATGTAGATGAGTTCGATGCCTTGATCGTACCAGGTGGTTTTGGTGCCGCGAAAAACCTATCCGACTTTGCTGTGAAAGGTGCTGATGCACAAGTTCAAGGTGATGTACTGACAACAGCGAAGGCTTTTGTCGATGCCAACAAAGCAGCTGGTTATATATGTATTGCGCCTGCCATGCTGCCGCTTATTTATGGTAAAGGTGTAAAAACAACCATTGGGAGCGATGCAGAGACCGCCGCAGCTATAGAACAACTTGGTGGAGCACACCAAAGCTGTGCTGTGAACGATATCGTTGTTGATCAACAACATAAAGTGGTCACTACCCCAGCCTATATGTTGGCCCAAAGTATTTTAGATGCAGATGCGGGTATCGAAAAATTAGTTAACAAAGTATTAGAGCTTGCTTAAGCATCAAGCTAAGAGCCAGTATTTTATGCTGGCTTTTCTTGCGCTAACGCAAAAAAATGACGGTTTTTCTCAAGAAAAAGCCTTTTAGATCATTTTATAAATTGTGGCTTAGCGTTATAATCGTTCTAATTTCCGTCATATATATCGTGATTGATCACGTTCAAATCGAAGTGAGCAAGGCAAAATGAAAAAACTATCAGCTGCATTATTACTGCTAGCAACAACGGCATATGCACAAGCGTATGACAACTCTTTGACTGAAGATGCTATCAAAAAGCGTCTAGCGCCAATTGGTTCTGTCTATCTAGAAGGTGATAAAGCTGCAGTCGCTGCTGAACCTACAGGCCCTCGTTCTGGTGAACAAGTTTACCAAGCAGCATGCTTTGCTTGTCACGGCACTGGTGCACTAGGCGCACCTAAATCAGCTGATGATTGGGCTCCTCGTATTGCTAAAGGCATGGACACTTTACTTGACCATGCAATCAATGGTTTCAACGCGATGCCTCCTAAAGGTACGTGTATGGACTGTTCTGATGAAGAGATCAGCGCTGCTATCGATTTCATGACTAGCAAGTAACAGTTTCAAATCTAATACTAAGGGCTTATTTTTATAAGCCCTTTTTTTATGCCTTTATCAGGGCGCGAGGCTAGCTCTGTAGCCAAATATGACCATAATAAATTACTACTTTGTTAACAGCTGTTACTTGACGATCTAATAAAAAAGTGGAACTATTAAGGACGATATTTAAACAATAATAAAATGAGTTCTAAATCATTGGAAGATTCAGCAACACACTTTGATAAGCTTGCACGTAAAAATGTTCGCTTAAAATCGCTTTTACAAAAGTATAAGCAATCACATCACTTGCAACATGCTCTTTTACAATTATCAGAGCAAGCGAGTACTGTTGCCGAATTAACCTTGCTTTACCCTGCTATCCACAACATCCTGCAAGACTATATTCCAAGTAAAAACTTCTTCGTGGTTTTGCATAACCCTGTTTACGATAACCTTGAGTTATCTTATTTTGCCGACGAAAAAGATGGCCTCTCTGTGCCATTGAAGTATGAGCAGTACTTTAAAGAAGGCCTGACAGGTTACGTATTTAAGCAAGGTAAAACCAGCTACTTCACCAAACAACAAACAGAGCTAGCGGTTGAACAAGGCTTACTCAAATGCTTTGGCACACCTGCCGAGCATTGGGTTGGAGTTCCTGTATACCGCGATAAGTCAATAATTGGAGTGATGGTCGCGCAAAGCTATGAAAAAGACCTGAGTTATTCTGAGCAACAAATTGAGTTGCTAGAAGTAATGTCACTTTATTTGGCAACGGCCATCGAACGAGTTAAGAAACGTGAACTGCTCGAATCAGAAGTTAAAATTCGCACTCGTGCACTGACACAAAGTAATCAAGCTCTCAATGAAGAAATACAGCAACGTAAAAAAGCGTTAGAGCGTCAACAGATCCTTTTTAAAATATCAGAGCTGGCAACCTTAAGTGAAAATCTTGACGACGTTTATAAACATGTTCACGAAATTATTAAAACCATTACCTATGCAGACAACCTATATATTGCCCTTTATGATGAGCAAACTCACTGGTTAAGTTTTCCGTACTGTGTCGATGAATACAATGACACAGGCAGGCCGAGACCTTTTGCAAAAGGTTTTAGTGAACTTGTTTTAAGCTCCGAAGAATGCCAAGTCATCGATATTGATAAAGCAAATAATCTAATTAAGTTAGGCGTTGTTGAAAGGCCCGTAGACGTCCCGGCTGAACGAACAGCAACTAGCTGGTTAGGTGCACCACTTAAAACATCGCAAGGTGTCATTGGTCTAATAGTTTGCCAAGCGTATAATAATAAACACGAATTCACGCAAGATGACTGTGAGTTAATTACCTTTGTATCGCATCAAATAGCCAACGTCATTCAAACCCATTTAGCAAATCAAGAGTTAAAGCTAAATCATCAAAAGCTGGAAAACAGAGTTGCAGAGAAAACGAAAGAGTTACGCCAAGCAAACCTGCACTTACAGATGCAAATTGAAGAGCGTAAAAAAATAGAACAGCAGCTGTACCACGATGCACACCATGACTCATTAACCAGTTTACCTAATCGCAGTTTATTCCTAACACAGTTAGAAAAAACATTGCAGCATTATCAGCGCTATCCAGAGCAGCAGTTTGCAGTGTTATTTATTGACCTTGATAAATTTAAAGACATCAACGATCACCTTGGTCACCAAGCAGGCGATCAATTTTTAATTGGTGTTGCTGAATCTTTCTCGCATTGTATCCGTGAGCATGATTTACTTGCACGTTTAGGTGGTGATGAGTTTGTGGTATTGCTCACTCACTTAACTGAGCAACAGCAAGCTCAAGATGTTGCCAAACGTATCATCGAAATAATGAGAAAACCTTTCTGTATGAAGGGTCAATGCATTCAAAGTGGTGCCAGTATTGGTATTACTTACTCAAAACCAAGCTACAAGCACACCGATGAAATTATACGTGATGCCGACGCCGCCATGTATTACGCTAAAAATGCAGGCCGTAATCGCTTTGAATGTTTCCATCCGCTGCTTAATGCCAGTAATGTGCAACATGATGCTGACAATATGCATCACTTAGATGACTTGCCTATGCACTTTAGAAGTGCCGAAATCATTACCTTGGATGAGCAAACTCGCGCAGAGTCTTTACTCGAAGCATTTGGTGAACACCCAGTACTTGGCAGCACCAGCTTTGAAGTACTTAAGAAGTTTGCGACCGATAGAGTACAGCACTTTGAGGTTGAACTTAACTTACTAAAACAAGCATTCAGCTTAGTAAGTGACAGTAAGAAAGAAAAAGTATTGTTCCCTTGCTCTGGCTTAGTCCTTGAACGTATTAATTTTCAAGCACTATGTAAGCTATTAAAAGCCCACGATGCGAATAGAATGTGTCTGTTATTCAACGAACAAGAAATTCGTTACGCATCAGCGGTACAAATTGAAAATTTAAAAAACTTGGTCGCACAAGGATTTTCGATTGGGTTGAATGAATTTGCTAAAGATCGCTGTGAGTTAAACTTACTGACTGAGTTTCAATTCGATTACTTGTTATTAAGTTCAACATTTAGCAAGCGCGTATTACAGCAAGAAAACTATCACTTACAACTGCAAGGTGTACTGGCGATTACTAAGCTGCAAAATATCAAAGTAATCGCGAAAGGACCGTCGATTTTTAACTACCGCACGTTACTCGATAAGCACGGGTTGTCGTTGTTTATTGGTAAACAGCATGCGCTGGCGCCCTTCGAATACGAAACACCAAGCGCACAAATAATTACTTCTTAAGCATCGCTCTTAGATTAGCTACACGGGCTTGGCCTTTTTCCATACGCTCAGCCTGTGAAGACGGTGGCTTTTTCGCTTCAAAGGCTAAGTCATCTTGTGGTAACTCCTGCACAAAGCGACTGAGCTCAGTATCTGACGTTTCACCAAATTGACGACGTAACTTAGCATAAGTCATTACCAACTCTTGTTGAGCACGGGTTATACCTACATAAGCAAGACGACGCTCTTCTTCAACGTTATCTTCATCGATACTTACTTGGTGTGGTAGTAACCCCTCTTCCATGCCAACCATGAACACATACGGATACTCCAAACCTTTTGAAGCATGCAGTGTCAGTAATTGTACCGCATCAGATTCGTCTTCCTCTTCGTTGCGTTCAAGCATGTCACGTAAAGTCAGTTTACTAACCACCTCAGCAAGGTTCAGCGGCGGGTTGTCTGCGTCCCCTGTTAGCATGTCGGTGATCCAACGATAAAGCTCTGAAACGTTCTTCATGCGCATTTCAGCAGCTTTTGCACTTGGTGATGACTCATAAAGGTATGCTTCGTAGTTAATTTGTCTAACTAACTCTTTCACAGCCTCAAGGGTATCGCCGCGTACCGCATTATCAGAAAGCTCAACCACCCAGCGAGCAAAGCCAGCTAAGGCATTAAAACCACGGCCTTTTAATCGGTGAGCAAGTTCAGGTTCAAAACAGGCTGCAAATAAGCTGATATGCTTTTCATTAGCAAGGGTGCCAAGTTTTTCGAGTGTGACCGTACCAATCTCACGGCGTGGCGTATTTACAATACGTAAAAAGGCATTGTCATCATCTTGGTTCACCAATAAGCGTAAATACGCCATGATATCTTTAATTTCTGAACGCGAGAAAAACGACATGCCGCCACTGATCTTATAGGGAATGCGGTTGCTCATAAGTGCTTTTTCAAACACGCGCGCTTGATGGTTACCACGGTATAAAATCGCGTAATCTTTGTAGCTGGTGCGTTTCATGAATTTATGAGAAATGATCTCTGCCACCACTCGCTCTGATTCATGCTCTTCATCACGACAACCAATCACTTTGATTGGCTCACCATAACCAAGTTCACTGAATAGCTTTTTATCAAACTCATGAGGGTTATTGGCGATCAAAATATTCGCCGCTTTTAGAATTCGCCCTGCGCTTCGGTAGTTTTGTTCAAGCTTAATTAAACGTAAGCCCGGAAAATCTTTACTCAATAGTACAAGGTTTTGAGGCTTAGCACCGCGCCATGAGTAAATTGATTGGTCATCATCGCCTACCACTGTAAAACGAGCTCGTTCACCCACCAATAACTTAACCAACTGATACTGACTGGTGTTGGTATCTTGATACTCATCCACCAGTAGGTAACGAAAACGCTGCTGCCAACGCTCACGCGCAGTAGCATTTTGGCCTAACAATAAAGTAGGGATCATGATCAGATCATCAAAATCAAGGGCATTATAAGCACGTAGTTGATTTTGATAACGCGCATACAGCTGAGCAAATAAGGCTTTTTGTGGCTCACGGGCTTCGCGAACAGCACGCTCTGGCAGAATCAATTCGTTCTTCCAGTTACCTATTTGCATTTTTAGTAGGTTGAGTAAGTCTTTGTCTTTTTTTAGTTCTTCTTCGGTCAGCTCGGCTAGTAACTGGTTGGTATCTTGATCATCAAACAACGAAAAACCGGGTTTAAACCCTAGCGTCGTTAACTCTTTTTTGATGATCTCAAGCCCAAGGGTATGAAACGTTGAAACCCATAAGCCTTTCGACTCTTGTTTACCCAGTGTTTGCGTTACACGCTCGCGCATTTCTTTTGCCGCTTTATTGGTAAAAGTTACCGCCGCAATATTGCGCGCTTGATACTCACACTTTTGCACCAAGTAAGCGATTTTATTAGTAATAACACGCGTTTTACCAGAGCCCGCACCGGCTAATACCAGACACGGTCCACTGATATACTTTACCGCTTCATCTTGTTTTGGGTTGAGTTTCATAAGCCCCTAAAGAAATTATCCAAAGACAGGACGGGCAATTTTACCGTAATCACTACACTACGCCTAGCCAATAAGGTAAGATTGTTTTTTTACGTGACTCAAGGGACGAAGATGATCAACCCAGCAAAACTTGAAGAAATCGCTAAGCAAATTACTGACAACATGCCGCAAGGCGTGAAAAACCTTGCCGAAACAGTTGAAGGCAAAACAAAGCAAGCTATTCAAAACAAACTTGCTGAGATGGACTTTGTAAGCCGTGATGAGTTTGATATTCAAAGCCAAGTACTTATTCGTACTCGTGAAAAACTCACTGAGCTTGAAGAGAAAGTTGCATTACTCGAGCAGCAACTTGCTAGCAAACAAGACAAACAATAAAAAAGGAGAGCGAATTAGCTCTCCTTTTTTCTACCTAACTAGTTTAGGTTTTAGCTTTTTTCTGCCACGCGTTCGAATACACGCTTAACGGCGATACCGTAGGTATCACTAGCTTCTTCAGCACAGGTCACAACCGACTCAAGATCATTAAGGTGACCATTCGCTAAGCCATACACCCAACCATGAATTGTTAAATCTTGGCCTTTCGCCCAAGCATCTTGCACAATGTTAGTACGGCACACGTTACGTACTTGTTCGATAACGTTTAGTTCAATTAAGCTATTTAAACGCTCTTGCTCAGGTAATGCATTGAGTTGTTCGATGTGTTTTTCTTTTACATCACCTACATGGCGTAGCCAGTTATCAATTAAGCCAAAACGCGCTTCGTTTAATACTGCTTGAACACCACCACAGCCATAGTGACCAACGACCATGATGTGCTTCACTTTCAGCACTTCAACAGCGTATTGCATTACCGAAAGACAGTTATGGTCAGTATGCACAACGACATTTGCTACGTTACGGTGAACAAATAGCTCACCCGGTAATAAGTCTACAATTTCGTTTGCAGGTACACGCGAGTCAGAACAACCGATCCACAAATACTCTGGATTTTGCTGCATTGATAGAATTTTAAAAAACTCAGGATCATTTTCACTCGTACGCGCTGCCCAACGTCTATTATTTTCGAATAAATTTTTTAACTTTCTCATTGCGCCTCTTTACGGTTTTTAATAATTAGCTTGGATCAAGATATTCCTTGGTGTCAGCTGCTTTTCGCAAAACGTACTAACTGTTACTTGATACCCTTGTTGTTGCAAATATAAAGCACGATCGAGCACGAGCCAAACTTCAATTGCCCTTCTGAACACATGTCGGACGAGTTCAACTCGCTCGGTGACCCTTTTGCGCTTTTTACCTATCTCTAAAAACTTATTGTAATCAATACCTTCAGGTAAATGTAATGATTTTTTCTCAGCAGCCCATAAACAAAATGAGTTAAACGAATCAGAGAAGATCGCTTTGTTCACTGACGGTACACTCACATAGTGCATTTCACCGGTCAGTGATTTACGTAACGCATCAAATCCAAGACGCCATTCAACCTCTGTTTTTCTGACCTTATCAACTCGGCTCGGTGCGGTTACCGTTTCTTGCAGCGCCAGTTTTAAATCGCGATGAGTAAGCGCAAGTTGGCTTTTTTTTACGGGCTCGCTCATTGCTTGATAAGCGTTATCAGTGAATAAATGATAACAGCACGGTGAAAAACTAATTTGCTGGGTTTTCGCTTTACTTGCTTGCTGCATAAATGTTTGATGCAAACGACCACAGGCATGCAATGCAACTGCATGCTGCTGGCTTTCAAAAAAGCCATCTGTGTCATCGGTTAATACATCAGCCTGTGAAAACTGCATCGCCAATTGCTGTTGCTTAGCACTGTGTTGACCTTGATCGCACAAGTGTTGTTGTAGCTCAATGCTATGGACACGTGGTGCCCCATTAAATGCCAACATACGACCTAAATGCCCTTTACCTGCACACCATTCTAAAACAGGCTGGTTTAATGACTGCTGACTAATGGCCGCGACAAAGTCTTGTAGTTGTTCAAACTTACGGCCCTTAATGCCATTACTTATCCAAAATGGAAATTCATTACGGGCAGCACTTATAGCAGGCAAATTACACAACTCAGCCAACTGGTCGATACCCTCTATTGCCTCAGTAAAATAACGATATAAAGCTTGCTGATCGGCATCAAGTTCACTCACTTGTTGGTCATCAAGCGCCCATAATAAGTTGGCTAATTCAGGCCAAGGAAGATCATCAAAATCAAATGCGGTACATTGCCAGTATTGGCGGGTTGAAAATAGCAGTGCATCTAAAGCTGCAAAGTGCTCGGCAAGTGTCATAACTACTTAGCGACAAGAAATAAAGAGCAGTATAACAGCTTTTATCTTATTTAACGTCGGTTACTGCTGATCAAGCGACTGTACAATGGCACACACGCAATACTTAAAATGATGGCGAGGATCAACATCCACGACAGCTCAATAGCTTCAGCTTGCTGCTGATCATACATAAAGCCATCAAAAGCCTGATCAAAATCAGCTTGCTCGATGCCATATAGCTCTGCAATTAAACGCCATTTTGCCATCGACATATTGCCTAACTTAATCCCTGGAGGTTGAATATAGCTTGCCAAAACATGTGCTTCATAAGCCAGCTCCTGTACGCTTTTATGTTTAGCATAGTGCTGCTTGGTCACATCGATGCTTTCTTCTAAGTGCAATAAAGCATATCGCCACCCTTTTAGGCTCGCGCGGTAAAAACGCTCTACAACCTCAGGCTTCTTCGCTAAAAACTGCTCAGAGGTATATAAAATATCACCATACACATTCAAGCCGAACTTTTGCGGGCAAATGATTCGATAGCCAACCCCTCTAAGAGTCATGCTGTAAGGCTCATTGGTCACATAAACTTGCACCGCATCTAAATCACCGGCAAGCCACTCTTTAACGCCGCCTTCATGGCTAGCTGCCATCAAGCTTTCTTGGCTCAATCCAGCACGCTGTAACATGACCAAGAGTTCTGCATTTTCTAGTGAGCTAACTTTGCTGAGTTTCTTTCCAACAAAGTCTCTGGGCTGAAAAATATCGGAGTTATTCTTTACCATCCAGCAGTAAGGCGAAAACTGCAGAATGGCTCCAAGGGCAACAACCGATGCGCCTTGCTGGCGTTTTTGTAATATGCCTGAGTGAGTAATGGCAAAGTCGGCTTGGCCGTTTAACACTTTAGGAAAGGTATCAGGGTCATTTGGGTCGGCAGGTATAATAGCAACATTAAGGCCCGCTTCCTTGTAAAAGCCTTTTTCTGCAGCCATATAATAACCTGCAAATTGAAACTGGTGAGTCCATTTTAATTGTAAGCTAACGTTATCAACGCTCTGTGCGCTCATAGAGAGCATTAGACAGATTAACCCTAGTAGACTTTTCATTCCTTGCACGCATCATCCTTGATTGAGAACCGTGCAATAACTATAGGAAAAATAGACAAAAAAACAAGGCTACTAATTAGCAGCCTTGATTATATTAAGCTACTGATTTGCCGCTTTAACCTCACTTAATTCTTGACCTTGGCTAGTTAAGAACTGGGTGAAACATGGATTGTTCGTTTCATCTTGAACGTTGTATCCCAAACGGTTCAAATGCTCATTGAATACCTCATAATCACTCGGTTCAATAGCAAAGGCCGCCAGCACATTACCAATCGCTCCACCATGATTACGATAATGGAATAAAGTGATATTCCAATTACTACCAAGGGTATCTAAGAATCGCGCCAGTGCGCCTGGGTATTCAGGAAACTCAAAGCGTAGTAAACGCTCATGAAGTTGAGCAGGCGCTTTACCACCCACCATATAACGAATATGCAATTTAGCCAGCTCGTTATCTGATAGATCGCAAAACGTGTAGTCATTTTCTGTCAGTGCCGCTTTTAACTCTTCAAGCTCTTGCAGCCCTTGCCTTAATGCAATACCAACAAAAATTTGTGCTTCGCCGGGGCCTGCGTAACGGTAATTAAACTCGGTGATAGCTCTGCCACCTAGTGAGTTACAAAACTGCTTAAAGCTACCCTTTTCTTCTTTTATGGTCACAGCAAGGAGTGCTTCGTTCTTTTCACCAAGAGCAGTCCGCTCTGCAACATAACGTAAGCGGTCAAAGTTTAGGTTTGCACCCGATAAAATTGCAGCAACGTTTAAGCCTTTAACACCATTTTGTTGGCACCATTTTTTCAGCCCTGCTGTTGATAGCGCCCCTGAAGGTTCTGCTATCGCACGAGTCGAAACAAAGATATCTTGCATTGCGGCGCAGATTTCATCGCCCGTTACAGTGACCACTTCATCACAAAACTTTTGCGCTAAACGAAATGTTTCTGTGCCGATGACTTTTACGGCTACACCATCTGCAAAGCTGCCAACACGGTCAAGCTCAACGGGCTTGCCCGCTTCAAGCGCTGCTTTTAGGCAAGCACTCTCGTCAGCTTCAACACCAATGACTTTGATATCAGGACGTAACGACTTAATGTACACCGCCATGCCTGCAAGTAAACCACCACCGCCAACAGGAATAAAAACAGCATCGAGGTCGTTCAATTGCTGCATTAATTCACGGGCAACGGTACCTTGGCCAACAATCACATCAGGATCATCAAACGGTGGCACAAACACCCCGTTACGCTGCTCTGTCAGTTCTAAAGCATGGGCTTTTGCCGCATCAAAATGATGGCCGTGTAATACCACTTCACCACCGAGTGAACGTACTGCATTCACTTTAATTTCTGGTGTTGTAACTGGCATCACAATCGTTGCGTTATGCCCTAAAAATGAGGCACTGAGTGCAACCCCTTGCGCATGGTTACCCGCTGAGGCTGTGATCACATCAGACCCTTTTGGCAACTTGCTCAGTTTATGAAAAGCACCACGAAGCTTAAATGAATAAACCGGTTGTTGGTCTTCACGCTTTAACCACACATGGTTGCCTAACCGTGCACTAAGATCAGCCATTTCGCTGACCTCAGTGACTTTTGCAAGCGGCTCCATGTTCGCTTGGATGATAGCGCGAAAATAATCGAGCTCTTGAGAAACCATAATTAACTAAGCTCCTCAAGTTTTGCTAAATCGCGCACAGCTCCTTTATCTGCACTGGTTGCAAGTAATGCATAGGCTTTAAGTGCAGATGAAACATAGCGGTCACGATCAAGTGGTTTATAAGCGTCTTTACCACGTGCAAGTTGCTTTTGTTTACGTGCTTCAAGCTCTTCATCTGACAGCGCTAAAGTGATTTCGCGGGTTGCAATATCAATTACTATTTTATCGCCATTTTCAACATAGGCGATTGCACCACCACTTGCTGCTTCTGGTGAAACGTGACCAATTGATAAACCCGATGTACCACCCGAGAAACGACCATCGGTGATAAGCGCACATTTTTCACCTAAGCCCATTGATTTTAAGTAACTAGTTGGATACAGCATTTCTTGCATGCCTGGGCCGCCTTTTGGCCCTTCGTAACGAATTACAACAACATCGCCTGCTTTTACTTCACCATTAAGAATGCCTTCAACCGAATCATCTTGTGATTCGTATACAACAGCTGGGCCTTCAAAGTGCAGCATTTCTTCAACTACGCCAGCACTTTTAACAATACAGCCATCAAGGGCTAAGTTACCTGAAAGTACAGCTAGGCCACCATCTTGACGAAAGGCATTTTCAACACTGCGGATACAGCCGTTTTCACGGTCATTATCAAGTTCTGGCCAGCGACATTCTTGGCTCATTGCTTTTGTAGTGCGGATACCGGCTGGGCCTGCTTTATAGAATTTTTGCGCTACTTCATTATTAGGATCGGTGGCATCCCATTTAGCCACCATTTCAGCCATACTGTGGCCTGCAACGTGATCAACAGATAAATCAACAAGGCCTGCTTTACCTAACTCACGGATAATTGCCATCATGCCACCAGCGCGGTGCACATCTTCAATGTGATATTTATTGGTTGCGGGTGCCACTTTACAAAGGAAAGGAGTTTTACGGGAAAGCTCATCGATGTGCGACATGTCAAAATCGACACCCGCTTCTTGCGCGGCAGCTAATAAGTGTAAAACCGTATTTGATGAACCACCCATAGCAATATCAACTACCATTGCATTCATAAAGGCAGTGCGATTAGCAATCGCACGTGGTAATACTGCTGCATTATCTTTTTGATAATACTCACGGCATAAATCAACAATGCGCGCACCTGCTTCAACGTAAAGTTGTTTACGGTCTTTATGCGTAGCAAGTGTGGTACCGTTACCCGGCAGCGCTAAACCAATCGCTTCTAATAAGCAGTTCATTGAGTTGGCAGTAAACATACCCGAACACGAACCACAAGTAGGACACGCAGAGCGCTCGACTTTTTCAGAGTCTTCATCGCTTACTGTGGTATCAGCGCCTTTCACCATGGCATCCACTAAATCAAGTTTAATGTCGATATCAGCAAGGCGTGTTTTACCCGCTTCCATTGGACCACCTGATACGAAAATAACCGGAATATTTAAACGCAGTGCAGCTAGCATCATCCCTGGGGTGATTTTGTCGCAGTTAGAAATACAGATCATGGCATCAGCACAGTGTGCATTAACCATGTATTCCACTGAGTCAGCAATTAAGTCACGCGATGGTAGTGAATACAGCATGCCGCCGTGACCCATTGCGATACCATCGTCGATCGCAATAGTATTAAATTCTTTTGGTACACCACCGGCTTCGGTGATGGTTTCAGCCATCAGCTCACTAAGTTGGTTAAGGTGAACATGACCCGGTACAAACTGAGTATATGAGTTAACAACAGCGATAATTGGCTTACCGAAGTCTTTATCTGTCATCCCTGTTGCACGCCACAAAGCACGCGCCCCTGCACGTTTGCGACCTTCTGTTGTTGTTGCACTTCTTAATTTAGCCATAATTACCTCAGTTGTTGCAGTGGCATGCCACTGACTTCCTCATTCCTAATTTATTTCTCACTAAAGCATCACTCTGACTGCTCTAGTTACCTGTTGATTTTTTACTAGATTGCTTGTTGTTGAAATTGGTTTTCAACATTAACGTGTTTAACATCAACCAATTTATTCAATTGTGATGTTAGTAGATAAATTGGCTTATCGCTGTCTACCGTCATGGTGACGTGAAACGCTTCATCAGCCATTTCTAAATTCATGGTTGTTAGGTCAAAGCCGCGATGACGTGCAACGCGTAAAAAGCGCTCTACAGCGACACTTTGATTCTTTAGTGCAATCGTTAGGGTGTGTTTCATTTTACTGTCTCCGTCATCATTTCATCATTAGCTGCACCCGGTGGTACAAGCGGCCATACATTTTCTTTATCATCAATACAGGCATGCAGAATGTATGGACCTTCACTATTAACTAACGCATCAACCGCAGCATCGACTTCATCTGCTTTAGTGATGGTTTGACCTGGAATGCCAAACACCGCTGCTAACTGCACGAAATCAGGATTATCTGAAAGGTTTGTTTCAGAATAACGACCTTCAAAAAATAGCTGCTGCCATTGACGTACCATGCCTAAGCGCTGGTTATCTAAGATTAGAATTTTAACTGGCAGATTGTTACGGCGAATTGTAGCCAGTTCTTGAATGTTCATCATGATTGAGCCATCACCCGACACCGTGATCACAAAATCATTTGGACGAGCAACTTGAGCGCCGATAGCGGCCGGTAAACCAAAGCCCATGGTACCTGCACCACCACTACTTAAATGATTGCTTGGGTGGCTAAACTTCATGTGCTGCGCCACCCACATTTGGTGCTGACCCACATCACAGCACACAACACCCGTTGCTGGCATTTTTTGGCTTAGTTGGTTTAATAAATATGGGGCAAATACTTTCTCGCCTGGATAGTCATAACGCCATGCATGCTCTTTCATCATGCTTTCGATATGCGTTAACCATTCATCAGGTGTTACAAAACAATCAAGTTGCGGTAATGACGTTTTTAAATCTGCGACTAATGACGCTTTTGCAGGCTTACGCTTACCAACCTCTGCTGCGTCGATATCAAGGTGTATCACTTTTGCTTTTGCGGCAAACTTGCTTAAATTGCCAGTAACACGGTCGTCAAAACGGGCACCGATACAAACCAAAACATCACACTCTTGCACTGCTAAGTTAGCTGCTTTACCGCCATGCATACCTAGCATACCCAAATCATATTCATAATCAGGTAATACACTGCCTAACGCTTTCAACGTTGATACCGCAGGCATATGTGTTTTTTCTAAAAACTGCATAAGCTCGTTTTGTGCATCAGCAGCTTGTACACCACCACCGATATACGCCACAGGGCGCTGCGCTTCACTTAAGATTTGATTAGCTATTGCAACTTGGTTAGGGTCTAATTTTGGTAAATGATCTTCGGCAGCTAACCAAGGGTGGAATGGCACTTGTGCCATTTGGATGTCTTTCGGGATATCAACTAACACAGGACCTGGGCGGCCGCTTTGCGCTAAGTGGATGGCTTCTTGTAGGATTTCGGCTAAATCTTCTGCTCTTTCAACCATGTAACTATGTTTAGTACATGATAACGACATACCTAACACGTCCACTTCCTGAAAGGCGTCGGAGCCTATTGCGGCGGTAGGTACTTGCCCTGTGATGGCAAGTAACGGCACTGAATCCATCATTGCATCAGCAAGAGCGGTTATTAAGTTGGTTGCACCAGGGCCTGATGTTGCAAAACACACACCTAACTTACCTGTGCTGCGGGCAAACCCCACTGCTGCAAAACCCGCTCCTTGTTCATGACGCGTCAAATAATGTTTGACTGGCGCACCGTACAAGGCGTCGTAAATAGGCATGATGGCACCGCCTGGGTAACCAAAAACATCCTTAACGCCATGTTTGGCTAATAAATCGATTGTTAACTCTGCGCCTGTCATCGTAAATCCTCATTCCTCAGTGACATTGTGTATTTGCTGCGACTCAAACCTTAAAACAAAAAAGCCCCCCGGACTGTTAAGTGCGGGGGGCTTTTTAAATGCTTCACTTTTCTCTAAGCACTAACTAGCCCCCGCGGTAATAATAATCACCACGACGTTAATTAGAATTAGAGAAAGTTTGTTTGTAAGCATTTATCTGTAACCAAATTCTGTTCATTTGTAGCGGAAATCTAGCCATCCCGCTGTCTTTTTCTATTAGTACCGCGCTGGGGGCGTTAAGTCAACATAAAATTCAATTCAAAAAACAAGCAAAAAAACGACTTTATAGAAATAAATATCTAAACTTCACCATTAATAAGATTTATTTTTCGCCATTTGCTAAATATTGAAATTTCATACCTCTTTATCTGCCATTCTATGATTGATTAATTTTTGGCAATTAAATGTAATTTTTTCTGCTTAAAGCCGATTTAATTTAACGCCTCTTTAAAAAATTAGTTTAGTATTGAAAATAACCACGTAATGAAAAGGAAAGTTATGAAATTCGTCCAACGTATAAATGCCCTGTTTTTTATGGTGCTACTGCTTGGTTTTAGCCAACATGCACTTGCCGAGCCGGGATTATGGAAAGTAGAAAAGAACGGCGTTGCTTCATATTTATTTGGTACCGTACATGTGGGTGACAACAGCATGAAAGGCTTACCGAGCAAGGTAAAAAAAGCACTCGATAACTCAGATAAAGTCATTGTTGAGGTGGATATCAGCGCTATTTCACCGATGGAAATGCAGCGTCGCTCATTACCATTTATGATGCTGAAAAATGGCAAAACCTTACAATCAGAATTATCATCAGAAAACTATGCAAAACTGCAAAAGTACTTTGCGGATAAATCAATTGATATTGCGATGTTTAAGAACTTAGCACCGTGGGCGGTGATGGTCACCATGATGCAAATGGAGTTCCAAAGCGTTGGTTTTTCAGATCAATACGGCATAGACAAGCAAGTACTTGCTTATGCTCAAGAACATAAAATTTCTGTTGGTGAGCTAGAAACTCTTGAACGACAAATGGAAATGTTTGAGCACTTAGCAATCATGAATGACAAAATGATCGAAGAAACATTCGAACAACTTGCAGATGTAGACACCTACTTTTTTGGCCTGATCAAGGCTTGGAAATCAGGTGACATGAAAACACTTACACAGTTTTATAACGAAAGCTTTGATGACTCTCAGTATGGTCAGCTAAGCGAGCAAGTGATGTTGATAGACCGTAACAACGATTGGGTTAATCAACTATCTACTCGCATCGGTAAAGAAAAGCTGTTCATTGCAGTGGGCGCTTTGCACTTACCAGAGCAACACGGCTTATTGAAGCAATTAACAGATAAGGGTTTTACCGTTACCCGTATTTAAATGATTTCAATCGTTTAAAAAGCGCCTTATGGCGCTTTTTTTGTGAAATCAGCCATCTCTAAATAATTGTTGATACCGACTATTTTGTCACTCGCGTGGTGATTAACATACACCACGGTGCTGGTGCCTGCAGCACAGATTTTTTCTATTAGTAATAACACGCGCTGCCTATTCGCTTCATCAAGACCTAAGCAAGGCTCATCAAGAATCAATAAGTTAGGGTGTTTAACCATAGCCCGAGCAATCAACAATAAGCGCTGATCACCAAAAGACAGTTGGCTAAATGAACTGCTTTGTTTATCACTTAAACCTAATAACGCTAACCACTTTTTGGCAATGGCAAGTTGCTTATCAGTGGCTTTTTGGTAAAGACCAATGCTGTCATAAAAGCCCGAAACAACCGTATTGAGTGCGGTGATACTCACTCGATAATCCATATGCAGCGCGTTAGAAATATAACCAATGTGCTGTTTAATTTGCCAAATACTCTCACCACTTCCGCGCTGGTAGCCAAACACCTTGATATCGTTGTTGTAACACTGCGGGCTATCGCCCGTGATAAGGTTCAGCAAACAGGTTTTACCTGAGCCATTTTTACCTGTTAACTGCCAATGTTCGCCTTGGTTAATTTGCCAGTTGAGTTTTTCAAAAATAGCCTCGCCGCCATAACTGACTGATGCGTTGTTTAATCTTACCAGCATAGAGTCTGTGAGCGGAGGCGCTTGATGGTCAATATCTGCCTCAGGTATTTGTAGCTGAGTATGAGTAAGGTGCAATAGCTTAAGTAAATCATCGCGCTGCTCGGCTGTAGGCTTTGCTAATTGCTGAGCCACATGACCCTCTTTAACGTAGGCGTAATGATCCACAAAGTCAGGGATCTCAGTTAAGCGATTAAGCACAAAAATAAGGGTCGTCGTTTTACTAAGCTCAGCGAGTAACTGATTCAACCCAGCCATTGCCTTGACATCTAAACCATCAAAAGGCTCATCAAGCACAAGTAAATCTGGTCGACCGATTATGGCTTGAATCAGCATTAGTTTGCGGGTTTCGCCGGTCGATAAATCGCGAAATGCCTTGCTAAGTTTGTCACTAAAATCAAATAGGCTTATTAGTTGCTGTAGCAAATCACTATCAAGCTGTTGCTCGTCTCGACCTGCAATAATCAGCTCATAAACTGTACTCGTAGCCGTAACACCCTCAATAATATCATCTTGATCTTTAGTTAACTCGACCGCGAGGAGCTGCTTTTGGCTATCT
This sequence comes from Pseudoalteromonas lipolytica, assembly GCF_001306915.1. GTDB lineage: Bacteria > Pseudomonadota > Gammaproteobacteria > Enterobacterales > Alteromonadaceae > Pseudoalteromonas > Pseudoalteromonas simplex. The sequence continues at coordinate 14,918 of NZ_LJTC01000012.1, read as the reverse complement.
GGCGATACCAATGCTATACGCTCAAAGCTATTCTCATAGTGGCCTTGCTCTATTTTCGCAAAACCAGCAATGGCAGCGGCCACAGCCGATTTACCCGCCCCATTAGCGCCAAGTAAAACCCATTGCTGCAATGGCGATACATTGATATTGAGCTCATCTAAATAATAAACGTCATTGCCTTGGCCCTTCAGGCTGGCTCTAACATTAACCAACTGCACTTGTTGCACTTTGAATCCTCATTCTAAGTTACCGTTAACTTGACGTTACCGCATTCGATAAAAAATTAAAAATCGTTTAAACCTTTTTTGAACACGGCTGCGACTAAGGTATAAAAGGTCATTAACAGGAATCAGACAATGAAAAAATTACTTTGTGTAGCAGCAATAGGCTTAGCACTTACAACAACATACGCAATGGCAAAAGACTCACGTGAGCTAAATCATAACTTTGCAGTGAATGGCGCAAGCCAGCTTGATATTGATTTTCCGGTGGGCAGCTTAGAAGTCGAAAGCTATGACGGCAGCGAAGTCGTGGTTACAGTTCGCATTGAACCAAAAAATGACAATAGCTGGTTCAGCTCTGATGTTGACTTATCAGATATCGAATTAAGCCACTCGCAAAGTGCCAGCTCACTTAGCTTAAAATTAGATAACGATGACATTCAACAAAACTGGCATGTAAAAATGCCTAAATCAATGGCAATTGATGTTGAGCTAGGTGTAGGTGATATTGAGATTAACGACGCAAGTAATTCAGTTGAGATTGAACTTGGTGTGGGCGCAGTAAGAATTGATAGTGCGCTTGACGATTACAGACGCATCGAACTAGATACCGGTGTGGGCGACACCAAGATTCGCGGCTTGAAAAAAGAGGCTAACACCAGCCGCAAAGTCGTTAGCTCTCACTCAAGCTACCGAGGCAATGGGCTGCATGATATTGACGTTGAAGTAGGTGTTGGCGACATCAAAGTAACAAACTAATTTAACGCTTTGGTTATCCCTGTGAGCTCTCGGTAAATAAAATACTGAGAGCTTTTTGCACTGAATCTAGCGAGATCGGTTTGTATACATGTAGGTTAGCCCCAAGTTCATACACACGTTGTAAATCATCATTTGATGTATTGGCCGTCACCACCAAAATTGGCACCTGTTGCCCCTGCTCATTACGAATAATATCAATCGCTTTAAAGCCATCCATAACTGGCATATTCAAATCCATAAAGATTAAATCATACTGCTTATCTGACGCTTTATCTGTGGCGATTAAGCCATTTTCAGCGATATCAAAGCTGTAATTTAACTGCCCTAAAATACGACCTAATATAGTGGCATTCAACTGATTATCTTCCACAATTAAGCAGTGTAACTTATTGGGTAATAAAACCTCTGCGTCATCACCAGCGGCATTACTTAACTCTAAGCTAAGCACCACTTTAACACCTTGCGGTTGAGCACTTAAAAACTCAATATTCCCCTGCAAAGCTTTAACAATATGCACCACCCTCAACAAACCAGTTTTAAGGCCTTGAAAATGCTGCTCGCTATCATTTTCCAAGCTGAGTATATCGGTCGGTGGCTTTTCAAACCCTTTGCCGTTATCTTGCACTTCAATAATGTAGTTTTGTTCGCCTTGACTTCTTGCTGTGATCGCAATTCGACCTTGTTCAGCAGTAAACTTTACTGCATTGTTGATGAGTTCAGCCAAAACTTGCTGTAAACGAGCATGATCAGTAAGTACATCTTTGTTAAGAGATTCTGGAATATCGATACTAAGCAGAATATTCTTTTCGTCGCAAACATATTCAAATGGGGTGATCGCGTGTTTTAGAGTCGACTTTAAATTTCCACGACTCGGGTTTAATTGCCAATTTCCTGTTGTGAGCTGTTGTAAATCAACAAGTTCATCTAACATTGCGACTAATCTATTCACACAATAAACAGCTTGTTTTTTAGTTGCGAGCTGTTGTTCATTGATATCAAGCGCTTCAATAGAGGCTGTAAGGCCTTGTATTGGTGTTCGAAATTCATGACTTGCGCGAGCTATAAAGCGCTCTTTATTTTTGCTTATTTGCTCCGCATATTCTTTTTGAGTTTGATACTTATTAATTGTTTTAGCGATTAATGATTCCATTGGCTTAAAGACAAAAAATAGTTCAATCAATAACAACAGCAAAGCCGTTAACCAAAATATTAATTCAACTGTTGCAATAAATGTGACTTTTTTTACAGACTCTTGCTCAAGCAACTCAACAGCTACATCTAATTCATTTAATAAGACTTCAACTTGTTGAGTTTCGAAAACAGGCCCGTCAAAATCTGTGTAGTCGTCACGGCTATTTAATAGCTTCTGTGCTTTACTTACATAGCGCTTAACACGCGCATCAAGCTTATTTGGAGCAGCAAAGTAATGTGCCTCTAACTCCTGATTTAAATGACGAAACGTATTTGGACCATCGCGAGCAACCAAAAACTGGTGACCTGCAATAAACTGCTCAACGGTGTCTTGTAGCAGCTTGCGATGCTGTTGCTTTACAGGCAGAGACTTGTCATAAATTAATGCGTTACCATGCAAAGCAATCTTTTGAGAGAGCATTCGTTGCTTGCCGGCAATATTGATCACCTCGGCATCACCCTTTTGGATATACAACAAAGATTGAATCAAGGCCGCTGAAAAGGATATTAGAAGCGCTATCGCTAATAACCCCCAGCGATATCTTTTACGGATATCAATAACTAGGTTTAACATGCATTTCTCTGATCTTTTTATTTTATTCTAGTCTAAATTAAGCAGTAAAGCCCACTATTAAGTGGGCTTTATCAACAAACAAAGCAGTACTTAAAGGCTACCTATTTTCGAGGCGGTTATAATCAAATAACCCAAATTCGACACCTCGGTATTCTTTAGCTACACGATGCAAAATATCGCTGTATTGCCAAAACTGAGGATGCGTTCGACGAATCGCAAATTCGCTTTTCAGGTCTCTATATGCCGACTCATCAGTCACTTTAGCAAGCCCAGCTGCAAATGCAGCAACCTGTTGTTCGTTATGTAGATACCAAATTGCTTCTGGGTAATCACCAATAAACCCCGGTACAATTGTTACAGTATCTTCGTCATAAGCTCGCTGCCCTTCTTCATTCAATAAACTCGAAATATTGTAATGAGCATTGTGATGAATAAGAGTATAGGCTTTGTGCTGTTCATCGCCCTCTTTGACTAACACAAACGAAATTTGCGGCAGTAGATTAATTGCTTTGACAGGCAAATCATTTATTTGTGCAAGCGGTTCTGGCACTTTGGTGTAGTCATAACGAGGACTCAAAATTGGTTTGAGCTTCTCTTTAAGCATGTTATACAGCTCAGACTGCTGATCTGCTGTTTTGAATTCAATGCCAGTAGGTTGACTAAATGACAGTTCATCTTCAAAGAAACTGGTTAAACTAGGTGGTGATTTACGATACCACTGAGCTTTAACTTCTTTACGTTTAGCTTCTGGTAATAACGCCAGATAATTTGCTTCGCCTTCTAAGCGTAAAAAGTCCATATACAAACGAGTTAAAAGCTGATGACCTATATTGCCGTACACATCAAACCCCGCCACCAGCAAGTAATGAATACGTTCAAATAAGGCATAATCGAGTATCCAAGCAGTCTTTGGTTGCTGGCCTATCCAACCTTTTACAACCGTTGCACTATCGAAATGACGGAACACCGTCAGCGCTGCATTTTGGTTATGACCTTCACCTTGCCAAAGTAAATCGGTGGTAAGGTGCTGACCGTTCTCAAACATCTTATTTGCCAGTGCAACTTTTGCTGATAAGTATTTGTTTTGGCGTTTTGAGTACTTTACCCAACTAGAAATCGGTAAAGCGTTACTTTCTTCTTCTGCAGGTAAAGCTAGCGCATCTTCATGTTGTAACAACATTTCACCGACTTTAGGTGTCGCCGCCATTTCAGGCTTAGCAAAACCAACCCAAAACTGATCGTTAATCACGTTTAACGCGATTTGACCACGACAAACAGGACCTTTAATAAAGCCCATGATTATAAGCTCTGCTTCATCAAGCATAAATTGATAACGCGAGTTTACTGGAATTGCTGCAAAAGCTTTAAACGGATTTGATGCTACTTCAGGCTTATAGCTTGGCAATTTATTTACTTGATAATCAGCTTCAATAAATTGCGAATGTAAGCGGGCAAGTTTTTCATCATTTAATGCTAAAGGTAAATGTGTTTTAGCTAAAATAGTCGAGCGGTCATGCATTAAACGATAGTAAACTCGTTCAACTTTAGGGTCTTCATAAGGGCGACGCGTGCTAATATGCTTGATCTCTTCTCCCGGCGGAGTCGAAGAGCGAACTAGTTTAAAGTAGCTGTGTTTATCGCCATGCTCAGGAAAATAAATATGCGCTAAGTACCAGTGCTCGTAAATATAACGAGCAGCTAGTTGATGCTTTAAACCATCTTGATTTAAGAAAGCTTCCCAGCGCTCCACTTGCTTAAGTACGCCTTTTTCAGGGGGCTCAATATGAGCAAGATATCCGCCTTTTCTGAGCCATTTAGCAAGGTGCTGAAACTCTTCGCTTGAGATCCCCGGTAAACCATATGGCATACCACTGTGTGGATTATCTTTAGCAAATGAATCAAACTCATTCATTGTGGTGCATGTTTGTTCACGATCGAGTGAAAAATCAAACTCATCGCCTAAAATAGCTTGCTTAGGCAGAGGGCTGCTTTGCTTAAGCACCAAAGAGTTATAAAGCACGCTACCCGCTAGGTTCGCTTCTTCGGTTTGTACTCGCTCGTTAAGCACTGGCGTAAAGCCTTTTTCACGCCACTGAGCTGTGGTTGTCGCATCAAATAGTAAACGACTTGGCTCTTGTGCAAGCAAACGTGTGCCATCATAGACACGCTCTTTACTTAAACCTCGGTCAATTCCTTCCACAGAAGATAACTTAAGCTGACAAGGTGCATCATAACAGCCGTGACAAACCACACAACGAGTGTCAAGAACAGGTTTTACGTCACTTAAAAACTCGGCGCCTTCAAGTGTTGATGCAGCAACAACACGCTCTCTAGGTTGCTCTTCACCAAACAATTCATCGTAATGAGCAGCGCCTAAATATGCACAGCCACTTAAAAGAATAAGTCCGAATACGGTCGTGAGGGTTTTTCTCATCCTTCCTCCTCGATATCTTCAACGTCATCACCTAAATCGAAGGTTGGCATCATATCTACTTGCGGCGACACAAAAGTTTGATCATTGTCACAGCTAAGCATTGCGCTCAATAATGGCCCGCGAACTAAAGTTAACTGCGCGTCGTGCTCACTATTAATCAATACTTGATAATCATCATTTAACGCTTCAAGACGATATTCATTAATAGCAATAGCCACACTGCTATCAGCAGCTGGGTTTTGACAAAGCTGCGCGAGTAACTCTTCGCTTAACGTTACATGTAATAATAGATCTGGAGATTCAATATCGCGGCTATGAAGGTTTTCATCGAAATAAAAAAGAGGAAGGGTTAATTCGCTATTTTGCTCTAATTCCATGTGCTGCTCTCTACATCAAAATGACTTTTAATTGTACGAGTATAGCAAACTATAAGTTCAAAAATTAGCGAAACTTATCAGCAGTTAGCAGCTTTTTAGCTACTAACTAACCGAGTTATAAAAACAGTGAAAAAAGTATTACCAAGGTAGCGTTTCACCATTTGAATGCCAAAACCCACCTGTGTTGCTAAGGTTTAGTTCATCAATACGTTTGATGAGACGCTCTGCTGCAGTTTCAGGGCTGATATCGCCAGCAAAATTAACCATTTGCGTTTGTACAAAGCCTGGGTGAAATAAGCCAACAGCAATTTTTTTATCTTTTAACTCATAGGCTAAACTAACACTCGCAGCATTAAGGGCCGCCTTTGACATGCGATAACCAATGTAACCGCCCGAGCCGTTATCAGCAATTGAGCCCATGCGCGATGTAATCATCGCCACTTTAGCATCAATGCCTAAACTTTGCTGTAATGCATGCGTAATACGAATAGGCGCGATACTGTTCACGCTAATTTGCTTTTCGATGGCAGCAAAGTCCATATCAGCGAATGTTTCGTTGTGAAAAATACCGGCGTTATTAACCAAAATATCAATTTTGTCGCCGTGTAAGTAATTGGCAAGTGTTGCAACATCATCGGCGTTAGATACATCAATGTCGCTAATAATCTTCACATCGAGTGCTTGAAGTTCTTCGCTTGGGGTGCGAACCACCGCGGTAACACGGTAACCTTTGGCTGAATATTGTTTACATAAATTAAGACCAATCCCTTTATTGGCCCCTGTAACCACCACATGCTTAGTCATCAATCTGCTCCTTAGTTGGGGTATTTATACCTAAACCACCTCAAGGTGCGAGTTTCTGCATCTTGATGAGGCTTAGGTGTATACTTTGGGACAGATTGGCAAAAACCAAGAGCTTAAGTTAATTCATCAATGGTTGACTTAAGAATAGAAAAAACGGCCCCTTGTGGGTCGGTAATCACACTAAAACGCCCAACATCTGGAATGTCTGTTGCTGGCACACAAATAGCGCCATTAAGCTGCGTTGCTTTGGCAACCGTCTGATCGCAATCTGCTACCGCAAAATACGGCATCCAATGCGGTGGAATATCATCTGGCCATTCATCGGTCATTTCGAGCATGCCTGCTATCGGTTGCTCATCAATAGTGAATAAGGTGTAGTCCATACCTTCCATGGGTTTCACCTCAAACTGCCATCCGAATAACTGACAATAAAAGTCGCGACTTTTTTGCATGTCTTTCGACACAAGCTCAAACCAATAAGGTAGGTTAAGCTCTTGCACTCTTTTAGCCCCGATATGCTCACCCGCTTGCCACAAGGCAAATGTTGCGCCGCCAGGTTCTTGCAGCATCACCATGCGACCCGCTGTCATGACATCATGTGGCCCTGCCAAAACCGTTGCCCCCAATGATTTTGCCAGCTCAGTGCTTTGGTCAACATCATCAACAGCAATATATAATAACCAATGGGTTGGCATCTCACTCATACTTGCTGGCAGTTGATACATAGCGGCAATATCATCACCTTGCTTTTGCAGCATGGTGTAATACATGTCTTCACCTATTGGCTGATCATCAAAACCCCAGTCAAAAAGTTGCGTGTAAAATTGCTTTGCAGCTTGCCAGTCTTTTGCGCATAACTCGGCCCAACAGAAAGTACCCGCAGGGTGTTTTGTATTTATTTTTGTCATGACTGTTCCTCCTTCATTAACGGTAATCAACAAGCGGCTTTTTTACCAATTATTTTTTAAATTAATTAAATAACCGTTTAGAAAAATTAAATAATCATTATCAGTCACTTACAGAAAAACCAAAGTAAACCAAGTTTTTATAGCCTTTACACAATATTGATTGCAGCAATAAACACATGTATAAATACGAACAATTTTTAATAACAATTATATAGCGATTTAACGATGTCAATGAAATTTGCGCTTCCTTTTTTACTTACTCCTATCGCTGCGTTAGCAAATCAGGCTCAAGATATTGAGCGTATTACTGTTTCTACAACGCGTAGTACTGCACCTGTTAGTACTGTACCTGCAACTATCAGCGTTATTACCAGTGAAGACATTGCTGAGCAACTTGCTCACACTCAAGATCTATCGCAAATTTTAGGTAATTTATTACCGAGCTTTTCACCAAGTCGTCAAAAAATGACCAGTGCAGGTGAAACACTACGTGGCCGTGAACCGCTATACATGATTGATGGTGTACCTCAGTCGAACCCGTTGCGTAATGGTTCTCGTGACGGCAATACAATTGATCCTGCCATGATCGAACGCATCGAAGTGATCAGTGGTGCTAATGCAATCCAAGGCATGGGCGCAAGCGGCGGTATTATTAATATCATCACAAAATCAGCAGGCGATTTTAATCACCAAATGAGCGCAGGGTTTAGCACTCCGACAGACGGTGGCAGCGACAGCCAAAGCTATAAAGCCAGCTACTTATTCAGCCAACAGCTAGATGATATTAGTTTTATTGGCGGTGTATCGGCACGTAGTACTGGTATGTATCGCGATGGTAACGGAGACTTTGTTGGGTTAGATGGCACACAAGGTGATACGCAAGACTCAACCAGCCTAGACCTATTTTTAAAAGTTAAATATCAGCTTGATAATGAACAAAGTATTCAAGCGATGCTGAACCACTACAAAATTGAGGGTAATGGAGATTTTGTTGCTATTAATGGTGACCCAACAACAGGCCTTGCCACATCAGCTGAAAAAGGCGATATAGAAGGTGATGCACCACGCAACCGTGTAACAACTTTCACCCTTGATTACAACCACACTAATATCGCTGGCGGCAACCTTGCAGTTCAGTTATTCACGCAAGATTTTGCGGCAATGTATGGCGGCGGTACATTTGGTACTTTCCAAGATCCTGAATTTGGTGAAAACCTTTACGACCAATCTCAAAACAAGTCACAAAAGTTTGGAAGTCGCGTTACTTATAATAAAGATAACCTATTAAGCAGCCAGTTTGATATTGCGACCGGTATCGATTTACTTTCTGACGAAACATACCAAGAGCTTGCGCAAACAGGTCGTCATTGGGTGCCAAAAACCAAGTTTAATAACATCGCACCATTCGCTCAGCTACGTTATGACGGCTTAGAAGATTGGACTTTCAATGCCGGTGTTCGTTACGAGTACGGCAAATTAAAAGTAGATGACTTTACTACCCTAGCATCTTACAACAGCAGCTTTGTAGAAGGCGGTGAGCCAAGCTTTAACGAATTATTAGAGAACTTAGGTGTTGTCTACCAAGTGACTGATGACCTTCGTTTCTACGCAAGCTACAGCGAAGGCTTTAGCATGGCCGATGTGGGGCGTGTACTGCGTGGTATAAACCAAGCTGGCTTATCGGTTGAAAGTTTCTTAAACCTAGAACCTGTGATTTCTGATAACCGCGAATTAGGTTTTGAATATGCAAGCGATAGCTTCAATATTAAAGCCAGCTACTTTGAATCTGACTCAGASTTAGGCTCTCGTTTACAAGCTGATGCTGATGGTATTTACAGTGTAAAACGTGAACGCACTGAGATCTCAGGTTTTGAAGCCAATGCACAGTATTACCTAACTAACAGCACAACATTCGGTGCAAGTTACGCTGATACAGAAGGCCAATATGACGGTGATGGCGACAATAAAGTAGAGAGCGACTTAGGCGGCAGCAATATTTCACCGACACGGTTAAACCTTTACTGGCAGCAACAATGGCCAGCAAGTTTGTCTAGCCGCTTACAAGTTAATAAAGTGTTTGACCGCGACTTTAATACTGGTGAAGAATTTGACGGCTACACAACCGTTGATTTATCAGTGCAATATCAAAGTGCTGAGTATGGTGCATTTAGCCTAGGTATCGATAACCTGCTAGATAAGTACTACATCACTTATTATGGGCAAACAAACCCATCGGCAACTCGCTATTTTGCAGGCACTGGCCGTACTGTAAATCTAACTTGGAACTATGCATTTTAGATTTAAGCTAAAGTAATTAAACAACAAAAAAGGCACCAAGGTGCCTTTTTTAATTAGTGATGATGACCATGCTCACCTTTGAGCTGATTACCTTGCGCATCATAAAATCCACTTGCACCATGCTCAACAAACCCTAAGTTGATCATTTTAGCTAAAAATGGATCGCTTTCATTATCACCGATATCTGCGTAATCGGTCGTTTGATAGTTATCCCATTTCGCAAATTCTGCCTGAATCTTTTGCTGGTTGTAATGACTGGCTGTTAAAGCAATTTCACGGCTATAAGTTGGTGTTGAAATACGAATTGCTTTGAGTAACTTTTGATTGGCAAGCCAGCTTAGCTCTATTTTGCTCTCACCCTGCTGCTGTGTGTAATACTCTGTTAACTCACAGCCTTCACCGGTGCTTTTCTGGTGCGTCATTGAGGCTAAAAACTTATCGCTTACTAGCTGATATTTGCTACTCCAATCTTGTTCACCTTGCACTTCCGATGGTTGATACTCAATACCACGCTGGGCATGCTGAAAGTAACGAATTGGGCGAATTTGTTTATTGCGCAACTGTTGCCATAATTCAATAAATTGTGGATTCTGCTTAGCCACCTGGTGAGGCGTACGCCAAAGGGTAAAAGTGTTTTCAGTATGCTGCTTATTAGCAACGATTTCTGTGGTGACTTTATAGTCTGCTTGCGTAAAACCGGTGTTCATATCGCATTGCCCTGCAACAGCAAGTGGACTAAGTAATGAGGCAAGTAAGATGGCTGCTTTCACGGGATTCTCTTTTGTCTTGGTTTACTTTATAACTAATTGAGTAAGGGAGGCATGGAGCCTCCCAAACACTCATTATTGTGCTAATTTAGCATCAGCTTGTTTAACAAGGTCAGCGGCATAATCCATAACATGGAAGATAAGGCTTTGCTCATTAGTGCCTGTTACTAAATGTGCACCTGGACCAACTGCATACACACCCACATCTTCTGCTGCATGTGTTTCAGAGCCTAGAGGTACGACGGCTTCTTGGTGGAAACCTGGTGTTGTTGTGTCAACATCTGTTAAATCAACACGACCTGTTACCGGTGCAAAGTTATAACCTGCATCAGCATCAGTCTCATCACCTAAGTCGCGGAAACCGCCACCATTGGTATAACCAACCGTTGTGTATGGCATGTTATCTGCTGCAAGTGATGGTTCATCACTACCCACAGGTACCACTTTACCTAAGATTGGGTTACCACGTTTTGGGTAGCCTGCAATGGTAAATACGTGGCTGTGGTCAGCTGTTACTATGATTAACGTGTCTTCGATGCTGGTTTTATCAAGAGCAACTTGGACTGCTTTTGAAAGCTCAACTGTGTCGCTTAGTGCATTGTAAGCATTACCCGCGTGGTGACCGTGGTCAATACGACCAGCTTCAACTGTTAGCATGAAACCATTGGCGTTGTTATCTAACACATCAATTGCTTTTGCTGTCATTTCAGCAAGTGAAGGCTCGCCTGCTACATCGTTTGAACGGTCTGCTTCGTATTGCATATGTGATTCATTGAATAAACCAAATACGCGCTCTGTTGACTCTGCATCAATTGCATCAAAACCAGCTTGGTCCATCACATATTGACCTGCAGGATATTTAGCTTTCCACTCAGCTGTTAGGTCGCGACCATCTGTACGGTCACCTTCTACTGAGCTCACAGCATCAGCAGAGTTAAACGCTGCGTCTTTCGGTAAGAAATGACGACGACCACCGCCCATGACAACTTCTAAACCATCAACATCTAAGCCTTCATAGCGTGCTTCTAGGTTTGCTTCAAAATTAACTAATTGCGATGCAATATCTTCACAGCCAGCGGTAACCGCTGCTTCTGGCATGTCTGATACGTCTTCCCAGTTACGGTCAGCCGATTTTGCATACGTTGCTGCAGGCGTTGCGTGAGTGATACGCGCTGTCGAAACAATACCAGTCGACTTACCAGCAATCTCAGCAAGCTCAGTGGCTGTGACTAGTTCATTACCTGCAACCGTTGCACAGTTACCACGCTCAATGTCTTCATCAACACCGATAACGCCTGCATCCGTTTTTACGCCCGACGCCATTGCTGTCATCGTACCCGCAGAATCAGGTGTTTGCGCATCAACGTTATAGGTTTTAGCAAACCCTGAGAATGGTAGTGTTTCAAAGCTAAGTTGATGCTCTTCACCCAGCTTACCTTCGAGCTGACCGGCCATGATACGTGCTGCCGTCACGGTTGAAATACCCATGCCGTCACCAACAAACAGAATCACGTTTTTCGCTTTACCAGACTCTTTTACAACGGCAGCAATGTTTTCTTCGCTAGTAGCAACTTTAACTTGTGCTGACTTGAACCATTCATTATCGGTCAACGGCGCTAATTGCGATGCCGTTAACGACGTTGCTGGTGCATTACATGCAACGCTTGTAGCCGTTACTTCTGCTGAGTCTAGCTCACCGTTATCGTTGCTATCTTCACCGGTAAGGGTTTCTGTACCACCGTTTACGCACTGCTCAGAGCCAACAGCTAATGTATTTTCAATGGTTAATGTTTTTGGTGAGTTATCATCGTCATCAGAACAACCCGCTAATGCCACTACTACAGCAAGAGAAATTAAATTTAGTTTTTTCATCGTCGTCGCCATTATTCTTCAATTAGTTCTAGAGCTTGGTTAATGATGTGGAAAATTACGTTTTGCTCCACAACGCCTTGTGCTAGTTGCGCACCTGGACCTTTTGCATGCAGTGAAATATCTTCACCTGCATGAGTCTCTGAACTTAGTGGCACAGTGGCTTCTTGGTGATAACCAGGAGTAGTCGTATCAACACCCGTTAAATCAACACGGCCTGCAAATGCCGCTTCGCTATAAGATGCATCAGCGTCGGTTTCATCGCCTAAATCGCGAAAACCTAAACCATTAGCATAACCAACTGTGGTGTAAGGCATACCATCTGCCGCAAGGCTTGGCTCTTCGCTACCAATAGCAACTACTTGACCTAAGATTGGATTACCACGCTTTGGGTAGCCCGCGATAGTGAATACGTGGCTGTGGTCGGCAGTAACAAGAATAAGAGTTTCTTCTGGGTTGGTGTTCTCAACTGCTGTTTGCACTGCTTTGGCAAATTCAACGGTATCGTTTAACGCGTTATAAGCATTGCCCGCATGGTGGCCATGGTCGATACGGCCTGATTCAACCGTTAAGAAAAAGCCTTTTTCATTGCTCTTTAAGATATCAATTGCTTTACCTGTCATTTCAGATAATGACGGTTCACCCGCTACATCGTTAGCGCGATCTGCTTCGTATTGCATGTGTGATTCGTTAAATAATGCAAATACACGTTTGCTGTCAGCATTTAGTGTATCGAAGCCTGCTTGGTCCATGACGTACTTACCATCAGGGTACATTTCTTGCCACTCAGCCGTTAGATCACGCTCATCCGTACGGTCACCTTCTACTTCGCTCACTGCATCAGTTGAGTTAAACGTTGCGTCTTTTGGTAAGAAGTGACGACGACCACCGCCCATCACAACTTCAAGACCATCTACGTCAGTCCCTACGAAGCGTGCTTCTAGGTTTTTCTCAAAATTTACAAGTTGTGAGGCAATATCTTCACAACCGGCTTCTACAGCATCAGCCGGCATATCTGATACGTCTTCCCAGTTACGGTCAGCTGATTTTGCATAGGTTGCAGCCGGTGTTGCGTGAGTAATACGCGCCGTAGAGATAACACCTGTTGCTAAACCTTTAATTTCTGCCAGTTCTGTTGCGGTAATTAACTCGTTACCAGCAACAGTTGCACACTCGCCACGTTCGATATTTTCGTTAACACCAATTACACCTACATCGGTTTTAACACCTGAAATAATTGCTGTCATTGTGCCTGCAGAGTCAGGGGTTTGCGCATCAACGTTATAGGTTTTGATTTGCGCTGAGTATGGAAATTCTTCAAAGCTTAGTAAGCCTTCTTCGCCTGACTTGCCTTCCATTTGTCCCGCCATGATACGAGATGCAGTCAGCGTTGAGATACCCATACCATCGCCAACAAATAAAATGACATTTTTAGCTTTAAACGTTTGCTCAGCCTGAGCCGCCGCCTCTTTTTCCGTTAATTTTGTTTCAGCGGCACTATACCAATCATTTTGTTTTTGACTGTCTGGTAACACACCTGCATTGGCTGTCGCTGACAATGCCAACGTTAAACCAATTGCAGTAGCAATTTTATTAATTTTCATCGTTACGTTCCGTTAGTACGTTATTTTAAGAATTTGAGTGCTAACTAAACTGCACTTGGATAATTAGCGCAGCCATACTAAGAAGGCATTGTTACTAAAAAAGTGGTTTTTCATGACGAAATGATGAAACCAAAAACAACTTTAGCTATAGGTAAGTAATTAGTTTTAGTAGAAATAACAGAGTTGGTTGCTAGGTGTGAGTTGCGAGGGTAAAAGTTCTAGCTTCTAGGTCAAGCAAAACCTTGGGAGTGCTTTAATGTGGTTTGGGTTTACCAAAGAAAAGGTTTGCATGGATTGTGTTGGGTTTCGCTGCGCTCAAACCAACCTACCCGAAGAATGAATAGGGCGAAGCTTAAGTGAGACACGGAACTAAACATCCCCAACGGTCTAATCTGACGTCTTAAAGCTGATAGCTCTATTTACGTTGGGTTTCGCTGCGTTCAAACCAACCTACCCGAAGAATGAACAGGCCGAATGCTGAGCGAGACACCACACTAAACAACCCCACCAATCTAATCTGACGTCTGAAAGCTGATAGCACTGTTTACGTTGGGTTTCGCTCCGCTCAAACCAACCTACCCGAAGAATGAACAGGCCGAATGCTGAGTGAGACACCACACTAAACAACCCCACCGATCGAATCTGACGTCTGAAAGCTGACAGCTGATAGCTTTTTTCACCCATAAAAAAACCCGAGACTAAGCTCGGGTTTTTCTTAATGCTTAATGCATCACTATAGTTGATTACTCAACGATAGTTGCAACAACACCAGCACCAACTGTACGGCCACCTTCACGGATAGCGAAGCGTAAACCTTCGTCCATCGCGATTGGGCAGATTAGTTCTACAGTCATCTTGATGTTGTCACCAGGCATTACCATTTCAACGCCGTCTGGTAACTGTACGTCACCTGTTACGTCAGTTGTACGGAAGTAGAACTGTGGACGGTAACCTTTGAAGAATGGAGTGTGACGACCACCTTCATCTTTAGAAAGTACGTATACTTCTGAAGTGAACTTCGTGTGTGGAGTGATTGAACCAGGCTTAGCTAGTACTTGACCACGTTCAACGTCTTCACGCTTAGTACCACGTAGAAGTGCACCGATGTTCTC
>NZ_LJTC01000011.1 GCF_001306915.1 Pseudoalteromonas lipolytica | reverse complement strand
TATGGCCTTATCAACTCAGTTACAGCAATGCTTCTGGCTATATCATCAAGGAGTTAATGATGTTGCCTCACACCTCAGCAGGAAAAGTACCGAGCGTAATAAATAAACTTATTGCAATGGCTGAAACCTTTGTACTGCCAGAGCGAAGAGAAAGACATTATCCAAGATGTGTGAAAAAGAGACCCAGTCGATACCCTGAACGAAAGCCCCAAAAAATGCCTGTCAGCTCTTAACTGACAGGCATTAAAGCAGTCGCTTTCCTTTTTTGTTAAAACCACTTATTGAGCAGCTTGAATTGATTCAATGCTATCAAGTTCAATTGTTAGAATTGTTTTCTTATCAACAACAACCCATTTGCGGTAAGTTAAGTAACCTGGCTTGGTTACTTCAATGTCGTACTTACCTTCATCAAGTTCAATACCATCTTCATAAACAGGTTTAATATTCATAATACGAACGCGCGCATCATCAGGTGTTGTGACTACCGTTAATGAAATAACCGATTCATCTACAACCACTTCAGGCGTTACTTCTGCAATAGGCTCAGGTTGTGGCTCAACATCATGGGTTGATGAACAGCCTGCTAAAACCAATAAGGCAAATAATGCGCTTAACTTTTTCATAAATACTCCATTTAATAGTTCACAATAAACGAAACCGCTTATAGTTTGAAAACTCATGAAGAATCAAGGAATAACAATAGAGGTGGGGAGCTATTATTCGTCTTCCGTGACTTTCATATTTATCATCAATAATAAATTTTTAGCTATTTTAGTATGTATCCTAATAAGGTTCAAATTATAGTTTCATTAATGTTATTAATTAATGATTTTTACCTATTATGTTTGTTGTGGTTTTGAAAGTAATGTTTATTGGTTCTCATCATTATTCTCTTTATCAAAAGCTATGCTGAAGTTACCCTGTCGAGTTAGATTGAAAATCGCACGTTGCCAATTTTCTGGTTGATTTTGTATTGCAGAATCAAACAGTGTTTTAAATAAATCAATAATGTGGTCAGAAACGGCAATAGGGTGCTGTGTTTCATCGGCCTCTTTTTCATAAAAGGCTTGGCATGTAATGACTTCATCGTGCTGGCAATCTATAACTAACATCGCTTTCGACCAGTCACCGTTAATTTGTTGATAGAGATATTGACCAAGTTGCTGTGGTATTTGTGAGTTGGTTGTCATGTGCTGTCCTTAGCGTTGTTGCTATAAAGTGCCGTTTTCGTATTTATTGGCAAGCTCTTTCCATTTGTCAAAAAATCCACCATGAAAGAAATAGCTATCAGAGATATTCAATATTTGATAATTTGTTGTCTCATGGCCTTTCCGTGAATAGTTTGATAGGCTATATCCTTGATCGCCTCGTTCATTTAGCCTCCCTATTAGTCTTGTGATACCGATATCTTCACCTTCCACGAGGTCATCAATACTTATTGTGCCATGAGGTAATCCACCTGCGTTCGGCATTTTGGTGAAAAACTCAAATTTTTTAACAAACCAAGGTAAAATTGATAGTGGTGCATCAAATTGCCTAGTAGCTAAAAACGGGGCTTGACCTTTTGGTGAAATAATCCAATGAAGGATAACTGATAAGTATCCGTTTTGATTGTAAAAGGAGTGATAACGGCCAGGGTAATTTAATGAATCTTCAATTGTAATTAGATGTTTTATCCCTTTTGGTGGATTCTCTGGGTCTTTTATTTCTTTTAGTGAGGGGAAAAATTGTTTAGTCATTTAAATGCCTCCTTTAATGGGAGTGGTAACAGGTGTGATTGTGATAGCATCACCAAACTGTTCTAAGTTGATCAGCTTTCTCTCAAAATTAAATGTTTCAACTGCACAATAGTCTGCTCCTTTGAATAAACTGTTTAACTAACGGAATTCCTCTGTATTAGTTTTAGTTATATTGCCAACATCTATGTTGTTAAAGAGCGGTTACTGTCGTTTATTAATTTGGGTCTGTTGGTGGTGTTACATCAATTAACCATGCTGGAATGTAGCCATTTTCAACTGTGAGCTTATAGCCTTTTACGTCTTTAGCGATGATGGCTAAGGCTGTTAAAGCTAATGGGATGGCACCTTCGTTTGCACCTTCGTGGTCTTCGTTGTCGTAATATTCTTTATGGGCCAGCAAGGCTTTTTCCATGGCCTGGTTATATTCTTGCTCTCCGTTATCAGTGAATATGGCGGTGATCACCGGGATAAGTGGCCATTCCAAGCGACTAACATATAAGTAAATTTCATCATCGGCATAATCATCTGGGTTACAGGTAAGGTATGCTTGCTCAATTAAGTTGGCTAAATCGGCGCTAGGGTTAAATAAGCCTTTTAGTAAATCAGATAATGCATAATCAAATGGGGTGCGCTGTTCACTTAGCCTTGCTTGTTTAAATACATCGTTGTCGACAGTAATCAGGTAGTTAATAGCTTCGTTATTACGAGCAATGATGCTGCTATAAAATGCAAGTAACCAGTTATTGTGTTTAGTGCCATAGTCGTCTTTTTTTCCAATCACTTCTATATATTCATCATCGTAAAAGAAAGGGAAAGGTTGGCCGTCATGGGCATTGCTTTGAAATATGCCATGACCTAATTGCGAAGCGCGAATAACATATAGCCAAGCATGGTAGCTATTGGGATTTTGAATCGCTTCCATGGGGAATGAGTCAATGATATTACGGGTAAACTGTGTATAGAGTCCTAAGCTAGGATTCTTTTGAATACGGGGTATATTTTTATCTTCGTGCTTTTTATAGCGCTCTACCATATGGTCATAACTAACTTGTGAAAAGCTGTAATGGCTCTCAATCATTTTATTAGTTCCTTAAAATCCTATGTCAAAAATCGATACATCAATAACTTCGATAAGCCCAGCGTCATAGGCTTTTGATACATGATTACTATTAACGGCAACAAAGCATGGGTTTCATGCTTTGCTGCCAACATCCATGTTGTTAAAGAGCGGTTACTGTCGTTTATTAATTTGGCTCTGTTGGTGGTGTTACATCAATTAGCCATGCTGGAATGTAGCCATTTTCAACTGTGAGCTTGTAGCCTTTGACGTCTTTAGCGATGATGGCTAGGGCAATAAGGGGGATAGCTAAACCTCCTCGTCTACTACCTATACGCTCTTCGTCACTGTAATATTCTTTATGCGCCAGCAAGGCTTTTTCCATGGCTTGATTATATTCTTGCTCACCGTTATCAGTGAATATGGCGGTGAACACCGGGATAAGCGGCCATTCTAAACGACTTACATAGAGGTATGCTTCATCATCAACGTAATCATCTGGGTTACAGGTGATATAGGCTTGCTCGATTAAAGGGGCTAAATCAGCACTTGGGTTAAATAACCCTTTAAGTAAGTCAGACAGTGCATAATCAAAGGGTCTCAGTTGATTACCATAATTAGCTGTTTTAAACACATCGTTATCGATAGCCGTTAAGTAAGCGATAGCATCATGGTTACGGGCGATAATACTGCTGTACAAAGCAAGGAGCCACACTGGGTGCTCAGCATGTTCAGGATCGCGTTTACCAGTCACTTCTAAATACTCATCATCGTAAAAAAAAGGGAAAGGTTGGCCGTCATGGGCATTGCTTTGGAAAATACCATGTCCTAATTGCGAAGCGCGAATAACATAGAGCCAAGCATGGTAGCTATTGGGGTTTTGAATCGCTTCCATGGGGAACGAGTCAATGATATTGCGGGTAAACTGTGTATGGAGTCCTAAGCGAGGATTTTTTTGAATACGGGGTATATTTTTATCTTCGTGCTTTTTATAGCGCTCTACCATATGGTCATAACTAACTTGTGCAAAGCTGTAATGGCTTTCAATCATTTTATTAGTTCCTTAAAATCCTATATCAAAAATCGATACGTCAATAACTTCGATAAGCCCTGCATCATTGGCTTTTTGTTGAATACCTATGTATTCAACTGCCCCATCTAATCTTGCATCATCAATATCATCCAGCATATCTTGAATGCCTTGAACCTCTTTCACAAAATCATCATCGCCCGCTAAGTAGCGTGGGTCTTTTGTTAGCGTATCAAGCTTAGAAGTGTAATTGTCAATTATCGAATTCATATACTTTTCAGAGCCTTGTTGCGCTCTATCTTTACCAGCACTCCGGCTACCCCAACTGGCATTACCGCCTTTGGCTTCGATAATTAATACTTTACCGTCTTCTGTTGCATACACTTGGTCAAATTGGCCTTGTTTGCCTTTACCTGGGAGTTTGCTTGCCAATGGTGTGGCATCTGGATAATTTTGTTTCACATAAATGCGTGCGGCTTCTTCACCCAGTGCTTCACTGGCTAAGCGCATGGCACTTTGCGCTTCTTTTAATGCAGTGGCGTTTCCGGCAAGGAGTGCGGCATCACGCTTGGCGACAGCTTGATTTCGTGCTGCTTCAAACTGTTTGAGTCGCTGTTTAACGTTGTCACTTAAATTAGCATGATTTATCTTTAATTTTTGCGCTATTTTGTTAAACACATTTATTTGGTCCGACACGGGCACTAAATTACCATTTTCGTAACGTAATTTAGGGGGCTTTTTGCCATCAAGGCGGCTAATAATGACTTTACCTTCACTGTTGGTATATGCGCGGTAATTGCCGCGAATATCGTCAGATAATTCAGTGAGTAATAAATATTCAGCATGGTCTTTTGCTGACACATGCGTCGCCACAGCGTGGTTTTTACTTGGCTGTAACTGTGTATCTGGTTTGGTTATTTTGGCTGAAACAGTTGGATGTTCAGCCGTCACAGCGTGTGATAACTGTTTATTTAGCTGCTTGCGTTTTACAATCTCGGCAATCTGAGTCAGTGCTTTATTTGCTTTTGCTAAATACCTTGATTTACTTGCCAGTGAAGCGGCCGCACCCACGCCACCTGTGAGCAGTGCTAATACGACCTCAAATGCCAAAATACCCGTTAATCGTTCTTGCTCTACGTGTGAGTGGGCATCAATATACTCGTAAGGGAAACGCGCTAGCGCCAAGCGGGTTTGTTCATCATCAAGTAGAATGTAAAGTAACTCACATGCTTGAGTAAGTGATTGGGCTGATTTTTGTGAGAAAGAAATAATTGTTTCTAGCTCATATTTAACGGCTTCTTTATCACCGCGAGCAATGGCTTCTATAATTCTAAAGCAAGCAGAGTACACACTTATATTAATATCAATACCGAGTACAATCAGGTCTGCTACGCCCTCAATAAGTGACTTTGCCCCTTGATAAAAACCAGTGGCATTTGCACCTAGCTCTATCATGTATTGGTTAAATAGACTTTCTTGTTCAAACAAGGCATCTTCAATGGCCGCTTTTTGTCGAACTTCATTTAGCATCGCTTCTAGGGTCTGCTTAAACTCATTACGCAGTGCAACTAAACGCTGTTCGTCGTCATCAGATGAAGCAATAAAACGAACCTGACTTTGACCTTGCGGCACGTTGGCCAGTTGCGCTTTGCCATTACTGAGTGAGCCGGTGTGCTCATGGCCAAGGCTATCGATAAGCGAGTAACGAATATTGTCTTCAGCACTGCCATCTAGGTAGCAATAGCTTAAGTCTAGTGTGCATAGTGTAGTAGAATCGAGTGAGCTATCAGCCAAATCAAATGATGAAATAGCAGGCGCACGACTCACATTAAGGCTTTGTGCACGCGCTGTACTTGGGCTTTCAATATCGTAATCAACGGGGCCATCAAAATTTATAAATGTGCCATCGAGGGTGAGTACATCGGTGGCAATAATCTCAACATTTCCTTGACTGTCGAGTTTAATTTCGCCGCCTTCGTTATGGAGAATTAAATCACCACGGCCTGAGCCAGTAATCGCGATTGACTGGTTAGTTTGTAAAAATGTTGAGCCATTGGGGGCCGAAATAGTTAAGTCACTTGAGCTAGTTTTAAGCTGAATATCGCTTTGCGCAAAGGCTTTAACTGCGCGACCACTGACCATTGACAGTGCTTGACGAGATTCAATAAGGGTGTCTTTTCCTTGCCATGCTTGGCTACCTGCACTTTGCATGTTGATATCGCGGTTTTGAGTGCTGAGCGAAACATTGTTTTTAACATCAATAAACTGATTATTTTTAATCACAAACTGAATGTTGTCGTTCTCAGTTGTTAGGCAGAGGTCTTTGCCTGCATGTAAGTTAATGGTGCCGAGCTGGCTTATCCATTCTATAAATTGGCGGCCTGATTTTTTGGCATTGAGCTCAAGATAGTGCTCACTGGCTAAGGTTTGTAAAATGATTTTAGGTGCTTGCTTGTCATCATCAAACTGCAGCTCGTTTTGCGCCGCACTGACCAGCCTGTTTTGCGTATTATTTGCAGCGGTGACAACGCTTGGCTGCGATTCATTCATCGCAAAACCCATTAAAAACGTGTTGTTAGGGTCGTTATTTATACAGCCAATAAGTACCTCAGAACCACCAACAAGGGGGAAGTGCCAGCCAGTGGCCTGAGGTTGGTTTTGACATGCGTATAAAGCAAGTTGCTGAATTGCTTGGCTTGATTGCGCAATTGGCCTTGCAGTTGTGTCAAAATCAGTTCGCACACGGTAGCAACCTAAATCATCAATGAAACTAGAAGTCGTTAAAGACTCTACCTTAGCCGGAAATACCATAGGTTTGGGTTGATGTGGCAAAGGTTTGGCTTTAAAAGGCGTACCACGTTCGATAAATTGGGCTTTACAACTGTAGCGTGTTAAACCTTGGTGACTATTTTCGTCATTAGGTTGTTCACTGCTGTGATACACGCTAACACACAGTAAATCAGCACTACTGCCGGTGCCGGTTTGGTCGTCAATTGCAACTGAGCTACCCGCAAATAAATCACATACATTACCCACTAGCTGCGTTGTTTTATTAAGAGAGGCTAACGCGTTACTGAAATCTTGCGCTTGTAATGAGGCGGCACTGGGTGTTGATGCGCATGGTTCAAAGTAAGATTGACTGTTACTTGCGACCTTTAAATATTGTCCATGGGCCACGCAGTCAGTGCGATCATTGTAAATAGAGTGATGTACTTGGCTGTTAAAAAAGCCAACATAAGCGGTATTGTCATCGTTATTCATACCAGCTGAGTTTTTGACTGATACTATACCGCGCTGCAAATATGGGCTGTTTAAGTTACTATCACTGATCACTAACAGTTCAACGTTATTTTTTGTTTCAAACCAAATAAACAAGCCAAATTGGGTTAGTAAGCGTTGTAGAAAATGCCAGTTGGTTTCCATTGCTTGCACACACTGTGGAAGCGCTGGCAGTGATGATCCGACACGAAAATCAATTTGCCCTGGTGAATAGCCAGCTTGGCCTGCTAAATAAAAAATAACATCTTTTAAATTAACGCCAATAAAAACCTTACTGTTCGTAATGTTTTTTAATGTGCTCAATCTATCTTTAATAACTATTTTATATCGATATTTACCTTTGAATGTACCTAAATTGTCACACTCAAAAATGATCCCTGCTAGGTGGCGAAAAAAATTATCTTTATTAACGAATGTAATTAATGCGCTTTGTAAAAGCAGATGCTCTAAAAGAATTTGCTGGCTGGATTCACCAGTGAGAATAAACTCAAACCCTTGATTTAATTTCTCAATTCCATCTACCTGAGTGACATTTAGGGTTATGTTATTTACATCAATTAATAGTCGAGAATTAGACACATCCTTGTCCTTTTTTAACTAAGTCTTGTAGCAAGAAAGGGGAAAATACACACTTATTAATCAATGTTCAATAGAATAATTGTAATCGTAATAATTACGTCATAATTTTGTTCATAATGCAGCTTGTTCTAAATTAATACATTGTTATTAGTTTTTATATTAAATTGAAATTAGTTTTATTTTTGAGCTGTATTGAGTTGACTTTTTTGAAAGGATGTTTGTATTATGCCCCCGTTTTAAGGACTAATGTACCAAAAGTATGACATGACTTTGTACTTTTTTTGGTTAATCAAGGATGATTTTATGGATAAAAAATTATTTATAAATCAAGTCGATAGCTTTTATTTTTTGGCTTGGTCTCTTACTAAAAGTATCTCTTCCTTACTTGATCAGACCGGTATTCCAGCACATCGAGTGTTTTCAGCGTCGGTGATCGATCAGTTTTTCTTTTTCCTGAATAGTCCACCTAAAAATGAAGGTAAAATCATTTTAATTAAAGAAGATATAAGCGCTTATATTGATGAGTTGATTGTTCTAAATAYAAAAATAATCTCTTCTGTAGATGATGTGGTTATTAAGTCTCTTGCTGTTGATAACCAAGAAAATAGACGTTCAGGTATTTTTACGAAAATATTCAATAGTCATAAATGGTCCGATTGCGCATCAGTGCGATTTAATCGAGTAATCTGTCCTGTTTACGAAGAAGTTCTTTGTAAAAATTAATTAATCTAATAAATCAATGGGGTTTTGAATGCGTTTTGCAATTAAAAAAGCAGTGCTAATTACTTTGTTTATGTCTTTAACAGCATGTATGAGCACAAATGTAGAGCTAGATATCACTGCGACAGATAATCTTAATTTGAACCAATTTGATGAAGCTCTGCCTGTGGTACTAAGAGTGTATCAACTTTCGGACATACAGAGTTTTAAAACGGCGACGTTTGAAGATTTGTGGAAATCAGATAAGTCAGTTTTATCAAATACGTTGATCACCGTAGAAGAAAAAACAATTAACCCCGCTGAGAAAACAAAAATAGAATTTGAACAAGCAGAAAATGCGCGTTTTGTTGCCATTGTAGCCCTTTTTAGAGATCGCCAAGGTGATAAATGGAAAACGTTTTATCCTCTCGGTGACGGGCCAGTTAAATTATCTACATCGTTAGATGTATTGATTACAAATAACGAAGTTCAATTACCAGATGAAGACGAGGCTGAGTAATGAACGTTAAAGGGCCAATGAAACCTGTATGGGCTGAAGGCGTGTTGCTAGCACAGCAGCATTTTCAGTTGTTTGATGACTACCATGAGCAAAATCAGATTGTTAGACAAGGCTTGATTTCGCCATTGGCCTTTGGTTTGCACCACCTTACTATTGATGAATCCGCTCTCGCTCGCGGTATTTTAAAAGTGATCAGCTTTAAAGCGATTCTTGAAAATGGACGTTTACTTGAGTTTGATCGTCAACATCACGAAGAACTAAAGCTTGAGTTAGCTGCCGATACAGATGAAGTCACTGTGTATCTAGCGATTGCAGCAAATAAAGTTGTGAGCGACATTGAAGGCTATGCAACTAGCGGTCAACTCAGTGCCTATCAAGCAGATTACATTGAGTTTAGTGATCACCACGATGCAGCAAGAAACCGTGAAGTGTTAATTGCACAACCTAATTATATTTTGCTGACAGATAACGATGTAAAAACGTATTTTGATACGCTTGCTTGTATTAAAATTATGCGCGCTGAAGACGGCTCGTTTAAAGTCAGCAAAGAGTTTGTGCCGCCATTATTAACGATACAGGCCTCGTTTTATTTAACCGAGTTGCTTAATAGAACGGCGAACTTGGTAAATGCAAAAGTGAACGTGTTGCTTGGTCGCAGAAAGAACTTTGGTTCAGTTACTGATTTTGGGCCTAACGAAATGAATAGCTTTTTGCTGTTAAATGCAATGGCACCATCAGCAAAACGCTTAGACCATTTAAAAAGTTTGCAACTTGTTCATCCAGAGCGATTATATTGCGAGCTTGTTGACTTAATTAGCTCTGTGTCGATGTTCGAGCACAGTGATTTAGTAAGTCAAATCCCGCCTTATCAGCATAAGCAATTGACTCATGTCTTCGGCACCTTAGATATTTTATTGAGTAAATTACTTGAGGGTGTTGTTCCTAAGAAAATGGCAGGTCTTAAACTTGAGAAAGTATCGAACGCCATTTATCAGGTTGCCACCATTGATTCAGCCATTTTTGATAATAACGACTTCTACTTGGCCGTTTACTTTGAATCTGAAGATACCAAGTGGATTGATACGTTTAGTGATCAGGTCAAAGTTGGCGCCACAGAAAAGCTCGAAATTATGATTGCATCGGCTCTTGCGGGCGTGCAGTTAACACATTGTCAGCGACCACCTAATAAACTAGCTATCAAAAGTGGCTATGAATACTTCCGTTTAGAGGCTCATGGTTTTATTTGGCAGCAAATTATTGAAGAGCAATCGCTTAGTTTATTTATTCCATTTGGCTTACAAGCGGCGCAAGTCGAAATCGTTACAGTGGCAAGAAATTAGGACGCAAGACAATGCAAGAAGCAAAAAACGAACTTGATTTAATCGCCTGTATTGCGCCAGTGATAAACGCGCTTGCGCCTTTAAAGTTAAAGCAATCGACAGATCTTGAACTAAACGATTTTCGGGAGCAGTTACTTACGAGTTTTGATGAGTTTGAACGTAACTGTTATACCCAGCAAGTAACAACCAGTGTTATGCAGGAAGTTAAGTTTGCCCTGACTGCAATGTGTGATGAATTTGTAATGAGCTCTGGCGCGCATTTTCGAATGGATTGGATGTCGAGACCCTTACAGCTAGAGTTTTTTGGTAATAATCGCGCGGGTGAAGAGTTTTTTGAGCGATTAGCAAAACTTCGTACCGGTGGTGAGCCAAAGTTTGCAGCATTAGAAGTGTATTACATTTGTTTGCAACTTGGCTTTGAGGGTATCTACAAAGTGAAAGGAATTGAGCAACTTAAAGCCTTAATTGTTGATGTACGTGCGCAAATAGAAGATGTACGCGGCACACCTCGAGGGCAGCTATCAGATAATGGCGCGCCACTTGAAGGGTTCGCAATGAAAGTAGGCAGAAACATTCCTTATTGGGTGATTTTATCAATTTGCTTGGCATCGATTGTTTCGCTTTTTGCTGGTTTTCATTTTGTTATTAACAAGCAAGCAACTCAGAGCAGCCAACGTATAGATAATCAAGTAGAAGTACTTACGCAATTAAGTAAAACCAACGAGACTCGATAGGAAAAGTAATGCAAGGAAGAGTGAACAAAAGCGGCCTAGTGCACTTTTTACTGGGCTTAGTGTCATCAAGAGCAACAGGGCAGTTAATTGGCTTAATTGCAGTGCTCAGTATTATTTGGTTTGCTGGCCGAATCGTTGGTTTAGACACGACAGATAAAAAGCTTATCGCGATGGCTGCGGTAACAGCTGTTTTTATCATCTTTATTTTTATCCGTTGGTTATGGACAAAGCGATCAGGTGATAAGCTAGCCTCTGAACTTGCGAGCCATAATGCGGGTTCAAGTGCTGAACTTGATGAAATAAAAGAAAAAATGCAAGAAGCACTAAGCTCGTTAAAAGCTTCCCATCTTGGCGCAGGATACCGTGGTAATACAGCTTTGTATGCACTACCTTGGTATATGATTATTGGTCCTTCAGCAACCGGTAAAAGTACATTATTTGCGAACTCTGGTTTGCATTTTCCATATTCAAACTCAAATGAATTACACATCCAAGGTTTTGGTGGCACGCGTAACTGTGATTGGTGGTTTTCAGACCAAGCAATTCTGATCGACACCGCAGGGCGTTACACAACAGAACAATCTGAAAACAAAGAGTGGTTATCTTTTTTAAGCTTGCTCAAAAAATATCGTCCTAAACTGCCTATTAATGGTGTGATGGTCGCGATTAGTGTTGCAGATGTTTTAACATCAGACAGTGAAGAAATTCGTCAACACGTAAAACTAGTTCGTGAGCGTATTGAAGAACTTATTACTCAACTTGGGGTGATCTTCCCAGTTTATATAACCTTTACCAAAACAGACTTGATCAGCGGCTTTGAGCCATTTTTTAATGACTTAACAGAAAAAGAACGTGAGCAAGTGTTTGGTGCTTATTTGCTAGATATTAGCGAAGATCAACAAAATGATCCGGCTGAAATGTTTGAAGTGCGCATGGAGGAGTTATACCAACGCCTTTGTGAGCAACGTTTGAGCAAGGTTGCTCGCGAACGAAATGAACACCGTAAGCAGCTAATTTTAGATTTCCCGAATCAATTTAAGTCAGCATCAACAAAGTTGACTGAGTTTGTAAACTTGTTATTTAAAGCCAACCCGTATCAAGAGGTTCCATGGTTTGCTGGTGTATATTTTACCTCAGGCACGCAAGAGGGCACACCGATTGAACGTATTACGAATGGAGTAAGGGATCAATTTGGTGCTGTCGTTGTTGAGCAAAAACAAGAAAGCATTACGCAAAGCTACTTTATCAACCGTGTTTTTAATGATGTGATCTTCAAGTTGCAAGACCTAACTCGTGGTAACCGCAAAAAGCGCTTGGTTGGCCGCTGGTTAAAAGGTTTAACAGTGACTTCAGGTTTGGCAAGTATTGCCGCCGTGACAGCATTACTCATTACTTCTTATACCAGTAATCAGCTATTGTTGAATCAAGGTGAAGCCCGTGTCAAAGCGATTGTAGAAGCGAATGTAAATAAAGCAAAAGACGAGCAAAAACTTGCAGCCACGCTTGATTTATTTGAACACTATCAATCGCTTAATAATTATGAAGAGCAGTTGCCATGGTATTTCATTTTTGGCATTTATGAGGGTGACGAAACCCTAACTAGCGTTTCGCAGGTTTTGTTTAATCAATTAAATCAGTTGATCACTCTTCCTGCAGAAAAGCAAACACTTGCGCAGCTCAAAGAGTTTGAAGCTATTTGGTCAGCAGATGATGCCGATGCTCGCGCAGCAAGTCGTCAGGCATATTACGATGCTTTGAAATTACATCTAATGTTAAGTGCTCACCCTGAACACAAAGACGATGAGTTTGCCAAGCAGCAGTTACTTAGTTTTATTAGCCAGCACTTTAACATTGAGATTGATGCTCAAGCTGATTCACCGATCACCTCACAATTAAACGATTTAGTTGATTTATATTTAGCGAACATAAGCACAGATCTAGAGAACCCAGGTGAAATTTTATTTTGGCAAAATAATGAAACGGCTGTACTGAATGCAAGAAATAGCCTGAACACACAACCAGAAGCCGAACCTCTATATCAACAAATTATTAGTAGCTTTGCTGAGCGTAAAAAAGCCATTCAGCTTAAACAGTTTATGGCTGCGAAAAATCGCGATGTACTGAAAAGCAACTTTAGCATTCCTTATGTCTATACCAATGCCGGTTGGCAAGAGTATGTTTATCCAGAAATTAAACGTATTTCTCGACTGGTATTCTCTGGTGATTGGGTAATGGGCACAAGTAATGAAAGCGGTCAAAATGCGGTTGATGAAGCGCAAGCTGATGCACTGGCAAAAGCAATGCGTAGTTATTACTTTAAAGACTATGGCAATACATGGTTCGCGTTTTTGAACAGTATAAAAGTGCCTACTTTTAGAGATTTAAATGATGCCAGTATTAATTTTGCTCGCCTTTCGTCTACTGATGGACCACTCATTGATCTGATGACGTTGGTGAATGACAACATCGTTGTTGCAGATAAACCATCTGCGGTTAGTGCAAACAACGACAAAATAGCGACCATTCTTTCTGGTGCAACAGATACTGCGGCTAAAAAAGTGGCCAAAGGAAAGCTAGCAAAGCAAGTTGCAGAGCGCCCTGATTTTTCTCAAGTTAGTACTGTTAGAGCCCCTGAACTTGAAACGCGTTTTGCTGACTTGCGTCGCTTCTCGCAGCATGATGAAGATAAGCAGATGTCTGATTATATGAGTCAGTACATTAGTTCTTTGAGCAGCATTCACTCAGATATAAAAGCGATGGCTGCTAGCAATGAAGATGATGCGCAAGCAATGGTGTTTGTACAAGACTTATTGTCTGGAAATAGCCAAGATAATGCATTGCAATCGTCTTGGATCATTATAGAAAGCCAAACTCGAGCGCTAGACCCAGAAACAAAAGACACGCTTGACGTGCTATTTAAAGCCCCATTGCAGTCAGGTATTGCAAGTATCATGGCAAAAGCACGTAGCCAGTTAAATGAAGAGTGGGAAAACCAGGTTTATACCATGTATAGCAACAGCATTGCTGGCAAGTACCCATTCAATTTGACTGGCCCTGATGCTGCTATTGCCGATGTTTCTGAGTTCTTAAATAGTGAAACTGGGGTGCTTTGGAACTTTATTAATAGCCAACTTAAACCATTCATGAAAGTACGCCGAGGTGTATGGGAAGAAAAGCAATGGAACGGTGTGGGGATTGGTTTTAATCAAGAGCTATTAGACGGTTTAACAAAAGCAAATAAAGTAACACGCTCTTTATTCTTGAACGGCTCAGACGCGGCTGGTTTTAACTTCCAAATGATGCCTGTACCACAAAAAGGCATTCGCGAAACGTATTTAGGTTTCTCTGAGCAAGGTTATCGCTATAGAAATGAACCGGAAGAGTGGCGTAATTTCTCATGGCCAGGAAGAGGCGCAGCAGAAAAAGCTATTTTGTATGGTTTAGATAACGCCGGACGAAGAGTCACTATTGAGCAAGATGGTCCATGGGCTTTATTAAAAGTACTTAACGAAGCAAATGTGAAATGGATTAAGGGTACAGAGTTTCTTGCTACCTGGGAATTAGTTGATAAATCAGAGCAAAGTTTAACAGTCCAGTTCTCATTAAAGTCTGGTCGCAATAGCGGTATTTTTTCAAAGTACATGTTGACCTCTTTTGCATTGCCTAATTCGTTGTTTGCACCTAAGCCACAACTTGCGCAAGCAAGCAGAGCCTCGGTTCAATAGGGGCAGGTATGTTTAATTTGTTCACCAAGAAAAAGTCGCCAACGCTGGTTAAGCAGTTTACCTACGGGTACATGGGTAAAACACCTGTTAGGCCTGACTTTGTAAAGTTAAATATATCTTCTAGGGAATCAGTAGCACTAGACCATTGGTTGCAAGAAGGTTTCGCGCATATAAACCGTGGTGTTATTGGCGGTAAAACAACTGCATTAAATGGAGTTTCTTCGTTATTTTTTGTATCTGGTAACAGTGACGACAGCAGTTTGTTTGGTGTTTTACAGCCAAGCACTGATAGCAGTGGTCGTTTTTACCCGTTTAGTTCGTTTATTCATAGCGGACTTGAGACTTACAAACGTCACCCTGCTTTTCTATTTTTATATGCAAGCCATGTCATTGAGCATCTATTAGGGGTTAATCAGCGCATCGTTGAAGCACATTCAATTGATGCGATGGCTGAGCAAGCTAAATCGTATAGTAAAGTGGCCGATGCATTAAAGCAGCAGCCAAATCTAAATCAAGAGCTTGATAAATTACGCAGTATTCCGATGAGTGTGGTTTGGCAGCATTTAGGGATCAAAGACATTCATCACCGAGCTGTTTTAATTGAAGAGCTTTCAGCGGTATTAAAGTCGATTGCGAATAGAGGTTGCCTACGTACACAGTTTGGTATTCGACTTCCTATGCCACACTTTAGTCACGAAAGTGCCCTGGTTGCAGGTTTTTGGCTACATTTAATTGCTTCGATCGTTGCCGATCATAATTGGCAACCTTGGTTCTTTTACCAGCTAGGAAATGAAAGTTCGCAACCGAGCCTAACGGTGTTTTGTCGCCCTGTGCCGGCATCTTATTTTGGTTCAGTGTGGCTTGCTGAGGATAAGTCAAAAGACATTATTGATTTAGTAAATCTCTCACTAGACAAAGTGCCGAGCGAATACAGCCTTAATTTTGCTGATATGGACAATGTGAGTGTTTACGATGCGCTCAGAAGGTGGTGCAAAGCATGAGTGTAGTTAATCCGCATACCCATAACAGCTGGGAGCTGTGGCTTGAAGAGCTTAGTAAGCCACTTTCGGGGCTTGCGTGTGGTGAAGATCTAAAATACGAAGAAACCTTTAAAGCACTTAAAGCTTCATCATCAGGTGTGGGCGAAGTTGATTTTAAAGTCATGTTTATTCAAGCCACTGACCTTTTGCAAAACCAAAGTAAAGATTTACGTTTAGTGAGCTACTTGTGCCTCGCGGCGACCAGTGAGTTTGGCGTGGTGGGTTTAACCCATTCTTTAAAACTGTTTAATCAACTATTAAGCCAGTTTAGTGAACAGGTTCATCCTTTAAAAGCACGTATGCGTTGTGCGGTTAACACGTGGTTTTTACAGCAGCAAGAACGCTTAAAAGGAATCGCCCAAGCTCAATCATCGAGCCCTGAGCAATGGGCTGAATTAGAGACTGTGTTAGCTGAATATAATCAGGTTTCAGTGCCTGTACTTGATGCTGAATCAGGGCCTTTATCAACTCTGAATGAGTGGGTTAGAGAACAAGTAATTCGCAATCCTGTTGCTAAGCCAGAGCCAGAAGTTAAAGCAGAGCCTAAAGCAAAAGAGACGACCGTAGTTAGCGAGCCAACGACTGAGCCCGTAGCGCAACAAGTTGTTCAGGCAAAACCAGTGACAACTGCACCTAAAGTGGCTGACATTGCCAGCGATAGTGCTTACCTAGCAGCAATTCGTGAGCTGCTTAATTTTGATAAAGAACAAAACAACATTGAACGGGTTTTAAAGCTCTCGCGTGCAGCACGTTGGTCTGGATTAGCGTTACCTGCCAATGAAAATGGCAAAACAAGACTGCCAGCGCCGCGTGCGGCTGCCTTCGCCCCCATTGAAAACGCACTGGCAACGGAACAAGCAGAGCAAGCATTGTTACTTGCTGAGGGTTTGTTTATGGAAGGTGCAATGCAGTTTAATTTGAATCTGCAAATGCTTACTTTGTCAGCGCTGAAACAGCTAAATAAAGCAAAATTAGTACAGTGGTTAGAGCAACAGCTAGTCTCTTTAGTCAGTCAATTTCCGTTATTAACCAATTTAAAATATGACGATGGTTCGGGGTTATGCAGCCCACAAAACAAAGAAGCGTTATTAGACATTGCCAATTCACATGCTTCGCAAAATGAAACAACTCAAGTGCAAGCAAATCCATTTGACGAGCATTACATAGCCTTAAGCGAGCAAGTTGCAAAAGGGCAGTTAAGTGCAGCACTTAGCTTGGTTGCACAATTAAGTACGCCAACTGGATTCGACCAAGCTCAAAGTCAATTGCTTAAAGCTAAGCTGCTACTTAAAGCAGAGCATTATGAGCACGCATTGGCAATTTTAACCGAATTACTCGAGCAAATTGAAACTTATCAATTAGCGAAGTGGCAACAACAGTTTTGCATGGAAGTATGGCGTTTCGCCAAGCAATGTTATGCCAATTTGTCTCAGACAGAGAGTGATGACATGAGTTTAGCTGCTAAGCAAATTAGTCAGCGAATGATGGTTACAAACCCGGCTCAAGCAATAGCCTGGGTGTAACACGCCTAATTGGAATTTAGTCGTTAGACAAACAAACTGCAAAGGAAGAAACATGACAGATACATTTCAAAAAGAGATCCCACGAGCTCGGATCAACATATCGTTAGAGCTTGATACTGATGGGGCATCACAAAAAAGCGAATTGCCTTTAAAAATGCTGGTTATTGGTGACTATTCTAATGGTCAGAATAGCCAAGAACTTGCTGAGCGCGAACGCGTGACGATCAATAAAAATAACATTGAGCAAGTGCTGAAAGATATCGCGCCAAAAGCGAACTTTCAGGTGGCAAATAAGATTAAAGGCGACGGTGATATCAATGTTAATTTGCAGTTTGATTCATTTAAATCGTTCGATCCAGAGCAGGTTGCTGCACAGGTGCCTGAATTAAACAAAATGATGGCAATGCGTAATTTATTACGTGACTTAAAATCAAACCTTCTTGATAACTCATCACTTAGAAAAGAGTTGGAACGTGTTTTACAAAACCAACCAGAACTTGATGAGCTAAAAGCCAAGCTAGATGAAATAGCACCGCTTGCATCTGAAGATGAAAAACAACCTGTGACGGAATAAGGACGCCGCTATGTCAATGCAAGAACAATTAAATGTAGCTGCTCACACGGTAGAGCAAGCGCCATTATCAACTTATGAAAACCTATGTAGCATGGTTGATATTGCCCCTGTAGGCGATGAAATCAAACTAGATACATTTAGAGATGCAGGTAATCTAGCAGAAACACGTGCGAATGAGCGCCTTACTGCCGCTATTAATGTCTTTTTAGATATGGCAGGTATGAGTGGCGAAGAAGTAACACGCATCGATAAGCTATTGCTTGATGATTATATTGCAAAAGTAGACACCATTATTTCGCAGCAGTTGGATCAGATTTTACACCACCCTGATTTTCAAAAAGTAGAATCAGCGTGGCGTTCACTGCGTTATTTAATTAACCGCACGCCAAATAACGCGAATATCAAAATTGAAATGCTCGATGTTGATAAAGAAACATTGCGTGATGACTTTGAAGAAGCGCCAGATACCACACAATCAGCGTTATATAAGCATGTTTACACATCAGATTATGATACTCCTGGTGGCGAACCGGTATCGACTATGGTGTCTAACTTTGAGTTTGATTGCTCAGCGCCAGACGTTTCACTACTACAAGAAATCTCGCGCGTTTCGGCAGCGGCGCATTGTCCATTTATGGGCAGCGTAGGTCCTAAGTTTTTCTTAAAAGAGTCATTAGACGAAGTATCTAAAATTCAAGATATTGGCTCTTATATGGAGCGTGCTGAATTCTTACGCTGGAAAAACTTCCGCGAGTCAGAAGACTCTCGTTATATTGGTCTTGCTTTCCCTCGTTTCTTACTACGTTTACCGTATGGTGAAACAAACCCAATTCGTAACTTTAACTACCAAGAAGATGTGAACAGTCAGCACCACGAGCGCTATTTATGGGGTAATGCAACATTTGCATTTGCTGCCAACATTATTCGTAGCTTCCATGATAATGGCTGGTCTGTGAATATTCGTGGCCCGCAATCAGGTGGTAAAGTTGAAAATCTACCATTGCACTCATTTGAAGCAGGTAAAGGCTCTGAAACTAAAATCCCTACAGAAGTGCTTATCTCAGAGACCAAAGAGCTTGAGTTTGCTAACCAAGGCTTTATTCCTCTTAGCTATTACAAAAACTCTGACTTTGCGTGTTTCTTCTCGGCAAATAGTGCCCAGAAGCCGCAAGTACTTGAAACAGCTGAAGCAACTGCAAACGCCCGTATTAACTCGCGTTTACCTTATATCTTCTTAGTATCTCGTATTGCTCACTACTTAAAAGTATTGCAGCGTGAAAATATTGGTTCGAGCAAACCTCGTCATGAGCTAGAGCAGCAGTTAAACGATTGGCTAGGTGCGTTGGTAACGAAGATGAATAACCCAGATGAGTCGTTAATTGCAACACACCCGCTCAAAGACGCAAAAGTAACGGTATCTGAGATCCCAGGTAACCCAGGTTATTACCGCGTGAGCACTTACATTGTGCCGCACTTCCAAGTTGAAGGTATTGATGTTCGCCTTGCCCTTGTTGGGCAAATGCCTGGCGAAAAATGAACTGCCAAGCCGCCGATGAAACGGATTTAAGCAGGCTGTGTAAAGACGTCAATTTGGTGAGTAGGGATAATAAACTTAGTTAGGCATGCTTACTGATTAAGTTTTGCATGCTTAGCTTCGTGTAAAGGAGTATTAAAATGGATGACGAAAGAGTCCGTGCGGCTATCAATGCCTTTTATAAAGGGGCAGGTGTAAATAAGAAGTTTAATGGCCAAGTTAACGAAAATGTAGCAGCTGTATTTGGGGTTATGATTTCGGAAACTAAGAAGTGCTCAAAAGCACTTTCGTGGGTTCCTGAGCCACCAAATGCAAAAGCTAGCATTTCTTGGGTTGTTCGTAATTTTGCAAATAGTGTTTTAAATCAGTTAAAAGATGAATCATCTTTAACTTGCGCTAAAAGAGTTATTCAAATATGGGACCGCAAAATCCAAATGGCAGGCATGGGTCTATGAGATTATTAAGTAATTTAATTTTCGTTTGCACGTTAGTTGTGTTTTGTACTTCGGCACAAGGCAAAAGTAATTCAATGTTTAAAATTAACTTCGCTAGTTTAAACCTTGAAATACCGAAAGAGAGTATTTGTTCCGTTGAAGTTCATAATTTGACAATGGCAGCTATGACTTTATTTGTTAATCAGCAAGATGAATGCATGGAAGTTGGTATTACTTATCTACCTGAGAGTAATGTAAGTGGTGGACTTGCCAAAAAACTTGGATTAAAAAACTCAGATTTATTTAGACAAGTAAGTGCACATGAATTAACAGCTAAGCAACTTGAGACTTTTGAGCGTGTTTTTTCAATTTCATCTGATGCGAAGTTTTCATTTGTAGAACAAGCTAGCGTGAATTTATTTTTCATAGAAGACATAGATTCATTAACAGTTTACGTGTTCAAAAATGAAGAAGTTGTATCAATTTCTGGGCAAGTTTCTCGTCAATTTTTAGATGTGATGCTCAGTAACTTGGTCGATTAAAATGAAAAGTTAACCTATTTTTCATTCTATATGTTGATTAGGTGTAAAAGAATGGCCCCAAGTTGGTTGCAGCCAACTTGGGACATGTTCCCCAGTGGCATGAAGCATCGGGCTTTTTGGGGGGCATAAACAAGGTTGTTTATGCCTATGCCATTAAACAGGAAACAATTCATTCTAAAAGGAGAATAATGAAATGGCAATTCCAGCGTATATGTGGTTAAAGGATGACCAAGGTAATGACATCAAAGGTTCTGTAACTGTTGCAGAGCGTGAAGGTTCAATTGAGATCCTACACTTTGATCATGAACTTCGCATTCCTACAGATAACGACACTGGCGAATTAACAGGTACTCGTAAGCACGAACCTTTTGTTATTACAAAAGCGGTTGATGCAGCAACACCTTACCTGTACAAAGCGTGCTCAAACGGTCAAACACTTAAGCAACTTGAGCTTAAATGGTACCGTATTGATGACACAGGGACCGAGCGTGAATATTTCTGCCACAAGTTGGAAGATGTAAAAATCACCTCAATTCTACCAACAATGCATAACGTAAAAGACTTAGACAAGGAGCGTTACCCGCACCTTGAAACAGTTAGCCTACGTTATAAGCGCATTACGTGGACTTACCTTGATGGCAACATCGAGTTCTCTGACTCTTGGACTGAAGGTCGATAAGTCAGCAAAATTAAAGGATATGCGAAAGCATATCCTTTTCTTAGAGGTAAGTTTATGGCGTTATTCGATTTTTTAACTCAACCAGTCACACGAAATGGTCATCAAGGTTTTCAAACTGATGAGCAAAACAGTGTCTGCAAACATCTAAATGAATTACTTAATGCGCGTCGTGGCGTGTTAAAACATTTGGCCGATTATGGGTTGCCTGATGTCGAAGATATCTACGAGGGCCTTCCGTATTCACAGCACACCTTGGCGTTTGAAGTTAAAAAATTGATAGAAAAATACGAGCCACGGGTTCGCTATGCCAATGTCATTCCTATGGAAATTCGTGAAGAAAATTGCGTGATTAGGCTTGATATACAAGCATTTTTAACCTCAGGACAATGTATCAAACTTAACACCCGATTTGAGTCGGGTGGTAAAGCCGATGTGGCAGAGCATGCCAAGCAGTTTGATTAATTCAGCGTAAAAGGATAGTTCAATGCAACAGTATTTTGATGCACAAATGCGCTTATTAACCCAAGCCGGCAAACAGTTTGCTCAGCATTACCCTGAGCACGCAGGCATGTTAAATATCGATGCGCTAAAAGATCGTGACCCCCATATTGAACGACTACTAGAAGGTGTTGCCTATTTAACTGCGCATACGCAAAAGCGTTTAGATGAGTCTGTTCCTGAGGTATCAGAGCAAGTGCTGCGTCAGCTATGCCCTATATTATTGAGCTATTACCCATCAAGCACGGTTGTAAAGTTTAGCCCTAAGTTGGCAATGCAAAAATCACATCTTATTGAAAAAGGGCTGACGCTAAGCGCTGATAAGTCAGTGGTTGATAAAAAACATATCACCTTTACAACAACGCACGACCTACAAGTTAGTCCCCTTGATGTTGAGCATGTGCGTTATCAAGAGTCGCATTTAGGATCTGAGCTACGTATTGGCCTACGCTTTGTTTGCCAAGGTGAGCGCAAAAATTACGACCTTGCAAATTTACAGTTTTACTTACGTGGTGACACGCCTTTATGTAGTTCTTTGTTTAAGCTTTTAAAAACAGCAGAGCAGTATACTGAGCTTGATTTTGGCCCCTCGCATTTTGAACATAATAAAAAGTTAAAAGTAAAAGGTTGTAGTGCTACTTATTTAGATATAGATGGCGCTTTATTACCGCATGCAGAACAAAGCCATCCGGGCTATGCGCTGCTGTTAGACTACTTTAACGCGAAAGACCGTTTTTACTTTATGCGCTTTGATGGTTTAAAAGATCTGACCTTACCTGAGCATATTGATCGATTTGAGCTAGTGTTTAGAGGCAGTAGTAAATTACCACCGGGTCATCAATTAAGCCGCGATAATATTTTACTCAATTGCGTGCCAGCTATTAATTTGTTTGCACAACCTGCAGAGCCAATACGCATAGAGTCAAACCGCACTGATTACATGATCACCGCTGATCAAAACAGAACAGATCATATCTTCAGTTACACCGTTAATGAGGTTAAAGGACGCAACTCATTAAGTGGCAAATCGTATGATTATACCCCCAGATATCAAAGCGTGTTTGAAGACGAAAAGAAACTGTTTACCGTTTTAACGAAAGATGTAGGCGGGGCTGCGCCGTGCCACTATTTACAGCTGCCATTTAACCTTGAAGAAGAAAAAGAAACCTTATCGGTTGATTTAACCGTTTTTAATGCTGGTTGGCCAAGGCAGTTACTCCAAGAGGGCGATTTAAACATTGGCGGCCCAGATATGCCAAGCATTGCCAATGTAGAAAATGTAATTCGCCCGACTAACTATTTGCCATGCCCTGAACAACCAAAGCATTGGCAGTTGATAAGTCTATTAAATGTGAAGTTTTCACAGATTACACAAGTCACCGAATTAAAACGCTTGCTGGTATTATTTGATTGGTCACAAAAAGCTGAAAACCGATTACGTATTGATAGCATTCAAAAAATTACCGCAACACCGATTAGTCAAATTAAGCGTGGCATTTTTATTAAAGGTGTTGATGTACTGATTGATATTGATGAAAGCAAATTTGTTTGTGATGCCGACTTATACCACTTTTGCAATATGCTGCATCAATTCTTTTTAATGTATGCGCCAATTAACGAAAGCGTGCAAACCCGAGTCAATGCGATTCCGAGTTATAAAACCCACTGCTGGGAAATTGAACCGGGCAAGAGTTATCAGTTATGAATATGCACGAGTCAATAAATCACCCTGTTTGGGCAAAGTTACCTGAACCAATAGAAAAGCTGATTGCAGCTCCTTGGCAGTTTAATTTGTTTAAGGCGATGAGCCTAATTGAAAAACATTGGGCAACCCCTTTAGAACTTGAAAAAGGGATTAGCGAGCGAGTTATCTTTAAGCCTTATAAAGAACTTGGCTTTCCTGCCACTGATGTACGTAGCTGCGAATTAGATAACCTTGGTCGTGGCCGATTAAGCTTATCGACATCATTTTTAGGCTTGTATGGTGTAGATGCACCTATGCCACATTATTTACTCGAGCAGGCGGCAAGTGATCAAGAAAGTGGGGGCCGAGTAAGGCGGTTTTTAGACATGTTTAATCATGTGCTTTATTGCCAATTGTTTCAAGCATGGAAAAAGTCGCACATCAATGTTGAAGGCCGTGGTGCAGAGCAATTCGACCATTTAATCGAAGCCATCTTATCAACCAAAACTGAGCAGAAAGTTCAGTGCGGCATCGCCAGTTTAAAACAAACCAGCGCTGCGGGTTTAGCGCAATTACTTCGCCACTCTCTAGAGGTTGAGCAACTGACTGTGGATGACACCCGAGCAAATTGGCAGCAAATCGACTCGCCAAGTTCATTTGGTCAAGATCAACAGATGGTGTTAGGCGAGTCAGCGGTTCTTGGTGAGCGCGTATTAGTCAGTGGTAGCGTACTGACCATAGTGATTGGTCCTGTGGATTCTGATACCGCGATAGCGCTTAATCCTCAGCACTCACAAGGCAAGAAAATGGCTGCCATGTTAAGCACTCATTTACCTAGTAATGTGCAATGGATTTGTCAAATTAAGGTGGCTAATCAAGCAGTAACAGAGCAAGCCTTAGGGCAAAACGATTTGCTACTCGGTCACAACTCTTATTTAGGCTGCGCTGAAGCAAATATCAGCGTGCACAGTTACACACATCAACAATATCAACATTAAAAGTAATCAGGATTTAAGGAAAACAACATGGATGCAAAAGGCATAAAGCAGCTTATCGACAAACTAAATGGCCATACTGCAACAGCACTTGAGTCAGCGGCAGGGTTTGCAAGCAGTCGTAGTCACTATGAAGTGTTACCTGAACATTTATTAATTAAGTTGATGGAAGAAGGTAGTAACGGCGATTTAGAGCATATTTTTCACTTTTTTAATATTAATCAAGACGCAGTGTGGCATGAGCTGCTCGACTTTTTAAACCGCCAACCTGCGGGTAACCAGAGTAAGCCTGTTTTTTCTCGTCGACTTTATGAGTGGCTTGAGCGAGCTTGGTTAAGTGCAAATGTACAGCACAAAAGTGACTGGATCACCGGCGCTGCGTTGATTGATGCCTTAACTGAATTATTGCCATACAGCCCTGTACTGCAATTGCCTGCGTTACTTGAAAAAATTGACGCCCGTTTTATGGCTGAAAACCTCGATAAGCTTTGCCAAAACTCAAGTGAGCGATTAAATCCACAGGCAAAACAAAGTGCTCAGCATACTGCTGCTGAGCAGCAAAGTGGTCAAGGTGGTGCCCTTGATGAGTATTGTGAAGACCTGACCGAGAAAGCGAAACAAGGCAAAATTGACCCTGTGCTTGGTCGCAATGACGAAATTCGCATGATGGTTGATGTGCTTTGCCGTCGTCGTAAAAACAATCCAATTTTAGTGGGTGAGCCAGGGGTAGGTAAAACGGCAGTAGTCGAAGGATTTGCTCAGCGTATTGTTGATGGTCAGGTTCCTGATGATCTTAAAGGTGTACGATTACTGGTGTTAGATATGGGCCTATTGCAAGCCGGTGCAGGGGTTAAAGGTGAATTTGAACGCCGTTTAAAAACAGTGATCGATGAAGTAAAAAACTCAACCCCCCCTATCATCATGTTTATTGATGAAGCCCACACGTTAATTGGTGCTGGTGGCGATGCTGGTATGAGTGATGCGGCTAACTTGCTAAAGCCTGCGCTTGCCCGAGGTGAGTTACGCACAGTCGCTGCAACCACTTGGAGTGAATACAAAAAATACTTTGAGCGAGATGCTGCACTTGAGCGCCGTTTTCAACTTATTAAAGTAGATGAGCCAACGGAGCAAGCAGCTCAGCTAATGTTAGCGGGTTTGAAAGATAAGTATCAACAACATCACAACATTCAAATAACTGATGATGCTATAGAAGCTGCAGTGGTCTTGTCGTCACGTTATATCACGGGTCGTCAACTACCAGATAAAGCCATTGATGTGCTAGATACCGCTGCGGCAAGAGTTCGAATGTCGTTTGCGACCGATCCTGCAGCCATTGAAGCTGAGCGTGAGCACATTAATTACCTTGAAACACGTATCCAAAGCATTGCAGCAGAAAGCGAGCAAGGCTTGGCGGTTGATATGGACAAATTGCTGCACTTACAACAAGAACTAAATGCAGCGCAGAGCAATTTAGCAACATTGACGAGTGCGCGTGAGTCACAAATTTCGACATTAGGCCAAATCAATGAGTTTAAGCAAGCTAATTCGCAAAATGAATTAGACAGCTCTGTGTTACTTAACTTACGACAAACGCTAAAAGAGCAGAACACCCAAGATAATGGCCTTTACAGTGAAGTCGATGCTGATGCCGTTGCGCAAATTATTTCGCAGTGGACAGGCGTACCTGTTGGCGCGATGGTGAAAGACCAAATAAGCAATTTGATTACCCTTGAAAAAGCCATAAGCCAAGAAGTGATCGGTCAGCAGTCAGGCATTGCGAAAATTGCCCAAACGTTGCGTGTAAGTAAGGCAGGTATAAGCAATGAGTATGGGCCGCTTGGCGTGTTTTTATTAGCTGGCCCTTCTGGGGTAGGTAAAACCGAAACAGCACGATGTTTAGCTAAGCAACTATTTGGTGGTGAAAAGTTTTTAACCACCATTAACATGAGCGAGTATCAAGAAGCGCATACAGTATCCCAGCTTAAGGGTTCGCCACCGGGATACGTTGGCTATGGCGAAGGCGGGGTATTAACAGAGGCTGTAAGGCAGCGTCCGTACTCGGTAATTTTACTCGATGAAGTAGAAAAAGCGCATAAAGACGTACTAAACATGTTCTACCAAGTTTTTGAGCGTGGCAGTATGCGCGATGGCGAAGGTCGCGAAATCGATTTTAAAAATACCGTGATCATCATGACCTCAAACTTAGGATCTGCAGAGCTTATTGATGCTTGCACGCCACCTAATGTCATTGATTTAACTGAACCGACTGACGATGAACATGCCGACATTGAAAATCAAGACCAAATCAATGCAGCATTGAATAATGAACAAGCCCCTTTGAATGAAGACGGCAGCCCATGGCAAGTTCCTTCAATTACAGCTCTAACAGAGCTAATTAAGCCGCAGTTACTGCAATTTTTTGCCCCGGCACTGTTAGCGCGTATGCAAGTTATTCCTTATTTAGCGCTCGATAAAGAGGCACTGCAATCTATTGTTAGTTTGAAACTAGACGGTATTGCCAAGCGTTTAGCGAATAATCACAAAATGCAGCTACGTGTTGATGAAACCGTACTTAATAAACTGACCGAACAGTGCCAGTTATCAGACAGTGGTGCGCGCATGGTAAATGCAGTGATAGAGCAGCAAATATTGCCAGGCATTGCGAAATCAATTTTAGAGTTTATGGCAGA
The DNA here is from genome assembly GCF_001306915.1 of Pseudoalteromonas lipolytica. GTDB lineage: Bacteria > Pseudomonadota > Gammaproteobacteria > Enterobacterales > Alteromonadaceae > Pseudoalteromonas > Pseudoalteromonas simplex. The sequence continues at coordinate 149,261 of NZ_LJTC01000011.1, read as the reverse complement.
GGATGACATGCCAGATATTCTCACTCTAGCTGTTGATGAGAATGATGAAATTACCGCAACCTTTGCGGACCAAGCATAAAGGATTTGAACAATGGGATTCATGGATAGCCTTAATGAACTAAAAGCCAACACCAGTCATTTTAGTGTCAGCGTGCAAGGGTTACCGGATGGCATGGTTTCGGTGACCGATTTTGAATCAAGCAATGACAGCCTATGTGAAGACTTTGCTTTTTCTATTCAAGTGTTAAGTCAAGAGCACCTCAGTGCCGAGATGCTGTTAGGTAAAGATGCCAAGCTCAATTTAGTGTGGTCAATGAGCGACCGCACGATTTCTGGGATCATCAGTGCTTTTACTGCACATGGGCAAAGCCATCAGGGTTATCACTATACGCTGACCATGAGTTCTTATTTAACCTTGTTGAAGCACCAACACTCTAACCGTGTTTTCACCATGATGGATCCAGCTGCCATAGTAAAAAGCGTATTTACTAAAGCTGGTTTTCCAATGCAAAAGTTTAGTATTCAAGCGTCGGGCCCAACCCTTGAAATGACGGTTCAATACAACGAAACAGACTATGAGTTTGTTACACGTTTGATGCGTAAGTATGGCTTTGTGTATGGTTTTGTAGAGCAAACAGGGGGTGATTGCACCTTCAAAGTATGTAATAGCAGTAAAGACTTTTCGTCCTTATGTGATGATGTAAGCCTGAGCTATGTGCCGCCATCAGGGCAAGTTCGAAATAGCGAAACCATTTTTGCAATAAGCCGTAAAGCACAGCTGCATCCACAAAGTGTGTCGCTTAATGATTACAACTACAAAGCCCAAGGTAACTTAAATGTGTCGACCGCAAATAATACCAGTTACCCAGGGTTTGGTGATGATAGTCATTATGCAGATAATTTTCCTAATGCCAATATAGGTAATTCGCTGGCTAAAGTACGCCAACAAGCCTTTGATTGTCAGCGTGAACAATTAATTATTGATACTGATTGCCGTGCCTTAAGACCCGGTATGTTGTTGACAGTGTATGACCACCCTGATCATAAAGGGCTGTATTTAATTACGCGTGTTGATCACAAAGGCAGTCAATCTGCAGCAGTAGAGTATGGCTCGCAAGTTAAGGGGTTAACCTATAAAAACCAAGCTTATTTATTGCCTGCATCCGTTGAGTTTAGAGCAGAGCTGTCTCCTGCTCGTCGTGTATTTGCAACATTTAATGCCACCATTGAGCAAGAGGTTGACGACGATGGCAATTACTTAGTGCGCTTACCGTTTAACCAAGACGGAGAAGGCCAAGAAAGCCGCCCAACGCGCTTACTACAGCAGTATGGTGGCAGTGGTCATGGTATGCATTTTCCGTTAACGACGGGCACCGAAGTGTTAGTAACCGGTGAAAATGGCGACTTAGATAGGCCGATTATTTTAGGCGCGCTTTATAATCAGAGCAGCCCGAACCCGGTTACCAGCCAAAATCCGACAGAGAATAAGCTTGTCACTCGTGCTGGGCATAGCTTGATCATGGATGACAAAAGCGGTGAAGAAAAAATTAGCCTTGCTAATAAAGAAAATAAAAACCAATTGTTGTTAGATGCAACCGAGAATGCCCATCAAGCAACACTTAAATCAGTGGAAGGTGACGTCAAAATTTCAGCCAAAGAGAACCTTCAGTTTGTTGCTGAGAATGACGCCATTTTTACTGCTGCCAACGATTTTACTAATCGTGTCGAGAACACCCTACAAGTTCAAACACGTGAGGGTGATATTAAGGTAACAGCTGCGGCTGATTTAACATTAAAGTCTGATGCTGATACCCGTATCGAAGCGACCGATGGCAGTAGCGAGCTAAAAGCAGCGCAAGAGCTTAACTTGCAAAGTGAGCAAGATTTTAGTGTCTACTCGGTCGATGGCAACCTTGAATTTCAAGCGCCAAATGGTGATTTGAACCTCTCAAGCGGGGCAAATATTACTATTAAAGGCGAAGGTCGAGGTTCGATCCAGCTCAGCCAAGGTGGTGCAAGTGTAGAGATTGATGCCGCGGGTAATTTAACTATCGATGCCACCAATATCACTCTATCGGCTAGAAACATTGCTATTAAAGGCAATGCAATAAGTAATAACTAATTTCAAGGACTGAAAATGACAGCCACAGTAACTCAGTTATTTGATCAGCAACAAAGCCTCGCAGAGGTCAGTGAAGTGTCACCTCAGGGTAAAGCTTTGAGCGTGGTTATTAATCACATTCGTTACGATGTTGCTTTACAAGCTGCCCATGTATCGTGTTGCAAAATAGGTAGCCAAGTTGTGGTGCTACACAGTGAGCAAGGTGTGATTGTAATGGCACTTTTAGCCGCACCTGAACAATCTCCGGCGGCTCACATTAGCAACGAAGCAGGGCATATTATTATTGCCGCAGAGCAAAGCGTTAGCTTGCAAACCGCCAAGGGCAGCATCGAAGTATTTGCCGATGGCACTATCGTGCTTGAAGGCGAAGATATTACTGCAAATAGCCAACAAGACCTTACTTTGGCAGGTTGGCCGATTAGGCTTAATTAATATGTTTGCAGCGGTTTCTAAGTTAAAACAGCATCAACAGCGTGTTACTACCTTAATGGCGCACCGTGAAAAGCTCCTTGCGTCAGGGGCGTATAGTCTTGCAAGGCAAAAAGTGTTAGAGCATCAAGTGCTTAATCATCTTTATGTGCTGGCATCGCTTAAGCAGCAGTCACCGTGCGGCTACTTCAATGGGAACAGCTTTAATGACCTTGCTGAACTTAGTTGTGATGATTTTTGTGAGATCGCGTTAGCGAGCGACCAGCACGCCATTTTTGCCCTTTGTGCAACACGTTTAATGGCTGCACCAGAACAAGACAACAGTGATTATTTTTTAGCGCTTAAAAAGCAGCAAGCTCTGCCTGTTTATACTTTGTTATCGCAGCAACTTAGGTATTGGACTATCCCAGAACAAAAAGCACTCAGAGCCACAGTGCTAGAGGGCAAAGAGTCATTACCGCAGCAGCTTAAAACTATTTTGTTTTCGCAGCCTTTAAATGATGCCGAGTTACAACAAGCCCTCGCTCATGCTGATTTTACTTTGGTGTATGCCGCTTTAGTCAATTGCTATTGCCAAGGCGATAACAGCCTTAGTGATAAGTTGTTTAAAGTGTTTTCGAGTACTAGCGAGCCTTCACAAAAAGCGCAGTTATTACAATTAGCGGGACTGGTTGACGATAGTCGCTGGCATGAGCCGTGCGCTTTATTTTGTAAAGCGCACCCAGAATTTTGCCAAACCGTATTAAGCCACTTTGTGTATAAATCAGCGCTGGTATTGGTGATAGAGCTTATGGGCGTTGCGCAAACACAGCAAGCAGCTTATCAGGCTTGGCTAACGTTAACAGATAGACCACTTGCAAAGGCTGAAGCCTTAACACTGGTAAGTGCGCAAAATCAGCATCATGTGCAAGTCGGTATAAACTTGCATGATGCAGAGCATGTTAGGCAAGCACTGGCTTTAAGCAAAGGAGAGTGTGTTTTAAAAGGCATGAGTTTTACAAAAGCGCAGCCAGAGCAAGGCTTAGCAGAATTGGCAGGCGAGATTGTACAGCGAGTATTTGCCCCTCAGTTTGAATTAACACTGGCCTGTGGCCTTTATCATACTCAGCAAACAGCAGTTCAGTGGCAAAAGTTAATAGCAGGAGCAAAGCATGCTGCATAACTTTACTCCTTGGCAAGCAAGCGTGTTTGAAGGTTGGCAAGCAGATGGCACTGCATCTCATGTTGTTTTGGTAAAACAGAGCTTTGAGTTTGATGAAAAAGGCAATACCAGCTTAATGGAACCGTGTGTTGAAATCGTCATGGCCGACGAATATAGCGGTGATCCGACTAGCGAGCCGCTGGTGGCAGTGAATGAACAAGTTGCATTTAAGCAAGGTTTCGAAGTGTATGGCAACTTTACTGCGTACCCGCCAAAGGGCAAAACTGCGCGTGTTATTGAGGTTGAGCTAGGTTTGGCAGCAAACGACACGCCAATAATTAAAAAGCGATTACGCCTTACTGGCGAACGTAAATGGCGCCGTTCACTGCTTGGCCCTGTCGCAACAGATCCTAGCCCAATTACGCCAACAGCTATTTGCTATAGCCATGCGTTTGGGGGCAAAGCACATCATGATCAAAGCGATTACAGCCTCGAAAACCCTATAGGTGTTGGCTTTAAACTGAAAAACAAGCACGCAGTAGGGCAGCCTTTACCTGCGATAGAGTATGCCAACGAGGTATTAAGAAAACCAAGCCATCGAGTAAGCGTTGCTGGCTTTTCGGCAATTCCGAGTCATTGGTCACCGCGTATAGAGTTAATGCCAGATATTGACGAACAAGCACTTATGGCTGGTAAGTACCCGTTCAAAACGTCATTGGCTAGCAACTTTTACAACACAGCCCCGGCAGATCAACAAACAAAGCAAGTGTTTACAAAAGGCTGGGCGTTTTCGTTAAGCGGATTATATCCATTGCAAGAATATGGCCAGCAACAAACTGTAGAGCTTCCTGTGCTTAAGCCTCTAGTGCAAGTGGCTAATACCTTAAAGAGGCATGATATCGACATGCACTGCGATACCTTAGTGATTGATTCGGACGCACAGTGCTTTTCGCTGTTATGGCGCGGGCATATCAACAGCGACAACGTGGCAAGTAGCAGCAATATAATTGTTGCTGAGCAAGGAGGTACAGATGCAGTTTGATACTCTTTATCATGTTAATGTCGCGGGGTGCTATACCGAAAGCTTTTATACTTCAGTGGCAAACCAAATGTTGTATTCAAAGCCAAGCAAAGCGCTGATCCGCTGTGATATTAGTTTAGATGCCCCTTATGTATTTGTAGAACTGACTGAGCTTGCTGGGTTTGATAGGCAAACTCGTTGCTTGCTAATTTTGTCTCATATTATTGAAAATATTGAGTTAAAAAAACTTTGTTGTTCATTTAGGGTCAATAAAGTTCAGTTTATATTACCGCACGCCAGTAATGGCGAGCCGCTGATTGATGATGACACATTAAGTGAATTATTGACTGACGCAATGCCTGAGCAAACACCTGCCTTTGAACAGGTAAGCGATTGGCAGCTCGAAGCAACCGACCTCGATACCCTCGTAGTTGCTGTTGATTCGTGTAATGGTTTTGAATACGTGTCTGAGCAAGCCAAACACCACACAGTACAAGTTGTAAATGGCCCTAGCGGCGTAATTAATGGCGAAGGTGGCTATGCATTGTTGGTACACAGACACGGTTGTTTAAAAGCCACGACTTTTGATGAGTCAATGCCTACTCAGCTTAAAAGCGCAAACATACAGGTTAGTGACTCCTTTATTTTTGCTGGCATGCAGTCGTATGAATGGCAAAAACAGTGGTTTAGTTATACCCAAAAGCACTATAAAAATGATGACGAACTAATAGAGTTTGCCGAACTAAATACCGTACTAGGTTATCAAGGTGTGGCAAACCAATCTGCGGCATTTGCATTAGCTGGAAGCTATTTGCATAACCCGCTGATGGCTGACACTGAACACGTTTTTGTGGTGTTCAATCAGCCAAATGAACAGCTATTTAAGATTTCAAGGAGTGAAAGCGAATGTCATATATAAATGCCATGGCTGGCAAAGAATCAGGCAGCGTACAATACGACATAGACGCACTCACTGCTGACGTACGAAGCGGCGGCAGTGTTACATGGCGCCATAATAACCCGACATTACTTGGTCTAACCAATAGTGCACGAAGCAACGGTGCACTTGGCAAAGCTAATGGTATTGCCATTTTTTCGGACCGCTCTGAAGGCGAATCTGCTTTTTTAGATGAAATTGCCAGACCCAAGTACCGAGAGCATACACTTGGTGAAATGGTTAATCGATTTATTCCAGATTACATTATTCCGCCACCACAATGGGATAACGAGAAAAACCAGCCAATTTTGCCGTGGAACGAACCCCAGACTAATATGGACGTTAACAAACCAATCGATAACCCCAGTGCCTTTTTAGATTTAGTGTCGAATCATTTAGGTTGGCAAGCAGGTACAGAGCAGCAATTAGTTAAAGATACAGAATCAGAGGCACCGCAAACCGCTACAGTCTCAGGGCAAAATGTGCTTATTAATGGCCGTACCGCTGTGCATCAAGATAGCGGTGGTAAGCTAACAACAATCGATGTGTGCTTAACCACAATTGGCACCAGCGTTGTGCCTATTCCCTACGGCAATAAAGCCCAATCAAGTGATGTTACCTCTGTCGCCAGTTCAGTCAAAGTGAATGGTCAAGGTGCTGCGAATGTAAAAAGTTACTTTTCTCAAAGCTCGGGTGACTCTCCAGGTGATAAAAAAGGTATCGCTAGCGGAACGAACGACGGTAAAGCCGAATTTATCATGGGGTCATTTAACGTAATGATTGAAGGCAAACCTGCGGCTCGCCAAGGCGACCCGATGATATCAAATAATAAAAATACCCCACCCATGCCACTTATGCAGTCTGGCGGCCCTGCACCAAGGGGGCTTAGAGTGCAAGTTAGGGATAGTTTGCAAGCTGAAAATGCAGGGAAAAAGATCATAGTTAAATTATCTGGAGCAGAAAAGCTAGACGAAGATGGGGTAAATATCCAATGAGTGATTTAAGTGTCGCAGACAAAATCAATATAAAAAATGCCCACAGAGAACTTGTTTTTGAACGCCAATCAGATGGTACGAAAAATGTATCACTGATGGTTAAAGATGAGTCAGTTGATAGAAGTCAAAAAGGTTTTTACAAAATTCCTTTGTATAAAGTGGATGCAAAAGAAGAAAATGACAATACAGCTGATATTGAACTGGTTCATATATTTCCCATCAGATATGCACACCCTGCTGATGAAATAGATAATCATAAAACGAATCTTAGAGATGGTTACTTATACATTTTTGTTGATGGTCATTTATGGCGTGAACTCAAGGTTACAACTGAGCAAAACGTGACACGTTTTAATGATGTTAATCTTGCATGGCAAAAAGGCGTCATGACGTGGAAGCAAAATAAAGGTTACAGAGATGCAACGGGCGAAGAACTCAAAACAGTTATTGTGCCTTATAAACTAAATGGGCAAACCTGTGAGGTTCAAGTAGCTTATTCAGAAGTGCAATGGTCTTGGAAGCAAATAGAGCTTTTTGGCGGCCTCAACCCTGAAGATCCAAGGTTAAATTATGGTGAGCCAGTTAAACCCGGTGATAATAATAGCGATGCGCAAATATTACGAGGTGATAGGCTTTTCACGTTAGATAAACTCGGTGACTTTGAACAAGGCTATAATAGCGCCAAACTACCTAAGCATGTTGTGCTTGATGTTGTTAATCAAGCGGGTGTGTATTGTCCAGTTATTCCTGACCAGATAGGCAAAGTACGCCAAGCCGCAGCGGATATTACATTAACGCGTTCAGTTATTAGTTCACTACCAATAGAGCAAGTCGCAAATGGACAAATGGTGTCGAGTGTAGCTGAACTCACAAAAGAACAAAGGGGGCAGCTTGAATTAGCATCGTTTGTTCAACAAACCTTTTTTGCTTTTCCACAGTCTGTTTCAGATAAGTTAGCAACCTATGGTGAAGACAGTGTTTCTGAACAAGAGCAAGATATTGCTGCTGATTATAAAAAATGGGTAGATAACAAATTTGATAAAACTGCTTTCAGAAAATTTTTAGCTACAGCAAAAGTGTTCGAGTTAGGCGAATATATCAATGAATTAAGAGCCAATGTAAAAGATATTATAGAGGACGAAGATAGCGCCTCTAGTTTTTATCAATGTACCAGAGATTATGCATATCACACGGGCAATCGAAGGCTCGATATGTATCAACTAATGTGCGATGTATTAGCCCCACTTAAAGATTTAACGGCAGACTTGCTTCGTTCAAGTGTAGTGTATGAAAAAGACGCACAAAAGCTTAAACAAATAGACAGTAATGACTTAGGCCAGCATATCATTTTAAAAGTGTTAGGTACTCACCCTGAAGACACTAGTAATCGTGAAAACTTATTGAAATTACACAAGTTACTTTTTCCTGACGAAAAGTGCAGTAACCCAGGCTTAACCGATTACTTAAATTTTAGAGACCCTGACGACCCTAAAAATATCGATTTTGATATGGATGAGTTTTACGCCCTTGAGAGCAACGACGATGGGCTAGATGGCTATATTGAAGGTGATTTAACGCAAGTATTTAGGCGAAGCAGTCAAGCTGTGTGGGGCTTTTTTAATATTATTATGGAAGTCCCCTCTGCTACATATTCAATGTCTCAAGGTAGCGGAACAATTAAAGATGTGTTTACTGCTCGCATGCAAAAACAATCAAGCTTACAGCGAGAAAGCAATAAAATTCAGCAGCAAATAGCAAACTTAAAAGAACAAATAAAAAATAAACAAAATGAAATTGAAAGCTCCGAAAAATCACGCAATGAGCTAATTCAAGAAGCGCGTAATCAAGGGATTGATGGCGATGACATCACAGAGCAATTAAACAGGCAACTGAAACAAAAAAATAAAGAATTAGAACATTATAAAACATTGCTAAAACAAGCCAAAACAAAAAGTAGTGTAACCCGTGCGCATTTATCAACCCTGAAAAGTGTTGGGCTCGACATGCTTAATAGTGAGGCCCGTATTAAGTCAGTTGCGATGTCGTACAACCCGTATCAAAAAATAATGCATTTAGCGCATATGATCTCTGACGACTTGCTTGTTGAGATAGATATTGATGTAAACGACTATTATCAGGGCAACTTGCCCGATTCAGTCGTGCCGCTTAATTTTGACAGCCGTGCAAAGCGAGCTGAACAACGCATTTTAGAGTTTAATAAAATAACCGAAGGCATAGATGAAGCATTAAGTCAGGGCAGTTACCCTGGTAATGGTGGAACGCGACCAGTCGTTAAACTTAAAGTTAACGATAAAGTAACTATACCCGCTCGGTTAGACCTTATTACAAGTTTAGATGGCTCTTTAAATGAACTTGAGGCAATGGTCACGAAGCAATATTACCAAGCAGACAGCGCCAGAGAAAAAGTAATAAAAAAAATGGTGGTGTTAGATAAAAATAAGCTAGCTGCATTACAAAAGGTTAAGAAGAAACTGGCAGATGGCTTAAATGCTATTGAAAAAGAAAAGCTTAAAACTGATTGGGATTTAGCCGGTTATAAAGATCATAATAAGTCTCTCAAAAAATACGCACAAACAGCATTTGGTAAGCAGCAACAGGGTAAAGTGGGTTCAGCCAGTATTGGTGTATTGCCGTTTGTTTCTGGGTTAGAGGCCATTAACTTTTATACCGTAATAACGGGTGATGGCGTGAGTGCCATGGATAAAGCATCGGCTACTTTAGATTTACTTGATGTGATGGTGAATATTGGTAAAGACCTTGTTGAACGCCGTTATGGTATGCCAAGTTCTGAACAATTGAAACTTTTCTCCAAAAACAAAGTGCCTGCAAGTGAGTTTACTAAAAAAATACTCAGAGGAAGAGTCAGTGTAATTACCGCGAAAGTAATATTGTTTTACGCCGCCAATGCTGCGACATTGCTTGCAGGCGCGATTAGTACCTATGTGGCTGTAAGAGATGCTGTTAATGAATATAACAAGGGTAATGTAGGTCTTGCCACGGCTAATTCCATTATGGCTTTAGGCTTTTTAAGTATGACCGCAGCATCGGGCATTGCTATTGTCACTAAAGGTGCATCTGCCTTAATTGCCGTTTTTGGTATAGCAGGCTTAGTGATCATTCTTATTGCAGCAGGGCTGATTTATTATTTTAGTGAATCAGAGGTTGAAGCTTGGTTGCATGCATGCCCGTGGGGTAAGGCAGCTTTTATTAATGATGGCTCAACAAGTGTGCGAGCAGAGCAATGGCGAAATCGCCCTGATTTAGCGCTTCTTGATATATACAACGTACTTTACAAGCCTTATGCAAAAGTGATTGCAAATGAACACGCAAAAACAGTCTCAATGGGCTTAACTGCTCCCTTAGCTGCAGTTAAAGAAGGTGTTGATACAAAAATTAGTTGGCGAATGCTTCCACCTGATAAGGGCATGCTAAATTATTACGCTGCATCATTACTAACTGATTATGACGCTAGACTAGCAAGATACAGCAAGAATAAACACTTTACTGAAATCCCATTAGATTCGGTTATTTTCCTTAAAAGTATGTGGGCGTTGCAGCCTGCTCGAACGGGTTGGCAGGCCGAAATAAATAATCATATTTTGTTGACAGAGCTTGGATTAAAACCTGGCGATCAAATCGAACTTAAGATAGAGGCGACAGTGTACCCAGAAGGTAAAGGTCAACCAACAATTCAGGGCTTTAATAGTATTTACGGTTTACCAATCGAATATTACAAGGTAGGTGAAAAGCCAGGGTTTTTATCTTGGGGTGATGATCGTAAGTTTACCCACCGCATAGGCAAAGAAACTAGCAAAGCCATTATTCATTTATAAAAGCTAAATTATAAAAATCTAAGCTTTAATAAATTTAAATATAAAAACAAGACAGAATAAGTGCAGCAAATAAAGGAGTAACAATGAGTAGTGATGATAAAAGCTCAGTAAAATCAAGCAATCTGGATGATTTAATTGATAACCTTATTAGTGATGAGGATCTTGAGCGCTATATTGCTGAACAAAACGACGGTTTAACTCGTGAAGAAAGAGAAAAAATAAAAAGAGAAAATCGTATTAACGCAATTAACCAGTGGTGCGCCGAAAACCCTGGCCGAGATCCTGCTAGAGCAAAAGATAAAACCATCAAACAACTGGCGTTAGATGAAGAAGCTGAGGTGCGAATAGAAGAGTTTAGAAAAAATAACCCTGAGGAAATGGCTGAAATTGAAAGAAGAAATGAAAACAAAAGCAAATATTTTGATGATAGAGAAACCTATAAAGCGCAACTGCCAAGAGACTACTTACATAAAGACAGTTATGAAACGCGATTAAAAAAAGCAGAAGCACTCAATGGCTGCAGCTTCAAAACTCGTACCTTTAAAAGTAAGCGTTTTACTGATCAATATGAAGCAGAGCTTGAATCCCCAGATAGTGGCTCAACACTTGAGGGGCATTGGGTAGAGAGCGATGGTAAGCAGTTGGCTATTTCATGGTTTGGAGGCTGGTCAAATTTATTTACTGCTCTAAGTTTCTTGCTAATGGTCGCAGCGGTTATGTTTTTTTTCGTTGATTTGGTTGTTATTGGTTTTGTGTGGGGCGACTATCGATGGGTGCCATTTGCTATATATGCACCTATGTTTATTGTCGGTTTTTATATGCTGAAACATCGCGCAATATTAGCGCACCGAGATAATTTTTACTTTAATCGCCATACCGGCCTCGTGAAAACTCCGCATACTTTATTTAGAAAACCGTTTTATTTACCTTATGAAGACATTGTTTGCTATGGTGCAAATCAGCGTAATGTCGGCTCAGCCCGTGGTGGCTCACGTGTATTTGTATCACTCATGGTGCCGTTAAAATACCCTAAACATTATCGCTTCACTAAGCCAACATTTTATGTAGGTGGTTCAAACCGTGACTGGGATTCACTGGCATACGCCACAGCGATGACCTTTATGGATACATCCATCCCGCTTGGTACTCACTTATATCAATCGATAGAGCATTACTTCAAAATTGATAAAGACATAACAGAAAAACACGGATTCCCAGAAGAGCTAAAACCCTATTTAGATCCAGTCGATTGCCAAGTAAATAGAGAAGCCGTGTGGTAGTGAAGCTAGTTTGGTTTGTATTTACGCAAAGGAGTGGCACCGAACTGTAAATAAATAGTTAGTAATACAGTTCGGTAATAAGGAAGTTGAATATGCTTGAGCAATACGCAGAAACCGCTTATCGCGGAAAACAAGCTGCAAAATTTAGAAATGAAATCGCAACAGATGAACGTGAATCAATGTATTGCCGCTACCAAAGTAAACAGGCGCAATTTCCTAGGGGTAATGTGTTAGGTCACTGTTTTGATAACTCTCAAATATTAGAATATAAAATGAATCTAAGTGGTACTGCAAACCGGCATCGCAGTATCCTCAGTCAAGGTAAGAATCGACTGGAACTTCCATTAGCTTCTGAAGCAGTCAGTTTCATCGATAACTTAACTTTCTTCTGGGGGGTCATACACATTTATGTTTTATTTCTTTTGATAGCATTCCCAGTCGCCAGTCTTTTTTTAGGAGATATTGGAGAAGCTTTCAATAGTTACATTTTTTTGTTGCCTATTTGGTGTTTTTCAAAAATTCTGAACTGTGGAATATGGCCATACTTTAGGCCTAATTTTAAATTAGCAGTTATTTTTGAACGTAAAACGGGAATCGTAAAAGTGCCAAGGAAAGGTTCTAAAAGTTTTTCTTATTTAAGCTTTGAACAATTTAACGCGCATTATAAAGCTACTCATAATCCTAAGAGTGGATTTCCACACAGGGGATTTACACTTTTACATTATAAAGAAAATCGTCATTATGATGTTGCTTACAATAATGAGATAACTTGCAGCTTCCATCATTGGGAACTATTACAAAACTTTATGGATGTTACCCAGCCTTTGGCCGATATCCCACAATTTGAATATTATCGAGAGTTTGATAAAACAACCGCAGAGTTTGATAAAGCGAATGGTCGTCCAAAATATTTTTGGTACCGTGTTGAGCGCAAGTTCGCTAAACAAATGAACAAAGAAGCCCTGAAGTTAAGTAAAGAGTTTGATAATGAGGAGCAACTAGATAATTTACTGATGGGTAAACCAATCAAAAAGCTCAATCCACCTGAAATTTTTAAGTTTCCTTGGAAATACGCAGAAAATATAAAACCAGAAAGTGAGATTAAGTTTGGCAAAACAGCGTGGCAAAAATTCACTTCGTTTTTAATGATTGATTTGTAAAAACTGACTGTTAGGGCAACATTGAAAGATAAGGATATCAATGTCTATTTCGTATAGATTCGCAAAAATGAATGCCAGCGCAATCGAAGTGTCACAAAAATTTAACCAGTGTATCGCTCTAAATAAGTTTGAATATAGCTCACTAGCCAACCTTACACGCTGGGCAAACAAAGAAATCACTAAGCCATGGGAAAAATGGCCAATCGACGAAAGCTTAAATCAGCCTGATACAACGCCTTATTGGAAGCGATTAACAAAAACCTTATTAAGACAAGTAGCAGTGGGTGTTTAGGGTCTGAGATATTTAAAGTGGAATGGTTAAAAACAAGGAATGTAGATAGCAATGACTATGAGTAGTGATGATAAAAGCTCTGTAAAATCAAGCAAGCTGGATGATTTAATTGATAACCTTATTAGTGATGAGGAGCTTGAGCGCTATATTGCTGAACAAAACGACGGTTTAACTCATGAAGAACGAGAAAAAATTAAAAGAGAAAACCGTATTAACGCAATTAACCAATGGTGCGCTGAAAACCCTGGCCGAGACCCAACAAGAGCGAAAGATAAAACCATTAAACAACTGGCGTTAGATGAAGAAGATGAGGTGCGAATTGAGAAATTTACAAGAGATAATCCTGAGGAAGCGGCAGAAATAAGTATAAGAGCTGAAAATAAAGTTAAATACCGCAAGAATAGTCAAACCTATAACGAACAACTGCCAAGAGACTATTTACATAAAGACAGTTATGAAACACGATTAAAAAAAGCAGAAGCACTCAATGGCTGCAGCTTTAAAACTCGTACCTTTAAAAGTAAGCGTTTTACTGATCAATATGCAGCAGAGCTTGAATCCCCTAATCGTGGCTCAACACTTGAGGGGCATTGGGTAGAGAATGATGGTAAGCAGTTGGCTATTTCATGGTTTGGAGGGTGGTCTAACTTATTTACAGCACTTGGTTTTTTCTTTGAAACACTCGCTTTTATGGTTTTCTTATTTCATGTATATGCGTTAATTGCGAATGGGTTTGAATATTTTTGGATTATGGCCTCAATCTATGTGACGCTCTTTGGTTTGGGTTATTTCACTTTAAAACATCGAGCCATATTAGCGCACCGAGATAATTTTTACTTTAATCGCCATACCGGTCTTGTAAAAACCCCGCATACTTTGTTTAGAAAACCGTTTTATTTACCTTACGAAGACATTGTTTGCTATGGCGCAAATCAGCGGAATGTCGGCTCAGCCCGTGGTGGCTCACGTGTATTTGTATCACTCATGGTGCCATTAAAATACCCTAAACATTATCGCTTCACTAAGCCAACATTTTACGTTGGTGGTTCAAATCGTGATTGGGATTCACTGGCATATGCCACAGCCATGACCTTTATGGATACATCCATCCCGCTTGGTACTCACTTATATCAATCGATAGAGCATTACTTCAAAATTGATAAAGATATAACCGAAAAACATGGATTCCCTGAGGAGCTAAAACCTTATTTAGATCCAGTAGATTGCCAAGTAAATAGAGAAGCCGTGTGGTAGTGAAGCTTTATTAAGGCAAATAGCTGTGGGTGTTTGATGTTGAAGTAACATCAACACTTATTTACAACGAAAGTCTAACGTTACCGGTAGATTTTGATGCGTTTGAAAAGCCAATTGAAAATGTCTCACCTGATTTAGCAATTGCATAAGGAAAAAAATGCAAAACAATGACTACTTAACTGTTGATATCATGCCTAAAAAAACGAGATTTAATCGTTTTTTTTACCCTGAGAGATTAAATGGTCTTAAGAAGAAGTTCAAAGGCTTATGCTATTTATATGATTTACCTGCAAGAAAGCAAACAGTAATTCAAAAACATCCAGAGCGATTTAAAATAGAAATGTGTGGGAATAGTCCTACTCGAGCTTTGCTTTTTGGTCCTATGGCTATTGGTGGAGTTCTGAGCTTTGTTACTTTTATCAGCATCCTATCGCTACCTATTTATGAAGAAGGTGAAAATTTTCAATGGTGGATCCCAATCTTAAGCTTTTCTTGGAACTTGTTTTTTCTTAATTTATTGCCAATAACAGAGAGTTATATCCCCAAAAAACAAATCTACTTTGATAGAAAAAAACAGTTAGTCGGCTTTACTTATGACATACCTGGATGTGAAGAGCGCGATGAACTGGGTAATTGTTGTTTTAAATGGGCCGATATTGTATGTCATCTTGATATTGTGGCAACGCGCCCAGGTGTAATGGGGTTTGTGCCTTTTATTAGTCATATTGATGAGGATAAATACCCTGAGACTAAAATAGCAGTTCAAGTGCCTGATAACTCAAATAACCCGATGAACTGTTATTTATATTGGGAACGTGTAGTTCGGTTTATGGATAGCAATCAACCATTGCCTGATGTGCCTGAGTATGAAAGTTGCCGTCATCTTGATGAGTTAACTGCTGAATTTGACAAGCACAATAAGAGACCCGATAAGTTTTGGAGTGATTTTTCGCTTGCTCAACAAGTCGAAATTTGGCGAAAATTCAATAAAGAGGCTGCGCATTTTAATTGGCTTAGAGCAACACCTAACGAAGAAATCACTAAACCTTGGTTGCATTTTAAAGGTGAGCCCGAGCGCATAGAAAAGCTGACATGGAAATACAAAGCAAAGCGCTTAGCACTACAATTATTTATAGGAATACCTTAAAAGATAGTTTGATGCATAGTATTGGGTTAAGTGTATTGATAATAAAAATATCTTAATTGTAGTTTTTATGTACCGCCTCGGCTTGTTAAAGCAAAGGAATCTAATGCAAAAACAAAATTACCTAGGTGTTGGAATAATGCCGAAGAAAACGAAGTTTAATCGTTTTTTTGAATATCGTAGTATAAAAAATACATATCACGAATTTAAAGGCCTGTGTTTTTTATATGATTGGGCTAATACCAATAAGGTATATGAAAATGAACGCGAGAGATATAAGGTCATTCCTTGTGGCAACAACCCTATAAAAGCCATATTGTTTGGGCCAATGGCTATAGGGGCTGTATTGAGTTTATTAATTATAATAGCATGTGTTGTCGCAACATATTCAGAAGAACCATTCCCTTGGTGGCTTGTAATTCTGACCTTTTCTTGGAACTTATTCTTTTTAAATTTACTACCAATAACAGTTAAGTATATACCTGATAGGGTGATGTACCTTGACAGGCAAAATCAAACGGTCGGGTTCACTTTTGATATTCCCGGTTGTGAAGGGCGTGATGAATTAGGTAACTGTTGTTTTAAATGGGAAGAGATTGTTTGCAGGTTAACCTCGAAAATGGGCGCGCCGGGTGTAATGAATTACTTTCCAGAAATTAGCCATATAGACCAAGATAAGTATCCTAAAACAACTGTAACTGGTTCAGTTGTCGAACTTTCAGCCAATCCTGTGCATTGTTATTTATTATGGGAGTGTTATGTACGTTTTATGGATTTTAGTAAGCCGTTACCTGATGTGCCGGTATATGAACAACACCGTCACTTAGATCCAGTTACTGCAGAGTTTGATAAGAAAAATAATCGTCCTTCAAACTTTTGGGTAGACTTTTCAATTGAACAGCAAATTGAAATTAGGGACGAAATTTTAGAAGATGCTTTTCCATTTGATTGGCTAAAAGGTAAAGCAAATGTCGAAATAACCAAGCCTTGGCTACATTGGAAAGCCGAGCCAGAACGCATAGAGCGATTAACGTGGAAATATAAAGTTAAGCGTTTACTGGTTCAACTTTTTATAGGTTTTCCGTGAAAAGGCTTAAGTTGAATTGCCAATGATACGTTAACAGTTTTGCAAAAATAGCACTCTTAAAATTACCTTCGACGAAGTAAGCAAAAAGCAGTGGGTGTTTAGGGTCTGAGATATTTAAAATGGAATGGTTAAAACAAGGAATGTAGATAGCAATGACTAGTGATGATAAAAGCTCATTAAAATCAAACAAACTGGATGATTTAATCGATAACCTTATTAGTGATGAGGAGCTTAAACGCTATATTGCTGAACAAAACGACGGTTTAACTCATGAAGAACGAGAAAAAATTAAAAGAGAAAACCGTATCAACGCAATTAACCAGTGGTGCGCCGAAAACCCTGGTAGAGACCCAACAAGAGCAAAAGATAAAACCATTAAACAGCTCGCCTTAGATGAAGAAGATGTGGTGCGATTAGAAGAATTTAGAAGAGATAATCCTGAAAAAGCTGCAGAAAGTAGAAGGAGAGCCGAAAATAGTAGTAAATATTTTGATGATAGACAAACCTATACAGAGCAACTACCAAGAGACTATTTACATAAAGACAGTTATGAAACGCGATTAAAAAAAGCAGAAGTACTCAATGGCTGCAGCTTTAAAACTCGTACCTTTAAAAGTAAGCGTTTTACTGATCAATATGCAGCAGAGCTTGAATCCCCAGATAGTGGCTCAACACTTGAGGGACATTGGGTAGAGAATGATGGTAAGCAATTGGCTATTTCATGGTTTGGAGGCTGGTCAAATTTATTTACTGCTCTAAGTTTCCTGTTAATGGTCGCTGCAGTTATGTTTTTTTTCGTTGATTTGGTTGTTATTGGTTTTGTGTGGGGCGACTATCGATGGGTGCCATTTGCTATATATGCACCTATGTTTATCGTCGGTTTTTATATGCTGAAACATCGCGCTATATTAGCGCACCGAGATAATTTTTACTTTAATCGCCATACCGGCCTCGTAAAAACCCCGCATACTTTGTTTAGAAAACCGTTTTATTTACCTTACGAAGACATTGTTTGCTATGGTGCAAATCAGCGTAATGTCGGCTCAGCCCGTGGTGGCTCACGTGTATTTGTATCACTCATGGTGCCGTTAAAATACCCTAAACATTATCGCTTCACTAAGCCAACATTTTACGTTGGTGGTTCAAATCGTGAGTGGGATTCACTGGCATATGCCACAGCTATGACCTTTATGGATACATCCATCCCGCTTGGTACTCACTTATATCAATCGATAGAGCATTACTTCAAAATAGATAAAGACATAACCGAAAAACATGGATTCCCTGAGGAGCTAAAACCCTATTTAGATCCAGTCGATTGTCAAGTAAATAGAGAAGCCGTGTGGTAGTGAACTTTGTTAGGTTAGCATTTATCGCTATTTTTCTTTTTACTTCAACTGAGGTATTCGCAGGCATGTTTGGTTTGTTCAATAAAAGTGATTTTTTGTTATCTGCTCCAGTTCAAGGGGTTTTACTAGATAATGGTAAACCGGTGGCAAAGCAAAAAGTAACCCGTTTGCTTACTTATGGTAAAGAATACATTGATAAGACGATAACAGATGAGAATGGCCGCTTCCGCTTTGATGAAAAGCTAATAAGAACAGCTAAACCTGCAAAAATGTTTGATAATGACTCGCTTATTCAACATATCTACCTTGAAAATGGCACTCCCGAAGGTATTGTGCTTTGGTATACAAGTATTTCAATTCATGAAAATAGTAATACCCTTAAAGGGTTGCTTGGTGATCTTGTTTGCGATCTATCAAACAGCCCACAAACAGTTGATATTCAGATAGAAGAGGCGCCTGAGCATACGTTTGCTATTTACGGTATGTGTGAGCTGCGCAAAGCTAAACTTTAATCTCTTTCTAACAGCACAGCGCCGCTTTGATCTTCACCTAAATAATCATCTTTGTTGTAGATAGGGCATTTGGCCATTGATAAACAGCCGCAACCAATACAACCATTAACGCGCTCGCGCAATCGCTGCATGTATTGAATGCGTTCATCTAATTGCGTTTGCCAAACTTTAGAAAGAGCTGCCCAATCTTGTTTAGTGGGTGTGCGTTGCTCGGGTAGGGTGCTTAACGTTTGTTTAATGTCTTCAAGAGTTATGCCCATGGTTTGTGCAGCTTTTATAACGGCAATTCGGCGCAATACATCGGGTTTATAGCGGCGCTGGTTACCGTTATTACGCCAGCTGCGAATAAGTCCTTTCGACTCATAAAAATGCAAGGTTGAAACTTTTACGCCACTGCGTTTTGCCACAAAGCCAACCGCTAGGTTTGCATCAATAAGTTTCTTATCTGACATAATTTTCTCCAAGGTGTTGACCTAAAGTTAGCTTGAGGTAGTGTGCATTCAATAGTAAAAAAAATGCATTTCACTGTGCAAGTAATATTTCAATCTTAGTGTCGAAATTTTAATTTCATCTATGAATAAAGTAACTTTTTTAATATTTTTGGTAATTTTTTTGTGTTTTTGATGTATAGTATATTTCTGTTTATGTTTTAAATACAAAAGGAAGGGTTATGAAAAATAAATTGTTATTTGGTATGGTTTTATTAATGGCTAGCTCAACATCATATGCGTCAGTGAAAGATAAAAAAGCAATGAGGAACGTTGACAGTAATATTCTAGCTGAAGTGAGTAAAGTAAAATCTAGCTGTGGAAATTCAGCTTTAGATGTAACTGTAGACTGGGATAGCTATAAGAATATGATTAGTAGTAATGGTGAAAAGCTTAATAAAGATAACTATAAGAGTGAGTGGGTTATTTCTCATTCAGGTCAACGAACCGTTGCGGCACTTGAGGCAATAACATCTATATGTGGAAGTGATGAAGATTATAAAGAAGAATTAGCAAAGTTAAAAAAGATTAAAATAACAGCTAAGCAAGACTTTTTAGATTCAAAAAATAACTTTACTTTATCTGATAATACTTTAAATATTGAAACAGGTCATAAGATGACTCGAAGAGCGTCTGATTATACTGATAAAATAAAATCTTTATTTTAAATTGATTGTTGTAATGATCTACTAAATGTAGATCATTACATTTTAGTCTATAACTAGAATGTTATAGCTCTTTTTCTATAGCATTCTGTACTGATTCAGCTCTTTCATCTATTTGATTCGCCGCATTCAATATTGGTGAATGATTTAAGGTTAAAATACCCTTGCTGTATGTTGCAAAGTGGTTAGCATTATGAACATTACCATAGTTTTGAATGATTAATTTTTTCAAATCTTCTTCTATCGCTTCTTTAGAAAATTCATCAGAACACATTTCTTTAAATGCTTTTATGGTTGGTTCAAAATAGATCATAGGCCAAGTTTGATCATATAAATGAGCGTAATCATCAATAGCAAGCGTTTCCCAATTTACTTCTATATCAAATTCGAATTTGGCTGCTTCGAAAATTTGTCTTTTAAGTGAATCGAAACGATTCTTTTCAAATTCTCTTGCTGCTTTTTTCTCTCTTAGTCCCATTGTCATTCCTTATTTATTTGACATGTTTATTAATGATTTAACTTAATGAATTACAAAGTTCTATTAAGTCCTTTTTCGATAAGTTGATTAATGCTGTGTGGTAGAGGCTCTGAGTAGTTAATTTTTATTGTTATAGTTTTATTGTTGAGCTTCAAATTAAACTTTGACATTTCGTCATTCTTAATGTGGAATGTGTGTACTTTATTTATTGCTGATAATGTAAAGTCATCATTAGTTAATTTTTTTATGTTTTCTGTTAAATAATCGATAACAATAGAAATTTTTTCAGCCTCAATATTGTTATTATATTTATCAGCAAAGAATTTAAATTCTAAATCATAACTTGATTTAAACATTTCTGACGTTAAATTTATTATTTCATCTATATCAATTATTTCTGATGTTGGCTGTTTGGTTTCTAAGTTTTTAAATAAATTTACTGTTGAATTTTGGTCTTTAATTGTTACGTGTGTTGCATAATTTAAATCAAAAATGGTTTTGTTTTTATCTTTATCAGATATGAGTACAGTGTTACTCTTTTCACTTAACTCTTCTAACCTGCCGGTAAAATTATTTCCAAACTTATCAAAAAGAGTAACTTCAAAAGAAGATTCTTGATTGATTAACCTGCTTATTAAATCTATTGGAGAGGGGATTGTTGGTTTTTCTTGGGTGTTAATCATGATATTCCTTATCTAGATTTAGTCCTTAATTTAGGGATATTATCTTTTTTTTTTGATTCAGACAATATCATTTTTCACTTTCTGTGTTAAAAACCTTTGTTTTATAGTCACTGCTTAATTATTCACCATTGTTCACAATGGGCGAAAGCCGATCGAGTTGATGGAATGGATAAAGCAGCTAAGCAAGCCATGGATTTGCACGGGCCAGATGCAAAAATGAATGTAGAATTATCACGTTGTAAGTAAGGCGGAAAGATGCACGAATTTAAATTAGATGAGGACTTTGAGGGCTTTTTAGAAGATTTTGGAATGCCAGAGCAGCAAGAAAGCTGTTCTTCAATAACATTAGAAAAATTTAAAAATAAGCTCCCAGATCGTTTATTAGAATATTGGCAAGAATATGGGTTTTGTAGCTTTAAACAAGGTTTATTTTGGATTGTTAACCCTGATGATTATGAAGATACCCTAGATGAATGGTTAGAACATACAGATATTCCAGATAATGATATCTATCATGTTTTTGCACGAAGTGCATTTGGAAATTTATATATTTGGGGTGAAGAAACCGGTTATAAATATGAAGTTAATACTCGGCGAGGTTGGATTATTGAGCAAGATGGGAATGCTCGTGATGAGAATGATTTTTCATTAGAGATCTTTTTTGGTGGAGCAAACGTTAAAGATTTTGATATTAAAGATAAATCTAGATCTTACTTATTTGAACCATCTATCAAAAAATTTGGTGAATTAAAGGCAGACGAAATGTTTGGTTTTGAACCGAGCTTAATTGTTGGTGGAGAAGCTATTTTTGACAATATTAACAAGGTAAATATTTTTGTTCACTTATCTATATTGGCGCAATTTGGTCAAATCGAAGTACTTGATCATGATGCACTTATACGAAAAGCTTTTTCATAATTAAAATCGCTCTTTAACAACACGGATGTTCTATAGGCTTGGGCTATTTGGCTTAAGCCTTGCAGATATTTTGGCTCTTATTGCCTAACCCATTTTGGCGATAGCGATTTTGACTACGACTCACTCGGTCGTCGTATTGCTAAGCAGACTGAACATGGCAAGATTGATTATATTTGGGATAACGACCAGCTAATAGGTGAATACCAGCACGGCGAGTATACCTGGTACATCAACTTTCCCAATCAATTTCACCCGGTCGCACTGATTAAACAAGGTGAACTGTATTACTACCACCTAGACCAACTAAATACCCCACGTTTTGTAACTAATAAAAACGCAGAGGTTGTATGGCAAAACCACGCCGATGTGTATGGCTATGAAGAACCAGAAACCCATGCTGACTTTTATAAAGAAAACCGCTTCACTCAGCCAATACGTTTTCAAGGGCAATATTTTGATGATGAAAGCGGCCTACACTACAACCGCTACCGTTATTACAGCCCTAAGCAACAACGCTTTATAAATCAAGACCCGATAGGCTTAGTTGGCGGCATAAACCACTACCAATACGCGCCGAATCCGGTTAATTGGGTGGATCCCTATGGGTTGATGTGTAAGGAAGGTGAAAGAAGTTTAAAAATAAGCTTAGATAGAGCTTTCAATAAAGGTGTGATTAGTAGGGAGTTACAAAGGAATCTATTTGAAGCTGCGCAAATTGGTTTCATCACTCCGAAAGAGATTAAACAAGAGCTTATATCTGGAAATCCAGCTTCATTACTTGTATTCGAAGCTAAAGACAAATCAGAGCCACTAGTTTCTCAATCTGTAATAAAAGAAAGTAATAAAACTCCGCCCTCTGTGGATGAGCTAATTATGTCAGATTTAAACATCGGCAATAGTTTAAATGGTTTAGAAGGTGAAGATTTCAAAAATCATGTCCTTATGAATTACTACTTACATCCAGGTTTAGATGTACTATCGCGCGAAGAATTTTTGTCAATCTCTGTATATACAACAAACTTATATGAACCAATTAATAATGGTTTAAGAGGCTTTTCTTCCGATGATAAAAAGAAATGGTCTAGAGTTGTTGAAAATGCCAATAAAGGCTTAGAAAAACTAGCTGAAAACCCAGAGTTCAGATATGAAGGTGAGGTTGTGCGGGGAGATAAGTTTAGTGATGATTTATTAGATGAGTTATTTCCCATTGACGGAATACATCATGAAAAGGGTTTTAAAAGTACCAGCTTTAATCCAGATAAAAGTTTTTCCGGTAATACAAAGATTACAATTAAATCAAAAAATGGTGTTAAAGTGGCTGACACAGCTTCAGTAGCTCCACATGAAGAAGAAGTTTTATTTAAATCGGGAACTAAATTTAAAGTTATTAGTAGAAATACATTAAATGGATTTACTGTAATTAAACTAGAAGAGATGTAAATAATGAGTAACGATTTTTTATTAGATGATAATGGTCTTCCTATTACAGATCCAGATATTATCAAAATTTTTGAGGAGAGATTTAGAATTCCCGACGATCTTCGCTTTCCTTTTATGACAAATAAAATGAGCGGTTCTAGAGAGCCTCATAAAACACAATGGATGTTATCATATCTTGTTTACCGAACCGCGGTGCCCAAACCTACTGATGAACAGTGCAAAGAATATTATAAGAGAATTCAAGTAGATTGTGATGATGATATTAATCGTTTTCGAGGTGCTCTGCTTGGTTGTGCTGTTGGGGACGCTTTAGGAACGACGCTTGAATTTCAAGCTCCGGGAACATTTGAGCCGATTAATGGCATTATTGGAGGTGGGCCGTTCAATCTTAAAGCAGGGGAGTGGACTGATGATACAAGTATGATGTATTGCTTAGCTCATAGCCTTGTTCGCACTAAAGTTTTTGATCCAAAAGATCAAATGGATTTGTATTCTAAATGGTGGAAGGATGGTGTTTTTAGTGTTAATGGAAAATGTTTCGATATTGGAAATACCGTAATTCATGCACTGAAAAATTATGAGCGAACAGGTGATCCTATAGCGGGTGACAAAGATCCTAATTCAGCCGGAAATGGTTCGTTGATGCGTTTAGCACCAATACCGATTCGTTACTATTACAGCTTCGAAGACTCAATTAAATATGCCGCTTTAAGTTCTAAAACAACTCATGGTGCAGAAGAAGCAGTCGATGCGTGCCGATATTTTAGTGGTTTGCTATGGGGAGCACTTCATGGTGAATCTAAAGAAAACTTACTAGATGGAGTTTACTCACCTATCGAGGGTTATTGGGAGAAGAACCCACTTTGTCAATCTGTAACTGACTTAATAATAAATGCTGAGTATAAAACTAAAAAAGCTTCGCAAATACGTGCTAGTGGCTATGTAATGCATACTTTAGAAGCTGTTTTATGGGCTTTTTATCATTCTGATACCTTTGAGGACGGTGCTTTGCTGGCTGTCAATCTAGGTGAAGATGCTGATACTACTGGGGCTGTATATGGACAACTTGCTGGTGCTTATTATGGAGAGCGTGTGATTAATTACGATTGGGTTAAAAAGATTAAAGAGTTACATGTCTTTTATTTAAAAGCTATGGAACTTAAAGAGCTAATTAAGTCAGAGCTAACTAATTAAAAGTATTTGTTTTTTACTTTTTCTTGTACCGACGCTTTAAGTAATGATGACAAAACGTATGTCAGCCTTGATGTTATTGAGATGAATGTAGAAAGGGTCAATGACAATTTGTTTCGTTGGCTTAAATTTCATCCTGATAGCTAGTAACCTTGTTTAAGACTAGAGATTTTAGAAGCGGGTAGTAATGCGCTTATCAAACGAAAGAATATATGTAACGTGTATGATGAAGCGTTAAAGGTGACACATGATTTTAAAAAATTAACATTTTTAGATATCTACAATCTGAATGTTAATTCACAAACTCTGACATTTGACTTAGAACTCTCTTTGTTGAGTCAGAATGTAGTTAATATGAATTGTTTAATTAAGATTGAAAATACAGGTTTTTCTCCACTTGAGTGTCACCGTTTAGAGGTGGAGGAATAGCCTGCGGCCGGATTGATGCTAACTGCTATAAGAATACGTAAAAAACCTTACAAGTTCGTAGTTGAGCACAAGGTTGATTACGAGATAGATACTGTAAATTTAAAGGTTTAACTTGAAGGTTAATTATGGAGATAAGACTAAGTTTTATGGGCTGTATGCGAGGACTGAAAATGATTCGAACAAGTGGAATCGTGCTGTATTTAATCTAAAGCCAACAGGTGAATTCAATATTGATTTTTCATGGGGTCAAGAATTGGCAGATGAAATAGAGCGACTGAATGATGAATAAATTTTTCGATAACTTTTACAACTTCAAGGGATTTGGCCCCGCGATAAAAGCGACAATGCCAACCAATGAAACGCTTGAATTTTTTAAAGGCAAACTTCCTGAGCGTTTGTTGGAATACTGGCAAGAATATGGCTTTTGTGGCTGGGGTGATGGCATTCTCTGGCTAGTAAATCCAGAAGATTACCATGATATTTTACAAACTTGGCTTGAAGATACTGAGTTTGCAGAACGAGAAAAAGCCGGTATTGATAATTATTATGTGATAGGTCGAAGCTCTTTTGGAAAGCTCATTGTTTGGGGGAAGACATCTGGTCAAAGTATTACCATTAATCCAAGTTTTGGTATGATTTTCCCTACTGATGGCACTTCGGACTTAAATGAGGATGGAGAAGATTTAACGGTAGATTTATTTTTTGCTATTATGCGAAAGGATGCATTAGAGCAACAAGACATTAACGAAAAGCCTTTGTTTGAGCGTGCACTAAAAAACCTAGGCCCATTAGAAGCCGATGAAATGTATGCGTTCGTTCCTGCGTTGGCTCTTGGTGGTGTAAATAAGCTTGAAAATTTGCAGAAAGTAAAAGCGATTGAGCATTTGAATTTTCTCGCTGAATTGGGCGAGAAACTCATAATGGCTGATATTGTCGCTATGTCTAATGAATTACATAAGAAGTAACGCTGTAGCGGTTAATCATTTCAACTAAGTAATACTAAATTGGGTATCCAACAGGTACTAAATAGGCCATTTCGTCGAACGTTAATATGAAATGGCTTTGAAAATAAATACATGAAAAGGACTTTCATATGTCAGCAATAAGAATAACTCAGTCAGTTGGTCTGAGTGGTGTTAATAATCCAGCTGATGTAAAAGCAATACAAACCGCATTAAATAAATTACTTAAATTGCTCCCTTCTATAAACGCATTGGTCGTGGACGGGCGTTTAGGTTCCCGCCCAGAAAACTCTAAAAAAGTTGCTGCAATTAAACAGTTTCAAAGCAAAGTTGTAGGTATGGTGCGGCCAGATGGGAAAATAGACCCAAATGGCCGAACTCACAAAAAGATTAACGAGAAACTAATAATTAAAAGCCATCAATTACGTTTTAAATTACCATTGGCATCATCGAATGTTCAAGAGTTAACTGAATCTGACTTTTTGAGTGTTGCTAAGACATTGAATTGTAAAGTTGCTGCGATTAAAGCTGTAGCTGAGGTTGAATCTTCTGGTGATGCCTTTTTACCTAACGGAAAACCAAAGGTTTTATATGAAGCGCATATTTTCTCGCGATTCACAAACCATCAGTATGATTCGAGTCACCCTTCTGTTTCTAGTAGGAGTTGGAATCGAAGCTTATATGTTGGAGGTGCTCTAGAGTATAAAAGGCTTGAAAAGGCTATGGAGTTGGATGCAACAGAAGCTTTAAAATCAACTTCATGGGGGCGTTTTCAGATTATGGGTTTTAATTTTAGAGCTGCAGGATTTGCGAGTGTAGAGGCTTTTGTAAAACAATGTTTAATTCGCAAAGGAAGCAGTTAGATGCATTTGTGAACTTCGTTAAAAGTAAAGGTTTAGAAGAGTATCTCAGAACATTGAATTGGGCTGCATTTGCCCAAAGTTACAATGGCTCACAGTACGCCCAAAATAATTATGATATTAAATTAAAAAAGGCCTTTGACAAGTATGATAAAAAATAAGCTTTTTTCTGTTTTGCTCACTTTGCCGCTATTGTGTATTAATGCGTGCCAAGCGAATCCAAGTGACTTTGTTGTTATTTTTAAGTGCCATTCAGATACGCCAACCAAGATCCGTGTGGTAGTTAAGGAGCAGAAAGGCCTTTTTGAACTTGAGCAATTTAGTCATTCGCAATTTAAGCACTCAATGCCTGAAAAAGTAATTGTTATCGGTAAATTTAGCTATCACCGCCCGTTGGTTACAGAACATAGTATGGAGTTTAAAGTCGGTGAAAATAAATTAACACTGAGTGATTATCACAGTGAAGAACTAGGTATGAATATAAAAGAAAAATCGGTCACGTTAGTCCAAGGCGGTAAGAAAGAGTATTGGCTTTGTGATGATTTGAGTTCTAGTCAGTTACCTTCTGTAGATGATTTTAAGAAATAAGGTATTTCCGTTATGGGTTATGGAGATACATTAGGCGAGACTCTGAAAATAACTTGCGCTAGAAAATGACAGGTGGTCGATATTTCCACTTTATAAGTCATTGAAAAAGCAGTATCTAGAAATAGAAATTAGATTCGAAATTACGACTATACAATTTTTAGACGTGAATTAAAGGGAGGTTTAAGCATATGGTTGGCTTAATGAAAAAATACGATGTTCATATGTGCTCTGAGGTTAAGGGTTGTATTTTGAATTATGGAGAGCCGGTAAATGGAGTAAGAATACGTCGAGAGTTAACTTATGCTCACTCAGTTGTTGAAATTGATGAAACGGTAACGGATGCTAATGGCCATTTTTCAATGCCCGAAATATTAATAACGTCAAAAAAGCCTGGTGATATGTTTGTTCATGATGTTGTATTACAGCGCATTACAATTTTAAGTAATGAAGAAACGTATGTTTTATGGAACACAAAACAACTAGGTATTGAACCATTCAAAGAGATAGAAGAAAAATTGCTTACTCTGAATGGTGATTTAAGTTCACAAGAAGTGCGATTCACTTTTCCCAATAAGAAAAACCCGAGTTTGGAATTCGATGGGTTAAGTATTTGTAGGTGGGAAAATGATTTTGAAGTTTTTGAGCTTAAAGAGAGTGAAGGATATTTCAGCGATTTTGTCTAATAAAAGTGTATTCAGTGAAATGTTGTCGATATATCAAAATTAAAGAGAGCTCTTGCATTGAGCCGAGTTTTGCAAATAGGAGAAGGTTTGTTTTTTAATGATGAACAAAAGCGTAAAGTTGAACTTTATGCGCTCATATATGTTGCCGTATTTCTTTTACCTTTCCCTATTTCGCTACACTTTGCTGAGTTAGCTAAAATTGGCGGTATATTACTTTGGCTGATTGCTTCTGTAGCGTATATGGTTGCTTATCTAAGGGTGGTGTCAGAATTACCTAAAAAGGATAGGGTTCTAGTTACTTGGAATCAATCTACTTACCTACCACAAGTCATTTTCAAGGTTGCTCCCGTGTTAATCTTTATGCTTGTTTGGTTAATTCTCAGCACAGTTTGGTATTAGCATATGGGATATCGAATGGGTTAAAAATTAATAATCTATAAACCGAGTTCTATTATATTTATTCTAAAAGCAGGAACATTTAATGAATCGCTATGACACTGCTCCAGATCCTTTTAACAAGCCAGTAAAAGTGTGTCGGCATTTAAAAGAGAAGGTTGATAGAAAGGTAAAAATTGATCCAGTACCTTACGTAATAGGAATAACTGATGACTATTATACTTGCTCATGGTTATGTATGGGCTGTATTGAGAAATATAAAGTACCAAAGCAAGGCGTTTTTTTATTTCATTTACCAGCAAGTGATGATGGGGATGAACACTTTGTGTTTCTACGTAACTTGAACTTGGACTTAAGCGACATAGAAAGTTGCTTTGATATATTAGGCTTTAAAAATTCGGGCGATTTAGATAATAACCCATTTGAGGCTGTTGAAGGAGAGTTGAACGTTTATTTAGATTTCAACACGTTCTTTTTATTATCTGGTATTACTCCAGCCACTAATGATGCATATGTACGAGATACACTTAAAGTACCATTCGGCTCAATATTAATGTAGTTAGGCCCGTTCTTCATACCACACGACATAACAACAACGTTTTATAAACCAAGACCCGATAGGCTTAGTAGGTTGCATAAACCATTATCAATATGCGCCGAATCCGGTGAATTGGGTGGACCCGTTTGGACTTAGTTGTAAGGAAGGTACGTCTACTAATATTTTAACCCCTGTTATAGGTGCGTCAGGGAAAATAGTTGAACATATTTCAAGCGATACAAAGCTGGTCAGGTTTGAAAGCCCATTAGAAAGTACGCCTATGACGCCACATGAATCTCCATTTTTCGATGTTTCAAAGGCAATGAAATACGGTTTAAAGCCAGATTATTATCAGGCCCTATTCGCCGCTTCAGAACCAAACTTGGGAGAGCTAACTAAGCTAAGGAAGAAGCAGGGAAATTTTAATAATGATGTGGAGCTAAAAGAAGCAACAGTTGGTGAGTTGTTAGAGAAAAACCTGATGCTAAAGTATTATCTGATTTTAGGTTTAATGATTCTGTTTTGGGTAAAGAGTCTGGCGTATATATTGTAATCACAAACAATCAGCCAGAAAAAACCAAAGAGCAAGAAAAACCGAAAAAACTCAACTTTAAAAAGCCTATAGGTGAGAATGAAACAGTAGATAAGCCAGTTGTAAAAATCCTGGCTGGAAGTGCGTCTGAAAAGCCAAGAGGGAAATGAAGCTGGGCGGAAGAACTTGAAAACCCTAAATCTAACACTATCTATGAGGTAACTTCTATTCATGATGGTCAGCCTGCAATTTATACTTACGAAACAGATGAACAAGGTCGTACAATAAAAGTTAAAGGTAAGCTCACAAAGTCAGCAATAAAAGATCAAACGATAAGAGATAAAAAAACACCGTAGTTCGAAACAAAGTAGCTATGGTTGCGATGATCCAATGTATGATGGTGGGCATTTAATTGGTACACTTTTTCAAGGTCCAGCAGAAAAAATAAACATAGTACCTCAACTAAAAGACCAAAATCGCTTTGCTGAATGGAGAGAAATAGAAAAAGAGTTAGATAAAGATAATGAAGTAGAAGTAGAGATTTCGGTGACATATGATGGTGATAATACTTCGCCGAAGACTCTTTTTGCTACTTATATGGTTGATGATAATGAGCCAATAGAAAAAGAGTTTGATAACTAAGGATACAAAATGTTCGATACAATCGACGATATATACAATCATATAGGGCAAGCGATGTTTGACGCCCTCCCTAATGAATGGGATATAGCCACATTAACATTACTAATGGATAAAGTAGATGTTTCCGTAACGATGTTTCAGAAATATTTGGATAAGAGTGATTCCAAGAGTTACCAATATTTTAGTGTTAATAAACGAAATGGAGTTGCATATGAATCAAAAGTTTCCGATGCTTTCTATGCACTCTTTCATATAATGAAAAAGAATGAAAATGATGTTCCTTGGAATAAAGCACGATTTGAAATGACATCCGAAGGCGACTTCTCAATTGATTTTAAATATGACGAAGATTTTGCTTGGTACAAATCCCTCGATATTGAGAGTCAAGAATATAATGATCTTGACATAGATGTGATAAATCAAATTAAGTCATGGGAAGGTTTACCTGAAAGTTATCCTAGGTATTGGGCAAAACGCTATTAGTGCTTCCAAATGTAGATACATTAACGAGAGCAGATGTATCGGCATTTACTTTAAAATACAATAACTCGGCTGTATTGGAAGAGCACTGGCAGGATAACTATTCTGATAATGCAATGCGATTATGGGAGGAGGTAAAGCAAGCCTATGAAAATAAGGAAGAAAAGTAATATAGTATAGATGAATTAATTTTTGCTCTAAATTATGACTTTGCAGTTATGCCTTACCAAAATGATAATGATGACTTGGGCTTTTATAAATGGATTTTCTTAGAGATTTCTAAATTAAGTTAGAGTTCGTTAAATTCTTTTTTATTTATAAGTCAGATGTCTATTTTAATTTTTACTCTGGTGAGTAAGTACTAAATTTCAGTTGATGTAATTAATAGATAGAATTTTTCGTGTAATAGCAATAAAGCGCCAAGTAAAATGGATGCCACACAGCTCTAACACTGATAACAAAGTAGTGTGTATGTTTTTATGTAGTGAAGAGCATTTTTAAATAATCACAAATAGCATTTTTAAACATGAAAAGGACTTTCATATATCAGCAATAAGAATAACTCAGTCAGTTGGTCTGAGTGGTGTTAATAATCCAGCTGATGTAAAAGCAATACAAACAGCATTAAATAAATTACTTAAATTGCCCCCTTCTATAAACGCATTTGCCGTGGATTGATGTATAGGTTCGCGCCCTGAGAACTCGAAATCGCTCAAAATCCAATGTCAAAATATGTTAAAAAAATCTTACGGTATTACTGGATATTGACTTGAAAGCAAGTGGTTATTAAGGCGAACTATATTACTACCACCTAGACCAACTAAACACCCCACGTTTTGTTACAAACAATAACGCAGAAGTTGTATGGCAAAACCACGCCGATGTGTACGGCTATGAAGAATCAGAAGCTAATACTGACTTTAATAAAGAAAACAGCTTCACTCAGCCAATACGTTTTTAAGGCCAATATTTTGATGAAGAAAGCGGCCTACATTACAACCGCTACCGCTATTACAGCCCCAAACAACAACGCTTTATAAACCAAGACCCCATTGGCTTAGTAGGCGGCATAAACCATTACCAATACGCGCCGAATCCGGTTAATTGGGTAGATCCGTTTGGACTTAGTTGTAAGGAAGGGGCTGCCACAGTTTTAAAAATCGGTCATGGTAGTGACATGCATTTTGCGATTCAGGTCAAAGCAAAGTTTGATACGACTAAAACTCACCAACATGGTGGTACTGAGGCTGATGGCACTAGAACCAATACACTTATCATCGGTTACGATGAGGAAGATTTTGCAGGTAAATCGATTGAGAAATCGACGATTAAGTTACCAAATGCGATAGCTGCAAGTGACTTACAAAGGCAACCACTTAGAGAAGGCGACATGGCTCTTGATAGAGCTGATTGGAATCCAGATAACTTGGATACACCACTATATGATCCTGTTAACCAAAGTTGTTTAACCCATGTATTTGATGTGTTAAAAGCTGGGGGGGTTGAGAGTGTTCCTAATAATTCCGACATTGAAGATCGGAAAGTTAGGGTGTTTACACGCAAGTTAATGAAAGGAAAAATTCACTCTCCTAACAAAAAGCCAGAAGAAGATAAGAAAGAGCCTAAATCCGAAGATGCGACTCTTGAAAAACATACCAAAGCAGTTGAAGAGTATAAAAAACACTATGAAACGCGGCTAAAAGACTCAATTGCGGCAGGAGATTCAGCTAGGAGGCAAGGTGCTTTTAAAGCAAAGATTACAGAGGCTAAAGGTGAGCTTGGTGCTTCAATGTATATGGAAAAAGAGTTTTCAGACCCACCTCCTCCAGCCACAATGGAAATGGGCTTTGGCCAGGTCCAGGAGTCGACCAAGTATGGGCAAAACGAGACGAAAATGGCAAAGTGATAGAGTACTTTGTTGTTGAAGCTAAAGGTCCTGGCGCTAAATTAATGACTGGCGCCAAAAAAGGTAACCAGATGACGGATCCTTGGATTAAAAAAAGCTTAGAGTCGATGAAAAAGTCAAAAAAATACAAAGAGAAGAACAAGTTAGGTAAAGATATTTTAAGAGCTATGAAAAATGACGACCCAAAGATAACTAAATTAGTAATTGAAGCTAAAGAGGTCGAAGGTAATATAATTGGTGGGAAGATTCAGCCTCTTCCATAGGAAAAGAAGAATGTTAAAACTTAATAATTATGATTTCGAATTTGGTGAACTATTTGAAGAATCACCTATTACATTAGAAATAAGATTAAAACATATGAATGACCCATCTGTTGGGGTAGACACTAAAAAAAGAGCGTGTTGGGTTCTTTCTGAAGAATACAAAGAATTGGCATGTGCACATTACGTTTTAGAAAACTATAATGAAGCAAAATTTTACCTAAAAGAAGCGGCACCATTTGCATACTTAACAGGTTTTGATTCCGAGCTAAAAGGGCATAACAATGAGTGGACAATCCAAGGAGAGTTAAATGTCGCTTTATTGTTTGGCGATGAAACAATAATTAATAAATTACGTGAACATGCAGATGACTTTACAACCAGCAGTGTGACCAAGAAAGCTATTTTTCTATATGATCATTTATTAATAAAAATAGGCACAGGCAAAGTGCTTTCTACAAACGAAATAGAAAGCGCACTGACTGAGGCTAAATCAACAAAAGATAAAGATGTACAACAATGCATTGTGCCGCTTGTTGAGGCGATTAAAGGTCTCTCTATAGGTGATAATTTATTATGGCAATCAAGTATTGATAAAGTCATTGCATGGCATACTGATGAATGTAAATACGGCGACTTTAAAGAAGATGGAAATGCGGTCATGTCATTAAATGCGCTTAGCATGGCCAAATTGGGTAAAGATATGCATGGCTGGCAGTGTCAAACAGACTCACTTTATTTACCGTTATATTTAATTAACGATTAAATTTTTAGCCACTAATTTAGAGAAGAAATGATGAGTAATGTGATTAATCTTTTTATTGTTGATGAAGCTGTCTATCCCACAACCTCGAACTTAAGCGATGAGCAAACGTATCAAGCGTTAATTGATATTACTCAGGATGAAGCGACAAGATGGCAATCAATAGAGCTTAATATGCGAGCATTTATTCCTGCTATAGAGTTACTTGATGCTGTTGTGGGTGGCCAAGGGTTACTGCCGGTATGTACTTTTCATTATTATCCTTATCAATTAATTGGACCAGATGCTTACATCAGTGGTTCATTTGGCTTTTTTTCGAATGAAATGGTGCAAGACCTATTCCCTTTATTAGAAAAGTATTTTGAAGTCGATATTGAGAACAGTGAAAATAAAGCGTTAGTAGATAGTATTGAGCATAGGGCTGGTGAACTTGACCCGCAAGCTTATGAAATAGTCCGCGACCGCTACTTTGTTACGTTTAGAGATGCCTCAATGCAAAATAAATCTATCGTGGTATTGATTGAAGAGTAAACCTACGATTGTTTATCGTGCAAAAAATTTTTTATATGTTTGTTAGATGAAAGCGGTGACACAATGCCTACAAAAGAAGAGATAGATAAATTCATTACAGCACAAAAAGTTTGCAGTCATTTAGCAAAAAGTATTGTAAATAAAAGCAGGATAAAGCCGATTCCATATGCAATTGATTTCCTAGATGATAGCTATGATTTAACTTGGTACTGCGATGAATGTGTTAAAAAGTATCACTTACCAGAAAACGGAGTTTTTTTATACCATTACCCAGAGGATGATGAAGAGATAACTAATTTCGTAAAAAGGCTGGGCGATTTAAAAAGCCTCGAATTTCAAGTAAGTAAATTAAAAGGTTTTAAAGTGTCTGAGAACTATGATAACTCACCTTTTGCACAGTTCAGTAGGGATGAAGCTGAAAAACCATCACTTTTTAGTAAAGAGCAATTTAATTCATTCTCGGGGTTAAATGATGAGAAAGTAAGGCATATGGTTGAAAAAGCTTTAGTAGTCCCATTTGGCACTGAAATTAACTTAGAGGGTTCAAATTAGCAATTAATCTGTAAGACGCTGTATTTAGTGCAGAACTTAATAACACTCATAAGCTCAGTTATTTCTGAGAAGATTTTTAAATAAGACACTACTATAGAAAAGGACTTTCATATGTCAGCAATAAGAATAACCCAATCTGTTGGACTAGGTGGCGTTAATACCCCAGCCTATGTTAAAACAGTTCAAACCGCTTTAAATAAATTATTAAAACTTATCTCACCAACAAAAGTGTTGGTTGTGGATGGACGTTTAGGTTCCCGCCCAGAAAGCTCTAATACAGTTGCTGCAATAAAACAGCTTCAAAGCAAAGTTGTAGGTATGGTGCGTCCAGATGGAAAAATAGACCCAAATGGCCGAACTCACAAAAAGATCAACGAGAAACTAGCGGGTTTGGCCTTGCTAAGTAAAGTTAAAAGCCTCCAATTATGCCAGTGACAACTGCGTTTTGGATGAAAACAGCTTTTGCTGAAGTTGGAGAGACAGAATTTGATGGCAAAAAAGCAAATCCACGTATCTTAGAGTATTTCAAGGCATCAAAGTAACAGTGTTAATGTAGCAAAGTATAAAAAGGATGTATGGGATAACTTTGTAGTTCCGACTAGCTTTGATTCATTGTCAGCGAGTTTGCCTATTTATACACAAAATGCATCAGTTGCAGGAAGTGAGGCCTAATGAAAAAAATATTTATTATTGTATTTGCTTTTTTGGCTTTAACTAAGCCTGTATTAGCTAAAGTTACTGAAAGCTTAGAGCTAAATGGGTTCAAAGTAGCATCAGAAAGTGTTCAGTTTCTTGCGAAAGTTAAAATCACTAAAGTAGAGGCTTTTCAAGAAGATGATAATTCGGAAAAGCATGTTTATTATGCGGATGTACTCTCTACTTACAAAGGCAAACCTATCAAGAGCTTAAACTATGATATGTATGTTGAGGCTGGGGAAGATGTTATTTTTAATTCAGAGCCTGTCTATATAGCACTTTGTGTTGATGAAAGTGGAAATTTTTACTGGCCAGGTACAGGGTCTGAATTTAAATCGTCAGTAGCTATTGAGTCTTGGTTGACCGAACATAAAAAAGAGGTAGCTACAATAAGCGACAGCATTGGTTGGTGTAAATGATGTCTAAGAGCTCACTGAAGAGCTTTGATTAATGGATAGAGAAATACTATGAGTGAAATAAACACGGATGTTAACTATAAAACAATGGCAGGAAATGCCCGTTTGGTGATAATTGCAGAGCCTAGTCATAATCCATTCAAGAAAGGGGACTTTCATACGTTCTCCTTTTCCTTCTTGTATGATTCATCTTTCTGAATAAAACTGATTGAGAAATAGTATGTTCAGAGTTATTTTTTCTGTGTGTTTGCGCTTCTCCTATTTGTTTCTGGCTCAATATTGGGTAATTTAATAGATATTAATGATTCTGACTTAACGTGAGAAGTAGCTGCAAAAGTTTGATTAATGCATCTGAAAAATTAGCGCTTTGGTGCGAGAAAACGGTTGGGATAGAATACTGGATTCTTTAAAAACATTAAGTATGTATATTGGAAATGGTTCTCTTTTAATTGCTGATGCGAAAAAGTGGGATAAAAAATACAAGGATGGTTTATGTCATTAATGAATGCGTGCATTTTAATGCTGCTGTTACAGCCATTGTTTGTATATTTAGCATTATTTAAGAAATCAACAGGAAGTGGGATTAAATCAGTCGATAATGATGATGCTAGTTATTTATTTATCGCTCCAGGTTTGTCGGTCTTTTATATTGAACAATTTCCTGAAGCCTTGCTTTTCTTTACAAGTATATGCTTACTGGGCCTTTTTCTGGCCAAAATAGTTGAAAGTAAAGCCAATAAACCTTTAACGAAAAATGATGCAATCGGTTTTACAATTTCTAGTTTTCTTTTTTTTGGTATTTTAAAAATACTTATATTCACCATTTCAACTTATTTTTTCGCTGA
Source organism: Pseudoalteromonas lipolytica (assembly GCF_001306915.1). Taxonomy (GTDB): domain Bacteria; phylum Pseudomonadota; class Gammaproteobacteria; order Enterobacterales; family Alteromonadaceae; genus Pseudoalteromonas; species Pseudoalteromonas simplex. The sequence goes on along the minus strand of NZ_LJTC01000011.1, from coordinate 112,742 downwards.
TGTAACGGCAGAAAATACAGCGTCAGCAAATCAGATAGAAGCAGGCTCTGAACAATCAATACTTGAGTATTTCAGCATTGAATTTTTGTATAAACAACTTTGGCCTAGTTTTTACTGTTTATGTGGTATGTTAAGTTGCTATTTATTAAGTCGGCTCTCAGCTACGCATTTCGATATTGCTAGCTTACTCCTTTACCCGTTGGCATTTTTAGCAAGTTTCTTACCTCTCTTTGGCGATAGTTATATTCTTTGTATGTTTTTGAACTTTTTCATTTATTTATTTGGTTGTAGTTTATGTGTAAGAAGTCAGTCTGACCCATCAAGCTCAGGAGTCGCTATAGTTTATGGTTATATCTTTATGATGGGCATTGGAATGAGTGTCTTTATTAAGTTTATTTACGAAATAATCAAGCTGCTAAGTTAGGTTAAAGCGCCTCGGTAAATTTGTTGTGCGCTATAACATAGATGAAATCTGGACTGGACGACGATGAAGGTGGACATTTAATCGCTTCAATTTTTAATGGTCCGGGTGAGCAAATCAATTATGCTGCTATGGATGGCAATATCAATAAAGGTGCTTGGAAGAGCATGGAAAATAAATGGGCAAAGGCTTTACAAGAAGAGCCACCTAAGAGTGTTGAAGTGGAGATTCGAGCTATTTATGAGAATGATAGTAAACGCCCGTCATCCTTTGATATATTTTATGAGATTGACGGTGTTGAAGAGTTTGTGAATTTAAAGAATAAACCTGGAGGCTAAATTAAATGAACGTTGATGATATATATAACAGTGTCGCACAAAATATGTTAGTAAATATAGGCAGGCAAGAATGGTCAAAAGCTGTAATTGAAGTAGAGTATTATGGAGATGATGCACTTAAGATGAAAGGCGGCTTTCATCAAAAAAATACAGATTTTACTTCATTTAAGTTTAGAAATTTTGATAGAAAAATTGTAAATGATTTTCAGCAGCTCCATGAAATTACAACTGAAAATGATTCGAACAAGTGGAATCGTGCTGTATTTTATTTGAAGCCAACAGGTGAATTCAATATTGATTTTTCATGGGATCAAGAATTGGCAGATGAAATAGAATGGTTAAATGACGAATAAATTTTTCGATAACTTTTACAATTTTAAAGGCTTTGGCCCCGCGATAAAAGCGACAATGCCAACACAAGAGACACTTGACTTTTTTAAAGATAAGCTCCCTGAGCGCTTATTGGAATACTGGCAAGAGTATGGTTTTTGTGGCTGGGGTAATGGCATTTTTTGGATTGTTAACCCACAGGATTACCATGAAATTTTACAAACTTGGCTTGAGGGTACCGAATTCGCTGAACGCGAAAACAATGGAGTTGATAAATATTATGTAATTGGTCGCGGTGCTTTTGGAAATTTACTTATTTGGGGGAAAACATCAGGTCAGAGTATAGATGTTAATTCAAACTTTGGAATGATTTTTCCAACAGATTACTCTGAAAAATTAAAGGAGCGAGGGGAGGAACGTTCAATTGACTTATTTTTTGCAGTTCGAAGAAAAGAGTCATTTGATCAAAAAGACATTAACGAAAAGCCTTTGTTTGAGCGTGCACTAAAAAACCTAGGCCCATTAGAAGCCGATGAAATGTATGCGTTCGTTCCTGCGTTGGCTCTTGGTGGTGTGAATAAGCTTGAAAATTTGCAGAAAGTAAAAGCGATTGAGCATTTGAATTTTCTCGCTGAATTGGGCGAGAAACGCATAATGGCTGATATTGTCGCTATGTCTAATGAACTACATAAGAAGTAACGCTGTAGCGGTTAATCACTTTGATTTAGTCATAATCAATTGAGTATCACCTTGGTGAATTAAATAAGCTATTTCATCGAGTGCTAATGACATTAAATATTTATATATTGGGACCCTATAACAAATAATAACTCTTCTGTTAGTGAAGTTAGAATCTCTGAGTTTGATATTTAAATTTAAATGCTATGGGACAATTAATGAAAGTTGATAGAGAGTTTAATACAGATTTAAATCAGGTTAATGGTAGGCTTGCTTTTCCACGAAAAATGATAGGCAGAATTAATCAAGCTATAACAATACGAAGAGACAATTTAATTGCTTTTCCAAAACAGTTTTTGTCATTAGCGCGTTGGCTCACTTGGGAAGTCCAAACCAATAAAATAGAAAGAGAATCTGCAACAGGTTTGCGCTATGCTGCAAAAATGTACGCGGCTTTTTTGAAGCTCGCAGAGCATCCCGAGCAAGACTTTACGTTTAAGATATTCGATTTACCTGCAGTGACTTGGAATGGGCTAGGAATGTTAGAAGATGGTCGTGCTCACCCAAGTCAGTGGCTTGATGCCTATTTTTTAGCTGTGATCACGCGCGATTCTGAAAGTATGGATAGCTTAGCGAACTTCCCCGTTGAAATTATGAAACAAAGTGCCACAAAAGCAGGGCCTGTTTCATATAAGTTAGTCGAAGTATTTCAAGCTTTCCATCACAGGCAAGATAATTATCCATCGTTACTCAACCAGTGTATGAAAGTGGCAGTAGATCAAGGTAACGATTGGGCACTGGGCATAGCAATGGGGTATTTAGAAACGTTTGCAGCACTCACCACCGACATTGGGTTTGACTTCAATGAAACGCTTGCAAAAAATATTCAGCTACAAGAAAAATATTGGATAAATGCAAGTGGTCCAGACACTGACCCAGTTGAATCATTTTTACCTCTTCAACTGTTGGGCATGGCATGTATGTGGCGAGATATGGGTAATACTGTAACGGTTGAAAGTGATTCACTACCTCGCTTTTTAATCGAAGGAACCTATTTTTAATATTCACTTATAAGCTTTAAAAGTAACGACTTAAAAACCTAAAAACTAGGCACGTATTAAATAAATACTTAGGTGTATGATGAAACAATTGATTATTAGCATTTGTTTGATTTTTACTTTTTCTTGTACTGACGCTTTAAGTGATGATGACAAAACGTATGTTAGCCTTGATGTTATTGAGATGAATGTAGAAAGGGTCAATGACAATTTGTTTCGTTGGCTTAAGTTTCATCCTGATAGCGAGTTCCCTTGTTTAAGACTAGAGATTTTAGAAGCGGGTAGTAATGCGCTTATCAAACGAAAGAATATATGTAACGTGTATGATGAAGCGTTAAAGGTGACACATGATTTTAAAAAATTAACATTTTTAGATATCTACAATCTGAATGTTAATTCACAAACTCTGACATTTGATTTAGAACTCTCTTTGTTGGGTCAGAATGTAGTTAATATGAATTGTTCAATTAAGATTGAAAATACAGATTTTTCTCCACTTGAGTGTCACCGTTTATAGGTGGAGGAATAGCCTGCGGCTGGATTGATGCTAGCTGCTATAAGAATACGTAAGAAACCTTACAATTTCGTAGTTGAGCACAAAGTTGATGACGAGTTAGATACTGTAAATTTTAAGATTTAACTTGAAGGTTAATTATGGCAAATACAATAAATGATATATATCAATCAATAGCCGAAGATATTTTTGGAAAAATTCAAGATGAATGGACAGAAGCTTGCTTGTATGTCGAATATTATGGAGATTCAACTAAGTTTAAAGGACTGTACGCGAAGAATGAAAATGATAAGCCCAGTATTCAATTTAGAATCAAACATACATTATTTGATAGCTTTGAAGAACTGCATGAAATTATGACTGAAAATGATTCGAACAAGTGGAATCGTGCTGTATTTAATCTAAAGCCAACAGGTGAATTCAATATTGATTTTTCATGGGGTCAAGAATTGGCAGATGAAATAGAGCGACTGAATGATGAATAAATTTTTCGATAACTTTTACAATTATGCGGGATTTGGTCCCGCGATAAAAGCGACAATGCCAACACAAGAGACACTTGACTTTTTTAAAGATAAGCTCCCTGAGCGCTTATTGGAATACTGGCAACAGTATGGTTTTAGTGGCTGGGGTGATGGTATTTTTTGGATGGTTAACCCGCAGGATTACCATGAAATTTTACAAACTTGGCTTGAAGGCACCGAATTCGCTGAACGTGAAAAAAACGGGTTAGATAAATATTATGTTATTGGCCGCGGTGCCTTTGGAGATTTAATTGTTTGGGGGAAGACATCAGGTCAGAGTATAGATGTTAATTCAAACTTTGGCATGATTTTCCCTACAGATTACTCTGAAAAATTAAAGGAGCGAGGGGAGGAACGTTCAATTGACTTATTTTTTGCAGTTCAAAGTAAAGAGTCATTTGATCAAAAAGACATTAACGAAAAACCTTTGTTTGAGCAAGCATTAAAAAACCTAGGCCCATTAGAAGCCGATGAAATGTATGCGTTCGTTCCTGCGTTGGCTCTTGGTGGTGTGAATAAGCTTGAAAATTTGCAGAAAGTAAAAGCGATTGAGCATTTGAATTTTCTCGCTGAATTGGGCGAGAAACGCATAATGGCTGATATTGTCGCTATGTCTAATGAACTACATAAGAAGTAACGCTGTAGCGGTTAATCACTTCAAGTAAGTAATCAATAGAGTATCACCTTGGTGAATTAAACAAGCTATTTCATCGAGTGCTAATGATATTAAATATTTATATATTGGGGCCCTATAACAAATAATAACTCTTCTGTTAGTGAAGTTAAATTTTCAGAATTTGATATCGATTAAAGGGAGTTAATAGGTTAACAAATGAAAATAGAAAGAATTTACAAATCTAAGTTTGAAAGTATACCTCTTGACGAATGGCTAGAATCTCCAAAGAGAAGAATGAAAAAAATTCCTACAAATATAATAAAGCGAAGAGATAATTTGTTAAGCTTTTCAAATTTATATATTAGTTTTTCACGTTGGCTCACTTGGGAAGTCCAAACCAATGAAATAGAAAAAGAGTCTGCATCAGGTTTACGCTATGCATCTAAAATGTACGCAGCTTTTTTAAAGCTCGCAGAGCATCCCGAGCAAGACATAATGTTTAAGATATTCGATTTACCTGCAGTGACTTGGAACGGTAAAGGTATGCTCGAAGCGGGTTATGCAAACCCCGAGGAGTGGCTTGATGCCTATTTTTTAGCTGTGATCACGCGCGATTCTGAAAGTATGGATAGCTTAGCGAACTTCCCCGTTGAAATTATGAAACAAAGTGCCACAAAAGCAGGGCCTGTTTCATATAAGTTAGTCGAAGTATTTCAAGCTTTCCATCACAGGCAAGATAATTATCCATCGTTACTCAACCAGTGTATGAAAATGGCAGTAGATCAAGGTAACGATTGGGCATTAGGCATAGCAATGGGGTATTTAGAAACGTTTGCAGCACTCACCACCGACATTGGGTTTGACTTCAATGAAACGCTTGCAAAAAATGTTCAGCTACAAGAAAAATATTGGATAAATGCAAGTGATCCAGACACTGTCCCAGTTGAATCATTTTTACCTCTTCAACTGTTGGGCATGGCATGTATGTGGCGAGATATGGGTAATACTGTAACGGTTGAAAGTGATTCACTACCTCGCTTTTTAATCGAAGGAACCTATTTTTAATATTCACTTATAAGCTTTAAAAGTAACTCCTTAAAAACCTAAAAACAAACAAGCACGCATTTCAAATGATGAGTGTTTGACTACATTTAACCGTAGTTGGTTTGCGCAGCTTTTTTACGCCAGCTGCGAATAAGCCCTTTTGACTCATAAAAATGCAAGGTCGAAACTTTTACGCCACTGCGTTTTGCCACAAAGCCAACCGCTAGGTTTGCATCAATAAGTTTTTTATCTGACATAATTTGCTCCAAGGTGTTGACCTAAAGTTAGCTTGAGGTTTTACGCTGCACACATCATAAAAAAGGAGTGATAGTCATGCAACAAAAACCAACAACAAACACGGTAATTATTTATTCAAGTGCACGAAAAACGGGTAACACGAGCTTACAAGTTAATGATTATAAAACCCAATATGGCGGCGATGTAGTATGTCTAGATGACTATGTTATTTCGCCATATTGCTACGATAAGCAATATAAAAATGATGATTTTTATGCGGTATTTGAAGCGCTGTTGAATTATCAACACTGGGTACTGGCATCGCCAGTGTATTGGTATAACACCACACCGCAGTTTAAAGCATTTTTAGACCGGATCACTGACTACATGGATGATGACGCACTCAGGCCAAAACTGAGAACACTGCGTGAAAAGCAGTTTTCATTGCTCTCAAATGCAGGGTCTGCTCACGCACCTAACGCGTTTATCGAGATGTTTAAAAACACCTTTAATTACTTAGGCATGACCTTCAAAGCACATCAACATATTGATGCTAGTTAAACGCGTTTAAACAAGGTAGGCTAGAGTAAAAAGCAACAGGAACTTTTATGAAATCAACACTGTTAGGTTTTTCTTTAGCCTTGTTATCTTCGTTTAGTCATGCAGAGCAAGCTGAGCCCGCGATCAAAGGTTTTGGTTATTATTATGACGTGCCAAACCATGCAGAAATCTCTGAACAAACGGTTTTTAAAGTGGCATTTGATGTAGCTGATGCGGCAGAAAAAGGGGCGCAGAATAACAATATGAACTCATTAGCACGGTTCATTAATATGCACATAGCCCATGGTGTGAAGCCTGAGAACATTCAACTTGCTTTGGTTGTGCATGGTGGCGCAAGTGTTGATGTACTGGAAAACAGTTTTTATAAACAGCGCTTTGCCAGTGACAATAAAAATCAGCAATTGATCTCTCAATTGTTAGCGCATAATACCGTTGTTTATGTGTGTGGGCAGTCTGCAACGCACATGAAGGTAAAACAGCAACAGCTTATTCCTGGTGTGCAAATGGCGTTATCGGCGATGACCGCTCATGCACAGTTGCAGCAACAAGGTTACACACTGAATCCATTCTAATGAATATCTTATGTTTCGGTGATTCAAACACTTATGGCATTTCGCCGGTCGATGGTAAACGCTTTGCAGCCGATGAGCGCTGGCCTAGTTTACTGGGTATTAAATTAGGTGCCGGCTATCAAGTTATTGAAGCCGGCCAGCCCAATCGTACACTGGTGAACGACCCACCTTTTAGTGGTAATAAACTGGGCATTAAATACCTAGAGCCTTACCTAGCGGCTTATCATTTAGATGTGATTGTTATTCAGCTCGGCACGAATGATTTAAAGCGCCGTTTTGCACTGTCGGCTGCTGATATTGCCAACGCACTAGAAGCACTTATTTTAGATATAAAAAACTATTATCGGCACCGTGAATTACCCAAAATAATAATTTTAAGCCCGCCAGCGGTGTATGAGGTTGGCGCGTATAAATCTATTTATGCAGGAGCGAATGCTAAATGTGGTGAGCTAAAGCTAGCTTTTTCTGAAGTGTGTGCGAAGCAGCAGGCTTTGTTTCTAGATTTAACTTCTTTAGCCACTCCTTGCCTGCAAGAGGGAGTGCATTTAACCTTTGAATCGCATAAGTCTATAGCAGATCACGTGTTGCGCTTAATAGTCAAATAAAAAAGCCACAGGTTGTAAAACACTGTGGCTTGGGTATTGATTGACTTACAACCAAGGGATTTTAGGAGAGTTTAAAACTCATAACTTACGCTTAAACGCGTGGTGCGAGGCATAATATAACGGCCATTTGGTGCATCAGCATTACGAGGATCACCTTCGGTAATGCCTTGTTCATCAGTTAAGTTATCAATAGCTAACTGTATTTTAATACCTTCCATAGGCTCAATAATTAAACCTAGGTCAACTTTTTCATAGCCTTCTAATGTAACAGTATTTTCGTTGTCGCCCCAACGATCATCAACTGCTGAAATTGTGCCGTATAGAGTTGCATACATGCCGCTGACTTCAAAGTCATAGCTCGGTGTAACACGTACTTGCCATTTTGGCTGACGTTGGCTTTCGTTGCCTTCGTTGGTCGGGCTTTCTGTGATCTCAGTTTCTTGCAGTGTTGAGTTTAAGTTAACTGAGAAACCAGATTCGTGGTTATAGTTGTAATCAAGCTCAATACCGTATGCTTCATTTGTTAAAATTTCAGCAGGGGCGCCTGGACGACGAACAAAAGTGTCACCTTTTACTTCATTCGTGAATAAAGTGGCATAAAAATCAGTACTATCGGTCAAAAGCTTGTAACCGAATTCAGCCTGTGTCACTTCTTTGATTAACTTTTCGCCGCCTTGGTAAGCGCCGTAGTTATCACGAAAATCATCGAAATAAGGCATTTTATAACCACGGTTAACACGTGCAAATACACCCATATCATCATTAATTGAGTAGTTAATACCTGTTGTCCATGATGTTTTGCTTTCATCGTACTGGATAGATTTAGTAATAACACCATCTAGGCCTTCATCTACAGTGTATTCTACTTCGTGATTTTCAAAACGAATACCTGCATCAAGTGTGAATGCATCATTGATTTTATACTGAGCTGTTGAGTAAAACGCATTGGTGCGTGCATCACCTGTCGAGTTAATATCGTAGTTCCATGCACAACCTTCAGTACTTGCATTACACTCAATGTCATTTAACATCTCACCGCCTGCTTCAAGTACATGATAAGCAGCGTTTCCTAAGCTCCACCAGTCGTTTGCAGATGTGCTTGCTGTGTAATAACCGAATGCGGCAGACAGGTCACCAAAGTCTTTAGAAAAGGCAAGATCATTAGTGAATGAACTAATTTCTTTTAATACAACCCAACGGCCAAGTTGTTGTACTGGTGTATCTGCATCATAAACAGTGCCTGTTGCTGCACCTGCTGCGGTTTCACCATTAGTTGCTACTTCACCCAATGTTGTTGCAGAGCCTGCTGGTACAAGGCCGTAGGTATTTGCATCACCTTTAGTAAAGTTAAAGCGATCTACAAACTGCCAGCCATTATCAAATTCAAGCTTGATGCTACCGCCAGATACATGACCTTTCCAACCGCGCCCTTCACCTAAGTCAATTTGATGTTCATCATTGTTAGGGCCAGTATATATAGTTGCTTGACGATTTAGAGTGCCAAGTTGTGTGTAGCCAGCATCAATACCTTCAACATTTAAAGGCGTAGGTAAGTACCACGCACCGTGATCATCGGTATGACGGCTGTATAAGTTGATGGTGCCATTGTCTAGCACCTTTGTAAGGTTAATCGTAAATTGATTGCCTTTTTCTGAGGTAAAACCTGCGTCACGAATACCAGGTGAACTCTTAACGTAACCACCTACCATGTAGTAAAAATCTTCAGAAATTTCACCACTTACCATCGCATCAATACGTTGTAGGTCATAATCAGATGTTGTGTACTTAAAAATAGCTTCGGTATCTTCGCTACCGCGCTTTAAGCGGAAGTTTGTTGTTAAACCGGGCTGACCGTTTGAAACAACTGGGTTAGGGCCACCGCGAAGTGCTTCCATTGTCTCAATTGTTTCATCAAGGCGGAAAATAGAAGAGTTTTCTAAAAATGAGAGCGTCGGAGCAGGGTAGATAGGAGAGCCATCAATGCTAATTGTTAAAAATGGTGCATCACCACCACCCGGAAAGCCACGTACAAATACGTTCGCGCCTGATTCACCACCAGAGCTTTCTACCCAAACACCAGGTACAGCTTTAAACAAGTCCGCGGTGCTTTTAGGTGAAAGTTTAACAATTTGGTCAGCATCAATATTCGTCACGGCATAACCAGCGTCAATTTTGCGAACACCTACACCACCTGGTGTACCAGATACAATAATGCGTTCTACTTTTTCTTCTGCTGCCTGTTGTGTCTGCTCTTCAGCAAAAGCAGTTTGGCCTGACATTGCTAAAAGAATTGCGGATGCAATTGCAGTTCGTGTGTGTTTTGTTGCCATAGTTTTTTCCCACTAATCTGTTGTTAAGTACACTGCATAACAAGATTTTAAAAAATTGTTAATGCTTTGCCTATTTAAACCATAGAAGTTTATGCAAACGTTTGCAAACAATTTTGTAACTGTTTTTCACAATTTTCTTGGTTTCTTCCAGTTAACTTGGTTTTGTTATTGATTTTTAATAAAAAATTTTAAGCAGTTGTTTGTTTAAAAAAATGCTATATTGTTATCCCAGTTTAAGGATTACTGTGTTACTGCCATGAACGATAAAAAATTAAAATTAGTTGATCTTGCTAAATTAGCAGGTGTATCTACCTCGACAGTGTCAAGAGCACTTAATGATAACCCTTTGATTAAACTAGAAACTAGGCAGAAGCTTCAGCGTTTAGCGAAGAAACACAACTTTAGTCTGAATACTGCTGCAAGCCGTCTTCGAACGCAAAAAACCAATGTGATTGCTGTGATGATCAATCTTGATGGTGACACAGAACAATCAATTAATGACCCTTTTTTACTGAAACTTGTTGGCGAAATAAACCTTGCACTGAATAAGCATGGCCTCGAACTGTTACTTTCTAACTCATTTATGGCAAGTGATGATTGGGTCAATTATTTCATCAACAGCCGTCGGGCTGATGGTTTGATTGTTGTCGGACAAGGCAAAAGCCAGGCGAATATTGAGGCAGCTGCAAATGCGGGTGTTCCATTGGTTGTTTGGGGAGATCCAAAAACAGAAAGTAATTACCCTATAGTTGGTAGTGATAATTACTTGGGAGGCCGTTTAGCCACTGAACGCTTACTTGAGCACGGTGCAAAAAATGTGTTGTTTTTGGGCGATCCTGCTCACGCTGAAATTGGTGAACGCTACAGAGGCTACTTAGATGCAGTTTCAAAGGCAAAAGCCACGCCAAATGTACTGTCTATCGATATCACGAGTAAAGCTGCCTATCAGGGTATAAATCAGTTACTGGTAGATAAGGGGCTTTGTTTCGATGGGATTATGGCATGCAGTGATATGGTCGCTCTTGGCGCTATGAAGGCCCTTAAAGAACGCTACATCAGTATACCAAATGATGTTGGTCTTATCGGATTTGATGACATTTCTATGGCTGATATTAGTCATCCATCACTTTCAACTATTAAGCAAAATACCCAGCGCGCCTCTATTATTTTGGTTGAAAAACTACTTGCACAACTCGCAGGCCAAAAAGTTAACTCCCAAGTTGTTGAAATTGAAATGATAAATCGACAATCTAGCAAATAGAGCTCGGTTTTTTGTGAATAAATTGTGTATTTTGTTATTGCAAACGTTTGCAAAAGAAATTCCACTCAACTAGACTGAGTAAAAATTACTTTCGGTATAGTTAAATGGCTTCATTAAGAATTACCATAGCGTTAGCAAGCAGCTATTTTGTATTTGCAATTATGCTCAATAGTGTAGGCACTGTTATTTTACAAGCAATTAATAGCCTGGATGTTAGCAAGACGGATGCCTCTGTTTTAGAGGGATTTAAGGATTTGAGCATTGCCATTATGTCTTTTTTAGTCGCTTCATTCATTCCAAGGATAGGCTACAAAATCGCGATGCTCTGTGCGTTATTGTTAGTGTCGGCTCTTTGTTTATTGGTGCCAAGCATTGCTGAATTTTGGGTGCTAAAAGCATTATTTGCTGCAATTGGTTGTAGTTTCGCTGTAGTGAAAATCTCTGTTTACTCAATTATTGGTCAACTTTCTGATAACGCGAACAAACATTCGTCTTTGCTAAACACTATTGAAGGAGTGTTTATGCTTGGGGTGTTATCGGGTTACTGGATCTTCGCATTATTCATCGATGCTAATAACCCCCAAAGTAACGAATGGTTGAATGTATATTACATGCTAGCAGCGATCGTCTTAGTGACTACCTTTACTGTTTTAACAGCGCCAATTAAATCTCCTGAGTTACATAACCAGAAACAGTCACAAGTAGACGCTTTCTTAGATATGCTGAAATTAACTTACCAACCCTTAGTGCTTATTTTTGTAGTTAGTGCTTTTTTATACGTTTTAATTGAACAAGGAGTGGGTACCTGGCTGCCTACCTTTAACAATCAAGTTTTAAAACTCCCCGTTGATGTCAGTATTCAGCTCGCTAGTTTATTTGCTGCAGCGTTAGCGCTTGGCCGTTTGGTTGCTGGGCAAGTACTTAGGTTTATTAGTTGGTTCAAGATGTTATTGACTTGCCTGATTACAATGGGGCTGTTGATTTTACTTGTTTTACCTCTTACTCATGATGTTGATGGCAGCCAAGTAAAAAATATTTTTGATGTGCCTTTTGCGGCATATATGTTGCCTCTAGTCGGTTTTTTTATGGCACCTATTTACCCTTTACTCAACTCAGTCATGCTGAGTTCTTTAGAAAAGCATAAACATGCTGCGATGACTGGCTTAATCGTTGTTTTCTCGGCTTTAGGGGGCACCACGGGTTCAATAATTACGGGCTTTGTGTTCGATAAGTTTAGTGGCCAGCACGCCTTTTATTTAACTTTGCTGCCAATAGTCCTGTTGTTAGTAAGTGTTTCGGCGTTTAAAAAAGCGACGCTTGTTTTAGAAAATGGTCTGACACGTCAGGCAATTAAGGAATGATTATGAACTTTGTTAATAGCCAGCTATTTAAAGATGTGCAAATGGCAGAAATTTTTGCTGATTCTAAAACATTTGCAGATGCAGTCCCCAATTTATCTTGGCAGAGTGCGAGTGAGTTATACCAATTAGTAGGTCCTTTGCAAGGTGAAAAGCTTCGTGAGTTTGTTATGTCGCACTTTTCATTCGCCAACCAAGCTATACCAATGGCGAAACTCAATACGACATCGGTAAACCAGTATATACTCGATCTATGGCCGCACCTGCATCGCAGTGCCGATAGTGATATATCAAGCTCTTTGATGCCTCTACAGTTTGACTACATTGTTCCTGGTGGACGTTTTCAAGAAATTTACTACTGGGATAGTTACTTTACAGCATTAGGCCTTGAGGACATAGGCGACCTGGCAACCATTGAAGCCATGGTTAATAATTTTATTGACTTGCAAAAGCGCAATGGCTGCATTCCAAATGGAAATAGAGTTTATTACAGCTCTCGGTCTCAGCCGCCCGTTTTAGCTTTGATGGTTACGCTATTATGGGAGACTAAATATGAGCAACGCAAAGACTTTTCTTGGCTAGAAAATGCGATAGCGGCATTAGAAGCTGAATATCAGTTTTGGATGAAAGGGTGTGAAGAGTTAGTTGACGATAAACAAGCTACTAAGCGTGTCGTTAAAATGTCTGATGGGGCTATTTTAAATCGATATTGGGATAGCGCCCGCTCGCCACGACCAGAGTCGTTGAAAGAAGATTTGCATGATGCGCAAAATCTTTCAGCTGATCAGCAGCTGAGTTACTTTCAAAATATTCGTGCTGCCTGTGAATCAGGGTGGGATTTCAGCAGTCGCTGGCTCAGTGAGCCAAGTGATTTGAAGAGTATTGAAACAACAAATATAGTACCCATTGATTTAAATTGTTTAGTTTATAACCTCGAAAAGACCTTAGAAAGGTTTTACAGCTTAATTAACAAAGAGCATAAAAGTCGAGCAATTGCTGAACTGGCATTATTTAGACTAGAAGCAATTAATCAATATTGTTGGGACAATGATAAAGGCGTTTATAGAGACTTTAATATTCGTTTAAATAAGCAAAGTCCCATTGATTCTATGGCAATGGCTGTACCTTTATTTGTCGGTGCTGCATCTGAGCAGCAAGCTCAGCAAGTAAAAACTAAACTAATGAGTGACTTTTTAAAACCTGGAGGGTTAGTTACAACATTATCTAATACTCCTCAGCAGTGGGATAGCCCTAATGGCTGGGCACCTCTGCAATGGTTTGCTGTTAAGGGTTTGCTTGACTATGGCTTTATCAGCGAAGCTGAAGCTGTCATGAAAAATTGGTTGAGTATGATCGAAATGCGTTTTGCTGAGGATAAGTGTCTTCTTGAAAAATACAATGTATGTGAATTGGTAAGTCGTGCTGGTGGCGGTGAATACACAGTACAACAAGGGTTTGGTTGGACGAACGGTGTAACATCACGTTTTTACAAACTGCTCAATGACTCACTGTAAAAGGGGAGATGTGAGTATGGTTATTTACAATTTGTTAACTCGCGCGCCTAATCATCTAAATGGATTGGTGATGTTGTAAATTACTAAAATAAAGGGTTATAAATGGTTGAATCATGTATCCAAATTGGGTATTGTGAATAAAATGTTTCAAGGAAGAAATGAGATGATTCAACCAACTTCTGTTTTTCTAAAAGCACAACCAAAACTGCAAAACCGTAGTCAAAGCTATCAATATTTGATCAAGATGCTTGATGCATTCTTTGTCCGCGTCAAAGTAGATACAAGCTTACCCCAAGATGCGATGCGCGACGAATTTGATCTTTATCTGATAGATAGCACTAACACCGATTGGAAAGACCTATTACCAGCAGAATTAGTACAACTTGCTAAGCAAAACTCAGTGGTTATTTTTAATGCAGATGCTGACGCCATCTGTGAAAAGAACCTACTTTTAAATGGCATTAAAGGCGTGTTTTTTGCCGAGCAATCACCTGAAGATATTTTTTCAGGGCTTGTGAGAGTGATCAATGGTGAGTTATTTTTTAGTCGTAAAAGTATTTCTACAACCTTTAATCACATGCTTTATGCTATGTCTCGTAGTCAATTTAGTGCCAGTAATGATTCGGTAAATAACGATATTGATCTCAGCTTACTAACTAAACGCGAGAAATCAGTGATTCATCTACTTGCACAAGGCGCGAGTAATCGAGATATCGCAGAGCGTTTAAACATCAGCGATCATACGGTTAAAACCCATCTTTACAGCGCATTTAAGAAAACATCATCACGTAATCGCGTAGAACTAGCTAACTGGGCACAAAGCTACATGGCAGTGAGTTTGTCTTTACAAAATACACAGTGATTATAATCCAAAGGTGTAAGTATTGCGTTTAAAGGAGAGTGATTTTACCCAGTGCTTAGCTCTAGCATGGTTAGTAGTAGTTTTTGGTGACGAAAGTCGGCAGTTCATTTTAAGTGTGTGACGCTGTGATGTTCAGCGCCACAATTCAATTAGACCGCTTTTGCAGCCCAAATACCTTTGTTAATACCTTTTAGTACAAGATCACTTAATGCTTTTTCTATTGCTTGAGTTACGCAGATGCTCATAGGCTCGTTGTCGGTAAAACCGGCTTCTGCTTCAGCTAAACGCTTGTAACTGACATAGCGAAAGAACCCTGCGCGCATTTCTTGACTGAGCACTTTTTTGCTTGTCGCAACGGATAGCAAAACTTGGCCTGTGCGAACATCGACAGCGCGTAAATAAATTGAGATTGCATCCTCACGGTATAACTCTGATGCGCCAATCCCGAAGTATTCCATCCCAATACCGCCCGTTTTAATATTAGTATCGTAGCTGATGATACCGCCTTCTAAGATTATTTTTGCAGTCGTAAGCGGTGGCAGTTCAGGCAGTTTGTCGTTTTCGGCTTGCGCGGCACGAATAATTTTACGCTCAGTCAAAATATTTTGTAGACCTTCACGTTCTACCGGAATAAACCAATCTGATTCATGTAATGCTTGCACTAAAATAGAGTTTGCGCCTTGGGTCACTGCGGTAGAAAACGAACTGACATTAGCTTGAGGTTTGTATTGCCCAGTTTGGTCGCGAAATGAATACACAGAAACAGGAATGCTGCCCACTGGTTGTGGAAGTGCTTGCAATGCCTTAAAGGTTTCTGTTGGCTCTAGTGTACTTGCGAGTTGCTTTGTCGGTGGAATTAAATTGCCCATTGATGAACAACCCGACAAAATTACGATTAGTGTGGTTAAGATTAAACTTCTCATTATCCAAACCTCGGTACTTCAATAACTGTAATTGTTCCATCAGAAGTATTTGTTATTCTTACAGTAATAGAATCGCTAGTACTGGTAATGATCTGAATTTCATAATCACCTGTCATGAAGATAGAGTCACCGTTAAAAATACTGTCGTCGATTTCATCACCAAACGCCATATCGGTGATCTCACGAACCATGCGATTTAAATAGGTACGCTCTAATGAGTCTTGAAATTTTTCACCATAAGTTTGTTCGATTGTTGGCGCTTTATGTTTATTCTGGGATTGCGCTTTATTAAGCAGCATGCTGCCATTGAGTGGACTGCCACCAAAACTTGGATTTATAGGGGTATAAACGAGTTCAGTTGCCCAACTGTAGAGGGGGCAGAGTATTATTATTAGTGTTGTTAAGTATTTCATTTTACCATCCATTTTTTGCCATATCAGGTGATGATTGCTGCATTTTGTTACGCGCCATTGCATCCATTACGCTATACATGGCTTGTTTAACACGCTCATCTAATGGCTCTAAACGACGCCCTAGGTAGGTAACGTACACAATTTGGTTGTTCATTCTTAAAACAAGGCGAGTACCCGCTCGAGGTAATACCGTTTCTTTTATTTCGATATTAAAGCCAGCTGTTGAAGGTAAGTCACGCCAAAGATTGGCAAACTCAAAATAAAATTGATGGCCAAATCGGCTAATGCTTCTATCGAGTACTAGACCATCAATTTCGAGATCTTCGCCATAACTAGCAGCACTTTGAGCTGCAAGCAAGATACAACATATGCGGAGAAAGTTATTTAATTTCATAGCGAAATGAGGGAGCAAGGCTCCCCCTAAATATGATTATTCTTGGGTTACAGTCGCGATATTGCCATCACCTAGCTGAGTGATAACGACCGTGCTGTTAGAGCCAATCATTGAGCCTTCTACAAGGTTAGCATTACCTTCTTGGACAACGACCAGTGAATTACCTTCACCACCTAACAAGAATGCGCCTTCACCAATGCCTGCAACAAAGTTTTCAGAACCAGTTTGGCTAATATCAACTGAATTGCTACTTCCTTCCATGATAAGGTCAATCGCATTCAGTTCACCAACTTGTGTGAAAGCAACCTGGTTATTGTTGCTATCAAGCACACTTGCAAACGTTAGTGCGGCTTCATTTAGATTACCTTCTTGGTTAATAGCAATATCATTATCATTTGAAGATAGCGATGTATCTGGATAAGAAGACTGAACCAGTACCGTGTTTTCATCACCTGCTTGTGCAATATCAACGTTATTATCGTTGCCATTGAAGTTAGCAATATGTGCACTGTTTGCATCACCAATTTGGTTTGCAACAAATTCATTATCATTGCCAATTGCACCAAGGTATACATCATTGCCGTTACCATTTTGGAATGCCGTTAGCTCGTTATCATTGCCAATTGCATCTAAGCCTGCAGTATTCCCATCTTGCTTTTGATTAACAAGTAACGTATTGCCGTCACCAATTAATACCGCTGATTCAAAGCTATTGCTGTTGCCTTCTTGGTCTGATTTAACTTCGTTATCATTTCCTGTAACTTCAGCAATTAACGCAGTGTTTGAGTCGCCATCTTGCTCAAGTTCAACTTCGTTGTAATCACCACGAACAGAAGTTAATGTTGCACTGTTAAAGGCACCGGTCTGGTCAATTGTAATGTCGTTGCCATTGCCGACAATTTCATCTGACGTAAAGGCGTTGAATAAGCCTTCTTGAGCTACTTCAATCGTGTTGTCATCACCAATGACAGTATTAAATGTAGCTTCATTTAATAAACCAACTTGCTCAGAGCTTACTGTGTTGCTATTACCTTCTACATCGAAGTTGTAGAACCAGTGGCCCCCATCACCTTGGGTTACAGTAATTGTATTTTCATCACCTGTAACTGTGTTAATAGCTTCATTATTAATACCAAAGAAGCCAGCACCTTGTTGTTCAACACGAATAGCGTTGTCGTTACCTACTGTTTCAGACAGTGCGCCATTCATTGTGCCATTCTGAGTATGAGCAACATCATTGAAATCACCTGTATTATAAATAAGTGATAAGTTAGATGTTTGTGCTTGGTTTACTTGAACCATATTGCCGTCACCAATACTGACGGTTTCTGCACGTTGTCCAGTGCCTTGCTGGGTAATAACTGCTTCATTACCCACACCTGTTACAGATACTTGATCTAGAATAATTGAGTTGCTAACACCTAAAGTTGTTACCTGAGTAGCAAGCTCAGAGCTAGACTGCGCTTTGTCATCAGTATTTGCGTTAGCAGCAAAGCTTGAACCGAGTGCAAAGGTGATTGCACAGGTAAGAAGAGACTTTCTTAACTTCATGATTATTTCCTTTAAATTATTATTAATCAAAGCCCTAAAATATTATTTTTGCTTTTAGGGCCATGTACCGGCATGCCTTGCCGGATTAAATTGCGTGATATTCAAGTGTTCGCTAACAATCAGAAGTGAATGAAGCAAAATTGTTAAATGCACTGAAAAGATAAAGCAATTAACAGAAAATCACTTTAGACAGATATGGAATAATATAAAATCAGCAGTTTTTGTGGTTTTAATTAATTCTTTATTTTCATGATCTTATAATTATCTAATCAGGTTTTGATATGAGGAATTATTACAAAGCAGTAAAAAAGTTTGATAAATA
The DNA here is from genome assembly GCF_001306915.1 of Pseudoalteromonas lipolytica. Taxonomy (GTDB): domain Bacteria; phylum Pseudomonadota; class Gammaproteobacteria; order Enterobacterales; family Alteromonadaceae; genus Pseudoalteromonas; species Pseudoalteromonas simplex. Next base: position 94,316 of record NZ_LJTC01000011.1, on the reverse strand, counting down.
ACCTCGGGTAATTGACGCTCCATTTGTCACGAAAAAGGCTGATTTTTATCTGAATTTAGAATCTAAATTGGTAAAAAAGCATGGATTTGCTGCCTGTTTAATTTTTTTCCTTGCCTGTTATCTGCAATTCGCCATTTATGGGGTATGCCGCGTGATAATCATTTTCAGAAGTAATGAGCTTTGGTGGTCGAATCATGTTGATTCGGTCAGTATTACTAATTATGGATAGTAAATATGAAAACTAAATTATCTGTATTAAGCCTCGCCTTATTACCTTGTATAGGTGCTGCGCAAATCAGCACACCAGCAAAAACAACTCTCGTCGGTGCAAGTGAAGATTCTGTACTCGTTATGTATAAAAAGGGCACTTCTGCAGCAATGCGTGCTCATGCTCGTAGCTTAGTCAGAGCCACAATCAGCGATATGAATAAAGATGGTGTTGATGATAATTACTCAGCGATTTTATCTGGCCGTTTAGCTAAGTTTAAAATTGCAGGAATGAGTACAAAAGAAGCTATCAAGCGTCTACAAACTCATGCCGCCATAGAATATGTAGAACCAGATTATCGAGTCTCAATTGCAAGTGCGCCTAATGATCCAGATTTTTCATCATTGTGGGGGTTACACAATGAAGGTCAGACAGGTGGTGTAGATGATGCTGACATCGATGCGCTTGAAGCATGGTCTATCTCAACAGGTAGTCGCGATGTTGTTGTTGGTGTGATTGACACGGGTGTTGATTACAGCCATGAAGACTTAGCTGATAATGCATGGATCAACCCAGGCGAAATTCCAGGAGATGGCATCGATAACGACGGTAATGGTTATGTTGATGACGTTCACGGTATTAATGCTATCACTGACTCTGGTGATCCAATGGATGACCAAGGCCATGGTACTCACGTATCGGGTACAATTGGCGCGTCAGGTAATAACAGCACGGGTATTGTAGGTGTTAACCACGAAGTATCGATTGTAGGTTGTAAATTTTTAAGTGCAGATGGTACCGGTTCCACTTCTGACGCTATTAAATGTATCGATTACATGGTTGATCTTAAGAATCAAGGCGTAAATTTACGTGTTCTAAATAACAGTTGGGGCGGTGGTGGCTTTAGCCAAGCTCTAGCGGATGCTATCACAGCGAGTGAACAAGCTGATATCTTATTCGTTGCTGCTGCGGGTAACGATGCGGTTGATAATGACCAAAACCCTCACTATCCGTCAAACTACGAGCACGACAGCGTATTATCTGTTGCCAGCACTGATAGCAGAGATAACATGTCTAGCTTTTCACAATGGGGTTTAACCAGTGTTGATTTAGGTGCACCGGGTAGTGCTATTTTATCAACGGTACCGGGCAATGGTTATGCTAGTTATTCGGGTACTTCAATGGCAACACCACATGTTGCGGGTGCCGCAGCATTAGTACTATCGATTAATCCTGATTTAACAGCGCTTGAACTTAAAGAGTTGCTAATGAATAGCGGTGACCAGAATGAAGCACTACAAGGTAAAACAGTGTCTGGCAATCGTTTAAATGTGAATCAGGCACTAGAACAAGCTGATCCGACTCCAAGCTTCAAAATCTCGGTTTCGCCAAGTTCACAGCAGATTACTGCTGGTGAAACGGCAACTTATACCTTTGAAATTGGCTCAATCGCCCAGTGGGAAGGTGTTGTTAGCCTAGCACTTCAAGCTGACTTAGCGGGCGCAACGCTATCGCAAACTGAGGCGGTTCCTGGTGATGTAGTTACTTTAACTGTACCAACAGAAGAGGCAACAGCGTGGGGTAGCTATAGTTTTGTTGTTGATGCAACATCGGGCGAGCTAGCTAAACAAAGCAGTGCGTCATTGTTTGTTAACCCTGTTGGCTTAAATGACTTTACTTACTCAAATGAAACACCAGTGTCTATTCCAGATAACAATGACACGGGTGTTGATTCAATCATTACAGTTGCAGATGAGCTGACGGTTTTCTCAACGGATGCAAGTATTGATATTGCTCATACTTACATTGGTGATTTAATCGTTACATTAACGTCGCCGCAAGGTACAACAGCTACACTACACAGCCAATCAGGTGGTGGTGCCGACGACCTAGTACAAAGCTATTCGCTAGCAAACTTTAATGGTGAAGTTGCGACAGGTGATTGGGTACTTAATGTGAAAGACGTACTGTCAGCTGATACGGGTACTTTAAACAGCTGGTCACTGACGTTTAGCGCTATTGGTGAAGTAAGCCCGCAGCCACCACAAGCTGGCTTTGCATTTGAAACATCAGGCTTAAATGTCACTTTCACTAACACCAGCACTGATAGTAACGATGATATTGTTGCTTGGGCGTGGGACTTTGGTGACGGTGCTTCTTCAACAGATGCTGACCCTATGCATAGTTACGCACAAGCGGGTAGCTATGAAGTAACGCTAACTGCGACCGATAGCGAAGGTCAAACAGATACGTTTACACAAACGGTTGTGGTATCTGATGTCGAAATTGAGCTATCTGTTAAACGTGCAAGTAAAACACGATTAGGTACGATGCGTGTTGATTTAGGTTGGCAAACAGTGGCCGATCAAGTAAGCATTTATCGTAACGGTGAACTACTTGAAACAGTCGCTGATCGTGGTTTCTACCGCGATGTACAGCGTAAGGCTGAGTTGCCAAGCTATGAGTATCAAGTATGTGTAACTGAAACGACTTGTTCTAACCCAGTAACAGTGTCCTTCGACTAACATTGTTCCACACGACAAAGCCCAGTTTCCCCGCTGGGCTTTTTTATTTGTATTACAAAATGAGTTTTCTACTACAACAATGTATAATATGCGCCCTTTAAATGTTGACTTGTCGTATTGATGTGGGGTTGTGAGTGAAAGCATTGCTGAAACAGCATGGTGTAATTTTTATTCTTCTAAGTATGCTAACCGGGTTAATGGGGGCATTCGTTAACCCATTGATGAGCTTATTTATTGTAGAAGGGCTGCGAGCACCCCCTATGTACTTAGGTGTTTATGTGGTGGCGGTCACCATTATGGGGTTAGTTATCAGTCAGTGGCTAGGTAGCATGGCTGATAAAGGCACCAGTGCGCGAAAGTTATTTATGGTGGCTGTATCGGGTATGGTGTGTGCGTTAGTGGCCTTTGCGAATGCTACTGCATTTTGGCAAGTCTTGCTCGCAGGCGTGTTGTTTCTTGCGATGGGTAATGCGGCAATTCCGCAAATGATGACCGTGGCAAGACAATGGGCTGGGCGTCAACAGAACATCGACATCACCAGTTTTAATTCCCGTTTACGTGCTGCTATTTCCTTTGCTTGGGTGGGCGGTCCGCCACTTGGTTATTTGTTAGCCGCTGGAGGCGAGTTTAGCCGCTCGTTTTACTTTGCTGCGGTGTGTGCCTTGGTTGCTCTTATTTTTGCATTTAAGTTTATTCCTGACTACAGCGCTAAGAAATCACAAAATGGCTCAGAGCCTGCAGCCGCAGCGAGTTTATCATTTTGGTTGTTGGGCTTAGCTATTATGCTTGGTTCAACGGGCAATATTATGTATTCATCGGCACTGCCGCTTTATAGCATTACTGAACTAGGATTCGCTGAACATACGCCTGGGCTGTTTATGGGTGTAGTGGCGCTGTTAGAAATTCCTATCATGCTGTATGGGGCTAAGCTTGCTAAAAAATACAGTAAAGTCGCGATGCTTGCGGTGGCATTTTGTTGTGCCATTGTATTTTATTTAGGAGTGTTTTTTGCCACTCAAGTTTGGCATTTGATCGCGTTACAAGTATTGAATGGGCTGTTTTACGGTATTTTTGCGGGCATTGGCTTAACCGTATTACAAGATCAGCTCCCCGAACGAATAGGGTTTACCTCAGCGTTTTACACGAACGCCATTAAACTGGGTGTTATGTGCGGGGCAGGGGCAACTGGGGTTGTTGCACAGTTTTATAGTTTTAGGTTTGCAACACTTGGCTCAATGCTAGCAGCCAGTTTGGCCCTTGGGTGCTTAATACTATTTAGTTATGTAAAACGAAATGAGCAGCAACCTAGTCAAGTACAGCACCCTCTTGTTACTGTTGGTAAGAACACATAAACGCAAAAAGCCCAGTAAACACTGGGCTAAAACGAGGGAGGAGAGTAATTAATAGAAAGAGTATTTTAAAGTAAGCGACGTTGTACGGCCGTTGATAGTACGGGCACGAATAATGTCGTTATCTGGTACTGAGCCTTCTTCTGCTTCTGTGATACCTACGGTGTCGAACAGGTTGTTCACGTTAAGCGATAGACTTAAGTTTTCAGATAGATTGTAACTTACAAAGCCATTCACTTGTGTGTAGCCATCAAACTCAAGGTCGTTACTGTCTTGTGCGTAAGCATCTGTTGTACCAATAAAGCTTAGGCCAGCAGCACCTTTGTCAAAGTTGTAAGTTGCCATTAATGAGTAAATAAGGTCAGCTTGACGACGTGGTGTATTACCGACTAACTCTGGCGATAACGCATCTTTAGCAATTTCTGCGTCTGTCCAAGTAAAGTTACCACGGAAATCCCAATCACCTATGTAGTAGGTTGATTCAACCTCAATACCTTTTGCTTCGTACTCGCGGTCAAAGAACTTTTGTGATGTTGCTTCGAAGTTTTGCTCTTCTGTTTCTGCGTAGAATGCAGTTGCAAATACTGATAGCGAATCAAAACGTTTTTTCACGCCGATTTCGTATTGGTTTACTTCATCAATTGCATCGGCTTCTGCAACTGAGCCATCTGCGTCTACTTTACCAAATAATAAGCGGTCTGCATTCGCGCGGCCGCCTTTACTTAAGCGGGCAAATGCCGCAAAGCTTGGATCAATTTGGTAGTTCGCACCAATTGAGTATGAGCTGTAGTGCCAGTCGTAGTTAACAATGCTTGGGTTCGCGTTATCAATACCAGCAACACTTTGCTCAGGAATTGAGATGGTACCGTCGCCATTCATATCAATTGTTGATGTTACTGCACCTGCGTAGTTACCGCGTGCTTCACCTGAATCATAGCGAGCACTTGCATCAATGCTTAAATCGCCAAACTTAGTGGCTAAGTTAATGTAAGGTGCGCGTGTTTCGTATTCTGTGTCGTAGTTACGTTGACAGCAGTTACCCCAGTAAGGTGTACCATAAGCGTACAAGCCATTATCTGAGTAGCTGTCGCCATTTGCAGCGTAAACGTCAAGTAATGCCGCGTTGTCGCCTTTTAGCTCCATAACATATGAGTTCCAAAGCCACGACATATCAATCGATTGGCTTGATGCAAAGTAACCAAATGTAACGCTAGTGTCATCAGAGAACGACTTAGTTAACTTAAGATCATTAACAATTGAGCCCATGTCGTTGAGCGTTACATCGAATGTATGAATACGCATTGCTAAATCGTCATCGCCATAGGCTTCGCCTGCTGAACCACCATTTGCATAAACCAGCGATGCACCATCACCAGCAATACTAGAAGCAATAGAGCTTGCACTTGCAACTTCAGCTGGAATAAGAGAAATAAAGTTACCGCTTACTGATGACGTTCTAAAGCGGTTTTCGATGCGCCAGTCGTTTTCTAAATCAAATGCTGCTTCAAAACCTACTGAGGTAACAACTGGGTTCATACCATCGGTCATATCGCCCGTGCTGATTTGGTTATCACCATTTAAACGCAGAGTTTGTGTGAAAAGAGCAGAATGCGGCGTATCTGATTGCGCATCGAAACCTGGGATTGAATCGCCATCTGAGTACATAGGCATAGGTAGGTAACCTACGCTTTTATCATCGAGGTGTTTAAAGTACACACGCACATAACCAGCATCAAATTCTTTCGTTAGGTTTGCCTTAATTTGGCCACCTTTATTAGATGTATAACCAGTTTCACGCGGGCCTTCGCCTTGGCGAACAAAGCCACCAATGTGATAGCGCACACTGTCGTTTAGGTAAGTACCATACTCAAAGTCCGTACGAATAGAGTCATAATCAAGGCCAACAGTGGTTGATACACTGCCTGATTCGTTCTCACCTGTTTTTGAAATAAAGTTGATGATACCACCTGGGGCATCACTTGCTGCAGTTGATGCTGAGCCACCACGGATTGATTCAACACTTTGCACTGTTGAATCTAAGCGCATGAAGATATCTGCGTTACCAAAGGCAATATCGCCAAACTGCATAACAGGTAAGCCATCTTCTTGTAGTTGCAAGAATTTAGCACCGCCCGATGCAACCGGTAAACCACGTACCGCGATATTTGCGTTACCTTCACCGCCTGTTGATTCTGAACGTACACCCGGAATTGTTCTGAAGGCTTCTGCAGTAGAACGTGGTGTTGATACTTCAATTTCAGCTAATGTCACACTGCTAACCGATGAGCTTGATGCCATGATGGTTGTACGGCGTGGTACACCGGTTACAACGATAGTTTCAAGACCGCTTTTTTTAGCCTCAGGTTGTGCTTGCTCTTCGGCGTGTAAGTTTTGGCTTACTGCTAATGCAAGCGCGCTTAATGTATAAAGGGCATGTTTGTGTGTTGTCATAATGTGCCTCGTCTCAATCCCAGATGGTTTGTTGTCTAAATTGTTTTCTTAATCGATTAAGTTAAGATAACAATAATTTTACACAGTGCAAGTCTTTTTAGTGAAAAACTTGCACGATTTATGTTCGATAATTGATTTTTAACGATTTTTATTTAGTGGCTTAATGCACTGTGCTGCGCTAACGCTTGCTCAGCAGGGTTACGTAAGTAGTTATATAGCATGGCTAAAAACAGTAAACATGCGAAGCCTGTTGCGAGATAAAAGCCGTAACGAATGTGGCCAAAGTAGTCACTGATCACACCCATTAATAATGGGCCTGCTGCCGCAGAAAGGGCGGTAAAAAACAAAATAACTCCAGCTACCGCACCGTGTTGCTGCACCGCAAAGCAAGAAATACCTTTTGAGTTTAAAGTTGGGTAGATCATCGACATGAACAGCCCAGATAAAGGGAGTAAGAACACTGCCCAATCAACGCCACCGAAGATTAAGCCTAAATAACACAGTGCAATTCCTAAGCTTAAATACAGCATCGCCGCTTGCCAGCTTAAGTGATTTAATAGCCATACCGCTAAAAACCGCCCCGCAGCGCGTAAAATGAAAAATAAGGTCAGTGCATAGGTTGCCAGTAATTGCCACGGGCCGTCGTAATCGCCAAGTAGAGTAGGCATCCAAACGTATATTGCTACTTCGGTTGCAACATAAAGGGCAATTGCTAATGAAAAGCCCAGTGCATAAGGGTTTTTCATCATGCTCATGGTGGTTGCAAGAGAGGCCGGTTTTGCGTGTTCTTCTAGCTTTTTAGGTTTAGGGTAATCTGCACGCCAAGCAATTATGGTTAAAATCAAACATAAAACCCCAGCGATAACATAAAGGTAGGTCCAGCTAACCTGTTGGGTGATTAAAAAGCTGACAAGGGCAGGGCCTACAATGGCGCCAACACCAAAGAAACCTTCGACCAAATTCATGGTTTTTGTGTGCTCTAAATTGTTTGTAGAAATATCACCTAACAGTGCCAAAGCACCGGTTTTAAATAGGCCAATAGCAAGACCAATACAGCTAAGCAGCACTACAAATACGCTAAAACTACTGCTAACAGCAAATAGAAAACAACAAATGGTGAAGATGCCGAGTCCTAGCATGATGGTTTGTTTGCGGCCAAAGCTGTCGGCCAAAAAGCCTAAAAACAGGCCACTAAAAGCAATAAGTGCCATCGGTGCATAATGGAAAGCACTGGCTTGGGTCATGCTTAAATTAAATTCTTCGATAAGCTCAGGTATGATCATACCAACCGCATCAGAGGTCATCGCAAACATAAAAAACATCATGTATGTCAGCCATCTAATGGTTTGCAAAGGATCGTGTGTTCTATTCATTGTTGTATCCCCACCGAAAGGTCTGCGCCTTTACTATGTATATTAGTGTATAAAAACTATAAAAACTGCTTGAATAATTTGCTGTCGTGGTTAAAGATATATCTTAATCGATTAAGTTTCAACTTGGTATTAACAATTATGATCAACAATAAAGTGCAATTAATCACCTACGCAGACCGTATTACTGGTCAAGGTATTGATGAATTAAGTAATTTATTAAATGGCCCACTTAACAATGTGTTTGCAGGTGTACATTTGTTGCCATTTTATAATCCGATTGATGGCAGTGATGCTGGCTTTGATCCTATTGATCATAGTGAAGTAGACTCGCGCCTTGGTAGCTGGGACGATATAAAAGTCCTTGGTGCAAACTATGACTTAATGGCTGACTTAATTGTTAACCATGTTTCAGCACAATCTTTCCAATTTAAAGATGTACTCGCTAAAGGCAAGCAATCTGAATTTTGGGATTTATTTCTAACCAAAGATGATGTATTCCCAAATGGCATGTCTGAGGCTGAACAACAAGCGATTTATCGTCCGCGCCCAGGTAGCTGCTTTACACCTATTGCGTGTGGTGACGGCCAAACCTATGATTTTTGGACCACTTTTACCGATAACCAAATTGATATCAATGTGAAATCAACGGCGGGTATCGAGTATTTAGATACGGTGCTTGGCAAATTTGCTGATAATAATGTCAATATTATTCGTTTAGATGCGGCAGGCTATGCGATTAAAGAAGCTGGCACAAACTGCTTTATGTTGGATGAAACTTTTGAGTATTTAAATAAGCTTTCGGCACAAGCTAATGAAGCGGGTATGGAAACCATTGCCGAGATCCACAGCCATTTCCAAACTCAGGTTGAAGTCGCAAAGCGTGTAAATATGGTTTACGACTTTGCTTTACCACCCCTTATTTTACACAGCTTGTTTAGCAATGATGCGCAAGCATTACTGAATTGGCTAACTATTTCGCCGCGTAACTGTTTAACGGTGCTTGATACTCATGATGGCATTGGCATCATTGACGCAGGCCCGATGGGTGATAAACCGGGCTTATTAGACGCTGCGCAAATTGATAACTTGGTTGAAACCATTCATGAAAAGAGCGAAGGGCAAAGCCGCCTAGCGACTGGTGCAGCAGCAAGTAATGTCGATTTATATCAAGTAAACTGCACATATTACAATGCCTTGGGTGCAGATGACTTTGATTACTTATTAGCGCGTGCGATTCAGTTCTTCGCACCAGGTATTCCACAAGTTTATTATGGTGGCCTGTTCGCTTGTGAGAACGATATGGAATTATTGGCTCGTACCAATGTAGGTCGTGATATCAATCGCCCTTATTTAAATGCGCAAGACATTGATGCTGCGCTTGCTAAACCTGTGGTGAAAGGTTTAATCAAGCTGATTCAATTACGTAATGAGCATCCAGCTTTTAACGGTGAGTTTATTGCTAAAGGTGAAGGCAGTGTGTGCCGTTTAAGCTGGCATGATGATACCAGCTCAATCGAGTTAAAAGTTGACTTTGCTAGCCGTGAAGTGATCATTGTTGATCACCGTGAAGGCGAACAAAGTATTGATGATTTGGCTGACTTTTTAGCTTAACTACTTTGACCCAATTGCAGTTGATAGTCGATTTCGGCTGTTTGCTGCTCTTTCGATAGAAACAAGGTCGCAGCAATACGGCCTTTTTCTTCGCTATTTTGATGAACAGTTGTGAGTTTTGGCACAAATCGTTGGCCTTCATCGATGCCATCAAAGCCAACAATTCTGACATCTTCAGGAACCGATAAGCCCATTTTTAATGCTTCGCGCATGGCGGCAAGGGCGATCAAATCACTCATACATAACAATACGTTTGGCCTTGGTGTACTGTTAAGTGCTTCTTTGGCGGCAATGCTTGCAAAGCGCTCGCTGCTTTCTGGTATATTCCATGTTCTATCATCACCCAGGGTGATGCCAGCATCGCTGATTGCTTGGTGATAACCGCGCAGTCGTTGATGAGCAATCGACTGACCTGCTTCAAACTCATGGTGTTCGTATACTCGGCATAATACGTCGTTATCGAGTAAACGCAGGCCTAAAATAGCAACCCGATCATCATTTTTGTGAAGTGCATGTTTGGCAATATCAAAGCTGGCTTGTTGGTTGTTTACGTTTACTGAGGCATCGCGACCGATATTAAAATCAACCGTTACCACATGTTTGGCAACCTGTTTTAATTGCTCAACAAGTTGCTTATTACGTGGGCGGCCGTAGCAAATAAAACCATCTACAAAGTCGACAACGCTATTTAGGTTATCGCTGTTGCCTGAAAATAATAAAAGGTTAATACCATTTTTTTCGAGCACCGCTGACACACCGCGCATAAAGCTGCTAGCAACCGGGTCAGATATCATATATTCAACGCTGTCTGGTAATACTAACGCAACAATATTAAAGGTGCCTCGGCGCAACGATTGTGCCGCCTTGTTAGGGCCAAAATAGCCAAGCTTTTTACAGGCCGCCAAAATCTCTTCGCGGCGTGCTTTCGATAATTGATCAGGGCGGTTAAACGCATTTGATACAGTGGCATTTGAAACACCTAACTCTTGGGCAATACTTTTCAGCGTCCAACTTTTTGGCTTTGTCATTGTAGCTTCTTAATCGATTTACTTAATTGTAAATTACCATATAAAGAGTCGAAAAAAAGTGTTTTTAGTTATAAAAATAGGCGTACCATAAAAGAATGAGTACGAGGGTGAGAAAAAGGCGAGTAGCGAGTGATTTCTAAGTTACCAAAATGGGTTGAGATTGGCGCATTTATTTTGGCGCTGGTGGCTGGATGTGTGAATGCGGTTGGTTTACTTAGCTTTGAGCATCAAGCGGTGTCGCATTTATCGGGAACTGCCACCTTGCTTAGCACAGAACTCATGCATGGCAATAGCCTTGATGCTTTACATTTATTAGGTGTATTACTGTCATTTTTAGTTGGGTCTGGTATTGCTGGTTTTTTGCTACATAGTTCAGCACTTAAACTAGGTCGTCATTACGACACGGCATTGCTGATCGAAGCAGGGCTTTTACTGGGCGCACTTTGGTTATTATTTAATGGCTCGGGCTATGGACATTTTTTAGCGTCTGCGGCATGTGGGTTACAAAACGCCTTGGCAACAACTTACAGTGGTGCAATTGTGCGTACTACCCATGTTACGGGTATTTTTACTGATTTAGGTATTATGTTTGGTCGGGTTTTACGTGGCGAGGCGCTTGATAAACGTAAGGCTAAGCTGTTCGGCCTAATCATTATTGGCTTTATATTTGGTGGCTTAGCAGGGGCGTGGTTATTTGCAAAAATGACCTTTGCGGCGCTTTATGTACCAAGTGCCATTTGTATTTTACTCGCCTTAACCTATCGCGTTTATTCTCATCGCAATCCAGAACTTAATGATTAGCGATACTTTTTGGGGTTGCGCCAAAGGCCTGTTTAAATACACGGCTAAAATGACTTGGGTTATTAAAGCCTAATTGGTAACAAACTTGGCTAATCGCCTCGCCTTTCTCGAGCAATTTATACGCTTTTTGTAAGCGTAATTGTTGTTGCCAAAGAGCGGGCGTAACACCAAAGGCTAGTTTAAATTGCTGATAAAATTTACTGCGGCTCATACAGGCTATTTTACATAACACATCAATATCAATATTCTCAGCAAGGTGCTGTTCTATATAACTAATTACATGACTTAACGGGGTTGCGAGCTTGCCTTGCTTACAACTTGCAATCATTAAATCTCGGCTTTGCTGCTGTAACAGGCGGGTTATGAGTTCATTAAGTGATAAATCAATTAAGTAATCGCGGTGTTGTTCATTTTCGCTAAATAGGGTGATCATCCGCTCAAGCAGTTGCTGAGTTTGCGGGTTATGCTGGGCGTGCACTAACTTGGTTTGATATTGAAAAAAGTCATCCTGGGTAATTTGCTGGTTAAAATTAAGAGCATCAACTACTTGGCTTATTTTATCGGTACTGATTTCAATCGCTAAACAGGTTGTTGGCTGATTGAGAGATGCATTGGGAAAGTCTATTAGCACCCCTTGCTCTGGGGCAAGTACAAATGATTGGTTTGGTAAAAACTCTTCATGATAATCACTGTCGGCAACATGCATGATTTTTTTACCGCTGATCATGCCACAAAATAATAATTCAGTGGAATGTAACGCCACTTTTTGGGCATCTAAATAGGTGTCGTAAATACTTAATTCGGCATGTTCGCCCGCAAAACTGACTTTATTTTCAATAAGCACATCAATACGTTGTCGTTTTTTATCTAAACTTCTGCTACTAACTGATGTGTTCATTGTTGCCTCGCTGTCGTCCTAAATTCTGGACAAATAGTCAAAAAGTCTGGACTAGGAATCAAGTGTGTTTTCAGTAACTGAGCTAACTTCAATTGTTAGCGGTTCATTAAACAATAACCTACCGCATAATTTAGTCAATGCTAAATAAAACACAACAATTTGAAGAGAGAACACATTATGATTTATGCAAATCCAGGCAGTGAAGGTGCAAAAGTTAACTTTAAAGCGCAGTATGAGAATTATATTGGTGGCCAGTGGGTTGCCCCTGTAAAAGGAGAATACTTTGAAAACATTAGTCCAGTAAACGGCAAAGTGTTTTGTAAAGTACCTCGTTCATCAAAAGAAGATATCGAGCTGGCACTTGATAAAGCCCACGATGCAAAAGCGGCATGGGGAACAACGTCGGTTACCGAGCGTAGCAATATCTTATTAAAAATTGCTGATCGCATTGAACAAAACCTAGAAATGCTGGCAGTGGCCGAAACCTGGGATAACGGTAAAGCAATCCGTGAAACACTTGCGGCAGACGTGCCACTCGCGGCTGATCACTTTCGCTATTTCGCAGGTTGTGTGCGTGCGCAAGAAGGTTCAATCGGTGAGATAGACGAAACCACGGTTGCCTATCATTTTCATGAGCCACTGGGTGTAGTAGGGCAAATTATTCCTTGGAACTTTCCATTGTTAATGGCGGCGTGGAAACTTGCACCAGCCCTTGCTGCGGGTAACTGTATTGTTTTAAAACCAGCTGAACAAACGCCTACATCTATATTAGTGTTGCTTGAAGTGATTGGTGATTTATTGCCTGCAGGTGTTCTAAATGTGGTTAACGGCTATGGTAAAGAAGCAGGCGAAGCGCTGGCAACCAGTACTCGAATTGCGAAGATTGCCTTTACAGGCTCAACGCCAGTGGGTTCACATATTTTAAAATGCGCTGCTGATAATATTATTCCTTCGACGGTTGAGCTAGGTGGTAAATCACCAAATATCTTCTTTAACGATGTCATGGAAAAAGACGATGAGTTTTTGAGTAAAGCGATTGAAGGGGCTGTACTTGCGTACTTTAACCAAGGTGAAGTGTGTACGTGTCCATCGCGTTTATTTATTCAAGAAGATATTTATGAGCAATTTATTGAGCGTGTTCTTGCCCGAACTCTACAAATTAAACGGGGTAATCCACTTGATACCGAAACTATGGTGGGTGCTCAAGCATCACAAGCTCAGTTTGATAAGATCCTAAGCTACATCGAAATTGGTAAACAAGAAGGGGCCGAAGTTCTCGCTGGCGGCGAAGTCGAGCAACTGTCTGATGAGTTTAATGGCGGTTACTACATTCAACCAACGCTATTAAAAGGCACTAACGACATGCGCGTGTTCCAAGAAGAGATTTTTGGCCCGGTTATTTCAATGTCGACTTTTAAAGATGAAGACGAAGCGTTAGCCCTTGCTAATAGTTCTGAGTTTGGCTTAGGTGCTGGTGTATGGAGTCGAAACATGAACCGTGCTTATCACTTTGGTCGTAAGATTGAAGCGGGCCGTGTTTGGACCAACTGCTATCACATGTACCCAGCACACGCTGCGTTTGGTGGTTATAAAAAGTCAGGCATAGGCCGCGAAACACATAAACTTGCCCTTGATCATTACCAACAAACTAAAAACCTATTAGTAAGTTACAGTGAGAATCCACTGGGCTTCTTCTAAAAGCAATTTCTTATTGTTGTCGAAACTACCCAAACGCCACATCTAGTGGCGTTTTTATTTTATAACGGGCATAAAAAAGCCAGGCGAACACACAAGCCAGGCTTTTCGACAACAATTTGGTGGAGTCACCGCGTGTGCAGTGACTCGGAATAAAAAAGCTTAGAGAACACACAAACTAAGCTTTTGACAACAATTTGGTGAGTCACCGCGTGTGCGATGACTCGGAATAAAAAAGCTTAGAGAACACACAAACTAAGCTTTTGACAACAATTTGGTGAGTCACCGCGTGTGCGATGACTCGGAATAAAAAAGCTTAGAGAACACACAAACTAAGCTTTTGACAACAATTTGGTTGAGTCACCACGTATGCAGTGACTCGGTATATAAAAAAGCCCAGAGAACACACAAGCTAGACTTTTTGTGACAACAATTCGGTTAGCGCAAACACGCTCAATGGTGTGAAGCTGTTTAGCTTAAAAGCGCTGATGAGTTAACTTTAGAGTAATCCTTCTAATTCGACAAACGATTAAAATAAACCTGATAGATGAATTTTTTTAATCTATTAGCATGTGAAGTACTTTTTATTGCCACAACAATGCCTTAGTGATTAAATAGGGTGTTTTTTAAACATAATAATTATTTAAAATGGATTTTTATGAAACGCTTGACGCTTTACTTATCACTCATCTTTACAGCTCTAAACTTTAGCCCTTTTGGTGTTAATCTATGTCGCGCCGATGAGGGGCGTACAGTCACTCACTCTGAAATTAATTGGTCTGAACTTGCTATAAAAGATGTTGAAGCGGCTTATCAATTATCGGTTATCAATCACCCAGGGATGCATGATGCACGTAACCCTGGTTTTGCTAAACAGCTTGAAAAAGCAAAGCAAGAAGGCTTAAAGCTGGCTGTAAAAGCGCATAGTTCACAAGGTTTTGCTGCGGCTATTGCACGTTTTAGAACTGTACTACAAGATGGTCATGCGGGAGCGATTGATACCTTACCAAGTGAATTAAAACCACAAAGAAGTTGGCCGGGCTTTTCAACTGTATGGCGCGGTGATGCGTTAAAAGTGTATTACAGCGAATTAGATACAGTTGCCAAGGGCGATAAGCTCGTAAGCTGTGATAATACGGCAATTAATACTTTGCTCGTTGAACGTGTTTTTCGCTATTACGGCGAAGTTGAGCAACCTGGTAGTTGGTGGAATCATGGCTGGCGACTAACTATTGATGACGGAAACCCGTTTTTATCGCCACTTGAAAGCTGCACATTTGAAAAAGCCAACGGCTCTGTTTACAGCTTAAAGTTAAATTGGCGTATTAGGCCTGATGATGTCAGTGGTAAACTTAAACATGCTTACAACGGCGACAAGTTACCAATTGCGCTTAATTGGCCTTTAAAGGATATTGCGTGGATCAGTATGCCAACGTATGCACCCAATGAGCAGCAGCAAGCAGATTACCAAACGATGCTGAGCGCCATTGAACAGCAACATGATAAGTTAATGCAAGCTAAAGCTGTGGTGCTTGATCTTCGCCATAATCAAGGTGGCTCATCGATGTGGAGTGAGCAAATAGCCTCAGCACTTTGGGGTAGTGAACAGTTTAAATATGGCCGCTATGAGTTACACAAAAATACCCAAGTGTGGTGGCGTGCTTCTAAAGGCAATACTGACTATTTTGGCGATGTAGTCGCAAGCTATGATAAAGCTAGCCCTTGGTATCAATGGTTAAAGACGACTCACGAAAGTATGCAGGCGGCTTATGAAAAAGGTGAACATTTTTATGTTGAGATACCTGCAGCAGAGCAGCCAGCATTACCAAAAGACGCCAGCAAGTTTACTACACCGGTTTATGTGATTGTGCCAGGGCAATGTGCCAGCGCCTGTTTAGACGCACTTGATAGTTTTAAATTATTTGCAAACACACAGTTAGTTGGCGCACCAAGTAGTACCGATTCTACCTATATGGAAGTGAGGCTCGAAACCCTACCTTCAGGTTTTGCTAAAGTCATTCTGCCGATAAAGGTCTATGTGAACAGACCCCGAGAAAAAGGCTTTTATTATCAACCTGATATTCAATTCAATGAACTTGAATGGACAACGCAAGCGCTTGTTAAAATGATTGCTGAGTTGTAATTAAACAAGTTCTTCTTGCTTTTTTATATTATATGAATACGATCTATATACGTTTCATATATAGGTCACATGATGGGTATTGTCAAAATAAGCGATGAGCTACACGAAGAAATCCGTAAAGCAAGCACAGCGATGGTGCGCTCAATCAACTCACAATCTGAGTATTGGATTAAAATAGGGATGCTTGCAGAGCTTAACCCCACCATGACTTACAGCGATATTATCAAAGAGCAACTTCGTCAAGCTGATGTGAAGGCTAAGGATGTGAGTTATGAGTAAAGTTGTAATTAAAAATGCAGACGAAATTGCTTTGATGCGAGAGTCTGGTCGATTACTTGCTGATGTATTTGCTTATCTCGACCCTTTTGTAAAAGAGGGAGTGACGACAATGGAAATAAACGATCTCGTCGAACGCTACATTGTTGAGCAGTTACAAGCAAGGCCATCAAGTAAAGGGCAGTACGGCTACCCTTATGTACTAAATGCTTCTGTGAACGAGGTGGTATGTCATGGTTTTCCAAGCGAGAAGGGTATTTTAAAAGCAGGCGATATTGTGAATATTGATATCACTCTTGAGAAAAATGGCTATTTAGCTGACTCGAGCAAAATGTACTTAATTGGAGATGTATCGCCTTTAGCAAAGCGTTTGGTAGACACCACTCAGCAAGCTCTTTGGCACGCGATTAAAATGGTAAAACCAGGCGTGAGGCTGGGGGATATTGGTAATGCGATTGCAAACTTTGCTCATCAACATGGTTATAGTGTGGTTAAAGAATACTGTGGTCATGGTATCGGCCAGCAAATGCACGAAGAGCCACAGGTATTACATTATGGCAAGAAAAATACCGGGCTGGTATTAAAAGAGGGGATGACCTTTACAATTGAGCCAATGATCAATCAAGGGGCTGCTAAAGTAAAAACCAAGCCTGATGGCTGGACTGTGGTTACAAGAGATAAAAAGCTTTCTGCACAATGGGAGCACACTGTAGCGGTAACGGCTGAGGGGGTTGAAGTGTTGACCTTACGCGAAGAAGAGCAACACTTTTTAAAATAAATTGTGTGTTAACAGGCTAATTCAGCAACGGGCTCTTCTGCTAACCAGTTAAGGGCCGCTGTTTTTGACTTAAATACATTCATTATCAAGCCTGCTCGTTTATACAAATTGCAGTAGGTATCACTCAGCAAGCTACCGCCTTCAAGCCCATCTTTTATGACTAAGGCTGTTTTGGCTGGTGCAATGCCCTTACGCTTGAGCTCAACAAAATACACCATTAACTTTTCAAGTGCATCAGGGGTTGCCATACACGAATTTTTAAATTCAACTAATTCAAACCACTGGCCGTAATCAGCGTTGAGCTTATTGATGTAATCCTTTTGCATAAAAGAGTGCGCGTCAATAATCTCTTCATTGAAAGGACCTGTTGCGGTTGTTAAAAGTGTATTTTCACGTTGATAAAACTCAACAAGGCCGTGAGGTTTAAAGTTTTTGAATGGATAATGGTTTGTTGATACTTTTTTATGCATCCGTTCAATCCCTGAATGTTTATTGAGCTTTTGATAATAGCAGTGAAATCAACGAATTCAATCTTTTGGTTTGGATTTTCTTAAAAACTAGTGAAAAAGCACTGGTTTTGCTACCAGGTAGAACCTGCTTGAATGTATATAGCATTTTGTTCAGGACCATGGGCTACATCTAAACCAATGCTGATACCGTAATGTTCATCAATCAAATAGCGAAACCCTGCACCCACAGTATCAATGGTTTCAGCCTTTGATAAGTCAGAAAAGCTATCGGCTGCCCAGCCCATACCAGTAAACACATTGAGTTTTATTTTATGTGTGACTTTATAGCTTGCTTCAGCTTCAGTAACAAATACATCTAGGCCTTGATAACGCGTTGCTGACACCCCACGCAAGCTAATACTTGGCGGAATGTAAACCGGTAAGCGTTTCTCACCTCGATTATTAACCGAGTCATACTGCATACGTAAAGCAAAATTAAACTTATCGGTGTAACGCCAATAGTTTAAGGCGGTTAGCTTTAGACTGGTGTAATCAACCTTACTGCCAATAGCCTCATCAAAATATAAATATTCGGCCTTGTAATTAAAGCCACGTTCAGGGTTAAGCGGGTTATCTCGGCTATCGTATTCCAGTAGCGGACCGATACCTGACGTATTTACATCAAGTGAAAGGTGCTCCTTGATAATGTCGTTTTCAAGTAAAAAATCTTCGATAGGGTTATCGGCTAAGCTAATATCAACTTGGCGATAAATCTGTTTAAAACCGTAAAAGAAGTTACTATCGTCATAGCGTAACTTAAGATTTTGGAACACAGCAGGACCTTCAATATTTAACGATAATGGCGTGAGAAGCTTTATTTCGTCGAAGGTATAAAAATCAAGATTGATACTCGCCCAGCCAACAATCCCTTGATAGCGAATACGGTCTTCATCCCAAAACGTAATGTGACCAACAGCGCCGCCTTTGGTGCCATTTTTAGTGCCCACTAGGCCCACTAAACTAATGCTTTGTGGTAGGGTAGAGCCCTCTTTTTTCTTCTTTTTAGCCTTTTTCTCGTTGTCATGAAAAAAAAGGCCAACAACACCAAGGCCAGGCCCTACAGCTGGTTCTGTAATAAACGTCGGGATGGGCAAAAATGAAATAGGTTCATCAACTTTTTGTTGTTGATTGCTTAATTGTTGCTCGGCAGGTTTTATTGCATATTCATCGTAACTTGATGCAAAGCTTTCAGTGCTTAGTAAACTTACCGCCAACATATTTATTAGTACTACTTTTTTCACTTAATCCCTTACCCTGTAGTTTATTTTTCTTCAAATCTTAATTTATAGTTGATAATTAAACTCGAGACGGTGGTCGCCATCCACAAAGTCAACGTTTTCATTCCAATTTGCAAAATAGCGGAGATTCATTCGCGGGTTTATTTGGTAACTTGCGGCGAATTCATGAGTTAAAATACGGCTTTGGTTTAACCCATAGTAATGGTCTTTGTAGTTATCACTACCGCCGATAGTGGTTAGCCAAAATGGATTGTAGTTAAGCCATATTTTATCGTTAATTGTCACTTTAGCGTACATACCCACTAAACCATAAGCACCCATAATGGAATAACCACTGTCACGACTGCCGTCATCTTCTAGGGTATTTTCACCAAGCGATGCACCCACACCAGCTAACGGATAGAACGTGAAACGTCCCATAGGTTTTAAAGCTTTAATAAAGCTGTACGAAACATCCATACTTTCGTCAGCAACAAGATTGGCATTAAGGTTATAGTTAGCATCAATTTGCGTTGCACTCATAGAGCTCAAATCAACAGAGAAGTTTCGAAAGCGAAACGAGTCGATAGAATCTGTTGTTTTGCTGTCGCTTTCCCAGCCTAGTGCATCGCCATATATGCCTTTTACTTCAATAACATTCATTCCGGCAGTTGTTGCGATACCTGTGTCGTATGCTTGGCCTACTTTTAAGTTTAGCCCTTTGTTAGTGGTACCAAAGCCTATTTGAGTATAAACAGCCAGAGGATCTGACATGTCTTGTACTTCTTTTTGATTATCCGCATAACTGGAAAATGAAACCCCAATACTAATTAGTGTGATGAGGTGATATGAAGTCATGTGTTGTCCTTACACAGAGATAAAAAGGCTTTTTCATTAGTTAGTTATAG
The DNA here is from genome assembly GCF_001306915.1 of Pseudoalteromonas lipolytica. GTDB lineage: Bacteria > Pseudomonadota > Gammaproteobacteria > Enterobacterales > Alteromonadaceae > Pseudoalteromonas > Pseudoalteromonas simplex. The sequence continues at coordinate 74,546 of NZ_LJTC01000011.1, read as the reverse complement.
TCTATTTTTTGTTCTTGTTCAATCCTAATTGAGGGCGAAAATATGGGGATCCAGTAGTTAAAATTTATGGGGTATTAGTTTTTTAGTATAGCTAAAAAGTTCACTAAGTATTTGTTGTTAGGTATTAATTATTAATTTCAAAAGCGGTTTATAGAAAATAGGTGGTTTTATTGATAGAGGCCAATGTATATAAAGGTAAGTGCTAGAATCGACCGTTTTTTCATCTATACTGATGAAAGCTCATTGTGAGTGAAAGGTATTGCTTTAACTAATAAAGGATGATTTATGAAAAAACTAATAGCGGCAGCTATTTGCGGTTTGGTTTCAACGGTAAGCCTTGCAGCTGATAAGCCAAACGTATTGGCCATAATGGTTGATGACGTTGCGCCAATCTCACTCAGTGCATACTCGCACGGTATGACCTACCCAACCCCTAATATTGATCGCATTGCTAACGAAGGTGCATTGTTTACTGATCATTATGCACAACCTAGCTGTACTGCGGGCCGTGCAGCATTTTTAATGGGGCAGTTGCCTGTGCGGACAGGCTTAACCACGGTAGGTCAACCTGGTAACCCTCTTGGTATAAAAGAAGCCGATCCTACCTTAGCCGAATTTTTAAAAGCTCGCGGTTATATGACGGCTCAATATGGTAAAAATCATTTAGGTGATTTAGATGAGCACTTACCAACAAAGCATGGCTTTGATGAATTTTACGGAAATTTGTACCACTTAAATGTGTCTGAAGAACCCGAGCAGGCTGATTACCCTAAAGATCCTAAGTTTGTTAAAAAGTTTGGCCCGCGTGGTGTGATTGAATCTTACGCCAATGGCAAAATCACTGATACTGGCCCACTTACTCGCAAACGAATGGAAACGTTTGATGAAGAAGTGTTAGAGCGCTCACTTAACTTTATGGAACGCGCAGTTAAAGCGAAAAAACCATTCTTTATTTGGCATGCCACAAGTCGTATGCATGTTTACACACACCTAAAACCTGAAAGCCGAAATTTAGCGACAGGCATTAGTTCTGAAGAAGATATTTTTGGTAGTGGCTTGATGGAGCATGATGGTCATGTTGGCAAGCTACTAGATAAACTTGATGAGCTAAAAATTGCCGATAACACCATTGTTATTTACACCAGCGATAATGGTCCTGAGCAATCAAGCTGGCCTGATGCAGGAACCACTGAGTTCCGTGGTGAAAAAATGACAACCTGGGAAGGGGGCGTGCGCGTGCCTTTCTTGGTACGCTGGCCTGATGAAATACCAAAAGGCTTAAAGCTCAATGGCATTTCATCACATGAAGATGTTTTCCCTACAGTTGCGGCTGCATTAGGTGAAAAGAACTTACGTGAAAAGCTTAAAAAGTCAGACAAAGTGTATATTGATGGTGAAAACAACCTAGCTTATTGGACTGGTAAAGCTGATAAATCTGCACGTAACTATTTCTTTTATTACTATGAGTCACAACTTACGGCGGTACGTTTTGGTCCATGGAAAATGCACTTCGCAACCAAACCAAATGGCTTATATTACGAAGATATGGTAACTCACAGTATGCCTAAATTATTTAATTTACGTAAAGATCCATTAGAACACTATGATGGGGTAACTGGTTTTCATCAAATCATGCGTAAGAGTTGGTTGATGCAGCCGATTATTGCTAAGTTAAATGAACATGTTCAAACCTTTGTTGAATTCCCACCACGTCAAGAAGCGGCGTCACTTAACGTGAATGAAGCAATCGAAAAAGCAAAATCACTAAACTATGGGCATTAATTATTAACCATAAGTTGAAAAGGGCCGATTAGGCCCTTTTTTAATGATTAATGCTATTCATCATTTCGAGCTGTTTCACAAACTGCTCAACTTGCTGGTTACCCGGTACCAAGCGGGCTAGGTTTCTGGCATAAAACAGCGCTTGGCTGTAGTTCTCTTCTGCCACATACCACTGTGCCAAACTGTAGCTGATATCTGGGTTATTCGGTGTTAAATTAAATGCGCGCTCAAGGGCTGAGATGGCCGCTGGCATGTTGCCTAAATCTTGTAATAGCAGGGCGTAGGTAAACTGATAGTTTGCATTTTCTTGTGCAAACTGCGCTGCTTTTTGTAAATGGTTAAGAGCGGTGTTTTTTTGTTTTGCGCGAATAAGGCTCATTGCCAGGGCATAATGTATGTCGGCGCTTTCTAGGTTAACGTCTAAGCCTTGTTTTAAGATGACTTGCGCTGCTTTTTCATCGCCTTGATTACGGTATAAATCTGCTAAATTGACATAAGCGGGAGCAAAAATAGGCTCAACACTGATTGCTTGCAGGTAATGTGCTTTGGCTTGCTCAGGCTTTTGTAATGTGAGCGCCAAATTGCCTAAATTGGTGTGTGAATAGCCACGCTCTGCTTGGTACTCTTGAATGCCTTTGTATTCATCAAGGGCTGCATTTAAACGTTTGCTGTCTTGCTCATTGAGCCCCGTAGGGAAGGGTTGAATTAACATACCTGCAAGTGCTCGTGCAGCTTCGGCTCTGATAGGCAAATTTTCATCATCTAAAAGCGGGTTCAACAGGCGCCAGCGCTGGTTGATATCAAACGGCATCGCCGCCTCAATGGCTGCTTGGCGTTTTAATGGTTCGCTGTCTTTTACTGAGCGAGCAATCGCGACGACAGCATTGTTATCTTGGCTTGCGGCTAAGCGGCTTAATGCTGATGCACGGATGATCTCAGGAAAGCCTTTATCTTGCACGATTTTGGTCAGCATGGTTGATGCATTAGGCAAACGGTTATCCGCGGCATGAAACGCCTCAGAAAAATGCGCAGTGCCAAGGTGCTTTGAATGTGGATGCCAGCCTTTTATTTTAGCAACCGCCCATTGTGGCGTCTTGTCTTCATGGCAGCTATTACAGGCATTTGGGGCATTGGTTTTTAATGTTAAGTCTGGACGAGGTACCCGAAAGCTGTGGTCGCGCCTTGCATCCACTTGCATATAGGTGGTGGCAGGCATATGACAATCAACACATTGGCTACCAGTACTTGCCACTTTATGACCGTGATGTTTTGGCGTGTCGAACACCTCTTGGCTATGACATTGCGTACAGGTTTGATTACCCGGTAGCTTTAATTTACCCGAATGAGGGTTATGGCAGTTACTACATGTTACCCCGGCATTGAACATTTTACTTTGTAAAAATGAACCCCAAACATAGTCTTCGTCCCACACTTGACCATCAACGTGATAAAGCTCTGGAGTGAGTAATGAGCCTTGAAAGTGTTGTAAAAAGCTATGTGGGTCTTTGCGGTCATCAAGCTGTGAGCGGCGAGCATGGCATGTTGCACACACTTGCACTTGCTCGCTTTTTACCAGAGGCTGCACGCTTTGCATACTGCCATCGACTTCTTGGGTAAACAGCGGGGTTTGCTTTTTAATATTATGCGCAAAGCCTTTATCAGCAATACTGCTATCGCCATCAGCCCATTTTAAATGCGCTTGTGTGTCGCCATGACACGCTTTACAGCTCACGTTAATGCTTGAATAAGTTGAATCAAAGCTATTCGTTTTAAGGTCAAATTGCTTTTTGAAATCAGTTGAGTGGCAATCGGCACACATATGATTCCAGTTTTGGCCTTTTTGCGACCAATGAAAAAGGTCGTGTTGTTTCTGCTCAGGATGCAGTACAAACCAGCGCTGACCGCCTTCTGTTTTACTGCGTGAGTCCCACGCAAATGGAAACAGTTGTATGTGGCCTTTGCCCATATTAAACATGTATTGCTGCAATGGCTCATAGCCAAATGTGTATAAAACAGAGTAGTCAGTCAACTTGCCATCAAGGTTTGGCATGCTTATAAAAAGTTGTTGATCTTTTTGAAAAAAGCGCGCTTGCTGGCCTTGATAGTCGAGGGTTTGTTCGTTGAAATTGCCAAGCACTGAAGCGGGAGTGGCTTTTTCCATAGCATGAAAATGATGGGATGTTTGCCAGTCTGCAACTTGGCTTTGATGACAGTTAACACACTGGGACTCTGCAAACACACTAAATGCGAAAAAGCTACATAACAGCCAAGCCAATCTCATCACAGAATAAATCCTTTTTATTTTTTACCACATGCACTTATGAGTTATATCAGTTTGTTACTGATAAGCAAAGTCGGCTTGTTAAAACGAGGATATAAAAAAGCCCGAGAAGCTCGGGCTTAGTAAGTTATAGACTTTTCTTCGGTGGCAGCGCAACGTTAGCGAAGATAAGCCCCGCCACTAATGACATAAATATCAAGAAGGTTTGTTGGCCTATATGCTCCGCATAAACGAAATCTTGACCTTCAATTAATGAATTCAAACCGATATAGGTTTTACTTCCAGGTACTAAAACAATTAAACCTTGCATGGCTACAATAGAGGCGGGTGCATTTGCAACACGGTTAAACAAGTTACTGAATACCCCGACAGATAAAGCACCAACAAATGTACCTAATGTGTAGTCTAGATACATGGCTGAACCAATACTTGTGCCATACGCGATAAAGCCAGAAGCGATTGACCAAACTGCATGCTTTAATTTTGTTCTAAAAATAACGATTAGGCTGCTACATAACATGAAGATAGCAAGCCAGGCTGTCCACTTTGGTAATGGTTCCGGTTGCACAAAATCACTTTGTCCAAAAATAGCAAAACCAATACCGATACCAATAAAAGCACCAAAATACAGTTTAAACAACAGCATGAATGAGTCCATCACCCGAGCTGTACCAGATACTAAATGCCTTGCCGCTAACTCTGCTAAACCGAGGGCTAATGCTAAGCCGGGTATAAATACAATGATGGCTGAAAGTACCACCAGTCGTATGTTTATTTGGGCATCAAGGTATACGCTTACAGCGCAGGCAATCATCGCAGAAACAATGGCAACTAATGGTTCAAGCATATGCGCAACACGCTTAGAGCGTGTTGACCAAAGTACAAATAAATACACCACTAAGGTGATCAGTGCTGACCAAAATACATCATTCCAGCTAGTCCCCATCAACATGGCAAATGCCCCACCTGAGGTCGCAAATGCAACGCCAGTCATAAATTTATTATATGGGTTTGGCATGGTGTAAATAATATCGAGCTGTTTATCGACTTCTTGTAGCGTCAGCTCGCCATTAAGCATTTTGTTTACTAAGTCATCGGTATCTGCCAGCGAGCCTAAGTCATGATCGCCCGGATCAACACGCGCCACATGGGTATACTCTTCTTCGTGACCATCTGTCCAGATCACAAAAGTCACGGATGTTGGCGACATAACAAAAGATGATTTTAAACCGAGGTAAGTCGCAACTTCCATTAAGTGCGCTTCTAGTCGGTATGCAGGTGTACCGTATTTATGAAGCATTTTGCCAAGCTTCACGATAAATTTTCGTTTTTCAGTAAACGTTGCGGTTTTCAAAGGCGTTTTGAACCAAAGGTTAAATTGTTCAGTTAAGGATAGACCAAAATTCAATAAGATATAGTCTAATAGCTAGACTATATCGCTTAAATTGACCAGCGCGATTTTAGCGACAAAAGCCGCTATGTCTAGTGTTATTTACGGCAAAATTACTTATTTTTTGCTTCAATCCACTGCGCCATGTATTGGGTCGAACGCATGGTGTGATGTTTAAGCATTTGGCCGGTAAAATTTTGCTGTCTATGCTGCGCTAATGACTCACTAATGGTGGTGATTTTAGCGATTAACTGCGACTGAAGTTTTGATTTATCATAATATTTTTGCAATAACTGCTGGCCATTTTGCTGTGCCTGAGTAAATAACGCTTCATCTTGATAAAGTGCTACTGCAGCACCTGCAAATTGCTTTGCATCTTCACAGATTGCGCCTGACCAAGGCTCATCTTGATGCATGCCTTCACTACCAATAGGGGTTGTTACGCTCGGCGTTTGCATGATCATCGCTTCGAGTAACTTACCCTTAATACCCGCCCCAAAACGCAGTGGCGATAAACATACTCGGGCATCTTCTATAACTTGGTAAGCATCATCTGCCCAGCCTTTGATTAAGAAGCCGGTTTTTGGATTGTTAAGCGCTGTCGCCTTAGGCGGTGGGTAAGAGCCATAAATATGGAGTTCAGCATCGGGTAATTGTTTGCGGATCAGCGGCCAAATCTGTTGCAAGTACAACACTGCATCCCAGTTTGGCGCATGACGAAAATTACCAATGGTCATAAAGTGCTTACGCTCAGCAAATGCTTTGGTGCTGGTAGGAATATGCTGTAAATCAACCAAAAATGGTAAATGGTGAAGTAGGGCGCTATCAACTTTGAAAACGTCATTGAGTAGCTGCATCTCGTAATGCGAGATTATTAAGCTGATCTCTGAGCGTAAAATTGCCGCGATTTCTCGCTTTGCAATATCGCTGTGTAAATCACTATGGCTGAATTCTCGGCCTGCTTTATGAGCTTCGTGACGGGCATTTCTTAGGCACTGTAAATCTTCGGTATCAAGAATTTTAAGTGCGTTAGGGCAGTATTTATCGACTCGCCAACCGAACTGTTCTTCCATCATAAAGCGGTCAAACATCACAATATCAGGGTTATACGCTTGCACGTACTCATCAAAGCTTGAGCAGTTTAATGCAATGACCTGTGTGGTAATGCCATCTTCGCTGAGATCCACCATGTGTTCGGTTTTTTGCGCTGGGCTTGCAAATTCAACTTGCCAGTTTTCTGCACGAAAGGCGCGCAAGAGTGACATCATGTGGGTGCCGGCTGCCGACGAATTAGGCTCAGGCCATACATAGCCGATCACTAACACTTTTTTCATTGACTTGAATCTCGTATTTTTAAGTTAACATCCACCAAGGTGCGAACGGGTGGCGTTGATTTATCTAATAGTTCTTTTAACACCTGACAGGTGCGTTTACCGATTTCATCGGCATTAATGGCGATGGTTGAAAGAGAAGGCAACATTAAGCGCGAATCTTCTAAGTCATCAAAGCCAATAACTTTAATGTCTTTACCCGGTTCAAGGCCGTGTTGGCGCATAGCTTCAATCGCGCCGTAAGCAATCACATCATTAAAACAGACAATGGCTTTGGTATTTGGTGCTTGTTTTATAAGGGTATTAAAGGCTTCTCGGCCACCTTGGCGGTTTGTCGGCGCTTGAATAACGGGTTTTTCGTCAGTGATATTAAATTGCTCAAGCGCAGCTAAAAAACCACTCAAACGTTCATGGTAGTCAGATATTTCAGCCGTGCCGCCTAAAAACGCAACTTCTTCTATGCCTTGCGATAAAATATGGCTAGTCGAAATATGTGTGCCTTTTTTGTTATCAGGCAAAATACACGGCGCAGCTGAAAACGGAATTTCACGCATGATATTAATAACCGGAAAACCACTATTTATTAAATCATCTTGCCACTGCTGCTCTGTCCCCGGTGCTGGACACATAATAAATGCCGATACGTTGTATTCTTTTAGGGTTTTCACCACTTGAGTTTGCCTTTCGACACACTCTGCAATATTCACCAGCATTGGCAGCATGCCAAGCTCAAAGATGTGTTTTTCGAGACCAACAGCAAGCTGAGCTGAATACGGGTTGGTTAAGTCATTTATAACCAACGCGACTAGGTTGGAGCGCTTGCTGCGTAGTGCTGCAGCATCGCGGTTATACACATAGCCAAGCTTATCAATGGCAGCCAGTACTTTTTCTTTACTTTTTTTACTGACCTTATCACTGTTGGTAAGGACCAAAGACACGGTTGACTTTGAAACCTGTGCTTGTTCAGCAACATCCCAAATTGTGACTTTGCCTGTCGATTTTTTCATTTTTATTAGCAAAAAGTGGCGAATAGAGTGCTCTTATTTTAGCGTAATTTAGCTGTTTAAGTCACTGATTGGCTGCCAAAAGGGTCGAAACTCTTTATGAAATGCTGCAAACATGTTCTACTTGTTTACAGAATCGAAAATAAAAACGAAAAAGGAACGAACATGAAAGCATTTAAACTGCTTTTTGCGCTAGTCATTGGCGCAGCTGTTTGCACACCCAGTTTTGCTAATCAAGGTTATCAAACTCCATCGCCGGCACTGGCTGCTGTGGTTGACGCTAAGCTCGCACCAAGTAGTTATTTATCGAATGATGGCCAGTGGCTGGCGCTATTCGATAGAAAACGCATCGATACCTTACAAGACTTAGCCAAAGAAGAGTTAAAACTTGCGGGCATTAAGCTTAATCCTGCTAATTTTTCGCGCTCACGAGTGCGTAATAAATTTACATCTTTAGTGCTTAAGCATGTTGAAACAGGCTCTGAAATTGTTGTATCTGGTTTGCCTAATGGCATTTTACGCTCACCAAGTTGGTCAAGCGACAGTCAATACTTGGCGTTTGTGGTTGAACAAGCATCGAGTGCTAACTTATGGGTCTATAATGTAAGTACTAAGCAAGCCCGCCAGTTAAGTGATACACCTCTTAATTCTGTGCTAACGCGCACGCCTTATACGTGGTTGCCAGATAGCAGCGCTATTGTCGCTAATGCAGCGGTCAATATTGGTAAAGCACGTATCAGCAACGACAGCTCGCAGGTTGTGCCTGTTATTCAGCAAAGTAGTGGTGAAAAAGCGCCTGCGCGTACTTATCAAAACCTGCTAACTAGCCCATACGATGAAGCACAATTTAAGTTCTTTGCCCAAAGCCAGCTGACTTATATTCCTCTCAGTGGTCAAGGCCAACCGATTGGTCAACCGGGCTTAATTAAATCGTTTTCGGTCTCGCCTGATTCAACCAATATTTTGGTTGGCATGATTGATGAGCCTTTTTCGTATCAAGTACCTTACAGCCGATTTGCTGCGACTTGGCAAATTTGGGGCATGCGTGGCTATACGCTTGCAGAGCTTGCGAAGCAGCCTTTAGCAGATAACATTCCACAAGGTTATGACAGTGTGCGTACTGGTCGCCGCGAATTTCAATGGCGTGCAGATCAAGGCGCTGAAGTCATTTGGGCAGAAGCACAAGACGGCGGTGATATGAAAACCGACGTGCCTTATCACGATCACCTTTATAGCCTAAGAGCACCTTTTAAACGTGATGCTAAGTTATTTGCGAAAGTTGAACGCCGTTTTGACTCAATTACTTGGGGCAACGGTAATGTTGCTCTGTTATCTGAATGGCGCTTTAGCGACCGACAAGTTCGCACATTTGTTATTCAACCTCGTAATGCAGATAAAAACCGCGTGCTATTTTCTGAGCGCAGCTATAACGATGCGTATAAAGATCCAGGTTACCCAATTTATGAAAAGAATGATTTAGGTGCTGACGTATTAAAAGTCGTTGGCGGGCGTTATCTTTTCTTACGCGGTAACGGTGCCTCTGAACAAGGTAATATTCCGTTTTTAGACCGATATGATGTAAAAACCAATTCCACAACACGTGTTTGGCAATCAGAAGCGCCATACTATGAGCGTGTGCGTGCAATGCTTGATGATGAAGGCGAGCGTTTAATTACGATTCGTGAATCTAAAACTGAGCAACCTAACTTTTTTATTCGCGACCTAGACGATAAAACCCTGACTCAACTTACGACTTTTGAGCACCCTTACCCAGAATTTAAAGGGGTGACTAAAGAGCTAATTCGATACAAGCGTGATGATGGCGTTGAGCTTAGTGGTACGCTTTATTTACCGCCTGGTTATGATTCAACTCAAGGCCCGTTACCGGTTCTAATGTGGGCTTATCCGCTTGAATATAAAGATAAAGCCGTTGCGTCACAAATGCGCGAGTCGCCTTATGAGTTTACTTATATCGGTTATTGGGGGCCAATGCCTTATCTTGCAAAAGGTATTGCCGTATTTGACGACCCGAAAATGCCAATTGTGGGTGTTGATGGTAAAGAGCCAAACGACTTATTCCGTAAGCAGCTGGTGGCAAGTGCTAAGGCTGCGGTAGATGTACTTGTTGAAAAAGGTGTGGCAGATAAAGATAACATTGCCATTGCTGGTCACTCTTATGGTGCCTTTATGGTGGCGAATTTATTAGCGCACAGCGATTTATTTAAAACCGGTATTGCCCGCAGTGGTGCTTACAACCGCACCCTAACGCCATTTGGTTTCCAAGGTGAAGAGCGTGACTTTTGGCAAGCGCAAGATGTGTACGCGGCGATGTCACCGTTTTTCCATGCTGAGAAAATCAATGAGCCTATGCTGATGATCCACGGTCAAGAAGATCCAAACTCGGGTACCTTCCCAATGCAAAGTGAGCGTATGTACGCTGCATTAAAAGGCCTAGGTAAAGAAGCCCGCTTAGTGATGTTACCTTATGAGGCGCATGGCTATCGTGCTCGTAAGAGCTTGCTGCATGTACTTTGGGAGCAAGAGCAGTGGTTAGAAAAATATTTATTAAGTGACGAAAAACCCGCAGAGCCAGTTGCCGCTGACGGTGTCACTCAGTAATTTGTTAAATGGTCATGTTAGGAATCCCCGCCCATTAAGCGGGGATTTTTGTATTGCCTACTTGCATATTCTTATTCGTAGATAAGCGGTTAGCAAATAAGAGGAAATGTTGTTCATGTTTATAATTCCAGATACCGACAAGAAAATTCGAGCAAAGATATCTAGCTATAAATCTGCTTTTAACCGAGAGATTAGAGATTATGGGTGTATCTCAGATGGTTATGGTAAGCGATATTTAATATTTCCTTTGTTGCTCGTACTCAATGATATGAAAAAAGCTGAGCAACACATACAGTGGCATGATTCACACTTTCCTGATGATATGGGTGAGCCAGTGCAAATGTTGTGTCGTTCGATACTAACTTTTCGTATTGGTGATATTAATAAGGCGTCTTACGAATTAGCTGAAACTATGTTTTCGAATGTATATTTATTGCCATGGCTACTTGATGAAAAAGTAGAGCCTATTGATATGCGCCATCTAACAAACTTCTCACTGTTAGAGTATTGTGAGGAAGTACCACACAGAGTTCTCGAAAGCATATCAGAGCAAGAGCTGGAGTGGATTTACAGCTGCTATCATTCAGAGGCTTTTGTAAAAGCAAGAACACGTTATATTGAAATCTACACGCGCTTAAAGCATGTTTCAGAAATGGATGAACGCGTTAAGCTATCTGATGAAGCTGAGAAGTTACTATCAGCTCTAAAAGTTTAGCAGGCAATAGCTTAAGGGAAGGTCCTAAGTGCTTGGTTTCTGCTTTGAATGCTATTTTAGTCAATTAAATTAGGCCTTTGATGCGGTCGTTATAAAACAAGGATGCTTATGAATAAGTTTATAATTCTAATATTATTTTTAATATCGTCTTGCTCATTACATGCAAAACAAACCAAAAGTTTAGAATTTTCTAAAGTGCTAGATAAGGAGATCCCGTTAATTCTTGAAAAAAGCAAAGCGCGTGGTATTGCTATATCGATTGTTCAAGGGAATGAGGTGCTTGGTTCATATTCTTATGGCCATGCTGACGCTGAAAATAGAACCCCAATCACACACAAAACTTTATTCAATGTTGGCTCCATTTCTAAAGTGATTACAGCTTGGGGCGCAATGATACTAGTTGAACAAGGTAAAGTTGAACTTGATAAACCAATTAATGATTACTTAAAAAGCTGGAAAATACCGAATTCTCAGTTTGATGCTAACAAAGTAACTTTACGTAATATTCTCTCTCATACTGCAGGGCTTTCATTAAGTGGCTACAATGGATGGAATGCTGAAGATCCATTACCTACTCTTGTAGAGTCATTAGAAGGCAATAACACGGGTGATGGAGCCGTTAAAATTATTCATGAACCTGACACTAAATGGTCATACTCAGGTGGTGGTTACACGATAGTTCAGCTGTTAATTGAAGACCTGACTAATCAATCTTTCAGTAATTATATGACTGAAAACGTTCTTTTACCCCTCGGAATGACAAATTCTTCGTTTGATATCAACCGTATTTCTCCAGCTTAGCTGGCTAGTCCTTACGATGAGAATGGCAACAAAACAGCTATGGTGTACTTTACAGAAACAGCTGCCGCTGGCTTTATAACAACTGCAGATGATTTAGCTAAGTTTAATCAGGCAGTGCTAAAAAATGAGCAAGGTAATTACATTGGTTCAAATATTTTATCAAATCAGCTTATTGCAAATATGATTCAAGCTCAGCCTCACACAGGAGGGCGATGGAGTATGAGTTATGTCGTAGACTCTGAGAATAACAGTCTAGGTTTTGCAGGGTTTAATAGAGGCTGGACATCCTTAACTCGCTCTGTGACAGATAAAAATATTGGTTATGTAATATTAAACAATAGTAGCGTTGGTGGAGTGAATAATGAAATTGATCAACTCCTGCTGTCTGTAATTAAAGGTAGTTAAACTGAAGCGCACATAGCAAGCATCTTAGCTATGCGCAATCGGTTTTAATTGCTCGCTTAACCAATCAATAAACACTCTGGTACGCCTTGGTAAATGGCGTCGATTTGGGTAGACGATATTCATAGGCATGGGCGGCAAATTATAGTCAGGCAAAACTTGGATAAGTTCACCACGACTAAGCTCGTCAAGAACTCCATGACGAGGCACTTGAATAAGGCCAAGCCCAGCTACACACGCTGCTTTATAGGCATCAGTATTGTTGACTGTGAGCTGTGATTTCATGGTCAGGGTTTGCCAATCGCCTTGCGTATCTTGGTATTCAAAGCCGGGGTCAAGTTGGCCGAGCGTTTGGCTATAGCGAACAATGTAATGCTCGGCTAAATCGCTAAGTTCAGTGATGTTGCCATAGTTTTTAATATAACCTGGGCTGACACAGTTAATCATCGGGCAGTGGCCAATTTTTTTCGCAATCAGCGATGAGTCTTCTAAATTACCGACTCGCACTACACAATCAAAGCCTTCTTCAATTAGGTTAACTCGTCTGTCAGAACTACTCAGTTCAATCTCTAATTGCGGGTGTGCAGATAAAAAGCTGTCTAGATTCGGTAGCACTAAGCGCCGACTAATTGGCTGTGGCATATCTACTCTAAGACGCCCTGATAACGCTTCGTCTTTTTTATGAAATAGGGTTTGTAGTTCGTCTATATCAGCAAGCATATCTTTGCAGCGCTGATAAAACACAGTGCCTTCATTGGTCAGCGTAACTCGCCTTGTTGTGCGGTTTAGAAGCCGAGCACCTAGCGTATCTTCGAGTTGTTTGACCAACTGCGAGACGGATGATTTAGGCATGCTCAGTGCAAGTGCTGCAGCCGAAAAGCTTTTTAGCTCTGCAACCTGAACAAAGGTTTTCATGGCATTTAGTTCATTCATGATTGTTTGTTATTTGCGAACAGTTAATTTAATTTTACATGGTTTATCTGGTTTTGCAGTGTAAATATACTGGTTGCTCACAATTACTTCAAAGCAAAAGGGTAAGCACGATGAGCAACAAAATTGCAGTGATCACAGGTGGTAATCGCGGTTTAGGTAAAAATACAGTTTTAAGTTTGGCACGTAAGAACATTGATTGTGTATTTACTTACAGAAGCCATAAAGATGAAGCGCAGCAAGTTGTAGAAGAAGTTGCAGCGCTAGGGGCAAAAGCCGTCGCCATTCAACTTGATGTGAGCGATATTTTAGGTTTTGCTGAATTTAAAAAAACACTTGAAAGTACTTTGGCAACACAATGGCAAACGTCTCGATTTGATTATTTAATCAATAACGCAGGTCATGGCAGTGATAGTGCATTTGCTGATACCAGTGAAGCTATGTTTGATAATTTGATGAATGTACATGTTAAAGGTGTGTTTTTCTTAACACAAACACTGCATGAGATGATCAATGATGGCGGGCGTATTATTAACTTATCTTCTGGGCTGACACGTTTTGCATTACCAGGAAAAGCGGCCTACGCCACCATGAAAGGGGCCGTTGAAGTATTAACCAAATACATGGCAAAGGAACTTGCTGGTCGCAATATTGCCGTGAATGTCGTCGCGCCTGGCGCAATTGCCACTGATTTTGGTGGCGGTGCTGTCCGTGATAATGAGCATGTTGCGCAATTAGTGAGTTCATTTACAGCCATGGGACGCGTTGGCCAAGCTGATGATATTGGTCCTATGATTGCGCAGCTACTCGGTGATGAAAACCGTTGGGTAACCGGGCAACGAATAGAAGCATCGGGCGGTATGTTTTTATAAGCCTGTTAGCAATCGCGTGTATGTTTGCTTATTTAAGTGGATGTGATTTAATCGCTTTCTCTTTTTAAGCAATAAACATGTGATTGCATTTATGCTCGATTTAGCAGTACTCGCGGTTTTTATTCCGACCTTTTTCTTTGTTTCTATTACACCTGGTATGTGTATGACGCTCGCCATGACGTTAGGCATGAGTGTAGGCGTTAGACGTACGCTGTGGATGATGGTCGGTGAGGTGTTAGGGGTTGCCACGGTAGCCATTGCTGCGGTGATTGGGGTTGCCAGTATTATGCTTAATTACCCTGACTTATTTGCCTTTTTAAAATACCTAGGTGGCGCGTACTTAATATACTTAGGTGTTAATATGTGGCGCTCTAAAACCAGCTTTAAACCTAACGATGCTACACAGCAACAAATTGGCCGTGGGCAATTGTTTTCGCAGGGCTATATTACTGCCATTGCAAACCCAAAAGGGTGGGCATTTATGATTTCTTTACTCCCTCCGTTTATTAATGTTGATTTAGCGGTTGCTCCTCAGCTTGCGGTATTATTGAGCATTATTATGCTGAGCGAATTTATCTGTATGTTGATTTATGCAACAGGCGGTAAAAGCTTAAGGCTGTTTTTGGATAAAGGCGATAATGTGAAGTGGTTAAACCGTATTGCTGGCGCGCTTATGATGGGTGTAGGCGTTTGGCTGGCACTAGGTTAACGCTAAGTTGGATAATAGCCATCTGCATATTGCAAATGGCTATTATCCTTTATGAGTCTTAATCAACTAATTCAACTTGCTTAGACACATGGTTAAAGCATAGTTTTAAAGTATCAATGGCAGTTCTTGTTTTTGCCGCTAAACTGTCTCTGGCTGGTGTTACAGCATAAACAGTATAGTTTGGCATTGCCCATTCAGGTGCTATTTCAACCAGTTCTTTCGATTTTAGTAAATGCCTAACTTCTGGCTCGGGTAACACGCCATAGCCAACACCATCAATCACAAGTTTGATTAAACTTTGCATGTTGTTCACTGTAATTTTAGCCTTTGGCAGTGGCTTGCTTTCTAATGTAGAAGGGTTAAATGCGTTGCTGTCAGCATTACTGTGTCCAATTCTGGCAAACTGGCTGAGATCTTGCCAGCGAGCCTGTTTTATTTGACTAATTGGATGATCTTTATGGGCGCATAACTTTAGTGGCCACGTTGCTAATTGCCTTGCTACTAGGTTGGAATCTGTTAATGGGCCAATAGCGATTGCTAAGTCAGCGCCGCATTTAATCATATCAATTGGCTCGTCAGTCAAAATTAACTGAATACGTAAATCATCAAATTCGTTAATTAAGCGCTCTAACGGCTCGCTTAATAATCCTCCACCAAAACCCACTGGCGCCACTAATTTAAGCTCGCCACTGGGCTTATTTTGCAAATGTTGTAATTGCGTACTGGCTTGATCAGCAAGTGCCAGCATTTTTAAACAGCTTTGATAATACAGGTGGCCGGCTTCGGTTAAGGTAAGTTCGCGTGGGCTGCGGTTAAATAGGCTTAATCCGATTTCTTGTTCTAATTGCTTAATGTGTTGACTCACAGCCGATGTGGTCATCGATAACTCTGCAGCTGCACCGCTCATATTGCCTGTCTCTACAGTACGAGAAAAAACGCGTAGTGTTTTTATCAGCTTGGAATTCATAGTTCAGGCCTTCTTAATTCAGTTTTAAGAAATCGTAAATTGTGAAAATCGGGACTTCTCATTAGTATGCAAACGCTAATTATTATCATTAATAAACAAAATGTCACGGAGTATTATTATGACGAGGGTTGTTACGAACATTTTACCATTAACGGCAGCTATACTGGCTAGTTTGTCTTATTCTGCAAATGCAGATGATAAAAAGCAAGATATGGAAGTGATTGTAGTTTCTGCTTCAGGTTATGAGCAGATGCTTAAAGAGGCACCAGCCAGCATCAGTGTTATTGATCGTGAGCAACTCGAAAAGCGTTTTTATCGTGATCTAACCGATGCAATGACAGATGTTCCTGGTGTGGTTGTCACAGGTGGTGGCGACAGAAAAGATATCAGTCTTCGTGGTATGGCAAGTCAATATACTTTGATTTTAATTGATGGCCAGCGTCAAACCTCTCGTGAAACCCGCCCAAATAGTGATGGCCCTGGTGTTGAAGGAGCATGGACTCCGCCTATCTCAGCGATTGAACGCATCGAGGTTATCCGTGGCCCTATGTCGTCATTATATGGCTCAGATGCAATCGGTGGGGTTATCAATATTATTACCCGTAAAATACCAGAAAAATGGTACGGTGAACTACGCTTAGATAGCACCATTCAAGAATCAAGTGAATCGGGCAATATCAATCAAGGTAGCTTTTTCACAGCGGGTGGCTTAATTCCTGAGTTATTAGGTATGCAGTTATCTGGTCAATTCTCAAAGCGTGACGAAGACGATTTTGAAGCAGGTTTTCGTGGCAAAGAGCAAAGTAATATCAAAGCTAAGTTCATCTTAACGCCTTCTGATAACCACGAAATCATGCTTGAAGTAGGCTCTGCAAACCAAAAACTCGACGAAACATTAGGCAAAACGGTTGCTCCTTTAGCTGAAGGCGAAAGCTGTGGTCGAAATGGCTGTCCTGAGTCATCAACCACAGAGTATGACCAAGAGAGTTATTCACTAAGCCATAATGGTTTTTATGATTTTGGCTCATCACGCAGTTACCTAAAGTACGATAAATTCGATAATACCTCTCGCGAAATGTATGTCGAAAATACCGATGCGCAAACCAGCTGGACTTTACCTTTTACCAATCATAATGCTGCATTTGGTGCCTCATATTTAAAAGAAGAGCTGGACGATTACACCAGTAACCGCATTAGTGACTTAACCCATGTTGAGAACGAGCAGTGGTCGGTGTTTGCCGAAGATGAGTGGGCAGCAACCAAGCAGTTTAAACTCACTACCGGTCTTCGTTATGATCATGATGGCAATTTTTCAGGCCATTTCAGCCCGCGTTTATATGGTGTGTATACAGCAACTAAGTCGTTGACGGTAAAAGGCGGTATCTCTACAGGCTTTAGAGCGCCGAATATTCGTCAATCTACTGCAGCGTGGGGGCAAGTGAGCCGAGGTGGTAATATTTACGGTAACCCAGATTTAAGCCCTGAAAAATCTGTAAACTACGAAATGGGTATCTATTACGATGCAAACCGTGATTTATCGCTTTCAAGCACCGTATTTTACAACGAATTTGAAGACAAAATTACCCGTATTTCGTGCCCACTCACCCAGTGTACTGATGGACCAAACCAGTTTGGTTCGATGCCAACGACCTATGTCAATGTGGATGAGGCCGTTACACAAGGTTTTGAGTTATCAGTATCTTACGACATTACCAGTGAGCTTGATGTTAGTGCCAACTACACCTACACCGATTCTGAGCAAAAAACCGGTGAATACAAAGGCAGCCCACTTAACCAATTACCAAAGCATATTTTACAAACTTCAGTTAATTGGCGCCCGGTTGATAAGCTAGGTACGTGGCTGCGTGTACATTACCGTGGTGAAGAAAGTCAGCCGACAACAGGTCCGTCACAAGACAGCTTAATTGCGCCAGATTACACCTTGGCTGATATCGGTGGTAACTATGATCTAAGCCGCAGCATTAAGTTAGGGTTTGGTGTTTATAATTTATTTGATAAAGAAATCACCGAAGCTGAATACGGATATGTTGAAGATGGTCGACGTTATTGGCTATCAGTCGGGTTTAATTTTTAAGCCTACTCCTTAGCAAAAGCAAAGCCAACGAGTTACGTTGGCTTTGTTAATAAAATTAACTTTAGTTTTGAAAATAACAATAAATCCAGTGATGCTACCTTTGGGTTTTTTTTTAATGGTTGTATAGCACTATAGTTATAGTTCGCTTTTTAAATAGTTCTACTACATTGGGTTAGTCATCAACTGACAGACAACAATGATAACGACTATAAAGGCGATATATGCAAAAAGTAACACAATTATGTAAACGAAAATCAGCGTCGTTTACTCCGCTCGCAGTGCTCTGTGCTGCTATTTTCTCACAGCCAAGCTTTGCAGGGAGTTGGCAGCAAAATGTCAGCATTGGCGGTTTTAATAATGTTCATATTTACACTCCTGATACGCAATCAAGCATAGGCAATGGCCATTCTTTGATGCTGGTACTGCATGGCTGCGTACAACCCATTAATAACTACTTAACTGCGAATCTTGAAGATGCAGCCGAAGCCCATGGCATGGTAATAGCCGTTCCTGATGCGATGAATAAAGCAGGCTATAGCTGCTGGTCATATTGGCAAGGAGCAATCAATCGCAGCTCTGGCGATTATAAAAATTTAATTAATTTAGCCAATGCATTAAGTTCTGACGTGGCGCGAAAAATTGATCCCAAACAAGTGTATATTGCAGGTTTATCATCTGGGGCTGCAATGGCTGCACAAACGGCTTGTGTTGCGCCTGATGTATTTGCCGGAGTTGCACCAAGCGCTGGGCCAACCATCGGCACAAGTTCAAGTGGGGCAATTTCGACCTGTGAAACAGTGTCTGAAAACACCTTTGTATCCCGCTGTGAAAGCTATGCTGGCAGTTATAAAGATCATTTTGCCACACAAATAGCGGTGATTGGTCACGGCACTGCCGATACCACAGTGAATACTTGTTATAACCAGCAAAACGCAGATGGCTTTGCTGCCCTTTATGAGGTTAATCAACTTTCAGGCACAACGACCATAAGTGATGATGCAACACGTACCGCTGAGCAGTCACTTTGGCAAGACAATCGGGTTGCTATGCTGTGGTTTAATAATTTGAATCACTCGTGGTCGGGCGGACAAGGTGCGTCTGGCGATTATGTCGCGGCAAACAGTATTAATTTTGCAACCTATCTCGGTGAGTACTTTGCGGCTAATAATAAACGAGTTGATCGTAATGCAGGCCCTGAAATTAGTAATTTAACTGCCACAGACAGTAATAACCAGCTCACTATTAGTGGCAGTGCAGTCGACCCAGAAGGCAGTGTAACCAATGTTGATATTAACGTGTATAGCCTAGCCGGTGGCGCGGCAAGCTTAATTGAGTCACTGAACGTGCAAGTCGATGCGAATAATACATTTAGCGGGGTGACAAGTGCACTCAGCGATGGACTTTATGAAGTGCGTGTCAGTGCCACAGATGACGAAGCGAAACAAGGTGATGAAGCTAATCTTACGGTACGCGTTGGGCCAGAGCCTGCGGCTACAGCACCACTACTGAGTGATACTGCGGCAAGTGTAAACGGGCAGTGCGCTTCAGTAACTGGCACGGTGATTGATGATAATCAAAACTTAAGTACTGTCGTGGTCAGTTTTAGCAATGGTGATGTGACAGCTACAGTGAATGGGCTTGAGTACTTTGCTGAACAATGCAATCTGGCTGGTGGCAATAATAGTGCAGTGATCACCGCAACTGATGATACTGCGCTGACATCAACAGATAGCATTAGTTTTGTCATCGATGCTGGTGTAACAGGCGATTACAATCTTCATATCAACGAAGGCCATATTAGCTGGGGCGAAGGTTACTCTGCCTGTTATTTAGCGTTTGGAACTGCTGCCTTTACTATGCGCGAGTATTCAGCGGGCACCAATCAATGTCAGTGGATTGCTGATGATAATTCAAGTTGTGCAGGGCCATTACAGGCATGCAAAACCACCACTGAACCGACTAATGACGCAGACAACGACGGTGTGCTCGACGGCGCAGATAATTGCCCAAATGTAGCGAATGCTGATCAAGCTGATAACGATAATGACGGGATTGGTAATGTGTGTGACAGCACTCCTGATGGTGAAACGAGTGACTCTGACAGCGATGGTGTTAGTGATAGCCTAGATAACTGCCCGCTGGTGGCCAATAGTGATCAACTGGATAGTGATGCAGATGGTGTGGGTGATGCGTGTGACTCAACACCGAATGGTGATTACCAATGCACTGAAACCACCTCAAGCAACTATGCACATGTGCAAGCAAATCGCGCAACCACGAATGGCTCTTACGCCTATGCTGTGGGCTCAGGTGATAACCTAGGTCTTTATAACACCTTTTATACCAGTACCTTAGCGCAAACTAGTGCTGGGTATTATGAATTAGGTAATTGCCCTAATTAATAAATGTGTGTCGCCCATGTGGGCGACATAGCTTTAGTTACTCTTATATTTAAACCATTACCGCCTACGTTAAAAATGATTACAGGGTTACCAGTGGAATTGTTGAAACAACTAGTCACGACGCTTTTTGCTGTTTTCAACAATATTTAAATGCTTCAAATTTGTTTACTAATTTAAGCTGGTTGGCATGATTGGTCATAAAGATGATTTTAGTGTTCTTACCAATTTTGTGTTTTTATGTTGCACGCTCATCTCAAAATTTTCTCAAACTTATCAATTCCCGTAAATAATCAAATAAAATTAACTAATTAAGTTTGTAAAGAATTTTACTTGATAGCTTTTATTTTTATCGGGACAGACTTTTTGAATATTGGTCAATATTCTTTTCTTTTTTTGTAACGCCAATTGGTTGACAATACAATTTATTGGTAATAACTTATGTTGTTATTGGTAACCTTGTTGTGCCAGTTTGTGTAAGTGCTGCTATTAAGATGTAGTGCTGTGAGATTTAAAAAATTTAACTAGGCGCACTTTTCGAAATGGTTAACTTCATTCAAAAGTGTCAATTTATTTAGGAGTTCTACATGTCAAAACCAACGATCGGTTTTATCGGCCTTGGCCTAATGGGTGGCAATATGGTCGAGAATCTACAAAACAAAGGCTATCAGTTGATTGTGATGGATCTTAATAAAGAAGCCGTTACAAAATGTGTAGAGCGAGGTGCTCAAACAGTATCGACAGGTAAAGAGTTAGCCGCTGCTTCAGACATTGTTATGCTTTGCTTAACAACATCAGATATCGTGGAAAAAGTAGTTTATTCAGATGAAGGTTTATTGGGTGGATTAAAAGAAGGATCTGTTTTAATAGATTTTGGTACATCAATTCCTGCCTCAACTAAGAAAATTGGTAAAGACCTTGCTGCAAAAGGCGTAGGTATGATTGATGCACCTTTAGGGCGTACTCCAGCGCATGCAAAAGATGGCTTATTGAATATTATGGCTGCAGGTGACTTAGAGACGTTTAATAAAGTGAAGCCTGTATTAGATGATCAAGGTGAAAATGTGTTCCATTTAGGGGAGCTTGGCGCAGGTCATACAACAAAGTTAATTAATAACTTTATGGGTATGACAACGGTATGTGCGATGTCTCAAGCATTTGCTGTTGCTGATCGTGCCGGCGTAAATCGCCAACAACTTTTCGACATTATGTCTACGGGACCATCAAATTCACCTTTTATGCATTTTTGTAAAAACTATGCGGTGGATGGAGTGAGTGATCTTGGGTTTTCAATTGCAAATGCAAATAAGGACTTAGGTTACTTTTTACAGATGGTAGAGGATCTTGGCACTGTGTCAAAAATTGCTGAAGGCTCATCGGCGAATTTACAAGCGGCATTTGATGCGGGAATGGGTCAAGGCAATGTGCCTGAGATTTTTGATTATTTCAAAAGCTTAGTTAAGTAAAGCCATTTGCCAAAGCGCTTCACATCGTGAAGCGTCTGAACACACATAATAAAGCTGATGGCGTTTTTCGTCGAAATATCAGTAAAAATGAGTTAACTATGCGATTGATTAAACTAAATATAATAAAGCTTAGCCTAGTTATTCTTGGTTGTTTTTCGACAACGATTGCAGCCAAAGACTACTTAATAGACAACAAACAAGCTTACGCAAAAATAGCCAACACGTTACAAGCAGGTGATACCGTAATTTTACAAAATGGGGTGTGGCATGACTTCGAAATTGTTTTATCTGGTCAAGGCTCTAAACAATTACCGATTAGATTAAAGCCGCAAACTAAAGGTAAGGTTATTTTATCTGGGCAGTCAAACCTTCGTTTAGCAGGGCAGTATTTGCATGCCAGCGGCCTTGTATTTAAAAATGGTTATACCCCGACATCCGCGGTTATTGAGTTTCGTAATGGTAAAGAACTCGCATTTAATTCGCGTGTCTCTGAAATGGTAATCGATAATTATAACAACCCAGATAAGCGCGAATCTGATTATTGGGTAGCGCTTTATGGTCAGCATAACCGTTTTGATCACAACCACTTGGAAGGTAAACGAAATAAAGGAGTAACAGTTGCGGTTCGGTTGAACTCTGAACAAAGTCAGCAGAATTACCATCAAATTGACCATAACTATTTTGGCTATCGTCCTGTATTTGGCTCTAACGGTGGAGAAACGTTACGTATTGGGACGAGCCACTACTCGTTGTCCGATTCGCACACATTAGTTGAGAACAACTATTTTGAACAAACCAATGGTGAGGTCGAAATCATTTCGATTAAATCAGGTAAGAACCATATTCGAAATAACGTTTTTTATGAAGCTCGCGGCACACTTACACTGCGTCATGGGAATGGAAATATCATCGAAGAAAATATTTTTTTCGGTAATGGTGTAGAGCATACTGGCGGCATTCGCGTTATCAACAAAGATCACATTATTCGTAATAATTATCTCGAGGGATTAACGGGATTTCGTTTTGGCAGTGGCTTTACGGTGATGAATGGTGTGCCTAATTCACCCATTAACCGCTATCACCAAGTTGAAAACGCGCAAATTGAAAACAATACCTTTATAAATGTTGAACATATTCAGCTTGCTGCTGGCAGTGATGCTGAACGCAGTGCTGTACCAATTAATAGTGTGATGAACAATAACCTGATCATTAACGACTCGCAGCAACCGTTCACAGCTTTTGATGATATTAGTGGCATTAAGTTTAGTAACAACATTGCCAATACAGCCGTATTACCATCGCTTAGCAAGGGAGTAAAGCAAAAGCAAGTTAAGTTAAAGCGTAATAAAGCGGGCTTACTTTACCCTGTTTCAGAGTCAGTTTTTGCGGGTGCTAAGGCTGATTTAACTGTACTGAAAAAAGCAGACACAGGAGTGAGCTGGTACCCTAAAAGCCCTGCAATTGTGGCTTTTGATTCGGGAAAAACCCATCGAGTGGAAAATTCTGCGAAGGATCTCCTGCTTAAAATTGAACAAGCGCACTCTGGTGATGTACTTGAACTATCAGCAGGAGACTATGACCTCGCAAAACTGGTCGTGATTGATAAAACCCTTTCTTTTAAGGCGGCTCAAGATGGCGCTGTGAATTTGACTTTTGAGCGCTCTAGTTTGTTCGAAATTCATGATGGCGGCAGTTTAAAATTAGAAGGGTTAGTTATATCTGGTAAAAACAGCCCAGACTCAGCGGGTAATTCGGTTATTCGTACTAAAAAATGGGGCATGGTTGAAAACTACCGTTTGATTATGGAGCGTTGCCAATTAATTAATTTAGATATTAATCATACCTTTGATTTTTTTAAAACGGGTAAAGGTGCACTAGCGGATGAAATCACTTTAATTAATAACCAGTTTAGTCAGGTTACTGGTGATATCTTGCGCCTTGACAGCGAGATTGAAAACTTAGGTGTGTATAACGCAGAGTATGTCACCTTAACAAATAACCATTTTGATAATGTTAGCGGTGCGCTAGTTAAGCTTTATCGTGGCGGCACTGATGAAAGTACGTTTGGTCCACACTTTTTGTTAAATAATAATACACTGAACTCAGTGGGTTTAGGGAAGCGAAATCAAACTAATGCCAGTGTTTACTTACATGGTGTGCAAGTTACCGAAATCGCCGAGAACGCGTTTACCAATTCTGCGCCGATTGTCGTTGAACATACCGTTGGTGAACCGCAAACGCGTATTATCTCAAACACGTTCACTAATACAGCAAAACCACACATTAAAGAGCTAAATATTGCAGGCTCGCATACGGCTATTTTAAAAAATAACCAAGTGATTCAGAAGTAGGGAGCAAGCATGAAAATATTTAAATTTTACACAGGCTTAAAAATAGTGGTAACTGCTCTGGCTATTACCACATGCAGTGCTTTTGCGACGCACCCAAATTTAGTAATCACCCAATCTGATGTTGAGAAGATGCGCAGTGCGCTTAACCAATCGGGTCGCTTTAATGATCGGTATCTTGAGCTAAAGCACCAAGTAGATCAGCAACTTGCTTTTGGGGTTGTTGTGCCGTTACCTAAAGATGGTGGCGGTGGTTATAGCCATGAGCGTCATAAAAAGAATTATCAGCTGATGTATGGCGCTGGCATAATTTACCAGTTAAGCCAAGAGCAAAAATATGCCGATTTTGTGCGCGATATGTTACTTGAATATGCCGCACTCTATCCAACGTTAGATGTGCACCCCAAACGTAAAGTTAAGTCGCAAAACCCAGGAAAATTATTTTGGCAAAGCTTAAATGAAGCTATGTGGTTGGTATACACAATTCAAGCTTATGATTTGATCATTGAGACACTAACAGATCAAGACATTAATGACATTGAGCATAAGCTATTAAGACCTGTGGCACTCTTTTTATCACAAGGACAGCCTTCTACTTTTAATAAAGTACATAATCACGGCACTTGGGCTACAGCTGGAGTTGGCATGGCAGGCTACGTGTTAGATGAGCCACAGTGGGTTGAAAAGGCGCTGTATGATTTAGATAAATCTGGTAAAGGTGGCTTCTTAAAGCAGCTTGATATGCTTTTTTCACCCCAGGGGTATTACAACGAAGGCCCCTATTACCAGCGCTTTGCGTTACTCCCTTTTGTTACGTTTGCCCAAGCTATTGCACATAACGAACCTGAGCGAAAAATTGCACACTATCGTGATGGTATTTTGCTAAAAGCCATAGATACTACAATTCAACTAAGCTATAACGGTTTGTTTTTTCCGATTAATGATGCAATTAAGAGTAAAGGGGTCGACACCATTGAACTTGTGCATGGTGTGACGGTTGCTTACGGTTTAACGGGTGATACAGGCTACTTAGATATTGCTCAACAACAAGGGCAAATTATTCTTTCGGGAGATGGTTTAGAGGTTGCAAATGCGTTAGATGAAGGATTAGCAACACCCTATCAGTTCAGGTCCGTCGCATTTGGAGATGGCAGCCAAGGAGATGAAGGGGCGCTTGTGATCATGCGCAGCAAACCCAATGGCGAACAGGCATTACTCTTTAAACCTGCTTCTCAGGGATTAGGGCATGGCCACTTCGATAAGTTAACCTGGCAGTTTTACGACAAGGGACAAGAAATTGTTTCTGATTATGGTGCTGCGCGTTTTTTAAATGTTGAAGCCAAATTTGGGGGTCGTTACTTACCGGAAAATAACACCTATGCAAAACAAACCGTAGCGCATAATACAGTCGTTGTGGACGAAATCAGTCATTTTAATTCAGATGTAAAGCAAGGAAACAAACATGCTCCAACGCTAAATTTCTTTGAAACCTCGGAATACGGCAGTGTATCGAGTGGTCAAATAAATACAGCTTACGAAGGGGTTGAGCTTGAGAGAACGCTTGCTTTGGTCGAACTTAAAGAACTAGGTAGTACTATTGCTATTGATTTATACAGTGTCAACGCATCACAACCTCACCAACTAGATTTGCCTTTGCATTATAAAGGGCAATTTATCGATAGTAATTTTGATTTAAATACGCAGAGTCAACAGATGACGGCGCTGGGTAAAAAGAATGGTTATCAACATCTTTGGTTAAGAGCCCAAGCTCGTCCTGAGAAGGGGTTAGCTAAGGTCACATGGTTAAATGAAAATGGCCGCTTTTATACTTTATCAAGCTTAGTGAATGGCGAAGAGTCGTTTTTATTCACGCAAGTTGGTGCAAACGATCCTAATTTCAATCTACGCAATGAACATGGTTTTATCCGCCGAGTGAAAGGTGTAAATAGGCATCAATTTATTTCAATACTAGAGCCTCATGGTGAATATAACCCGAGCAAAGAATATACCCTCGTTGCACAAAGCCGATTATCTGCCTTGTCACACACACAACTGGGGGAGCTTACGCTTATTGAGTTAACTGTGGCAGATAAGCCTTATTTAATTGCCATTAATAACAACAAAGGCGCTAGTAAAAGATCATTTAAATATAAAAATCAATCATATTCATTAGACGGCCACTTAGGCGTTTATTTGATGACCAACATTTAGGAATAGTTGCCATGACTAAACAAAGTGAACATTTTACATTTGCAAGCGACGCTGAAGTTGAAGACCTAGGGAATGGCCTAAAACGTCAAATGCTTGGTTATAACGAAGAACTAATGGCCGTTAAAATTTGGTTTGCACAAGGTGCTATTGGCTATAACCATGCTCACCGTCATTCACAAGTTACTTATGTTGTTGAAGGTGAATTTCATTTTAATATTGATGGTGTTACCAAAGTATTAAAAGCAGGTGATAGCTGTTTTATTCCTCCTTTTGCAGATCACGGTGCAACTTGCCCAACGGGAGGTATTTTAATTGATACCTTTAGCCCAGCTCGTGAAGACTTTTTAGAGGATGAATAATATGAAACTTCAAGGTTTACGCTGGTGGGTAATTGCTCTAATAGCACTGGCAACTATTATCAATTATATCGATAGACAAGCGCTTAGTGTGCTATGGCCTGATATTGTTGAAGAACTGTTTCCTGATGAATCAGCTTTAGAGCGAAAGCAAATTTATGCCAATATTTCGATTGTTTTTGTATTTGCTTATGCATTTGGGCAAGCAATTTTTGGCAAAATTTTTGATTGGGTTGGTACGCGTCTTGGTTTTGTTTTATCAATAGGTGTGTGGTCGCTAGCAACCGTGGCTCATGCATTTGCCCAAGGAGTAATGAGCTTAAGTCTTTTTCGCGCTATTTTAGGCGTTGCAGAAGCTGGGAATTGGCCGGGAGCTGCAAAAGGCAATGCTGAATGGTTTCCAACTAAAGAACGTGCCTTAGCACAAGGAATTTTTAACTCTGGTGCTGCAATTGGCGGCATTATTGCAATCCCTCTTATTGCTTATTTGACTGTCTACTTTAGCTGGCAAATGGTGTTTGTTGTGGTAGGTGTTATGGGCTTTTTATGGCTAGTGCCTTGGCTTATTCTAGTGAAAGCTCCACCAGGCTCTCACCCATGGATCAGCGAAGAAGAAAAGCAATACATCTTAACCGGGCAACGTCAGTCTACAGCCGATAACGCCAATGATGAAGAATACAACCCAAGCACGACTGAGCTTTTAAGTCGTAAACAAAGCTGGGGCGTTATCATTGCATCAGCAGCAATTGACCCTATTTGGTGGTTGTTTGTTTTTTGGATCCCAATTTACCTCAATGAAGTCTATGGCATGGATGTTAAGTCAATTGGAATTTATGGTTGGGTGCCCTATGTAGGCGCTATGTTTGGTGCATGGTTTGGTGGTTTACTTGCGCAAAACCGTTTAAAAGCCGGATGGAGCACGGATAAAACACGTAAGCTCACCATTACATTAGGCTGCTTAATTATGTTGCCAGCCTTAATTGCCATGGCAAACCCAGGCGCGCCCGTAGTAGCTGTATTGATTATGGCTGTGATTTTATTCGGTTTTCAAACAGCGATTGGTAATGTGCAAACGCTACCGAGTGACTTATTAGGGAAAAAAGCCGTCGGCACCTTATCGGGTATTTCTGGTATGGCTGCAAAACTAGGTGCTGTAGGTCTAACGTCATTGGTGCCTTACTTAACTGCCGGCGGTAATTACACACCTGCATTTGTGATTGGCGCATCGCTTGCGATTATTGCGATGATGGCTGTTTGGCTATTGATCCCAAAAATTGAACCACTAAGCAGTAAAAAGTAACCCAAATAAAGGCTTTTTAGATTCTCTAAAAAGCCTTTTTAATTACAGGATAAAATAATGAAAAAAATCTTCTTTTTGGGTGAATGCATGGTTGAGCTAAAAGCTATTTCAGATAGCACGCTAAATCAATCATTTGCTGGCGATGTTTATAATTCAGCGGTGTATTTAAAGCGTTGTTTTAGCTCATTTGAATGTGGGGTTATAAGTGCTATCGGTACGGATGCGCTCAGTATTAAAATGCGGCAGCGATTTGTCGAAGAAGGCCTCGCGACACAGCTTGTCTTCAAACATGCTAATAAAGTCCCCGGTATTTACTACATTGAAACTGATGAGCAAGGGGAGCGCAGTTTTACCTACTGGCGACATGACTCAGCAGCCCGTAAAGTGGTGGATTTTTTTAACCCAAGTGTTGAAGAAGAATTAGCCAGTGCAGATATGCTGTTTATCTCGGGTATTTCATTGGCTGTCATTGAACCAGCAAGCCGAGATTTATTTTGGCAAATCGTGCAGCGGATAAAAAAAGCGAGCGTTAAAATCGTTTTTGATCCCAATTATCGAGCCCGGTTGTGGCAGGGTGAGCAAGAAACTAAAGGGCAATACACTATTGCATTCGAACTAGCTGATATTTGTCTACCAGGTATTGAAGATTTAACGACACTTTATGAGCTTCATAGCGCACAAGCCGTTATGGACTATTTAGCGCAATTTAATATCGCAGAAGTCGTTGTTAAAAATGGCCCAAGCTCTGTCTTTACAAAAATAAATGGTCAATTGTTTGAGCATCAAATTATACCAGTTACGCATGTTGTCGACACCACATCAGCAGGCGATGCATTTAATGGTGCTTACCTAGGTGCCAGAATGGCAGGTATGGATGAACATAAAGCTGTACAGCTTGCTGCAAAAGCCGCTGCTGTGGTGATCCAGCAGCCAGGAGCAATAACACCAAAAGAACACTTTGTGAAGGCCATGCAGAGTACTTAATTTCAAAACTACCTTTTAACTGCTCGTTAGCAGCAACTTGATCTTTACCAATTAATTTAAAGAGAGAACGAACATGATCCGCTTTTCTGAACTGATGTCAGGGCAAACACTGCTGCCTCTTATTCAAGCTGAGACACCTGAACAAGGGGTAAAAATAGCCAAAGCAATGGCTGATGCAGGGCTAGGGCTGGTTGAAGTTGTACTTAGAACGAAGGCTTCATTAGCGACTATTTCAGCGATAAAACAACAATTGCCCCAACTCACGGTTGGTGCAGGGACGGTTATCAACGAAGGTATTCTGCAGCAAGCAATTAAAGCAGGTGCAGATTTTATTGTTACACCTGCTGTGTCAGCAAACTTACTTCAAGCGTTAAAAAAATGTGGTTTACCGGTTGTTCCCGGTGTGTCTAATACTGCAGACATTTTACTGGCATTAGAGGCCGGCTTTACTGAGCAAAAGCTATTTCCAGCTTCTCTATCAGGAGGGCCGGCGTTTATAAAAGCTGTGTCGAGTGTGTTCCAAGATGTTCGCTTTTGCCCAACAGGTGGCGTGAATGAGCATAATAAAGATGAATATTTAGCATTAGATAATGTGATTGCAGTAGGAGGCACGTGGATCGCTAAACAACAATGGGTTGAGCAACAAAACTGGCAAGCGATTACCGATGCATGTATTGCAGCGAATAAAGCATAACGGAGGCTGAAATGTCGTTGTTAGATACAGCTGTTAAAGCAGGGGTGGTTGTTGGTAGGGATGTTGCAAAATTATATGATGATGCTAGAGAAAACCACTATGCCTTACCGGCAGTGAATGTGGTGGGTACATCATCAATCAATGCAACACTGGCAGCTGCAAAAAAGGTGCAGTCTCCGGTTATTATCCAGTTATCAAATGGGGGCGCACAATTTTTCTGTGGTAAAGACTGTGGCTTGGAACCGCAACATGCTGCGATTTTAGGTGCTGTCAGTGCCGCACACTATGTGCATGGTGTTGCAGCGCATTATGGTGTGCCAGTTATGTTGCACACAGATCATGCCGCCAAATCATTACTACCTTGGATAGATGGCTTACTAGATGAGGGAGAACGTTACTTTGCAAAAACGGGCAAACCTTTGTTTAGCTCTCATATGATTGATTTATCTGAACAGTCTTTAGAGGAAAATATCGAAACATGTGAACGTTACTTAGTTCGTATGGCAAAAATAGGAATGACACTTGAAATCGAGCTGGGCTGCACTGGGGGCGAAGAAGATGGGGTTGATAATAGTCACCTTGATAGTTCAGCGCTTTACACCCAACCAGAAGATGTTGCTTATGCCTATGAAAGACTCAGTAAAATTAGTCCTAATTTTATAATTGCCGCCTCGTTTGGCAATGTGCACGGCGTGTATAAACCGGGCAATGTGGTATTGACCCCGCTTATCTTAAAACAATCTCAGCAGTTTGTAGCCAAGAAATTTAATTTGCCACATAACAGTTTGAACTTTGTGTTTCATGGCGGGAGCGGTTCAGAACCAGCAAAAATTACTGAGTCGCTAGGCTATGGTGTGGTAAAGATGAATATCGATACTGACACACAATGGGCATGTTGGGATGGGGTGTTAAATTATTACCGCCAACATAATGCCTATCTGCAAGGTCAAATTGGCAATCCAGACGGCGACGATAAGCCAAACAAAAAATATTATGATCCAAGAGCTTGGTTGTACCAAGGCGAGCAAGCAATGACAAAGCGTTTATTGCAATGTTTTAGTGATTTAAATTGTATCAATAGGTACTTACCATGCAACGATTGATCCCCGTATTAAAGAAAGATGCTGTCGAGACTGAACTGATTTTGTTGATCAGAACTATTTTAGCGGCATGTAAAGAAATTGCTTTTCGCGTGAGTCAGGGAGAGTTGGCTGGGGTACTTGGCTCCACCTTGGATGAAAATATCCAAGGTGAGGTGCAAAAGAAGCTCGATGTAATCGCAAACCAATTACTTAAAGACATGTTACTTGAAGAAGCATCGGTTGCGGCTATTGCATCTGAAGAAGAAGATCATGCCGTAGCTGGTAACGCTAAAGGCCACTATATCGTTGCTTTTGACCCCCTTGATGGCTCTTCAAATATTGATGTTAATGGCCAAATTGGCACTATTTTTACTATTTATCGCAAACGTGATGATGTTCCCTTTGATAGCGATGCACAATTCTTACAGGTTGGTGAAAGTCAGATATGCGCAGGTTATGTTTTATATGGAGCATCGACGTTATTAGTTATGAGTACGGGCGGACCAACTCGCTGCTATACCTTGGATTTAACCCATGGAGGCTTTTTGCTAACAAAACAGCAGATGCAGGTTGCAAATACACGTAATGAGTTTGCTGTAAACATGGCTAATTATCGCTATTGGCATGCTACGGTACAGCATTACTTTGACCAGCTTCTATACGCTGATGAGCAATTTGACAAAAGCGCTATGCGTTGGAATGCAGCCATGGTAGGAGATGTACACCGGATTTTAACGCGAGGTGGCGTTTTTATGTACCCAGCAGATCGCCGAGTGGGTAATGAGAATGGTAAAATACGACTACTATATGAGGCAAACCCATTGGCAATGTTAATTGAAAATGCACAGGGACAAGCCACTACTCAAGGGCAGAGAATTATGTCGATAATACCAACTAATTTACATCAACGAGTACCCGTAATTATTGGCTCACCTGGGCAAGTAAAAGGGTTTAATCAGACTGTTTTTGAATAAACTGATTTAGGGAGTAGATTATGTTAGGACTCATTCGCGGATTAGCACTAGGGGCTTGTTAGTCTATTCGAACTGACTAAACCACCTAATGATAAAAGCGCTTTGTATTGTTTGGAAAAATTCATTATTTATCGTTGGGATAACTGAAGTGGAATTAAGTTAGGCTACTTTTACGCTGATGCAAACATTGAGTTTGAAGGTAGCACTTGTTTTGATACTTTTATTACCGATGAGAATGGAAACACAATTAACTAAGGCAACCATGGTGTCGTAAATAAATATGGGTTTCACTTATTTGCTGGAGTGATATTTAAGTATTAACCTATTATTTAAGGGTAATACAAGCCTGCACTAAGACATGTTATTTTGAGGTATAAAACTAGTCGCTTCTTGCGTTAAAAAATACTATCAATGGCCACGTAGGTATAAAAAGAGCGTATATTCGCTCTTTTTTTTGCTTTAATTTATTGGTTAACCAATTTTGGGGTGTTTTTACACGGAGAACACATTTAAATTGTTATTGATATGTGTTTTCATGTATATTAAAGGTGTTTAAGTTTTTGTTTTATATGTTTTTATTTGTTTTTGATGGTTGTAAAAGTTATTGGTAATAATTTTTGTTGAATATTTTTTAAATAAAGTTATTACCAAAAGGTTGATCTTTTTTGTGGTGGGTGTAATTATTTGGTTAACCTTTTGTGGGGCGGTTAGCAAATTTACAACAACAATCATTTACATTATGCGTTTGAATACACAGGAAACACTATGAAACACACACTCTCTAGTATTACGTTAGCGATACTCTCAGCAAGTACACTCAATGTTGCATTTGCGCAGCAAGAACCAAGTCAAACAAAAACGGAAGAAGAATTTGAAGTGATTGAAGTCTCAGGTATTAGACAGTCACTTACTAACGCACTAGCGGAAAAGCGCTCAGCGGACAGTTTAGTTGAAGTCATTCAAGCCGTAGACATAGGTAAATTACCAGATCAGAACTTAGCTGAAGTGCTAGAAAATGTTACTGGTGTTCAAATTACTCGCCAAGCAGGTGTTGGTACAGGTGTTCAAATTAGGGGAACTAATGCTAATAGAACAGAGATAAATGGTGTCTCTACTGTTGGCTCAGGTTCAGGTCGCACGGGCATTAGCTTTGAAGATGTGTCTGCCTCAATGATTTCTGCTGTTGAAGTTATTAAGTCACCGGAGGCGAAGACCATCGAAGGCTCGGTAGGTGGAACAATTAATCTACGTACAATTCGCCCTCTACAACTCAATGAGACACTTGCTGCAATTCGTGTTCAAGGTGAAGATAGTAGTTTATCTACCGATGGTATGAAGCCTAGAGTCTCAGCATCATGGGGCGATAATTGGGAACTATCTTCTGGTGGTGAGTTTGGTGCTGTTTTTAGTGCAAGTTATGCGGAGCAGGATGTCACGGCTTTTAGACCTCGTGCAGATAGAGATAACTCTGTAGCTGCCGAGAGTGGAGCTCAAAGCGCTCAATCATTTGACTTTCTACCAATTCAGTTCTTGATCCAAGATTACGATAATTACGAGTCCGAAACCGTAAACTTTGCAGGTACACTTGAATGGGCGCCAAATGATAGTACTAAATTTTTCTTTGATGCTGTTGTAAATGATCAAGATCGCCGTCAAGAAAGCTCTCGTGTTCAGGCTTCTGGTGTGAGTGATCTTAGGAATGTATCTGTTCCAACGGAATTTGAAACGATTCATTTTGGCACCTTAGACGGTCAAGACCTTGGTAGTATTGAGGCTGCTCTAAAGGGCGTTATTCCAGTAGAAGATGGCGGAGCAGATCCAAATCTTCGATTCTCAAGTGATACAAACTCACGTCAAACTGATAGTCAGATTTTCCGTTTAGGCGGCCAGTGGCAAGGAGATGATCTATTTGTTAGCGTTGAAGCATCTACATCTCGTTCAGATTCAACGACTCCAAGTTTCAATACAACATTGAATTTTATTAACCCGAATGTTGCTACAAATGACTCTAATGAAAATGGAACCCCCTTTGAGTATGACTTAAGTGGTGGCGCTCTATCCTTTGGTATAGCCCAAAGTGAAGCGAATGCGCCAACCAGCTCACAGTTACTCGACCCTGCAAATGTCGTCTTACGTGATGTAAACCAAGGTCGTGACACAACTGAAAATCAAGAAGATGCATTTCGCACTGATTTTGTTTATTACCTCGACGGTATCGTTACATCAGTTGATTTTGGTTATCGTTACAACAAATCTACAAGTACTTCAGACCAAATTCGCAACAATGTTGGTCTTCGTAAAATGGCTGACAGCCCATCGGGTGACCTATTCGCAGAACTTTTAGTTGCTGGCCCAGATAATTTTAATGCTGCAGATGGCCGCAAGCTATACATTAAAGATTTTTTACTTATTAACCCTGAATTAGCAGGTTCAAATCCAGACTACGTATTAAGCGTTTTAAATGATGCAATTGCGGCTAATAATGCCATTACCGGTTCTGATCGCGCACCAATCAGCTCGCCAACTTCACAAGTAAGTGCGTTTTTTGATATTGAAGAAGTTACTCATGCTTTGTATGCACAAGCTAATTTTGAGTACGAAATGTTTAGAGGTAATATCGGTGTTCGATATTTACAGACAGATATTACCTCTGTAGGTAATTCTGTCACTGTCGATGATGAAGGGAACCAAGTAGTATCGCAAATTGTTTCTGAAGCAGATTATGATTTTATTTTACCGCGCCTTAACCTAAGCGCGAATGTCTCTGAGGATGTGATTGTTCGTTTAGGGTGGTCAAAGGATATTCGTCGTCCAGATTACGATGACCTATCGACTTCAGTTTCATATAGCACAAGTCCGAACAGCGCGGTGTCAATTGGCAACCCAGGTCTTGAGCCAGAGGAAGTAACTTCGTTTGACATCTCTACTGAGTGGTATTTTGCCCCTTCAGCATTAGTGAGTGTTGGCTACTTTCATAAAAAACGAAAAGATTTACATGTAACTCGACAAGTTGACCCTTATGAAGACCCAGCTACAGGCTACCGTGATACCACAGGACCTGTTTGTGAAGAAGGTGGTACTTTTAATCCGATCGCCGATATTAATGTATTTGGCCCGGAACCAGGTGTTGGGCTTTGTGTGCCAACACAAACTACGATTAATGATTCAGATACGCGAACACAGCAAGGTGTAGAACTGGCATTTCAATATGACTTGTCAGAGTTTGAGAATGATTTAGGTTGGGCTTCAGGTTTTGGCGTCATGGCTAACTATACCTATCAAAAGTCTTCTGGAGGAGAGGCTATAGATACGGCTACGAGTAGAGCTAATGCCATTTTCGCATTAACAACGGGTATTGAAGATATTACCGTTTCTGCTAAGCAGCCATTAATTGATCTTTCTGAAAACGCGTATAATTTTACTTTATATTATGAAAAATATGGGTTTTCAGCTCGTGCCCGTTACACGTGGCGTGAAGGTTATCGTTCAGAAGACTTTGGTAGTACATCAAGCTATCCTTGGGGTTTCCCAGTTGTTCAAGAAGATCGTGGACAATTAAATGCGAGTGTTAGCTATGATGTGACAGAACAACTTAATTTAGCTGTTGAAGCTGTGAATTTAACTGAGTCAGAAGTTAGCCAGTCATGTGTCAATGAAGGGGCTTTACTCTGTTATCAAGGTTTAACTGACCGTCGTATTACATTTGGGGTAAGTTATAAATTCTAACAGTTCGATTTAGAAAAAAAGCAAGCTGAGTAGCTTGCTTTTTTATATTTAATTAGGGGTGCTTGAAACTTCTAAAGAATCCGCCTTAAAGTTCTGCTTATCTTTATTGAGTTAAATGTGAGATCGAATACAAACCACGAGTCTCATTCGTTTTTCTTCTGATCTCTTCAAGTGCTTTCTTTTCACTTGCCGCAAATAGTGAGTTAATTAAACGATTAAAGTGGTTGTGCATTGCTTTACGAGCCGCAGATGAATCCTTATTCGCAATTGCCTCGTAAATACTTGTGTGCTCTTGAAGGCGTTGCTCATCACTTTGCGAACAAACATCTTCATAGGCAGCGATTATTTGCGGCTCAGAACGCCTTAATTTCCATAAGTTCTGAATAGACATCACAATGGCATTATTTCGAGTCGATTTAGCAATAATTTCATGAAAACGCTGATCAGCTTCAATTGCCATATCGGGCACTTTCATATCTTCTAAACTTTGCTTTAGCGCAGCAAGTTCTGGTTCTTGAATTGTCGCAGCTGCTAATGCTGCTGCTTCAGCTTCAACCAAAGCACGAGCTTGGGTTAGCTCAAATGCACTGATTGGTTGATCTACAGTCTCTACTTTGCAGTTATCGGTAACAAATACACCAGAGCCAGTTTTAACTTCTACACGGCCACGAACTTCTAACGCGATAATTGCCTCACGTATTGTTGGTCGGCTTACTTGATGAGTGTCGGCTAATTCGCGTTCTGCAGGTAAGCGACTCCCTACAGGGTAGATCCCACGATCTATCTGAGACTCTAATTTATCAACAACGGTCCAAAAACGTCTCCGTCTTTTCATTATATCTCTCCCGATCTTCAAATTAGTCATATCTATAAAAACGATTTTGAGTCTTAGATAACTAATGCGAAGAACGCTTATTAATTGGTAAGTTTTCTGGTAAAACAATAATTATAATTGGTAAATTACATACCTAAGCTAATCTTGTCAATTTGCTTTTATAAATAACTGAAAGTGCTGATAGGTAGTGGACTTTTCAATACACAAACTGATTCTAAATTTTAGTAATTGGCAATAATAAAACCGGAGCAATCAATGCAAAACTATGAAGGGTATCTTTTTGATATGGATGGCACATTGGTTAATTCTGAGCCGCTTAAAGCAAAAGCTATAGCAATGACATGCTTAGAATTTAACGTAAAAATCAAAGCTGAAATATATAAAGAAGTAATGGGGCAAAGTTGGCAAGCTGTACTTGAATATATTTTTAGCCACGCAAAAATTAGCAAAGTACCAGAAAGCTTCAACCCGTGCTTTGAAAAAAACTACAAAACGTTATTGAGAGCAGAGCTAAAATTAAATAATGGAGCTAAAAAGCTCTTAAACGATGTTAAGAAAAATGAAAAAAAATGTGCCTTAGTAACCTCAGCGTCGCAGTGGATGGTCGATACTGTTTTATCATTAATAAATTTAGAGGATGTTTTTGATGTGATAATTACTAATGAACAAGTGACAAATTTAAAGCCTCACCCAGAAGCGTATCAACTCGCATTAAAAAAATTAGCTATAACCAGTAAACAAGCCATTATTTTTGAAGATTCTAGGTCTGGAGTAATTGCAGCACAAGCAAGTGGCTGTGAAGTAATAGGCTTTCTGCACAACTATAATCAAAAGCATAATCTTGTGGAGTTAGTCCCGTGTATTGATAGCTTTAACAACTATAGTTTGACTGACAGATAGATAAGTGTCGCCTACGAAGACGACACTGTTCTAAATAAGGTTTAAAACTTATAAGTCAGGGTGAGGCTACCGTTTGTTGGTGCGCCATAATAACCTACAGTTTGCAAGCTATTGATGTACTGCTCATCAGTAATATTATTAACGTTAGCTTGTATTGCTACTTGGTCATTAATATTCCAACGCGCGAAGGCGTTTAGCAGCGCGTAACTACCTTGCTTAACATTGTAATCAGTACTTTCGATTTTAGATTGCCAACGGCCATTTAAACCAACCACCACTGCATCTGTTAGTGCATAATCCACTGTTACACCGACAACATCGCGAGGTGCCCATTTATTCGTGTCATCACCATTTTCATCTGTAACATCAATATGTGTATAAGATCCGACGATATTCATAGCGTCGGTGATTTTACCTGTGACTTCAAATTCATAGCCTTCTGACTCAATAGACACGCCTTCATAGTAATAAATACCATCTTCAGTGAGGCCCGCATATTGCGCAAAGTTATCTTGCTCAGCAGTAAAATAGGCAAATGTTGTCATTAGAGCATCATCAAACCAAGAAGCCTTAACACCGGTTTCAAAGTTAGTGCCTTTGGTAGGTGCTAAGTATTGGCCGTTGTAATCAGCTTGCTCTTGCGGCTGATAAATGTCTGAGTAACTAGCATATAAGTTTAAATCATCGTTTAACTTATAGGTAAAGCCGATATATGGGCTTGTTTCGCTTTCGTCATTATCGATAGATGCACCGGCATTCATGCCTGAGCGTTCAAATTCAATAGCGTTAAAACCAACCACGGTAAATAATTTATCAGTAATATTTAACTGAGCAGAGCCAAAGTAACGGGTTAGCTTTTGTTCAATATCTGAATAAAGAACCGGTGTTAACCAATCCGGTTCTGGAATCGCATCTAAATCGTACGGAAACGCAGGCGTTGGTCCATAAGCCGGTGTATTGTCAAAATCAAACGGGTGTTGATACATCACATCATCACTTTTTGCATGGCTTACACCAAAGCTTGCTTGGTGCTCTTTACCAAACAATTCAAAGGCACCAAATGCTTTGATTTCAAATAAATCAGCATCTACTTCGCTGTCGTAACGACCCGGCCAACCACTTAGGCCAAGGTTTGTGTCTTTATCAATGCTGCCGCTGGCATAAAACAGTTTGTCTTGCTCTTCAAAGCCACGGAAGTTGTAGCTCGCTTGGAGTTGCCACGCGTTTGCAAAAACATAGTTGTATTCAACAAATGCAGAGGTGTTAATGGTGTCCCACATTGTCCATTCTTGGGTGGTTGTGTCGCTGACATCCCATTTAGCTTGTGTGCCATCTGTGTAGTTATAAACAAGGCCGCCCCAAGTATTGCCATCGGTGTCTGCATCTTGATATGAATAACCAATAGTAACCGTTGAGTTATCTGTAAGCTGACCATCTACTACCGCAGAGAAAAACTCGCGGTTGTTCTCAAGTCCATCGAGATATGACTCTTTATCTTCTGCGGCAGCCACAAAGCGTGCAGCCCAACTACCTGATTCGGTTAATAATAGTGAATAGTCAGCTTGTAAACGTTTAAAATCCCAAGAGCCAACAGAGACACCGATTTCGCCGCCGTTTTCGTTTTTAGGGCGTTTGCGCACATAGTTAAGCGTACCCGAAGCATTACCTACACCAGTAAGTAAGCCATTAGCACCACGAATAACTTCAATTTTTTCATAGCCGTACGCTTCCATTGCGCCAGTGACAATACCCCAGTCATTCGGTAAGCCAACCCCATCGATTTGTGTATTCTTAATTTCAAAACCACGTGATGTATAGTTAGTACGGTTAGTTTCCCATTCTTCAACATTGATACCAGGTGCTAAGCGTAAAGCATCATTGACGTTAAAAGCAGAGTAATTTTTTAATTGCTCAGCAGAGATCACACTAATTGATTGCGGAGTTTCATCAATTTCGAGTGCTAAACCTGTCGCGCCTTCACTAATACGGTTCTGACGTATGCCAACAATTTCGATTTTTTCGACATTGGCCTCTATGTCAGTCGTTTGTTCTGCAAAACTGATTTGAGGGTACAATGCACAAAGAATAGCGGTTGCAATAGGCAACTGAGTGAACTTCATTATGATCTCCAAGGGGTTATGATTTTTATTATTTTAATTGGTATTCAATACGGCATTTTGCTTACGATACGAATTAAAATAATAGTTTTATTTGTAATACAATAACTTTGCAAAATGTATCACAAGTGATAACTATTATCATTATTTATTTGCGGTATTTTTGCGTTTTTTGGGAAGGTGGGTGAGGGCTGCTATTACGCAGCCTTCACTAAAACTTACTGTGCCTTTCCAAGGCATAGTGCAGTTAATAGGCCTGTCAGGAGGAAGCTTGCAATGGCGATGAAAACACCTGCAACTACACCATAAATGAGTGTTAGTAATATTGTTGCAATAATTAGTAAACACGGTGATAAGAGGTTATAGGTTCTTATTGTGCTTCTAAGCAGTAAATTACTACCTAAAAGTAATATTATTGCGGCAATAAGGAGAAGTAAGTTCATACTGTTAACTCCCGTTCTAACTTTTTCGTTTTAGAGATATCTTGAATATTCACTTTACAAAAAGCGCCATATAACACGGTAACGCCGATTACAAAAAAGCTCATATCAACGACACTCACTAACAGGTTAGCTGCGCTAAAAGCGTGACTAGATGAAAGTATTAGATTAAGAGGTAAGATGGCCGAACATGCTACACCAATGACAATAAGCGTGATTTGTAAAAAACGCTGATAGTTTAACGGTAATAGAGCCAATAAAGACCATACTAACCAGCTATAAAAGAATAATGGAGCAAATACCTTGTTATGCAAGGTACTATCGACCAGGTTATTTAATAGTATTTGAGCAGGGAATAAAATAGCACACGCTAATACAAGGCCACCGCAAGTACCAATGATAACTCTGTTCCAGCGCTGATACGCTTGTTGACTGAGTGTGGGGTTATTGCCCCGGCTGCGTTTGGCAAGCCACATCATCATACCTGAGAGCGGTAACAACGCAGTGCTCAGCCCTAGCAATACCCAAACTAATTTAACAAACACGCCTGCAAAATTACCAAAATGAAGCGGAAACAATAACTCTAGTACTTTAATTGATGCCCCTGGTATATCGCCAAAACTGCTCATTGATTTTACAAATTCACCAGAGCCATGGTATTTCAACAATTGTGAAGCCACTTGCTCACCACCAATTAGTCGCATGTAGACTTCTGCATTTGCATCATTATGCGCCATTATAGTGAGATCAATTATCTTTGCTTTTGGGTAGCGTACTTGTGCATCTAGCAAAATAGCATTTATATCTGTGGCTTGAAATTGTTCGCTGATAATGGGTTCTGGAATGGCGGTGAACTTTTCAATCAATTTCTCTTGATCGCCGCCAAAGCTAACAAATGCCGCTGCGGGTAGCAAAATAACGGTAGCAAGCCCTAAAAAAGCACCTGTAAAACCAATGACTGCATGGAATAAGCTGCCCCAAATCCCCATAATTTTATGGCCATCGTTAATAATGACATCAAGCGGTTTTTTGCGCCTAAATGTGAATAGCTCCTTAAAAAATTGTCGATGTATAAATAAACCAGTCACTGTAGAAACAAGCAACGTTAACCCTAAGAATCCGGTTAAAATTAAGCCTATAGGCCTACTTAAATGTAGGTCTGCATGAAAATGCCCGATAAATGATGGGGCATCTGTTTTTCTGTGTTCGTAAAAGTAACTCGTTGCCCCATAGTATTCATTCACTAATTGATAATTACGCGGATCAAACTGATAAGCATAAGCAGCCGCTTCGCTGTAGTTTTCATCTCCATGGTGTGATTCAAACAATACGGTTAGTAAATGTGTATTGTGCCCCGTTGGTAAATACACATGAATATTTTCGCCAAACTCTTTCGGTACAGTTTTATGGTATGTATTTATTATATCTGTGATTTTTTCGCTTGGAAGTGTACTGAGTTGATGTAGCTCTGGATTTGCCCAAATCTTTAGTTCTGGGCGGCTTAACACTGCTAACGCACCAGTGAAGCAAACAATAAACAGCAAGATGGCAGTCACTATACCGACCCAGCTATGCATTAAGAAAAGTTTTTTCAAGCTGATTGATTTCATGACTGCCCCCCAGTCAATGCTAAGTAGCTCAGACCACCATGACTTATCAAAATAAATAACATCAATGCAAAAGGGTGCCACGCTTTTTCAGCCATATAGGCATAGATAAACAAGGCTGTCCAAATTAAAGGAAACAACATTATTGGAATAAGTATTTGTTCTTCAATCGCAAATGGAAGGTATGTTGTCATTCCTGGGATCATTACAATCGCAGTCAGCAAGGCAAGTAAACAAGCCATAAAATGGCGCCGCTTAGTTGCAGAGAAGGTGTGGTTTTTAGTCATTTTTATGCCCCTCAAAAAGGCGGCCTTAGCCGCCGCATTTTATTAAAAGTTTACTTCGAAACGAATACTCGCGGTTCTTGGTGAGCTTAATGTTTGATTGTTAAAACCAGCTGGTTCAAGTGCAACGTATTGTTCATCAAGTAGATTCTCGATTAGTGCATAAACGCCATAATTATCCCATTGATAACCAACTCGCGTATTTACTAACCAGTAGGCTTCATTTCGTGGATCAATAAAAATGCTGTCACTTGTTTCTTTGGGAATAGACAAGCGTTGTGAGCTTCCTGTATAGCTTGCATTGATATTTGCAACGAAACCTTGTTCGTTAAAGTAATCTAAGCCGACAAGTGCAGTCCACTCTGGTGCCCCAGCGAAAGGACGGCCTTGGTAATCTTCGTCTGAGCCATTGACGTCAGTAACAAACTCATCAATTTTGGTTTTTGAATAACCTAACCCACCATAAAAGTTAAGGTTATTTGTAAGTTCATAACTAATTTCTGTTTCAAAGCCTTGAACGTGTGATTTACCGACATTGCGAGTTTCTCTATCGTATTGATTACCTGATAGATAAACCGCAATTTGTTGGTCGGTCCAATCAAGGTAGAAAATATTGGCGTTGACTACTAACTTTTCATCTAACCAGACTGAGCGAAATGCAAGTTCATAATTCCATGTATACTCAGGATCAAAAGTAAATGGTGTCGCTTTTGCTACATTGGTGCCGACACCGCCTGAGCGATAGCCTTTTTGTACTGTGAAGCTTGTAGAAATATCTTGATTGAAGCGGTATGTTGCCCCTAACTTTGGTAGCCATGAGTCAAAATCAGCATCCTCTACAGGCTCATCCCCTGATGCGCCATCTGTCATTGCGAAAAGCTGCTGGTTAATACTGGCTACCAATTGGGCTAGCATAGGGTTGGTTGCGAAGTCTTCTGGGTTTGGCAGTACAGCTTGAGTTTGCTCTGTGATATAGATGTCTGCAATTGTACCGTTGGCTTGCTCTTCTTTGTCGTAACGAAGTCCGGCAAATATATCCCAGTTGTCGTTAACTTCATAAGTAAAATCAGCAAACAATGCTTTAGTTTTTACTTTTTGAATGTAATCAGAGTTTTGGCCAATAAAAACAGGATCTGCTGCGGCATAAAATTGCAGTACTTGATCAGCTAATGCTGCAGGTAAACCTAGACCACCGAATTCAGCCGGTGCAGTTAATAATGAACGCACACCTAAATCTGCAAATGTAATGCCTCGCTCACCACCACTACTATCAAAAACATCAAGATCTGAATAATAGAAGCCAATCAAACCAGAAAGTTTATCGCCATCATAAGTAAATCGTAGCTCTTGTGTTTTTGTTTCGTCTTTTCTTACATCTGTTAGAGTCGATTTTGGTGGATTCATACTCGCATCACCATCCCACTCATAACCATAGGCAGCGTCAGAGTAAGTAGTGATAGATGCAAATGACCATTGATCATTAAGATCGTAATCAAGGTTTAAAATGTATAAGTCAGTATCTGTCCATTCATAAGTCGGAGAATCTAAGTATACGTACCTGTCTTTGTAGATATCATTAATAGGGTAGTCTTGATGACCACTTTCAACCATAACCCAGTCGATACCTTTGTCATTTTCGCTGTGCATAAAACTAAATTGTGCTTCAAATTCAGGTAATGCAGAGGGGGTATAACGCAGCTTCGCACGATAAAATTCGTTGTTATCAAAGTCAGATTCTTTGCCTGTTGCAACATTAGTATTGTAGCCATCAATGTCACGTTTTTCACCGCTAACACGAAATGCTAACTCGTCTTCAATTAAGCTGCCACCAAAAGCAACAGCGGCCTCTTGTGTACCATACTCGCCAACCCCTAAGCGACCTTTAAAATCAAATTCATGCATAGCATCACGAGTTTTCATTACCACTGCGCCTGCTAAAGAATTACGCCCTTGCAAAGTTGATTGCGGACCTCGTAATATCTCAACTTGGCTAACATCCCATGTTGAGAAGCCGCCTTGTTGCATCATTCGATAAGGGACAGGGGCACCATCAATATAGACACTTGCTAGCCCACCAGAGCCGCCGCCAGTGACATTAAATGCATCGATTCCACGAATATTAAACCCAGCACCATCGGTGCCTGATGTATTAGGTGTTCGCGCTAATACATCGTAAAAATCATTTAAGTTTTCACGCTCTACTGTTTGACCCGTTATCACGGCAACACTTGCTGGTGTTTCTTGTAAGGTTCGGTCTATTTTTTGCCCTTTTACAACAATTTTTTCAATGTCAGCGTCATCAGCTAAAGCTGTTTGCGCACATAATGATAGGGTTAAAAAGCTCGCTATGGCTGCAGCTATCTTTGATTTTCTTACGATAAGCATTCTAGTTCCGTTATTTGCATGGTAATGAGAATGGTTTGCATTATACAAATAAGTTTCATTATTAACAATTTTAAATGGCTTGTAAGTTAAATTTAAACTTGTGGATTAAATAAAATGAAAAAGGCGCATTATGCGCCTTTAAATAAAGATAGGTGGAGAGTTTATTCGTCGTTTTGTTGGGTTGACATCGAACTGCCAACCGAAGCGGTAATCACTAATAAAATGGCCAGCCATTGCCATACACTTAAAAATTCAGAGAGAATTATAAAACCAGCCAATGCTGCGATCGCAGGCTCTAAACTCATCATGATGCTAAAGCCTTGTGCGGGCATATTGCGAAGTGCCACCATTTCTAACGTATAGGGTAGCGCGCTAGACATAATAGCCACTAAAATACCAAGTGGTAATACTTCCCAACTCAATAATGCAGCGCCTTGCGAAACGGCGCCGTAAGGCACAAGCACAATCGCGGCGACGCTCATCCCCATGGCTACAGTCATCCCGCCAGAGCCTTGGTTTCCAGTTTTTTTGCCAAACAATATATAAAACGCCCAACATGCACCTGCTGCAAGGGCTAAGATCACGCCCACAGGATCGAGGCTGTCTTCGCCTTTCATGTCAGGTAGCAATAAAATAATGCCAACAATGGCGCAGGCTACCCAAAACAGATCGCGCTTTTTACGAGATGAAAGTAGGGCAACAGCAAGGGGGCCAGTAAACTCCAGAGCAACACCAATGCCTAAAGGAATGCGCTCAATCGCGTAATAGAACAGGATATTCATGCCACCTAAACTCAGTCCATAAACGATGATCGGCATGCGTTGCCCTATCGGCGGAAAAGCTCGCCAAGGCTTAAAAACCAGGCACAAAATAGCAGCTGAAAAACCTAATCGAAGTGCTGTGGTACCTTCAGGGCCTATTAAAGGGAATAATTGCTTTGCAACAGAGGCACCAGATTG
Organism: Pseudoalteromonas lipolytica; assembly: GCF_001306915.1. GTDB lineage: Bacteria > Pseudomonadota > Gammaproteobacteria > Enterobacterales > Alteromonadaceae > Pseudoalteromonas > Pseudoalteromonas simplex. The sequence goes on along the minus strand of NZ_LJTC01000011.1, from coordinate 29,581 downwards.
AATGGTAACCATTGCAAGAAGCACGCAAATAACAGCAATAAAAAACGGTGGAATGGTGCGCTGCATCACTGTCCTTATGAAAGTTAATAGTTCAAGTTTGCGGCGATTCTACTGATGTTTTGAGGGAGAAGAAATGTTTTTCGTTAAACGGACACAGATTTTCGATAAAGCAAAATTATGGGTATCAAATTGCTTTGATACCCATAAAGAGAGTGCTTAACTTTGTCCTGCTTGTTCAAAGGTCGGCATGATGGTTTGCGTGGCCTGTTTTTGCTGCTGGCGTTTTGCCACTTTAAAGAAAGTAGCCGCAAAAATAGCAGCGACAATATCAACTAAATAGCTTGAGTAAAATAGTGAATTGGTGTCGCTGGCAAGTTTTACTAGCGTAGATAACACCATTAATGCACACAGACTTGCGAGTAAATAAAACCCAACCGTGGTTGCCTTTTGCACAGGTTTTAAGAAGCTATATATTACAAAAACAAAAAAGGCTGCATAGTAACTGTATAGGGTAGCGTAGTTTGTGTTGCTAACAAATGCAGGTAGCCATTTGGCAGCGACGAGTGTAAAAGCAACGGCAATCATAGACCCTAAACAAACGCCAATGGTGAGTTTTGCCATAAACAAGGTACTGCGTTTATTAGGATTTTTTTTGAAGCGTTTGTCTATCCACAATAAATTACCTGAATAGAATAAGAAGGCGCCAAGTAATCCCATAATGAAGTAACCCCAACGACCCCAGTCTCCTCCATAGGTGCCAAAATGAAGTGAGAAAATACTGGCAACCATGTTACCCCACACTGCATCTTCGCCTTGCGGGTAGCTTGAGTTAACCACTTCTAGTGTGTACGGGTTCATGAATAGGTAATCAGTATCTGGTCCACGCACTACCGCATTATTGTTACTCATCATAAACACCGCAGAAGGTGATGCTGAATTTAAATTACTATAGTGAATATGGATTGGCTCATAGCCGGGGGCATAGTTTTTCGCTGCGAGTACTTGCTCATCAATGCGTGGCAAGTTTTCAATATGAAAACTTTGCGCCGCAGGCGTAGGGCGCTGAAATAGCGGCTTACCATCATAAAATTGTGCTAAACCACCATAAATAAAATCATGAAATGCAAATACCACCACGGTAAAAGCAATGACTAAATGAAATGGTAAACTGGCTATACCGACAAGGTTATGGCTATCAAGCCAAAATCGACTAGGCCCTTTTTCTTTTCGCAGTGCAAAAAAAGTTTTAACTAATGTCGGCAGTAAAATTATCACCCCAGAGACTAAAGCTAAAAAGTACAAAACACAGGCAATACCAAGAATATACACCCCTGATTGGTCATGGCCAATTTCGCCTATGAAGCCTGCTGTACGGTGTAAATAGTCTACTAAATCAGCAAGTTCATTTTCGGTTTGTACGCTGACGTTTAAACTGCCATTAACATTTAAGTGGGCGAAGTTGAGTTGTTTATCAAGCTCCATGCCTCGGGCATTGCCTTTGATATACCACGAAAGAGGTGCATTTGGGGTATGTAAATCGAGGTTAAAACCTTTGGCCAGTTGCTCACTATGTTCATTAATTGCCGTATCTACCAGCGTTTGGTAGTCATAATTAGAGCTGGTGACTTTAGGAGCTTGAATGGGGGCAGCCCATTGCTGGATTTCGTGTTTGAACATGGTCAAGCTGCCAGCATAAAAACCTATGAATAGCACTAAACCTGCAATGATGCCTGTCCATGTGTGTACTCCTTGATAGGTGCGAAGAATATCCGATCTGACTTTCATAATGCGTTCCTTAGCATAAAAAATACGCCATAAAGCAGCACAGTTAACCCACCAAGTACAAGCCAAGCTTGCTTTGCTGAGTTGAACAAATAACTAAAACTAAAAATGGTTAGCCAAACTGGCGTGATCATCCACATGTTAAATTGCACTTTATCGCGAGCATCAATGCCTCCAGGGCCATACCAAGCAAAAAAAGCAACGAAAATAAATGAAAGTGCTAACCCTAAAATTGCACCTGCTAGCGTTTTCCCTAACCAAGTTGGTTGGCGTTTAGCTGAACTTGTCATGAGTTATCCTTTTCTTCGCAGCAGGCTCGCAAAAGGGAGCAGCATCAACATTAGCATCACACTAAAGATGATGTAGAACACGGCTGCTGTGACTGAGAATTGTTGAAGGGCAAGTATTGATGCGCAAATAGTTAACGCAATTGAAAGTAATCGCCATTGTTTTTTAATTGGTTTTTTTAAGAATCGCTGCTGTTTTCTGGTGCAATATAAAATACTGACAGCGAAAATGATAAGCAGAGTAACAGTAAAAATGAGCATGAGATTATAGTTGTAGTAAATGTTAAACCTTATTGTAAATGATAACTAAACTCAATTGCAATAATATTAAGCTTGTGTTAATTTCCTAGCGTTTTTTATCAAACGCAATTTGTTTAATTCTAATAATCTCTTACGGGGAAAGGACATTGGCTACAGCATTTAAACTTAATTCACTCACCAAAGTTATGCTTGCATCATTACTTGTTACGCAAGGCTCAGCGTGGGCCGACGATGATCAAAACAGTCGAAAATCAATGGATACCATTGTTGTTACAGGTGAAAAAACTGAGAAGTCACTTAAAGAGACGATGTCGTCAGTGGCGGTTGTTGATAAGTCGCTATTAGAAAACGGCCAACTTGCATCTATATCTGAAGCGCTGTCAGAAATGGCGAACGTTGTTGTGTTAACGGGCTCGGTGCCAGATATGCGAGGTGTGTCTGGTAATGGTGGCGCAACGGGCTTTAACTCATTTAGTGGTGGTTCAAAGGCTCGTGTCTCAACCTTGATTGATGGTGTAAGCCAGCCGTTTGTAGCTGATTTAACTGGTGATACGGGTCTGTGGGATGTAGAACAAATTGAGGTTTACCGAGGGCCGCAATCAACCAGCAATGGTCGTAATAGTATTGCGGGTGCTGTCTACATGACAACTAAAGCGCCAACTCAAGATTTTGAAGGCGCTGTGCGCGTCGGTTATCGCAACCAAGATAGCTACCTAGACACTGCCGCAGTGGTATCAGGAGCGTTAGTTGAAGATGTATTAGCATTTCGTTTATCAACTCAGTACGTTGATGGCGAAACATTTTCAAATCCGCCGGTATACGAAACAAACCCAACTGATCGTGAGTTAAACAAGTTAAATACCAGTAGCACACGCGCTAAATTACTTTACACACCAAGCCAAGATTTATCAGTACAGCTAACATATTCAACTTATAGTGAAGAGGGTAACTCGGGTCGTAAGTACTTTTTAGCGGATGAGCCATTTGATTATGAGCCACTATATCAACGTATTATGGATACTGAATCTGACACCACGCAAGTGAATGTTGATTACAAAATTAACGATGATTTTTCGTTAGATGTTTTAGTTGCTTATATGGATTACAAATGGGGCTTTGAAGCATACGAGCCACTTGAAAGCGCAGAATCTGATGTATCAATGGATGAGAGTAACATCACTGTCGATACCAAATTGAACTTTGGTTTAAGCAATGATTTTTACTCTGGTTTTGTGGGTCTTGCCTATTTTGATCGCGACCAAGACTTTGAAAGTGTAGGTGCAACCAACTATTACGGTGACGATAGCAGTAAATCGACGGCAATTTATGGTGAAACAAGCTTTAACTTAAGTCGTGATTTCACATTAACAGCGGGTCTGCGCATTGAGCGTGAAGAACAATTACGTAATTTTAATATGGCATTTCGCGGTGATATGCTGGTTGAACAACTTGATAACTCTCACACACTGCGTTTACCAAAGCTCGCGATTCAATATGACATTAGCGACGAAACGACTTTATTTGCTAGTGCTCGTCGTGGTTACAATGCAGGGGGCGGTGCCCTTGATTTTACCGCAGAAGATTATTACTACTACGATGAAGAAACGGTTAATACCTATGAAATTGGCTCACGCAGCGTTTTAAATAATGGCGATATTAATATTAGTGCCAACGTGTTTTACAATAACTTCAACGGTTATCAAGCGCTAAGCTCTGAGCGTAAAATCACTAATATCGAAGATGCTCATAGCTATGGTTTAGAAGTTGAAGCTTACAGCATGCTGGGCGAACAGTGGCAATTACATGGCGGTTTTGGTTTATTGAAAACTAAAATAGATGAATCAATTGCGTTCCCAGAAGCCGTTGGCAATGAACTAAATTCTGCGCCGGAGTTAACCGCGAGTTTGGGTGTATCTCACTGGTTTACTGATAGTTTAAAAGTAAATTTAAGTGCTAATTATGTTGATGAGTTTTATGGCGATTTAACGAACACTGAAGAGCGCGTTGCAGGTGATTACACCATTACGCGTTTATCGATGAGCTACGATACCGAACAGTGGCTGATCAGTGCTTTCATCAACAACGCCTTAGATGAAGAGGCGTATACTGCAAAAGAGCCTGCTAGTGGCCGTTACCCACAAGGCTACGTTGCAGTTGTAAACCCACAAACAATCGGTGCATCTGTTACTTACCGATTTTAAATAAACTAATCGCTAGTCGCTGAGCAGAACCAGCGACTAGCCCAATTTAAAGCGGTTAATCTGCCCGTTTAAGTTATTTGCTAAGTTAGCCAATTTGCTTGAAGAATCTGAAATACTTTGTGTTTGTTGCTGCGACTGACGACTTGTATCTTGGACTTCGTTTAAACGCTGGGCTATTTCTTCGGTCACTTGAGATTGCTGCTCAGATGCAGAAGCTATGGTCATATTGGCATCAGAAATCGCTTTTGCTTGAAGGCTAATTTCATCAAGCATATGGCCTACTTTTTCTGAATTGAGCACCGCCTCTTTAATTTGCGCATCGCTTGAACGGATCCTTTGCGTTACTGCATTGGTTGCAGATTGTAATGAGTCAATTTTATCTTGGATCTCAAGGGTTGAGCTCTGTGTGCGGCTAGCCAATGTTCTTACTTCATCAGCAACCACTGCAAACCCTCTGCCTTGTTCACCCGCTCTTGCGGCTTCGATTGCAGCATTCAGTGCTAGTAAATTAGTTTGTTCGGCAATGTTACTTATTACACTTAAAATAGCAGTGACTTCATTTACTGAGGCTTCCAGCTGATTAAGATCTGTTAGCGATTTGGTTAAGGTGCCGGCCACTGACTCAACAGAGCTTACCCCTTGTTGGACAACCTGTAGGCCTTCTTTGGTTTTTTGATTAGCAGCGGTGGCACTGCTTGCCGCTTCTGCACAGTTTTGAGAAACCTCTTTTACGGCCGTTGAGTTTTCATAGACTGAGCTTGAAATTACCTCAATAGCTTGGCTTTGAATATCATTAAGTGTTTTAGCTTGCTGTGATATTTCATCTAAACTTTTCGCTGCCACTTGTGCTTGCTCTGATTGATTATGTATTGCTTTTAGAAGCTGGGAGAGCTTATCAACCATAATGTTGAAGCTGACCGCAAGTTGGCCTATTTCATCATCAGCTTTATGGTCAATATAGCGAGAGAGATCTCCTTCAGAGATACGCCTGGCCTCATTAATTAAAGCATGAGTTGCTTTAATCACTTTTTTCTCTAATTGCCAATAACACACTATCAAGGTAGCAATGATGGTTAGAACTAAAGCGGTGCTAACTAGGCTTAAAGTTACCACACGGTCATGATTATTTTTTACCTCTGCTGCACTTTTTTCCTCAATTGAATTTAAAAAGGCCTTTACAGGCTGCTGAATTTTCTCAACTTCGGCCATGTAAGCATCGTTGGTTAAAAGCGTAATAGCTTGCACCCATCTTTTATGCTCGCTGACGGTTAAGTTGTTAGTATCTCGACCAAGTAAATCACTTACTAAGCTAAATGCTTTTTCTTCTGTTTCGACTAGTTTGAGTGATAAATCGTTGGATTTTTGTAATAAAGCCAAATCATCGGTAGCGACATTAAAGGTTTTTAAGCGCTGCACATAGTTTTTTTTCTGACCATTGAGCCAAGTTGCTTTTCCTTGAATTTGGTCAACAAGATGATGGTATTCAACTTCATAGCGAGGATCTAAGGTTACGACATGTTGACGAGCAAGCTCAGTAAGGCGAATCGAATTTGAAGATGAAAACTGAGCAAGATGGCTTAGCTCATAACGCTGTTGAGCCGACTCCATACTCTCATCTTGGCCTGATTGTAAAAATAAAATAATGAAGAGAAGTCCGGCTGCAAGGGTAATGGTTGCTGCGAAAACGGTTCTGAGTAAAAAGCGTATAGTCAAAGTATTACCCTTCATATTGAAAGTAAGTACTATTAACCATAGTACAAAAATTTTGTTTCAATAAAAATTACGGGTAAGTTATTTAGAGGTGGTCATTTAAGCTTATGTTGAAAATGAAAAGGGCAGAGTCAACCACCCTTGAGTAATGCATTTATTGGTCTGCTGGATACACAACGCCAAGCTGATTTCGTGCTTCATCAAGTACAGCCATAACTTGTTTTGACAGTGTATGAGTATTAACAGATGACTCAATTTGTCCTGCATTCGCAGCTTGAATAAAGTGGCTGACCTCATGGCGCATAAAGTGATCATCAAATGGCTCAGACAGTTCTTCAACCGTGCCATCGTTACCAATAAATTGCATGCGCTTTAATAATGACACCGCTTCAATACGTATTCGGCCTTTCTCACCTTGAATTTCAGTAAAATTATCGCCTTGCGAGATTTTCGAATAGCTGATCACCGCTTGCTTATCAGCGTAATTTAAAAGCACATCGCCAGCGCCATCAACACCAGTTTCAAGCAACACACCACTGGCTTTTACACTCTGAGGCGCGCCCCATAATGCGAGTAAAATATACAGCGGATAAATACCTAAATCGACTAATGCACCGTTAGCAAATTCTGGCAAGAAGGTATTTGGGCGTTCGCCGTTTTTATATTTATCGTAACGCGATGAGTACTGACTATATTGGCCAATATATTTGCGGGGTGTGCCAATCTTTGCCATGGCACTTTTTAAGCGTGCAAAGTTTGGTAAATGGGTAGTCATCATCGCTTCCATGTATAAGCGTTGATGCGTTTTGGCCGCCTGAACGATGGCCTCAAGCTCTTTGCTATTAGCAGCCGAAGGCTTTTCACCTAAAACATGTTTACCAGCTTTTAAACACATTACAGCATAGTCTTTATGTAAGCTATTTGGTGCAGCAATGTAGACGGCATCGACTAATGGGTCTTCGCATACTTGCTCAATATTGGTAAACACTTTAGCGTTTTGAGCATCGTGCTTTATAAGGAAAGCCTCGCCTGTTTGCTGCTCTCGAGAGCACACACCATATAAGGAGAAATGTTCAATTTCTTTAGCTGCACTCAGTAGTGTATCGCTTATAAAATTGGTACCTACAATCACAAAGTTCATGGTTACTCCTCGCTGTTTTGTACAAGCCATGCTTGCCAATTCTGTTCAAATTTTTCCATTTGTTTATGTTTTTTGCTTAACAAATGTTTGTCTTCATCTTCTTGGGCCATATAAGGGCCAACGCGGCATAATGCACAGTATTTTTCACCTAAATAAGCAGGAAAACTAAGCTTAGGGGTAATTTCATTGTTAGTTTTTTCGCTAAATACATAGGTAATGCCGCTAGTATCTTTAACGTGTTTATCGCGATCAACATTGCGAATTTTATAGCCCGGGAACACGCTAATATCGAATGGCATTTGGCCAAGGTATTGGCAATTAAGCCCTTGATTTAAGCTGCCCTCAATATTCCATTCGCGGTAAGGTTTTACATCTTTAGAGGTGATGTAACATAACATCGGGCCGTTTTTATCTAATGCAAACTGGCTAGCGTAGTCTAGGTAGCGATGCAACAAAGCACGGTTTAATACATTCATACCCCCTTGTTGGGTGTGTGCTTTAAATGCGGCTTCACCTTTAAATGCAGGTATCAGCGGAAATTGAAAAATAACCACATCGAAACAAGCGCCATCTAAGCGCTGCCATGAGTCTGGCCTTGTTACATCAAACTCAGTGAGTGTTTCAATATTAAGTTGTTGCAAGGCGCTAAGTGCATTGTCGGCATATTTTTGTTCTATGGTGTTTGCATCATCATAAGTTGAAGCAACAAGCTTGGCTGGTTTTATATAACGAGCAACAGAGTGTGAAAATGATAAATCACCATCGCCTACCGTTAATATGCGCCAACTAGGGTCTAAATACATGGGGTTATTTGCCTTGTTCTGGCGCTATTTCAACTGAAATTTTAGGGCAAAGGGCTAAGCGAGTTTTAAGGCCTTCTATGGCTATTTGCTTAAAAATTAGATTGAAACTAATTAAAACAGCAATAACGATATGAATAGGGCCATGGGTAAAACCTGCTTCTGTATCAAAAAGCATTAAGCCGAATAACAAGAACATGGTAGCTAAAAATATTTCAATCAGCTGATTTGAGTATAGCTTTAAGTTGCCTTGGTTTTTATGATCTTTTTTGATGTGAATTGCACAAAAAAATGGGATCACTTTTATTTTAAAGTGAGCGTTTTTTTCTACGTAATTTTCACCTAAGTGATCTAGTTTAGCGCGCAGTTGATCTATCATAGCAAGTCCTTAAAAAACTGAGCCGCGGATGTTACCGCAAACGCAAGAAAAGGGCTACTCAGGATAGATATTCATGCCAATTACAAATATGTGGCATACAAACACAACCGAGGTTAAAACGAATCGCATTTTTTGATAATCAACGTGATAGGTTTGCCACTGCGGTGTGCTTTTCTCAAACAACAGCACTAACCAAAAGCTCGCAGCAAGCCAAGCCAGTATCCAGCTTGACGGTAAAAAGCTTAAAAAGCCAATCGGTAAGATAGGAATAATTGCTTTGATGGCATCAGCATGCGTTTGCTGGCCTGCATGCCATAAATTGCCAGCCATAAAGGCTAAAATGGCGATGCTATAAAAAGTGAAAAAGTCTAAGTTAACGGCATTACTACCTGCTATAAGCGGCCAGCCTACACAGCCTAAAAAAGGCAGTAAACCTAAGTAACCAAGTTGAATGTGATTAATAAACTTTTCCATAATGACCTTTAAACTACCTAACTGGTATAAAATAACTCGTAGTTATTTTATACCAGTTAGGCGGCTAAAACGATCGCTTTATTGCTGACGTAACTCTCGACGTAGAATTTTGCCAACCGTCGATTTAGGCAATTGTTCCATAAAAATGATTGATTTAGGCACCTTATAAGCACTTAAGTTTTCGCGGCAGTAGTCACTCACTTGTTGTTCATCAACCTGCTCTTTTAAAGTAATGTAGGCACACACACGCTCACCGGTTTTTTCATCTTTTGCACCAATAACAGCCGCTTCGCAGATAGCCGGATGCTGACAAAGTATGTTTTCAACTTCGTTAGGATACACGTTAAAACCAGAGACAATAATCATGTCTTTTAATCGGTCTACAATTTTGTAATTACCACTTGGTAGCTTCAGACCCACATCACCGGTTTTGAAAAAACCACGTTTCATGCATTTACCGGTTTCATCTTGGCGTTGCCAGTAGCCCATCATTACTTGCGGGCCTTTAACAACTATCTCGCCAGACTCACCGTCTGCAACGGGCTCGTCGTTTTCATCCCAAATTTCCACGGTGGTGTTTGATAGTGGGCGACCAATGCTGCCTATTTCTTCATTTTGAAAATCGTTTAATGTCACAACAGGCGAGGTTTCTGATAAGCCATAGCCTTCTGTGATTGTACAACCTGTGGTGCTCATCCACGCATCAGCTGCAGCATGCGTTAAAGCTGCTCCTCCTGACACGGTCATTTTTAGGTTTGAAAAATTTAGAGCTTTAAACCTTGGGTGCATACACAGACCAATAAACAAGGTGTTAATCCCTGAAAAGTAATTAATATCAAAAGGTTCGATTTGTTTAACTAAGGCATCTAAATCACGAGGGTTTGGAATAAGTACATTAAATTGCCCCATGGCAAATAAGCTAACCATGTTCACCGTAAAGGCATATATATGATAAAGCGGAAGCGGGCAAATACCGGTTTCTTGACCAGGCGTTAAAATGTTGTCAAAGCGCTCATTCATTTGCTCGGCATTGGCTAAGATGTTGCCATGACTAAGCATCGCTGCTTTGGCAACTCCTGTGGTACCACCGGTGTATTGTAAAACAGCAATATCGTCACGACTTGCTTGATGAGCGTCAAGAGGGGCAAGTCTTTCACCTTGGCGAATGAGTTCGTTTAACGAAAATTGATTCTCTTGTAATGCTGGCTCAGCTAAAGCGGCTGCAACAATAACGGTTTTAATGGATGTATCATTAATAATTGTTGCTAATTTTTCGCTAAGGGCATCAAGAATAACAATGGCTTTTACCTCTGCATCATTAAACTGGTGTAGCATTTCACGGGCAGTATAAAGCGGGTTGGTATTGACTACGATTAATCCTGCACGAAATGCTGCATAAGTTACGATAGGGTAATCAACAATATTAGATAGTTGAATAGCAATTCTGTCTCCTGCAACAAGACCACTTTGCTGTTGAAACCACTGGGCTAAATAGCGAGATTGTTGTTCTACTTGAGAAAAAGTGAATGTTCTTCCCACACTTGTGTAGGCAGGAAAGTCAGCATAAGTCTTACAACTATGCTCAATTAATTGCGTGAGGTTATCATGTGTGTTCATGGTTATTCCTTAGCTTGTTTGACTAATGAATATATACAATTTGTTAACGTGAAACTTAGCTTTAAACGACTTGTTTTTGACTTTTTACGCCATTAATGGGAATGAAACTTGCGGTAATCTCTAGGTGGAATACCATACCAACGTTTAAAAGATCGAGTAAATTCGCTGTAATTAGAAAAGCTCAAGATATCTGATATGTTTGATAAAGTGAGGCTAGATTCAATTAAATATTGATGTGCCAAATGACAGCGTACATCATCGACTAATTCACGAAACGTTGTGCCATGCTTTGTTAAGTGGCGCTGTAAGCTACGGGTACTCATCGATAACTTTTCGGCTACAAGGTTTACCCCAAACTCCTCGTGTAGTAAGTACTGCTTGATCATCACTTCAACATGATCTGAGATATTTTCACGTTTGGTGTTTTGAATCAGCCCAAGCTGTTGGCTGAGTATAGAAAACAACTGCTTATCTGAGTTCTTAATAGCGAGTTTAAGGTATTTTTTTTCAAACACGACTGCTGTGTGTGCACAATTAAACACAGGAACTTGACCTAATGCTTGGCGATAAACACTCGGATTTTCATTACAACTATGGGGAAGTTCCAAACGGTGCAGTTTTATTTGATCATCGGTTAGTTTCTTTAATAAATTAACCCCAACACTTAGGGCTAGATCAGCGCCATGATAGACACTCACTTTTAAGCTACTACGAACTAAAAATGATAGTTTTACATAGTTTTGGTCTACTTCAAGGAGTAAATCAGCGCTATTTTGATGAATGTGATAATACTTAGTTAAATTTTTAAGTGCCAATTCAAGGGTGTCGCAATTACCCACCAAATAACCAACAGAGCCCAAAATGTTCAAGCTTTGCCAACGCCCTAATTCTAACCCAAAATAGGGCAGGTTTAGTTCTTTCGCCGTGGTCTCTAACAGTTGAATGAGTTGCTGATACTGCACAAAGCTATTGGCATCTTGTAGTTGTTTTCTGTCTAAACCAACGTGTGATAAAAGTATATCAGGGTTCACCAATTTGCTTTCGATCAGCTCAATATAGCCATGTAGAGCAGATACTCTAATTAGATCAGGTGCTTGTGTTAATCGGGGCATAGTATGCTCTTTTTTGTGCTCTGGCGTAAAAAGTAAAAAAAATTGCGTACAAAGTAAAGTAATACAGGTCAGTAAAGTTTAACAATGTATTAACGTAAACAATACGCTGATTTACTAACACGCATTAAAGAGGGCACACACATGGCATTACCAGATATTATTAATCATCAAGATTTTTTACTCACTATTCATACCAATGATGAAAAGCTAATTAAAAACGCTTTACCAGGCGTGCACATTTATCCACTCATGCTGGATTCTGAGAATGGGGTATGGGTTTTACGCGTTTTATTTGAACCGGGTACAGTTTTGCCAAAGCACTTTCACACTGGTGTTGTGCATTTATATACCATGGCGGGCAGCTGGCACTACACTGAGTACCCTGACGATTTACAAGTAGCGGGTAGCTATTTATTTGAACCAGGCGGTTCGATTCATCAATTTCAAGTCCCAGCAGACAACACTGAAGTGACCGATACCTTTATGATAGTAATGGGAGCCAATATTAACTTTGACCCAGATGGCAACTATATGAACATTATGGATGCAGGTTGGATTGAACAAGTTATGTTAGCAGCTGCAAAAGAGCAAGGAATTGAGCCTAACTACATAAAACCAAAGAGTTTATACGGTTTTAGTAAGTAATTTTATTCCCTGAAATGAAGGCCCTTGATTGCGTAAGTTATTGAGGGCTTTGTAGTTTTTGCTATTTCCAATCTTTCAATCTAAAAAATAAATCAATTTAATCTAAACAATCAATTTTATTTTAATCGCTCAGGCCTCTATTGTATTAATCAAGCAGACGCAAGGCTGCGTTAATTAAACTTTTTAAATACATCAATGAGGAATATTATGAGCACTTCATTAATTAACACAAAACTACAACCATTCAATGCAACAGCTTACCACAACGGTGACTTTGTAGAACTAACAGAAAAAGACGTGCTAGGTAAGTGGTCAATCTTCTTCTTCTACCCAGCTGACTTTACTTTCGTATGTCCTACAGAGCTTGGTGATGTTGCTGATTACTACGAGCAGCTTCAAGAAATGGGTGTTGAGGTTTACTCAGTATCAACTGACACGCACTTCACTCACAAAGCATGGCACGATACGTCTGACACAATTGGTAAAATCAAATTCCCAATGATTGGTGACCCTACAGGTCGTATTACTCGTAACTTCGGTGTGATGATTGAAGACGAAGGTCTTGCTCTTCGCGGTACATTCGTAATGAACCCTGAAGGCGAAATCAAAGTAATCGAAACTCACGACTTAGGTATCGGCCGTAGCGCGAAAGAGTTAGTACGTAAAGTACAAGCTGCACAGTACATTGCTAACCACGACGGTGAAGTATGTCCTGCATCATGGCAGCCAGGTGAAGAGACACTTGCTCCTTCACTAGACCTAGTTGGCAAAATCTAATTTGTCACAGCATTAAACGATAGCAAAGCTTTGCTTTGCTATCTCAATGCAACCTTAATTGCCCTTCACAACTCATATTAAGCACATTAGCGGGTGATGGGCAGTTATCCCTAAAATTTTTCTAGATTATTGATTCTGAACTCAAGGGCTAAGCCATGTTAGATACGAATATCAAAAACCAATTAACAAGCCACTTTGCTTCTATTACCAGCCCTGTTGAGCTGCTTATCGCCTTGGATGACAGCAATAAATCAACAGAACTTAAAAACTTAGCGAACGATTTAGCATCGTTAAGCGACAAATTCTCGGTGCGAGATAACCCTAACCAAGACGTACGTCGTCCGTCTATGGTGGTATCTTCACCTATTAACAATACGCAAATCACATTTGCGGGTGTGCCTATGGGCCACGAATTCACAAGCTTGATCCTTGCACTTCTTCACACTGGAGGTCATCCAAGCAAGGCATCAGAGACTGAAATTGAACAAATTAAATCATTGCCTGGGCCACTCAACTTTGAAGTATATATTTCATTAAGTTGTCAAACATGTCCGCAAGTAGTGCAAGCACTTAACTTGATGGCGGCACACAATGAAAATATTACGGCGACTATGATTGATGGCGCCTTGTTCCAAGACGAAGTGAACGAGCGTAATGTGTTAGCAGTACCAGCTGTGTACTTAAATGGAGAGTTATTCAGCCAAGGCGCTGTTAACCTGACCGACATTCTAAATAAAGTAGATACCAAAGCGGCTGCACGCCAAGCCGAAGCACTGAACGATAAAGAGTTATTCGATGTACTTGTTGTTGGTGGTGGTCCGGCAGGGGCTTCTGCGGCAATTTATTCGGCGCGTAAAGGCTTAAATACCGGTGTTGTGGCAGAGCGTTTTGGTGGTCAGGTTTCAGACACGTTAGCAATTGAAAACTTTATCTCAGTAAAAGCGACCGAAGGTCCTAAATTAGTTGCTCAACTTGAAGAACACGTAAAAGAATACGACGTAGATGTGATGCAAAACCAACGTGCGGCATCGCTTACTAAACAAGGTAATTACCAAATCACGCTAGAAAATGGCGCGGTGTTAAATGCTAAGTCAGTGGTATTAGCAACTGGTGCACGCTGGCGTGAAATGAATGTACCCGGTGAAAAAGAGTATCGCGGTCATGGCGTTGCTTACTGCCCTCACTGCGATGGCCCGTTATTTAAAGGTAAAGCGGTTGCGGTTATCGGTGGTGGTAACTCAGGTATTGAAGCGGCAATCGACCTTGCAAACATTGTTGAGCATGTCACTGTGCTCGAATTTGCTGATACCTTACGTGCTGACGAAGTACTTATTCGCAAAGCAAATAGCTTAAACAACATTACGATTATCAAAAACGCGCAAACAACAGAAGTTGTAGGTGATGGTAAACGAGTAACAGGCTTAAGCTATATTGACCGTATCTCTGGCGATGAAAAATCACTTGAGCTTGCAGGTATCTTTGTGCAAATCGGCTTGGTGCCAAACACTGAATGGTTAAAAGATTCAGAACTAGTACTGACTCGCTTTGGCGAAATCGAAATAGACAGCAAAGGTGCAACATCATTACCGGGTGTTTACGCGGCAGGTGATGCAACAACAACGCCGTTTAAGCAAATCATTATTGCCATGGGCAGTGGTGCAACGGCAAGTTTAGGTGCATTTGATTACTTAATTCGCCACAGCGATGAGATTCAAAACACCGAAGATGCAGCTTAATTAGCGACTCTTGATTAGGCAGCTCACACCCATAGCTGCCGCTTTAAAGCCGCCCTCTCCAAAGGCGGCTTTGTTTTATTCATCGAGCTACTGATACTGTGCTGCAGTTATAAATTCCTCAAAACTTTCACACCAAATAATCACAGTATTGTAATCTCTGACATCAATACCTTGTGGCACAACTAATTTAAAGCCGTTGAACGAACGCACCCCTGCAACACGCTGCATGGTGCCTTTTTGTGCTAAAAAATCGGCTTCGTTATCAATAAAGTTTCGCGATAGATAAAGTTGATAGTCAGGCCCTGGTGATAACGTGCCTTGCATAGAAATAGCATCATTCGTTAGATAAACCATACCATCACCATAATGAAGGCGATCTGAGCCTTTAAGATCAGGTTTAAACTCTGCACTAAACAGAGCTCTCGTTTGATGTTGTTCAAGAGTCTTGATTTCAGGGGCTGGTTGCTCAGTTAAAATTGGCAAACTGTATATCCCAGCCATAAAGCCCGCAGCAAAAATAGCCAATGCTATGATGAAAATTAACAGTGCTTTTAGCATTATTATTCCCTATTTTTTAAGTTTATGATGTGGCGTTGACTTAAAGAAAATTGCTTTTCAACATCACCAAAGTGTTGTAAATAAAGCTGCTCAAGTTCACCCGATTGCTGTATCTTTTGCATGCCTTGTTCTAGCAAATCCCTAATATTTTGATTTTCTTTACTTAAGTAAAAGTAATAGTCATTGGGGTATTGCAACATAATGTCTGGCGCAATGACAAAGTTTGTTTGTTGTAGTCGCTGAAGTTCTACACCTATTGCTAATGCAGAACGAGGAAAGTAATCTGCTAGACCACTTTCAAGTGCTTTGACCATTCCTGCGTAATCAAGCTCTCCATTTACAGATAAACCATTTGCTTTTAGCACATCATAATCTGACCAGCTTTGTTGCTGCACTGCAAGTAGCGGTCTTAATTGTTCCAAGTTTTTGATAGCTTTAAATTTTAGTTGCTCTTTTTTATGAATAATTAGTAGCCGTTTACCGTGTAAGCCTTTATAAATAGGAATAGTTGTTTTTACTAAGGTATTACTTAACTGAGAAGGTAATGACAGCCAGGCGAGAGTTATGGCTTTGTTGTGGCTAAGTTGCTCTACTATTCGTTTATCATTCATTGGTTGCGAATCATATCGGATGATAATATCAGCATTTACCGCGGCAAAGCTTTTCGTAAGTATTTTATGAATGTATTGCTGTTTGACTGCATCAGTATAAATAGGTTTAGCAAGTTGGATTACAATTTGACTTTGCGCGATTGCGTAAGAACAATGTAAAGCTAAAAATAATAAAAACAGGCGCCAAATTGTAGTCATTTATTAGGATCTCTGTGTGCAAAGTAATCAGTTGCCCATCATACTTTGAATACATGGACCTGTTGCTGTAATCGCGACGCTAATGAAGCTAATTCTTGACTTGCTTGAGCGTTTTGCTGCGAGCTTTCGCTAACTAGTGAAATACTACTGCTAAATTCATTGATATTACAACTAAGTTCGTTGGCAACGATTGTTTGTTCATCTGTTGCGGTAGAAACTTCATTGTTCATATCGGCAATAAGTGCCATTTCTTGAGTGATTTCAGTCAGTAATTGTGATGAGCGTTCTGCGTATTCAACACTTTGTTTAGCACTTTCGTCGGCATTACCCATGGCGGTCACTGCTTGCTGCGCCATTGCTTGTAGTTTACTGATCATTTCGTTAATACTCGCTGTGGCTTTTTGCGTGTTGTGCGCAAGTTGCCTTACTTCATCAGCCACCACAGCGAAACCGCGACCCGACTCACCTGCGCGTGCTGCTTCAATGGCCGCATTTAACGCAAGTAAATTTGTTTGTTCAGCAACCCCTTGAATCATCATTACCACTTGGTTGATATCTGTTGATTGTGTATTTAACTCATTGATAAGTTGAGTATTGGTATTAACTATATGCGACAAGTGGTTAATTGCATCGATATTTTCTTGTACAGACTGTTGGCCAAGCTTCGCTGTCTTATCTGTGTGGGTGGCTTTTTCTGAAGTCGCAAGCGCATTAGCTGCAACTTGTTCAATAGCACTGCTCATTTGCGTAATAGCAGTAGCAATCATTGCCGATTGTTGTTCTTGTTCAGTGGCAGTGCTGGCAACTTGGTCGCTAATTGAGTTCATTTGCTCAGCGGCAGATGAGAGAGTAAGTGTTGCGCTGGTTACATCATTTACAAGAGCATGAATGCGCTCCATCATAGCGTTAAAGTGGTTTGCTGCCTGAGCTATCTCATCATTACCATGGGTTTTTGCGCGGAGCCGTAAATCAGCGTTTTCAGAGATTGATCCTATTGTTTCGCTCAGCGATAACAGAGGGTTGTGAATAGAACGATAAATAACAAAAGCGATAAACAACAAGATAATAATTAAAATAGTTATCGAAGCTGTCATTGCGATAGTGACTTGGGAAAAGTCTTTATCTGCCGCATTTTTAAATTTGTTGGCTTCATTGATCTGTAAATTAATCAGACCTTGATAACTTTCACTGAGAGGGTCAAACACGTCGTAAAGTTCTTTTACAAACACCTCATTAGGGATCGCTTTTAGCTGGTTACTGTTAACTTGGTTTAAAAACCTGCTAAGTTCACTTTCGACTACAGAGAGATTCTTTTCAACAATATTAACTAAGCGTTGTTCTTCGGAAGTGAGTTTTGTTGCTAAATAGCTTTTCCATTTATTGTCAGCAACATTCTTTGCGTTTTCAACTGCGGCTAGAAAGTCAGCTTTGGAGATTTGATCAGCGCGGTATTTATGAAATAAATCAACAATGTTAACAGCGTAATTGTCCGATACTGTTTTTATTTGCTCTAACGGAAGTACTCTGTCTCTATACAAACTATCAATTCCTTTGACCATATTAGACATCATCGACATCGTGAAAATAGATGTGATCACAAAAACAGCAACTGGTAACAAAGCTAAGACAGCTAATCTCGTACGAACAGTGTAGTTATTTAACATGAGCGAGCAAACTTTTGTAGGGACTTATTATTAAAACTAATAGAGAAATGGTTTTAAGCAAGTTTTTGCAATTGTTTGATGGGTTTTTCTTTTGATAGACCTCATTTAGTTAGTAAAGTCACCATATGCAGACTTTATATTGTAGGCAACAAAGCCAATTTTCACGTTGGCTTTGTTTTGTTCCTATTTTTACATTAATGGCCGCGATTAGGCATTTGCCTTGGTATCTGTCTTTGTGTATTGCGGCGCATTTGTTGGCGTTGCATTCCTTGCTGACGTGCTCTATTCGCCCTATTTAATTGCTGCATACGATTTTGCTGCCTGTTTTGCATATGCTGACGCTGCTGTAATGCTTGTTTCGCTTTACTTTTATCTATGCTTTGCAATTTATTTTGCACTTGCTGGCGGTCAATGTTTTGTGCCCGATCTTTGATTTGTTGCTGTTTATCAGAAGGTAATGTTTGCCATTTTCCCTCAACACGTTGTTGCCATTTATCGGCATCATGCTTGAGCACGTTTCCATTTTTATCCGCAAACACGTTGTTTGCCTTATCGCGTTGGCTGATGGCGGTTTTTAAATCGCGTTTCACTTGCTGCTTTGAAGCAAGACGAGATTTACTTTTATCGCGTTTATAAATGTTATGTCTTGGCTGTTTATTAAGATGACCTGGTTTATGGCCGATATTAATTTTGTTACCAATATTGATGTTGCCATTATTAATAAAAACTGGGCCGCGGTAACCACCGCCATACCAGCCATTACAGCAATGATAAGGTCGGTAATTTGTTGGCCAGCCGACATGCCAATTCATACCTAGATTCAAAAAGCCATTGCTCCAGCTCAAGCCAAACGACCAACCTGTCCAGTTGTTATAGCCAATATTAAAACCCCAAGTCGGTGGGCGAGGGTAGTAGTAGCCACCGCCCCAGTATGGCGGGTAATACCAACCCGTTCCATACACTGGCACGCCATAATAAGGGTATGACCACATGTAACCTGGGTAATAACCAACATACACCACCTCAGGAGTTGACTCGTATATCTCGACGTAAGTGACGTTGTAAACGGGGGAGCTTGGAGGAATTTTTGCTATGTCTTCTTTTGGAATGCTATCAGCAACAAGCCAAGGCCCTTGTGCGGAATCTGCCTTAAACCACACCGCATTATCGACTGCATAATATTTGCCTTTAATTTGCAGCACTTGTGCGTCGGTATTAATAGCATAAGAAACTTGCGTGCCCGGGATTCGTTCAAACTTAGGTTTGCCATCATAGTACACAGTTAAACTGGTATCTTTACGGCTGATAGCCGCTGTTTGCGGCACTTTTGCATCTAATACTGCTTCGTCAGCTTCTTCTGTGCCGGCAACCGAAACTCTGAGGCCAGCTAAATCTGATTCAGGTGGAATATTGGCAAAGCTTTCGGGTAGTTCGTCGCCGCGTACAAATGTCCATGGGCCTGTTTGTTGTTTTGCGCGATACCAACGCCCAGATAACAAGACATACATGTTATTCGTTTGCATTTCACGTAGCCACGGGGTTTCAGTGTTAAACACATACATGAGCTCGCCACCGGTTAAGCTTTTCCATTTAGCTGCGCCATCAGTGGCAATAAGTTCGGTGGGTTTAGTGGCTACAACAATGGCTGGTGGCGCACTAAGACCTGAACTTTCAGTATCTTTAGGGAGCATTTTTACAAGTTCGGTAGGTGGCGTTTGAGTGAATTCATAAGGCCCTTTGGCTTGTTTTGCCTGATACCAAAATTGCCCATCGGTGAGATAACAAAGTTTGCTTTTGCTATCTTTAATCACTGTCATGGCGGTGTTTAAAGCACGCTCATATTGGCTGTTTTCAACTTTACTAAACTTAGGTTCACCATCAAAACTCAGCAGTACCGACAGTTGCTCTTTGAATATAATCGTTGGAGGGTCGGTTTTTAATTGCGTTAAACTCTGCTCTGCTGCTTCTGCACTTTCAAGGCTGGCGGTGAGTTGCGAAAGCGAGGTTTCGAATTGGCTGGCTTTTATTGCTTCATTAACGACAGCAGTAAATTTTTGTTCTCCAGCATCTTTTGATTCAGGCCAGCGTACATCGGTGACTGTCATATTGCGAACGATGACGGTATCGTTTTCGCGGTCAGTATCAAATTTAGCTCTAAACCAAAACACGCCGAACACTGCGTCATTACCGGAAAGCGAAAAAGACATTGCTGCACGGGCTGTTAAAGTATTACCGTTTAGTTTCTCGGGTTGTGGCTGGTAAACAATGAGTGTGCCTTGGTTTGTTTTTACTTGTTGAGGCCACTCAATAGCTTTGCTAAAAAATGAACATAAACATAAAGAAGAGAGTATTAATACCCTGAAGGCAGTGATAAAAGGTAGGAAGAGTTTCATGGTCAATCCTTGGCTAACGTAACTCTTTAAAGTATAGCCAATGGCATCGAAAACGCTTGAAAACAGCGCCTATTTTTAAAGCGTTAGCTTAGGCGCCTTGAGTTAAAAATTGCGAGCCCGCATTTAAGCCCATTTCATAGCCTGCACTGAGTTTTTCAAATGATTTCGTTGTTCGACCAACAGCAAAGTCGGGTGGTGGTGCAATAATATTAATTTTACAATCGCTTGGTGGGTTGGCAATAAAATCAATACTTTGATTGTAATTTTCTGCACGTCTTAAGGTGGCTTCTGCTAATGCCGGGGTGTTCTTATAAAGACGTTTTACAAACCACGGCGCTTTTGAAGGCTTTTTCTTATAGCCAAGAGGCTGAGATAAAATCACGGTGATTTCTTTATTGCCCATTTCGTATGCTTTACGAATTGGAATCGAATCTGCCACGCCGCCATCAGTGAGTTGTAAATTATCGATAACGGGGAATTCTCGATAAGCAATGGGTAGTGCGCATGAGGCTTTTAATTGCTCTTCAAGAAGTGTTGTACTTGCTTTTAAATACTCAGCCTGACCAGTTTTTATATTGGTTGTGACAATATAAAACTCACTGGCTTGTTTTTCGAAAGTGTCGAGATCAAGGCGAATATCACGCATGGTTTCTTGCCACAGCCAGTCTAAATCAAATAGGTGGCCACCTTTAATAAAACGAACAAAGTCGATGAACTCAGGTCTGCAAGAGTAATCGGTGATCACCGCATGGTTACGTTTGTATTGCGCACACAAATAAGCGGCAATGTTAGTGGCTCCGGCAGAAACACCATAGCATTGAGTAAAAGGTTGGTAATTAGCTTGAATAAAAGAATCCAGTACGCCAGTGGCAAAAATACCACGCATTGCGCCACCTTCTACAACGAGAGCCCTGTTATTGTTCATTTTCGCAACCTTGCTTGTAACCGTGAATGCTTCTAACCATAACAAACACGGTTACAAAACGAAATAGAGTTTTGACTCTAAGTGAAGTTTGACGCTAGCTGAGTTATATCGCCTCTACCCAAAGTACACCGACTTGTTTATCGGTGACTTTTACTGTGCTACCCGCCGCAATGGGAAAGTGACTTTTTAATTGCCATGTAATCCCCGAATACTGATGCGTGGTTAAACCTTTATCATCAACATCAGCGTTAACGACAAAGGTAAGTTCAGCAAAATCGCTATGTATTGGTGTTGTATCGGTTTTATCTTGCATGCGTTTGAGTGGTTTCCAAAGCACGAGTGCAAAACCAAGAGTAAATACAATATTGCTCCAAAGCGCGGTGGTGTAACTTGTATCAAGTAGGCCTATATTCATTAGTAAGCCACTGGCAAATAAAGATAAGCCTAAAAACAGTAATACATAAGTACTCATACCTAGTACAGCAACTTCAACAATGAGCGCGATAACACCTATAATCATCAGTGCTTCGGCTAAATGGGTATCTAAAAATGCCATTAGCTCACCTAACTTTGTTGCTTTTTATTCAAAGAGTTAATAATAGACATGCCTTGAGCTACAAGCGAGCTTGCATCTGTGCCACTCTCTGGCAGTAATACTACAGATGACTCACGGGCAATGGCCTCTTTAGCAGCAATAGCTTTAGTAGCAAGGTCAAGTTGAATTGCTTTTTGGCCTTGCTCTGTATCGGCGGCTTCACCTACTTTACGTAGTGCATCTGCTTGTGCTTCAGCAACGGCGATAATCGCTTTTGCTTCACCTTCAGCGCGTAAAATTTGCTCGGCTTTTTCAGCTTCTGCTGCAAGGACTTGGGCTTGCTTTTTACCTTCTGCCACATTGATAGCAGACTGACGATCACCTTCTGATTCTAAAATTTGTGCACGTTTTACACGTTCTGCTTTCATTTGTGCTTCCATCGCTTCCATGACAGAGTTAGGTGGCACAATATCTTTAATCTCGTAACGTAAAACCTGAATACCCCAAGGCTCAGAAGCTTGGTTAATCGCGGTAACTATGTTGGTGTTTAACATGTCGCGCTCTTCAAAGGTTTTATCTAGCTCCATTTTGCCAAGCTCAGAGCGCATTGTTGTTTGTGATAGTTGAGTAACCGCAAACACATAGTCATCAACACCATACGTAGCTTTATACGGGTCAAGCACACGGAAATACAGCACACCATCGACGATGAGCGAGATATTATCTTTCGTGATCGCAGACTGCGAAGGTACATCTTGCGCTTGTTCTTTTAAACTGCGATCAGCGGCTATACGGTCAATAAATGGCACAATAAAGTTTAAGCCGGCTTCTTTAGTTGAATGGTACTTACCAAAACGCTCGATTAACCAAGCACGGTTTTGTGGTACAAATTTAACGCTGCTTTTTAGTAGCACTAAAACAAAAATTAGAAGAAAGACTTCTACATTTAACAACAGGTCTAAAACGCTAGAAATGGGATCCATGTACTTTCCTTAGATACAATTAAAATTATTTTTCACAGCTCAGATTACCACCACAAAGCAACCTGCGCCAATGATTTATAAGGCTAAATTAGCGAGTAATAGTAACAGCATATGTCACTACATTCAGAAAGCTATACATCAGATAGATAGATTTTAAGCAGTTTATAGTCATTAACTACATTGGTACTTTGCTCGCATATCTGCCACAACTTTAATTAAGAATTGCTCAAGCGCATTTAGATCTATATCGCTGAGTTTATTAATGTAAAGGCAAGATTTAGCGTGCTTTGTTTTGCCTAGCGTTAAAAGTTCATCGCTGTAAGTGCTAAACCCTTGCATTACATATAGGGTTAAATTGCTTTTTCGTGGTGAAAAGCCAGTCATCAACCAGTTGTATTCCCCTTTCGAGTTTCGATAACTGTAGTTACCAAAGCCAATGATTGAGTCGCCCCACATGACGGGAGTTTGTTTGGTTACTTTACTAAATAGTTCGAGTAACACCTTTGCATCTGCCTTTCTGGTTGGGTGTTCAATACGGCTAATAAATGTATCTACATTGGCATCATTGGGTTATTACGAATTCATCCCCGCCGATGCGCGCTAAACAGTCTTTGTCGCGAACGACCGCTTTCATCCTGTTAGCAACTTCTATAAGGTATGCATCTCCAATGAGATGACCATATTGGTCGTTTAACTCTTTAAACTTGTTAAGATCGATAAAGATGACAGCACCATAGTTTAGGTCTTGTTTACTAACTTGTAACGCAAGTGATAGGCGAGAATAAAAATATCGGCGGTTTAAGAGTTTTGTTAAAGGATCTGTAGAT
The DNA here is from genome assembly GCF_001306915.1 of Pseudoalteromonas lipolytica. GTDB lineage: Bacteria > Pseudomonadota > Gammaproteobacteria > Enterobacterales > Alteromonadaceae > Pseudoalteromonas > Pseudoalteromonas simplex. Next base: position 5,965 of record NZ_LJTC01000011.1, on the reverse strand, counting down.
GCATCATAGAGGAGCTGTTTTTCAAGTTGTTTTCGTTCAGTAATATCTGTCGAAATACCTAAAATCCCAATAACCTTATTTGGCTCTGTGTCACAAAAAATTGGAGTTTTTACTTCCCAAAAAATATATTTGTTTCCATCAGGGAAATTTAACTCCACTTCTTCTCTTGTGCGCTCTCCTTTGATCACACGCGAATCGATTTTAGCTAGTTTCTTAACATCATTAAGCGCAAAGAAATCTTTATCGCTTTTGAATTGAAGTTCCTGTTCTGTGCACGCCAGTAGACTGAGTGTAAGTTTATTAGCATATACATAATGGGATAGTTCGTTTTTTATATAAACGTATGCAGGTACGTTATCAAGTGCAAACTTTAATTCAGCAATATGGACAGGCAATTTAGTGTTAGTAAGTTCGGCCACAATATGTCCTTATATGACAAGCCATAAATTGATAGTGAATGAAAAAATGCTATTAAACAAGACTGACCACAGTGTTAATCTCACAACTAATAATTTAGGTATAGTTTTGAAAAATAAATAGAAAGTTATTAGTTAAGATGGTTGATGAACTTTGTTATTACTTTTGGGGGATGTGCTCTTCATGCTAAAAACATCCTTGTTTTTAGTCATCACTTTTGGCTTTTAAGCTTTGTTGAGAATGGCAAGGTGCTTTGTATGATGCGCGCTAAATAAGCGACAAAAAATATAGCCCGTTACGAACATAGATAAGCTATAGGTTGCACCAGGAATGGCCATAGCTGCATTGTTGATTAAGGTGCTCGCAATTAAAATGGCAAGGGTGCCATTTTGTAGCCCAACTTCAACCGCAATGCTCATTTGTTGCTTGTGATCTAAGCCCGATATTTTTGCAAAAAACAGCCCAAGTAACAGCGTGCTGAGGTTTAATGTCAGCGTTGCAATGCCACTGGTCGCAAAAAAGCTCAGCATTTGGTCAGCATTTTTATGAATAATGCTAAGTACTATCACAATTAAGAATACACTCGAAAAACGACGAATAAAGGGTTCTATTTTCAAGCTCAAATGGGGTTTAAAGTGATTAAATACCATTCCTAAGCAAACAGGAAGTACCGTTATCATTAGCATTTGCACTATGGTTTTAATCACTGGCAAAGCGAATTCGTGGCCCGGCACACTCATTGTTTGCATGGCAAAATGCATAATTAGTGGCAAGGTAAACGGTGAGATAAATGTTGCTAGCGTTGTTAGACTTATTGACAGCGCAACATCCCCTTTGAATAAATAGGTATAGAGGTTAGAAGTCACACCACCCGGGCAGCAAGCCACTAAGATCAGGCCTATAGCGAGCTCAGGGGTTAGGGTAAAACTCATTGCTATTAAAAACGCAACGCTTGGCAATAACAGTAGTTGGCAGCTTAAGCCTATTGAAAGTGCTTTGGGGCTAATAAATAATGCCCCAAAGTCTTGCTTTTTAAGCCCTAACCCCATGCCAAACATGATGATAAATAGTGCTAAAGGCAGCACTATTTTAGTCATGATATCAATTTGCATGGTGTATCCTTATTGATCGTAACCCGGGCTTTTATTGTCGAGTAAGCGCAGTAAGGCAGGCCAAACAATTGCGCCACCCAATCCCTTTGTAGCAACCTCAGTTTGCCCTTTGATACCATCAATAATCGCGCTAGGTACTTGTACGAGTTGTTCGGTATTCTGTGACGTACGAGTTTGTACAGCGCATGCCGCTTCAAAAACATACATAAACAAAAATGCATCAGCGACCGTTTTACCCACAGTTAATAGGCCATGATTGCGCAGCATTAGAAAGTTGTTCGTGCCGAGATCATTAACTAAACGGTCTTGTTCTGCAGGATTAAGAGCAATGCCTTCGTAGTCGTGATAACCCAGACCTGAGTGCACAACAACAGCTTGCTGAGAGATAGGCAATAAGCCGTCTTTGTTGGCAGACACTGCCGTGCCATTGAGTGAGTGGGTGTGAATAACGCAATGGGCATCATCTCGCGCCATATGAATACAGCTATGAATATTAAACCCCGCAGGATTAACTGGGTATTCGCTGTCATGCAGCTTATTACATTGTTGATCTACTTTGATAAGACTTGATGCGGTAATTTCGTGAAACATCATGCCATACGGGTTTATCAAAAACTCGTTGTCTGTGCCGGGAACGCGCATTGAAATATGGGTAAAAATTAAATCATCCCAGCCATATAAAGCCACTAGGCGATACGCGGCAGCGAGCTCAACACGGGCTTGCCATTCTTGTTCTGATACTGTGTGTTTCATGGTCATGGTGTTTTCCTAAAATGGTACTTTGCGAATAATAATGTCTTTAAACATCACCCAATCACCAATAAAGCTATAAAAAGGGTGTGTAAAAGTAGCAGGGCGATTTTTCTCAAAAAAGAAATGACCAACCCAAGCAAAGCCATAGCCCACAACAGGGCATAAAATTAACCAGCTATATTGCTGCTGATAAATAGCGGTAAACAAAATAGCCAAAACAACCCAACTGCCAAAGAAGTGTAAGCGTCGACAGACTTTATTTTTATGTTCTTGTAAGTAGTAAGGGTAAAACTCTTTAAAGCTCGCGAACTCGCGTTTACTTGCTACAGTGCCCATATTGTTGTCTCCGTTGTTAATTACAGGTTAACAATAGGCTTTTATTCTTTTATTTACTTGATAGTATAGGTCATTAAATTGTTTGTTTAGGACGCGCATGAGAACCTTATCAAGCTGGTGGCTTCGTGCTATGGCTGAGTCGTTTAAATGGCAGGGCTTACCAATTAATGAGTTGTTTGCAGCGGCAAATATTCCTTTAGCAGAATTAAGTAGCCAAACAGCCCGATACCCGCAAGCGAGTGTCAGTAAGCTTTGGAAGCAGGCGCAAGCGATGTTACCAAACACGCATTTAGGTCTTTATGTTGGCAGTAACATGAATGTACGGGCTATTCCGGTAGTAGGTATGGCTATTATTCAGTCAACACAGCTATTGAGTGCTTTTCGGTTGATATTGCGTTATCAAAAATTGATGGGCGATACACATAATGTGTCTCTAATCGATCACGGTAGTGAATATGAACTTCGCTTTAACTTTAGTGATGGTGAGCGGGATATGTCACTGCTAAGCTACGAGGCACCCATGGCGTTTTGTGTGAAAATAGCGCGCACTGTGAAGGGAAAAGATTGGCACCCAACGCGAATTTGCTTGCAACGTAAAGAGCCTCATAGTGAGATTAATGCGCACTTTAATTGCAAAATTGAATACGGCGCTACGACCCATAGCCTATTTTTTAGCGAAAATACCGATAGTGAACCTGTGTTATCAAGCCAGATGAAACTGGTGACGCAAACGAATGTGACGCAGGTGCTGAGAATTTTACTTGAAGAGCATTTAATTCAAGGCCAAACCACCAATAAAGCAATGGCAAAAGCACTTAATATGAGTGAAAAAACGTTGCAACGGCGTCTTGCAAAAGAGGGCACAAATTTTAGTAAAGAATTGGCAAGATTAAGACAGCTAAAAAGTGTGTCATTGTTAAACGAAACAGACTTATCAGTCACAGAAATAGCTTTTTTATGTGGCTACTCTGAAATTAGCGCATTTCATCATGCATTTCATCGCTGGTATGGCATGTCGCCAAAAGTGTACAGGCAAAAAAATTAATGCCATAAGTCGAGTGCATTGCTGCACTCGACAAGGTTTTAAAAACTAATTAGAAGCTATAACTAATGCTTGCAGAAATACTACGACCAGAACTTTCGAGCCCTTCTAAGCTATCTGATGCAGAGTGGTTCGCAAGGCTGCCATGCTGATAATAAGTTTTGTCGAACAAGTTGCGAATAGCTAAGTTTAGATTAGCTTGACCAAAGCTTGCTCGTGCTAACCAATCAACCGTACCATAGCCTGGTGTTTCGTAATTGCCTTCGTTCACTTTGGTCATTTTTTTAGCAAAGTTCACGATTAAATCACTACCAAATGTGTCACCTTGGAAGCTCACACCCAAGTTACCTGATAGAGGGTTGATTGAGCTGATGTATTCATCGGTTTCGTCATTTTTACCGTCTTGATAACTTGCATTCAAAAACACAGAAATAGCATCTGTTGCATAGTAAGTTGTCGAAAACTCTGCGCCTTTGATGGTTACTGAGTCAATGTTCTGATACTGATATTTATCGTGGATATATCCAAATGAGCCGTCGTCATTAAATACAGTTTCACGATCTATTAATTCGGTTGCTAAAAAGTCATCAAACTTGTTGTGGAATACCGCTGCTGTAACAATAAAATCGCCTATGTGGCCACGTAAACCAAGCTCGAAAGTATCGCTTTTCTCTGGATCTAAATCATCCGCAGGTAATACTTCATAAATGTATTCAGCGGTAGGTTGGTTATAATGCTCAATGTAAGCTAGGTCATAAGCAGGTACTTTAAAGCCTTGCCCGTATTGCGCATAAGCGCTCAACATATCATTGATATAATATAAGCCACCTAAATTAAATGAGAGGTTGCTTTCATCAATTTTAGCGTATTCTTCACCATCTGTTTTTAAAGCGCCGTTTGGATCCATGCTGTAATAATCAAAACGAACACCTGGCGTTACCACCAGTTTGTCGTTTAGTAATGAGATTTCGTCATTGATGAATAAACCAGCACGAAGAGTATCATTTTTAGGGAACTTATTGGTGGTATCATCTTTGGTTGTTTCGCCTTCAACTTCACGATATTCATGCACAGTGCGTAAGCTTTCGGTTGTTTCAACATCAATACCATAACCAAGAGTGTGATGTTTATTTAAGGCTTTACTAGCATGGGAGATCAGGCCATAGGTTGTTTGCTCATAGGTGCCTGTTTTCCACATGTCACGCATTTCAACGGTACCAAACATTGGCGCATTGATGTCTAATAACGCATATTCTTGGTCGTCTTGGCGGTTATTAGTGTAGTAAAGGTTAAACTGAGCGCTATCCCATAAACGATTGGCTGAATTATTGTTGTAACTAAAGCGATATGAGTCGCTGTCTTTTTCGGTTTGCGTGTTTTCGGTGGCAATATTGTAGCCATATTCTGCTAAGCCACGGAAATAGGTAAGTAGGCCATCAGCACTGTCGCCATTGACATCTTGGCGCCACAGATCAGCAGAGAAGTTAATGTAATCTTTATCGTTTATGTTGTATTTAAGTTTGTAAAGAAGGCTTTGTGAATCAATTTCGAATGGCGCATTGCTTTGGTGTTTATTTTGCTCTTCCTCGCCATCACGAGCGGTTACACTTAATAGGTGATCAAAGTTACCATGCTGAGCATACAGTGTTGCACCTAAACTGGTTTGATCATCTAAGTCGCTGTAACCTAATTTCACACGGCCGCCAAACTGCTCACCGTCTTGTAAATAGTCGCTTGCATCTTTAGTTGTAAACACCACGATTCCGCCCAGTGCATCTGAGCCATAAAGCGAAGATGCAGCACCCTTTGCAACTTCAACTTGCTTTAAAGTATCGGTATCAATAAAGCCACGACCCACAATATCGTTCAAGCCGTTTGCACCGTAGCCTTCGTTCATTCGCATGCCGTCTTTAATCATCAGAATACGATCAGAACCCATACCTCGTACTTGAATGTTTTGTGCACCGCCAACACGGCCAGTTACCTGAATACTTGGGTCATATAAGAATAATTGACTCATATCAGTAACAACTTGTTTTTCAATATCGTCACTTGTTATTACAGAAATACTCGCAGCAACATCTTTTAATGGTTTTTCAGTACGCGAGCCACTAACAACAATTACTTCTAAATCGTCAGCTTTGATTGATTCATCGGCAATGGTAGGTGTTGCAGAAGCTGCAAGAGTCGCAGCGATTAAAATGCGTAAAGAATGTGTTTTAGCTAGGCGCATTATTGGTTTCCTTAGGAGCTTTATATTATTTGTGTACAGAGAACTGTTTTATTTTTGCCAGAATAATACGCC
>NZ_LJTC01000002.1 GCF_001306915.1 Pseudoalteromonas lipolytica | reverse complement strand
ACTTTGAAGTTATTGATGATATTAATTCGCACATTAATGGGGCTGAGGTGACATTGAAAGCTAACCGTGAAAAGGGGAGTGGGCTTTATAAAGTGAAAAAAATATTTGATATTGATTTAAAAGTTGAAAATAAAATATCGGTTGGGGCGAATGATAATGAATTCTTCGTAAAAATCATGTATTCAAATGTTTCTTTTTTAAGGTGATGTTATGAAAGTGTTGGTTGCTGAAGATAATGAACTAAAGTTGAAAAGTATATTGGATTTTCTTGAAAGTAGTCATGGTATTAAATCAGATTTAGTGAAGGTGGTTTTAACTCCAGATGACGCAATTGTAGAGATTAAAAAAAAGATCTATGATTTTTTTATATTAGATATGAGTTTGCCTGCTTTTGAGCAAGACAAAAAGCAGATTAGGTCATTGTCTGGGAAGAGAGTACTCATGACAATGAAACACAAAAGGTTGAAAACTAGAACTGTTGTATTCACCCAGTGGGATGTTTTTGGTCACCATGATGATCGTGTTTCATTAGAAAATTTAAAAACAGAATTATTAGATACTTTTCCGAGTTTTTTGAAAGATATTATTTTTTGGGAATCATCATCTAATGAATGGAAAGTAAGGATATCAAGTCAAATAAATGAGCTTTAAATGATTAATTATTTAGTAGTTGAAGATGATTGTATAAAATACTTAAAAATAGAAGAGTTGCTGAATTCTGTAACACCAGGCTGTTTTATTAAAAGAGCTATAACTGTTGCGGAAGGTATTGAGCAAATTAAAGTACATCAATTTAGTTTTGTAATTATCGATTTTCAATTACCACTATCGGAAATTGGAAAGGTAGATAAAAAAGGGGGGATTAAATTATTACAATGGATAAAAAAGAGTCAATTTAAAAGAAAGTGTTGTGTTCCAAGTAATATAATTTGTTTGACTGAATATGCCGACTTAATAGAAGAGTTTTCAAGTGAACTCAAACAGTGCCGAGTATTTGCATATCCCTATACTTACGAAAGTGAAGATTGGAAATTAGAATTAAAAGGATGTATTAATGAGTACATTATAAGACTAAGTCAAGAGATCAATAAACTACCTAATCATAAGATAGTGTATTCAGTTCATGGAATCGAGACAAATGGTACTTGGCAGAGTGAGTTGTCAAAAAGTTTGAATCTTCAAGAGCATAAGCTTGAACATTTAAAGCACCAATATGCTTTTTTTCCAGTCTTATCTTTTATGATTCCTCCACTTAGATGGATAGAAATTAATAGATTTAAACAAGAACTCGAATTTCTCAGTGATAAGTTTCCTGGAGCTGAAGTTACTCTAGTTGGGCACAGTTTTGGTACTTATCTCATAGCAAAATCACTGGATAAAATTAATCAAGCTAAAACACCGAAATTTAGTAAAGTAATTCTTTGTGGTAGCGTAATTAAAGGTAGTTTTGATTGGGAATCTATAATAAAGAAGCATGATATTAAATATATTTTGAATGATTGTTCTTTAAATGATTTTCCTCTTGTTCTTAGTCAAGCTTTAGCTATAGGGCTAGGAATGGCTGGGCGTTCAGGATTTAAGAGGAAGTATGGTGGGATAATTGTTGATAGGTATTTTAAGGGAGGGCATAGTGACTTTTTTACCCAAAATATATTCAATAGTTGGTATGATTTTATAGTTAATGGCAATGTGGAAATAATTGACGATAGGGAGTCGCTAACCCTTATAGAAGCGCTTTTGGAAACTATAATTACTTACAGTCCATGGATAATATTTATTATTCTTATGATAACGATTTTTTCTCTTTTTTAATTGGTATAAAAAACACTCATTTGAGAGTGCAGTCAAGTAGGCGTTTTTTCTCGATATTTTTCATTCAAAAACTAAGAAATCGGGGGTCTGGTCTTTATTTTTCCTAACCCCTTTACCAACCCATAACCAACACTATGCTGCTAGCACCTAGCACCTAGCACCTAGCACCTAGCACCTAGCACCTAGCACCTTGCACTGTAGGCGTGAAATTTATTTCGCGCGAACCCATTAAAAAACAACTTCGGAAGAATTTTTGTATTTATATAGGTACAAACATCAAATAACCTGTATTATGCATGCTTTGTTGTTGGGTGGTGGAACCTCTTAATTAACCACCTGATTATGTTGTTGAAATTTTAAGGTGAAATAATGCTAAAAAGGAACTTTGCGCGCATTAAAAGGGCTTTGGCCTGTTTGCTTGTATTAAATCTTGGGGTTGCTGGTGCTTCGGCTAATGACGATACACCAATAGAGAGCGTGGTTGCAGATGCTAACTTCTTAGCGTGTTTACAAGAAAGTGGCTATAAAACTGTGGGGGAGGTGACAAAAATACATTGCAGAGATCGCGGTATTACTTCAGCCAAAGGGCTTGAGCATTTTAGTAACTTAACAAAACTCGTCCTCAGTAATGAAGGGGATAGCTTCATAGTTGGTGAAATTGGTGGCATTACAAGTAGACCTGCCGATAAGAAAGTGCCAAACCAGCTGACCGAAATCGACATAAGTCACAACAGCCAGCTTTTCCGTGTTGATTTAAGCCAAAACAGCCTTACGAGTATTGATGTAAGTAACAACGAAGAGTTAGAGACTTTAATGCTGAGTGGTAATAAGCTTTCAAAGCTTGATGTAAGCACTAACAGTAAACTTACATGGCTTGATCTTAATGATAATAAGCTGACAGGTGAATTGACGCTTGTTAATTCTGAACTATATCAACTTAACCTGTCGGGCAATAAGCTCACAAAAGTAAATATACCGAGTGGTATTCGTAACCTTGAGCTTGCAAATAATCAGTTAAAAAACCTAGATTTAAGCAAGTTCAAGATGCTCAGCGAACTAAACCTAGATGCCAACCAGCTTAGCTCTTTAGACATAAGCCATAATAAAAAGTTAACTGCACTTTACGCCGGTAATAACCAGTTAAGCACTATCGATTTAACAGCAAACCCCATGCTTCAAGTGCTCTTTTTGTCAAATAACAAATTAAAAAACATTGATTTACGTGAACATGCAAATTTAGTAGATATCAGCCTTTTTAATAATCCACTAAAAAAAGTAGATGTAAGCAAAAGTTATAATTTAGAGCTGTTAGAACTCGACAGCCGTGTTGAGTGCATAGGCATAGGTTGTGCAACAAGGTTTGAAGGGTATTAATAACAGCGTGTTGGGCAGAGCACTGCGAAGCTCGATAAGTTAGCGAGGGTAAAGGGGAAAGGAGCTATCAGCTTTCAGCCGTCAGCTATCAGATTTAAACAAAAGAGTTTTAAGCCATAAGGTTTAGGTTAGATTGTGCCTGTACATTGCTATGGCTAATCCCGATATCGTAGGCGTGAAATTTATTTCGCGCGAAATAAGTTTCACGCCTACGGATGAGCATTTCAATTTAACTATGTGCGGGCACATTCTAATCTGACTTCTAACGACTGATATCTAATATCTCCTTCCTCGGCGTTAAAACGCCTCCTACGACTCGAATTTCGCTTCTTTCCCCTGTATTCTTTCTAACTCGCTAACTTGTGTTCGTAATCTGATAGCTACAAATGTTGGGTTTCGCTCCGCTCTAACCAACCTACAAGCTGATGCTCTTATGTTCATCGCGCGAAATAAACTTCACGCCTACGGATGAGCATTTCAATTTAACTATGTGCGGGCACAATCTAATCTGACTTCTAACGACTGATATCTAATATCTCCTTCCTCGTCCCTCGCATTTAATAATTTTGGTTGTTTTGCATCCCTCCATAATTCATCCATTATTGTGATTTACCCTTTGAAATATGAACCTTTTGTACCCCAATTTGGGTGGGTTAAAGCTTAACCGTTTCGAAAATAAGTCGGTCGGACTTTGAGTAGAAGTATGAGTTTTATTAATTAATAGTTTGTCGAAATTACAATCAATAATTAGGAATCGTAATATGAATCAGTGTAAAAGGATTAGTGCTGTGTTGGCTTTATCCCTACTTTCATTAGTTGGGTGTTCTGATGATGACTCTGCCGAACAAGAAGCTGTTGCTAATGTAGCTTTGAAGTCTATGACCCCAGTGTCTGATGACGTTTATCAACCAGGACAACAGATCACAGTTGATTTCAGTACCGAAACAACCTTATTAACGAATGAACATGTTGGTGTTTCATTTATTTTAATTGAAAGAAGTAAAGTCGCTGAGCTCGAAACTGAAGATGAGCCTGATGGCTACGATTTGGGTGAGTTTTATATCGAGCAGTTACAAGAAGGCGAGCAAAATCATACGGCAACACTAATTTTGCCAAATGAAGATCTCGCTGCGGGTGAATTTGTCATTGCCGCTTTTGTTGACACAAGTGGTGTGATCTCAAACGAAGTTGATGTTACAGATAATAAATCCCGTGGCATTGAGTCTGGTGACGAAAGCACCTACAGCTCAGTAACCATTAGCGATGGTCATTACCATGATTTTGTTTTAGATAAACTTAAAGTGGGCGACGGCTTTGCTATTTTTCCTGGCCCGGGTAAAAGAGATACCACAGGTACAGGTGAGCCAACACAGAAAGTACCTGATTTAATAGGTTTTATTAATGCCACCAAATTTGGTAATTCAGTCAACGAGGCTGACATCAGTGCAACAATAACCATCGGCGAAACGACTTATCATGCTCACTTATGGAATGAGCAAGCGCAAGCTTATATGGAGACGATGCGTATTAAGTTTCCTGATCATGAGCAATCTCATTACTTTCCTTGGGATGTTGCAGTAAATGGCGTATTGCTAAAAGCGATACACGATGATTTTGATCACGATGGTGGTGAAAACAGTTTTAGCATGACATTTACCTTCCATGATAACTCAGAAGAAATTGAAGCTCACAGTGACAATAATAGTATTACCGTTGAAGTACCTTATGCGCTTTATCATGATGAAGTGAGTACTGCAGAATCGGTAGAGCTAAATAGTAATAAAACAACAATAGCGTCAGCATCAGCGATGCAGACTACAGCTTCATCAGCAACAACCTTGGCCAAAGTTGGCAGTTGGAGTGCTACCTATGGTGACAGTGACGCTGTGGCAATCAGCCCTTCTTTTTATAGCTATATGAATGTTTCTTCTAGTAATGGTGGTTCAGCTGAGGGGCTAGTTGAAGCAGATTTAGATCTTTACCTATTTGATAAATCAGCGAGTTTGGTTAGTGCCAGTGCTGAAGCGAGTGCAAATGTAAGTGATGGTGAGATTACCTATGCAGCAAACTTTAGTGTGCTGGGTGACACTTTAATTGACGAGGGCGACACGTTAACGGCCTTAGACAAGTCTTTAGGGTATAGCTGGAGCGAAGAACAAAAAGTGGTTGAAACAACGTTCACCATTGTAATTGTTCCGGTGACCGTTGAGGCTGGTGTTAGTGGCAGCTTGGATTTAGGGGTTGGTTTAGCTTACAGCAATAGCCGAATTGACTTAGGGGGAGATATTGTTACTGCCAGCATGGATGCGTATGCCACTGCAGAAATAAACTTAGGTATTGCAAGTGGCGGTGTTGGTATAGACTTTTTGATTATTGCAGATACATTTAATGCCACACTTTATGCAGATTTAGCTAAAGCTATCACTGATTCTAAAATCACCTTAGGGATTGATGTAACGAATGATATTGAGGCTATTTCCGGCGAATTTTATGTTTATGTGAAATACCCTAAATACAAGTGGTGTTGCACGGTTAAGACAAAAACCAAAACTCAAACTATCTACGATACTAGTACCTTGTACGATAAAAGCTGGACAATTTTAGACGAATCAGCAACCTTAAATTATTAGTATGAAGGCATAGGTATAATGCGTTTAATTAAACTGAGTTTATTATTTGGCACTTTATTAGGCTATGCTTCGGCTGCTTATGCAGTGCCTCATTGTACTGTTTGGGGTGAACTTCAATCAAAAGCTGATACGAATATTGTTTCGATGAATAGTCCCTCAAAAAGCCAGTTTGACTTGCAAGGGCGGTTAATTTATCGGCCTTTGTTAGTTGCAGAAAAATTTCACTGGTTGGGTTTTGAGCTATACCAAGCTCAAGCAAAGTTGAATAAAACAGTGAGTACCAGCAATGAGTATGCTGTGCCTTTTGCTGTGAAAGTTAGCAATAACTCAGGTGAAGTTTTAGATTATCGGTTTAACGCTAAATTAAAAGCGGCTGATCAACAAAAGCTGATTGCTTTATACCGTGCCTTTCACCGTGCAAACCCCCCTGAAAATTTACAGGGGGATAAGTATTGGGTTAAAGAGCGAGATGATATCGGTCAGTACAAATCACTCTACACAGTGTTAGCTGATAATAAACTAAAGCGAAATAAACTCAGTTACTTAGAACCAACTGACACTAGGCAAAGTACTAACGCTGCGAAAAAGCTAATGCAGTTAGAAACGGCGAACATTATTAGTGATGAGTTTATCTTTGAAAACGATAAATGCTGGTTAACAAAAACCCTCGGAAATAGTCATATTCAAGTCAGTAGTAGTGATGGAAGTATGAATATTGAAGTACTGCAAACACTAAGTTTAAATCGTTCAAATCAATCGATACCCGATGGGGCAAGGTTACTACAATTACCCGAAGACCCTAATCAATGGGAAAATTTAAGCACAGATTGGGTTTACCCTAAAGCGCCGCCTCAACCCTTAAAAAATACTGAAGCGTTTATCACTGCTTTAAAAAGTATGGATTGGCTAGAGGGAGACCGAAAAACGCTTTTGCAATTTCTTTATGACAATGATCAGTATTTGCTGAGCTTAAAAGAGCTTATTTCAACTAAATCAATTGCAGATCCTTTGGAAAGTAAATTGTTTATGTACCTAGGTAAACATGACTCAGTTAACTCAAAACAGTTACTGACAGAGGTATTTGTTGAGCCTGGTTTATTTTCACCAAATCAGCGCTTTAGAAGTTTAATGGCACTAAAATACAGTGAAAAACCGTTAACTGACATGCAGGTTGAGGCGATTTTTGAGTATTCCATGTCATATGGTCTTGATGAAGAAAATTCTAAGCTGGCTCATAGTGCTTTAATGGTAATGGGGGCGATTGCAAAAAATCAGCAGGGCAGTGAGTTTTCAACTCAGTTAACCCAAAAGTTAGCTGATTCATTGAGCTCTAGTGCAACGGAGCAAAAAGCATCAGCCCTAATCACCGCACTAGGTAATAGTGGAGACTATGATCATCAACAGCTTATTGGTGATTATTTAGCTGGCGACAGTCCAAGATTACGACTAAATGCGGCAGAGGCTCTGGCAAAAATGCCAAGTAAAACCAGTTTGAATTACTTGAGTAATCAACTAAATCAAGAAACTGATAGTAAACCGCGAGGGGCGATATTAAAGGCAATGGGTAATAATGAGTTAGACGCAGAACAAGTCGATAGTATTTATGCCTTTGCTGACGCTAGTAACCCGAAAGATATTCGCAGTGCCGCTATATCGGCGTTAAGTCAACAAGCGAAGTCAAAACCAGAGGTTAAAAGCCGTTTAAAAGCGCTGGTTAAGACGGAAACTAATCAAAAGAACCTGCGTCAATTAATGAAAGCGCTGTATGGTTCGTAGAGCTATCAGCTGGTAGGTTGGGTAGAGCGGAGAGAAACCCAACTAATTAGCAAGTTAGAAAGAGTAAAGGGGAAAGGTACGAGTTTCGAGGAACGAGATGCGAGGTGTAGGAGGCGTTTTAACGCCGAAAAAAGAGATATCAGTCGTCAGAAGTTAGATTGGATTGTGCCTGCGTATAGTTAAATTGAAATGCTCATCCGTAGGCGTGAAATTTATTTCGCGCGATGAACAAAAGAGCTATCAGCTTTCAGCCGTCAGCTATCAGATTGAAAAGTTAGCGAGATGCGAGTTGTAGGAGGCGTTTTAACGCCGAAAAAAGTCATAGGGGAGGCGCAACTAACACTACGCTGTTAGCACCTAGCACCTAGCACCTAGCACCTAGCACCTAGCACCTATAACCATTCCTACGCGATATAAAATCGTTGCTACCATCTCGCTAACTCAAACCTACTGAATCAAACTCACTTGTTTTACGTACGTATCGGTTTGCAAACCAAAGTGGCCGAGAACGTAGGTGTAGGTGGCATTTTCATTCCATAATCGGCTGCTGTGAATGCCGTACACATAACAAGTGCCAGTTGAGCAGACGATTTGATCCGAGTAGCTCTTTATGGAATACACTTTGTTGCCTAATGCTTCTCCATAAATACTATTTAATAACGGGCTGCCAACCGATAAGCCATAGTAACCACATGTGTTATTCCACACATTATATGGGTAAACACCGCAACTAAGTAGGCCGCGCGCGGCACCTGCAACACCAACAAAGGTATCAACATCTGATGCCATTCCTAGCTTATAAATTTGCTGAGCTGCGAGTGTAACCCCCATTGAATGGCCGATAATATCGATCTTACCTGTGCAAGATTGGTTGATTGCAGTAAGAATGGCGTTACGTACGGGCGTTTCTTCACTGCCGTTATGATCGTTGCAACTCGCGCAAGATTTAGAGCCCCAATCTGGGGTGAAAATTTCACTGTCGACATACCCTTTTCGTTTTAATTCGTTGATTGTGTTATTCCAACTCGAAGGGGAGGCGGTATTACCATGTACCAGTAGAACGTTATCTCTACATGCTGCAAAAGCAGTTGTGCTCATACCTGCGCATAGCGCAATCATCGTCAATAGGCGTTTCATTGTGTGTTCTCCTGTTTAACATTTAATTTACAACGTATGAAATTTAAACAGGGCTGGATATAGTACTTTCGTGCAGCGATACTATTTCGCATTGTGCAATTTATATCGTTTTATTTTGCTAGCACTGTAGGCGTGAAATTTATTTCGCGCGATGAACAAAAGAGCTATCAGCTTGAAAAGTTAGCGAGTTAGAAAGAGTAAAGGGGAAAGTTTACTCGCACCTCGCACCTCGCATCTCACCCCCTCTTTTTCTCCTAAAATCTAATAATTTGTACTTAAAAAACGCACAAAAGTTAAATTAATGTAAATTCATTCTTGCTTTCGTACCTGTTTGGTCTATGTTTTTGGTCGGAGGTCACTCCTCCAACCTGATAGATAAAATTACAATCAACAGGAACACACATGAAAATAAAAACACTCTCACTAGTGCCAGCTTTAATGTTGGCAGCGGGTATCAGCCACAGTGCTTTTGCTGCGCAAGGAGTCGCATTTGTGCACGGTACAGGCCAACAAAGCGATGCTTATAATGACTATTGGACAGGCAGTTTTGTTGACACAGTTCGCCAAGGTTTGCCAAACAGTAGTAATTACACCGTTATTAATTGTGACTTCGAGCAATACATGTGGGCAGACGCGGCATCTGGCTGTTTAGCAGGGCAGCTCACTACATTTATCAATAATAAAAACATCACAGATTTAACTCTGATCACTCACTCTAACGGTGGCAATGTGGTGCGCTGGATTTTATCTAACCCAACATGGGATAGCCGTTATCCAAATATTATTAGCAAAGTCACGCGTACTATTGCTTTGGCTCCTTCAAGTGGTGGTACGCCGTTGGCTGATGCGGTTATTGCGGGTAATTCATTCGAGCAAAGCTTGGGTTGGCTTTTAGGTTACGGCAGCGATGCAGTAAAACAACAACAAGTATCTTGGATGGAATCGTATAACGCACAGTGGCTGTATGGCACACCGAACCGCCCAAGTTTACCGTCTCGATTCGAAACCGTGGTGGGCAGTGATGTTGAATCAGCGGTATGGGATAGCGACAGCTATTGTGGCGGTTATCAAAATCAAGTGGGCCTTGAAGTAACGCAAAACTGGTTAGATAGCTGCTCAGATGGCTTTTTAAATTGCAGTTCTCAGTCGTTAGCTGGGGTGGTGTGGTTTACCGATAAATCACGAACCCAAGGTGGTGAGCCTTTGAGTCATCAGCAAAGTCGACGTAACTGTTTTGGCTTGCCAAACATGCTTAAAAATCGAATTTAGGAGCCCGCTATGATTAATAAGTTAACCACAATTGCAGCTGCAATTGTGCTTGTAAGCACAGCCGCAAATGCTAATGAGCAAACGGTTTATCAATTTCCTCAAGTTCAACCAGCATCAAGCGCTCAACTACAAACACTTGAAAAAGACAGTGTTGAATATTGGCAGAAAGTTTCGGGTAAAGAGCTTAAGCGTGGTGTGCCTGTTTTTGTAAACCAAGCTGATAACTTTATTCGCATTGCACCAAAAGCACGCTTTGATAGTGGCGAAGTATTTAAGCCTCATGGCTTACAGCTAGATAAACTGTCGGTGCGAGATGACAGCTTTAGACAAATGCCAATGCAAGCCATGGTTGCACGTGAGCAAATGGAAAATGCAGGATTTAGCGATGGCAGTGTTGGGCTCAAGCTAGGTCAGGTAAATGGCAAAGCAATGCTAAGAACAAGCCAAGCCCTTAACGATAACGACACCTACTTGCTGCACGTGATTGAAAAAGGCTCGAGCAATGCTTTGCATGCTAAATCGCAATTTAAAGTGAAAGATCAGCAACAGCGTGTTGCTATGCAGCTTAGTATGGGTAAAAAGCGCTTTAAAGATAGTGATGTGAAGTTAACGCTTTCAAGCCCTGATGGCGAAAAACTAGATGTACGTTACGAAAATGGTGAAGCAGTATTTAATTACCCGCTTGAAACCTTAGGAGCAATAAATGGTTACTATGAGCTTGAGGCCAGTGTAGACACTAAAGTGAATGGCCAAACGGTAAAACGCTCTATAAAAATGCCGTTTGTACATAGCTCACAAACCATCAGTATGGATAAAGCCAAAGTAACTGCGCTTGGCAATAACAAATACCAAGCTAAAGTACCGGTGCAAGTGACCGACTCAGGCCGCTATGCCATTCGTGCAACCTTAACTGGCAAAGGTAATAAAGGTGAGCGCATCAAACTGGCAACGGTTGAAGTAGCAAAACAGATTGATAGCTATGGTAGTTTCACCATGCCTTTTGCGGTCACTCAAGCAGCCAAAGCTCCATATGAGCTGGTGGATATTGAACTTACCGACCAAACGCGAATGTTAAAGTTTGCGGGAGAGTAAAGGATAGCTCTTATCTTATGTTGGGTGGAGCGAAGCGAAGCCCAACAAGTTAGTGAGTTGCTAGGGGAAGGAGCTATCAGCTTTCAGCCGTCAGCTATCAGACGAAAAAGTTTGCGAGATACGAGTTTAGGCGTTTTTTCGCCGAACCCTGTGGTTCAATTTGTTTTGCACAAAGAGAAGAGAATGAGAAATAAATGAGATAGACCAAAAGAGTATTTTGTTTTTTCCTCTAAAGCGCAGCGTCTCTTATCCTCTTTGTGAATATTATTTTTAAATGCTGTTTTTCTCTGTGTAGCGCGAAGTGCCTCGGTGCTCTCTGTGGTTCATATACTTTGAAAATAAAAATATGCTCAATGGGAATTTAAACTCAAACAAATATCTGTTTAATAGGTTGTTTTTGTGTTTATCATAGAAATTAAACAATAATAAAGTTTGAGCTTTATGCTCACCAAGGACGGTTATGCCAGATATGTATTTTGGAATACTCGCCAATTTAGGCGTGGTTCTATTACTCGTTTTAATTTTAAAAGCATTCAGTAAAGTAACTATAAACTTAACTTGGCTGCTTGCTACTCTGTTAATTCTATTTTGTTATTTCTTAGCTTTATTCAAAGGTAAAGAGTTCATTTCCTTAGATTTACTTTTTACAGATCTCAAATGGAATTGGTCAGGTAAAATTGTCGCTATTACTCTTTGGGCTTTGGTTTTGGCTTTATTAGCAGCTTTTAAAAGTGACTTTAAAATCAAGGACGCTGGTTTTACTCTTAGACAAAATGAAGGCTCTATTAAGCCTGCACTCGTTGTTTTAACCCTGTTTGTTGCGTTGCAGATTATTGTAACGCTTAGCCTTGGTAACGGACCAAATTTCGATTTTGAAACGCTACTCTATCAAGCTCTTATTCCTGGGTTAGATGAAGAACCAATGTTTAGAGGAGTTTTATTATTTTGTTTTTCGTTGGCTGTTGTTTCATCGCGCATTAACTTTTTTGGCTCGCCAATAAACATTGCAGGGTTACTTTTGGTTTTATTATTTGGTCTAGTTCATGGGGTTATGTATATAGATGGTGAGTGGCATTTTTCTGCATTCAGAATCGTATTAACTGGGAGTTATGGATTTATTTTGCTGTGGTTAAGAGAGCGTACTGGCAGCCTTGTTTTTCCAATTGTGGCGCACAATATGGTTAACTTTGTTGGGCAGTTAGTTTAGTACATGAAGGTAAAGTAAATATACTATCAAGTACATAGGTTGGCTTAATAGGAAAGTAATGGCAAAATTGTGTTTTAAAAATGGAAACTTAGATAATGGATTATAATCAGCCACTTTCGAAGCACTCCCTAGATTTAAACCTGAGCGACCGAGTTTGGTTTAGGTATTCAACTTACTATAAAAAGCCAGTATTGCAGGCTGATTCTAATACAAAACTAACGTCGCTACCGGGCCTAGCTGTGCTGTCGGGCGGAGCTGAATTTTTATTTTTCTTTATGACTATCGCTATTGCTGTAATGAGCCTAGTGCTTCAAGAAACGATGCAGCCGATACCTGCTTTTGTAACTTGTGTGAGTTGTTATCTTTGTGTATTTGTTATCAAGCGAATTGTGATTTATAACAAATTTGGATTTGGTCGTAAGTGGGTTATGAGTATATCTAAAGACTCACTCGAAATAGATAGGTTAGCAATAGAGGGTAAAGCTTCAAAAGTTATGCAAATCGCTAAGGGCGATATCCAAGAAATCATTTTTAATTATACTTTTCACGGTAGAAGTGGTCATATTGTGAACGAAAAAACGGCCAATTTACACGCTTGTGAAATTCATCAAAAAAGTGGCGATGTTGTTACGCTAGATAGTATGCGAGTAGGTCTTTTTGATGTGCTGTACCTTTTAAAATTCCACGAATACCCGCTACTATTCAGAAGTACAACTTCAAGCGGTGCAGGTAATATAGTTATTTTGATTATGCGGTTAATTTCTCTTTCTGCGATCATATCGGCTCTTGTCATGTTGGCATTTAATTTAAAGTCATAATGGTGAGTTATTTGTATGGCTATTAGCTGGTAGGTTGGTTAGAGCGGGGTGAAACTCAACGTTTGGAGCCATCAGCTTTCAGCCGTCAGCTATCAGATTGAAAAGTTAGCGAGATGCGAGGTGTAGGAGGCGTTAGAAGATATTAGATATCAGTCGTTAGAAGTCAGATTAAAACAACAGAGCTTTAAGCTATAAGTCAGATCAGCCTGCACGCAGTTTCAGTGAAATGCATACCCGTAGGCGTGAAATTTATTTCGCGCGATGCTTATCTAAACCACAGAAGCAAGATGTAGGTCGGGCTTTAGCCCGTCAATGTTAGCGATTATGTGTCGCCATAAATGACGACCTACAGTGCTTGATTCATTAGCTCGTAGGTTGGTTAGAGCGGAGCGAAACCCAACTTTGGAGCCATCAGCTTTCAGCCGTCAGCTATCAGATTGAAAAGTTAGCGAGATGCGAGGTGCAGGAGGCGTTTTAACACTGAACAGGTAGCAGCGGGTTTACCCCGCGTAATTTACAGTTTTATCTGTGTAGCGCGAAGCGCCTCGGTTTACTCTGTGGTTCAATATTATTTGCACAAAGAGAAGACAATGAGAAGTGAATGAGTAACCCAACAAAACCATCAATTTTTTAATAATTCCTCTTAAGCGCAGCGTCTCTTTTCCTCTTTGTGAGTATTCAGTGGATTACGCGATATAAAATCGCCGCTACACTCTTGCTAATCCGCAACTCGTGCCCCTAGACCCTTTCACCTGTATTCTTTTACAATGCATAAAATGACTTTTTTTAGAGAATGCGTTGAACTACTTGGCTCACCTTTATTTAGCACAACCGACGGCTGATTCACATTTTGGTAATTTGCTGGGGGACTTTGGTGGGCGTCGGTATTCTGCGCAGTTACCCAATACGGTTAAAAATGGCCTTGAAAATCATTATTTGGTTGATAGGTTTACTGACTCACATCCCCTTGTAAAAGAGGCTAAGCAGTACTTTTCGCCAGCACGTAAACGCTTTGCAAGTGTCGCCATTGATGTAGCGTTCGATCACTTTCTAATTCAGCATTGGCAGCGGTTTAATGACCAACCATTAGCTGAATTCAAACAGCACAGTTATGGGCTTTTAAATGCTAGGCAAGCCATGATGCCTTCGCGTATGCAGCAAGTTGTGACTAGTATGACCAACAATGATTGGTTTAAAGAATATGAAACACTCGATGGGGTCGGCCTTGCCCTTGATAACATCGCCAAGCGTATTCGCTTTGCTAATAACTTTGCAGGAGCCGCTGACGATATAGCCCGCCACTACCAACAATTAGACGCGGTGTTTTTAACGTTTTTCCCTGAGCTGGTTGAGCATGTGAAGCAAATGGGTGTGGAAAAGCAAAAGCTTTAAGCTGGTAGGTTGGGTAGAACGGAGTGAAACCCAACAAGTTATCGAGTTAAAGGGAAAGTTACGAGTTTCGAGGAACGAGATGCGAGTTATAGGAGGCGTTTTAACGCCGAAAAAAGTCGATTGGATAGGGAACCCCTTTTTACGAATCCAAAACCAATACTATGCTGCTAGCACCTAGCACCTAGCACCTAGCACCTGTGATCATTCCTACGCGATATAAAATCGCTGCTACAATTTTGCCAACTTGCTAACTCGCAACTCACCTCATTTAATCGTCTGGGCCTTTTAGGGTAAACACTAAATGCCTGCGCATGTCTTTTAAAATCACGCCTTTTTTCAGCATTGCGCCACTTAGGCGTTTTTGCCATTTTAATAGCTCTGGGGTCGCTGCATCGAGTGTTTGCTGGTTTTCAAATTGAAAACATAATAGCAATGAGCCTGGGAATAAGTGGTATTCCACATCAAACCAGCATTGCAGCATGCCTTCAAGTTCTGCGCGACCTTGCTCTTCAAGGGCGTCGGCAACATTTAATACAAGGGCTTGCTATTTTAATTGTACTTTAGAAAGCTTTTTCATTTAAAAACCAAAATCGAGTCGAAAAACTAATTATACCTAAGCTTCATGCTTGGCGGAATGCATTACGCCAATCTCGCGGTGATAAACCAAACTGAGAGCGAAAATGGTGACGTAAAGTAACAGATGAGCCAAAGCCGCATTGCTCGGCTAAATGTTCTAGAGGTAAATCAGTTGACTCAAGAAGTCGCTGCGCGTGGTTTAAACGTTGATTTAATAGCCATTGCCCAACGCTCTGCCCAGTAAGCGATTGAAAGTGGCGGGTAAAGGTGCGTCGGCTCATGTGCATTTGCTCTGCGAGTGTATCAATCGTATGGTTGCTAGCTAAGTTTTTTTGCATCTGTTCAAGCAAGCTTGCTAAACGCTCATCAGCAACATTTTGCGGGACGGGTAGGGCAATAAATTGTGTTTGCCCGCCAGTGCGATACGGCGCAGTTACCATCATTCTGGCAATAGCATTAGTTTGCTCGCTTCCTAAAAATTTGCGAACTAAATATAAGCAACAATCAATGGCTGCCGCTGTTCCTGCCGATGTATATAGCCGATTATGTTCAAGGTAAAGCACTTGATTGTTAAGCTTCACTTTTGCAAAGCGCGCTTTGAAGTCATCGCTGTATGCCCAGTGGGTAGTTGCTTCAATATTATCTAAAAGCCCAATGTGCGCTAACGCATAAGCGCCTAAACAAAGCCCTACAATTATAGCGCCACGGCTATGCGCGTTTAGCAAACTGGTTGCTAATTCTTTAGAGGGGGCTGTTTCAGGTGATGGCCAAGACGGAATAATTATAATATCTGCTTGATCAAACTTTGTTATTGAGTGATGCGCTTGAATATCAAACCCCGCGCTTGAGGGCATTACAGCTTTACTTTCGCTGCACACTGCTAAGTTAAATTCTTTAATACCAGCTGAGCGAGCGCCCTCACCAAACACCATACATGGTACTGCAAGATGAAATGGACTGATATTTGGAAATGCGAATACTGCAACATTCATGGTAAAGCCTTATCAAACACTTTGGCCCAATATTATCGATAAATGGTGTTTGGGTCACTGTTTGATACGTTAAAAATTCAGCAAACTAGGCGTTAATACAATGAAAAAGGGTTTATACAATGACAAACACAGCATTACTAATTATCGACTTACAGAATGATTACTTTGAGGATGGCGCGTTTCCTTTATGGCAGGCTAAACAAGTAAAAGATCAGCTCGTCGATGTGATAAAACAAGCCACAGAGCGCGGGGTTTTACCTATTCATATTCAGCATGTTGCTGATCCTTCTCAGGGTTTAGCGCCATTTTTTAATGGAGGTACAGAAGGTGTTGATATTCATCCTGATATTTTAAATGCAGCACCAGAAGCCCCTGTGGTTGTAAAACACTATGCAGACAGCTTTCATCAAACTAATTTAGAAGATGTCTTAAACCAGCATGGTATTAAAAAACTATTGATCGCTGGCATGATGACGCAAAACTGTGTGACTCATACAGCTATCTCAGAACAAGCTAAAGAGTACGATGTGGCAGTTTTAACAGATGTGTGTACCACAGTATCTGAAATGCTACATTTAATCGCACTAAATGCGCTTGCCCCACGAGTAAAACTGCTAGACGCAAAGCAAGCCTTGCTTAGTTTGCAAAGTAATTAATATTTGCAAAGGCCGAAATAACATCTTTGGCAAATGCAATACGGGGGTGTTTTAATGCCCCTTTGTTCCAAACTAAGTAAATTATGTTTTCTGGGCCTTCGGGCCCTAGTTGCACAAGCTCCCCGGCTTTTATCTGATCGCGACAAAGGTAATCGGGTAATACAGAATAACCAATACCTGAACGAATAATATTGCTAATAGCACGTATATCTGGGCAAATAGCAATGACGTTTGAGTGGCATTTTGCGTTGAATACAGCTTCAAAGTATTGTCTTATCAAAGGCAGTTCTTCATCATAAGCAACGACATTGTAGCTTGAGAGTAAATCTGCGGTAATGGCGCTGTCTTTGATTTCTCGGCCATGTAAACGGTTCATCACCAAAATGAGCTTTTCTTTGTCGAGCACAAGGCTATCAAATAGTGCTGGATCAGGCGCTGATGCGGCAATAGCAATATCTGCAGTACCTGATTGCAAGGCATCAAAAATTCTCACTTTATTACCAATATGCAGAACAAGATTTACATTGCCAGATTGCAGTAAGTTGGCAATTTGTGGCCCCGATACACTACTAATATATTCGGCAGGTCCTGCAATATTAACAGTGCCATGTGCGGCATCAGAACGTGCCCGTATCGACATGATTTTTTGCTCTAATATATCGATATGACCAGAAACCTGCAGCGCTAAATCATGTGCTGCTGCAGTGGGGGTAACACCGCGGGCTTTGCGCTCAAATAAAGATTTACCAACTACAGTTTCCATTGCTTGAATATGAGAAGTCACTGAAGGCTGAGATAAGCCTAAATTAGCCGCAGCCTTCGTAATATTTTTACAACGATAAACTTCAACAAAGGTTTTTAATTGCGTGAGATAAGACATGTAACTGTACGAGCCATAAATATTCTGATTGCTCCTCTTAATTTATCCGAATTCTACTCGCCCCGCAAACCAACTATGATAGCTTCACTTTCTAAGAGGACGAATTATGAAAAAGATATTACAGCGACTAACGCTTGTTGCTGCATCAACTATGTCGATGTTTGCAGTGGCGGGTGAAGGCGAAGTGTTGGTTATTTTATCAAGTGAAACAACTATGGATTTAGCTGACGGCCAGAGCATTGAAACAGGCTACTACCTAAATGAGTTTGGTGTGCCTGCAAAAGCATTAGTTGATGCGGGTTATGAGCTTGTACTTGCAACACCTAAAGGTAATGCGCCTCAAGTAGATAAAAAATCAGTGAGCACCGATTACTTTGATGGTGATGAAGCTAAAATGCAGAGCATTCAGCGTTTTGTAGCATCACTTCCTGATATCAATGATACCGCGAGTTTGAGCGAAATTTTAGCGGGTGACTTAAGCCAATATGAGGCTGTGTTTATCCCTGGAGGCCATGCACCTTTAATTGATTTAGCAAACAACCCAGAAGTGGGTGAAATTTTGCGTCACTTTAATAAGCAAGGTAAACCAACAGCGGCAATTTGCCATGGCCCAATTACCTTGTTGTCGGCTCAAGTTCAGCCAAGTTCTTATTATCAAGCGATAAAAGATGGCGAAAAGGCAGTGGCCAACAACTGGATTTATGACGGCTATAAAATGACTATTTTTTCAGACCCTGAAGAGCGTGTTTTTGAAAGCAGTTTAGAAGGTAAAAAGCTTAAGTTCTATCCTGCTATGGCAATGGAAAAAGCCGGTGGAAATATGGCATTCGCTAGTGAGTGGCAGCCAAACGTGGTTGTTGACCGCGAACTCATTACGGGGCAAAACCCGTTTTCAGATAAATTATTAGCAGAAAAGCTTTTAGAAATGTTAGCTAAGTAAATTAGCTAATTAGCTAATTAGCAATTTAAACCTAATTTAAGGGGCATTTAAATGTTGAACTTTATTTATAAAAATCAAACCGAAATTTTGTTTGGTAAAGGTCAAATGAGTGAGATCACGTCACGTTTACCAGAAAACGCTAAAGTACTATTACTTTTTGGTGGTGGCTCAATAAAGAAAAACGGCGTTTACGACCAAGCAATGAGTGCGTTAGCCGATGTTGATGTTATAGAGTTTGGTGGTGTTGAACCTAACCCAACATACGAAACACTGATGCAAGCTGTGGCAAGTGCTAAAGAGCATAATGTTAACTTTATTTTAGCTGTTGGTGGTGGCAGTGTTATTGATGGCGCTAAGTTTGTTGCAGCAGCTTATAACTTTGCAGGTGAGCCGTGGGATATCCTTGTTAAAGGTGCTGAGTTTAGTAACCCGCTTCCTATTGGTGCAGTATTAACTTTACCTGCAACTGGCTCTGAGAGTAACGGCAACTCAGTGGTTACTAAAAAAGAGACGTCGCAGAAACGTGCTTTTTCATCACCGAGTGTGCAACCAGTTTTTGCAGTACTTGATCCTGAATATACTTTTTCGTTACCAGAGCGCCAAGTAAGTAATGGTGTTGTAGATGCATTTGTACACGTTATTGAGCAGTACTTAACTTACCCAGTAAATGCGCCATTACAAGACCGCTTTGCAGAAGGTATTTTACAAACTTTGATCAGCGAAGGACCTAAAGCGCTGAGCGAACCGCAAAACTATGATGTAAGAGCCAATGTTATGTGGTCGGCTACAATGGCACTGAATGGTTTGATTGGTCAGGGTGTACCGCAAGATTGGTCTACACATATGATTGGTCATGAATTAACAGCACTTTATAATCTTGATCACGCACAAACACTAGCGATTGTTTTACCTGCACTAATGCATGTTCAAAAAGAGCAGAAGTCTATTAAAATACAGCAACTTGGTGAGCGAGTGTTTGGTTTTAATTATAGCGATGAAGCTGAACAAATCGATAAAACGATTAAAGCAGTGCAAGACTTCTTCGAAGCAATGGCTGTGAAAACACGCCTTGCTGATTATGACCTTGATGAACAAGCAATCGACGCGGTTGTTAATAACTTAGAAAAGAATGAGTTAACTACGCTAGGTGAACACGGTGATATTGATTTAGCGAAAGTTAAGCAAATATTAGCGCTGGCACTTTAGGGGTTAAATTTAAAGGCGTAACATAAGCTGTTACGCCTTTTTAAAAAATTGAAGACGTTTAATTCTATTGCATAAGCTAGTAAAATCTAGGCAATAAATTATCGATAAAAATCACACCATGAAACTTACCCATTTATTTTCAAGCGCTTGTTTAGCTCTATCTTGCTTTGTCTATGCAGAACCTGAAAAGTTTTATGCTAATGAAGCACTACAGAAACAAACGCCAACAGCATACGCGCTCAGTGAATCTAATATTCCTTGGTTAGAGCAAGCACATAAGCAAAGACAACTTGATGCAGAAAAACTGGTCAACGCCTTAAAGCAAAATAAAGCGCTTTATAAAAAGTTAATGAACTGGGAAGCGCTATCGTTTGAGCAGCGAATGGCTTTACTACCAGAGGTGTTTGCAATTGAAATTAAAAGCTTTGCTATTACAGCACCAACCTTGGTGATAAATAACACCTTGTATCCGCAAAGAGCAGTTAATTTTGTGTTTGATGTACGTTACCCAGGTGCAGGATTAGTTTATTTAAACCCAGATAAGCTCAAAGAGATGGAAGTTTATGCGCCATTAGCGTTTTTATTACACGAAACCCGCCATGCATACCAATTTCAGCTAGCCTTTAAAGAGCAAAACTTATTAGCAAAAGGTTACTTAAGCGCATTTAAAACGCAGAGTAACTTATCGGGCGCATCATTTAGTGATTTTTTAACACTACTTAATGAGTACGAGGCGTTTCAATTTGGTAATCAGGTACTTGAACTGCTCACTGATGGTAAGTTTGAATCAGCAATGATGGGCACGTTTGCTAGCCAATTTAATGAACATAACCACTTAAAAATTGATTTGCTCGAACTGGCTAAAGAACCCCAAAAGGGCAGTTTACTTGAGCGGTTTAATGCCGCGATGAAAGAGCAATATCAGCTACGTTACCCTGAAAAATAAACTAACGTATGTGAGTGTTCACTATTTCATTGAGCGCCATGCAAAGGTCGAGGCGGCAACCACAATCGCAATAGAAATACCAAGGTAGAGGGTTTCTATTGTGCCGCCAAACTCAACGGCGTGTTCTAAAAACAGAATCACCAAAATCACAGATGTTACCTGCACTAAAGTAATTTTTAAGTCATGAAAATCTTCGATATGAAAGGCGGCCAAAAACTGGCTGCTTTTTGTTGTTGAGGGCGATATAAATAGCCGGTACAGACTGATGGTAATGACTTGAAGAGTAATGCCGATGAGTAATAGGTCGAGAATTTTTAAAAGCTCGACAATTAACTCTTTCCCTCCTTTTGCTGAGTCAGGTAGCGCGGTGATGGTGACTTTAACAACATTGAAAACGATATTCACACAGGCAATGTAAACGAGTAACGATGAAATGGCCGTGGTGAGAATCGCGATAATAACTAAAAACCGGCTATTTTGAAAAATGCGCTCCATATCAACTCACACAAATTAATTTCTTTAATATACGTAGTTTAGCTCGTTTTTGATTAATTACTGAACATATTATATGCCAAGTTAAACCTAACTTATTAGTTCTTTGAGTATTTACTCGTAAGGTCGGGTTGTGTATAAGTTTAAGGAACAATGAAGGTTGTTCTTATTAAGCTTTATTTTAAAAGGGATGTTTATGGGTTCTATGGCTAAGCACTCACTGGAACTGGATTTAAATGATAAAAAATGGTTTCGATATGCTGCCTTTAAAGGAAAATCGTCACTAACCGAAGATTCATTAACAGAACTAGAATCTTTGCCAGGCTTAGCGACGTTATCTGGGTGGGCCGAAGTGTTTTTTGCGCTTATGGTATGCGCAATTTCACTATCTAGTTTTTATTTAGTAGATGCTGTTAAACCATGGTTGGCTTTTTTAATTTGCCTTACAAGCTTTTTATTGGTGTTTATTACCAAACGCATCATGACTTACAAGAAGTATGGCTTTGGTTCTAAATGGGCAATGAGCATAAGCAAGGATGAGCTTAAAGTTGATAAGTTGACGTTTAAAAAGCACCAAAATCGTCCCATCACAATTGCTAAAAATGAAATCGCAGAGGTGTTATTTCACTATACGATGGATCTAAAACGCAAACGAAAGTTTGGCGAACCCCGAGTTAGATTACCTACTTTGCATGTGTGTGAAATTCACTTAAAAAATGGTGATACCCATGAAATTGACGGGATGCGGGTAGGGCTTTTTAACGTATTATATTTAATGGTTTTTCATGGCTATCCATTAAGCTTTAAAGGCACTTTTGCTGGTGGTGCAGGGAATGTCTTAATTTTGTTACTAAGGATGTTTGCTCTATCAGCAATTGCAAGTGCGCTTAGTATGCTTTTCGTTAATTTAAAGCCATGAGCAGTTGTTGTGTATTCTTGAATGAAATAGCGCCTATTAAAATCAATAGACGCAACAGGTACGCTCGAATTAAGCAATAAAGTCAAGGGTTACAAGTAGTCGTTTTTCGCCAGCAGCGAGTGCTGGTGAGCGGTGCACAAGGCCTTTGCCTTCGTTATCTTGCCAAGTTTCGCCTTTTAATAAGGCTACATCACCCACATTTAGAGAGTGAATTTTAGCATTTGCTGTCATTAATCCTGATTCTTCATCGCTTAATCCTTGATGACCAGCGCCAAGTTTGGTGCGATCAAGTCCTGCATTTTGCAACCACTGCGAACCACTACCATAATATGTGCTGACTAACCGGCAAGGGACTTTATCAACATGAAAACGTGGGCACATGGCACGTTCAAGAACTCTTAGGCGTAATCCGGTGCGCTTTAACTCAAATAAATAACAAAACATATCAACAAGCTGAGCGAGGTCGGCTTTAAGCTCTTTTGCTTGAGGTAGTTTTTCAAGGGCTTTATCAATGTCAGCCACAATGCTGTTTTGATTGATCACAGCGTTAATACTGAGCTCTGGGTTGGCTGTAATACTCTCAGCTACTTCTGATTGCAGCTGTTCAGTTAAGTTACGCTGCCAAATTGCAATGTTATGCTCAGGTTTATAAATTTGTGAAAACACCACAGGGCTTAGCGCTGTTGCTGCCGCTGATGGTAGGTTATCAGTGTCATGTTCTAATGCGTAGGCTGTCATTATGCTTCCTCCCAAACAGGAAATGGATCGGGCAGGGTTTGCCAAAGCGCTTTGCCTGCTAATAGTTCATCGTCGCTAAGTAAGCAGTTATCGAGAGCTTGAATGATCGCTGCTTGATTGAGGTTTTGACCAATAAAAACCAGCTCTTGGCGCATATCACCAAAGGGCTCTTGCCATACTTGGTTAATTGAATCTAAGTAGTCGCTATCTGTTGGCCACTGATCTTGCGGTAAGGCTTTCCAAAAAATTCCGCCAAAACCATAGCGGGCTATGCCGCCAGCTTGATTCCATTGGCAAGCAAATTGTGGTCGAGAGGCTAACCAAAAGTAGCCTTTGGAACGAAGTAATTTGCCTTCGCGCTGATTGTTATGAATAAAGTTATAAAATTTTTCAGGGTGAAAAGGTCGGCGGGCCCCGTAAGTAAAGCTGCTAATATCGTATTCTTCGGTTTCTGGGGTATGTTCGCCGCGCAGTTCTTTTAGCCAGCCAGGTGCTTGCTGAGCTTTTTCAAAGTTAAACAGGCCCGTGCCCAAAATTGTATTGATATCAACTTGGCCATTTTCAATGGCAATTAGCTCTGCAGAAGTATTTAATGAGTTTAAAATGGCTTTTAAACTCTCAAGTTCATCGGCACTAATTAGGTCTGTTTTACTAATTAAAATGACATCAGCAAACTCAACTTGATCAATGAGTAAGTCGGCTACGCTTCGCTCATCTTCATCACCTAAGTGTTCGTTGGTTTCTTGTAAGAATTTGGCTTCGTTAAAGTCGTTTAAAAAATTAACGGCATCAACGACCGTGACCATGGTATCAAGCCTTGCAACATCAGACAGTGACACGCCATCTTCATCGGCAAAGGTAAATGTTTCGGCAACAGGAAGGGGCTCTGAAATACCGGTTGACTCAATAACCAAATAATCAAATTGGCCTGTTTGCGCTAAAGCGCGTACTTCAATGAGTAAGTCTTCACGCAGTGTGCAGCAAATGCAACCATTGCTCATTTCTACTAGTTTTTCTTCGCCGCGGCTAAGCGAAACATCGTTTTTAACTGTCGCTGCATCGATGTTTATTTCGCTCATATCATTGACGATTACAGCCACTTTTTTGTCTTCACGGTTATTTAAAATATGGCTGAGCACAGTGGTTTTACCTGCACCTAAAAAGCCAGAGAGCACGGTGACGGGGAGTTTGCTCATGGTAGTGACCCTTAATAAGATTAAACAAAATACGCTAAACGTTTTGTTATAATATATCAATTTAATGTCATTTAGGAATAGTAATCGTTGTTCGAGTAAGACTATTTGGCAGTGTACGAATAGGTACAGCTGGCTTAGTCTTTAGCTAATCAACTGCTTATTAAGGATTTATATGCGCTTAGCCAAACTGTTGTTAGCATTTTCTATTACTTGTTTACCTTATACGTTATCGGCAAAAGAGCCGTTAGCACCAAAGCTCCCTGAGGCTATACAAGAAATCTACCCTACAGTCATGAATCAACAGATTTGGGTTGCAGGAGGTATCTCTACCGAGCTGCCAGCATCAGCGGGTAAGATGACAGCAAAAGTTCATTTTTGGTCACCCGAGTATGCAAGTTGGCAATCAGCACCTAGTTTGCCTGAAGGGCGTCATCACACGTATTTAATCGCAGTAGAAAACAGACTATTTGCTTTTGGAGGCTTTGTTAATAGCCAAGGCCAGTGGACCAATAGCCGTGATGTGTTAATGCTAGATAAAGGCGCTAATGCATGGCAAAAGGTGGCGAGTTTACCTTTTGCGTTAAGTGAAACGGTGGGCGCAGTGCTTGATGGTAAAGTGCATTTAGCTGGTGGCCGCAGCCCAAACAGTGAAAAAAATGGGCAATGGCAACATAGTTTAGATGTGAGTGAGCATTTAGTCTTTGATCCTAATAGCTTCACATTTACAGAAGCGGCTCCTTTACCTTCAGCTAGAAACAGTGCGGCGAGTGCTCAAGTAAACGGTCGTTGGTTTGTGCTAGGTGGCAGAACCGTTGGCGGTGAGCCTAACTCAGACATGCTCGAATACTTACCCAATACAAACACATGGCAAGCACATGCAGCACTCCCTAAAGCACGGGCAGGGCATGCGGCAGCGGTTATTGATAATGCTATCACTGTGTTTGGCGGTGAACATAGCAAAGGAGTTGATCGTGAGGTTTTTAGCTATGATTTGTCTAAGCAGCAATGGCGCAAATCTTTCGAGTGGCAAACGCCACGCCACGGTTTAGGAGCTGTTACGTTAAACGGCCAAATTTGGCTAGTGGGTGGCGCCACAAAGGTAGGACTTTCTGAAACGAGCCGTGAAGTTAATAATGCAAATGTGCTGCTTGAAGGTATGAAAGGTTTATGATTACTGTCTGTTAAAAATAATGTTATATTTGTATTCTCATCAAAAAGTAATAAAATAATACAAATTAAAATTTAACGATCAGGTTTCAAGATGACATTACAAACAAATAGTCCGTTAGTAGAGCAGCGTGCCGATCCATTTGTGCATAAGCACAGCGATGGTTTTTATTATTTTACCGGTTCTGTACCAACTTATGATCGCATTGAACTTCGTAGGGCTGCTACATTAGAGGGCCTAAAAGACGCTGAAACCTTTGATATTTGGTTCAAACATGACAGCGGCCCGATGAGTCGTCATATCTGGGCACCTGAAATTCATTACCTCGATGGCAAATGGTATATCTATTTTGCAGCGAGTGAAGAAAGTGATATTTGGGCATTACGCCCGTATGTGCTTGAGTGTAAAGGTCAAGATCCGTTAAATGATGAATGGGTTGAGCTTGGCATGATGCAAGCGGCTGAGGGCGATGAAAAGTCATTCACTGATTTTTCTCTAGATGCCACTATTTTTGAAAATAACGGTAAGCGTTACTTCTGCTGGGCAGAGAAAACGGGTGGTCAATTTGCGGCATCCAACCTGTATTTAGCTGAGATGGAATCTCCAATTAAGCTAAAAACAGCGCAGTTTATGCTGACGACACCTGATTACGATTGGGAGCGTGTCGACTTTTGGGTAAACGAAGGCCCTGCAGTACTTAAAAATAACGGTAAAATCTTCATTGCTTTCTCTGCAAGCGCAACAGGTGCATGTTACTGTATGGGCTATATGGAAGCGGATGAAAACAGCGATTTACTTGATCGTAATTCGTGGACCAAAACACGTATGCCAGTACTTGAAACAAGTGTTGATAAGAAAATTTTCGGCCCAGGTCATAACTGTTTTACAGTAGCTGAAGATGGTGAAACACCACTTTGTATTTACCATGCCCGAGACTATGAGCACGCAGTTGGTGAACCAAGTGTGGTGCCAAAAACAGACACTCGTCCACTTGAGGAAATAGTAAAAGATCCACTTTACGATCCAAACCGCCACGCTCGTGTGATGGAAGTAAAATACGACGAAAATGGTCGTCCGCTATTTGAATTGTATTAATTTTACAGTGATTCAAAATTCGCTTACAAAGCCATCTACTCAGGTGGCTTTATTGTATGAGGTTTAGTTAGCTAACAATAGCTGGGTACCAGTTTGCCATAGTCACCCCAAATAAGCCGATTAAGAACACGATTGATATTAGCGTCATCAAACAGGCGGTGCCGATAGTGATAAAGGTAATATTCGTTCGAGCTGCATAGCGGACAAGTTCGGCTATTAAAAGGGGGACTAAGTAAGAGCAAAGGCTAACGGCAAGCACGGCAGGCCCTGTAAATGTAGCGGTATCGACGCCTAAGGTGCCAAATACTAAAAACCATGCAAATATGAGTAATCTAAAAAACAACACACCGTTAGCGGCAAGATATAAGCGTATGGCCCATACTTGATGGGCGTTGAAGTTACGAGCCCTTGCGGTTTTAACCGCAAATAGACTTGATACGATAACCACTAAGCCGCCAAACATTGTCAGCGCATGCATCAAGGTATTACCAACCGTTCCTCTTACTATCATTAAATACATGCCAGCAAATGAAATACAGCAAGCTAAAACAACAAATACACGGCCATTATAGCGATGAAATGTTCGGTATTTTGTTCTCAGTTTTTCAATCAGCTGTAAGCTTCCGCCAAGGATCATCACGACAGCAAATAATACATGCACTGCATACATCAAATTCCCCGTTGCATCATTGGCAACATAAGCGGTGTTATTAAGTCGGTTCCAACCAGAAAGACCTGTAGTTAACCCTGTCACTCCATAACCAAGAATGAGGTAAATCACAAAGCAAGTTTGCGCCATTATCAGGCTAATAAACCAAAGCTTTTTACTGTATTCGAGCGCCTTTAAAGGCGTGAGTTTGCTATTTTTGTTAAACATCATCAAATCCATTATATTTTTCTAATACCGCAAATATAAAGGGCTAGAGAAGAAACTCTTCTCAAATTCGAAATTTGATCAATAAAATATTGTGATTATTTATGAGAACTCACACAGGGTTTGACACATTCACTAACAAACTCTTTTTGCTATGTTGATTTTGAAAAAGTACACTTATCTGATTGGTAAAAAATTCATCAATCACCCAATTTAAGGCATGAAGAGTTATGCAAAATACATCCCCTTATTACTTACTCGTTTTCGTTTGTATGGGGCTCATGCTGCTAAATGGCATGAAAAAAGAAAAGCAACTTATTCATTATCTGTTTGCTGTATTTTGTGGCTCGCTTTGCATGGTTGGGGTGCAACAAATTAGTGCGCCCAGTATTGGTGTTTACAGTTATTTAATTGGCTTATTTACCTGCGCAACTTGTAATATGGCTTGGCTTATCTCACGGACTTTATTTCGAGAGCAAAAGCCTATTTCTAAGGTGCATATTGCAGTGGCAACTGTTATTGCGGGGTTAATTATGTTTAACCAGACGTGGCATTATTTGGTGAATATTGATGTAAAGCTTTTCCCTGATAGCCAATTTATGTGGCGTTTAAAGCAAGGTATGGCCGAAATAACGGTGTTGCTATCGTCTAGTATTCTGGTGCTCTCTTTTTGGGAAGCATTACGGGGTTATAAAGGTAAAACAGAAACGCAAAAGTTGCAGGCAAAGATTTTTGCTAGCTGCTACTTCTTAGCTGTATTTAATGCCAGCATTTTGCCTAAATTTTTATTCAGTGAGAGCGAGTTTCGACAATTTGAGCCGCTTATAATTACCTCATCTGCATTGTTGATTGTATTTGCCATGCAGCTAGTAATGTTCTTGCAAAAACGTGCCCACAACAGCGTGCCTGAAGCTGTTGATAGCAAAGTGGTGAACTCTGAAAAGGTAGTGAAAGCTACCAATCAGGCTGAACAATCTGAAAATAATGAGGTAGAGGCTGAGCTTATTACTGGTATAGAAGCACTCATCAATAAGCAGGTTTATTTGCAAACTAATTTGAAAATTTCTGATTTTGCCCAAGCATTAGCAGTACCTGAGTATAAGATCAGCCGGGCAATTCGTTACCACTTTAAAGCTACAAATTTTAATTTATTTATTAATCAGTACCGAATACAGCATGCGCAAGGGTTGTTACTAAAAGACGAAGCAAGTCATTGGAGTATACTCAGTATTGCAATGGAAAGTGGTTTTTCTTCGCTTGCTACCTTCAACCGTGTTTTTAAAAGCATCGTTGGGGTTAACCCTAACGAGTTTCGTAAGCAGAACAACTCAATAGGTGAACAAAAAATCATAGAGCTTACTGACTAAAAGTTACAGAGGCTTTTGCGTTAAATGCTCAGCAATGACCTCAAACATGGTTTGCACTTCTATTGGCTTGGCGATGTAGCCTTGCATGCCAGATTCTTTTGCTTTAGTTAGGTCGGCTTCCATGGTGTTGGCGGTCATGGCGATGATTGGAATATGGGCAAACTTTGATTGCTGTTTAATTTTATTCGCGGCGGTATAACCATCCATTCTTGGCATTTGACAGTCCATTAAAATGCAATCGAATGTGCCTTTTTCTACTGCTTCAATCGCTGCAACCCCGTCTTCGGCGATATCAACAATAAAGCCATTTGAACGCAATATTTGCGATGCGACTTGTTGGTTTAGCGGGTTGTCTTCAACGAGAAGTATTTTTGAGCCCGCGAGCGTTTTAAAACAGGTGTTATCTACTTTGTTTTCCTTTTTAGTAGCGATCCCCATCACATGCTCAAGGGTTTTCAACAGGTTCCCCTTTATAATCGGCTTTAAAAGTATTTCTTCAACGGTTTTATCTAGCGTACTTAGCGTGTCTTTAACTTCTTGGTTTTCAAAAGATGCGAGAATAATGGTTTTTTTAATGTCGATAGAAAGCTGTTTTTTGAGGTTTTCTAAAATGTTATTTTGTTCACAGTTTAAAACGTGCCAATCTAAAAAAATAAAGTCGTAACTATGGCTAATATCGACCTCAGAGAGTTTTTCATCCATGCAATCAATAGTTTTTACATTGATGCTTAATGTGTTGAGCATGCTTTGGAGAATAGCTTCAGGTTGGCCGCTTTGCTCAATAATAAGAGCTCGCTTATGTTTGAAAATGTTTGTGTCGTGGCAGCTTTGCATACCCGATAGCGCAAATGACACATCAAAACTAAAGCAACTCCCTTTGTTTAATTGGCTTTTTACCTCAATGTGACCACCCATAAGATCGATGATCTTTTTACTGATAACAAGACCTAGACCTGTACCGCCAAACTTACGTGTTGTTGAAACATCGGCTTGTGAAAAAGGCTTAAACACACTATTTACTTGCTCTTGAGACATACCAATGCCTTGGTCAATGACCTGAAATTTAATACAAAGAGAGGTATCGGTTTGTGACTCTTTTGTCATTTTTAGCGTGACATTTTGCTGGTTTGAAAACTTAATAGCATTGCTCAGTAAATTTAACAAAACTTGATTGAGCCTAAGTGCATCACCGATTAAAAATTCAGGAATATCATCGTCAATTTCAAAAATGACTTCGATGTTATTTTTCTCAATTAAGCTACTGGCTAAATTAGCTAGGTTAGCGAGAAAG
The DNA here is from genome assembly GCF_001306915.1 of Pseudoalteromonas lipolytica. Lineage (GTDB taxonomy): Bacteria > Pseudomonadota > Gammaproteobacteria > Enterobacterales > Alteromonadaceae > Pseudoalteromonas > Pseudoalteromonas simplex. Next base: position 721,867 of record NZ_LJTC01000002.1, on the reverse strand, counting down.
TTGTTTAGATTAAAATCACTGTTTTCAAGTTCGAGCTTATTGGCTTCTATTTTAGAAAAGTCGAGAATGTCATTGATAATACCAAGCAGTGATTTGGCCGAGAGTTGGATTTTTTCAATGTAATCATATTGTTTGTCGGTTAATTCTGTATCAAGGGCGAGGTGGGCCATGCCTAGAATTGCATTCATTGGCGTGCGGATTTCGTGACTCATATTCGCTAAAAACATCGATTTAGCTTGGTTGGCGGCATCGGCTAACTCTTTGGCTTTATTTAAATCCTGGGTGCGAATGATGACTTCTTGTTCTAGATTTTCGGCGGCATGTTTTAGCGTCATATTGGCTTCATATAACTCTAAGGACTTCTGTTCTAAAAGCGCTTCGGCTTCTTTTCGAGCCTGGCGCTCTCGTTCTATTCTACGTTTGTAGAGTTCTTCATCCACATTAAGCTTCTTTTGTTAGAGTAAAAGTGGCAGATTGATAGTTATCCTCAATCTCGCTTTTAATGGTAATAACTTCATTGAAATGTTCGCATGCGCCCTCAATTAAGCCCTCAGCTAGACATGCAAATGGGTTACCAGAGCGATAAAACATTTGCATTTCGCTCTGGCTAATTCGTTTAGTTTCAAAGCTTGGTAATTCAGCGTCGTTGTAGAGCTTTTTAACCTCAATATGTACGTGTTGGTCAATGGTATCAAGGAATTCAAAAGTACTTTCGACACTATCAAAAAAGTGTGGAAATAAAACAAAAAAACGCTTTAACAAATACTTACCATAAGCATGAACTAGTTCATCAACGGGCTTATTTATGTGATTGCTTAATGAGCTGACCAACATTAATAGCTCTTTATTGTCGTAGTTTCCAACGCTGGTGTAAGCGCCGTTTGAAGTAAGTGAGTTTTCTTCAATGATTTTGTCTGCGACCTCATAAGAAAACTCATTTTCGACCATTTCTAAAAACTCGGTAAAGACGATACCTTTCATATAATTGGCCTAATGATTTTTCATACTTAAAGTTTAGATATAAACAAGAGTTTTACAATTTTTATGTATCAAACTTTAGTATGGCTAGCGATAAAATCAGCTATTAAGTTTTTTGCTTTAAATAACACAGACTTTGTCGGGAGTTGTAGCCATGTAGTTTTCAGATGGTTTACTAGTTTCTTTACAAAAAATAAACATTAATTGTGTTTTTGGGTACATGCAGGTAGTCTATCTTTATAGGTAATTTAATATTATAAATAGTTAAGGAAGATAGTCTTGAAGATTTACAGCTCAACTAAGTTGTTAGTGAAAACATTAATAGTACTTTTGTGCTTTACTCAACATACCTTACAGGCACGAGAATGTAGTGCTATGCCAGAATCTGGCAATGTATACTCTGTAATTAATAGGGGGTCTGGCCTTGCACTTGATGTAAATACCAGTGATTCTAGCTCAGCCCCGAATATTATTAGCTACGAATACTGGGGTGGAAATAACCAAAAGTTTCAGCTTATTCAAGAAGCAGATGGCTATTGGATTATTCGCTCTAAATTTAATAATAAAGTTCTTGATGTGTTGAACTCATCGCAATCAAATGGTGCAAATATAATTGCTTATGATGATTGGCAAGGAGCAAATCAACGTTGGTTGTTAAAAGCATCTTCATCGGGCGGCTTCAATATCGTTAATAAGTTAACCGGTAAATCTTTGACAGTTGCAGGCTCAAATAATACTGCAAATGTTTATCAAAATGATGATGCTGGGATCAGTTCACAAAGATGGTTTATTAATCCAGTAAATGGCGACTGTGGGACTACAGGAACCACTCCTAGTGACTTAATAGGCTTTGCATCTCAAGCAGGCCAAGATGGATTGAGCACAACGACCGGTGGTGGGAATAACACAGCCATCACAGTATATAGCTGTGATGATTTAAGTACGGCGTTGAGTTCTGGCTCTGCTGCGGTTATTCAGGTTCCAGATAACACCGTGATTGATTGTAGAACCGCCAATAGAACGGTGCCAGCTTGCCCACTTGATTGTGGCCAATGGGGTGATTACGGTAAAACTTGGTACAGAATACCTGTTGGTAATCAAAGCTGTAGTGAGTTGGGAAGTAGCTCAAACTCAACCGTGAATGTTACCCGCAATGATAGACGTATTATTGTGCAATCAAATAAAACGCTGCAAGGGTTAGGTAAAAATTCGAAAATAATTGGTGCCAGCCTCGTTATTAGCAAGCAGCGAAATATTATTATTAAGAACATTATGCTTGAGGATATTAACCCTGCGCTTGTTGAAGCTGGTGATGCTATTTCAATAGATGATAGTAGTCATGTATGGGTTGATCACATGGCATTTAATAAAATAAGTGATGGATATATTGATGTAGACAATAGTCAAAACGTTACTTTAAGTTGGAATCGTTTTTACGGGCATAACACGCAAGTTTGCGCTAACCAGCATTGGTATACTCATTTATTCAGAAACTCTCAAATAACAGCGCATCACAATTTTTGGGATACAGCAGCAGGGCGAAATCCTAAAGTCGATGGCTATAATTCACGTGTGCATATGTTTAATAATTACTGGAAGAACATTACTTACTTCTCAATTAGTGCAGGTAATGGCGCTGAGGTTTTAGTAGAAAACAATTACTTTGAAAATTCAGCAAAACCGCACTGGAATCAAGGCTCGGGTTATTTTAGTGCCTCAGGAAATGTTTACACTGGAAGATCAGCAACTGATCAATATCGTGATAGCGGAGCAGCGGTATTTGGTGATGTTCAACGCTATCCATATCGATTAGATGATCCAAATTCTTTGGGCAGTAAAGTGAATGGCGGAACAGGCCCACAATAAATACTTATTGTGAGTTGGAAAAAGCTCAGCTATTACTAAATAGCTGAGCTTAACGTTTTAAATTGCAACTAAGCTTTGCTCCAGCATCGCTTTAATTTGCTTAACAATTTTAGCTTCTGTCTCGGGCTCAAATTGCTGAATACGTGGGGTGTGAATATGCCCTGTAGGGATGTCTGAATTAAGCTCATCACGCAGTCGAATACTACGATACGAAATTTCATTTGATAAGTAGCCGCCACCACCACCTTTGACAGCAATCGCACCTTCTAATTCTTTAAGAGATTGTGGCTCAAATGCTTTTTCAAGCGTAACGACTTTATGATTGTCGTTGATTGGGAATGGCCCTTTGGCTTTTTGCATCTGCTTAACTGGTAAGCTAAAAGTGACAAACTCATTGCCCGGAAGAGGGCGGTCGTTTAGGCTCGAAATTTTCGGTGCAGTGGCTGTGCCGCCATACACAATATTGGCGTTATCGGGTGCCGTTACACTACGGCGTTTACCCGGGAAGCGTTCAAGATCAAAGTCTTTGCTGCCCATACTGATAGTGGCAATCATATCGACATTGTTAAGTGCGTAATAGGGCGCAAGTAATGATTCGATAATACCTTGGTCAAAGTCTTCGTAGCGTACTGGCACCATTACCGTATTGATCTCAGCGCTAATGCCATTGTAATTAATCACTTGGCCATCAAGTAATAATGCCGCAACACCTGATGGGTTACTTTGATTAATATTTCTATCTAAAAGGAACGGATCAAAACCTGTAATTAAAATGCGTTTATCGGTTTTTTTACTGTAATCAAGGTCGGTTCGGCCTCGGCTGCCATTTTCAAGCATGGTTAATAACGCGGTTTGTTCACTGTCGGTCATTGCAAACTGAGGTTTGCTGGTGCGAATAATCTTGCTTGAAAGTAAACGTGCCCAATACAGCTCTCGGTCGTCGAAGCTGTTGGTTTTAATTATACGCGCTTTGGCATCGCGCCATAATTGTTTGGCGTAATCATCAATAAGGTCACTTGCTTGCTGATAACTGGTGGCAGCTTGCCATTGTTTTTCAAATTGATTTACTTCATCAGAAAAAGCACTCAACACCTTTGGCATGGCTTTGCTGGCTTTTTCAATACGCAGTTCTTCAACGGTTAAATTGGCTGCAAATGCAGTAAATGACGAGGCGATTAAGCTAGTGGCAAGTAAAACTTTTTTCATGATTATCCTATTTAGTTACAGCAGGTTTTGTAGGCTTGAGTTAACTATCCTATGGATAAAAGCTGAGCGCAAATAAAATCGCTCAAAACAGAATTAGAGAAATAATGAATGAACAGAGATAGCGCTTTTGCTCAATACTTTACCTCAAAGGAAGGACTTTAAATGTTCGATATGGGTTAATTAATTATCGTTTTTCGGTAATTTTGGTTTGTTTTTTAACTTTTTCAGTGCCATATTAGTTTTTTTACTAGAAGGATCGTGAAAATGAAATTTGGTTCTATAGCAATCGTTTCGCTGATTGTGTTGTTATTAACTGGTTGTACGACAATTAAAGTTGAGGAGTCTCACTTTTTGTATCCGGATAAAAAAATAACGATGCGGGAAATACAAAATGTTGATGCGACAGCTAAAAAGCAAGAAGTTACTTTATCCACCGATGAAGGCATCACTCTTAAAGGCACCCTAATTAAAGTTGCAGATGCACGCGCAACAGTTATTTACTTTGGTGGCAACCAGTTTCGCGTTAGTGCCGCAGGCGGGGATCCTGCCAAGCTACTTTTACCTTTTCAGGTAAATATTCTAATGATGGACCATCGCGGTTATGGGCTGAGTTCTGGAGTACCCAGTGTGGCTAACCTAAAAGCTGATGCATTACTGGTGTTTGATTATGTGAAAGGCAGAGCTGATCTAAGTACTTTGCCTGTGGTGATCCATGGTCATTCTTTAGGAAGTATGATCGCAGGTTATGTTGCCAGTCAGCGCAACGTCGATGCTCTCGTACTCGAAGGCAGTGTGACAAATGTTGAGCAGATGACAGCAGCACGAATTCCGTGGTTTGCTAAACCGTTTGTTAGTGTTGAATTTAGTGAAGAGATTAATCAAGTTGATAATTTAAAAGTATTACAAGTTTACCAAGCACCGCTATTAATAATCACCGGTGAAAAAGACACACAAACGCCACCTGAGTTAGCGGAAGATTTATATCAACATGCAAAATCTCAGCAAAAGCAGCTTTACATTGCAAAAGGTAAGCATCATTCAAATGCGTTGACAGGTAAGCAGTTAGCGACTCACTATGAGCAACTTTTAAAACAAATAACACTGAGTAAATCGTCATGAAAAAAATAGTGTGGATGAGTACGCTGATCCTAAGCTTGCTACTTTTTACGCTTATTAGTTTGTTAGTAACAAGCATTATTGTCCTTTTCAGTGACAGTGATGTGTTAAGTTTTACGCAAAGTAACGGTGCGCATTTGTGGATTGGCCTTGAAGTCAGTGGATCTTGGCAAGGAATCGCTCAGACATTGGGTGAGCATGGCTTTGATAGTGTTTTATGGCTGGGTCTTGTGCAATTGCTGCCGTTTTTTCTTATCAATATAATTTTGATTCGGTTATTTCTGCTTTACCGATGTGGATCTTTTTTCACTATTGAAAATATCCAATGTTTTAAATGGTTAGGTGGCGTATTATTAGCGCAATTTGCACTAGTTGTCTGCTATCCATCACTACTTATAACTCTTCTTAATTTTGCAACAGGAACTGATATGGGAAGAGTCGTGACGATACAAGATACTGATATTATAGGTTTAGTGGTGGGGTTGATTATTTATGTTATTGGTTGGATTATGGGCCAAGCACAGCAACTACAAGAAGAGCAAGAGTTAGTGATTTAATGGCGATTATTATTGATTTAGATGTTGTGTTAGCTAAGCGAAAAATGAAATCTACAGAATTAGCTGAAGCGATAGGTATTACGCCACAAAACTTATCCGTTCTTAGGGCTGGGCGAGCTAAAGCTGTACGCTTTACAACCTTAGATGCAATTTGTAAGCACTTAGGTTGTCAGCCAGGTGATATTCTGCGTTTTGAAGATGACTAACGCAAAATGAGTTTTGTTTGTTTAGTTTGAGCGTCTTTTAATAACTTGCGGTATTTTGCCGGGGTGACGTGCATTATTGCTTTGAACTCTTTGATTAAATGGGGCTGATCGGTAAAGCCACACTCTACAGCAATATCTGCAAAGCTTTGCTCAGGGTTCTCCTTAATTGCTTGTTTAGCCAGTTTTACTCGGTAAATACGTTCAAAATATTTAGGTGTGACACCACATTGCTCCTTAACCTGCCTTTCAAGTTGACGTTGACTCAGTGGGGCACGCTGATAAGCCGTTTCGAGAGGCGTTAACTCAATGAGATTACGGATTAAATGTTTTGAGTGTTTATTATGTTGATTTAATCTGTGCTGGCTAGTGAAATACGATTTGACCAAGGTCACAAACTTTTCGAGGTTGGCACTCTGTTGCAAGGTTTTTGCTATAGCATTTAATGAGCTCTTTGCGACGATAGGGTGTGCAGAGCGTTCAAGTTCAGGTAATACGGTCGGGTTAAAACGAATACCACAGAACACAGCATTTTCTGAAAAAGTAAGTTTAGAAGCATGTGTAGATGTTTGTTGGAATGCATAAGGGGGGAGCAACTGATGGTCATCAAGCAGTAGCTCACCTGCAACAGGAAATATAACACCTGTAGCTCCGTCACAAGCAAGCCATTGCTCCCCTTGAAAATTTGCCTTGGCAAACCAAATAGCTTGAATACTTTGGGCAATATCACCTTTAGGGGTCATCAGTTCTAAGGTAAGGTGGTTACTCATTAAACTCCACTTCAGGTTTAAATATTTTCACAATACGGTTCCAACTATTAATGGCATTAATAGCGATTGTGAGAGCGACTAACCCTTCGTCTGTAAATTCTTTAACTAGCGATTGGTAGAAAGTATCATCAATTGGCTGTGCTTGTGTCAATTTTTCTGACAAAGTTAGCGCAAGTTGTTCTTGGTTAGTGTAAAAGGGCATATCTTTCCAAGCACATAAACCAATAATACGGTTCGTAGTTTCACCATAGTCTTTTGCTTGTTGTGTGTGCATCGCAATACAAAAAGCACATTGATTAAGTTGCGACACTCTTAATTTAATAAGCTCCCATGTTTTTAAGCTGAAAGTCGTTTCGGCAGCCTGTTTTATAAGTTGCTCTTGTTCCATTAGGTGCTTTATTAGCAGTGGTTGTAAAGAAAAATAGTTAGCTCGTTTCATAAATGATCCTTAAATAATATTTTCAACGAGCTTAGTGCTTATGCATTGTTTAATATTGCAAAAAAACGACATTTTATAGAGTTTCTTAGACACGCCAATTAGCACCTTATTTTGAATCCTGCTATGCTACGCGCATTTGCAACACTGAGTATTTGAGATGATTAACGATAACGATGTAATTGAAACATTAGATGAGTTAGAAACGTTTTTACGCCTAGTTGAAAATGGCGGTTTAGGGCTTGAGAACGTAGCCGGAGTTGCACTTGCTACAAACAATAGTGATGGTCGCCCATTTGTTGCGGTGCTTGATGATAGTCATAAGCTGCTATTGGGTCGTTACGTAAGTAATGATGTTTATGAAAACGGTAAAGATATGATCCGTTATGGGACTAAAAAAGCACATTAGCGTTTTTCATGTTGATAATGAATTGCTATAGTGGCGGCTCGTTTTCATGATTATCTATTAGTTTTAGTTAGTTTTAAAAGGAAGTTTGTTTATGAGGTTTTTAATGTTGGCCTTGGTTGGTTTAGTTTTATCTGGATGCGCAAACTCAGGTAAAGAACAAGCAAGTAACGATGGCTTAATTTGTAAAATGGAAAAACCGACTGGCAGCAATATTGCTACTCGCGTGTGTCGTACACCAGAACAAATTGCTGCTTTGGAAAAAGAAGGTAAGCAAGGGATTCGTGATATTCAAAGAAATAGCACTAATACAATAAAATGAATTAGTGGCTGCAATAAGCTCTATAGTATTTTAGCGTTTCAATGGCCACATGTTAATTGTGGCCATTTTTTTTGATTGTATTTTGATATTTTATTTTGTGCGATGACGCTGCTGTACGTCACTTGCAAAATATCCATATAAACAGAACTAAGTTTAATTTTTGCTGGCGTTCTTTTGTATCTAATAACTAATAATGTTAATGGTTTAGCTAATAGTGTTAAGTTCTCTATGAATACTCATTACCAGTTCGCTAGGAATGCATAACTGATTGGCCAATGTGTCTAAGTAGTGTTTAGAAACTGTTTGGTTCAAATCAATTGCACTGGCACTGGCTGCATATACTTCAATACCCATTTGTGCGTTTGGCACAGCGGCAACTAACTCTGATAGTTGCATTGGTTTTCTTAGCTCATCAAACAGCATGGCTTTTTCTTGCACTGACAATTGCATTGTTTCTACTTGTGCGAAGATTTTTTGTCTTTCGGTTTCATCAATGTGGCCATCAGCATAGGCAGCTGCAATCATAGCGCGCATGAGTAATAATTGCCCATCACTGTGATTATCGTCGATTGCATCAGTGAATGACTGCTCAGGCAGCGTGGCGGGAGTAAAATCAAAACCACGTGAACTAGTTTGCTGAACTGGGGCTGATTTTTGCTCTGAATATTGTTTATAGGCTTTCCAGGCAAGACCACCTACAGCAGCCAATGCTCCGTATTTAACGGCTTTTTTACTGCTCTTTTTACTTTTTCTGCCCATCAAGCTCGTTAGCCCACCGCCGGCAACTCCACCCAAAAAGCCATTCAGCGCGCCTGATTTATTTAAATTACCCACTAATTTTTGTAAGTCTTTCATTGTTCTCTCCTTGCAGATATGTGCCCAGATTAGGTGATTTAAAATCAAAAGGAAACGAGATAAATGTTACAAAACACATCAGTTAACAATTGGTGGTATATTTTTATTGGGTATTCTATCGGCAATATTAAAACCTGCAATTGGGGTGAATAGGGATTAACTTAAGTCAAGAAAGCCAGCAAACTAGCTGGCTATCTATTGGTGAAAATATAAGGTTTAAATTAAGGTAAACGTCCCTTGCATAATTGCGTAGTGACCAGGGTATGAGCAGAAAAATGCATAATTTTCGCCCTCTTTTAAAAGGTTGCTTGCGAAGGTTACGCTGGTTTGTTCGCCACCCCCTATAATTTTAGTTGCAGCAAGTACACGGCTATCACCTTCTTTTAGGTAATTTTTGTCAAGCCCTGCGCCCATGCCATCGCTGGCGATATCTGGAATATCTGCTTGTTTAGAAAGCACCCAGTTATGGCCCATGGCATTTTTTGGTAATTTGCCAGTATGTTTTAGTGTTACCGTCACTTCTTTACAGCTTTTTGGGGCAGTTAATGACTTAGTTGAAAACTGCATCATATCGTTTGATTCAATTGTTAGTTCACATTCATTAGCATTTGCTGAAGCTGCAAGAATAAACAAAATAGAGCCTAAAATTTTCTTCATGGTATTCTCCTTAAATGAACATATTTACACAGTGGCACGTGCATCTTTAGTTAGTTGAACAAGTGCTTTTCGTACTGCTTGAGGGTTATCACATACCTCATTAAAAGGGATGTAGTAGTTCTTGTTATGGCTTCTGATGTAGCAGCCTTGCGGTAGCAAACCATTCATTACTGGTGCTGTGTCGTCAACATGGTAGTGATGGTTTAGAATTAAGGACATTGCATCTTTGTGGTCTTCGTTCATATGATTGATCATATGCAGCTCTTGGTTGTCATCCCATGCTTTTTCTGATGTAAGCCATTCATCTTTTTCAATCCAAAAAATCTTGCCAAAGCCGCCTATATAGCGAATGCGAACAGGGTCTAATTGCCATAAGTTAAAGTCATGAGCGCTACGATAAGAGTCAGCTTCTGGGTATAAAGCAATATATTTGTTGAGTAATACTTCAGCATTTTCTGCTGGAACTAATGAGCCATCACCCACGATGGTTACTCGACCATGTTCGTTTTGATCGCCTGTTTGCGCTGCATCAAATATTGTTAGGCTCATGCGCTTGTCGTGAACTAGGTTTTTAGTGTGTTGAGCAATATCGCTGATAAAAAAATACAGTTTTCCTTGCTCATCACACATGTAAGGAGTTACAGAGCCAAATGGATAGCCGCGTAAATTATATGAAAGGGTAGACATTACTCCGCTATTTTTTTTGTATACCAATTGCTTGGCGTCGTTGACGGCTTGTGTTCTCATGAAAACTCCTGACGTTGAGAATAAATCATTGGGGCGTCATGCAGTGGATGTGACTTAACATACAAAGGCATGGCGTAAATGTGTTTTAAATTATGTTCAGTGAGGACATCTGATGTTCTGCCAGACGCCAAAATGTGTTTTTGATGCAACATAATAATGTCGCTGGTATAAAGACTTGCTAAATTTAAGTCGTGGATTGCAATAATGGCGGCATTGCCTTGCTCAACAAACTTGTTAACACAACCCAATAAAGCATGCTGGAGGCGCATATCGAGCGCTGAAGTTGGCTCATCTAATAACATGAGCTTCGGCTGAGCATCATCACTAAATGCATCGAGTTGCGCTAAACAACGCGCCATACTCACTCGTTGTAACTCGCCGCCCGATAAAGCCGTGGCACGACGATCTCTCAAGTGACCCAGCTCCATAAAATCAATGTATTGAGCTACTTTTTTAGCACAGTGCTGCGTTGTTTCTTTGTAAGAGTAGCGCCCCATTGCGACAAGCTCTTGCACTGTGAATGCAAAACCTAGCTGCTGAGACTGCATAACAACGGCACGTTGATGGGCCAGTTTAGCTTGGCTAAATTTTGCTAAGGGGTGGTTGTGGAGCAGTATTTCACCTTGATAAGGATGACTTCCGGCTAGAGTGTGGAGCAAGGTGGATTTTCCAGCTCCATTTTCACCAATTAAGCCCACACATTGACCTGCTTTAATCTCACCAGTTAAATCTTGCAAGATGGCTTTTTCGCCGTAATTAACACTTAAGTGATTAAAACTAAGCAATTGCGCCTCCTTGCTTACTTTTTAAAATAAGGTAGATAAACAAAGGCGCACCAAGTAGGGCGGTGATAATCCCAATAGGAAGTTCTGCTGGCATGACTAATGTGCGTGCGAGCCAATCAGAGAGTAATAAAACGATAATGCCAAGCAACATACACAAAGGCATCATAACCCGTAAATGGGGACCCACCATAAGCCTTGCAATATGCGGAACAACCAAACCAACAAACCCGATTAAGCCTGTCATTGCGACACTTGCTCCCACACCTAATGCAACTAAAATAATGATTTGAAATTTAAGAGTTTGCGTGTTTATTCCTAAATACTGAGCTTGTGATTCACCTAGCAGTAAACAATTCATTGGTTCTTTTAAATACCACAGGCCAATTGCACTGATAAGTAGCAGTGGTAATGCTTGATTTAAATTAGCCCACGTAGCACCGCCAAGTGAGCCCATAGTCCAATAGTTTATTAACCTCAGCGCACTGTCATCAGCATAAAAACTTAATAACCCTATTAATGCAAAGGCAAGAGCGTTTACTGCTACACCGACCAAAATCAAGGTCGTCACATTAACTTGACCGGCCTGTTTAGCGATCAGGTAAACAAAAAGCGTGACAGCCAATGCACCTAAAAATGCGGCATAAGGTAAATATTTATCGGCTTGAAAATCAAATTTCGCACCCAGTGCGATAAATGCCACTGCAATAACTGCAGCGCCTGAACTAATACCAATAATAGATGGGTCGGCAAGTGGATTACGGCACAGGGCTTGAGTCGCCGTTCCTGTTTGAGCCAGCACTAAACCAATCATTACAGCTAACATAAAACGTGGTAAACGAATTTGCGTAACAACATTAATTTGTAACGGGTCAAACTGTGTAAAGTGCTCTGGCGCAAGCCAAGCAATAGCTAAACGCCAGTCCCAGCCGGCGGGGCCAAAACCAATACTTAGTAAAGATAAGGCGGCAATACTCAGAACGCAAAGGACTATCCATTTATTAGGAAAAAGCCTTGTTCTTAGCACTATTGGTAAAGTAATTGAACCGTTCATAGCTTATTGCGATATTCACTAACTTGCTCAATGGCAATCGCTATTCTTGGTGTTAACCCCAATGATAATAAACTATCCATAACCAGTAACTTACAGTTTTGTGCTGCTTTTAATAAAGATAAAGCGGGCAGCTTACAAAATGCATCTTTACCACCTAATGAGTAAACGACATGAGCAGGTGCAATAATAAAATCGGGTTGCTCTACGGCAAGGATCTCTCTATTTAATGGTTTAAAGCCTGAGTGAGTCTGCGCTAAGTTTTTAATTCCAGTATATTCAAACAACATTTGCGGCACGGTATCAGTACCGGCAGCAACTAAGCCTCTATCATTGGCCGATAATAGAAAAAGTGCTTTTTTACCAGTAAGCGAAGATTTTTCAGGTAAGCTATTTTGGATTTTTTGATTTAAAGCACGTGCTTGCTCTTGCGCACCTAATTCATTACCTAAATTAGTAATTAAGCTATTTAGCTCACTGATAGAGTCTGGCTTAGGGTAGGTTTTTAACGTTACACCAGTCGAACTGATTTGTTTCAATACTTCAGGTCTGCCAGTTCCTTCAAGTGCAAAAAGTGCCGTTGGGCGTAAAGAAAGTACACCTTCCGCAGCAAGATCGCGGTAATACCCAACCTGAGGTAACTCTGTGGCCGCTTTTGGATACATACTCGATTGATCAACACCTACTAGCTCTTGCTGCTGACCTAACGCGAATATAATTTCTGTTAATGTTCCTCCGGCACTTACTATTCGTTGCTCAGCGAAGACTGAGCTTGAAAGCAGTAATAACATGACGCTTAAGTATTTCATATTTGCACTCACTTGAATGATAGTAGCCCTATTATAATTAATTAAATGCAAATGAAAATAGTTATCACAATCAATATGTGTTTGGGGGTGTAACTTCGTAGTTCAACTCTTTGTGCTAGTCTTGTTGGATGAAATTTAGATTATACTCGATCATCTATTACTTTGAGGGCGGGAGGCTTGCATGAGGCGTTTTTATGAAACAGAACGAACTTTAATGGATTATCGAGAAAGAGAAAAAAGCCGTTGGCTTAGGATGCTTTTTATTACTGTGATTAGTATTGCAATTTCTTTACTGATTACTTTCTTGATTCTTCTTGCTACAGGGACAGAAATGATGCCTATCATTTTTATTATAGCGACAATTGCTCCTGCAGTTACTGCACCAATCGTTTCATGGTCTATTAGTGGTTTGATGATTAAAGTTCAAAAATTAGAGGAAACACATCGAAAACTAGCAATGTATGATCATTTAACAGGATTGCTATCTCGTCGAGAGTTTCTAGCTCAAGGGAATGAACTATTGCAAATGTGTCAAAGTAATAATCAACCAGTTGTATTTGCTTATTTAGACTTAGATCACTTCAAAAAAATTAATGATACATACGGTCATGCTGCTGGAGATGAGGTATTGGTAAGTTTTGCAAACCTAGTCAAGAAAACTTTAAGGCAAGAGGATTTACTAGGTCGTTTAGGGGGCGAAGAGTTTGCTCTAATTTTGGTAAACACGCGAGTGGTAGAGGCAAAACAGAAGCTAGAATTGCTCCGTAAATCTGTCGCAAAGATGACAATTAATTACGCTGAGCAACCGCTAAAGATTACAGTTAGTTTAGGGGTAGCTGATTGGGACCGTCCTCATGAAGAAAACTTAATATCGTTAATGAAAAGAGCTGATAATGCACTGTATAGTGCTAAATCATCTGGGCGAAACCAGCTTGCATTTGCCAAGCTATTTTAATGGCTTGCTCCATAAAAACACTGATATATTGTTTGTCTTTGAAACATCTAAATTCTTTAAATAATTTTATTTTTTAAGTAGGGCGCATGTTACGATTTTTTTCTATAGACCAAGGTGTGATCACAGAAACAGAGCCAGCTGCTGATATGCCTCTTGCAACCGCTATTAAGAATGCCCATTGGATTGATACTATAAATCCGACTGAAGAAGAACGACAAGCGCTGGCAAGCACCCTTAATATCACCTTACCCGGCGCTGATGATGTTGAAGAAATCGAGGCCTCTTCCCGTTGTTTTATCGACCATGAAGGCTTGCATGTGCATGCGCTTTTCATGTCACCAAACGAAGGGCGCTTTAACACGGTAACCGTAGCTTGTTTGTTACAAGACAACTGTTTGCTGACAATCCGCGATGATGAACTAGCCGATTTTCGTCTATTACGACTACGTGCTCGGAAAGGGCAAGTGGCTTGTGATAATCCAAAGCAACTTTTGGTGACTTTATTTGACCAAAAAGTCGAAAACCACGCTGATATGCTTGAAGACATGCATCATCAGTTAGAAAAACTCAGTGCCTATGTACTTGAAGAGGATGACTCTGACTTAGAAGAAGCCGTTAGCCGAATTTCTCGCCTTGAAGATAATAACGGTAAGGTGCGTTTATGTTTGATGGATACGCGCCGGAATATTTCGTTTTTACTGCGCCACCTAGGAGCGCCGACAGAAGACCGCGAATCACTACGTGAAATTGTGCTCGATATTGATACCCTTATGTCTCACTGTACATTTTTGTTTGATAAGGTGAATTTCTTAATGGACTCGACTCAGGGTTTTATTAACATCGAACAAAACCAAATTATCAAAACCTTCTCTATCGCCTCAGTGGTGTTTTTACCTCCAACCGTTGTCGCCAGTATTTATGGGATGAATTTTAACAGTATGCCTGAACTGCAATGGGCATGGGGTTACCCGTTTGCAATTGGCATTATGTTGCTGTCTGGCTTTGCACCTTACTTGTTCTTTAAACATAAAGGTTGGTTGTAACAAAGCATAAAAAAGCCCAGCAAATGCTGGGCAAGGGGTCTTCGGATAGACCTAGGGGGTTTAACCTTTAAATGGGGTTTAACCTTTCAATTCGCCGGTAGACGATTCGATATGTGCACGAACAAACCATTGGAATTGTTCTAAATCAGCCAGTTGGCCAGTGATCATATCTTCAGAAACTGGGTCTAGCTCGCCAAGCTTATCGATAGCTGCACGGTGGTCTTTATTGACTCCGTTATACACTTTATCAAGCGCTGTTAGGTGGTCAGTCACTAAGCCTTTACCAATTGAATAATCTTGCCAAGTACGGCGTTCTACAATTGATTGAGGTGTGCCAACAGGTACGCCGCCCATGGTTGCAATACGCTCTGCAATCGTGTCAGTCATCTCTTGCACTGCGCTTACTTGTGGGTCTAACATTTCGTGTACACCAATAAAATTAGGACCAACAACATTCCAATGAATGTGTTTTAAAGTGAGGTGTAAATCGATTAAAGCGACCATGCGTTGGTCTAGAATAGCAATCGTGTCCGCTGCAGCTTGGTCTTTAACACCCGGTGCTGTAAATTCTGCGATTTTTGATGATGAATTACTCATTACTCCTCCGAGATTATCTGTAAATTTCCTTTCGCTTTTAATCTAAAAAGCATGTGTAATTACACAGAAGCAAGCGTTGTGCCTAATAATTTTTAAATTATAAGGATCTGAATTTAAAAGATTAATTTTATTTAAGTCTTGAGTGAGGGTGGTACTAGTTAAGAAGAAGTATGAAAACTCTGCACACCTTCTGTAAAAAATTCAGTGTGCAGATACAAAGTTACGACTTAAGAAAGTAAAGCCGCTGCTAAACGAACAAAATCAGATGAGGTTAGAATGCCCACTAGGTTGTTATCTTTATCAACCACAGGCATGCAGCCATGACGGTTTTCAACAAAAAACTTAGCAACTTCGTGTAGCGGTTGCTCTGGCGAGATACTGGTAAAATCGGTAGCCATAATATCAACCACTTTAGTTTGCTTTTCCTTGCGTTCGAGGGCGCTGGCACTGTAATTAGCCATGATATTCATTACCTGAGCAATCATGATTTTTTGCGTTAACATGCCCACCAAACCACCGTGCTCATTGATCACGGGGATATGACGAACATTTTTCTCTTTCATTAGATTATGAGCATCATGCAGGGTATTTTGCGCGCTAATAGCAAATGGGTCTGGCGTCATTAAATCACTAACTAGGTGTGTCATGGCTACATCCTTACAATTAATCAAGTTGTGGTAAGTTTAGCGCTTATCTAGTTAATTTCACTTAAGTGAGATCAAAGTATTAGTGATTAACGGTGTAATTACTTATGCAGTTCAGCCGTAGGTAAAAAGATGTAATGAGGATAATTTTTACCTTTAAATATTAATTTTATGAATTATTAGCTTGTTCAATTAGCGTATAAGCATCATGCGCTTTTTCACTTGGTTTTATGCCTTTTCCTAAAATGATTGTTAATTGTATGACGATTGTGCGCTCTAATAACGTTGACTCATGCAGTGCTGGCGAAGTTTGACTTGTGCAGGTTAATAAACCGCAGTGTGCTCTTTGCTCAAAACGTGGTTTGTTAGTGGGCTTGGTGCGTTCAACATCAATTGCCTGCTCGGCAACGAGAAACCAGTCATAACCGGTGTCTATCGTAACTTTGGCGGCTTGCAGCATACTTTGCTCAAGCGCTGAGCGCTTTGAACCGTGACGAGTCTCGTATCGAAGGATATATTGATTATCTGCAAGCTGCTTAGTTGTTAAGCCAGGAATGTTTTTATCATTCGAATGTTGGCTGCTGGTGCAGCCAATTAATACAATGGCAATATAAGCTAATAATACGTGTTTCATGATTGTCTCGCTTATTGCCAATGGTTAGTTAGTGCTTGTTGTTCGGCGTTACGATCTAACGGTTGGCCTTGAATGTGCTCGTCGATGTAACTATCAAGCGCAGGTGTTTTACTTGCTAAGCGATAGCTTTGGCTTGAAATTGCGCGTTGCTCGCTCGATGCATGAAGCTGCCAAATTCCTTGTTGTTTACAAGCAATATGTGTTTGCTGGGTAGTTTTAGAATACAGCGTGTATTGGCGGCAAAAATCGCCATTAGTATTAACAAAGCTAAGCTGTGCAGTTAGGCTTCTGTTTGTATCTAATAGTGTGTTGTCGCCACTCAGTTGTTGATCTAATGCGTTGGCAATGGGTTGTTCCAAACCTTGTTGTTGAACAAAGCTAGCAATAGCGACTGTAAAAAGCACCGCAATACTTGCTGCAACGGCCATTTGTTTACGACCAGCTAGTTTAATTTGCTGCCATTTAGATAGCGAAACGACATTCTCTTTATTATGTTGCTCGATTGTTTGTGCAAGTTCATCAGACAAGGGCATTGCATCAATCTGTGCTGCGTGTTGTTTAACTAGCATGTCAACTTCAGATAGTTCAGCTAGGCGTAAAGCGAGTTGCTCATCTTCAGCAATTGCATTACGTATTGCGTCCATTTCGTTTGCTGGTAATTCATTGTCTAAAAAAGCACTGAGTGTTTGGTCATCAATCTTCATGCGTTTTCCTTAGTGAAATCAGGCTTAATTAATTGATAAAGTGCAGCTCTGGCTCGTGACAATTTACTCATCACGGTGCCAACAGGTATTTCGAGGATGTGCGCAACATCTTTGTAAGCCATACCTTGCACTGCCACGAGGGATACAATAGCGCGTTGTTCATCTGGCAAGGTTGTTAAAGCGTTATTTACCCGCTGCAAAGTCTCTTGGGTTGCGAAACTCTCTTGTTCATCGTCACAGATGGGTTCTTGAAGTTCTGTATTTTGAACTGCCTTTAAGCGCACTTTTTGCGAGCGGTATTCGTCGATCCAAACATTGCGACAGATCTTGAAAGCCCATTTTAGTGGTTCAATATCATCGGGCATGCCTTTTTGTAAAAGTTTCTCGATGGTCATTTGTACAATATCATCGGCATCTGCTTGATTGCCGGTAAGCGAAAATGCAAAACGTCGCAGCGCTGGTAATAAACTGGTTACTGTATTTGTCATAGTTTCCCTTATTGGTTAGGGTAAGGGCCGATTAATGAAATAACTCATCAATGATTCAGCCAACTCACACTACTATAACGAGCAAGAAAAAGTTTTATTCCCAATAAATGCAATTTTTCTTTCACTGAAACGTTATAGTAGTACCTAACTAAATGAGAAGTCACTGTAACATGAAATTGAAATCAGTCATTTTAAGTAGTTTGCTGTTTACTTCAAGTACGCTATCAGCTGCGATTATCAAGCCAATAAATGGTGTGATAGAACAGGTAGATCCTGTTATTAATCAACTTGAACCGCGCATCACTAGCCAAGTAGAAAGCATACGCAAACATGAGTTAATCGACGACGCAACAGCCATTGTGACCTCGCTACCCAAAAGGCTAGAGATACTCAATCAGTTACAGGCTCCTGCATTTGTTGAAGTCGACGTTGAGCATGGTTTTCGTGCAGTTGAAAGGCAATGGATAATGCTTGCGAATGAACAGCATCAGGCAAAACTGTTGCAAATTGGCGCGCAAATTATCGTCACTAAACAATACACGTCATTGGGTTTGTCATTAGTGCGGTTTGTTGTCCCGACCAATTACGATTCAAAAGCGCATTTGCAACGTTTACTTTCACTCGATGATGCAGCGTTATTGGACAGAAATCATATTTATCAAGCACAAAATGGTTCTCAGCAAGATGCGTCTACAAAAAAGCTTACAGCAATGTGTGACTGGTCTGTAAAAATTGGCATGATTGATAGTGCGATAGATACGACTCATCCGGGATTTAGTAACACACAGATAAAAATGCAGTCATTTCTTGCAAATGACTTAGTACCCCCCTATTTGCACGGCACTGCGGTTGCTGGCGTTTTGGTAGGTAAGTATGGGCAGCTCATGCCGTTATTATCTGAGGCAACATTATACAGCGCGGCGGTGTTTTATCAGCAGTCTGATTTTTCACAAGGGGCGACATTAGCTGCAATAGTTGAAGCACTTAATTGGTTGGTTGCTAACGAGGTGCCTGTTATCAATATGAGTTTTACTGGGCCCGACAACGCTATTTTAGCGGCAGCAATCAATGCTACAGCGGCTAAACAAGTAACTTTAGTGGCGGCTGCAGGCAATGAAGGACCTGCTGCGCTGCCACTTTATCCTGCGGCATACCAACATGTCATTGCTGTCACGGCACTAGATAGCCAAAACCGAATTTATCGCTGGTCAAATAAAGGTGATTATATTGATTTTGCGGCATTAGGCGTCAATGTCATGACGTTAAAAGCTGGGGGGTATCTTGGTCGGGAATCTGGAACCTCTATTGCCGCGCCGCGTATTTCAGCGGCGGCTGCATGCTTATCGGCAAAGCCAAATGCTTCTCCTAAAAACATTTATCAGGCGTTACAGCAACAAGCGAATGATTTAGGTGAAGTAGGCAAAGATGCGGTGTTTGGACATGGCGTAATCAATTAAAAGCTGGCTTTTAATGACAGCGAAGCAATGCTTTGGGTATAGGTGTTTGCTGCCAGCTTAGATTGATAATCGCCGTACTCTGCTTCAGTAACAATTTGCAAAGAGTCAAAAACAGAAAGCTGCCAAAATGCGCTGACTACACTGCGACTTTCATCCCGAGATGGCTCGCTTTGTGTAAGTGGTTGGTTGATAACTTCTTGGTAGTTTTTATCTTGATAGCGCCAGCTTAATCCTGCTTTATTGCTTATATCAAACGCTTTAAAACGATGAGTGATGCCCGTATTTAAGCCCCAACTTTTAAAGTTAAATTGCTCTGAATCAGCATTTTCTTTATCTAAACTAGCGCCTAAAAGCAGCATCGTTTTACCCTGATTAATAAAGTAATACAGGTTCGAATCAAGCCCTAACCCTTTTGCATCGCGCATTGACTGTGTGGCGAATTGTTTATCTGATGCCCTAATTGCAGTACGCAGATAGGTTGTTGGATTAAAGTAGTGGCCCACATACAAACTTGCTTGATCCAAGGTTAAAAATGTTTCTTTTGCTACTTTTGCTAAAGCGCCGTCATAACGAATACCTACATCAGTACCAGAAAGGCTATAGCTAGAATCAAGGCTGTATTGATGCAATGCCAAGTCGTACTGGTCAAGCTGATTATAATTGGTTTGCTCGTATCGATAACTTGGTGTGAACTTAAGGTTGTCAGTTGCATGTAACTCAGCGCTAACGCCAGCTTTAAGTATTGAACCCGTATCACTTTGTGAAGAAATATCATCTAACTCTTTAATGGCTAAATCGGAGTTATTCGTTAAGCCAATTTGTGCATCAGCATGAAAAGTTGCATCTGAAGCAAATACTTGAATGCTTGTGGTTAACGCACTTAAAGTGATGAGCTTATTAATTGAACGCATAATAATCTCCTAAAGGAGCGCCGGGGGATAACCCGGCACGCTATTGGTTAAAGGCCTAAGTTCAAGCTGTTTTGAATGTTATTAACGACTTCGGTAGTCGTCGCTGCGGATACTTGCTCAGCAACTTGTTGATTGACGCTGTTGCTAACAGTTGATGAAATGGTTTGCTCAACACTACTTTGTACAGAGCTCATTGCAGCTTGTTGTACATTACTAGTCAGTGATGATTGCAGGTCATTAGTGATTTGCGAGGCTTGACTTAGACCAGCAGAGCTTAGCTCACTAGGCTCTAAAGACGCTAATACATCTGTTTGCTGACTCAATTGATTTTGCATTGCGTTAGTTGTGTTCGAATTAGTGTTCGCGACGGCTACATTACTAACAGCAGATGTCGCAGTTGACAGCATTGATTCACCAGCTAGCGCTACGGTATTGGCAGCTTGAGAAGCGCTTGATACCGAGTTTGTTAAACCAAGCTCTGGCATAGTTTCCGCAGGCTGCTGCTCATCGTTTTCAAGCGTTGTTTGATTATTTGCTTGGCCGCTATTTGAGCTTTCAGTATTCACACCAGCTGATGAATTTTGTGTTGTTGCCGAGCCCGACACTTGAGTTGATTGTATCAGTGTCGTATTCGACGTTGCTTGGTTTGAATCAGTCGAAACTTGACTATTATTTGCTGTTTGCTGCTCAGATGCTACTGATAGTTGCACGTCAGCTGCTGATGAAGCCGCTGAAAAGCCTGTTGCAGTTACGACACAGATTGCGATAAGTGATTGTTTGAAGTTTGTCATTGTCTCGTCCTCTTTTTTGCGAATTGACATAGAGGTAACGAGTGGGTGAAAGGTTTATTCCAAAAAATTTAAATTTATAGCTATTTTTTAAAAATATGCCGAGGTGAAGTGCCTCGGCATGAGTATGACTTAATTACATGGAGTAACTAGTTTCCATGGGTCGCCTAAATCTGGCTGATGGTTTTGAGACCACCATTTGGCTTCATAGGTTTGACCATTGTAGGTAACTTGATCTCCGCCTACATAGATTGCTGTTGAGTCCCAAGCAGTAGGGCAGCTACTTCCTAATTCAAATGTGACCTCAACTGAGTGAGTAGCTGATAAATTACTGAACGTATATGAACTTTGAGGATTCGCGATAAGAGTGCCATCCACTTTTACAGAAGCCACACGATAGCCTGCTTCAGGGATAAAGTTGATAGTGAAATCTTGATTACCTTGAGCGGCAATTACATTACTAGCATCAGGAGTTGGTGAGATTGCGCCACCACTGCCAATCACTTGAGCAGATATATCAAAGTAAACAGGAATTTCAATTGATGCGTCACTAAAGCTACCAGACACAAACTCGAAGTTAGCAGCTGTTAGGCTCGTAACATCAATGTTTTTCAATATTAAACGTTTTTGATCTCCCTGTGATGAAGATTCATTCAGCGTAATAACAGTGTCATTATTTTCTTGTGTTAGCACCAACATAGAGTAACTGTAGTTAAATAACGGCATACTGATTACTGTTTTATCAATATCAAAATTATTAATTGTTAACTCAACATTCCAACCCCAGTTTTGGTTACTTAATGGGACAATATAACCTAAACGGTCAAAGCCACCCGTCACGTTATCGAACATTTCAGGTGTAAGATCAGACAAAGTTAAGCCTACTAACTCAATCGAACTGTAAATACCTCCGTCTTGTGCTTGAACACCGACAACAAGCGATGTGTCAGTTTCGTAGGCTTTTAAATGTTTGAAGCCAATGCCTGCTGTGCCGCGAACTTTGTCTAGTAGAGGGTTAAAGCCATTTACTGTTTGCGTACCTGACCAAGCTATTTCGTATATTTTGGATTCAGCAATAACATTGGCTGTATTTTGGTTTACTTGGCCGGCAGTCGTATTTTTGATTAAGATAGTTTGACCCGAAAATGTTAGCTCAACCCCTTGTGCTACATCTGCAACAGTTAAGTTAGCTAACGGGCTCGCAGTTTGCCAATCTCTCAGTACGATTAAATCATCTCCTATAGTAAAGTCATTCAGCGTCGTGATAGAACCTGCTTGTTCGTGAAGTTCAATAATGTCGCTTCCGCCGCCAGTGATAACGGCGTCATTGCCCCAGCCTGCAGATAGTCTTTCATCATACTGTGAGCCTTCGATCGTATCATTTGCAGGGGTATCAAAAATTGTATTGTAGCCACCAAATTTATCGACATACTTAGTAATACAAGTGCCTAATTCATCACAAGTGATTTCATCGTTGGTAAGTAGCCTAGCTGTTCCCCATGCCCCACGTAGGTGGGCTGCAGCTAATAATCCAGACATGGTTGCTTGAACTTGAATAGCATTACCATCATCGTCAGTGCCGGGCCAACTTTTAGCTAATGCTTGTGACCATGTCATGTTAGCGTCTTGCAATAACTGTGTCATAACACCGTAGTTAAAGCGCATTGCATCGCGCATGACTAATTCTTGATTGTCTGGAATGAGCAGGTCTTGAAATGAATTAACGCCATTTTTACCTACAAAATTACCTTCCCACTTGTTTACATCTGTCGCTAGAATCATGTTACCGCCTGATCCAACAATTTCGACAAGCGCTTCTGTTTCACAGCCTATCCAAGTTGAGTCATCTACAAATACATAGAAACTGTCGTATTCGACACCATCAACTTCAACAACTTTTGGGCTGTAGTATCCCGCGTCAATTAAGACCGCTTCACCTAGTTGATAACCAACAAAACCCCATGCGTTCATTGAGTTATATTGCATATTTTTGAACATTTGAGGATCGTTTGGCGTTTGTGGGTTATAAATGTCGTCAATTCCGAGCTTAGTAAAAAACTCACTGATAGTGGTTGGTTCAGGGATCATACTGCCTGTTGCGCAGTCCCTGATCATTCGACCTGGTGCAGATACTTTTGCATACGTGTAAACAGGATTATTTAGGTTATCACTGTAAAAGTTAGCAAGGTTTGGGTTAATACCAGATTCGAAGTCCCTTAGACTGTCTAAAAAGCTTTGCACACCGGTACCAGCTGATGCGTTACTACTGAGAACTAGGCCAACTATTGCTGCTGTTTTTGTAATTTTCATTCGATTATTCCTGTTGATAATGTTGTTACTCATGGCCTTCAACACATACCTAGCCTTTACTGCAGAAGTTAAAAAGTATGATATTTGCTATCCATGAAATTGGATTTAAGGTGCTTTTTTGTTAACGATTTATTCACCTCAAAGTTAAAGGTAGTTGTACCTTAAAAATAAGTCAAATGTTTTTACTAATATGGTGGGTTTAGCTTTTGGTTGGAAAGTAAGGCAAGCTGGGCAACTTGCCTTATGGTTGAACATGGAGCTCTGTGTTAGCTAAAAGTACAAGGTAAGGAAACTGAAACCTCACCCGGTATAAGCAAATAACTCCATAAATAGGTTTTTAGAATCGTATGCTTGCGCCAACAAAGTAACGGGTACCAAACTCATCTACGCTATGAACAATATTGCCTGCTTTTGGTTGACGTAAGACGAGGGCTTCATTCAATATGTTTGCTGCTTCAAGGGTGATATCTAGATAATCTGTGGCATGCCAAACAATGGATGCATCTAATTGATCGTATGGGTCGTTCATACTGTCTAGGCTACTACCATTATATTGTCGAACCCAGTCATCGCGGTAGTTGTAGGCTAGACGCGCACTGAACATATCATTTTCATAGTAACCAGATAGGTTAAATGAGTTTTGTGAAACTTCCTCAATTGGAACTTCTTCTCCCGCTGAATTTGTACGGCTACTGTCTGTGTAGGTGTAGTTTGCTTGTATACCAAAGCCATTATCAATGTCTTGTTGATATTGCAGTTCTATGCCTCGAACATCTGCTGTACCGACATTTCTTGAACGCGTTACAAGACATTCAGGGCCACAGCCTGGATAGTTTTCTTTTACTGTGGTTTGCTCAATATAATCACTTATATTCTTGATGAAGAATGTTGCACCGATAATTGAAGAGGGACTGAAATACCACTCAACACCCATGTCATACTGATCTGATTTATAAGGGTCTAGCTCTGGGCTACCTACATTGGCAGTTTGAAAGCTTTGTGAAATGATATCGGCAACTTTCATATCGTCATAATCAGGACGTGATATTGCAGAGCCTGCTGCAAAACGGAAAATCATATCTTCTGATAAATCAACCGCCAAATTTAAACTAGGTAAGTAGTTGCTGTAGTTTTTACTGATTTTGTCAGGCTCGCCATTTATACTGCCGGTTGAGAGGATATCTGTATCGACATAACGTAAGCCGATGTTACCTCTAAAGCCTTCACCAGAAAAATTAGTTTTCACGTAGGCGGCAGTGATGTCTTCTTCAATTGAGAATGCATCTTTTACTGTAATTTCAGAAGGCTTGTTTTTGTGTGCGTAATCCCAGATAGCGGTGCTAGCAACAGGGAATGCTGACAAACTACCTGCTCGACCTTCAGCGCTGTGTAAGCCAGATACAAAACCGCCATTAAAATCAGCTAAAGTTAAGTTGTCAGCTTGTGCCGCTACTACATCTAAATCTTGGAAATCACCTTGCGATGAAAACACCTGCTCTTGGATCTTTATACCTGCTTGAACAGATGTGAATAAGCCCGATTCAAGTTGAAAGGTAAAGTCAGCCTGTGCATAGTCAATAGTATTGTCTCGCTTGTAGTTGATGTATGTGAACTCTTGGAATAGTGCAAAATTGTTATGATCTTTCATGTAGTCTGGGTTCGTAGGCACCAACTCTAATGGGCCTGCAACATCAAAGCTGAAACTCGAGTTTGCTGTATCTGTAATATCGCCCCACCAAGTACTTGATTGTAAAGTACGGCCTTTAGCATCAGAACGACCAACTACAAAGTCAGCAGACCAAATGTCCGCATTGTAGTTAAGTGAAAAGTTAAGGGCATCGGTTTGCATTTTCGGAGTTCGTAATACGGTGTTATTAAACAAAGGAGCTGGGCCTGGGCCTGATGCAAGTGACGTTGCTGCAGTGACAATACCTTGGTCATTAACCACAACAGAGTCACCTTGCATTTGACCAAATCCCACAATGGCAAATTGAGCAGAGTTTACATGGCTGTTTTCAAGTTCAAACAAGTTGTAATTTAAATCCATACTCAACGCATCACTAGGAGCATATTGTAGAGTGATTTGTGAGCTGCTACGCTCTCTATCTTCATCAAATAGAATTGATGACATTGCCCCATATGATTGACGTTCGACACCATTTGTATCAACAAATGTGGCATTACCCGCTGGGCCAAAGTTTGATAACGTTTCACGATATACTTTTGACTCTTCGTTTGAGTAAGCGACTAAAATACCGAAGTTTTCGTTGTCATTTTTCCAACTAACAAGACCAGAGTATGCAGGAGACCAAGTTTCAGCGTTGGCGTGATAGCTGTTTTCAACAGAGGCGTATACGGTGCCACTATCTAGGTTAAGCGGTTTTCTTGTTTTTAGGTTAACAGTACCCCCCATTGCGCCTTCATTGATGTCAGCTTCTGCTGATTTGTATAAATCCATTCCAGAGATTTGCTCTGCTGCGAGCATCTCAAAGTTGAAGCTACGATTCATACCGCCTAAGTCAAACCAACCAACACTGGCAACATTTTGTCCATTAAGTAACACCATGCTTTGTTCTGGTGCAGTACCACGTACTGTTACGCCCGCAACCTCGCCAAAAGTACGCACTACCGTAACGCCAGGGATGCGCTGCATAGCATCACCAATATTTTTATCTGGAAACTTACCAATGTCTTCTGCTGAAATTGAATCAACAACTGAGTCTGCGAAGCGCTTGGTGTTTAATGCTTCAGTAAGGCTACGACGAATACCACGGACTTCAATGGTTTCCATTTCCTTGTTTTCTTGCGCTTGAGTTTCATTCTGTTGAGCATAGGTTGATAATGACGCGCTTGATAGCGCTGTCATAATACATAGCGTTAAATAATGAGTTTTTAAAGCCGCGGTGGTTTTCATTTGTTTACCCCTTTGTTGTTATCATTATGTTTAATAAAATTGATTTACTAATTATTTATTAAATCATTTTGACTAATTGTCAAGTTTAATTTGGTTGTTTTATGAGCGTGTTAAAGCAGCTTTGCAATTATTTCAGCACTAATAGCTCGGCTAGAGTATGCGCAAATATAGGTTTTTAAACGTGGGTGATTAGCAAGCTCGTAATCAGAGCGCATCCCAATGACTACAAGTTGATCTGGCCACTTTTCAACGGCCATTTTGAGTATGTTTTGTTGGTCTAAAACATCGAATGACTCGCCTGGCAAAGGATAATCTTCGGTTACTAGTACTAATGGTTCTTTAAGCCGAAACTCTTCACTATTAAGCGCAGCCAGTAGTTGTTGATAACTGAGAAGAGTATGTGGTGTTTTTCGCTGTTTTAGTTTATTTACTATGACATGTTGAGCAGATAAGGGATCGTTAGGACCAATCCCTCTGTCATTAGTTATTTTATCGTAACCTTGCGGGTTCGCTGCAAAAGCTAAGGTAAATTGGTGTTTGTCGAGTGGCCAAAGTCCATTTTCATTTCTCAGCACTTTTATCGCTTTCTCTGCTGCAAGTTTTGCAATATCTGAGGCTTTATTAACTAGGCTATATGGCGTTCTAATTGCATCTGCAAAGTGCGTATATTTAAACACTAATACGTGTTGAAGCCTGTCATTAATCACGGTTTCACATAACTCGTTATTGTTAACGGCGTCGATAACACCTTGAATCGTGGCAGCTTGAATTTCTTTGTAGGGAGTTGTACTGTTTTCGTAATGTTCTTCACTTAACATGACAATATGAGCCCCTGCCTTAAGTGCCTTTATTGCGGCCTCGCTTGGCTCATAATTACGCCTCATAGACCACATATTCATGCTGTCTGTAATAATAAGCCCCTTAAAGCCTAATTGTTTCTGTAGAATATCCTGCAAAATTATCTTTGATAATGTGGCTGGGTTGTCGGGGTCTATCTGCGGGTAGCAAATATGGCTTGTCATTATAAGCCCAACACCTTGTTCAATAGCGGCTTTAAATGGTACTAGATCTTGCTGCATGAGGGCGGTAAAAGATTTATCCACAGAAGGTAAAGTTTGATGCGAGTCACTGTGTGTATCTCCATGACCTGGAAAATGCTTTGCACAACAGAGATTACCTGACTTATTTGCCCCTTCAACTGCTGCACCGACATGTTGAGCAACCGCCACGGGCTCCTCCCCAAAAGAGCGCAAACCAATAATCGGGTTATTAGGGTTTGCATTAACATCTGCACAAGGCGAGAGCAGAGTGTTGTAGCCAATGTGTTGCATTTGTTCCCCATACACTTGATACATGTCAGCTGTTAATGAGCGGTCATTTACCTGCCCAAGCGCAAGGTTTCCGGGGCCTAAATCTGTATAGTGTGTAAGTATGCCCCAGGCACCTTCTTGATCGACTGCAAGTAACAATGGGACATCACATGCTCTTAAAGCAGCTTCCTGCTGCAACATAGCAGCCATGTTGGTTGCTTCTTTTTGATTGGCAGCGTTGTCATCTGTGATATAAAAACCACCAACATGAAACTGTTTGACTAATGTTTTTGCGTAATCGTAGTCTTTTCCTGCAAATGCGAGTAAAAACAGTTGGCCAACTTTTTCGGCTAAGGGAAGTGTGTCGATTAACTGGGCTACTTTTTTTTCTATACTCATTCTCATACTCCTTTATGCCGCTGTTTTAGCGCCTGTGATTAAGCTTACTAAGTCTTCTTTAGTTACCTCTGAAACTGCAACATCGGCGACTGATCGACCTTGGTAAAGTACAACAGCTCTGTCGCATGTTTCGACGACATGCTGCATATTATGACTGATCAGTAATACGGCAACACCTTGCGAACTGATGAGGTTAATAAGCTCGTTGACTTGAGCACTTTGTTCCACACCTAAAGCGGCTGTTGGTTCGTCCATGATAACGATATCAGCTCCCCAGTTTACTGCTCGTGCAATAGCAACTGCTTGACGCTGGCCTCCCGATAAACGGTAAATTTGTTCTTCGAAGCTCGGAATACGGCTATTAAGCCGGTTCAATGCTTTCTTGGCTTTTTTCTCCATCGCTTTTTTATCTAGCCAGCCAAGTTTACGAAGAATTGGGTTTTTGTGTTTTATTTCACGATTAAGGAATAAGTTTTCCGTAATATTAAACTCAGGCACCATAGCTAAGTCTTGGAAAACAGTTTCGATTCCAACGTTTCGTGCATCAAGAGGGGAGTTAATATTGACCTCATGACCATTGACAATAATCTCTCCTTCGTCAGGGCTATGAATGCCTGAAACGCAGCGAACTAAAGTTGATTTACCTGCGCCGTTGTCTCCAAGTAAGCCAACAACTTCGCCTTTATTAATGGTAAAATTAACTCCTTGAAGTGCGTGAACACCGCCAAAACTTTTTCTAATGTTTCGAACTTCTAAGGCGACTTGATCGAGTGCTGTTCTAACCATTTTTTAACTCCTTGACGCCAATAGCTACGGCAATAACTAAAATTACACCGCGTGCAATCATTTGTTCATTGGTTGAAAAACCAGAAAGAATAAGTCCATTATTAATCATGCCCATTAACCAAGAGCCTAAAATTGCGCCAATTATGCAAGCGCGCCCACCAAAAAGACTGGTTCCGCCAATAGCTACGGCGGCAATAACCGTTAATAAGTCTGCTTCACCGAGTGTGTAACGTGCGCCATGTAAGCGACCTGCATATAACAGACCTGCAAGGGCAGCGGCTAAAGAAGATATAACCAATGCATAAAGTCGAATTCGGGTTACTTTAATGCCCATAGCAAGTGCTGCTTTTGGACTACCGCCTACAGCAAGCAAGTGGCGACCAAAAGAAAGCTTAGTTAAAACTACATAGGCAATAACTGCGATAACAAGGGTCCAAATAAGCAAAGATGGCACACCAAATAGCTCGCCGGCACCAAAAAAAGCGGTAAAAGTTTGGTCAATAATTGGTACAGACTCTAAATTAGTAATTTGTCTTGCAACGCCGGTGATTACACCCATAGTTCCTAAGGTAATAAGCAAAGACGAGACCTGTAAACGCTCGATTAGTAAGCCGTTAATCAGACCTACAATCAGCCCTACGCTTAAGGCGCCAACTACTGCAAGAGGAATACCAACATGCTGTAGTAAAATTGCACCAACTAAGGCCGACAGTGCGACGACAGCGCCTATTGATAAATCAATGTGTCCAACAGCTAACGCAAATGTTAGTCCAATTGCCATAATAGTGACGGGGGCTGTTTGTCTTACGATATTCATGAAGTTAGTTAGGCTAAAGAAGCCACTGTCATGAAGCGTCACAGTAAATAACAGCATCACGGTTAGAAATATGTAGTAAATAAAGAACTCTCGCTTTAACGCAAGCCCCTTTATTTGATCAAGTGTTAGTTGATTTATGCTCATGTCATTCCTTATTGTTTTAATGCTAAATCAAGTAGTTTAGGCAGCGGTGCTTTGAATGCTTTGTGCCAAATTGAGGCTATATTTTCGTGGGTTACCGAATCGAAAGGGACCAGAGTAAATTCAGGTGCTTGAATACCAATTTCGGCACCTGCAGCAATGCGAGCCATGGTCTTACCAATGTCGTATGGGCGGTCTGAAATCGTGCCGTATAAGTTGCCATTCATGGCCATATCAAGCAGGTTATTTACTCCCAAATCGTGAGTGACTACTTTTATATCTTTACGGCCAATTGAGCGCAGTGTTTCAATTACACCTTCTGCGGCAGTATCCCATGACACATAAATAGTATCTATTTCAGGGTGTTGTAACAGCATTGCTGCGGCAATATTGCTGGTTTCATGTTCCTTTACAAAGCCTTTCTCACTAATCACTTTAATATTGCTGTAACGTGTTAAAGCTTTTCGAAAGGCTTGATCGCGATTGTTGGTTATAAAATAGTTAGCATCATGGAAAATGATCCCTATTTTCCCTGTGTCATTTGATGCCTGTGCAACAAGCGTTGCGGCAGCTTCGCCCATACCAAACATATCATCAGTGACAATTCCGGCGAAGTCTTTGTTATGTTGGAAGCCAGGGATAGGGTTACTTAATAAGACGAGTTTAGCGCCACCAGCGAGTATTTTTTGATAACTTAACTTTGTGCTTATGCCATCAATACTCAGAGATAAAACTAAGTCAGGCTCTAATGCTGAAATGTTCTCTAAATCAGCTACTTGTTTTGCAGGGTCATATTGCGCATCTGTCTGAGCAATGACCCTCACGCCTAGTTTTTTAAATTCATCTTCTGCACCTCGGCTAACAGCATTGATCCAAGGGCTCGCGCCGTGCCAAACGAGAGCAGCAGTGAGCTTTTTATCTTTTATTGTGTTTATTTGCTCAGCTGAGAGGTTGATATCGCTAGAGTTAGCGGCTTTTGACCAGTCTATCTCTTGTATATTTTTCGCAGATAAAGAGAAGCTGTAAGAGCAAAGTATATATAAAAGGCTCAAAAAGACGATGTTTGGTGACTTTAATGCGCTATGATTTTTGTTTTTTCTAGTTGTAGACATATTAAACAGTCCTGTTTAATTCATGCATTTTTACTTAATAGTAATAACTTACTATAACTATATGTAATTGTTAGGTAAGTTGGTTTTGTTATGTAAGAGTAAAGTAAAAATAACATTTCTTAATTGTTTTATTTATAATCATATTTGTCTATGAATATAAATATGTCAAATGTTTTTACTAATTAATTTTTATTCGGTTTCCTGCTAGGATGGCTTAAACTGCGTAAGACGTTATAAAAGATGTAAAAAGGTGGGCTTAAAGTGAAAGGATCTAACGCAAAGCAAAATAAAGCGATAAATTTGCGTCTTGTGCTCTCGCAAATTGTTACTCAAGGCCCCGTTTCTCGTGTGGAAATAGCGCGAAATACGCAGCTGACAAAGCAAACAATCACCAACATGGTTGAAGAGCTCTTAGCTGCAAAACTAGTAGAAGAAGTAGGGATTAAAAAAGCTGAAGGGGCAGGAAAACCCTCTAAAATGCTTGTCCTTAATAAAAAAGCAGCTTACACAATAGCGATAAGAGTCGCTAATAACGAGCTAGAGGTAGGTCTTTTTTACCTCAATGGTGAGCAAATAAATCGGTTACATACACTCGTTGAATCAGAAAACCTACTAGACAAAACTGCCTACTTAGTTGATACGTTAGTTCAAGTCGATGATATCGATAAATCATTGATTCTAGGTGCTGGTTTGTCTGTAGAAACGAGTGATGATAGCGCAATAAATGGTTATACATTTAATAAACAGTTGCAGCACAAGCTCGCTAATAAATTACAATTACCCATCGCCTTAGAGACGTCAGCGTCTGCTTGTGCGGCATACCATATGTTATTTGGTGAAGCTCAGCAATTACATAACTTTATTTTTATCCACTTAGGCTTAAGAGTCGAATCGGCAGTCGTTTATGACAGACAAATTCTGCTGGGTCAAAATGGCTTAACTGGAGCACTTGGCGATATTTTTGTTACGCCAGAAACTGATGAAAAAACAGCTGAGCTTGGGCGTTTAAATGACTTTGCGTCAATGGCGTCTTTAAGAACGATGTTAAATCTAAATGGGGTAACTCAAGAAGAGCTTATAGCTCATTGTGCTGTAAATAAGCAGTTAGATCTGTGGGTAGAGCAAGCATCAGAGCCTCTTCGTATTGCAATTCATACCCTTGAATCTCTTTTAAATACGCAAACTATCATTATGGGTGGTGATGTGAATGAAATTTTATTAGAGAAATTAATTAAGCAGTTACGTCCTTTTATACCTTCTATCTCGCAATATGGAGACAGAGAGGTTGTTAGACTTATAAAAACCCCGGATGTAGCTAATATCACTATAAAAGGGTTAGCTGTTCTCCCTCTGCACGCCGCATTGAGTCGTAAGAATATGCAAACACTCCATATTCCGTTAGAGCTTGGTTACACCGAGCTTCAGCAATTAGTGTTTCTCTCCGAGTGATAATGAGTAAGCTGTTTTAGTGTCTAGATAATTTTAGAAAGGCTAGAACATTTGATTGATTTATAAGGATTAAAAGTAGGTTCTATTTTCACTTTTTGTTCATTCACAGGTCACTAAGCTTTAAATTTTTAAAGAAGCTACTGCAATGAAAACATGTTTAGTTTTAGCCTTATTATTTTGCTCTGGATCGGTTTTGGCTAATAGCGTCTGTGGTGGAACGACTGCCAATGGCTATGTGCGTAATGCAGTAAAACTACCCAGCAAGGGTGATAACTTTACCAGTTACAGCAAAATGGCAGAGCTGGCAGGGCGTACGTATGTTCATTCGCAGGTAAAAAACATCATTGTTGATACCTACCAAGCGCTCCAGAAATCCCATCCTGATAAACGATACAAATACGCTGAAACGGGCTTAGAAAATGGCGGGAAATTTAGCCCGCATAAAACCCATCAAAATGGTTTGTCGGTTGATTTTATGACACCTGTTGTTAACGAAAAGGGGCAATCAGTTCATTTGCCAACTCATGTATTTAATCGTTTTGGCTACGATATTGAATTTGATAAACAAGGCCGGTTTGAACAGTTTAAGATTGATTACACTGCTTTAGCAGCTCATATTGTTGAGCTGCATAAATCGGCAACAGCAAAAGGTTACGACCTTTGGCGAGTGATCTTTGACCCAACACTGCAAGCTGGGCTTTATAAAACCAAGTATGCCGACTATTTAAAAGAGCATATTCAGTTTTCGACTAAACCATCCTGGGTGCGACATGATGAGCATTACCATGTTGATTTTTTAGTGCCGTGTGAAAAATAGTCTTCAATTCATTACGGTTAGAATTGTTAATTAGATTATACGGTTTTAGTGAACAAGCAGCTGAAAGCTGATAAAGTACGTTGCGCAAAACATGGATGTTTCAACTTGTGCCACTTTTAAGTAAGTCCCTCACGTTTTCTTTAAGAAAAATAGAATCATGCCTCTGTTTGTATTTAATATGCTTAAAGCCTCACTATGCACATAGCTTAAGCATTTTAATTTAGAATTTACTATTAAATATAGAATTTAAAAATATGAAAAAATTAATACAAATCTTTGCTATTTTATTCTTTGTATCAACTTTATCTGCTTGTATGACAACTTATAACCCTGTTCCTCAAGGATATCAGGGCGAAACAGCAACTATAGATGACACCTTCAGAACCATGGCAACTAGTACAGGTCGCTTCTTTTACTTGAGTAAAGTGAATGGTAAAGATGTCAATAACGCTATTAGGGCAACAAACCAAGCTACTTATGGACAAGGTATGGTTCTGTCACCAGTGGGGTTTAGTCGAAAAGTACCAGCAGAGGAAATGACACTAACACTAGTAGCGCAGGTCCATCATGCCGCACCTATTAACTATATGTTTAATTCAGGAACGAATTACATTGTTACAGGTGATGTATCTTTTATTCCAGAAGCAGGACAAAGCTATCTAGTAAAGGGATATTTGAGTAGTGACTTTTCGTCTGTTTGGCTTGTAAATAGCGCTGGTGAGCAAGTATCTGATGCTGTTGTTTTAAAAGGTGATCCTGATAAGAGTACAGCTGTAATCGCCAAATTAGTTAAGGGTAAAGTTGTACTTCCCGAGCCGCCAAAAACGCAAGCGACTATTAAAAAGCAGGTTGCTATCACAACAGAGTCATTTGATAACCCATTGTTTTTTCTTGAGCAGGGGCTAAGCGCAGAAGCTATTATTAAGAAGTTAGGTGAGCCTGATCATATTCGTTATATTGAAAAAGGCTTTTTTAATAACAAGCCTGAAATACAAATATTTCATTTCACAGATCTTGGCAGTGTTCAAATGGTTAAGTCACCTGCAGATGGGCAGTTTTACTCAAAGTTAACTTATAATGTTAATAGCCAAGAGCATTATCAGTTTGTTGATGTAGTGAACCAAGCTGATGGTACCGAAACTCAAATCCTTGGTAAGAAATTTTATAATATCGGTGTTTATAAAGAGCAATACCTAGACGCATTAGCGAATAAGCTCTGGCAAAATAAATATACTGTCGATGGGCGTATGCTAGATGGTGTCGCGTACTATTGTAAAATTATTGCCAATGCACAAACGATGCGTTATCAAGCTATGCTAAAAAGCCTTGTTGCAGATAAAGATGTTCCTTCAAAGTTACGTCGTCATTGTAAAGCGGCCAAAAAAGATATAGACAAATTAAAGCTCGCAACTGTTGAGCAGTTTGAATTTATGTAGTTTAGATCCAAGCCAATTCACTTACTCAAGTGAATTGGTATTTCAATCTTAATAATCATTTAAAACAAACTAAACATCACTGAAGCGATTAATAGAATTGCCATTAGGTAGTTAAATGCTTTTAAGCGCTTTGGGCTGGCAAGCCAGTGTTGTAGCTTTTCGCCAAGTAGTGTCCACGAGCTGACACAAGGCAGGTTAATTAAACCAAATACGAGGCTTACGATTAACACTGAGGTGAGGTTTTTATCTGGGGCATATAAACTAACCGCGCTTAATGCCATTGCCCACGCTTTTGGGTTCACCCATTGAAATAGTGCAGCCTGAATAAAAGTAAACGGCTTACTTTCACTACTGGCTTTTTGTTGTGCGTTACTTGTGGCAATTTTAAACGCCAGATAGAGCAAATAAGCAATGCAAAATACTTTCAATATCAAATAGCTTGGTGGAAACAAGTCAAATAGCTGCATGATGCCAAGGCCCACCAAAACCAGCATCAACATAAAGCCAAGCGTCACGCCAAGTAAATGTGGTGTGGTTCTTTTAAAGCCAAAGTTAGCACCTGAGCTCATCAACATTAAGTTATTTGGCCCAGGGGTAATTGATGACACCAAAGCAAATAATGCCAAGGCTGATAAAATTTCAAAACTCATCGCTATCTCTCCATTTGAATTTAGATGCAATTATAAGTTGTAATGCGCGCAATTTTTGCGCTTAATGTTGTTGTGTATATTTAAAGTTCACAATCAAAAATGAAAAAAGATAAAATTAACGACAGAATATTGCATGAGCTTAAACGCAATGGCCGAATTGCCAATGCCGAGCTGGCAGATAAAGTGGGTTTATCGCCATCGGCATGCCTTCGTAGAGTGCAAGAGCTAGAAAAGCTTGGGGTTATTGCGGGGTATCGGGCGGTTATTAATAATCAGGCTGTTGGCCTTGGGTTTATCGCTTATGTTGGGGTTGGTTTAAATGAGCACTCAACCGTCTCTCAGCGAGCATTCGAACACGCTCTTGAGTTTATTGATGAAGTAAAAGAGTGCCACAATGTAACTGGCTCGTTTGAATATTTGTTGAGAGTTGAGACGGCGGATCTCAAGTCCTATAAAGCATTTCATGCTGATGTACTTGGCTCAATCCCACAAGTACGAACCATTACAACTCATGTAGTGATGGAATCGCCGAAGGATGAACGCGCTTAGTGAATAGGTTTAGAGCCTTTATATAGAAAACGTTTGGAAAAAGGCATTAGCAAGCGCTAGTGCCTTTTTTGTTTAACGGGCAGTTAGCGCAATAATCAGCGGCTACAAGTTGGTAGTGTAAGCAGCAGGTTTTACGCATAAATGTCAGCTTATTGTTTTGATCACTAAAGCGATGTTTACCACATAGCTTTTGCCATGGTTGAAAACGCTTTGCTATAAATTTTATCGATTTGTCTGGCCAGCAAGCGATTAACGCTGCGTGGAAAGTATCACTTTGTAAACGTTTTAATAATCCTTTATTTAGCCTGTATTGCAATGGCAAGTTATTATACCAAGCTTGCTGGTGGTCAAATAAATGATTGGCTGCCAGTTCAATCAAATCTGCATTATTAAAAGAGTCTTGTTGAGCCATGATATTTAAATTAGCCAAACCATAAATATGTGAGCCTGTTACCCGCTGCTTAATATTGACCAGATCAGGAATGCAACCAAGCTGCTCTACACAGGCTACTAATAAGTAAATAACTTGCCAGTTCAGTTGTAAGTAGAGATTGATTGCGACATATCCCTCAGTAACATTTGCTCCTCTTAATTTTATAGCGTTAGCTAAATCAGTTAATTGCTTGCTAGTTAAACATTGACTGCTAAACCATTGTTCATCGATTGTTGGAGTTAAGAACGTCAGCAGTGAGCACTGCTGACGTAAGGCTAACTCAAGCTTATTATGCTGTTGTGTTTGCAAGTGCATATTGCGCCAATGGGTTTTGTAAATCACCTGCATACTGCAAGCTTGAAGCTGGGTCGGTAATATCAACCATTTGTTGATTGTTACGCAGCTGTAAGCGGTTTAAGCACGACAATGGGAATGACTCAGCAAATAAATCATGTTCAGCAAACTTGTCTTTAAGTGCGGGATGACTCGCCTGATACTGAACAATTGTATCGGCGACGGCTTGCCAAAACTGTTGTTCGGTCAAAAGGCCATCAGTTACTAAAATTGCCGAAAGGTAGCGGAAGAAGCAATCGAAAATATCAGTAAAAATAGACAACACGGCAACGCCTTCTGGAATGGTTACCTTAATCCGCTTTATTTCATCATTCAGCTCGATATTACTATTTAATAAGGCAATTTCTTCACCAATGTCTTTAATGAATACGCCTACCGGAACATGATTGTTAAATCGAACGATGAGATTTTCACCATGTGGCATAAAGACTAAATCATACTGGTAAAAACAATGTAGCAATGGTGTCATATAAGCCTGTAAGTAGTGGGCTAGCCACTTATCAGCACTTAGCCCCGACTTGGCAATTTTAGCGCTTACAAATGAACGGCCTTCGCTATCGATATGAAGCAGACTTGCCATAGTGGCAAGGCTTTCATTCTCGTCCATGTATTGAGCTGGATTTTCACGCCAAAGAGCCGCCATCATTTTCTTATAAGGATTATCGCCAAGCGCTGGATGAGTGTAATACTGCTCATCAAAGCCAAGGGTTGCGACTTCTCTTAAAGGTTGAAACTTCAGAGATTTTAAATAGCTATCTTGGTTTACTAAGTCGAACAACCATTGATTTATTGCCGGAGTTACTTTCATATAGGCGCTCGATAAGCCCCGCATAAAGCCCATATTTAAAATCGATAAGGCGGTTTTAACATAGCATTTGTGCGGTTTGCTGATGTTATACAGGGTACGAATTGATTGCTGCGGTAAATAACTATCTTGTGAGTAGCCTAAACAGACAATATGTTTTTGCGAGATGTGATAGCTATAAACATGGACTAATTTGTTAAACCATTGCCATGGGTGCATAGGAAATAACAGATAGTCACTTGGCTTTAAACCTTGCTCAGTTAGTGCTTTTTCAAAGCGTAAACGCTCAGCTAAATCAAGCTCATCGGCAATCAAGCTCTCGTATTTATAATCATCGGTACTTTTAAAGGTGGTGTGCTGTTTGTGACAGGCAAGCCATATAATTTGAAATGGGTTTGCGGCTTCTGGCGTATATTGGTGAAAATCTTGTGAGTTAAAACCAATCCGGCCATTGTTGGCAATAAAGCTTGGGTGACCCATGGTCATTTGGGTTTCGATCACTTGAAAATCTGCGTCTGCTAATTGCTGAGCGCTATAGCGATTATTTTTAAATTTAAATGTAAAGCCACTGAGTGTGCTCGCGAGTTCTTCGAGATAGGTGCCAAGCATTGATTTGTCTATGTTTAACTTGTCATTACACTCAAGTACAAACGCGATAGCGTCTAATGGCTGGCTGTGGTTAAGCGCCATTTTAGTAATGCTATTTGGCTCAACTTGTAGGTGATTAAGCAGCATTGATTCACCTTTAAACTGATAGCTTTGCCCACCCATGGTATGCAACACGTAATGGTTTGGTTTTTCACTGTCGTAGCTAAATAGTCGTTCGTGATAAAACTCACTGAGCATTTTGGCAATCAGTAAACGGTTTGCGTATTGCCACGCTTGTTGGTCTAGATGTGAGGTACTGCAAGATGGCGTTGCTTGTTGCACTGCGGGACCTTGCTGTGAAGTGTCGAAGCGAGACGAAAGATGCTGTAAGTAATTAAAATGATCTTTTTCTAAACTACCTAGTAATGCAGTTTTCTGACCTAATTTAATAACTTTATGATGGCTGAAACCTGCCTTTAAGTTAAGGCGATGAATTTTATGATTGGCTACATCTGGTTCCACAATCACTCGCTCACATGAGAGGGTATTAAACATAAACTCTAACACCGACTGCATAACAGCAAGACTAAACCCTGCCACAGAGAACTGCTTTGGAGCGAGTAAAATATGCATGCCTAAATCGCCGTTTTTAAGCGCTAGGTGGTTCTCAAGTTTTAG
Source organism: Pseudoalteromonas lipolytica (assembly GCF_001306915.1). GTDB lineage: Bacteria > Pseudomonadota > Gammaproteobacteria > Enterobacterales > Alteromonadaceae > Pseudoalteromonas > Pseudoalteromonas simplex. Next base: position 683,337 of record NZ_LJTC01000002.1, on the reverse strand, counting down.
TATGTGTGGTTTGTAAATCTCAATTAAAGCAATCGGTGTTTGGTTTATTTCAAGCAAATAGGCTTGTTGAGCCTCATCTTTATTAAGTGTTGTATAAAAATCTAAAATCTCTTCGGGAGAATGTTCCATTGCTCCCCAAAATTGAGCTTGGGGATGTTTAAGCCAAGGGGTAATCGTCGTTAGATCGTGTTCAGGGTTTAATGTTCTGATTTTTACATCACCAAGCAAAGCGTGCTTAATATGAGTTTCAGTAATATTTTTCATAGTCGTGTTCTCTTAAAAATTAATAACTGTGAATAGGGTCTGTTGAGGTATGTTTGTTGCGTAAAAAAAGCAGATAAAACAAACATAAAGTGATGGCAAAGCCAACAGAGCCCGTCAGTAATGGGGTGTTTAGTTCAAAGCGAGAGACTAAATCTCCCGCTAAAAATGAGGCGCAGATGACGCCGATATTTTGCATAAAATGAAGCTTGGCAAAGTCGCTTGAGTAAAAGCGTGGTTCGCTCATTGCAAACAACATGACTTGCAGACGCACGGTCAGTAAAAATAGCCCAATAGCAAATACAACACGGCCGAGCACAAGCCATTGCCAGTGTGAGCTAAGTTGTATAAATAGGCCTATACTGCTTAACATAAGTGCATAGGCGATTGTCTTACTGTGCTTATTGGTTGCAGGTTTGTTTCTGGTTGCAATCAAAATGACAAGTGCAACCCAAGCAGGGATAGCAAACACAGCGCCAGCTAACAGTGCATTGCTGAAATCACTTACTTGTTGCCAAAGTAGCGTAAAGTATGGCGTTGCTAAGAACATGCTGAAGTACACGCCCATAGATATAACCCCTAAGCGAATAATGTAGCCAGGGAAACGCTGCCGTTTTACTGATGATGCGGTTAATTCCCTTGGCTTGTAGCTTACTTTTAATAAGTAAATTAAATACAAGCAGAGCATAACCTGTAAGCAGTCGCCCGCAGCCATTACTAAATATAAAAAGCGCGGCTCAATACTTTGAATGATCAAGCCACCTAATAAAGCACCGCCAATACCGCCAAAGTGTAAAAGCACGCTAAATAAAGCAACGACACCGAGGTGCTGTTGTTTTTCTTCGATACTTAGAACAAAGGGGTAAATAAGCAGGTAACTTGCTTTAAATACCAGCATCAGCTGTGATAACAGCCAAAAGCTCCAAACGTTTTCGCTGTAAAAGCACGCAACACCCAATAGCCCAGCCATTATTTGGGTGATCACCCATAAATACAGCTCGTGCACGTGCTGCGCTATTTTCGCCCATACAGGAAAAGCACACATCACAGTGATGCAGCAAACAGCGATATAGGCACCAATGTGATTACTTGATTGCAAACCAAATTGGGCACTAAAAAACTGCGGGTAAAAGGGCAAAATCATGGTGTCGCAAACAACAGATATAATCGTCAGCAGCACCAAGCTTGATTTTAATGCGGGTTGTTTCATGCTATTTGCTTCTGTTTTTCGTTGACAACATCGGGTAAACCAAACTCTTGAAAGGCAATTTGTGTTTCAACAGGGTAGGGGGCATAACCTAAAATTGAGCGCAAAATATGGCTGTTTCGATAGCAGGCCATGCCCAGATCTGGCGTTACAAAACCATGACTGTGCAGCTCAGCATTTTGTACAAACAGCCGTTGTAGCTTGTCGATACTGTAATTCCGCTCAACAGCAAAGCACCCGTTATCTAGCCAATTTATCTCGCTCATTAAGCCACTTAGAAAATCGGGTAGCTGATAACTAAAGCCCGTAGCCATGATGACGTGATTACTATGTAAGCTAAATTCAGCCTGCTGTTCACTGTGTCTAAAAACTAGTTTACTGCCTTGTTTTTTAATGAGCTCGCTGTTGGTCAATAACCTTGCGCGGTTTACCCCTTGAATATCAAGTTGATAGAGCTGATCATAAATCTGATTAATTAACTCTGAGTTGATGCCTTTGTATAAATTACGTTGCTTGGCTAGTAACTCCTGTTTGGTGGCCTGTTCTAGGTTATAAAAGTAATCAACATACTCAGGAGAAGTCATTTCAAGCGTGAGTTTCGTGTACTCAAGAGGAAAGAAACGCGGCGCTCGCGTTACCCAATTGAGTTGGTAGTTATGCTGTTTAATGTCACACAACAAATCATAAAATACTTCAGCAGCACTTTGCCCTGAGCCAATTACAGTAATGCTCTTGCTATTTACTAATTCATCCCGTTTATACAGATATTCAGTGGCATGGCAGAGCTGTGTATCTTCTGCCTGAACAGCGGGTGGGTAATAAGGTGAGGGACCTGTGCCCAGTACCAAGTGACGACAATAAAGCGTTTTAGTTTGCTTTGCAGATTCGACAGTGAGTACATAGAGCTGCTTAGTGTGATCAAACTGGCTATGAATGACTTTATGACCAAATTGTATGTTACTTAATTGGCTTGCTGCCCACTGGCAATACTGGTTGTATTGCTCGCGCAGTAAAAAGAAACTTTCTCGAATATAAAACTGATACAGCTTACCTTGTTGTTTCGCATAGTTTAAAAAGCTGTATGGATTGGTTGGATCTGCCAATGTAACTAAATCAGACATAAACGGTGTTTGTAATGTAACGCCATCGAGCATCAGCCCTGGGTGCCAATTAAATTCATCACGTTGTTCTAAAAATAACGAATCAAGTTTTTCAATTGGCTCAGCTAAACATGCCAAACTGAGGTTAAACGGACCAAGGCCCACGGCAATTAAATCGTATACTTTATTCATGACTAGTTTCCTCAACTTTTAGGCGTGCCTTGATGCTGTAGGCGCAGGCTTTAATATCAGCTGCAATACTTTTAATGTCTTCAATCTGTGTGTTTGGATTAAGTAGCGTGAACTTTAAGTAGTTGATACCTCTAAATTTGGTGCGAGCAATGGCACACTCACCTTGTTTGAATAGCTCATCTTTAATTTGATAATTAAGCAGGTTTAATTGCTCATCACAGAGGTTTTTATCCTTAAAGCGAAACACTAAAGTGCTCAGTTCAGGTTGGTGAATTAGCTCAAATTCAGGGTCTTGTTTGAGCGCCACATAACTACTACGGGCTAATGCCATAACAGAAGAAAACACTTTGCCAATCTGTTCGTGGCCCATAATGCGTAAAGTTAGCCAAAGTTTTAAGGCATCAAAACGGCGAGTAGTTTGAATGCTTTTATCAACAAGGTTTGGCGCTGCTTGTGGGTTGTCGTTAAACGGATTTAAATAATCAGCATGATGAGTTAAATGTTTAAATTGTTTTTTATCAGCAACAATAAATGCACTGCTGCTGACAGGTTGTAAGAATGATTTGTGGTAATCTAACGTCACCGAGTCAGCCAGTTCAATGCCATTGAGTAAGTGACGGTGATCATCAGCGGCAAGTAGTCCACAGCCATAAGCGGCATCGACATGAAGCCATAAATTATCAGCTTTGCACCGCGTTTTTAGCTTATCGATAGGGTCTATTGAACCAAAGTCAGTTGTGCCTGCGGTGGCAACAAGTGCTATCGGAATATTGCCTTGTGCTTTACATTCATCAATCGCTGCATCTAGTGCGGCTAGGTCCATTTTAAACTCTTTATCAACTGTAACCGGAACAACCGCGTTATAGCCAAGGCCCAGTAAAGCGGCTGACTTTTGAATACTAAAATGGCTGACTTCAGAGCAAAAAATACGGTAGCGATGAGCATCTGGACCTAAACCAAAATCGCGAATAAGGTGCCCTGATAAGCGCTCTGCTGCATGGTCTCTAGCAAGTAACAATGCCATTAAATTAGATTGACTGCCGCCACTTGTGAATATGCCATCGGCAGTAGCACTTAAGCCAATGCGTTCGATACTCCAGTCAATTATCTTTTGCTCAATGAGCGTCCCGCCAGCACTTTGGTCCCAGGTGTCTAACGAAGAATTTATAGCAGTTAATAACTGTTCGGCTATCACCGCAGGGTAAGCAACGGGGCAGTTTAGATGGGCAACATACTTTGGATGATGAAAATAGACAGCATGATCTAAATACAACGATTTTACTTCATTTAGCGCTTGCTCAACGTTATTGAGAGGTTGATTTAGTTCTACTCTGGCTATTTGTTTACTGAGCTCTTTGTGGCAGACGCCAGAATGAACTTGTTTTGCAGAACGCAGCGCTTGATGGATGAGCGACATTGTTTGCATTGAAGCCATCTCATATTTGAGTAAATTATTTTCGTTAAAAATAAACGCATGGGGCTGTTCATCAACGTTTATTGATGAATGAGCATTAAGCACGGGGGCTAATTGATTCACGACTCAATTCCTTCTTGGTTAATTTGAATCGGGATCGTAATGATAGTGATTATCAATATCAATAATAATAAATCATTAATTTACTTTACAATTTAATTACCTTTAATAAGTTGAAAGTGTTTTGTTTTTAAATTTATCTAGTAATAAATAATTGCCATTTAGTCATAAATTATGACTAAGTTAGTCCCTTTTTCAGGTTCTGTTTGACAGCATTTTTTGCTTTTTCGATGAAAATGCTCACAAATAAAAGCAATAAAGCCATCATTTAAAAAAACAATAATAGGTAGGTGAGAGGTTTTAAGAGCTAAGTAAACACACTTTGAGCTGCTATAAAATGCGTAAGCAAAGGGAGGGTTCTGCGAATAGTTATTTTAAGAAAGACTGTGTTACAAATTTGGTGAGTATTAAATTAATTAAAAAAGTTGCCATCGCTCTTAGCGAGAATGGCAACAGGGAACTTTAGTTTATAAAAACACATAAGCAGCGGGGAGCAGCATACCGCCAATGACTAAAACTGAGCGGCTGCCCCATGGGCTATTTTTACCTTTGATCATAAACAAGCCGCTGATCGCTAAAAACAGCAGCAGCCCTGCAAAAATATCAGAAAAAATAACCCACGATTCGTTTGTCTCGTTCAAGTGTAAACGGTTAAATGCTTGAAATACATGACGAGGCTCAATGGCTTCATAGCTTATGATATCTTTATTAAGTTTAAGGCTGAGATTGTTACCGTTTTTTAAAAACACCTTAAACTCTTGCGGCGACACCCAATAAGAGGCCTTTACCGGCTCGCTTACATCAGCATGAGAGATAATTTGTTCAATCAGCAACTCGTCATTATCTAATTGCCAAGTTTCATCGCTCACACTGATTTGCTGGTGGCTTACTTTGTAGTTTGGGTTCCAATCATCTTTGTGGTTCACTGCAATGCCAGAAACCGCAAAGATAATCACTAAACCAACACAAAAATAACCAATATCGCGGTGTAAGTTTCTGTTTAACTTAAACCAGTTGATACTTGATTTATTACTCAATGATTTCAACTCCGCTCGGTACGAGCTGATAAATAGCCATTGCTTCAGTCACTGAATTTGCATCAAAGCTTTCGCCGGCTTGTTGCGCTTTGTGAGCAAGTAACGCTTTAGTGCGGCCAAGGCTAAGCTGAATTTTATCGAGCTTACCAGTTACGATAGCTTTACTGCCTTTAGCCGTCATCGGGAATACCATGTCGCCATCTTCAACTTTGATACGTAAGTTTTCAAAGCGTTTGTCTGATGCGAGCGTCATCCAGCAACCACGTTTTTCGCAAACCCCAGTGATAGTCCCTTCCACGGTAATTGGACTTGCAAGGTAATCGTCTGGTGAGGCCATAACAGTCGAAATTTTAATGAGTTTGTCACTGTCGACTTGATTGCCAAATTGTAAGCTAAAGGCGTGTTGGCTAAAGCTTAAAAGCGCCAATGAAAATGCAATAAATGTTTTTGATTTTAGGAACATAGCGGTTGCTTCTTTAAAAAAATTAAGCCTTAGTTTAAGCGATTTACTTGTATGATAAAAGTTTAATGAGATTAAAAATGATTTGCAATTATATCAAGCCTAGATCAATTGCTTTTAATGCTGCACGGGTTCTATCACGTACATCTAGCTTTCTGAGAATAAAAGACACTTGATTACGGATAGTCCCTTCAGACTTATAAAGTGCCTCGGCGATTTCACTATTTGAATAGCCTGCAGCGATTAAATTGAGCACTCTAAGCTCGCTTTTACTTAATTTATCAGGAGTTGCTAAAGAAGTATCGGTTGTTTTAGTGGGCTTATTCAAAATTCGCTCGGTGATCGCAGGAGCTAGCGCTGAGCCACCTTTAGCAAGTGTTTCGATGGCGCTGACCAAGCGCTCTAAATTAATATCTTTTAACGCATAACCCTTAGCGCCATAGCGAATACATTCTAGCACTTGTTCACTATCATCAAAGGTCGTGAGTACCAGTACTGGTTGCCTCAGCTGTTGTGCTTGCATACTTTTCAGTACGCCAATACCGTCTAGAATAGGCATGCGAATATCAAGGAGTACAACATCAATAGAATGTTGCTTGAGCATCTCAAGAGCCGTTTGGCCATTGTCAGCCTCAGCCACGACTTGAATACTTGCTTTAAGGGCGAGTAAGCTTTTTAAGCCTTCTCTTAATAATGTTTGGTCATCAACGAGTAATACCCTAATCATTTTTTACGCCAAAGTATGTGGATTAAGTTTATGAGGTAACGTTGCAGCAATCGTAAACCCATTATTATTTTGTTCAAACTCGATTGCCCCTCGCACTAAAGCTAAGCGCTCTTGCATGCCTGTTAAGCCATTGCCTAAGTTCAGCTTGGGCATTTCGCCGCCGTTATCATAAATAGTGAGATGCACTGAATCAGCTTGGAGGTCTAAGCTTACCGACAGCTCGGTCGCATCACTGTGTTTAATACAATTCGTAATCGCTTCTTGCACAGTATGAAATAACGTTTGTGCCAATAACGTATCACTTATTTTTATATTTTCATCGTAATTGAGTGTGACATTTAAGCCTGTAACATGGCTGCACAGTGAATTAAGCGATGCATGTAAATCAATGGTTTGGTTTTCTCGCATTGACGACACAGAGTCACGCACATCATTTAATAACAAGCGGGTAATTTGCTGTGCTTTAGTTATGTGTTTTGGTGCTTCATGATTAGCACAATGATTGGCGACTTCTAAGTGAATACTGAGTCCTGTAAGGTGGTGGCCAAGGGTATCATGTAAATCTCTGGCAATACGAATACGTTCATCGCGAGTTGCGGTGTCGTTTAAAAGCGCTTGAGTTGCTTTCAATTCACGTAATAAATGGGCTGCTTGTTCTTTGGCTTTACGCTCAGAAATAAGCCGAGTAGCAAAGCGATAGGCAAAGCTATTGTATAAAGTGAAAGCCAACCCGTTGAGCAATACAAATTGCTTATCAAAGCCATAGTGAAGCGTCAGCGCCATCAAAAGGGGCAGGCAAATGAGTAAATAGAGGCTGACTTTGTTTGGCTCGTAATCGCTGAATTTAACTAAGAAGATGATCAATAGAATTGCAACAAAGCCAATATTAAATAGCCACATCAATAGCACAACATTAGCGATAGTGAAGTTCAAAATACGGGTTTGATAGTGCTTAAATCGTGATCTGAAAAACTCAAAGTAAATTAAAAAAGCAAAAAAGCTTATAAATAAAACACTGATCAAAAACGTATTTATTGTACTAAAACTTAGCTGCGCTGACTCTGCTCTTTGCGACCAAGCGTGCAGAGTATAAATAAACACAAACCCCCAGGTGATTGCTGAGAGTATAAAATCGCTTCGATGTATCAACGTTTGCAAGAGTTTGTTCATACGCTTAGTTTAATCCGCAATTATTCGTTTATGTATATGACAAATGTCACGATTAAATATGTGACATTTGCAGCAAGTCAGTCCTAATGGTGAGGCGTTAAACTGCATTAAAACACCAATATAGGGACATTATCATGACCAAACATGAATTTCTGCGAAATAGTCTTTTTTCTTATCTGTTGATAGTAGCTTATTGTTTAGCAGCATTATTTGTTGATGATGCCAAGGCCGATGAGCAATCACAGCAATGGCAAATGGAGGTCGGTGCTGCACAATTGGCTATTGATACAGCATGGCGAGATCACGATATTCAAACCATGGTCTTGCCATACTTCAACGCCCGAAAAGGCAACTGGCGCATAGGGCCTAAATATGGCTTAGTGCAATATGCCTTTTTACAAGGCGCAGAATTTGAAGCGTCAATGGGGCTTAGTCTCCGAGATGAAACCTACGATAGCAGTTTAATCTTTAGTGATGAGTTGTCGGATGATGAGGTTTTCACTGACTATAAAGACGGCAAAGGTGAGCTAACTTTCAGAACTCAGCTGCAATATAAACAGCTTTTTGTTCGTTTAGCGCAAGATATTTCGAATCACTCCGATGGACTTACGTTTCTTGCCCGCTATAACCTACCGATTTATGGCCAAGGATTAGGGTTACAGCTAAGTGCTGATCTCGGTTTTTATTGGCAAGATAAAAAATACACTCAATACCTGTATGGCATAGCTAATGGCAATATCGCCCCTGAGTTTGGCAGATATGAATATCAGCCAAGTGCAGCCCTTAACCCATTCACCTCGCTAAACCTGACTTATGTTTTTAATGAGCAGTGGTCTGTTTTTACGAGCTTGCGGTATGAGCAACTTGACTCAACTATCAAAAAAGCCCGCTCGTGGGAGAAACTGCCAAGCAGCAATTCACTGCAACTATAAATTATCGTTTTTAGAAAAAGGGATGAGCAATGAATTATCTACTGAGATTATGCATTTTACTCTTACTAACTGGTTGCAATAGCGCTGAAGAGGAAGTGTTTGACGAAGACGATTTATACCAAGGTGTCTATGAAAGTGACTATTATGTTTATAACTTTAGCGAGTACCCGGTTGATTTTTATATGATGAACCTACGAAACAACACACCAACAAGCGCAATTTATAAGGAGCAGAACTTCCAACAATCAATCGATGGCTACGGTGGTTTTGAAAAGCTTAACTTTAAGCGTTCTGTGGTCGGAAAGGTTGGCTTTGCAGCTTTTTATGATGCTGAAATAAAAGCTCATCTACAAAAGTGGGTTGTTAGTGATATAGCTAATTATGTGATCATTTATATGGATGGCGAAACGCTGAAACTGGCTTTTTTAGCACGCACTGAGGCTGTAGATAGTGGTGATTACCCTGTGGTTAGGCTGGTTAGTTTTATCGGCAATACGAACTACAGCTATAAACTTGCTAATAGTGAATTAACTGAAGCAACAGCAACAGCTTATATACCGCTAACTCATTGCGCTAGTGACTTACAAATTGCCGGTTTTGAATTTGATTTTTGTAACTTAGAGCAGCGTGGTTACCTAATTGTGCTGCTACCTAATGAGCAACTAGCAATCATCAAAGAGTAGTGCTTTATGACAATTTCGTGAATATTGTGATAATGTAACTTTTTATCGTTTCATTGCTTTATAATGCCTTTTTTATTTGTATGATAAAGCTGGTTTTGAGCTTGGAGTTAGCATGGTTTCACGTCGAGAATTTTTAGTAGGGGCGGGCACATTAGCCTTTTTAGGATTATCAAAAAGTGCAATAGGTAAAGTGTCGTTAGGTGATTTAAAAACAACGGCTGTGGGCTTTGGTCCGTTAATTCCTGATCCAGATAAATTGCTCGACTTACCCGAGGGTTTTAGTTATCAAGTTGTTTCAAGCCTAGGTGAGAAAATGTCTGATGGGTTTACAGTACCGGACAAAGCTGATGGCATGGGCTGTCTAGCGCTTGGTGATGACCGTGTTGCATTAGTGCGAAACCATGAGCTGAAACCAAAAGACTTAGCGAAAGCTGAAGCAAGTATTGCCAATCATAAAACACCTCTGGCTTTTGATACTAACAGTGACGGTGTGGCGTTACCGGGTGGCACAAGTCATATCGTGTATAACTTAAAAACCCATCAAAAAGAGCAAGAGTACTTGTCATTGGTCGGCACTATTCGTAACTGTTCTGGCGGTATCACGCCATGGGGCACCTGGCTTACGTGCGAAGAAACCACAGATACCAAAGCCGATGGATTTAACCAAGATCATGGTTATATTTTTGAAGTACCCGCAAATAGCAAAGGCTTAATTAAACCTGAGCCATTAAAAGCCATGGGTCGATTTAACCACGAAGCGGCTGCCGTTGATCCGCGTACGGGCATTGTTTATTTAACTGAAGATAAAGGTGATAGCGTCTTTTATCGTTTTATTCCAAATGAATATGGCAAGCTGCATAAAGGCGGGCAATTACAAGCGATGGTGGTAAAAGGTAAGCCACAATTCGATAGCCGTAACTGGAATAATAAAGCCATGGGGCTACATCAAGAGCTTGAGGTTGAGTGGGTCAATCTAGATAACCCTGAAAGCCCGAAAGACGACCTACGCCTGCGCGGATACAAACAAGGTGCAGTATTGTTTGCTCGCGGTGAAGGTATTCACTGGGGTGATAAAGAGCTTTATTTTTGCTGTACCAATGGTGGTAAAAAACAACTTGGTCAGGTTATGAAATATCAGCCATCAGAATTTGAGGGCACAGATAAAGAAGCACAGCAACCTGGTAAGATCTCGTTGTTTGTAGAAAGTACTAGCAAAACTCTCTACAACTTTGGCGATAACCTAACCGTGTCACCTAATGGTCACTTAATTGTTTGTGAAGACCAATACACCGATGTGGTTGATAATCATCTTCGTGGTGTGACACCCCAAGGCCAAGTTTATAATTTTGCCCGCTTAGTGGCGCAAACCGAGCTGGCTGGTGCCTGTTTTTCACCCGATGGTAGCACTTTGTTTGTGAACGTTTACTCACCTTCAAAAACACTTGCTATAACAGGCCCATGGCATCAATTTAGTGTTTAATTAAAGTCTATTTTAAATAGCCACTGCGAGGTGGCTTATTTTGTATCACGAAAATTTATGTTCCTCTTTTTATAATCAGCTGTTCTAGTTAGAATCACTTTGTTTCACAGGAAAATAATAATAAAACGAAAACGGAGTTGATATGTCTGTTACTGAGCAGAGTCGAGAGCAAGTTAAAGCAAAACTAGTTAAGCAAAGTCCACTTGCAGCCGCAATCGGCGTAGCGTGCTGGAGTATCCCAATCATTATTTTATGGATCACAGTATTTTCAATTAAAAGTGCTATTGGGCCAGTAATGTTAGTGATTAGCGGCGTACTCGTTGGCCTAGCCGTTCGTATTCATGGGCGTGGCTATGATCGTATCTTTTCAGTTATTTCACTTATTGCATACCTATCTGTAATCGCTGTTGCGCTCAGTTCAGAGGTTTTGATCAGCGGTTCATTGTCTTTATCAATTTATGCTTTGTTATTTGCACTTGGCTCTTGGTCAGCAGCATTTATTGCACGTAAAAGCATTCCATTTATTGACCATAAGTTATTTGCTGAGGTGTATGAATCGGGGGAGCTGGCAGGGTATAAAAAAATTAAAAATCATTGGTTGGTAGTATTACCGAGTACCCTAATTGCTACATCATGTTTGAGTTTTGCAGGCGCCGTTGGTGCATTTGCTCACCAGCAGTATTTGTTTGTTGAAAAACAGGTGGAGCAAGAGCATCATCAAGCAGCTAAGTTTAGAGCAAAACATATTCCAACAGATGATGAGTTTCTTGCAACCTTGTCTGACAAAAAAGCATTTAGCTATGCTTTTGCCTACTATTCGGGTCGTCACTTTGATGAGCGAGGCGTTTATCAGGGGAATTTTCCACAAGATACATTTAAATCAGAAACTATTTTACGTTATCTCGTTGAACATAAAAATGAACCTAGAGCGCAATTTATTCTGGGAAGAATGCTTGCTTTTGAGCGTGGTGAAGCACTCATGGCAAGCTCAAGGCAGAGCGGTGATCAGTTCGCTCGGCTATATGACATTTATCAATTCGGTTGCCATATAGATGCAAAGCAAGGACGTACGCTATTGCAAAGCTTTAAAAAACTCGTAACAGAGCAGTCGGTGATCATCGATATTCAGCAAATGCAGAGTAATGATTTTCGTGATTATTGCGACATTCTAGATGACACCGAATTTGATTACCGTTATATCCGTGATTACAAAAGCTAATCCCCAAGGTCACTAATTATTAGTAACGGAAAGTTCTTTGCTGAGCGGGGCTGCCAATCTGCAAACTCAATATTACTCACATTCAGTGTATTGAGTGCTTTTTTTGAGTAGCTCCAGCCTCTGGCTTTTTGTGCCACAGCTGCACGTTTTAGCTCTTTAGATAAACCAATCGTTAGCAAGTCATGATTAACCCCGCGTTTTGCATAAAAGGCTTTTTCACGAGCGATGGCTTTTGCGATTATTTCATCGTAATGAGTGCGTAAAGCCTGCCACTTGGTTGTTTTTTCTGGCTCTTTTAAATGACTTACCATGGCATCAATATCGCTATCTCGCCAGCGAGCTGAAGCGGCATCGCCGTGCCAACCGACAATCGCGTTCTTAGCTATGGTGGTAGGGTTTCCTGCAAGTAATACGTAATTAGCACACGACGAAAAGCAAAATTGTTTTACATGAACTTTTAAATTATGCGCCAAAATCAATTCGGCGAGATCCATACCTAAATCAATGTTTCCGCCACCACTGGTGATTTGTATGCTGTTTATGTTTGGCTGCTCAGCCAAAAGCTGTGCAACATGTTGATTGTTTTTGGCATTAATTTCGCCTTGATAAATAATGCGCTGCTCGCTCAGTGACACACCGGCAAAGCTTAACCAAGGGATGATTAAAAATAGACTAAAAAATACACGTAACATAAAACGCTAACCTTATAAATTATATGATAATTCTATCATGCTTTTAGGGTTTTTTAGCGGCTTTTTTGGCGCTGACTTTAGCGGCATGTTTAGCTATCCACTTAGTCATTTTTTTCATTAAAGCGGGCGGAAAATCATGGCCCATTCCGGGCACGACTCTTAACTTACTGCGCTTTATTAACAGGGCGGTGTTGATACCCGCAGACAGCGGCATAACAGGATCAGCACTGCCGTGAATTACTAACGTGGGCGCTTTAATCTTTTTTAGTAATTGCTCGCGATAAGGCGTTGCGGCAATGGCTGCAAGCTGACGTTTAAAGCCTGTTTGATTTGTGTGGGCCCGCTCAATATAGCGTTCAGCGTTGGCGTATAAAGCGTGTTCATCTTGTGGGTAGGCTGGGCTGCCAATGAGTTGGTTGAGCCTAACATTGTAGTCAATCGCGGCTTCTTTATTACTGCTTCGGGGGCGTATTTTTGCGAGCTTTACCAACAGGTTAATGTTTGATCCCGAAAACGATAACGGCGAGCTACTCGACATAATTGAAGTTAAGCTCAGTACACGTTTTTTATACTTTGCCGCGGCAATTTGCGCAATCATGCCACCCATCGACGCCCCCACTAAGTGCGCTTTTTTGATAGCCAGTGCATCCATTAATTCTTTTACATCGCGAGCCATGTCATCGAGCGAATAGGGCAGCTTTGCGCGAATGGGTAATCGGCGGCTAAGCCAATGCTTTACTAGACTCGGCTTGCCTAACTCATCTAACGATGAGGATAGCCCTGCATCACGATTATCAAAACGAATAACCCGAAAGCCTTTTTCGACCAAGCCAAAATATAGCGACTCTGGCCAAACGGTAAATTGAGCACCTAAGCCAATAATTAAGATGATCACCGGCGCATTTTTATCGCCTTCATCTTGATAACTAATACAGATACCGCTGGCTGTAAGGATATGTTCCATAGACTGACAAATAGGCTTACGCAGGTACCATCAGCTTAATGTGTGAAGTTGGCAATTTAGTGACAGTAAAAAGAATACTGATAATAGGAGCAGTAATAGGGACGGTAAGAAAAATAGACAGCATATGACTACATGCTGTCTATTTTCAGGGAGTTTACTTAGAAGTAAGCGGTAACGCCAATCCAGAAGTTACGGCCTTTATCTTTAACGTTGTAGTCGTCTGTGAATGTAACTTCGCTAACTACACCGCGACCTGTTAGGTATTCGTACTCACCATCGCCATTTAGGTCGGTATAGCTTGTGCTATAAGAGGTGAAATCTTCGTCTAATAGGTTGTTTACACGGGCATTGATTTGCACGTACTCATTTACATAAAACTGCGCACCTAAATTAAGTAGGTTGTAGTTTTTGTAATACAGCGCTTTATCGTGCACGTTATCCCAACCGCGGTAACGGTCTGAACGATATACACCTTGTAGGTATAAGTTCATAAAGTCTGTCGCTTCCCAGTTTAGGGTAAGGTTTGCCATGTGCTCAGCTGAGTTAGTTAATGGTTGACCTTGTTCAGGACCGCTCTTTTGTTCGCTATCAGTCCAGGTGTAGTTACCGTTAACAGACACTGTTTTAGTGATTGTGTATTGACCAGCAATTTCAACACCTTGAAGGTCTACTTCGTCGATATTGATCTTTTGGCTGTAGCTATCGTAGCCAAGCTGATCATATTGACCTAGGTTCACACATGGACGTACGTCGTTAGTTTGTTCACAGCTTAAAATTGTATCGCCGCTGGCAATTTTGTCTTCAAACTTGGTGTTGTAGTAAGTCACGTTAATGTTGTGATCGCCATCAAGTGAAGTCCAGTAAAGTGCAACTTCTGAGTTAACACTGGTTTCTGGTTCTAATTCAGGGTTACCTGCAAATGGGCTTGTGCCTTGGCCACCAAACCCGGTGATCCCGTCATAAAGGTCAGTTGTTTTTGGTGTTTTGTAACCTGTACTTACACCACCTTTTAAGGTCCAAGTGTCAGATAAGTTATATACACCGTAAACACGAGGTGATACTTGGCTACCAAATACATCGTGGTCATCGTAACGAGCACCAAGTGTAAAGGTGAAGTTATCAGTTGCCATCCAGTTATCTTCGGCAAAGATTGAGTACATGTTTTGCTCTTGTACTTTGCCAGCTTGATCACTTTCAAGACCAAATACACCGTCTTTTAATTCACCGTCGATAAGCTGGCCACCAATTGCTAGGTTATGGCTGCCAAAGCGCCCCTCGATTGGAATATCAAAACGTAAGTCATAGGTATATTGGCTGCTTTCAAGTGGGCGAGCAGGGCGTGGTAAGAATGTTTCTTCAGCTAAGTCTTTACGTGCTTGCTCGTCCATTCCTTCGTATTCGCCAGTACCATCGTACATAGCTTGCAGCTCTAATCGCTCGCTTACACTCAGTGGTAAAGTACGGCCATTGTTTTGCGTATCAACATAAGACACAGAGGCTTTTACCGTTGCCCAGTTAAGATCGCCATCATAACTGAGTGACCACCATTCACGGTCAAACTCTTGGTCTGCCGCGTAACCTGCGCGCGGGTTTACTTGGCCGCGGCGATCTTGCCAAATTGATTCAATGTTATCTTTAGTACCAAGTGGGTAAGTAATGGTGCCTGATTCAATGTCGTAGCTAGGTGTGTTGTCGTACACTTGGCTTGAATTATCATAATCAAAACGTAAATGATGAGATTCAAACGGGGTATAAGTTAACGTAAAACCATACTGCTCATTTGTGTTATCAACGGTACGACCGCCACTGCC
Source organism: Pseudoalteromonas lipolytica (assembly GCF_001306915.1). Lineage (GTDB taxonomy): Bacteria > Pseudomonadota > Gammaproteobacteria > Enterobacterales > Alteromonadaceae > Pseudoalteromonas > Pseudoalteromonas simplex. The sequence goes on along the minus strand of NZ_LJTC01000002.1, from coordinate 667,868 downwards.
AAAGCCTAATGAACGAGTATGTACAACACCGTTAGGATCGGTCGCAGGTTCAAATGTTGGCGATGATGCTTGTTGTTCGTAAACACTGCCGCGCACACCTAAACTTAATACGTCTTTAATTAGCGGGCCCATCACACTAAAGTCAGTGGTAATGTCATCACCAAAATCATCGTTTTGCTGTAGTGAACGGCTAAAAGATACTGCACCACTCCAGCTGTCAGTATGCTTTTTAGTGATGATATTGATTACACCACCCAGCGCATCTGCACCATAAAGTGTTGATGCAGGACCGCGAATTACTTCAACTCGCTCAATCGCATCAACCGGTGGTACGTGGTTAAACGCGTTGCCACCAAAATTGTTTGGGTAAATGTCGCCATGGTTATTTTGGCGTTTACCATCAATTAGTAACAGGGTGTATTCACCTGTTAAACCACGCATACTCACACTGCCTTGGCCCGTTTTATCACGAGTTGTGCCAATGTCGATACCTTCTAAATACTGCACAGCATCAAGTACTGAGGTGAAGGCATGAGACTTAATATCTTCATTGGTGATAATTGAAATACTTGCAGGTGCTTCGGTAACTTTTTGCTCAAAACCTGTTGCAGTGATTACTAAGCGTTCCATATCTTGTTTCGGCTTAGCGTCATCAGCAAAGGCTGAAAAATGTGTTGCTATGGCAAGTGCCAGTAAGCTTGGTTTTATTGATTTCATTGTAGGGTTCCAGTTCTTTTTGTAGGTTATCCCTTTGAGGGACGCTGCGTATAGTACAGAAATGAAAAATACAATCAATAACTATTCTTATTTAGATTAATCTTTTTCAAGTTGCATTTACAGTTGTTACAACTTTTTTCTATTTATGTTTTTGTTGATTAGTAAAATAAGGTGATTAAAGCGAAGTCAATTTACAATCTTAAAGCCTGTTAATGTATAGTGCTTCCATCATCACCATAAAAATTAAAATAATGAATTCAGACATCTCTTTAGCGCGCTTTAAGCAGTTTCCAGTGCTTATGTGGATCTTCTTATTTGGCTCGTTTATTACCCGTGGCAGCTATTACATGGTGTGGCCATTTCTTGCGGTAATCTTGTACGAAAAGTTTGCTTTATCGGCAACTGAAGTCGGTTTGGTACTTACTAGTGCCGCCGTGATTTCGGTGTTTACCAGTTTTATTGGTAGCAGCCTCTCAGATAAAGTGGGCCGGCATACGCTGATGTACATCACCGGTGTGCTGTATATCATTTCTTTCTCGCTGTTGGCTGAGGTAGAAACCGTGGCCGGTTATGTGATTGTGATGACCTTATGCTCGATTGCGACTGCACTTTGGCGACCATTAACCAGTGCGGCGATTGGTGATATTATTGAGGATGCACAAACTCGCGAGCTTGCCATGCAGTCGCTGTACTTTATTGTTAATGTGGGCTGTGCGGTGGGCCCATTAGCCGGAGTATGGCTAGGTTTAACCGGTGAGCAGTCGAGCTTTTATATTACCGCAGGGGCATTCGCTATTTTATTGGTGCTGCTTGTTTGGGGCTTTAATTTTAGTGATAAAGCTGCAAAAAATACTGCCGCAATCGACGAGCCTGAAGAGAAAAAACCAGCTGTACAGGGCAAGCAAATTTTACGTATTTTATTTGCAGATAAGCTGTTGCAGTGTTTAATTTTAGCCAATATTTTGTGCATGTTTATTTATGCGCAAATGGATAGTTCACTCATACAATACTTAACTCGTGCAGAGGCTCCCGACCTACTTGCATTGATTTCTGCGCTTATTTTTACCAATGCGTTAGTGATCATTTCAAGTCAATTTCTGCTGTTAAAAATGATGGCGCGATTTAGCCTAACGGTGCGCATTCAAATTGGCTTGGTGCTATTGATGGTGTCGCAGTTTTGGCTAGCACTTAATCCAATCGATTTATTCTGGGGCTGGATTGGTGCGATAGTGGTGATGAGTTTGGCCGAAACCATTTTGTTTCCGACGATGAACGTTCACCTTGATAGGCTGGCGCCTTCTCACCTTCGTGGTGCCTACTTTGGCGCAGCTTCGTTTTATGATTTAGGGTTTGCTTTAGCGCCACTCGGAGGTGGTTTAATTTTAGATTATTACAATGGCCCAACCTTGTTCTTTGTAGCAGGAGGCCTTTGCCTTGTGGTGATTTATTTATACGCCATACTCGAAAAGTTACCCAGACCTGATTTTGCAAACCCGTCATAACCTTTAAGTAGCCCCTTCATGGGGCTTTTTATGGCTTAATACCAACCCGCAATAATACTTAATCATTTTGAGGGATTAAACCTGTCGCTAACTGCGTTAAAAATTTCTCATTTAGAACAACTAAATAACGAAATTTTTGCCTTGTTATCAACGAGGTTTCATTGCCTCAAAATAGACTACTTAATTAAGCGGATTGGTATAAACAATTAATGACAGCGATATCAATTTACGTATTTTTTCCGAGATATTAGTTTGTAGTATCGGCTTATAATGTTAAAAAATTGTTTACCATACCGATAAGAACTCAATGAACGCACCTTACTATTTGTGCAAACGCTCGCTATTATGCTCGGCTGTATTGCTAACACTTGCGGCTTGTGGCGGCTCAGGCTCAGATGAAAAACAAACAACAACACCGCCTGTAACCGAAACACTACAAAATCAAGCGCCGCAAATCAGCGGTCAATCACAGACTTTACGTGTTGGTGAAACCCTAAGCTTTAGTCCTGAAGTCTCTGATCCAGATAATGACCCTCTTACTTTGTCTGTAACAAACTTACCAAGTTGGCTAAGTTTTAATGAAGTCTCAGCAAGTATCAGTGGCACGCCAGAGCAAGCAGGTAAGTATGCAAACATTGAGTTTACGGTCACTGATGGGCAGCTGTCTGCCCAGCTTTTGATTGATATTAATGTAGAAGCCAAGCTTGTCGAAAATACGCCGCCAACGCTCACGTCTACACCATCGGATAGCAATGAAGGCCAAGCTTATACTTACCAGCTAACATTTACTGATGCACAAAATGACACTGTGGTAATAAGTGAAGTTAGTAAACCTGATTGGCTTAGCTTTGATGCGACTAACCTCAGTTTTAGCGGCACGCCCTTGTTTGCGAATACGGGCGAACAGCAAATTCGTTTTCGTTATTCAGATGGCGAAGTGACGCAGCAGGCAGAGCAAACATTTAACATCGCTGCCAGAGCAAACTCAGCGCCAGTGGTTTCTCCACTGAGTAGTGAAGTGCGTGCTGAGAAGGCATTGAGTGTGCAGTTAATCAGCAACGATGCAGACAACGATGATGTGAGCTTAACCGTAATAGGTTTACCAACGTGGCTAAGTTTTGATGAGCAAACTAGCATCTTATCTGGCACCGCTAGTAATGAAGAACTTGGTGAACATAAATTCACAATCACAGCCTCTGATTCACGTACAGAGACTAGCTTCGAGTTTGTGTTAAACATTACTCAAAGTTATGTGGCCGAGGCACTCGAAACGGGTAATGCGCTGGTTGTGCCAAACAGCGAATTACTTCTTGATGCGACACTTAATGAAATTGATACCCACAAAGCGCGCTTTCAAAGCATTAAAAATAGCTTATTTGGGTTTGGCTCAAGCTCCACCCTTGATGAATTAAGCTGGTATCCAACCTGGGATGCAACGCTATTAAATGCCACGTATCCATTCAATGAGCCGCTACTACTTACCAACAATAGTTGGCAAGATGGCTACGAGACAAAAATTAGAAATCTTGCTGTAGTCGGGACTAGTGATGGTGAGCAAGGCCGTTACTTGGTATTTGGTAGTAATCCTTATCGAAATACCATTAACGAGCAAATGACTCAGTTTTTGAAAAACAGCACCACATGGTTAGCTGGCAGAGAAATAACCGCAGAGCAGCCACTCAAACTTGTATTAGCACAACTAGATCAAAGCTATTATTTTCAAGATAGGATCAAAACGCGAGAGTGGTTTGATAGTCAATATGAAGGCATGGTGAGCTATAACGACAATGCAAGTTGTGACAACGACGCTTTAGCAGCGTGTTTAACATCTGACACGGATATCCTGATTATCTCTCAGCATGAGCGTGAAGGATTAAATATTGATAATGTTGTGGCTGCAGTAAAGCAAGCGCAAGCAAATGATATTGCAGTGATCTATATTCAGCGTGATGGTAGTCAAACGGCACTAGGTAAAGCGCTATTTGAGTTACTCCATGTGAGCGTTGCAGGTGATAACTACTGGCACCGGTTAGAATTGGCAAATTGGAACCCAATTGCTATCAACGACAGCTTGCCAACTGATGCGCAAACTATTAAAGACTTACTTAGCCGCTTTAAAAGCAGCGAATTTAGTGTTGATTTAAGTGCTTGCGATAATCGAAGCTGTCCAGCTGAAAGCCAATATCAGCAACAGTTTAGTGATGCGGCAACGATCATTAATTCGGTGTTTAGAGGTTTTGACCAAGCTAAAACAGATATCTTTACTGAGCAAGGCTATCGTTTTTATCAGTTACTGGCGCTGCTTGCAGATCATTATCGCCAAGTAGTGAGCTTCCCGATGGATAAACTAAGCACCGATAATACAAGCTTCTTTCGTGCCCTGTTTACTGATCATGCAGTATTAAATATACGTAAAGTTAATCCACTTCAAGTTGATATGGGTAATTTCAGCCGTAGTGATTTTAGTCATGTAACACCTAAAACAGTCACCGTGAATATGCAGAGTAAGGCGTATTTTCGCTCAACGGGTGTGTATGCCTTGCCGGGGCAAACGTTTGCTATAAAACGCACCGATAATCAAGCAGTGAATACCAAGGTGTTTGTTAATACTCTGCGCGATGGCGCAACACATTATATGAGCAGCAATGGCTATAATCGACCCGCTAAATTGCAGTCGGTTCATGTCCCTATAGAGACAAATGAAACGGTCTATTTTACGTCACCTTATGGTGGGCCAATTCAAATTGAGTTTGATCAAAATGATTTAGATGTCAGCTTTGAATTTAGCAATGTAGGTGAGCACCCGTATTGGCGTAGCAGCAGTGATGATGAGCGCTTTGCTGAGTTGCTTGAAAAAGGGGATTATGATTGGGCTGAGGTGGCAACCGGTGGTTTTGAGGTGCATTCAAAGCTCGAGAAAATGCGTATTTCAATTAACGATGGTTATTGGCCTGTAGCGTCTGACTTCGCCCATGCTGTAGAGCGTTATACCCATAACTATCCGCATGTACTTGCTGGTTTCAAAGGGCCGGGCATCGATGTGGTTAGCGAAATTCATGACTTTGCGAGTGAACGCAATATTGAAGTACAAACAATTGATATTGTAAAACATATGAATGCTGACCAGCCGACCTGTGGTTGGGGCTGTTCGGGCAATCCGTATGACGCAGGTTGGAATTTTAATCCAACAGGGCATGGCGATATCCATGAGTTAGGGCATGGTCTTGAGAAAGGGCGCTTCCGTATCGAAGGGTTTGGTGGCCATTCAAATACCAACTTTTACTCCTACTACAGTAAGTCGAAGTTTGAAGATGAAACCGGCTTTTCGGCATCGTGCCAAAACTTGCCATTCGAGAACTTGTTTGATCATTTGCAAGCCAGTAAACAAAGCGCAGATGCATTTGCTTATATGCAAGCTTTAGCGATGTCAGAGTGGTCGCAAAGCCACGCTATTTATTTACAAATTATGATGGCCGCACAGGCACACAATAAGCTTGAAAACGGCTGGCATTTATACCCTCGCTTACACATTTTGGAGCGTGCGTTTAATCTAGCTGATAACAGCGAGACTAATTGGCAGGCACAAAAAGATACACTTGGCTTTTCAAGCTACAGCTTGTCAGAGGCACAAAGCATAGGCAACAATGATTGGCTATTAATAGCGCTTTCAGAAGCAACCGAGCTCGATTTGAGCAACTACTTCAGCATGTGGGGCATGGCAACGTCAGACAAAGCAAAACAGCAGGTTAAAGCGAAAAACTACATGGTATTAGGTGATGTTTACTATGCCTCATCTGCCACCGGCTATTGTACGACGTTAAATCAAACAGAAGTTGCAATTGATGGGACGCAAAGCTGGCCTGAATAATACACCGCGTTGTTAAGTTGATTGGTATTCGTATTTAAAACGCCAGCGAAATATTTCGCTGGCGTTTTTATCATTAGATTAGTGAAATTAGCTACAACTGCTACCTTTATAACTCACACATTTAACGTTGAGGTGTAACATGGCTGTTTCTGCAATCCCAAAAGGTTACCATGCGGTAACCCCGTATTTGGTTATTGAAGGTGCCACTAAGGCGATAGAGTTCTACAAACAAGCTTTTGCTGCTGAACTTGTAATGCAAATGCCTCTGCCTGATGGTGGGGTGGCACATGCTGAAATAAAAATAGCCGACTCTCATATTATGCTTTCTGATAATTGCCCTGATGTGCAATTTAAGTCGCCGCAACAACTTGGCGGTACGCCGGTGAGCATTATGCTGTATGTTGAAGATGTCGATGCTGTTTTTGCTAAAGCCTTATCGCTTGGGGCGAAAGAGCTGCGTCCAGTACATGACCAATTTTATGGCGATAGGTCAGGGACTCTAGAGGACCCTTTTGGTCATATTTGGACTATAGGGACACACAAAGAAGACCTCAGTGAGCAAGAGCTTATGCAACGTATGAGCGAGCTTATGAGTAAAGAGCAAGATGCTTAATACCTATCTGCAAATTATAGTTAATCATTTTGTTCTGATATTCAAATCCGGATAAGAAGGGTATTCGTATGTATGTTAAAACATATGAGTTATCCCATGAAAAAACGAGTTTTATATTGGCTACAAAATGATTTACGCCTAGCTGATAATGAAATTTTATCTGAATTAGCAGATTTTGCTGGCGAGCTTGATTTAGTGTTTGTGATTGAACCGCGTTGGTTTAGGCAAACTAATTACCAACAGAAGCCATATGGGGAACATAAGTACAACTTTTTACTTGAGAGCCTATCTGCATTTGCAAACGCAGTTGAGAATCTTGGCCAAACACTTCATGTGATCACAGGTGAGCCTGAGTATGTAATCAGCCAGCGTTTGCAAAAATATAATATTGAAACATTGGTTTGTACCGAGCAAGTTGGCGTTTATGAGCAAAAACAGCTCGAAAAAATTAAAGCTATATGCCCTCAAGCTGCCGTGAAAACTTATCAGCAAGATACCTTGTTTAAAGCAGCGGACTTACCATTTCAGCTTGATGAATTACCAAAAAATTTTACCGCCTTTCGTAAAAAAGTAGAAGCTGAGCCAACCTTTATAGCTGCACCGCGACCTGCGGTCAGCCGATTACCTCACCCAGTACAGTTATGTGCTGAACACAATATTGCTGACGTAGTTACCCAGTCAGCTAGCTTCAAAGGAGGTTTATTTGCAGCTCAGCAACATTGCAGTGCGTACTTTTCCTCAAAAGCACCAAGCAGCTATAAAGAGACTCGCAATGAGTTAGATGGCTTTAGCAACAGCACTAAGTTTAGTGTTTGGCTTGCTGGAGGCACAATTAGTGCTAAACAACTGTATAACGAAGTTGAAAAATATGAGCATCAAAACGGTGCAAATGAGTCGAGCTATTGGATAAAGTTTGAATTGCTATGGCGCGAATATTTCAAATGGCATGCACTGCAAGCGGGAGCAAAGCTTTTTTTATTCAAAGGTCAAAAGCAAAATGCGCCGCTAACAACGTTTAACAGCCAGCGTTTCACTGCTTGGTGTAATGGCTGCACTCCATTTCCATTGGTAAATGCGATAATGCATGAACTCAACACAACAGGCTTTATATCTAACCGCTCGCGGCAGATTGCGGCAAGTTGTTTGGTTAATGAGTTAGCTCTTGATTGGCGCTATGGTGCTGCTTACTTCGAACAGCAACTTATTGATTATGATGTGGCTGCAAATTGGGGCAATTGGCAATATATTGCGGGTGTCGGTGTCGACCCTAGAGGTGGGCGTCACTTTCATATCAATAAGCAAACAGCGCTTTATGATCCGTTGTCACGTTACATTCGCAAATGGAATGGCGAGCAAACGACCACAACGCTTTTTGACTCGGTTGATGAGGTTGACTGGCCGTCAAGGTGAAAAATACCAATCCGCAATAAATCTGTAAGAGTATATTTATTTGATTATATTTTAGTATTTTTTGCCTTTTTAACTAAAATAATGAATAAGACTTAATTGTTTATCATTAGGCTAGTTATTAAGGCAGATTATGGCATTTAGTGAAGCTTACAATGAACTAAAGTCGCAGCTAGGACTAGATATTGCACAGTTGCTTCTCGAAAGTGGTGATGTGGGAGTTTGGCTCTGGAATGTGCAAACAGGCGAAACAATTTTTAATGATAAATGGGCAGATATCATTGGCTATTCTCTGTGCGAACTAGAACCCGTTTCAATTGATACTTGGCTTACCTTTGCTCACCCTGAAGACTTAGTGAAATCTGAGCAATTATTAAATGAGCACTTCGAAGGTGAATCAGCGCGATATGTTTGTGAAGCGCGTATGAAACATAAACGAGGCCACTGGGTTAAAGTGCTTGATAAAGGCCAAGTACAAACGTGGGATAAAAACGGTAATCCAGAATGGATGGTTGGAATACATATTGATATTACGGAACAATGGCAAAAAGAACGCGAAATTGAATTCCTACATCAAGAACTAAAAAAGTTCACTGATAACCTCCCAGGCTTTGTTTATCAATATGTAATAGACAATAAAGATGAAGCGTTTTTCCCATTTGCTACATCAAAAGTATTTGATATCTATGGCTGCTCTCCCAAAGATATTGAGTCATCAGCAGATAGAGTTATGCAAGCGATACATCAAGATGATCTGGAACGTATTGTACGAAGTATTGAGCATTCACGCGCAGAGCTAACTGATTGGTGTGAAGTGTTTCGCGTTAACCACCCCAAAAAAGGACAGATCTGGATTTCGGCAAAATCATCTCCGATAGCCCGAGCTGATGGCAGTGTAGAATGGAATGGTTATTCTGAGGATGTTACAGAGGAAGTTAAAAGTAATGAACGAATTAAACTATTAACGGCTGTTTTTTCTACAACTAGCCGAGGGATTCTGATCACCACCGCTGAGTCTGTGATTGTTGATGTAAATCCTGCTTTTGAGCAAATAACAGGGTTTAAGAAGCATGAGGTAATAGGTAAAAAACCTTCAATACTTTCTGCAAAGAAGCAACCAGATGAGTTTTATCAACAAATGTGGACTGAGTTGCTTGATAAAGGCTGTTGGCAAGGAGAGGTATGGAATAAGCGAAAGTCAGGAGAGGTGTTTCCTGAGCAATTATCCATAGATGCACTGTATGATGAAAATGGCTTAGTTTCTCATTATATCGGTGCATTTGATGATATCTCTTCGGCGGTAGAAAAGCGCCAGCTTCTCAATGAGCTAGTTAATCAAGATCCACTTACTAAGCTATTGAATCGCAGAGGACTCGATATTCAATTGCGTGCTTTCTCACAAAGAACGCCAGCAGAGCATAACCAATTTGCATTGATCTATCTTGATCTTGATAATTTCAAACTCGTTAATGATACATATGGTCATGAACAGGGTGACAATTTATTACTGGACATTAGTCAGCAATTGCGTTTACAAATGAGAGATAAAGATGTGCTATCGCGCATTGGTGGTGATGAGTTTGTTATTGTTTTACCTTCATTAACAAAGGCTAGTTTGTGCCAAGATATAGCGCTACGATGTCAGCAGGCGGTTAAAAAAGTAGCGCAAGATTATGAAACGGTTCAGCCGGTAAGTGCGAGCTTTGGTATCGCCATGTATCCTTTACACGGACACAGTGCAAAGGAACTTTTGGCCATCGCTGATAAACAAATGTATGAAATGAAATTGGCTCTAAAAGTCTCACCACTCGGTTGATATTTCAACACTAGGCAGTTTATTCAAAAGCGGAAGTAATGCGCGTTCTTTGCGCAAATCTATACGCTCGTTTTCTAAATCTTTGCGTTCTCGATAAAGCTCTTTTTGCTGAGTATTATTAAGGTGGTTACTGTTTAGCTCGCCACGAATATCTTTTAATCGACGGTCGATATCGTCAATACGATTATCAATATAACTCAGTCTTTGTTGCACTTGATATCTATCGTTACCTTCTTGCCATGCTTTACGAAACGCTGTGCTATTACAGACACCATTGTATGATGCGCCTTGCATGCCTAACGTAAAGCCATTTTCTGGTTCACAGTATGTAGCGAGGCCCTGATCGTATCCCACTTTATATTTAGCAATGTCAGCATTTACACCATACTCACTGCATTGTGATAGTGCATCTATGCCATCGCGATACTCAGTGCCATCTGCACCATGTTTATAACCAATACCATACCAGTCAGCTTGTAAACATTCATTTTTGCTAACCGAGGTGCAGCCTGCTAATACGATTAGTGGCAGTAGAGGAAGAGTCCATTTTCTCATTAAAATCTCAGCTTATGATATTAATAACTGAATAGATTCTAGCCCGAAAAGTTCGTTGTTAGAAAGCTGTTTTTACTTCAAAGCAATTAATTCAAAATGGATGGCCTGAACTTCATTCACCATTGGCAGAATTTCTGAGCAACACGTAAATTAGGCTGAACATTCTTTAAATGAGTTAACTGTAAGATGCAAAGTAAAGTGAAATGGCAGCGCTTTATCAATAAATGGCGGTCAAAAAACATAATTTTAAACCATAGCTTTAATAGTTCTGTGGGCGACATAAGTTTTGCGCTATTCAATTGCCATTGGGTTTGATGCTTGACGGTTATTGGGCAAGGCAAGTGTCCTGGGTAAGTTTGCCAAGGCGCAAGTAAAGCTCGTGGGTAATCGGTTTTTAACCATCGTTGATAAAAACGGTGTTTGCGAACATACTCCACCGGTAAACCCAACGGATACTGTAGGACCTTCCACGAATAAAATGGATGGAAAAACTCCATTTTAAATTCGCAAACCTGCTCGTTAGGAACACTCAAATGGTGGTGTTGATCGTTAAGCAGCAAGAATAATTGAAATGCTTTTTCAAGTGGTAATTCAGCGAGTGGTTCGAAGCTAATTTTTAAGTTAGCTATCAGTTTTTGTTGTAATTGTTCAGCATTATGAACAACTGACTTAGGTAAAAAAGCGTATTGTTGTTTGAGGTAAGCACTGATTAGTTTATCTAAGTTGTTTTCTTTTGCTGCAGCATAAATTTCATCACCGTAATAAATAAGCCCGACCCCAACACTACCGCCATTTCCTGACCAGCTTATTTGTGGTCTGCATACGTTAGTGAAATCTTGATGTTTCGCTTTACGCCAATATTTGCCAAGGCGCTGTTCGACAGATAGCCGCTGGGTGTCTGAAACTTGTATTACTTCTAATGGTACTGCATTTTGTGATGCATATTGTTTAGCACAAAATAGATCTTGGCTATCAGATTGCGAAAAGTTAAACGACTTCAATTGCACGCCTTGGCGCAATAACTCACTGTTAATAAGCCTAGAGTCTAAACCGCCAGATAAAGTGCTAAGAATGGTTTTATCTTTATGTTTTGCCTTTGCAACTAAAGTTTTAAAAGCCTTTGAGATCCCTTCAATTGCATCTGGTGCAACGAGCTTTTGTTTTGCAAGTGATACCCAATCAAAATATCTTTTTCTAGTTACACCCTGTTTTGCATTAAAGCATAGCATTTCACTTGGGTATGAGCATTTTACGTCTTTAAACGGCGTATGATCTAAAAGAGGATAACCAAGCACGGCAAGCTCAGTTAATGCATCCGGATTGTTCTGTAGTTGGATATCCAACTGCTTGAATAAATTAAGGTTAGTGGAAAATAGTAAACCATACTGTGTTTGTAAGGTATAAAAAGGTTTTAATCCAAGTGGATCAGTCGCTAATGTTAGGCGCTGGCTCTGCAGATCAAATTGACAAAAGCTAAATACTCCTTCGCATTGCTGCAAAGAAAAGTCGAGAGACTCGCAGCCCGCAAGTGTAATTAGGTCCTGTGTTCTAGAGCTTGATATGAGAGGGTGTCCAATGAGTGTTGCAATTTGCGACTCAGTTCGCAACCAGCTCGCCTGCTGATAGGCATCAAAATCATACTGAAAAATGGCTCCATACTCGCAATTAAAAAAACGAACATGTTTTTCTTCATAGTTACTAAATACATTAGCTAGTTGATTTATATACTTAAAGTCAGTTTTATCTGAATCATTGAATTGGAAATAACCTGCAATAATAGCCATGTTAACCACCTTTTCGTTTGCTAACTTATTAGTAAAGTTGCAAGCCATAGGCCAAAACGAATAAAGGCCTTAAACAAGGCCTTTGGTAACATTACAAAATTACAAACGCAGATCAGCGATTGTTAAGTTGTTGGTTGATTTCATCAAATATACTCGCATCATCAATGGTAGATGGAATTTGTAGTTCTTCACCATCGACCAATTGGCGTAAGTTCTTTCTGAGTATTTTTCCTGAACGGGTTTTTGGTAGGCGCTCAACATGCAAAACATTCTTTAAGCAGGCAATGGCACCAATTTGATGCCTTACAGAATGGACTAGCTGTTGCTCGACTTCTTTGCTATCGCCAAGGTAATCGTCTTTGAGCACTATCATCGCCATAGGTAATTGCCCTTTGAGTGCATCGTTAACGCCAAATACTGCACATTCAGCAACAGCAGGGTGGGCTGCAACAATTTCTTCCATTTCACCGGTTGATAAGCGATGACCCGCAACGTTAATTACATCGTCGGTACGACCCATAATAAATAGATAACCATCGTCATCAATATAGCCACCATCACCAGAGAGGTAATAACCCGGATACTCGCTTAAATAACCCGCTTGAAAGCGTTCATTGTTTTGCCAAATTGTTGGTAAGCAGCCAGGAGGTAAGGGCAGTTTAATTACCACCGCACCATTTTCGTTTGCTGAGCACTGCTGCCCATTCATATCAAGAATTTGTACATCAAAGCCCGGTGTTGGCACTGTTGAGCTACCCGCCTTAGTGGCAAGCTGTTCAATACCAATTGGATTACACGCAATGGCCCAACCTGTTTCTGTTTGCCACCAATGGTCAAGTACGGGTAAGCCGGTGTTGTCTTTTAGCCATTCATAAGTGGGAGGATCTAGGCGTTCACCGGCCAAGAATAAACGTTTTAAACTCGAAGTATCGTATTGTTTAAAGCCCTCGGCGGTAGGGTCTTCTTTTTTAATAGCGCGAAACGCAGTAGGAGCACTGAATAAGGCGGTGACTTTATAATCTTCTACAACACGCCAAAACGCACTGGCATCAGGGGTTCTTATGGGTTTGCCTTCATAAAGTACGGTAGCGCAGCGATAAATAAGCGGTGCATATACAATGTATGAGTGACCTACCACCCAGCCAATATCAGAAGCAGCCCAAAATACTTCGCCGGGTTTCATGCCATACACGGTCTCCATGCTGTAATGCATTGCAACAGCGTGACCACCGTTTTCTCGAACCACCCCTTTAGGTGTGCCTGTGGTGCCTGAGGTGTAAAGAATATAAAGCGGGTCGTCACCTGCAACCGGCACGGCATCGACTGAACTTGCTGCATCAGAGGCTGATTGCCAATCGATGTCTCGGCCATCTTGCATCTCGGCAATGGCTTGCTCACGCTGAAAGACAATACAGTGTTCAACAGTATGCTGGGCGTTTTCGAGTGCTTCATCAAGCAGTGGTTTATATTCAATCACATGATTGATTTCGACCCCGCAAGACGCAGTAAGCACAAGCTTAGGCTTTGCATCATCAATACGCACCGCGAGTTCGTGCGGTGCAAAACCACCAAATACAACGGAGTGAATGGCACCAAGGCGAGCACACGCTAGCATACCAATAACCGCTTGTGGGATCATTGGCATATAAATGACTACACGGTCACCTTTGCTTACGCCAAGGGATTGCATGAGTCCTGCAAATTTAGCAACTTGAGTTTGTAACTCGCCATAAGTGTATTGTTGTTTAGTATTGGTAACAGGGGAGTCGTAAATTAGTGCAGTTCGGTCGCCATAGCCTGCTTCGACATGTTGGTCGAGGGCTAGATAACAAGTGTTTAGTTGACCATCGGCAAACCAATGGTAAAAATCATTATCGTCATATTGATAAGGGGCACTTGGCTCTTTAAACCAAGGAATTCGTTTACTTTGCTCAAGCCAAAACTGACCCGGATCGCGCTGGAACTGTTGGTATTGTTGTTGATATTCGCCCGCCATTGTGAGGCTCCTATACTTTTTAGTGAGAGATTTGTACAACGTACTAAAAAATATAGGGCGGTTTTTGATTAAATAATATGCGACCTTGGTCGGCATTAATGGGGCTAAATGTCGTGAAATCGCCCGGATTTGGGGCGATTTCAGGGAATCGAGATGCTAATTAAACCTGTTGTTCACTAATAAGCGGTAAGCAAATAATGATCTTAACGCCACCTAACTCACTGTGCTCAGCCTTGATAGTACCTTTGTGCGTTTCTATTAGGCTTTTACAAATCGCCAGTCCTAGGCCTGAGCCACCCGTTTGGCGGCTACGTGATTTATCAACGCGGTATAAACGTTCGAATATTTCAACTAACTGATTGTCGGTCACACCGGGTGGGGTATCTTCAATACTAAAAGTAATACTCTGCGCTGAGGCTGTCGCTACAAATTTAATTTTGCCGGGTTTATCAGTATAAAAGGTGCTGTTTGATAAAAGATTAGCCAGTACTTGCTTAATTTTATCGATATCCCATGTCACCTTTAAATCAGCAGTAACATGAATGTCACTGGTAAATTCAAAGCCTTTGCTTTGTACAAAAGCAGCAAAGTCTTGCTGCCAAACGGATAATACATCAGCAAGTAAATAGGGTTTTAGGTTTAGGTATAGGCTATCTGAGTCTGCTTGTGCTAGTTGGTGGATATCACGGATCAGTACATTGATATCGGTTAGCTTTCGATTAATTGCATCGTAAGAGGCATCAACGTCTTTTGCGATATTGTATTGCAATGCTTCAACTTGCAATTGTAGCGCTGTGAGTGGTGTGCGAATTTCATGGGATACATCGGCTAGTAAGCGGTTCTTCTTATCAACGACTTCTTGTAATAGTTGTGCTCGCTCGCTGGCAAGTTTACGCTTTTTAAATGAGCGGTAACCAAAGCCTGATATCAATAAAATCACACAGCTTAGGCCGAGTAACCAGGCTTTAAATTGCCATTCACTTTCGCTTAGTTGTGCTGCTTGAATTTGTTTATCTGCACTTAATTGGTTTATTTCTTGCTGATTTCGCATAAAGGCGACTTGGCTTTGCATCGCGGCCACAGTTAAGTCGTGCTGATTTTTACCCGTTTTATTTTCAAGGGTTTGATAGCGGCTTTGCGATTCAAATGCCTGTTTATAAAGTTGTAATGCAAGGTAAGAGTCAGTGAGTAATTTATTTAAGCTAATTTGATCTTCGACATCTTGTAACTCATTAGCCTGGTTTAAGGCCTGTTCTGCGGTTTTAATTGCTTTTGCATGGTCATTAAGAGCTTGATAGATACGTGTTTGGGTGATCGCTAAAGACACTAAATGGGAGCGGAAATTAAAGTCAGTGGCGATTGCCATGGCGCGATCAATATAGGCTTGCGCTTCACTAATGTTATTTTGTTTTAGAGCAATTAACGCCATTAAATTATATGAACGGCACAATCCTGTGTTTGAAGATGAGGTTAGATAATAGCTAATCGACTTTTCAGCATAGTCTGTGGCTGTTGTAAGCTCACCTTGTTTTAGCGCTGCATAGCCGACCTTCATGGCACTATTACCGATATCGACTTTAGAGCCAATTTCTAAATCCAGAACGTGCGACATTTTAAAGTGCTTTAACGATTGGGCACTGTCACCCATACGTCGATAAACTTCGCCAATTTCATAAAGTGCATCAGCAATGCCTTTTTTATCGTCAAGTTTTTGATGTAAAGAAAACGACAAAGTAAGATTGGCTAGTGCGTCGTGGTGGTCACCAATAATTGCTTCAATAATACCTAAGTTCTGCAATGCAGAGGCATAAGATTTATCGTCATCAAACTCTTGTAAAATATTGACTGCTTTTTGTGCTTCATTGAGGGCAGCTATGTACTTATCTTGCCAGCGTAAAATGGCTGCTAATCGCTCATAGGACTGGGCGATCAGCACTGAGTTATTTATCTGTTTGGCAATGGATAATGCATCGCGGTAGTGTTGCTCTGCCTTAAGAAAGTTACTTTTTCTGCCTTGTGCGTAACCTTGAATAAGCATTGCTCGTACTGTTACTGACTGGTTATTGTGCTTTTCCCCGTAATCAAGCAGCTGCTCTGCATAGCTAAGAGCTTGGTCATAATCGCCACTGCCCATATTCATAAATGCCAGCGATTCGAATGCATCTTGTATGATGTTAGGTTCATTGGAAAGGGTCGAGTCGTTAGTTAATTGCTCAAATATTTTAGTGGCTTGGTTTGGATTACTGTTACGTAACAATTGTGCTTCGTTAAGCTTCTCTAAGGCTTGTTCAGGGGTAATAGCAAGGGTATTTAGCGATAAGCAGCTAAGCAAAATAGCTAAAGCTAAGCCTTTGTAAGATGATTGCGTGTTTTTCATTATAATCTAGGTAAAGGCAGATGCCATTTTTGTAAAATTGCTTGGTATTGACCGTTTTGTTTCAATGCTTTTATGGCATCACTCAATTGCATAGCAAGTTGTTTGTCCAATTTTAGATTCGCGGCTAAATAAAGGCCTGATGGGTAGTCGTCTAAGTGGAGGCTCTTATTAATGTCACTAGGGAGAACTCCTGATAACGCGAGTTCGTTTTGTAAGGTCAGGGTGTTGGTTAGTACAAAATCAATTCGTCCTTTCTCTAGCATTTGCCAAAGTTGATGGTAATGACTGACCAGCACCAAATTTTTATTTTCATTAAAGCCGGCTTGTTTCAAATAATGTTCACTTGAATAGCCACGAATTGTTGCCACACGATATTTCTTTGCTTGTTTTAAGCTTTTTAGTTCGTGGTTTTGTTTGGCAAGCCCAACTAAATAAGCATCGGCAAAATAGGTTTGTGCTAGCCATTGGAATTTATATTCACGAGACTCATTTTTTAGCAATGAAATCATCAATATGCTTGGGTCATTTTGAAACTCATGAAAAGCTCGGGCCATTGGCATAATTGCGAATTCGCCAGCGATGTTTGTTTTCGCTAGGGCAGACTTTATCACTTCAACAAGCGCACCATCGGCTTTACCTTGTTGATTTTTAAAATGGTATGGGGGTAAATCTTCGGCAATAAAGGTCAGTGTTTTCGCCGTTGTAGCACTACTGATAAAGCAGAAGATAATAACAATCAGCAATGAACGAAGAAGCATAAAGAACCTACACCTTTAAACATATTGTTAACATAGTAATGAATATTAATAAAAAGGTATAGGTTTTTAATCGGTGAGTCGGAATTAGTTGTTCTTTTTGCTTCGTGGCGCACCGAGTAAAATACCGATGTGGCAAACACAGACAGATAAAAACGCACTCAATCCTAATGCACCGCCGTAGCCATGTAAGCGCGGCACGAGGTACTCAAACAACAAAGCAAATAGTAATGACGCAATGGCTAATGTAAAAATGCCAAAGCGTTTTGGTGCGCTCATACCGATGAAAGTACCACCGAAAAATGCCACGCTGTATAGCTCAACATCAACGGGAAATAGACTCAAAATCGCAAATGCAATAATGCTGGTGGCCGCTGATGCGCGAATGCCGTCGAAGCGATTATGATGTGCTAAAAAGTAGGTTGAGTAAGCACCTAATAACGCTGTTATCGCAATAAATATATTCATCAAAAAATCCCTTTTGCAAGCATATAAAGCGCCACACTGGCAAAAGCCACACTACCAAGTCGGCCGCCAAAACCTGCAAATAGATTCATAGTCAAAATATAAAGACTGGCACCGATCAATGAAATAAGACTTAGCTCCCAATAACTGTTTATTAAACTTGAAGAGCACATGCCAGCAAAGCTACCAGCGTAAATGGCCGCATAAGGGTGTGATTTTAACGTTCTTGAAAAAGGTAAAAACGTACCGATTAAGCCTGTCGCAGCAGCGGCTACAACAATAGGAACACGAAAATATTCGTGTAAGACGAAACAGATAAAGCAGCCAAAAAAGAAACAAATATACTTTATTAAAAAAAACCGAAAGTGCTCAAAGCTACTCATGTTTTTAAGCTTTGCTGTGTAATTTAAGATAAAAAGCTTAAGTGATTTCATACTCACTTATAGGTAGTTAGAAAGATAGTGATTTTCACATTATCTAACCACAAAGTACAATTATAAAAGGCATCTGACTTTGCAAGATGCCTTTAAAAATTATGATTGCTGGTGTCGTGGTGACCTAATGCTGTGGTGCCCATAAAGAGATACGATAAGAAAACATCCAAGTGGTACAACAAACGAAACCGCAGTGTTAAAAGCATCTATGGTTGCGGCTTGGATCAGAGGTAAAAATGCGCCCCCTAAAATTGCCATTACTAAACCAGCTGCACCAACTTTTGCATCTTCGCCAAGGCCTTCAAGTGCTGTGCCGTAGATGGTTGGAAACATCAAAGATAGACAGCTTGAAATAGCTACAAGTGCGACTACGCCCACTAAATTCACTTGTGTGGTAACAATAAAACAAAGCACGGCTGCAATTAAAGCCATAAAACGCAGTAATTTAGCGCCGCTAATAAAGCGCATTAGCCATGTCATAATGAAACGAGATACTAAAAACACCAACATCGAATATTGTAAGACTTGGCCGCCGGTAACTTCTGTAGTGTTAAGTGCTTCCATGGTGTAGCCAATGGTGTAGGTCCATACACAGGTTTGCGCGCCAACATTAAAAAATTGTGCCAGCACACCAAATCGATAATGCTTGTTTTGATACAAATGTTGAAAGGTCTTTTTAAGTTTACGCGGCTGCGATGTTACTTTTGTTTCTGTTGCAGGAGAGCGGCTAAAGAAGATACATAGCCATAGTAAGATTAAGCAACAGGCCATACCCACATACGGCACCATCACAGCATCGAGCTCTGCACTCACAACGGTTTTTAATTGCGCTTCACTCATCAGGGCACGGCTTGCGCTATCAGCTTGATTTAAGTTCGGTAAAATCAACGTCGCCGCTAAAAACACACCAATATTAGTACCAACAGGGTTAAAGGCTTGTGCTAGGTTAAGTCTACGGGTGGCTGTTTGCTCGCATCCTAACTGCATGACATAGGGGTTGGCAGAGGTTTCTAAAATAGACAAACCACCAGCAAGAATAAACAAGGCCAATAAAAAGTGGCTATAGAGCATGGTTTGACTAGCAGGGTAAAACAATAAGGCACCACAAGCGGCCATGGCTAAACCCACTAACAGCCCTGTTTTATAATTAAACCGTCTATTGATCATGGCCGCCGGTAAAGCTAAGCAAAAATACGCGCCGTAATAACTAAACTGCACCAGTGCTGATTGCAACGCACTCATAGAAAATGTTTTGCTAAAAACTTTCACTAATGGGTCTGTCATATTGGCCGCAGTACCCCAAGCAGCAAAGCAAATCGTAAGCAGAATAAAAGGCCAAAGCATTTGGCGCGATACAATAGCGGACTGTGTTTGCATAGTTCACCAGGTTAATGTGTTCATATTGTTGTGGCCGACAGTATTCACGACTATAAATAATAAATCAACCTAGTTGATTTATTATTTTGACTGGTAGATAGTACTGCAAACAGGTCTAATAGGCCGCTTATCAAGCTTGTATCAAGAAGGATGTTATGAAGAGCAGTTTATCGCGAGCATTAAGAAGCAATAACGAGCGCGCAATCTTAAGTTTAATTAGGCAACAGCAAAGCATGCCTAAAGCACAAATAGCAAAAGCGTTAGCCTTGTCTGCTCAGGCGGCAACAGTGAATATCAATAAGCTTGAAGAAGATAAGCTATTGCTTCGTGATGCACCTGTTAAAGGCCGAGTAGGGCAGCCAAGTGTGCCGTTTAGGCTCAACCCAGATGGTGCATTTAGTTTTGGTTTGAAAATCGGGCGACGACGCTTTGACCTGATACTCGTTGACTTACAAAGCACGCAAAGGACGTCTGTATCTGTTGAGGTGCATGAAGCATCGGTTGAAGAGCTTAAATCATTTTTAGAAACACATATCCCAAAGCTAATCAGTCAATTAGAGCCTGAGCTGCGCTCACATGTGTGTGGGCTTGGGGTCGCTATGCCGTTTGATATTTGGCAATGGCAAGCCGCTTCAGGCTCAGCAACCAATACACTTAGTCAGTGGCAAAACTTCGACTTAAAAGGTTACTTAGAAAGCCAGTTCCAGCTCCCTGTTTATATTAGTAACGACAATAACGCTGCCTGCTGTGCAGAGCTAAGCCTTGGTAACCCTAATAACTACAGCGATTTTTTGTATGTTTATTTGGGGGCTTTTTTAGGTGGGGCTGTGGTGATTAACCAGCAACTTCTCGAAGGTAAAAGTGGTAATGCCGGTGCTATAGGCTCAATGCTAAACACTGATCGTGAACAGTTACTTAGCCAATGTTCATTACTTTCACTGCAAAGCGAGTTTGATAAGCTGCAGTTGGGTATTTCAGTGTATGAGCTAACAGACAGTCAGTTTTCAGATCATAAACGACTTGTTCAGCCTTGGCTTGAAAAAGCCGCTGAGGCTATCAGTATTGCCATGCATAACAGTTTAAGTTTATTAGATATGCAAGCTGTGATTATTGATTCGCCGTTACCGAGTAAAGCACTTGAACAGCTCAAGCAGTTATCAATTGCCGAATTTGCACGTTTAGATAGTCGTGGACTACGTAGCTGTGAAGTGGGTTTAGGCGTGTGCGGGGAAAAAGCGCAGTCGATAGGTTCTGCTCAACTTGCGCTTAGTCATCATTATTTTTAAGAGGAGTGAGCACCTCACTCCTACTTAATTCATTACTTCTGATATTGTTTGAACCACGCAAGCGTGTATTCAATTTTCGAAATCATACGTGATGGACGACCCGCAATACCATGGGGTGAGCCCGGTACACGAATAAGCACGGTATCTACCTTTTGCAGTTTTAATGCTTGATAGAATTGCTCTGATTCTGAAATTGGCGTGCGGCGGTCTTCTTCACCTGTCATGATCAATGATGGTGTGGTGACGTTACCCACTAATGAAAGCGGCGAACGTTTCCAGTAGTGCTCAACATTATCCCAAGGCATGCCAGGGAACTGGTTACGAATTTGACCAATATAGCTGTCAGCTGAAAGCGTTTTACTTAACCAGTTGATCACAGGCTTGGTAATTGCCGCAGCGTTGAAGCGGTTTGTTAAACCAACCGCATAAGCCGTTGCAATACCACCTGCTGAACCACCCGCAATAAATAGGTTATCTTTGTCGATAAAGCCTTTAGCAATCATGGCATCAACTGCTGAGTTGTGGTCAGCAAAGTCTTCTTCTGAACTGTATTTACCATCTAGCAGTAGTGCAAAGTCTTTACCGTAACTTGTTGAACCACGGTAATTCACATACACAACCACATAACCTTCAGCGGCATAACGTTGTAATTCAGCAGTAAAGCTTGGGCCATAGGCTAGGTGTGGGCCACCGTGAATTTCAACCATTAATGGGTATTGTTTGTTTTCATCAAAATCAGGTGGCGTAATGTACCAACCTTGAATAGCTTGGCCATCGAACTGTGACTTAACATTTAGTTCGTGCACTTTACCAAGCTTTTTATGGCCTAACACATCTTCATTTAATGAAGTTAGCGTTTTACTTTTACCCTTGTATAGGTAGCCTAAATCAGCTGGACGGTACTCGCTGCCTGTGGTGTACGCAATAGCGCCATTATTGGCCATGCTGAAACTACCACTGATATACGGACGACCAATTGAAGTGCCCGATACCGTATCCGTTAAGTCAGTGACCTTACCGCGGCTGTTTACTTTAGCAAGCTTACGCTTACCAAAATCATCGTACTGAATAACAAAGTCGCCGTCGCCTGACCACTTATAATCAGCCACTGAACGGTCTAATTTTTCAGTAATATGCTTGATTGATTTATCGTCTAAATCGAGCATAGATAGTGTTGAGTTAATGTAAGGCACAGGGGCGTTGTCACGCGCAACAAAGGCTAGTTCATCACCGTCTTCAGCGTAACGCGGGTTACTCTCACGGCCTGGTAAATCAGTTAGTTGCGTAAGCTCGCCTGATTTTACATTGATTTCATAGAGGTCTGACTCAGTTGTGCGATATTCCCACTCATCATTGCGATCAGCAGAAAAAGCTAGTTTTGTGTTGCTTGGATCCCATGCCAGTGGGCCATAATGCTGATAATCACCCGATGTTAATTGGCGTGGTGTGCCACCCGAAACCGGAATAACAAAAACGTGACGATATGAAGGCTCTAAAAAGCCAGCGCCATCAGCTTGATAGCGTGCTTTTTCAAACACTCTCACTGGTTTTGACCACTCAGCGCCTTTTGGTTTTTTCGGTAATTTGACTGATTTAGCGAACGCAGATTTACCTTCAGGAATGCTCATAGTGAAAGCAATTTGTGCAGAGTCATTCGACCACGTTAAGTTTCGTACTGATTTTGGTAGTTGCGTTAATAATGCTTGTTTATCTTGCGCTAACCAGTAAACGTGAAGTTGATTTGAGCCGCTTGAATTGCTGGTAAAGGCAATTTTCTTGCTATCAGGAGACCAAGTAGGTTGGCTGTAGTTATGCTCATCTGAAAACAGCGGTGTGTGTTGACCTGACTTTAAATCGTACAGCCAAAAACTACGCTTGTTACCATCTTTCATGATGTCGTAGCCGCTGCGCACATAAACGATTTTTTTACCGTCAGGGCTTATTTGTGGGTCGCCTGCGTATTCAAGTTGAAAAATATCTTCAGAGACAAACTTGTCGTTAGCATATACTTGAGCCGTCGTTGCTGCGCACAGCAAACTTGCTCCAATAAGAATTGTTTTTTTTAATTGCATGGAATGGTCTTTTTTTAGCCGTAAAATTTTATCCTAAAAGCAGACCATTTACTGCGCAAGCACATTGAGACCAAAATGCCGTAACGAGAGTTAAATAGACTCAAACTCGATTTGTACTTGCTAGTAGCTGATTTTAAAGGCTTAGGCAAACTTAAAATAGTCATCCCAACGCGCATCTAAACGCTGTTTGGCTTTGGTTAAATCAACGGCTGTATAAACGTCATTTTGTTGATGAATCAGCTCAAGCCTTACTAGCTTGTCTAAAGCGTCATCAATTTCAAAGTCGAGCTGGCAATGATGTTGTTCGTTAAACCATTGCTCAATTTGACTATCTAATTGCTGTGCAGTCATCGCTGATTCGCTTTTTAGTAAAAAGGTATAGGCGAGCAGCGCTTCTTTAACATCTTCTTCTTCAGCTGCATCGACTAGGGTATGAAAAACCCCGGCGTTGTTATCGAGGTTTTTAAAATACAAATTGTCGGCCAGTGCTTTCATAAAACGAATTTTGCGGTTTTTAAACTTGCTCCACTCTTTGAATATAAAGCTGCCAAACACCCCCATGCCGATTGCAAAGGTAATAAAGTGTTGCTGACTCATATGCACTTCTTCACTACGCCAACCACCCCAAAAGGCAATCATAGCAATCAGGAGTAAAATTGACGCACCTAATTTTGTGACCAGTACCACAGCTCCACCAATCAGTGCTGATGAACCAATAATCAGTTTATCTATTGGACGCATTTTTACTTCGCTATTCGGAAACAGCATTTCTAAATCGGCTTTTGGCACATTCTGGAATAATTTGACGATGGTTGAGTTTGGCTCAAAGCCTACCGGCATTTTGCCTTTTTCTAAAAAGTACTGCTCGTCTTTAAAGCGGATGAATATGGCAACGCGGTCATAGTTAGTAAACTGAATCTGCTTTTTCTTAAGCCCCCAAAAACTGCGTAGCGTCTCGGTTTTTTGTGATTCGCCGCGACGGTAAAAGACCACTTCTGCAAAGTCATCAAACTCAACGGCTAAACGTACTTTAAATAAAGACTCTTCATTCAGTGCATCTTGTAAGTCTTGATTGGTAATGGTTTCAAAATTGGCAGCATTGAGTACGGTGGCAAAGTTTTTTGCAAAGGCAGATTGGTAGCTGGCACGTTGCTCGTTGGTAATCGGTGTTAGCGTGCGGGTGTCGCTATTTGGGTCAAATGGCGCATAGTTGTTTTTTAAAGACTCCAGCAGCTCGTGATATTGATAATGAGTCACGCTTTGCAAAAGAGTAGCAAACTCCATAAACGAAGCTAATTGCGGCTCACCCAAGTAAGCTTGGCAAAGATTTATGATGTCGTGTTTTCGAAAAGGGATGAATCGCGCGTTGCTCATAGATTTGTGTAATGTCATTAAAACTGGCTGGGATAATAAAAAAATAACGACAAAATTGCGACCGTTAGTGGCAAATGGCATGAACTTAGACTTTTTTACTGACTAAAACGGCTTATGTTTAGAATATTTACTCCAGTAAAAACGCTGGTTTTTCCCCTTTATAGTGGCTTTATCATGCACTTTTAAATTTGCTTTGCTAATGTTTAATTCATTGCAGCAAGTTGTCGTGATTAATTATGAATAAGCAAGCACCCCCTCCAGAAGTAAAGGCTGAGTTAAATTCAGTACCTCTTGTAGTAAAGCAATTCTTTATTAGCTTTTTTGTTGTCGTTTTATTGATGATAGTCGTGACTTATTTGTATAACTTTAATCGGCTTGAAAGTGATGTTTACTTAAATGGTGTGCTCAGTGATGCTATTAATTTGCTCATTTTGATTTGTATTTTTGCGTTTGTGCAAACTTCGGTGGTTGCTAAGCGCAGTTACTTATTTTTAAGTGTGGGTATCTTCCTTTGGAGCGTCGGACTTACATTTGATTTTTTAGATGAGCTGGTGTTCCAACCAATCTGGGTCGGCATTTATATCGAAGATATTACCCGCACCTTAGGGATGCTTATCACTGGGTTTGGTCTTTATTTAGCGCTTACTGATTTAGCTAAAACCCGAGAGCAGCTCGAAGAAGAGCTAAAAACCGATGTATTAACAAAGGCGTACAATCGTCGTTATTTTTACCATTATGTGCAGCAAAACCAAAGTAAACCACATAGTTTAGTGATCGCCGATATTGATCATTTTAAGGCGATTAATGATGAATATGGCCATGATGTAGGCGATCAGGTATTGATAGACTTTGTTTATCAGTGTCACCAAGCATTAGGAGAAGACGTTCTATTTGCGCGAATTGGTGGTGAGGAGTTTGCAATGTATGTTGCCACAGATGATGCAGATGAATTACATGCTACCTGCGAGCAACTGCTGAGCCTTGCCAGTAATGTGATGGTGACACCGAGTAAAACGCTCAGCGTGAGTGTTGGTTCAGCGATCAAACGTGCTACTGAGACCTTTAGTAGTACCTTGAAACGTGCTGATCAAGCGCTTTATTTGGCTAAAAATCAGGGTCGTAGTCGCTATGTTCATAAACCGTAAGGGACGGTTAAGACTTTTTGTTGTAACCTAAAATGCAACAAAACGATTAAGGATGAATAATGGCGATTGCAAAAAAGCTTAAGCAAAAAACACGGCAGTTTATTGACTCAAAACATATGCTTAAATCGATTACGGTGGCATCATTTTTAGAGTCAACCATAGTGCCTATTCCTCTTGAAGCTGTGCTTATTCCGTTAATGCAAGCCCGCCGTGAAAAGCTTTGGTTAATTGCCTTAATGGCGACCATAGGTTGTATAATCGGTGCTATTTTTGGCTATGCCCTTGGCTATTATCTATTTGATGTAGTGGGCGATTGGGTGATTAATACCTTCTCAAACCCTGAGCAATTCGAGCAAGTTAAGCAAAAAATGCAGGCACAAGGCTTTTGGTTTGTATTGACGCTCGGTATTGTGCCCATCCCATTTCAAATTGCCATGCTTGCCGCTGGGGCTACTAAGTATTCGATTTTTCTATTTTTACTGGCAACGGTCATTGCGCGTTCAATTCGCTACTTTGCTCTAGCTGCCGTTGTTTATTACGCGGGTAATCAGGCTGAGCGAATTATTCAAAAGCACAAAACCAAAGCCTTAGTGGCTATTTCTGTGTTAGTACTGTTACTTTGGTGGCTAAGTACGCTCATTTAATACACTCATTTAACAAATAAAAAATACTGATTAGGGTTATCCTGTCTATACTTTTAATTAAGGAAAGCGCTTAATAAAAACAACAGGATGACCCATGAATACCCTAGTGGCTGCACTGCCTATTTTGGTGCTGATCTGGATGATGGTAAAAAGCAGCCCCATCGCCTCTTATATTGCCTTACCCATAACAGCGCTACTCGCTGCTTTACTGCAACTGTTTTACTTTCAAGCTGATTTAAGGCTGTTGCTTGCTAATTCGTTTGCTGGTGTATTGTCTGTTATGACGCCTATTTCGATTATTGCTGGGGCTATTTTACTTAACCGCATGTTGGCAATATCAGGGGCCGAAACCACGATTAAACATTGGCTCGAATCAATTAGCAGTAATCAAGTTGCGCAGTTGATGATCATTGGTTGGGCGTTTGCATTTATGCTCGAAGGCGCATCGGGATTTGGCACGCCAGCGGCCATCGCGGCGCCCATTTTGGTCGGGCTTGGTTTCTCGCCTTTTAAAGTGATTATTTTCACTCTTATTTTAAACTCGATCCCCGTATCTTTTGGTGCAGTTGGCACACCAACATGGTTTGGCTTTTCAGCGCTACAATTAGATGATGGGCAAGTGCTGGCTATTTCAAGATGGACGGCGCTTTGTCATGTTATTGCTGCTTTGGTTATTCCTATGATTGCGCTGTGTCTTGTTTTACCACTAAAAAAGGTGCGTCAAAATAGCGTATTCATTTATTTAAGTGTGTTTTCATGTGTCTTACCTTATTGGTTGTTTGCCCAGTGGAACTATGAATTTCCATCACTGATAGGTGGCGCAGTGGGTCTATTAGTCACTATCTATTTAGCAAGTCGGGGAGTGGGTTTAGATAACTCAGCTGTAAATGCACAAAGCACGAAAGGCAAAGCTGAGTTCACACCCAAAGCGCTATTTTTAGCATTATTCCCGTTATTACTTTTGATTGTTGTGCTGGTGATAACCCGTATTCATCAGTTGGGAATTAAAGCATTGCTTAACGACGAAACGCTATGGGTGAGTATTCATTTGGGCTTCGCACAATTTGAATTAAGCAAAGCACTGATCTTATCTTTACATGAGATATTTGGTACCTCAGTGGGGTGGTCGTATAAAACCTTGTTTGTACCAGCCTTGATCCCGTTTGTATTGGTGGTGCTGATCTGCGTGCCGTTACTTAAAATGAGCAAGCCACAAGTAAAGCAAATGTGCTCCGACACCTTAGGCCGTATAGCTATGCCATGTATTGCTTTGATCGGGGCGCTGGTGATGGTGAATGTTTTAATGCAAGGCGGCCATAATGCGCCCATATTTTATATGGCGAGCACCTTTGCAGATTTAAGCGGTGAGCACTGGGTGTTATTTGCCTCATACTTGGGGGCACTCGGCACTTTCTTTTCAGGTTCGGCAACCGTATCTAATCTTACCTTTGGCGGTATTCAATATGGTATTGCACAGCAAGTGGGCTTGTCAGAAACCTTAGTGCTTGCGTTGCAATCAACGGGGGCGGCGATGGGGAATATGATCTGCATTAGCAATATTATTGCTGTAGCCAGTATTGTTGGAGTGAATAATCAAGAAGGGCCCGTGCTTAAGAAAACCTTTTTGCCTATGCTGATTTACGGTGCAATTGTAGGATGTTTTAGTTATCTATTTTACTGATTAAACATGTTCAGATAAAAAAGGTGCCCAGATAAACCGAGCACCCTACATAGTAACTTATTGAATAGCTTTTTTTACCTCGCGCCAGTCAATAATCTTAAAGTTTTGCGGTGCCTGTGGCATACGGTTGTAACCATCTTGCACAATTAGCACCCCTTCAGGGTAGCCCGGTAGTGCAGCCGGTGTGACCGTTAGGCCATCGGTTTCTGATACGCCATCTATTGCTAACTCTAGGTTATTACTGATTGCAAACTTACCCGCAAACTCAAGGCTTGGGGTATTGCCATCAATAATTTTATAAAGCACATAGCTGTAATCACCTTGGCTAGAAACCACTAAATATCGAGCATCTTTTGCGTGGTAGATTTCCATGCCTTCTACATCATCAACCAGCATATCGTTCACGGTTTGTAGCATTACAGGTTTATTTCCTGCTGTTGGCTCAGCGCCAATAAACCAAATACCTTCGTCTTCTTCACCTAAAAATAGCTGTGCGGTTTTATCATCAGCACTGCAACCTTCTGGTTGGCTTGGAACACTAAACTCGCGCACTAGTTGTGCTGATACGCTCTCATTATCACCTGTTAGTTTGTATTGCTGAAACAGGCCTGATTTGTCATTCATAAACACATAGTTGCCTGTGTTTGATGAGTACATACACATACCGTAAATTTCGTTTAGAGTCGTTGGCAGCTCAGCAAAATGTTGCACCTGATTGTGAGTATCGACGCTGTAAACACTGATGCTGTTATGAGTACGGTTACTACCTGCAATCCAGGTATTCGTTGCGTTGTTGATACTGGCATGTTGGCGCACATCAACATTATTTAAACGGCCTGTTTCTAGTGCTTGTAGCTCTTTGCCTGCAAGGTCATACACCATTAAGCCACGGCGTTTATCGGTACCTAAGATCAAGCTTTTAGCTGCATTATTAGGGTTTACCCAAATTGCAGGGTCATCGGCGGCATCACCAAAAGCACGTACTGCATCGGTTTGCGCTTGTGCATTGATGTAAGTAACAGCCGCTGTTTTAGCGCTAGTGTGTTGTTTAGCCTGCCCATTTATTTGACCTTTTACATAATGACCTGATTCATCATCGTATAACACGATGTCAGCTTGATTATTGTTAAAGCGCACTGCGGCAGACTCAATCGCCAGTTCACCAGCAAATTGCCAGCTGCTAAAACGCTTTGTGCTATTTTCGTAGCGATGTAATTGGTTATCTTCAGAAGTGGTGAACCATAAGCTGCCATCTTCTGTTGTGCTTAAGCCGCCAACTTCAGGCGCTAAGCTGCCAAATGGCGACATCATAGCAAGGGGCTTTTTATCGGCGCGTGATTCAGCGTCGGCATTAATTTGCCAAATGCCTAGCTCGCCTTCACTTAAATAAAGAGTTTTACTGTTATCATCAACCGCACAGCCTGATGTTTCACTTACGCCAGCAAACTCACGTAATTCAAGGTTTAACGCGCTTTTGTTTGCCATATCAAACACCAGTGTTTCGCGGATAAGACCACGAGCGTCTGCCACAAATGCCGACACGGCTTGAGTGGTCGGGTTGGCAAATAAGCACACCGCCTCAGGTTTTGCTTTTGGTGGGCTGATACGGCTAATTTCAGTTAGCTGCCATTTAGCTGCTTTTTGTAAGCTAAAAATCACCGCTTGGTCGGCTTCGTTGTCGATGCTGGCAACAAGGTAACTGTTTTTGTCGATCGCCTTAACAGATAGCGCTTCGAAGTTACCTTTTTGTAATGCGTGCTGTTTACCAGTGACATCAATAAGTTGTAGGCCTTGGCTTTGTGAGCTTAATAGCCAAGCGTCATCAGCAAGGGCTGCTGCTTGTGAGCCTTGCATATTTTCAGTTGTGCCAAAGGCTGTTAATTGGTTTTTATTTGGTGCCTCGTTTGCCGTTGTTTGGCTACACGCTGCTAGGGTGCTTAGCATCACTGCACTGGCAACAAGATTAAGTGGTTTTTTAAAATTCATGGGATCCCCAAATATACAACAAGGCAGCAATGCGCTGCCTTAATAACTCTTATGTGTATTAAAACGCGTAGCGCAGCATTAACTGGATAACAGGGCCTGCTTCTTCAGACTCCAGTTCATACTCGTCAAAGTCGCGGTTGATTTGGTCATCAACCGTGTCGAACTTGTTGAAGGTTTCGTCTTTGCTTGCATCAAGTAGGTTTGAGCCCACTAAACGAAGCGTGACGTCTTGCCAGCGTTTTTCTACGAATACTTCAAGGTCTGCACCGTAGTGTGTGGTTACTTCTTCACCCACGATACGACCATAAGCATCACCTTGTTTACGGTAAGTTGCACCGAACGAAGCGCCTAAATCAGGTAGGTCTTGAATAAAACCAACGTTAAACACGTAGTCAGATTGGTCGTTGAATTTACGGCTACCGAAAGTGTCATCTACTTCTGAATCAAGCCATGAGTAGTTAAAGAATACCCCTGTGTTTGGCATGCTAATAGCGCTTAGCGGCGTTGATAAATCAAGCTCGATACCTTTTACGTTGCCATCACCGGTGTTACGCGGTTGCAAAATGTAAGTACCATCACCTTCTGAGCCTTGTTGGCCTGTATTGGCTATTTCGATAAGGTCAGTGACATCGCGATAGAACACATTAATACCCACGACGCCGCTTTTACCTAAGCGATATTCATAGCCTAAGTCCATACCCCACGATGATTCTGGTTGTAGGTCTGGGTTACCTAAAAAGTCGTTATCGCCTAGCTCTTTTTCAAGTAGAGCAGGGGTGATGTAATCAAAGTCAGGACGACGTAAGCTACGTGCAACCGATGCACTAACACGGCCGTTTTCAGAGACGTTATAGCGTAAATGTGCCGATGGTAAGAAGAAGTCATAATCGTTTTTAGCGCTTACACCTTCTACTTTGTCAGTAATGGTTGAATCAGTTGTTTCGTAGCGCACACCTAACTCCCATGAGAAGTCTTGGTCTTCGTGCTTAACTAATGCAAATACATCTAGGCGGTCTTCCTCGAGTTTATTGACACCACCAGCGGCTGCTTCAAACTCGTTATTAAAGCCTGCCAGTGACAGTGGTGTTTTGTTGAACTGATCCCAGCTAGTAAAGCTTTGTTCGCTTTCACCTTCGGCTTGATAAACAGCAGTATCGCGCTCTTTACCTTGTACAAAGGCACCGAATTGAATCGTTTTGTTCTCGCCTGCAAATAAGCTATGTTGCCATTGTAATGACCATTCTTTGTCATCCAGGTCTACGGTTTCTTCTTCTTCCTCAAACACCATAGGTAGCTCAGAGGTATCGATTTCTACTTCTTGCTCGTAAACAGACTCTTCAAAGCTTGCAAAACCAAGCTTAAATTTACTGGTGCCACCAAAAAGGGGTAACTCATAACCCGAGTTGATGTTGTAGTTGGTTTGATCGATGAAAGATACATTGGCGTTGTCGGTCTCAAGGTTACCGCCTTCAACAATTGAATTATTGATTGCTGTTGGGTCGTCATATTCGAATGAACGCTCATCTTCAGTACGGTCGGTATCAACCCAAATCGCGCTGATATCAAACTTGCTGCCGTCATCAAAAGCTATTTCGTAGCTGGCGTTTAGCGAGGTGTCGTCACCGTCACGGGTGTCTGATTGATCTTCGCGGTTATCGAATTCTTCGGTTTTGTAATTGGCGTTATTCTCTGGGCTGTCGCCATAGCGTAGGCTTGATTTTTGTTTTGGGTTATAACGGCCTTGTACGTTCGCACCAAGTAGTAAACGGCCACCAGCAAACTCAGTGCCGTAAACACCTGCAAAGCTTTCTTTTAATTCGCCATCGTCATAACGTAGGCCACCTGCACGCAAGTAACCACCATCTAGGCTGTAACCGTCACGCAATACAATGTTTAGCGTACCGGCAATGGCATCGGCAGAGCGGTTTGCACTTGAAGCACGAATAATTTCTACACGCTCAATTAGCTCAGCAGGAATACGGTCAACAAAGAATGAGCGGTCAGCACCTGCACCAGGGACTTCTTCACCGTTAATAAGTACCTTTGTGTAAGCTGGGCTTAAGCCACGCATACGTGCGCCATCAGACTCTAAAACATCCGATAAAAACGTGACACTCGGTACACGTTTTAATGCATCACCGGCAGTCAGCGGTTCAAAACGTTGAAAGTATTCTTGTGAGTATTCAAGCGTCGGTGCCAGCTCTTGTGAGCGGTTGCGATAGCCGATTTCGCCATATACAACAAGCTCTTCAGAGACTTTTACTTTTTTCTCATCGCTGCTTTGTTCGTCTTGTGCGTAAGCGGCAAATTGGCATAAGGCGAGGGCGCTTACTAACGCCTTCGTTTTAAATTGTTTCATGGGGTTGCTCCTGGTTGTCCTTGGTTTGATGAGCAAAGTACGCAGCTTAAATGACGCAAATGTGACAGAAAATCGCTAACAACCAGTAAAAACAAGTGATTAGCGGGTTTTAAAAGTGCTTTTGAGCTGTAATAACCCCACCTTTTTAAGGTAAATACAGTGCTGAAGGGGTTTAACAAGGTATGACTGTCGTTTTGCTGTCACATCATTGAGCTAATATGACCCTGCTGCTTTAAGCGCTAACGAGTTAGCATGGCAGCGTGAATTATTGTTAGGTACTGAGAATGCGATATAACCCTTTTACTCATCATCGATTTTTAACCAATGCCGTTATTGCTTTGTTTGTGATTGCGTTTTTGCTAAGCGCACAAGCAGGAGAGTTAAAGCCTTTTGCCGATATTGCTTGGTTAGATATTTTAGGCGAGGGTGGCATTGTGCTAATGACCCTGACTTGGATAGCTGCGCTACTTATTTCGAGGCCGCCCGGCAAAGTCACCAGCTTTTTAGTGCTTGGGCTAGGGCTTTTTATGTTTTCAGCTTCCCTTGATTTATTTGATGAGTGGTTACATCAACCAACCAATACGTGGCTTACTTGGATTGAATCATTGCCTGCGCCGATAGGCATGATTTTCACAAGCCTTGGGCTGTATCAGTGGCACCAAGAGCAATACGTGCTTAACAGGCAACTAAAACGCCGTGAAGCTCAGCATCGTGAGCATGAATTAGTATGCTCAATAACAGGGCTGTATAAGGCTGATTACTTACAAGCTGTGTTAAAAGAGCAATTAAGTGAGCCACAGCCTCTGCAACTGGCCGCTATTGATATTCGTGGTTTTGCTGATTTTAACGCTGAATTTGGCTTTATCGAAGGCGACCGCTTACTAGGTGAAGTAAGCGAGCTTTTATTGATGAATTGTCGCCTTAGCGATGTGGTGTGCCGCTATGCAGGAGACTGCTTTATGGTGCTAATGCCAAACACCAGCGCAGTACAAGCGAAAGAGCTGGTGGCGCAAATTACCTCGGCGCTGAGCCATTGTGCATTTAAGGTCGAAGGCGAAAAACACGCTAAGTTTCAAGATGTAACAGCGGCCTTAGTGGGCAGTATGCATGGCGATACACCACAAAGTTTAAGCTCGCGTTTACACGCTAAGTTACAACAACAAAAACAACAAAGAGTCATCCATTGTGAAGCCGTATCTTAATCAAGATGACAAATACCTCACCGCACAGGGACTGATCACCACGCTGGTGGAGCTGGCCTTAAGTCGCGGCATTGCACTGCATAAGTTACTCAGAGGCACAGGGGTGTTTGAGCAAGACTTAATGAGTGTGCAGCATCAGTTTAGTATTTCGCAGCAAGTACGCTTATTGACGCAGTTTAAGCAGTTGATGAAATCCGCCGACAGTGGCTTTTTATTAGGCAGTCAACTAGCAAACGATACCTCTGTTGCCGCCCAAGGCGTGTTACATGCAGCGCATATCGGCCAAGCTTTAAAGCAGTTACACAATTTACGCATGCAACTAGCCCCTTTGTTATTTAGTTACAGTTATGTACACAACGAGCAGTACTACATTGTGCTGCAAAATGCTGTGGGCTTGGATGATGAAATAAGCCAGTACGTTATGGAAATTTACAGCGCCGCGTTTTACCAAGTTCTTAAAAAAGTGGCGGGTGAGCGAGTACCTTGTCAGTTTGAGTTTGCCTATAAACGTGCCAGACATAGCCAAGAATACGAGCAGCATTTGGGCCTTAAAGTTGCTTTTGAAAAGCCTATAACCCGCTGGGTATTAAATAAACACGCGCTTAGGCTTACTAACCCCGCGTTTAGTAGTTTTCGGTTCTCACAAATTAACTCGCAGCTAGCGGCATTAGATTCAGCAAATAGCACTTTTGTGGAAGCCGTAAGCCGATTAATTTATCAAAATCCGGCGTTAAATTTAGACCAAGTAGCTAGCCAATTTGCCATGAGCCCTGCAACCTTCAAGCGTAAATTAAAAGCTCATGGCGTACGTTTTTCTACCTTGTATGATGAGCAAAGTAAGCGCAAAGCGATTTACCTACTTGCCATGCGCGAGCAATGCAATGAGCAAGTTGCCATGCGCTTATCATTTTATGATATTGCTAATTTCAGACGAGCGTTTAAACGCTGGACCGGGCTTACGCCAAGTCAATTGAAAGGGTAAGAAAGCCCGCTCTTATCGCTAAGAGCGAGCGTGCAGTTAAAGGGTTTCTAAAAATGCGATAAGCGCATTTTTTTCATCTTTACTAAGTGCTAACTTATGCAGTAACTCTGTTGTTTGTGGGTAGTTTGGATCATCTTTAAATTTTTTGCTCGGTTTTGGCCTTGCTCCACCTGCATTATAAAAGTTGACTATCCCCAGCAAACTTTGAAAGCCACCATGGTGCATCCAAGGTGTACTTTGTTGTAACGCTAAAAGAGAAGGGGTTCTAAACTTGCCTATATCAGCTGGGTCTTGGGTGGCATCAAAACGTCCTAAATCTTGAAGTTTTCGACCATAAAAATGCAGCCCCGTAATATGAAATTCATTGTCGCTGAGTAAAGCACCTTCATGGCAAGTCATACACCTTGCTTTGGTTCTAAAAAGATGCAAGCCTTCAAGTTGTTGATCGTTTAAAAGTGCAACCGCTTCACTAGGACTCGTTTGCGCTTTATCGATAAAGCGCGTGAATAATGATTCTGGAATATCAAAGGTACGTTCAAAGGCAACAAGCGCAAGAGCCAATAGTTCTTTGTTTAGTGCTTCTTTGCCAAAGGCATTGAATATTGGGCTTTTATAGTCCTCAGCACTGTTTACTTTGTTAAGCACAAGATCAACGGAAGTGCCCATTTCTATCGGGTTTTCAATCGGCATTAATGCCTGCTCTGTCGCAGTTTTAGCCCTGCCATCCCAAAAGAAACTTTGCCAATGGTCAACACCAATAATGGCTTGGGTATTTCGGGTGCCCACTTGGCCATCAATGCCGACAGCTAGTTTTCGCCTATCTGAGAATGCTAAACGAGACTCATGACAGCTTGCGCAGCTTACCGTGTTATCTCGTGACAAACGGGTATCGTTAAATAGCTTTTCGCCTAATGTGATGATCTCATCACTTTGATTAAACGGTTTAGCTTTTAAAGGTTTGAGCGGGGCAGCTGGCACATCTTTACTGCTAATAATCGCAGGCCACTCATGCTGTGGCTTTGCGTATAACTTGCGTAATGATTGCTCTTGTGTGAAGGCGCTCGTTGTAAAAATGCCGCAAGTTAAGAGAAATAACCATTTATTCATAGTTATAAGATACCCCTAACCAAAACATTCTACCTGGTTCAATACCTGAATTTCCTTCTGTAATAGCGTGACTTCTGGCATTAAATAAGTTGCTGATATCAAGGCGAACTTCAAGAGATTGAGATTGACTAACTTGATACTCCCAACGGCTACTTAAGGCAAATATAATACGAGCGTCAAAGGTATGAGCTTCATATTTGGATATATATATATCGGTCGAACCACACGCAGCACATTCACTTCCAATGCCTATTCTTTGATCGTTACTAGACTTAATAGCGGTTGTATAACTACCGCTGTAGGTTGCTGTTAGACCAGTTGAAAAAGTATCAGTCCAGTTGGCATTCCAACCAAAGTTAGCAGTTACTGGGCGACCAAAATTCGCTTTAAGGGTATCTAACTCAGATAAGCTCATCAGCTCACCCTCATAGTAAACCAGTGTTTCAACAGGCGTGTTATCGGGTGTTGCAGTGTAGTCGCTATTGCTTTCACTGTTTTGGCTATAAGATGCATTAGCCCATATTGAATGGTCGCCAAATTTGGCATCCCAAGATAGCGAGTAACGCTCGCTTTCACCTGTACCATTATTATAAATAGTAATATATTTAAAACCGTCATTTTTTAGGTTGGTTTCTTCGTTTCTCGCTAATTGTTCTTTTTTGTTACGGTGCACATATTTTAATGCAAAGTTACCGAAATCTTCTGTCGCGTGACGAAGACCTAAGGCAATTTCATCATCGTAAGGACTTTTTACGTCGTCATAGATATAGCGGAAGTTACCTGTGTAAGAAGAAGGAAGCCAAGCTTGTAAATAACCGTTTTGAATAGGGCGATACTCACGATAAGCAAACTTTTGTTGCTCTTTAATTTTATAACCGAGTAGGCCCGCATCGTAATAACGGTTTAAACCCGCGGTCAATAGTGTATTGCCATCGTTAAATACGTCATAACCCATTGATAAGCGTGGCGCGATATTGTGATTTTTGAAAAAATCATCGTAGTCGTATCTAACACCTAAATGAAAATCAAACTGTTTCCAGGTGATCACATCGGTGGCATATAGTGCCGCTTTATTTAAGCTTACGTCTATTTGTTCACTGGGTGTGACCAAACGTGAGTTAAAATACTGAGCTGTTGTCGCTACGTTATTCGAGTAGGCAAGCAAGTGCTCTGGATTATTAAAATCGATACTGCCACCTAATTGCTCGGCAAGGGTATCTAAATCAACATAAAAATTTTGCTCAACACAATCAAGGGTATAGCCACTACAGTTTAGTTGTGCGTTGGTTGATGAGTATTGAATTGGCGAGTCATACTTATAATAGTTTTGTTGGCGGGTACGCTCATAGTTTTGATGGTTGAGTTCAGCGCCCACGCGAATTGCGTGCTCAGTATTGCCCCAACTTTTACGCTCAAGTGTTAGGGAATTTCGCCAATTAAAGCTGGTTTGCGTGTTATCAAGATTGCCATAACCGCCGTATCTTGAAACAGGAGTTGAATCAGGGCTCTGATCGGCTAATTGACCCCACTCTTTGCCTTTTGCTTGAAGCCAAGTATAAAAATGCGCAGGCCCTGTGCGATTATTATCACTTTGGCTCATATTAAACTTACTGCTGAAGTGACCAAAGCGTGTTTCTTCACCTAAATTAGCCGTAAAACCAAAGCTTCCTCCTTCGACTTGGTAGTCACTATTAAGCACGTCTTTCAAGTATGAATCTGAAGTATAAGGGGCATACATAACGCTTAAATCGAGTGAATCAACCCAGCCATCGCGATAGCTGTATTTAAGTAATGCATTGATGTTTTCTCTACTTTCGACCTTTTGTGCTGAAAGCGAAACATCTGAGATATCACTTTTTAAATAGCTTACGCTTAGCAATAAGGCATGCTTGTCAGTCAACTCTTTTTGAATTGAAAAATCGATATTGGTTTTTTCATAGGTTGGTGGCTCAAGGGCGTCTTTGCCCTCAGCGGTGTCATCTGGCTCATCATTATCGATTATATGGTACTCCCCCCAATCACTGCGATTACCACGAATACCTAAGCTTACACGTGTTTCTCTAGAGAAAGCAGATATCGTTTCGGCATCAATCACGCCACCAGAAAAGTCGCCAAAGTCTGCTGGAATGTTGTGATCGTACACAGTAATTGACTCTACGATTTGACTGTTAATATTCATGCTTTGCACACCGCCTGACACCTCATTTTCAGAGGCGCCAATGCGGCTCGCACTGGCAGGATCAAGACGATTGTTATAGTTCATGCCATCAATCATAAAGCCTGTTTGCCAAGGCTTTGCACCCGAAATACTAATTTCAGGGGCACTAATTTCCGCAAGGTTATCAATCGAGTAGTAGTCTTCACTTAATTGCACGCCCGGCAGTAAGGCAATCAATTCGTTGATATCACCATTACCTTTTGGAGTTGCTTCAATAAAGTTTCTATCTAAATAGGCGCGACCAATTACTTCAGGTACTTCAATCCCTATGTATTGCCCTTTAATGGTAATGCGCTCTACCTCTTGATCTGAGCATTGCTTATTGTTCTTATCATTACATTGAGGATTTGTTGCTTGTTGCTTTACTTCATTAGCGTGTATAGGGGCATTAAGTAAAAGCATCAAACACGCTGATAAGTAGCGCATTTGCATGGTAAAACTCCTGAAATACAAGTGATTAGATTAAAATAGGAACAGTCAAATGACTTGTAAGGCTTCATTGCATTTTTTAAATGCTGCTTTTATTGCGCATTACACATAAAAGTAAATGATGAAAAATTACAATGCTAAACATACGAAGAGATTTCGGATGTGTTTTAAAGTTTGACTTTCTATTGAATATAAAATTTTTTTCTTAATGTTATTGAATAATAATGCGAGGCAAGGCGACCTCGCATTATTGTGATGGTGTTATTCTCCTAAAGGAGTCACATCGATACTATCTTCAATACCATCATTGTCGGCATCGTTATCAGCAATTAAGCCCGATTCAGCAATTGCTTGCTCTGATGCGCTGGATAGGAAGAAGTTAGGTTTGCCATCGTGGTCTGTATCGATACTTGCGATCGAAGATGCAGGGAAGTCATCTTTTTTAGCTACTAAGTTAGCATAAAGGGCTGTAAGTGATAGCTTATCTGCTTCTGCATTGACTGAGTGATCGATTAATTCTTTTACTGCGGCATCATTGCCAAGTCGGGCCTGAAAAGTAAGCAATGTTTCAAGGTTACTTTGAATAACTTTATCGGTTTGTAAGAGTACAAACGTATTTGCATTGGCTACGAATGGCTTTAACATTTCAATTGTTTCAGCATAAGCTGAAGCATACTGCTCGTTATTTACTTGGAATCTAGCTAATGATGAGGTGAGAGAATAGCTTTTGAATAGTCCACCACTTGTTTCGCTAGTACTAAGTGTCGCGTAAAGTACTTTATCAAGTAGAGTTTTATAGTCATTAATATCAAGGTTTGATTGTTCTGATTGCAGTGTGGTTAAACTGATATCTAACCAATTTAACGCCATATCAATTAGCCCAGCTTGCACAAGGTATCCGAGTGAACTCAATCGCCATTCTATTTGTGTTTGTTTTTCTTCAATTAAGTTAATTTGAGTGTTAAGTCTTTCTGCGGTGATGGCTACCGAGTCATTCTGAGATACAAATCCAAAAATAGCTAACTGCTGATTTAAAGCATAAGCAGCAGAGGAAGTACTAAAGTTAGTGTTATTTTCTATAAAGTAAGAATCTATAACCTCAGCACAGCGTTGTGCAAAAATATTTGCTTGTTCTTCCCCACCTAAACTAAGGGTAAAGTCGACAAGGCCGCCACAACCGAATATTCCGGTGACATAATATGCGTTAGTTTCATTTAACACATACTCTTCAGAAAATAGGATGTTTGCGGCGTAATCCGTCAGAATTAGGCCAAGTTCATTTTCACCTCGAACTCGAAGAATATCAGCAGCACCTGGTTGGCCTGATGAAGTTATAAGTGTTTGATAGAAACTTTTTGCATTAGGTGTTTCGCCACTCATAAAGTATTCTTTAGCGTTTTGCACCGCATCCTCTATGGAGATACCCGCTTGTAGTTTGTTAGCTACTTCATAAGCAAAAGAAAATTCAATAGCATCATCTTTGTCATCTTGATCTGTAAGTAAAGCAAAGGCTGGGTTATTTGAAAGCTCTACATCATATAAAGCTTTAATATTTGCTGTTAACACTTCTAATGGATAGGTGTATGTCGCTAAAGTTGCTTCTGCATATGGGCTTGCAGTAAAGCTATATGTATTATCGAATCCAACAACACCATAATATGAAAGCGCTAAGTTCGTATAATATTTTGCCAAATCAACTTCATTGAGCTGTATAAAAGATTGAGCAGCCCATGCAATGTAAAGCACTCTCATACGCTCAGTTGGTTGGCCTTTGTAGTCACCTGATTTTTGAGTAAAATAACCGATTTTTTCACTTAACTCGGCCATGGCTTGGGTGACTTTTACTCCTTCATTTCTTACTGTTTCTGTGTGAGTCGCTGCGTATTGATCTTTAGAAGATTCAACGGTTTTTTTGATTGCAGATATAAATCTAATATAAGTCGCATTATATTCTTCTGTATAAACCTCATTTGCATAAAGTTTAAGTGTGTCTAACATGGCTTGAGCGTATTCGGTTTGGCCAGCTGTGTTGTATTGATTGGTTAGAGTCAGATAAAACCCCGGATCTGAGCTGCTGATGTTATCTAGGCCTTTTTCAGCAAGGTACTGATTGTAAAGAGTTGCAGCATCTTGTCTAAACGTTAAAGCCCTCTCGCTTAAACTTACTAAATCAAGAGATTTAGCTGCATCTAAATAGGCTTTTGCTTTTGTGTCTATTGCTGAAATTTTGCTGAAGTGTTCGTCTGCTTTCTCAGCAAAGCCTGCAATAAGATAACCAATAGCTAATTGTGTGTTTACTTCGTCCATGTAAACATCATCATTGATATTGTCACTAATCGCTTGTGCTTGTTTTAAATGAGAGTTATTTGAGCTGTAGTAGTAATTAAGTTTATCTTCGTTAGTCACATAGGACGGTTTTAATTCAATGGTTGCGCTGATAGGCGAGCTAATAATGCCATCGGTAAATTCGATAACAAAACTGTCATTAATTTCTGACAACGTATCAGCTGTGAATAGAAATTCACCCGTTTGTTCATCTAGAGTAAGGGTGCCGTTGGCAGGGGCCGTTACTAAAGAAACAGTCACAGTGTCACCGTCAACATCATTAAATACTAATGTGCCTTCAGTCGTTGTTGAGGTGGTTACAGTGATTGACTGGCTCGTAAGCGTTGGTGCATCGTTAACGTTATTAACCGTAAAAGTAAGTACTGCATCAGTACTTAAGCTGCCATCAGTGGCGGTAACGGTTACTGTGTCTTGGCCTGCAAAATCTTCTTTTGGGGTATAGCTAAAACTACCATCAGCATTTAAAGCAAATATCCCGTTACTTGCTGCAGAGCCGAGGGTATAGCTAACAGCATTATCACCTGTTGCCACAACTTGACCTGTAATAGATGTATCTTCATCTAGAGTGAACGCTGAGTTGCTGGTGAACTCAGGTGCATTATTACTATCTGAACCGCCACAGCCAGTGAGTGCAAATGCAATCACAAGTGGTAAATACTTTATTCTATTAGTCATGTTTATACCCGCATTTATTATTGGTAATTTCAAAAGGGAGGGAATGTTATCATTATAATACGAATGATAATAGATCTTAATAGCGTTTATTTGTGCATTTTTATGCAACTGTAGTGACTCAGACTTGAAAGCTTAGGTAGAAACTATGTTTTCCATCTGAGAATAATCGCATCATTGAAAATTAAAGCTAATTCATAGCAGTTATTTTTCCCGAGCTGCGTTAGACTATTGTTATTGATGTAATTAACCGAGGTCTCAAATGATTGAGTATCCTGTTGACCAACTCCCCCAGTTAATTGATGACTTGCTTCAGTGTGACACTACAACGCGTAAAAATAAGTTACTCGCTGATGCTAAAGAAAAGCTTTCTACAGAACATTTATCTTTATTGTTTGAAGCGCTACCTAAAGAGCAACGTCTAGAGATTTGGCAATTACTCGATGAAGACACGCAACATGAAATCTTCATTAACTTAGGCGGTGATAGCTGTCGCTGGTTATTGCAAAGCTTAGATGAAGCTGAAGGTTTTAAGCTACTTGACGAAGTGAGCGTAGAAGAATTACTTGAACTCGAAGAAATTATTCCTGAGCGCTTTGTTGATTATGCACGTAAACAACTTGATGAAGTTCAAACAAAGCAGTACGACCTTGCACAGCAATATAACCCAGAGCAGTTAGGTCACTGGCTCGATTTTGATGCGCTAAAAGTATCAGAAAAACTCACCGTGGCTGGCGCGCGTAAAATTTTTCAAAAAGGCTTACCGCAATACACCGAGGTGATTTATTTGGTCAGTCGCAAAGGTACATTAATTGGTGAAGTGGCAATTAATGCATTATTCAAAGCCAATGATAACGACAGCCTGCTTGATTACGCGAACCTTGATGTATCGGCTTTACATGCTGATGACGACCTATACGAAGCTGCTGAAGTGGTTATTCATAGTGAACAAATGGCGATGCCTGTTGTGAATGCCGATAACAAATTATTAGGCCGATTGTCAGTGTCATCTGCTTATGAATTGCGTCAAGAAGTGACCGACGAAGCCGCTGCAAAAGCCGGTGGTCTTCGTGAAGACGAGGATCTGTTCTCAAGTGTCACTAAGTCGGCAAAAAACCGCGGTATTTGGCTTGGTATAAACCTAGCAACGGCATTTTTAGCATCTTGGTTTATTGGTTTGTTTGGCGCAACCATAGAGCAAGTGGTTGCGCTGGCGGTACTGATGCCAGTTGTTGCCTCTATGGGTGGGATTGCAGGTAGTCAGACGTTAACGGTTATTGTACGCGGTCTAGCACTTGGTCAGGTTACCGACTCCAACCGCAAAGCACTGTTAAAGAAAGAGCTAAGAGTAGGGGCATTAAACGGCTGTGTTTGGGCCTTTGTGATTGGTGTACTCACTTATTTTTGGTTCAACGATGGTATGTTAAGTTTAACAATCACTATCGCTATTTTACTTAACTTAGTTGCCGCG
This sequence comes from Pseudoalteromonas lipolytica, assembly GCF_001306915.1. Lineage (GTDB taxonomy): Bacteria > Pseudomonadota > Gammaproteobacteria > Enterobacterales > Alteromonadaceae > Pseudoalteromonas > Pseudoalteromonas simplex. The sequence goes on along the minus strand of NZ_LJTC01000002.1, from coordinate 625,228 downwards.
TCGTTATCAGGGGTGGTGATCCCATCGATTTTAGATAAGCTTAAAATTGATCCAGCCCTTTCAGGTTCTGTGATCCTTACCACAGTCACCGATATTGTTGGTTTTGTCACTTTCCTTGGCCTGGGTAGTCTTCTTTTACTTTAAGTGGTTAATGCGCTGGCTAAGATAATTAGCCAGCTTCATTTCGATTATGCTGTTTCTTTACGGGTATTGGTTGCAATTACCTACAATTCCAATATCACGACGTTTTGTTTTGCCATCAAAGGTCCAAGTTGAATTGTTCTAACTTATACAAGTGACTATTCGAATTTATTCATTATTTAGCGTCTCTATTAAGATACTGGATTAGAACTATTGTCGGTTACATTTATTAATTTAGTTAAAAAATACTGTTATAAAGCATTAAACTTTGTTAGCTTTCTGAAGGTGTTATCACTGAGATAATTGTGGATGAAGAAAAAGTTAGCCATGTTATTGCTGGGGTTATCTAGTTTTAATGCCTCAGCCTCTGAAAACTTTAGTGATCATGAGATGTTTTGTGAGCGGCAATCGCAAATTAGTTGTCTAGATTACATTAATCAGCAGCTTGCCAGCAGCGAGATTGGCTCTGCGCGTTGGTATGAGATTAAATCGTATCAGTTAGATTACTTCTACGACAAAATGGAATTTCAAGCTTTAAAGGAAAGCGCTGAGCCTTTTATTACAAGTGAAGAATTGCCAGTCGTCTTTCAAGTACAAGTTTACTTTTATTACGCAAAATCAACACACTATTTAGGTGACTCAGAAACTGGTCATAAATATGCGACGAAAGCGTTTGAAAAGCTACAAGCTATTTTTGATTCGTTTGGTAATCCGATGCGTATGGTCGAACTGGCCAATTTGCAATTTGTGTTTGGTAATAAAGAAACAGCGTTGCAAATTCTTGATAGGGCAGAGCGCCGTTTTGGCAAAAGCAAAGACCCCATTTTTCATTTTGAATTAGCGTCGAATAAAGCGAATGTTTTTCATTCATTAGGGGATATAGATGGTGCACTTGTAAACCGACAAATTGCAGCTGATTGGATTTTAAAAACTAATCATAATCGTAAGATTTCTGTAGCATTAGGTAACTTAGCCCGTACTCATCAACTTCTTGCTGATTATGTGAAAGCTGATCATGTTTATGTGCAGTCACTCAAATTCATGGACACGGACTCAGATCGCAACGCAGTTGCTATTTATAAATTACGCCTTGCTGAAATCAATTGGCAAGCTGGCAAGCCAGCACAGGCTTTAAAGTGGTTTAAACAAGTGCATAAAGAAGACATTCGTCAATCACATGCGAAACTTTATGCACATCTTAGTAATGTGCTTTAGATAGTGTAAAAACACCCAGATTTTTCATCTTCACCTGGCGCTAAAATTTGTAGATGGGTTGAATCGCCTTGCTCCATCAAAGGTTTCATAGTTTTATCAAACTGCTTAGCGGCATGTTCAATTAACTTTGCTTGCTGCTCTAGCGCTTTAAAATCGGCATCATGAGCAGCCATCAGTTTATTGAGCTCTGTAGCCAACTTATCTTGCTCTTTTAATAAGCTTTTATTAATTCGCAGGTGATTCTCGTTTTCAATAATAGCTTTTTCGGCGATCGCTTCTATTTGCTCAGAGTACTCAGTCACTTGTTGTTCTATGTTGCTAATTGGTTGCTCTAGCGCTTCTAGTTTTACTTGCTCATGTTTAAGCTCTAGGTATGCAGCAATCTGTTCGTTATTGAGGGTAATTTCGCTCACCTTTTTACAGTCTTTAAAAGTGATAACGCGATAATCACCTTGGTCGTTCGCTGTACTGGCATTAGAGAGGCCGATACAAGCGGTAGTGGCAGCAATTAAGAGTGCGCTTGCGCTGATGCGTACTAAATTCATAATGATATCCTACAGGGTTATGTTATTTAGTTAGTCGTCGCAAGTATGAAAAAGGTTGTTTAAGTTTTAAATTTATATCCCACACCATAAATTGACTCAATGTAATGACTATTAGGGTCGGCTTGTGTCAGCTTTTTACGCAAGTTTTTAATGTGTGAATCAATACTACGCTCGTAGCTCTCAAAGTACTTCCCTTGGGTCATGGTTAATAAATCTTGGCGTGAAAAAACCTTATTGGGTGAGGCAATTAATATTTTTAATAAGCTAAATTCATTAATTGTTAGTTTTAGCTCTGCATTATTTACCAGTACTTTGTATTCGCTCGGATCAACAATAATATTGCCCGCTTTGAGCGTATTTGGTGCGGTAGTTGGCATTCGGCGGCGCTTTAAAATAGCCTTTACACGTGCCATTAACTCTTTTGGTTTAAATGGTTTAGTAACATAGTCATCGGCACCGACATCAAAACCAATTAAGTGGTCAATTTCTTCAACCCGTGCCGTAAGCATAATAATAGGCACATCACTGTATTGTCTTATCTTGCTACACAGCTCGATGCCGTTAGTGCCTGGCAACATGATATCGAGAATAATGAGGTCAGGGTTTAGCTCATTAACAGCATCCAGTGCGCAGGTACCATCGTGAATTAAGCTTGTTTTAAACCCTTCAAGATATAAATACTTTTCTATTAATTCGGCAATTTTAACTTCGTCTTCAATAACGAGAATATGCTGTTTTGCTATGGTTTCTGACATATTATTACGCCTCTGCAAGCGGGAGTTTTAACGTTATACACAGACCGCCTAAACGGCTTTTAGTTGCATCTATGCTTCCATGGTGAGCTTCAATAATTGTTTGGCAAATCGCCAAGCCTAGGCCAAAACCGCCGGTTTTTCTGTTGCGAGAGCTATCGGTGCGATATAAACGATCAAACAGTTTTTCAAGGGCTTCATCGGGGACACCGGGGCCAGAATCTTCTATCGACAAAAATACATGATGCTTAGACACGGTTAAATCTAACCAGACTTTTTGCTGTTCATCGGTATAGCGTAAATTATTTTCTAAAATGTTTTGTAGTACTTGTGTAATACGATTCTGATCAGCCAAAATTATTACGGGTTGCTCAGATAAGGTGGCATTGAGGGTGATGTTTTTTGATTGAAATTTAAAGGCATATTTATGCGCTTGTAAAGTTACTAAGGTATTAAAATCAATCTCTTCCATCTGGTAGTTGAAGCTGTATCTGTCAAGTGTGCTGACTTTATGTAAGTCGTTCACAAGTCGACTTAACAGCGCCACTTCTTCTTGTAGTGAACTTATCGCTTTTTGGTTGGGTTCGATAATGCCATCGTTAATTGCTTCAAGTTCGCCCTCTAAAATAGTTAAAGGCGTACGCAGTTCATGAGAAATATCCATAATCCATTGACTTTGCTGCGATTCAAAACGCCTAAGCTCTGTAGCAATACGGTTGAAATCTTCCGCTAAGGTGGCGAATTCATCACTACTATTTACTGTAATTTTGGTCTCAAACTTGCGCTCAGCAAGGGCTTTTGCGCCTTCTTTTAGTTGTGAAATAGGATTAGTAAAATGACGTGCGAGTAAGTAACTAAACAATAAAGCAATTAATAAACCAATCCCCGCTGTCCACAAACTGATATTAATTTGTGTATTAAGGTAATGCTGAGTAAGCGCGCTGACATGGTTACCGTTAGCATGCAACTGCAGCACTGCAACAACGGCACCATTGTGAGTGATTTCTTGCTCGTTCACGACCTCAGTATCGGTATTGCCTGCAATCAATATTTTGCCTTTTGCATCAAGCAAGCTGAGGCGTTTTTCAAAAGGCATAAAGTCATCAGCCATCGGTTTATTGCGAGGTGGTGGCATTCCCTCATTTTGCATGTGCTTTTGAGGGGGGCCTTCTAGTGAAAAAGGTCTGGGCTCTCTTGGTTTTGGTCTGTTCGGCGAAAACAATAAACGGCTTGAGTGAAAATTGCGGTTAATTAGCTCATACCACAGAGCTTTAGAATCGATAAACATACCAATCGAACCCGTTTGCTGGTACTGCTGGCTAATTTCAGTGGCTATAAGGTTAAATGCTTCGTTGTCTATATCCTCAAATACATTATTGAGCATACGCTTATTAGTTATTGCATTAAGACTAAACATGGTCAGTACCAGCAGTAACGTAATAATAAGATTGGTAATTAAGAGTTTGTGAATTAACTTCATAGGTATCATAGTAAAATGTAATAGCCAAAATTGAATATACTATAAATGTCTATTTTTTGGCATGTGCATCCTAATCACTCTATAAAAGCACCACTTTTTCTACACAAAGTCTCTACATTTGTTCTTTATACTCGACGCTAATTATTCAAGTTAACGAAGGGGCACTAGGTGACTTTAAAACCTGAACTATATACTCGTAGGAAAATGCTAAAAACATTAGGGGTTTCTCTTGCTACTGTGCCTATGTTGGCATTTTTAGGCTGTAACTCAGACACAATATCGTCAACGGACACAACCTCAGGCACCGACACATCAACGGGCACAGGCACCAGCACTGATACAGGCGATACAACAACCACGAACGACAGTGAATATGTATCGGGCACAACAGCGCTTATTACTGATGACTTTCCGGATGACAGTTTTTTTGAAACATCCACCGCATGTGTGTTAGCACTAACTAAAGCAACAACAGAAGGCCCCTGTTACTTCCAAGCTGATTCAGACGAAGATATTTCGGATGGCTTAACCGGTTTGCCTATGATGCTTTGTTTACAGTTAATTGATAGTGACTGTAACCCACTAGCAAATTACGAAATATCGGTTTGGCACTGTGATACCCGCGGTATTTACTCGGGTGATACAAGTAGTAGTTCTGATAGCTCACGTTTTGCGGGTGATTTCTGTACTGATGGCGATACCGAAGCTGAGGGAAGCACCTGGTACCGAGGTTCATTGATCACAGATAGTAGTGGTCGTGTGAACTTTAAAACGCATTTTCCAGGTTGGTATTCGGGGCGAACTATTCATATTCATTTTAAAGTGTCGAACAACAATAACGACTATGTAATTAGTCAGTTTTGTTTTACAGATGCGTTCGCTAAAGAAATTTGTACTACTCACAGCGAGTACAAATCACGAGGTGAACAAGATACAACCCTTGCTAGCAACGATAATGTGTTTGGTAGTGATTATGAGCAGTTTATTTTAAACACAGCACAAAATAGCGATGGCACTTTATTGGCGTATCACACTATTCAAATTAGTTAATTTATTCATTTATCATTGTAGGTTAGGGCGTGTTAGCAATTACTGCTTTCACGCCCTATTTTTTAAAAGCTATAAGTGATGTTACCGTAAACAAAACGACCATCTAAACTGTATGGCGTAAATGCACTGTAGGTAAAAATTTGATTGAAATCACTATAACCGATATTGCTTACAGTATCTTGAGGGTACTGATCAAATAGGTTATTAGCGCCTAATGCAAATTTCCACTGCTCATCGGGACGATAAGCTACCTCTAAGTCAGTGATCCATTTAGCATCAATAATTTCATCACCTTCAGGCGTACTTGAAGTGTCAACGACTTCGCCATAACGGGTTGCACGTAATGTCGTTTGGAAGTTTTTATAATCCCATGTTGCAGATAGGTTCCACTTATCAGCAGGAGTGCCTTCTTCAAAGCGAGTGATTTCACGACGTGCGAAGTATTGATAATTATCACCTAGTGCTTCAAGTTCTTCAGGGTTTTCTTTAACGTGTGTGACTTCTGTGTCGTTAAAGTTAACCGCAGCACTTAAGCGTAAATCACCATAGTTTTCTAAACCTAATGAGTAGGTAGCTACAATATCAACACCTTGCGTACGTGAATCAATAGCGTTTGTAAAATATCGAACGCTTTGAGTGTTTTGTTCACCAGCTGCAGCTAGAATCGCTTCAACTTCGGGGCCACTTAAGTTTTCAGACAATACGATACGGTCGTCAATTTCAATGCGATATGCGTCAAGCGTCAGGCTAAAACCGCCTTGCGTAAAGATAAAACCCGCCGTCATATTAACTGATTCTTCAGCATCAAGTTTGCGTGCCCCTAGAGCTTGGGCTGCAGGTTCATCAACTGGGAATAAACCGACCTCACTTGGAATACCGTTTTCAAATACAGTACTTACTGATTTATAAGAAGTTTGTGCAAGTGAAGGCGCTCTAAAACCTGTGCTAATTGCACCGCGTAACGACAATGACTCGTTAATGCTGTAGCGCGTAGCTAGTTTAGAGGTAAAAGTGCTGCCAAAATCGCTGTAATCTTCAAAACGACCAGCCAACACTAGATTCCAATCTGTTGTTAGGTAAGTATCAAACTCAGCAAATACCGCAATGTTATGGCGGCTTTCGTTAGTTGCACTTTCTGGAGAGAAACCAGCTAACACTTGTGCGCCACCAGCAGCAACAGGGTTGCCATCGTCATCCAATACGGTGATGTATGAAGCCTCTTCACCTGCTTTGATTTGATAATTTTCGTGACGATACTCAGCGCCCACGGTAACAAACACATCATCAGGTAAGCCAAGGTCAAGAGTATTGCTGGCATCCATGTTAATTAAGTATTGCTCATAAACAAGGGCGCCGTTATCAAATTCAGTTGGGCTGCTAACACCCATCGACGTATTTAAGCTATTACTGACCCCTAAGCCGAAATCGTTGCGACCATAATTGGTACTTACATCCCATGCCCAGTCATTGGTTTCGCCGTTAACACCGATCGCAAATGAATAGTCATCAACATCCGTATCTATTTCAGGTAAGAAGCCGTTAGGGTATACTTCGGTTAAGTTACGAGAGTCTTTGGCACGGCGATAAAAGCCTGCCGAATTACCTTTACGGTTTGAGTAACTAGCAAACGAGTAAAGTGATAGTGAGTTATCAAACTCGTAACCTAGATTATAAAAAAGTGCATAGTCTTCGATATCGGCTTTACCAAAACGATGATTGTAACGGTCGAAATCAAATTCACGTGAGTCTAGGTTGCCATTTTCATCACGACTGTATTGCTCGCGTTGATCAATTCCCGAGCGGTTTGTTGGCTCGTTATTGCGAGATTCAATAGAGATGTTTATAAAGCCGCTATCACTTAAAGCAAAACCGGCATTCGCACTTGCTGTTCGCGAAATACCATCGTTTAATTTACGATCACTGCCTTTTGCAAAGCTCAAGTTACCATCGTTATCAGCACTTGTGCTTAGTAGTTGCGGCGAGCCAGCCATTTGCGTGTCGTATTCACCGTAAGTGTAGCTAACGCTACCGCCCTCATCAGCGTCTTTTAGTACAATATTGATCACGCCAGCAATGGCATCAGAGCCATATTGTGCTGCAGCACCATCGCGAAGAATCTCAACGCGCTTAATAGCTGAAGTAGGAATATTGTTTAAATCAACGGCCGTCGAGCCACGACCCACTGTGCCACCTAAATTTAATAGTGCACCTGCATGGCGACGTTTACCGTTTACTAATACCAGAGTGTGATCAGGAGCAAGGCCACGTAAAACGGCTGGTTTTGCATGATCAGTACCATCGGCAAGAGTGGCGCTAGGGTAATTAAAACTTGGTAACTGTGAAGCAAGTACTTGGCTAATTTCAAGCTGACCAGTACTTGCTAAGTCGCGGCTTGTTAGTAGATCAACTGGCACTGTACTTTCAGAAAGGCTACGTAAACTCCTACGTGTGCCTGTAACAGAGATAACCTCAATATCTTTTGCTGTATCTTCTGTATTTTGCTCAGCAGCGATTGCAGTCGCTGATGCAGCTAACGTACTTGCGATTGCAAGTTGCAAAGGTAATTTTTTGAATAATGTCATTATTGTTCCCATCTGACTTATCTAACTGAATTTAGTCTATAATACGAAACGGGAACAAACAAATAACATTAAAATATAGTATATGTGTTACTTATAATTGTTGTTGAATTTATGTTTTTATTGTTGCTGATATGTTTACGCGCTAATGCTTATTTTATTTCTGCCCTCTGTTTTTGCTCGGTATAAAGCAGTATCTGCAGCGCAAATTAATGCTTCTGAAGTACGATATTGATTATTGAACTCGCAAGCAATTCCTTGGCTTACACTTATTCTAAAATCACTCGGTAATCCTATGTCAGTAAATGGCATGTTATTTATTTTTATTTGAATATGTTTAGCAATAGCGGCGGCTGTGTCTTTTTGACAACGGGGTAATATAATAGCAAATTCTTCACCGCCATAACGGGCTGCTAAACAATCGCGAGAAGGGAGTGACTCTGCGATTATACTTGCTACTTTTTGTAAGCATTTATCGCCTTTCACATGACCGAATCGGTCATTGAATAATTTAAAGTAATCAATGTCGATTAATATAGTGCTAATAGCCTGATTGGTTTGTACGCTTTCTTGCCAATGCTCTTTTAATGACTCTTCAAGGGTTAATCTATTTGCAAGGCCGGTTAAATGGTCAGTGGTAGCCTGTTTAATTAAGCGGTTATATTTTTCTTTGTGTGATGATAAATCGTGTAATACACAAATAAATAAATTTTCTGCAACGGCAATGTTTTTTGGCAGGCTCGATATACATAAATCCGCCTCAAGGGTTTTATTATCGACGCGGTTTATTTTAACTTCGTTTGGCCCAAGGCTTATCGGCGAGTCTTTATGGTCTAACCAACTAAGTAGGCTATACATGTATTTATCACGGTCGGTGTCGTGTAGGTAATGTAAAATGTTTTGCCCGATTAACGCTTCTTGGTTGTCACCTAAAAGCTGTGCTGCCATCGGGTTTGCAAATTCAAACGTGCCTTGGCCATTAATGATAAACACTCCTTCAGGAATGTTCTGAAACATTTGTGCAATCAGTGCAAGTTGCTCTGAATTGATAGACTGCGGTAGTGCGTTTTTCGCTTCTGGTTTTGCAGTGCTTGGTTTTTCATTTTTATTAGTAGACACGTTCGTTTCCTTTTTGCTGATGCAAACGATTTTGGTGTCTATAAAGTTACTTAAAAAAGTGCAAATTAACCTTCCGGTAATCTTCTGGTTTTAATTTGTTGTTTTATAATGTAAAAAAGCTCCTTGAAAGGAGCTTTTTATGAAGTTTTTTTAGTTTTAGTCTTCATTTTTTATTTGCGGGTCGGCACTTTCATAGCTTGTGCCATTGCACTCAACGATGAAAATCATACACGCAGTGCCGCTATTTTCATCAGTATCCGCTATTTCAATTGCTTGACCATCATTAGTGACTTTAAAGCTAAAGTCTTGCTCGCAATCACCTTCAAGGTTTGCAAATTTAGCACCTGTAAATTGAAAGCCAGCATCAACAGTTGCGTCATCAAGTGTATAAATACCTAGGCTGTTTCTTTCATTGACAGTACCGCCACCAGAAACTTGCTGACCGTCTTGGAAGTATGTGAATACAGCTTCATTTTCAGTGTTAAGTGTAACATTCACTGTAAAGTTGTAAGTTTGACTTTCGCTCATTGTTATTACCTTCTAGTTGTTTTTTATAGATCAAAGTTAGTAATACCTAACTCTATTAGTTTACTTTTAATTTTGTTGACTTCACTTTCCCTATTCAAACATGTGTAAGCTTGTATAAGGGGGTGAGTTATTCTTATGCTTTTACTGCGGTAGTGGTTTTCATTTATTGAATTAATGATATCTCGGCAAATAGAACTTTTAACTAGTTTATCTTTTGATAGTTTTGCTTTTATTAAACTTACTTTTATAAAATCAATGTTACTTTCTATTTTTTCTTTATTACTTTCTCTTTCCTTATAGTCAGTATTATTCTCAAGTTTTAGTAAGAGGATCTCTGCTTGGGAGAAGTTTTTTACGTTTATTAAGTAATTTATGATATTTAATTGGATTTCAATAATTTGAGATTTTTCAAAGCCATTGCTATCAGTGTAGTTAACTATTTCATCGATATTTGTTTTACTTTCTTCTGATAGCATTAATTGAAATGAAAGAGCCCTATAATATTTGCGTTTGAAATTTTCATTTTCAGGATCTTGTAAACGTGCTTTGTTTATTGCAAACAATGCTTTTTCTACTTTCCTATAAGCATCTTGTTTATCTGGAAAGTAACTTAAAAGATAGCTTTGTTGCATATAAATATTAAAAATGTCGCTAAGAAGACTGGCATCATCAGGTCTTATTTTTAGGACAGAATCTAATTGATTAATAGCTTGCTCAAGCATGGTCAATGCTTCGCTTAAATTTCCTAGCCTTTCTTCTGTGCTTGCAATCCAGCTAATGGTGTCTGTTTTATCGCGTAATAAATTTTTGTTATTAGGTTTAAGCTCAAGGGCTTGGTTTTTAAGTTTTAAAGACTCAGTAAAGCTTTGTTTTGCAAGTGCGTAATTAAACTGTTTTAAATACAGCGAGCCAAGTGAATTGTGTGAATAAGATAGCTCTACAATCGAGTTAAAGTCATTGGGTGCTAATGTGTACATTTTTTCACTGTACTCTTGGTAACGTTTTATCCAAGGCTCGGCGGCATTGTAGTCACTGCTATAAAAGTTTAATTGCCCAAGCCAGAAGGCATTGGCCCCTGCAAGCATTAAAACATCAAGGTTGTTGGGTTGAATTTTTAGTAATGATTCTAGGCGCGTTCGCGCATTTTCAAAGGCGGTGAAGGCTTCGTCGGTTTTGCCGCGCGAGTACGCCACTTCGCCCATGGCCTCTAAGGTTTGAGCGTATTGAAAACGGTTATTAAACTCGGCTTGTTTATCGCTAAAGTCAAACAACGAGGCCGCTTCTTCGTCTTGATTGGTAAAATACTCAAGGGCTTTATTGCTAATACCATCCAGTAAATCCATACGCTTAACGCTTCTCAGTTTATCGGCAAATTCACCGACCATAAAACCCAATAAACTCTCGGCCTCTTGGCGTTTTTGTTTTGCTATTTGTTCGGCGTGATAGCTGCGCACGCTCATAAATGTAGCAATAAAGGTTAAGCAAACAAGTGCAGCCGCCGTTATTTGTAACATGCGTTTTTTACGTTTGGCTTTGTTGTTAGAAGCTTTAATTAACGCTTGTTCGTCGCTCGATAAGCTAAACATCGGGTTTTTAACTAGGCTGTGTGCTTCTTGCAGCGGTTTGCCTTGCGCTAATAAAAAGTCGCTGTGTTTATGTTCAAGCAGCCAGCGCTCGGTGGCTAGTTGCACACGGCTTTGAATTGCTAAGCTTTGTTGGTGTTCTTGCACCCAATCTATGGCGCGTTGCCAATGGCGTAGCAGCGCTTCGTGGGCAAGGCTAAAACAGGCTTGCTCATTTTTAAGGTGCGACACAAACAAGCGGCTATCGACCATTGCTTGCACAAGCTTAGTTTGTGCGGGGTTTGTAAGCTCGTTCCAACGTGCAGCGCGGCTGGTGAGTGTTTCGCCGTCTGGGTTTAGCGTGATCAGCCTTGAAAGCACAACGGCAAGTTCAGTTTGTTGGTCTTTGGGTAATTGGCAAAATACCTGTTCGGCTTTTTGGCCGATGGCTCCTTCAATGGTGCCAAGCGCTTGGTATTCAGAAAACAATAATTCGTTGTCTGGGCTGCGCTGCAAGTAAAGCTGCTGCAAGGTGTATTGCAGCATCGGCAATGCATCAGGGTTATTGGCAGTATCGTTACAAAGTTGTTCATCAAGCGGTGTGTGATGCTCTGGGTGATGTTGCCAACTTAAGCCTGCTGCAAGTGCTGGCAAACGGATCATTTGCTTAAGCTCAGAGCGAGTTGGCGCTAATAAATCAAAGTGTGCGCCATTGGCTTTACCTGCCATTAAACTTGGTTGACTCACTACTTGCGGGTAAAAGTCATTACGACAGGCACTAAAAATGATCATGCAGCCACTTGTTGCTAAGCGCTCAATAAGTGCTAACAGCTGGTTGCGCTCGTCATCGCTAAATAAAGGCGATGACAATAGCACTTCGAGCCTGTCGATAAATAAAAATAAATAGGGCGTAGTGCGCTCTGCATTTAGCGCTGCAAGTGCTGCTTTACAGCGAGAAATAACATGTTCTGGGTCTTTTAATAACAATTCAGCCAACGCATTGGCGCTTATATCGCTAAGTACAGGTGCGTCGTTTATTTCTAAATCGAGCAAGGTTGAGGCTAAATCAAGCAGTAAGCGCTCTTTGCTGACATCGGCAAAGTCGAGTTGGCAGTAACTATGTACTCTAATGCCATCGTAGCCATTACTCGACATTAAAGCGGGCAATACACCTGCGTTAACTAACGACGATTTACCTGAACCACTGGCTCCCAAAATTAAGCAAAATGCGCGACCAAACTCTATTTGAGCCGATACCCGCTGTAGCAAAGTGGCAATTTGTTTGTTACGACCAAAAAACACATCGGCTTGCTCTGGTGCAAATGCACTTAAGCCAACAAAGGGCGAATCACCTTGCCAACTGGTTTGGCTGGCTTTTTGTTCTTCGTTGAGTGGAAAGTTGATTTCGGCAATAACCCGATAACCGCGTTTACGAATGGTTTCTATGTAATGCGGATCGCTTGCTTTATCATCAAAGGCTTTACGTAATTGGGTGATCACTTTATGTAGGGGGTTGTCACCGAGCGCCACATTTGGCCAGCAGTGGCTGATAATTTCTTCACTTGTTAGTAGCTCACCTTGTTTTTCGCAAAGCAGCAGTAATACATCCATCGCCTTGGGTTCAAGATGCTTTGTTTGTTCACCGCGTCTGATTGAATTAGTAGCCGGAGTAACTTGCCATTCGCCAACGAAAAACAGCGCCGTATTCATAGTGTTATCTTCATTGTTATTGTTAGAAACGCAGTCCGATTGGACCGATTTTATATTAGATTACGGGATACTTTGATTAATACAATATTATGAGATCAACAGCAAGCGCCTTGCCTTTTCTGACATTAAAAAATCATATTGATGTCGTGTATATAAAACTTTTTGTAAAGTTTGTTTGACTTTTTGTGTTGCTAGGTTAATCTTTAGTCAAGTTTACTTTACTTTTAAGGTGAGAATAATGAATCAAACAGGATTAACCTTTAAACAACGTAATAAGCAGAACACGCTAAACCTCGCTAAATGGACATCAGCATGGGTGATTACATTAGCAATTGCCTCATTTGGGCCGCATTTTTTATGGCAAGAGCAGGCTATTTTTAGTGTTGTAGCAATCTTAATTAATGTAGTAGTTGGCATCATGATGATTTTATCGAACAAACGACAACTTCAAGGAATGGATGAGCTGCAGCAGCGTATGCACCTTAATGCAATGGCCATTACCTTGGGTGCAAGCTTGGTATTTGGTTTAGCTTACTCGGTGGTGCAATCAAGTGGTTTAATAAGCTTTAAAGAAGATATATCGCACCTCGTGCTCTTTATGGGCTTAACCTATTTGGTGAGTCTTTTAATGATGAATAAGCAGTTAAACGACGAGGGCGAAGAATGAAAAACCGCTTGAAAGTGCTTCGTGCTGAGCACAACTATACCCAAGCGAAACTCGCAGAGCTTTTGGATGTGTCTAGGCAAACTATTAATGCGATAGAAAAAGGTAAATTTGACCCAAGTTTGCCACTAGCATTTAAAGCCGCGCGTTTATTCAACCTGAGTATCGAAGAGATATTTCAGGATGAGTAAGTCTGATAGCCTTCAGCCTTCAGCTATCAGACTGAGAGCTTAAGGCTTACAGCTTTGTCTTTTCATCTGCATCGCACTTAACGACCACATTAAAAAGCCACCTAAGAATAATGCCGCCGAAACATAGCCTGTTTGACTAGGGAGTGCGCCTTCGGCAATAGCCATGCCGCCAAGCCAAGGGCCAATCGCATTAGCTGTATTAAACGCACACTGCACCAGCGCACCAATCATGGCATGCCCTTGTGGTGATACATCCATTAATAGCGATTGGATCACGGTACCTAAACCAACACTAAAACCAATAAAGAAAATCACCGCGTATAACAGCCAAATATTATGGCTTGCGCTTACATAACTGGCTGCAAATACTACAGCACCAATTAGCGCAGCCCCTGTGGTTTTCAGCGGTGAGTGGTCGGCGGCTTTACCTAATAGGTAGTTACCTAAAGTACAACCAATACCAAACATGATCATAGCAATAGAGATAGTGTAAGCAGGGGTATGGGTGACTTCTAAAATAGTGTCGGCAATGTAAGTGTAAACACAAAATACACCACCAAAACCAATAATGATGATACCTAGAATGGTCCATACGAGCTTGTTCTTTAATACACTTAACTCATCGAGAATCGATGTTGGCGCGGTATTTTTTACGTTAGGTACGTATTTCACAATCAATACCAAGGCAACTAACGCAAGTACAGCGGTGCCTGCCAAACAATAACGCCAGCTAAAGTTTTGCCCCACTAAGGTGACCATGGGCACACCAACGATAGTGGCAATGGTTAAACCCATAAACACTTTTGACATAAAGCTTGCGCGTTTATCGGCAGGGGCGATGTCGGCAGCCAATAAAATAGCAGCGGCGAAGTAGGCACCGTGTGGTAAACCACTTAAAAAGCGAAATAAAATAAGTTGCTCAAGCGAGTTTGCAAAAGCACTTAAGCCATTGAATAAAAACATCATACTGACAAACATCAACAGTGCATTGCGCTTACGCATGTTGGCGGTTGTGATCATAAATAGCGGTGCACCGACGACGACGCCTATCGCGTAAGCGCTGATGGCATAACCACTTTGCGCTGGCGTAGACGAAAATGTTTCGCTGATCAGGGGCAACATTGGCATCATAGAAAATTCTGATAGGCCTAAAATGAATGTGCCTAAAGCCAATACTATCAGAATGGTAAACGTGCTTGCGTTGCCTTGGGAGTTGGCTACGTTAGTCATGTAATTCCTTTAAAATAAATTTAAAAACAAAATAGATTTTTGATAATTGAAAGTGCCAGTAACAAATACTTTGTTCTGGAGTAGAGATGTGTGCCCAGCGCTATTGTAATACAAATTAATGGGGTTGATACAGTACTTTTTGGAACGTTCTATATTTGTTTGCTATAAGAAAATAACCTGAACTTCTTAAGTCTTTGCTGTTCAAAATAAATACAGAGAAAAAGCCAACTATACTTGGTGAATTAAATTGGTTTAAAGGAGAGTGTAATGAAAAAGATATTTGCTTGTATCGACGGTTCATGCATGACCGATGCGGTGACAGAAGCGGCTATTTGGATTTCTAAGCGCTCCAGCCATCCAATTAATTTTCTGCATGCTTTAGAGCCACCTTTGCCGCAGGGCAGTGATGATTTAACCGCAATTATTGGTTTAGGTTCGCAAACTTCATTGTTAGAGCAATTGGCAAAACTTGAACAAGAGCGCAACAAAGTAGCGTCGCAGCATGGTCAATTATTGCTAGATGAAGCAATGAAAAAAGCTGAGCATGCAGGCTTAAACGAGATTGAGCAACAGCAGCTTTCAATGAGTCTTGTTGATGCTTTACTTGAGTCAGGTGCATACCCCGGTTGCGATTGTGCCGCCGCAATTTCATGAGCCTACAAACTTTATGCTGGCTTATGATGGCAGCGAAAGTACCGACAAAGCGATTACACAAATTATCAAAGGCGGTATTTTATCCGGCTTAGATTGCCACTTGGTGATGGTTGATAAACAAGACGGTCACAGCCAAGACAAACTCGATACTGCCTCAGCAAGGTTGGCTGAAAACGGCTTTAATGTGAGAGCGCGTATGCTCGATGGCGATGTTTACCAAGCGCTGTGGCGATATAAAAGTGACCACGCCGTTGACTTAATGGTGATGGGCGCATTTGGTCACTCTAAATGGCGGCAGTTCTTTTTAGGCAGCACGACCTTAAAAATGCTTGAAGATAGCCGTTGATTTTAAAAGAGTTATGAACACGCAATCTTCTCGCCCTGGTTTTTTATTTTCCAAAATTGCTGCAGCACTTAGCTGTGTTTTAAGTATTTCTGCCTTTGCTGATGATTCTATTGAAGTGATAGAAGTACAAGGTCATGCCCAAAATAACCATCAACTAGTTGGCTCTGCAGATGCGTTACTGAAAGATTTAGGTGTTGATTTTTCAGCAGCCGGAGGTGTGTCTAATTTGCCAGTAATGAACGGCATGATGGGCGATAGAGTTAAAGTTTTAGTCGATGGTGCTGATGTCACAGCAGCGTGTGCTAACCAAATGAACCCGCCACTCTCTTATGTGTCGGCAAATCAAATTGCCTCTTACAGTGTTGTTGCTGGTGTATCACCGGTAAGCAGTGGCGGGGATAATATTGCCGGTGTTATTAGGGTAAATACGATTGCCCCTGAATTTAGTGATTCAGACTCAGTGAACTGGCGCGCAGGCTATGTTACCGCCCAGTACAAAAGCGTTAACGATAGCCAAGCATACGCGCTAGGTGCCAGCCTTGCGAGCAAACAGTTTAGCTTGTCTTACCAAGGCAGCTTTGAAGATGCTAACAGCTATGATGATGGGCATGGTGAGCGTGTACTTGATACCTTATATCGAGTGCAAAATCATGCCTTAACGGGTGCTGTTCGTGATGAGAAACAACAGCTTGTAGTTAAGCTGACGCATCAAAAAATTCCGTACCAAGGCTTTCCTAATCAATACATGGATATGACCGATAACACCAGTTATGGTTTCGTTGCTCAGTATCAACGTGAGCTTGAAAATGGTGATTTGCAGGTGCAAGTGAATGCGCATGATGTAAAACACGAAATGGGTTTTTTCAGTAATGAGAAAACCGGCATGATGCCAATGAATACCGATGCACAAGATTACAGTTATCAAGTTCATTGGCGCACTGATTTATCAAAACAGTCATCATTAATGCTAGGGCAAGAATATTACGGTTATCGAATTGATGATTGGTGGCCGGCGGTTGCAGGGTCAATGATGATGGGCCCAAATGAATACGTAAACATTAACGATGGCAAACGTGATCGCCTTGCGGCATTTGCTGAGTACCAAAACCAAGTAAACCAAGCATGGTGGGTGTCGGCAGGTGTTCGAGTTGAGCAAGTCACAACAGATACTGGCGAAGTGCAGGCTTATAACGAAGGTGGCATGAGCGGTATGGCTAATATGGGCTCAATGATGGGTATGTCAAAAACCGACGCCCAAGCTGCGATGGAATTTAACCAATTAGACCGTAAACGTGACGACACTTTAGTTGATATCAGCTTACTTGCTCGCTATCAATTATCGAACAACGATGAGCTACAATTTGGTTTAGCTCGTAAAAACCGCGCCCCTAATTTATATGAGCGTTATAGCTGGGGTGTAGGTACGATGGCAACCACCATGATTGGTTGGTTTGGTGATGGTAATGGTTATATTGGTAACCCAGATTTAGACGCCGAAACAGCTCATACGTTAAGCTCTAGCTACACCAAACTTGCCAAAGACGATAGCTGGCAAGTAACGGCAAATGTTTGGTACACGCAAGTAAATGATTATATTGATGCTGAAGTGACTAAGAGCTTTAATCGCACCGACATGGCGCATACCAAGCGTAATATTCTTACTTTTACGAACCTAGATGCCACTCTTTACGGTGCAAAACTGGCGGGCTTGGTAGAGCTTTACAACTCAAAGCAAGCAGGAAAATGGCAATTAAAAGGCTCACTAACCAGTACTCATGGTGAGCGTGATGATAGCAATGAAGACTTATATCAAATTATGCCACTGCACACTGAGCTGAGCCTAGAGCACGAATACAAAGGCTGGCAAAACGCACTGAGCTGGCAATGGGTTGATAGTAAAACTCATGTTGATGAGCGCCGTTTAGAAAACCAAACCGACAGTTATCAGTTACTGGCTATCTCAAGCCAGAAAACGTGGCAAAATTTAACCTTTAAGTTAGCAATTACCAACTTACTTGATGAATATTACCAACAGCCACTTGGCGGTGTAAGCATTGCTAATTACAAGCAAGATATGAGCAATGGCTTTGAGCAACTTGCCGGACAAGGCCGTTCGTATAATGCCAGTGTGAGTTATAGGTTTTAGGTTAGGGAGTTAGCGAGTTGCTAGAGTAAAGTTAGCAAGCTGCTAGGGTAAAGAGTGAAGAGAGCTGTCAGCTTTCAGATTAAAACCAGAGTTTCTAGTTACGAGAGTAAAGTTAGCGAGTCAGATCACGTGTCCGATATAAATGTTACATAAGCTGTCGTAGGCGTGGAATTTCTTTTGCGATAAAACCAATTGCACAAAGAGAAAAGAATGAGAAGACAATGCGGAAAAACAATAGATTACTTGTTGTTTTCCTCTAAAGCGCAGCGCCTCTTATCCTCTTTGTGAAAATAAATGTCTTTGACGTAGGCGTGAAATTTATTTCGCGTTAAAACAAATTGCACAAAGAGAAAAGAATGAGAAGGTAATGAGGGAAAACACTGGATTACTTGTTGTATTCTCTAAAGCACAGCGTCTCTTATCCTCTTTGTGAAAATAAATGTCTTTGACGTAGGCGTGAAATTTATTTCGCGTTAAAACAAATTGCACAAAGAGAAAAGAATGAGAAGGTAATGAGGGAAAACACTGGATTACTTGTTGTTTTCTCTAAAGCGCAGCGTCTCTAATCCTCTTTGTGAAAAAATGTCTTTGCCGTAGACGTGAAATTTATTTCGCGTTAAAACAAATTGCACAAAGAGAAACTAATGAGAAGAAAATGAGGAAGTAATATTAAAACTTTTTTTGTTTTTCTCTAAAGCGAAGCGTCTCTTATCCTCTTTGTGAATCATAGAAGTGTTGCGCGATATAAAATCGCGCCTACAATTTTACCCCTGACCGCTAGGTATTTTAATTTTCCTGCTCAGCTTCTTGCTGTGCTAATTTTTCGCGTTCTGCCTTTGAGATGTAGGCCGGTTTATTGCTTTTATGCAATTTTGCATTGGCACGCTTATCTTTTTGCTTAAGTTTAGTAAAGATCTTTTTTCTGCGGTTCATGAGTCTAACAAACGAATTAATAGGGTGAGTGGCTATTGTACCTTGTTGGTATTTTTAAGCGATCTATTTTGCTTTAATTAGAGATGTTATGTCGGCGTTATAAGCGTTACAATCAAGGCGACTTTCTAAAAACCTTCTTAAACTCTGGAGCTTATCTTGAAACATTCATTACTTGCTGCATTTTTATTAAGTGCTTTCTCTAGTCAGGCAACTGTGTCTGAGCAAAGTGAAAAGCTGGCTAGCTACGCGGTAGAGCAATATCAACAAGCGCAAATTCATACCTTAGAGAATTTAGTTTCGTATCCAACGGTAAATAAAGAAGGTCTAGCGACTCCTGATAACCCAGATTTTATTGGCTTTAAGTCGTTCTTAAAAATGAAAGCGGCGCAGTTTGGTTTTGATTATCAAGATTTAGGCTACACAGTGTTAATTGGCATGGGTAACCAAGCTGACAAAGTAACCATAGTAACCCATGGTGATGTGCAACCTGCAGATACCAGTAAATGGCAGCAAAGTCCTTTTAAAATGGATAAAACCTCTGAGCCAGGAAAGCTAATAGCTCGTGGTACAGAAGATGATAAAGGCGCAATTGCGACTGCACTGTATGCAATGAAGGCGATTAAAGACAAGGGTATTACCTTAAATAACCGTATTGAATTAATGGTTTACCTTGCAGAAGAGTCTGACTGGGCACCACTCGAAGAGTTCATGAAAACCTATCAGCAACCAAAATATGCTGTCACTATTGATGCTTCATACCCTGTGGTTGTTGCAGAAAAAGGCTGGAGCCTAATTGCGCCGACTTTCTCTGCGACCTCAGCACAAACAGGCTTATATGTCAGTGATTTAAAAGGCGGCGCCTTTGTTAGCCAAATCCCTGAAGATGCCAGCGTGTTAGTGCATAACGCTGATGTGGCGACAGTGGCTAAATTACACGACAATGTCGCTAAGCTTAAAAACGTCAAAGTGGCGATGACAGAGCAAGACAATGGCTTGTTAGTCCAAGTGAAGGGGATTTCAGCGCATTCATCTGAGCCAGAAGCGGGTGAAAATGCCATTGCGCACCTTGCAGAAATCTTTAAAGGTATTGATCTTGAGAACAATAGTGATGGTCAAGCCATTGAGTTTATCAATCAACTAATTGGCCTTGATTTATACGGCGCGCAATTCGGTGAAATTGGTTACAAGCATGACTTTATGGGCCCGATGACTGTTTCGCCTACCTTATTAAGCCGCGACGGTAACGACATTAAACTGTCGATTAATATGCGTCGTCCGGTAGGTAAACAAGAAGCGGTGCTTAAGCAGCAAATTAATGAAGCGCTTAGTGCTTGGCAAACCACTAATGGTGCTACGTTAAAAGACACTAAAGTTATTATTGGTACGCCAATGCTGTTAGATGGTGCACCTCATGCAGAAGCATTACTCGATATCTTTAAGCACTTTACCGGCGATAAGGACGCGGGCTTTGTGTCAATTGGTGGTGGCACAAATGCTAAGCTGTTTGATAATGCGGTGTCATTTGGTCCATCAATGCCAGGTAAAAAGTACACAGGTCACTCAGAGCATGAGTTTATTACTGAAGAGCAGTTAGCACTGAACTTAAAAATGTATACTGCAATGATGATGAAGCTAGGTAATATGTAATTCTATAAACTGAAAACGCCGCTTTATAGCGGCGTTTTTGTTTAAAACTGGTGACTCATTCCTATTTAGAATTGGGCAACAAACTTAAGGTTATAAAGTTCAGCAGAGCCGCTTTCAGTGTAATTCGCGGTTAAATAGTATTTATCATTAATAAAGTACTTACCTTGTAAAACGAGTTCAGAATCATCCAACCCTGCACCTATGGCATAGTGATCGCCGAAGTAGTAGCTGATCATGGCATTGCTTGCTGAATTATAAAGGCTGTCTTGATGGCCAACATCGACGGTAATGTAATGGCTACCGCTTAAATGATTAAAGTATCTGGCAGAGACATTCCAAACGTCGAGTTCATCATCTGTTTCTGCGCTAAAACCAAGGTAATCCTTATCGTTGATTTGGAGGTTATACTGCGCTTTCAAGCGGAAATAATCATCACCATAGCTACGCACATCCCTATTTACAGAGACTTTTAAGGCATCGGCAAATAAGTAGCCAAGTCCTAGCGTGTAATTGTCTAAATCCCTCACGTCCCTCATATCAGCTACAGCAAACCAGTTGTTAAAAAAATACTCGCCTGATAAACCAATATCGTTGTAATAGTCTCCTCCTGAGTAATTCACTCGAAAGTTTGTATCTGTATCTAGGTAACCATAATCATCGAGCACCCCCGAGCTTTGCTGCTCTTCAAAGTAGTAATGGCTTACTAATTGATAGCCATCAAAGTCATAATAGTCATTATTAATATGAGTGTATTCGATACTGTTGAACCATTGTTTACTTACTTGTTGTTCTGTGGCGATTGAGCAGTTTGAATAAGCAAGTGTTGCAAGAGCGATCGGGGCTAATTTTTTAATCATACATATCCTTGTTGTATTTGGTTTTGCTTTATAAAGATAATACAACGAGGCGGTAAAAAGAATGTAATAAAGTGTTGTGGGTCTGTTAGTTTGTGAAAAGGCCAAGCAGTGCTTGGCCTACAGAGATTAATTAAGCGTTGTGGTGAGTGATATTTCGGCATTCATCAGTTTAGAAATAGGGCAGCCTTGCTTGGTTTGCTCACAAAGTTGCTCAAACTTTTCGAGTGAGATTTCTTTTATCTTTGCGCTGACATCAAGTGCAATGTGGCTCACTTCGAAGCCGTCATCAACCTCATCAAGGCTCACTGTTGCTTTGGTCGTTATGTCGTCAGCGACAAAGCCTGCTTCAGTTAGTGCCAGCGATAGCGCCATGCTAAAACAGCTACTGTGTGCCGCTGCAACCAGTTCTTCAGGGTTAGTACCTGGCTTATCTTCAAAGCGAGTGTTAAAGCCAAATGGCTGTTTCTCAAGCGCGCCACTTTGACTAGAAATATAGCCTTTGCCAGATTTAATATCACCAGACCAACTCGTATGTGCAGATTTTTTAATTGTCATCGTCATCTCCTTTGTAAATTTTTTCGACGACCGTGAAAGGCTTTCAGGGTTTTGTGCCGAAAACGGTGAGTTCACGATATAAGTGCAACTTAAACGCCAATATTTCTTTTTGCCTCACGCTTGCAACGTTCTGAGCAGTATTTAACATGCTGCCAATCACGTTGCCATTTTTTACGCCACATAAATGGCCTGTCGCAAACGGGGCAGGTTTTGCTGGGTAAATTCAGCTTTTTATGAGCCATGGCGTTGTCTTTTAAGGCTTATCACATGCTTATTCAGTACGGCTTTTGTGCCACGTTTTACGTCATCACGTTCTCGAAATGACCATAACCGCTCACGTGCTTGTTTGGCTGCGTGTTCAATATCGACCATGGGCTCTGGGTAGTCTTCGCCTTGTTTAAAATTATTAAACAAGGCTTCCATTGGCGGTTGTTGCCATGGCTGGTGGAGATCTTCTTTGGGTAAGTTTTTAAGCTCAGGGCACCATGTTTTTATAAATATACCATCTGGGTCTTTGTCTTCAGATTGCTTTATTGGGTTATACAAACGAATGGTGTTAGTTCCTGTGACCGATGCTTGCATTTGGATTTGTGGGTAGTGAATACCCGGCTCAAAATCTAAAAAATAACGCGATAAAATAAAGCTGACTGATTGCCAATGAATGTTCATATGATGAGTCATAAAGCTGACTAGCATAGCGCGCATTCGAAAATTAATGTAACCCGTTGCTGCGAGGCAGCGCATGCACGCATCAATAATAGGAATACCTGTTTGACCTTGCTCAAAGCGCTTTAAGTGCTCTGCAACGAGTTCATCATCGCGATAGGGGTAGTGTAGGTAGCCCGCGTTTTGCGGTGCAAACTCCATGCTGCATTGAGTTTCGAACTTTTGCATAAAATGGCAATGCCAATGAAGCCTAGATTCAAAAGCATGTAATGAGCGACGCCAGCTTAAAGGCTGCTTTACTAAATAGTATTTTAGGGTTTGATAAACTTGTCTGAGGCTCAGGTTGCCAAAAGCTAAGTAAGGCGAAAGCCTAGAGCATGAACCTCTACTTTTGGAAGGACTTGAGATGCCACTTTGGTAGTTTTTTGCACGCTCTTCTACAAAGCTCTGTAGGCAAGCTCTAGCTGCATGAGGGCCATCATATTGAAACTGCGGGTCGTGCTTTAGAAAATCATTAACACAGGTCGCGGCTTGGTAATTATGAGGCAGCACTGCATTAAAGGCTTGCCAATTTGGCGTTACAAGACGTTGGTTCATCACGCCATGCCAATGTGCTTGCCAATCAAACTGTTTTGGCCGCGCTCGTTTTACACCTCCAGGTGGCGTTTCGTGCCATGGAATTGCTTTACTGTTTAGCCAGCGTGTGACCTGTTTATCTCGCTCAAATGTATTGTTTAGGCCTATTTCTTGATGACTATAAACCCCTGCAATATCAAAATCTTCACTGAGGGTTTCTAACAAGGTAATCATTTCTTGATTATAAATGGCGATTTCAGCGTTGTATTTTTCAAGTTGTTGGTTGATGTCTTTTAGTGACTGAGCAACAAAACGCCAGTGCCTTAAGCTGTAATGAGGGTCGTCGAGTAATAGAGGCTCAAAATTATAAATGAGTAAGCAAGGCAGGTCTGATGCAATCGCACTGGCAAGTGGTTGATGATCAGACAGTCTTAGGTCACGTTTGAACCAAACAAGATTTACTTTTTGTTTTTTTGAGTCTGCCATAAACGTGGAGTTGAAAAAGTGTTTTGCTCTTAATACGTAACAAGTTACAACTTCGATTAATTGCTACAACGATCCACAAAGTTTCCACATTTGTAGCATATTGCCCACACACTTTTGAATGATATTCAGATTATGCTTATGGTCAATTGAATGACATAAGAGGTTCGCTATGAAGCATTTATCTGCACTTTCTGTTTTAGCTATTTCGTTGTTAGTCACAGCGCCCGCTTGCTTTGCTCGCGACCATCAAGGCGGTCCACCCCAGCGACCTGACTTTACGACGATTGATATTGATGGCAATGGGGTGATTGATTTTACTGAGTTTAGTGAACAGCCTATGCCAGAAGATATGCTGCAAACCATTTTTAATGACATGGATACTGATCAAAATGGTGAAGTAACTGAAGACGAGTTCAACAACCATAAACCACCAAAACGTAAGGAAAATCAACGATGATCAACAATGTCTCATCGGGTGCGAATTTTCAGCCCATGCAACGACCGCAAGCAGAGCCGTTAACCAGTGAACAGACAGAGTTAATGAATGAAACTTTAGCTCAGTTTGATCCTGAAAACTTAACTGCAGAAGATGCACAATCTATTATGCAAACATTTAAAGATGCGGGTATTCAACCGGGTCAAGAAATGGAAGCAATTATGGCTGAAGCAGGCTTTGATGCCGCTGAAGTCGGTGAATTAGGTCGTCCTGAAGGTGAGCGTCCTCCTGGTCCGCCACCACCTCCGCCTAGTGGTAACTCACTTGAGCAGGTTGATACTGAAGAAGTTGTCAGTTATTTAGATGAGTTGTTAGCGCAATATTCTGATCAACTGGGAGAAGAAGATAAAGAAGCGATTCTAGCCTCTGTGCAAGAAAAGTTTGGTTTATCTGAAGGTGAATCGCTGTTATCGGTCACAGCGTAAATCACAAAGCGGTCATGATGACCGCTTTTTTATGCTCTGCTAATTACAGTGCTGCAGCAAAAGTCTTTATTTCGTTTTGTGCTGCTTCTAAGCTTTGCTCTGCACCCGGCATCGCAAGACCTTCGGCATAAATAAAATCAACGTCAGTCATACCCACAAAACCAAGTACATCTTTTAAGTATTTAGTTTGTGTATCTATGTCAGTGCCTTGATACAAACCACCACGTGCTGCAAGTACCACCACTTTCTTGTCTGCAATTAAACCTACAGGGCCTTGCTCAGTGTATTTAAACGTAATACCAGCACGAGCAATACGATCAATCCAAGCTTTGAATGTTGATGGAATTCCAAAGTTGTACATTGGCATACCAATAACAATCAGTTCGTTATCGTTAAGTTCAGCTATTAAATCGTCAGAAATTGCAGCAAGTGCTTTTTGCTCATCGCTACGCTCGTTTGTATCAGTCATCCAAGCAGCCATTTCTGTCTGCGTTAAGTGAGCAATCGCATTGTCGCTTAAATCGCGCGTTGTTACTGAAATTTGTTGGTTGTTAGCAAGTTGCTCAACAAATTGTTGGCTAAGTTTGGTTGAATTACCTTGTTCACCATTTAAAGATGAATTTAACACAAGTACTTTTTTCATCATGTCACCTAAGAAAACTGAAGTAGTGCAGCCATTATAATTATCAAAAAATAAATTAATAATGCTATTAATCGAGTGTTATGTTCGTTTTAAGCGAATGAAAGATATGCCTAAGTTTTTTTGAGTTAGTCTTTTTTTGTAATTTAATGTTAATATTGTCGGAACAATAAAAAAATGGACTTTACTATGAAGTACTTACTGCTTACATTTTTTGCAGTGCTGAGCTTAATGCCCCGTGCTGCTGAAAACACGCAACTCCCTGTAGAATCATTTGCCTCTTTACGGGCTTTTAGCCAAGTAAAATTTTCGCCTAGTGGTGAACACATATCGTTTATTCGAAATGTGAATGGTGAGTTGGTTTTAATGGTTTATAACCGCAAAACTAAAGAAGCAGATGCTGTTATTCGTTCAGATAATCACACTATTTTCTTCGATTGGTATGAGTGGGCGAATGATGACGTTCTGTTACTTGGAGCCCGCTACATTCAACGCCAATTTGGCGGCCCTAAATATACCTCTACGCGTTTATATACATACAATATAAATGGTGATGGTAAGGCAAAACTAGCTATAAAGCCGAACTTTAACCGTGATGAACGCCAACCGCAATTTGGTGATCAGGTCATCAGCTTTTTACCCGATCAAAAAGATAAAATTTTAGTTCAAGGTGACTTTGATGTTGCCAATGCCCCTGGCGTGTATGAACTTAATTTAAATACACTTCGTAAGAAAAAAATTCAGCGCTCACGCAGTAAAGTGATTGATTGGACAGCAGACCGCCAAGGTAATGTGCGTATTGCCCTTAAAATGGATGAAGACGAATTCGAATATATTCTTTACGATGAAGATAGAGATAACCGTAAAACGTTATTTAAATATAAAGCATTTACCCCTGATGTAGTGACTGTTTTGGGCTTCGATAAAGACCCTAATATTCTTTATTTCAAAGCTCTTAAAGATGGCTATGATGCGCTTTATAAAATGGACCTAACGACCATGAAAAAAGAGTTAGTGTTCAGCGATGATAATTATGACTTCGACGGTCATATTTTCTACTCACCACTTACAGGTGAAGTAGCAGGCTTTACACACTCTCAATTAGATGAAGGGATCCGTTACTGGAATGAAGATTTAAATAAGCTCTATACAGGTTTACGCGCTGTTTTACCAAAAGATAAATTTGACATAGATATCATTGATACCAGTAAAGATCAGCGCCAATATGTGCTTTATTTAACAAGTGATGATAGTGCTGGAACTTACATGATTGGGAATCGCGATACCAGTGAGCTAACGGTATTTGCAAGCGCATTCCCAGATGTAAATGAAACAGTTTACAGCGGTAAAAAGAAAATCAGTTATAAAGCCCGTGATGGTTTAACTATTGAAGGGTATTTAACTTTACCTGTGGGTTACAAAGAAGGCGATAAACTACCCACTATTGTGTTCCCGCATGGCGGGCCAATGGCTCGTGATTACGCTGGTTTTGACTATTGGACTGCATTACTTGCTTATAATGGTTATGCAGTACTACAACCAAACTTCCGTGGTTCTAGTGGCTATGGCCATGAATTTGAGATGGCTGCAGTTCAAGGTTTTGGTAAAGAAATGCAAGATGACTTGCAAGATGCGGCGAATTGGCTTGTTGAGGAAGGTATCGCTAATAAAGATAAAATCTGTATTGGCGGGGCAAGTTATGGTGGTTATGCTGCATTAATGGCGGTGGTTAAACACCCAGAAACATTCAAATGTGCAGCAAGCTTTGCAGGCGTTACTGATCTTGAGCGTATTGTTAGTAAAGCGCGTTATTTCACTAATAAAGAAATTGTGCGTAAGCAATTTGGAACTGATGGCGATAAACTTGAAAAGGTTTCACCAGTTAATTTTGCAAAGCAAATTAATCGTCCGGTGCTATTGGTTCATGGCTCTGATGATAATGTAGTGCCTGTTTATCATAGCCGTGAAATGGATGATGAACTTAAAGACGAAGGTAAAGATGTTACTTACATTGAGCTTGAAGATGGCGATCATTACTTATCGCACCAGCCATACAGAATTAAAACGTTGAAAGCGTTTTTAGAGTTCTTCGATAAGAACTTGAAAAACTAGAATTAGCAAAGAAAAGGCGACCTAGGTCGCCTTTTTTAATACCTGATTCTGCGTCAATTTTATTTATAAGCTAATTCAGCATCAATATTGCGCATTAAGTTGGTAACCCAATTGATATATTGGCGGTGGATTTTTTTGCCATTGTAATCAAGGTTGATCGAATCTTTGTAATCAATAGAATATTCTTGCTCGTTAAACGTAATATCAACGCGTAATTGGTGTTTACGAATATCAAGTTTACCTAAGATTTGGCCTTCGGCATTTGAACGACACGTCCAGCCTAGTTTCATACATGCTTTTAAAATATTGGTTTTGATACTTTCAAGGTCATGTTGGCCAGACGCCATTTGCGGTACAGGGTTTGCGTCAAAGTTACGAATAGGCACACTGGTGCTACAAGCAGAAAGTGTAAGTAGGGTAAAAAGTGCAAGCGCTGCCTTTTTCATAGTAAGTCCTTTTTGGAAATAAAATCAGCGCGATTATGCGCTTTTTTTACCCGAGGGTCTAGGCATCGGGTAAAAACCACGCACTAATTGCACCAAGTAAGCCTAAGATACTGTAGAAAAAAATTAACTCAGCAGTCGTTAAGTAGGTATTTAGTAAGCCGACGCTACCTAGCAGTAATAATATAACTCCGATCACCGTATTACTAACAGAGACATAGTCAGTGCGCTTGTTTCCTTCAGCCATATCAACAAGGTAGGTTTTACGACCAAGGCGAACCCCTTGATGAGCTACGGTGAGTAAAAAATAACAGAGCGGTAATAGCCAAAACTCATTGAGCGTTTGTGGGCTCAGATAAGCAACTAAATAAACGGCAAACCCGTTGAGAGTGACTAGCATTGCAGCAAACACTAATACTTTGCGACTCGATAAATCACTTAGTCGACCCCAGATAGGCGCAGAGACTAAGCTGGCAAGCCCAGAAAGCGCCATAAACGTAGCAAGTAGTGAAAAGTCGAAAGCCTGTTCACTGGCAAGAACGATATAAAACGGGGCGCTCAAAGCAGAACATAGCAACAACGCACGAGTGATAATAAAGTGAGCAAATTGCTTATCTTGGTAAAGCAGTTTTAATTTTGATAAAGCATGCAAAAAGCCGTTTTCAGCGCCCTCGGTTGCGCCCTTGTATTCTTGAATGCGACTATAGCTGAGCGCTGCAAACAGCCACATTAAAGCGGCCAGCATTAAAGCAACATACACCCCATTTTCATAGCCAAGACTTTGAAGATACCATAAACCAAGACCAAAGGTGAGCGTTGCAAATCCGGCAAAACTCGCAGCAAGACCGCTAATGCTGCCTCGTTGTTGTTTAGGTATGACCTTGCCTAATACATCTTTTGCAGCAATGGAATTAAAGCCACGAGCAAGACTAAAGATAATCAAAATAGCGATGATAGCAAAACCTGCTGTTGCACCTTGAAGTGTTAAAGCACAAATAAGCATGCCTACAATACACAAGGCTTGCACTATGGCGCCAATCACCCAAACCCACTTTCTAACTGGGAGCCTACGAATAGCACTGGCGATGGCCAGTTGTGGCAACATTGAGCCTGACTCACGAATAGGCACAAGCCAAGCAATAAAACTACTTGGTACATTAATGCTTTGCAGTAGCCAAGGCAGAGTCACTTTAGGGTTTAGCAGGGCATCTGCAAACTTACTAAATAGTTGGCTCACTAATAAAGTAATAAAATTGCCGGGTACCACTTTACAAGCAGCTTCATCAATCGCTTTACAGGCACGGGCATCTTCGGTATTGCTAAGACGTTGATAGATATCTTCTTTACTGAGCTTTTTCATACTGTTTATTTTTATGAAAAAGGGCCGTTAAGCCCTTAAAAATCTTCCTTAGAGTGGCGCTCTGCTAATTGCTCAGCTTCATCACCCCAAGTTCTATTGACTCTACGACCTCGTTTTACAGCAGGGCGGCGCTCAATTTGTTTTGCCCAGCGCATCACATGGCTGTATGACTCAACATCTAAGAACTCTGCCGCATCGTATAAATTGCCAAGTACCAAGCTGCCATACCAAGGCCAAATAGCGATATCGGCAATTGAATATTCGCTACCAGCCATGTAGTCATGGTCACTTAAATGACGGTTTAATACGTCTAACTGGCGTTTTACCTCCATGGTGAAACGGTCAATTGGGTACTGCATTTTGAAAGGGGCATAACTATAAAAGTGACCGAAGCCACCGCCTAAGTATGGAGCAGAGCCCATTTGCCAAAACAGCCAATTACGACATTCTGTTTTACTGGCGTGATCGCTTGGGATCAGCGCATCAAACTTTTCTGCCAAGTATTGTAAAATTGCACCTGACTCAAACACGCGAGTAACGGGTGTGGTACTGTGATCCATTAAGGCTGGGATTTTTGAATTAGGGTTAACACTTACAAACCCTGAAGAGAACTGGTCACCATCGCCAATTTTAATTAAAAATGCATCGTAGTCGGCTTCATCAATACCAAGCTCTAATAGCTCTTCGAGCATGATAGTGACTTTTTGGCCGTTTGGTGTCGCAAGCGAGTAGAGTTGTAGGTCATGTTTACCAACGGGCAAGTCTTGCTCGTGGGTTGCACCTGAGACCGGACGATTCGTCTTCGCCCATTCACCACCGTTTTCTGCATCCCATTGCCACACTTTAGGTGGCGTATAACTGTCGGTATTACTCATTGAAACTCCTAAATTGTGCTTTAATGAATGTCATTACGAGACTACCATCCTAGTTGATCAGATAGAGCAAGGGAAGTACAGTTATTAATTATGAATAACAAGGAGGATGACATGAAAAAGCATGGTTTAGCCATTGGCCTTGAGCGCACTGGCACGACTTTTTATCTCACAATGAAAATTGTTGGGAAGCTTACCCACGAGGATTATAAAACTCTCACTCCGCTTATAGATAATGCTGTAGCGGCAGTTCCGAGTGCAAAAATAAGAGCCTATGTTGATATTACTGAACTAGAAGGCTGGGAGTTACAAGCCGCGTGGGATGATTTTAAGCTAGGCCTTAAACACAACAAAGAGTTTTGCCGTATAGCAGTAGTTGGTAACAAACACTGGCAACAAGTGGCAAGCAAAGTGGGTAACTGGTTTATCAGTGGCGAAGTGAAATACTTTGAAGACCCGATTATTGCCTCTGAGTGGTTACACGAATAAGGAATTAAGTGATAGAAAACAGCCAATTAAAGGTGGCGACATTTAATTTATATAATTATTTAGCGCCACCTGACGCATTTTATGATTTTCAGCGCATTTATAGCGCTGAGCAGTGGGCCAAAAAGCAGCGCTGGCTGGCCGATTACCTTAAAAATCAGCAGCCAGATATTATTGGCTTTCAAGAAGTGTTCAGTATCAATGAACTAAAACAACAAGTTAACGCAGAGGGTTACCCTTATTTTGCAGTGGTTGATGAGCCAACGGTGATTGATGACTTTATTTATCGCGATCCGGTTGTGGCCATTGCCTCACGCTATAAAATTATTGCTGTCAGTCAGGTTGAGGCAGAGCAAGATGATATTTTAGCGATGGGCTTGAGCGATAATTTTAACTTTAGCCGCAGTATTATTCGCGCAACACTTGAAGTACCTCACTTAGGACATGTCGATTGCTATGTAGTGCACTTTAAATCTAAGCGCAGCATGCTCCATCACCAAAATGATGAAAGCCACAGCGAACAGCAAAACTTAGTTATGCAGTTAAAATCGCAAGCCCTTGGGCGCTGGGCATCAAGTATGCAGCGTGGCAGTGAAGCAGCGCTGTTACTCGTTGAAATTATTAAGCGCAGAGCGCACACCAATAACCCTGTGATTGTGATGGGGGACTTTAATAATGAGTTACACGATGGTGTGCTTAACCATTTAATCGCTGACCACCTTCGTTTTAGCGGTCATAGCCAAAATAGCCCATCTCGTTCAGAGTTTAAACTACAAGATAGTTGGCAACTCTATCAGCGCCATGTTGTCACTGAGAACGACAGAGAAGCCACCCACTATTTTGGTAGTAGCAGCTCAGTATTTGATTATATTTTGTTATCCCGTGAGTTTGATGCCGGGTTTCAGAGCAGCTTTTTCGAGGTAGTTGATTATCACACCTATGATCAGCACTTAATCAACCCACAGTTTGCCTATGATGATCAAAGTACCGACCATGGCGTCGTGATGGTGACAATGAAGTTAAGAGACTAACTTATAGCTTTAAGCTGTCAGTTTAAAGCTTAGGGCTCTTTTGTTTATCACGTTTTGCCATAATATAACCGATAAATGCGCCGCTGATTGCGCCGAATAAATGGCTTTCGAATGAAATATGAACGCGCTGCGGAAAAACACCCCAAATCAGGCCGCTGTATAACACAACAACCGCAATACTGATTAAAATGGCTTTGAATGAGCGGTGCATAATGCCGTAGCTAATTAAATAGCCCCATAAACCGTAGATAACACCACTTAGTCCTACATGAATATTGCTGCGGCCAAATAGCCATACTAGTAATCCACCAATGAGCGCAGTACCGGCAAACACCAGCCAAAAGCGTTTAACGCTAAATTGGCAAACTAGCCAGCCGAGAATAGCAAATGGCACTAGGTTACTAAAAAGGTGTGCCCAGCCACCATGTAAAAATGGCGCAAAAAATACCCCTGATAAACCAGACATCTGCCTTGGTAATATACCTAAACCGTTTAAATTTATGCCGGGTAGGGAATTAACTATTTGCAGTACCAAGCACACCAGTATAATGCCGAAAATTGCGAATCGCTTACTACTGATAGGAGGAATTTTGACAGTTTTTTTTTCAGTCATGATGGGCAGCTCTTAAATCAATGTGACCGAATGAGTATAACTTATTAAAAGTGAAGGTAAACACCTTGATATGCAAGGTGTTTACTAAAGGTCTAGGGGATGTTGACCTATTTTAACCTAATTTGGTTAATAGTTTTTTCGCAGCAAGCTCAGAACTTGCAGGGTTTTGCCCTGTGATTAGTAGGCCATCTTCAATCGCAAGCTCGCCCCAGTCATCAGTTTTTTGATACTGACCACCTTGTTTGATTAATTCATCTTCAACAAGTAATGGCACAACTTTGGTAAGCTGTACGGCATCTTCTTCTGAATTACTAAAGCCTGTTACTTTTTTATCAAATACCACAGATTTACCAGCGGCATTTTTCGCATTCAGTAATACGGCACTGGCGTGACATACTGCACCGACTGGCTTATCTGAGTTAAGAAATTGCTCAATTAAGCTAATCGAATCTTGGTTATCAACTAAATCCCATAACGGACCATGGCCACCTGGGTAAAATACCGCATCAAAATCATCGGCTTTAACTTCAGCAAGAGGTTTAGTATTAGCCATTAAAGTTTTTGCTGCGCTGTCTTGCTCAAAACGTTTTGTGGCATCGGTTGCCGCATCAGGGGCTGCACTGTTTGGATCAACCGGAGGTTGGCCACCTTTAACAGAGGCTAAAGTTACCTCTACACCAGCATCAATAAAGGCGTAGTAGGGTGCTGCAAATTCTTCGACCCAAAAACCCGTTTTATGGCCTGTATCGCCAAGCTGATCGTGTGAAGTAAGTACCATTAAAATTTTCTTAGCTGACATAGTGAATCCCTTTTTGTGAATTAAACATCGTTGATAACACTATAGGGGTGAGAATTGAATTAAACAACGCAGATAAATTTGACTTCATTGGTTTAATAATTGATACAATGATTCAGGTTAGATTAGGAGTTTGTATGAAAGTATCGTTTGAGCAGCTAAAAAGTATGGTGGTGTTTGCCCACATTGTGCAGCAAGGCAGCTTAACTAAAGCGGCTCAACAACTTGGTTTATCAAGGGCTGTTGTTAGTTATCATTTAAAGAAATTAGAACAGCAATTAAAGCTGACGTTACTTAATCGCTCAACGCGCACCATGACCCTTACCGAAGCGGGTATGGCTTATTATGAACGTTGTCAGGCTATCACCGAGCAGGCTGAGGCTGCTAACCTACACCTTGAGAACTTAAAGAGTGAACCGGTTGGGGTTATTAAATTGAGTTGTCCGGTGAATGTTGGTTTGCAACTTGTGGTACCGGCACTGGCTCAGTTTAAGCGTTTGTATCCTAAAATTGATATTGATTTACAGCTTAGCGATGATGTAGTTGATATCATCAAAGAAGGTTATGACTTAGCGATTAGAGGCGTGGCCCTTGAAAGCTCAAACTTACAAGCCACTAAACTTGCAAGTATGGCTACTTGCTTATGTGGCTCAGTCGATTACTTTACAAAATACCCTATACCAAAGAGCATCGCCGATTTAGCGGAGCATACATGGGTGGTGTATCAACCAAGTAGTGCTGTTGTCACGCTCGAAAAAGATAAACGCCGCTTTGAGGTGGCAGTTAGTGGTGGCATAAGTACCAATAACGCTGCTGCACGAACTGCCTTTGTAGAAGCTGGGCATGGCTTAGCGAAAATCCCAGTTTATGATGCACTACCCAGGATCAAAGCAGGATTGTTACGCACAATCTTAGATGATTACAAAACTGCTGATATTGAACTTTATGGCGTATTCCCGCCAGGGGCGGCGGGAAGTAAAAAGCTGCGGGTTTTACTTGATTACTTGAAGGATTATTTTACTAATCAAGTAGCCACTATGACGATTTAAACAAGTGTGCGATTAAATAAAGCGACTGCTTGTTGATACATGCTGATGGCAAGAGCTGGGTCGTATCGGTCGCCTTCGTCGCGCATAAACGCATGTTGGGCGTTCACTTCTTGCCACTGGTAATTAATGCCTGTTGCCACCGCTTGTTGGTAAATTTTAAGGCGGCCTTCTTTTGGTACATGAGGGTCTTGTTTACCCCAAACAAAGTGGATCTCACCTTTAATATCTGCCATGCGCTCAAATGAGTTATTACCCGCTTGCGCTGGTAAGGTATCGCTGTGTATATCTGTCGCGTATAAACAAAAAGCGGCTTTGATACTTGGGTTTAATGCAGCACGGTATGCAAGGTGACCACCAATACATACGCCCATCGCACCTACATTCCCTGTGCAGTAATCTTGTTGGCGTGCAAATGCAATTAAAGCGTCAGTATCTGAGTCATGGCTCTCAAGCGGTTTTGCCCATTTGTCGGCATTGCCTTTGTCTTTACCTGCATCATCATAGGCAAGTACTGTCCCAATAGGATTTAACTCATGAAAAACTTCTGGCACTAACACGACAAAACCATGGCCAGCAAGTATTGCCGCAGAGCGTGCAATTGGTGCTGTTTCTTGGAAAATCTCAGAATAGAAGATAATACACGGGTATTTACCTTCTTCTACAGGACGATAAATACTGGTGCGCATTGCGCCTGTGTTGGTCGCTATGTCGTGGCTCTGGTGCTGAATAATCATGTTTATCCTTGTAAAAAACGGTTTAGCTAATAATACCTCAGCCCCACCTTTTGGACGAGTCAAAGCCCTTGAAATTTATTGATGCTCAGTTATTCCTTTGAGGCAGGATACTGCATACAGCTTGCGTAATAGGTAAGAGTCGCAGGCCAGTCAGAGAAAATAGCCATCACACCCACTTGCTTAGCAAGGACGTCTACCACTTTCATCATTTGCCCATCTTGTTTAATTACACGGGCAATCGACTGGTAATAATAACCACCGCCATTATTTAATGGACCAGAGCGCTCTAAACTCCAAGTAATGATGTTCAGTCCGGCTTGTTTAGCTTTAATAGCATAAAGCGATGGCACTATTGCACCTGACTCATCAAGGCTTAAAAGCATCCACATTGGCGGTGCGATAATGCGTACTCCATCGTCATACAGAGCCTGCATTGATGGCTGCCAAGTTGTTTCATCCATCGCATCAAAGTCTGCTTGCTCATCTCGGCCATCAAGATAAATACTGTTGCTCGCAAATTCAGGGTGATTGTTTAGCCAATACTTCACATCTTCAAGATTAAATGATTGCGGATACACATCATCGCTATTCACACCTAAATCCCGATACTCATCAAGCATTTTTTGCGCATAATCTTGCTGGCTAAAACCGTTAAATGGCATGCTAACTTCTGGGCTTTTTAGCTCGGGTGTCATTTTTACACCTAGTGATTTGAATAACTCAATGCTTTGCTGGTGGGTCATAACAGTGCCACTGTTTGCGTATAAATCAGTGCGCCAGCTTGGTGTACCTTGCATATATTCTGCGACGGTTTTGGCATTTGCATTGGCGCCATCCATTTTAGCTTTTAAGGTTAAAAACTCAGCTTGGGTGATATCGCTGGTGCAGCATTTAGCCTGAGCTGGTTGGCCGCCTTTGGCCGGGGTAAAAGGTTGGCTGCATTTTGCAGCCAACTCAGGAATCGCTAAAATGTTGGTAGTGGTGTGTAAATCACACTGTGAATGGCGACACACGAGTTGTTTGTCTTTAGTAAAGGCGACGTCACATTCAAGTACGCCAGCGCCCATTCTTGCAGCGGCTAAATATGACTCTTTGCTGTGCTCAGGAAACTGCATGGGGGCACCGCGATGACCAATTACAAAATCAGTTTTATAGAAAGGGCCATTAGCGCATGTCGCAAGTTGCTGCTTTAAAGGTCCATCAGTCATCTTGTCGATTAAATAGTAAGGCCTAGCACCCACTTGCACTGCCTGCTCCTCAGGCAGATTCTTACAACCTTGAATAATTAAAACTAAACAACATAAAACCAGTGCGCGCATAACAGCATTCCTCTAATCTAATAGAGTTTAGCCTATCATTGCTCCATGGCAGTTTTATTAAGTTTCTGATTTATAATAAGTGCTAATAAGATAATCGCTGCGCCGATGGTAAGCTTGATGATATCGGCATCACGATTCCATATCACAATGTTAACGATGATCCCTGCTGGGATCAGTAGATTATTCATGACAGCCAAGGCACCTACATTGACGATGGTCGCGCCCTTATTCCAAGCAAAATAACCAAGCCCTGAAGCAATCGTGCCTAAGTAAATTAACACGCCCCATTGTGTCGTTGTGGTGGGTAGCTTACTGGTATCACCAAATAAACCGTAACAAATCAGCGCGACAATTAAAGCGCCAATAAAGAACCAAGCAAACACCCGAGAGTGGGGGAGCTGCTCATCTTGCATTAAACGTTTGTAGGTTACTTGCCCAGTGGCAAAGCAAATATTGGCAGCCTGCACCATTAACATACCAATAAGGTAGTTCTCATCGACGCCTTCATAGCGAATAGCAACGGCGCCTAAAATAGCCAGTAATGCGGCGAATAAAAACTTGGCATTAAAACGTTTTTCAAGCAAATCGTTTAACAAAGTGATGTAAAGTGGCGTCATTACCGTGAATAGCAGTACCTCGGGCACGCTAAGGTACAAAAACGAATGGTAATAGAAGCTGTACATCACACCAAGTTGTACTGCGCCAATTGCCATGAGCTTTAGGGCTAAGGCTTTAGGCGTTTTACGCCAGTGTAAAAAGGGCAAAAATACGCAAGTTGCCAAGCCAATACGCATTAATACACTAAACCATGCATCCACTTGGCCTGCTAAATAGACACCAATAAGACTAAACGAAAAGGCCCAAAGCAGGGTTACAGCAAATAAGTAGGTCATGTTCGATTAATTTGTAATTTTAAAAATTGCACTATAACAAAAAGCCCGCATTAATTGCGGGCTTTCATCATTTTGCGAATAATTTTAGATTATTCAACTAAACCACGACGCTTTAATAGTGCGTCTGTTGTTGGTTTTTGACCACGGAACTCAATGTAGCTTTGCATTAAGTCGCGGCTGTTACCTTTTGATAAAATCTCTTTACGGAAATTATCACCGTTTTCACGTGTTAAACCACCTTCTTCAGTCATGTGTGCAAACGCATCTGCTGCGAATACTTCAGTCCAAAGGTAAGCGTAATAACCCGCTGAGTAACCACCGGCAAAGGTGTGGCTGAAGTAGCAAGACTTATAACGTGGTGGTACTGGGTAGTAAGCAATACCGTGCTTGTCTAATGCATCATGTTCAAACTTTTGAACGTCTGTAACGTCAGCATCAACACCAAATGAGTGCCATTCCATATCAAGCAGTGCCGCAGCTAAATACTCAGTTGTATCAAAGCCTTGGTTGAATTTTTGTGACTCAAGTACTTTATTTAAAAGCGCTTTTGGAATTGGCTCACCTGTTTTGTAGTGCTTGGCATAGTTTGCCAGTACTGTTGGTTCAATATTCCAGTCTTCGTGTGCTTGTGAAGGGAATTCAACAAAGTCACGAGCAGTGGCTGTACCTGCTAAACTTGGGTATTTAACGTCAGAGAATAAACCGTGTGCAGCGTGACCAAACTCATGGAACATAGTCGTTACTTCAGAGAAAGTCATGAGTGTAGGTTGACCTTCAGCTGGCTTAGGAATGTTCTGTGCGTTGTAGATCACAGGCATAGTGTCTTTAAGACCGCTTTGGCTAACATAAGCACTCATCCAGGCACCACCACGTTTACCTTCACGTGCGTAAGGGTCCATGTAGAATAGACCAATAGCGCTGCCGTCTTCGTTAAATACTTCAAACACCATGACGTCTTCGTGATAAACCGGTAGATCTTTACGCTCTTTAAAGGTAATACCGTAAAGTTTGTTCATCGCAAAAAATAGGCCGTCGTGGATCACTGACTGCATTTCAAAGTAAGGCTTAACTAAAGCTGGGTCTAAGTCGTACTTCTCTTGGCGAACTTTTTCAGCGTAAAACGCCCAGTCCCAAGGTTGAAGCGCAAACGTTTCACCTGACTTTTTGATTACTTGCTGGATTTGCTCTGCTTCTGCCTCTGCTTTAGCAACCGCTTTCGGTGCTAAGTCATCAAGGATGCCGTAAACATTTTCAGTTGTTTGCGCCATACGGTTAGTCATTACATACGAAGCCCAGTCTTTATAACCAAGTAATGCCGCTTTTTCTGCACGTAGCTTAGTTTCTTTGATGATGATAGGGCTGTTTGTTGCTTGTGCACGCGTTGAAGACGTTGTCCAAATCTTTTCACGAAGCTTGCGGTTTTCAAGGCTTTGTAAGATAGGTTGGCGAGTCGTGTTCACCAGTGTGATCATGTAACCTTCTTTACCTGCTTTTTTGGCAGCAGCTGCAAGGCTTGCAATTTCACCTTCAGATAAACCAGCTAGCTCGCTTTTATCTTTAACTAAAATCACATCTTCTTTGAATGACTTTAAGATGTTTTGTGAAAACTCAGTTGAAAGCTTGGCAAGCTCTGCGTTGATTTCACGCATTTTTGCTTTTTCAGCTTCAGTTAGTTTTGCACCTGCGTTAACGAACTTTTTGTAGTAGTAATCAACAAGACGTTGATCTTCAGCATTTAAAGACGCTTTGTTGTCGTAAATGCTTTGTACGCGAGCAAATAAAGCTTTGTTTAAGTAAATATCATCTGTGTGAGCTGACATAATCGGCGCCATTTTCGCGGCGATACGTTGGTACTCACTGTCAGAGATTAAACCCGATAGATTAAAAAATGCCGCAGATGTACGGTCTAATAGCTCACCAGAGTACTCCATAGCAACAAGGGTATTTTCAAATGTTGCTGGTTCTGGGTTGTTTGCAATCTTTGCAATTTCAGCTTTTTGCTGTGCGATGCCTGCTTCAAACGCTGGCTCGTAATCTTTGGTCGAAATTTTATCAAACTCAGGGGCCATGTATTGTAAAGGGCTTGGCTTGAAAAGAACGTTTTCAACATTAGCTGTTTGTGTTTCAGCGGCAGTTTCAACTTGAGTTTGAGTGTCGGCTTGTTGTGAACTACAAGCAGATAATAAAAGCACACTAGCAATCGTAGTTGCTACTAAGGTCTTACGCATGAGAGCTCCAAAAATGTGGATAAATCTTTTCTAACTTATCAAATTTTTGGCTAGAAACAATCAAGTTTGTCGTCTGAATGGGGAATTTGAACGCAAATAATGTGATGGAGGGGATAAATGTGCGTAAAAAGCCATCAATTGTGTATTAATGGCTCACTTAAGTAAAAAGTGGCACTAGCTGCCAGTTTAAATCTTGTTGGTAATAAATCACCATAGGTTAGTTGTAACCCAACACAAACTTTCTCTCTGAGCCAAAGCTTTCTGGCATAGCGTTGCCAAACTCTTTGTTAATTAAAGTCAGTGAGTGTTCTTGCTCAGCAAGTAAGTTTAAGATGCGGTTACGGTACTCTAAACTTGATTCAAATAAGTTTAGATCGACCAAGGGTTGTAAAGTGGCAAGTTTTTGTGTGAGCGTCATTTGTGACATTGTGTTCTCCTCGTGCTATTCAAAGCCTGTGAAACCTCAAGCTCTCTCTATGTATATAGCAGCTGTAGTCTAAAATAGTTAATAATTAGCGCATATTGCGCATAAAGAACTTAGTATTTACCAAGTTTTCACCTATTATGCCGTGCTAAACTTAGTCACAACTGAATCAAACTCATTTTTTACTAGGAATGTTAATTTATGACCCTTGCTGATCTGCAATCTGCACTATCGTTTGTCTTGTTCACCTACAACGATGTGCAAATTACTGTACTAAAAGTCATTCAAGTACCTTTGGTACTGTTTTTAATGTGGTTTGTGGTCACCTGGATTGGTCGATTAATTAAAAAAGCATTGCAGGCAAAAAACCTAGGTCCTGACACAGTTCACCTGTTCACGCGTATTTATCTTGTTGTTACTATTGCTGTGCTCGTGTTTACCTCGCTTGAGGTGCTCAATATTCCTCTGACGGCGTTTGCATTTGTTTCTGGTGCCATTGCTATCGGTGTTGGTTTTGGTGCGCAAAACATTATTAATAACTTTATTAGTGGTTGGATATTAATGTGGGAGCGGCCAATTCGTATTGGTGACTTTTTAGAAGTAGGTACAGCAAAAGGGGTTGTCGAGACTATTAATACCCGTTCAACCCGTATCCGTCGTAACGATGGTGTGCATATGCTGGTACCTAATAGCCATTTATTAGAAAACACGGTAACTAACTGGACCTTAATTGACCGTAATGCTCGTTCGTTTGTAAATGTTGGCGTTGCTTATGGTTCAGATGTGGTATTGGTTGAAAAGTTGATGAAGCAAATTCTTAATGAGCACCCAGCCATTTTAAAAACACCTGCATCGTCAGTATTGTTTGATGACTTTGCTGATAGCTCTTTAACTTTTAGCGCTATTTTCTGGGTATGTGCTGAATCAGAAGCACCGCTTCGCCAAGTGCGCAGTGAGCTGCGTTTTAGCATCTATAAAGTATTTGCTGAAAACAACATTACTATCGCATTCCCGCAGCGCGATATTCATATTGATGGTGAAATTGCTTTAACAAGGCGTAACAGCCAAAAATAAAAAAAGCGGCTAAGCCGCTTTTTTATGCTTGTTCATTGAGTTTTTTCAGCTTCAAAGCAAGTAACACCATCATTATGCCAAACACGATTGCATAGCTTGCAACTAGCCACAGGAGGGTGATTATGCCTGCGCCTGGGTTAAATATCAGGTAGCCACCAAAGATTATTGAAATAATACCGCTACCAATTAGCAGCCACTCATTACTGATCTCTTTACGTAGTTTACTCGCAATCAATATTTCAATTACACCGATAGCAATGGCCCATGCGGCAATAAAGTAGAGCATTAAGATAGCCGTTACGTTGGGAGCAAACAGGGTTACAAGTGCAGCAGCAATTGAAATCAAACCACCCACTAATAGCATCCACCAAAGTGGGTTTTCATTTTTTGAAGCAATAGCTAACCAAGTCCTAATGGCACCATCGACAAAAAAGTAAGCGGCGAAAATAAACATCAGAATCGCTAGTGAAGCTTCTGGGGCAAACCAACCACACAAGCCAAAAACGATGGCAATGGCGCCATGGATCATCAATGACGACCAATGAGGAATGAGTGAACTTGAAATCTGCATTATCGTTTTCCTTTGCTTTAGTCTCTATATAACTAACATCTCAGCGCTTACTTGCAAAGATTTTTAATTATTTTTTGTACAGTTACACAAACCATGCTCTAATTTAATTAGCTGAATATTTCAGCGATTTAATGTTTATCTAACAAGGAATAAAGCGTGAGCCGTTGTAATACCCAGTTTTCATTACAATTTAGTAAATTATTAGTGTGTTTTTTACTGTTGTTTAACGCGCCATTATGGGCAACAACCACACCAGAAGTGACCGTTAAATCCTTAATTGAAAAAGACAGCAAGGAAGAACAAGTCGAACAAAAGCCCGTCAAACAAGAATCAGAAACCAATACACCTGCAACAGCTGAAAAAGCGCAGGAACCTCTCGAAGATGACTTGCCCTATGATGCCTTTGACCGGATAACGCCACGTAGTTCAATGCAGGGTTACTTAAAAGCGGCTCGCGCTCGCGATTTTGAACTGGCCAGCCATTATCTTGATTATCGTAACTTACCTAAAGAAGTTGAGGCATTAGGAAAAATTCAACTTGCTGAAAATTTATCGGTGGTACTGGATCGTACCTTATGGGTTGATGTTGATAACTTGAGTAATAAGCCTGAAGGTAAACAAAAAGAAAGTGTGCCTAGCTATCGTGATTTGGTGGGGGAAATCAGTACATCACAAGGTAAGGTACAAATTTTATTACAACTAGTACCTGATGATAAAACAGATAATCGGATCTGGAAAATATCAAATGCAACGGTAAGTCAAATACCGTTACTCACCAAAGAGTATGGTTATAACAAAGTAGGTGAATGGCTATATGATAACCTGCCAGACATCGAATTTTTGGGGGTGATGCTTTGGCAATGGATTTATTTTGCCTTCTCATTTGTGTTGTTTTTGCTAGTCGCGATAATCATTACTCGCTTAATCACATTTATCCTAGCACATTTGAAAGTACCTGTAGAAAATGACGTTATTGGTTTTATTAATGGGCCAATTAGCCTGTTACTTGCTGTGTTTATGGCGCGTTCATTGAACGACCAATCAAATGTCACTATTGCTGTAATGGCGCTATTCCATGGCGCAACTGTGTTATTAATTGCGTGGGGTTGGATTTGTTTACGTGCTGTGGATCTTGCCAAACACAGATTAAGCCAGCGTTTTATTAAACAAGATAAGCCACAAGCGATTTTCTTATTACGACCTATAAGCAATGTAGCAAAAACTCTGATTGTCATTTCATTGCTATTTATGTGGTTTGAAAATTTAGGCTTTAATGCTACTACCTTGTTAGCTGGCTTAGGCATTGGTGGGCTTGCTATTGCCCTTGCAGCGCAAAAAACTGTTGAGAATATCATTGCTGCAATCACCCTTTATATTTCTGCGCCGGTAAAAATAGGTAATCTATGTAAATTTGGCAGTCAGTTGGGGACTGTGGAAGAAATAGGCTTAAGAGCCACGCGTATCCGAACCCTTGACCGCTCTGTCATTTATGTAGCAAATGCTAAGTTTGTTGATATGCAGCTTGAGAACGTCTCTGAACGAGAGCGAATTTCTTATCGACCTAAACTGATGCTCAGTGCCAACACCAAGCAACAAAATCTTATGTCGTTTATGCAGGCCCTAAGAGAGTTATTAGAACAACATAAGCATATCGCCTTTGAACCGTGTCGGGTTCGCTTTAAAGGCTTTACGCCTTGGGCTTTACAAGTGGATGTACTAAGCTACGTAGAGACCGTCGACTTTGCATTCTATATGGAAGTAATCGAAGAATTAAATTTAGCAGTGTTAGGCTTATTAAATGAGCATGAATGCGAATTAGCTAACCCAGAATTCGCACGAGTTACCGATTAGTTACTGAAAAAGGAGCAAATGAAAGTGGCTCTCATTTGTACATAATGTCTACACATTGTTGTAATTAGATGCACAGGACATATGTCCGCTTTATTGAAAAATAATTGCATAAAATCTTCTAAATGCGTCGATGTTGCCGCTAATTGTTGTAAAAAATTTGTATATTTCTAACTTTTAATGCAGTAAAAGTGTCATAAAGTGTTATAATCGTCAGCGTTCGTTCAGCCTCTTCACTTCGTTTTGCACTCTCGATTTAGAGGTCCGCGCAGCTT
The DNA here is from genome assembly GCF_001306915.1 of Pseudoalteromonas lipolytica. GTDB lineage: Bacteria > Pseudomonadota > Gammaproteobacteria > Enterobacterales > Alteromonadaceae > Pseudoalteromonas > Pseudoalteromonas simplex. The sequence goes on along the minus strand of NZ_LJTC01000002.1, from coordinate 581,907 downwards.
ATTACAAGGCGCGAAAAATTGGCCGAGCCCGTCAAATGAATTGACGCAACATCATCACCGTTGAATAAGAGTGCATAAAAAAGGTTAAAACCCGACATGAAAGCAATGAAAAGATCTACGTTAGCAACACTTATCAATGCAACGTTGTTCTCTGCCGTAGCAGGTACTTCATTTTCAACTCTTGCTGCAGACGAAGCGCCAGCAGCAAAAAACAACCAACTAGAAGTTATTCAAATCACCGCACGTAAACGTGTAGAGAATGCTCAGGAAGTACCTGTTGCTGTATCTGCATTACAAGGTGACAACTTAGACGCTTACAGCTCAGCTGGTATGGATATTCGTTTTATGAACGCGAAGATCCCAAGCTTATCAATCGAATCTTCGTTTGGTCGTTCTTTCCCACGCTTTTATGTTCGTGGTCTAGGTAACACTGACTTTGACCTAAATGCTTCTCAACCAGTTTCGTTAGTTGTAGACGAAGTTGTTCAAGAGAATGCAATCTTAAAAGGTTTCCCTGTATTTGACGTAGCACGTGTAGAAGTTCTACGTGGCCCACAAGGTACTTTATTTGGTCGTAACACACCGGCAGGCCTTGTTAAATTTGATACAGTTAAACCATCACAAGAATTTGAAGGCTATGGTTCAGTATCTTACGGTAGCCGTGGCGCAGTTGACTTTGAAGGTGCTGTTGGCGGTGGCTTAACTGACCGTTTATCAACGCGTGTTTCTGTACTTTGGCAAGAAAAAGACGATTATATTGATAATCGTGCACCAGGTTTTGAACAAGATGACGTTTTAGGTGGTTACACTGAAAAAGCGGCACGTATTCAGTTTTTATACGAAGGTGACGATTTCACAGGTCTTTTCAACTACCACGTTCGTGATATGGACGGTAAGCCAATCGCATTCCGTGGTAACGCTATTAAAGCGGGTACAAATGACTTAGTAGATAATTTTGAGCACGATGTGGTTTACCACGATGCGGCTTCTCGTGCGACACAGCAAGTTGAATCTCAAGGCGCAAGCTTAAAGCTTGAGTGGGATATCAATGATTTAACTCTTACGTCAATCTCTGCGTGGGAAAGTGCTGAAATCTATTCTCGCGCTGACATCGACGGTGGTTACGGTGCAAGCTACTTACCAGATATGGGCCCTGGTTTTATCCCATTCTACTCTGAAAGTGCTGACGGCATTCCAGATCAAGACCAATATACGCAAGAACTCCGTTTATCTAGCAACTATGCTGGCGACGTAAACTTCCAAGTAGGTGTATTCTACTTTGACGAAGCGTTAACAATCGAAAACTTCAGCTACGATACATACGGTTCAACACCGGGTGAGTTAAACGGCTATGTTATCCAGCAGCAAGATACTAAAGCATGGGCGGTATTCGGTTCATTAGATTACACAATCACAGATGATTTAAAAATCACTGCAGGACTACGTTACTCAGATGACGAAAAAGAATTCTCTGCAAACCGTACTTTAAGCCCAGCAGGTGGCGGTGCGTTATTCCTAACAGAAAACCCAAGTGACGACCACGTTAGCTGGGATTTATCTGCTAACTACAAGATCAACGATGACGTAAACTGGTACGCGCGTGTTGCTAACAGCTTCCGTGCACCAAGTATCCAAGGTCGTATCTTATTCGGTGATGAAGTTACTGTTGCTGAGTCTGAAACTGTGACGTCATTCGAAACAGGTATCAAATCAGACGTACTTGACGGTCAAGGTCGTGTAAACGCAACTGTGTTCTACTACACAATGGATGACCAACAATTAACAGCTGTAGGCGGTGGTGCAAACTTCAACCGTTTAGTTAATGCTGATAAGACAACTGGTTACGGTTTTGAGTTAGACACTGAGTGGGTATTAACTGACAACCTAAATGCTACATTTAACTTAAGCTACAACAACACTGAGCTTAAAGATAAAGACTTAGCTGTTGACGTATGTGCGCAGTGTACTGTAACAAATTCATTAAACAGCGCAGGTCAAGCTGTTCTTGACGGTAACAGCTTACCGCACGCACCTGAGTGGATCTCTAACCTTACATTACGTTATAGCCGCGAAGTAGCTGATGGTGAATTCTTCACTTACGCTGACGTGTCTTACCGCAGCGAAATCAACTACTTCTTATACGAGTCAGTTGAGTTTGAAGGCAAGCCTTTAACTGAAGTTGGTTTACGTGCAGGCTATGCTTGGGCACAAGGCGACAACGAATATGAAGTATCAGCATTCGTACGTAACATGTTCGATGAGCAGCAATCAATCGGTGCTATCGACTTCAATAACAACACAGCAATGGTGAACGAAGAGCGTTACATCGGTGCTGAGTTTAAAGTAAGCTTCTTCTAAGCTGAAAAATAAGTCTTATGAAAACCCGCTGTATAGCGGGTTTTTTCGTTTATAATCGCGTTGGTAACTGCTAAAGTGGCAGGATTAATTAAAGAGAAAGAGAATAGCTATGGCTGGATTTTGGAACTACCGTGTCATTTTTTGTGAAGCAACAAAAGATGAAGCGGCACAATATCAAATTCATGAAGTTGAATATAACTTAAATGGTAAAGTGACTAACTGGTCAGAAACCGGTGCCGCACCATTTGGTAATACAGTCGAAGAACTTGAAGCAGATGCAGATCGTTTAAAAACAGCGTTTTCTAAGCCAATTTTAAAAGTGGTAAGAAAGCAACGTGGCTACGAGCTGGTTGATGTAGAAACCGGCGAGGAAGCGTTTGCTGAACCTCCTGCGGGCTTAACTGAATAATCATATTTAAAGGTGCCTATGGCACCTTTTTACTTTGAAGGAATGAGGATGACTTTAAAAGCAGTATTGTTTGATATGGATGGCACTTTAGTGGACTCTGAAAGTGTGCATTTTAATATTTGGAATGATTTATTAGCTCCTTTTGGTGTGCAGTATGATGAAGCTACTTTTTGTAAGCGCTTCTCTGGGAGACCAACATTTGAAGCCGCAAAGGAGGTTGTTGAAAGTTATGGGCTTAGTATCAATCCAGAGCAGTTAACGGATGATAAGTACGCGGCATTTGGCCGTTTTGTTAGTACTCATTTACCCGCCTATATGCCTTGCGCTAAAGAAGTGCTAGAGAAAGTAAAAGCCAGTGGTTTAAAAATGGCTTTAGTAACAGGCAGTGCAAAAAATGAAGCCTATCCTATTTTAAAAGGCTATGGCATTTTTGATTGGTTTGATTGTGTGGTTACCAAAGATGATGTTAACAATCCTAAACCTGCTGGTGACCCTTATCAACTAGCTCTTGATACGTTAAATATTACAGCTAATGAAGCCGTAGCAGTTGAAGATACCTATACCGGTGTCACCGCTGCGAGCAATGCCGGTGTTGCTGTGTTTGCTGTGCCGAATCATTTCACGTTAGAGCATGATTTTAGTAAAGCGGCAGGCGTGTTTGCTGATTTGAACGAATTCTTCAAATGGCTACAAACTAAACTATAATTAGCTGGCAATCACAAAACAGCTATTGTTAAGTGGTTATGATTAAGCAGGAATAGCCACTTTAAAACTTACAAATTTGCAAGGAAGCAATAATGGTTAAATTCACTCGTGCGCTTTTGTGCGCAATCACGTTATTTATAGGCTTTTTAGCCGAAGCGCAACAAGCTCCTTCAGTCCTTTTAGCAAACGTCTATCAAGCCGAAAAGGTGAATGTAAGCGACTATTTAGTTAGTGAAAAATATGATGGCATTCGAGCTATTTGGACTGGGAGTCAATTAGTAACCCGAAATGGTAACCCAATTTATGCACCCAAGTGGTTTACCGCGCCGCTGCCAGATGTTTGGCTTGATGGCGAGCTTTGGACTAAGCACCAAGATTTTGCCAATGTGAGCGGGATCGTTCGAAAAGTCATACCTGTAGAATCAGAATGGCAAACCGTCAATTACATGATATTTGATATGCCGGATGCGACAACGCCATTTAGTCAACGCTATGAAAACTACACAAGGTTAGTAAACAAGCTGCAAAGTAAGCATATTAAAGCCGTTGCGCAAATGCACTTTAATGATAACAAGCAACTTAGTTTGTTTATGGATGAACTAATCGCACAAGGTGCTGAGGGCGTCATGCTGCATCTAGCAGCTGCAAAGCATAGTGCAGGGCGTAGTGATGCATTGTTAAAGTTAAAGCCTTATTTTGACGCTGAAGCGGTTGTAATCGGTTATATCGCAGGAAAGGGTAAGTATAAAAATATGCTTGGTGCACTCAAGGTGCGCAGCAGTGATGGGACCGAGTTTAAAATTGGCTCGGGGTTTACCGATCAACAAAGATCATCACCTCCAGCGATAGGAAGTACTATTACCTACAAATATCATGGCTTTACTAAAAATGGCCTACCTCGTTTTGCAAGCTTTTTGCATGAAACGCCATAGCGTCATTCAAAAACGGCTGCGACTATGGTAAATTTCGCGGCCTTTTTATTGATGTATAGGTGTTAGAATGTTTGCAGGCTTTGATTACGGTAGCTCAAATTGTGCAATCGGTGTAATGGATAATGAGCAACAAGTCTCTTTAGTGCCGCTTGAGCAGGGCAAGCAATATTTACCCTCAACACTTTATACTCATCACAGTGCATTAGTTGTCGATTTTGTGACAAAACACCTTACGGGTAGTCCGTTTGAGCACGATTTTAAAACTGAGCGACAAGCGCTTTTAAATACCATTCCTCGTATTAAATCTGACCTCGATATTCAAGCTGGTGATGAGACCTTATTTATAGGTCGCGAAGCAATTAGCGAGTATGTGCAATTTCCTGAAGAAGGTTACTTTGTAAAATCACCTAAGTCATTCTTTGGTGCAGTAGGCTTAAAGCAAGGGCAAATAAACTTCTTTGAAGACATTGCCACGGCGATGATTTTAAAAATTAAACAACGCGCCGAGCAATCTTTGCAAGACACATTAACAGAAACGGTCATTGGACGACCGGTAAACTTTCAATCAGTCGGTGGTGAAGAGTCTAATCGACAAGCGCTCGGCATATTAGAGCGAGCAGCAAAACGCGCAGGCTTTAAAGAGGTGTCGTTATTATATGAGCCATTAGCGGCGGGGATTGATTATGAAACCTCATTGCAGCAAGACCAAAAAGTGTTGGTTGTCGATATTGGCGGAGGAACTAGCGATTGCTCATTTGTACAAATGGGGCCAAGCTTTCGTGACAAGCAATGCCGTGACAATGACTTTTTAGCTCACAGTGGTAAGCGTGTGGGTGGAAATGATTTAGATATTGCGCTGAGCTTTCATGGCTTAATGCCATTACTAGGTTTAGGCACAGAGTTTAAATCGGGTCTTCCGCTGCCGAATCAACCGTTTTGGCAAGCCTGTAAAATCAATGATGTAAATCTGCAAAGCCAGTTTTATAGCGATGCCCATCATCGTGAGTTACTGACTCAACTTCGTGAAGTCAAAGAGCCTGCGCTTTTTAAACGCTTAATTCAATTGCAGCAAAATAAGCAAGGTCATCAATTAGTGCAGCAAGGCGAGGCGGCAAAAATTGCGCTCTCGTCAGCGAATGAATTTACTACAGATTTACGCTTCTTAGATTCAGACTTAACGCAGTGCTTAACGCTAAAAGATCTCGCTTTAGCCGTTGATGATTCGATAAGCCAGATAGTAAGCCTAGCTAAACAAGCGATTCAAGAAGCAGGCACAACGCCTGATGTCATTTACTTAACGGGCGGTAGTGCACAATCACCGCTTATCAAGGCTGCGTTAAAAGCCCATTTAGGTGATATTGCAATGCTGAACGGAGATCACTTTGGTAGTGTGACTGCAGGTTTAACTAAGTGGGCGCACAAGCTTTATAGCTAATAGCCCCCACTTTGATATATCGACTTATAGAACTAAAGAGTCACTTGGCGCGTTGCGAGGTATTTTTCGTAATCTGGCAACGTGCGGCACAACTCAGTTTCCATCATAGGTGAGCTTAATAGCATATCGGCACTGACTTCATTACAAGCAACAGGAATATTCCAAACCGCAGCTAAACGCAGTAATGCTTTTACATCTGGGTCGTGTGGCTGCGATGCAAGTGGATCCCAGAAAAACACCAGCATGTGCACTTCATGTTCAGCAATTTTAGCACCGAGTTGTTGATCGCCACCCATAGGGCCGCTTAGCAGCTTAATCACTTCAAGCCCTGTTGTACGTTCGATTAAATGACCGGTTGTACCCGTACCGTACAGCGTGTGCTTACTTAAAATGTCTTGGTGTTTTTCACACCACGCCTGAAGAGCTGCTTTTTTGCCATCATGGGCTACGAGGGCAATATTCTTTTTGGCTGGTAAGGCTTGTTGTTTTTGTTCCATAAGTGCTCTTATATCAATAGGTTAATTGCTAATGCAATAAACACCAGTCCTGTGATCCGATCAATCCAAATTTGGGTTTGTGGGTGCTCACGAAAATAACTGGCTATCTTATCGCCGAAATAAATATACGTGCAGTCGATCGGAAAAGCAAAAAGCGGGTAGAGTAAGCCAAAAAAAGCGAGCTGAAAGGTCGTTGAAGATAAGCTCGGATCGACGAACTGCGGAATAAACGCAATAAAGAATAAGGCGACTTTAGGATTGAGTACCTCGGTCATCATTGCTTGAAGCATCACATTTTGCTTTTTACTGGTACTTACATGAGGCTTTTCGTCGCACTCTGACTCAGGCTGTGTAAAGGTGTCTTTTAGCGTCATTACGCCTAAATAGAACAGGTACGCCGCACCTAAATACTGGACTGTGGTATAGGCAACAGTCGATGCTTTTAAGATTGCTGTTAAACCCACCACCGCAAAAAAAGTATGCACTACACCACCTAAGGCAAAACCAAAGGCACTTTGCATTCCGGCTTTACGGCCATTGGCAAAGGTTTGTGCCATTAAAAATGCATTAGAAGGGCCGGGGGCTACGGCAATTAAAAAGCTGGCGCCTAAAAACGACAGTAGAAATTCTGGATTGATCATCGGCACAAAGATAAAAAGCTAGGTAGTTGATTTTAACAAGCTTCTAGAAAAAGAAAAAGCGGGCAATCAATGCCCGCTGATTTATGACAAATGCTTATGTTTGATCAATAAGTAGGCAAATGGGATGAGCATTAAAAAATGTACGCCAATTAATACCGGTGTAGTCAAATTTAACAATTGCGTTATAAACACTAATAAACTTGCGCCACTCATTTGCATTAAGCCTATAAGTGCTGAAGCCGTACCTGCTTGTTTAGGGAACAAACTTAATGCACGGCCTGCTGATGAGCCAAGTGTCAGTGCAAAACCAAACGCAGCAATAAACATCGGAAACATCAACGCAAGCGCAGTACGTTGTTGGCTAAAGGCCAACATTAAGGCTCCTGCGATTACAAGCAGCAGGAGTCCTGCTTTTAGCGCGCGTTTTGGTTGACGTTTGATGTACAGTGGCATTATAAAGCTTGCCACAATGCTCAATACCGCATTACAGGTAAACCAGAAAGTAAAGTCGGTAACACTGCCACCTAATTCTGTAATAAGCCAGCCAGGTGCTAGCGTAACGAAGACTAAAATAGCCGACATAGTTACCAAGCAAATTAAGCTATGGAATAAAAACAATGGCGTGCTGATAATTGGCATAAAACGGCGCAGGTCAAGAATATGACCACTATATACACTATCTGCAGGGCGGGTTTCTTTATACATTAACAAGGTTATGAATAAACCAATGAGTGCAAATACAGCCATGAATAAAAAGTTCATGCGCCAGCCAAACTGTACTGTGAGCCAAGCGCCTAAAATTGGCGCGAGGGCAGGGATAAAGCAAACGATACCGTTAAGATAAGTAATAATTTGGCCGCTGCGTTCACTACCAAATCGATCTCTTACAATGGCAAAGGCTACTACAAATGTGGCACAGGCCCCCAAACCTTGCAGTGCTCTTGCAATCATCAGGGTTGCAAAATCAGGTGCCAGATACGCGCCAAACGCCGCTAAACCATAAATTGTCACACCGGTGATTGCCACAGGCTTACGACCAAATTTATCTGCTAATGGCCCTGCAATGAGCTGTCCAAGCCCGACGGTAAGCATAAAAATAGCGACGGTTTGCTGAATTTGCTTTTCTGAAGCGCTGAATTGTTCTGCAATGGTCGGAAATGCGGGTAAGTAAATATCTATTGCTAACGGGCTAAAGATAACCAGAAGGCCAAGAATAAATAGTAAGCTGAGGTTTTTGTGCTGGCGTGACTGCATTCGCTCTCCTTTAAAACGGTATTTTATGTGCCCCTAAAGGAAAAGAAAAGCGTTCACTTGGCTAAAAGTGTAATACATACGTAATCATTAAAACTGCTTACAAAAAATTTCCATTTCGCTATCTGGTCTGATGTGTTAGTTTTTTATCTTACATCATAAAAATAATGGATAAACGTCGTGAGCTCACCATCATCATTATTAAAAATTTGGACTAAGTGTCAGTCATTGCCGAAAGGTAACTGGTTGTTTAGTAAAGCCGTGTGCTTTAAAGCACCTTACTTTGGGTCTATAAAGCCATTGATCACAAATTTGACTGCTGGGCATTGCAGTGCAATTGTTAAAAATCGCCGCGCAATCCATAATCACATTGGTACCATCCATGCAATTGCACAGTGCAATGTGGCAGAGCTTTGTGCTGGCTTAATGGTTGATGCAACTGTGCCGGCAAAAACGCATCGCTGGATCCCAAAAGGCATGACAGTGAACTACCTAGCAAAAATTGATACAGACATGCGTGCAGTTGCACAGATAGACGTGCCGAGTGAGTGGCTAGAAAAGCAGGATTTGCTTGTGCCCGTTAAGGTTTACAATAGCCGCGATGAACTTGTCTTCACCGCGGATATTACTATGTATGTAACCGCCAAAAAACGTTAAGACTTATCAGCGGCTTGTTTGTTTACAAACGACAAGTCGTTGTCATCATCAGCCAATATTGAAGTACTCGTTTGTTCTTCAGGCTTAATAGGCGCCACATTATCTTCTTCGTGACGATGTTTTAAGCTGCCTTCAATGATAGCTCCGGCTTCAATACTTAAAGTGTCGTGAAATACATCACCATGGACTTCAGCAGTACTTTCAATTGTCACTTTGTTGGCAATGAGTGAACCAATGATTTTACCTTTTACGACCACACTGTCTGCTTCGATAACACCTTCAATCATACCTGTGTGACCAATCACTAAGTGTTTAACATGTAAGTCGCCTTCGATACGACCATCAAGTTGAACCTCACCTTGGCTGGTAAGGCTACCTGTTAAGCGTACGTCTTCAGAAATAATAGAAGGAGTATGGTTGGTTCTTTTTAATGATGAGCCAGACGAACTAGCTGTTGATTGTTTTTTTTTACCGAACACGAGAAAGCGCCTTTGTTATTTTAACTGGATTGACATGTTTGCCATTCACTAAAACTTCGTAATGTAGGTGGGTACTGGTACTACGGCCAGTACTACCCATTAAACCGATGACATCATCTTTAGTTACTGTTTGGCCTTTTTTAACCTTAATTTTATTAAGGTGGCCGAAGCGAGTAACGAAGCCATTTTTGTGTTGTAGTTCGATAAAGTTGCCATAGCCGCCATTACGACCTGCACGAAGTACGGTGCCATCGGCTGGAGCAAAAATTTCGGTTTTATGCCAACCGGCTAAATCAACACCTTTATGAAAAGCACGGCGGCCATTCATTGGGTCTTTGCGTAAGCCAAAACTGCTAGAAATATAGTAGTCAGCAGCAGGGAGTGTTTGTGGTAACTCACTCAGCAAGTTTTCTAGGTTGTTTAACGCTAGTAAGTTGTCGGCAATTGCTAGAAATTCAGCAGGAATTCTTGATTCGTCAAACAAGTCTAACGGGCCACCCTGGGCTGTGTCTGAGCTTTCAAGTATTGAGGTATTGGCTAGACTGCTATCAAGACCAGCCCCTTCGAGCATGGCAACAATTTCTTGATGGCGTAATTTGATTTGTTCATCTAGCACTACGAAACTACGATTATAAGCCGCATCAAGACGTGCCAAACGCTCAGTCATACTTTCTAAGTGTTTTACTTGTTTTGGTTGCTGCTCATCTTCTAAAGGAGCATGAAAATCTTCAGCATTTTCTTTAATCGGTAAAAGTAGAGGTTCAGCATCGTTTGGCAAGGTGGGTTTGTTCATCGATTCTGGTAGTGATTCAATCATGCTTTGCAATAGCGCTTGTTTTTGCTCAAGAATTGCTAGTTGCTCTAATTGTTTTTCATAGGCAGCTTGCTGTTGAAAGTGCTGCTTTTTCCACTCTTGCTGCTTGGTAACCTGTTTTTGCTCAATGCTGGTTATCTTGTCTGCTTGTGAAATGATTTGAAGTGTTGAGATACTAAGCCAAGCAATGGCTATTAAAATAACCATTAAGGTCGTCAATTGTAGCCAAGGCGCTAATACCAAGTGTTTTACTTCGCCATTTTGACGGATCAACAGCTGTCGAGCTGGAAAAAACGTGCGATAAAAAGACTTAAGTTTAACTAACATGGCGTACAAAATTTAACTAATAACCGAGTTAAGATAGCAACCTCAGTTAAAAAAGCCAGCAAAAAATTGTAACTCAGCTGAAAAAGCACAAAAAAAAGGGCAAAAAATGCCCTTAACACTTGTTCTGTAAATAAAAATAGTGAGTTACTTTTATTTAGCAGGTAGCACGGTTCCTTCAACTGAACCAAAACCAATTCGTGCAAAACCGTCTTTTTCGCACCAACCACGCATAATTACGTTGTCGCCGTCTTCTAAGAAAGCACGCTGCTCACCATTAGCAAGGGTGATCTTTTCTTTACCACCGCGAGAAAGCTCTAATAATGAACCTGCTTCTTCGTGCTCAGGGCCTGATTGCGTACCCGAACCTAACATATCGCCTGGTTGAAAGTTACAGCCATTTACAGTGTGGTGAGTCACCATTTGCGCAACTGTCCAGTAAGAGTGCTTGAAGCTTGATTTAGATACTTGTGTTGGTGCTTCGCCGGCTGCACGCATCTTTTCAGTTTCAATTTGCACATCCATTTTGATATCAAATGCACCAAACTCACGGTTATGAGCTGACTCTAAATAATCCATTGGTTGTGGATCGTTTTCGTCACGTGTCCAGTTTGTTCTAAATGGTGCCAGTGCTTCTGTCGTAACAATCCAAGGTGATACTGTCGAAGCGAAGTTTTTCGCAAGGAATGGACCAAGCGGCTGGTATTCCCACGCTTGTAAATCACGTGCAGACCAGTCATTAAATACACAGAATCCAAATACGTGGTTTTCAGCATTTTCAATGGCAATTGCATCGCCTAATTCATTACCTTTACCAAGGTAAATACCTAACTCAAGTTCGTAGTCAAGGCGTTTACAAGGGCCGAATGAAGGGACTTCTGCATCTGGCGCTTTAGTTTGACCGTTAGGGCGGTGGAACGTTTGACCAGATACATCAATTGACGATGAACGGCCGTGATAACCAATTGGTACCCATTTGTAGTTAGGTAGAAGTGGGTTATCAGGGCGGAATAGACTACCTACCGCTGTTGCGTGGTAAATAGAGGTATAAAAGTCAGTGTAATCACCAATACGGCACGGTAGTGCAAATTCGATGTCAGCTTGAGCGATAAGCGCTTCGCTTAATTGCGCTTGCTCACTGGCACCTTCACGAAGTGCTTTTGATAACGCTAGACGCAGTGCAGACCAATACTGCTGACCAAGACCCATAAATTCATTGAGTGTAGCTTGGCTTGCAGCTTTAACGGCAATCTGTGCATCACCAGAGAATAAACCAAGTTCATTTACTTTTGCTAAGTCGATAACTTGATCACCAATAGCTACAGCGCCACGGAACGCTTCATCTGAATTTTTACGACGTACTTCTGCAAAAGGAAGGTTTTGAATTGGGAAGTCACAGTTCGCTTCGTTAGCAGATGCAACCCAGCTTTTTAGATTAATATCGTGGGTTTCGTTAATTAGGCTCATACTCTTTCCTTATTGGTTCGCGCTGATTTATTAGTTATCTATATGGAGGCAATCAACGCAATTTAAACAGTTAGTTTAAAACAGAATTTAAAACGACAAAAAGCAGCGTGTTAAACGCTGCTTTTTAAGCGCAATATGGCGGTTTAGATTACACCACGACGCTCTTGATCACGCTCGATTGACTCGAAAAGGGCTTGGAAGTTACCTTCACCAAAACCGCCGTCATCTACACGTTGGATCATCTCGATGAAGATAGGACCAAATAGGTTCTTCGAGAAAATTTGCAGTAGATAACAGTTTTCGCTTTGGCTATCTACAAGGATTTGATGCTTACGGATCTTCTCTTTATCTTCTTTAACCCAAGGCACACGGTCAAAAATGGTGTCGTAGTACTCTGGGATGATATCTAGTGTCGCAATCGTTGATTGGTCAAGCTTATCAAGTGAACTTACTAGGTCATTCGTTAGGAATGCTAAATGCTGTACACCCGGACCATTGTACTCATTTAAGTACTCATCGATTTGGTTGTTGTTGTTATCTTTACCTTCATTGATTGGAATCGAGAAAGTACCGCACGGAGATTTAAGTGCGTAAGATAATAACGCTGTTTTTTGACCTTTAATGTCAAAGTAACGAACTTCAGTAAAACCAAATACGTCTTTATAGAAGTTAGCCCATGTTTCCATCGTGCCTTTATAAACGTTATTGGTTAAATGGTCGATACGGATGAAGCCTTTGTCTTCAACAATGTTTTGCTCGTTTAAATCTTCAAAATCTGACTCATAGATAGAACCTTTGTCGCCAAATTGCTCGATGAAATAAATTAAGCTGTCGCCGATACCGTAAATAGCAGGGTATGGTAAGTTTTTGTGAGTTGAGTCTGTCGCAGGTTTTGCACCGCGCTCAACAGCAACCTCGAATGCTTTTTGTGCATTCTCTACACGCCAACCCATAGAACAGATTGCTGGGCCGTGGCTTTTAGCAAATTCAGCAGAGAAACCTTCACGCTCATTGTTTAGTAAGAAATGAATGTCATGCTGGTTATAGTAAACGATGTCTTTACCTTTGAATTTTTTTAGCTTTGAAAAGCCAAAATCAGTAAACACTTTGTCCATGTAATCTGCATCAGGTGTTGCGTATTCAGTGAATTCAATGCCCATTAGGCCTAACGGATTATTTACTTCGCTCATTGTCATTACTCCCGCAATTATAAGCACTGCGCTAAAAAGAATTATTGTTATGTAATGAGCGGATGATTAACCAGAAATTCAATTTGGGGAAGATCACAGCGTTATTTAGCCAAAGTCCCTTTTGTAAATTTAATGAGACAATGGTTTTAATTTCATCATGTGAAGTGAAAATAGTAAAAATAAAGATCAAAAAGAGTAAATAAAGCGCCGTTAATAAATATTTAATGAACTGATATTTATAAGCTTTTTTGTATTTTATTCGTTTTGTTTTCGCCAAATAAAGTTAGAGTGAATGTATCGAATTGTTTACAAAGTTAGTGGTTGTCAATTTCAGTGAATATTTAAATAGGGAAGTCGAAAGTACGAAATGATATCGAGTGTAGTTAACTAGTAAAGATCTAACGGCGGGAAGTACGTAGCCCCACAGCATAAACTGTGGGGCTTAAGGTTACTGTTTGTCAGCAGTAATCTCTAATTCTTCTTCGAGAATTTCTAACTCATCCTGAGAGGTATCAGCATCATGCATCCAATCAACAAGTTTGTCTGCCAACAGCCATAAACAAATACCTGCGATGAAAGCCATAATTGCTACACCACCAAAGGTGTTTAGAGGGCCACTTTCACCTACAAGCTGACCAATTGATGCTGCTGCGTAGTTGCCTAAACCAGAGAATAGGAACCACATACCCATCAATAGTGAGGTAAACTTCAGCGGAGCGAGCTTAGATACCATTGATAATCCAATTGGTGATAGACATAGCTCACCCATTGTGTGGAATACGTATGCCATAACTAACCAGATTACATGCGCTTTTGTATTTGCATCATCACCAATTTGTAAGGCTGCACCTACCATAGACACGAAGCCTAGGCCTAGGAATAACATACCAAGAGCAAATTTACGCGGAGAGTCAGGCTCCTTATCTCCCATGCGGATCCATACACTTGCGAAAATTGGGGCTAAAATAATAATGAAGATTGGGTTAACAGCTTGCAACCAACTTGCTGGCATTTCCCAACCAAAGAAAACAAGGTCAGTTTTATACTTTGCAAATAAATTCATTGAACCTGCAGCTTGCTCAAAGCCAGCCCAGAATACAATAGTGAAAAAGCTCATGATTAATATAACTTTAACGCGATCACGCTCTTCAGAAGTTAAAGGTTTGTTTGCAGCCTGTGCGTCATCACCTTGTTTAGCTGATGGAACTTTACCGATATCGGCAAGATATTTATTAGATAATGCTAACTGTAAAATTACACCAATTAACATACCAACACCTGCGGTTAAGAAGCCGTATTGATAGTCAAACTTTTCACCAATTGAGCCTACAACGAAATAACCTAAAATCGAACCAAGGTTAATACCCATATAGAAAATTGTGAATGCACCGTCACGACGCTTATCAGTTTCAGTATAGAGGTCACCAACCATTGTTGAGATGTTTGGCTTAAAGAAACCATTACCAACAATTAGTAATGCTAAACCAAGGTATAAAAACTCTTTTTCTAGACCTTCGATCATACCGTGAGGTGTACCAAGTGCAAATTGGCCTAAAGCCATCACAACACCACCAAATATAATAGCTTTACGTTGGCCAGATACATTATCAGCAAACCAGCCACCGATAACTGGTGTTACGTAAACTAACATTGCATAGAGGCCTAAAATACTCAATGCATTAGAGTTTAATGCTTTTTGGTAAGCTTCATCAGCACCTGCAGATAATGGGTCAATACCAAAGTAGGCCATATCCCAGCCCATAGCAGCTGCAGTTGCGATTGTTGATAAATAAAGCACGAAAATACCGCGCATACCGTAGTAGCTCATACGTTCCCACATTTCTGTAACGAACAGTAAGAAGAGCCCTTTCGGGTGACCCATAAAGTCACCAGCTTTTGGTAGAGAACTCATGAATTATACTTCCTAATTTTAATTGTCGTTGGCCTTATATTATTGCTTTGCTCATTGGTTAATTAATATTGATGAATGAGTGGCCATGTTTTTTTGATGCAGCTAAGATAATGGTTTGTTGCTCAAGTTATGAACTTAAGGGTATAGGACACACCCTTATCCTAGCTACAAGTGCGCTACAGTATACATAGACCTCTTGGTCAGGGGAAGATCTTGCGGTAGGTACACCATTTGTTGCGTTAACTTAACCTTACCAAATACAACCAATTTAAGATTACTTGATACTTGTCAGTAATACTTAGCAATTCATTTTAAGTTTATGTGATGAGTTATTTTTGTTTGGGTAGGTGTAATTCATTGCAATGAAAGCGGATCTTTTGGCATCTGGATAGCTGAGCAAGTACTTTAAATTGTCCAAAATTGTTTACAATAGACTATTCAGCCGCTAGTAGTTAGCGTATTATTCTCATACTATAGGTTCCCGTTTTTTGAGGATGTAATGCGTTTAGATATCCACTGTGCTGACCGAATCGGTATCGCACAAGAGATTCTCAATATCTTAGTAAGTTATCAGGTTGACTTAAAAGGTATTGAAGTAGATTCGGTTAATTGTCGTATGTATGTCAGTTTTCCTCCTATTGAATTTGAGCAATTCCAAAAGATCATGCCTTCTATTCGCTTAATTGACGGCGTGATGGATGTTCGCACAACTGCATTTCTACCTTCTGAGCGAGAGCATAATGAGTTAAATACATTACTGCGAGCATTGCCTGATGGTGTGATATCTATTGATGCTAAAGGCTGGGTGCGATTATGCAATGATGCAGCTTGTCGCGATTTACAGCTATCTGAAAGTGAAGTTATAGGCGCTAATATTAATAACTTGCTGAAAGGCTTTAATTTTACTCGCTGGTTAGAGGGTAAAGAAGTACTTGGTCAAACAACGCGTGTAGAAGTTGCTGGCGAAGATTTTATTGCTGATATTCTTCCTATTTCAGTTCCACAAGGTGCTGAAGGGGATGTGTTAGCAGGCGCCGTTATTAACATTAAATCGCAAAGTCGACTTGGTCAGCAAGTGAGTGCCTTTCGTCGATATGGCCAAGAAAGTTTTGCGACAATCCATAATTTTAGCACTGCAATGCGTCGTGTTGTTCGTGAAGCTCGCAAAATGGCACAGCTTGAAGCGCCAATTTTGATAACTGGTGAAACGGGGACAGGTAAAGAATTACTTGCACGGGCTTGTCATTATGCATCTAACCGTTCAGTAAAACCCTTTATTGCCTTATCGTGTGCATCGTTACCTGATGACGTGGCTGAGTCAGAGTTATTTGGTTATGCGGGCTATGAAGAAAACGCGGCACCAAAACGTGGCGTTTTGGAGCAAGCCGATGGTGGTACGGTGTTTTTAGATGAAGTTGGTGAAATGTCGACTCAATTGCAAACTAAGTTGCTGCGATTTTTACAAGATGGCACATTTCGCAAAGTCGGTGATGAAAACGAAGTAAAAGTGAATGTACGTATTGTTGCTGCAACGCAAAAAGACTTACCGGCCATGGTGCAAGAGGGTACATTTAGAGAAGATCTTTATTACCGGATTAATGTTTTGACCTTAGAAATTGCGCCATTACGTGACAGAAAAGCTGATATTGGCCCGTTAGCAGAACACTTTATTCAAAAGTATGCCCAACAAAATGGTCATTCTGTGCCTGTGATGTCTGAAGATTGTTTACGCTTTTTACAAGATTATCCGTGGCCGGGTAACGTACGCCAATTAGAAAATGCGATTTACCGTGCGGTGTCGTTGTTAGATGATAACGAACTGCGTATTGAGCATCTGCAGTTACCAACCTTTACTCATGATTTAGGTTATCTTGAGTCTGACTTTGAAGGAACTTTAGATCAAGCGGTAAAACGCTTTGAAGCGACCTTACTTCGTAAGCTCTATCCGGCTTATCCTAGCTCTCGACAGCTTGCTAAGCGATTAGGTTTGAGCCACACCGCAGTGGCAAACAAACTTCGAGATTATGGCATTAACCGTAAGACAGTGAAGGTTTAAAAGTAACCCCCCACAATAATCGTTAATTAAGCAAAAAGCTTGAGTGAAAAGCCAAGCTTTTTGCTACTGTTTGGTACCCATATCCTTGGTGACACCATCAATGGCAATATTTTTGATACCGTCATTGTCAAATTTGATAACAATACTTATGTTATTGCGAGCAAAAAAGTAATCTCGGTTATCTAGGCTTATAACATAATCGCCTTTGACTGAGTCGCTAAATTTGCGCTTTTCAAGTTTTAAGGAGTGATCTGCTATTTGCCAATTGAAGCCTTCAATAAAGCCATTATTAAACTCTTGTACCCAAACTTGTTGTTCGTCTTTACTCAGTGTAATCGCAACGGAGTATGACTCAGGCAAAGACATGTCATAGCTTTTATCACCAATAGTGAATTTTTCGGCAGTTTGTTGCCAAGCAAAACCAAATTTAAAATCTTTTTCCACACCCGTTGGGTATTTTAAAGTACCGTTACCTGGAAAGTTGAAGTCAGCATATGCTGAGCCGGTAAATAAACTTGCAGAAAATAGAGTTACCAAACTGAATAGTTTCATTAGGCTTATCTGTTTTTATAATAATATATGCACAGATTAGAGCAGAATATTCGCCTTAGCAATATGCTGTGATACACTTTGTGAATTATCAACTGGTTAGACCTTTATTGTGAATCTATATTTTCGACTAATATTATTGTTTTTTAAAATCAAACGTAATCGTGACTATCAAGGTTTACTCGACACGATAGATATTGAATTCAGAGCACTGCCGACTGATTGCGATATTAACTTGCACCTGACTAATTCCCGTTATTTAGCAATGATGGATTTGGCGCGCACTTGGATGACAGAAAGAGTAGGGTTGTTTCAACATATTATGAAACGTCGTTGGTTCCCGATCGTTAATGCGACTGCAATTACCTATATTCGCGATATTAAACCAATGCAAAAATACACTGTTAGTACGCGTTTAGTTGGCTGGGATCATAAATACTTTTACATTGAACAAAAGTTTCACTCTGAGCGTGGATTGCATGCGATTGCCTATGTACGAGGGGTATTTAAACGTAAGAAAGGTGTTGTGAGCGTTGAAGAAATGCTTGAAGTTGCTGGGTTTGAAGGTGTAGCTCCTATCTTGCCAACAGAAGTAATGCACTGGAAAGAAATGTTAGAGCAAAAGAAACTCACAAATAAGTGATACCCAAGATAAATAAAAAAATGCCAGCTAAGCTGGCATTTTTATGGTTTTAAACACAGTTTACTCTGCAGCGCAAACTGCTTCACTAACAAATGTTAAGTCATTAACATGCGAAGGACCATCCATTACAAACGTTGCTTCTGCAGTGTTTTGGTCAAGTGAGTAGATTTTAGCATTTTCACCACTTTCGCGGCCTGAAACATAAATTGTACCATCATCTGCAATCGCAATACCTGATGCCCAATTTACACCATGCTCACCAACAAGTGTCAATTCTAAGCTACCTTCATCTAGCGTATAAAGTGCTTTACCTGTTAACACGTAAAGTACGTTAAAGTCATTTGAGTAAGCAATATCACCATCTGAGAAAGTATCACCAGGGTAAGATAGTTTACCAAGAACTGTCTTATCACCTGTTTCTAAATCAAAGTCGTACATATATGTCTTACTTGTTGCACGAAGAGCAAGACCATCAGCGGTGACTGTTGAGCGGTAAATAGGGAATGAAGTCGCATCAACTACTTCCGCTTGTTGGTTAGTTGCTAAATCTAAGCTGTAAATTTTAGATGCTTTGCTGCTCTTATCTAGTTGCTCCATGAAATAAAGCACACCGTCTTTGCTTGCAATATTTGAAGCTGTGTTATTTAGGCCTGCAACAATAGTGACAGAGCTTGAAACTGGGTTGAAATGATAAACATAGCCCTCAGTTTCTGAACCGAAGTTATTAATACCATATAGACCTGTTTCAACTGCACAAGGTTCTGGAATTTCTGTTAGAGAAACATTATCAAGAAATGCGCCTAAAGAGTCTGATTTACCAGCACCAGCAAAGCTCAATACTGAACTAGTATCGTTTGCTTCTACAGTAAAGCTATATTTAGTCCAGCCTTTTGTGCTGCTATTAATGGTCGCTAATTCATTACCATTCCATAAAACTTTGGCAGCATTTGTTGTCGCATTACCTTCAACACGCGCAGAGTAATAAAAAGTAAGTTCGTACTTTTTACCCGCTGAAGTAGCTACGCTCTGTGAAATTGAATAGTTAGCAGTTGAGTCTAGTTCAAGAAGTTGATTACCATCTTGAGCTGGAACAATACCTAATTTATTAGTTTGTAACTCAAATTTAGCATTGTTACTACGGCTCCAGTTATCGATATTACTGAATAACTGCCATTGTCCACCATGGCCAGTTACAGTGTTATTTTCAAATGACCCGTTTTCAACTAGGTTTGTGCTTGCCATTGCCATACCAGATGCGATAGCTAAAGGTAACACTGCTAATTTAGAAACTAAGCTTTTCATGACAGTCTCCGAAGTTGTTAACATAAAATTAATATTTAATAGTATCATTTTACTGCTTTTTGCTGGTGTTTATCAAATAGGGAATAGATCTAAATTTATACTTTTTTAATTTTTTATATTAATTATTTGATTTTTAATAATAATTTAGTTTGTAGGAAAATTCTGATTTTTCGATGGGAAAATAATAAAAAACGCAAAGCAATCCTTTTGGATTACCTTGCGTTTTTATGCTAGGTTAAAAGTTAATTGGGTTTAGATTTGTTAGCAAACCAGCCTGATTTTTGATTGCGGCTTAATTTGCCTAATATTTTTATCGCCTTTTCTAAGGTAATTCTCTGATCAGCTATATCTTTATAAATTTGATTTGCTCTTTTCTTACGTTTAACAGCTGCTCCTGCATCAAGAAATGACTCAACCACTTGATTTAAATATTGAATAGGCAATGCTTGCTGTTTCTCAATGTTATCTTCGGAACTATATGCCTCAAGTTTTTCAAGTAGATTAGTGATTTCTGCTTGGCAGAACTCATTCTGCGCCAAGTGCATTTTTTTCAATGTGCTCAAATGTTTTTTTAATGTGGCCACTTCTAACCTATTAAAGGAAACAATCATGTTGAGGTTTGTTAGTGCTGTTCTGAACTCCTTAGCTGTACATTGTTGGTCAAATAGATGTTCAAGAGTATGGTTTATTCGCTGCCACTGCTGCCAAGCGTAAACATAGTTCAAGCCAGCGCCTTTAATGTTTTGCATACCAACAATAACTTGATGGTTATTTACTAACCCTAATTGGGCAATTGACCGCGTTAGTTCATCAGCAGATAAACTACTGTTTTCATGTAACACAACGTTAGATTTTATTGTATTTACAATAACCTCTTTTAGCTTTTCGCTATTGTTAACGATATCTTGCTTAAGCAATTCTAATGTTTGACGTTGTTGATAAACAAATAGATTTTGTAAAATAGCCGATGCTTCGGCCTCATTTGAGTTCCCGGTAGCATCTTTCAAAAGAGCGTTAATATTAGATTTCTTAAGCGAGTCGCCGTTTAATTTTATGAGCTTATTAGCAAGAGTTAGATCGTATGCGTCGCTCAAACGAGCAATTAATTGTTCTTCAGTTAAAAAGTTGAACTGAGATAAAAGTTTATTAAATTCTTCTAGATCATTATTAGCAATAATTTTATCTAATCGCTCAATGAGTGCGTTAATAAAGTAGCTATAAAACCCATCAACGTTTGTACCAATTACAACTATTTTATCGAAACGCAAATCGTGACTTAAAATATCTGCAAACACTTTTGAGCGAGCCACACGGTCATTTCGGTTATTGATTAAAGCAATAACCTGTTTTTTGGGGTTGTCATTTAAATCATAGATCCCTAACCGTTGCCAATTCTCTAACGTTGCTAAACGTTCATTTGCTGACATGCTATTAATAAATGATTGTTCTACTTTACCCACTTTAGCTTTTTCAAAATGTTGTAAAACACCAATATCGGGAATGATTCTGGCCGATGTTTCTTTGTAAACATAGTCTTTACTTAAGCCAATATGCTGTGCCATTTTACAAACTAGCGCAATATTAGCTGGATGTTCTTGGTATGGGTATAAAGAACGTATATCGTCTGTAATTTGCAAGCCATCGGCCCAATGCACCTGGATCAAACTTGAGTTCTTCTGCTTGGCATTGACGTCTAAAATAGGAGCCATATTTTGTTCGCTGGTAAATACTAAGCTATTCTCGCCAATAAAGTGACTGGTTTCGTTTGCAACATCGATACCTGTCGGACCGAGTATATCTTCATGGTCTGGGTAGGCATTTGTTATGGTTGAGAAATTGTCTTTCATCCAGTTGCGAAGAATACGCACATAACGTGGTGTGAGCCCCATACATTCCCACAAAAATACGTCTGCTTTTACATTCTTAGCAAAGTGCAAAACATCTCCTTGCTCCCAAATACTGGCTTTATCGAATGGACGAAATAAGGGGATTTCAAACTGCTCACCACTTGCCCTTGCATAAATCATCGTAGCTTCACAGCCCGTTGTTTTACTTACTACTTTTAGACTTAAGCTGCTAAAAAGGGCCGCTTTAAGGCGTTCTGTTCCGGATTTCCCACGTGTTCCCCAGCCGCCAATCGATACAGGAATAAGTGCTCTGTCAGATTGAATCTGACGGCTGATTTTTATATGTCTCGCCCAAAAGTAAGCGATAAAGCTAATGACAAAAAATATTAGCTGACCAATGCTGTTTTGGTAAATTGAATACGCATACTCTTTAAAGCTTGACCCAATGTTAAAAATAAAGGGTGTAATTGCGAGCTTTTTAAAAAGGTTAGCAATACCTGATTCGACAGGGAACGCTACATCAAACAACATTCCATATGGTTGGAAGTCTAGCGTAAAGCCCTTACTGCGAATGTTTTCTAGGTAGTGTTGTTGTTCTACTTCAGTACCATTTCGTAACTCATTCAATTTTTCGTAGTTCAATGAAATCCAACAGTATGCATATAAACGCTTAAATAAACTTGTTGGTGGTGAAACTATCAAAATGCCATCAGGTGTATAGGATTTAGCTGACGCTTTTAAATTATCTTGAGACAAGGTACTTAATAAGAAATCAAGTAATGGCAAGTGTGGTCGTGAGCTAAATTGATACTCATCAAAACGAGGCTCACCGGGTACTTCTGTCTGGCTTATCTCTGCAACAGTACAACTTGGTACATGCATAAATGCACTAGGCTTTCTGGCCTGTAAATGGTTATAGCTTTGTCTTTTTCCGGTACTAGGGTTCTTAAATTCATGCCATAAGCGCCAGATTCTAAAGCCACGCTTATAACCCAATTGCACCTGCCATGACTTTTTCTTCAGGATAACATTGAACGCTTCATAATGCTGAGCTTGTTTACTTAGTAGTCGGCCAAGCAAATCTTCATCTACTTCTTTACAGTCAATGGATGTGTCTGAACTTAAGCTCACCTCTAATTGTGCAACTTGTTGCTGATGCATAAAACTGACTAACTGCTCTCGAACACGGCTAATAATACGTTTTACTGCAAGGTTAGTTTTTTCTTCAAGTTGTCGGTTTAATACATTTATAAACGCTTTAAATATATCTTGAGTGTAGTCATGATTATCATTATCAACTTGAAGGTTAAACATGATCCTCGGAGTGAGTTCAAGTAATAGACGTTGTTCTGCAAAGTTATCAGTTTCCTCAAGGAGTTGTTGCCATAACTTAAAGCCTAATTGCTGTTCACTAAAGCGCGGGTCTGATAACTGTTTAATTAATGTTAGTCTTACAGCTGGGCTGTTTTCAAGTTGCATCCGCTCATTGAGTAAATCGGTTACACATGACCAAGGCAAAACGGAACATTGCTCTATAACACTTTGACGAACACGAGGGTAAGCATGTTTAGCAAGTAAAAAAATCAGTTTACGGTTTGCCTCATTTAAGGAAAACTGTTTGCTGATGATTTTGGCAAATGAAGTAATTAAAAATAACTGCTGGCGATCTACTTTGCCGTTTTTATCAACGTCCAGATCAATATGAGAGCGCATAAAGTAGCGAGTAAAAGTGGGTCTAAGATTAATTAGTATTTCTAAAATATCGACTTTTGCTGCGTGTGGTGTTGTTGGCTTCTCTAATGACTGTAGTAAGCTTTCAACTAAATCTGCATTAAACTCAGGATCTTCGACATATTCATTAAGCAAATTTACCTGATTAGCTAACGCTCTAAATAATGAGTTTCGTGTTGCTTCATTGTCTGTTTTTTCTAGTAGGTTTAAAAAGAAGCCTTCTAAATCGAGCCTTAACCATGACTGAGCCATGTCATTTTGGTGATTACGTAAATAACGGTTTGTTAAATCACCGAGCTTTCCTATCAAAAACTTTAATGATTGCTCAAGTTCAGAGGTTTTATCTTGGTAACGATTAATCATTGCCCCTTCATCAAACCAGCGCTGAAAAGCATCTTGATCCTTTTGCAGTTGCAACTCACTTGCCCCTAATGTTTTTGCATAATCAAGGATATGAAATTGCCTCTCGGCTTTTAATTCCGCATGACTCAAACGCTCAACAAAGCGACGATGATCGCCATCAAGTTTGGTTAATTGGTTTTGCAGCTTATCAATTTTGTGAGTTAAAAAAGCAATAGCTTGGAGTAACAACCAATCATCTTCGTCATTATCATCTGGCTGGTTCTTTATAAGCTCCCACTCACTTAATTCGTTAACGAGTTGCTTATACTTTTGGCGATAAAGGTCTAACCAAAAATTGGCTATATCGGCAAATAGTAGAGACTCAAGGCGCTCTTTTAAAACTTTACTGCTCATAGTCACTCAGCTCTAACAAATGGTTAAGTTGAAGTGTTGGAAAAATAATTTCATCGTGTGCATAGGGAGCAAAGCCCGTATGCAAGTTATTGCCAGATGAAAACTCAACACTAATATTGTGGTTATTCCAAACCCAATCTTGTTGCCAGCTTACTTTAAGCCAGCCTTGTGAGAAGCCCCCTAAGTCAATCTGCTTTTGCCATGCAAAGCGAGAGATATATTGCCATGTGGCAGTAGCACGATGTTCATCAGCGAAGCGGTAATAACTATCTAGCCCCACCTGGAAAATATGGCCTTCATAATATTGATTCCAACTAGAGTTAAAACGTAAATAATCCAAGCTGCTCCAATCATCATTAGAACCGGAAGAAACACCAAAGTTAAGGTAGTTATCGACCCAGGGTTGATATCTATATTGGTAGAGCCCTAACCAACCAGATGAATGATTTTCTCTGTAAAAATTAAAAATACCTGAGTTAAGCTTATCATCAGCGAGGTAGTCAGCTAAATCAGCGCTGCTGTAGCGAACATAAGGAGTTATTTGCCATTGATGGCGATGCACTGAGTCTTGTCGCCATATTTGGCCAATACTAATGCTGGCATCAATCGCGTATTGACTATCAAATTGCTCTCGGCTCATTTGCCAGCGACTATTAATTTGGCTATCAATATACCAAGGCGTTGTTTCATCCTCCCAAGAGTAATATCCATTTAAATTAATAATATCAGTTTGCGTATCATTGAATGAGTAATATCCCTCTAACTGATACCATTGATTATCATCATTTATCCGAATTCTAGCGCCAATATCAGTTTCTTTGCGGGTGGGAATATCTTCAGCGCTTTGAAAAATTTGCTGTTGATCATAACGAGCAAAAACTTGCCAGTTGAGTTCATCTGCGTGTAGTTCTGTTTGCTCCTTAACGATTTCTACTTTTTCAGGCGCTTGATAGGTGATCAACTCTGGCAGGGCAGCTTTAGTCTGCGAGTAAGCAGAAATTTTATTGTTATGTTCGCTTAACTGCCAACTGTATAGGCGGACATATTCCAACTTTTCAGCTTTAACTTCGATTTTTCCTGCAGGATGAAAAAAGCGACGTTCTGTTCGTCTTTGTTCGTCGATTTCTTCCAACTTGATCAGCCTGTCGGCCGATAAAGTTGCTATTAGCGGTGTGTCCGGTATTACCGTGTAGAATAATAACTTGGTTGGTAGCTCTAAGTGCTGCCATTTTCCGGCTAGATATTGTTCTGCTTCTATTGTTAAGTATTGCGATAGGTAAGGGTTGAGCCATCTAATACTGATTATGTTGTTATCGAGCTCTTGCTTAGTAAAAGTAAATGGCACACTTTGTTGTTGTGAAACTGACCAGATTTTCAGTTCATTAGCTAGGCGAAGTGAAACATTTGCGACATTGTCTCGTGCTAACTCTGCAGTAGAGAAGTGAAATTTAAAACGGATTTGTTGTCCAGCAGTTTGAGCTAGATCAATATGCAAAGTATGGAATGGTCGTAACTGTAACCCTTGCTCTGACGCAGACTGGGTGTTAAGCAAGGTAAAACGATCAGCAAAGCTACTTTGTGCAGGAGCTTGCATTTTAAATAGTCGAGTTCCAGCATAATCTAGCATGCTTTCAATAGGTTGCCACTGACCAAAACTTTCAATTCTATTCTGAATGAAGGTCGATCTAGCTGTTGCTGGTAAGGTCTCTAGACGTTGCAGTAGCTGAGTGTATTGATTGTCGTTTAAACGCCTTTTGCTTAATTGGTATAAGCCATTAATTAATAAGTCATACTGTGATGCGGTAGGTGAATAAACTAATGACATAAAGTCTATTGCAGTCAGGTTATTGGCAGCATCAGACTGGTAGTCAAATTGAGAAACTAAATCATTAGGGAGCAGGCTTACATCAAGATATGTCAGATGATCAGCGCTCAAAGTCAGAGTTTCTCCGACTTGCAAGTTTATAATTAAGGTTGCCGATATAGATGCTAGTTGCTGATTATCTATAAACTGAATATTTGCTGGAATATCACTAAAAATTGGCATCAATTTATGCTGATATTGGCTATCGGCTTTTAGCCAAGCCGTTTGATATTCACCATTTTGTTTCGCAGCTACCCGAGCTTTGATCGCTAAATGAATAGGGTGCGTAGCAGTAAATTTCCACGGTTTCTTATCACTTAGCACGGTATTTTGTATTTTGCCTTGTCCATCAATAAGTCCAGCTTGCTCAGCTGTTACTAAGTGGTATAAAGGGTCATTTTGTTTAGTATTTGAAACCAAACTTTGAAAATTTAGTGCTGCGAAACTTGGTTCTGCGATGTTTTGCTGATCAGACTGATGAGCTAGCCACGTCGCTAAACGATTTTTCTGCTGTTTAACAGCAAGCCTGATCAAGATTTTTCTACAATTGGAAATTGACGATAAATTACCAGCGCACAAGGCAAATAGCTTGTAGTCTTGATGCTGCTCTTGGTAAATTTTAATCAACTCTAAACTTGCAAAATGCTGCAATTGAGCCTGTTTTGCACTTTTGTATAAACCTTCTAGATAGCTATTTGCTAAATGGAATTGTTTTTGCTGCCTCAAAATATCAATTCTTGCTTGCCATGCTTTTTCCGCAACTTGATGGTTACTATGCTGGCTTAGCTTTTTCAAAAAGCGAAGGGCATCCAATGGCGCAGATTCTGCTAAATCATTAGCAGTCATTAGCAACTGTTCCCAATCTGTTATGTTTAATTGCTGCTGTGCGGGTGTATAAGGTTCAATTGAAGCTAAATAGTCCGCATGCTGCTTGTGCAAGTAGTTTTTAATAATCAGCTCTGTGGTAGGGCTCTTTGCACTTAACTTGTTCGGCTGCTGGTAGAGTACTTCATCCATGGGGATATCAGCTAGAGTTCTTGCGTATAGTGCAAAATCAATATGTTCCGTTGTGTTTTTAAGTGCTTGTATAGAAAGTGATTTTTCTTTTAAAGGCACAGAGAGTGTTAATGTTTGAAAGTGTTCTGTCGCTTTAAGGTTAACTAGCCAGCTTTGCTCACCTGCGGTGAATTTTAATTGTGTGTCATTGTTACTTTTTGCAATTAGGGTAAGCCATGGCGTAGCTCGTTCTTTTACCGTTAAATCAAACACTTGTGCAGATTGAGACAGAGCTGTTAAAAGTCTAGTCTGATGATTGATACGAGGGTAAAAATGGTGATCGACTAAACGCAGCTCAGCAAGCTCAGTGATGGTTTCACTTTTACTTTCTACAGGCAATTGGTTTCGATAGCTGCCAACAAGTTGTGAATCGATGCTCATCATCGAAAGCAAGTTATAGTATCGCTTTACGTTAAGCGGGTCATTTTCAGAAAAAACAGTGTTACTTAACGGCCCCAACGAGTGCTCTTGGTAAATTGATTTTAAATGATCATTGGCAGTATTTAGCCAATATGGCATTAGTTGCTTTTCTTGTTCTTTTGCGGCTGCACCATCATCATAAATTGCGCGGTGGCTTTGCTCTATTTTAACCAGTGAATTTGTTGCGCTTTTAATGGTTAGGTATTGGCCTGCGTCGATAGCCAAATAATCTGAGTTAACTAAACCAACATTCTTATCTGAATATTCAACAGCGAGACTATTAATCGTATTCACTTTTGCTGTTAAAACGTTATCAACATAGGCGTACACAACACCGTTTCGATCAGGAAGTTGCATATTCTGCCTAACAGATAGCTTTAATTTTTTTGCTGCAGGAAAAAACAGCGTAACTTCTTCATCTTTATGCAGTTGATAATAACGCTCATTGCCTTGCTGTGTGGTCAATAAAACAGATGGTTTTGCTAGTTTGAGTGCACGTCGAAAACTATCTCTTTTTGCTTGATAGTGACCGACAAGAGCCCTAAAGCTAGCGCTTTCGTCAAGGTGATTCTGAATGGCAATTATACGATTATGGCCTGTTGCCGGAAGCTGGCATCGTTTCGAATTACAAAGTAGATCCCGATGAACTTGTAAACGCTGCTGAATGTATTGTGTGTTTCCGGCGCTGATAATAAATTGATTTAATAAATCGGGATTTATCTCAAGCCAATGGCCTTCTGGTAGCCATAAATACTGATGCTGCTTGGCATCAAATTGCAACTCTTGAGTAGACGTTAAAGGGGCCAGTTTTGGCGTGGTTTGTAACCAAATAGGGGGCTCAAGAACCGCATGCTCAGGCTTAGCAGCATACACCATGTTGATGCTGAATAATGTAAAAGTGACTAAGGCTATTATGATATAAGGCATTGGCTAAACTGCTTTAAAAGTTGGCTATTAGTTATTAAACGCTCACGCATTTGACGGCTTAACTCGATATGAAAAAACTGGCTATTAACAGGCGCCATGTCGGTAAGTATATTTTTTGTCCCTCCGAGCTCAAAAACATCACGACCAAATAGCATAACATTAGAGCCTACTTGATTATTTAAACATTCAGATATTTTTACAGTTGCTTTTGACGGTGTTTTAGAGCCATTGCTAACAATGATATCTGCATTACGCCCTTGTAAAGTTTTTCGCTTTTCCTTTGCAAACCCATGTACCTGATAAATAGAAAAAGATTCTACAGTCTTAGCATAGGCAAGAATAAATGCATTCGCACTACTAACTTTGTATTTGCCAAAATCGAGTTTATTATTACTTTGATCAAGGGTATTTCTATGTTTTGAATTTGTGAGTAACACCTGACATTCAGCAAACACTGCCTTGGCTATTTTTAGCGTGTGTTTATCAAAATAGCGATGAGGTGCATAAGCAATACAGTTATTACCAGTCTTCTTATAATGAATCTCGCCACCGGAGGTAATTGTTTTTTTTGCTTTAAAAACACCATCCTTGTAATTGAAGTGTGTTAGTTCAGTGTTCGGTTTTAATAGCCAAGCATGAAAATCTTCTGTTAAATCATGCAAGCTAGTTTCCTCGGCACTGCATGCCGCCATAAAAGTGCAAAAAACCAGTAACATAGCATTAATTTTCATTATTCCACCACCTCACTTTTTGCTCTTGAGCAGGGTATTCATCGAGAATAGATAGCCAGATTGTTTCTGATGACTCGATTGTTATTGAGTGTAAAGTATCTATATCACTTGATACTAAGTGCGTGACACTTGGATAGCTATTCAGTCGGCTATTCTTTGGGTGAATCAAAAAAGCATTAATTAGTTCAGATGGATAAAGCTGATATTTTTGCTTTTTAATACTGTATTCGCTTGTGAGTCCTGACTTGTATTTTGCTCTTTGTTTGACACTAAGTTCAACGGGAGCCTTATTATTTGATTTAGCAACTTTGAAAACAAGACTAATAGGGCGCTGATACTTATCAAATCTGAGTGTTAGAGGAGTCTTTTTATTTAATTGGTACAGGCGTTGTTTAACCCAAGGCCGATTACCATACCAATTTTGATACATTGAGCGAGAACTGTCTTGGATTTGCTGTAGTTGTGAAACAGATAAATCCGCCATATTAGCTTCTTTAGCACTATTACCCTTTAAACGATAAATTAGGCTGTTATCTTCAGAGTTAATATACGGCGTATAATTATTCTTATTATAAATACCGTAGTTAAAAACCTGAGCGGGTTGTTTAGGTAGATAGTACTTATTGGGGCTTAGTGTCAGTGCTACATTTGAAATTGGTAGCTGATCAAATAGTTCCCTAGATTGATAGTATGTGACTTGTGGATCTAACTCTGCTGGTGGCGTGAAAGTCCGAATATTCGAAAAGTGCCCCATCAATGTAAGTTCATAATGATTATTGGCGCGCTGTTCATACCACGCAGCGATATCATGAAAGTTTGTAGTTGATTCTGTCACCAAGCCGTGAGTTAAGGTTCTTTGGTAGTTAAAATCAGCAAAGCGGGATTTCAGACGAACATAGACATCTTTATCTGCCTTGACTTCGACTCGCCTTGCATTCTTTGGCGAGCGCAAATAGTAAGTTACTAACATACCAACATCTTGACGTTGTGTGTTTTCGGCAATCAAACGATCAAACTCTGAAGCTTGTCCTTTCAATGTCACAGAATAGCTCTCGATTTGCTCGTTACTTTCATCAAACAAGGTGACATTTAGTTGGCTTGTCTCAAGAGCTCGAACTTCAATATTTAAATGACTTTGCGATTCAATATCAAAACTGACAGAGGATTGGCTGTTAGCCAAGTAACTGCCTGAGTAACTAGTTAAGATTGCATTACCAGATAATGTTCGCCATTGCGTTAATAAATTATCTTCGCTGCAGATTGTGACTAAGCCCGGATTAAGTGGTTCAGTTTGATAACTATTAGCTTCGTCTATTGCACTAAAGTTTACAGGTAAAGGAGGGGAAAACTGTAGTTTGTCATACCAAATTAACGAAGGAAGCAGCCCTTGTTTGTCTGTTTTGAATATCAGGCTATCGGTTTCCTCTAAGCGAATACTCGCGCAAAGACCCGGTTTCGTGAAATAAGAGCCTAGATCATGTTGCTGTTCACTAAAGTCATATGTGACTACATTGTAGGGTAAACTTTCATACAATATGTCTGATTTAAAATCTATGTCAGGAATTCCCTGTGGTGCAATCTTTTGCCACCAAAAGGCCATCGCATTTTGAATTTCGCCATCTGTCAGGGTATTTTCACCCATTGTCAGGTAATCGGTTGCGCGTCTGCGCCTTTCTAAAGGGCGCTTAAGCCAACTATTGAGTGGATCAATACTTTGTTCTGGAGTTTTAGCATGCACCCTTACAACTACACCTTGCAAGTTGGCTTGTTCAGGGATAAGCGTTAGATCGAGACTCGCAGCGTTAGGGTAGTCTCTAATTGGCAAATAGAAAGATTGACCAGATGCGACGTTCAATGATTGTTTGTTTTCGATTATTTGTTTTACCTGTAGCTCTTGCGAATTCGTAACTAATTTAGACGCGTGATGATACACTTTGTCTAAAATGACATCTCCCTCTTGATCATATAGCACGTATTTAATTGCATAATTAACCGGTTGATCAAGTACGACTGACTGATCAAACACGGCATTTGATAAAATGCGTAGTGAGTGAGTACGTTGATTTGAAAACGTAAACTGTAGTGGCTTTTGACTACTAAGCCACTGTACATTTGAACGTGTTTCTTGACTAGTACGCGCATCAATGGGTTCAGCTGACTCAATCCATACCATTATGTTTCGTGAGAAATAAAAAAGTGCCACTAAAGCAATTGTGATTGCTAAAATAGCAAGTAGGCGTTTAATTAAGTACATATGCGCCTCCAGCCATAATGCTATTAAATAAGCTCAGATCAATAAGCTGGTTATTGGTTGGATTGTAGATTGCCACAATATCGTTATTGTACTTAATCATAAGCGCGTACTTGTCTGCATTTTCAAGCTTAATGGTGTGTAAAGAGCAGTCTTTAATTTGCTCGCAGAAACCGCTTAATGATGTTAAACGCTGATGAGCTATATAGTTTTTAACGAGAGTTTGAATTCGTTGCTTTTCTTTAGTCGAGATTGCTTGCCAGTTTAGTGGCGACAAGGTAGCCAGATTTATAGTTTTTACCTTTGTATTGGTAGATATTGCCAATAATCGTTGCAATACGCTGTTTTGGTCGATTGAAAATTGTTCTTTAAAGTCTGATGCCAGCCATAATGTTGCCAGCTCACTATTGCTATTAAATTGTTGGTATCCTGATTGAGGTGAGCTGCCTATTTCAAGACCTCGCGTTGATTTTTGTCCTGATACTACTTGATATTCAACCCCTAAGTTATTCAGTTTTCCGTCGATTTGTTTCATTAGTGGCGAGGCCACATCGCTGATGCGCGTAGCTGAGAATGCAATTGCATTTGGGCGTACCCATGACGGCGCGCTATGGCTGCGGATTTGAATGTGTAAACTAGGCTGATTAGCTGTAAAGCGCAAATAGCTTTGATGAATAACATTAAATAAAGAGTCAATATTATCAGCCCCAAGTACATTAGCTTTAGGGTGCGCATAAGGGTGAGCCCCCGCAATTAATAAATTGGCAGTGTTTGCCTCGGAGAATAATTCAGCTGCAAAACTCAGCGTATTACTTTCAAATAAAGGCCTTGGTACACTGAGTGTGATAGCTTCATGAGCAGTCAATTTAAAAGCGTAAAGGCCTTGCCCTTGTGAGCGTGCTTCATTATTTTTAAGTGGGCTTAACAATAGATATCGACCACTGCTATTGTTGATTAGTTGCAATTGATAGTTAAGTAGTTCGGTTGTGCCATTGATTTGCTTTAACTGATTAAGCTTGTCTTCTGTCAGTGGGGCATTACCTATCTGTGTAATTAATTTATAGAGTGGCTTTAAAACTTCATACTCCCACAGCGCTATTTGGCTTTCTGATAGAGGTTGATACTCAAAACTACCTTTTTTACTAATTTGATAAGCAAACTCGTCAACAATAGTATTTATTTCTTCATTGATAACGCTAATTTGGGGGGTATTGTACTTATAGTTATCGCGATAAATGTTAGCCAAAATATTAGTATAGTTAGCACTATCTAAAAATAGTTCAAGCATAGAGCCCGAGTAATTCGCTGTTGGCAAACTGCTTTGTGTTGCTGCACCAAAATAAGTTGCCTCACTGCCTACAAATTGGTGAATGTCTCTTTGGCTAATTGAAGCTGGTAGTTGGTTATATATCCAATATTGGCTGTCGAATTTATTAGAAGGCTTTTCAACTAGTGCTGCCGTGAAGCGATTAGCTTCTCGAATTTGTAAGATTTCGTCACTTTGTAGTGCGTCAATGAAAGCTTGATAATAAAAGCTTTGTTGATCTTCCGTTGCAATCGTCTTTTGTGGCGTTTTAGCAGTGCCAAATAACATTGCTTTATTATTCATATGTTGAAAAATCAAGCTTGCAGAGTCACTCGCTAGACTTTCTGTAATTGGATAGGGAATAGTTATCAACAAAGGAGACTTTGGCGTTTTATTAAAAATAAATAGCCCTCTTTGCTGACTTTCGTAGGTATCTACCAAGTAAACATATTGCTCATCACTTTCAAGCGAAAAACCCAGCTCGCTAAATAAATAACCAAACTTTGCTATGGATTGCTTGTTCTCAAGTGCTTGATTTAACTGGTAAACAGCATACTTGAAATCATTAATTGCTTGATTAGCTTTATAACTACTGACTGTTACTTTATCTGTCCGAGTTGTGTATAAGTAGCTCTTATATTGGCTTACTTGTTGATTTAAGGTGATGACATGTGGATTGTCGATATCTGAATGTACATCCTGATTAGACAGCAAAGAGGGCACTAACATCACTAAGAAACCTACAGTAATAGCGAAAATACCGCCAATTACCGAAGTTTGAAATGTTGCTCTGATTACTAATCCAAGCGCATTCTTTTGATATATTTTTAGTGCCAGTAGAGTTGCAAGCATGTAGCCAAATGCAAATGTGTCTGTCACTTTGAGCGTAGGAAAATACCAAACAACGACATAATTCAGTATTAACTTATAGACAAAGCCTATAGTGAAGAAGAACATTAATAGTCTGGCACCCTCAATGTTCGCATGTCTTAGCCGAGTAAAATGCACCAATGAGCTACCAATTATTAAAATAACGGCCGTTTCTATAAAAGAAGTTAAAAGCTTTGAAGGCTGAGTTAATTGCAGTGCAAGTAATGCCGGTAGCATTATTCCATTGAACTCCCAGCCGTACTTTATATTTGCTCTAGAAGCAATAAATGCAGTGATGACTAGTATGATATATGCTTTTGGTGCCGCGATGATTGAAGCGGCAACGGCTTCGTACATAATGCCCAAATTAGCAATACTAAAATTAGTAAAAGGCATTAAGACAAAACGAACTAGCAAGAAAGTGATAAGTAATTGAATGAAAGTTACTTTAAGCCCGTACTTAAACCCTCCGTTCCACATCACGTTCGCTGTTAGTGCGATAATAATAAGGCCTAAAGAATAAAGCTGAGATGCATAATCAAAAGTAATATCCCATTGGCTTAACTGAGCGGCAATTAAAGGCCAAAACAATGTGTCCATGCAGACACGCACAAGAATACTAAGCAAGATTATGGCGAAAAAGCGATCCCGCCCAAACATTTCTCCATAGCCAAACTTTTCCATCATATAATGAGCACTAAAGCGCATTAATGCATAAACAACGATTGCCTCGATAATAATAACCGCAGCTGAGGTTGGGCTAATAATCAGTAAAGGGACTAGGTAGCCTGGTACAACAAGCCCCGTCAGAGGGAAACCAAAACGCAAATTTAACAAGCAGACGACCGCAGTACCTACCCATACGGTAGTAATAACAGACTGGCCTAAGCCTGTGCCTGCAGGAAAAAGCGCGAGTACAAAGTCCATTAACTTTGGTCCTCTTTAGTGGCTTCTTGCTCGTCTATGACAGCATGGTTATCAATAAATTCAAATAAGATACCTGATACTTGAAATGGTTCGCCTGAGGCAGTTTGCGAACTGTCGGTGTTCAGTGCTTTAATACTTAGCGTATAGTTTCGGTTATTAAGTTTGGCAGGTAAACTTATCTCAGCTTTGTTTAACGTCACATAACGAAGTTTGCCCTTGGCAACCTCAGTATCCAGTTTGCAACAGCGGCATAATAGATCTAATGCAGTCATCTCAAAGACAGCAATTTGATGTTGTTTTGCAAATTGCTCTAATGCGGCATTCGTCTGAATAACTTGGCCAAATAAGTTAAACAAAATATTAGCAGAACGAGTGTGGCTGAATACCATTTCTAAAGTTGTCATTTTTTGCTCCATTTCATCAATAGAGCGCTTAACTCGCTGGCTCGTAGGCTCATGCAGTCTCAAGTTAAGTAGTTGGTTAATTAGAGTTTTATTTTTTCTCTCAGTGGCTTTAAAAATATGGTAATGGAATAGCAATTCAGCGACTTGAGCAGCAAATCTATTAACATTCTTTTCAAAGGCTTGTTGATTGAACTGCGTATTTGGGATCACTGAAAGTGCCCAGAAACCGCGTACATCACCGGCATAAACAAGCGGTACCATAAATTCAATTTCATTCGCACTAACATGCTTAAAAAAAGGTCGAGTTATTTGCACTATCCCCAATGACTTTAACGCATTACTGTAGGGCGTTCGTTGATAATCTCTGCGCATTTCTTGTATGTCATCTAAATTACAATTCATTGCACGAATTTCTACAACTCGGTGATCATCTTCTTTGCGAGCAAGGAAAATTGATTTCTCTAAGTCTAATTGTTGACTAATTAACTGAATAATAGGGTCCCAAGGCGAAGCTTGATCTATAAAGCTTTGTGGTATGAAGCGTCCCATCATCTTTTGTTGGATATTATTTACCACAACATTAAGCTCTGCATCCTCTGTTACTTTGCGGACAACTAGGATCCAGAGAAGGGTGATAAAGGTAAGTATAATGTACTGGCCTATTGGGATATAAATCTGCATTGATTCAACGAAAAAATAACCAATTGTGCACCAGACAAAAATACTCATGAAGGCAATGAAAAATGAGTAAAAGAGTGATAGTTTCTGAAAACTAAAAAGCAGAACCACCACTAAAATTAATTCAATAACAATAGAGTAGGTTGGTTTTAGCAGTGTTACTACAGTGTTCTTATCAATACTGTCAGCCATGTAAGCCGTGAGTAATAGTGGGTCATGTAAGCCGTTAAGTTTTGGCGCGTGTATTTGCACGTTAAATGAGGAAGCTTTTTGACCCACAATGATGACTTTATTTTCTAATTGTTCACTCATAACATCAAAGTTAAGCACTCTTTGAGCACTAAATTTTGGTAAAGCGGCCACGGCGAGCTTAAAGTCAATCAAGGCTATTTGATTATTTTCATAATCAAATATTTCTTGCCAAATACTTATGCAATTCAAACCCTCTTGAGAAGGAATTTGAATCTGATAGGTTGCCCAAGCAATTACATGAGGGACACAATAGCTTTTGTTTGAGTACGGATAGAATACATTTTCTATCGGTAAGGGCTGCAAAGGTTCATCGGCTAAGACAATAATCGCTTTTGGTTTATAATCATGAAGTTTACTTACCAGCTGCTGGTGATTATTGCTCAAATTA
Organism: Pseudoalteromonas lipolytica; assembly: GCF_001306915.1. Taxonomy (GTDB): domain Bacteria; phylum Pseudomonadota; class Gammaproteobacteria; order Enterobacterales; family Alteromonadaceae; genus Pseudoalteromonas; species Pseudoalteromonas simplex. The sequence continues at coordinate 545,878 of NZ_LJTC01000002.1, read as the reverse complement.
TCACTGTTGACTAATACGATATTAGTTTGCTGTGTTTGACCTAATGGCTCAAGTGCTTGGTATAAAAAAGCATTACTTGCCTGAAATAGGTTCAGTAAATTGCTGAACATTACAATCGCAAATAAGCTAACTGTTAACCAAAACGCACGTTGGTGCCTCAATCGTAACAATTGTTGAAATACAGCCACTGCTCCTCCTTAGTCAAGTAAAGTGAAAGTGAGCTTTATACTCGTATCATTACTTGCAGAGACTTTTAAAAAGTCAAATCCATGCATTTTACTGGTTTGCCATTGCTTATTTTCAAGACTGATTGGGTTTTGCCAAGTGATCATCGCGATATTGTCTAAGCGCGTTATTGCTTCGCCATTACTTGGCGCATATTGTCTAAATTGAAGCTTAATACCACGAGGCGGTAAGTTTTTTGGGCCAAGGGTAAAGTCGTCAGAAGGTAAGCTGAAATCATGGCTAAATACTTGCCACGAGTTATCACCTCCGTTGCTGATAACTACTTCATTTTCCGAAAAAGTAAGATCATCAATTTCGGTTGTATAAGTTAACAAGCTTTCTAGCTTGCCACCATTCTCAGATTGTAAGTAGCCATATAATGAGAAATCTTTACTCAATAATGGCGCTCCATTTTCGTCAATCAATTCCATCACTCGCATAGTGTGTCTAAAAGGAATGATTGAAGGGGTATTGTCAAACTCATCGCGGCTAGAGCAAAGAGCTTGAATCCCAGCGTAGGGTTTATCGGTGCAAGGAAAAACGCTATCACTAGTATGATCCCAGCGACTTACCTCAAAAGCTTCTGAGTCGTTATCCCAGTCTTCGAAATCGCCGAATACCATGATGTCTCGGCCTAAAATACTATTGCTAAGCTCACCACTAGTCACTTCAATATTAGACAAGTATGCAGCGGATGATGGTGCATATTGACGTAAGTCAATTATGTCACTGCTACTATCGAGTGTAACGGTCACTTGTGAAGTACGCTTTGTTGCTTGGTCTTTAGAGAAATATACTTCAGCATAATTGTCACGCGGTATTAACGTTACCGAGTCATCTGAGAACTCTGCTAGACGGCGCACTAAATAGTTACTTAAAAAGCCAGTGGTAAAACGAGGCTTGTAGTCTTCAATGTAAATAGGGTAAGCAAAGGCACGATTTACTGTTTGTGTGTCTGCGTTTAGGTCAATCATCACGGCAACACCTAATAGAGTGTCTAATCTAGGTTGATCAAACACAAAGTTACCTAAGCCGAGTACTGCAGGAATATCATTATAAATAGCAAAACCCTGAGCAACGTGAGGGTGATGAGCTATTAATAAATCAGTATTTTGCGAAGAAAGAGCTTGGAACCGACCGTCTATATAACTTGTTGGCGAGTAACTATATTCATCACCGCCATGCATTTGTGCAATTATAAAATTATTAGTATCAAGCGCTTGTAGAGTATCATTTACTGCATTTGCATTGGTAAGATCTGCCGCTCCTCCTTTACTCTGCTCTGCAACATAATTAAATTCATGCTCATCTCCAGTGATAGAGGTTGCAGCAAAGAGTGTTAAGTTAATGTCCCCAAGACTAGCATTCACAGGTGCAAGAGCGTCAGTGTCATTTATTCCAGCACCACTGTGTAAGAACCCCGCATTTGCTACTTCTATAAGTGTGTCTTCAAGACCTGATTGTAAATAGTCATACACATGGTTATTACCGAGCCCCAAATAGTCAACGCCTATGACTGAAAGTCCTTGGAGTGAATCAGGTAAAGAAAAAAAGCTAAACTCTTTTGTTGGATGAACGGTACTAGGATTGCTTGTTACTGGTGATTCAAAGTTAACGGAAGCAAAGTCTGCATTTAAAAATAGCTCAGCAACATCGGCAGTAATTGCAACACTATCTGCCCCAGCTGTTTCAGGGCGAATAAGTGCATTTTTAACATCGGGGATATTTGTTCCCATAGTCGATAAGCTTGGATCTAAATAACGGCGTCCAAACATAGTATCTCCAGCAAAAATCAGGCTTTTACTGTTTTGAGCTTTTGTTTCTAATTGTACTTGAGAAGTTGCATAATTTGGTTGGTTAACGATAACCCCTGCTTTTGCAAAGTAACCGTTTTGTTGCACCATTAAGGCATGGTTACCATAAGGCAAATCGCTAATGTTAACTTTGCCATCGGCATCTGATGTGTAGCTTTGTCCTGCGACTTTTATGACAACATTGCTTAAATTGGCTTTACTCTCATCCACCACTGATAGGGATAAATCAGCCTTACCAGCAAGTAAAGTTTCTCTAGCACTGATGGAATCTTGCTTTTGCTCTTGCGGCTTATCTTCATCAGGGTCTTTCACTTTACATGCTGTTAAGGTTAAACATGAAATTATAAGTAAATAGTTGATAATCTTTTTCAAAAGGCAAGCCTCGTTATCATTTTTTTTACATTGTATAGGTCAATATTATTATTGCTATATTGTATCTTTGTTGGTTATCGGGAACAATAACCGCTGGCTCTGAAAATTCAGATATTTCTTAGTCCCTTGAAATTTAGCAAAATAAATACGTCTTAAATTGAAGTTTAGCTCAAAAAAATGTTTTTTTTCAAAAATATAATTTGTTCACTAGGGTTTAACAAATATGATGCCAGAGTTAAAGAATAAATTTGTAATCGACTAAATGAAGATGAAAAAAAAGGCCATTAAATGGCCTTTTTGTGCGTATGGGCTTTCACAAAATGAAAGTTAGAATTTGTATTTAACACCGAACATAGCAACAACTGGGTCAATTTCTACCGTCGAAGTTAATGCCTTTGCGCCGTCAGCATAAACTGTTGCGTCTGTATCGATGTCGATTAGTGAAACCATGCCATGTAGGCCCCAGTTTTCACTCATCATGTAGTTAAAACCAGCTTGAGCTGCAAAGCCAAATGAATCATCTAGTTTCACTTCTACATCGTCAGTACCTAATGTTGCTTTTAAAGCCGCAGAAGGTTTCTCATCAAAGAAGGTTGTATAGTTAATACCTACACCCACAAAAGGACGGAACTTATAAGTTGAGTCTAAGAAGTGGTACTGGGCGATTAGTGATGGTGGTAATTGTTTAATATCGGCAATTTTATTGCCCGCTAAGCCACCAGTTCCTTGAACATCATGGCTAAATGGTGTCGCTGCAACTAATTCAAGAACCCAGTTGTCATTAAAAGAGTAATCAATCGTAATACCTAATTGGGTATTGTCATCGCCACGAAGTCCTAACGTTGGCGCTTCATTGATTTTTGAGCTGTCGTTATCAGGGTTTACATTAATTGCACCTACATTCACGCTTAAGTTTGCGTTTGCAACAGGAGAGAGTGCTAATAGTGAAGTAAGTAATGCAATGCTTAATTTAGTTTTCATGTTGTTCTCCGCGAACTACTTGTCTTATTTGGTTGAGGCTATTATTACTAAGTTGCAGCGGACAAAACCTGTTCTAGATCAAAGTTTCAAAAATGTTTGAACTAGGTGAAGCCATTTTTTGATTTAGATTAAGTTTTTAAATGGGAAGATCAAAAAAAGATTGACTCTTATTGACTCTATATTCAGTTGCGGCTGGTAAACTAACGGTGTTATTTGCTTATTAGGTGTTTTGCATGGCTGATCCTCAGCACTTATTTCTTCATGGCTCGATTTCAAAAGCGCTACTTAAATTAGGTATCCCGATCATCTTAATCAATATTTTGCAGTCGGCTTATCAACTGACCGATGCATTTTGGGTAGGCCGCTTAGGGGCAGAGCAAGTAGCTGCCGTTTCTGTCAGTATGCCGGTCACTTTTTTAGTGATTGCTATTGGCTCTGGGTTGGCAATGGCGGGCGCTATTTTATCCGCTCAATACATGGGAGCGGGTCAGCAAGATAAGGTTAATCACGTTGCTGCCCAAACTATGTTAATGGTGACAATTACCGCAACCATACTTGGCTTAATAGGCTATATGCTTTCACCATATTTTTTGACTTTATTAGGTGTTGAAGATCAAGTGTTTGGTGATGCCCTTAAATTTATGCATGTATCTTTTATCGGCGTTGTGTTTGTATTTATTTATGCCATGTTTCAAGCCTTAATGCGTGGTATCGGGCAAACCAAGGTGCCGCTCTATATTGTTAGCGGTACTGTGTTACTCAATTTTGTGCTTGACCCCTTACTGATTTTTGGTTTTGGTGACTTTTCGGGTTTTGGCGTAATGGGCGCTGCACTAGCCACACTTATCACGCAAAGCTTAGCGGCTGCAATCGGGGTATGGGTGTTTTTGCGAGGGCGTCACGGCATTCAACTTAAACTCTCTAGTTTTAAACCAGACTGGCAGTATATGAAGCAAGCCTTCTTTTTAGGAGCGCCTGGCTCGGTTGAACTCTCTGCGCGAGCCTTTGGTTTAATTATTATGTCGTTTTTGGTAGCTAGCTTTGGTACGCACACGATTGCCTCTTATGGTGTTGGATCTAATATTTTACAAATGGTGATGATCCCGGCAATGGGTCTTTCAATGGCTGTTTCGACTTTGGTTGGTCAAAACATGGGGGCGGGAAATCCACAGCGTGCAGCACAAATAACTCGATTAGCCTCACTTTGGGGACTGCTGGGCCTGACAATAGTGGGTGTTGTTGCTTATCTGTTTGCTGAATACTTGGTGGCCTTTTTCATTCCTGATGATGAGTCTGTGATAGCGGGTGGTGCAGAGTTCATTCGGGTTATGTGCTTAACTTGGGGCGGAATAGGCGTGCAGCTTTGTGTAGTCGCTGCATTTAGGGCTTCAGGCAACATGCTAAATGCGATGGTTGTGTCACTGCTTTCACAATGTGTTATTCAATTTCCTGCCGCGTATATTTTGTCTAAGCATACTTCACTGGGACCACAGGGCATATGGTATTCCTTTGCTATCACCAATGTACTTGTGGCAATCATTACTTATCTTTGGTTCGCAGCTGGTCGTTGGCAACGAACACAATTAACCAAAGAAGACAAAGACATTGCCAAGGTAACTCAAGAAACCCTTATTGAAGAAGGAAATCATTAATTTAAGTTTCACACTGCGGTCATAATCTCTCGTTGTAATAACCTAAGCTTTCTAACTGATTAGGGTTATTATGAGTTTGATATCAAATGCAGAGTTAGTAACGCACCAGTCGGTGCAATCTGAGGTGGTTGAAACATTACAAACCTTGCTCCGATTTAAATCGGTAACGCCCGCTCAAGCTGGTGCAATTGATTGGCTTGAAGGTAACTTAAGCCAGCTCGGCTTTGATTGTGAGGTATTTAGCTTTAATCATGTTACTAATTTAATTGCTAAAATCACCTTTGGTGAAGGCCCTATCGTTGCTTTTTCTGGCCATATTGATGTGGTCCCTGCTGCAGAAGGTGATTGGCGAGTTGATCCTTTTAGTGGCGAGATAGTCGATGGCAGTGTCTATGGCCGTGGCGCAGCAGATATGAAAGGCGGTGTTGCTGCGATGCTTTGCGCAACAAAACGTTTTTTAGCGCAAAATAGCAATAAAGGCGGCACATTTTACTGGTTAATAACCTCAGATGAAGAGGGCGAAGCTGAATACGGATCCTTGTTAATTGCTGAGCGTCTAGCCAAACAAGGTGTTGTGCTTGATGGTTGCCTAGTTGGCGAGCCGACGAGTCATCAGCATGTGGGTGATACCATTAAAAATGGCAGGCGAGGCGCGTTGTCTGCTCGATTATCTATTCAAGGTAAAGCAGGGCATGTTGCCTACCCTGAAAACACCATAAACGCTGCACATTTAAGTGCAGAGGTCGTAAAGCGCTTAACGGCAATTAGCTGGCACAAAGATGAAACAAGCTCGGCAACAACACTGCAAGTGACCGGCATTAATATAGCCAATGTGGTCGATAATCTTGTGCCTGCTCAATGTGAGATCACGTTTAACGTACGTTATAGTCATGGCTACAAAAGTAAAGACGTTAAAGAAGAAATTCAGTTTGCATTGGCAGATTTAGCATTGCGGCTAACGCTTGTTTGGGAGCGTCCGTGCGAATCATTTTATACCTTGCATCAGGCGAGCAATTGCTTGTTGCAGCAGCTTGAACAAGCCGTGCATGAAGTAACAGGCAGCTTCCCTATGCTTAGTACCAGTGGTGGCACATCAGATGGGCGATTTTTTGCCAATGAGCACACGCAAGTGATTGAATGTGGTGTGCGAAACCATACCATTCATCAAGTTAATGAGCATGTTCCTATCGCAGATTTAAAAACTATTGAGCAAATATACTTAGCTGCGCTTAGAAATATCTTTAATTAAAAAGAAAAAGTCGGCGAATATGCCGACTTTTTTAAGCTATTTTTAACGACTATTCGCGTGGCTGCCCTAAGTATCGTTTGGCTTTACTCGCTTTTACTTTATCTAAGTCGACAAGCACTAATCCATCAATGCAATTATTGAACTCAGGGTCGATGCTAAAACTTAAAAACTGTACGCCTCCTGGCTCGCAAAGCTCTGTGTATTGTTTGAATAAGGTTGGGACTTGCGCACCAATATTGGCAAGCACATGCTTAAGTTCAACAAAATCTTCTTTAATATCATCCCCAGCAAATAACTGAGCACATTGTTCTTTTTGTGATTCGGTATGGCGATATTCATTATTGGGGATAGCTAACACTTTTTTAGCACCATAATAATGCTGGTAATAGTGAACCAATAGCGATTTAGCTTGCTCGGGGAGCGCGTTAGATACGCTAACTGCGCCAAACAAATAGCGGTATTGCGGGTACCGGTTCACAAATGCGCCAATGCCAAACCACAAATAGTCTAGGCTCTTTCTACCCCAGTATTTGGGTTGCACAAAGCTGCGACCGAGCTCAATGCCCTTTTCAAAATACGGCGCCATATCATCGCTGTAGCTAAATAGGCTGTCAGTATATAAACCTTTGCGGCCATGTTTTTCTATAATGTCTTGTGCGCAGGCAAGTCGGTATGCGCCGACTAGTTCAAGTTGCTTAGCATCCCACAGAACGAGGTGTTGATAATCCATGTCGTATTTATCTATATCACGGCGTTTACCACTGCCTTCACCGACTGCCCGAAACGCAATTTCACGAAGTCGTCCTAGTTCACGGAAAATCGGTGAGCTACCACAGTATTGATATAAATAAATTTTCATACCATCAGAGGTTTCACCTAATAGCTCACACTCTTCAATGGCTTTTTTAAGGTCTTTCGTTGCTTCAGGACTGGCAATGGGGGTTTGCGTTTTTAACGGCAGAGGTTTTTTTGTGATAAGTCGATACAGTTGTTTTCTTATCAACTGAGCTATTTCTTTATCTTTTAAATTTTCGATTAAATATGACTCAGGTGGGATGGACGCGCCAATTTCAAACTCTAATGATTTTTGTCGTTGTTTGAACATCTCTTTGACTAATAACAAACTGGCTAAGGGTTTGTAGATCATTGAGGTGCCGTAGAATAACGGGCTGTTTTTCGCTTTGATGTAAATAGGCAAAATAGGTGCGTTGGCTTTTTTTGCCATACGTAAAAAACCGCTGTTCCACTTACAGTCTTTAATGCCCGTTGGACTTAAGCGCGATACCTCACCTGCAGGAAAGATTAATAATGCACCGTCTGATTTTAAGTGTTGCTGGATATTAGCGAGTTCTTTCTTTTTACTCGTACCAGAGAGGTTATCAACGGGAAGGAGTAACGAGTGCATCGGAGTGATTGACATCAGCATGCGGTTTGCAACGACTTTTAAGTCGGGGCGTACACTTGATAAGACTTTTATCAGCGCTAATGCATCAAGAGAGCCGATAGGGTGGTTAGCGACAATAACGACATTACCTTCACTTGGTATATGTTCCATTTGTTTTGGCTTGTAGCGCGTGTCAAAGTCAAGCTCATCAAGCACTTGCTCTACAAATTCAAGTCCCTGTAAGTGTGGGTATGCATCACCAAAGGCAACAAACTCTTGCTCATGTAATAAATAACCTAGGCCTTTCTTTACTAAACCTTTTACTTTTGGCGAATTTTCTAATTGTGGTAAATTTGCTTCTATTACTTTATCAACACTGATCATACAAACCTCAAACATAAACGCATTTAGCGATGAGGTTAGGGTAAGAGTTCGCTGTGACAGTTAGGTTGCAGTTGTGTGACTTTTTAAAGAGCGCTTCGTGTTCGAGGCTAAAATGGAGAAGACAATGATTTTACTTGTAGCTGTAACAGGCCGAGATTGCAGCCAATTAATTGCCCGATTACAAGCGTTATTACCAGAGATTGACGTACAGCTTTGGTCTGAGTGCACAGACTACGAAGCCGTAGAGTTTGTACTGGCCTGGAATGCGCCCGCTGATTTATGGCCTAAGCTGGTAAATTTAAAAGCAGTTTCTTCATTTGGTGCAGGCGTTGATAGCATCGACTTAACAAAGATAGCAGCGCATGTTCCTGTTGTTAGAATTGTTGATGATAACCTTGCTAATGATATGGCAGAGTATGTATTGGGTCATGTATTGGCGCACAAGCTGAGACTCAAAGAATATTATTTAAAACAATCAGCGGGTACTTGGAAGCCAAAGCGAGCGTATTCACATCAACATGTGGGTATCTTAGGTTACGGTGAACTAGGCAAAGCCTGTGCAAAGCGTTTACTCGCAAATGGTTTTCAAGTGAGTGCTTGGTCTAATAGTGAAAAACACGACGTTGAAGTAAGCACCTATTACTCACAGCAGGGGTTAGATGACATGCTTGGTCAAATTGATTATCTCGTGTGCTTACTACCACTTAACCAACACACTCAGGGCATTATCAATAAATCACTGCTGGGTAAACTACAAAGCCATGCGGTGCTAATTAATGTTGCCAGAGGCAAACATGTTGTCGATGAAGATTTACTCGAGGCACTTAATAGTGAGCAATTACGTGGCGCCACCCTTGATGTATTCAGCGAAGAGCCTTTACCTCAGGCGCACCCTTACTGGTCTCATCAAAAGGTGACCTTAACGCCTCACTGTGCTGCAATTTCAGATTTAGAGTCTGTCTCGTTGCAAATTGCAGGTAATGCTAAAAGATTAACTGAAGGTAAAGAACTAATAAATCAGGTTGATAGAACAAAAGGTTATTGACACATTGTAAATTTGTTTAATAAACGTCTTGTTAACATCTGTAATTTTGCTATTCTGGAGTTGCTCAATAAAAAAACAATAATAAAAGAGGCGTTATGAAATCTAATCAAAGTGGAGCTAAATTTAGTCTGGTCGTCGTGTCAGTTATCGTTTTAGGTGTGTCAGCATGGTTTAACCAAGCTAATGCATCGGAGCAACCAGTTCAGGACATTGAAGTTAGTCAATCATAACCACACAGCATGCTCATCGAGTGCAGCACGTTTAGATGCTGCACTTTAATCGCTTATTCAACTAACTTCTTTTTGAGTGGATTTCTCTGTTCTCGTGTTTCTTCTCGTCAGATTTTTTAATCATCACATACGTTGCACCACTACCACCATGATGCTTAAGAGCACTGTGAAAGGCTAAAACCGCTGGAATTTCTTGCAGCCACTTATTGGTATAGCTCTTTAAAATACCTGGCTGTGATTTATTTTTGATACCAATCCCATGGCGAATAAGTACGACACGAATATTTCGTTTATGACAGTCATCGATAAAATTAAATAACGTACTACGTGCACGTTGAAGAGGCTGACCATGCAAATCAAGCGTGGCATCGAGTTGATATTTAGCTAAACGTAAGTTTTTATATACTTGGCCTTGTACGCCATCTTTTTTAAATGCCAATATGGCATGAGGATCTAACAGCTCGACGAACTCGCTGCGCAAATAGTTTTCATCAATTGCTAAATCACACTCAGCTGCTTTACGTTTTTCTTGTTGCGCTAAAGAAGGGCCTTGCTTGGTGGAATCAAATTGAACAGTGTCATGCTTAAGAGGTTTTACGTCTTCCATAGATGAGAGAAATAAGTCGAAGTCGTTTAATGACATAAGGTACCTCCAAATTAATTATACCCAAACCACCTCAAGGTGCGAGTTTCAGTTGGAATTAAAAGCGATTTAGGCAAGGCATTGATTGCAAATAATAGTGGTTCTATTGTTAAAATCAATAACGCAGTATAAATCGCTTTTAAACCAACCCTCTGGGCGTTTCACAGGCACTTACTCTCATCGTTGTTACTTCTTAAAAGGGACCACCATTCTTGCAAAGTAACGCCTTGATATTAAGCACCTGTGAAACGCTGAATTCTGCATCTTGAGGTGGCTTGGGTATATATACGCCATTAATGGTATCTCAGTTCAACCATTTTGTAAGTAAAAAAAAAGCCCAAGCAGGGGACTGCTTGGGCATAAATGCTGATAGATGATATAGCCTATTCTATCAATTTATCTTAGGGGAAGATTAACCTTGATTGATATTCAACTGGCCAAATGTGTAGACCTTGAATAAATAAAATGTGTTGATCAACACCAAGCTCATGTTTGATATTACGCTTGATGACATCAGATCTAAACTAAACGATAAAAATAATAAACTACACGCGCTAATCGCTGCAAAACGCAGTAATGTTAGCTGGTTAATAAAAAATGCACCTAGTCCTAGTGCAAGTAACGTTAAGTTTAAAAGCCAATCTAGCTCGTTTAGCATGGTCGTATCTGATCGTGTCTGTGTTGAAAAAGGAGCGCCATTATGGTGATCTTTTACACAGCTTTCAACCAAGTAATTTTAAATTTTCGGATTAGATTTTTTAATCCATTATCAGTTTTTTCATCGCTGCAAAAAATCCATTTTGTTCTGTAACTCGGTACTTCTGACAGGTGTCTGGTTTACGCTTATCTTGGCACAGGTAAATAATGTTGCGGCTTAGGTCTGCACGGGGGCTAAGAGTAGAATCAAATAAGTTTGCACCATAACCAAAAACCCCGGGCCAAAATATACTTTGTGAGACCATACCTAGCTTTTCGTAAGTGATTAACACGGGTTTTGGCGTAATTAGCAGAATTAATACAACTGCTGCGAGTGCATACCACCGTGTTTTGCTTTTCTTAAGTTCTACTTCAGGAGCACTGTGCTGAGCAGCTTGTGCGCGCGCTTGTTGTTGGTTTACTGGTCTTTGGCGCTTTGCTTGTGTTGGTTTCTTTCGTGCAGGAGCTTTACCAAGTAAAGATTGTTTTTTTATTTTATTAGACATAAAGCTTATCTGGCCTTTTAAATATAGGTCTCTATAATGAGATTATAACGAAGTTTTTGATATAATAGTCAAATTCAAATCACTCATAGCTTAAATGCGTTACACTCTACAGTGCAATGAGTGTTTATCTTCATAGTTTAAGAGGAATAGTATGGATACGCAGCTTTCAATTCTAATTGTGGACGACGTAGGTACGGTCCGCAGTTTTCTAAATCAAACATTAATGCACCTTGGTATCGATAATGTACGTGAAGCTTCTACAGCCGCACAGTGTTTAAGCGCATGTAAAGAGAAAGAGTTCAATATAATTTTTCTAGATATTGAATTACCCGATGGAGATGGTAAAGAGATTATCACGCAAATAAATGAAATTTCGCCCGAAGCGAATGTCGTGATGGTTTCGGCTCATTCAACAGTAGAAAACGTTAAAGAAGCAATTGAAAAGGGCGCTAAAGGATTTGTAGTAAAACCGTTTACACCTAAGAAAATTGCGGCAATGCTGAAAAAGTTTTACCCAGAACTAGAAATTGTCTAGCTAATTAACTATTGGGGCATTTAGAAAAGTGCCTTGTTAAATTACAAACAAAAAAAAACCGGCAAAAGCCGGTTTTTCATATTCATCAAAAACAAATTATAGCGCTTTGATTTTAGCTGCTAAACGGCTCTTATGACGAGCTGCTTTGTTCTTGTGGATTAGACCTTTAGTTGCGTAACGGTCTAGGATAGGTGTTGCAACAGCGAATGCCGCTTGTGCAGCTTCTTTGTCGCCCGCTTCAATTGCAGCAACTACTTTTTTGAAGTAAGTACGCATCATTGAACGACGGCTTGCGTTATGTTGACGATTTTTTTCGCTCGTAATAGCGCGTTTTTTTGCAGACTTGATGTTAGCCAAGGTTTGCTCCTAACAATCTTAAAATAAGCTTAATTTAAAGGCCGTGGAATATGCCTGTTTTTATCATGAATGTCAACGAAATTTTGACATCTCAAGAAAAACTGCTCCTTATAACGAACATCAATTTGCCGCTTTAGCAGTTAATATCGCCATTGTAACAAAGGGTCGGGTTCGAGCCTAGTGCTTTAAAGATATTTTAGGCATAATCGCCCATCTTAGAAGTTTTTTGATAATGGGTTTAAGGTGGCAAAAGGATTATTTCGTTCTGGGATGATTGTTAGTGCAATGACGATGATCTCGCGTATTTTAGGGTTAGTAAGAGATGCGGTTGTGGCGAATCTCCTAGGTGCCAGTGCTGCTGCGGATGTGTTTTTATTTGCCAATCGAATTCCTAATTTCCTAAGACGCTTATTTGCTGAAGGAGCCTTTGCCCAAGCATTTGTGCCGGTTTTATCTGAGATAAAAGAACAACAAGGCGATGACAAAGTCCGGTTGTTTGTAGCTCAAGCAGCCGGTACGTTAGGAACTATTTTATTAATTGTTACCCTGTTCGGAGTTATTGCTTCTCCAGTTATAGCGGCCTTATTTGGAACTGGCTGGTTTATTGATTGGTGGCAAGGAGGCGAAAATGCCGAAAAGTTCGTACTGGCCAGTGCACTGTTAAAGCTGACTTTCCCTTATTTATTTTTCGTGAGTTTGGTTGCCCTGAGCGGTGCGGTCATGAACGTCTATAATCGCTTTGCTGTTGCAGCGTTTACACCTGTGCTGTTGAATATATCGATTATTAGCTGCGCAGTTTTATTGCACGATAAATTTTCAGTTGGGGCTTATGCCCTTGCCATCGGCGTATTTGTTGGGGGGGTAGTACAGTTATTGTTCCAGTTGCCATTTTTGTACCGTGCCCGTATGCTGAGCCGCCCAAAATGGGGCTGGCAAGATGAAAACGTTAAAAAAGTGCGAAAACTCATGCTACCAGCCTTGTTTGGCGTGTCTATCAGTCAAATAAACCTGTTGCTCGACACCATGATTGCCTCAATGTTGATGACCGGTTCTATCGCGTGGCTTTACTACTCAGACCGTTTAATTGAGTTTCCTCTTGGCTTATTCGGTATCGGTATCGCGACGGTAATTTTACCCGCATTGTCTAAGCTACATAGCACTAAAAGCACAAAAGATTTTCAGCTAACCCTGGATTGGGGGGTGAGATTTGTTATTTTCTTAGGCTTGCCTGCTATGTTTGGTTTAATGGTGATAAGCCCGCTCATTATTACGGTTTTATTTGATCATGGTGCATTTCAGGACGGTGAAATTGATCATGTAAAAGCGGTAAGTTACGGTGTCATGGCCTACTCAGTTGGACTGGTTAGCTTTATGTTAATCAAGGTGTTAGCACCGGGCTTTTATTCGCGTCAAGATACTAAAACCCCCGTAAAAATTGGTATTAAAACACTGGTGTTAAATATGGTGTTTAACATTATGCTAGCTCCATTTATTGGCTATTTGGGGTTAGCGTTAGCAACCGCGATGTCGGCCAGTTGTAATGCCTATTTGTTGTATCATCAACTACGTAAAGAAGGCGTTTATCAGTTTTCTGCGATGAGCCTTGGTTTCACCTTTAAGTGTTTGTTTTCAAGTTTATTAATGGCCGCATCTGTATGGTATGTGGGCCAGCAATTTGCCTGGAAAGCATGGCACTTTACTGAGCAAGTGCTGCTGTTGAGTGGATTATTAGTGCTGGCGGTTTTTGTTTACTTTGCGGCCTTATTCATTCTAGGTGTGCGACTAAATACGATAAAAAGTGTTGCAACTACTGAATCAAACTAAAAAAAAGATTATAATCGGCGCTTCAAGCCCGATATCAATGTTTTGGGCTCGCTGATAAAGGCAAAAAGGTGGCATGGAGTTAATTAGAGGTATTCACAATATTCGCGCGCAGCATTATGGCTGTGTGTTGACCATTGGTAATTTTGATGGCGTGCACTTAGGTCATGCAGAAGTGATTAAAGGCTTGCTGCAAGACGCAGAAAAGCATCAATTGCCAAGTACCGTGATGTTATTTGAGCCTCAGCCACAAGAGTTTTTTGCCAAAGATAATGCACCTGCGCGTTTAACTCGACTACGTGATAAGCTCAGTTTGCTTGCTAAATTAGGCGTGGAACGAGTGATTTGTATTAGCTTCAATCAGCAATTTGCCAACATGGAAGCAGAACAGTTTGTCAGCCAAGTACTGGTTGAAAAGCTAGGCGTTAAAGCATTAACTGTTGGTGATGACTTTTGTTTTGGCAAACGTCGTCGTGGCGATTTTGCGTTACTAAAAACCATGGGCGCTGAGCTGAACATGGATGTGAAAAGTACTGCAAGTTTTCGCAGACTCAATGATAGAGTAAGTAGTACCCTTATTCGCCATGCGCTTGCTGCAGGGCAATTGGAAGATGCAAAAACCATGTTAGGTCATGGCTATGCGATTTCTGGGCGTGTTATTCATGGCTGGGCGAAAGGTCGTGAATTAGGGTTCAGAACGGCCAACATAGCGCTAAAACGCCAAGTATGCCCAGTAAATGGGGTATTTGCGGTAAGAGCAAAAGTGGGTGATAAAGAATTATATGGGGTTGCAAATATTGGCAACAAACCCACATTTAATGGGACACGCGCATTGTTAGAGGTTCATATTTTCGACTTTGCGCAAGACATTTACGGACAATTTATGCACGTGGAGCTAATTAAAAAGCTTCGCGATGAGAAAAAATTCGAGACATTAACACAACTGACGGCGCAGATTGCAGATGATGTAACCGCCGCTAAGCAGTGTTTTGGTTTAAATTAGGTAGCCGATACGGAAAGTAGGATTAATGAGCGACTACAAACATACTTTGAATTTACCGGAAACAGCGTTTCCAATGCGCGGCAATTTGGCACAACGTGAACCAAAGATGCTTAAGACATGGTATGAAGACGATCTTTACGGTCAAATTCGCAGCGCTAAAAAAGGTAAAAAAACCTTCATTTTGCATGACGGCCCTCCGTATGCAAACGGTGATATCCATTTAGGCCACTCGGTAAACAAAATTCTTAAAGATATTATTGTTAAGTCAAAAACCTTGTCTGACTTCGACGCACCTTACGTGCCGGGTTGGGACTGTCACGGTTTACCAATTGAATTAATGGTTGAAAAGAAAGTAGGCAAGCCAGGCGTGAAAGTGTCTGCTGCTGAGTTCCGTGAAAAATGTCGCGCATACGCCAAAAAACAAGTCGAGGGTCAAAAAACAGACTTTAAACGTCTTGGTGTATTCGGTGACTGGGACAAGCCTTACTTAACAATGAACTTTGACTTTGAAGCGAACGCAATTCGCGTGCTTGGTCGCATCATTAAAAATGGTCACTTACACAAAGGTGCTAAGCCTGTTCACTGGTGTACAGATTGTGGTTCAGCACTTGCTGAAGCGGAAGTTGAATACCAAGATAAACAGTCTCCAGCAATCGATGTACGTTTTCAGTTTGCTGATCAAGATGCTGTAATCAATGCGTTTGAACTTGCTGAAGGCCATGAAGGTACCGGTGCAGTTAGTACTGTTATCTGGACGACAACACCGTGGACATTACCAGCTAACCGTGCAGTAGCCGTTCACGAAAAGCTTGAGTATGCCCTTGTTCAAATTGATGACGAAGGTGCACAGCAACGTCTAATTTTAGGTTCTGAGCTAGTTAAAGATGCTATGGACCGTTATGGCTTCAAACATTACCACGTACTCGGTTATGTAAAAGGTGCTGCACTTGAGAACTTACAGGTTGCTCACCCGTTCTATGACTTCACAGTGCCTGTGATTGTGGCTGATCACGTAACGACTGATTCTGGTACTGGTGTTGTTCATACTGCACCAGGTCACGGTCAAGAAGATTTCGCGGCAGGTCTTGCTTATGGTTTAGAAGTAGCTAACCCTGTTGGTGCTAACGGTGTTTACTTACCTGACACACCAATGTTTGCAGGTCAGCACGTATTTAAAGCGAATGCGAGCGTTATTGACGTATTAACTGAAAACAATGCGTTATTGCATCATCATGCGCTTACGCACAGCTACCCACATTGCTGGCGTCATAAAACACCTATTATCTTCCGTGCTACGCCACAGTGGTTCGTAAGTATGGACCAAGCTAACCTTCGTCAAGATTCATTAAACGAAATCAAAAAGACTGAGTGGTTACCTGAGTGGGGCGAGAGCCGCATTGCAAACATGGTTGAAGGCCGTCCTGATTGGTGTATTTCACGTCAACGTACATGGGGTGTGCCAATTGCATTATTCGTTGATAAAGACACTGGTGCGCTTCACCCGAATACACAAGAACTTATCGAAGAAGCGGCGAAATTAGTTGAAAAGTCAGGTATTCAAGCTTGGTATGACTTAGACCCAGCTACTTTGCTTGGCGATGACGCTGAGCAATACATGAAAGTTCAAGATACGCTAGATGTATGGTTTGACTCAGGTGTGACTCACGCATGTGTGGTTGATGCACGTGAAGATTTAACCGGTCCTGCTGATCTTTACTTAGAGGGTTCTGATCAACACCGTGGTTGGTTTATGTCGTCAATGATGACATCGGTTGCTATCAATGGTCATGCGCCATACAAGCAAGTGCTAACACATGGTTTCACGGTTGATGAAAATGGCCGTAAGATGTCTAAGTCATTAGGCAACGTAATTTCACCACAAAACGTGATGAACAAACTAGGTGCTGACATCTTACGCTTATGGGTTGCATCAACTGACTTTACAGCTGAAATGACTGTATCTGATGAAATCTTTAAACGTTCAGCAGACCGTTATCGTCGTATTCGTAATACGAGCCGTTATCTACTTGCGAACTTAAGTGGTTTTGATCCAAAAACAGATCAAGTTGCTATTGAAGACATGGTTGAGCTTGACCGTTGGATTGTGGGCCGTGCAGCTGAGCTGCAAGATGAAATCTTAGCGGCTTACGACAAGTACCAAATGCTACTTGTAACGCAAAAGCTAATGAACTTCTGTACTGGTGAGCTTGGTTCGTTCTACCTAGACGTAATCAAAGATCGTCAATACACAGCGAAAAGCGACAGCCATGCGCGTCGTTCATGTCAAACTGCGCTTTATCACATTGCCGAAGCAATGACCCGTTGGATGGCACCGATCTTAAGCTTCACTGCGCAAGAAATCTGGGAAGCATTACCAGGTGAGCGTGACAAGTTTGTATTCACCTCAGTGTGGTACGATGGCTTGCAAGCCTCTTCACAAGGTAAGTTCAGCAACGATGATTGGTTAACAATCCTAAACGTTCGTGATGAAGTAAACCGTGTGCTAGAAGCGGCGCGTAAAGAAGAAGTTATTGGTGCAACTCTACAAGCAAACGTAAGCATCTATGCAGGTGAAGAGCTAAGCGCGAAATTAGCTGCATTAGGTGATGAACTGCGCTTTGTACTATTAACTTCAGGCGTGACAGTTGAAACTGTGACTACGCAGCCAGAGGATACGCAAGCTACAGAAATTGATGGCTTATACATTAAAGTTGCCGCAACAACCGCTGAAAAATGTGAGCGTTGTTGGCATTACTGTGATGATGTAGGTGCTGATCCTGCACACCCTGAAATCTGTGGCCGTTGTGTAAGCAATGTTGACGGCGATGGTGAACAGCGTCAGTTCGCATAGGAGTTGTTTGTGAGCAAACTAGCCGGAAAAAGTGGCTTGGTTTGGTTATGGCTTAGTCTACTGCTTTTGGTAGTAGACTATGCGACAAAATCACTTGTCGTTAATACCATGGCCTATCAAGAGTCGATAGATATTCTGCCATTCTTTAACTTCACCTATGTACACAACTATGGTGCGGCATTTAGCTTTTTGAGTGATTCAGGTGGCTGGCAGCGCTGGTTCTTTAGTTTGATTGCAGTGTCGATCAGTGTGCTTTTAGTGTGGTGGCTGAAACGTTTACCTGCGTCTAACAAGGTATTATGTTCTGCTTATGCGTTAGTTTTAGCCGGTGCAATAGGCAATTTATACGACCGAATCGCGTATGGCTATGTTATTGACTTCCTGCATGTATATTACGAAAACTGGCACTTTCCTGTTTTTAATATTGCCGATTGTGCGATTTGTATCGGTGCCGCATTACTTTTATTTGATGCCTTCACAGGCGAAAGTCCTAAGGAGCAACAAGCATGAGCCAAGCTGTAATTGGTGAAAACTCTGAAGTGATCTTTCATTTCTCAATTAAGTTAGAAGATGGCTCAGCAGCCGATTCAACTAAAGTACATAATAAACCTGCAAAATTGCGAATGGGTGATGGCAGTCTGACAGCAAACTTTGAAAAGTGCTTACTCGGTTTAGCGGCTGGTGAAAGTAAGTCATTTGCATTAGAGCCAGAAGATGCATTTGGTCAGCCAAATCCAGATAACATCTACTATGTTGACCGCAGCAAGTTTGGTGCAGACACGCCTGCTGAAGTAGGTAATATTATTGCCTTTACTCAGCCTGATGGTACTGAGTTACCAGGTCTTGTTCGTGAAGTGCAAGGTGAGTCAGTTACGATTGACTTTAACCACCCACTAGCAGGGCAACGCTTAACCTTTGAAGTCGATATTTTAGAGGTAACAGGTTAATGGATATTTTATTAGCGAACCCACGTGGTTTTTGCGCAGGCGTTGACCGTGCAATCAGTATTGTGGAGCGCGCACTCGATATCTTTGAAAAGCCAATCTATGTGCGTCATGAAGTCGTTCACAACCGATATGTTGTTGATGGCTTAAAAAATCGCGGTGCAGTCTTTGTTGAAGAACTAGATCAGGTTCCTGACGACAGCATTGTTATCTTTAGTGCGCATGGTGTATCACAAGCTGTTCGAAGCGAGGCAAAGCGTCGTGACCTTAAAGTATTTGATGCAACCTGCCCGTTGGTAACAAAAGTACATATGGAAGTAACACGTGCAAGCCGTAAAGGTACTGAGTGTGTGTTAATTGGCCATCATGGTCATCCAGAAGTAGAAGGTACAATGGGGCAGTACGACAACGAAGCCGGTGGTATTTACTTAGTAGAAACGCCAGAAGATGTTGCAAACTTAACGGTTAAAAACCCTGAGAACCTGTTTTACTGTAGCCAAACAACGTTATCTGTAGATGATACAGCAGATGTGATTGATGCATTACGCACTAAGTTTCCAGCAATTGATGGCCCGCGTAAAGATGACATTTGTTATGCTACGCAAAACCGTCAAGATGCAGTGCGTGACTTAGCTGATAAAGTGGATGTATTGCTTGTAGTTGGGGCTAAAAATAGCTCTAACTCTAATCGTTTACGTGAGCTTGCCGATAAAATGGGCACTACGGCTTATTTGATTGATGATGCAAGTAATGTTGAAGCTGATTGGTTCAACAATGTAAATGCGGTGGGTGTTACTGCAGGTGCATCTGCACCAGAAGTTTTAGTTCAACAAGTTATTGCTCGCCTAAAAGAATTGGGTGGCAATCAAGTTGTTGAAAATCCTGGCGAAGAAGAGAACATAGTATTTGCCGTTCCTGTTGAGCTACGCTAATCTAAGCAAATAGTAGTCAACAGTTAAAAGAGGAGCCCATGAGCAAACAGCCTAATTCAAACGGCTTGCTGATTGCGGCTCTTTTTCAATCTCGTGGTGTCCTTGCCACACTGATCGTCAGCCAAGTCATTGCTATTTTACTCGCCTTTTCACCAATGAGCTCAGGTGATGTTTGGTTACGTCTAGCTATATTTAGCTGCTTTTTACATCTAATTTTTCTTTCAAGCTTGTCGTTACTGTATGTATGCCGGGCTCTACTTACAAAGCTGTCGCACCCTAAACAGTTATTCATTTTGATATCCACTTTACTGACATTAACTTCTGTTTTTAGCTGGCTGTTTTTGTCTGTGTTTTCAGATGTGTTCGCTATGGAGTCGAGAGCTAACTTTATTGTCAGTAATTTACTGATCATATTTTTGGTCACCGCGTTGTTCAGCCAATTCCTGCTTATTCATAATCAAAAAGAGCAACAAACGAAAGCGTTAGCGCAGGCTGAGCTTGATGCATTACAAGCAAGAATACGCCCTCACTTTTTGTTTAATAGTTTAAACACTGCTGCTGAGCTTACCCATTATGATGCTGAGGCGGCTGAACAAGCAATTTTGGCGCTGGCGGCGCTGTCGCAGGCCGCAATGCGCAGCGGTAAAGCCATAAAGCTTGCTGATGAAATCACTTTATGCCAGCAGTATGTGGCACTTGAACGTTGGCGCTATGGCGAACGCCTAGCATTAAGCTGGCAATTACCTGACGAGTTGCCAGATATAGATATTCCGTGTCTGACAATACAGCCGATTATTGAAAATGCGGTTTTTTATGGCGTAGAGTCAGCAGAGCAGGGCAACATTTCTGTCGAGATGCATCAATCGAACAAAGCTTATACTTTTATTATAACTAACCCTGTAGCGAAGCAAGGGAGCCATTCACGAGCAGGCAACGGTATGGCACTTGAAAACATCCGCCAGCGCTTGGCACTTTTCTATCATCAAAAAGCGCAACTGAGTACGACTGTTCGTGATGAGATCTTTAGGGTGAAACTGGTGATACCTATTAAGAGAAACGCATGATAAAAATTTTAATTGCTGATGACGAGCCTTTAGCAAGGGCGCGTATTAAACGTTTATTAGCTACTAACGAACTTTGCACAGTAGTAGGTGAAGCCAGTAACGGCGAACAGGTGATTGAACTTTGTAAGCAGCTCCAGCCTGATTTAGTGATGCTGGATATTAATATGCCCAAGCAGTCGGGCCTTGAAGTAGCTGCTGAACTAAAACAGTTTTCGATCCCCCCAGCAGTGATGTTTTTAACAGCGCATCCTGAGTATGCGTTAACTGCATTTGAGCTCGCTGTAGATGGCTATTTAGTTAAACCTGTATCCGAGCAAGCTTTAACAAAAGCAATGGCGCAGCTTAGTAAATTAAACCGAACTCAAGTATTAACACCTGAAAATAACTATATTTGTTATCAACTTGCAGGCGTATTAAGAAGAGTAAATATAGATGATGTTATTTGCTGTATTGCAGAGCAAAAATACACGCGGGTGGTGTTTTTTGAAGGTGAGGCACTTGTTGAGCAAAGTTTAAAACAACTTGAGCAAACCTATCCGCTTCAGCTACTTAGAATTCATCGTAATACACTTGTCAATAAGCAACAAATTGTAAGCCTTAATAGTCCTTCTTCTGGTGGACATACAGTCACGATGAAGCAGTTTAAAGAGCCTTTGTCTGTTAGTCGTCGAGAGCTTAAAAATGTAAAAGCTGTAATGGGTAAAAAATAAAAACTCTCAATGCAGCAGCTTATCTCCTAAAGTCCCAGCTTCTTTATTGTTTATTACTTTGCTCTGAAGAAAGTTCCAGTACCGTTTATCGCGCATTATGACCGCTTGTCCATATACAGATTGTTATTTATCTGTATCGTAATATTCTTATGGTATGTAAAAGTATCAATGAACTTCACCATGATTAAACATTCTGAGCAGAAAGGTTTTACGCTTATTGAAGTGCTTATTGCCTTTGTTATTTTGAGTTTTGGTTTATTAGGTGCCGTGGCCTTACAAGCTAAAGCAAAACAAGCTAGCTTTGATTCAATGCAGCGTGCAGCTGCTGTGGCACTTGGTAATGACATAATCCAACGTATGAGAGCAAACGACTCTTCGGGTTTTGCCGGTTTATACAATGGAGAGTTTAGTAGTCAATCAGCAGCCGACAAAGCTCAGACATGTTTTAATTCCGCTTGTACTGCAAAAAATATAGCTGAGTTTGATAAACAACAATGGATCCGCGCAATTCAAGCTCGTGAAAATACGGGTGCTTTAGATAATGCCACTGTGTGTATAAATAACACCCCAGTCGCAGCAGGAAATGCGAGTGAATTTAATATAAGGGTGGTGATCAGCTGGCAAGGTAGGCAGGAGCAAAAAGCAAATAATGCGACAGCTGCTATTGATTGTGGAACACAAAACGACAAGCGCCGTTTAGTCGTGCTTGAAAGCTACATATACTTAAGGTCATAAGATGAAAAAGCAAACTGGATTTACACTTGTTGAGATGATTGTCGCTTTATTCATTGGCGGCATAGTGCTTGGTGGGGTGATGTTTACTTATTTAAGTATGAAAGTAACAACACGAGACACCATGACAATTGGTGAATTGCAGGAAACAGGTCGGTTAGCTTTAAATATCATGCAGCGTGATATAGAACAGATTGGCTTTTGGGGGACATTCTATGAAGACTCATTCTCAGATGAAAATACCAATAGGGATAATGTAAAGAACCCTGCAGGTGACTGCTCAGAAGGCCTCAATAATGCGAGCTTCCCTGCTGACAGTGCAACTAGTAATTTTCGCTCGGTTTATGCTGTAGAAAACTCAGATGGTTCTGCGCTTAGTTGTATCAACAATGCAAAGAAAAATACTGAAGTTTTACAGATGAAGTTTCTTGAAGGGCTGCAGATCCAACCTAATCAGACGAGCAATGACTATTATTACTTCATTGCTGAGCAAGAACGGGCTGAATTTAGACAAGGCCCAATCGCGGCCTCAACTATCAATGGTAATGCGACGATTTGGCGTTACCGTCATCATGTTTACTACATCTTTGAAGACTCATACACGATAAATGATCAATCAGTTAAAGTTCCCATTTTACGCCGAAAAAGGTTAACTACTAGCCAAACGATGAGAACTGAAAGCGTGATGGAAGGCGTGGAGAATATGCATTTTGTATTTGGTCTAGATACTACGAACAACAGCCGTGTAGATACTTATAGAAGTATTGGTCAAATGACGAACAATGACTGGGAGAACCGCCGTGGTATTTTGACAGTGCAAGTGTTTTTATTAGTTAGATCGCTATTGCCTGACCCGAATCTAAAAGTCAAAAATCAAAAATATACGCTTGGTGAAGATGCGAGCAGAAAAGAGCTAACATTTACAGATAATTATCGTCGGGCGGTGTTTACTACAACGATTCGTTTAAATAATGTTGGAGCAAATTTATGGCGCATTTAACCTTGCAAAAGAAACAACAAGGGGTGGTGTTAATCGTTGCTTTGATCATGGTGGTAGCTGTTACAGGTATTGCCGTTTCCTTGATGAGTAGTAGTAGCATAGATATTAAAATTACTAATGCAGCCCAAGAGCGAGAAACAGCAGAAAATGAATTAATAGGAACTGTTCAGCAAGTTATTGCAAACGAAGCTGCCGCGGGTGGCAACAGTGCATTTTTAATGAAAGCAGCAGAAATCCCTGATGGTGGATTTGCTATGGGAGAGGTTGGTGGCGCAACCAATACGATGACAAATTTAAATAACGGTGTTCTTGATTTACCTTGTCCGCGTAAATTTAACTTCACTGCAGGTATCTCCTGCAACATGGTTCAAGTTGATACCACCATTACCTATGGCACTAAAAGTAAGCATACTTTGACGATTACAACAGGGGTTGCCCAGGAAATGGCGAGCCTGAATACGGGTGGTTGATAAGGAGGTCGCTATGAAAAGCTTAAATTTATTACTTTGTCTTTCAGTTGTTTGCTCTCTATTTTTGGATGGCAAAAGCTATGCCGATGATACAGAGCTGTATGTTAATTACGATAAAGACCTTACAGAAAAGGGTCGTGTAATATTTATTTTAGATACATCTGGAAGCATGATGCAATCTGCTAATACAGGAGACAAATGTTTTCACCCGACCGATGGTTATTGGTTTCCATGTCCTGACAGCCGGATGAAGGTAGCAAAAGATACAATCATAAAAACAATAAATAATAACCCTGACCTTGATTACGGGTTTGTGAGATTTGCGCCAAATCAAGGTGGGTATTTTAGAGCCAAAGTTGGCACAGAGCATAGTAAGTTAAAATCAATTATAAGCGATACGTTTGCTGGTGGTTCCACGCCTATTACTGAAACATTGTGGGAAACATACATGTACCTAACTGGGCAAAAAGTTGATTTTGCAAGCGTTATAGATCCTTCGTTGCGCGATACTTCGGCAGAAATTGGTAAAAAATATCTTTCTCCTTTTGACTCTAGACTCACAAAAGATGAACGTTGTGATAACAGTGTGAATGTTTTAATTATTACCGATGGTTCCCCTTACTTTGATGATGCTAGAAATAATGAAATAGATTTGTTGCACCGGCAATTTTTTGGAAAGCCCGCAACGCCTATCCTTGATGATTACAATGCAAACAGCTACTTAGCAGCCCTTGCTAAAGTTATGCATGGCACAGATGATGTGGATATAGACATATTTCCAAAAACGGCGAAGATTAAAGACAAGGTATTTATCAATACAATAGGTTTTGGTGATGGGCTTTTAGAAAGAGGTGAAGCATTACTAAAAAAGACCGCGAATGAAGGGGGGGGAAGCTACTTCAAAGCAGAAAACCCAAAAGAATTAGCTGATTCTTTAGAGCAAACATTTAATGGTCTTAGGGCTGAAGCTGGAACTTTTACGTCCCCTTCGGTGGCTTCGAATAACGCTGATCAAACACGTAGTAGAGATTCATTATACTACACAATGTTTTACCCAAGTACCAGCGCACGCTGGCGCGGCAATCTGAAAAAATTAAAAGTATCGGGTGATACTATCGTTGATTTTAAAGGTAATCTAGCACTAGATGAAAATGGGCAAATAAACAAAGATGCTCACACCTTTTGGCCAGACGGTAGCGGTGAAGCTGACGGCAATGCTGTTGAATATGGAGGAGTCAATTCATATTTATCTCAACAATCAAGCATACCGAATAAAGACAGGAAGGTTTTGACAAATGTCTCTGGTGGTCGAATGCTTCCATTCACTGACTATAGGGTCATTATCCATTACGGAAATCGTTTTAAAGCTGCAGAGGATTTTGAGTCTGATCCAGATGAAGTGTTTGATCTTATTGACTGGTCTAGAGGCCGCGATGTGGATGATGAAAATAGTGATGGTTCAACCGATGATACCCGTCCAAATATCTTTGGAGATCCGCTTCACTCAAAGCCAACAACAATCGATTATGGCAACGATGACGTACGTATTTTGATTGGAACCAATGCAGGCTATTTGCATATGTTTCAGGATAAAAATGATGTACTCAAGGAAAGCTGGGCCTTTATACCCCGAAGCTTGTATAAAATTATTAAACCTCTTCGAGATAATAAAGAAGGGGCTAAAGTTTACGGTATAGATGGGTCTATGTCGGTTTTCTTTGATGATGGAAATAATGATGGAGTTGTAAATGGCGCTGACAGAGTTTGGGTGTTTTTTGGTCTAAGACGAGGTGGAACTGAGTATTATGGCTTGGATATTACAAAGCCAAATTCACCTAAATTGATGTGGAAAGGGCCAATAGTTGGTGGGCAAGGAGACTTTAAAGAGTTAGCACAAACTTGGTCTAAGCCTTCAGTAACGTATATTGACATAAAAGGTTATAGAGATCGCCCACTGTTAGTTTTTGGTGCAGGTTATGACCACAATAAAGATAACTCGAATCGTAGTAACGATACTAAAGGGCGGGGCATTTATATCGTTGATGCTGAAACGGGTAATAAAGTGTGGGCTTTAACGCCATCAGAAAATGGATTCAAGGGTAAACACAGTATTGCCTCAGATATCAGTCTGTTAGATTCAGATTATGATGGCTTTATTGACAGGTTATACGCTACTGACACTGGAGGAGATGTTTGGCGTGTTGACTTGCCATCTGACAACCCGAAGGATGCAAAGCAACCTTGGACCCACTTTAAATTTGCGAGCCTAGGTGGTGAGGGTAAGAGCCAAGATAGACGTTTCTTTTATAACTCAACTATTGCACGAAGTGTGTTTAGCAAAGTCTCAAAAACAAAGATTAATGGTAAAGTAATTACGGCACGTGTGGATACTCCTTTTGATGCAGTGTTAATTGGTAGTGGTAACCGAGCAAAACCGACATCTTTAGAAACTAACGATCAATTATTTATGATTCGAGATGAAAACACTGTTACACAGTCTTTCATCGGTAATGCACCTGATCATATTACACAAGCTGATTTAATGAATGTTAATTCAGACCCTTTCGGGAAAGTACTTGATAAGGTTGATGAATTTGTCAAACTTGAGGTTGAGTTAGCCCAGTTTAAAGGCTGGTATTACAATCTTCAGTCTGCAGGTGAAAAGTCTCTGGCAGCTAGTACTGTGATTGGTGGGGTTGCTTATTTTACAAGTTATACTCCTCCTTCATTAGAAGATAAGGTAAATGAATGTGAGGTTGTAAGTGGTGTCGGAAGCCTATACGCATTTCATCTTCATTACGGTACAAAAATATATGATAACTTGAAGTTTAAGACAGGCACAGATGTACCAGACACCCCAAAACTCTTTTTTGGCGAAACTGACAGCTGTAAAGATACAAACGGCAATGGTTATTGTGATGACTACGAAGGTGAAATTGAGCAAATAAAGATAAGCCAATTTATGACTGTTGGACCCAAAATCGTAGGTGAAGAAAGCCCATTTAAAGTCAAAGGGGTAAATGGACCCGGTTTAACTATTGAAAATGGAGAAATAAAATTAGTGAGTGATGAACCTCTTGGTTTTAAAGTTCAACAAACTTACATATATAAAAAAGAAGAGAACGACAGAAGTTACTAGATTAAATAACATCCTTTTTTGAACACTGGCTTTATGAGTTTTTGAGTATTTATTTTCTCAGTCACCCGTTTTATAAGCTTAACTTGGGTGAACTCATTGTCAGTGTTTTTTCTATATTAAATCAATATTTCTATTCTCTATTAAGTTTCTGTTTATTTTATACTTTTGTTTTTTATTCCCACTATTTTGCCAACCCATTCAGGATTATTTTTCCGGTCGTTTTTTCTTATTTCTCTTTTATGCTCTAATTATTTTTTTTATTATTAATTTAGATAAGAAATGTGTGGAATAGTAGTAGCTTTTTATTATAATAATTATAGTGAGTTTGAATTTTATAAAATGCTTTTTAGCCTTTTTTATGGTTCTGTATAAGTATTGCAGCAACTCAAACATAAGGTTGTTGTAATTTATCGCACTGTTAAGGTTTTCAACTGCTGCAGAAAATCACAAAGCAGAAGTTCGGCAATAACAAAGCTAATCGCTAAATTAATAGCGTTAAGGTGACGGGAGAAGTAATGAAAATTAGTAAAACAGTAAACAGGATACTTCTTTGTGCCTTTGCTGCGGTTAGCTTTTCTAGTTCAGCAGAAGATATAGAGCTTTATGTAAATCATAATGTTGATCTCGATGAGAAACCTCGCGTATTAATTGTATTCGATACTTCTGGAAGTATGGCCTTTTCTACTAGTTCGGGTAACAGTTGCGGGTTCTCAAATGGTTTGTATATCCCGTGTTCAGATAGTCGGTTAGGCGTTGCACAAGATGCTATTACTAAACTGGTTGATGGTAACGATGATATTGATTTTGGCATAATGCGCTTTAATAGTACTGAAGGTGGTTATGTACTTGCTGGTATTGGCTCGCCAATGTCAACGTTGAAAACGACGATTGCCAATTTACCTGCTGATGGTGGTACGCCGCTGACTGAAACTTTGTGGGAAGCATACTTATATATTACAGGGCAAAACTTATTCTATGGTGAAAAAGTCAATGAGCTTTTACGTGATACTTCCGTAGAGAATAAATCAACTACAACAAACAGAGTTCGTAAATGTTACTGGTGGGGGTGTCGTTGGGAAAATGAAGTCATCACTAATTTCTCATATATTTCACCATTTGATAATCCTGATGAAGTAAAGCGCTGTGATAACTCCGTTAATATTATCTACATGACAGATGGGGACCCATCTGCAGGATCTGATAATGAGCAAGACTCTAATATTAGCGCATTATATAAGTCGTATTTTGGTAGCTCATTATCAAATGACGATAAAATTGCAGGGGTTCTTCTACACAAGTTAGCTCAGATCATACATGGCACTGATGATGTTGAAGTCGACTTAAGGCCAACCACAACGGATATCCATGAAACAGGGCGTGTATATACCATCGGCTTTGGTAGTGGGATGAGTAATAACGGTAAAACTCTACTTTCGGAAACTGCTCGATTAGGCGGTGGCCAGTACCTGCATGCGAATACGTCAGAGCAATTATCCGAGGCATTGAAAAATACAATCACCCAAATCCGTGAAGTAAATGATAGTTTCACTTCACCGTCAATCGCGAGTAACAATGTTGATCAAACCCGTAGCCGCGAATCGATTTACTACGCTATGTTTTACCCTGAAACGGGTGCGCGTTGGCGTGGAAATTTGAAAAAATTAAAAGTGTCTGGTGATCAAATTGTTGATTCAACAGGTAAATCAGCACTTAATGAAGATGGTTTGATTTCTAATAAAGCGAGAACGTTCTGGCTACCAACTAATGAAGAAGCTGATGGAAATACAGTGCAACGTGGTGGCGTAAATCTACATTTAACTAAACTAGCATCGCGAAAGTTATACACAGACGCGGGTAAGTCTAGTCTAGTAGATTTTACAAAAGCAAATGTTTCGAGTGCCTTAGGTGGCGATGAAAAAGCCGCGAAGTTGTTTGGGGTTGATAAGTCACAATTACAAAAAACAATTGATTGGGCGCGCGGGATAGATGTTGATAACGAGGATGGAGATTCTTCATCAGTGGACCAGCGACAAGATATTTTCGGTGATCCGCTACATTCTAAACCCGTTACAATTGATTATGGTAATGATGACATTCGCATTTTAATTGGTACAAATGCAGGCTTTTTACACTTTTTCCAAGATAAAAAGGACGTTCTTAAAGAAAGCTGGGCATTTATTCCAAGTAGCTTGTACAAAATAATTAAGCCGCTACGAGAGAATCAAGCGAACACTAAAGTATATGGTGTTGATGGTCCAATATCTGTATTTTTCGATGACAAAAATAATGATGGTGTGGTAAATGGAAGTGATCGTGTTTGGGCATTTTTTGGTTTGAGGCGTGGTGGTAATTATTACTATGGCTTAGATATTACAAACCCCGACTCACCAAGTTTACTGTGGAATCAACCTATTGAAGGTGGTTCCGGTGACTTCAAAGAGTTAGGTCAAACTTGGTCTAAGCCTACGGTTACCTATATTAATATGGAAGGCTATAAAAAACGTCCTGTATTGATTTTTGGTGCGGGTTACGACACTAACAAGGATAACGTGATCCGAACAGATGATAACGAAGGCCGCGGGATCTATATTGTTGATGCGCAAACAGGAAATAAAATTTGGGCACTAACTCCAACCGAAAACGGTTTTAAAGGTAAGCACAGTATTGCGGCTGATGTTAGTGTTCTTGATTCGGATTATGATGGCTTTGTTGACCGTTTATATGCAACTGACACAGGTGGTGATATTTGGCGAATAGATATGCCGAGTGAAAAACCAAATAGCTCTGATAGTCCTTGGACTCACTTCAAACTTGCAAGTTTGGGCAGTTCTTTGAGTACGCAAGATAGGCGTTTTTTCTACAAACCGCTGATAGCAAGAACTATGTTCAGCAAGGTCACAGAAACAACTATTAATGGGAAAAAAATATTTTCTCGACGAGATACACCCTTTGATGCAGTTTTAGTTGGCAGTGGTAATCGTTCAAAGCCAACTTCAACAGTAACTAAGGATCAACTTTTCATGATTCGAGATATTAATACAGTTACTCAATCTTTTGTAGGTAGTGACGTACCCAAGGTAATTACTCAATCTGATTTAATGAATATGGACTCAGATCCATTTGGTAATGCGCTTGATAATGTCGATAAATTTACCAAGCTAGAAGTTGAACTTGGAGCCTATAAAGGCTGGTATTATAACCTTCCGTCAGTGGGAGAAAAATCACTTGCTGCGAGTACAGTTATAGGGGGGGTTGCCTATTTCACAAGCTATACCCCTGCTTCTGCAACCGAGACAACTAACCAGTGCTCGTTAACTGGTGGCTCAGGAAGCGTATATGCCTTTCATTTACACTATGGCACAAAGGTTTACGATAGCCTGAAATTTACTACTTCCAATGATGTTCCGGACACACCTCAGTTGTATTTTGGCGTGGGGAATAGTTGTGTTGATAATAATAATAATGGCTATTGTGATGACTTACCTGATCCTGACAATCCAGATGTCATTAAAGATACTGAAGATAAAGTCGAAGAGTTAAGTCAATTTCTAACAATTGGACCTGGTATTAAGGGGCAAGAAAACCCATTTAAGGTTCAAGAAATCTTAGGCCCAGGTATAACTGTTGAAGACGGTAAAATTAAGCTTGTTAGTGACGCTGTTCCTATTGGTTTTGGCTTTAAAACTCAACAAACCTTTATCTATAAAAGAGAAGTTAATGATGGCTCAAAATAGCCTAATTGCAACACGGCTATAAATAAGTGACTTGTCAGTTGCTTTGAGTAGGTGTTAAACCTATGATGGAATCGTGTTTGGATTCAGCAGATTATAAGGTTATAAAGAATGAATGAAATACAACACACTAGTGAAAAGGGCTTTACTTTAATAGAGCTTATGATTGCTGTGGCAATTTTAGGGATTATCGCGAGCATTGCTATTCCAAACTATTTTGAACATGTTAAGCGAACAGCGAGAACAGAGGGGATCACTGCTTTGCTTGATGCAGCAAATAAACAAGAGCAATATTTTGTAGATAATCGTGAATACACGACTTCTCTAGGAGATCTTGGTGTCGCTGAGAGAACAGAAAACAATTTTTATAAGCTAAAGGCGAGTGTTGATAATAATGCGGGTACCTTCGAATTTGAGGCTACTGCTGAATCAGGGCCACCTCTAAAGGATACAGAATGCACAAAGTTAATAATCACAGATACAGGTCTCAAAAAGTCTGAAGGCTCTGCTGATTCGAGTACGTGTTGGGGCAAGTAGCCTCAACACTTATCAGTATCAATTACTCTGGCCCTGCCGATTGGACTAATTGTTATAGAAAGCCCTTTGAGGCTTTCTTTTTTATACTCAGGACAATATAAAAACGTGCCGTTATTCAGTGCCATAGGTATACCACTTGGTCCAAAGGTTACCGAGTTGCGGGGATAAGTAAACATATCCAGTGAGTTAATTGCTTCAAGCTCAAGCAAAATAGTATCGCTATTCTCAAAGATACCAATGTTTCCTCTATCAACAAATACGGTAAGCGATTTATGCCAAAGTTTCTTTTCGCAGCGATTATTGTTGAGCGCACAGAAGGTAACACGACTTCCACTAGATTGTGCTTTTAATCGAGCAAAGTGCAATGCTCTTTTAATTTCATGGACTCGGTTGTCTAGTCGGTTTTTTGCTAGCATTGGCTTGAATTCAAATAACGCAAAATGCAACAGCAAGGATAAAATCGCTATTAAAACCATGCTTTCTATGAGAGTAGCGCCTTTACAACAGCGTATAAAATGTAATGTCCTCATCCTTGAAGACTCCCAATAATGACTGTTATTTTAACTATATGCTCAGTAGAGGGGTTGTCAATTTTAGCACATTAATTACAGCCATCTGTCGTACTGCCGCGATATAAAGCAGTACCAGATTTTAAAATCTCAAGTTGTTTATTGTTATCATCATTAGCTTTAGAAGGGCAGTAAGTGAATTTTCCTGCGTTTGAAGTGAGCATACCGCTGGTATCGAATATTAAAGAGCGATCCCCTGAAAATGCTAACTGACTATTATCAGGTATTTCTTCCATTACCCTTAAAATGATATCGCCAACTCTTGGGTTGTATATACCATTTTGATTCGAATCGAAAAATACGAATAAAGTGCCTTGACTCCAATCATTTAGACAAGGGACTCGTCTATTATTTTCAATTCTTGACGTGTTTCCACTACAAACAACCACAACAGCATCGCTAGTAGTAGCTTTTGCTCTGGCAAAACTTAAATTGCGTTTAAGCTCTTGCAAATAGCTTTCCGCTCTATCATTTTCTAGTAGGTCTGAGCTATCCCAGATCGCAATAGTTGCAATAATACCTACAATAGCAATCGTGACCATTAACTCCAATAATGTAAAACCCTGTTGCAATGATTTCATTGTTGTCTCTATTTTGAATCACTTTGTTTAATAATATCATGATTGCTGATTTAATCACCGTAATTCATAGCTTTGTTTGCCATCAGCAATGGGATTGTCTAAAATCGACGCAATCGAGAAATAATAAGTAACCCGAAAATGAAAAAAATCGAAGCAATTATTAAACCATTTAAGCTTGATGATGTGCGCGAAGCATTATCAGATGTGGGCATCACAGGGATGACGGTAAGCGAAGTGAAAGGCTTTGGCCGTCAAAAAGGACACACCGAGCTTTATCGCGGTGCTGAGTACATGGTGGACTTTTTACCTAAGGTAAAACTAGATATCGTATTAAGCGACGAAGATGTTGACCGTGCTATCGATGTGATCGTTAAAACATCGCAAACAGGTAAAATTGGTGACGGTAAAATCTTTGTCACTGACGTTGAGCGTGTTGTACGTATTCGTACCGCTGAAGAAGATGAAGACGCGATTTAATTCCAACTGACACTCGCACCTTGAGCTGGTTTGGGTATATTCGATCGCAAACATTAAAAAAGGCGCCAAAGGCGCCTTTTTTGCTTTTAGTCTATTTTAACGTTTGTTAGCTTCTCGCGTTGCTTTAGCGTGTTCACTTAGCTCAGGTAAGCCAAGCTTGTTATAGCTTTTTTCCATGATCTCCAGTGCTTGATCAAGGTAGCTGCTTTGTGAGTAGTGCTCAACCACATATTTACCACGGTTTGCTGCAGCAAGGTACGCCTCTCGCTCATAGTAGTATTCTGCAACTTTTAACTCGTAGCGCGCCATTTTATTAAGTAGCCATACTAAACGCTTTTTCGCTTCTGGTGCATAAGCACTGTTAGGAAAACGCTTTAAAAGCGTCGATAAATCAGTAAACGCAACACGAGTGCGGTTTGCATCCCTGTCAGCACGGTCTACACCAAAATATTCTTGGAATGCGTTTTCATCGGCTTTGATGTTTACCAAGCCACGCATGTAGTACATGTAATCTAAATCTTTGTGGTTTGGGTTTAAGCGAATAAAACGGTCGATTGTTGCGAGTGCTTGCTCAGTATTACCTGCTTGATAATGCGCATACACTAAGTCCATTTGTACTTGTTTTGATAAAGGACCAAAAGGGTAGCGAGAATCAATCGCACTTAATAGCTCAATTGCACGCGCATATAAGCCAGAATCTAATGTTTGTTTTGCATCTTCATATAAAGCTTGCGCAGATTTATTAGGAACGCGTTGGATATCTTCTTGATCGGGTGCTGATGAACAGGCACCTAAGCCAAGTACAGATACTGAAAAAACTATGGCGAACGCACGTTTCCCTATTTTATTTATCATTTTATTTCTTACCTTCGATGTCTTCGGCTAGGCCAAGTGAGGAAAACCGAGTAAACTATACGTATTATATTAAAGCGATTCTAACCCAGTCGAGCACAGCTTGCACTGGTAAATTGGGTAAAGTTACTAATGTCAGAGCAAATTTCTCTCCAAGCCGAGGTTCCAATTGACCTTGGCGGTAAACGTCTAGACCAAGTATTAGCGCAATTGTTCCCTGATTATTCTCGATCACGTATAAAAACGTGGATTTTGGATGATAAAATCACTGTAAACGGCGAAATATTAAACACACCGCGCGAAAAACTACTCGGTGGCGAAATGGTGAGTGTAGAAACAACCATTGAGGCCCCTCGTGAATACGAGGCACAAAATATCAAATTAAACATCGTTTATGAAGACGATGATATTTTGGTGATCAATAAACCTATGGGGTTAGTCGTTCATCCAGGTGCGGGTAACCCAGATGGCACGGTATTAAATGCTTTGCTACACCATTATCCTGATATTATTAATGTACCTCGTGCGGGTATTGTGCATCGTCTAGATAAAGACACCACTGGTTTAATGGTGGTGGCGAAAACAATTCCGGCACAAACACACCTAGTATCTGCACTACAAAAGCGTGAAAACTTCACCCGTGAATACGAAGCAATTTGTAATGGCACAATGACGGCTGGTGGCATGGTTGAAAAACCAATTGGTCGACATGCAACAAAACGTACTCATATGGCCGTGCATGAAATGGGCAAACCAGCGGTTACGCATTACCGTGTTGCAGAAAAATTCCGTGCACATACACGCTTACGTTTACGCCTAGAAACAGGTCGTACTCACCAAATCCGTGTACACATGGCTTATTTAAACCACCCATTAGTTGGCGATCAACTGTATGGTGGTCGTCCGCGTCCGCCAAAAGGCGCAACACCTGAACTGTTTCAAATGCTACGCGACTTTAAACGCCAAGCATTACATGCTGTTAAGCTATCAATTGCGCACCCAATTACGGGTGAGCTAATGACTTGGCAAGCGCCAATTCCAGATGATATGGCAGCTATGACAGAAGCATTACGCGCTGATACTAAAGCAAACCCAAATATCGAGTTTTAAGCGTTATGATCACACCAGCATGGACTGCCCCAAACACTGTTAGCGCGCTGAGTACCACCCGACAGGGCGGTGTTTCGGTTGCACCCTTTGATAGTTTTAATGTGGGTTTACATGTTGGTGATGATGAGCAAGCCGTGCTTGCAAATCGCGCCTTACTTACAAATCATCTGCCTAACCCTGCTGTATGGATAAACCAAACACATAGCAGCGATGTAGTCGTGATTGATGAGCAGTCTGATTTAAGCCAAGTACGCTCTGCTGATGCGCTTTACACCCGTTTAATAAAGCAGCCGCTGGCGATAATGACCGCAGACTGTTTGCCGGTATTACTTTGCTCGACTTCGGGGGATGAAGTCGCTGCTGTCCATGGTGGCTGGCGTGGTTTAGCGCAAGGTATATTGGCAAACACGGTTTCGCACTTTCAAGCGCCAGCAAGCGATATTATTGCTTGGTTAGGCCCAGCCATCGGTCCTTTACAATTTGAAGTCGGGCAAGAAGTTAAAGACAGTTTTTGTTCGCAAAACCCACTGCATCAACAAGCTTTTACAGCCAAACATGAAAAATACATGGCTGATATCTATTTATTAGCACGTCAGCAATTAGCACAATTAGGCGTGGTCAAAATGTATGGTGGCGAGCACTGTACTGTTACTGAAAAATCACAGTTTTTCTCTTATCGCCGCGACGGACAAACAGGCCGTATGGCTAGCTTGATCTGGCGCAATTAATACGCCTTTATACGCATTTTATACGATTAAATTTTCTTCTTTTACTTGAACAAATCACTAAGCATACCCATTAATTAAGCAATTAGATTTTTTAATAGGTAAACCCTTATGCGTTTAGATAGATTTACAAGTAAATTTCAATCTGCGCTTTCAGATGCGCAGTCATTAGCACTTGGGCGCGATCATCAATTTATTGAGCCTGTGCATTTAATGTATTCATTGCTTCAGCAAAATGGTTCAAGTGTGCGTGCGTTACTTGCACAAGCAGGCGTCAGTGCTGATGAGTTAAACACCAAGTTATCCCAAGAAATCGAGAAACTGTTTAAAGTTGAAGGTATTGGTGGCGATGTTCAGCTGTCAAATAACCTGATTTCATTAATTAACTTATGCGATAAATATGCTCAAAAACGAAAAGATAAATTCATTTCAAGTGAGTTGTTTGTTCTTGCCGCGTGTGATGATAAAGGTCCATTAGGCGACATTTTTAAAGCGCTGAATATTACTTCTAGCAAAATTGAATCTGCAATTGAAGCCATTCGTGGTGGCCAAAAAGTAGAAGACCCAAATGCTGAAGAAACTCGTCAGGCATTAAAAAAATTCACCATCGATTTAACTGAGCGAGCAGAGCAAGGTAAGCTTGATCCTGTTATTGGTCGTGATGACGAAATTCGTCGTACTATTCAAGTATTACAACGCCGAACTAAAAATAATCCAGTGTTAATTGGTGAGCCAGGTGTAGGTAAAACAGCGATTGCTGAGGGCCTTGCACAACGTATTATCAATGGTGAAGTACCTGAAGGTTTAAAAAACAAGCGAGTATTATCGCTCGATTTAGGTGCTTTGGTTGCTGGTGCTAAATACCGTGGTGAATTTGAAGAGCGTTTAAAATCAGTATTGAATGAACTTGCCAAAGAAGAAGGCCAAGTCATCCTCTTTATTGATGAAATTCATACTATGGTAGGCGCAGGTAAAACAGACGGAGCAATGGATGCGGGTAATATGTTAAAGCCTGCACTTGCCCGTGGTGAGTTACATTGCGTGGGTGCCACAACCCTTGATGAGTATCGTCAATACATTGAGAAAGATGCGGCACTTGAGCGTCGTTTCCAAAAGGTATTTGTTGATGAACCATCGGTTGAAGACACCATAGCGATTTTACGTGGTTTAAAAGAGCGTTATGAGCTGCATCACTCAGTTGATATTACCGATCCGGCCATTGTTGCCGCGGCGCAGTTGTCGCATCGTTACATCAGCGATCGCCAACTACCAGATAAGGCAATAGATTTAATTGACGAAGCGGGTTCTTCAATTCGTTTGCAAATTGACTCAAAACCAGAGTCTTTAGATAAGCTAGAGCGTCGTATTATTCAGTTAAAACTGGAAGATAATGCACTGGCGAAAGAAAAAGACGAAGCAAGTCAAAAGCGCCGCACCGAAATGCAAGAGCTGATCACTGAACTTGAAGCGCAATACCGCGAACTTGACGAAGTGTGGAATGCTGAGAAAGCCTCACTGCAAGGCACGCAAGTTATCAAAGCTGAACTTGAGCAGGCACGTCTTGATTTAGACGTGGCACGCCGTGCCAGCGATTTACAGCGTATGTCTGAACTGCAATATGGTCGTATCCCTGAACTTGAGCGCAAACTCGACCTTGCTTCACAAGCTGAAATGCAAGAAATGAGCTTGCTTAAAAACCAAGTAGGTGAAGACGAAATCGCTGAGATTTTATCGCGTTGGACAGGTATTCCGGTATCGAAAATGCTGCAAGGCGAACGTGAAAAGCTACTGCAAATGGAAGATCAATTACACCACAAAGTGATTGGTCAAGATGAAGCCGTTGTAGCTGTTGCGAATGCAATTCGTCGCTCTCGCGCAGGGCTTGCTGATCCAAATCGCCCAATCGGCTCATTCTTATTCTTAGGCCCAACAGGGGTGGGTAAAACTGAGCTGACCAAAGCACTAGCCAGTTTCATGTTTGACACTGAAGATGCCATGGTGCGCATTGATATGTCGGAGTTTATGGAGAAACACTCGGTGGCACGTTTAGTCGGTGCACCTCCAGGTTATGTTGGCTATGAAGAGGGTGGCTATTTAACTGAAGCTGTACGCCGTCGTCCGTATTCCGTCATCTTATTGGATGAGGTCGAAAAAGCGCACCCTGATGTATTTAACATCTTACTGCAAGTGCTTGATGATGGCCGCTTAACGGATGGTCAGGGCCGTACCGTTGATTTTAAAAATACGGTGATCATTATGACCTCTAACTTGGGTTCAGATATTATCCAAGAGCAAGCAGGTTCAAATGATTATGCTGGGTTAAAAGAAAAAGTGATGGGCGTATTAGTTAGTCAGTTCCGCCCTGAGTTTATTAACCGAATCGACGAAACCGTGGTATTCCATCCACTTGCTAATGAGCACATTAAGGAAATTGCAGATATTCAGTTAAGTAAGCTACGTGAGCGATTAACTGAAAAAGGCTACATTCTTGAAGTTACAGATGCAGCTTTAGACCGCATCGCTGAAAGTGGTTTTGATCCTGTGTATGGGGCAAGGCCTTTAAAACGTGCTATTCAACATACCATTGAAAACCCATTAGCACAGCGCCTGCTCGGTGGGAATTACCAACCAGGTGCCATCATCCATATTGATGCTGATGAGAATGGACTTGTTTTCTCGAGTCGTTAATTAGCCCTAAAAACAAAAGCCGCATCAATTATGATGCGGCTTTTTTGTATCAGTTAAGTTTAAACTTTAAAGGTTAACAGCATATCGTTAACTTTGCGTGAGCCTTCTACAAGCCCCGCTGCATCTTTAGCCACGTTGTAGCTAAGCTTTAAGTTCTCTTCGCTGTGTCCTTTAATGCTTTCTACATTTTCGCGTATATCGGTGCTGACAACTTGTTGTTCCTCAGCAGCCGTCGAAATTTCAGTCGCAAGGCCTGATATTTCATCAATTTGTGCGAAGATGCTCGCAAGCTCAGTTTGTGTATGGGCGGTAGTATCAACACAACTATCTGCTTGCGCTTTAGTTGATTGCATCACTTTAGACCAGCTAAATAAAGTATCTTGAATTTCTTTAATTGAGCTGTGAATTTGCGAAGTTGCATTTTGAGTACGTGAAGAAAGTGCGCGTACTTCATCTGCTACAACTGCAAAACCACGGCCATGCTCACCGGCACGTGCTGCTTCAATTGCTGCATTCAGTGCTAATAAGTTTGTTTGTTCAGCAATGCCTTCAATCTCACTCATTACTTGGCCTATTTTGTCAGCTTCACTAGCAAGAGAGTTAGCAGTAGTGGCAGCTTGCTCTACTTGGTTAGCTAGATCAGACACCATGCTACTGTTATCTTCAATATGCAGTTTGATATCGTTACAGCTTTGATAAGTTGTCTTAACCTTATCAGCTGTATGATGAGTATTAGCAGAAATTTCGCCAATCGTTGCGCTCATTTGCGTCATTGCTGTGGCAATATCACTCAAACGTTGACTTTGTGCAGCAATGCCTTGCTCAGTTAGTGACGATTGTTTATCTAAGCTGGTGGCAATATTTTTAAACGAGTAAGTAGAGTCTTTAACACGACCGAGCACCGTTCTGAGCTTTGCAAACAGCATTTGCTGATTAAAGGCAGCAATGCTAAATGGATGTGATCCTGAATAGACATACCTTGATACTGAATCGAACTCTGCACGTTGCTGCTTTAAATGGCTTGGCGTAATAACGAGTTCGTCATAATTTAGCGCAAAAAGTAGTGCTACAAGGACACATGCGACTAAAGCAACCATCCATGAGGCGGCCACAGCTAAACCACCAATACCTGCAACCAATAAAATCGCAGACACTATTTGTCTTAGTGAAATATTCTCTCGCAATGATGCGATTGATTTACCATCATTAATTTTAGTGTAGAGCGCTTTTGCACGACTCTTTAATTGCTCAGTTGGTTTGGTACGTACAGATTGATAGCCAACTAACTGCCCATGTTCGTAAATTGGCGTTACGAACGCATCGACCCAATAGTAGCGACCATCTTTGCAGCGGTTCTTCACCATGCCACGCCAAGAGTGACCTTGTTTTAGTTTTTCCCACATCTCTTTAAATGCCGCTTTAGGCATATCAGGGTGGCGTACTATGTTATGGTTTTTTCCGAGGAGTTCTTCTTCGCTGTAACCAGCAATAGCACAAAATTCCTTATTTACGTATGTGATAACACCACGTAAGTCAGTGGTAGAGACAAGCTCTTGATTGTCAGAGTATGTTACTTCCTGATTAATGATTTCTTGCCCACGACGCATATGAGTCCTTGAAATATACTTTTTTATGGTGCGCGGATTATAAACTCAGAAAAATGTAAGGGAAGAGCTTGAGGATTGATCTTTGTTAAACTTTTAAAAATTGTTTAAGAGAATTGATCTAGAACAATAACGAAGCAGAAAAAATATGGTTGCTCTAGTTCTTTAGTATTGGATGAAAGAATTGTTATCTTGTTTCGGTCTTTGTTTGCACTAATAAAATTTATACTCGTCACTGCGGTCACTAAAGCAATTGTATAATATGACTCACAGTGGCAAGATTAACTTTCAGTGTAAGGACTTTTCAGAAACTTATAATTGGCTCTTGAGTAATTATTTTTAGCCCCCATACACTTAGGATTAAAGCCACCTGGCTCGAGGAAGCATTTTTGATAAAACATGATTTAAATAAAACGCTAGCAGCGTTAACAGCTCAATTTCCTAACGCAATTAATGGGATTAAACGTGGTATCGAGCGAGAAGCTTTAAGGATCAAACCAAGTGGTCACATATCAAAGCTGGGGCATCCAAAAGGCGTGGGGAGTGCGCTAACTAATGAGCATATCACGACTGACTTTTCTGAATCTTTGCTAGAATTTATCACTCCAGTGAGTACATCAGCTGAGCAAACCCTAGCCCAGCTAAAAGACTTACAAAAGTTCACATTGTCACATATGAATGATGAACTTCTATGGCCGATTAGTATGCCATGTTTTATTGAGCATCAAGACGACATTGTATTGGCGCAGTTTGGTGATTCAAATATAGGGCGTATGAAAACACTTTATCGTGAAGGCCTTAAAAATCGTTATGGCAGTATGATGCAAGCGATTGCTGGTGTTCACTTTAATATTTCATTTCCTGAAACCTTATGGCAGAGCTTATATCAGCTAAATGAAAGTAAAGTAAGCTTGTCGGACTTTATATCACAAGGTTATTTAGGTCTGATCCGCAATTTTAAGCGTGAGCTTTGGCTTATCAGTTATTTGTTTGGTGCTTCACCGGCTTTGTGTAATTCGTTTCTACAAGGGCGTGAAACAGATTTACCCTTTAAAAAATTAGGTAAAGGCACGCTTTATTTAGAAGTCGGTACAGCACTACGTCTGGGAAATCTTGGCTACACAAATAGTGCACAATCGTCTTTGCGTGTTATGTATAACTCATTAGAAGAATATGTAGCTGGGTTAAAAGAAGCAATCCACCTATCTTCGGATTTGTATGGTCATCTTGATGATTATAAAAGTGCCGAACCAAAGCAGCTAAACAAAAACATACTGCAAATCGAAAACGAGTTTTACTCGCCAATTCGTCCTAAGCGTAATGCAGCTTCGGGTGAAACACCGACTGATGCGTTGTTACGTGGCGGTATAGAATATATAGAAGTACGTGCATTGGATGTTAATCCGTTTAGTGAAACTGGAATTGATCTACAGCAAATCCGCTTCTTAGATGTTTTCTTAACCTATTGCCTATTAAGCGAATCTCCAGAAATGGATTGGCAAGAGCAAAAATTAAGTACTGCAAATTTAGATGCGGTTGTTAATGATGGTCGTGATCCAGAGTTAATGTTAACAAAAGAAGGGCGGGCTACTAGCTTAACTGAGTGGGCGCATGCTATTTTTGATAAATTACACCCAGTAGCACAGTACATGGATAAAGCTTACGGTGTGAGCTATTACTCTGAAACTATAAAAGAAATGGTAACCTGGGTCGAGGATCCTAGTAAAACCTTTTCTGGTAGATATGTAGCAGCACTTGCAAATGAAAACCAGGATAATGGTCATTTCGCTTTAGCACTTGCACAGCAGTACAAGCAAAGTCACCTTGATGCAGATTACCAATTTTATGATCAAGCATTTTTGGCAGAGCAAGCTGCTGACTCGGTGCTTAAAGAGCGTGAAGTTAAAGCGGCAGACAGTGTATCTTTCACTGCATTTTTAGATGACTATTTTTCTAAAGCTTAGTATGTTGTAGGCATAAAAAAACGCAGCCTAGGGAGGCTGCGTCAAAGATTCTTCAGGGATGAAACAATGCTATACTGCTGCATTCATAAGTTCAGACTGACCTGACGAGAAAAAGTTCAGCGAGATCCATAAAAAAATGAAAAAAAGTATAATTATTTTATCGCTGGCCGCATCATTGGCTGGTTGTGCAACGGCTCCTCCTGAGCAACCTCATGATATTTGTAAAATTTTTGAAGAAAAACCCGATTGGTATTACGATGCCCGTGATGCACAAGAAAAATGGGGCTCGCCAAAACATGTACTGATGAGCATGATGTATCAAGAAAGTTCATTTCGTCATGATGCAGCGCCGCCAATGGAGTACTTCTTGTGGGTAATTCCAATCGGCCGTGCCAGCTCGGCATATGGCTACTCACAAGCAAAAACCCCAACATGGTCTGATTACATTCGCGAAACAGGTAATAGCGGTGCAGACAGAGATGATTTTGACGATGCAATCGATTTTATGGCTTGGTTCGTTTACAAAACCCATAAAGTAAATGGTATATCAAAGTGGGATGCCTATGCGCAGTACCTTAATTATCATGAAGGGTGGGGCGGCTATAAGCGAGGCACTTACAAAAGTAAGAAGTGGCTAATGAGTGTTGCAAATAAAGTTAAACATCGAGCAAGCCGCTATGGCGCTCAACTTAAAAAATGTGAAGCAGATTTAGATAAGAACTGGTTTGAGCGTTTATTTAGTTAATACATAAATAAAAAGCCCGCATCAATTAGCGGGCTTTTTTTCGTTATTTACCAGGAAACTGGTGAATATGAACATCCCTTTGCGGGAATGGGATAGTGATATCTGCAGCGTCGAAGGCAATTTTAACTCGCTCGTACAAGCCAAAATACACTGGCCAGTAGTTATCAGACTCCACCCATGCCCATACCAACATGCCAATATGGCTTTCACCGTGCTGACTAACATGAACCGATGGTTTTTTATCTTCTATATCTTTTAGTATTAAATCATAATCATCAAGTACGCTCATAAGCACATCACGTGCTTTATGAACATCATCTCCGTAACTAATACCAAATTCGATTGCAACACGGTGTAGAGGTTCTGCGAACTTATTCTTAACGCAGCCGTTTGATAGCGTGCCATTAGGGATAATGATTTTTTCATTGTCGTAGGTGAGTAAAACGGTGACAAAAATTTGTATTTCAACAACTTTCCCCATATAGCCTTGTGCTTCGATTACATCACCCACTTTAAAAGGTTTAAAGAATAAAATAAGCACGCCACCTGCAAAGTTAGCAAGGCTACCTTGCAGTGCCATGCCCACCGCAAGGCCAGCAGCACCTAGCATTGCAATAAATGACGTGGTTTCTATACCAATCATCGAAGCAACAGAGATCAGTAATAGTATTTTTAGAATGACTGAGATAAAAGAGACTAAAAAGTGCGTAAGGCCAACTTCGAACTTGACCTTATTCATTGATTTTTCAGCCATATTGGCAATACGACCAATTAGCCACCAACCTATGATTAGAACCAGAATTGCCAGAATAAACTTCGGCCCGTAAAGCATCAGTAATTCAATGGCTTGGTTATAGATTTTCTCGATTGATATTTCGTCCATTATTTTCCCTTTTATATCAATATATGCAAAAGAAAATAATAGTAGAGGAATTTGTGTTTGGTTGTGCGGGTTAGCTTTTAAAATGTGAATCTTCAGAGGTAATTAAGCTATAAGTAACAAAAAGGAGTAGTAAGCTACTCCTTTTGTTTAGGTTTAGTTAGCAGTCAGTCAGTGCGTTTACTTGGAATAACTTTAACTAACTTCACCATATTTTCTTTTATCTCAATAACTTCAATAGGGTAGCCGGCAATACGCAAGCTTAGGTTTGAGTCTGGGATGTCCTCTAAGTATTCAACAATTAAACCACTTAGCGTTTTCGGGCCATCAATCGGTAGCTCCCAACCCATTTCTTTATTTAAATCACGAATATTAGCACCGCCATCAACAAGTACTGAGCCATCATCTTGCTCTGTTACTTCTTCACTCGGTGTACGCGTTTGAGTTGTAGTGAAATCACCCACAACTTCTTCAAGAATATCTTCAAGTGTTACTAGACCTTGAATATCACCATACTCATCCACGACTAAGCCAATACGCTCTTTTGATTGCTGGAACTTAAGTAGTTGCGTGTTCAGTGATGTGCCTTCAGGGATAAAGTAAATTTCACGTACTGCACGCAGTAGTGATGGTTTATCAAACTGCTCTTTAGTTAGTAGGCGCAGTGCATCACGTGAGTGAATAAAGCCAACAGCATCATCAATTTGATCACGATACAACAAAACGCGAGTGTGTTGTGCATGAGTAAGTTGGCGGCTGATAAGCTTCCAGTCATCATTGATATCGATAGCAACAATTTCGTTGCGTGGGATCATGATATCTTCAACAGTGACTTGCTCTAAATCTAAAATTGAAGTCAGCATACTTTGGTGGCGAGCAGGTAATAGTGCACCTGATTCGTTCACCACAGTTTTTAATTCTTCTTTGCTTAAGCTGTGCTCTTCAATTTGTGCTGTGGTAATACCAAACAAGCGTAACATGCCGTTAGTCATCCAGTTTACGATAACCACAAACGGGAAAAGGATTTTCAAAAGGCCTTTAAGCACAATTGAGCTTGGAAAAGCAACCTTCTCTGGGTAGAGCGCAGCAAGTGTTTTTGGCGTTACTTCGGCAAAGAT
The DNA here is from genome assembly GCF_001306915.1 of Pseudoalteromonas lipolytica. Classification (GTDB taxonomy): domain Bacteria; phylum Pseudomonadota; class Gammaproteobacteria; order Enterobacterales; family Alteromonadaceae; genus Pseudoalteromonas; species Pseudoalteromonas simplex. The sequence continues at coordinate 501,558 of NZ_LJTC01000002.1, read as the reverse complement.
TAAAACAACCAGCGTTAGCGCGCCGGTTGCAATAGCGATACCGAGATCACCATACAAACGAATACCAATAATCGTTGCAACCTGTGCTGCAGCGATATTTACAAGGTTATTACCAATTAAGATCAGACCAATGAGTCTGTCAGGGCGACTTAATAGTTTGCTGACGCGCTTCGCTGCACGGTGATCTTCTTTAGCAAGATGACGCAGGCGAATACGGTTGATTGACATAATTCCAGTTTCAGAACCAGAAAAATAAGCAGAAATAAGTATCAATAATCCCAATATAATAAACAGGGTACTAGTCGATATGTCGTCCAAGGATGGATCCTTTTTTTATAAATCAGTGCATATTAAGCTAGAGACAGCTTGCTGAGTCAAGTTAAAACTTATTTAGAACCACTTCTTGGATGAAACGGCTGCCAAAATAAGCAAGTGACAAGATAAAAGCGGCTATCATGATCGAAAACACCACAGGCTTTCCACGCCAGCCTTGGCGTAAATGACCTACAGTGACCACGGTGAAAATGAGCCAAGCAATTAGTGATAAGACTGTTTTGTGGATAAACTCACTGGCAAACATTCCCTCTAAGAAGATAAACCCAGAAAGGAGAGCAAAAGTCAGTAAGATAGTACCCAGCGTGAGTAATTGATATAGCTGACGCTCAACCACCATTAAAGGAGGGAGGTGGCTGTGTACAATTGCCAAGTCTTTGCGTTTGAGGCGCTTATCAATAAAGTAGAACTGGACTGCATAAAGTGTTGAGATTATCAAAACACAATAGGCTAGCAGTGATAACGATATGTGAGTAACTAAACCAAGCTCGACATCGATTGATTGCAAAATCACATGATGCGGAATAAACAAGCTGGCAAGAGTCAGTAAGGCAGCAAAACCATAAACAACTGGCAACAATAAAGTCGCAGGGAATTTGAGAGACACAGCAGTCACCGATACCACAATGACCCAACAGGTTAATAAAGCAACGTTGACGATACTTAAATCTTGGCCGTCAGCACGAAAAACTGAATTAACCAGTAATAGCATATGAGCAAGGATAGCCACAGTGCTAAGAATGACTGTGAGTTTTTGGCTTGGACCTTGTTTGTGGAAAAGGCGTGATAGCACATGTGACGTTGCTAACACATAAAACAAACTAGCAATAATAGTTAAACTAATAATCATCGTGTTTTGGCCACTTAATTTATATCGATAAATCCTTGTCTCTTTGATGCCATTGTATTTTATAGCAAGGCAAAAGCATAGAGTTTGTAAAAAGAAACTCAAACTGCGCACTTGAACACTGTATTGTCGACCACCATTTACGGTATACTGCTAGGAATTAAATTTTAATATTGCCTGTATTGTCACCAAACTTGTTTGATTTATGTACATTGCAGGTGCAACACGTTTTATCGGAACCTTTACATGTTTGAGAATCTCCAAGAACGCTTAGGTAAAACCTTAAAAAATATCAGTGGCCGCGGACGCCTAACTGAAGACAATATAAAAGATACATTACGCGAAGTCCGCATGGCATTTTTGGAAGCGGACGTTGCATTACCTGTTGTTCGTGAATTCGTTAAGCAAGTTAAAGAACGCGCCGTAGGTGTTGAAGTAACAAAAAGCTTAAGTCCCGGCCAAGTCTTTATTAAGATTGTTCGTGAAGAACTTGAAAAAGCCATGGGTGAAGCTAACGAAGAGCTAAGCCTTAATGCACAGCCGCCAGCGGTAGTGATGATGGCGGGTTTACAAGGTGCTGGTAAAACGACCAGTGTTGGTAAACTAGCTAAATTTTTAAAAGAGCGTAAAAAGAAGTCTGTATTAGTTGTGAGTGCCGACGTTTATCGTCCGGCAGCAATCAAACAGCTTGAAACACTGGCTGATGAAGTGGGTGTTGAGTTCTTCCCAAGTGACATTTCACAAAAGCCGGTTGATATCGCAAACAACGCGATTTCTCACGCGAAGAAGAAATTCATTGATGTGGTATTAGTTGATACTGCAGGTCGTTTACACGTCGATAACGACATGATGGACGAGATCAAAGCACTTCACAGCGCGATTAACCCAATCGAAACCTTATTCGTTGTTGATGCGATGACAGGTCAAGATGCGGCAAACACCGCAAAAGCATTTGATGAGGCACTGCCTTTAAGTGGTGTGATCTTAACCAAGACCGATGGTGATGCCCGTGGTGGTGCTGCATTATCGATTCGTCATATTACCGGTAAGCCAATTAAGTTTATGGGTGTGGGTGAGCGCACTGATGCTCTTGAACCATTCCACCCTGACCGTATTGCTTCTCGTATCCTAGGTATGGGTGATGTACTTTCATTAATCGAAGAAGTCGAAATGAAAGTAGATAAAGAGAAAGCAGCTAAAGTTGCCGAAAAAGTATTTAAAGGTGATGGCTTCACATTAGATGACTTTGCTGAGCAACTTCGTCAGATGAAGAACATGGGCGGTATGATGTCGATGCTTGATAAGCTGCCAGGCATGCAAAACCTACCAGACGCTGTAAAAGGCCAGATGGGTGATAAAACTTTCGTACAAATGGAAGCCATCATCAACTCTATGACGCCAAAAGAGCGTGCCCGTCCTGAAATCATCAAAGGCTCGCGTAAAAAACGTATTGCGGCAGGTTCTGGTACTCAGGTGCAAGAAATCAATAAACTGCTTAAGCAATTTACGCAAATGCAGAAGATGATGAAGAAGATGAAAGGCAAAGGTGGCATGAAGAAAATGATGCGCGGCATGAAAGGCATGTTACCACCAGGGATGATGGGTGGTGGCCCTAAATTTTAATAGTACTGTCTATTAAATGTATAAAAAGGAGCATATAGCTCCTTTTTTTGTAGATAATTTATGCGTAGTTGTTAGCTGCATGTAAGATTTAAAGCCCAGATCAGTGTTTAATCAACTAAACTTACATTTTGCAGCAGTTCTTACTTGCAATGTTGCAAAAAACTCGTACAATTCCCCAGCTTCCCGTATTGGGGAGTAAATCTTATTAATGAAAACAGTCAATCTAATGTAGAGGACGGTATGGTAACTATTCGTTTGCAACGTGGTGGCGCTAAAAAACGCCCTTTCTATCAAATTGTGGTTGCGGATAGCCGTTTCTCGCGTGACGGTCGCTTCATCGAGAAAGTAGGTTTCTTTAACCCAATCGCTTCTGGTCAGGAAGAAAAAGTACGTTTAGATTTATCTCGTGTTGATCACTGGGTAGGTCAAGGCGCATCTCTTTCAGATCGCGTAGCTAAGTTAGTTAAAGACGCTCGTAAAGCGGCTTAATAGGCGTAAGAGTAACCATGAGTCAAGAGAACACCTCGTATATTACAGTAGGAAAGCTCGGTGCCCCGTATGGTATAAAGGGCTGGCTTAAGGTGCATTCATTTACTGATGATCCCGAAGGGATCTTCGATTTCAGCCCATGGTTGATAGGGCAACAAGGTAAATGGCAGACCTTAGAAGTGGTCGACTGGCGTCGCCACAACAAAGGCTTTATCGCTAAAGTTGCGCAAGTAAACGACCGAGACGAAGCAATGGCTTTAACCAATGCAGAAATCTCAGTAGATGCAGCGCAGCTACCAGAATTACCGCAAGGTGAATTCTATTGGCGAGATCTGATCGGCATGTCTGTTATAACTGATAAAGGTTATAACTTAGGCACTGTTGATGACCTAATGGAGACAGGGTCAAATGACGTTTTGGTTGTGAAAGCAAACAAAAAAGATGCATTTGGCCAAGCAGAGCGTTTAATTCCTTTCTTAACAGATTCTGTTATTAAAGAAGTTAAACATGATGCAAGAGAAATTACCGTAGACTGGGACCCAGGGTTTTAATGTCACAAACGAGTTCGCTATGGGTAGGGGTGATAAGCCTTTTCCCGGACATGTTTGATGCGATTACCACCCAAGGGGTAACAGGTCGCGCAGTTAAAAATGGTCTAATCGACTTTAACTGTTGGAACCCACGTGACTATGCCACTGATAAGCATAGAACTGTGGATGATCGTCCTTACGGGGGCGGTCCTGGCATGTTAATGATGGTTGAACCATTGAAACAAGCTATCCTTGACGCCAAAAAAGCGGCAGGTGATGGTGCAAAAGTAATTTATATGTCCCCGCAAGGGCGCAAATTAGATCAGCAAGGTGCAAGCGAGCTTGCACAATCAGAAAAGCTGATTTTAATTGCAGGTCGCTATGAAGGTATAGATGAGCGAATCATAGAATCATACGTTGACGAAGAATGGTCAATTGGTGATTTTATTTTAAGTGGTGGTGAGCTACCCGCGATGACGCTAATTGATGCAGTAGCACGATTAGTACCAGGGGTGTTAGGTCATAACCAGTCAGCTGAGCAGGATTCATTTTCGAATGGCTTGCTTGATTGTCCTCACTATACACGGCCAGAGACATTGGATGATAAACAGGTGCCTGCTGTATTACTCAGCGGAAACCACCAAGAAATCGCTAAGTGGCGCACAAAGCAATCACTTGGTAGAACTTGGCTTCGTCGTCCTGACTTGTTGCATAACCTAGCTCTGACTGAGGAGCAAGCGGCACTCCTTGCTGAATTTCAGCAAGAGTACCAACAAGCTTGTGGCTAGAAGACAGTTACACCTAGGAAAGTGAGAAATATAATGGCAAAAGTAAACCAAAATATTATTAAAGCGCTTGAAGAAGAGCAGCTTAAAACAGACGTACCAGCATTCGGCGCTGGTGATACAGTAGTTGTACAGGTACGTGTAAAAGAAGGTAACAAAGAGCGTCTACAGGCCTTTGAAGGTGTTGTAATCGCTAAGCGTAATCGTGGTCTTCACTCAGCATTCACAGTTCGTAAAATCTCGAGCGGTGAAGGTGTTGAGCGTGTATTCCAAACGCACAGCCCTCTTATCGATAGTATCTCAGTTAAACGTCGCGGTGCAGTTCGCCGTGCGAAACTTTACTATCTACGTGAGCGTTCTGGTAAATCTGCACGTATTAGAGAAAAACTTAACTAATACGCGCTGTTTTACAACGCAAAATAAAACGGGTTGCAGCCTTAGGTTGCAACCCGTTTTGGTTTTTATACCACAAAAATAATTTACCCCTCTGAGAGATACTCCCTTCTAACTTATCTACTTACTCCTATTTATCCCTTTATAAGCTATGCTACAAGAGCGTTGGGGCTTTGTGCTTTGGCTGTTATCCTGTTACTATAATTTGTATTAAAAGCTTTACTTTTTTGTATATAAATATTTACGTTTATAGGGTTTGAGGTGTAGTAACGTGGTAACAGTGAATGATCTAGCTGATTTAAGAGCAGGAATAGATGAATGTGATGCGCAATTGGTGGAATTACTGGCAAAGCGTAATGGGATTACAGAAAAAATAGGCGCAATTAAGCAACAAATCGGAGCACCATTACATGCCCCAGATCGCGAGGCTGAGTTACTTGCAGCTCGTCGTCAAGAAGCTGTCGCACAAGGGGTTAACCCTGAGTTAGTTGAAGATATATTGCGTCGTATGATGCGTGAAGCCTATCAAAACCAACAAGGTAGCCTTGCCTGTGTTGCACCCCAATTATCACCCATTGTAATTGTGGGTGGTGAAGGTGCCATGGGCCAGCTATTTGCTCAACAATTTACTCGTTCAGGTTATGAAGTGCGTATTTTAGATAAAGCACAGCAAGCACAAAGTGAGACGATATTAAAAGGGGCAAAATTGGTTCTTGTCAGTGTGCCAATTAATGCACTTGAGCAAGTTGTCGCTGCGCTACCGACACTTGATGATGACTGTTTGCTGGTTGATATTACCTCTGTTAAGCAAAAACCTTTAAAAGCACTTATGGCGGCTCATAGCGGCCCTGTAGTTGGCTTACACCCCATGTTTGGCCCAGATATTTCACATTGGGTAAAACAAACGGTGGTCGTGTGTGAAGGGCGAGATCATGAAGTGGCTAAAGGGTTAATGGCACAACTACAAGTTTGGGGCTGTCAAGTAGTTGAAATGGATGCTAAAAAACACGATGAAGCAATGCAGATCATTCAGGTTATGCGCCACTTAACAACCTTTGTATATGGCCAGTTTCTTGCCAAGCAAAGCCATACACTTGCAGAGCTTCGCAGCTGCTCATCACCCATTTATCAATTAGAGTTAATGATGGTAGGGCGCTTATTTGCCCAATCGCCAGAGCTTTACTCTGACATCATGTTAGCACAATTCGACGATGTAGAAGCACTGCTTGCCAACTACCAAGATACTTTTGCAGACACGCTAGAAAAGCTAAAAGCAGGGGATAAAGCATCATTGATTGCCGCATTTGCTGATGCAAAAGAATACTTCTCTGATGCAACTGCACATTTCTTAACGCAAAGTCGCAGCTTACTCAACAAAGCAAACGACGCGAAAGTGCTTGATTAAACAGCTAATCTAGCAAAAAAGAGCTCTATCAAAAAGCCCGCATCAAGCGGGCTTTTTAGTTTCAAATGTTTTGTTTTAAATAATCGTTTTAATGACCACCTAATGAGCCAGGTAACGCACCGCTATGGTGATTGATTAAGCCCCATTGATACAGCAAGTCAGTCATATCTGAAAGGCTGAATAAGGTCATGCTCAAGCCAACAATCGTCAACACTATGGTATAAGGTAGCGCCATGTATACCATGCGTCCATAAGATAGTCTTAACACAGGGGCTAATGTTGATGTAAGCAAGAATAAGAAGGCAGCTTGTCCATTAGGCGTAGCAACACTTGGTAAATTAGTACCTGTGTTAATTGCCACAGCTAATAGGTCAAATTGATCACGGGTAATTTGACCTGCCTGTAACGCAGCAGCCACTTCATTGATATACACAGTACCCACGAACACGTTATCGCTGACCATCGAAAGAATACCGTTGGCAATGAAGAACATCACCAGTTGCAGCTGACCTTCGAAAGTAAGTACCCATGCGATCACAGGTGTAAATAAATGCTGGTCGATAATAACTGCAACAATTGAGAAGAATACGCAAAGTAACGCTGTGAATGGTAGGGCTTCTTCAAATGCTTTACCTAATTGGTGCTCTTCAATAATACCGGCACTGGCCGTGGCAAAAATAATAACAGACAAACCAATTAAACCAACAGTGGCTAAGTGAAGGGCTAAACCTATGATCAACCAAACAGCAATGAAAGCTTGAATCGCTAGGTTTACTTTGTCGCGTGTAGTGCGTTTTTTCTCTAGCTTTTTAGCATGATCCGATAAAATCGTGTGGATGGGGGCAGGGAGTTTTGCGCCGTAACCAAAGGTTTTGGTTTTTTCGAGTAAGAAAGTAGTGGCAATACCTGCAATCATAACGGGTAAAGTAATAGGCAACATTCGGAAGAAAAATTCGCCAAATAACCAGCCTGCACGCTCTGCAATGATCAAGTTCTGTGGCTCGCCTACCATAGTACAAACACCGCCTAAGGCAGTACCTATGGATGCATGCATTAATAAATTACGAAGAAAAGCACGAAACTCTTCAAGCTCTTGACGATTGACTGGGCGAACTTGGTTATCGTCATTAATATCATGCTCACTGCTGGAGTCTTTGCCTGATGCTACCTTGTGGTAAATACTGTAAAAGCCCATCGCGACGGCAATAACAACGGCCATCACCGTTAACGCATCTAAGAAAGCAGATAAAAATGCGGCAGCTATCGTAAACGACAGAGATAATACGGTTTTACTTCGTACCGAAACAACCAGCTTTGTAAAGATATATAAAAGTAAGTCTTTCATAAAATAGATACCAGCAACCATAAAGATAAGTAACAGGATCACATCGATATTCTGTACTATCTCATGTTCAACTTGACCTGCTGTTGTCATGCCGATAAACAAGGCTTCAATTGCCAGTAAACCACCCGGTTGTAGCGGGTAACATTTAAGTGCCATGGCGAGTGTAAAAATAAACTCTAACACTAATACCCATCCTGCCAGATAAGGGTTAAGTTGAAATAACACCGGGTTGATTAGTAAAAACGCAATAATGGTGTATTTGTACCACTTTGGTGAAGTTCCTAAAAAATTTTTAAATAGAGCTGGTAAAACGCGCTGCTGCATGGCCATACCTATATCAGTGCTGGTTATTATTGTTAATAAATAGAAATTGATTATATCGATAGTATTGTTATTTGATGTACTTTTAATCCAAAAGGCCATTTATTTAACTAGATCTTATAGATTTTTATGTACTGCCGAGTTAGTTTACTTGTTAGTTGCTTATCATCTGGTACAATCAGTGAGTTGAACACCAAATGCGGTAAAAGTAGTTGCTAACTCAAGTGGAAAGTGAATGAGAATTTTTAAAGCGAAAAGCCCAGCAGGTTTTGCTGAAGAATACATTGTTGAATCTATTTGGAATGGTGACTTTCCGCCTGGCTCAATTCTTCCAGCTGAGCGTGAATTATCTGAGCTGATAGGTGTTACACGTACAACCTTACGTGAAGTACTTCAGCGTCTAGCCCGTGATGGCTGGCTAACGATTCAGCACGGTAAACCTACCCGTGTAAATAACTTCTGGGAAACCTCGGGCCTGAACATTTTAGAAACGCTAGCGCGACTAGATGAAGACAAAATGCCAGAGCTTACAGATCAATTACTTTCTGCACGCACAAATATCAGCGCAATTTATACCCGTGCGGCTATTAAGCTTGCTCCTGAGCGTGTAATTGAAATTTTATCGCAAAGTGAAAAGCTAGAAGACAGTGCGCAAGCATTTGCTGATTACGATTATAAAGTTCACCATGAATTAGCAGTTGCGGGTAATAACCGCATTTACGTTCTTATCCTAAATGGCTTTAAAGGTTTCTACTCAAAAATTGGCTGCCACTACTTCTCTGATTCTCGAACTCGTGAATTAGCGCGTCAATTTTATAAAGATTTAACAGAGCTGGCAGAGCGTCGTGAACACGACGGTGCGATTTCAATGATGCGTAAATATGGTCATCAAACAGGTGAAATCTGGCAGCAAATCCGTGGTGATATGCCAGAAGATATCATGGACTAAGCGTCTGTATTGATATTCATTTAAGAACCCAGCTAAAAGCTGGGTTTTTTGTTAGTTACTTTTAAGCACCGGGAGTACTTCAGCGCTTTCATCATCAAGCATTGCTAAAACACTATTAAAATCATGTTTGGGATGCCAGCCAAGTTGCTGCTGCGCTCTAGTTGAATCGTATACTCGGTCTAAACTCGTTGGTAATAGCCAGCCTCGCTCCTTAAATGCATCTGCTAATGCTGGGATTTTTTCAATAATGACTTTATCTGCTTGCTTATAAAGCGACTGGCAATCTTTTTTTGAATAAGGCGTAACGCCTGAAATAATAAAGCGATTAAAACCACTTAGTTTTTTCTCGATTGCACATAAATGAGCATTGGCAACATCGCGAGCGTCGATGCCACGGCTATTACGAAATAGCGCCATAATATCGGCAGGTTCAGGAAAACAGCGAGACATCTGTAATACTGTGATTGGTAATTTGTGCTTTACTGAAATAGCTTCAAGCTTGGCTTCAGCGGCAATTTTAGTTTTATGGTAAATGGATTTTGGCTTTGGAATAATATCCTCGTTTACCCAACCCGCTTGACCTAATGGCGTTGAAGCTGAACCATAGAGTGCTGTGGTGCTGGTAAAAATAAACTGTTTTACGCCTGCTTCTATACCTAACAGTGCCAGTTGTTCTGTCGCCTCCATATTTATAGTGTAAAAATCGTCGTCAGAGTGCAGGCCAACATGAGGGGCATGTAAAGCGGCTGTATGGATTATCACGTCGATGTCTTGAAGAGCTCTCTTAATTAAGTGTTGGTCACGAATATCACCCACAAAGTCAGCTGTAGAGCAGGGCGCTTTATCCATCCCAACGACATTATAATTGCTCATTAACTTGATATAAATTGCACGGCCAACCCGACCTGCTGAACCTGTGATCAAAACTTTCATTTTTCTACCTAGTTGCTTAGCTCGGCATATTTTATCAGATTTTAGCTGCTGATTTTGCAGCTCTGTGCGATTGTTTGCTTCAAGAGTTACGTAATATTTTTATAAATCAATTTTTCCGATTAGGCATATCGCTTTTTTCGATTGTTCATTTGTCTGTAACCTCATTACACTATCTTGCAATTTATCAATACTTACACTTGGTTTTTGCGTTTTAGTAACCATATCTATGTGAGTATTGCTTAGGCAATTGGAAATAAACTCAAATATTTGGAGATAAAAATGGGTGTATTAGTTGGCCGTCAGGCACCAGACTTTACTGCAGCAGCTGTTCTTGGTAACGGTGAAATCGTTGAAAACTTCAACCTAAAAGAAACTATCAAAGGTAAAAAAGCAGTTATCTTCTTTTACCCGTTAGACTTCACTTTCGTTTGTCCTTCAGAGTTAATCGCTTTCGACAAGCGTTTTGAAGAGTTCCAAAAGCGTGGCGTTGAAGTAATTGGTGTTTCTATCGATTCACAATTCTCACACAATGCATGGCGTAACACTGCCGTTGCTGACGGTGGTATTGGTCAAGTTAAATATGCACTAGTTGCAGACGTTAAACACGAAATCTGTCAAGCATACGATGTTGAGCACCCAGAAGCAGGTGTTGCTTTCCGTGGTTCTTTCCTTATCGACGAAGAAGGTAACGTACGTCACCAAGTAGTTAACGACCTTCCTCTAGGCCGTAACATCGACGAAATGATCCGCATGGTTGACGCGCTAGCGTTCCACAGCGAGCACGGTGAAGTATGTCCAGCTGGTTGGACTGAAGGCAAAAAAGGTATGGACGCAAGCCCTGAAGGTGTTGCTAAGTTCCTTTCTGAAAACGAAGGCGACCTATAATTTAGGCCTTAGTTAAAGAATTAAAAAACCCGCCAATTGGCGGGTTTTTGTTTTTAAGCACAACAAGATTAATTAAAACGCATCGTTAGTTTAGTATAGAAATAACGACCACGAGGGTTATGTACGCTTGATACATAGCCATATAAGTCGCCATCGCCATCACCGATTGCAAACGGAGGATCTTCATCAAACACGTTATTCACACCCACAGAAAGTTTGATTTTCTCTGAGAAATTATACGCTGTTTGTAAATCAACCAGCGTTTGTGAATCAACCATACGTGATGTGTTGCTATCAAAGTCTAAATTACCGTCAAAGTCGATATCTGGCGTATCTTCAAACTCGCCCGTGTAACTAACGTTCACATTCGTGTTGAAGTCACCCATTTCCCAATTTGTTGAGAAAATCCAACGGTTTTCAGGATAACGATATTCGCCAGTGTAATCGCGGCCATCTTTCTTAAATTCGTTTTGGTAAGCCCATTCTAAATTGAATTTTAAGAAGCCGTAATCGTTCATCGCATGTGTGTAGTTAGCCGATACATCGACACCTGATACTTCTTGTGATGAGACGTTTTCAAAGGTGCTATAAACTTTTTGGATTACACCTAAGCTTTGACCATTTTGTGGTGCTAAACGCACGCAGACAGTGCTGTTTTGATCATTACAGTTTTCATCATAGATAGGGCCGAACTCTTGCTCATCTATCTTATTATCTTGAGTAATGCTCCATACATCGATTCCAAAACCAAATTCAGCGGTTGGTGCCCAGATAAAGCCAACATTCCATGACTCTGACTCCTCAGCTTCAAGGTTTGGGTTACCTGCAAATTGGATATTGTAATCTAGAGCGTTACAGTCAAGCCCTGTTGCCTGACAGCGGTAAGTATCTACAAAGAATTGACTTTCTTCCGACGGACCTAAACCAATTTGTGCTAGTGAAGGCGCGCGGAAACCTTGAGCCCACGAACCACGAACAGTGATTGAATCAGTTGGTGCCCAGCGAACAGCTACTTTAGGGTTTGTAGTTGAGCCAAAATCGCTGTAGTCATCGTATCGACCAGCTAGTTGCAGCTCTAGGTTATCAGCCAGCGGAATTGAAAACTCAATGTAAGCTGCGTATTGGTCGCGTTCAGCAGCGGCTGATACAGACTCAGTACCAAAAATTAAACCACGCTGGAATTGGTCGTCTGGAATATCGCTCACATCTTCTTCACGGTATTCAATACCTGCAGCCATCATTACTACATCATCGCCAAAGCTGAATGCTTCACCACTAATATTTGCATCAAATGAGGTCATATGAGACTCACCACGGCGCACTAAGCTTGTCGTGATACGGTCAATCACTGCCTGGTCATTATAGGTGCCACCAAATGGATTATAGTTACCTGCATCGATTTCTTGTTGTAGGAAATCAGTGCGCACCCAACCTTGGCTTCTATTACCTGTTTGCATTGATTCACTGCGACCTTTTTGAACAGCTGCTTCCCAGCTCCAGTCATTTATTTCACCTTTTAGACCGGCAACAAAGCGAAGCGTATCAGATTCAATATCCCATTGGCGAGGGCCGGCATCTACGGTTCTGTAGCGACCAATTTCGATATCTTGGCCAAACGGGTTGTTAGGATGGCTTGCAGGTACTGTAAGGCCTGCATCTTCATCAAGCGGGGTCGGTGCACCTGCTGCTTGCGACGTATTATGTTGTACTGCAACCTCTAAGAAAGCTGAAATACCATTGTCGAAGTTATATTCAAATTGTGAGATAGCACCGACACGCTCAGATGCTGGGGTTACGTAACCATACGGGCCGTAGTCAAATAAGCAGCTGCCACTTGCGGTTGCATTTTCTGCTGGGCAGGCTGGATCAATGGTTTTTTCACCATCTACATAGAAGTAGCCCGGAAAGCCACGCGATGAGCGAAAATCCATACCACCGTATGGTTCTTGGTTGGCTGTGCCTAGGCGGCCCATTTCATCAGATGAGAGTGCTGTGTTGTTAAAGTAATCAATAATAATTGATGCGCTGCTTTTCTCTGTATTAGTACCCCATACTAAACTTGCTGTTTTTTCTTCGTAGTTAGGACCATCAGTACCGCCATAACCAAGGTTCACTTCTAGGCCATTAATATCTTTCTTTAAGATGATATTAACTACACCAGCAACTGCATCAGAACCATAAATAGCAGATGCACCATCTTTTAAAATATCAATACGTTCAATCGCAGAGACTGGAATCGAGTTGATATCAACAAATGAATTGGTAATGCTTTCTGCAAAAGCACTGATAGATACACGGCGTCCGTTAATTAGTACTAATGTAGCATCAGAGCCTAAACCTCTAAGGCTAACAGCTGCAGCACCATTGGCTGTGGAGTCTTGGTTATTACCGCGAGTAGAAAAAGTACCATTACCGGCAACAGGCATACGCTCTAATAGTTGTTGTAGGTTGTCGTAGCCCATGTTATCGATGTCTGCACGACTGATTGATTGAACCGGTGATGGCCCCTCAATGTCCGAGCGCTTGATGCGAGAACCTGTAACTTCAATACGCTCGACCTTTTCAGCTCCATCTTCTTGTGCAGCAACAGACATAAAACTGGTGCCTGCTAATGCGGCAACTGTAAATGCGTAGAGAGGTCGTTGTATAAAGCGATGGGTGTTCTTCATATATTTCAATCCTTGTATAATTGTGAAAGTGTTGTGAATTAATCACGACAAAGATTGATACCATGTAAATAGCGGTGAATGAAATAGCAAAAAAGTATGGGTTTATTAAGATGTTAAGGTTCTTAAGTGGTAAGAGTCAGGACTGGTAGGGGGTACGAGCCTAACAAAAAGGTTAGGCTCATTTCATAAATTAAGCTTTATGTTTCATCAGGCGTTCTTTTTCACGCGCCCAATCTTTATTTTTTCCGTCTTCACGTTTGTCGTGCATCTTTTTACCTTTAGCAAGGTGGAACTCCAACTTCACCCAGCATTTTTTCCAGTACATTGCAGTTGCGATTAATGAAAAACCTTCGCGTTCTGTAGCACCGATAAGACGATCGATTTCACGCTTATTTAAAAGTAACTTACGATACCTTAAAGGATCGCAAATTACGTGAGTAGAAGCACTGTTGAGAGGCTGAATTTGACTGCCAAGTAAAAATGCTTCGCCGTTTTTAATGTGAATATAAGTCTCAGAGATGTTTACTTTACCAGCTCGGATACTTTTTACTTCCCAGCCCTGTAGTTCAACCCCTGCTTCGAACTTATCGTGTAAAAAATACTCATGACGCGCTTTTTTGTTTAGCGCGATGGTATTACTTGTCGATTTAGATGATTTTTTCTTAGCCATAGTGACTCATATTATACGTAAAAACAGCGTTTTTACATCGCTTTTTTAAGGCTTTGCAGAAATTTTCGCGTCACTAATATTTGGGTAAATAGTCAAAGCTTGCTAAAATTCGCCGACAAAGTTGGGAGTGAATATGCCGCAAATAGAAAAAAGTGCGCTGGTAATGTACAGCAGCAAAGAAATGTTTGATTTAGTGAATGATGTAGATGCATATCCAGAGTTTTTACCACATTGCTCTGATGCTAAAATCATTACACAACAAGCCAGTGGTATGACAGCTAGTCTAGAAATATCGAAAGCAGGTTTAAAAAAGTGGTTCACTACCGAAAATACCTTTATTGATGAGCAAACGGTTGCGCTACGCCTAGTTGATGGCCCATTCAAAAAGCTGCAAGGCAAATGGCACTTTTTACCGCTGGACGATAAAGCTTGTAAAGTGCAACTGCATCTTGAGTTTGAATTTGCTAGTAAGCTTATTGAGCTGGCTTTCGGAAAAGTATTTAACGAAGTCGCTAAGAATATGGTTAATGCATTTACTCAACGCGCTAAAACTGTATATGGAGTTCGCCCATGATCACTGTTGAAGTGGTTTTCGCCTTACCAACAACAGCAACCAGTTTACTGGTCGAAGTGCCTGTAGGTACTACCGCTGAGCAAGCGGTGATTAAGTCGGGCATTATCGAGAAGTGCCCAGAAATAGACGCAAATAATTTAACGCTTGGGATTTGGAATCGTACTTGTAAACTGCATCAAGAAGTAAAAGATGGCGATCGTATTGAGATTTATCGACCTCTTATTGCTGATCCAAAGGATGCACGCAGGCGCCGTGCTGAAAAAGCTAAAGAAGAGGGCCGAGCTAATAAAATTACAGGCGGGCGTCCGCTTAATAAGGCATAAAAAAGGGTAGCCTAGGCTACCCTTAATAATTTGCGCTGCTATTACTCTTGTTCAAGCGGCGTATTAAATTCGCTAGGTTGTTCATAGTCACCCGATAACGAAACAAGCTTATCGTTTTCGAAGTTAATAGTGAGTGATTTACGTTGCTCGTTGCTACGACCAAGATTGAATACGTAAAGGTAGTGCCAGGTATTTTTATCAAATGAGTCTTCAGCGACTGGCTTGCCTAGTACATACAGTACTTGCTCGCGCGTCATATTAACACGTAGCTTATCTACATCTGATTGCTCTAAGAAGTTACCTTGAGGAATGTTGATTCGGTAAACCCAGCTTGAACACCCTGCTGTAGCACTTAAAGTAAGGGTAAGTACTAACCAAAAAGAAAAAGTTTTAAACGACTGCATTATTTGTTTGAATCCTTATTTTTTATACACTGCATGATACCGATTAGTCACTGAAGGTAAAACCCTTTTCAGTAATTGTTTTTACACAAATGCGATTAACAATCAAGAGGCACAAATTTGACCACAGCAAACCCAGAAAGTTTACAGCAGCCTATAAAAAACAATGATAATTCAGAGAGTCTGTGGCATTTGTACATAGTGCAAACACGTTTGGGTCATTGGTATACGGGGATCACCACCAATGTTGAAAAGCGATTTATGCAGCATCAAGCGGGAAAAGGGGCTAAAAACCTCAAAGGCAAGGGGCCTTTAACACTTATCTATCAACAGCAAGTGGGTAACCGTAGTGAAGCAACTAAACTTGAAATAAGCGTAAAAAAGCTTAGTAAAGCGCAAAAAAGGCAGTTTGTTTTAACCTCTGAGCTACCAAAGTAGCTAACTTGGAAGCTTTTCAATAAATAGGGCTATTTTCGCCATGGCATATTCGAACAATGTAAAGTCGATGTGCGCAGCTGTGTCGGTGCTCTGATGATGATGTTTATCGTGTCCGATACCAAAGTAAATGTATGGGATCCCCGCTTTAGCAAACGAATAATGGTCACTTGCTCTGCGCCAATCAACTTTGAGATCAAATAATCGATTCAGCCTCGCCGACGAGCTAGTTGCCATAAAGGTTAGCTGCTCATCAGACAAAGCTTTAATGTCATCTTTATAGTGCGCTAATGATTGCTTATCTAAAAACGCATAGATACGCGGTTTTCGTGGATTCACAACAAGCATATCTAAATTAATGTTAAGTTTTATTTTGTCTGTATTAAGTGTCGATACCAAGTAATCGCTACCATGTAGGCCATTTTCTTCGGCATCGGTTGCAACAAACACTAACTGATAGCGTTGAGGGCTTTGTGCAAAGTGGTCAGCTAAATAAAGTAAAGCTGCAACGCCGCTGGCGTTATCATTGGCACCCGGGTAAAGCCGACTGCCTTGTTGCCCAAGGTGGTCGTAATGGGCTGTAAAAATAATTTTTTTACACTTTTCACAAGGGCTATTTTTTATCGCAACAATGTTTCTCCCAACCGCCTCACTAAAGAAACCTGATTGATAAGTAAAAATTTGTTCATTTACTGAATAGCCAAGAGCGACAAAGCGCTCTGCTATGAAATCGGCGGCTAATTTAGCGCCCTCTGTATTCGTTTTTCGCCCAGCAAATTGAGGCGATGTTAGCGTTATAACGTCTTGTACTAAGTTTGTATTGGCAAAAGCGTGCCCTGTGCTTATCAGGGCAGCACTAGCGATAATCAATAAGTTTTGCAGTATGCGAGCGAAGCGCTTGTAATTTATTTTCGTAACGCTGTTTATCATGATCAAAGTCAGCTTTATTGTTTGCCATAGTTAAATACTTTTTAGCCAGTTTTAAGTCACCCAATTGATAATAGGTTCTGGCTAAACCAAAATCAGTATCATGCAGGGTTGAATTTAAGTCACGGGCTTTTTTGTAGTGTTTTATGGCATCTTGGTAACGGCTGGTTGTATAGGCATCATTACCTAAAGAAATATGGTAATAAGGGTTTGCTTGGCGTTTCTTGTCAAGCATGGCTAATATAGCTTGGCCTTGCTCTTTACGATCGGTCAGGTTATAGAGTCTTGCTAAATTGCCTAGCGCGGTGTTGTTGTCAGGATCTAAACTAATCGCATACTGATAGGCTGTTTCAGCACTTTGGTAGTCACTCGTTAATCTGAATAATACCCCAAGGTTGCCCCATGCACCTGAGTAGTTGCTATCAATATCAACTGCTGCTTTGTAATAGCTAAAAGCAGTGTCGTAATCATGTTTTAACATCGCAGCTGCGCCCTTATTGTTATAAAACATCGCTGTGATACGGGCTTTGTTGATGTTGCTGGTTTTAAACGCCTCTTGGCGACTGTTAGGGTCAAAGTCTATCACCAAAGAGCGCTCTTGAGGGTATATAACTTTACGATTTAACACTTGTTTTGTTGATTCACTCACTTTCAAATTAATATGCCCTGTGAGTAAGTTAAAACCATTATCCAGCGCCCAATACTCTGGGATATGCACTTTTTGAAATTGCCCTTCGAGGCCAAGGTAGTCAGCAAGGCTATAGGCTAAAATCGATAACGATAAACAGTTAGCATTTAAATTTTCGTAGGCTTGATTGGCCGTTAAGGTCGCACCAGATTGATAAGATAAAGACGCATCGCCATTTTGTAATAGAAACCTGAGTAAGCCTTTAGTACTTTGCAATGATCGACCATCTTTGGGAAAAGTACTGTCAAGTTGTTGTTTGACATGTTTGCTTAATGCAAAAATTTCTTGTTGGGTTTCAACTGAGGTTTGGGTAAACGTATTACTTTGCACCAAAGCAAGTGGTGGTGGGGCGGTGTTATTTTCTGTACTACTACACGCTGTTAATAAGCAAAAGCTTGAGGCGAAAACAATGCTAGGTAATTTCATTTGACCCTCTTAATTCTTGGCCTAATACCATTTAAGTATAGGCCGTGCATGAAAAAGGGTCAGGGTTAACTGTTACAAAACGTGTCAGCGTTTATCAAAAGTTGCAACAAGGTCATCAAGGGTTTGCGCACTGTTTGCTAAGTCTTTGATTGCTTGTTCACTATCAATTTGTTCACGCATAACGTTATCACTTATGTCACTTATTTGCTCAATGTTACGACCGACATCTGCCACTACATTACTTTGCTCTTCAGTTGCAGTTGCGATTAAGGTTGCCATATCGTTTATTTCATTGGCAGCATCGTTAATGGCATTAAGTAATTCAACAGAACTCTGCATTGCATCAACGCTCAATTGAGCTTGTGATTTCGAATGATTGATATGATTAACCACTAAATCAGACGTATTTGTTAGTTCACTGATCATGGTTTGAATTTCCGTTGTTGATTGCGACGTGCGATTTGCAAGCGCTCTAACTTCATCAGCTACAACAGCAAAGCCTCGACCGTGCTCACCCGCACGAGCAGACTCAATCGCCGCATTAAGTGCTAATAGGTTGGTTTGCTCCGAAATCCCTCTGATAGAGTCGACAATACTGGCAATCGCTTGTGTTTTGTTTGCCAGCTCGTTTACTTGCTCGGTGATATTATCGATATCACATGCCAATTCAATTATTGCTTCTTTACTTTGCGTTACCTGAGTATGGCTTTGTTCAGTGTTCTGCTTGCTATTCTCAGTGAGCTTAGCCGTGTTCGCTGCGCTTGAGGCAATTTCTTGCACTGTTGCACCCATTTCATTAATCGCCGCAGCAACCGAGATAGTTTGCTCTTTTTGATTATCAAGCGCCACTGAGTTCTTTTGTGCTTGCTGAAACACATGATCGGCGCTTTGTCTAATTTCACTACTTTCTTGAGCAACTTGGCTAATTGCAGTTTCAATCTTAGAGATAAATTGGTTAAAGCCCGCTGATAAGTTTGCAAGTTCAGGTTGCTCAGAGTCAGGAAGTCTATACGCTAAATTAGCATCACCAGAGCCTAAACGGGTGAACAACTCAGCCATTTTCGACAGCGGCGATGAAAGCGTACGTGCCAGTACTAAACCTGCAAAGCTTGCAATCAACGCAATCACAATCGCAAAGCTGATGATTTGCCATTGTAAAACTTGAATGCTCGAAAACACTTCGTGCTTTGGCACTTGGGCAATAACAAACAAATCAGTGTTTTTAATTGGGCTTGCCGCCACTAAGGTTGCTTCGCCATTAAGGTTGATTTCTTGTAAATTGAAGTCGCTTTGCGTTAGCAGAGTACGCGTGATACCCGTTTTATAAACGTCATCCAACTTAGCTTTTGCGACTTTGTTTTCGTCTTTATGCAGCTGAATTAGGCCGTTTTTATCTGCAACAAATACAAAACCGGTTTCTTCTATTTGAAAGCGTTTAAGCATGCCCTGCATATCGTCGATACTTTTTGCAAGGCCTGCTAAACCAATGCCATTAGTTTGCTGGTGGTTCACAAACATTTTTACATCAGTCGGTGACTCTTGATAGATACTGATCGAAAAGGGTTGTGCGGTGTTAGTAAACGCGAAAAACCAACCATCTTGCTCTTTAGTTAAAACGCGCAAGAAACCGTCTTGGTTCCAATATTGTGCTGTTTCACGGTTAGCCCAAGAAGCCGTTGCTAGATCGTACTGGGTAACAAGGCGGTTAAGCTCTTTTAGCAGTGTTTTATCATCTGTATTGCCAGAGTTAGCCCACTCTAATACAAACTCGTTACTGGAGAGTTGCTCAGCTGCACTGATCATTTGATTTATATCGTGAGTAATATAATTATCAATTGCTTGTAGTTTGCTCGGTAGTTCCGATTCAATCATTCGCTGTTCAATGATTTGTTTTGCACTGTATATCGCTGTTGCGCCGATTAACGCAGCAACAATGAGGGCGATAGAACTGCCAAGTAGGGTAATTTTTTTAGTGATGGTGAATTGATTTAACGCCATGAAAGTGTCTTAGTTTACAACATTTAAGTCAGTAATTTTAGCATACACTTTACAGATGACGAATCAATGTAGGGACAAAAAAAAAGCCCAAAGCATATAAGCAATTGGGCTTGGTTTCTAACAAGCGAAACTTACTTTCCAGGGTTAAACAATTTTCTTCATTGCTGACATGTAACCACGTAGTTTGCTACCAATGATTTCAACCGGGTGCTCGCGTAGTGCTTTATTCACGGCAATCAAGGTTTGGTTATCGACTTGGTTGCTTGCACTATCAAGACCTTTACCAATCACATCTGTATCGACGTCTTTCATAAAGTCTTGTAAAAGTGGTAAACACGCGTGGTTGTATAAGTAACAGCCATACTCTGCAGTATCTGAAATAGTTCGGTTCATTTCGAAAAGCTTCTTACGAGCAATGGTGTTTGCGATAAGCGGCGTTTCGTGTAGTGATTCATAGTAAGCAGATTCTGCGATGATACCTGCTGCAGTCATGGTTTCGAAGGCAAGCTCAACACCTGCTTTAACCATTGCAACCATTAAAATACCTTGGTCGAAGAATGCTTGCTCGCTGATTTCTTGGTCGGTATTTTGTTGCTTTTCGAATGCAGTTTCGGCAGTTTCTGCGCGCCATGAGAGTAATTTTGCGTCATCTTCAGCCCAATCAGCCATCATACCGCGTGAGAATTCGCCACTGATGATATCGTCCATATGCTTGTTATAAAGTGGGCGCATGATTGTTTTAAGCTCTTCACTTAATTCAAATGCTTTCACTTTTGCTGGGTTTGATAAACGGTCAAGCATGTTAGTTACACCACCATACTTAAGTGCTTCAGTGATCACTTCCCAACCATATTGGATTAGTTTTGACGCGTAACTTGCATCAATGCCTTTTTCGACCATTTTATCGAAGCAAAGTAGTGAACCAGTTTGTAACATGCCACATAGAATCGTCTGCTCACCCATTAAGTCAGATTTAACTTCTGCAATGAATGATGATTTTAGTACACCCGCACGATGACCACCGGTACCTGCTGCATACGCTTTAGCTTGCGCTAAACCATGGCCTTGAGGGTCGTTTTCTGGGTGAACCGCGATTAATGTTGGTACGCCAAAGCCACGTTTGTACTCTTCACGTACTTCTGAACCAGGGCACTTAGGTGCAACCATAATAACAGTTAGATCTTCACGGATTTGCATGCCTTCTTCAACAATGTTGAAGCCGTGTGAATAAGCAAGTGTTGCACCTTGTTTCATTAATGGCATGATGGCATTAACAACAGCCGTATGTTGTTTATCAGGTGTTAAGTTTAAAACTACATCTGCTGTTGGAATAAGCTCTTCATACGTGCCTACAGTAAAACCGTTTTCAGATGCGTTTAAGAAAGATTGACGACGCTCAGTAATTGCTGATTCACGTAATGTATAAGAAACATCTAAGCCTGAGTCACGTAAATTTAAACCTTGGTTAAGGCCTTGTGCGCCACAACCGACAATAACGAGTTTTTTCCCTTTTAAAGCGTCTACACCATCAGCAAACTCTGCTGGGTCCATAAATTCACACTGCGCTAATTGCGCTAACTGCTCTCTCAAAGGAAGAGTATTAAAATAATTCGCCATTGTTAGTGTCCTATAAATACAATTTTGTTAGAAAATCAAAGAACCGACGTGGTGTTCTTTGTATGTATTAACACTATGCAATTTTTTACCTTGCGTAAAATGATATATTTGAATTAAAGTATTTCATAAAATGAAATGGTGGCGGTATGGATCACAAACATCTTAATTACTTTTTAGCGTTAGCCAAGACGCTACACTTTGCCAGAGCGAGTGAGCTTTGCCATATCAGTGCGCCAACTTTGAGCCGTAATATTAAACAGCTCGAAGAAGAGGTTGGGGTGGTACTCTTTAATCGGGATAATCGCACTGTCAAATTAACTCGCGAAGGTGAGTCATTCATTGAGTACGCAAATGCGACGCTGGCTAACTGGCATCGTTTTAAGGCTAATGTACAAGAGCCACAACAGCATGTTTATGGCAATGTCAGTATTTATTGTTCTGTAACTGCCTCATATAGTTTTTTACATCAAATACTCGAGCAATTGCGAATGCAACATCCATATATTGAAATTACCCTTAATACCGGTGATCCCGCTCTTGCAATAAACCGTGTTTTAGATGGCCATGAAGATATGGCAATTGCCGCAAAACCTTTAAAGCTACCTGGGCAAATTGCCTTTACCAGTGTCGGGTACTCACCATTAGTATTGATAGCACCAAAAATAGCGTGCCCGATCAGCGAAAAGCTTTCTGCCAGTGAACAAATTGATTGGTCAGATTTAGAGTTTATTGTTGCTGAGCAAGGATTATCAAGGCAACGTCTTGAGCAGTGGTGGCGTAAAAAGAATATTCACGGCCGAATTTACGCTCAGGTTGCAGGCCATGAAGCGATGGTGTCTATGGTGAGCTTAGGTTTAGGTATTGCCATGGTGCCAAAGATAGTTTTGGACAACAGTCCGCTTAAAGATAAAGTGCAAATCGTAAGTGATGCTGAGCAGACTGTTGCTGGTTTCGAAATTGGTTTAGCTGTTTTGAATAAAGAGCGCCATGATCCTGCGCTCAATGCTATCTGGAGCATTGCTCAATCACTTACTCAGCAAGCTATTTAGCGTTAACGATTTGATGTTGGTATAAAAGGTTTAATTTTTGATAGTTATTTAGTATTGGTTTTTGCATTTATTTTTCGTGTTTTTTACTGGTTTTAAATGGATAAAATCCATTTTTATTGCTTTTTTTCAAGGTGTTGTTAACGTAATTTAAAATAATAAAATTTTCATGGCCTAGAATCATGATACTTTCTGCGCAAGCCGAGCATTCACTAAGTTATTCAAGTCACTGTTTAAAACAAGCTATTCCTCTCATGGTTAAGTACAAGATGCCAATAACACCGCTAAATTATGCGATTTGGTATGCGTATGTCAGCAATAAAACCCCCGAACTTAATGATGCTTTGGATAAAATTATTGATGAATTTAAAACGTGCAGCCACGAGCATGCTAAAGCGCTGTTCAACCAGTTTCTATCTAGTGATGATTTAGCATTGTTTTATCAGTTATCAGGTGGTTTTAATGATGTTGTTGGAAAGGTACATCAAGACATCAATGAAGCAATAAATTACTCAACAGAGTTTAACCAAACGCTTCAAGAATGCCATTTGAAACTAAAAAATGCAGATATCAGCCAAGAAACAGGCTTTGATGATGTACTTGATTGTGTAGAACGTCTAAGTGACGAGTCAGCGACCTTACAAAGTAGGGCACAGGACTTTCAAAATCAACTAGCACAAGCTTATGCAGAAATTACCGACTTAAAACAAGAGTTGATTAGATCGAAAGATAAAGCGCAAAGAGATCCATTAACAGGGTTATTGAATCGTGGCAAGTTTGATGAGGATATAAAGCGTTTTTGTAAAAACAATGAATTAGCTCAAGTATCAGTATTAACCATGATAGATATTGATCATTTCAAATCATTTAATGATAACTTTGGACATCAAAAAGGGGACCAAGTTTTACGAGCAGTGTCTGCTAAGCTATTAAAGCATGTTTCCAGTATTGGCCAAGTCTATCGTTACGGTGGTGAAGAGTTTTGCTTTACGGCCCAGTTTGCAAGTATTAGTGATATGACTAATTTCACACAGCTACTTCGCCAAACTATCGCTAAATTACAAATCAAGAAGCCAAATTCTGATAAGGTGTTGAGTCAAGTAACGGCTAGTTTTGGTATTGCGATAAAAGCTAAAAATAGTAACCCTGAACAGCTCATTGCTAAAGCTGATAAGGCGCTTTACTTAGCTAAAGAACATGGTCGCAATCGCATAGAGATTGTCGAGGAGTAACAAACTTAATCGAAATATGTATCAAATTTGTGAATACTTGTAACCTGCTGAGGACAGTTTGTTCACATCTTGATATTATGCTGACATTGCAAAATTTTCTTTGGTCGTAAAATAATAATGAAGTTTCTAACGATCAGGTTCTGCGTAGTTTTCTATGCTTTGGCGCTAGTATGTGTGGGTCAAGCGTATGCTGATGATTCTACTCGCACTGAACGTGAAAGCCGTATGGCAAATCAACAAATTGATACTGAGCAGTGGCACTTAAGTGTTAATACTGGGGCTGGGGTAATTACAAACCCATTGCATGGAGGTGACAATTTACCTTTAATACTGCTACCAGAGGTTGCTTTTTATGGTGAACAATGGTTTTTTGATAATGGTCGCTTAGGCTATTCCCTTCATGAAAGCGACACACATGTTGTTAACATTGTCACTGAATTTAACCCCGAGACCCGTTTTTTTATAGATTTTCATCCTAGTAATGTATTTGCCTTGCAAACGTCAAATAGCTTCGTTGTTGAATCAACGAGTAGTGATGAATTAGTTGAAAAGTCTGTTGTCACAACAAATGACGTAAAAAAAAGACGCTGGGCTTTAGATGCGGGCTTGAGCTATCACTATATCCGCAGTAATCATGTATTCTCTGTTCAGGTTCTAGCTGATGTCTCCGGGGTTTATAAAGGGGTTCGCAGTGCCTTACAATGGCAATCTCACCATCAGTTAGGTCGTTTAAGTATCGCACCGAGCTTAGGTGTTTGGTATAAATCGAACGAATTAAATGATTATTTTTATGGTTTATCGGCCGAAGAATCATCATACGGAGAAATAGAGGTTGGCAGTAGCTGGCAACCTTATGCTAAAATCGACGCCCGTTGGCCTCTAGGTGAGACTAACTCTCTTCGTTTTCATTTAGCATATTATGACTACTCAGCCGTGGATGACAGTCCGCTTTTTGAACACACGTATTCGATGACTGCTTTTATAGGATTCAATCATATTTTTTAATATGAAGTATTTTGTTTTTAGTCTGTGTGTGTTTGTTGCTGTTATTTGGGCTCCCCCAAGCTATGCACAAGCGACTCAGTTTGATATCACACCAAAAGTGTGTGTTGTATTACAACAGCACGAATTTTGTGATCTTGAATTAAAAATTAGCTGGAAAACTGCTCAACCTCAAGATCTGTGTTTATACCAAAATAACCAGCAAATTCAATGCTGGACTGATAGTAATAATGGGCTTTATAGCCATAAAGCGCGGGTTCAGGTTGAAACAATATACTCCTTAGTCAATCCGCACACGGGGAGCAAAGTTGCGACCACAAAAGTCGAGGTGCAAAGCACTGAAGCAAAAACAACGAGGCGTAGGTTACGTTCACCGTGGAGCTTTTTTTAAATCAGGAGCAACCAATGGCAAAGATTTTACTTGTTGAAGATGATCTCGGCTTACAGCAGTTAACACGCGATTACCTTCAGCATAATGGATTGGATGTTGCGGTCCTTGAACGCGGCGATGAAGTTTTCGAATACCTTGAGAACAATCCAGTTGATTTAATGATTTTAGATGTCATGTTACCGGGTAAAGATGGCTTTAGTGTTTGCCGTCAGGTACGCGATAAATTCAACTTACCAATTCTAATGCTTACAGCAAAAGGTGAAGACTTTGATCAAGTAATTGGGCTTGAACTAGGTGCAGACGATTATGTTATTAAGCCTGCAGAACCACGCGTATTATTAGCGCGCATCAACGCATTGTTACGCCGTGGTCAAGCTACAAACAAAGCACCAGAAGAGCTTAGCTTTGGCGATTTAACCATTGATAAAACTAGCCGCATTGTTACACTTAAAGGCAGTGAAATTACACTGACTTCTCATGAATTTGAGCTGCTTTGGTTGCTTGCTTCAAATGCAGGTGAAGTGTTAAGTCGTGAGCATGTTCATCAACATATGATTGGTCGTCAATATGATGGTTTAGACCGAACCGTTGACGTACGTGTATCGCGTATCCGTAAGAAATTAGGTGATAACAGTGATAAACCATACCGAATTAAAACAGTTTGGGGGCAAGGTTACCTGTTCGTTTCTGATGCATGGGATATGTAATCATTAATGGGGAAACTGTTTGCTAGCTTATATCTTTACATAATAGTTTCTCTGTTTCTTGTTAGTGGGGTCATAGAGCAGTTATGGCCCTATGAAGACACACAGCAACAAATCGCTCTAGATCAAGAGTTTGGTAAATCATTATGGCTATTAAGTCAAACTGACAATGGCTTAGCTAAATTACAGCAAGAGTTTAATAGCGAGCTAATTGATTTAACTGATCTCGCTCTACCAACAAACCTCAAAACACAATTACAAAATGATCACTATCTGTATCTTTTTAATCAGCAGCAGAAGGTAATTTGGTACATTACTATTAATGAGACTCAGCTATTACAAGTTGGTCCACTCTCAATATCAAATCCTAACTTTAGCTCTGTTTGGCCCTATTTTTTATTACTAGCCATTATTGGTCTTCCTATTGGTCTTTGGAGCTTGTTACTTTGGCGAGACTTTAACAAACTCACTTTAGCTTGTGAGGCGGTAGGCGGCTCGCAAGATTTCGAATTGCGTGATGCATCTAAATCATTTTTTTTGCCAATTACAGGCACGCTTAATGCTATGCAAGAGCGTATTCAGTACCTACTAGCTGCGCAGCAAGAACTGACTTCTTCTGTTTCTCATGAGTTTAGAACGCCGTTGGCGCGTTTAAAATTTGCCGTTGCTATGCTTGAAGAGCAAATTGAAAATGAGAAATCTTATAGTTATATAGATAATATGCAGGCTGATATTGCTGAGCTTGAAGCGCTAGTGTCTGAGATGCTTGAATACGCACGACTTGATTCGCATCAACCAAGCTTAAAGCCACGTTCGTGTGACCTTACAGCGCTTATTAACAGTGTCGTGAATAAGCTCGAATTTGCTACTGATATCGATGTAGCAGTGAGTGCGCCTAGGCAGCTTTACTATGAGTGTGACGAGCATTTTATGGCGCGTTGTATTCAAAATTTATTAGGCAATGCACAAAAATACGCAAACCATAAAATTCATGTCAGCCTTGAAGAGTTGGGTGATTCAATACAAATAAGTGTTGAAGACGACGGCCCAGGGATAGCTAAGTCTGAGTGGCAAAGTATTTTTAAGCCATTTACTCGTCTAGATAAAAGCCGTGACAAGAAAACTGGCGGCTTTGGCTTAGGCCTTGCGATTGTTGCTAAAATTGTTAGTTGGCATCAAGGGCAGTCTGAGGTGTGTGATTCACCATTAGGTGGAGCTAAATTTACTATTCATTTATTTAAAAGTAACTCGCTTTAAATTGCAGGCATAAAAAAAGCGCCTAGGGCGCTTTTTAAAGATTAAAACCAAAAATAAACAAGTAGCAAAGTAATAGACCGCACCAATTTATAAAAGTTCGTAAAAAGTTTAATTATTTTCATTTAATAATGGCATGAGCATTTTTTCTAGGCCATTTAGCTTCACTTCATACATCATCGCCAGTTGTGCTCCTAATTTAGAGTCTGGAAATCCTTGCTGTTTAAACCAAACTAAATAAGGCTCAGGGAGTAACAATAAAGGGCGGCCAGCATACTTTCCAAATGGCATCTTAGTATTTATGGCACGTTTGAGTTCAGCTGTATCCATCTTTATCTCAAAGAAATTTTAAAGCTAGATGATACGGTAAAAATAAGAGAGAAAATAGGCTGTGACGGGCAAGAAACAGCCTATTTAGTGAGGGAGGTAGGCCCTCAGAATAGATACTACTAGAGTAATGCCTAGTAGTTAGTGTAATTGATATCGAGGTTTTTTTGAAAAACCGAGCTGTTGCAATTGCAATGCAATAGACGGATCATCAATTCTTTCCGGTGTTTCTGCATCTCTCAGAAAGTGATCATTAGGTACCTGATAGATATCGAGCATCTTGTTAAAAAGCACCGCCCTTATATCCATTGGGGTCATGCCATTTTGTTGTAATTCATCAAGCTGCTGCTGAATGTCTGAAAGTTTCCCAGAACGCGCATCATCCGTGTCTGCCAAAACTTCGTTGGTAAACTTATTCTTCATTTAAACAACCCTAATCAGTTTACAGTTACGCATATGCTAGTCGTTATATGCTTATACTGAGTCACTTCTTTGTGTTAAAAATAGATACTAAGCTATTAGTACTCTTAGGATTCTACTCTTTTTTTATTGGTGATTGCTAATCTACATGTAAAGCTTTGTAAATAGAGTTGACCTAATAAAGGGAACTAAAAAACAGGTGATTTTATCCTGACTATGCAACTTGCTGAAAATTTTAGAGATAATTATTGGTACCATCCTTAAGTACCAATAATTATTTTAGGTGCTAAGAAAAAAGTTTTTGCTTTACATGCTCTGCAAAACCACTTCCTGCCTCTAAATAAAAGTTATAAGTAGAGTCAACGCCCATATCTTCTAGTTCTTTTTGCTGATCTGGATAATTGGCAATTGCAGTAACTTGTCCTTGATAACCTGAGGCTCGTAGTTGCTCCAAAGCAAAAATATTCTGCATATGTTTAGGCATAGCGAGCATTACCATACCGACATGTGAATGATTTACACGTTGCCAAAAATCAGGGTCTGTTGCATCAGCGAGTAATACCCGACGACCACGTTTGATGTGCTTTTCTACTACATCAGGTTTGATATCAATACCCGCGACAAGATTTGGATGGGTTTGGCTAATCGTTTCATAAGCACCCGTGCCAATTCGGCCCATGCCAAATATCACGATTTTAGTATCATTTAAATTAACAGGTAGTTCCTCAGCAAGACGGCTGTCACTTTCAAATTTAAGTAGCCAATGTTCGATTTTGACATAAATCTCATTTGATCGTTTGTTAAGAGGCGAGGCTAAAACAAATGTGATTGAAACTGCAATAGCCATAACTGCCAGCCATTCAGAAGTAATTAAATTGCTGGTAGCTGCAACTGCGCAAACGATCAGGCCAAACTCACTGTAATTGGCTAAGCTAAATGCACTTAATAACGAAGTACGAGCACGTAACTTAAATGCGTTTGTCAGTACATAATAAAGTGCAACTTTTAGTGGCAAGACGAGTATAATGATAAGTGCAACAATCACTGCGTGACTTGTCAGTTCGGCATTCAAACCAATATTTAAGAAAAAGCCAACCAGTAACACATCTTTTAAATTCAGTAATGACTTTGATAACTCACCTGCTTTTTTGTGTGATGCGAACATCATACCGATAATCAACGCACCTAAATCACCTTTAAGACCTGCAAATTCAAATGCTTGGTAACCTAAAACTAGTGCAAAGAAAAACCCGAATAAAGGTAATAGTTCACCGTGTTTTGAGCGATTTAATACCCAAAACATCACTGGACGTAAAATAGGCAATCCCACTAATAATGCCAGTGCCCACATGTTCGGTGCTTTACCTGTACTGATGGCTAAGAAGATAACAGCGAAGATATCTTGCATAACTAGAATGCCAATGGCGATTTTACCATGCAGGCTTGCCATCTCACCGCGTTCTTCCAATACTTTTACGGCAAATACGGTGCTTGAAAAGCTAAAAGCAAAGCCGACTAACAATGCACTTTGCCAAGTAAGTTCACTAAATAAAGGCAGTGCAAGGGCACCTAGCAGTAACATAAAACCACTAAACAGCGTGCTGCTCAGAACAATGTGCATTGAGGCAGGCGCCCACACTTGCGGTTTCATTAAATTAGACACTTTAAGTTTTAGACCTATGCTAAAAAGTAATAGTGTTACACCGAGGTTTGCTAATGTATTTAGTAGTTCGGTTGTTTTATAACCATAAAGATTAAGCGCAAAGCCTGCTAATAAAAAGCCGATGAGAGGAGGTAGCTTTAATTGATAAATGGCAAAGCCAAACACGAAAGCGGTAGCAAAGTAGATAAGTTCCATAATTGTTCTTTTAGCTTCATTTGCTAGCAGTGTAGCGAAATATTCGTTATTGGAAAACAATATCGAGCAAGAAGAGTTCAAAAAATAAGCACTTATCCATGATTTATTGATTAATCCGCCAAAAGCAACATTTTTTCGCTGACAATAGCTTTTAATTGTGGTTAAGATGCATTAACAAAGGAATTTAAGCCATAACTAAGAAGCTGGCTTAAGGAGAATAGATGTTTAAGAAAATCCTTGCATCAGTAGGTATTGGTGCAGCAAAAGTTGACACTGTACTTGAGACAGAGCATTTACAACCTGGTCAAAAATTTAATGCCGTGATAGTCATCAAAGGTGGTGATGTTGATCAAGAAATTTCGGGTTTAGACCTAGCACTTATGACCCGTGTGAAAGTTGAAAGTGATGACGGTGAGTATTTTACAAACCATGTGATAGAAAAATGGCGAATTACAGATATTGGCATGATTGCAGCGGGCGCTGAAAAGCATATCCCATTTGAAGCTCGCCTACATTCTGAAACCCCGATCACTGAAATTAACGCTGGTTATAACCAATCGCATGTTTGGCTTGAAACAGGCTTAGACATTGATCTAGCCCTTGATCCAACTGACCGTGATGCATTACACATTTATCCTAATGACGCTGTAAGCACGTTAATGGAAGCGATGGATAGACTTGGTTTTAGCTTAGTGAAAGCAGATGTAGAAAAGGGTTATTTAAAAGCACCTACTTTTCAATCGCATTCAGGCTGTTATCAAGAACTTGAATATCGCCCAAATAGCCGAAGCCTATTTGGCTTACAAGAGATTGAGTTGTCGTTTGTGCCTGAAGCACATAAAACTCATGTATTAATCGAGCTTGACCGTGCCTTTAGGGGGGACGGTTATGTCGATTTAACGATTGAGCATGATCATGTAAACCTGTCGCAGCTGTGTGATCAGCTAGAGCGATTATTTGCTTAAAGATTAACGACTGAATAGCGAGTTAAAACCCAGCTACGGCTGGGTTTTTTGTTTTCATTAAGGAGCATTATGTTTTCAATTAAAAGTTATAACGAACTCAGTAAAGATGAGTTATTTGCCATTTTACGGGCGCGGGTTGATGTATTTGTGGTAGAGCAAACTTGCCCTTACCCAGAAATTGACGAAGTGGATAACAATGAACTGACCCAACATGTGTTCTTGTTCAAAGGCCTGCAGGTGGCAGCCTATGCACGATGCTATAAAAAGAATGAGCAATTTAGCGCATTTGGTCGTGTGCTGGTAGCAGAGCAATTTCGTGGTGAAGGACTCGCAAGCAAGCTAGTGCAAACCGCGATTGATACATGTAAGAGGCATTGGCCTGATAAAGCGATTATGATTGGTGCTCAGTGTTACCTAACAGGGTTTTATCAGCAATTTGGTTTTGAAAATGTGGGCGATGATTACCTAGAAGATGGTATTCCACATCAGGATATGTGTTTGAAGTAGCCTATGGGGCCACTTCAAACATAAATGCTTACTAGCTTAACAAAGAGTTAGCGAATACGAGTGCAATGGCGAGTGGGCAAATAAACTTGATATACCATGGCCATACTTTCCAAAAGAAACTACTAGCAGCTTCTGGGCACCCTTGTTGAATTTCTTTTAGTAACGACCCGCGATGCCAAATCCAACCAACAAAAATACAACACATTAAGCCTAGAATAGGTTGACCAATCTTAGTTGTTAAGGTGATCACAAAGCCAAACAAGGTGCCTAGGTTAAAGACAATTGTAAAACTGATAAGGGCAATAATACCGCCAATGATCCAAGTCGCTTGTACTCGCTTTAGCGCAAAACGTTCAACAGCATAAGAAACAGGTGCTTCTAGCATCGAAATTGATGACGTTAATGCTGCAATACTCATTAACGCGAAAAAAGCAAAACCAACAAAAATACCCACATCACCCATGCTGGTGAAAAGCGCCGGTAACACTTGGAATACTAAGGTATCTTCTGAAAGTAGTGCACCTTCTGCAGAGAAAATCTCAACACCTTGTGCCTGGGCTACATACATCGCAGGAATAATAAGTAAACCGGCAACAAATGCAATGAACACATCGATTAAAGTCACATAAGCGCCTAACGATACTAAGTTCTCCTTTTTGCTGATGTATGAGCCGTAGATGATCATTACGCTGGTACCAAGCGATAGTGAGAAAAATGCTTGCCCTAACGCATTCACTAATAACTCAGGGTTTAAAATCGATGAAAAGTCTGGCACTAAATACGCTTTTAGGCCTGCCATTGCGCCATCTTGAGTCATTACATAGATGATCAGCATAAACAAAATACCTAACAGGGCAGGCATTAAGCGCTTCGACCATTTTTCAATGCCGTTTTCGACGCCTTTAGAGATAATCGCAACGGTTAAAATAATAAATGTAGCAGTAAATATAAGGTTTCTTGATAGTGACTGCTCACTAAGCCAACTGCTAGCTTGCTCTTGCCCCACTAATTGTGCTGCGGGTTCAAGTGTAGCGCTCAGCATCCAGCCAGCCACTATCGCATAGAAGCTTAGGATTAGGCCCGCACAAATAATACCGCCAAAGCCAACTATGAAGGCAAACTTTTTTTGCCATGCTTGATTTGTTACTTTTCGAAGTGAAGTAACTGCATTAGCTTGACCATGACGACCAATCACTAACTCAGCCATTAAAGCAGGATAAGCAAGACAAAATGCTAACACTAAATAAGCCACTAAAAATGCGGCACCGCCATTACTTGCAGTTTGTGTTGGGAAACCCCAAATATTTCCTAAGCCAACAGCAGAGCCTGCTGCAGCCATAATAAATCCAAAGCGGGAGCTGAACTCCCCACGTGATGCGCTCATATTATTGTTACTTCTCTATTTGTGACGGCGCTGACAATCTACTTTAATTAACGCTAAATAAAAAGGGTTAATCTAGGTCAAATTCGTTCTATATATTGTTATCTTTGAAGTCAGCGTACATTTCGTGCAATTGTTCTCTACAATACGAGACAATTAACGTAATTGAAACATGTTTAAAGGCTTTTATTTTGAATTGAAAGAGTAAAACACGCGCCTCTGAGCTGTTCGCTCTTTGTAACGCTGACGGTGCCGTGGTGCCAGTCAGCAACTTTAGCGACAATGGCTAAACCTAGCCCGTAGCTTTCTCCATCCCGATTTCGATGTGTTTGTTCTTGGAAAAATGGACTAAATACTTTTTGCCAGTTTTGTTCGCTGACACCCGGGCCGTCATCTTCAACCTTTATGGTAACGAGTTCACTGGTACTGGTTGCACTGAGTAAAATTTCAGATTCAGCAAAGTCGCAAGCATTACTTAATAAATTAACAATGGCCCGAGCTAACCAGTGCAAATCAGCACAAATATCTTCGCCTTCAACGCGGTGATTAATGCGTAAGCCATGTTGTTCTACTTTAGGTTCAATTTGATGAATGAGTGTAAGGATGTAGGTTTCTAAATCAGAATGATTGAAGGTCAATTGATTCGCTTTTTGCTCAAGGGTAGCAAATGCCAGATAACTCTTTAGCATTGACTCCATTTGATCTAAGTCGTTTTCCATGCGAGCAAGATACTCTAGGCGCTTTTCTTCACTACTACAATCTTGCGCTGCTTCAAGACCAAACCGCAAGCAGGCGATAGGTGTGCGAATATCGTGAGATAAACTCGATGCCATCAACTTATTCTCATCAAGCAGTTTTTCAATTTGGCTAGCCATACGGTTGAATGTTAGCTCAACATCTTTGATATAGGTAAAATGAGATAAGTGAATACGACTTTTTAAATCGCCTTTGGCAAAGCGTTTTGCTGCTTCGTTTAAAACGGTTAAACGCTTGGCTAGTGGCGCAATGATAAAGCCCATAAATACGCATAACCCAGCGTAGAACAACAAGGTGAGTAACACATCGTTGCCTTGTTCGTGTGTTAAGTCTTTATCTAAACGCATTTTTAAGTGGTGCGTGCCTAAAGCGGCTTCACTATAAAGTAAATAGTAGCCTTGTTGATCTTCGAGGATCAGACCGCTAGGTTGGGTCATTTGTGCTAACAATGAATGAGGTAGCGCAAGCGATTGCGTCGGGCGATACTCAAGTTGCACTGCAAAGTCTTGATTAATATCCGTGATAGCTTGCTCGCGCTGTTTAGCGTCAAGCTTGGCGATTTGTTTTGCAAAACCTTTAATCATTTGTGTTTCGCTAGAAAACACATCTTGAGGAGCTTGG
The DNA here is from genome assembly GCF_001306915.1 of Pseudoalteromonas lipolytica. Lineage (GTDB taxonomy): Bacteria > Pseudomonadota > Gammaproteobacteria > Enterobacterales > Alteromonadaceae > Pseudoalteromonas > Pseudoalteromonas simplex. Next base: position 467,528 of record NZ_LJTC01000002.1, on the reverse strand, counting down.
GTTTGCTGACTGAAAGCATCAATTAGCCAACCCAAAACAATGATTGAAAGTAAAGCACTACCAAGTAGCGAAAGATAAAACTTTTTCACAGGCGCTCAATGCTATTGCCATGCCGTGGCAACAAGTAAATAGCCTTTGCCCCAGATGGTTTTAATTTTTTCAGGGTGTTGTGGGTCATCATTAAATTTTTTACGTAACGATGAAATGAGCACATCCACACTTCTGTCTAAGCCATCATACTCTCGACCTTTCGTCGCTTTAAACACAGAGTCGCGGGATACAACTTGGCCTGCATTACTTGCTAAGTAATGGAGTAGAAGGTATTCAGCACTTGAAATATGAACTTCTTCATCTGCCAAGTAAACGGTACGTGATTCAGTATTAATTGATAACTTACCCACATTTATTAGTTCAGAGTTGGCTGTTGACTCTTGCGTATCAGTTTTAGAGCGCAGTGCCGCTTTAATACGTGCTAATAATGCACGGGGACGAACGGGCTTCATCATATAATCGCTTGCACCCACTTCAAGGCCAATCACTTCATCCATTTCATCATCACGAGCGGTTAGCATAATAATTGGGGCTTGATAAAACTGCCTTAAGTCTCGGCACACACTAATACCGTCTTGTCCTGGTAGCATAATATCTAACAAAACCAAGTCTGGGTTTGTTTTACGTACTTGCTCAACAACTTGGTCACCGCGTTGACATAGTGTTGTTTGGTAGCCTTGTTCGATTAAATATTCTGCAACCCAGTTGGCAAGAGATATATCATCTTCAACCAATAAGATGGTCCCATAATGTTCCATTATTCACTCCTAGTTAAAACAATCGCCAGCGTCGTTTCTTCTGACGATTTTTATAGACCCATTGCAATTGTATTTCGGTGCTTGCGACAACTTTACCGTTATTACTATTTATTAGCTCGAAACCAATACTTTCAGCAGAATCAAACTGGTATCTAAATAGCCCTTTTTGTTGCATTAACCAGCATTGCATGATGTGCTTACTTTGAGCGTTGCGTAAGCAGTAATTGCCAGTATTATGTTGTTGCCAGGTTATATCCACCTCGGCAAAGCAATTTCTACCTTCACGTAAGGCTACGCATGTATCAGGCAATGCAACTAACGCATTATCTGTATTTGCTTGATCTTGGGCAAACACGGGTTTTGCAAATAATATTGTTAACGTTACACAATACTTAAAAAACATAACGCACGCCTACCTTGGCTTTATGCTGATACTCTTGCGAAATAATTGGGCTTTGATGAATGTCTTTAGAAAACCAGGTTGAAAGCCAGCCAGTTAGAAACACCCAATGCCTATTTATAGGGTATTCAGCATGGAATTCAAAAATTAAACTGTACGAGGTATCAGGATCATAGACAGGGCGTGTTAATAAAGATTCTGATGGTGAAATTCCAAAGTAATAGTCAGTAAAATCATTAGAGTAAGCACTTAAGCCAACACCAGAGCGGAACTCCCAATTTCGCCAAGGGATAATCTGACTAAAAAATGAATTCATCACCCAGCCGTTGTGGGTACCAGAAACATCATGTAAATACTCAAATGAGATTTGTGAGTTTTCGAAACGGCGTGATAGGCGAAGGCCAACATCAAAATCATAATTACGGCTTTTTATACCTTCGAGTTCTGCGATGACTTCGTCACCGTAAAAAGTTAAGCCTGTATCATCAAAACCAGATTGAACATTTGTGCCTACTAGGTCTAAGCCCCATTCAAATTTGTCGATAACACTATAACCCAGAGTCAAACCACCACTAAGTTGGCTTTGATCATAATCAAGGTAAAAATTGTTGTAAGTAATGGCAAGGTGAATATCTGGTTCAAAGCCATCATTGTAAGAGTCCATGCCTATTAGATACGAGTCTTCAATGTAATACCCAGCGCCTATGCCCCAGTCCCATGCAAAGCCTTGGCTAGGCTCTAGTGTATTGTCGGCATAATAGCGATTACTTGCTAGGCTTGGGGTACTTAGCAAGGTTAAACATATTAAAAATAGGGTACTTTGAGCTCGCAACGTGGCTTCCTTGTCTGTCTGTAAGAAAGGGTAATAGCATATAGTATATTGTTAATGAGTTCCTGTAATCTGTAAAAAAATGTAGCAACAGACGAATGAAATGATGTTGAGGAGATAGTGAAGGGCGCTGTTTGCCTATGGGCAGACAAACAGCGAAAGTTACTTATTGAACTTTGATTTTATCGATTAAGATACTGCTAAGATAGTATTGCATCATAGGCGTAAGAGCACTAACTTCAGTACGGGTACACGGGCCTTGTTCTTTTTTTAACATGTCCATGCGTGTAATGGTCTGATACTCAGGTATCGTCACGTCTTTATTCACACGTGCCATACGTGCTTGCTCTGAATTTTGCTCATGCACAAAACTGGCTACTTCAAGTTCATTCTTTATTAGTTGTTGTTGCTCAAAGCTGTAGATTAGCGGCTCGCGGTGAAAGCTTGCGCTATCAATTGACGATTTTGCAAACCACACGACATCACCGGTTTTTCTATGAGTTAAACGCATACTTACTTGGCCTAAAATAGTCGCACATTGTTGAACAGGGTATTGCTTGGCGACTTCATCGAATAAAGAAAGTGGCTTTTTGGGTTTCACCAATTGGTATTCTGTTTCTTCAATAAGCTCAAGATCAAGCTGATGGATAGATAGGGTATAATCTGCTTGTGCGCTTTCGGCTACGACTTTTAACTGCTTAGCTATAAGTGCCTCAGTTAGTTGAGAGTACAGTGTATCTGTGACACTGGTTTTGTCGGCAACTATCATGACGGTTTGATTTTTACTTACTGTATGAGCTGGTAGCTGTACCGATTTTACTTTAGGTGATGCATGCTCTGTTTGATACTCAACTTGAAAACGCTGGCTCTGTAAGCTCGGTTTTTTTGGCATTGTAAGTAACGGCGCTGGCTCTGGTTTAAGGGCGCAACCGACTGAAATTAAAACAAAAAATAAAAGCACGAATAAGCGCATAAAAAATAATCTACCCATAAATAATTAAGATTAAGCGTATTGTACGTTAGTCGAGGCAAAAGTTCATGATATTATGTTATAAGAAACTTCCTAAACAGACTTAAAAAAATAAATAATGAAGTACAGCTTATTTTTAATTTCCTTTCTTTTTTCTTTAACACTGCTTTTTGTTAGTGGTGAAGCTGCTTCGAGTGATAAGCAATGGCAAACATTCGTTGCTGATTATAATAAACACCTCACCCGAAAACTAAAAAGTAAAGGGATCCCAGGTGGCTCATTGGCAATTGTAAATATTGGTCATGATGATTTTATTAACGGTATTGGTCGAACAAAAATAGAAAAAGGCCGCAGAGTCGATAAACATACCCGCTTTCGATTGGCATCCGTCTCAAAAACCTTTGCGGGTTCATTAACCGCTAAACTGGCAGCACAAGGGGAGTTTAATATTGATGACCCTATCAGTAAGTTTATTCCTGCTTTTGCTAATACTGCTTATAAAGATGACTTAAAAATTTATCACATATTGAGTCACTCTAGTGGCTTGGTACCTAACGCATACGATAACCTAATTGAGTCGCGTATGAGCTACCCAGATATTGTCGAGCGGCTATTGACTGTTGAGCCTATCTGCAAACCAAGTGAATGTTACGGTTATCAAAATGTGATGTTTAGCTTGATTGATTCTGTGATTTATCAATCAACACAGATGGATTACTCACACTGGATTTCGGAGTATATTTTTGCACCATTAAAAATGGCGGATGCGAGTGTTGGTTTTGAGGGGATGGTGAAAGATGATAATTATGCTCACCCTCATGTGCGCGGCAGAAAACGATGGTATACATCACGCTTGAAGAAAAACTATTATAAAGTGCCTGCGGCTGCAGGAGTGAACGCCAGCGCAAATGACATGGCGATTTGGTTGAATGCACAGTTAGGGCAATACCCTGACGTATTACCACTCGAGGCATTGATCAAACAAACCCGCCCTTACACACATACTAAAAAAGAAACTCGTCGTAGGGTTTGGCGTGAACATGTAAAAGATGCTTATTATGGATTAGGTTGGCGTGTTTATGATTATGATGATGAAGTGCTTTACTACCATAGCGGTTGGGTACAAGGTTATCGCAGCGATATTGTTGTATTTCCGCATCTAAACATCGGGTTTAGCTTAGTTCTTAATGCCGAAACTGGGTTAATTAACGAGCTTACTACCGAGTTTATCAATCGGGTTCTTAAATTCACGCGAGAGCAAAAATAGCTTAGGTAAAAAAGTTTAGTTACAAATTAATGGAAAATTATTTTTGCCTACAAAAAAGCCAGCAAATTTGCTGGCTTTTTCTGATTCGAAACTCCACAAGGCAGGATTAACCGCGCGGTAATTGAATCTTTTTCTCTTCGCTTTGACGATACAGTACAATTGTATGACCAATTGTTTGTAGTTTTGTTGCGCCTGTCTCGCGAACAATTGCATCAAAAATCAATGTTTTAGTTTCACGTTCATCTGTAGGAACTTTAACTTTGATTAACTCATGGATTTCAAGAGCGCTTTCGATTTCAACTAAAACGCCTTCGGTTAATCCGTTTGCACCAAGTAATACAACAGGTTTTAAACTGTGCGCTTGGCCTTTTAAAAACTGCTTTTGTTTGTTCGATAATTTCATCATGTTACAAATTTTGCTGAATATGGCTTGAATTAAGGGTATTCTAACGCCATCTAGAGAATATTACTAATTAGTTACGTATTAATTTTATGGCAAATAAAAAACATTCAGCCAGTTCTAAGCGTTGGCTGAAGGAACATTTCGACGATCCTTATGTTCACGAAGCGCAAAAGAAAGGTTGGCGCTCTCGTGCGGTATTCAAATTAGACGAAATTCAAAACAAAGATAAATTAATCAAACCATCGATGACGGTGGTTGATTTAGGTGCTGCGCCAGGAAGTTGGTCACAGTATTTAGCTGAAAAGGTTGGTGATAAAGGTCAGGTTATTGCTTGTGATATCTTGCCTATGGATTCCTTAGCAGGTGTTGATTTCTTGCAAGGTGACTTTCGTGAAGAAGCGGTACTTGATGCACTATTAACACGTATTGACGGAAAAAATGTTGATGTAGTTTTTTCTGATATGGCACCCAATATGAGTGGTAATACATCAGTGGACCAAGCGGGAAGTATGTATTTAGTCGAATTAGCATTAGATATGTGTCACCAAGTTTTAAAGAAAAATGGTGCGTTTTGTGTCAAAGTCTTCCAAGGTGAAGGATTTGATCAATACTTACAAGAAGTACGTAATAGCTTTAAAGCAGTGAAAATTAGAAAGCCCGATGCGTCACGTGCCCGCTCTCGGGAAGTATATATAGTGGCGACAGGTTACAAACTGTAGTACAGTTGTGCTGCGTTAAGTTGAATTTAAATTAATTGGATACAAGAGGTTAACTCCTTGAGCGATATGGCGAAAAATCTAATACTCTGGCTGGTCATTGCAGTAGTGCTAATGTCAGTGTTCCAGAGCTTTAATGGTGGTGATCAGGCAGATCGCCAAACAAGTTACACTCAATTTGTTAGCGACGCTCGCAGTGGCGCTATCCAAGAAGTCTCAATTGAAAGCACCACTGGTACGATTACTGGTACTAAAACAAATGGTGAGCGCTTTCAAACCATCATGCCTATGTATGATAAAGACATCTTGAATGATCTTTTAAAAAGCAACGTTAATGTCAAAGGCGTTAAGCCAGAAGAGCAGTCATTCCTCGCCAGCATTTTAATCTCTTGGTTCCCGATGTTACTGCTTATTGGTGTGTGGATTTTCTTCATGCGTCAAATGCAAGGTGGTGGCGGTAAAGGCGCGATGTCTTTCGGTAAGAGTAAAGCGCGCCTGATGAGTGAAGACCAAGTTAAAACAACGTTTGCTGATGTTGCTGGTTGTGACGAAGCGAAAGAAGATGTAACTGAACTTGTAGACTTCTTACGTGACCCATCAAAATTCCAAAAGCTAGGTGGTAGCATCCCGAAAGGTGTGTTGATGGTTGGTCCTCCTGGTACAGGTAAAACATTACTAGCTAAAGCGGTAGCTGGTGAAGCTAAAGTGCCGTTTTTCACAATTTCAGGCTCTGATTTCGTAGAAATGTTTGTTGGTGTTGGTGCATCACGTGTACGTGACATGTTCGAGCAAGCTAAAAAAGCAGCACCTTGTATCATCTTTATTGATGAAATCGATGCAGTAGGCCGTAAACGTGGCGCTGGGATGGGTGGTGGTCACGATGAGCGTGAGCAAACGCTAAATCAGATGCTTGTAGAAATGGACGGCTTTGAAGGTAATGAAGGTATTATCGTTATCGCTGCAACGAACCGCCCTGATGTATTAGACCCTGCGCTATTACGTCCTGGCCGTTTTGACCGTCAAGTTGTTGTTGGTCTTCCTGATATTCGAGGCCGTGAACAAATCCTTAAAGTTCACATGCGTAAAGTGCCATTAGGTGACAACGTTGAAGCTGCGGTAATTGCACGTGGTACACCTGGTTTCTCTGGTGCTGACCTTGCAAACTTAGTTAACGAAGCCGCTTTATATGCAGCCCGTGGTAACAAACGCGTTGTAAGCATGGCAGAATTTGACGCTGCAAAAGATAAAATCATGATGGGCGCAGAGCGCAAGACCATGGTGATGAGTGAGCAGGAAAAAGAAATGACTGCTTACCATGAAGCGGGTCACGCGATTGTTGGTCGCATGGTGCCTGAACATGATCCAGTGTATAAAGTGTCTATCATTCCTCGTGGTCGTGCTTTAGGTGTCACTATGTACCTGCCTGAGCAAGATCGTGTAAGCCATTCAAAAGAGCTATTAGAGTCAATGATCTCGAGTCTTTACGGTGGTCGTATCGCTGAAGCACTTATCTACGGTGAAGATAAAGTGACAACTGGTGCAAGTAACGATATTGAACGTGCAACAGATATTGCTCGTAAAATGGTTACCCAATGGGGTCTAAGTGAAAAACTTGGTCCGTTACTTTACGCTGAAGATCAAAACGAAATGTACATGGGTGGCGGCGGTAGCCGTGCTATGAGCATGTCTGATGAAACAGCAAAAGTTATCGACAGCGAAGTTCGTTTATTCTCAGACCGTAACTATCAACGTGCAGAGCAAATCCTTAAAGATAACATTGATATCTTACATGCAATGAAAGATGCACTCATGAAGTATGAGACGATCGATGCGGGTCAAATTGATGACTTAATGGCACGTCAGCCTGTACGTGAGCCACGTGATGTTCATGACCGCCGTTCAGACGATAAAAAGCCGAGTGCGAAAGCTGAGCCTGTAGTTAATGAAACTAAATCTGATGATTCAGTAAAAAAGGATGAAACAAGCCTTGATGACAAAGCTGAATAATCGCTAGAATATAAAAAGCAAAAGCCCCGGATGCCGGGGCTTTTTTGTAGCATAAAATTGGCTCACTATTCCAGTGGAGTCCAGTGAAGCAAACGCATGGAAGTTTAAGTAAAAATGACCGCTCTTAAATTACCGCGAGGTCGCATTTTACGCCTCGATTCCCCTGTTGTTATGGGGATTTTAAATGTCACTCCTGATTCATTCTCTGATGGTGGTAGTTATTGCCAACTCGACAGCGCTGTCAAACAAGCTAAAACGTTATTAAATCAAGGCGCAAAAATAATTGATATAGGTGGTGAGTCAACCCGCCCTGGGGCACCTGATGTATCTCTTGAGGATGAGCTTGATCGCGTTATTCCTTTAGTTAAAGCGCTAAGAGCATCCAGCGACTGTATTATTTCTATTGATACCAGCAAAAGTGAGGTAATGCGCCAAGCGATAATTGCAGGGGCTGATATCATTAATGATGTCAGAGCTTTGCAAGAGCCAGGGGCAATAGAGGTATTAGCACAATACCCTGAAGTGGCAATTTGTTTAATGCACATGCAAGGTCAGCCTCGTACGATGCAAAGTAACCCACATTATGATGATTTATTTGCTGATATTAACGAATTCTTTGCAGAGCGTTTAGCCGTGTGTGAGAAAGCGGGCATTCAGTCTGAACGTATTATTTTAGATCCAGGTTTTGGCTTTGGTAAAACACTGGCTCATAATTACCAAATCTTAAATAAGTTTGATGTATTTAACCAATTCAAATTACCGGTTCTTGCGGGATTATCTCGTAAATCAATGATCGGTAACTTATTAAATAGAGATACCAATGAACGCTTAGCGGGAAGCCTTGCAGGCGCGCTGATAGCAGCACAAAACGGTGCAAAAATCATTCGCGTTCATGACGTACAAGAAACAGTTGATGTGCTTAGCGTTTGGCAAGCATGTACTAAAGGAATTACAAATGAGTAAAACAAGAAAATATTTTGGCACGGACGGTGTACGTGGCATGGTGGGTGAATTCCCTATCACTCCAGAGTTTGCGCTTAAGCTTGGTTGGGCTGCAGGTCGCGTTTTATCAAAAATTGGTACCAAAAAAGTCATTATTGGTAAAGACACCCGTATTTCTGGCTATATGCTTGAAACATCACTTGAAGCTGGCTTAATCGCCGCTGGTATCGATGTTGTTTTGTTAGGCCCAATGCCAACGCCGGCGGTTGCATATCTTACGCAAACGTTCCGTGCTGAAGCGGGTATTGTAATTAGTGCATCTCATAACCCCTACCATGATAACGGAATTAAATTCTTTTCAAGCAGAGGCTTAAAATTACCAGATGATGTTGAGCTTGAAATTGAAGCCATGATGGATGAGCCAATGACCTGCGTTGCCTCTGACAAACTTGGTAAAGCGCGTCGTTTAGAAACGGCTGATGGTCGTTACATTGAATTTTGTAAAAGCCAATTCCCACAAGGCTTATCGCTTGAAGGTTTAAAAATTGTACTCGATTGCGCAAATGGTGCTACATACCACATTGCACCGTCAGTAATGCGTGAGTTAGGTGCTGACGTTATCTGTCATGCTTGTGAGCCAAACGGGGTAAATATCAACCTAGAGTGTGGTGCAACCCATGTTGAAACGCTTAAACGCAAAGTATTAGAACACAATGCTGATGTTGGTATTGCCTACGATGGTGATGGTGACCGAGTAATGATGGTTGACCACAATGGTCGTGTATTTGATGGTGATGACATTGTTTATATCATTGCTTGCCAAGCCGCTAATGACGATATTTTAGGTGGGGGTGTTGTTGGCACTGTTATGTCTAACATGGGCCTTGAAAATGCATTAAAAGCGCGCGGTATTGGCTTTGCTCGTAGTAAAGTAGGCGACCGCTACGTGATGGAACTACTGCAAGAAAATGGCTGGAAAATCGGTGGTGAGAGCTCAGGCCATGTATTAAATCTTGATTTAATCAGCACGGGTGACGGCATTATCTCAAGCTTGCAAGTGTTAGCGGCAATGGTTGCACAGAATAAAACGTTGCAAGACTTAGGGGCAGGTTTTACAAAGTACCCAATGAAAATGATCAATGTTCGTTACCCACAAGGTACCGATCCAACGCAAGATCAAGCTGTAGTTGAGATGGTAGCGCATGTTGAAGAGCAATTAGGTGATACAGGCCGAGTATTACTTCGAAAATCAGGTACAGAGCCTGTTGTTCGAGTAATGGTTGAAGCTGAGCAAGAAAAAGTTGTACTTGATAGTGCTCGCAAAATAGCTGAAGTTGTCGAAACTGTGAGCAAACAAACCGAGGCATAACAATAACCTCTTGTAACTTCGGGCAAGTCGAGTTAGTATCTTGCCCGCTTTCAAATGTGGAGTGGAATAATGGCAACACGTAAGCCGATGGTCGCAGGTAATTGGAAAATGAACGGCTCTTTAGAGCTTGTTGAACAGTTATCAACTGCTATTAAAAATGTTCAAACGGATGAACTGGATATAGTGGTGTTTCCACCATTCCCATTGTTGAGTTCTTTGCAGCAACAAAACGTCACGTTTGGTTCGCAAACAGTCTCTGAAAATCAAGCAGGCGCATTTACGGGTGAAGTAGATGCTCAGCTAGTCAAAGACCTAGGCGCAGCTTATACGTTAGTTGGCCATTCTGAACGTCGTAGCATTTACGGTGAGTCAGATGACGTTGTTGCAGATAAGTTTGCGCGAGCGCAGCAAGTTGGCTTAACTCCTATCCTATGTGTGGGTGAAAGCGAGCAGCAACGTGAAGCAAACGAAACTGAATTAGTGGTTGCAGCTCAAATTGATGCTGTAATTAGCAAATTAGGTGTAGCAGCACTGAAGAATTCTGTGGTAGCATACGAGCCCGTTTGGGCCATTGGCACAGGTAAGACTGCCTCTCCTGAGCAAGCGCAAGCCGTGCACAAATTTATCCGTGAGAAGATTGCTTCTTCGGATAGCGATGTAGCACAGCAGTTAACCATCTTATATGGTGGTAGCGTAAATGAAAAAAATAGCGAATTATTATTTGCACAACCAGATATAGACGGCGGCCTTATTGGAGGCGCGAGTCTTAAAGCAGATTCATTTACTGCTATCTGTGAAAGTGCAAAAGGGACCGTATAAGATGTACGAAATTTTATTAGTAGTTTATTTAATTGTTGCTTTAGCATTAGTTGGTATGGTTTTAATCCAACAAGGTAAAGGCGCAGACATGGGTTCATCATTTGGTGCTGGCGCTTCTGGTACCGTGTTTGGCTCATCAGGTGCTGGTAACTTCATGACTAAAACAACAACAATCTTAGCAACGATCTTCTTCGTACTAAGTATTGTTCTAGGTAACCTTACTGCAGGTCAAATCAAAAAGACTGATGAGTGGGAAAACTTAGAAGCTGCGCCAGCTGTTGAAACTGTAACGCCAGCACAATCTGATGTGCCTGCGACAGAAGATAAAACGTCTGACGTACCTAACTAATTAGCTTTGCTAATTAGCGTTAAGCAGTTTTCATTCCTCAAGTAAACTTAAAGCTTAACAACATACAGAATTGTATGCGGATGTGGTGGAATTGGTAGACACGCCATCTTGAGGGGGTGGTGGCTTCGGCCGTGGGGGTTCAAGTCCCCCCATCCGCACCAAAATTAAAAAGCTGTAACTCACTGAGTTACAGCTTTTTTCGTTTTAGTGCTTCATAAAACAAAATGCGCACCTTTATAGTGCTTTTATTCTAATGTCATTCCCGTGCACGAAATTAACTAATTGATTATTAATTGAAATAAAAATTGGAGTCTTCCTTGCTTAACTAGAGTTGATATCACTACTTTGAGGAAGCAAGATGGCCAGAATGAGTTATTTAAGTGCTATAGAACGATATGAAGAGCAACAACAGCTTATTCATGAACTGCTTCTTTCTATACTTGCCAGCGTTCAGGCATCGTTGACTAACAAGCATGCCTATCAACAGCTCGTCAATCAATATCCATTTCTAGAATTGCAATATTGCTTGAATGAACAAGGCATTCAGCAAGGTGATAATGTCTGCTTTAAGCGTCAATACAGCAAGAAACTGGGTCATATTGGAGCAGGACAGGACTTAAGTGCTCGGCCTTATTTTTTACTCGCTTCGTCAACACTTGTGCCGGATTTTACTTCGCCGTATATTTCGACTGCGACTAAGCATCTTTGTATCTCAGTGATCAAAACAATCCCTTCAGGCAACGATAAACAGCAGTTTTTGGTTATCGATGTGTGTTTAACAGAACTGATTGAATTTATTATGGGAGACACCAAACGAGCCAGAATGACACCTTACTTTAAGGTAGGTTATGGCTTGATTGTCACTTGTTTGTTTTGCTTGGTGTTCTATCTGTTATATAAAGTGTTTGCTGGAATGGTGGACTTAGTGATTAGCGAAGACACCCAGTCAGACCCGCTTAAACCATTTACTATTATTATCTTTGTTACTTTAGCGTTGGCTATTTTTGATTTAGGTAAAACAATTCTAGAAGAAGAAATCCTCATGCATAAGGATATTTTTCGCCACAGCTCAACAAGACGTACGATCACACGCTTTATCTCAACAATTTTGATTGCAGTATCGATAGAAGCCTTACTAACCATGTTTAAAGCAGCACTCGGGCAAACTGAGTATGTTATACCTGCTGTATTGATGATGTTTGCTGTGGTAGGTCTGTTGATTGCACTGGCAATTTACGTTTACCTAGGCGCCAAAGCTGAAGATGTGCTGACCCAGGTGCAACGCTTAAAAGTAAAACACTAATGAATAGGGCGCTTTGTTTAAAACGCAGCGCCCTGAAATTGATTAAAGTGTACCGCCAATGCCAATACTTGGGTTAACGTACACAGGACCTACTTTAAATGGCGCATTAATATCTAGGCTTGCATAGGGGGTGCAGGCATTTAAAGTTAATATTGCAGCTGCAAGAGCAGCTAGGCGAATTATTTTTTTATTCATTACATTTGCTCCTGAATAACAATACCAGCACCGGCTGGATCACGAATAATTGCGACACTGCCACTTCGTACTTTGTCACTTGGTGCCATCAATACGATGCCGCCTGCCGAGGTTACTTTTAATAGGGTTGCATCAATATCGGCTACTTTAATGTAATTCACCCATGTATTACCAATCTCGGCATCTGGTTTTTTTACAAAGCCAATCGCAGGTTTGCCATTTAAGGCTAAGTAACTGTAATTGCCATTATTAAGCGGTTTACTTTGTGCTGAATAATTACCAAGTGATTGGTAAAAGGCTTTACTCTGCTCTGGGTTATCACTCCATACTTCTTGCCAAACCCAGCTGTTATCAGTTTGATGCGTTTCAGGGTCACCATTTACGGTATTGATCAGTGAAAAAACAGCCCCTTGTGGATCTTCTAATACAGCAATAGTGCCACGGCCTTTAATTTCGGTACTGCTTACTAAGACTTTACCTCCGGCTTTGATAGTTTTTTCACTAACGCCAGCGATGTCTTTACTACTGATAAGGCTCAGCCAATGGCTGGCATTTTGTTTATTATCAAGCTCTGCCATACCAGCAATTAATTTTCCATCTAATGATGCCAGCGTGTAGCTGTCGTTAACGGCTTGAAATTGCCATCCAAACACGCTGGCATAAAATGCTTGAGATTGTGCCAAATTAGGTGTGATCAAATCATGCCACACTACGTGACCTGAGTTCTTTGTTCCTGAATCACTGATTGCGGGTAGTTCGCTTGAAGAAAGCTGGCAACCGGTCAATGAGACCGCAGCGACTGCCATTAAAATTGCAGCACGAAAGGGGGTGAGTAATTTCAAAATTTGCTCCTTGCAAAATGGGATCAAATAAAAGCATAGACTATTACTTGTTTGAAATTCAATCAAATTGAAGTGTTACGATAGAATAATCTAACTACTACTAAATGCGTGGGAATAGGATAAATTTATACTGCTGTTATGTTACTCTTTGAATTTGCGCAATAATTTTAATTGCAATAGTCATTTAAATGAAGAGATTATTCAAATTGTCATACATTTAATTGTTTAAATTAATATAATCAGCATTAAATTAAAAAAATTATACATATTTTCACAAAACTGACATATAATACCCCTCCAGAGGAAAGATGCTTACACCTAAGCGTCTTTTTTTATGCCTGAAATTTACGGGTAAAAATACACACACACGGTATCCTTTGGAGTTTTAATTGAAATTACGTCACCTCTCACAGTTAACTGTAGCTATTGTTGCTGCATTATCTACTTCAGCTTTTGCTGAGCAAGAAAAAACCACTGCTAAACAAGATGCTTTCGAAAAAATCGAAGTAACAGCGCGTAAGCGTACAGAAAGCATTTTTGAGTCGCCAACTGCAGTGACATCAATCGGCGAGAACCTGATTGATAAAGCGAACATGAGCAACCTAGAAGACATTGGTAAATACGTACCTAACCTAAACATCACTCGTTATGGTGTAGGTAATGCGGCCCATGCATCTGTATTTATTCGTGGTATTGGTTTACAAGACCACGTGATCACAACTGATCCGGGTGTAGGTGTTTACTTAGATGGTGTTTACCTAGGTCGCCAAATGGGCTCTAACTTATCATTACCAAATGTTGAGCGTGTAGAGGTATTACGTGGTCCACAAGGTACCTTGTATGGTCGTAACACATTAGGTGGTGCAGTAAATATTATTACTAAGCAACCTGGTGACGAAGGCATTGTAACGACAACGGCAAAAGTAGGTAGCCGTGGTCGTTTAGCCGGTGACGTTTACTTTAATAACAGCCTTACCGACACTGTAAGCATGTCTGCAAGCGTGTCTTATAAACAACGCGATGGTGTAGGTGAAGCGATTAACCTTGCAAACCCAGAAAAAGAAATTGGTGAAGAGCAAGAGTTAAGCGGTCGTATGGCGCTTAAATGGCAAGCAAACAGCGACTTATCTTTTGTGTTCTCAATTGATGGTGTTGATAACGAATCAGGTCAATCACCATACACAATTGAACTAACGGCACCACTTGATCCGAATGACCCATTCAATGGTGATTTCCCATTACTTACAGAAGACATGTTACCAAGCGATCCTGATGATTTAGCAACAACGGTAGCGGGTATTGAATCGACGGCTTATTCAGGCTGGGGCACGTCTTTAACTGCTGATTGGGATATCAATAATACGTATACAGCTAAGTTCATCACAAGCTACCGTAGCTCAGAATACGAAGGGGGTCTTGATGATGACGCTGTTGCCCTTAACTTATCTGAATTCCCAGAAGAAGGCGGCGCAGATCAATATTCATTCGAAATCCAGTTAAACGGTAGCTTCGATAACATGGACTTTGTGTCTGGCTTATACTTCTTTAATGAAGATGGCTTCACAAGCTCTGGCCCGTTTGTATTTAGCCCATTCAATACACCTGATGGTCTACTGAATGATGGTACTACAGCGTCTTTTGGTGATTATGGTTACTTTGATATCAACCAAGAAACTAACTCATACGCAGCTTATATCAATGCGAGCTATGACCTAAGCGACGATTTAACTGTGGGCGGTGGTCTACGTTATTCGAAAGATAAAAAAGAAGCCGATGCCTCATTCCCAACGTTTGCAACACGCAAATACGTAAGTGCTGATTTTGATGCGGTAACATGGGATTTAAATGCGTCGTACCAGCTTAGCAATAACATGAACGTGTATGGCCAAATCCAAAAAGGTTATCAAACAGGTGGTTTCCCACCGCGTCCATTTGGTGGTCCTGATCAATTTGTTTCTTTCGATGAAACAAAAGCAATTAACTATGAGCTAGGCCTTAAAGGTCAGGTACATGAAGATGTATCTATGATGCTTGCGGTGTTTGTTACTGATTACACAGACCTGGCATTACCATTCTCAGATCCAACTGCAGGTGGCGGTTTCGTTACTATCGTAGAAAACGCGGGTGAGTCTAAAGCACAAGGTATCGAGCTTGAAACAACAATTGCATTTACAGATGACTTTACGCTACGTAGCGCGATTGGTTACCTAGATTCAGAAATCACAGAAGTGGATGACGGTGTATTAGGTATTGGTAAAGGCGACTCACCAGCACTAACACCACGTTGGACTGTTATGGTCGCACCTTCTTATTTCATTGATTTAAGTAACGGTGGCACAGTGGCAGTAAACGCTAACTACTCATACCGTAGCGATATGCAAGGTCAATCAGTTTACAACCAAAGTGAACACATTGATTCTCGTGAATTAGTGGGTTTCAACATTTCTTACTTAAACCCGAACGGTGACTTTGAAGTGACTCTTTACGGTGAGAACGTGTTAAACGAAGTATACGATGTTGGTCGTTTACAACAATCTGGTTTTGTTGGCGTAATGCGCAGCAATGACCGCAGTGAATTTGGCTTAAAATTCAAAAAAGAATTTGAGCTTTAATTACTAACAAAAAAGGGCAAGTAAATACTTGCCCTTTCTTTTTAATTATTTTTCTCTTGCTCGCGTTTTTCGCGCGCTTCTCTTAATTCTTCAGCCAGTTCTTTTGCTTTTTGTTTGGTTTTTTCAGAAAGCTCACCAGCCGCTTCTTTACTCTCAATCCATGCATCTAAGGCAATTTCTTTACCGTCATCATACATGCTTAAGCCCATTTTCTTACTCTCTTCGAGTAACTCTTGCAGTGAGTCGTCGTTAAACTCATTGGTGGCGTCTTTTACGTCGCTCCAAGCATCATTTAGCGCTTGCTTTACTTCCTCTTTTGCTTCGCTGGCATCTTTCTTGGCTTGTTCTGCGTCATCACAACCCGTTAAGGCAATACAGCCTAATAAAACTAAGCTTGCTAATTTGTTCATATTTTTCTCTAATGGTTAATCAACAATTAAGCAGTATAAGCAATAAAAAATGAATATAGCTAGAACAGCACGATTAAGTTTTCGGTTAATGGATGAAAATGATGCCGAGCTACTTTATGAGCTCGATAACGACCCTGAGGTAATGAAACATTTAACTCGTGGCAAAGTATCCACTATGCAGACCATTAAAGAGGTGTTTATTCCACGCTTGAATGCCTATAAAAATGAGCAAAAAGGCTGGGGGCTTTGGCAAGTAAACATCATCGAGAGCAATGAATTTATCGGTTGGGTATTGGTCAGGCCTATGGGCTTTTTTGAACAGCCTGACTTTAGTGATTTAGAAATTGGCTGGCGCTTTAAAAAAATGAGCTGGGGCAAAGGTTATGCGTCTGAGGCAGCACTTGCCATTGCTAAAGCCGTAAGCGAGCCAGAAGAAATAAAGTCGCTCAGTGCCACAGCACTTAAAGATAACCTAGGCTCAATAAAGGTGATGGAAAAACTAGGCCTTAAGTTTGTAAAAAACTATATCCATCAAGATGAGCAAGGTGAATTACCTGCAGTACTTTATTCATGTCCTAAAGAGCAGCTTAGCTAAGTTAATCGTAACTAATTGACCTTAAGGGTTTCACATGTCTAAATGGTCAAAATAACATCAAGATAAAGGAAGTACCATGGCAAATTTAGTCAAATACGCGGCACATCTATTTATCGTTACCGCGATATTCTTTCATCCGTCAAGTTTTGCAAAACAAGCAGCTGTCGCAATGCCTGATAGCTACAGCAGTGATACGGCGCGGGCTATTTTAGAGCAAGGCGGTAACGCCGTCGATGCGGCAATTGCGGCACAGTTTGTATTAGCGGTCACTTTACCTGAAGCCGGTAACATTGGTGGTGGCGGCTTTATGCTGATCCAAAAAGATGGCAAAGGTGATTTTATTGATTACCGCGAAACAGCCCCTGCTGCAGCTCATCGCGATATGTACCTTGATGATAAAGGCGATGTTATTGATAACATGTCAGTGTACGGTATTCATGCAAGTGGTGTACCAGGCAGTGTTGCTGGAATGTGGCTTGCCCATCAAAAGCACGGCAGCTTAGAGTGGAAGACTCTGCTAGAGCCTGCGGTTAAATTAGCCGAGCAGGGCTTTATTGTGCATCCTAAGCTAGCCGCAAGTATCGAGCGTTACATTGCGCGAATGGCCAAAAAATCGGTAAACATTAACTTTGCCGATTACTTTGCTGATGCCAAAGCAAATAAGGTATTTAAACAGCCGGAACTTGCCGCCACACTAAAACGTATTCGTGATCAAGGTAAAGCAGGTTTCTACGAAGGTGAGACAGCGAAGATCATTGCGACGTTTATGAAGCAACACGGCGGCATTATTACTGAGCAAGACTTAAAAGCTTATCAAGCTAAATCGCGTACACCGATTAAAGGTAATTGGCGCGGTTACGAAGTGCTCACATCGCCACCGCCAAGTTCAGGTGGTATTGCTATTTTACAGTGGCTAAAAATGTACGACTTGGCAAAGCCAGAAGGAACGCTTGAGCACAACTCGACCACCTATGTTCATATTTTGGCTGAAGTAGGTAAACGCGTATTTGCCGACAGAGCTGAATATTTAGGTGACCCAGATTTTTATGAGGTGCCAAAAACAGCTCTACTTGCAGATGATTATCTTAGCAATCGTGCAAGTACAATTCGCCCAGATGCCATTTCAACTACCGAGAACATCAAACCGGGATTACACGAAAGTGAGCAAACAACGCATTTTTCTATTCTAGATAAGTGGGGCAATGCCGTTGCGAATACCACGACCATCAACTTAAGTTTTGGTAGCGGTGTGGTTGTATCGGGCGCAGGATTCATTTTGAATGATGAAATGGATGACTTTAGTGCCAAGCCAGGTGTGATGAATGTATTTGGTGCTATTGGTGGTAAAGCTAATGAAATCCAACCCCATAAACGCATGTTGAGCTCAATGACACCGACCATTCTACTTCAGGATAACAAAGTTAAAATGGTAACTGGCTCTCCGGGTGGTACCACGATTATTAGCTCTGTGTATGAGTCAATTTTAAATGCGGTTGAATTTGATATGACTGCTGAGCAAGTGGTAGACAGCCCACGCTTTCATCACCAGTTATGGCCTAAAAATGTGATTAGATACCACACAGGTCTTGAACCAAAGGTTGTTAAAGCGCTTGAAAAAATGGGTTATACACTTGATGAACGCCATTTTGGTGATATGCATGTGATTATCAATAAAGACGGTAAATTAGATGCAGCCTCTGAAGCATCTGGCCGAGGTAAGGCGATGGTGTTTTAATTATACCAATCCGCAATAATATTTAATCATTTTGAGGGATTAAACCTGTCGCTACCTGCGTTAAAAATTTCTCATTTAGAACAACTAAATAACGAAATTTTTGCCTTGTTATCAACAAGGTTTTCTTGCCTCAAAATAGACTACTTAATTAAGCGAATTGGCATTACACCTTAAACACAGGTACAAAAAAAGCACCCTCGGGTGCTTTTTTTGATGAGCTGTTTAACCAATTGCTGGAATAAGCCCCGCCATTTGTAAACCTTGAGCACTAATAATAAGCACACCAAACAGGGCGGCCAGTGCTAAGCCAATATTACCGCCTTTAACTTGGTAACCCGCATCAGGTTTGCTGCTTCGTTGCTTATAGACCATAGCAACCGGTAAAAACACCGCTAAAATAACCAGCGCAATGGCGGCGTAGCCAAGTGCCATAATAAACCCTTGCGGGTAGAATAGCGCAAAGCCTAGCGGTGGAATAAAGGTGATCAAGGCTGTTTTGATACGATCTTTACTGCCATCACCTTTTTTAAATGCATCAGCAAAAAAGTCGAATAAACCTAAACTCACCCCTAAGAAAGACGTGGCCAGTGCTAAATCAGCAAAAATGTTCACAGCGGTGGCAACGTGTGGGCTGTGAGCAATGCTAGCAACACTGCTTACAAAACCGGGTAACCCTTGGCTTTGTAGTAAGTCACTTTGACTCATCATACCTTGGCTAAGTAATTGCCAAAAAATGTAAATTACTAAAGGCAATGCTGCACCTGCCACCATTACTTTACGAAGTGTTTTGATATCTAAACCCACGTATTTCACAATCGATGGAATAGAGCCATGAAAACCAAACGAGGTAAACACCACTGGGATTGCAGATAAAATCAGACCTTGTTCAATTGGCATTTCAAGTAAGTGTTGGCCATGAACATAAGGTGTCAGCATATAAAATAAGCTGGCTAGTACGCATACTTTAATAGTGAACAGTACGCGGTTAAGCTTATCGACTTTGCTGGTACCGAGTGTCACCACAGTACCAATCACAACAGCCAGAATAACTGAGCCAACTTGCGGCGCTAAAGAAAGCGATAAACCATTGTTGAGCTTTTCTTGTAATTGCGCACCACCACCTGCGATATACGCAGCGCATAATGCGTAAAACAAAAACATCACAGAAAAGTTAGCGACCCATTGCCCACGTTTACCTAACCATGACTTAGCTAACGTATTGAGGGTTGCATCTCTGTCGGCATATTGATGTAGCTCTAGCATCAGTAATGCTGTGTAGGTCATTAAAACCCATGTAAGTAAGATAAGTGATAACGCTGTTGTGAAACCAAGCCCTGCGGAGGCGATAGGCAATGCCAGCATTCCTGCACCTATGGTGGTGCCAGCAACAATTAACATGCTACCTATTGTTTTATTTTTAAGCACTTTTTGCCCCTTAAACTTCGTGAGAGGCAAGCAAGATATAACTTGTTTAACAAAACTTAAATAGTTTTGTTATAAATCAAAGAAATTAAATGTAACCTATGATTTACATGTGCAAACAGGCTGTTGAAATCAGCAAAAAACTTTTTGCCAAATAGCATGAGTATTCGTGTTGACAAAATCATCATTTAGGCGGATTCTTAAGCTTCTTCAATTTACTTTATTAAATACCATGATGCAGCTAAACCAACGACCAACAAACAATTGTATGCGCCTGACCTCATCAGTCGTATGGTCAGTTATTTGCTGCGGTTAATTAAGTAAGTTTTACTAACCGCGTTCTAAGCGGTTGGTTATTTCCCTTTTAAATTTTCTTCCGCTTTTTTCGCCTTTTTAAAGGAATAAGCTAGTGCCTGTTAAAGCCTCATATTTTTTAATGGTGGTGATTTGGTCAACAACACCACTGGGTATTGTTTGGAGTAGTGAAACGGTAGCACCAACCCTGGCTGTGTTTTTACGCATGCTGGTGGGGCTGGTGTTGGCTTCGTTTGTCGTTGCTGTTGCCAATATCCGAGTGCCCTGGCATCGCCGTGCTTTATTCCTTTATGGCTATTCAAGCATAGGTATTTTTGGCGGCATGTTATTAAGCTACATGGCCGCTAAAACAGTGCCTTCAGGGTTAATATCATTGATGTTTGGTCTTGCGCCAATTTTATCGGGCTTACTTGCGCAAAAGATTTTGAACGAACCTAAGTTCAGCGCCATTAAGCTTGGCGCACTTGGCTGTGCCTTAATTGGTTTATTTTTAGTAAGCCAGCGCCATATTCAAGGGGGAGTAGAGCAGCTTAGTGGCCTGTTATATGTATTTATGGCAGTGTGCTTTTTTAGTTTGAGCGGTGTGATGATCAAACGGGTAAGAATTGCTATTCATCCAATGGCCACCACATTTGGTGCGTTGGTTTTTGTAACCCCACTGTTTTTTATTACTTGGTTGCTGGTAGATGGCCAACTTAATAGCCAGATGTGGAGTGCAAAATCACTGTACTCAATTGTTTACTTAGGCGTGTTTGGTTCATTAATTGGTGCGCTGGCGTATTTTCATGTATTGCAAAAGTTGAACGCCAGCACGGTCGCATTAACAACCCTGATCACACCAAGTTTTGCAATTGCGATTGGTGGTTTGCTTAATGATGAGCCCATTGACCAAGCTCTGATTGTTGGCGCGACCATCATTATGATTAGTCTCGCGTTTTTTCAGTTTGGCGATAAGTGGCTTGAGCGCTTTAAGCGTGTGAAGTCAATAGAAATGAGTTAAAGCTAGTAGCCGCTTCGGCGGCTACATTTTTGCAATTTGAATGACTAAACGACGGTTTTTGTTTCTGTCCAAAATGTTGTCATTACTGGCAACATGGCGCTTTTCACCGTAACCATCGGTATCTACTTTGCTTTCATCAACCCCTAAGCTAACAATGTAATCTTTAATCGCTTTAGCACGCTTTTTTGATAATTCGAGGTTGTTCCAGCGACCACCGTAGCTATCGGTGTAAGAAGATATTGAAATAGATTCGATGTTGGTGTCGTACTTTAAGTATTCGCCAATTTTATCTAAGCGTTTTTGTGATGATTTAGTCAGTTTGCTGGTATTAGGCTCATAGTTCATCACTGTGAACGAAATATCTTCAAAGCTGTATGGCAGCATTGCATCTCGGCACTGTAAAAACGCCCAATAGGCTTGCTTAAAGTTGACACTCGATAAACCAACGGCAATTTTATCGGCACTGTTTTGCCAGTCTTGGTAATAAAATGTCGGTTGGTAACCTTTTTCTAGTTCGGTGAGCATTTCCCAAGCAGTTTTGTTACCAAGCTCGCCGTCAAACTTACGTAATAGCTTCATGTTTGCTAAGTCGCGAGCAGGCATACCTGCACGCCAACTAGGTGGTACGGCTTTTAGACCAGCAATATTGTAGTTGTCTGGGCGTACGACCATATCAAGGTTAAAGTTTACGTCTTTATTTTTACTGGCAGTGGTGCTGAAAATTGCTTCACCATAGTAAGGAACTTCATGATTTAATTGGCATTCTAAGCGAGAAGTTTTAACCATTTGCCAGTTCGACATATCAGCATTAGCGGTATACTCACGCATGGCTGCATGCGCATTTATACTTGCAACTGAGGTTAATAGGCCTAGGCTTAAAGGAAGTAATGAAAGCTTCATCACGGTAATTCTCCAACAAATCATCAATGCCAAATAATTGGCAATTTTTGTGTTTAATTGCTTCAGCACACTAAACACAGGGCTAGCTGATTAATATAAAGCAAGTAATGTGCCTAAAAACTCAGTAAGAATCTGCGATTTCACACTATTTACTCTAGCAGAGTAGCCGTGGTTTTTGACATAATAGCCAGCTTACACTGGCAAACCAAGAAGACTATGGAAAATACTGAACAAACTCTTTTCGCAAAACGCTTTCGTGGCTTTTTTCCTGTTGTGATTGATGTTGAAACCGCAGGTTTTAATAAAGAAACCGATGCGTTATTAGAAATTGCTGCATCTGTACTGAAAATGGATGACGACGGCGTGTTAAGTATTGATCATACTGTGCATTTTCATGTTGAGCCATTTGAAGGCGCGAATATTGAACAAGCGGCCATTGAGTTTAATGGTATTGATCCTTTTTCTGCGCTGCGTGGTGCGGTGCCTGAAGAAGAAGCGATTAAAGAAATTTGTAAAGTCGTGCGCAAGGCACAAAAAGCGGCGGGTTGTCAGCGTTCAGTGGTAGTAGCACATAATGCAGCGTTTGATCACGGCTTTTTAAATGCCGCCATTGAGCGTTGTAAAATTAAGCGCACGCCATTTCATCCATTTGTTAGCTTTGATACCACATCATTGGCAGGCCTTGCACTAGGGCAAACAGTATTAGCTAAAGCGTGTAGGGCGGCAGGGATTGAGTTTGATAATAAACAAGCTCACTCAGCACTTTATGATACCGAACGCACAGCAGAACTGTTTTGTTTAATCGTTAATCGCTGGCAACAACTTGGCGGTTGGCCATTGCCTGAAACTGAAGCAAGTGAAGAAGAGCAAGACTCAGCCGCTAAAACGACTGAGTAATTTTGCCTTCAAAAAAACGCACCATGTTAGGAGGGTAAATACGTGAGAACTGTTTACTCTCTTGCGCTATCTTAAGCTCCACCCCAGGATGCATTAATTCATTCACTTTTAAGCGGCTTGTTGCTAATAAGCGCGCAATCTTAATTTTCACTAAGTGTTTCTTTTTCTTCGTGCTGGCTGTTTTAATTTTAATTTGCTGTTCGCTGGCAGTTATCTTTTTAATATAATGCGCACGTTGAGCTGGGTCGGGTATTTTATTGGCCTTTTTGCGTGCTTGCTGTAAAGCTGCTGCTTTCGTCATTAATAGTTTTTCAAAGTCATTAATTTGCTGCTGCTTTTGGCGTAAATCATGCCAGTATTGAGCAATGAAAACCCGTGTTTTAGTGCCTGACGGCGCACCAAGCTCACCGGTTTCAATTCGCATCGCATCTAAAATATTGCCACCAATAATTTTGCCTCGCGGGTTATTGGCTTTGCCAACGCGAATAAGGCGACGAGCGCTTAAATCACAATGCAAAGCTTGGCGTTCAATGAATAAATCTTGCTCTGTTTTTATATGGCAGTACTGAGCATAACCAACAGAGATAGTGCGCGAAGCCGTGATGTTACAGGTAAAGTTTTCAACGTTTTCACGCTTTCTGCCAACAGCCCCAAGCATCACGGTGACTTCACTTTTACTTTCAATTGTGGCTGATTCAACAAAGCCTAATACAGTGATATCCCCCGTTGCTTTGACGCGCATTCCATCTTTTACATCACCACTGATAATAACACTGCCATCAAATTCGACATGGCCCGTACTTACATCAACATGATGAAAGCACAATACATCGTCCACGCGCATACCGCGGGGTAGGGCAACAGGCACGCCTTTAGCATCGGCAATTAACATATTGCTATTGTTTGGATCGATACGCGTTCCTTCAAATGGCTCAAGAGGTAAGTCTTTACCAGGTTTTGCAGGCATCACATCACCAAACACCGTAAAGCCATCTTCACCGGGTGTTGCAGGCACTCGTTGCATTAATGGCGTGCCGGGTTTAACGGTAATAATGGCACCTAAATTACGCATGTCGACTTTACCGCCAGAGGTCGCTTGCGGGCTAAGAACGCGGTCTTGTGCTGTTGAGCATAAGCGCACGAATTTAGCATCAGTGCCTTCTTTAGGCATTCTGCCATGGGCAACAATTGCGCTGTAATGGGCGCCGGGTGGTTGCTTAAATTGTTGGCCTAAAAAGGTATCGAGCGCACGGAGACTAATGCCTTTAATCACGCCCGCCTCTGCAAGCACCTCTTGCGCCATATCCATGCTAACAATTTTACCGCCACGGGCTGTTGTTAGGCTTGCTTCAACCACCATGTTTTTAGCATCGACTTTTACTTCAAGCTGAGCATCAACGGCTTTAGCAACCACTAACGATTGGCTTTGATATTGGTTGCTAGGGATGAACAACTTACCTATATTGGCATCAATATATTCGTAGTTGGCATAAGGCGACTGCTCAAGTAATTCAATTAATTGAGAACTCGTAGTAGGAAAACCCGCATCCCTAGGATGCTCACACAAAGAGACATAGCCACTTTGTTCATCGAATGAAAACATCGACATCTGAAAAGCCCTGTAAAAAACTGCCTGTTATTATAGTTATGTGTTGTTACAGGTTATTTTTGGAGAAGGGTAACAACGTTTCCTATTTCAGCACAACTTTTGTACTATGTTAAGGATTTGTATGATTAAAATGTGAAAATATGTATAAAACTGACTTTTCCTGCTTGAAATTTCAGCAGTCAAAGGCACTTAGCAAAAATTTCCCGATTAATGCCTTGAGTCTGAACAGGCTACTCAGTTATACTGCACGAACACTCTGAATGAGATACCAAATTCAGGGGCTGATTAGGATTCGACGGAATTCAAGACGCCCGAGGTGCATGTCGAGGTGCGGTTGGCCTCGTAAAAAAGCCGCAATTTAAAGTAATCGCAAACGACGATAACTACGCTCTAGCGGCATAATAGCCCGCTAGCACTTCTCCGGTGTATGTCTGTGGACCCGGTTCTGAAGTGTCACCCTACACGGACTCGCTACGGAAACCCTGGCCGGGGTTGAAGGGCTAAAATTAAGCGGCCTCGCCTTTGCAGATCGTGTTCGTCCGAGCTGTATAAGGTTAACTAAAAGACGATACTAAGCATGTAGTACCAAAGGTCGAGGCTTTTCGGACGGGGGTTCAAATCCCCCCAGCTCCACCAAATATGAAAAAGGCTGCTCTCAGAGCGGCCTTTTTTATTGCTAAAACTTTTTTCTAAAGCTCCTCTAAAGAAGTCCAGAGTCTAGAATCAAACAACCAACTGAACAGCATCAATAATCGGTTTGTTTTCTATATCAATGGTGTCGATGATGTGTTTGTGTAGGCGCTTTTTGTGCTCGGCGAAAATCGCGCGTTTTTTATCGAACTGGCTGGCAAATTCGAGGGCGGTATTAAATAAAGCTTCGTTGTCTGGGCAAGCTTGTTCAATAACATGATCCGTGGCAAGTTCGCCTGCGGTAACGCGGCGGCCAGTTAGCATCATCTCGTTAAAACGATAGTCTGGAATGGCTTTTTTAATAAAGGCGAGCATGCCCGGTAAAAACGGGATTGATAAGTCAACTTCTGGAAAGCAGAAGAAACCACGGTCGCTTTGCATAAACCTAAAATCGCAAGCACACGATAAAATGGCGCCATTACCAAACGTGTGACCATTAATTGCTGCAATTACTGGCATTGGGAACAGTAATAGGCGTTTAAATACCGCATCCATTGAGTGCATAAAGCCACTTACTTCAGCAAATTTTTGTGTTTTTAATGCGGGCATAAGCCAATCGGTATCTATGCCCAAACTCCATGATTTTTCGCTGCTTGAAGTGATCACCAGTGCTTTGTGTTCAGGGTTACGTTCGATTTCGTCAAGGCAAGTTAAAAAAGCCTCTGCAAAAGCAGGGTTATGGCGATTTTCAGCTGTTGTCATAGTTAAGATAGCAACAGATCCTTGTGTACTTACATTCATCAGTGTCATGCTGTGCCTTTAATTTTATTGTGTTGTGGGCATAGTTATATACCATCAGTTTAACAAAATAAACCACAAGTCTGACCAGTTGTGAATTTAGGGGCACTTCTCTTTTGGTTGATATGGTCTTTTAGTCGAAAGGGTTTTTCGAATTGTCGCTAATAATGGTGAGTCATGATAGCGTTAGCCCAAACACACTATTTAAAGCGTAACCATGGATTTGATCAGTTGGCAGTTTTTGGGTGGAGATTTATTAAGTCCGATCAGCACAATAATGCTCATTGTGGTTGCGGGCTTTACTTCAATGGTTTCAGCGGCTTTTGGTGCGGGCGGCGGCTTAATGCTGCTAGTGATCATGGCATCCATGCTTCCTATGAGTGTGGTTATCCCTGTCCATGGGTTAGTGCAGTTAGGCTCTAACGCAAATCGCTTTTTATTTACGTTTAAGCATATTGATGGCGCTATGTTTGTGTACTTCTCACTAGGGGGAGTCATAGGTGCGCTGGTTGCCTCAACGATTGTCACATCAATTCCCCTAGAATTAATGAAAATAGTGGTCGCTGCATTTGTGCTTTATTTACTGTGGGGTGTGACGCCAAAGCTCAGAGAAACTTCAAAGTTATGGCGTGTTCTTGCTGGACTTTGGACCACGTTTATCTCGATGTTTGTAGGGGCAAGTGGGCCTTTGGTTGGCAGCTGCTTATATGTCAATAATTATAATAAGCTTAAATTTACCGCTACTTTTTCAAGCTGCATGACAGTACAACATACCTTAAAAGCGATTTTATATGGGGCTGTGGGCTTTGCATTTTGGCAGTGGTTGCCGCTGGTTATGCTCATGATTTTGAGCGGTGCTTTAGGTACTTGGCTTGGCCTTAAGTTACTGCACCGCATTTCGTCAGATAAATTTAAAAAGATTTTTCGTTTAGTATTAACGGTGCTTTCCCTGCAACTTGCGTGGCAGGGAATTATGGCTTTTAGTATTTGAACAAACCCAGTTTAGCAACGATACCGCGTTCTAGTTCATTGAGCTGGCCTATGGTGTTATCAAGGTGCTGAGCTTCTTGCGATAGGCTCTTAGCGCCTTGGTTAATGAGCTGCATGGTATTTAAGATATCAGCGGTCACACTGGTTTGCTCTTCAGAACTTGCTGCAACGCTTTCGTTCATTTGATTAATGGTATTGATTTGTTTAGCAATATCTTTAAACACCGCTTGGCTTTTTTGATTCGCTTGGCTCACTTTATCGCTGAGTGACTTACTTTGCTCCGTTGCGGTTACACAATCAGAGGTATTGTTGTGTAGCGATACAATAATTGATTCAATCTCAGACGTTGAATCATAGGTTTTACTAGCAAGCGCTCTTACTTCATCGGCTACCACCGCAAAGCCACGACCTGATTCACCTGCACGAGCCGCTTCAATAGCAGCATTTAGAGCCAGTAAATTGGTTTGCTCGGCAATACTTTTTATAACATCGAGCACTTGGCTAATTTCATTACTGCTGGCGTTTAGTTGTTTAACTACGTTTGATGTATGGTCGAGTTGTGCAGCTAATTCGTCAACCATGTTGCCATTGGCATTCATATTTTGTTCGCCTTGTTGGCATAAGCGATGAACGTCGGTGGTTTGCTGCGCAGTTTGATTGGCCCCTTGCGCAATCTCTTTGGTTGCTTCACTTAACTGACTAAGCGCATTGGTTGCAGAATCAGTGCGGTTATATTCAAGCTCAGCTTCGTTTTTAGAGCGCACAGATGCTTCGTTTACTGTGCTGGCTATCATTTCAAGCTCACTGGCTGTGCTGCCTAGCTCAGTGATGATTTCTTGCACTTGCGCTATAAATCGATTGAAACCATCAACCAAATAGCCTATTTCATCATTAGATTGATAGCTAATACGTTTTGTAAGGTCGCCTTCACCTTTGACAATTTCATCAACAAGGCTATTTACGCTATCGATTGGTTTTATCACTAAAAGCCGCACGATATAAATAATCACCGCACCCAAGGCGATAAAAGAGACCAGCAAGGTTATAAACATGGTGCGTGTCGACTCAGCAATGGTGCTATGCAGTGCTTGTTGTGAGTAACCAATTTTTATGTGACCAATTAAATTATCTAAATAGTGCAAATCAATAGTTTTGCTAACCGATGCGTTATTGCTTTGTTTAGTAATAGTGGCCAGTGGCTTATTGCGATGATCTGTCACTGAAATGCTATGTACATGTTTGTTTTGCGAAAAGGCTTTAATAATCTGATTGATTAACGGCTCATCATAAGAGAATACCGGCTCGGCTAAAATAACCTGCATTTGCTCATTAAGGGCCGTAATGTCGTCTTGCCATTGTTGTGTTTGACTCGACTTTGCGAGCAGATAGTTTGCACTGATCACGAAGATCACGCTCAGTAAAAGGCACAAAGACAGTGCCAAGGTCATTTTATATTTTAATGATTTCATTGTGCGCTCATTGAAATGGGTTAAACCACAAAGGGCTATTTTTATTAGGTGTGTTCGACGATAACGTTGGGTTATCTAGCTCAATAACGCGACGCGAGCTTAAGTTGGCTTTTGATAAAACCGTTTGTACTTGGCTGTCTGCCAAAAACATCGCGTTAAATGTGCCATCAGCAATCATCTCGTTTAGCGCATCATTTAGCTGTTTATGCAGCGTGTGGTTGTTTTTGTTGACGAAAAAGTAAAGTGGTGCGGTGTACTTAATCACCAAATGCGGCTCTACAGTGAGGTTAAGCTCTGAGTGATTGGCAATTTCATCCCAAGGTTCATTCACCCCACGTGGGAAGTAATCAAAGCGTTCGCCTTCAAGCATTGGGAACAAATTAGGGTATTTTAATGTAGTAACAACAGGCAGTTGATTTGCTTTTAATATTTTCGTGTCTGGCCAGGTTTTACCTTGCCCAGCGGTAAAACGTTTTAAATCTTTTAAGCTAGTTACTGAGCTAAACAGTTCGCGATTTTGTGCTTTCACTATTGCTACTCGCATGCCAAGTAAGCCACGAAACAACGGAATATAAACGGCTTGATAATCTTGCTCTAACTGAGTGGATGTCATGCTCCACATCACATCCAGCTGGTTGTTTTTTACATCGTTTAAGATACGTGCGTTAGAGATATCTTTATTGGTTTCGTAAGGGTGAACATACTCTAAGTCAGCCCGTTCAATGGCGCTGATCAATAATTTGTGGGGAAGTGAGGTATCGCCACTGTAACTTTGAACTTTTACCGGTGCGGCAAAACAAGCCGACGTAAAAGCAAAGCAAAAAAGAAAAGCAAAATGACGCATAAAGCACCTTTGTTATTATTATGTAAACAATAAACTAAAGTGCTTTACGCGCTTTCTCAATCTTATTTCTTATGCATACGTATTCATACCTAATCAATCGTTCAGAAGGCTGTCGATTGACTTATCACCATTAAATAATTCAAACACTTGTGGTTTTTTCGGTGTATGTTCAGCGAGGTACAGCAGGGTATCTGCTACATCTTCACGATTGATCACCGCATCTTGGCGGGTTGCAGGGCGCATGGTGGTTAATAATCCCGTGGCTGCATCATTTAATAGCGTGCCAGGTCTGACAATGCTGTAATTTAATTCGCTATTGATTAAATGTTGGTCAGCCATGTGCTTTGCAACTAAATACGGTTTGATACTGCTTTCAATATTATCAGGGGCATCAGCACCGATTGAGCTCACCATTATAAAGTGCTTAACCTTGGCATCTACCGCATAATTAATCGCTTTAACTGCGGCCCATAAATCTATCAGTAAGGTTTTATCAGCACCCGTAGCGCCGCCGGATCCCGCGCTAAAAATCACTTGCTCAACCCCTTCGAAGGCACGACTAAAATCGTTTTCGAGGTCTTGCTCTACAATCGTTAAATGATTACTTTCAAGCGCAGTCAGTTTGCTTTTGTCTCTAACCAGAGCCACTACGTCATGGCCACTTGCCAGCATTTTTTCGGTGGTCATTTTACCTATTTGGCCCGTTGCGCCAATGATTAAGGTTTTCATATCAAACTCCTTCTAATTGCTGTGTAACTAAAGACCTTGGGGTGTGGATTTATTTTTAAAGGGGTACAAGCAAATTTTGAATAAAAAAGTATTATTTGGCATAGTATGAAATTAGGTACAAATTCAATTAAAAGGATTTGAAGTGAAAATATATTTTAATCTTTTGGTGGTGGTAACATTAGCATTTTGCAATGCGGTATATGCCAATCAATGGCTATCGCCTTATCCAAATAGTGAGGTTGAAAAGTCGGTTAAACTCAGTGGCGAACAGACACAATTAATGAGCCAGTTTGATGACAGTAAAAAGTCGTCAGAGCGATTTAGTTACACAGACTTTATTGGCGATGTAAACCACACATTGTACGAAATAAACAATGTTGCCACTCTCAAAGTATTTGAAAACTATAAACAAGCTTTACTCACCGATGGTTTTAATATTGTTTATTCTTGTCAGTTAGACGCTTGCGGTGACAGCAGTGATTTTGCAGAGGAAGTCGGTTACTTTCAGCTCTATAATTATCATCGTAAGCCATATTATCTTCTTGCTACTAAAGGTGAAAAGCCTGAGTTTGCCGTGTCGTTATTTGTTGGCCAGTACAACAGTAAAACGCGTGTTATGAGTAGCTCAATTGAGATTAAAGAGCTTGAAACAGGTCTGATAAAAGCCAATACAGCTGCTTTTGCAAAACAGCAAACAAATCCAGTTACCAAAGCACCTAAAGACGATATTAGAGGCTCAAGCGATCATCCATTACTTAGCCGTTATCCTGGTAGTTTTATTGAAGACTACGAGCAAATTGATTACGAAGAATTTTCACTACCAACAGGAATATTTAAACGTAACAACAAAGCGCTACCTGCTGAAGATGTGACTGGTGATATTACTCGTATTACTTATGAAATTAGAAAAGTATCAACCCTTAAGGTTTTTCATAACTATGTGTCTGCCTTAACAAAAGAAGGCTTTGAAACGGTATTTAGTTGCGAGCGTCAAGCATGTGGTGACGACCGTAAGGCAATACAAGCACTTGGTGATCACTTGTCGGTAAAACAAGTTTATAACTATTATCGTCAGCCGCGTTATCAGTTAATGAAAAGCACCATAGAAAATCAAACAACCTATGTCGCATTTTTTGGTGGGAATTACCAAGGCACTACGCGAGTGCAGCTTGTTATAATTCGAACGGAGCCTTTACAAGGCGATTTAGTTAAAACCAATCCGGACCAAGTGTTAAAGCAACTAGAGCAAAAAGGTAAAGCAGCCATTTATGGCATTTACTTTGATCATGATAAATCAGACATTAAGCCAGAGTCAGCCGAGTCATTAAAAGTGATTGCGGATGTTTTAAATAAAAATAACAGCTTAAACTTGTACGTTGTTGGTCATACTGATGATAAAGGAAGTCCAGAATATAATTTAGGGTTGTCATCTAAACGAGCTAAAGCAGTTGTTAAAGCGCTCGTGAGTCAATATGGTATTAAAGAGTCGCGCTTAATTGGTTATGGTGTAGGCCCTTATGCGCCAGCTGCCAATAATAAAAACGATTTGGGTCGTCAGTTAAACCGGCGCGTAGAGCTAGTTGAGCGATTAAGTAATTAATCAAAAGGGGCTTTTTAGCCCCTTAAATTTTATTACGAATTAGGTCACGAACAATAAAGCGGGCGGGGTGAATAGCTTGACTCACGCGTTCGCTAAATGGTCTTGGTTCATTGTTTAAACAAGCAATTAAATGTTCAGCACAAAGGGGGGCACTGCACAGCCCTCTTGCGCCAAAGCCTGTGAGTACATGCAAGCCTTGCTGAGGTTTTGTTAACGTTTGGTACTGATAACGCTTGCCCAAGCGAAGATTAGCAAACGCGCTTACATAATCACTTTGTTCAGCCCATTCACCAGCCATAGGTAGATGGTCAATGAAGGTACACCTTACAGCTGCTTTCGCGGCTGTTATCTCACCTAAGGTCGTTGCAAACTCGCTGTCTGTGTAAAAACTTAACAGTTGTTCGCGATTGATGTGGTTGTCTTGCTCTTTAACTTCACGGCTTTTTGAGTTTTTTTCAAAGGTCGCGCCCATGCAATGATGGCCCTGATATTCAGGAGTAAAATAGCCCTTATGGCAAAGCACGGTCTTTAAGCGTTTTGACTGCTCGCTTGCTTGCACATGCGAGACTTGGCCGCGCACACCAACAACAGGTAGAGCTTGAGTTTGGCTAAACTGGTCACTGTGTTCACCTGCACAATTAATCACATCGCTAAATGGCCCGAATGTTTGCTCTTTGCTGTGTAGTAACCAGCCGTCAGCGGTTTTTTCGAGCTTTTCAATATGGCAATTAAAGTGACTGTCCATTTTATTATTGGTAGTGGCAGTTAACGAATTTGCCGCATTAAAGAGTGCTGTAACCAGGGCTGGTGGATTTACCCAGCCGCCTTTTGCAAAGAATACGCCTGAGTAGCCCGTTTCTACACCGGCAATTTCGTCGCCTTCTTCAGCGCTTACATTACGCATTAATTCAGCTGGCCAAAGTTCTTTATCGGCAAGGTTTTGATGTTTATCAGCTAGACCTTGTTTAACCGCGTGCTGTAATACACCACACCACTGATGAGGGTAGTCAAAACCATCATTAAGTAATTGTTGGTAAAGACGCATCGCATATAAAAAACTATGAGCAAACATTTCACTGTGCGGTGAGTTCTTCGCTTGCAAATGCGGATAAACAGCCCCTTGTACATTGTGAGATGCGCCCATGGCAAGTGCTTCATCTTGGCAAAAAAGCGTGGCTTTTAGGCCTCTTTTTGCCAGTGAATACAGTACACTGCTACTGGCAATACCACCGCCAATAACAGCCACATTACTCAGTTCACTTTGCTGATGTGCAAAATACGCTGGCCCTGACTGTTGCTCATTAGGCTCAGTGAGCTCGCCAATTAGCATTTCGCGTTTTTTACCATAGCCTTTTGCTTTACTCATGCTAAAGCCAGCTTCGATGAGTCCTCTTCTGACAAAGCCTGCGGCAGTGAAAGTGGCGAGTGTGGCATTTGATCTTGAGATAGCACGCATCTTGTTGAACAAACTCTGTTGCCACATATCTGGGTTTTTACTTGGTGCAAAGCCATCTAAATACCAAGCATCAACAATTCCTTCGCTTGGGTAGCTCATGGCGTCAATGCTGTCTTGCACGTCACCAAAGTAAAGGTCGAGTATTAGTTTTCCGCCTGCAAATTCTAGGCGATGACAGCCGGCTAAATTAATTGGGTATTGAGCAATTAGTTGCTCACTATACTTGCTTAAACTAGGCCAAGCTTTGAGTGCTTGAGCAAGGTCATCACGCTTAATAGGAAATTTTTCAAAAGAGATAAAGTGCAAGCGGGTAACACTTTTTTTACCACTATGGTCGGGTTGATTTTGAACTTCTTGCTCTGCATGCTGCCTATCAAGGTGAGCAGCAAAGTGCTGCCATGTATTTAAAAAGTTAAGCCCCGTACCAAAGCCTGTTTCAGCAATTGCAAAGTGGTTACGGTCATGATTTTGTAATCGTTGCGGGATATGGTTTTGTTGATAAAACACATAATGTGATTCGGCTAAGCCATCGTCATTAGAGAAATAAACATCGTCAAACTGATCGGCGACAGGGGTACCAAGGTGATTAAAATGAATATGTGCGTTTTTGATCATGGTTTAACTAATTAACTACAAACTTTTTTCATTATTTTACGTGTTTTCTTTGAAATAGTCTGGCGTTATTTATAAGCTAGACATTCAGAGTACATGTGTACGCTAGAAAGCTGACCACTTCGAAAGTAATTTCAGCGTAAAATAGAACACAATTTAGTATAGAGCTAAGGTAATTACCCATGAGAAGAGCCGTTATTACGGGCATCGGTGTTGTTTCAAGCATCGGTAACAACAAAGAAGAAGTATTAGAATCATTAAAACAAGGCCGTAGTGGTATCGCGTTCAACCAAGAGTTTGCTGACTACAACCTACGTAGTAACGTATCTGGCAAAATCGATATTGATGTTAAAGAGTTTGTTGATCGTAAAGCAATGCGCTTTATGGGCGATGCTGCTGCATACGCTTATATCTCAATGTCACAAGCGATTGCAGATGCTGGCCTTAGTGAAGATCAAGTTTCAAACGAGCGCACTGGTTTATTAGTGGGTTCAGGTGGTGGTTCATCTAAATGGCAAGTTGAAGCGGCTGACATTTTACGTGAAAAAGGCGTAAAACGTGTTGGTCCTTACATGGTACCACGTACTATGGCGAGTACGACTTCGGCGTGTCTTGCAACACCATTTAAAATTAAAGGTGTTAACTACTCACTAAGCTCTGCATGTGCGACATCTGCACACTGTATCGGTCATGCGGTTGAGCAAATTCAATTAGGTAAGCAAGACGTCATCTTTGCAGGTGGTGGTGAAGAGCTTCACTGGACGCTAGCAATGGAATTCGATGCAATGGGTGCATTGTCTACTAAGTACAATGAAACACCAGAGAAAGCATCACGTACATACGATGCAAACCGTGACGGTTTCGTTATCTCTGGTGGTGGCGGTATCGTTGTTGTCGAAGAGCTTGAGCATGCACTTGCTCGTGGCGCGCACATTTATGCAGAAATCACTGGTTACGGTGCAACGTCTGACGGCTACGACATGGTAGCTCCATCAGGTGAAGGCGCTGTACGTTGTATGAAGCAAGCAATGCAAGGTCTTGAAGGCGGTATTGATTACTTAAATACTCACGGTACTTCTACACCTGTTGGTGATGTGAAAGAGCTTGGCGCTATTCAAGAAGTATTTGGTGGTAACTCGCCAATGATCAGTGCAACCAAAGCGATGACAGGTCACGCTCTAGGTGCAGCAGGCGTTCATGAAGCAATCTTCTCGCTATTAATGCTTGAGCATAACTTTGTTGCTCCATCTATCAACATTGATGAACTAGATGAGCAAGCTGCAGGTCTAAATATTGTAACTGAGCGTAAAGACGTTGAACTAAATACAGTTATGTCTAACAGCTTCGGTTTCGGTGGCACTAACGCCACATTAGTAATGAGCAAATATAAAGGTTAAACCTCTCCAGTATTTGCTTAAAGCCGAGCAATAGCTCGGCTTTTTCATTTGTTATAAAGTCTTAGTTGTTACCTATCCGAATACTGATAAATTCGCTACAATAGCGCCACTTTCTGCCTCTCGGACACACAAATGAAAATTCTTGCAGATCAAAATATGCCATTGGTTGAGCAGTACTTTGCCGATTTTGGTGATGTTGAGCGATTTGATGGCCGTAATCTCCAACCCGAGCAGCTAGTCGGGGTCGATATCTTGTTAACCCGCTCTGTTACCAATGTAGATAAAGCCTTACTCACTCAAGCAGATAAATTAAAATTTGTGGGCACAGCAACCATAGGTGTTGATCACATTGATACCGAGTTACTTGCTGAGCGAAATATCGCATTTAGCAGCGCACCAGGTTGTAATGCTGTGGCGGTTGCTGAATATGTTATTAGCTGCTTGTATGCCTTGAGCCAAGAAAATGCCAGCTCGTTACAAGGCAAAACCATCGGCATAGTGGGTGTTGGCAGTATAGGTAGCTGTTTACGTGATAAGTTAAGCTTGCTAGGCATGAATGTATTGTTATGTGATCCACCAAAACATGAAGCCGGTGAGCTTGCAGAGCATATTGAGTTAGACACATTACTAGCCCAAGCTGATATTGTGACTTTTCACGTGCCATTGGTTAAACAAGGGCCACATAAAACCTTGCACATGCTAGACGAAACACGCTTAAAAGCACTTAAGCCGGGCATGACGATTATCAATGCAAGCCGTGGTGATGTGATTGATAACCAAGCATTGCTAGCATTGTTTGAGCAAGGCGCAAAATTAGATTGTGTGCTTGATGTTTGGGAAAACGAACCCAATATACTGACACCTCTGCTTGATTATGTACGTTATGCCAGCGTACATATTGCAGGGCATACACTTGAAGGCAAAGCCCGCGGTACACAAATGCTGTATCAGCAAGTATGTGAGCTTGAAGGCATCGCAGCGCTTAAGTCTCTGGACGATTTTTTACCAGAGCCAATTAGCCATTCTGTCACGCTAGGTGAAACCTTTAACCTAGACGATATAGGTCGCTTGGTGCACTTAATTTATGATGTGCGTCGCGACGATGGCATTTTACGCAGTAAATTAGCAAGCGAAGGCTTTGATAGTTTACGTAAGAATTACCCGCCACGACGCGAGTTTAGTACGTTGTCGGTGGCTGCCAACAGTGCATGCGAAGGCGCATTAGCTGCACTGGGATTTAGAATTAACGAATAAAGCCATTTGCTTTATTCAAAAGAGGAAAATACATGTCGCAAAAATTTAATGTAGCCGTATTAGGTGCCACAGGTTTAGTGGGTCGTCAGATTATCGAAACTTTAGAAGATCGTAAGTTTCCGGTAGACCAGTTATTTTTACTCGCAAGCAGCCGTAGTGCTGGTGAAGAAATTCAATTTCGCGGTGAGAGCATTGAAGTAATCGATGTTGAAGAGTTTGATTTTAGCCAAGCTCACATTGGTTTATTTTCAGCAGGCGGCAGTGTCTCTGAAAAATATGCACCGATTGCGGCGGACGCAGGCTGTGTGGTAATTGATAATACCTCACACTTTCGTAATGACTACGATGTGCCACTCATTATTCCTGAAGTGAATGCATCAAGCTTAGCGGATTTCAGAAACCGCAACATCATTGCAAACCCTAACTGCTCAACGATTCAAATGCTGGTGGCGTTAAAACCAATTTATGATGCTTATGGCATTGACCGTATTAACGTATCAACTTATCAAGCTGTATCGGGGGCGGGTAAAGAAGCCGTTGATGAACTAGCCAAGCAAACAGCAAACTTAATGAATGCGCGTCCGATGGATAATGCCGTTTTCCCTAAACAAATTGCTTTTAACGTGATCCCACAAATAGACAGTTTTGAAGATAACGGTTATACCCGCGAAGAAATGAAAATGGTTAACGAAACACAAAAGATCTTAGGTGATAACAGTGTTGTGGTTAACCCGACCTGTGTTCGTGTTCCCGTGTTCTTTGGTCACAGTGAAGCGATCAATATTGAAACGCGTATGCCAGTAGATATCGAACATGTGAAGCAGCTATTAAACGATGCACCAGGTGTTGAGTTTATTGAAGACTTAGCCGATTACCCAACAGCTGTGTCTGATGCAAGTGGTAACGATACAGTATACGTAGGGCGTTTACGTGCTGATATTTCGCATCCACATGGTTTAAATATGTGGGTTGTAAGTGATAATACGCGCAAAGGTGCAGCAACAAATAGTGTGCAGATTGCTGAAGAGCTTATCGCAAATTATTTATAAATCTGATGATTTAGGCTGAGCTAAATTTGACAGAAAGCGGCAATTTGCCGCTTTTTTTGTGAATTCACTGCCAAATTATTGCCGCATACGTTGTAAAAGCGTATAAACTTAACGATAACAATAAAAAAGTCTCTCAGCCGCTAATATTTAAGCTATTTACTATCAAGGTGTTGCAATAGATATTGCAAGGCAACTAAGTTATAGTTTGCAGCTGGAATAGAGCTTGCAAGAAAACATAATTAAGAATCAATTCTGCAAGAATTACTTGATGTTTAAGCAACCAGGGTTGCTGCGTTAACATTTAAAACATAAAGGATCAGCATGCGCGGTTTAGCAACACTCTTCATATTAGCGTCTGCATTGGTGGTAACACCGACATACTCTGATGAAGGCACCACACTTAAAGGCCCTAAAGGTGTCGATTATGGTGCGCAGGGGCGCTCTATTGGTCCAATTAAACCGACCGATACACTGTGGCGCATTGCCGCTAAAATTCGCCCTGACAACTCTGTAAGTATTTATCAGGTCATGCAAGCTCTGTATGACAAAAACCCATCGTCATTTTTAGACCAAAACCTTAACCATATGCGCGATGGCGCATACCTAAAAATCCCAACCATTGCTGAAATGCGCGCGGTCAATCCAACGTTAGCAAAAGCGCGTTCTGAACAAGATGATGAGCTATGGGAGAAAAAGAAAAACGGCACGCTGACTACTGCTGAAATTAATGAATCGCAAAAGAAAGTAACCCAAGCCCGTAAAGTTGATGTAGACGAAGCAAAGCAAGAGCTTAAGCAAGAAATCAACACCATTAAAACAGAGCAGGGTACGCAGCTAGTCGAGCTTCAAAAGCAGTTTAAATCGTCGGTTGAAAATGTTGAAGAAATCTTAGCTGAGAACAACAAACTCAAAAAACAACTGAGTGGTATTTCTAAAGAGCTTGAAACCGTTCGCGATCAGCTTGGTCAAGACAGTGAAATTCAAAAGCAGCTGAAAGAACTGATCACTAAACAAAATGAAATCATAGAGCAGCAAAGAGCAAAAAAGATTGAAGAGGACAGTGGGTTTAGTTTTTCGAGTTTACTGAGCAACCCATTTGTTCTCGGTGCATTAATGTTTATTCCGGCGTTACTGATCATTGCTGCCGTTGTGATGTTTTTGAAAAAACGCAACAGCGCCAATGATGATACAGATGCCAGCGATGACGATGAATTTTTACCTCAAAGCCCAAGTTATAATGCTGATGATAATTTAGAACCAATTATAGAAACTGATCCACTAGTTCCTGATCCAGTCGAAGACAATGATGACTTGAGTGTGCGTTTAGATGACGACTTAGACCAAGACATGCTGCCAGATGATGACATCATTTTTGACGACAGCATTGATGATAGTTTCGATGAAGATGACAGTGTTTTAAATCAAGATGAGCTAGAAGGGCTTTTAAGTGATGATATTGAGTTTAGCGATGATTCATCTAATAGCGCTGACGATAATGATTTAGATGCATTTTTACAGCAAGATTTCGATCAAACCGATGACGACAGTTTAGGTGATGAAATAGACCTAGATAGTGAACAGTCTCCAGCAGATTCATCGGGTGATATTTTAAGTGCTGATGACATTGATGACCTATTTGATACTGATGAAGGTGACTCGTTAGATAACGCTAATGATGAAATGGCAGCGCTTAGTGAAGAGCTCGCAGAAGATGACGCTGAAGATGATTTTGACATTGATAGCTTAATTGATGAGCAAAACAACACGGATTCTAATCAAGACGTAAACCTAGACGATATTGATGACTTACTCGATGAAAATAATGATGCCTCAACAACTAACGTTGAAGCAGAACTAATCGATGAAGATGATTTCGATATCGACAGCTTAATTGATGAAGCGCAAACAGACGAGCCAGCAGCCGAAGCTAACGATGCATTAGAAAACGACGATCTTGATGATGCGCTGGATGTTGATGACATTGACTCGCTATTAGATGAAGCTCAAGAAGAAGCGCCAGCCGAAGAACCAAGCGCGGATGAACTCATCGATGAAGATGATTTCGATATCGACAGCTTAATCGATGAAGCACAAACAGAAGAGCCAGCAGCCGAAGCTAACGATGCATTAGAAAACGATGATCTTGATGATGCGCTAGATGTTGATGACATTGACTCACTATTAGATGAAGTTCAAGAAGAAGCGCCAGCAGAAGAACCTAGCGCAGACGATTTAATCGACGAAGACGAGCTTGATGATGATTTAGATGTCGATGACATTGATTCATTGCTAGATGAGACACAAGCAGAGCCTGAAGCGGAACTTGTTGAAGAGCAGCCTGAAGAGCTTATTGAAGAGCCTAGCGCAGACGATTTAATCGACGAAGATGAGCTTAATGATGACTTAGATGTTGATGACATTGATTCATTATTAGATGAAGCACAAGCAGAGCCAGAGCCTGAAGAGCTTGTTGAAGAGCCTAGCGCAGACGATTTAATCGACGAAGATGAGCTTAATGATGACTTAGATGTTGATGACATTGATTCATTACTAGACGAAGCACAAGTAGAGCCAGAGCCTGAAGAGCTTATTGAAGAGCCTAGCGCAGACGATTTAATCGACGAAGATGAGCTTAATGATGACTTAGATGTTGATGACATTGATTCATTACTAGATGAAGCTCAAGATGAGCAACAGCCTGAAGAAATACAGGAACCTGAAGAGTTAACTGAAGAATTAGCAGAAGAACCTAGTGCAGACGATTTAATCGACGAAGATGAGCTTGATGATGCTTTCGATGTTGATAACATTGATTCATTACTAGATGAGACACAAGCAGAGCCTGAAGCAGAACTTGTTGAAGAGCAGCCTGAAGAGATTGTAGAAGAACCTAGCGCAGAGGATTTAATCGACGAAGACGAGCTTGATGATGATTTAGATGTCGATGACATTGATTCATTATTAGATGAAGCTCAGACAGAGCCTGAAGCAGAGCTTGTTGAAGAGCAGCCTGAAGAGCTTGTAGAAGAACCAAGTGCAGACGATTTAATCGATGAAGATGAGCTTGATGATGCCCTAGATGTCGATGACATCGACTCACTATTAGATGAAGCTCAAGAAGAGCCTGAATCTGAAGAGCTGCTTGAAGAGTCAATTGAAGAACCAAGTGCAGACGATTTAATCGATGAAGATGAGCTTGATGATGCCCTAGATGTCGATGACATCGACTCACTATTAGATGAAGCTCAAGAAGAGCCTGAATCTGAAGAGCTGGTTGAAGAGTCAATTGAAGAACCTAGTGTAGACGACTTAATTGACGAAGATGAGCTTGAGCATGATTTAGATGTCGATGACATCGACTCATTACTTGATGAAGATGCTAGTGATGAGCAGGACTCTGACGTTGATGATGAGCTTGAAGAGCTTATTCAGCAAACAAATGAGCTGAAGCAAGACACTGAAGCACAGATATCAGATTTAAGTCATGAACAGAGTGACAGTGCAGAGCATGATGAGAATCTACAAGAGTCGCTAGAAGATTTAGCCGATGCTGATCAAGCGGTTGATGACATGAATGTTGAATCGATTGCATCTGAGTTGGTTGATGATGCGGATGATAGTGACGAAGTTGATATCGATGAGGCGCTTAATCAAGAGTTTAATGAAGATAGCGATGAGCTATTAGATGAAGATGATAGTCTTGACGAATTTGATGATCCGTCACTGAAAAGTGTCGATGAGTTATTAAATGAAATTGGTGAAGAAGATGACTATGTTGAAGCACCAGACTGGTCAATTGATGAACCAGAGCAAGACATAGAAGAAGTTGAAATTGATTTAGGCGATGATCCGCTAGCAGATGAAGACCTAACTGATGAATTTGATTTAACCGCCGACGAAGAGCCATTACAGCAAGATACGGTGACTCCTAGCCAAGAGTTGGAAGAGTATCCAGAGCTTGAGCTAGATGAAGCCGGTTTTGAATTGGATGAATCTGATGAAGACATTTCTGGTGAGTTAGATGAAGATGCACCATTACAGTTAAGTCAGGCAGAGCAAGACCTTGCTAATTCATTAGCAACGGGTAATGAGCTTGATCAGCTAGACGATGATTTTGATGATGAGATCTTGCTTGATAATGAATTTACAGAAGATGATGTTCTTGATCCTGAGGACGACTTATCGGATCAATCAAAAAGTGAAGGCACAACAGAGTTAACGAGCGAAGCGCCAATTGACGATGAGGTGGCTGATAGCCAAGACGAATTAGAGGAGTTCCCTGAATTCGAATTGGACGATATTGAACTTGATGATGCCGTAGAAGCTGAGCAAACATTAGCTGATATCGAGTCTAATTTAGCTGACGAGGCTGATTTAAGTGAGCTGTCAGACGATGAAATCGATGATGATTTTATGGCTGACCTTACTCAAACAGACTTTGATGCACTGTTAAATGAACTAGCAGAGCCAGATGAAGCTGATATTGCTGATGCCAGTGAGTTCGACGTTGATTTTAATGCACTATTAAATGAAGACTTACAGGGGGAAAGCGAACAGCCAGTTGAACCTGAAGTACAGGCATTAAGTGCCGAGGAGCAACAAACTACTTCAACGGATGAGTTTGTAGATATCGATTCATTACTTGAACAAAGTGACGATGAAGCACTCGACCACGAACCTTATGATGAGGTTGATATGGATGTAGGGCTGAGTGATTTTAATGACTTACTAGCAGGTGATAACCCAACTGATGTTGATGCCGAAAGTGGTGGTTACTCAGCAAAACTGGACTTAGCTCGGGCATATATCGAAATAGACGACTTTGATGCAGCGTTGCAAGCCATTGAAGATGTTATTGCCAATGGCCCAGAGGAAGTGCAAGAAGAAGCACAATCACTTAAAGCTAAAATTAGCGAGTAATAAGTAAAACTAACCAATAATAAACCGAGCTAACTTCAAGTAGCTCGGTTTTTGTATCTAAGCGAAGGTTATTGCTTGTCTTGTAAGCGACGAGCTTTGAAATCAGACTCGGCTTTCCACTTAGGCCAATCGCCGTTATCAGCAAGTTTGGCAGCAATATCAACAATCAGTTCAATATCTTGCTCAACACCGCCCATAGACCAATCTGCTGAATAGTCGTCAGCTTCTTTATGATATTTGTGCGCGATATAATCAGGATCTGTATCACCTAAACTCATAAATAGTAAGCTAGGAACGCCTTGTTTAGCCAGCGAGAAGTGATCAGAGCGGAAGAACAAACCATTTTGAGGACGCGGGTCCATTTTTACATGACGACCTTGTGCTTTCGCTGCATCTGCAAGGTAGTCTTCCATTTCAGACATGCCTTTACCGTATTGTAATATGTAGTCAACGCCGTCTAGCACGTTCATACCATCAATATTAAGCAGCGCGACCATTTGCTTGGTTGGTACAATCTCGCCAGTTGCGAATTGCTCTGAGCCAATAAGCCCTGTTTCTTCAGCCGTAAAGTTGGCAAAGATAATAGAGCGTTTAAATGGTTTTTTCTTATGCATTTCAGTAAGAATACGGGCTATTTCAACCGTTGCTGCGCTACCTGATGCGTTATCAACAGCACCATTGTAGATTTTCACACCGTCATCAGTTTGCTTGGTGCCAAAGTGGTCCCAGTGCGCACCAATTACAATGTACTCATCAGGAGTTTCGCTACCTTTAAGCGTTGCAACAACATTATGCGATTGCGCTTGAGAGATATCACTTTTCAGTGTCAGCGCTGCTTTCGCTTTTAAGTCGACAGGTTTAAAGTCAGCTTTTAGTGCGTTGGCTTTTTCAGTTTGATAATCAAGGCCTGCTTGAGCAAAAATTTCATTTGCCGCTTGCTCATCAATCCAACCCATTACAGGGATGTCAGAAGCATTTTTATCTTGGTCGATTAAGGTATATTTGCTACCCGTGTTCGAGCTTTCTACAACGCCCCAAGGGTATGCGGCAGGAGCCGTTTCGTGAACGATAAATACTGCTTTTGCACCTTGGCGAGCACCTTCTTCATATTTGTAAGTCCAACGACCGTAGTAGGTCATAGCATTACCGGTGAAAAGTGCGCCGTCTTGGGTGGCAAAACCAGGATCATTAACAAGCACGATAATTGTTTTGTCTTTTACATCAATATCTGCAAAGTCATCCCAATTATATTCAGGTGCATTAATACCATAGCCAACAAACACAACATCAGAGCCATCAATGTTGATCTCAGGGTTAATTTGTTGGGTACGGGCGGTAAAATCACTGCCAGCATTAAAGCTTAAATCACCCACTTGTAAGGTCATGTTTTGATCAGGAGTGAGTTTTGCCATAGTAACTGGCTGTAAATACTCGCCATTAAAACTTCCGCTTAAGCCGAGTTTTTTATATTCATCGGCTAAATAGTTAATGGTCAGTGTTTCGCCTTCAGTTAAAGGGCCACGGCCTAAGAATTCATCAGAGGCGAGGGTTTTAATATGTGAGCGTACATTGGCAATGTTTACGGCTGCATTGCTTTCAGCGTTTGGTTTATCAGTGCTTGTTGTTGGTTGCTCAGAGCAGCCGAATAAACCTATTGCAAGTGCCAAGCTTGCATACTTAAGGTGAGTTGTCATAGTTTTTCTGGTTGATTGCACAGGGTTTCACTATATGGGACGCGAAGGGGGGCTGTCCAGAAAGAGTCTACAAATAACTAATTATTCAGGATGAAAGGATAATAATGCACCTTTCATCCTGTCAATTTTACCACCACGCTTTATCAATCGCCGTATCTTGAATTTTAAATACCTCTCCAACTAGTGGAGTACTCAGTGATACTTGCTCTTGTCCTGCTTTTTTAGCGACACGTTTAAGTGGGTCATACCAAGCATGAAAGGCCAGATCGAATGTTCCATTATGCACTGGCACCATCACATCACCTTGTAAATCGAGGTGAGCTTGCACTGATTGTTCTGGTGTCATGTGAATGTCAGCCCAATCTTTGTCGTAAGCACCGGTTTCAATAAAAGTGATATCAAACGGCCCATAGCGATT
The DNA here is from genome assembly GCF_001306915.1 of Pseudoalteromonas lipolytica. Lineage (GTDB taxonomy): Bacteria > Pseudomonadota > Gammaproteobacteria > Enterobacterales > Alteromonadaceae > Pseudoalteromonas > Pseudoalteromonas simplex. The sequence continues at coordinate 422,953 of NZ_LJTC01000002.1, read as the reverse complement.
ACCAATCTCTTTAAAGCCAGCAAAATAGCCAGAGTCACCGCTAAAATAAAAGCGCTTGTCATTTACTTTAATAGCCCAAGAGCCCCAAAGAGTTTTATTGCCGTCTGTTAAGCCTCGGCCAGAAAAGTGCTGGGTTGGTGTAAATACAATTTGGCTATTTGCCATATTTTGCTCTTGCCACCAATCAAAACTATGGACTTTTTGTTCATCAACGCCCCATTTTTTCAGGTCGTTTTCGACTCCTAATGGCACATAAAAAGAATCTGTTTTATCAACAAGCTGTTTAATTGCTGATTTATCTAAGTGATCATAATGGTTGTGTGAAATAAACACTTTAGCAATGTTTGGTAGCTCTTTAATGCTGATAGGTGTTGGCTGAAAGCGCTTTGGCCCCATGAATGAAAAAGGCGAAGCGCGCTCTGAAAATACCGGATCAAATAGCCAGTATTCGCCATACACTTTCGCTAAAATAGAGGAGTGACCTAATTTCACAAAATGCACTGTGTCATTAGATAAACGCTCAAGCTGTGCATGAGAAACAGAATGCATAGGCAGTTCACCTGTTGGCTCTGCATCAATTTTCTTTTCTGTAATAAAGCGTTTGAAGATACCTAGCGTTTTCTTAAAGCTGGGTCTTTCTACCTCAGCACTATTGTGGAACTTGCCATCAGATAATTGCGCAGAGTGGCTGTTATCACTCACGCCTTCAGCGGCTAATTGATTATTCATAATAAACACTCCTATCACGATACATAGAGTGGCGATTGCGAGCCATTTTAGAAATTTCATATCGTCACCATAAGTAAACTACACGGTGTAGTTTTTCATGGTTTGCTATAAAAGTAAACTATCTAGTGCATTTTTTATTTTTGCGTTACACTAGTAACCCTTATCGGAGGGGTCCATGAAATTATCACAGAGAAAACGATTAGATATTTTGAATGCAGCTGAAACATTGTTTTTTCAGCAGGGCGTTGAGCATACAAGTATGGATCAGGTTGCAAGCTTAGCAGGTGCCTCAAAACGTACCGTCTACAATCACTTTGAAAATAAAGATGTGTTGTTTCAAGCAATTCTAGTGTTTATGTTTGAAAAAGTCCGCCAAGAGCAAGCGGTTGTATTTGATGCCGCTGTGCCAATTGCACAGCAGTTAACACGCATTGCTGAACAAGAAGTGGCACTTTTGACCTCTGAAGAGTTTTTAAAAGTAGCGAAAGTCGCTTTCATGCAGATGTTACAGCAGCCTGATTTAGCAAAATCATTAGCCAGTAATAACATGGGCTGTATGCAAGATCTGGTGGCGTTTTTAGAAGCAGGTGTAAAAGCACAGGTTTTAACGATTGATGATGTTGAGTTTGCAGCAAAACAGTTTGTGTATCAGTTAAAGTCGCTGATCTTCTATCCGTTGCTGTATGGCTTTGAGCGCCAAGAAGGCGACTCCGATAACAAAGTAATAAGCGAAACTGTAAAAATCTTCTTAGCGCGTTATGGGCGCTGATATTTTGGAACATAAAAAAGCCCGCTTAATGCGGGCTTTTAAATAGTTGTAAAAGTATTACTTCACTTCTTTACCAGCTGCTTGTTGGTCAGCATGATAGCTTGAGCGAACAAATGGACCACAGGCTGCATGAGTAAAGCCAATTTCGTCTGCATAATCTTTTAAAGCATCAAACTCTGCTGGCGGCACATAGCGTTTAACCGGTAAGTGGTGCTTAGAAGGTTGTAGGTATTGACCTACTGTTAGCATATCAACGTTATGCTCGCGTAAATCACGTAATACTTCTTCGATTTCGCTAATTTCTTCACCTAAACCTACCATCAAACCAGATTTAGTTTTCACATCTGGATGTGCTTCTTTAAAGCGGCGTAACAACTCAAGTGACCATTTATAGTCAGCACCTGGACGCGCTAATTTGTATAAACGCGGTGCTGTTTCTAGGTTGTGGTTAAATACATCTGGCGGCGTCTCGATTAAGATATCAAGGGCTCTGTCCATACGACCACGGAAGTCAGGTACTAGAATTTCAATCGTGATTTCTGGGTTGTGCTTGCGAATTTCACGAATACAGTCAGCAAAGTGCTGTGCACCACCATCACGTAAATCATCACGGTCTACTGACGTGATTACAACATAGCTTAGCTTCATGTCTTTAATAGTCAGCGCTAGCTTTTCTGGCTCAGCTGCGTCTGGCTTTAATGGACGGCCATGGGCAACATCACAGAATGGACAACGACGAGTACAAATAGCACCTAAGATCATGAAAGTCGCGGTACCATGGTTGAAACATTCAGATAGGTTAGGGCACGAAGCCTCTTCACACACTGAGTGTAAACCATGTTTACGCATCGCTTGTTTAATACCATCAATACGTTCAGTTGATTTTGGTAAGCGAATTTTTAGCCACTCTGGCTTACGCAACATTTCGTTTTTTTCAGTCGGTAAAACTTTAACTGGGATCAGTGCCATTTTTTCTGCATCACGCAGTTTTACGCCTGGTTCCATTTTGACTGGTTTATTCATTCGTTTTCAAACCCTTCAGTGTGCTTAACCACAGTAGCATTAAGCTTTTTAATCATGTGTTTTACAAGCCCTGCACCTGCTTGCTCGAGGTTTTGCGGACCGTTAAGATCGGTTGTTTGCACCATGTTCATGCCAGCATAGCCGCATGGATTAATACGTAAGAATGGACTTAGATCCATACTTACATTTAGTGCTAAACCGTGGAAAGAGCAACCGCGGCGAACGCGAAGGCCTAATGAGGCAACTTTGCTGTCGTTAACGTAAACACCGGGTGCATCCGCTTTCGCGTAGGCATCAATGTCGTAGTCTTTTAACGTATCAATAATGCACTCTTCAAGCCAGGTTACTAGCTCCCTTACACCAATGTTTAAACGACGTAAGTTGAATAGCACATACATCATTTGTTGGCCTGGTCCGTGATAGGTAACTTGACCACCACGATCCACTTGGATCACTTCGATATCACCGGTATTTAATAAGTGCTCAGCTTTGCCTGCTTGGCCTTGCGTAAATACAGGCTCATGCTCTACAAGCCAAATTTCATCTGCTGTGTGCTCATCACGGGTGTCGGTAAAAGATTGCATTTTTTGCCAAATTGGCATGTAACGCTGACGACCTAATTGACGAACGATTAATTCTCTTTCGCTCACGAGTTACTCCGTAATCGGCCTATAGCATGTGACGTACGTCATCGATGTTGCTGATCACGTTATAAATTTCTTCAATGTGCTCTTTACTTGTAACCGTTGCTACAAGCGTTACAGATTCGTAATTACCTTTGCTGCTTGGTTTTACCTTTGGCGCATAATCGCCAGGTGCAATTGGTTGCAGCTTTTCTAGGATTTGATCTGTTAGATTTACGTTAGCTAAGCCCATGATTTTAAATGTGAATGGGCATGGGAAATCTAAATACTCGTCAAACTTAGTATTTTTTACAGGTTGAACCACGACGGTGACTCCTCAAACAGTGAGTGTGCTTAATAGAGGTGTTCTCTGCCATTTCTTGGCGTTAAGCAAACTTAGATTACGACGCACTCGACCCAGCGCGACTGATATGGGGCGCATTCTATCATTTTTCAGACAAAAAAAAACGCCTTGCGGTGCAAGGCGTTTATAAACTTTATGACCAGATTACTGAATTTGTAAACGTAGGTAATCGTAGATCTTGCTAAAGAAGCTGCCTTCTTCCACTTCTTCTAGTGTAACTAGTGGATATTGTGCAATTTCTTCACCTTCAAGCTGTAAGAATAGCGTGCCTACTTTAGTACCTTTAGCAAGCGGTGCTTCTAATGTTTTATCAAGTTCGAAGTTCGCTTTTAAGTTTTTACGCTGACCACGTGGAATCGTAATAGGTGTGTCTTCTAAGATACCTAACGATACGTTTTCTTTGTTACCCATCCAAATACGTTGCTCAGCAAAGCTGTCGCCTGCTTTATATGGCGTGATTGTTTCGAAAAAGCGGAAACCGTAGTTCAATAGTTTTTTGCTTTCAACTTTACGAGCACGTTCGCTTTCAGTGCCCATTACTACCGCGATTAAACGCATGTCATCTTTAGTTGCAGAAGTTACTAAGCTATAACCCGCTTCTGACGTATGGCCAGTTTTAATACCGTCAACGTTCATGCTTTCATCCCATAACAATGAGTTACGGTTGTATTGCTTGATGCCGTTAAAAGTGAATGATTTTTTCGCGTATACTTCGTACTCATCTGGTACATCGCGAATAAGTGCAGCACCTAAAGTTGCCATATCACGTGGTGTCGTGAAGTGTTCGTTAGTATCTAAACCATGGCTATTTACGAAGTGGCTGTTAGTCATGCCAAGTTTTTCAGCGTGGGCATTCATTAAATCAGCAAATGCGCTTTCGCTACCAGCAATGTGTTCAGCCATGGCTACACAGGCATCGTTACCTGATTGAATAATAATACCGTGGTTAAGGTCATCAACGCTGATCTGCTTACCTACTTCGATAAACATTTTTGATGATTCAGGAAAATTCTTTGCCCAGGCTTTTTCACTGACTGTAACCATATCAGTTGGTGCAATATTACCTGCTTTGATTTCAGTACCAATTACATAACTGGTCATCATTTTGGTTAAACTAGCCGGTGCTAATTTTGTATCTGCTTCGCCTTCGGCAATCACTTTACCTGTGGTGAAATCAACCAAGAAATAACCTTTCGCATTAACTTGAGGTGGGGCAGGGATAATTTGGGCTGTTGCAGAAAATACGCTAGCAGTGCAAACAAGGCCACAAACGCCACTTAAGATTTTATATTTTATAGATTTCATCGTACTCATTAATGGTTAAAGTTAAACATGTTGCGTTGACCTATTCTAAAGGTCTTACTCACTGTAAAGCAAGAACGCGTTCTGAAATTGGTTTTGTTTTAGCTTTTCTAAAACTGCTTGTGCTTCTGCGGCATCTTTTATTGGACCAAGACGTAACCGATAGATTCCATCTTTTTCAACAATGTTTGTTGGCACATGATATTGCTGACGAAGTTGAAACGCGAGCGCTTCAACATTAGCAAGAGTACTTCCCGCTGCAACCTGAATGTAGCTTAAACGAGGGGCAGAATTGGCAAGGGTAACAGCCTCAACCTTAACACGGGCTGTACCTTGTCGGTAATAACCTAATTTATAGGCCGCAGAATAAGATAAATCGATAATCCGGTCATCATGAAATGGGCCACGGTCGTTTACACGAACAATTACTGATTTTCCGTTATCTAAATTTGTTACTCTGGCAAAGCTCGGTAGCGGCAGTGTTTTATGAGCTGCTGTCATCGCAAACATATCGTACACTTCGCCGTTTGAGGTGTGATAATTGTGAAACTTTCGACCATACCACGAAGCAATGCCTTCTTCAGAGTAGCCAGTTTCATCGAGCATCGGCGTGTAGCGTTTACCACGGACTTCGTAAGGGCGACTAGCGCTTGCACTTTTAACAACCGCCGTGACTATGGCATCTTGCATTTCAAGTTCGGTTGGTTTTCGAAGCGGGGCTGCATCATGCTCCATAGCATAACGGCCTTGCTGAGATGAAGAACTACATGCTGCTAGCAGCACAGAAAATAACGCTATAAGTAAGTAATTGACTCGTTGTGTCATTATTTTAAAAGCATCCTTTTATCGGTGGCGATAGACATGATAATGCCAAATCCGGCCATCAAGGTCACCATTGAGGTGCCACCATAGCTTATTAGAGGTAACGGAACACCTACTACAGGCAGTAAGCCCGAAACCATGCCAATATTTACAAATACATAAACAAAGAAGGTCAGTGTTAATGCGCCGGCAAGCAGTTTACCAAACGCATCTTGCGCATTGACCGCAATATATAAGCCACGGCCAATAATAAACAAGTACATACAAAGTAATAAACAAACCCCAAACAGGCCAAACTCTTCGCTCAGTACAGAAAAGATAAAATCGGTATGACGCTCAGGTAAAAACTCTAATTGTGATTGGGTGCCTTGTAGCCAGCCTTTACCTTCAATGCCGCCAGAACCTATCGCAATTTTCGATTGAATAATGTGGTAACCCGAGCCAAGCGGGTCGCTTTCAGGATCTAAAAAGGTCAGTACCCGTTGTTTTTGATAATCAAGCATTACGTAATGCCAAAACGGCCATGCTGCCAAACCAACAGTAGCAGATAAAAAGCCAATAAGACGCCAACTTAGCCCAGATAAAAACAATACAAATATCCCTGAACTGGCAATCAAAATAGAGGTACCTAAGTCGGGTTGCTCTTTAATTAAAATGGTTGGCACCATTACAATCGCAAAGCCAATAATTAAATGAATGATTCTTGGCGGTAAATGGTTACGCCCGATATACCATGCAACCATCATTGGCACGGCTATTTTCATTAACTCTGACGGCTGGAAACGGGTCACTCCTAAATCAAGCCAACGCTGTGCGCCTTTTGAACTAACCCCAAATAACAACACCCCAACCAGCATCAAAAGCCCCACGCAGTAGAGCGGAATAACCATACTCTTTAATGTGTTAGGTGAAAACTGCGCGAGTATAAACATACCTAAGATAGCGCCAAACATACGTGTTGCGTGGCGTATCATCATTGCAGAGTCTTGGCCGCTAGCACTGTAAACAATTGCTAGGCTGGCTACCATCATCGTCATAAGGGCGATAAGGAGTGGTAAATCGAGGTGTAGGCGCTGCCAAATTGAGCGTTTTTTATTTAATGGGATCATGGCGCGTCACTTTGGGCTATTTGAATCGGGTTCGCTGAGAAGTAGTAATCCATTAATTGACGCGCAATAGGCGCACCAACTGTACTACCACCACCGGTGTTTTCAACCACCACAGAGACCACAATTTGTGGATCGTTATAGGGTGCAAAACCAACATAGATAGCGTTATCACGTTGGCGCTCTTTAAGTGATTTTGCGTCGTAACGCTCACCTTGAGCAATACTCACAACCTGAGCAGTACCTGTTTTACCTGCTGGGTCATAATTCGCCCCTTTAAATGCTTTATGTGCAGTACCTGTGACTTTATGTACGGTGTTGTGCATCGCATCTAGCGCAATTTGCCAATGATGTGGATTTTTTAATACTACAGGTGGCTTTTCATCATTATTAATTTGCGTTACTTCGTTTTCTTTTTTAGCGACTTGTACAAGGTGCGGAGGATGATCGAGTCCACGGTTCACTAATATGTTAGTTGCATTAGCTATTTGCATTGGTGTTGCGGTCCAATAACCTTGCCCGATACCTACAGAAATGGTGTCGCCGCGCCACCATGACTCTCTAAAGCGGGCTTCTTTCCATTCTCGCGATGGCATAATGGCAGATGTTTCTTCGTGAATATCGATTCCAGAGAGTTCGCCAAAGCCAAACTGCATCATAAAGTCACTGATTTTGGTGATCCCTAAACGGTAAGCAACATCGTAAAAATAGGTATCGCATGACTCTTCAATAGCACGATAAACATCAACATGGCCATGGCCCCAACGTTTCCAGTCACGCCATTTGTGCTCCACGTTAGGAATTTGGAAAAAGCCCGGATCCCAAATTTGTGTTTGCTCGGTTACCAGTCCTTCTTCAAGGGCAAGAATTGACATATGAGGCTTAACCGTTGAGGCAGGTGCATAACGCCCTTGCGTGGTTCGGTTAATTAGCGGTCGGTCTGGGTTTAACAACTTTTTGTAATCTGTGCTGCTGATACCATGGACAAATAAATTCGGGTCATAACTTGGGTTGGAGTAAAGCGCTAAAACGCCGCCATCTTTAGCATCAAGCACTACAATGGCACCACGCATGTCTTTTAAGGCATGTTGAGCAATTTGTTGTAAGCCTATATCGAGAGTGAGTACTAAGTCGTGACCAGGCTCAGGTGGCGTGAGGCTTAAAGTGCGGATAACTCGGCCACGGTTATTCACTTCAACGCGCTGCGAACCAACCACACCATGAAGAAGTTCTTCGTAATACTTTTCGATACCCAGCTTACCAATGTCGTGGGTTGCACGGTAGTTCGTTGCTTGGTCTTCTGCTTCCAGTTTGGTGAGTTCTTTTTTGTTGAGTTTGGCAACATAACCTAGGGCATGGGTAAGGGTATCACCATAAGGGTAATAGCGAGCTAAACGCGCTTCGATACTAAAGCCAGGAAACTTATGCTGATTAACCGAGAACTTTGCAACTTCGGTTTCGTCTAAACGGGCTTTTAATACTTGGCTTTTAAAGCGGCGATTGTGCTTAATATCATCTAGAAAGTCAGCTTTTTGTTGCTCAGTTATTTTAATAACTTTTTCAACTTCGCTCAGTGCCTCTTCAAGGTTATCAACTTCCTCGGGTATTACTTCTAAATTATAAACAGGTTTGTTTTCAGCCAGTAATACGCCATTTCTGTCGTAAATAAGCCCACGGTTAGGGGCAATTGGAATAACTTTGATGCGGTTATCGTTCGAACGTGTTTGATAATCTTGATGTTCGATAACTTGGATGTTGTATAGGTTAGATAACAACACACCAATTAACAGTGTAACAAACACAAAACCCACAAATGCTCGGCGAGCAAACAAGTTTGCTTCAGCCGAGTGGTCTCGAATCGTGGGTCTGTGTTTTCGCATTGGCTTTACTACTCGCGATGATAAGGGTGGTTGTTATTCAAGCTCCAGCCTCGGTATAGGCTTTCTGCAACAATGATGCGCACTAGCGGGTGCGGTAGTGTCAGGTTTGATAATGACCACTTTTGCTCAGACGCTGCAATACACTCAGGTGCTAAGCCTTCTGGTCCACCAATCAATAAGCTAACATCGCGACCATCAAGCTGCCACTTTTCCATACTTTTTGCCAGCTGATGGGTATCCATTGGTTTACCCGTCACCTCTAGCGTTACAATGCGGTTACCTTTAGGGATCGCAGCTAGGGTTTTTTCGCCTTCAAGTTGTAAAATACGTTTGATATCCGCATTTTTACCACGTTTACCTGCGGGGATTTCAATTAGCTCAAGAGGCATATCACGCGGGAAGCGACGTTGATATTCTGTGAATCCGGTTTCAACCCATGCTGGCATTTTGGTGCCAACAGCAATCAATTGTATTTTCAAAATGGTTACCTATGTCCTTGCTAAGGGTTAGCCCCAAAGTTTCTCTAGATCATAGAAGTCGCGAGTTTGGTCTTGCATAACATGCACAACCACATCACCTAGGTCTACAAGCACCCATTCACCTTCGTTTTGGCCTTCGTAACCGAGAGGTTCTTCACCAGCATGGCGTGCTTCTTTAGCAACATGATCAGCAATCGATTGTACATGGCGTTTAGAGTTACCTGAGCACACTAACATGTAATCAGTAATGTCAGACTTACCACGAACATCAAGCTGTACCACATCACGGGCTTTCATATCGTCGACTTTATCAAGGGCAAATGCGAGTAGTTGTTTAGAATCCAAAGTGTTTTCTCAAAAATAAATAATCTTAATTTGTTATTTTATCACGCAGGCAGTATTTATTCATCTGTTTGGTAAAGATGATGCTGCGCAATGTATTGACTTACATTGGTAGGTAAAAGTTCCGCTATATCATTATTTAAATGCAGCTTTTTTCTGATTTCGCTTGAGGCGGCATTAACTTGTAAGCCATTTAAAAAGAATAACTTACCTGCAGGGGCTTGTTGTAGCTGGCTAAGTTGCTCTGTTACGGCATTCTCTTTATAAGCTGCAAGTTCACCAGATACTTGGCAGTGCTGCCCCGGACGCTGGTACACCACAATATGACAAAGTTTGACAATTTCTTGCCATTTAAACCATTTATCTAGGCTATTGAATGAGTCCATGCCGATTAAAAACATAATCGGCGCTGCTGGGTTTTCTGCACGAAGCTCTTCTAAACTCAGCAAAGAATAAGACGCACCTTCTCGGTTTAGTTCGCGGTAATCGATAGCAAAATGCGGATTGTCGTCAATCGCAAGTTTTAGCATGTTTATACGATGCTCATCACTTATTCCTGGCTTGGCTTTATGAGCAGGAATAGCACAAGGCATGAAGTAAAGGGTATCGAGTTGGCACTGCTGAACACACTGCTGGGCCATATTAATATGACCTAAGTGAATTGGATCAAAGGTGCCACCAAAAATAGCAATCATCAATTGTTACTCTTAGTCAAAGACCGGGTGGCAAGGTAAAGGTATCGCCACAGGTTGGCAAAATACTAAGCATATTTGCATTAATGCTTGGTAGGGGGCTACAAGGTTGCCTTGTTTATATGCGGCATCAAACTGAGCTAATTGTTTGGTAATTTGTTCGAGTACTTGGATGTTCAAGCGATTTAAGGCCTGTTGTACAACAGCTTGTTGGTTTTTCCAAATATTATACTTTTTGTATAAATCAGCCATATTGGCACCATTCAAGCGCCCGTGTTGCATAGCCAGTAAGTTAGCTGCTTCTTTATTGATGGCCCAAAAAATACTCATGGCTTCAGTGTTATCGGCAGCCAGTTTAGTCATTACTTTAACCGCTTGTTTGGCGTGGCCATTTAATAAAGCATCACTCAAATCAAAAATATCAAATTTTGACTGATTTAGTAGCCCTTGCATCACAGCTTGTTGGTCAATTAGCTCACTACCATAAAGCAAAGATAGCTTTTCTAACTCTTGATGACAGGCAAGTAAATTTCCTTCAGTGGCATCAATTAAGCTTTGTTTCGCGTTGTTATGAAGGTTTAAGTTTAAACGGTAGCATTGCTCATCTAACCAGCGGCTCAGGTGATTACCTGTTAATGGGTAACAAGGAACAAATAAGCCTTGCTTATCGAGGGCTTTAAACCAAGCACTGCGTTGAATATCTTGGCTGGCTTTGGCGCCTTTTAAAACCAAAATAGTATCGGGGTTAGCAAGCTCAACAAGCTGCTTAAAGATTTGGCTGCCTTGCGCACCAGGTTTTTGCTCGTTTAAATCAAACTCAATTAAGGTACGAGCGCTGAACAGTGACATACTTTGATATTGAGCAACAATTTCTTGCCAATCAAAACCCGGCATTAAGGTAAATTTGATTACCTCGGCAAAGCCTTGCTGTTTAGCTACTTGACGAATTTGCATGATGCACTGAGCAATTTGGTAAGGCTCTTCACCAAACACCATGTAAAAAGGCGCGAGACCTTTTTTTAACTGGCTAGGAAGCTGGTTTGCATAACAACGCATTACAGTTGTGATAGCTCACGAACAATACGACGACTCGCTTGCTTACGAATTTCGCTTAATAGCAAATCAAGCTCTTTTGCTTTTGCAAGGGCATTGTCTGGGTCGTCTTGGTAGTTACGATACAATTCAAAGCTTTGATTAATCGCTTTTTGTCCAGGGCGCTTGAGGGTATAGCTTACGCTATAGGCAAGTTCATATTCAGCAACCTGACCATTATCAAATAATGACAAAATTTGACGCTCTAAGCGGTCTTTATGAATCTTTAACTCAGGGTGTTTACCAACTTGGTTAAGCTCAACTTTACTCGCAATCAGTTCTTTTTCGACTAATTCGAATAAGGCTGACTTTTCATCATCACCAACAAGGGTGATTACTTTCAAGTCGTCAGGCAAGTTAGAGGCTTTCTTTAAGTGAAAGCCACAACTTGTCAGCAGTAAACAGACTAGCGCAAGGGCTAGTCCGTTTTTCAGTGCTTGAAGCGCTGCCATCTTAGTTAGCAACCACGTTAAGTAGTTTGCCAGGTACGTAAATTACTTTACGGATAGTCGCGCCTTCAGTGAACTTAGTCACGTTTTCTTCAGCAAATGCTAATGCTTCAACTTGCTCTTTAGTTGCATCTGCAGGCACTGTTAACTTAGCACGTAGCTTACCGTTAACTTGTACAATGATTAGCTTTTCATCTTCAACAAGTGCTGATTCATCAACTGTTGGCCATGCTGCATCTAAGATATCGCCTTCTTTGCCAAGGTCTTGCCATAACTGGTGACACATGTGCGGTGTGATAGGCGCAAGCATGATAAGTAATGCTTCAAGTGCTTCGTTAGCAATTGCCACATCTTGTTTATCAGCAAGTGGTGCTTTAAGTAACTTGTTCGAGATTTCCATGATTGCAGCGATTGCAGTGTTGAACGTTTGACGACGTTCAACGTCATCAGTCACTTTTGCAATTGCTTTATGAAGTTCACGACGAAGTACTTTTTGGTCGTTATTTAACGCTGATTTATCAAGCGCTTGATAACCTACTGTTTCAACATCAACAGCGTATTTCCAAATACGTTTTAAGAAACGCATTGCACCTTCAACACCTGAATCAGACCATTCAAGAGTTTGCTCTGGTGGTGCAGTGAACATCATGAATAAACGAACTGTATCTGCACCGTACTGGGCGATAACTTGTTGCGGGTCGATACCGTTGTTTTTCGATTTCGACATTTTGCTCATGCCCGCAGAAAATACCGGCTCGCCATCTTCTTTGTGCCACGCTTTAACAACACGACCTTTGTCGTCTGTTTCAGTTTGAACGTCTGTTGGTGAAATCCAGATATCACCGCCTTTCTCATCTTTACGATAGAAAGTATCAGCTAGTACCATGCCTTGACATAATAAGCGCTCAAATGGCTCATCTGAGTTTACTAAACCAAAGTCACGTAATAGTTTGTGGAAGAAACGCGAGTAAAGTAAGTGCAAGATTGCATGCTCAATACCACCAATGTATTGGTTTACTGGTAACCAGTAATTTGCAGCACCTGGCTCGATCATGCCTTCGTCAAAACGTGGGCTACAGTAACGAGCGTAGTACCAAGACGACTCCATGAAGGTATCGAAGGTATCAGTTTCGTGGAATGCAGGCGCGCCATTTACCGTTGTTTTAGCCCACTCAGGATCAGCTTTGATTGGTGAAGTCACACCATTCATAACTACGTCTTCTGGTAAGCGAACTGGTAGCATGTCTTCTGTTGCTGCAAGCTCATCACCATTTTCGTCGCTAAGCATTGGGATTGGAGAGCCCCAGTAACGCTGACGGCTAACACCCCAGTCACGTAGACGGAAATTAACTTTACGCTCACCTACACCCAGCGCTTCTAGTTTGTCTGCAACGGCATTAAACGCTGCTTCAAACTCAAGACCATCGAACTCACCCGAGTTAACTAACACACCTTTTTCTGTGTAAGCTTGGTTGTCTAAATCAACCGTTTCTTCAGAACCTGCAGCTGGTGCGATAACTTGAGCAATCTCAAGGCCATACGTTGTTGCAAACTCGTAGTCACGTTGGTCGTGCGCAGGAACAGCCATAACAGCGCCTGAGCCGTAATCCATTAATACGAAGTTAGCGACCCAAATTGGTACTTGCTTACCTGTTAATGGGTGAATTGCATAAAAGCCTGTTGCAATGCCTTTTTTGTCCATGGTTGCCATGTCTGCTTCAGCGATTTTCGTGTTTTTACACTCATCAACAAACATAGCTACAGCGTCGCTGTTTTTAGCAGCTTCTTGTGCAATTGGGTGACCGGCAGCAACTGCTACGTACGTCACACCCATGAAGGTATCTGGGCGTGTTGTATAAACACTGAATGTGTCTTCGTTATCAGCACGCTTAAATTCGATTTCTAAACCTTCAGAGCGACCAATCCAGTTGCGCTGCATGGTTTTAACTTGCTCAGGCCAGTGGTCAAGTTTATCTAAATCGTCTAATAGCTCTTGTGCGTAATCAGTGATTTTGATGAACCATTGTGGAATTTCTTTTTGCTCAACAATTGCACCTGAACGCCAACCACGACCATCAATTACTTGCTCGTTAGCAAGTACTGTTTGGTCAACTGGATCCCAGTTAACTGTTGACATCTTTTTGTAAACTAAGCCTTTTTCGTAAAGCTTAGTGAAGAACCATTGTTCCCACTTGTAGTATTCTGGGTGACATGTTGCGATTTCACGATCCCAGTCGTAACCAAAACCTAGTTGCTTTAACTGGTTACGCATGTAATCGATGTTTTCGTAAGTCCACTTAGCAGGTGCTGTGTTATTTTTGATTGCTGCATTTTCAGCTGGTAGACCAAACGCATCCCAACCCATAGGTTGCATTACGTTTTTGCCTTGCAAGCGTTGGAAGCGTGATACTACGTCACCAATGGTGTAGTTACGAACGTGACCCATGTGGAGTCGGCCGCTTGGGTATGGGAACATAGATAGGCAGTAATACTTTTCTTTGCTCTCATCTTCAGTGACTTTAAATACTTGGTTTTCTTCCCAATAGGCTTGTACTTTTGACTCAATGTCTTGCGGGTTATATTGCTCTTGCATCTACGATTCCAGACTTCTTGCAAATTAATAAAAAATTGTCGATAAGGATAACCCAAAATACATGCTAATCACAGCGGCAAATAGGCGCTTTTGTTAATTTTCCAAGGAAATATATTTTCAGGGCAGGTTAACCTATACTCAACTAGAATAACGGTTGATTTTTCATCATTTTTGAAGGAGTAAACGATGGCAGATTATAAATCTTGGTTGAGCGATTTAAGTGCATGGCTCAAAGATGTAAAAGATCATGAGCTAAAAGATGCAATGGAAAAATTTGTTGAATCAGAGCAAGCACTTAAAGACTTAGGGCAAGAAAAGCTCAATCAGTATCGTGACTATCTACAGCGCGATATCGACCACATCAAAGAAAACGACAGTCACTATGATTCACTCGCATGGCTCGAGCTTAAAGAGTCGCTTTGGTACGAGTTATCGCACATTGAAGATAAAACCCAGCTCGAATGGCAAGCCTTAAATCAAGATTTTCAACATAATGGTGTTTATCAAGAGGGAGAATGGATAGCCATGGGCACATTAGTATGTAAAAATTGTCAGCATAGTTACGATGTTTACCATGCTACGCAAATTACTCCTTGTACTGAATGTGGCGGTATTTATTTTCGCCGTAAGGCATTACAACCTTAATCAGTGACGCTGGCTTGTGCTGGGCGTTACCTATAATGCCCAGTCAAGACTGGGAAATAAGAAGTTAGAATGACAAAAAAACTAATCCCACTACCTGTTTCTGCGTTAGCACCTGAGATTGCAGCAAGTCATGTTGCGACTTGTATGCAAAACCCATATCCAGAAGCGTTGCCATTTATTGGTCAGCAACGTGCACAAAGTGCCCTTGACTTTTCACTTGGAATGGAATTACCGGGTTACAATGTTTATGTCATGGGTGAAGCGGCTCATGGTCGTTACACCTTAGTAAAAGACAAACTCACAGCCCATTCAAAAGACCGCCCAACGCCTAATGAGTGGTTGTATGTTAACAACTATGATGACCACCGCGAGCCAATCGCGTTATTCATGCAAGCAGGCCAATCAAAGCAGTTAGCTGACGATATAGATTCATTTATCGACGAAGTACTCGATACATTCCCAGCGGCTTTTGATAACCCAGGTTATCAACGCAAGAAAAAGTCAATCGACCGTGAGTTTACCGATACTTACGATGCGGCAATTACTGCTGTTGAAATTGCAGCACTTGAGCAAAGTGTGGCACTGATTGAAGAAAATGGTGTTGTGGGATTTGCGCCTTTAGTGAATGGTAAACAACTGAGCGACAGTGAATTTTCAGCCCTTGATGAGCCACTGCGTATCGAATTTTATGAGGTTATCGAAAAGCTTGAAGATGCGTTAATCGAAGCATTAATTGAGCTTCCTCGTTGGAAGCGAGAGTCATCTGAAAAACTGCGTAACCTTAAAAAATCAACTGCTGAGCTTGCCACTAAGCCACTCATTAAAGCCCTTGAACATAAATACGCGACGCACATCGGTGTGTTGCGTTATTTAAAAGATATTCGTGAAGAAATCATTGATGCGGTACTTGAATGGCTCGACGATGATGAAAACGACGAAAATAAAGAAGACTTTGACCGTAAAGGGATGCTCACAGACTTCTTTGCGCCAAATATTCTAGTCGAATACAAAGAGGGCGATGCAGCCCCTGTGGTGTATGAGCCAAACCCGACCTTTGGCAATATTTTCGGCAAAATTGAATATGCGACCTCACAAGGCTCGCTTATCACCAGTTACCGTTCAATTCAGCCAGGTGCACTGCACCGTGCTAATGGTGGCTATTTGATTATGGATGCTGAAAAAGTCATGGCGAACCCACAAGTGTGGGATGGCCTTAAGCTTTCTCTAAAAACGCATCAAATCAAAAACGACTTACCCTATCAAGACAGCTCTGTGGGAAGTAGCTTTACGTTACGTCCGCAGCTTATTCCTCTTGATGTAAAAATAGTGCTGCTAGGCTCTCGCGACCTTTATTACACCATTGGTGAATATGACGAAGAGTTTGCAGAGTTATTCCGTGTACTTGCTGACTTTGATTATTACTTACCAAGTAGCGATAAACTGCAATATCAGTTCATTACCAAGGTGACTGAATATTGTCAGCAAACACTTAATTGCACCGTAAATGAAGCTGCAATGGCAAGATTACTAAAGTTTAGTTATCGCCAAGCTGAGCACCATAACAAACTCTCAGCTCGTTTTGCTGATGTATTAGAGTTAGTGGCAGAAGCCAGTTTTTATGCCAAACAAGATGGCCAAACAGTGATTGATGCTCATCACATAGATGAAGCCATTGTTGGTAAGCAATACCGCACAGGGCAAATTTCAGAAACCATGCTGAGTGATATCAAAGAGGGGCAAATTTTAATTGCAACCGAAGGTCACGCAGTGGGCAAAGTAAATGGCTTAACTGTGCTGCATATTGGCGATACCTCATTTGGTACACCTGCACGCATAACAGCCACTGTATACGCAGGTGCAGATGGCGTAATTGACGTTGAACGTGAAGCCGAGCTGGGTAAAGCCATTCACTCAAAAGGGGTGATGCTGTTAACCGGTTACTTAGGTAATAAGTATGCTCAGCAATTTAGCCTAACGCTCAGTGCCAATATCGCAATAGAGCAAAGCTATGGCTACATCGACGGTGATAGCGCCTCATTAGCAGAGCTGTGCGCGCTTATATCAGCCATTACGAACTTACCTATTAGCCAATCTATTGCACTGACAGGGTCAATTAACCAGCATGGTGATGTGCAATCAATTGGTGGCGTAAACGAGAAAATAGAAGGCTTCTTCAAACTTTGCAAAATGCGAGGCTTAACCGGTGAGCAAGGGGTGATTATTCCTAAATCAAACCAAGTTAATTTAGTGCTTGATGACGAAGTACTCGATGCCGTTGAAAAAGGGCGCTTTAATATTTATGCCGTTGAAACGGTTGATCAAGCTCTCAGCTTATTAATGGATAAAGACGCAGGTGAAATGACCGCAGAAGGTTACCCTGAAGGCTCTATTAACGCGCTAGCCTTAGCAAGGCTTGCCAATATTGCAGATATCGTAAATGGCGACAATGACGATGAGAAGGACGCAGAATGATTAATTTAATACTTTTACTGATCATTGGTATTTTTTGTTTTTTAATCTTTAAAAATAGTAAAAAAGCGAAGCTACAAGCCCTTGAAAATGAAAAACTCGCCGCGGACTTTTTAGCGAATAATAGTAAAGCCGACGATATTCATGAAACCGCATCTGGGCTGCAATACAAAATTGAGCAAAGTTCTGGTAATGACACAAAGCCAAGTGCAACCAGTAAAGTAAAGGTTCACTATCACGGTACGCTTATGGATGGCAGTGTTTTTGACAGTTCAGTGGTAAGAAACTCACCAATTAGCTTTGGTTTAAACCAAGTCATTGCAGGCTGGACCGAAGGCTTACAACTCATGAGCGAAGGAGATAAATTTACCTTTTATATCCCGCCTCAGCTTGCTTACGGCCGTAAACGCGTCGGCAGCATTCCTGCAGGCTCGCTACTTATATTTGATGTAGAGTTGATAAAGATAGAATCTTAAATGTAAAAAGGCTTCATTATGAAGCCTTTTTTAATTGTTATTTCTTAATCCTTACAAATACACCCACAGCGCTCAGTAATATCACTACCGCCCATACTGGCCAATTGCCATATTGACTATAAATGCTATCGCCTTTAATTAACGTGATATTGGCTTCGAGTACATCCGCTTTAAATTGTGGCATAGCTAATTGTGATTTAGCGATAGGGTCGTAAACGGCGCTAATACCATTGTTGGTCACGCGAATTAGCGGGCGCTGTAACTCTAAGGCGCGCATACGCGCTATTTGCATGTGCTGATGCGGGCCATGTGAGTCACCGAACCATGCATCGTTACTCACCGTGAATAAAATGTCGGAGTCACTGCGATAATTACCACGAACCAACTCAGAAAAGGCAATTTCATAGCAAATAGCCGGTAAAATGTTTAAGCCATTTGCGCGTAAATTGTTTTGCACTTCATCACCACGGGTAAAGGAGGACATAGGCAAATCAAACAGTGGCGCAATTGGGCGCAAGAAGTCCTGAAACGGCACAAACTCACCAATGGGTAATAACTGATGCTTTTGGTAGCGGTTTTTACCTAAATATTGATAGTGGCCTTCACTGTCATCGTGTTCTTTTTTACCAAGCACTATTAAGGTATTAAAAATGTTACGCGTGTCGTATTGGTAATCAACGATACCGGTAATAAGCGCGGTGTCATTAAACGTTGCAGCACTATCAAGGCCTGTTAAATACTCGGTTGATAATGCTTCAAGCTCAGGCACAGCAGCTTCTGGCCAAACAATTAAATCAGCATTCCAATGCAGGCGAGTCATATCTTGGTATTTGCTCATAGTCGTCCAAAACTCAGACGGCTCAAAACGAAGATGCTGTTTAATATTACCCTGCACCAGTACAGTTTTAATGGTTTTATCTTGGTAGTGTAGCTGGTTGCTGCTTGCAATCGTATATAAGCCAGCTAATAGGGCTACAGAGGCGATAAGTGGTTTGCCATCTTTGCTTGCTAGGCGATATAAAGCAAACGCAATTAACATACATACAAGCGTAATCCCAAACTCACCAATCACTGGGGCTAAAAAATTAAGTGGGCTGTCTGTTTGCGTGTAACCAAAACTCAGCCACGGAAAGCCTGTTAACAATGTGCCACGTAAGTATTCTGTGGTTGCGATAGCGGCGAGTAACCAACATATAAAGCTATATGGGCCTGTAGCAAGGCGTGTTGTCAGCCAAGTAGCTAATGCAGGATAAAGGGCTAAATAAGCACAAAGCAGCACCATTAACGAAAGTGATGCGATTAATGGCATGCCACCAAAGGTCGCTATTGATACATGCACCCAGCTTATACCTGCACCAAACCAACCTAAACCAAATAAAAAGCCATATTTAGCACTTTGTTTAGCGGCTAATTTACCGTTTGCGAGAGGGTTAATGCAGTAGAGTAGAGCACCAAGGGAAAGAAAAGTTATAAACCATAGGTTATAGGGTGCGTAACTTAAGGTTAAAAAGAGGCCCGCAACAAGTGCGAGCCAGGCTTTTTTATCTTTTGCAAGGTGACTTAGGTTAGTTAGCAGTTTCTTCACTGTCGTTATCATCAGCCTTTGGAATGGTGACTTGCAATTGTAAGATACGGCGGTTATCTGCGTTAGTGACTTTAAATTGTAAGCCTTCTACCTCGATTGTTTCACCACGACTTGGCATGTGACCAAATGCATGTAAAACAATACCACCTATGGTGTCAGCATCTGAGGTGCTGTAACCAGTTTTAAAATACTCGTTAAAGTCATCAACTTCAGTCAGTGCTTGCACAGCGTAAACGTGCTTTGCAACTTGGCGAATATCTTGTAGGTCTTCACTTTCATCGTGCTCGTCTTCGATTTCACCAACGATGATTTCAAGGATATCTTCGATAGTGACAAGACCAGACACACCACCATACTCATCAATAACAATCGCCATGTGGTAACGTTGTTGACGGAACTCATTAAGCAGCGTGTCTACACGTTTACTTTCAGGCACTACAACTGCAGGACGCAAATATTCACGTAAAGAAGGCAGTTGCTCATCTTTGTTGATGATCAGTGGTAATAAATCTTTTGCTAATAAAATACCTTCAACATGGTCTTTGTCTTCACATACCACGGGAAAACGTGAATGTGTTGAATCAACCATCATAGGTAATAGCTCTTCTAATGGTGTATCAACCTCTAAGGTTACCATTTGCGAGCGTGGGATCATGATGTCCCGCACTTTCAGCTCTGATACACCTAGCACCCCTTCAATCATATCTTTGGTTTCAGGGTCGATAAGGTCGCGTTCTTGCGCATCGGCAATTACTTCTACCAGCTCTTCTCTATTCTGGGGTTCCCCTTGCAACATTTGGGCTATGCGGCCCAGCCACGTTTTGCCAGAAGAACCCTGGCTAGTTTGCGAGTTGTCGTCGCTCATTGCGTCTAATTGCTCCGTTAATTTAAATATCGTCTCGATATGGGTCAGCGATGTTCAGATCGGCAAGTAATTGCTTTTCTATGCTTTCCATTTCAAGTGCATCTTCGTCCTTTATATGGTCAAATCCAAGTAAATGCAAGCATCCATGGATAACCATATGGGCAAAATGGTCGTGAAAGGTTTTTTCTTGCTCAATTGATTCGGCTAAAACAATAGCCGGACAAATGATTAAATCACCTACTAAAGGTAACTCAATGCCCGGTGGTGCTTCAAATGGAAAAGATAAGACATTAGTCGGTTTATCTTTGCCACGGTAATCATTGTTGAGCTGCTGGCTTTGTGCTTCATCGCTGATCACTATAGTCAGCTCTGCATCTTCACGGTAGTTGCTAAGGGCTTTGTCAGCCCATAGCTGGAATTGTTCAAAGCTTGGTAAGTCGTCAAACTCACAGGCTATTTGTAAATCTAATTCGGTCACGAGTTTGCTTCTTGTTGGTTTGCTTGCGCTTCTTTCGCACGTTGCTTCTCTGCACGTTTTAAACGTTCTGCTTCATCGTTTCGCTCATAAGCTTCAACGATACGAGCAACAACCGGATGGCGAACCACATCGTGTGATTGGAAGAAGTTAAAGCTAATTTCATCGACACCGTTTAATACTTCGATGGCATGACGTAGGCCTGAGCGGGCACCACGCGGCAAATCGACTTGTGTAATATCACCCGTGATCACCGCTTTTGAATTAAAACCAATACGGGTTAAGAACATTTTCATTTGTTCTGCTGTGGTGTTTTGGCTTTCATCGAGAATAATAAACGCGTCATTTAGCGTACGACCACGCATGTAAGCAAGTGGCGCAACTTCAATCACGTTTTTCTCAATTAGCTTTTCTACACGCTCAAAACCCAGCATTTCAAATAATGCATCGTATAGAGGGCGTAAATACGGGTCGATTTTTTGACTTAAGTCACCAGGTAAAAAGCCTAGCTTTTCACCAGCTTCAACCGCAGGACGAGTTAATAAAATACGGCGAATTTCTTGACGCTCTAAGGCATCAACAGCTGCAGCAACCGCTAAATAAGTTTTACCTGTGCCAGCAGGGCCAATACCAAAGGTAATATCGTGATGCAAAATATTTGCAACATACACGCCTTGATTATCATTGCGCGGTTTAATAACGCCACGGCGAGTTTTAATCACCATGTCTTTGCCATATACACCTGGGTTTTCATCTTGCTCTAGCGCATTTGATTCGCTAATTGCCAAATGTACGGCTTCAGGTTCAATCTCGCCAATCAGGCCGCGAATAGGTTGAGTTTCAATATAGAGGTTTTTTAGTATCTCAACAGCCGCTGCTGCAAGGTGCAGTTTACCAGTTACTCTGAAGAAATTATCACGGTGTGCAATCTCAACACCAAGGCGGCGTTCAATTTGCTTAATGTTTTCGTCAAACGGACCACATAAAGATGAAAGGCGTTTGTTGTCGGCGGGTTCTAAATAAATCTCTAATGTTTTTAACTGATTACTCAAAATTGCTTCCTATTGATGGGTGCAGGCTGTGCCTGCACCAAGTGTCACCCTAAGGTACGAAAGTAGCAACGCCAATTTCGTTAGGGGCCGTAGCGGCCTCAGCTTCAGCAGCTTTATTTAAAATAGCTGAAGGTGCCACATCACGGCGTAAGTTCATTTCTGATTCTGTACGAATTAATTCACCACGTAAAGAGTTTGGCAATGCTTCTGTAATACGTACATCAACGAATTGACCGATCACTGAGTGAGGGCCTTCAAAGTTAACCACTCGGTTGTTCTCAGTACGGCCACGTAATTCCATTGGGTTCTTCTTAGAAGGACCTTCAACTAGGATACGCTGTTCGGTATCAAACATTTGGCGGCTGATTTGCTGCGCCATTTGCGTGATACGGTTTTGCAGAATGTATAAACGTTCTTTTTTCTCTTGCTCTGTTACGTCATCTGGTAAATCAGCAGCTGGCGTACCAGGGCGCGCACTGTAGATGAAGCTAAAGCTCATATCAAAACCAATGTCATTGATAAGGTTCATAGTTGCTTCAAAGTCCGCTTTGCTTTCGCCTGGGAAACCAATGATGAAGTCTGAAGACATGCTTAGGTTAGGGCGAATTTTACGTAACTTACGAATCGTAGATTTGTACTCGAGTGCAGTATGACCACGTTTCATAAGGTTAAGAACACGGTCTGAACCACTTTGTACTGGTAAGTGTAGGTGGTCAACAAGCTCAGGTACGTCTGCGTACGCATCAATGATATCTGGCGTAAATTCTACTGGGTGCGATGTGGTATAACGAATGCGGTCAATACCGTCAATCGCAGCGACATAACGTAATAAATCAGAGAAGTAACAAATTTCACCGTCGTGAGTTTCACCACGATACGCATTTACGTTTTGACCAAGTAGGTTTACTTCGCGAACACCTTGCTCTGCAAGTTGGGCAACTTCAAGTAATACGTCATCAAGAGGGCGGCTTACTTCTTCACCACGCGTATAAGGCACTACGCAGAATGTACAGTATTTAGAACAACCTTCCATAATTGATACAAACGCAGTAGGTCCTTCCGCTTTTGGCTCAGGTAAACGGTCGAACTTTTCAATCTCAGGGAATGAAACGTCAACTACCGAGCTGCTGTCGCCACTTTGCACTTGCTTAATCATTTCTGGTAAGCGGTGTAATGTTTGCGGGCCAAAGATTACATCAACAAACGGTGCACGTTGACGAATTGAGTCACCTTCTTGCGATGCAACACAGCCACCAACACCAATGATTAACTCTGGTTTGTCGTCTTTTAATAGTTTCCAACGGCCAAGCTGATGGAATACTTTCTCTTGTGCCTTTTCACGGATTGAACAGGTATTGAGTAAGATCACGTCAGCGTCTTCAGCTTCTTCAGTTAACTGATAGCCGTTAGTCGCATCTAGTAGATCAGCCATTTTCTGAGAGTCGTACTCGTTCATCTGACAACCCCAGGTTTTAATATGCAGCTTTTTACTCATTGAAATATAGCCTCGTTTTCAATTCGGTAGTGACACAAAAATGTGTTAGAAACAGGATTAAGTGGCAAGTATGCCGACTTAAAGGACGCGTATTTTAGCTGGATACCCGCACAGATCCAAGTATAGTTTTTATCTTTGTGGTGTGAAATCAAACAAGTCACTGTTTTGAAATTCATAAGCGGTAAATGCACTGACACGCAATATTGAATTACGTTACAATTTATCCCGTATTTAAATAGCCAAATGAGCGAATATTAAATGAATAAAAATAAGGTAATTGTTGTCGGTGGCGGCATGGTAGGTGCTGCTACTGCTGTAAAACTGGCCAAGCAGGGTAGGGATGTCTCCGTTATTGAAAAGCACCTTATCGATGCTGATCATATTTTAAGCTCAGATAAGGTAGATATTCGCATTTCGGCTATTAATCGTTTTTCAGAAAATTTACTCGATGAGCTTGGTGCAATGCCGTTACTAAGACAAAATCGTATCGCACCTTATCAACAATTAGAGGCCTACCAGCAACAAGGCGAGAATTTATTGTTTGATTGCCATGAAATTGGCGAAACGCATTTAGGTCATTTAATCGAAAATAATTTAATTCAAGCAAGTCTTTGGCAGGAATTCGCCAAGTACAATATCGAAGTGATAGAGCAACTAACAGCCATTACGGATATTACTCAAACGGCTGATTCAATCACCTTACATTATGGCGATACTCAATATACCGCTGATTTAGTTGTTGCTGCAGATGGTGGACAGTCACAATTGCGAACTAAAGCTGGTTTAGGTGTAACGGGTTGGCAATATGGCCAGCATTGCATGGGCGTGTTAATCAAATTAGATGCCCCGCAGCAGGTAAAAACGTGGCAACAATTTACGCCAAGCGGCCCAGTAGCATTTTTACCGATGCAGGCGCCTTATGCTAATTTAATTTGTTATCACGATGCTGCGGTTTTAAAGCAGTGGCAAAAGTTGTCGAATGAGCAACTTAAAGCAAAACTCATTGAACATTTTCCTGAACTACCGGGCGACTTTGAATTACTTGAGCATGCTGTTTTTCCACTTGCACGCCAACATGCCAATGATTACTCGCACGGACGTTTAGTTTTAGTGGGTGATTCGGCGCACACAATTAACCCGCTTGCTGGGCAAGGTGTAAACTTAGGCTTTCAAGATGTTGTAGCACTGGCAGATATTTTGGCAGATCAACCTGATGTTGGTCAGCAAGCGTTATTAAAGCGCTACGAGAAAAAACGCCGCCACGCTAATTTACTAATGATGAGTATGATGGATGCATGTTATTTTGGTTTTTCAAACGAGATTAAACCACTGAGCTGGGTGCGCAGTAAGTTTTTAAAGCTTGCTAATAACACAGGCCCTGCAAAGAACTGGGTTTTAAAGTATGCGATTAGCGGGACATTAAGTTAATAGTAAAAAATTAATCTTACAAAAGGCAAAGAAGCGGGGTAATGAAAATTAGCCCTTTTTTTTGTGCTAATACCAATCCGCAATAATACTTAATCATTTTGAGGGATTAAACCTGTCGCTACCTGCGTTAAAAATTTCTGATTTAGAACAACTAAATAACGAAATTTTTGCCTTGTTATCAACGAGGTTTTATTGCCTCAAAATAGACTACTTAATTAAGCGAATTGGTATAAAATTACCGAATATACTTTGGATAAACTTTAAACTTTAAACTTTAAACTTTAAACTTTAAACTTTAAACTTTAAACTTGAAAGGGAAGTAAGTAGTTGGCTGGGATACCAGGATTTGAACCTGGGAATGGCAGGATCAAAACCTGCTGCCTTACCGCTTGGCGATATCCCAACGCTAAACTTGAAGAGTTTTAGTTCTACTTAAGAACATGGTGCGGAAGGAGAGACTTGAACTCTCACAACCGAAGTTACTGGAACCTAAATCCAGCGCGTCTACCAATTCCGCCACTCCCGCATCATTTGTACTAATGTACTGGTAGTTATTTTAGACTCTTCATTGAGTATTCTTTATCACTCTGAGAAAGTGGCTGGGATACCAGGATTTGAACCTGGGAATGGCAGGATCAAAACCTGCTGCCTTACCGCTTGGCGATATCCCAACAAAGAATAATTTGATAGTTTGAGTTCTTATCAAGAACATGGTGCGGAAGGAGAGACTTGAACTCTCACAACCGAAGTTACTGGAACCTAAATCCAGCGCGTCTACCAATTCCGCCACTCCCGCATCATTCGTACTAATGTACTGGTAGTTATTTTAGACTCTTCATTGAGCATTCTTTGACACTTTGAGAAAGTGGCTGGGATACCAGGATTTGAACCTGGGAATGGCAGGATCAAAACCTGCTGCCTTACCGCTTGGCGATATCCCAACAAAGAATAATTTGATAGTTTTGGTTCTTATCAAGAACATGGTGCGGAAGGAGAGACTTGAACTCTCACAACCGAAGTTACTGGAACCTAAATCCAGCGCGTCTACCAATTCCGCCACTCCCGCATACCTTTTGCGTTTGTAGTAAGGGAACCTAAATCCAGCGTCTTAATCAAGACATCGGCCAATTCCGCTACTCCGCATCATTCGTACTAAAAGTACTGGTAGTTATTTTAAACTCTTCATTGAGTGCAGCTTTAACTCCTGCAGAGCCATTCTTAAGAAAGAATGGTGGCTAAGACGGGATTTGAACCTGTGACCCCATCATTATGAGTGATGTGCTCTAACCAACTGAGCTACTTAGCCATCGTGGCTGGGATACCAGGATTTGAACCTGGGAATGGCAGGATCAAAACCTGCTGCCTTACCGCTTGGCGATATCCCAACAAAAGCTTGATAGTTTGAGTTCTTATCAAGAACATGGTGCGGAAGGAGAGACTTGAACTCTCACAACCGAAGTTACTGGAACCTAAATCCAGCGCGTCTACCAATTCCGCCACTCCCGCATCATTCGTACTTAAAGTACTGGTAGTTATTTTAAACTCTTCATTGAGCAACAAAAAGAATGGTGGCTAAGACGGGATTTGAACCTGTGACCCCATCATTATGAGTGATGTGCTCTAACCAACTGAGCTACTTAGCCATCTTTTTTGTTAGCACTTCATCGCTGAGTGCGGGGCGTATTATGCTGATATGACCTAAATCCGTCAACACCTTTTTTGCAAAAAAATGCTTATCAGTGTTTGTTTGCATTAAAATTAAGCTAAGTGGCGAAATTTCATTTAAATTGCTGTTTTTTTGACTGCAATTTATGAGTTTAATTCCCAAACGCATCGTAAGAGTTTTAAAACGTACATTTAAAGCTGCTTGATTTTCATACAAAAATCAAGTTTCAAAATTAGTTAGCGTGATCTTTTAGGTGATTTAAACATAAAAAAGCGAAAGCGAATGAATTTATATAGGCTATTTTGTCACTAAGGGGGCTTATTTTTACTTTTAAAATCCCCACAATTTGCTAATCGAGCAGTCAATAGGTCGCAAAATTGCTAGCGAGCTTTGAAATCCCCTCAATTAACTGTTGTTATCACTCATTTGCTTTCGACGACGATTCACTGTTAAGCATAAATAACACCGTACATCACTAAAAAGAACAAGCAGAGGTAAGGCTGCAGAAGTATTACTCACCATGCTTTGATGTTTTAGGAAGGGTTAGTAATATTTAGACAATAAAAAAGGCTCGTAATAACGAGCCTTTTAAAATCGAATGAGCAAATATGCTTATACGTTAAATAAGAAGTTCATCACATCGCCGTCTTTAACGATGTACTCTTTACCTTCTTGACGCATCTTACCAGCTTCTTTAGCACCGCTTTCGCCTTTAAACGCAATGTAGTCGTCAAATGCAATAGTTTGTGCACGGATAAAGCCACGCTCAAAGTCAGTGTGGATTTTACCCGCAGCTTGTGGTGCAGTCGCACCTACTGGGATTGTCCATGCACGTACTTCTTTAACGCCAGCAGTGAAGTAGGTTTGTAATTTAAGTAACTCGTAACCACCACGGATCACTAAGTTAAGACCTGGTTCTTCTAAACCTAGGTCAGCCATAAATTCTAGTTTATCTTCTTCTTCAAGTTCAGATAACTCAGATTCAATCGCTGCACATACTGGAATAACAACCGCATCTTCTGCAGCGGCAATTTCACGTACTTTGTCTAGGTAAGGGTTATTTTCAAAACCATCTTCTGCCACGTTAGCAATATACATGGTCGGTTTGATTGTTAAGAAGTTAAGCGGCTTAATTGCTGCTTTTTCTTCTTTAGTTAGTTCTAAAGAACGTAACGTTAAACCTTCATCTAAGTGTACTTTTACTTTTTCTAAAACAGCATTTTGCTCTTTAGCGTCTTTGTCGCCGCCTTTTGCTTTTTTAGCATTACGAACAATCGCTTTATCAGCACTGTCCATATCAGCAAGTACTAATTCAGTGTTAATTACGTCGATATCATCAGCAGGGTCAATTGTGCCAGCAACGTGAACAATGTTTTCGTCTTCAAAACAACGAACAACGTGACCAATCGCATCTGTTTCACGAATGTTTGCTAAGAATTGGTTACCTAAACCTTCACCTTTCGATGCGCCTTTTACTAGACCTGCAATATCAACGAATTCCATCGTCGTTGGTAAAATACGCTGAGGATTTACGATAGCGGCTAAATCATTTAAGCGCGCATCAGGAACCGGTACCACACCCGTGTTAGGCTCAATGGTACAAAAAGGGAAGTTAGCGGCTTCAATACCCGCTTTAGTTAGTGCATTAAATAGAGTTGATTTACCAACGTTTGGCAAACCAACGATGCCACATTTAAAACCCATAGTAAGATACCTTGTGTAATTTCATTAAAACGGATTAAGGTTTAAATGAATGTAGTCTGTTTTGTGCTTTTAACACACCATCTTTTGCAAGTATTTCCATACAACGAACTGCTTCGTCAACGGCGGCGTCCATTTTTTCTTGATCGTCTTTCGCGGCTTTACCTAGCACCCAGCCTGTTACCATTTCTCGGTGACCTGGATGACCAATGCCTATGCGAAGGCGCATGAAATCTTTTTGGTTTGCCATTTTCGCAATAATATCTTTTAAACCATTATGACCGCCGTGGCCGCCACCTTTTTTAAGTTTTGCAATCCCAGGATCTAAGTCCATTTCGTCATGAGCAACGAGAATGTTCTCAACAGGGATTTTAAAGAAATTAGCGAGACTACTCACCGCCTTACCACTTAAATTCATATAAGTTGTAGGGATCAGTAATTTAAATTCTTGGCCTTGAATAATCACTTTGCCGGTGAGGCCGTGATATTTAGGATCATGTTTGAGTGTGCAGTTATAACGTGCAGCCAGTTCTTCGATGAACCAAGCACCTGCATTATGGCGTGTGTTTGCGTATTCGGGGCCTGGATTAGCCAGGCCCACAAGCATTTGAATAGAATTCAAGGTGTTTACACCTTAAAAATTATTCTGCAGCGTCTTCTGAAGCTTCTTCTTCAGCTGGAGCTGCTTTGTTAGCTTTAACAGTAACAACTGACTGATCGTGATCAGCGCCTTTAGTTAGCTCAACAGATGAAACACCTGAAGGAAGTTTAAGGTCAGAAAGGTGGATTGAATCACCAGCTACTAAATCTGAAACGTTAACTTCAACGAACTCAGGAAGTGCTTTAGGAAGACACGTGATTTCGATTTCAGTTAATTGGTGAACAACAGTGTTACCAGCTTTAGTTACTTTCTCTTCACCGATGAAGTGTACAGGCACTTTAGTGTGAAGTTTGTGAGTAGCATCTACACGTTGGAAGTCTAAGTGAGTGATCTTAGGCTTGTACGGGTGACGTTGAATATCTTTAAGGATAGCTTCAACTGACTCGCCACCGATGTTTAAAGTAAGGATGTGCGTGTAGAAACCTTCGTCTTCTTGCGCTTTGATCATATCTTTGTGTGCAAGAACGATTGATGCAGCTTCTTTGTCAGCACCGTAAAGGATTGCAGGAACTTTATCTTCACGGCGTAGGCGGCGGCTCGCACCAGTACCTGTTTCTGTACGTAATTCTGCATTGTATGTGTAAGTTGACATAATGTCTCCAATAATTAATAGTCTTAGGGCCTTTGCGACCAAGGTCCCCAGCCAAAAGGCGCGCTATCATACCACCCCTTTCGGGGAAAATAAATAACGACTACAAAAAAAGCACCTAGACGGTGCTTTTTTTAGTATTGCAGTAATGTTGATTAGTGTTCAAACATCGCTGAAATAGATTCTTCGTTGCTGATACGACGGATTGTTTCAGCAAGCATATCTGCAAGTGTAAGCACTTTGATTTTATCAATTGCTTTAAGCTCGTCAGATAGTGTGATTGAGTCAGTTACAATAACTTCGTCAATGACTGAGTTACGAATGTTCTCAGCTGCATTACCAGAAAGTACTGGGTGAGTGGCGTAAGCAAATACGCGTTTTGCACCGTGTTCTTTAAGCGCTGCTGCTGCTTTACATAAAGTGCCACCGGTATCGATCATGTCATCAACGATGATACAGTCACGACCTTCAACGTCACCAATAATGTGCATTACTTGTGAAACGTTTGCTTGTGGACGACGCTTGTCGATAATAGCAAGGTCTGTGTCGTTTAATAGCTTAGCGATTGCACGAGCTCGAACAACACCACCGATATCAGGAGAAACAACAACAACGTCATCGAAGTCGCGTTCTTTCATATCTTCAAGTAGAACTGGGCTACCAAATACGTTATCAACTGGTACGTCGAAGAAACCTTGGATTTGTTCAGCGTGTAAATCAACCGTTAGAACGCGGTCAACACCAACACTTGAAAGGAAATCTGCAACTACTTTAGCTGTAATTGGTACACGCGCAGAACGCACGCGGCGGTCTTGACGTGAATAACCAAAGTAAGGGATAACGGCAGTAATACGTCCAGCAGACGCACGACGTAGGGCATCAACCATAACGATAAGCTCCATTAAGTTATCGTTAGTAGGGTTACAGGTTGATTGGACAATGAAAACGTCAGAGCCACGAACATTTTCATTAATTTGAACACTGATCTCACCGTCACTAAAACGGCCAACAACAGCATCGCCTAATTCAATATACAAACGTTTTGCAACTTTTTGAGCTAGCTCAGGTGTTGCGTTACCAGCGAAGAGCTTCATGTCAGGCACGGTAGGGTTCCTCAGGCACTGAATTTTGGGACTAACAGGCTATGGTAGGCACCAAAGCAGGTTAACATTTACTTGTACGTTACTTCATTTCAAAGTGAGCATTTAATGCTGTATGAGCAGGAGAAAGTGTAGCACTACTTGCAACAAAACCTGTCCATTTTTCTGGTAATTGAGCTAAAACTTGTTGTGCTTGTGCCTCGGTTGAAAACTCAGCAAAGCAGCAAGCGCCTGTACCAGTCATCTTTGACGGGGCGTATTTTAGCAACCACTGCAGGGCTTTTTCAACCTCGGGGCAGAGCTTTTTAACTAAAGCCTCACAATCATTGCCTAAATTTTCTGTTTGCCAGTCTGCTTTTAGCTTAGGTGTGTCGCGCTTTAAATCTGGGTGGGTAAAAATTTTCGCAGTGCTCACATGCTGCCCTGGATGCACTACACAGAACCAACTTTGCGGTAATTCAATATTTTCTAGTTGCTCGCCAATCCCATGGGCAATGGCAGTGTGACCATTGATAAATACTGGTACATCAGCGCCTAATTTCACCCCAAGCTGAGCTAATTCTGTAAGTGATAAATCACAACCCCATAGTTTATTAAGAGCAAGCAGGGTAGTGGCGGCATCAGATGAGCCGCCGCCAACACCGCCGCCCATAGGCAAACGTTTTAATAGCTTTATTGAAGCGCCTTGTTGGCAATCACAGTGCTGTTGTAATAAACGGGCTGCTTTATATATAAGGTTATCTGCAAGCTCAATACCGTTTGTATCACCGGTTACTGTAATATTTGGCTCGTTGTTGACAGTAAATGTTAAGTCATCACCAAATTCTAAAAAGGTAAATAAGGTTTCGAGTTCATGGTAGCCATCTTTACGGCGACCATTTATATGAAGGAATAAATTAAGTTTTGCAGGTGCTATTAAAGTTAGCGGGGCGGTTGAAGCGTGTGTCATGATTAATTTAACTGCCAATCATTAAGTTGAATTTTAATACGAATTTTATTGTTTTTAAGGCTTAGCTTAACAGGAAGCCAATAACCATCTTGTTTGATGTAATCTGAATAGGTTATCTGCCACTGTTGACCATTGTGAGCTTGCCAAATAAGACTTTTTAAACGGCCTTGCTCATCATAGCTTGCTTGGTCGTTTTCGACGGTGCCTTTTAGCCACTTTGCGGCATTATCTAATGGGATTGAAAAACCGGTTAAACGATATAACAACATTGAGGCATCACGGTCGGTATATACATTGTCGTCATACTCAAGTTCAGCACCTTGTGCATTTTGCTTTAAAGACAGAATACGGGTACCAATAAAACTGGTAAGCACCATGTCGCTGTATTGCTCATCATGTTGCCAATTTAAATTGGCTGACTGGCGCTGCTCTGTACTAATAAATGCCATTTTGCCTTGCACTTGCCATTGAGCTTGTTGTTCTAATCGGCTTTTCCAGTCAGGATAAATGTAATCAACTGTTGAAATTTTTTGCGCACAACCGCCGATAAATAAAAAAAACATGAATAAAATCAAATATTGTTTAATCAAATGTCGTTCCTTACTTTCCATATTCCGCTGATTTTTGGTAAAATTAATGCCTTTACAGCTGGGCTTAGCAATATTTGGTACATATGACCATCGTAGCACTTGGTATAAATCACAAAACCGCATCCGTAGAATTACGCGAAAAAGTCGCGTTTTCGCCTGAGCAAATGTCTGAGGCGTTACAGCAATTAAGTGGTCATGCGCATTTTAATGAAGCGGTTATTGTTTCGACCTGCAACCGAACTGAAATCTATTGTAGCCTTGCTGAGCGTAATTCCCAAACCCTGTTGCACTGGTTAGCCAGTTTCCATGGATTGGATGAACATGAACTGAGCAATAATATCTATTATCATGAAGATCACGAAGCAATTAATCACTTAATGCGGGTGTCTTGTGGTCTAGATTCGTTAGTACTCGGCGAGCCGCAAATTTTAGGGCAAATAAAACAAGCCTACCATAATGCAAAAACTCACGATGCCATTGGTGTAACCTTTGACCGCTTGTTTCAAAAAACATTTTCTGTCGCAAAACAAGTTCGTACCGAAACTGATATTGGTGCTAGCGCAGTATCTGTTGCTTATGCCGCAGTTAATCTTGCGAAACATATTTACGGCAAACTAGATAAAACCAATGTACTGCTAATTGGTGCAGGTGAAACGATTGAACTAGTTGCTAAGCACTTATACCAAAACGATCCGCAAAAAATCACGGTGGCAAACCGTACTATTGAACGCGCTAAAACGTTAGCGAGTGAGGTTGACGCGGATGTGATTGCACTTGCCCAGTTACCAGAGCGTTTACACGACGCCGATATTGTTATTAGTTCAACCGCCAGTACCTTGCCTATTATCGGTAAAGGGGTGGTAGAGCAGGCGTTGAAAAAGCGCCGCCACAAACCAATGTTATTTATCGATATCGCGGTACCGCGTGATATCGAAAGCCAAGTAGGCGAATTAGATGCTGCCTATTTGTATTCAGTTGATGACTTACAAGCCATAGTAAGCGAGAATATCGCCGCTCGTGAGCAGGCTGCGGAGCAAGCGCAAGCTATTATTCGCTCACGTACCGATGAATTTGCTATGTGGTTGCGTTCACTCGATTCGGTGGATCTTATTCGCCATTATCGCAACGATGTACAAGATATAAAGTCAGAACTTGTCGAAAAAGCCCTTGGCCAGTTACAAGCAGGTAAAGAGGCAGAAAAAGTAATACTCGAGTTGGCAAACAAACTGACCAACCGCTTGATGCACGCACCTACCCGTGCCATTCAAGATGCTGCTAAAAAAGGTGAAGCAGCGGAGTTAAGCCAATTAAAGAAAATGTTAGGTATTGATCAGGAATAGTCGTTAAATGAAAGAGTCTGTTTATAGAAAATTAGAAACCTTAGTTGAGCGTTATGAGGAAGTGCAAGCGCTACTAAGCGACCCCTCTGTGATCAGCGACCAAAATCGCTTTCGTGCCTTATCTAAAGAATACTCAGAATTAGAAGAAATCGTAAAAGCATTTTTAGCTTACCAACAAGCCCAAGATGATGTTGCTACAGCAGAAGAAATGTTAAAAGACTCTGATCCTGATATGCGTGAAATGGCGCAAGAAGAATACAAAGAAGCAAAAGCACAAATTATTGCATTAGAAGATGAAATCCAAATTCTAATGTTACCAAAAGACCCTAAAGACAATAATAACGTCTATTTAGAGGTTCGTGCCGGTACCGGTGGTGATGAAGCTGCTATCTTCGCAGGTGACTTATTCCGTATGTACAGCCGCTACGCTGAAACTAAAAAGTGGAAAGTAGAAGTAGTAAGTACTAACGAAGGTGAGCACGGCGGTTATAAAGAAGTGATTGCGCATATCTCTGGCGAAGGTGTGTATGGTCAGCTTAAGTTTGAATCAGGTGCGCACCGTGTACAACGTGTTCCAGAGACAGAATCGCAAGGCCGTGTTCATACCTCAGCGTGTACGGTAGCCGTTATGGCCGAAATTCCTGAAGCGGAAGCAATTGAAATTAACCCTGCTGATATTAAAGTCGATACCTTCCGTGCATCGGGTGCCGGTGGTCAGCACGTAAATAAAACTGACTCAGCAATCCGTATTACACACATTCCAACGGGTGTGGTTGTAGAGTGTCAGGATGAGCGTTCACAGCATAAAAACCGTGCCAAAGCGATGTCTGTACTTGGCGCACGCTTACAACAAGCTGAAGATGAAAAGCGTCAAGCGGCTGAAGCGTCAGAACGTCGTAACTTAGTAGGTAGCGGTGACCGCTCTGAGCGTATTCGTACTTATAACTACCCGCAAGGTCGTATTACCGATCACCGTATTAATTTAACACTTTATCGTTTGAATGAAGTGGTTGCTGGTGATTTAGGAAGTGTTATCGAGCCTCTAATGCAAGAACACCAAGCTGACTTACTTGCCGCGATGGGCGATGAATAATCGTGCCACAATGCATTGAACAAGCAATTGTTGCTGCAACGGCGTTATTAACGCCTAGCAGCGACAGTGCTAAGTTAGACGCACAAGTCCTGTTATTATCCATTCTTGATAAACCTCGTAGTTACTTATTTACTTGGCCCGAAAAACAACTTACCGAACAGCAACAACGTGATTTTGAACAAGCATGTCAGCGTCGTTTAAATGGTGAACCAGTTGCTCATATTGTTGGCTTTCGTGAATTTTGGAGTCTTCCTTTAAAGGTTAATCCAACAACCCTGATCCCAAGACCTGATACCGAAACGTTAGTAGAATATGCCTTAGGCCTTGAGCTACCTACGGCTGCAAACGTGCTTGATTTAGGCACTGGCACAGGGGCAATTGCTTTGGCATTGGCCAGTGAAATGCCAAATTGGCAGGTGACAGGGGTTGATAGGGTGGCTGATGCTGTCGAATTAGCTAAAGAAAATAAACAGCGACTTGCAATCAACAATGCTAATTTTGCCTTGAGCAATTGGTTTAGTGCAGTAAGTACACAAAAGTTTGACCTAATTGTGAGCAATCCTCCGTATATTGAACATGATGATGAGCATTTAAGCCAAGGCGATGTTCGCTTTGAGCCGCTCTCTGCATTAGTTGCAGATGACGACGGTATGGCTGATATTAAACAAATTATTACTATCGCACGTGACTATTTAGCAACAAATGGCTATCTTTTAATTGAACATGGCTACAAACAAAGTGTGAAGGTACAAGAATTTTTTGCACAAATGTCGTATAGCCATATACTTACAATTAAAGATCTTGGCGGTAATGACCGTGTAACGTTAGCACAATGGCCTAAATAACAATAAAGCGCACTGTGCGTACATAGCCTTTGAGGATCCCATAGAATGGATGATTTTTTGTTTTCGGATGAAGCACTTGACGAAGTTAATGAGGTGGTTCAGGGTAGTTGGAAAGTCATCGTCGTTGATGACGAGCCAGAAGTACATGCCGTAACAAAGCTTGCGTTGAGTGACTTTGAATTTCAAGATAAACGTTTAGAGTTTATTAGTGCTTATTCAGGTGAAGAAGCTAAGCAAGTAATTCAAGAGCATCCAGATGCGGCTATCGTATTACTCGATGTGGTTATGGAAACCGACGATGCCGGCCTTAAAGTTGCCAAGTTTATTCGTGAAACCGCAAAAAATAATCATATTCGTATCATTCTTCGCACTGGTCAGCCTGGGCAAGCACCAGAGCGTCAAGTCATCGTTAATTACGATATCAATGACTACAAATCAAAAACTGAATTAACAGCACAAAAACTGTTCACAGTAGTGATGTCGAGCTTGCGTTCATATCGTGATATTTTGTCGATAGAACAATCTCGTCAAGGCCTTGAAAAAATAATTAAAGCTTCACGTGATATCTTTTCAACTCATTCTCTTGAAAGCTTTATTGAAGGGGTGATGCAACAACTTACCTCATTATTAGGAACCGTTGATCAGGCCATGTATGCAACCAGTTTAGTTGCGAGTAACCCGCAAGATAACCAAAAGAAGCTAGTGGTGTTTTCGGGCCGAGGTGAGTTTGAACGCAGTGAAGGCAAGGCGATTGAAGAGGTGTTAAGTCACGATCAGCTTCAAGCCTGTCAGCAAGCTTTAAATGAAAAAACCATTGTTTATCGTGAGAACTATTTATTTGCCTATTGCAGTAGTGAATATAATCATAATTCCATGTTGTTTATTTCAGGTATCCCTAAGCATTTAACCGACACTCAGCGTCACTTGATTGAAATCTTTTCGCAAAATGTGCAGCTGGCGTATGAAAATGTACAGTTACAATCTGAAATCGAAGCAACACAACAAGAGTTAGTATTTAGGCTCAGTGAAGCGTTAGAGCAACGTTCAACAGAAA
Source organism: Pseudoalteromonas lipolytica (assembly GCF_001306915.1). Lineage (GTDB taxonomy): Bacteria > Pseudomonadota > Gammaproteobacteria > Enterobacterales > Alteromonadaceae > Pseudoalteromonas > Pseudoalteromonas simplex. Next base: position 386,610 of record NZ_LJTC01000002.1, on the reverse strand, counting down.
CAGGTAACCATGTAAAGCGTGTGTCGCACATTTGTTATGAACTTGCCATGGGCTATGGTCTATCAAAACGCGAAGCAGAGCTTATTCGCTTAGCTGCGCCATTGCATGATGTGGGTAAAGTGGGTATTCCCGACGCTATATTAAATAAGCCGGGGCCATTGACCGATGAAGAGTGGGCTATCATGCAACTTCATGCTGAAAAAGGTCATTTAATTTTAAAAGACTCCAATCGTGACATTGTTAATACTGGCGCAGTGATTGCGTTGTCACACCATGAGCGTTGGGATGGTTCAGGCTACCCGAAAGGGTTGAAAGGCGAAGACATTCCTATTGCAGGTCGCATCGTTGCTTTAGCTGATGTATTTGATGCACTACGTCATAAGCGCTGCTACAAAGAGCCGTGGTCGCTTGACGATGTTGTGAAAGAAATTAACGCGCAACAGGGCAAACAATTTGATCCAAAGTTGATTGATGTGTTTAATCAGCGAATTAAAGAAATAGAAGACGTACTTGTACGTTATCCAGATTAATTAAAATAAAATTAGGGGCATATGGATTATTTAGCAGTAAAACATACTCACATGTTATTTGCCGTGTTGAGTATTATCTTATTCTACGTTCGTTCTTTCTCTCGCTTAAAGACGGGCGTTCTGGCAAAAAACAAAGTAGTGTTTATCGGCAGCCACAGTATCGACACCTTATTACTTATTTCTGCAGTGGCATTAATTGTAATGGCCGGTTTTAACCCGCTTGAACAATCTTGGTTATTAGAAAAGATAATCTTAGTGGTTGCTTATATTGTACTCGGTGTGGTTGCCGCTAAGCAAAGTGCAAAAAGCGCGAAGCTTGTATTACTTGCGATCACCACGCTTATTTTATTAGTAATTGGTTATTTAGCATCTGCAAAAACAGCACTTCTTTTATAACAAATCTCTGAGCGGTATTTGATTGCATTGGCTGTCGTACCGCTTTTTTATATCTCAACGCTCAGTATTGGTAACTTAAAGCAAAAGTAGGTAAACTAGCTGTTCGTTTTTGAAAGAGATGTAGCAGTATAAATGACCACCCCTTGGTTTGAAGATCAAAATGAATCCTATCAAGATGAGGCCTTTGACGCATTTTCTTCTAAAGTGCTTTATCGTTGTATCGACGCTGAATTAAAGTGGGATCAACAAGCTGATTTAACAGCCTGTTATGACACCCTTAATGAGCTTGAAAATACGGTAACAGCTCTTTGCGCCGAATTAAAAGAGCCACATGAGCGTCTCGATAAGTTACTTGATACCTTTTATCAGCAATGGCTGTTTAGCTCATCAAGCTTAAAAGTGCCAGAGTACACGTTAAATAGCTTTAGCTATACCATTACTATGCGCAGTGGCACGCAAACCACGCTGGCAATTTTACTTTGTCATTTATTACAGCATGCTGAACTTGATGCCACGGTCACACTTAGTCAGGGAGACGTGCACGTTCACGTTGGGATGAGTGATGAAGAGGGCTATTTAATTGAGCCAAGCACAGGTCAGCAGAGCTGGTATATAACACCTGAGAATGCCTGTGAAGAAAATGGTGATGAGCAAGAACCGCTTGAACTGATTTTTGAAGAAGAGCTTTATAAGCTGTATCTAGCACAGCAAAAATGGTCGTTCATCAGCGAAAGTAAATTTGGTCATGCATTGCATTGTGTTGATATGCTGATGGAATTACTTGGTGATGACCCTTATGAGCGTCGTGACCGCGGCTATTTACTTAATCAGCTAGATTGCCCAAAAATGGCGCGTGATGATTTGCAGTACTTTATTAATGAGTGCCCAGATGATCCCGCTATCGAATTAATTCAGCACCAGATTGCTGAAATAGAAGACAACAATAATACACACCACTAATTTAAAGGAACATTTATGACTGACGCCCACAGTGCGCTAATTACCAATGACGCAGTCGTACTTGGTTTGCTTGCCGTTATTTTGGGGTTTATTTTTAAAACCTCGCACAGTAATAATGCTGCCTGCCAAAAATTTTATAAATATGTACCAGCATTATTGCTTTGCTACTTTTTACCATCATTACTCAATACTTTTGGGATTGTTGATGGTCATTCTTCGAATGTATATTTTGTAGCGTCACGCTATTTACTGCCAGCTTGCTTAATATTGCTTACCATCAGTATTGATTTAAAAGCGATCCTAAACCTTGGGCCAAAAGCATTAATCATGTTTTTAACAGGTACCTTGGGTATTGTTATTGGTGGCCCTTTGGCTATCTTAGTAATGAGCGCCGTTTACCCAGAAGCTGTGGGCGGCCATGGCCCTGACGCAGTGTGGCGTGGTATGACGACTATCGCCGGTAGCTGGATTGGTGGCGGCGCAAACCAAGCTTCAATGAAAGAAATGTTTGAAGTAGGCGGCGATATCTTCTCTGCAATGGTGACTGTTGACGTAATTGTGGCTAACTTATGGATGGCCGTACTGTTATTAATGGCAGCAAACCATAAGGCGATTGATGCTAAAACAGGCGCAGATACGCGTGCAATTGAAGATTTAAAAGAGCGCGTAGAAAAGTATCATGCTGAGCATGCGCGCATGCCAACTCTAAATGATTACATGACGATTATCGCAATTGCCTTTGGTATTACTGGCCTTGCACATTTTTGTGCTGACTTTTTAGGTCCGTTTTTTGGGGCTAACTTCCCGTGGGCACAAGAGTATAGTTTAAACAGTAAATTCTTCTGGTTAATCGTTATCTCTACCACAATTGGTATTAGTTTATCGTTTACTAAAGTTCGCCATATTGAAGCTTTTGGTGCGTCAAAAGTAGCATCAAGCTTTTTATATATTCTTGTTGCTTCAATTGGCTTACACATGAATATCACTGCGATTTTTGATTCACCAATGTACTTTGTACTGGGTGTGATTTGGATGATTACCCATGCAAGCTTAATGTTGATCGTCGCGAAATTAATTAAAGCACCGCTGTTTTATATGGCAGTAGGCTCTCAAGCAAATGTAGGCGGCGCAGCATCAGCACCTGTTGTTGCATCAGCATTCCATCCGTCTCTTGCGCCAGTAGGTGTATTACTGGCTGTTTTGGGCTATGGTGTTGGTACCTATATGGCTTATATTTGTGGATTAATGCTACAAGCTGTTGCACCTTAAGGAATAGAAATGAACAACCAGTTAATTAAAATTAACGAGATTGAATTAGCCAATGATAAACCATTTGTATTGTTTGGCGGTATGAACGTACTTGAATCACGTGATTTAGCGATGCGAATTGCGGAGCATTATGTAGAAGTTACATCAAAGCTAAACATTCCATACGTTTTTAAAGCGTCTTTTGATAAAGCGAATCGCTCTTCAATTAATTCATACCGAGGCCCTGGTATGGAAGAAGGTTTAAAAATCTTTGAAGAAATTAAATCTACTTTCAATGTGCCACTGATCACCGACGTACATGAGCCGCATCAAGCTGCGCCTGTGGCTGAAGTGGTTGATGTAATTCAGTTACCGGCATTCCTTGCTCGTCAAACTGACCTAGTTGTAGCCATGGCAAAAACTGGCGCTATTATCAATGTGAAAAAGCCACAGTTTTTAGCTCCACACGAAATGCGTCATATCATTAAAAAGTTTAATGAAGCGGGCAACAACAATGTTGCACTGTGTGAGCGTGGTACGAGCTTTGGTTATAACAATCTTGTGGTTGATATGCTTGGTATGGATGACATGAAGCCTATGGCGCCGGTTATCTTTGATGCAACGCACGCATTACAACGCCCAGGAGGCCGAGCTGACTCTGCAGATGGTCGCCGTGCACAAGCTGCAGAACTTGCTCGCAGTGGCATGGCATTAGGTATTGCGGGTTTATTTATTGAAGCGCACCCTAATCCGAATGAAGCAAAATGTGACGGCCCATGTGCACTTGCACTAAGCAAGCTAGAAGGTTACTTATCGCAAATGAAAGCGGTTGATGACTTAGTTAAGAGCTTTGCATCACTCGATACCAGCGCAAGCGATTTATAATTTAAATATATAAGTATTTAAGTATGAAAAAGGCGACCATGGTCGCCTTTTTTTATTTGTATCGCTATAATCGACGCATAAGAAAAACTAATTCTAAGCTTGGTGTCTATGTCTCGTCGTTTACCTCCTTTAAATGCACTAAAAGCATTCGAAGCCGCTGCCCGCCATTTGAGCTTTACCAAAGCAGCAGAAGAGCTATATGTAACGCAGGCTGCGGTGAGCCATCAAATTAAAACCCTTGAAGAGCATTTAGGTTTAAAGCTGTTTTTACGTAAAAATCGTTCTTTGCTGTTAACTGAAGAAGGGCAAGGTTACTTTTTAGATATAAAAGAAATTTTTACTCAGCTCATTGATGCCACAGAAAAACTGCTAGCCCGCGGTGCGAAAGGGTCACTCACGGTAAGTTTAACGCCAAGTTTTGCGATTCAATGGTTAGTACCTAGACTTAGTTTATTTAATGAATTACATCCAGAAATCGACGTGCGAATTAAAGCGCAAGATCAGGATGAAAATTCACTTTCTGACGATGTAGATATTGCTATTTATTATGGTCGTGGCTATTGGAGTGGGGTGCAGACATATAAGCTGCATACTGAATATCTAGTGCCGTTATGTAGCCCATTGCTGTTAACGGGCCCTAAACCACTTAATCAACCCAGTGATTTAGCAAATCATACCTTATTGCATGATACCACCCGTAAAAACTGGAAAACCTGGATGAAAACGGCTGGTGTGCGTAATGTACAAGTTAACCAAGGGCCGATTTTTAGTCACTCATCTATGGTATTGCAAGCCGCGGTGCATGGACAGGGGGTTGCCATAGGTAATAGCGTTTTAGCAAAACCTGATATTGATGCGGGTCGTCTCGTCATTCCATTTAATCACTCATTAGAAAGTAAAAATGCATACTATTTAGTGATCCGCGAATCGCAAACAGAGCTTGGCAAAATAGTGTCTTTTAAAGACTGGATGCTGAGCTTAGTAGAGCAAGAACAAGAGTATTAACATGTTACAGTGGTTTAAAAGTGCAACGGGCAAAGCACGCGCACAGTTTATATTTGCCCATGGTGCAGGGGCGGGCAGTGATTCTGAGTTTATGCAAACAATGGCTAACTTGATTAGTCAGCATGGGATTGATGTAGCCTTGTTTGATTTTCAGTATATGCAAATTGCTAAAGAAACGGGCAAGCGTAGACCACCCGAGCGCGCTCCTAAGTTACTTGCCTACTTTGGTGAAGTTTTAGCCGAGCGCCAGCCAGAATTGCCGCTATTTATTGGGGGTAAATCTATGGGTGGGCGTATGGCTTCGATGCTTTGTACTGAGCAGGGTTTGGCTAATATTGCTGGTGTTGTGGCTTTTGGCTATCCGTTTCATCCACCGGGTAAACCCGAAAAACTTCGCATAGATCATTTTGTTGATATGCCATGCCCATTTTTAGTGCTGCAAGGTGAGCGCGATACGTTTGGTGATCAGCAAGAACTCGCTGAACTTAAAATGGTTAATCCGCCAGAGATTAAATTTCTCAAAGATGGTGACCACTCATTAAAACCTCGCAAAAAAAGTGGCATTTCAGAACAAGAAAACTTACAGCAAGCTGCAGATTATGCAGCGCAGTTTATTTTGAATTTAGCGGCTGGAGATACGCAATGATCAAACTCTATTTAATGATTGGTAGCTTATTTTGCATGCTTTCGGTAATGCTTGGCGCATTTGCTGCTCATGGTTTAAAAAGCCGCGTTTCTGAGTACGCAATTGGAATTTTTAAAACCGCTGCTGAATACCAAATGGTGCATGGCCTTGCATTGATAGCAATTGCTATCTTAATTAAATGGGGCATGAACTTAAGCTGGGCTGGTGGATTTTTTATCGCAGGTACCGTGTTATTTAGCGGTAGTTTGTATTTACTCGCTCTAACGGGCATGAAGTGGCTTGGGCCTATCACCCCAATTGGCGGTGTTTGTTTTATTATTGGTTGGGCTATTCTGTTAGTTCAAGCAGCACGATATAAGTTTTAAGGGTTATCTATGTCGAGTGTAGTTATTTATTGTCGCAGTGGTTTTGAAAATGATGCCGCTGCTGAAATTACTTTTCAGGCTGCTGAACAAGGCTTTGCAGGTTACGTAAAAACAAAACCAAATACGGGCATTGTTGTTTACGAATGTTTTGATGCAAGCCACGGTGAAGAAATCATCAAAAAAGTCGATTTCAAAAATATGGTATTTGCTCGCCAATGGTTTACTGGCGCCTTAGTCGATAACATGCCACTTGAAGACCGCGTTAGTGCTATTGTTGATGCTGCCGCTGAGTTTCCTGAATGTGGTGACCTACGCGTAGAAACGCCAGATACCAACGAAGGTAAAGAGCTGAGTAAGTTCTGCAAAAAGATTTCTACACCTCTGAAAAAATCGCTTGAAAAGCGCTCGAAGGTAACACGCGAAATTGCTGAGAAAAAACCTGTTATGCATGTGTTATTTTTAGCAAACGACAGTGCTTATGTTGGCTATTCATATACATTCAATAATTCGCCTTTCTTTATGGGTATCCCGCGTTTACGTATGCCGAGTCATGCGCCGAGCCGCTCAACGTTGAAACTTGATGAAGCCTTTAACGTGTTTATTCCACCTCATGAAGCTGAAGAACGTATGCAACCTGGCATGCGAGGTGTTGATTTAGGTGCTTGCCCAGGGGGCTGGACATATCAATTGGTGCGCCGAGGTATGTTTGTAAGCGCAATTGATAATGGTCCTATGAACGATGACTTGATGGAAACAGGGCAAGTTAAGCATTTTAGGGTCGATGGTTTTAAATACCGTCCAGAAAAGCGCAATATTCAATGGTTAGTCTGTGACATGGTGGAAAAGCCAGCAAAAGTGACTAACCTTATGATTGATTGGGCGGTAAACGCCTACGCAAAAGAGCTTATTTTTAATCTTAAACTACCGATGAAAAAACGTTTTGATAGCGTTTACGAGTGTTTAAAAATGATTAAAGAAGAGCTTGATAAATATGGCGTAAGTTACGAACTGCAAGCTAAGCACTTATACCATGACCGTGAAGAGGTCACGGTTCATTTAAATGTAACTAAGGTGCCACAAAGTTTATACAGTTAATCGCGAGGGCTTAAAAATGGAGAATAGAATAAAGTTACTTGGGCTTAGTATTTTATTTTCCATTTTTTTAACGGCTTGTGGAGGCGGTGGAGGGAGTGAAGAGTCTAATAATGCTGAGAACCAAGCGCCACAAGTAAGTATTTCTGGTGATACTGAGGTCAATGAGCTGGCAACACTTTCATTAAGTGCGTCAGCCAACGATAGTGATGGTTCTATAGCCGACTTTTCTTGGCAGCAAACTGGTGGCCCTTCTATCGATTTTGCAGCAAACGGTCAACAAATCAATGTATCAATTCCTGCAGTAGATACTGACACAGATGTCTCATTTTCTTTGCGCGTTACTGATAATCAAGGCGCAACAGCTACAACCAGTATCACTATTACCATTATTAATGTTAATCAAGCCCCGACAATATCGGTTGCTGGCCCTCAGATATCCTCTTCTAGTAACAATATTTCTCTTAGTGCAAATGCCTCAGATTCTGATGGAGAGGTTATTAGTTATGATTGGCAGCAAACGGCTGGTCCAGATGTAGAGTTTGAAAATGGATCGAGCACAATTAGTTTTACCACACCAAATGTTGCAACCTTAACTCAGCTTGTTTTTTCGGTGACAGTTACTGATAGTTTTGGTGAACAAAGCACGGCGCTTTTTACTATAGATGTAAGCGCAAACAGTGCTCCATCAGTGAGTATAACTGGTTCGCAAAATATTCAAGAAGGGGCTGAAGGAGTATTAACAGCTACGGCAACAGACAGTGATGGTAGTATTATTAGCTATAGTTGGGTGCAAACTTCAGGCCCGATTACCGAATTTACTGCAACTGATAATTTAATAAATTATACTGCCCCTGAAGTAGAAACAAATGATGAAATTACCTTCCAAGTAACAGCAACTGATGATGATGGAGCTACAAGCTCTGCAGAATTTAGTGTTGTGGTTGAAAATTACATAAATCTTGCGCCTGTCATTACCTTCGATGCGATTGCTGATATTACTGAGTTAACGCAAGCTTCTGTCTCTGTGGTTGTTACAGACAGCGACGGGGTTATAGCTGATATTGAGTGGCAGCAGTTAAGTGGACCATCAGTAGATTTTGTGCAAAATGGCGAAACTATTACTTTCACAGCGCCAGAAGTGTCTGAAAATACCGAGGTGATATTTCGGATCATTGCGGTAGATGATCAAGGAGCAATATCTTCAGTAAGCCTCACATTTATGATCATTCATGTTAATAAACCACCCACAGTCTCTGATATTGCTATTACTACAGAGTTTAATGAAAGTAGTGAATTTACTATTGACGCGAGTGATATTGATGGGGATGAGTTAACTATTAGTTTTTCTCAGCAGTTAGCTGGGGCGAGTATCACTTTAGTTGATGCAACAACTTTTCGTTATCTTTATCAACCTGCATCAAATAGCATATCGCAAGCGCCTTTTACTGTAACTGTATCGGATGGAACTCAGAGTGCCCAAGCGACAGTGAGCGTGACAATTACAGATACTAGTGCAGCCACTGTGGTAAATGTAAGCCCTGAAGATGCAGCCTCTGCTGTGAGTGTAAATGCTCGAGTTATGTTATCGATGTCTGATGTGATGAAGTCATCGAGTTTAGTTGTTAATAGCGCCAATGGTGTATGTGAGGGAAGTGTGCAATTATCAGCTGATAATTTTGAAACTTGCTTAGCAATCGACTCATTAGAGATGACGGGACCACAAGGAAATGACAATGAATATTTCAACAATATTGAGTTTACAGCTGCTTTTAATCAAGCAACAGAATATGCGTTAAGATTAACCGAAGACTTAGTTAATTTTGCTGATACACCTGCTTTAGCCCAAGTAGTTTCTACTTTTACAACTGGAAGTAATGATTTAAAGATAACTGAGGTTGTCGCTATTCGTTTTAGCAACGACACGCCTTGGTTTGAACTTTATAACGGAACCGATAGTAGTGTTAATTTAGCTGATTACAGTGTACGAGTAAAAAGTCGTGACAGTTCTGATAATAGTATTTCGGCCGCAACAATTTTTAATTTGCCTGACCAAGTGATTGCTCCTGAGGAATATCTCATAGTTCATAGTGGTTTTGGTGATCAATTATTTTACGATACAACTGAGCAAAATAAATCTATCGCTTTTATTGGTGATATTGACTCCACGGTTCGCCCTTATTGGTTTTTGAATGGGTTTGTTGAATTGCTAACGCGTGACTCGGGAAGCACTGTGGATTTTGTTCGATTTGGCAATGACACTACTGAGCCTCTGACGGCAGGACAATGGCAAACAGGCTCAGCACCTGTCATTTCTAATGTAACTGGCTCAAGTATTAAAAGAGATATAGATAACACAGATACTAATTCATCATCTGATTGGCACTATAGCCAATTTACGACACCGGCGGGTGTTAATGATGTTAGCTGCGAAGATGACAGTGATGAAGATGGTATTCCTGACTGTTCAGAACTCCCTGGGTCAACTTTTTCTGGACTACCTCTGCATGCTTGGGGAGCTAGAGTTAATCAAAAAGATATCTTTATTGAAGTGGATTATATGGATAGCAGTGATGCGGGAATAATACCGCACCAAACAGCATTGGAAAAAGTGGTAAGCTCGTTCGCTGAGCAAGGCATTGTTGTTCACTTTGATGTGGGGGATTTGTACCACCAAGCAGGGGGAATATCTGTACAAGATCATGATTTAGGAGGGGGTGATCAAGTAATCTTTAGACAATATACACCATATAACTTTAACCAAGGTGTTGAGAGTTTATTTCATTATAAAATGGCAAACTTTGACATGAGACGTAAGCCGATATTTCATTATATGTTAATGGCTAATAGTCGAAACATTGATGGCAGTGCGGGTTCTTCAGGGGTTGCTGAATTAAGTGGTAATGATTTGATGATAAGTATGGGGAATTGGGGGCTATCACTTGATAACGAAATATCTCGAAATTTAACCTTCAACTACCAAGCATCAACGATAATGCATGAGCTTGGCCATAATTTAGGTTTAGAGCATGGTGGTGATGAAAGTACAAACTACAAACCAAATCATTTGAGTATTATGAATTACCTTTATCAGTTGAGAGGGTTACCGACGATAGGGGATAATGAGGGAGATCGCTATTATTCGAGTCGCTATCGTGAGAATGCCAATTGTGCCGTACAAACTGCGGATTTGACTAATAGCCCATTTGACTCTCCTGAAAATTTTGTAATGTCTTATTCGCATGGACTCGGAAGTTCCATAGACGAAAATAATATAATAGAGGCTAATGGTTTAAGGTATCCCGGCTCTGCTGCTGTAGATTTTAATTGTAATGCTGATTTGACTGAAACTCTAAGCCAAGATACGAATGATGATACCGCCGTAACAGTGCTAAATGATGTTGATGAGTGGAGTTTGATTGAACTTCGTTTTTATACCTTGTTCTCTGGCAATCGCTTCGGTGTTCATCAGCAAGATAGCGATCAAAAAGACGTGTCGAAGCATATACAACAACGAATGATTGAAGAGCAAGCGCCACCTTTAAAACTTCTTAGTGAAATTAAAGCTGCTAGAGAAAAGCAAGGGATTAAGTAGTGAAGTATCTGGTTATATTTTTTATGTTGATATGTTGTGTTGCATGCACACCAGATGCTGAACCTCAATGGCATATGTCATCTAGATTAAATTATGATGGGCAGGCAGTAAACTGGAAATCAGGCTCAGTAATTGGTTGCCAACTTTGTAAAATAAAAGAGGAACGTGTCGTTGAACCCGATGGGATCTCAATCATATACACTCTATACCAAAGAGGGCAATGGCGGGCTGAATATCGCGAATCACATCAAGCTAGGATTGTTTTAGGGAATAACGCACATGCACTTTTAGTTAAAAATAAAGGTTCAGGCACTGTTTTATTAGAAAATAAACACAAACAAATTTCAGAGCTAGCAAAGATAGGGACCCCATTTATACTCAATATGGGGGAAGAAAGATTTACGGTGGTTATTAGTCAATTTGATGAACCTCGCTTTGGCACCGAGTTATCAGATCCTTTACCAGTTAAATTAAATTATAGTGTATTGAAAAGCCAATAGTTTTCTACTGGCTTTTCAAACATTTTAACTTCGATATTGGCTTCGATAGTTTTCAACCCATAACCGTGTGCCACCGCAAACAGCAACGGGCATAACAATTAGGTTTACGAATGGGATAGCAGTTAAAATCATGACAGCTAAACCAAAGCCATAAGATAATGTTTGCTTTTGCTTTAAGTCATTTTTCATTTCGTTAAAACTAATTTTATGGTTATCGAACGCATAGTCTTCATATTGCACTGCATACATCCAGCAAGTGAATAACACCCATAAAACTTGACCGATCACAGGTAAAATCCACAGTAAGATAAAAAAGCCTATAGCGCGCGGCAGGTAATAGCAAAGTTTTGTCCACTCACGGCCGAGCATGCGTGGCACATCTTTCATTGTATCGAAAAGACTATCGTCATTAATTTTTTGCCCAGTGAGATAAAGCTCGACTTTTTCACTGAGTAGGCCGTTAAATGGGGCTGCTATAAAGTTTGTTATAACTGTGAAGAGCATACTGTAACTAAATAAAATCACCAGCACAGCAATTGGCCACATTAGCCACTCGAGCCAGCTAAGCCATTCTGGTAATAACGAGTTCATGTAAGCAAAGCCATCGGTGAGCCAGCCATACAAAAAGAACAGCGAACTACCAAAAAGCAGAATATTGATTAATAAAGGAATAAGTACAAAACGTTTCAACCCTTTTTGGCTAATTAACTTAAAGCCAGAAAAGAAGTATTCCATACCTTGAGTGAACTGCACGAGAAAACCTCATCTTATTTCTTGTTGTTTGCAGTATAGGGTTTTGACGATATTTGAACAGCTTTTTTCCGTAACAAAGTGTTTAACTCTTTACATGGACAGTCACTTTAAGTCGGATAGGCACTCTAATTCTTAATAAAATTTAACTTTACATGGACAGTCACTGTATTTATTGCTCTTGCGGCACAGAAAACTTTGTCTACACTTTAATTACAGCTAATGCATTTCAGATTATCAGTTCAAGGAGTGGACGATGGCTTTAGCAAGGAAGCGGCAAATCTGTTTGTCAAATACCAAATATTATCATTGTGTATCTCGTTGCGTCAGACGCGCTTACCTTTGTGGAGAAGACACACTCACAGGTAAATCATATGAACACCGCAGAGGGTGGGTTGAACAGCGTCTGCTTGCTCTTGCAAAGGTATTTTGCATTGATGTGTGTGCTTATGCGGTGATGAGCAATCATACGCATCTTGTGCTTTATGTTGATAATAAAAAAGCAAATAGGTTATCGGATAAAGCCATTCTTTTACGCTGGTTTAAGCTCAGTAAAATGACGCCTTTAGGTCAAAAAGCCCTTTATGGTGAGCCGTTAAGTGATGGTCAACAAGTCTTCTTAAATAAAGAGGTTGCAGAATACAGAGCGCGCCTTTCGAGCATTAGTTGGTTCATGCGAATGCTAAATGAATATATTGCCAGACGGGCAAATAAAGAAGACGAGTGTACAGGGCATTTTTGGGAAGGGCGCTTTAAAAGCCAAGCTCTCCTTGATGAATCAGCGCTTTTAGCCTGCATGGCCTATGTTGATTTAAACCCTGTTCGTGCTAAAGCTGCAAGTACGCCGGAACAATCGGACTATACCAGTTTTAAAAAGCGATGCGAAAGCGCGAAGGAGTCAAAGCAACCTAAATTACTAGCTCGTTTTATTGGTGGCATGAGTAAGTATAAATCAAAGGGAATACCTTTTGAGTTAAAGTCATACCTGCTACTTGTGGAGCAAACTGGGCGTTGTATTTGTACCAATAAGCCCGGATTTATAGAACATCATTTACCTCCTATTCTTGAAAGGCTGAATTTCGAAGCTGAAAACTGGTTAACGCTAACAGCTCAGTTTGAAAACTTATTTCATGGAGCTGCAGGTCGAGTGGGTGCTATTGAAAGTTATTGTATTAAAACAGCTCGCAAGCGACGAAGTAACATTACAAATAGCCGAACTTTATTAGCGAGTTAAGTTTCTAGGTTTATTTTAACGTGATTTCAAATCGCTAGTATCTTCACGCTTTAAATTTAATTGTTTGAAATAATTAGCCCTAAAAGGCTAAAGTCAAAGCTCTATTCTCTCTGAAGCACACCCGCTAAACATAATTACAGAATAAGTTTAGTAATTTTTTTGACTCACCTTTGTATTTTTAAATTACTGCCTTCAGATTTTAAAAATACAATAGTTGTTGGTTTTAAATGACTGCCCCTTTAAAAAGGCTTTACGAACTCTGAAGTGATCTCTGGTAAAAAATCTATAGGTATAAATTATTAACCTTGAATGGTGTGGTGTAGTTTAGACTTTAGTTTTTATCAACTTGGCGTTTTTTTGGTTACATACTGTTGAACTTAGAGATAGTATGTCGGTCCGAACAGTACCTATAAAATCATTATTGAAAACTACAGTAGAGGATAATGGAAATATCCGATACTATTGTTCACATAGTTAACAAAAAAGACATATAAAAATGGGAGTTTTATGCAGTTAGTCGATTTAAATCCACATGATCCTGAAGTAGTAAGCGTGTTTTCTGATATAGACCGACTCATAAACTCACTATACCCTGTTGCTACCGCTCAATCTTTAAGTGTTGAAGAGCTAGCTGAGCCTAATGTTTATGCTATAGGCTTAAAAAATGAAGATGGTATCGTTGCATGTGGCGCAATCGTTATGCAAGAAGGCAACCCTCCTTATGGTGAAATCCGCCGCTTATATGTAAAACCAAGCTACCGTGGTAAAGGGTTATCACGTCGAATTATGCAGATATTATTACATCAAGCTGGTGAGCAACTAATACCGCTTATTCGTCTTGAAACAGGTCCTAAACAAACAGAATCAATTAGCTTATATGAAAACTTAGGTTTTAATCGTTGTGGTCCGTTTGGTAATTACAACGAAAATCCACAAAGTTTGTTTATGGAGCTTGGTCTAAATCAGTAATTTAGGTGGTAAGCTATGTTTTAGTGAGGTCATCTTTATTTATAAATTCACCTTACAACTATTGGGCTTTGTTACGCTCTTTCTGATTGCTGCCTGTGGTGATAGTTCACAGGTATCCATTACTTCTCAGAGTCGGCAACCAGACCTTATTATTAATAGTACTAAGCTCTATTTAAACTCATGCTACAGTCTTTCTGGTGTCTTCAACCATAATGGCACTATAAAAATAAAAGTTATTCTTATATTTCCTACTCGTCCTTTAAGTATTTGCGCTGATAAGCAATCGCAGCTGAATTTTGATGGCACCTATCTCACTGTAAGAATTTGCCGCACCTCTTTTGGCGCAGGAGGTTGCGGGGTTGAAAAATATCGCACAAAAGACTTCGAAAACTGGCAAGAGTACATAGGTATTACTTGGCATGATAACGAGCAATATGAAGCGTGGAGATGGTTAGGGTCAAATTCTTCAGCCGCTGATGAAATCACAAAAGTAATACCAGCCCATTAAAATCAATATGAAAAGGTAATTTACCAGTACATATATTCTACAGTGACTGTCCCTTTAAATGTGATCCTATTAAATACTATTTTCAGTGACTGTCCCTTGAAATATGGTTTAAAAACATTCAGGGATGTTGATTAGCTTTTCACATCAAAAATCACTCGTTACGAGTAAAAATTCTTGTTGGACTTGAATCACTATTTTTCTTTTAATGCGCGGCAACAACCCTTGCCGAATTCGGCACTACTAAAATAAAAGAGAAAGATAGATGAAAGAAACAACATCACTAGAACAAGCTCGCACGAGTTACAATGTTCGTCATTGGAGCCAAGGTTTCTTTGGTATTAATGATCAAGGTGATGTGTATGTTGCGCCAAAGGCCCATGCCCCAGAGCAAACCATTGCACTAATCGATATCGCACAGCAATTACAAGACAAAGGCTTAAGCTTGCCTGCGCTAGTTCGTTTTCCACAAATTTTACATCATCGTGTACATAGCTTATGTCAGGCATTTAACACGGCTATTGAAAATTATGGTTATCCGAAAGACTATTTGCTTGTTTACCCAATTAAAGTAAACCAACAGCGTGAAGTTGTTGAAGAAATTGTTGCAAGCCAAGCTGATATTGAAAAGAAACAATTGGGTCTAGAAGCGGGCAGTAAACCTGAGCTATTAACTGTATTAGCGATGGCTGAAAAAACCAGTGCTGTCATTGTGTGTAATGGCTACAAAGACCAAGAATACATTCGTTTAGCACTGATTGGCGAAAAGCTAGGTCACAAGGTTTACATTGTTCTTGAAAAACTGTCTGAGCTAGACATGGTGCTTAGCCAAGCTAAAGAGTTAAACGTAAAGCCACGCATTGGTATTCGTGTACGTTTAGCGTCACAAGGTAAGGGCAAGTGGCAAGCAAGTGGTGGCGAAAAATCAAAATTTGGTTTGTCGGCATCGCAAGTACTCAGTGTGGTTAATCGCTTAAAAGCGTCTGATCAACTTGATCTGATCCAACTTGTACACTTTCACCTTGGCTCGCAAATGGCAAACATCCGCGATGTTCGTTTAGGTGTGAGTGAAGCTGCGCGTTTTTACTGTGAGTTACGCAAGTTAGGTGCACAAATCGATTGCTTAGATGTGGGTGGCGGTTTAGCGGTAGATTACGACGGTACTCGTAGCCAGTCTCATAACTCAATGAACTACAGCCTAAGTGAATACGCTAATAACATTGTATACACCATCGGTGATACCTGTAAGTTATATGAGCAGCCAATGCCGCGCATTATTTCTGAATCAGGTCGTGCGTTAACAGCGCACCATGCTGTATTGATTTCGAATGTTATCGGCACCGAAAGCTATGTACCTGAAGACATTCAAGCGCCAGCCGCTGATGCACCCCTATTGTTAAAGAATATGTGGACATCATGGCAACAGTTAAGTGGTGACAATGATGACCGTGCATTAATTGAAATCTATCACGATAGCCAAGGCGATTTAGCCGAAGCACATAATCAGTTTGCACTTGGTTTGTTAGATTTAACAGAGCGAGCATGGGCGGAGCAAGTTAACTTACGTGTATGTTATGAACTTAACAAACATATGGATAACAAAAACCGTTTTCATCGCCCGATTATTGATGAATTAAATGCGCGTTTAGCAGATAAGTTTTTTGTGAACTTTTCATTGTTCCAGTCATTACCGGATGCATGGGGTATTGACCAAGTGTTTCCTGTTCTACCATTAAGTGGTTTAACAGAAGCACCACAAAAACGCGCCGTGTTACTTGATATTACCTGCGACTCAGATGGTGCTATGGAGCATTATGTAGACGGTCAAGGTATTGAAAGCACATTACCTGTGCCAGCTTTTAGCGAAGAAAAACCATATTTAATGGGCTTTTTCTTAGTGGGTGCTTATCAGGAGATTTTAGGTGATATGCATAACTTATTTGGCGACACACACAGTGCAATTATAAAAATGGATGAGCAAGGTCAGGCGCAAATCACTGAAGTTAACGAAGGTGATACCGTTGCAGACATGATGCGTTACGTACATTTAGATGTAGAAAGCTTCCAACAATCTTACGCCCAGCTGGTGGCTGCTAAATTGCCAGAAACTGAGCAGCAAAGCGTTTTAGATGAGCTGCAAACTGGCTTAAATGGTTACACTTATTTAGAAGAGTTATAAGCAATGTCGACATTGTTTGACCACACAGATCATTCATTGTACTCAAACGGCATGACGTTTTTACGTCAGCCGATGGTGCAAAACATCACTGCAATCGATGCCGATGTAGTGGTGCTAGGTTTACCCTTTGATTTGGCGACCTCAGGTCGCCCTGGTGCACGTTTAGGCCCTGACGCAATTCGTCGAGCTTCAGTGCACCTGGCATGGGAAGAAACCAAATACCCATGGACGTTTCCGTTGTTTGAGCGTTTAAAATTAGCTGATGCAGGTGATTTTACTTACCCAGTAGGCGACCCAGAATATTTTACCGCGCAGTTAGAATTAGCCGCTGAGCAAATTCTTCGTCAAGGTAAAACATTATTGGGTTTAGGTGGCGACCACTTTGTGACTTTGCCGCTACTGCGTGCCCATGCTAAGCAACATGGTAAGATGGCATTAGTGCATTTTGATGCCCACACAGATACTTACAGCAATGGCTCTCGCTATGATCACGGTACCATGTTTTATCATGCGCCGATGGAAGGGCTTATTGATGTTGATCACAGCATTCAAATCGGTATTCGTACTGATTTTGATCAAAGCAAACATGAGTTTGCAGTGATTGATGCAATGGCAGCTAATGATTTGCCTGCACAAGATATCGCAGAGCAAATCAAAGCACGTGTGGGTGACTTACCTGTGTATCTAACCTTTGATATTGACTGCCTTGATCCCGCATTCGCTCCAGGGACAGGCACTCCAGTGTGTGGTGGCTTAACTAGCGATAAAGTACTTAAAGTACTTCGTGCATTGAAAGGCATTAATATGGTCGGTATGGATGTGGTTGAAGTATCTCCATCCTATGACCAAAGTGAACTAACAGCGATTGCTGCAGCGACCATTGCCAATGAGTTATTACACTTATGGACTTTGAAGCATAAATACTAAATGAGAGAGACAAAGAGCGCCATTAGGCGCTCTTTTTTTTGATATTATATTAAGCAATTATGCGCTTCGAACATCAACCTTTAATTTAAGCTTTTGCCCAGGTTGAATGTATTTTTGCCCAGCTAATGAGTTCCATTTAATAATATCTTCTACAGACACATTAAACTTAGCAGCAATGCGCGCTAACGAGTCACCACGACGAACTTTATAGGTAATGGTGCGCTCTTTGATTTGTGTAGCAGCAAGTTGTGATTTTTCTTGCTTATACACAGTTAGCTTTTGACCAACACGCAGTACCGCGTCTTTTTTCAGCTTATTCCATGTTGCAAGTTCAGCTATGGTGACATCGTACTCACGGCTGATATCCCACAGTGTATCGCCACTGGCCACTTTATGGCTAAGTTTTTTACGTGTTGCTTTATTAGCTGCCATACGCACTGACTTTGGTAAATGCTGGCTATTAATCTCACCATCGCTTAGTGGCACAAGTAATTGCTGATCAACACGAATAGTATTCGATGAAAGCTTATTCAGTGTTTTAATCGCGTTTGTGCTTGTCGAAAACTTCTTCGCAATCACAGATAAACTGTCACCGCGTGCAACAATATATTGCTGCCAGCGTAGGCGGTCTTTTTGCTCTGTTTTAGCTAGCTTGTCAGTAAACGCTTCAACTTTATCAGACGGTAATAATAAAAAGTGTGGGCCATTTGGATCCGTCGCCCAACGATTGAAGCCAGGATTTAAACGATAAAGCTCTGTTAAGCTAATATCTGCCATGTCAGCGGCAAGTGCTAAATCAATTTGGCTCCCTACATTAACTGCTTCAACGACTTGAGCATTAATTATTGGCTGCCACTTAACACCAAATTCGTCACTGCGTTTTACCAGATCAGACAGCGCTAATAGCTTAGGTACGTAGGCAGTGGTCTCTCTTGGTAAATCAAGTGACCAAAAATCCGTTGGTAAATGCTTTTTACGGTTCTTTTTAATGGCACGCAGTAAACGACCTTCACCTGAGTTATAGGCTGCAATGGCATTTAGCCAATCGCCTTCTAAGGTTTTGTGTAGATATGATAAGTAATCTAGCGCTGCGCGGGTCGATTGTACAATGTCACGGCGACCGTCATACCACCAGTTTTGTTTTAAATCGAAACGCTCACCGGTTTGTGGCATAAATTGCCAAATGCCAGAAGCACTGCGATGTGAATAACCAAATGGGTCAAACGCACTTTCTACAATAGGTAAAAGCGCGATTTCGATTGGCATTTGACGCTTTTCGACTTCTTCTACAATAAAGTATAAGTAAGGCTCAGCACGCTTAGAGATACGATCTAAATAGGCCTGATGACGCGCATAATAGTTACGCTCAGCAACAACTGGGCGGTTTTGTGGCACATCAATCGAAAGCTGATAACGAATACGTTCCCACACATCATCAAATACAGGAGGCGGCTCATCAATATCGGTTAATTGTTGATATTGAGCGTTGATCATCAATGCATCATTGATGTCGCTCGGACTTGCGCCGTCTAATTGTTGCTCAACATTATTGCTCGCAACATCTGTACTTGCTGAATCAGAAGCTGTCAATTGACAGCCACTTAAAATCAGCGCAAGTGATAAAACTAAAGGAGACTTATACATATATACCCATACATCAGGTAAAAAAACTCGGCGAATATTACCTGCTCTGAGAACATATTGCCACTTTATGACCAGTTTATGTCAGCTTATTATTGCAAGATGCTGATCTAAATATACAAAATTGTAACTACCGGCGTTTACGTTTTTTAAAAGTTATCTTTCCAGGCTCTGAGACCTGCAAAGCGTTGCCAAGGTTCATTCAGATCCAAATTAATTTTTAGCTCATCAGGCAGCTCATCAGTGATTGTTGCTATATTGCTACGTAAAAATGGATTTATTTGTTTTTCCACGCCTAACTGGGTTGGCAAGCTTATTTCGTCTTTGGCGCGCAGAGTATCAACTTCATCACTGTAGTTGAGAAGGTATTCGTTATTTGGCTCTACAGCTTTTGCGAAGGCTAAGTTGGCTTGCGTGTATTCATGGGTGCAGTAGATTTTACACTCATCTGGCAGGGCTCTTAGTTTACATAACGAGTGCCACATTTGTTCTGCGCTGCCTTCGAATAATCGTCCGCAGCCAGCACTAAATAAGGTGTCGCCAGTAAAACTTAATTCATCATTAATGTAACAAACATGGTCTAGGGTATGACCAGGTGTCGCCAGCACGGTAAAGGTGTAATCATACACAGTGACTTTATCCGCTTCTGATACGCCATGAGTAATACCTTTAAAAGGGCTATGTCTTGGCCCATAAACCGGAATATCACGAAATTCCTTAACCAGTGCAGCCACACCATCGGTATGATCATAATGGTGATGAGTAATCAAAATACCGCTAAGTGTTAAGTTATGCTCGCTCAGATAGTTTAAAACAGGCTCTGCTTGACCGGGGTCGACGACCCAGGCTGTTTGCTCAGCTTCATTGCTGATGCACCAGATGTAATTATCAGAAAAGGCTTTAATTGCTTTAACTTGCACCATGTTTAATTGCTCTATAAAGTGACAGTTAACACACAGTATAACGAGCTCAGAAAATGAAACCAGCCCTTAGTTTTCAAGAAGGTCCTAAGCCATACACTTGGCAGCAGTTCCCTCATGGTGACTATTTACGTGCTGAAATTGAACGTAAGCTAACACCATGGTTGCCTCGCATGTTTGGCTATCACATGCTCAAACTTGGTAATTTAAGTGGTGAGCTGGCAACCAGTGAAAGTCCTATAAAGCATCAAGTTTGTGTCGCAGAGCAGGGGTTATTTACCGGTGTTATTGCTGATGTAGACGAGCTACCTTTTTATGAGCACAGTGTTGATGCTTGCATATTATCGCATTGCTTAGAATATCATTCTGATCCACACCATATCTTACGCGAAGCACACCGTACTTTAATTCCCGGTGGCTATCTGGTGATCACGGGCTTTAACCCGTTTAGCTTGTGTGGCTTGGCGCAGCTTTTACCTTTTAGTCGCCAAAAGTTACCTTGGACAGGGCGCTTTTTTACACCATCGCGAGTAAAAGATTGGTTGAATCTATTGGGTTTTGAAATTATTTCGGATGAGCGATTTATCCATTCATCGCTTGCAAGAGGCAACCGCTTGTCACGTTTTGCTGCGTGGCGCAGCTTTGGCCAGCAATATTTAAAGCCAATGGGCAGTGTGTATATGCTGGTGGCTCGAAAACGTGTGGCCCCGCTGACACCAATTAAACCTAAATGGCATGCAAGGCCGCAATTTTCGCCGGTAAAAGGAGCAGGGCTCAGGCAAACATCAAAGCAGCACTGTGAGCGGGATAGCTAAATAGTGTTGTTGCGTATCTGTTTTGCTTGGGTACTGACCTGCACGAATATTTAATTGAATAGAAGGGTGCAACAGCTTTGGTACAGCCAAGGTTGCATCGCGGCCTTCCCGAGTCGCAATAAAGCTTTGTTTATCGCCTTTTAAATGAATGTTTTGCTCACGCTGCTCTTTCACTGTGGTTTTGTTCGCCAGCGGACGGCCATCTGGTTGATAGTCATGACACATCCAAAGTACCGTATAGTCAGGAAACGCTAAAATTCGCTGTAGTGAGTCATATAACTCACCGGCACTGCCACCTGGGAAATCACAGCGGGCAGTGCCACTGTCTGGCATAAAGAAGGTGTCACCAACAAATACATTGCCATCAATGTGAAAACACACGCTGTCAGGGGTATGGCCCGGTGTGGCAATTACATCTACTGTGTAATCACCTAACTGAAATTGTGCTTTATCAGTAAATAGAGCATCAAAAGGTTCACCATTACATGGCATATCAAGATTATAAAGTTGGCTAAAGTGCTGTTGCACTTGTGTGATCCCTTCACCCGTGCCGAGTTTACAAGGGTGTGTGTCGTGTAATTGCTGCTTTATGTAACTTGCTGCGGTGATATGGTCAGCATGGGCATGAGTTTCAAGTAGCCATTGCAATGTCAGCTGCTCGGTCTTTATATAGCTGATGATCTCATTGGCTGTGATAAAACTTAACTCACCACTTGGCATATCAAAATCAGCTGGCGCATCAATCAGCAAGCACTGCTTAGTGCTTTCGCAACTGACTAAGTAACAGAGAGTGGCGCTTTGTTGATGAAAAAAAGAGTGAATGCGCAGAGCCATAATGAATCCTTTATATTTTGTTATAGCCAAATCTTATAACATATAACAAAAATATAAAACGACCTGCGCCAAGTTTATTTCAAGGGGCTTTAATTACCGTCGTAACCAGTATCTTCAAGTAATTGATCGCTGCCAGCTGCTTCGCGGGCAAGATCGTCAACAATCTCATTGTATTTATTGCCGCTATGGCCTTTTACCCAACGCCACTCTACGCTGTGTTGTTGGCAGGCCGCATCGAGTCGTTTCCATAAATCGACATTCTTAACTGGTTTTTTAGCCGCGGTTTTCCAGCCGCGCTTTTTCCAATTATCAACCCATGACTCAATACCTTGTTTCACATATTGGCTATCGGTTGTCAAAATGACGTGACAAGAGCGGGTGAGGGTTTCAAGTGCAACGATAGCAGCGAGCATTTCCATCCGATTATTTGTTGTTAGGGTATAGCCTTGGCTTAATTGCTTTTCGTGACCGTTGTATCGCATCACGATGCCATACCCTCCAGGCCCTGGATTTCCTAAACATGATCCATCGGTGTAAATCTCTACGGTTTTCTGCACTGTTTTACCTTGATATTGTGTACAATAAAGTGAATATAGAAAGATACCAGAGTCAGGCTTAAGACGATATGGCACATAGACAAATAGTTTTAGATACAGAAACCACGGGTATTGACCCAAAGCAAGGCCACCGCATTATTGAAATCGGTTGTGTTGAACTTGTAAATCGCCGTCTTACTGGCAACAACTTTCATGTGTATATCAATCCACAACGTGAAATAGAAGAAGAAGCAATAGACGTTCACGGTATCACCAATGAATTTTTGCGTGATAAACCCCTGTACCACCAAATTGCCCATGAGTTTTTAGAGTATATTCGTGGTGCAGAGCTTGTTATTCATAACGCAGCGTTCGATATCGGCCACATGGACAATGAGTTTGCATTGTTAAATCAAGGTTTTCCGAATACTGCCGATGTATGTAGTGTACTTGATACTTTAAAAATGGCGCGTGACTTGCACCCAGGTCAAAAGAATAACCTTGATGCACTTTGCCGTCGTTACGATATTGATAACTCAAAGCGTACTTTACACGGCGCTTTACTGGATTCTGAGATCTTAGCCGATGTTTACCTGTCGATGACGGGAGGGCAAGTAAAGCTGAATCTTAATCAAAATAAAGATGAAGGCTCAACTCAACAAGCTGGTGGTATTCGCCGACTAAGTGCTGATAGAGCACCGCTTGTGGTATTAAGAGCAACAGAACAAGAGCACGCCGCTCACGAAGAGCGTTTAGACTTGGTTGCAAAGGGTGGCCAATGCCTATGGCGTGCAGAATAAGGTAATAAAATGAGAAAACAACTACTAGCAGGATTAGTGTGTTTAATTCCCTTCACGGGATTTGCCAATGAGCAAAATAAAATAACCCCATTAGAACGTGATGGGGTGCAAAATGAAATTCCCCTGCTAGAGAACCGTTTTCGTATCGATCACAAAATCGATAAAGTAACTTTACTCTTCTTTCGTAAGCGCGGTGCCCCTGCCGTTGTGTTAGTTCGCCCTGACGGCACTAAGTATTATGCAACTGACTCAGTTAAAAATGATGACCTCGACTGGTATGATGAATTGAGCTATGACTTGGTAACGATAAGCAACCCAATGCCAGGCCCTTGGCAAGTGGTCGGCAGTATCTTGCCTGATAGCCGTATTATGGTGCTGGGTGAAATAGAGCTTAATGTTGATCCACTTCCGCCCATGCTGTTTCGTGGCGAAACAGTAAAACTAACGGGCCGTGTATTAAATGACGGTGAGCCAATAGAAGTTGGTCAGTTTAGAGATGTGATCAGTTTGCACGTTGATTTTGTCAGCACTAATAATAGTGATTACGCAAACTTTGGTGCAGGTACGCAAAGTGTTACTGACTTTAAAGATGATGGCCGTGGCTTTGATGAGCGTCCGCTTGATGGTGTGTTTACCGGTGAGTTTAAACTGGTCTTTCCGGCAGGTGAGTGGCAGCCTGAGTTATATATAGAAACGCCTATACTAAAGCGTACCGTGGTGCAAAAACCGATAGTCGTGCATGAGCCGCCTTTTGATTATGAAATAGCCCTTGCTGAGCAAGATGAAGATGACCACATTTTAACTATCTCGCTAAATCCTGAAATTGTTAAACCAGAAACTGTGCTCATTCAAGGGAAAATTTATTACCCTAATAATGAAGAGCAAATGTTTTCTTTAGATGCTGATAAATCGCAGACACGGGAACTGGCCATTAAAAATTATGATTGGGGACGATACAGTGTTGAGCTCTCTGTATTTGGTAGCAACATGAATGACCGTGAATTTATGGCGACGTTACCGACGTATAAATTTGAAATTGAGCGACCAATTGAAGCTGTACCAGAAATTGTTCGCCCTGAAATTGATTTAGAAGCGCAAGCTGAGCAACAACGAATTATTGAAGAAGAACAAAAAGCGTCCACCATGCTGATGGTGACCTTAATTGTTGTTGGAAATTTAACCGTACTTTTATTAGGTTGGCTGGCAATTAGAATTTTTGTTCAGAAGAAACCGCTGAAATTTAAAATTTCTTTACCGTTTTTAAAGAAAAAAAATCAAACCGAAAATGATGAGCAAGCAACGAATGAAAATGAAGTTGGCAAAAACGGCTCAAAAAATGATAAATCAGGTGAAATTTTAAACCTTTCGATGTCAGATGACTAAAAAACCTGTAAAAATACAAAAAACCCCTTGACGAACTAGAGGGTGATTCGTATTATTCACGCCGCTGTCAGGGGAGACTCAGTCAGCAACGAAAATGTGGAGTGGTAGTTCAGTTGGTTAGAATACCGGCCTGTCACGCCGGGGGTCGCGGGTTCGAGTCCCGTCCACTCCGCCAATTTTCGACAATTTGTAAGTATGCGCTGGAGTGGTAGTTCAGTTGGTTAGAATACCGGCCTGTCACGCCGGGGGTCGCGGGTTCGAGTCCCGTCCACTCCGCCAATTACTTGCACAACTTATGGTTGTAAAACATTTTCCTTTGCGGAGTGGTAGTTCAGTTGGTTAGAATACCGGCCTGTCACGCCGGGGGTCGCGGGTTCGAGTCCCGTCCACTCCGCCAATAGGAAAAATAAATAGCATTAAATACTGCGGAGTGGTAGTTCAGTTGGTTAGAATACCGGCCTGTCACGCCGGGGGTCGCGGGTTCGAGTCCCGTCCACTCCGCCACTATTTAAACGCTATTTTATTACAAAATTTGTATCGCGGAGTGGTAGTTCAGTTGGTTAGAATACCGGCCTGTCACGCCGGGGGTCGCGGGTTCGAGTCCCGTCCACTCCGCCAACAAATTAAGTAATAACAATGATATCTCTGCGGAGTGGTAGTTCAGTTGGTTAGAATACCGGCCTGTCACGCCGGGGGTCGCGGGTTCGAGTCCCGTCCACTCCGCCATTTGATATCATAAACAAATTAAGTGCATTACCCCATGCACATACCACTGCGGAGTGGTAGTTCAGTTGGTTAGAATACCGGCCTGTCACGCCGGGGGTCGCGGGTTCGAGTCCCGTCCACTCCGCCATTTGTTTTCCTCAAACAAATGATTAAATAAGTCTTTACATTACACTTTACTATTTACTTATCCTGACAACGTATCTCGTATCTCGTATCTCGTATCTCGTATCTCGTATCTCGTATCTCGTATCTCGTATCTCGTATCTCGTAAATTTCTTCCTATCTTGCTAATATTCTTCATTATTCCTATTTATTCAGCTTCTTATATCTGCATGAATAGCAAAGAATGGCGGCTCCACAACAAAAAGGAAATGCGTTATGAGTACATTCGGAACACAACTAAAACACTATCGCAGTGAGCTAAAACTAAGCCAACCAGAATTTGCTGAGCAAGTTGGAATAGAGCAAAGCTACCTTTCAAAACTTGAGAACGATAAATCAGTGCCTTCAAACGACACATTTCGTTCAATATTAACGGCGCTCAATCTAACAATTTGCGACTTTATGGAGCCATTAAAACATTCTGTAGATAAAGCGAGATTGATTAATGTGCCTGACATTGAAGCTTGGTATAAGCAACAAAGTAATAAGCAATTCATTAAACAGCGCTCATTAATCTATATTGCGATACTGTTAAGTGCGCTAGGTTGTGCCATGTTTTATTTAGGGCATCAAGAAAAGCTATTCAATACAACGTTCTATGAGTACAAATCATATGGTGTAGTGAAAGATAATGAACCAGATGGCATTTTTCATGATTGGCGAACGCTACTCGTAGAACAAAGCCGCGAGAAAATAGATGCTAAACGTCGAGAAATGATTGGCAGGCATGATTTTAAATTTATTATTTCAGCGGACTATAAAGGTATTTCGTTTGTAGAATCTGGCGAGCAAGGCAGGCGCTTATATAGCCTTACTTCAAAAACACCTATTATCAAGCCCCATAAAGGCCATGTGTGGCTTGAGTTTATAGGTATCTTATTGCTTGTAGTTGGTGCAGGTCTCATAACATTTGAGAGTAAACTGACAAGACAGCATTAATGAGTTGTAGAACCTGACGCGTGTTAGCTTGCGTCAGGATCTCGAGGAATTAAATGTGCAAATTGCTGCTGGTGGATTTGTTCATATAGGGTAGCTGCATAGCTTTGCGCATCATGTAATCTGCGCGTACTGATGTGTTTTCTAAGATCATCAAGTGCAGCCGTTGCAGGTTCATAACCTTGGCTACTTGCCAGACTTAACCACACCGCGCCATGAAAAACACTGTGTGGTACACCTTGCCCTTTGATGAAAAACAGCCCCATATAAAATTGCGCCCTATGGTTACCTGCCATAGCTGCTAAGCGCATCCATTTGGCAGCAAGGGGAGGCTGTTCATTTTTTAAATAATACAAAGCTTTGTTTAGTACGTTTTCAACAGATTGAGTACTTTTATTTGGCGCCGACCCTTTATCGGGTTGGGTAATAAAGGCAAGTACATTATCAAGCTGTTGCTCTAAATCTAAGCCTACTGGCGAATTATCAGACATAGTTTAGTTATTTTCTTGAAATAAAAGACCTTATTAGTTTAGAACATTGCAAGGTAAAATGTCCTCTTATTGAGATAAAATATGATAAAATTAGCCAATTAATCTCAACTTAAAGTTCAACATGTTCGAAAGACTTTTCAAAATCACTGAAAACAACACCTCTGTGCGCCGCGAGACTATTGCTGGCATCACAACATTCATTACCATGGTTTACATTGTATTTGTTAACCCTGCAATGCTTGCAGAAGCGGGAATGGATCAAGGTGCGGCATTCGTAGCAACCTGTATTGCTGCTGCAATTGGCTGTTTTATCATGGGTTTATGGGCAAACTACCCATTAGCACTGGCTCCGGGTATGGGCTTAAACGCCTTCTTCACTTATGGTGTTGTTTTGGGCATGGGCTACACTTGGCAAGCTGCATTAGGTGCAGTTTTTATGTCTGGTTGTATCTTTTTATTCTTAAGCCTATTTAAGGTGAGAGAGTGGATCATAGACGCTATTCCACTGGTATTAAAGCGAGCTATTGCCACAGGTATCGGTGCTTTCTTAGCGCTTATTGCATTGAAAAACGCTGGGATTATCGTAGCAAGCCCTGCAACCTTAGTGCAGTTAGGCGATATCACGGCCCCAGGTCCACTACTTGCAATTTTTAGCTTCTTCGTTATTGCTGCGCTGTTATATCGCGATATGAAAAGCGGCGTGCTTATTAGTATTTTACTAGTAACCGCAATTGCGCTTGGTTTAGACCTTGTGGAATATCAAGGAATTATTTCAATGCCGCCTTCAATTGCACCAACCTTTATGCAATTGGATTTTGCAGCAGCATTCGAAATCTCAATGCTAACAGTGGTTTTTGCGTTCTTATTTGTTGATTTGTTTGATACTTCAGGCACTTTAGTTGCTGTAACGCAAAAAGCAGGTATTGCTGATGAACAAGGTAAAATGCCTCGTTTAGGTCGCGCACTAAGTGCCGACAGTACAGCTACTATTGCAGGCTCAATGCTTGGTACGTCAACAACAACGTCTTACATTGAATCAGTTGCAGGTGTGTCTGTGGGCGGCCGTACAGGTCTAACTGCTGTTGTTGTAGGCATTTGTTTCTTGTTAATGATGTTCTTTGCGCCACTTGCTGGCATGATCCCAGCTTATGCAACGGCAGGTGCAATTTTATATGTAGCTGTGTTAATGATGCAAAACTTAAAGCTGGTAAATTGGGATGATATGACAGATGCCATTCCAGTGAGCGTAGTATTATTAATGACGCCGTTAACTTTCTCGATTGCTCACGGTATTGCGCTTGGTTTTATTTCTTATACTGCCGTGAAGTTGGTATGTGGTAAAAAAGATGAAATCAGTATTAGTGTGTGGGTATTAACAGCGCTGTTTATTGTTAAGTTTGCGTTTTTATCTTAATTTTCACAAAGCAAAGAAAAAGTGGTTTACCACTTTTTCTTTGGTGCGAATAACACGTCTAAATCGTCCTGCTCTTGTTCTGCTTTCTTCTTTAGTGACGTCGCATTTGATGCTTTCAACTCAGAGCTAATCGTTTCTAAATAACCTTCAACTTCTTGTCTTTTCGAGTTTACATATTCATCGCTATAGCTAACTGAGTTAAGCGTTGCCAGTGCTTTTTCGAAATACTGTCTGGCAGAGCCCACCATATTTGCTGAGCGAGCTGAAAGCCCACGCTTAATTTGGCTTTCTACGTTGATTCGAAGTTGTAGTTTTTCAAGGCGTTTATCTTCGGCAACAAATATTTGACTCTCGATTTTACCTTTACTATGTTCAGAGCGTAGCACTGCCCTAAGTTTTTTTATTCCTTGAATTAAAGAAATAAGCTGCTTATCGTTGTCTGGTAACACTAATGAGTCGCTATTATTCGCCTCAATTGGACCCCCTAAACGCTGTTTAGCTTCATTTAAGCGACTTTTGAGTTCCTTAGAACTTGGAGAGAGTTGTACCATACTTGCAAGCGCATCATATATACGGCGCTGAATAATACGTAGAATATTCTCAGACATGGGAATATTGGCACTGTTAAGCAGCACGTCTTCTGCCTCTTCAATGATTTTCTTTTGTTTAGTTAACTCTTTGCGGCGCTCTGCTTCTTGTTTTTCTTTGTGTTGTTGCACAGCACTGACCCATAATGCGATCACAATTAATGCAACAATGAGCATGATGATGATAGAAACAATCATTACTAAATCTCAGTTTTAACTATCTAATTTTTTTATATTACCTTAAAAAGATTAGATCTGAACAGTTTTGCGGTAGTTATCTCGAATAAACTTATTAAGTTTACTACTTTATAATGAGTATTGCGCTAAACTAACATCTTTATTGAATATTTTGCGAGTAAACACGGCTACCGAGCATTAATTTAATGTGTTAGCCTTAGAAACAATCGATATAAATGTATAGCGCGATGAAATATCGCTTGGCATTGCGCTTTGCAGCCTTTATAAATAAACAATAACAACGTTTACAATGCAGCCATGAAACTACAACAACTCAGATATATAGTCGAAGTCCAAAATCATAAACTGAATGTCTCAGCGACAGCCGAAAGTTTATTTACCTCGCAACCGGGGATCTCGAAACAAGTTCGTATGCTTGAAGACGAACTGGGCGTACAGATCTTTGGCCGTAGTGGCAAACACCTTACCCATGTAACCAGTGCCGGTAACGAAATAATTAATATTTCGCGAGAGATATTGTCGAAAGTTGAAGGTATTAAAGCGGTTGCTAATGAGCATACTTTGCCTGATCAAGGCAAACTTAACATTGCGACTACTCATACTCAGGCTCGTTATGCATTACCGAATGTTATTCAAGGCTTTATGAAAAAGTACCCGGCAGTGTCTCTGCATATGCATCAAGGAACGCCACAGCAGATTTCTGATGCGGCAGCACGCGGTGATGCTGACTTTGCCATTGCGACTGAGGCACTACATTTATACTCTGATTTAGTTATGTTGCCGTGCTATCACTGGAATCGTAGTATTGTTGTGGCAAAAACACACCCGCTTGCGCAAAAGGCTGATAACTTAACAGTTGCCGATGTGGCTAAATACCCACTGATAACTTATGTGTTTGGTTTTACTGGTCGTTCTGAATTAGATAAAGCCTTCAATGCTCATGGCCTTGAGCCGCATATTGTTTTTACTGCAACGGACGCTGATGTAATTAAAACTTATGTTCGTTTAGGGCTAGGTGTGGGTGTTGTGGCGTCTATGGCGATTGATCAAATAACAGATACTGATTTAGTCTGTATTGATGCAAGTCACTTATTTGAAGCGAGCACCACTAAAATTGGTTTTCGAAAAGGCAGCTTCTTGCGTAGCTACATGTATGATTTTATTGAGCGTTTTGCCCCGCACTTAACGAAAGAGCTGGTTGAACGAGCAAGTTTATTACGTAACCAAGAAGATGTTGATAAACTCTTCGAAAACATTGAGTTACCAGTAAAATAGAGATAAGAAAGCCGCTTTAAAGCGGCTTTTTATTATGCTTAAATTAACACTCGATGATATTAACTGCTAAGCCACCGCGAGCGGTTTCTTTGTATTTCGTTTTCATATCATTACCTGTATCGAGCATGGTTTTAATGACCTTATCAAGGGTTACTTTTTGCTCTCCAGAACCACGCATTGCAAGGCGTGACGCATTAATTGCTTTAATTGAGCCCATTGCATTACGTTCAATACACGGTACTTGTACAAGACCGCCAACAGGGTCACAAGTTAGACCTAGGTTGTGCTCCATGCCGATTTCAGCGGCGTTTTCAACCTGTACAACATTACCACCCATGATTTCAGTTAGTGCACCCGCTGCCATTGAGCAAGCAACGCCCACTTCACCTTGACAACCAACTTCAGCACCCGAAATTGACGCATTCTTTTTATATAAAATACCAATTGCTGCCGCCGTTAATAAGTAACGAGTAGCAATATCACGGTCTACTTCTTTAATGAAAGTGTGATAATACATTAATACTGCTGGCAAAATACCTGCAGCACCATTGGTTGGTGCGGTAACAACACGGCCGCCGGCAGCGTTCTCTTCGTTTACAGCAAGGGCAAATAAATCAACCCAGTCCATCGCACGTAATGGGTCGTTGTTTACTTCAATATTTAATTTAAGGTGTAAACTAGGGGCACGGCGCTTTACTTTTAATCCGCCTGGTAAAATCCCTTCTGTACGCATACCACGCTCAATACAGGCTTTCATTACTTGCCAAATATTAAACAGCTCATCCTTGATGTCTTTTTCGCTGCGCAGGGTTTTTTCGTTATGCATCATAAGTGTTGATACACTAAACCCTGATTCACGGCATAGCTCTAATAACTCTTTAGCTGTGTTAAACGGATAAGGCGCTGGGTTTTCTTCGCGAATTTCGAGTGCTTTTTGTTTTTCGTTCTCGAACTCTTCATCACTGACGATAAAGCCGCCACCGATTGAGTAATACACTTTGCTGAATAACTTTTCGCCATTTTGGCTAGCAATGATTTCCATTGCATTTGAGTGTTTTGGTAGAGTTTTACGACGATGAAATACAATCGCACCTTGCTTAGGGAAATTGGCTTTATGGCTTTGGTTTAAATAAATAACCTGCTCTTTTTCGATTTTTGCGAGGATATCGTCGACTAAATCAGCATCAATGGTTTCTGGATCATAACCGGCAAGGCCTAAGATCACAGCTTTACCAGAGCCATGGCCAATACCTGTTTGACCGAGTGAGCCAAATAGCTCAACTTTAATATCGGTGACGTTTGCAAGTAAGTTTTTTTCTTCTAGTTCGTTTACAAATAAACGCGAAGCGCGCATCGGGCCAACTGTGTGAGATGACGATGGGCCAATACCAATACTAAACATATCGAATGCACTGATCATAATTTGCTACTCATTTTTCTATTAACGGCATACTACCTGCCTTTGAACGGTGCCACATGATAACGTTTAAACGTGTCTGTGTAACCCTAAAAGCAGGATAATTAAACTGGTAGGGCGAGCTGCTTGATAAAGTTATTAATAATGCTTGCTGTTGCTCCCCAAAGCAGACCATGGGGGGTCATCAAGCCTTGCAAAGTAATGGTTTTACCATTTCGCTCAAAGGGGAGGGGTTGCCAATTTTGTTGATTACTTAAATAAGATAAGGGTAGTAAAAAACTGGCAGCAACTTCGTTGGGATCTGCTTGCCATGTTGTGCCCTCACTAAGGACACACACAAAAGGTTCAATAGTGAAACCGGTTAGAGTCGCGTATTGATGTAATTTACCGTGGACAGTCACTTGGTGTGTGCCAATATTAAGCTCTTCATTGAGCTCTCGAAGAGCGGTGTGCATTAACGTGTCATCTTGTTCTTCATATTTGCCACCCGGTAAGCAAATCTCCCCCGGGTGATGAAGTAAATAACTAGGTCGCTTGCACAATAACAAATGCGCTTCGTCGTTAACATCAAGCAGAGGTAACATTACGGCACTGGCACGCTTTTCGGCATTAAAGCGAATGCTAGCTGGGCGCTCTGTGGTTTGACTTAAACTAAAACGGGCAATTATTTGCTGGCTATTCAAGGTAGTTACTTCAACTTTTACTTTAATAAAGGCAGTATTTTATTTACTTTATCGTAAGTTTCTTGGTACTCCAAGTCGACCTTTGAATCAGCCACAATGCCACCGCCAGCCCAGCAATAGATTGCACCTTTGTGACACACTAAAGTACGGATTGTGATACTGGTATCCATCTTGCCACAGGCACTCAAGTAGCCAATTGAGCCGCAGTACACACTACGACGATGCGGCTCGAGCTCTTCAATAATTTCCATAGCGCGAATCTTCGGCGCTCCGGTAATTGAACCTCCCGGGAAAGCGGCATGAATTTGGTCAACGGCATCTTTGCCATCCGCTAATTCTGCGCGCACAGTACTTACTAAATGATGCACAGCCGGAAAGCTTTCAATGGCAAATAACGAGGGAACGGTGACGCTACCTGGGCGAGCCACTTTACCTAAATCGTTGCGTAGCAGATCAACAATCATGACATTTTCTGCGCGGTCTTTTTCAGATTGTTGTAAACGGGTTGCTTGCGCTTGGTCTTGTTCAGAGTCAGCCAAACGAGGGAGGGTTCCTTTAATTGGCTTGGTTTCTATTTGGCCCTGATTAATAGCAATAAAACGTTCAGGGGAGATAGATAAAATAGCGCCATCAGGGTGATTTATATAGCTTGAAAACGGTGCTTTATTCGCTTCTCGAAGTTGTTTATAGGCTTGCCATGTTGAACCAGAAAACTCAGCTTTAAAACGCTGTGCAAGGTTGATCTGATAGCAGTCACCACTTTTTAAATAAGCTTGAATTTTCTCGAACTTTTCGCTGTAGCTGGCTTTACTCATGTTTGATTGCCAGTCGCTTTGTAGCGCGAACTCTGCACTTGCTGGTGTTTCGTTTAGGTGCTGCTGGTATAGCGCTAAGCGATTATGATTTGGCTGACAGACGTAAAACCAGCTTTGCTGTTGCTTATCATAAATAAGGGCATCTGGATAAAGGCCAATAGCCATTTGCGGCATGTTAATGTCGTTTTCGGCAGTAGTTGGCATGCTTTCAATCACGCGACCTAAATCATAACCAAAATAGCCAAGCCAACCACCTGTAAAAGGCAGGTTATTAGAGTTTGCTGTGTGATTAAATTCCTGAAGGCCTTCTTTCATCAAGCTAAAACAATCACTTGATTGTGCTTTGCCGTCGACAAAGCAGGTATTTTCACGCACTTCTAATTGCTTTAATGGGGCAATAGCGATGATATCGAAGCGGCTATTCACATGTTCGCTATTGGCTGAGTCGAGCAACACGGCATGGGGCAAATGAGCGAAATGACTAAATAGCGCGATGCAATCACCACTTAAATCTAATTTTATGCACAAATTTTCATCGTTTATCATCTACATTGCCCTGAATAACTAGCCCGAAACGGGCGAGGAGGGTATCATAAGTTAAATTTGATTGGCAGCGTTATGATTTCCTTTATAGTGATGCCATGACTAACCCGTAGAGTAAATCTTCGTCACCGGTTTACTCAGGATCACGTACAGCGCTACGCGATAAAAACTTAAGGAACCCGTAATGAGTACAATTCGTCAGCAAGACTTCATTGATAGCATTGAAGATGCATTGCAATACATTTCTTTTTATCACCCTCTCGATTTCGTACAAGCCTTAGAAAAAGCTTACAACAAAGAGCAAAGCAAAGCGGCAAAAGATGCCATTGCGCAAATTTTAATTAACTCTCGTATGTCTGCTGAAGGTAAACGTCCACTGTGCCAAGATACAGGTATCATTACTTGTTTCGTAAAAGTAGGTATGGATGTTAAGTGGGATAAAACAGACATGACTGTACAGCAAATGGTTGATGAAGGTACACGTCGCGCATACTTAAACCCAGATAACCCATTACGTGCATCAATTGTTGCAGACCCAGCTGGTACGCGTAAAAACACTAAAGACAACACACCATCAGTTGTTCATATTGACTTAGTGCCAGGCGCTGAAGTAGAAGTAATGGTGGCAGCGAAGGGCGGCGGTTCAGAAAATAAAACGAAAATGGTTATGCTTAACCCATCTGATGATGTGGCTGCATGGGTTGAGAAAACATTACCAACCATGGGGGCGGGCTGGTGTCCACCTGGCATGCTAGGTATAGGTATTGGCGGTACTGCAGAAAAAGCTGCGGTACTTGCTAAAGAATCATTAATGGATCCGGTTGATATTCACGAGCTGATTGAGCGCGGCGCTGAAACAACTGAAGAAAAAATGCGTATCGATATCTTCGAACGTGCTAATAAGTTAGGTATTGGTGCTCAAGGTCTTGGTGGTTTAACAACCGTAGTTGATGTGAAAGTTAAAACGGCACCAACTCACGCAGCATCAAAACCAGTGGTAATGATCCCGAACTGTGCAGCAACTCGTCACGTACACTTCACGTTAGATGGTTCAGGCCCAGCTGATCTTAAAGCGCCTAAACTAGAAGATTGGCCAGAAGTTACATTTGAAGTAGGTGAAGGTACACGTCGTGTTGATTTAAACACACTGACTAAAGAAGACACGCAAGAATGGAAGATGGGTGAAACGGTTCTTCTGTCTGGTACTATCTTAACGGGTCGTGATGCCGCGCATAAACGTTTACAAGATATGATCCAATCAGGTGAAGGTTTACCTGAAGGCGTTGATTTTGATAACAAGTTTATCTACTACGTTGGCCCTGTAGATGCAGTGGGTGATGAAGCGGTAGGTCCTGCTGGCCCTACAACTGCGACTCGTATGGATAAATTCACTGATATGATGTTAGAAAAAACGGGCATCATCGGTATGATTGGTAAAGCAGAGCGTGGTCCTGCTACAGTAGAATCAATCAAAAACAATAAATCTATCTACTTAATGGCAGTAGGTGGTGCAGCTTACCTTGTATCTAAAGCAATCAAGAAAGCACGTGTTGTTGCGTTCGAAGATTTAGGCATGGAAGCAATCTACGAGTTTGAAGTAGAAGATATGCCAGTAACCGTTGCTGTTGATAGTGAAGGTGCCAATGCGCATACGCAAGGCCCTGCTATTTGG
This sequence comes from Pseudoalteromonas lipolytica, assembly GCF_001306915.1. Lineage (GTDB taxonomy): Bacteria > Pseudomonadota > Gammaproteobacteria > Enterobacterales > Alteromonadaceae > Pseudoalteromonas > Pseudoalteromonas simplex. The sequence goes on along the minus strand of NZ_LJTC01000002.1, from coordinate 350,976 downwards.
AAAGCAAAAATCGAAGAACTTGATGGCAAATTAAAATAACCATCTTGAAACTCTTTTCATAAAACGGCGCACCTGCGCCGTTTTTTTTCAGCTCTGACCAGTCTCAGCTATTTCTCTATCATCTCTTTAAAAGCTGATTTTACTTGGCTTTATCGGCATAATTTTTTTGTCATTTTTTCTTTACGCTATACTTTACCTTTACGTTCACGTAATAAAGTTGGCGATGATAATATTTTGTTTTGAATTAACAATGCTTAATGCGTACGTTGACTGGTATATTTTTTCCATAAAGTGTTAGTTTTTGAGTTGTTATTTCGGCCTGAGAACTTTGCTTAGTTTTATCATCTCATTTAGTGGTAAGGGAGCATACGAAGTGATAAAGTCTCGGCACTTTCAGCGCTCACACCCTTTAGGGTAAGAAAATTTCGGAGTATTTAACTGTGGCTGTATTTAATAAAGTCGACTTTGATAACCACGAGCAAGTGGTGTTTTGTTCAGATAAAGAATCAGGCCTAAAAGCTATTATCGCGGTTCACAATACCAAGTTAGGTCCAGCGGTTGGTGGTTGCAGAATGTGGGACTACACAACTGATGAAGATGCTGTTACTGATGCACTTCGCTTATCAAAAGGTATGACCTACAAAAATGCTGTGGCACGTTTACCATTTGGTGGCGGTAAGTCAGTGATCATCGGTAATGCTAAAGAAATTAAATCAGAGCAACTTTTCCGTGCATTTGGTCGTCAGTTAGAGCGTTTAAGTGGTAGCTACTATTCAGCTGAAGATGTAAACATCACTTGTGATGATGTGGCTATCATGAATAAAGAAACTAACTATGTATTAGGCCTTGAAGGTAAAAGTGGTAACCCTTCACCGTTCACAGCATATGGTACATTCTTAGGTATTAAAGCGGCGTTACAACATCAACGAGGTCATCAAGATCTTGCTGGTATCAAAGTAGCCGTGCAAGGTTTAGGTGCAGTAGCATATGGCCTTTGTAAACACCTACATGAAGCGGGCGCAACATTATTTGTAACAGATATCAATGAACAAGCTGTTGAGCGTGTTGTAAATGACTTCAATGCAACGGCTGTGGGTATTGATGAAATCTACGACTTAGATGTTGATGTGTATGCACCATGTGCACTTGGCGCAACGGTGAATGACACGACTATCCCGCGTTTAAAAGCAACAATTATTGCAGGTTGTGCGAATAACCAATTAGCAGAGTCTCGTCACGGTGAGATCATCCGCGAAAAAGGTATTTTATACGCACCAGATTACGTCATAAACGCAGGTGGTATCATCAACGTTTATTACGAAACTGCACCAGCAGGTTATAGTGCAGAAGCATCAACGAAGCACGTTGAAGGCATTTTTGATACGCTAACAGAAATCTTTGCTCGCTCTGAAAAAGAGCAAAAGTCGACGCATTTAATTGCCGATGAACTCGCATTAGAAATCATCGAAAACGGCTTATAATTTAGTAAATCGATAAATTTACAGGTAAAAAGGTGCGCAAGTCGCACCTTTTTTGTCTCTGTTATTTATCGCAACAAAATGACGAAGGCTCACTATCTCGGTACACTCGGTTTTTAAATCTCGAGGACGCCTAATGAAAACTCAGCCTTGTGAAATAACCCCAATCAATCTTGATACTTGGCCTCGTAAGCAGCATTTCGCTTTTTTCAAAGAATTTTCTCTGCCATATTTTAATGTATGTGTTTCACTCGATATGGCGGCTCTATATAACAAGTGCAAAGCAGAACCGTATTCGTTCTTTCACAGCTATGTTTACCTAACACTTGAAGCATGTCATGACTATGCACCAATGCGTCAACGTATTATTGATTTGTTGCCCGTACAACTGTCATCTGTAAGAGGCAGTGTGGTAGAGCTTGCAGAAGATGAAACTTTTCGTTTTAGTTATTTTGAAAAACAAGCGTCGATGGAAGATTTTTCAAAGCACGCGATTGCTGTGGGTAAAACAAGTAAAGCAAAACCATTTTTCTCTGATGCATTTGCTGCAACAGAAGGGCAGCCTGATCTTATTCATATCTCAGTGCTCCCATGGCTTAATTTTACCGGCTTCTCGCATGCGGTGAGTGAAGGGCATGGTCTAGGTATACCCAAGTTTGTGTTTGGCCAATATGACGTACAAACTGGCAAGATGCCGCTTTCAATCGATGTGCATCATGCTTTGATGGATGGCCTGCATGTAGCAAGATTTGTGAAAATACTGCAAGAAAAAATTACGAATTTCTGTAATTGATTCTTGCTAAATGTTATCGAAGTAAGTAAAAATTGCAACTAATGTAGTATTATCTGAAGTTAGGGATGACTTTACTTCGCATAACTACATCACTGAATAGAACGATAATAAATATCAGGGTTTTAGTTTAATGGTGCGGGTAGTTAGTTGTATTTTTCTTTTTTTATGTTTCAGCGCGGTTGCAGAATCTGCACGCCTCTCTTTAAGTGACTATTTTACAGAGACTTGGAGTACTCGCGCCGGCCTTCCTCACAATAGTATCAATGGTGTAGCGCAAACCAAAGATGGTTACATTTGGATAGCAACTTGGGAAGGGCTTGCCCGTTTTAATGGTCGCGAGTTTAAACTCTTTACTAGAACAGAAATACCTGGCTTACCTGATTCTGGCCTACGTAGCCTTATTGCAATGGAAAATGGCGATTTATATATCGTGGGCGCCCGTGGTGGCGTTGCGCTTCGCTCACAAGGAGGGTGGCGCGCATTACCAAGCTCATCAGCCATGGTTAATCATGCACTTGTTACTGAACAAGGTGAGCTTTGGTTGGCACTTGAAGGGCAAGGTATTGTATACCGCGCTTCTGAAACTGCCACTGAGCAAAAACTGCTTGATAAGTTAAGTGCCTACCGCCTTTTACAAGACAAAACAGGCGTGATTTGGGCTGCGACCAGTGATGGTCTTTATCAAATAGAGAATAAGCAAGTTAGTAAGATCAATGAAGACTCAGGGCTTCCAAATGCTTCTGTGTTTACCTTGTTACTAACGGAGTCAGGCACTTTAATTGTCGGCACTGAAAAAGGGGCATGGCAAAAGAAAAATAATAAGTTCGTTGCTATTAATCCCGTCCTTAACAACGAGTCAATTGCTAGTTTACTCGAAGATGCACAAGGCGATTTGTGGTTTGGCACCATCAATAAAGGGGTATTTAGACTTAGCAGTTTAGGCCTTGAAAACTTAGCGGCAGATGATGGCTTACCCAACAACCGTATTTTATCCTTATTGCTCGATCGGGAAAAAAGTATTTGGGTTGGCACGAATGCCGGGTTATTCCGCCTGCGCGAAGCACCATTTACGAATTGGAGCCAAAGTCGTGGGCTTGCATCTGATTATGTGCGTACCGTGTTATCGCATTCTGATGGCAGCTTATGGGTGGGCAGTAGTAATGGCTTAAATCGTATTGAAAATGGCAAGCTCACAACCCTTACCCAAGCCTATGAAAAAGACCCACTATCCGTTTTAAGTTTAACTGAAGATAAGCAGGGCGGAGTCTGGCTAGGCACTTATACTGCCGGTTTAATGAAAGTGGTTAATGGGCAAATTTACCCAGTAAAAAACCGCAGTAATGGCCTGATCAGTAACGAAGTTCGCGCTGTGTTGTTTGATGCTTTTGATAATCTATGGGTTGGTACCGCTGCAGGCTTAACCAAGATAGACCCTGCAGGGCAAGTTCATTCGTTTACCACGGAGGATGGCCTAGCCGGTGATTTCATAATGGCACTTAATGAGGATGACCATGGTAGATTATGGGTTGGCACGGGCGTCGGTGTGTCCATTTTTGACCCAGTTACAGAGCAGTTTAAAACACTTGAGTTTCCAATGCAGTTCAGCACTGAGTATGCATTCGGCTTTTACTTAGATGGCGATAAAATGTGGCTTGCAACCGATAGAGGTCTCGTTCGTTACAATCTCAGCACAGATAAAATGAGCTTATTTGGTCGAGATCAAGGTTTACCTGTCGATAAGCTGTTCCAAGTCATTGAACAAGGTGACTCACTGTGGCTGACCAGTAACCGCGGTGTTATTCAAGTCAATAAAGCTCAGCTAGTAGCACTGCTAGATAACCCTGAAAAAGTTCAGCCAATGAGTGTTTCGATGCAGCTTTATGATGAAGGCGATGGCATGCTTAGCGCGCAAGCTAATGGTGGTTCAAACCCTGCTGCTGTACTTCATTCAGATGGACAAGTATGGGTTGCCACAGCAAAAGGCGTTGCTATCGCGACACCAGAGCGTTTAAAAGAAGCCAGTAAACGCCGGCTATCGACGGTTATTGAAAGCTTCGAAGTCGATGGCAAACCCATTACTTTACCCGTTGGCAATGAGGTACTGAGCTTACCTGCGGGGGTTTCTCGTGTTTCGTTTAATTACGCTGGGCTTAGTTTTATTATGCCCGGGCGTTTAAACTACCAAACGCAATTAAGTGGTTACAATCAACAATGGGTAGACAGGGGGCGCTTGGCCATTACCGAATACACTAATTTACCACCGGGTAACTATACCTTTAAAGTGCGCGCTGGGTATCCAAATAGTGATTGGCAAGATAATGAACAAGTACTGCGGTTTAAAATAGCCCCTTATTTTTGGCAGAAAACCAGCTTTAAATTATTTATCTTAGTTGCAGTGCTTTTTGCTGCTTATGCCATTTATAAATACCGCTTATATCATTACAAGCGCATTGAAATTGAGTTAACTGAAAAAGTTGAACAGCAAATGCATGATTTGCAAACGCAAGCCGATGCCTTTGCTCATTTAGCGAATCATGACCAATTAACGCAATTACCGAATAGACGTGCCTTTGATATATGGTTGTCTGAAAACTTTAGTCAGTTCCAACGTGATAATAAAACGCTTAGTATTGCGATTATGGATATTGATCACTTCAAACTCATTAATGACAATTTCTCGCACTTAATTGGTGATAAAGTGATTTGTGAAATTGCTCGTTTACTGCGCATGAACTTCCCTGATGAAGGTTATGCGGCGCGTTGGGGCGGTGAAGAATTTACCCTGTTGTTTCCATACAAAAACGCAGAAGAGGCCGCAAGATTGTGTGAAATTATCCGTTTAGAGATAGCTGGTTACGATTTCTCAGAATTAGCAGATAGCCTTTCTGTAACGGTAAGTTTTGGTGTGGCAGATAACGCGCAAGTTGCAGACTACGACCGCTTGCTATCACACGCCGACAACGCTTTATACAATGCGAAGAATAACGGCCGGAACCAAATTTTCATTTATAATCAAGGCTGTATTACGCTCGATTAATCAGCTTTAAAAATAAAAATGTGTGTAAACAATTGATCTTTTTTTGTTTGCACACATTAAAGTATCAAGATTGTTTTTTAGGCGATAGTAATGCTTAACCTGGTTTTGATACTTTTTTTAATAATTTTTGTTGTGTGTTACTGGCGCTGGGACGATATCCGTAATCACTTTTGGCAGAAAAAATACCTTAATAACTCCCTCAATGTTCAGCAAAAAAATCTGCTGTTAAAATATATGCCTATCTACCGAAAGATGACGGATGCCGACCGCGAAAAGCTGGAGCGTCATATCGTTTGGTTTTTAAATGAAAAACGCTTTATCGGTTGTGATGGCCTTAAGCTTAATGATGCAATGAAGCTGATTGTGGCAGCCGATGCCTGTGTTTTAGTGCTTAATAAACCATGGCCACTGTATCGTAATGTAAAAGAGATCCTGTTATATCCAAGCGCGTATTATGCCCCGCAAACTTCCCGCGATAATGCCGGACTTGTTAGTTATCACAATACGGTGCGTCAAGGTGAATCATGGCCAGGCGGAACACTGGTATTGAGTTGGCATGATGTCCTTGAGGGGAACCGTTTACCAAGCGATGGCCATAATTTAGTGTTTCATGAATTTGCCCATCAGCTCGACCAAGAAACCGGCAAAACCACGGGTACACCACTGCTTTCGAGTAACGAGGATTACCAAAAGTGGGCAAAAGTATTTAGCCGCGCCTTTAATCAACTGAAAACTCATTTAGCTTATGGCATGCCTCATGTTATTCATAGCTATGGCGCGACTAATGAGGCAGAGTTTTTTGCTGTTATTACCGAAACTTTCTTAGAAAAACCCGCTGAACTCAGGCAATTTGACCCAGAAATTTATCATTTACTGGTTGGCTTTTATCAGTTTGATCCGATTGCGTGGCATTAGTCGACTATTTACGTCTGTTTAACACGAATCACTGGAATCTTGCTATGCTATTTGGTGCAATCTTAAAAGTGTGCATATAAGCAAAACAATAAAAAGTGAGATTTCAATGAAGAAAATGCTTCATACAGCGCTCGCTGTATCTATTTCACTTGCTCTAACTGGGCAAGTGGCGGCAGCTGAGCAATCAAATGACGACAAATGGCAGGTGGACGCACCTAAAGGCCAATTCCTAGACGCTAAAATTAGTGTTGAGCAGGGCACGTGGATGAACGTAGATATTAGCCCTGATGGTAAAACAGTTGTGTTTGACCTACTCGGCGATATTTATACCATGCCAATGTCAGGTGGCACTGCAACGCAATTAACCAGTGATATTGCATGGCAAATGCAACCACGCTTTAGCCCTGATGGTAAGCACATTGCGTTTACTTCAGACCAAGGTGGTGGCGATAACATTTGGGTTATGGATTTAAATGGTGAAAACCAAAAAGCCGTAACGAACGAAACATTTCGTTTGTTAAACAGCCCAGCTTGGAGCCCAGATGGTGACTACTTAGTTGCGCGTAAGCACTTTACTGCAAGCCGCTCTCTAGGGGCTGGTGAAGTATGGCTTTACCACAAAGCGGGTGGTAAAGGTGTGCAACTAACTGCACGTGAGAACGACCAAAAAGACTTAGGCGAACCAATGTTCTCACCGGATGGTCGTTATGTTTATTTCTCGCATGATGCAACGCCGGGTAAAACATTCCATTACTCTAAAGATTCTGTAGCGGGTATTTATAAAATTAAACGCTATGACCGTGAAACTGGCGAGATTGAAACAATTATTGATGGCATGGGTGGGGCTATTCGACCAACACCTTCACCAGATGGTAAAAAGCTTGCGTATATTAAGCGCGATGATTTCCAAACAAGCTTGTACTTATATGATCTTCACACCGGTGAGCATACTAAGCTGTATGGCGAGCTTGAGCGTGATATGCAAGAGACATGGGCAATTCATGGCGTATACCCAACAATTGCTTGGACACCAGATAACGAACAACTGGTCTTTTGGGCGGGTGGGTCAATTCATAAGCTAGATGTGGATGATAAGTCTGTCTCGACTATTCCATTTAAAGTTGAGACCAATAAGCAAATTCAAAAAGCCGTGCGTTTTACACAAAACATCGATAGCGATAATTTTGATGTGAAAATGCTGCGCAATGTACAAATTTCACCGGATGGTGAAACGGCTATATTTGAAGCGCTAGGTCATATTTATAAACGTGATTTAGAGTCTGGCAAAGTGAAGCGCCTGACTAAGCAAGACGACCACTTTGAATTATTCCCGCAGTTCTCTCGTGATGGTAAGAAGATTGTTTATACCACATGGGATGATAACGAACAGGGCTCAGTTCGTGTTGTATCTGCGCGCAGTGGCCGTGGCGATACCATTACTAAAGAGCCGGGTAAATATGTAGAGCCAACTTTCAGCCCAGATGGCAAAACGGTTGTTTACCGTAAAGCATCTGGCGGTAGTATCCTTAACCCAACATGGTCATTAGAGCCAGGCATTTACTCAGTAAGTGCTAAAGGCGGTAAAGCGACGCTAATCACTAAATCAGGCTATCAGCCGCAATTTGGTGCAGCGAATGACCGCATTTATGTGATGAGCCCTTGGCCGAAACCAACATTAAGTGTTGTTGAGCTTGAATCAAAGCAAGTTCGTAAACTTTACGAGTCAGAACATGCTACAGAGTTTAGAGTATCACCAGATGGCCAATATTTAGCGTTTGCAGAGCGTTTTAAAGTATTTGTTACGCCATTTGTTGAGCGTGGCAAAACCATTAATATTGGCCCGAAAGATAGCCAATTCCCAATTGAGCAGCTTTCTGTTCGCGCGGGTGAAAACATCAGTTGGAGTGGCACAAGCGATAAACTTTATTGGAGCTTAGGCCCAGAGTTATATCATGCCAGCCTAGCGGGTTTATTTGATATTAACCAAAATGCAGAGACTGACTTTAAAGTTAAAAGCGGCGACAACATCGGTTTTACAAAAACCATGGCGGAGCCTAAATCAATCTTTGCGTTAACTGGTGCGCGTATTATCACCATGAACGGTGAGCAGGTTATTGAAAACGGCGTTATTGTTACTGATGGTAAGCATATTAAAGCAGTTGGTAGTAAAGACAGTGTTGCTATTCCTAAAGGTGCAGAAGTAATTGATGTAACTGGGAAGACAATTATGCCGGGTATTGTTGATGCACATGCGCACGGCTCGCAAGGCAGCGATGAGATCATTCCACAGCAAAACTGGAAGAACTTAGCGGGTTTAGCGTTAGGCGTGACAACGATTCACGATCCATCAAACGACACCACTGAGATTTTTGCTGCAAGCGAAATGCAAAAAGCGGGCATGATTGTCGGCCCTCGTATTTTCTCAACGGGTACCATTTTATATGGTGCAAATATGCCAGGTTATACATCGCATATTGACTCGTTAGAAGATGCTAAATTCCATCTTGAGCGTTTAAAGAAAGTAGGTGCGTTTAGTGTTAAATCCTATAACCAACCTCGTCGTGAACAGCGCCAACAAGTTATTGAAGCAGGTCGTGAACTTGAAATGATGGTTGTGCCAGAAGGCGGTTCATTACTGCAGCATAACTTAACTATGGTAGTTGATGGTCATACGGGTATTGAACACTCAATTCCTGTTGCCAATATTTACGATGATATTCGCCAGCTTTGGTCACAAAGTGATGTAGGCTACACGCCGACACTGGGTGTAGCTTACGGTGGTATTTGGGGTGAAAATTATTGGTACGACAAGACAGATGTGTGGAATCACCCACGCTTAAGTAAGTTTGTACCAAAGAATCAGCTTTTACCTCGTTCAATGCGTCGTGTTAAGGCGCCCGATCATCACTATAACCACTTTAACAATGCCCGTGTTGCTAAAGAGCTGCAAGACTTAGGTGTTTTAGTAAACCTAGGTGCTCACGGTCAACGTGAAGGTTTAGCGGCACATTGGGAGATTTGGATGTTTGCGCAAGGTGGTATGACACCACTTGAAGCAATTCGTGCAGCAACCTTAGATCCTGCTAAATACATTGGCCTTGATACCAACATCGGTTCTCTTGAGCCGGGTAAACTTGCCGATTTAATTGTTATTGACGGTAACCCGCTAACTAACATTCGTGATACAGATAAAATCGATTACACCATGATCAATGGTCGTTTATTTGATGCTGCAACCATGAACGAAGTGGGTGAGAAAAAACGCGAAAAGCTATATTTTGAAAAAATCTAACATAGCAAAAATCTAAACTGAAAGCGGCCATTGTGCCGCTTTTTTATTGTTTATTTATTGCTTTAAATAAGGAAACTGTTTAATTCCTACTAGTTTTGCTTGGCAGATCATGCCCTCTACCAGCGTCATTAAATAGTGGCTGTGTGAGTCGAGCTGCGAGCTTTCCATATTTTCACACGCTGATAGACGCTGTTTAATTAACTGCTGTACTGCCATTTTATGCTCTTTGCAGGCTTGATTTATCGGGCTTGCAGGATCAGCAAACTCCGCAGCGGTGTTAATAAATAAACAGCCATTAAAATCACCTAACTCAGTCACCTCAGAGTTAAACCAAGCTTCATGGCAGCTGATCAAAGCGACTTTAAATTCTTCAATAGTGGTTAGTTTGCTGGTGGCATGCGTTAACCAATTTAAAAATCGGGTATGTCGCTCACTAAGGCACGCTAATAACAATTCATCTTTACTTGTGAAATGGTGGTACATGGTTTTTTTGGCGACACCCGCCACACTAATAATTTCGTTTATCCCCACACTATGAATGCCTTTTTGATAAAAAAGTGACAGGGCGGTCAAAATAATATGTGTTCGTTTATCCATAACAAGGCCTCATTGGGTGACTAATGACAGCTTGACAGAAGTAGACCGAGTTGTCTACTATCTGCTTGGTAGACAAGTCGGTCTACCTATTGGAGGTTTTATGGAGAATAAAGTAAGCAAGGCGGCCGTTGCGGGTATATTTGCTTGTATGGCAATTTTTGTGTTGGCCTATTTACAGCAATTAGGAAGTTATGGTGTGTGGTTGATGGCCCCATTTGGAGCAACTGCGGTGTTGGTATTTGGTGTGCCACATAGTCCGCTTGCGAAAGCGAAGAATGTTATCGGTGGGCACTTTTTAACTGCACTAATCGGCGTTGTTTTTGTAAATTATGTCGGTGTAGGGCCTGTTGAAATTGCTATAGCCACAGGGTTGGCAATTAGCCTAATGATGTTGACGGACACAGTACATCCTGCTGCAGGCGCAAACCCAATTTTGATAATGCAATCTATGCAAAGCTGGGATTTTTTAGTGATGCCTGTATTGATTGGAACCGTATTTATTGTGTTGTTTGGCCATAGTAGCCAATGGGTTATAACTAGCCAAATGAACAGCCATAAAAAAACCGCTAACGAGTAGCGGTTTTTAAAATTGCTAAGTGTAATTTGATTACACAACACCACGCGGTAAACGACAATCGTGGTCTTTTTCAGCTAGGTTAACAATCCAAAGCTCTTCAGCTTTGTAACCGTCATCGTTTGCTGTAACAACAGTGAACGATGCTTTCTTAGCTGTTTTAGCCGGTGCAGCGGTTTTAGTTTTGGTTTTTTTCGCTGGTGCTTTAGGTGCTTCTTCTGCTTTAGGCTCAACTGTTTTACCAGAAGTGAGCTCTTCAGTCAGTGCTGCAACATCAGCAAGGCGCATATTTTTGCCACCGTCGATGCTATACCAACCAGGTTTTGTTGTGATTTCAGGTTTCTTACCATTCGCTGCTTCGTATGCTGCTTCGAAGGCATTTAACACTTCTGTTTTGTCTAGTTTGCTCATCAGAGACCCTATACGTTGTAAACACAGATTAAGAATATATATTTATACCTATTTTCAGCTTACTTTTCAATTTTTTGCGATTTTCCTTCCATTTTTCACTCATAAACGCCAAAATTTGCACAAAATAGAGGGTTGAAGGACGATTTTTATATGCAACGCAAACAATTTACTCAATTATTAAACGACATTCTTAAACCTGATTCTATCGCTGACTTTTGCCCAAATGGCTTACAAGTTGAAGGTGCGAGCGAAGTAAAAAAGATAGTGACGGGTGTCACAGCTAGCCAAGCATTGATTGATGCCGCTATTGCAGAAAATGCAGATACTATTTTGGTACATCACGGCTATTTCTGGAAAGGGGAATCGCAGCCAATCACGGGCATGAAAAAGCGCCGTATTGCAGCACTTTTAAATAATGATATTAACTTATATGGTTATCACTTACCGCTAGATATACACCCTGAAATTGGTAATAACGCGCAACTGGCTAAGTTACTTGATATTGAGTTCACAGGTGGGCTTGAATCTGGTCCAAATAGTGTACCGGTGAAAGGGCGTTTAAAAACACCTTTAAGTGGTGAAGAGTTTACCGCCAAAATAACCCAAGTACTTAACCGTGCACCATTAGCTAGTTTGGTAAGAAAAGAGAAAATTGAAACCATCGCTTGGTGCACAGGTGGCGGACAAGGGTATATTGATTTAGCAGCTGCCCAATGGATTGATGCTTATCTTACAGGTGAAGCCTCTGAGCAAACGATTCATAGTTCACGCGAGCAAGGTATCGACTTTTTTGCAGCTGGTCACCATGCTACTGAGCGTTATGGCATTAAAGCCTTAGGCGAGCTTTTAGCTGAGCAGCATGGTTTTGATGTAACGTTTATCGATATCGATAATCCAGTCTGATTGTTCTACAGCGCCTCTGGATCAATCCAGCGGCGCACACTCACCCATGCACTGCCAATTTTCTCATGCGCTACTCTGGTCACTGCAACAAGTACTGCAATGTTAGGTATAAACTGTTTGTACGTTGGATACTGACTAAAATCTTGAAAGTCGGTTGCCGCTGGGATCACATCAATGCCTTGTGCATTAAATAAGTCTTTCGCTCGCGGCATGTGGCTCGCTGAGGTGACTAAGGCAGTTTTTTTATCGACTAAATAAATGGCAAGTCGTTTCGCTTCTTCTGCGGTGTCCATGGCGAGAGGGTTTTGTTTAATTCTAGTTGCTGAGATACCAAGCGTTTTTGCTGTTTCAAACATGAGCTGGCTATTGGTGGCATTAGCAAAGCCGCCTCCTGATACATAGAGGGTGGCATTTGGGTAGTGATGGGCAAGCTTAACACCTTCAAGTAATCGAGCAAGCGCACAATCGCCTAACTGGTGGTTTGCTTGAAGGCGCGAGTTGGGCATTATTGAGCAGCCAAGTACCACAATGTTATCGAGTTTAGGCTGTTTCGCTTGGTTAAATTGCCAGGCTGGGTTATTACTTGCAGCTATCAGTGATTGACCAATAAATGGCGTGCTTATCAGCATTAAAGTTAAAATACTAACAAAGCCAAAATAGAGTGCTTTGCGTTTATGGGCAATGGCTAAAAATACCATCACTAAAGTAAGCAGCCCGAGCAACGGCAGGGGCATTAATAAAGAACCAATGATCTTTTTAATTTCAAACATTTATACCCAAGCCTCCTCAAGGTACAGAATTCAGCGTTTCACAGGTGCCTTAATATCAAGGCGTTACTTTGCAAAAATGGCAGCCCCTTTTAAGAAGTAACAACGATGAGAGTAAGCACCTGTGAAGCGCCCAAAGGGTTGGTTTAAAAGCGAATTATACTGCGTTATTGATTTTAACCATAGAACCACTATTGTTTGCAATCAATGCCTTGCCTAAATCGCTTTTAATTCCAACTGAAACTCGCACCTTGAGGTGGTTTGGGTATTAACATTATTGTTTGTAATAGATGCAGCTATGTTAGTTATTTTGCCTTGTTTTAGCGACCGTTATTTTGCTTACACGTATTTAAAAAGTGGCGATAAACTGGGTTATCTTTCATATTCTTTTTCATCGCTAAATACATAGGGCGAGTAAGGCCTAGTGCACCTAACGGAATAGACTTAATGAGTCCTTGGCTTTCATAAGGAGTGACTAGCCAGTCTGGTAATGCTGCAACCCCCATACCCGCACTCACTAATTGGAATATCAATAAGCCTTGGTCAACCGTTTTAAGCGTGCCATCAAAGCGTGCATTTTGAATAAAATGTTTAAAGATGTCTTGGCGCTCACGGGGAATAGGATACGAAATAATTGTTTCGTTTTTTAAATCAAGGGCGGTGACATAGGCTTTTTTTGCTAGCTCATGATCCGGTGCAACGATTAGTTTTAATTTAAAATCAAACAGGTGAGCATACTCAAGTTGATCGGGTTCACGAATATCAGAAGTCAGCACTAGATCTAATTCATCATTAATTAAATCTGGAATGGCGTCGTAACTAAAGCCGCGCTCGTAATCAATTTTAATATCAGGCCAAAAATTATTAAATTCTTTGATGGTTGGGAGCAACCAATGAAAGCAGGCATGACACTCAACGCTTAAACGTAAATTTGAGATTGGCTGGTTAAGGCTTTCTTTTAACCGACATTTTGTTGCCTCAACACGAGGTAATACTTCATTAGCAAGCTCCAGAAGTAGCATACCTTGCGGAGTAAAACGCACAGGCTGTGTTTTACGTTCGAACAGCTGGCAATCTAACTTATTCTCGAGATCTTTAATTTGATGCGATAAAGCCGATTGAGTTAAAAACAACTCACGGGCGGTATTGACCAAAGAGCCTGTTTCTTTAAGGGTCGCTATGGTTTTTAGGTGCTTTATATCAATCATCTTTAAAAAATCTCATGGAAAATGTGAGTCTAACTCAGATTACGAACATACTACGCCTTAGAATTTATTTTTTCAACGTCTAGACGTCTAAAATATGTGGTTATTTTAACTGCTTTTTTACAATACGCCTTTTTATAAATAATTGACAGCGTTGTCATAAGGTTTTTTGTAGTTTAACTATGAAATTCCATGAATTTACCTCAAGTTGAAACTTGCAGTTTAAATCGTGATACAGCTTGCGATTAGTAATTTGATATTTAATTAAAATTACTGAGAGTAGGGTTTAGTTGTTTGCTAAGATATTATTTTTTAGGTGTTATTATCTTCTATTAGGCGTAACGTGATTTTTAAAGGAATGCTTGTGATACGTACCGTAATTTTACTCTGTGCATGCTGGGTTTTGCCTGTTTGCGCTGGCACTATTTACAGCCAGTTTCCTACAGAGATTGACCCGCATGGTCACTACGTTTTTTATTCACATGGTTTTATCGTTGAAGGGACAAACCCTAAGCCTGTTCACAAAACCTTTGGGGTTTATGATTTTGTGGCTGTAAAAGAAGCACTGGCAGATGAAAGCTATCATTTAATTGCCTATCACAGGCCAAAAGGTACTGAGCCATTTACGTTTGCGAAAAAACTCGCTGCAGATGTTGAAGCATTGATCAGTGCCGGTGTTGCTGAGTCGAACATTAGTTTGGTTGGTTTTTCACGGGGCGGGGCATTGTCGATCCTGGCGGCTAATGAACTTAAACGTACACATATTAACTTAATTATATTGGCAGGTTGTGCAGGCCTTATAAAAAATCACACATCAGTTAAGGCTTATGGCAAAGTGTATTCTATCTTTGAGCGCTCAGATCAGGTTGGCTCTTGCCAATTTTTAATTGATAGAAGTGACGTAACCAAGTTCGAAGAAATAAGCATTAATACAGGGCTCTCCCATGGCGCATTTTATAAACCAAAAGATGAGTGGCTGTTACCAATTAAGAAGTGGCTAAAGGATTAACTATGCCTTATTTACTGTTAGTTATTGTGATCAGTTTTTTGAGTGTGAGCTCTGTAAGCAATGCTGAGCCGTTTACTTTGCCACGTACTAATACTGTGTTACTTAAAGATAAACATACCAAAAACGAATACCCCATTACGATTAAATTGCCACGCAGCTACCAAAAGCAGAACCAGAAGCGCCACCCAGTTGTTTACCTGTTAGATGCAAACTACAGTTTGCCAATTGCCTCTGGTGCTAGTCGCTTTATGATGAATTCGGGGGCTATAGAGGAGGTAATTATCGTTGCAGTTGGATATCAAAAAGGTGTATCTGGGCTCAATAGCCGTATTTATGACTATACGCCATTTGAAGATAAAAATTGGCAGCGTAAAACAGGCGGAGCAAGTCAGTATCTAAACTACCTAAAACATACTGTATTGCCTCATATTGAGGCTCACTACAGAACAACCCAAAAAAGTACGTTAGTCGGTAACTCACTTGGCGGTTTATTTGCGGCTTATACCTTATTCACTGAGCCTTCGCTTTTTTCAAATTATATTATCGGCAGTCCTTCAGTGTGGTTTAAAGAAAACTCAATATTAGCTATGGCTGTAAAACCAGCTGCCAACACAACAAAAGTTTACATCGCAGTGGGTGAACTTGAAGAAAGCGAAGGTGAAAAAATGGTGTCGGGCGCAAGGCAATTAGCAGCTAAAATTAATAAACAAAGCGGCGCGCTGGTTATAACAAATTTATTTGTTATTCCTCAGGCACGCCATGCAACCGCATTCCCAACAACGATTACCCAAGCCTTAGACTGGATTTACCAGGTTAATGGTAACTAAAGAGCGTGACACTTTTTATATTTTTTGCCGCTCCCACAAGGGCACTCGTCGTTACGGCCTATTTTAATATCTGCAACTGGCGTTATATCACCGTCTAGGTAACGCCATAGGCCATCTTCTTTAATAAAACGCGACTTCTCGTGTAACTCACAATACAAGTTTTGATAAAAGTAATTAGCTTTAAATTCTACAAAACCTTCTTGCTCGTTATGTTCAGTATCTAAAACACTTAGCTTGGTAAAACGGCAGCTATTAGCAAAATCTTTAATTTCGCGAACAGGGTTAGCGGCTTGCTGGCTTTGTGCATAGGTACTAAATACATATTTTGCATCTTTTAGTGCGTAAGCACTAAAACGAGAACGCATAAGTTGCTCTGGCGTATCAGCTTGGCTTGCACCTGTATGAAAAGGCTGGCAGCAAAGCTCGTAAGTCGATTCGCTGCCACAAGGACAAAGGGAGTGTGTGAGTGATGTCATAACAACTTACCTAAAACTATAAATTGTTATTTTAACAAGCCTATTGTGGCTGCGGTACTAAATTGTTTAATTGAGCGCTTTTTGTAAAACAATAAAATTTAGCAGATGCCTGCTCAAGGTTTAAGTTCATCGAATCAAGTTGATGATTGTTTACAATATCTGTCCATGTGATCACAGCAGCAAAATTACCGTTATGTAATGCTGAACTAAGAACATACTCAAGATTAACTAAATGTTTTTGTCTGATCACAAGAAGTTTGCTGGTATCAATCGAACATGAATCTAGTAAGGCTTTACTAGGAACATGATCAGGAGCAATTAATAGTGTCCATGCATTTTGGCTATTGTAATGATGCAATACTTTTAACAGCTCAAAAGTTGCTGAAATTTCGTCTTCAATTTGAATTAAATTAACAGACGCTTTGTCGTTATCTTGTTGGTAGCTTTTAACTGTTCTTAAGGTAATTGGCTGTAACATAACTTTCACTCACTGGTTGTTTATACAGTATGTGTGTACAGTAGTTTATACAGTGTTTTTGCGCAAGTACTTTTTTGCTATTTTTTAACCAATGATTCAGTTTAATTTTAGTCAAAATAATTTAATTGTTATTAAACAGTGCTTTACGGTTTTATTTTGATGATTGGAAAAGGTGAAAAATTTACCAGTAAAGATATACAGTATTTTATACAGTACTGTGTAAACTGTTAAATTTTGAATCTATACAGGTGTTTTGCATAAAAAAGCCGGCATCATACCGGCTCTTTATCTTTGCAATTTTGCTATTTATCTAAGTAGGTATTTAAAAACTCAAGGTATGCATTTGAGGCTTTTATGCGGTTTTCTTTTTTAGTAAAACCATGGCCTTCATCATCAAATAATACATATTCGACAGGCACACCATTTGCCTTTACAGCGGCAACAAGTTCATCGCTTTCAACTTGTAAAACTCGAGGGTCGTTAGCACCTTGGATCACCATTAATGGCTTGGTGATGTTTTTAGCATGAAATAGTGGCGAAATGGCACGGTGACGTTCACCGTCTGTCGCTGGGTCGCCCATTTCATCATACAGCGCCTTTTTAAAGCTTTCCCACCATGGTGGAATCGAGTTTAAGGTTCTAACCCAGTTTGTTACACCAAATATATTAATGCCTACTTTGAACTCTTCAGGTTCAAAGGCAAGAGCTGCGGCGGTCATAAAGCCACCATAGCTGCCCCCCATGATGCCAATTTTATCAGCATCAACCCAATCTAGGCTTTGCAGGTGTTTTTTACCGTAAACAATATCTTGTAAATCGTCAGTGCCGTGTTTTTTATCATCTAAATGGAAGAAGGTTTTACCATAGCCTGAGCTGCCACGGTTATTAACTGCAAAAATGGCATAACCATGATTGACTAGATGCTGCTGCATTGCACTATATCCTGTACGACTTTGGCCGCCAGGACCGCCGTGCACCCAAACTAAAGCTGGTACTTTGTTGTTGCTATTAGCTTGCTTAGGCTTATATAAAACCCCGGGGATCTCTAAACCATCAAAGCTTTTAAAGCGCACAATTGTGCTTTCAACCAAGTCATTTTGATTAATTGCATCACTTAATGTGTTGGTTAATTGTTTAGCTTTTGATTCACCGAGTTGCCACACAAATAGGTTACTTGGCGAGGTATCTGAATTTAAATAAAACGCCATGGTCTTTTCATCAGCTGAAAAGTTCACACCACGTAAGTTACCAGCAGGCAGCGATGGCATGGCAATACCTTTACCTGTGGTGGTATCAATTATCGACACTTTAGTGCTTGCGTCAGCATTAACACCGCTTACTTGATAACGGCCAGATTTAGAGAAGTAGATAAAACTCACATCCCACTCATCTTTGAGGGCAGGGCTGTGCTCGCCGGTCGTTAAGTCATAGCGCCACACTTCTGCAAACTCACCTTTGGCGTCGGTTGAGTAATATAATGATTTACTGTCTCTTGAGAAGGTTTCTGGACCATACTTAGCGTCGTCGTCATGACGGGTAATGAGCTCTGGTTTCAGTGTTTTTTTACGCGTATCGAGAATAAATACATCGCTGTCTTTGTTCGAATTGTTTTTCGATAAAGCAATAAATCGACCGTCAGGGCTGATCGCACCGACATCTAGCCCCATGGTATTTTGATAAACAGGCGTTACTTCATAGCTATTAGCATCAACACGATATAGGTCCATAAACTTAGCATCACGCTGATTGCTGGTTATAAAAAAGTGTTTACCGTCTTCTGTGAAGCCTGCAAATCCTGCACGGGTTTCTTCACCTGGCGTAAGATCTTTAACTGTACCATCTGTTTCGCGAACGTAGATGTGATAACGCTCGTTACCGCCTGAATCTTTAGTAAATAGTACGCGCTCATCTTTAGGGAAATAAGCCACAGCATACGTACTGTCTTCAAAATCTGTTAAGCGGGTTTTTTTGGCGGTTTTTATATCTACTTCATAAAGGCTATAAATACCGCTTTCGTCACTGCTAACGAGTATTTTGTCGCCTTTTGGTGAAAAGCTGCTGCCCATGATTGAGGTTGTATCAAAAAAGGTTTCAGCGTCATACTGTTTAACAGTTTGGCTTTGTTGCACGCTTTCGGTGCTGCTCGTTGGTGAGGTTGATTGTGAACATCCTGCAAGTGCAAGGCTAAGTGCGCATGCAACAGCTGCTAGTTGAAAACTCGGTTTCATTGTAATTATTCCTTGTTAATTTTTCGTTTTAAAGTGTTGCCTGTTCATAATCTAAACGCAAGTTTTACCCGTTCGATATTTGTTACAAATCATGTAACTAATAAGAGATATGAGTGTGTTACTATTTTTTCACTATTAAAGGAATAAACATGATTGAAATTAACAACCTCAATAAGCGCTTTGCTTCAGCCCACGTTTTTGAAAACTATAATAAGCAATTTCAAGGTAAACGAGTTTGTTTACAGGCAGCCAATGGCAGAGGAAAAACAACATTATTGATGATGCTAGCTGGCCTTGAAAAGCCGCAATCAGGGCAGGTTTTATATAATAATCAAGCATTAAAATCGCCGCAAAACATTGTTTCAATTGCTAGCGACCGTATTGCTCTGCCAGATTTTTTAACTGCGCGACAAGTTATTGAACTTAGTTGCAAGGCGTTAAAGAAAGATATGCCTGAGCAACTCATTACTGGATTTAACTTTAAAGAGCACCTCAATACTCGCTTTAGTGCTTTGTCGAGTGGCAATCAAAAGAAGTGTCAGCTTATCACTGCTTTTTTAAAGCAAGCTCCATTTTTGCTATTAGATGAACCGAGTGCTGCACTTGATCAAACAAGTATAAAATTTTTGCTGACCTTACTTGATGACTACCTTGATAATAAACCTAATGGGCAAATTATCATTACAAGCCACGAACCAGAGGTGTTTATACAGCACGGTTTTGAGTGCACATCACTATGATAAATTCCTTTGCAAGTTACTTCTCATTCCTTTCTTTTCGATACTTAGCATATACGACCACCCTCAAGAGCATGCTGTCTCAGTTAAAGAATTTTAGCTTGTTGTTTGCACTGGTACTGGGCCCAGCTTTTCTTGGTATGGTTTTATTGTTGTTTTTAGGACTTGGTAAAATAGTCGATAGCCATGCAGCACCTGGTTACGGTGCAAAATTAGCAGTGATTTATCTTTTACTTGAATCAGTAATGTTATGGGCCATGGCACCAGCCATTAAAAATGAGCAAAATAGGGCATTTCAGCGAAGTCTATATAAATCCTCTTGGCGAGTATGTGTTGACTGCAAGTTACTACTGTTAAGTAATGCTTGGCTTATTGCCAGTTTACTAATAGCAGTCGACCTATCGTTAAAGCAATGGCTACAAGTGCCTCATTTTATACTGTTTATGCTGTTGCAGTGGCTATGTGGAGTATTTGTTCTTTATAGGCCACGTGCACTTTTTTATAGTTTATTACTCAGTTCTATCTTGGTATTACTGCCTGCTAGTTTAACTTCACTGCAATACTATCTAAGTTTTATTGCAATTTTCGGCTGTTCGATTTTACTCCCACCTGTAAGAATAAGTCATAAGTTAAAAGTACACTCGCTTGCTTTGTTTTGGCTTAGTTACTTTATACAGCATAGCTGGAGCTTAATATGGCGTGGTTCAGTCTTGCTAGCATGCTTGCTCGCTTTATTACAGCTAATTGCAGTTCGTAATGACTTTAGCGACTTGGTACTGGCTTTGGCTTTTTCAGTATGCGTGTTGCTAACAAGCTCGCTGCAGTTCGATTGCTTGGCTGTTTTTAAAAAATATCGGCTGTTCTTTCAAAGCAATAACCAAGATAAGCCGTTTTATATAAGCCAGTTTTTACCGAGCTTTATATTTTTTTCTGTGGCTTTCATTGTCGTTATAAGCATGCTTGGCACTAACTTGATTTACATCCCTATTGGGGCAGTGTGGTGTGTATTGCAGCAATATTTAGCGCAAAAAAAACCAGCGCAATTTGCGCTGGTTTGGTTTTTCATAACAATTGGAATTGTTTTGCTAGCTTAAGCGGCGTCTGCTTTTTTATCGCTCTCGCCGCGGGCAACATTACCTGCAACTAAGTCTGCTGGGTCAAAGTCGTCAACGTTAATAACGTCAAGACGGGCTTTTTCAACAGCAGCTAGTTTGTCGGCTTCAGCTTGGCTTAAAATGCCTGCTTCTAGGCCCATTTGCGCTACTTTATCAAGCTGGAAGAAAGGCAGTTTTACGCCTTTTTCACGGCATACCTTGTCAAACAGAGGCTCAACTTCAAGGATGTCTTTAAGCGTTTGCTCTTGACGACCAACAAGGTTAAGTGGCTCGTTTTTAAGATAAATGTAGTTAGCTAAACGGTTACGAGTTTCGCTTGGTACTTGTAATAAGTGAGCAAGTTTGTGCTCAAGCTTATCAGTAGGCTTACGTACTGGACGACCGAATGGGAATAACATGATTTTTAGCATCGCACGTAGTGGTGCAGATGGCATGTTATTGATTAAGTCAGCGAGTGCACGTTGGCAGTGGTAAAGGTGATCTTGGCAGCTCCATTGAACAAGCGCAAAATCTTCTTTTTTACGGCCTTCGTCGTTGTAACGTTTAAGTGTTGCAGATACAAGGTATAAGTAGCTTAGTAAGTCACCTAAACGTGCAGAGATACGCTCTTTACGTTTTAATGAACCACCAAATACCGCCATGCTGATATCTGACATTAATGCTAATGATGCACTGAAACGTGACGCAACACGATAAAACTCAGCTGTTTCGTCTTTGTACGGTGTACTTGTGAAGCGAGCATTTGTTAATGCTAACCACTTAGTACGAACAAGGTTCGAAATAGTAAAGCCAACGTGACCCATTAACGCTTTATCGAATACTGCTAGCGCTTCTTCACGGTCTTCAATAGCACAAGCACCTAGCTCAGTTAACACGAATGGATGACAACGAATTGCACCTTGACCATAAATGATCATGTTACGCGTTAAGATGTTTGCACCTTCAACGGTAATTGCAATTGGCGCACCTTGGTAACCGCGACCTAAGTAGTTGTTTGGACCAAGCATGATGCCTTTACCACCATGAACATCCATGCCGTGAATCGTTGCTTCACGCATTTGCTCAGTTAAGTGGTATTTGATAATCGCAGATACAACCGATGGTTTTTCACCAAGGTCAACAGCCCCTGTAGACATGCTCACTGCAGCATCAGAGCTATATGCGTAACCTGCAAGTTTTGCCATTGATTCTTCAACACCTTCCATTTGACCAATTGGTAAACGGAATTGACGGCGAATACGGCTGTAAGAGCCTGTTGCAAGCGCAATTGTTTTAATGCCACCTGTTGAGTTAGACGGCAATGTAATTGCACGACCAACAGATAAACATTCAACAAGCATACGCCAGCCTTGACCAGCCATTTTCGGGCCACCAATGATGTAATCAAGTGGTACGAAGATGTCTTTACCGCGAGTAGGACCATTTTGGAATGGTACGTTTAGCGGGAAGTGACGACGGCCAATTTCGACCCCTGGAGTATCTGTAGGGATCAGCGCACAGGTAATACCAGGTTCTTTATCATCACCTAGTAAACCGTCTGGATCTTGTAGTTTAAATGCAAGACCAAGTACAGTCGCAACAGGAGCAAGAGTAATGTAACGCTTGTTCCACGTTAGGCTAATACCAACAACTTCTTCGCCGTTCCATTGACCTTTACAAACAACACCGTAATCTGGAATTGCACTTGCGTCAGAACCAGCTTCTGGTGATGTTAAAGCAAAACATGGGATCTCTTGACCACTTGCTAAGCGTGGTAAGTAATGATCTTTTTGCTCTTTTGTACCATAGTGCTGAAGTAACTCGCCCGGACCTAATGAGTTAGGTACACCTACAATAGAAGAAAGTAGCGTCGATTTACTGGTTAGCTTTTGCAGAACACATGATTGTGCATAAGCAGAAAACTCTAAACCGCCGAATTCTTTTTTGATGATCATGGCAAAGAATTTATTATCTTTTAGATATTGCCAAACATCTTGCGGTAAATCAGTTAGTTCGTGAGTTGCGTGCCAGTCATCTAGCATGCTACACACTTCTTCAACTGGGCCATCAATAAACGCTTGCTCTTCGATAGTCAGTTTAGGTGCTGGGTATTGGTGTAATTTGTTCCAGTCAGGACGACCACAAAATAGATCCGCTTCCCACCACGTCGTACCGGCATCGATTGCTGATTTTTCAGTATCCGACATGGTCGGGGTTACTTTTTTGAAAGCAGCGAAGATAGGTTTAATGATGTATTGTTGACGAACGCCAGTCACAGAAAGTGGCACAGCGATAAGTAAGAATAGTAGCCAACTAATTGCGCCAAACGCGCCAGCAAATGTGCCAACAAGTAAAGTCGCAACGGCAATACCTAAGCAGGTATTCCAGCTTGCTCTGTGGTAACTCGCAATACTAAGCAGCACGAGTAAACCAAGTAAAAATATGAGAGTCATTGATTATTCCTTAATAGAGGTCAGACCACCTCTTTTAGAGTAGCGCTAGAAAAGCGAATTATCAAGAGGGGAACAAGGATTAAAACGGCTTGTTTGGTGAGTTTTATTATTTTAAAAATGGCTATCAGTGCAAAAACATTTACAGCAGATGAGGAATTGTTGAGTAATTACTTATAATCAGCGCCGTTATACTTACGATTAGTTGTGAATTGCTCAGATAGTTCTGAAAATCTCAGCATAGCAGTTGCCATCCTTTGCGGTATGTTTAACAATGAGCGCAGGCAGGGATCAGCCCATCATGCCTTCCTTCGATTAGTTTTATAGGTTAAGAGTTCTATGTGTGAGTTGCTTGGCATGTCGGCCAATGTACCAACGGATATTTGTTTCAGTTTTTCAGGATTATTAGAACGCGGTGGTAATACTGGCCCGCATAAAGATGGCTGGGGCATCACTTTTTACGAAGGTAAAGGCTGTCGTACATTTAAAGATCCAGAGCCAAGTTGCCAATCAGAAATTGCCAAGTTGGTTAAAGCGTATCCAATAAAAAGTATTTCAGTGATAAGCCATATTCGCCAAGGAAACCGTGGTCGAGTGTGCCTTGAAAATACCCACCCATTTACTCGCGAGTTATGGGGCCGTGAAATTACGTATGCTCACAACGGGCAACTATCGAATTATCATGATTTAAAACCAGATTACTATCGACCGGTCGGTAATACAGACAGTGAACTGGCGTTTTGCTGGTTGCTCGATAAAATTCGCGAAAAATACCCTAAACGCCCATCAAATATGGCGTCTGTATTTCGTTATGCTGCAAAGCTTGCTCATACGCTGCGTGAGAAAGGCGTATTTAATATGCTACTTACCGATGGTGTTTATGTTTTAGCTTATTGCACCAATAACCTACATTGGATCACACGCCGTGCACCGTTTGGTAAAGCGACATTAATTGATGCAGACATGGTGATTGATTTTCAAAAAGAAACCACACCGAACGATGTGGTTACTGTGATTGCAACAAGGCCGCTCACCAATGATGAACGCTGGCAGAAAATGGAGCCAGGTGAGTTTGCACTGTTTAAAATGGGCGAAAAGATTTAAATAAAAGATGAAGCGCTACTCAGGCGCTTCATTACTCACTTCTTGTTGCACTTCATTTGGAACACTAACAGGTGTGGTCACGGTGAATGAATTGAGCTGCACTTCAAATTGCTCTACGCCTTTTTCACCTTTCCACATACGAACTAGCATGTAATCCATTTCTGGGGCAAACCAAGCAAGCGCTTGACGCTTATCGTTATCGTATAATCGTTTTACTTTAATCGCTTCTACATTACCAATAGGTAGCGAAATCATTTCTGTGCCGACAACTTCAAAGTCATAATTACGAAGGTTGCCTTTTTTATCAATCAGTGGATACGATAATTGCGTTTTACCTTGTTTTAGCTCTTCGCGTACTTGCACTTGATAAGACAGTGAATCTTGAAAATCATCTGACCAATCAATTTTAAGAGGGTACTTACTTTGGCTGCTTTGAACTTGCTTTTGCGTAGCATCAAATTTTAAGCTGTACTCTTTATCAGGCCCGGTGCCCGAACGCTCCATAGTGTAACTTAGCGGAGAAATTTTCTGATCATGATAAGTAAACATGGATGTTTCTTTTCGTGAGTCTGAAAAAATCATCCATTCGATTTCACTGTGATAAGTGATCACGTAGTTACCGTCTGCGGCTTTTTTCAGCTCGCGTACTGCTTTACCATGGGTTTCGCCTTTACGAAGTACATCGTATTTGGCTTCGTATTGAGTGAGGTCGCCAGCTAATACACTGGTAGGAAGTAATAAAGTGCCCACACAAGCGAGTAGGGCACTTAGATTTTTATTCTGGGTAGTGCGCGCCGTGTGCAGGAAGTTTCTTTTCGTCAAAAACTGCATAATCTGCTTCCATCTTGAGTCGTTGTTCACTGAACCACTTGACCACCAACGGATAGATTATATGTTCTTGCTGATGAACACGTTGTGCGAGTGTCTCTGCGGTATCGTTTTCGAGTACCGGCACTTTGGCTTGAAGAACTACGGGACCGCCGTCTAGCTCTTCTGTGACAAAGTGAACACTAACACCATGAACGTCATCTTTTGCATCTATCGCTCGCTGGTGGGTATTCAGCCCTTGGTACTTAGGCAACAAAGAAGGGTGAATGTTCAACATTTTTCCCTTAAACTTTTGCACTAAGCTAGGTGTAAGAATACGCATAAAACCAGCTAATACAACTAGATTTGGTTCAAAATTGTCAATAATGTCCATTAACTCAGCATCATAGGCCTCGCGCGAGTCAAAATCTTTATGGCTTAGTACACGTGTTTGTATACCTGCATTTTTTGCTCGCTCAAGGCCATAGGCGTCGGCTTTATTACTAATTACAGCGGCGATTTCGGCCTTTATCTCACCACGCGCACACGCGTCAATGATGGCTTGAAGGTTTGAACCGCTACCAGAAATTAATACAACAAGACGACAAGGGGTCATTAGTCACGACCACCTAAAATTTCTACTTGCTCTTCGCCTGCTTTCGCATCTTGGATCTCACCGATATGCCATGCATTTTCGCCAAGATCTTTAAGGATTGTTAAGCTTTGCTCAAGTTTGTCAGCTGGAACAACTAAAACCATGCCTACACCACAGTTGAATGTACGGTACATTTCGTGTGTTGTGATGTTGCCGTTTTCTTGTAACCAGTTGAAAACAACAGGCCATTCCCAGCTGTCACCTTTGATTACTGCTTTTGCAGATTCAGGAAGTACGCGCGGGATGTTTTCCCAGAAACCACCACCCGTGATGTGAGATAACGCATGTACGTCAACCTGCTTGAATAGCTCAAGTAGTTGTTTAACGTAGATACGAGTTGGCTCTAAAAGGTGATCGCCAAGTGTTTTGCCTTCAAGCTCAGCGCTCGTGTCTGCGCCAGATACTTCAAGAACTTTACGAATTAATGAGAAGCCGTTTGAGTGAGGACCACTTGATGCAAGAGCGATTAATTGGTCGCCTGCAGCAACTTTAGTACCGTCGATAATTTTTGATTTTTCTACAACACCAGTACAGAAACCAGCCATGTCGTAGTCTTCGCCGTCGTACATACCTGGCATTTCAGCAGTTTCACCACCGATTAATGCACAGCCAGAAAGCTCACAGCCTTTACCAATACCTGTTACAACATCAGCCGCAGTATCTACGTCTAATTTACCCGTTGCATAGTAATCAAGGAAAAATAGTGGCTCTGCACCTTGTACAATAAGGTCGTTTACACACATAGCAACAAGGTCGATACCCACTGTGTCGTGCTTTTTAAGATCGATTGCTAAACGTAGTTTTGTACCAACACCGTCTGTGCCAGCAACCAGTACAGGCTCTTTATAGCCAGTTGGTAGTTCGCAAAGTGCGCCAAAACCACCGATACCGCCCATTACTTCAGGACGTCTGGTTTTTTTAACTACGCCTTTAATACGCTCAACAAGTGCATTACCGGCATCGATATCTACGCCCGCGTCTTTATAGCTAAGAGACTGTTTTTGTTCGCTCACAGGTTTTCCTCAAAAAAGTTGCATGTGGGTTGCTTAGAAACGCGCGTATTTTACAACAATTGCACTGGCGCGGCTAGTTGAAAAATCACTTTAACCGACTTGACAAGGACAGTTGTCCGGTTTTTTGTTTTCAAGTTCCAAGGCAAAAGTATCAGGCAAATGAACTTTTAACCTTGAAACTCGAAACTTCTCACTATTTGTTAAGCTTTCGCGGTTAAAATAGCGCGAAGAGGGGCAGGGTAACCTTCAATGGTTTTGCTGGTGTCATTAGGGTCTAAAAAGTCGACTAATGATTCGTTTTCCATCCACTGGGTTTTGCGTTGTTCTTCAAGCGTTGTGATTGCACAGTCTTTAACTTGTACATCTTTAAAGCCAACGCGTTCCATCCATAGTTTTAATGCCGCGGTGCTTGGGATAAACCATACATTACGCATTTTTGCATAGCGGTCAGTTGGCACTAAAACTGTGTGCTCATCACCTTCAACAACCAGTGTTTCAAGGACTAACTCACCACCAGGGCGAAGCTGTGCTTTTAATTGCGCTAAAAAGTCGATAGGCGAACGACGATGATATAAAACACCCATCGAAAAAACTGTATCGAATGCTTTTAGCTCTGGCAGAGCTTCAACACCCAATGGCAATAAATGCACGTTTTCATCTTGGTGATAATGCTTTATCGCTTGGAATTGGCATAAGAACAAATCGGATGGATCGATACCCACCACAAAATTTGCGCCTTCACCGCGCATGCGCCACAAGTGATAACCCGAGCCACAGCCAATATCAAGCACAGTGCGGCCTTTTAACGGTTCGATATGAGGTAGTAAACGATCCCATTTCCAATCACTGCGCCACTCAGTATCAATCTCGATACCGTGTAAGCTAAAGGGTCCTTTACGCCATGGCATCATGCGCTTTAATAAATGCGTTAACTGTTTTTGCTGACCTTCAGATAGCTCATCACCGGTGCCAATTTGTACTTTATCCTGAAGATTTACATGGTTTGTGCTTACCTCAGGTAAGTTTTTCAGCACTTTTTGCCATTTCGGTAAATCGCCGTGGCTGGCTTCGAGTTCCCAGTGCTTTAATTGACCTGGCAAAGTTTCGAGCCAGTGGCTAAGCGGGCTTTGTGCAATCGCAGCGTAAAATTGGTTAAACCATTGAGACATGAAATACTCTTTATATCGTTGTGATGATTACTTGATTGCAATCATCGAGCAGAAGTTAAAACATTGATACCACACTTGCGTTTGGCTAAAACCAATTTCACTTAATCGGTTTAAGTGGGTAGATAAATGATCAGGACGCATGACATTTTCGATAGCGGTGCGCTTTTGGCTGATCTCAAGCTCCGAATAGCCGTTGTGACGTTTAAAATCATGGTGTAAATCAATGAGCAAATTATCGCATTGCTCATTTTCACCTCTAATTTTTTCGCTCAGCAGCAAAACACCGCCTGGTTTTAAATTTGCGTAAATCTTTTCAAGCACCGCTTGGCGCTTTTCAGGTGGAATAAACTGTAGTGTAAAGTTCATCGCGACCACAGAGGCATTCTCGATAGCTAAATCGTTGATATCACCCAGTGTAACCGTGACCGGCACGTCAGAGCGAAAACCTTGTAAATGTAATTTACAGCGCTCAACCATCGCTTCTGAGTTATCGACGGCAATAATATTACAGTTATCAGTGCGAATATTGCGGCGCATACTTAACGTTACAGCACCAAGAGAACAGCCTAAGTCGTATAGGTTTGAATTGCTTTGCGCGTACTCACCAGCCAGCTTACCCATGGTGCTAACAATGGTTGCGTAACCCGGCACCGAGCGCTGGATCATATCAGGGAAAACTTCTACTACATGTTGGTCAAAGCTAAAGTCTTTAACCGCTTGCTCAGTGGCATAAATACTGTCTTTTTGCGTCACTTGAACAGTCTCTTTAAAAAATAATACCGCTATTTTAGCATTTTTAACTGGATAGTCAGTGATAAATTCAGTAGCTTGGCTAGAATTATCAATAACAAGTACAAAAAAGAGAAGTTTAATGACAAAAAGCAAAGTGATCAGTACAGAAGATATCTTATCAACTCTGTGTCATTCAGTGACTGGAGTTCTGTCTTCAGCAAGCGGTAACAGTATTAGTTATTCTGCCATGGTTCAAAAAATTACCCGTACCTGTATGCGCCCAGATATTGGCTGTTTTGTATTGTTCGATGGTGGCTTTACCGGTCTTGTGGTAACAAACTTCACAGCGCAAGCTGCCATGGAAATTTACCATGACTACATGCGTAACATGGGAATGCCAGAAGAAGAAATTGCACAAAGCCATTTATCAGATGATGTGGCAAACGTACTCGGCGAACTGATGAACCAAATCGTTGGTGACTTTACGTCAAAAGTACGCGACCAACTGCATACTTCTATTACGCAAAACCAACCTAAGATGATGGCGATTAATAAACAGGTGCAAATTTCTGTTGATACCACCATGGATAGACCACAAGCACGCCGTGTGACTTTCACCACAGCGAAGCAAAATATCTTCTATCTAGAATTAGCCATGGATAAAACTGAATTTATCAAACTACATGACTTTGATATTTCAGAAGCGGTTGACCCAGATGACATCATCGAAAACGAAGCTAAACAAAAAGCTGAAAAGCAAAAAGCGTCATCACAAGCAGACGATGCAGATGATGATTTTATGGCAGAACTTGGTTTGTAACCCAACGACTTGAGCTGTCAGCCATCAGCTTTCAGCCGTCAGATAAAATAGAGGCGCGGTCTAGACCGCGCTTTTTTGTTTTTAAAAGGCCATAACACTTAGTGCTTTATATTGAGTTTATTTCAACGCTAAAATTCAATTAAGAGTACTAAACCCAAAATTTGAATTATGGTTTTGCAGCTTTCATTAAGTTAATGCCTTGGTGTGTAATACATAAATTAATTTACTGAAATAACCCGATAGGCAATTGAATTGAAATTTAATTACATATACCAAGATGTTATTGTCAATGAAGTGAAGTTAAAACGCTTAGGGAGTGAGTTTCAAGTGTTAGTGACATTCCAAACTCAATCGGAGACTTTACATGTTGTACTTAATGGAGTCCGAGAAATTGATAATATTTCTGATTTGTTAGAAGCAAAACAACTTTGGCTCGAAGAAAGCGAATCACATCAAGCTGAGTATGGAAAATTTAACCTTGGTATTTCAAATGAGAGTTACACTGAAATTTGCTTTGACTCTTTAGGTTAAGGGCCTTGTAAGCTACCTCGGTATAAAAAAGTAGTGCTTGGTAGCAATTGCTTAAATTCTTATGTTGAGGAAAATAATGCTGCAAGAATTAGATAATTGGAGAAATTCAAAATCTAAAATTTTGACAATTGAAAATCTCAAGGTGGTTCTCTCTGCTCAATTGGGTGAGCCAATTAAAGCTCAATACATCGAAATTAAAGGCAATGGCCTTATAGCAAGAGCAACACTTTGGGAAAATGGTAATCTTGTATTAAAAGCTATTTGTTGTCAGTCTGATAAGCAGGTAATTTTAAAACATCTGAATTCATGTGATGTATGGCAAATTGACGATGAACTTAACTGGTGGTTGAGTCAAATTGTTATTTACGACCCCTCATAATCGATGCGGTTGAGTAACTAGTCTTGGCTCAAAACTTACAGCTTAAAGCTTTGAACTTAAAGCTTATTTTAAAGCCTACATTCATCCAATTTGTGCTTTACTCATAAAGCCTTAAATGGATTTGATGATTGCATGAATTACTTAAAAAACTTTATAACAAAATTTGTTTTCATGATGCAGAAGCGGCCGGGGTTGATGGCGGTGTTGGCTTTTTGCAGTGGTGTAGCAAGCTATTTTTTTGTTGAGCGAAAAGAATCGTTTTCGCAGCTTATCTCTATTTTGTTATTAGTGACTTGGTTGTGGTTGTTAATAGACAACTGGCTTAGAGATAAAGTAGAGGAGCGTTTTGGTGTGGCGGTGTCGCCCAACGTGATGCGCTTTGCGCTGCAAGTTGTGCAGCAAGAAAGTTTATTTTTTGCTTTACCATTTTTCTTAGCGGTGACTACTTGGGACCATGGTCAGGCCGCGTTTACCGCTTTAATTATACTTTGTGCGTTCGTTTCTGTTGTTGATCCTCTCTATTACAAAAAGCTTGCAAGACACAGTGTCTGGTTTAGTGTGTTTCATAGCTTTTCTTTATTTGTCGTGCTGTCGGTTACCTTGCCTATTTTATTAAAGTTAACGACCAGCCAAAGTTTTGAAATTGCACTAATAACAGCGGTTATTTTAACGGTCCCCAGTCTTGGCAATTTGATGCCCAATGCGAAATGGTGGCGTTTCCCGTTGTTGGTGTTATTGCTTTGTGCATTAGGTACCGGGCTTTGGCAATTACGTAGCTTTGTGCCACCTGCGGCACTGCGTTTAACCGATATGAGTATGTCATATCAGTTAGATGCACAGGCTCGTAAACCGCTTTCGCCAATAACAGAACTCACTGAGCAGAGCTTATATGAAAACGGTCTATATAGTTTTAGTGCGGTAAAAGCCCCGCGAGGTTTAAATGAAAAAATCTTCCACGTTTGGGTGCATAATCGAAAAGAAGTTGACCGTATAGCCTTGGATATTTCTGGTGGTCGTAAAGAGGGCTATCGAGCGTGGAGCCATAAAACGAATTTCCCTGCTAATGCAGCAGGGAAATGGGTCGTTAAAGTGGTTACCGAGTCTGGGCAGCTGATAGGGCAAAGAAGGTTTGAGGTTACTGAAGTCTAGCTGTCAGCTTTCAGCCGAAATTAGAGTGGGCAATTTTGATTGAACGTTTATGAATAAAAACATTTTGAATGAGGCTTTATTTGTCTTGAAATCAACAGCCTTACTCATAACGTATTCTTAGAGGAACATATTGCTATGAACCAATAACTTAATTATTGTAAATATTAAGTTTAAAATTTTTGGCAAGAGAAACATGACTAGATATTTTCAGTTTACTGTGCTGGTTACAGCAGTTTTATATACGACTTTTTTTTTCTTACCTTATATTTGGCAATATATTTACTCTGAAGACATTTCTCACTTATTATCTGCTTCAGGAACAGGTGGAATCATTGAACCTCAAAGCTCGTTTCCATACATTTACTCTATGGTATATGTATTAAGTCTGCTTGGTCTTTATTTATACAAAAAATTAGCAAAGTGGTTATTTTGTTCACTGATCGCCTTTAACTTTCTTGTGAGCCCTTACATTCTTGGGTTATATGTAACAATGTATTTTGATGCATCTATTGGCTATTTACTTACTCTTTGCGAAGGTGCATTGATTCTAATGCTCTTTAGTGATGATGTTATAAAAAAGCTCAAGTAAACAGTCTATTTTGGTATTAGATTTCATATTATTTTTACTTATATCTTTAGTAAGGATTTTTCCCTTCACCTACCAGCACACTGAATATTCTTAAATCCAGTTCTAGTTGATGGTATTGCGGCTCCATGTGGCAACATAGTTGATAGAAGGCTTTGTTGTGGTCTTTTTCTTTAAAATGAGCCAGTTCATGTACGACGAGTGCTTTGAGAAGTGGTTCAGGTGCGCGAAGTAGGTCGCTATTAATGGCAAGATCGTGTTTTCGGGTTTTACCTTGCATACGAAAAGTATGGGTACCTAAGGCATTTGTGACCATATCGCCTTGTTTTTTGAATGCAGCACGGCCAAAAGGCAGGGCATTTTTAAGGTAGCGCTTTTTTAGTTCAGTGGCGTAATTGTATAAAGCTTTATCGCTGGTAATACTATGCGCATCAGGGTATTTGCCCTTTAGGTATTTAGCAGCTCTGTCGCCATTAAATAGCTGTAACACTTGCTCAATGATTTGAGGCGGGTAACCTTGAAAATAACGGCTGTAATCTTTCATGTTTTCTCTGATAAATCGGGCGCTAAAATAAACTGCTTTGGCTTGCTTCGCGTTCACCTATAAAAGGTGCAAGCACGGGGTGATTGTAACCTAAATCTTGGCAAAACTGTCTTGCTAAAAGTGGTGACTGGCGATTATCTGCGGTATGAAAAAACAAATAGGGTGATTTTCCTTCATCAAGCCACTGTTTTACTTTTTTCAGCCATGGCTGGTAATACGACTTGTATTCATGTTCAAGACTGGCAATCACAAAGCGCAGCATAGGCTGATTTCCTGTTGCAATGGCATGCACAGGTAAATAAGGCTTTTTCTTTTGCGCATCAATGAGTGCATCGGTATCGGCGGGAACAGCAAATAAAGCGCGGGTATCCATGCTGATGCGATCTATATTATTTTCAATTAACAGCTGATTTAAACGAATTTCAGCATCATCTTTATTAAAAAAGCCGGGGTGACGTACTTCTACACCGTAACTAAGTTGTTTGGGGAGTTGTGCAATAAAATTTGCAAGCAGGGGTAGGGCATCTGGTTCAAAGGCACGGGGTAGCTGTAACATAATTTGCCCCGTTTTAGCAAAAATTGGCTCAAATAAGTTTAGCCACGCATTAAGCTCACTAGTTATATTCGTCAGCTGTAATTCGTGACTAAAACGCCGATGAAACTTAAAAGTAAATTTAAAGTCTTCGGGTACCGCATCATGCCAGCGCAATAATGACTCATGACTTGGATCAGCATAAAAACTGGTGTTGCCCTCGACTGAATTAAAAGATTGCGCATACTCACTGAGCATGTCGGCGCTTTTACAGTGACTAGAGAGTAAATTTCCTTTCCATGCGGTGCTAGACCACTGCGGACAACCTAAATACAGCATTAAACCAACCAATAAATTTAAACTTTAGCTAGTGTATCAAAAGAAATGTTTGCTCAGAAGTCGGGGTGTATATTTAGCCCCCGACAGGCACTGCTGGCACTCGCATTTTGCGATGGTTTGGGTATAATGCTCTGCCTTAAATGATTACTTTGTATAGTGGCTTTTGCTCTCAAAATAGCGAACTCTTAAGAGCAGGCGGCTATAAGTCTTTAACTGACAGGAATACTATGCGCTCTATATATTGCGGACAGCTAAATAAATCTCACGTAGATCAAGAAGTTGAACTATGTGGTTGGATCAACAAACGCCGTGACCTTGGTGGTCTTATCTTCGTCGATTTACGTGACAGAGAAGGTTTAGTACAAGTTGTTTTTGATCCTGAAGTAGAAGGATTAATGGATACTGCGAATAAACTACGTCAAGAGTTTTGTGTGCAGTTAAAAGGTGTTGTTCGCGCACGCCCTGATAGCCAAGTAAATAAAGACATGGCAACAGGTGAAGTTGAAATTTTAGGCACAAGCTTAACTATCATCAACCGTTCTGAGCCATTACCACTTGATTTTAATCAGCAAAACTCTGAAGAGCGCCGCTTAAAATACCGTTACTTAGATTTACGTCGTCTTGAAATGAGCGACCGTATCAAACTTCGTGCAAAAGCGAGCAGCTTTGTGCGTCGTTTCTTAGATGACAACGGTTTCCTAGATATCGAAACACCAGTACTAACAAAAGCAACACCAGAAGGTGCCCGTGACTACTTAGTACCTAGCCGTGTTCATAAAGGTAGCTTCTACGCTTTACCTCAGTCACCACAGTTATTTAAACAATTATTAATGATGTCGGGCTTTGACCGTTACTATCAAATTGTTAAATGTTTCCGTGACGAAGACTTACGTGCTGACCGTCAGCCAGAATTCACACAAATCGATTTAGAGACGTCATTCATGAGCTCTGATGAAGTGCGTGCAATGACTGAGAAAATGATCCGCGAAATGTGGCAATCATTACTAGACGTTGACTTAGGCGACTTCCCAGTAATGCCATACAGCGAAGCAATGCGTTTATATGGTTCTGATAAACCAGACCTACGTAACCCAATGCAACTTGTAGACGTTGCTGATTTAGTAAAAGACGTTGAGTTTAAAGTATTCTCTGGTCCTGCTAATGACGAAAAAGGCCGTGTTGCTGTATTAACTGTACCAGGCGGTGCTGAGCTTTCTCGTAAACAAATCGACGATTACACTAAATTCATCGGTATCTATGGCGCGAAAGGCCTAGCATGGATGAAAGTGAACGACCGTGCAGCGGGCGTTGAAGGTGTACAGTCACCAATCGCTAAGTTCTTAAACGAAGAGGTGATCAACCAGTTACTTGAGCGTACTAACGCACAATCTGGCGACATCATTTTATTTGGTGCTGATAAGCGTAACGTTGTAAACGAAGCGATGGGCGCGCTACGTCTTAAGATTGGTGTTGATTTAGGTATTACTGATCTTGATAGCTGGAAACCATTATGGGTAGTTGACTTCCCAATGTTCGAAGAAGACGACGAAGGTACATTGCATGCGGTTCACCACCCATTCACTGCACCGAAAGGTATTTCTCCTGAAGAGCTTGAAGCAAACCCAGCTGGTGCACTATCAGATGCATACGACATGGTATTAAACGGCTACGAAGTTGGTGGTGGTTCGGTACGTATTCACAATGCAGAAATGCAAGAAACAGCATTTAGAATTTTAGGTATCGAAGCGCAAGAGCAGCAAGACAAGTTTGGCTTCTTACTTGATGCACTTAAATACGGTACGCCACCGCATGCAGGTCTTGCGTTTGGTCTTGACCGTTTAGTTATGCTGTTATGCGGTACTGATAACATTCGTGACGTTATTGCTTTCCCTAAAACAACGCAAGCATCATGTTTATTAACAGATGCACCAAGCAAAGCAAATGCAGATGCATTAACTGAGCTTGCACTTGATGTTGTAGCGAAAGACGCTGAATAATTCATAATAACCTGAATTATAAGGCTTAATGAATAATAACCCTAAGGTGTATGCCTTAGGGTTTTTTTGTGCTTAAATGAATATTTGGTATGTTCTTCAAGGAAAGAGTATGAATATCAGTGCAACTTTTTTAGGTTATTTTGTACTTGTTCTGTTCCCACTGTTTGCCGCTATCAGCTATTTCTTAGGTAAGCGTAAAACCTCAACACCAATCGTGGTGGTCGTTATTGGTGGGTTACTAGGGCTAATTCCATTGTTTGGTCTTATTTTTATTGCTGTACTTGCGCTTAAACAAGATATTGAGACCACCGCGTGATTGCAAGCCATTCCCTTTATTTTGAGCATACCTTTGAAGCAAACCTTGCAGGGCAAACATTTTCGCATTGCGAATTTGAGCAATGTGAATTTATCGACTGTGACTTTAGCAATAGTCAGTTTGAAAACTGCCGGTTTATAGAGTGTGAGTTTAAAAATTGTAATTTAGCTACGCTTGGGCTTAGATACACCTCGCTTGAAGAAGTAAGCTTTAAACAGTGTAAATTAACCAGTGTTCGTTTTACTGATGTTGATTGGCCGCTACTCGCCAGCCGTGCTCCAGTGAGTTTTGTTGGCTGTGAACTTAGCCACAGCAGCTTTTTTGAACTTAGTTTAAAAGCTTTAAAAATGCGTAGCTGTTTTGCCAAAGATGTTGATTTTAGACATGCAGATTTAACATCTGCTGATTTTACTGATACGGACTTTCGTGACAGTTTGTTTCAACAAACCAACCTCAGTAAAGCTAATTTTATTGGTGCCAGTCATTTCGCCATTGATATAACAGCTAACAATATCAGTAAGGCCAAATTTGAACGTTATGCCGCTTTGGATTTATTAGCAGGGCTCGATATAGAGCTGGTGGATTAAATATTATTACTAATTAAGGTTAAGGAAAGTTATGGATTTAAGCCCCATCACCTTAGAAGGTCAATTTGTTAAATTAGTGCCGTTAACGCTTGAGCACCGTGATGCTTTAGTAAACGCCGCTTCAGATGGAAAGCTTTGGGAGCTTTGGTTTACCTCAGTGCCCAATGAAGAACGTGTTGACGATTATTTAAATATGGCGTTTGAACAACAGTCACTTGGTCGCGCAATACCATTTGCTGTCATCGATAAACACACCGATGAGGTGATAGGCTCAACTCGCTTTTGTAATATCGACAGTAAAAACCGCCGTTTAGAAATTGGCTATACCTGGTATGCCAAGCGTTTTCAGCGTACTGGGGTTAATACTGATTGTAAAAAACTGCTACTGAGTTATGCATTTGAAATACTTAATGTGATTGCTGTTGAGTTTCGTACCCATTGGCATAATCAGGCTTCGCGCAATGCCATTGCTCGCTTAGGGGCGAAACAAGATGGGGTGCTTCGTAATCACCAAATAATGGCTGATGGATGCGTACGCGACACCGTGGTGTTTTCAATTATTGATGGTGAGTGGCCTATGGTTAAACGTAGTTTAGAATTCAAATTAGCATGTTAAATATTAAAAAGCCGGCGCTATTGCTCGCTTTAACGCTTTGCGGGCAAACAGCCTTTGCAAATCAAACAGAGACACTGTTTGATACTGAGCGGGCACGCCATATTCCGGTGACCATTACAGCAGCCGATAGCAAATGCACGATAAAAAAGAAATGCCCCGTGGCGTTTATTGGGGCAGGCTACGGTATGGCACATACAGACTATCAATTTGCCCAGCAGGCCTTTCATCAGCATGGTTACTTAACGGTTGAAGTGGCTCATGAGTTAAAAGGCGATCCGAGTTTAAACCCTGAGCCACCCTACATGACCACACGCATGGAAAACTGGCACCGCGGTGTACAAACCCTTGAGTTTTTAGCTGTAGAACTTGCAAAGCGATATCCTGCGTATGACTTTAATCAGCTCACTTTATTTGGGCACTCAAATGGCGGTGATATTGCAGCGTTATATGCCGCTATTTATCCTGCTAAGGTGGCTAAGCTGATCACCCTTGATCATCGCCGTATGCTGACCCCAAGAAACAATAATATTGCTGTACTGACACTACGCGGTAGCGATTACCCAGCAGATGACAACGTATTGCTAACGCCGCAAGAACTTGCTATGTACCCAGTGACGCAAATTAAGCTTAAAGATTCGCGCCATAACGATATGTATGATGGTGGCCCAAAAGCGCTTGTAGAACGAATGAGTAAAGAGCTCAACGCATTTTTACTTGCTAATAAATAGCAAATGATTTGTTGCTTGATCTGTATCAAAGTTAAGGAGCTAAGCAAGGTTGAGCGGACATAAGTCCTTATGTTTTTACCTGTGTTTCTCTATCCTCGCGAAGCGCTATAATGAAGAAATGCTATGCTTAGCACAGACTTCTTGAACCTTATTCACTGGAAAAGACAAATGCAACATTTACCTACCGTTGATTATAAAGCGAGCGATGCGGCCGCTCAATTTGTTGAGTCACTAAGAAACACAGGTTTCGGTGTACTAAAAAATCACCCAATCCCTCAGTCATTAGTTGAGTCTATTTACAAAAATTGGCAAGAATTCTTTAATTCTGAGCAAAAGCACGAGTTTTTATTTTCAAAAGAAACACAAGATGGTTACTTCCCACCATCAGTGTCAGAAGTTGCAAAAGGCTTTACCGTTAAAGATATTAAAGAGTACTACCACGTTTATCCAAAAGGCCGCGTTCCAGCACAGCTAGAAGAAGAAATCCGTGAGTACTACCGTTTAGCGAATGAGTTTGCAGCAACATTATTAAGCTGGGTTCAAGCTGAAGCACCAGAAGAGGTGCGCGCTAAGTTCTCTATCGACCTTAAAGATATGATTGCTAACTCTGAGCAAACACTTCTGCGTATTCTTCATTACCCACCAATGACAGGTGATGAAGAGCCAGGTGCAATCCGTGCAGCAGCGCATGGCGACATCAATCTACTAACTGTATTACCTGCGGCAAATGAGCCAGGTTTACAAGTACAAAAAACAGATGGTGGTTGGTTAGACGTACCATGTGATTTTGGTAACCTGATCATCAATATTGGTGACATGTTACAAGAAGCGTCAGGTGGTTACTTTCCATCAACGATTCACCGCGTGATCAACCCAACGGGTAAAGCGTCAACGAAATCACGTATTTCGTTACCGCTATTCTTACACCCGCGTCCTGATGTTGTGCTTTCTGAGCGTTACACAGCAGACAGCTACTTACAAGAGCGTTTACGCGAACTTGGTGTCAAGTAAAGATTGGTTATACCCGAACCACCTTGAGGTGATTTGGGTATATAAGACAAAGCGGCATTTGAGCCGCTTTTTTTATGCCTGAAATTAGGCTGCTCAGTTCGCTATTAAGTGCTAGTTTGCAAATAATTCCATGCATTATTGACTATCCTAGGTATAATGCGCGCACTTCGCCGAATCGGCTGAAATTTTTAAAGAGAGATAGTATGAGTTTTGATGGGTTAGGTTTATCACCAGCTTTAGTAAATGCAGTTTTAGAAAAGGGCTATGAAGCACCAACGCCTATTCAATCACAAGCTATCCCTGCGATCATTGAAGGCCGTGATGTTATGGCCGCAGCGCAAACTGGTACAGGTAAAACAGCAGGTTTTACACTGCCGTTAATCGAGCGTTTGTCAAAAGGCCCTAAAGCCGGTGGCAATAAAGTACGTGCATTAGTATTGGCACCAACTCGTGAGCTAGCTTTACAAGTAAGCGAAAATGTTGAGCAATATGCTAAGCATTCAAATGTTAGCTCATTTGTTGTTTATGGCGGCGTTAAAATTAACCCGCAAATGATGCGCCTTCGTAAAGGTGTTGATATTTTAGTGGCCACACCTGGTCGTTTATTAGATCTGCACAATCAAAATGCTGTTAAGTTTGATGATTTAGAAGTGCTGATCCTTGATGAAGCAGACCGTATGCTTGATATGGGCTTTATTCATGACATCAAACGTATCATTGCTAAATTGCCTGCTAAACGTCAAAACCTGATGTTCTCAGCGACGTTCTCTGATGAAATTCGTGAACTTGCAAAAGGGCTCATTAATGACCCCGTTGAGATTTCAGTTGCGGCAAAAAACACCACGGCTAAAACGGTTACTCAATCTGTTTATGCGCTAGATAAACCACGTAAAACAGCATTGCTTAGCCACCTGATCCGTACTAACGATTGGCAGCAAGTATTGGTATTTTGTCGTACTAAGCATGGTGCGAATCGTTTAGTTAAGCAGCTTGAACGCGATGATATTGTCGGCGCAGCCATTCACGGGAATAAATCGCAAGGCGCTCGCGTTAAAGCACTCGAAGGTTTTAAATCGGGTGAAGTGCGCGTATTAGTTGCAACCGATATCGTTGCCCGTGGTCTTGATATTGTTGAGCTACCTCACGTTGTTAACTACGATCTACCGAATATTTATGAAGATTACGTACACCGTATTGGCCGTACAGGCCGAGCGGGTGCATCGGGTCATGCTATTTCGTTTGTAACAGTAGATGATGCCGACGATTTATATGGTATTGAGCGCTTTATTGGTGAGCTTATTCCGCGTGCAACCGAAGCAGGTTTTGAGCCAAGCAAACCGGTTGCTGAAAAGCCGCTAGATACGCGTCCAATCAAGCCGAAAAAGCCAAAGAAACCGAAAAAGCCAAAAGCACCAGCTCAAGATGGTCAAGGTGCAGCAAAACCTGCACAAAAGCCAAAACCTAAATCGCAAAAGCGTCCTTCACAAGGTAAGTGGCAGGGTAAGGGTAAAGAGCAAGGCCAAAACCAAAAAGGCGCTAACAACGGGAATAAATCAAATAACACTAAACCAACAGGTAATAAACCTGCGGGTAATCGTCAGCGTGTATCGGGGCCATCTCGCCCAAGACGTAAGCCCGCTGCGGATAGTTAATAGCAGTAAAAACAAAAAACGCGCAATTGCGCGTTTTTTGTTTTAAATGAGTTTAATGCAATATAAGGTGGCGACACCAATAAAGAGTGTCACGGTGACACTTAATAAAGTGCCCAGCATGACATATTCAGTGAGTTGTTTTTCGCTACTTTCTTTTAAATCACCGAATCGAAAGATAGACTTGGCCGCCAGCAGAAAGCCCACGCCGCCGTATTCACCTAGCAAGATAAAGCTCAACATTAACACTCGCTCGAGCAAGCCTATAAAATGCCCTGCAGCAGGAATACTTCCTTCATTGTTTATCTGAATATTGATTTTCTCTAGCATCATGCGAATAAACACAGAGCTTGGGTTAAGCACCAATAAATAAGCTGCAATAACAAACAAGGTATCGAGGGCAATCAGCTTTTGCCACGCTAAGCTATAAAATTCATTCTTATCACTAAGCCAAACGCTCAGCATTACAATCACAACAAGATGTGCCAACTGGTCGAGTAAAAACGGCACTACGCCTTTATTTGAATATGACTTTGCCAAGTCAATGACATAGTGGCTTAGCATAATCGCAACCGTTGCTAACAATACACGAGAGAACTCTTGCCAGCCGTAGGTGTATTCCCACAGTGTGAGCAACGCTAAAGAGGTCACACCATGCGTCAATACGTGCAAATAGAGCTTACTGGCACGAAAGTGACGGTTGTTTCTATCGTGCACCCAGCTCATTGGCTGCCAATAAAAGTCAGCAAGTAAGTGGCCCAGTACTAACGCGGTGAGTAGTAGAGCAAAACTGGTCATAACAATCCTTTGAGTGTGGTTTGGCTATAATTTATAAAGCGCTCGATAAGTTGATAATGGGCTAGGTTGAGTAACTTAGTGACATTCTCTCGGCTTGTATTTAGCTCTTTGGCAAGCTCTGCATGGCTATTATTCTCGGCGGTTAAATAATAAAACAGGGCATTAGCCTGCTTTTGACTCATTTTTTCAAGCAGGACTTCAACAAGCGCAATATTAAGCGCAAAGCCTTCTTCAAGGGCGTTATTTTCAATATTTAACACTAAGCGTTGCTGGCTCATATTATCTAAACCACGGCCAGATAAGGTATAAGCACTGCCTGTGGCTGTTTTAATATCGGCGCGGGGGTTATCGAGTGAGCCAATAGCCAAGCTTTGTCGCAGCTCGTAATTGGCTGCTTTCATTTGCAAATACAACAAGATTGCTGCATGACATACAAGCTCTGGCTCTGTTAGCTGTATTTGCAATGCATCGCCACGGTA
Organism: Pseudoalteromonas lipolytica; assembly: GCF_001306915.1. Classification (GTDB taxonomy): domain Bacteria; phylum Pseudomonadota; class Gammaproteobacteria; order Enterobacterales; family Alteromonadaceae; genus Pseudoalteromonas; species Pseudoalteromonas simplex. The sequence goes on along the minus strand of NZ_LJTC01000002.1, from coordinate 309,164 downwards.
AATGGTAAAGCTTGCATTAAAGCGCTTAGCAACAAAGCGCAAGCTTTGATCAAGCTGATAAAGCATGGCGTCGTATTCTTGCTGTGGAATTTTTTGTGATTTAATTAAATCACCGCTGATCACCGCAATCATTATGATCCCTTAGATTAAGTAACTTAATTTAGTTACATCGCAATAAGTAACCAAATTTGGTTACTTTATTTTATGTAACCAATTTAGGTTACTTTTTCGTAAATATCAACCTAGATATGCTACAGTGAACACAAATCACTAAAAACAGAAAATTTATGTCAGCAGTTGATAAGCCAAAAGTCGGTATCTTTGTAGATGTACAAAACATTTATTACACCTGTAGAGAAAGCTACAAGAAAAACTTTGACTACAATGCCTTTTGGGCACAAATGAGCGAACTCTACCAAATTGATTGCGCCATTGCGTATGCAATATATCGTGGCGATGAAAAGCAATCGCAGTTTCAAAATATTCTGCGCGCAATTGGCTTTGAGGTAAAACTGAAACCTTTTATTCAGCGCAAAGATGGCAGTGCGAAAGGGGATTGGGATGTTGGCATTACCATTGACATGCTAGAGCATGCTAAGCAGCTCGATAAAATGGTATTACTTTCGGGTGATGGTGATTTTGCATTATTACTTGGTCACTTAGCGAATAAGTATCAGCTACCGTGTGATGTCTATGGGGCAGAGCACCTCACCGCTGATATTTTAAAGCAATCTGCTGCTGAATTTCATTGTATTGACGATTCACTGCTACTATCAAGGTGAAAAAATATTCCTATAAAAATAAAATGTTTAACTAAAGTATTATTTCAGCTAAGCTAACATTAGCTACACTTGATGATAAATAAAGGAATAGTCACGCACAACGCACTAAATTATGCAAAAAAGCATAAATAAAGGTGTTATAGGACATTGTTGATGTGGTTTCTAATTTTCTTGTCTGTTAAATAAAGCGTTTTAATTCAATAAATTAAAAATAAATATGAAAGTTATACGAATTTTTATAAAAAATATAATGACAACGCTGTCATTTGTTGTGTAACATTAAATCAACAAATGTTGAGATGATTTCGCATTCTGATAAGAAAAATAATGCGATTTAGACAAAAACTAAACGAAGGCTAGGGGTCGTTAAATGATGGCGAAGAGTGTGAATGAGGACCAATTGTTTATTGGTATTGATGGTGGCGGAACGAAATGTCGAGCAACTATCTACTCTGTTAAACAAGGTGTATTAGGAACTGGCCTAGGTGGTCCTGCAAATCCATTACATGGTTTGGAACGTACTCTCGAATCAATTATGGTCTCAACACAATTAGCACTTCGTGATGCGGGTTTACCGCTTGAAACCGTTCATCAGCTTTATGCCGGCTTAGGTTTAGCAGGTGTAAACCTGCCAAGTTTGTACGACAAGATTATGGAATGGGAGCATCCATTCAAACAAATGTTCCTCACCACCGACTTACATACAGCCTGTATCGGTGCACACGAAGGGAGTGATGGTGCGGTGATCATCACAGGCACTGGCTCTTGCGGTTTTTCTTGCGTAAATGGTCGCACAACTAACTTTGGTGGTCATGGCTTTGCCTTAGGTGATAAAGGCAGCGGCGCCTGGATGGGTCTTGAAGCAATAAAAGCGACCTTGTTAGACCTTGATGGCCTAGGCGAAGCAACAAACCTAACTAACGTGATCACCGAGCATTTTGCAGCTGACAATGCGATGGCAATTGTTGAACAAATGTCTGGTCAGCCTTCGAGTAGTTTTGCCAAATTAGCCCGTTATGTATTTGAAGCAGCCAATAATAATGACAAAGTTGCTATCTCCATTGTGAAAGAAGGGGCTGATTACGTTAGTAAATTAGCGCAGCGCTTATTAGAGAATAACCCGCCACGGTTATCTATGATTGGCGGTTTAGCCGAGCCATTAAATAAGTGGCTTGCAGAAGATATTGCGAAACGCGTTGAATCTCCTATTCAACCACCGGAAATGGGCGCGGTGTATTTTGCTCAGCAATCTGTCTTTGAACAAAACCAAGAGGTAAGTTTGTAATGACGATTTATCATGCAAGTTCATTGTTTACCGGTGACGAATTTTTATCTGATGTGTATTTTAGCGTCGATAACGGTGTGTTCAAGCGTGTGGAAGCAGATGCTAATGCCGTTGCATTAACGGGTTTAGTGGCCCCTGGTTTTATTGATGTACAAGTGAATGGCGGTGGCGGGGCGTTTTTTAACGCTGAACAAACGCCAGATTGCTTAGATAGAATAGCCAAAGCACATGGTCAGTTTGGTTCAACAGCGATTATGCCAACCCTGATCACTGACCAAGTCGAAGTCATGGCAAAAGCGGCCGATGCCACTGCACAAGCAATTGCTGAAGGTGTTCCGGGCGTAATGGGTGTGCACTTCGAAGGCCCGCACCTTTCATTGCCGAAAAAAGGCACCCACAGCGAGCAATTCATTCGCCCTATTACAGAACAAGAATTTGCAATTTACGCCCGCCAAGACTTAGGCATTAAAATGGTTACCTTAGCACCTGAAAATGTCAGTGCTGATGATATCGCACGCTTAGTGGAGAGTGGTGTAAAAGTGTGTATTGGCCACACCAATGCAGACTTTGCGACCACAAATGCAGCACTTGCTGCAGGGGCAGATGGTTTTACCCACTTATTTAATGCTATGTCAGCATTTACATCGCGAGAGCCTGGTGTTGTGGGTGCTGCACTTTGGGATGATAACAGCTGGTGCGGTTTAATTGTTGATGGTCACCATGTACACCCATCATCAGCTAAATTAGCAATTCGCAGCAAACAGCGCGGAAAAATTATGTTAGTCACAGATGCAATGCCACCTGTGGGGACTGATGATATGGAGTTTGATTTCTTTGATGGCCGTAAAGTTATTCGGACTGGCGATAGATTAAATTCAACGACCGGTGAATTAGCAGGCAGCGTACTTGATATGGCAAGTGCGGTGCGCAACACAGTGAACACATTGGATGTTAGCCTTGCTGAGAGCTTACGTATGGCATCACTTTATCCTGCACAATATTTAGGTTTACATAAAAAAGGTCGCTTACTGAGCGGGTTTGACGCTGACTTTGTGGTGTTAGACGCACAGCAAAATGTACAAGCCACCTTTATTGCTGGAAAAGCGCTATAACAAGCTTCCCTGGTAAAAACCCCGCCGTTGTATCGCGGGGCTTTTTCTATTTAAGGTAATACAATGACAACAACACAACCAACAAGAAAACGTTTGGCATCGCTGGATGCACTGCGCGGCATGGATATGTTTTGGATATTAGGCGGACAGTCACTATTCGCAGCGCTCTTCGTTTTAACAGGCTGGACTGGCTGGAAAGTTTTTGAAGCACACACTGTGCACAGCGTTTGGCATGGCTTCACATTTTACGATCTGATTTTCCCATTGTTTATATTCTTATCGGGTGTGGCGATGGGGTTAGCCCCGAAACGCATTGACCATTTTCCGTTTGATGAGCGCAAAGTGTATTACCGCAAGGCAGGTAAACGTCTTTTACTATTGTGTTTATTGGGTATTTTGTATAACCACGGCTGGGGCACAGGGATGCCGATGGCGTTGGATGAAATTCGCTATGCCAGTGTGCTTGGCCGCATCGCTATTGCATGGTTTTTCTGTGCAATGTTGGTTTGGCATACTGGTGTACGAACACAAATTATTACCGCTGCAGCTATTTTAGTGGGTTATTGGTTACTACTTTGTTTTGTTCCAGTGCCGGGTGGCAGTGCTGGTGACCTTTCAGCTGCAGGAAGTTGGAATGCATGGTTTGATGCATATTTACTGCCGGGGATTAGTTATCAAAACCGTGTGGTAGACCCAGAAGGTGTGTTGTCGAATATCCCTGCGATAGTTAATGCATTAATGGGTGTGTTTGCAGGTCAATTAGTGGCACGTGCTCAGCAAATTGGCGAGTGGAAAATGACCGCCTTATTGTTCGCCGCAGGTGTGGTAAGTGTATGCTTAGGCTGGTTATGGGATTTACAGTTCCCAGTAAATAAAGAACTTTGGACCAGCTCATTTGTGCTTGTGACCGTTGGCTGGAGTGCCATATTGCTCGCCGTATTTTATGCACTGGTTGATATTTTACCGGGGCAACGCGCTGCGTATCCATTTGTGATCATAGGTGCAAACTCGATTATTATTTATTTAGCGTCAAGTCTAGTGAATTGGGGTTATGTAAGCCAAAGCGTATTTGGTGGGGTGGTTCGAGCTGTGCCAGCGGCATGGCAACCCTTGATGGCGGTAATTGCATTATTAGCAGTACAAATGCTGGTGTTGCATTGGATGTATCGCCGTAAGATCTTTGTTAGCGTTTGATAATTATTAAACACTAACAAAAAGAGTAATTTTTTATTCACTTTTACTTTACAAAGATAAAACTAGAAGTGATAATGACAGCGTTGTCATAATGGTTGTAGCTACTGCACCGTATCCTGGCAGTGGTTTGATCTAAAACCCAGCTCGATTGCACGTGGGGTTGGGTTTTAGGTCCCATTTTTTTCCAACTTATAATTAGAGCTAATCGATATGCAAATAGTGATTCTTGATGATGCAGCCCAAGTTGCAGCGTATGGTGCCAACATCTTTGCTAAACAATTACTAAAAAAACCAGCCTCGGTACTCGGTCTTGCCACAGGTTCAACACCTGTTGCTTTGTACCAACAACTGATCGAAAAAAATAAAGCTGGCGATATTTCGTTTAGCCAAGCGACAACATTTAACTTAGACGAATACTTAGGTTTAACTGGCGAGCATCCTCAAAGTTACCGTTACTTTATGAATGAGCAGCTGTTTAACCATGTTGATATCGATAAACAAAACACCCATGTACCGCCGGGTGATGCAGTAAATCCGCTTATTGCTTGTACTGAATATGAGCAAAAAATCACAGCGGCTGGTGGTGTTGACGTACAACTACTTGGTATTGGCCGTAATGGTCACATCGGTTTTAACGAACCTTCATCAGGTTTGACATCACGCACCCGTGTAAAAACACTGACGAAAGCGACGATTGAAGACAATGCACGATTTTTTGCAGAAGGCGAATATCAACCGCATTTATCAATCACTATGGGCATTGGCACTATTTTAGAAGCCAAAAAAGTTGTGCTTTTAGCAACGGGTGCAAGTAAAGCGGATGCCGTTCATGCCATGGTAGAAGGCCCATTAATGGCTAAATGCCCAGCTTCAGCACTGCAACTTCATAAAGATGCGGTGATCATCATTGATAAAGCTGCCGCGAGTAAATTAGAAGATTTAGAGTTCTATCAGCATATTGAAGCTGAGAACCAAAAACTACAAGCGCATCTAGCGACCTTGTAAAATTGTGAGAGAGAATAAAAAAGCCCAGTTTGGGCTTTTTTTATGCCTGTAATAAATTGGGTTTATTATCCGCTTATGGTAGTTTTAGCGAGTAAACTATTTTCAAGGAACGCCATGCTGAATTACTCTCAAATGCCATTGGATCGTGCATCAAATCGCCGTAAAGATCCAAAGTGGTTAAAGGCTCAAATGAATTCTCAGAGTCGCTGGTTATTGGTCAATAACAATCAAAGTTTATTTGTTAAAGACAGTCCTGAAGTGTGTTATTTACGCTTATCTCAAGTGGAGCATCTCGATTTATCAAAAGGCATTTTATTGGGTTTAGACGACGATGATGTGGCTCATTTTGCTTTAGATGTCAGCCATGTTCCAGACTCACTCATTGAGCCTATGCTCAATGGCGCTGAATTTGTAGATATTCGCAAGTTAGGCCCACAAGTTGAGCTAAAACAAGGCTCGATTGCCGCACTGGCAAGGGGCTTGTGTTTTTGGCACGCAACGCACCGTTTTTGTGGTCGTTGTGGTCATGAAAATAATATGGTTGAAGCAGGGCATTCGCGTTTATGTGAGAACCAAACCTGCCAGCATCAAACTTTTCCGCGAACCGATCCTGCGGTGATTATGATCGTGACTAAAACCTTTTCAGATGGAGTTGAGCGCTGCTTACTAGGCCGTCAAGCAAGCTGGCCTGACGGTGTTTTTTCAACTCTTGCTGGTTTTGTTGACCCAGGTGAAACACTAGAGCAGGCCGTTGCCCGCGAAGTCATGGAAGAAGCCGGTGTTGCGGTGACAGATATTCAATATATCGCGTCACAGCCTTGGCCATTTCCATCATCAATCATGTTTGGCTTTATGGCCACAGCGGTTTCAGAAGATATTCAGGTAGATAAAGACGAGTTAGACGATGCGAGATGGTTTAGCCGTGCTGAACTTAATGAATTCGGCCAATGGCATGAGCAGGGTAGCCATCTTAAACTAACCAGACAAGATTCTATTTCTCGATTTTTGGTTGAGCACTGGCGCAACCTGTAAAGCACAGCTTGGACAAATTATGACAAAGACAAATAAAAATACCCAAATCGTCTCTGCAGGGCGTAAAAAAGCATATACACAAGGGGTTGTGAACCCTGTGGTGCAACGTGCATCAACAGTGGTATTCGATTCAGTGGCTGATTTAAAAGCAGCGGCGAAGAAACGGGGCGACAAAACGTTATTTTATGGCCGTCGCGGTACGACGACACATTTTGCTCTGCAAGAAGCAATTGCTGAACTTGAAGGCGGCGAAGGCTGTGCGCTATATCCATCAGGTGCGGCTGCAATAAGCAATGCGCTGCTATCGTTTGTAAAAACAGGCGATCATATTTTAATGGTGGATACCGCTTACGAGCCAACCCGTGATTTTTGCGACAAAATACTGGCTGGATTAGGCATTGAAACAACCTATTACCCGCCGGGAATTGGCGCAGGAATTAGTGAGCTTATTAAAGATAACACCCGCGTATTGTTTTTAGAATCACCAGGTTCAATCACTATGGAAGTGCAAGATGTGCCAGCCATGGTTGCTAAGGCTAATGAGCGCGGTGTAATGACCATGCTAGATAACACCTGGGGTAATGGTCTGCATTTTAGACCGCTTGAGCATGGCGTAGATATTAGTATTCAAGCAGCGACAAAATACATTGTTGGTCACTCTGATGTGATGATGGGTGTGGCGGTCGCTAATAAAAAGTATTGGCCAACCCTTCGAGAAAATTCATACCTACTAGGGCAATGCACCTCTGCGGATGATGCTTATTTAGCGCTACGTGGTCTGCGTACTATGGCTGTGCGTTTAAAACAGCATGAACAAGCCGCCATCGAAGTGGCTAAATGGCTTGAAACACACCCATTGGTTGATCATATTCGCCATCCCGCTTTTGCAACGTGCCCGGGTCATGAGTTCTTTAAACGAGACTTTGATGGCAGCAACGGCTTATTTTCATTTGTAATGAAGCAGGGTAATCAACAAGCAATTGATGCGTTTTTAGATAGCCTGCACCATTTTAAAATGGGCTTTTCTTGGGGCGGCTATGAGAGCTTGGTCACGGCAAACCTGAGCATGAAAGGGCTTCGCTCTGAAACAGGTTGGTCACAAGGCCCGGTAATAAGGCTACACATTGGTCTTGAAGATGTGGCTGATTTACTAGCCGATCTTGACCAAGCGCTTGCAGTGTACGAAAGCCACCTCTAGGTTAAAAGTTTATACTTTGTTACATAAGACCCGCTTGTCGGGTCTTTTTTTTCTGGTAATTCAAGCTGTTTCAACTTAGTGTAATTCTAATAATAAAATTCATTAAGGATTATGAGTGACGCAGTTACATCCTAAACGCCTTGCACAAATTGCCCAATTTGAGCTGGTACGACTATTTCTGACCAAACGTGGTTTGTTGGCGGTTGCCGCTTTTGCCATTTGTTGGCTACTTATTTTACGCTATCCCATTGCCCAATCTGTGACCTTGATTAGCTCACCTGATTTTGCCGACTTTGCTCGGCAGGCATTTGGCGCCATTGGCATCAGTAAATTACTTGATTGGCCTGAATCTGAACTTGCCGTTTATTGGCTGATTGCCTTATTTAGTTTCCCAAGCTTCTGTTTGTTTTTATGTAGTGACCAAACAGTGGGCGACAGACAGCGAGGTACGTTACGCTTTTTATCACTTAGAGCGACTCGTTCAGAAATCATTATTGGCCGCTTTTTAGGGCAGCTACTCATTTTAGCGGCATTGTTATTTGTTACCTTGATGGCAACGGTTGCAATGCTTGGCTATCGTGAGCCAAGTTTACTGCTTTCTGGCTTATCGCGAAGCTTTATGTTGTTATTTTATTTGCTTGTTGCAGTTATGCCATTTATTGCCTTGATGAGCTTTTTAAATACATTTGCCCGTTCATCGCGTCTTGCGTTTGTTTTGGCTATTTTGTTTTTTGCTGGCGGTAATATTGTGATTGGCTTACTAACATGGCAATGGCCTGCATTTGAGGTTTTAAATTACATATTTCCGGGCTATCAACTTGATTTAATGGCAGGTCAACGTGCAGGTGTGACACTGGCTCTTGGTTTACCACTTTTACAAACGGCAGTGCTACTGGTTGCTGGTGAACGAATTTTTGCAAGGAGCTCATTATGACCGTTTTAATTCAAGCACAAGGCTTGTCAAAAAACTACGGGGCTAAGCGAGCGCTCGATAACGTTAGCTTTGAGATAAACAAAGGGGCACCGGTAGCGCTAGTTGGTCCTAATGGTGCAGGTAAAACAACGTTATTCAGTTTGTTATGTGGCTATATTTTACCTAGCTCAGGAAAGCTATCGGTAATGGGGTATACCCCAGGCAGTGCGGCGTTATTTGGTAAGCTAACCGCGTTACCGCAAGATGCCCAGCTTGATCCTCGTTTTAGTATTGCGCATCAACTTAACTTTTATGGCCAATTACAAGGGCTCAGTGGTGCGGTTCGTAAAAAAGAAACGGCTCGCGTCTTAGAGTTGGTTGGTTTATCAGAAGTGGCTAAGCAACGACCAGATGATCTTTCTCATGGTATGCGTAAGCGAGTGACGATTGCACAGGCATTAATTGGCTCACCTGAAATAGTGATGCTTGATGAAGCAACTGCAGGCCTTGATCCAATTCATGCTCGTGAGGTAAGGGAGCTGGTAAGTTCTTTAAGTAACGAAGCAACATTTATTTTAAGCTCCCATGACTTAACTGAGCTTGAGCGTTTATGCTCACAAGTTTTACACCTCGATAAAGGGGTGTTAAGTGAGCATCAAGCCCGTTCTAGCACGCAGGATAATAAACACTTTATTACGCTGCAGTTAAATCAACACTATGATGATGTAGAAGCAAAGCTTGCTGGTCTTGCCCATGTACATCATGTTTATATGAGCCAAGCAAAAGAATATGTGATCGAGTTTGAGAAAACCGCTGAGCCTTTTGACATCAATCTTCTACAATTTTGTTATCAGCAAGGTTGGCAGTATCGTCAACTGGTAAATGGTCACACACTCGAAAATCAAATTTTTCATAAGGAGAGCTAGTTTTGGGTCTATTAAGTGGATTAATGGGTAATGCAAGTGAAGTCGATAACGACGACTTAGAAGAGCTGCTTGCCAATACATTGATTGATGGTGAAACAGTTCAAAAAGCCTATAAAGTTATTCGTGATATGTTCATTTTTACTAATAAAAGATTAATTATCATAGATAAACAAGGTGTTACCGGTTCTAAAGTTGAAATGCTGAGTATTGCTTACTCAAAAATTACTAAGTTTAGTAAAGAAAGTGCCGGGCATTTTGACCTAGATGCTGAACTGAAAATTTGGGTTGGTTCAGATCCAACGCCAATCAGTAAAGACTTTAAAGCAGGAGATAACATTAATGAAGTTTATAGAATTATAAGTCAATTTGCTTTATAAAGTACTGACAAATCTTGTTTTTTTATTAAAAGTTGGCTAAAAGATGAAAGTTTTGGCCAACTTTTTCTTTACATTTACCGACACTTTATTACAATTAATCAAGTAAAAACAAACGCTTAGTTAAGTTTCCATTCAGTTTTCTGACGTTAGCATGTGCCCAACTTAGCCATCAGGCTAGTTTTCAACAGCAATGAAACAATGTTAATAGGGAAATCTGTTTATGAAAAAGTTAGCAGTTATTATTTCGAGTATGCTTCTGTCAACTGCCGCGACTGCTGCGGATAGTTACCAATCAATTAGCCATTTAGGATACAAGGACACCGATGGCAACGACACTGTAAGTGTTGATTCAACTTATTACTTCGCACCAAAGAAAACGATGGGTCCATACGACCAGTTTGAATACATCAACAGAACAACTAACGTGTTTGGTTCGTACGCAGATGATGACTTTGGTGATGTGACTAACATCGGCGGTGAGTACTTCGTACAAGATTTTGTAATCGGTGCGGGTTACAGCAATTACGATTACGGTTCAGACACTGATTTATTCAATGTGTCTGCGGGTTACTTCTTTAACCCTAACCTTCTTCTAAAAGCGACTTTCACTGACGTTGAAGATGGTGATAACTATGTAATGTTCGACCTTAAGTACAATCATCAAATTAACAGCACTGATTACTTAGGTTTCACGTTCACTGCAGACGACGAGTTTGATTATCGTGCGGTTAGCGCTAAATACTTTATGGATCTTCAACAAGGTAATTACCTAACGATTGAAGGTACAATTGCTGATACTGATGATAGTGGTAGCTCTTGGGAACTAGGTTCTAACTACTACTTCTCTAAAGCAACATCAGTATTTGTAACGTTTAATAAAGAAGATGACTACAGCTTTGGTGCTCAGCACTTCTTTAATAAAAACGTTGGCTTAAAAGCTGGTTATGCAAACAACTGGGATGACTCAGACTACGATGCATACTTTGCAAACCTAAGCTTACAGTTTTAATCATTAATTTGATGATATAAAAAAGCCCGCATTATGCGGGCTTTTTCGTTTTTATCATTACCAACCGCACTGGCGGCCTTCATTTTGCTCATCAAGGTATTTTTGTAACGGTGCAAAGTAATCTAAGATTGCTGTTGCATCCATTTCTTCTTTACCAGTGATTGTCGCAAGTGCTTCTTGCCATGGGCGGCTTGAGCCCATTTCTAACATAGCATTTAGTTTTTCACCAGCCTCAGCAGAGTTGTATACAGAACAACGGTGAATCGCTTCTTCGTTACCGGCAATTTCACATAAGCTTCTGTGGAAGTCGAATTGTAAAATGTGCGCTAAGAAATAACGTGTGTAAGGCGTGTTGCCTGGTACGTGATACTTAGCACCTGGATCGAAGTCTGCTTCGCTACGTGCGATAGGCGCTTGTACACCTTGGTATTTTTCACGTAATTCCCACCACGCTTTGTTGTAGTTCTCTGGCGTTACTTCACCTGAGAAAACTTTCCAGCGCCATTGGTCTACTAATAAACCAAATGGGATAAATGCTACTTTGTCTAATGCCATTTTCATTAACAGGCCGATATCTTTAGATTCATCAGGCACGTCGTCTAATAAACCAATTTCTTTTAAATAACCTGGCGTTACAGAAAGTGCAATGGTGTCACCAATCGCTTCGTGGAAACCATCGTTCGCACTTTCTTGATAATAAATAGGCTGTGTGTTGTAGGCGCGTTGGTAGAAGTTATGCCCTAGTTCATGGTGAATAACAGAGAATTCTTCACCTGTGCGTTGAATACACATTTTAATACGTAGATCATCTTTGCTATCAATATTCCATGCAGATGCATGACATTGTACGTCACGGTCTTGCGGTTTAGTGAACAGCGAGCGCTCATAGAAGGTATCTGGCAATGGCGCAAAACCCATTGAGGTGAAGAACTTCTCAGCGCCACGTACCATTTTAAGTTCGTCGTAATCGTGCTCAGCTAATAGTTCTGTTACGTCATAACCAGGATCGGCATTTTCTGGTGCAACAACATCGTAAATGTTACCCCACGTTTGTGCCCACATATTACCTAGTAGGTGTGCAGGGATAGGCTGGTCTTGTGGTACTTTATCTTCGCCATATTTTTCACCTAGCTTGGCACGAACATGACAATGTAATGAATCATAAAGCGGTTTAACTTGGCCCCAAATACGGTCGAGTTCTTTTGCAAAATCATCGGCTGGCATGTCGTATTTACTTCGCCACATAGCACCTGTATCTGCATAACCTAGCTCTTTTGCACCTTCATTGGTGAGTGCAACTTGTTGCTCATAAAGTGGGCGCATAGGTTTTGAAACTTGTCGCCAGCCTTGCCATAAATCAAGCAATTCATTGTAATCACGGCTCGTTGCCATTTTAGCAGTCATCTCGCCAAGGCTTAAACAGCTACCATCTTCTTTACAGTATTTACCTTTACCATAAATACCCCCTAGCTCAGCCACTAATTGTGAGAGCTTAGCTGTTTTTTCAGCATCTTGTGGAGCAGGTAAGGTAAGTGCGAGTTTAAGTTTATCGAGTTTACGACGTGCATCGTAATCAAGCTCTAAACTATCGAACTTTGCGGCTTCATTAGCAAGACGAACCACAGCTTCTGTCATTTTGCGATTTACTTCAGCAGATAGTTCAGCAGTATCATGGGTGATGAAGTTGGCATAAATCCACTCAGCACGGCTTGCTTCTAAATAAAGCGCGCTTAATTCTTTTTCAGTATCGGCGATAAATTTAGCGGCATCTTGTGCGGTTACTTGGCTTGTTTTGACTTCAGCAGTCGTTGTTTTAGTGCTCGCAGTGTCATCATTACAGCCTGTAAGTGCTAGTGCACTGGCGACCATAAGAGCGCTGATGCTGAGCTTAAATGGAGTCTTTTTCATAACGTTCCCTAGAAGTTTATTGTTATTTATTGCCCATGCATAATAGCAGTGTCTTAGTAAACAACAAACTGCCTAGTTGAAAACAAGCTAAGTAAGCGCTGCTTACGTTGTATTTATGGCACGATCAGTCATACTTGAACCAGTTAAATAAAATAAAAGGATTGCACAATGACGACCGTAATCATTCTGTTACTAGTTGCTGTGATTGTAATTTTTGCTGTGAAAGACATTCGCATCAATCTTGTCACACGACCTACGTTTAGACTATTTAAAAAAGTTTTGCCGCCGTTATCGCAAACAGAACGTGAAGCTATGGAAGCGGGTGATGTTTGGTGGGACGGTGAGTTATTCAGTGGTAACCCTGATTGGCAAAAGCTGCATCGTTTTCCTAAACCTGAACTCAGCGAAAAAGAGCGCGTATTTATGGGTGAGCAAGTCGAAACTTTGCTAGCCATGCTTGATGATTATCAAATCGTGCAAAAAGATAAAGACCTACCAAAAGAAGTGTGGGACTACCTAAAAAAAGAAGGATTTTTTGCACTAATCATTCCTGAAGAATTTGGTGGCCGAGAGTTTTCAGCCATTGCTAATTCAACCATTGTATCGAAAATTGCCACTAAGAGCTTAACCGCTGCGGTCACCGTTATGGTCCCCAATAGCTTAGGTCCTGGCGAATTACTTCTTCATTACGGTACCAAAGAGCAACAAGAGCGTTGGTTGCCAAGCCTAGCTAAGGGCGATGATGTGCCTTGTTTTGCATTAACGGGCCCTGAGGCTGGGTCTGATGCAGGCAGTATTCCTGATACTGGGGTGGTTTGTAAGGGCATGCATAACGGTGAAGAAGTGATTGGCTTAAAACTTAACTGGTCAAAACGTTATATCACCCTTGCGCCAATCGCCACAGTACTGGGTCTTGCATTTAAAATGTACGATCCTGAAGGTTTATTGGGTGATAAAAAAGAGCTTGGTATCACGTGTGCACTTATTCCGACAGATCACGAAGGTGTGCAAACAGGTGAGCGTCATTACCCGTTAAACATGGCATTTATGAATGGCACAACGTACGGTAAAGATGTGTTTATTCCGCTTGATTGGATCATCGGTGGCGAAAAGGGCGCAGGTAGAGGTTGGCGCATGTTAGTTGAATGTTTAAGTGCGGGCCGCGGTATTTCGTTACCGGCACTTAGTACGGCAACAGGTCACTTGGCTTCAAGAATGACATCAGCCTATGCAACCGTTCGCCAACAATTTGGTGTGTCGATTGGCCAATTTGAAGGTGTTCAAGAAGCACTCGCTCGCATTGGTGGTTTAACTTACACCTTAGAATCAGCGAGGCTAATGACCGCAGGGGCGATTGATTTAAAACTAAGTCCATCTGTGGTTACCGCTATAGCTAAGTACCATATGACTGAAATGGGCCGTACAGTTATGAACGACGCTATGGACATTCATTCTGGTAAAGGTATTCAAGTCGGGCCGAATAACTATTTAGCCCATTGCTATATGGGGATCCCGGTATCGATTACCGTTGAAGGTGCAAATATTCTGACTCGTAACTTGATGATATTTGGTCAAGGCGCTACCCGTTGTCATCCGTTTGTTTTAAAAGAAATGGAAGCAGCAGCAATGGAAGACCAAGATGTTGCTTTAAAAGAGTTTGACTCATTACTACTGCAACATATTTTATTTGCAGGCAGTAATGCAGGTATGGCATTTGTGCACGGTTTAACGCGAAGTTACTTCGCTAAAGCCCCTGTCTGTGGCGCAACCACTGGTTACTATAAACAGTTAAGTCGCATGAGTCGTGGTTTAGCATTTTGTACTGACGTTGCGATGCTAGTATTAGGCGGTGAGTTAAAACGCAAAGAGATGATTTCGGCACGTTTAGGTGACGTGCTTAGCCATTTATACCTTGCTTCATGTGTATTGAAACGTTATGAAGATGAAGGGCGTCAGCAAGCTGACCTACCATTTGTGCAATATGCCGTTGAGCATTCCTTATTCTGCATTGGTCAGGCATTCGATGGCTTCTTTAAAAACTTCTCTAACCCTGTGGTTAATTTTTTACTAAAACGTATTGTGTTCCCTCTGGGTAATCATTACCACCGTCCAAGCGATGAGTTAGCACAAACAATGTGTGAGCACATGAGCAAACCTGGGGTCTTTAGAGACAGATTAACCCATCTTTGTTATGTTGATGAAAATGCAGGCACGGGTGTCATGGAAAATGCCTTTTTAGCCATGATTGACACTCATGAAGACTTTAAGCAGCTTCGTAAATGGCAAAAAGAAGGCACTATTGCCAAAAATCTTGAACTTGAGGGTGCAATTGCCGCAGCAGCAGAGAAAAACTTGATAAACGAAACCGTTGCAGAGCGTATGAATCAAGCCAATGAGCTACGTAAACAAGCGATAGCCGTTGATAATTTCGCCCCCGGCGAGCTGTAACTTCTTGCCAAGTTGAAATAAATAAAGCCTTGCATTTGCAAGGCTTTTTTATATTAGCTTATACCAATCCGTGAGTGATGACTTTTTCTGCTTCGCTGGCTGGCATTGGTTTCGCTTTTAAGAAGCCTTGACCAAACTTACATTGAGTTTGTTTTAAGATTGCCAATTGTTTTTCTGTTTCTATCCCTTCCGCGACGACATCGAGTTTTAACGACTGTGCTAACGATAATATGGCATCAACCAAGGGGTTGTGCGCTTTATTTAAATGATCGATAAAGCTTTTATCGATTTTTAAAATATGGATAGGTAATTGGTGTAAATAACCAAGCGCGGAGTAGCCAGTACCAAAATCATCTAAGCACAGTTTAACTTCAAGAGGCTCAAGGCCCTTAATGATTTTTGTAGCAAGTTCTAAATTGCCAATAAGGCCAGACTCTGTGATTTCTAAGCACAGTGAGCCTAAAGGGAGTTTGTATTTAGAGTACAAGGCATGGATTTGCGCGACGAAGTCGAGACTTGCAAAATGACGTGAGGATACATTCACGGTAATTCGGCCAAATGCTTTACCTTTACTTGCCCACAGTGCGATTTGCTTTGCCGCGAGTTCAAGCAAGTGTAAATCTAAGTTAATAATTTGGCCTGTGTCTTCTGCAACGGGTATAAAATCATTTGGCGAGACAAAGCCTTTACTTGGGTGATGCCAGCGCACAAGCGCCTCAAAGCCGATAACCTGTGCATCTTGAATGGTAAAAATTGGCTGGTAGTAAAGTTCAAAGTCGTCATGTTCAATACCATGCTGTAAATCATTTTCTATATCCGCATGATTTTTGAGCTTTTTACGCATGGTATTGTTAAAAAACTTAACTTTACCGCGGCCAGATGACTTTGCCTCGTACATTGCAGCATCAGCATGCTGTAATAGCTTATAAGCTTGATCGCGACTACTTTCACAAAACGCAACACCAATACTTGTGGATGCCTGAAGTAAGTGGCCATCAATATCAAGAGGCTCAGCGAGAACCTGTTGAATTCGTTCAAGGGCATCTTTAATTTGTTGTTTATCGGTGATGTTCTCCATAAAAATGGCAAACTCATCGCCCCCTAAGCGGGCAAAGGTATCGGTATTGCGGATGGTACCTAAGATTAACTCACAGATTTTTACCAAAAAGTGGTCACCAACCTCATGACCTAATGAATCATTGATACTTTTAAAACGGTCAAAGTCTAGATAGAGCAGGGCATGTTGGTGGCGCTTATCTGCTCTTGCCAAACGAAGGATCGCATGTTTAATACGCTCTATTAATAACGAGCGGTTAGCAAGGCCGGTTAATTCGTCGTGAAGAGCTCGGTGCTCAAGCTCTTGTCTTGATAATTGGCGGTCTATCGCCATGCTAATTTGGCGGCTCACATACGTGAGTAAGGCACGGTCATGTTCGTCATAGTGATAGCTTTTACTGTAACTTTGTACGGCGATAACACCACTAATACGCTCATTTACTTTAAATGGCACCCCTAGCCAAGACTCGGCCTGACGACCAACCATTTTAAAATGACCCGCATCAATGTGTTGTTGAAATTCTTCTTTCGTAAAAAGTAAAGATTGGTCGATGTTTAATAAATAATAAGATGCGGTGTCTTTTAGTTGTTCTTTCGATATTTTCTTATGGGCGTTAGAACGCACGCCTTCTTCGATAATATAAACTAAATCAAGCACATCGAGTTGCTTGTCATACAGGCCAATAAAGAAGTTATCAGCCCTCAGTAAAGAGGTAATAATGCCGTGTAAAGATTCAAAGAAGCTATCTAGCTCG
Source organism: Pseudoalteromonas lipolytica (assembly GCF_001306915.1). Lineage (GTDB taxonomy): Bacteria > Pseudomonadota > Gammaproteobacteria > Enterobacterales > Alteromonadaceae > Pseudoalteromonas > Pseudoalteromonas simplex. The sequence goes on along the minus strand of NZ_LJTC01000002.1, from coordinate 292,164 downwards.
CTTGATTGATAGGTTAAGTTAGCGATTTGCAGCATCGAGCGTTCTAGCTTTTGTGCATCATTTAACTGCATCACAGTTTGCTGTAAGTCTTCTACGGTGCGAACTTGATTTATCTTGGCACTGAGTAAGTGGGCGACAGTTGATAAAATCTCTAAATGCGTATCATTGTAGTAATGTTTTTGCGGGTGCTCACAGTCAATGACACCCAGTACTTTTTCTTTGTAAACTAATGGTACGCAAAGCTCAGAAAGAGCAGGGCGAGAATCGGCAATATAACGCGGGTCTTGACTGACATCGCCAATCATTAAGGGTTTGCCAGTGCTTGCGACATAACCCGTAATACCTTGATCAAAGCTAATTTCTGTTCGGTCGATATGGTAAGTATCATGGCTACTTGCCGTGCCAATAGACGCCATTTCTTTTAGGGTACGTGTTTTATCGTCTGCTAGGTAAATGACACACTCTATAAAGCCCAGGCGGCTCACTACCTCTGATGTAACATATTCGAGTAACTCTTCAACTGTATCTAACTGCATTAGAGATGATGAGAACTGATTAATAATATGTAATTGGTCTGTTTTGACTTCAAGTGCAAAAGCCGTGTCTAAACTCTTAGGCATAGAATAAAAGGTAACCAAAATGTTGTATTAATTTATTACGTTAACCTACTATCAAACTATCCACAAAGTTATTTTCAAAAAAAACGTATACTGGTGTAAACTAGGCACCTGAAAATGAACTTGGGTAAATAAGCGAGGTTATTTGCTCAATGTTTATGCTATCCCCCTAACTTTAGCCGTGGAAACAAGCAATGTCAGATTTAAATTCGATGCAAACTCTAACAATTACACGCCCAGATGATTGGCACATTCATTTACGTGATGGTGAGCAACTCGTTGATACCGTTCGTGATGCAAGCCGTTACATGGGGCGAGCAATCATCATGCCTAACCTTGTTCCACCGGCAACTTGTACAGACACTGCATTATCTTACTATGAGCGAATTAAAGCTGCGGGCCCACAAGGTAACTTCGAACCATTAATGGTGCTTTACCTAACAGATAAAACTACGCCAGAAGAAATTAAAAAAGCTAAGGCAACAGGTAAAATTGTTGCTGCTAAACTGTACCCAGCTGGCGCGACGACCAACTCAGATTCTGGTGTGACATCAGTTAAGAATATTTACCCTGTACTTGAGGCAATGCAAGAAGTAGGGATGTTACTGTTAGTACATGGTGAAGTAACCGATTCATCAATTGATATTTTTGACCGTGAGAAGGTCTTCTTAGATACAATTTTAGCGGATGTAGTAAATGACTTTCCGAGTCTTAAAATTGTGCTTGAGCACATCACGACAAAAGATGCGGTAGAGTTTGTTAATAATGCACCAGAGAATGTTGCTGCAACCATTACTGCTCATCACCTTCTTTATAACCGTAATCATATGCTAGCAGGTGGTATTCGCCCGCATTATTACTGCTTACCTATTCTAAAGCGTAACATTCACCAACAAGCGTTAATTGGTGCTGCAACAAGCGGCAGCAAAAAGTTCTTCTTAGGTACTGACTCTGCACCACATTACAAAGACAAAAAAGAAGCGGCCTGTGGTTGTGCTGGTGCATATACTGCACATGCAGCTATTGAGCTTTATGCTGAAGCGTTTGAAGAAGCGGGTGCTTTAGACAAGCTTGAAGGTTTCGCGAGTCACTTCGGTCCTGACTTTTACGGTATGCCTCGAAACCAAGATACCATTACACTAGTAAAAGAGAGCTGGACAGTACCAGCTAGCTATAAACTAGGCGATTCAGAAGTGGTGCCAATCAAAGCAGAAGCACAAATGGACTGGCAAGTTAAGTAAGTTTTAGCAAGGTCTAAATCGAGAATAAAAAGCCCATCTATTTGATGGGCTTTTTTCATTTATAATTAATTGTTTATAAATAGTACTGTCATATATTTTTGTTTGAGCGGTTGACCTTAAAATTATTTTCGATTAATAGAGCTAAAAGCTATTTAATGTGTTAGTCTTAAATTGCTTTGAGTTTTTGCGTATTGAATTTACGGATAATGTGCGGCTGTACGGTTACCGGTTTGGTTATTGGTTCTTCCTGTACTTTACCCCAAGTTTATTGGGCATTCACTCAGGGAGGATAGAGCCATTATGGCTGAATTTTAATAATTGACTTACAGGAAAATTTGGTATGTCAAACACGGTTACTGGTAAAGTTAAGTTCTTCAACGAAGCTAAAGGTTTCGGTTTCATTGAACAAGAAAATGGCCCTGATGTATTCGTACACTTCAGCGCTATCACAGGTACAGGCTTCCGCACTCTAAGCGAAGGCCAGCAAGTATCTTTCGGCATCAAACAAGGTCAAAAAGGCCCTGAAGCTGAGAACGTAGAAGTAGCATAATTTATTATGTGAACCTAAGCATTTTGGTGAAACAGTTTCTGTTTCACCAAAATTCATTTACTCCCCAAATATCATACAGTTGTACCTAAACCTATTTAAACCTAAAGTATTGTGTTAGCCTTTTTTAATAGGTAATTCTTCTAGAACTTTCTCAACTATTCCTTTAAAGCTACTCTCGGTATCTAAAGTACTATATGCTCTTAGACTTAGTTAATTAAACATGACATTGATCGTTGTGTAAGTGAAGAATTTGATCTAACGAGAAAATTTAGTACTCATTTTCAGAGATTGTAGATTTTTTTACCAACATCTGAATTTCCCGCTAAACTTAGTGATATATAAGACAGCGGTAATTTAAATGAGCAATAAAATACTCGTTTGATAGATATAATGAAGGTTTGCTAATTGATGAGCATAGGAAATAATATACTTTTGGTAGACGATCACCCGATGGTGGCAACAGCAATTAAAATGGTTTTATCCAAATCGACCTTAGTTAACGAAGTTCAAGCTGTTGGAAGTCAAAAAGAAGCACTACAATTTTTAAAAGCTAATAATGTAGCGTTAGCTATATTAGATATTGAGTTAGAAGACTCAGATGGTTTTAGCTTATACAAGCGGGCTGTTAGTGCAGGGTTTACTGGCAAAGTGTTATTCTTATCAGCTAAGCAAGATAAGCATATTATACGCACTGCAGCAAAGTTGGGAGCGCAAGGCTTCGTTAACAAAGCTGAGAGCCTTGAAGATATTTCTTCTGCAGTTGAAATGATCTTGCGTGGTTACACCTTTTTTCCGCAAGAGCATTTAATTGCTTCTGAAAAAGACATTGACGAGTTACTCACTGAGCGTGAACTCGCCGTAATGAATTACCTATTGCAAGGGCTATCGAATAAAGACATTGGTGAAAAACTTTTCATCAGTAACAAGACCGTCAGTACTTACAAAACAAAGATATTTGAAAAGCTTGAGGTTGATTCAGTTATCTCATTAGCTAAGCTAGTAAAAGACCGCGCCGTGTTCTAATGGCGGCAGTTATAAGTCAAGATTAAATCCCGTTTAATGTTTAGTAAGCAGTTTGCTTGCTTATTAAACATTCCCTGCCTGTAAATGCATAAAAATTCTTCTAATTAGATTTTTTAGATGAAAAAACTGAATTTTTTTTTCATTTTTCTTTACCGCTTTTTGATTTCAATAAATGTTACATTTATGTTTAAGTTTGAACGGAATATGAATGTGATGATTGTTACTAAAGGGCTATAGAAGCCTTACAGATGTGTGGCTGTTATATTTTTGTTAATTCGTTGTTTTGGTTATTTTCATATCAACGACGAGTCACCAAATTTTTCCGATGAAAGCCGAACATCAAGTTGACAGACTCAGATGCATTTAGCATTATTGGAGGGTTGATATCTATTAAAAGATATCAGGGTTGTCCTCTTCGGAGGGTAATTAAATTATAAAAGTAACATTACTTAATTGGTTGGGAACTATGTCTGTTAAAATCAGAAAGAGTCTTGTAGCATCAGCGTTGGTTGGCGCTTTTGCATTTGCAAGCAGCAATGTGATTGCAGATCCTTTGAAAGATGTGCAAGATGCAGGTCAACAAATTCAAAAGGCTGCTGTTAAGTCTCAAACTAAAATTGACAATGTATATGGTCAAACTCAAGAGCTAATCGCTGAGTACCGTAGCGTTGTTGACGAAACTGAGCTAATGAAGGTTTACAACGATCACGTAGCACGTTTGGTCGCTGACCAAAACGCTTCAATCGAATCGTTTGACCGTCAAATCGCAACTATCGATAACACGAAACAAAACGTTGTGCCTTTGATGTATCGCATGATCGATACGCTTGAGCAATTCATCAAAGCGGACGTTCCGTTCAATCTTGAAAACCGTCTAGCACGTGTTGAAAGACTTCGTGACATCATGGCGTCAGCTTCAGTTACTACATCTGAAAAATTCCGCCAAGTTCTTGAAGCTTACACTGTTGAAACTGCATACAGCTCAGCTGTAACTGCTTCTCAAGGTACTCTTGAGATCGATGGTAAGAGCATCAACGTTGACTTCGGTCGTTTAGGTCGTATCACTTACGTAGCTCAGTCTTTTGACCTTAAGCACGCGTGGGTGTGGGATAACAACACTAAACAGTGGAAAGAATTAGGTGAAGAATACCTAAAACCTGTTAAAGAAGTTATCCGTATGGCGCGTAAACAAGCGACATTAGAACTTGTTAAACTACCAATTTTTGGCGCGGAGTAATCAATAATGAAGAAACTATTTAAAGGTTTTGCTGTTGCAGCAGTACTATCTGTTTCTGCAGGTACCGCGCTTAATGCACACGCAAACACTGATGCTTTAGACAAAATTCTTGAGCAAGTTAAGCAAGAACGTATCTCTGAAGGCAAATTAAATAAGCAACGTGAACAAGAGTTCCTTTCAGCTCGTGCTGACAAGCAAGCGTTACTTAACAAAGCTAAAAGCGACCTAGCTGCTGAAAAAGCACGTGGTGACCGTTTAGCTAAAGAATATGCTCAAAACGAAAATACTTTAGCAGAAAAAGAGCAAGCTCTTTTAAATGCTCAAGGTACTTTAGGTGAGATGTTCGGTGTTGTACGTCGTGCAGCTGCTGATGCAATCGGTTCAATCGAAGCATCACTTGTTTCTGCTGAAAAACCAGGACGTGCTGAAGTACTTCGCTCACTAGCTGCTGCGAAAGAACTTCCAACTGTTCGTGAACTAGAAGAGCTTTGGATTTCTCTTCAAACTGAAATGACTGAGTCTGCTAAAGTTTCAACTTTCGAAACTGAAGTTGCAGGTCTTGACGGTTCATCTTCTGTGAAGAAAGTAACGCGTATCGGTAACTTCAACTTAGTAACTGACGACGGTTATTTAATCTACTCTCCAGAAACTAAAGCGATTCAACCTCTAGGTAAGCAACCTGATAGCTACATCCTAGCAGGTATCAGCGATTTAGAAGGTACTTCTGCAGATAACTACGCTGGCGTATACATCGACCCGACTCGTGGCGCGATCTTACGTATCAACACGCAGAAGAAATCACTAATGGAATACTACGAGCAAGGTGCTGAAGTAGGTTACATCATCACACTATTATTAGTTGTTGGTCTACTTATCTTCATCGTTCGTTTCATTGATCTTGCGCTTACTAGCACTAAGATTAAGAGCCAGCTTAAGAACCTTTCTACTCCGAATACAAACAACCCACTGGGTCGTATTCTTAAGGTTTACGCTGACAACAAGAATCAAGACGTTGAAAACCTTGAGCTTAAACTAGACGAAGCAATCCTACGTGAAACGCCTCGCATCGAAGCTGGTATCAACATCATCAAGATCTTGGCAGCAATCGCTCCATTACTAGGTCTACTAGGTACGGTAATCGGTATGATCCTTACGTTCCAAACAATCACATTGTTCGGTACAGGTGATCCGAAGATCATGGCTGGTAATATCTCTCTAGCACTTGTAACTACAGCGTTAGGTCTAATTGCAGCTCTACCACTTATCCTACTTCACTCAATTGTTGCGGGTCGTAGTAAGTCGGTTCTACATGTCCTTGATGAGCAAAGCGCTGGTATCATCGCTGCTCACGCGGAGAAGGAGAAAGCCTAATGCTAGTCCTGATGGAGATCTGGGAATCTATCAGGGATTTTGTTGGCACAGGCGGCCAGGTATTATACGTGGTCGCGATAGCACTCTTTCTTATGTGGGTTTTAATGATTGAGCGCTATTGGTTCCTACTAGCTGAGTTTCCTCGTATGACGAAGAACATTGTAGCTCAGTGGGATGCCCGCCAAGACACTACGTCTTGGTACGCACACAGAATCCGTGAAGCATGGATTTCTGAAGCGTCTGAAAAATTAGATCAGCGTATGTTGTTGATTAAGACATTAGTAGCTGTTTGTCCTTTAATCGGCTTATTAGGTACTGTAACGGGTATGATCGCGGTTTTCGAAACCATGGCTACTCAAGGTACTGGTAACGCACGTTTAATGGCATCAGGTATTTCAATGGCAACAATCCCAACAATGGCTGGAATGGTTGCGGCACTATCTGGAGTATTCTTTAGCTCACGTCTTGAAGCGAGAGCGAGAATGGCGAAAGCTAAACTTGTAGATAGCATGCCTCATCACTAGAGAGAGAATTAAATATGGCACGTAAACAACGTTTTCGTGAAGAAGAAGAAGCAGCGGTTGACATGACGCCAATGCTTGACATCGTATTTATCATGCTTATTTTCTTTATCGTAACTACATCGTTCGTTAAAGAGGCTGGTATCGAAGTCAATAAACCTAAAGCAGCTGCAGCTACGAAGCAAAAAAATGCAAACATTTTTGTTGCTATCCGCGCTGACGGTGCGATCTGGATTGATAAACAACAAGTAGACGTTGAGCGTGTATCAGCTAAACTTGAAAGTTTATTAGCAGAACAACCTACTGAAGTTGTAATTTTGCAAGCTGATAAAGAAGCAAAACACGGCGTAGTAGTTAAAGTTATGGACCAGATCAAAGCGACGGGTGATAACCTTAAAATTTCAATAGCTGGAGATCAGTAATGATTCGTTTTCTGTTTTCACTGATTGCAGGTGGGGCAGTTACTTTCGGCTTGTTCTACTTCATGGCGTACCTCATCTCCGGTGGAGCTGACCGTGCGACTGAACAAAAAGAACAGATCGTAGTCGAAATTATGACGAATCCGCCTGAATCTAAGGTGCAGGAGAGGAAGCGTGTTCCGCCTCCGCCTCCGCCACCGCCAAAGCAGCCGCCTAAGCCGCAGCCGCCTCAGCCGGAAAACAGCAACCCTAACACTGGTGGTTTGTCATTTAATATGCCAAGCATCGATGTGGGTAGCACAGCTGGTGGCCTAAGTGGTCCAGGTGCATTTGGACGTGATGGTGACGCGACACCTATCGTTCGTATTGAACCAAAATACCCTACGCAAGCAGCGCGTGATGGTAAAGAAGGTTGGGTACAACTTTCATTCACTATCAATGAAGTGGGTGGTGTAGAAGATGTTGAAGTGATCGACGCCGATCCTAAACGTATCTTCGACCGCGAAGCTAAACGTGCGCTACGTAAGTGGAAGTACCGTCCGAAAATCATTGACGGCAAACCACAGAAGCAATTTGGTCTTCAAGTACAACTAGACTTTAAACTTAACCAAGGTAACTAAGGAGGCGAGTAATGAGAAATTTATCTAAAGTAACTGCACTTGCGCTTCTTATGTCTCTATCAGGTGTAGCTTTTACTGCACCTGCTTTAGCAGCGCCAGATTACGCGAAGATTGAAGCGCGTAAAAAAGCAAAAACTAAAGTAATGGGCGAGCGCGTTGGTAAAAAAGTTATTAAAGCGTTTGATTTGTACAATGAAGAGAAGCTTGATGAAGCGATTGCGTTACTTAAAGAAATCGATCCTTCGGATGAATTTGATAAGGCAACAGTCGATCGTTACTTAGGTCAAATGTACGCTCAAAAAGAGCAGTATCAATTGGCTATCAAGCATATCGCAGCTGCAGTTCAGCCTGACGTTTTAAATTTTGCTGACCAAGAGCAAGGCTTAAAACTTCTAGGTGATATGTACGCGGGTACTGAGCAATATGCAAAAGCGAAAGAAGCTTATGCAGCTTGGATGGACTTCACAGGTGAGGAAGACGACAAGGTTTATACACGTATTGCGCAAGCAAACTACGAGTTAAAACTTTTCAAAGACGTACTTCCTGCTGCAAACAAAGCAATTGAATTGGCAAAAGAACCTGCAAAGGCTGCTTACCAATTAAAGCTAGCTGCCTATTTTGAACTTAAACAGTACAAAAATATGGTAGGTGTTGCTGAAGAAATTGTTCGTGTTTGGCCTGAAGACAAAAAAGCCTGGGTTGGTTTAGGTAAATACTACCTTCAAACCGAAGACTTCAAGAAAGGTCTAGCGACCATGGAAGTTGCCTATAAAAATGGCTATTTTGAAAACGAAGTTGAATACAAAGTACTTTCTAACTTTTATTCGTTAAATGATATCCCTTACAAAGCAGCAGTTGTGCTTGAAAAGGCAATCAACGAAGAAAAAGTTAAGCGTAACAAGCAAAATATCAGTGCAGTGGCATCTAACTACCACCGTTCTAAAGATATTGAAAAAGCAGCTAAATACTATGAAGAAGCGGCTAAATTTGATGATGATGCTGAGCTTTACCGCAAAGCGGGTTCATTACTTTTACAATCGCAAAATTATAGTGCAGCCGTTGTTCGTTTGAACAAGGCAATAGAGTTAGGTTCTGACAAAAAAGGAACTATTTACTCTGATTTAGCTGAAGCTTATTACTACCAAGAGAAGTATAAGCAAGCTTATAACGCTATCACTAAAGCAATGGACGATCCGCGCACTCGCAAGTTTGCGAAGAGCTGGTCGACCTTCATCAAAGATAAAGCCGCTCGTAACGGTGTAAAAATCTAATTGATGTTGTTTTAAATTAAAAAGCCCCTCTGGGGCTTTTTTTATGGAATTTTAAAATGCTAAGACAGATCGTATTATTAGTTGTCGCAAGTGTGATGCTGATAGCTTGCTCTGAGCAAACATCAGGTTTCAAAACATTTAGTGAAGGGCAGCAAGCGCTGCAAACTATTAATAATTTATTATCGACTCAAGAACAGCAAAGTGAAGCTGCTAGCTGGCCTTTCTCAGAAAGTTATTTGCAAGCACGTCATCAAGCTTATCAAGGACTAAAAACGACGACGTTAGATGTGTCACAACAGGCGCAATTGAACTATTTAATTATTGCTGAGCGTTATCCCGAACGTTACTTTGTGTGGCCTGTACAACGTGATGTTATTAACCAAGCTCGTTTAGTAGATGACTATTCAGTAAATGAATTAGCTAACTGGCTAGAGTTAGTTGAAACGCAGCTAATTGCAGCTGAGCAAAGCAATCTGAAATTAAATAAAATCGAATTAACGCTTTTACATAATATGGTCAAATCGCACCTTGATAATAGCGATGACAGTGTACAAGCAGCACTAAACAAACTTAATCAATATTTAACTCAATATAAACCGCGTACAAAACTTGGTTTAGTCGGTTTGGCAAATGGTAAAGATTGGTATCAAAGTAAACTTAATTACTTTAGTGGTGAGACTAAGCCGCCTTTAACTTGGTTAAGTGAAATCCAGGCTTCGTTAAAGCAATCGCAGAATGCAGATTTTGTATTACCTGTATCAGACTCTCACGCTAAACCATTAGTAATGAACTATTTTGTAGAAAGTCATCAGCACACAGGTCTTGATTGGCAGCTTGATTATCTCGACCCGCTCAAAAGTAAGCGTAAATTAACAAAAGATGAGCAATACTTCTGGCAAGTTATGATGGAAACCGACTTAGGAATTCATTATCACACATGGAGTGAACAGCAAGCACGTGTTAGTTTGATGAAGCGTCTAGGGGTAAATCAGCAACAAGCTGATTGGTTAATTGAGGATATCGTGCTTTATCCTGCGATGAGCTTTATTTTTATAAATTAGTACAGCGCTGCGCTCTATGGAGCGCATCGCCGACAGCGTTGGCTTGCAGGATCTGCAAGTAAACGTTCGTCATCAATTTTTTCTTCACAATCACAGCAATAGCCATACTGCCCAATATCGATTTGGCATAGTGCTGCTTCTAACTTTTCTATTCGAGCAATCAATATTTGATACTCAGAACCGAGATTATTTGCTGTCAGCTCTAACCAGTCTGAAGGGGGATGATCCTTGAGTTGCGATAGCAGTTGCTGATGATAGGCTTGATCAGAATTAGCCAGCATATCCAGTAAACGTTGTCGAACCTGCGCAAGTTCCGCAGATAACTTTGTTTGAATTTCAGTATTGTTCATCGCTTTTCTTCCAAGTGGGCAATACTGGTATTATCAAACAAAATCGATTTGCTAATTATGATTTGTATCAATACTCGGCGCTTTCGCGTACTTTCTTAGTACATCTGCAACTTCGTCTTTGGCTTTTAGGCGGCGGATCTCATCAAAAAGTGCGTTAGCTTGAGGATATTGGCGTTTTAAATAGCCGAGCCATTGCTTAGTACGAGAAGCAAAATACTTTTCACATTTGCTCTCGTCTTGGTGCATAGATGAATGAATAATGTGGTATATCACATGCTCCCATAACATCGGAATGTAATGCTCTTTTTCTGCATGAGATTTTATTTGTTTTGCTAAATCAGGCATCGCTAATGCACCACGACCAAGCATTAAATCTTGGCAATGACTGCGCTTTTGACAAAGCATGGCATCTTCAACTTGCCAAATTTCGCCATTAGCAACGACCGAAATATTTTTATCTTTGATTAACGGGGGGATTTTTTCCCAGTATGCCGGAGGGTTGTAACCATCTCTTTTAGTTCTGGCATGAATAGCAAGACTTGAAGCACCCGCGCTAACAACAGCATCAACAATTTCTTGGCTATTACTATCATCATCAAAACCAAGCCTAATTTTGGCACTAACTTCATGGCAAGGATCAACAGCATCACGTACGGCTTTAATAATTTCGTACATGTGCTCAGGGTCTTTTAACAGTACCGCACCACCTTTACTTTTGTTCACTGTTTTAGCTGGGCAACCAAAATTTAAGTCAATGCCATGGGAGCCTAGGCGTATTGCTTTGACGGCATTTGCTGCCAAAGCATGAGCAACTTGACCTAGCAACTGAATACGCACTGGCGTACCTGCACGGGTATAGCCACCTGTTTTTAGCTCAGGACAATAGCGATGAAACACGCGTTCGGGCAGTGTGTCTTCAACGACACGAACAAACTCTGTTACGCATAAATCAAATCCACCTAAATCAGTTAAGAGTTGTCGCATTTTAAAATCCACAACGCCTTCCATCGGTGCTAAAACTAGTCGCATGATACCTGTTAACTCATCAAAAATTAGGACGCGTATTCTAGCTTTTCTGGATTGTTTTATAAATCGTAATTTGCATTCTTAGCACTTTCAGAAAATAATTATAAAAATTTTGAAAGTAATTTTTAGTTCTCGGGTCTTGTTTAATAACCCTTTATAAAAAAGAGAGTCATCGAATGAACACAGTTAAGAAAAATTCAATTGCATTAACATTAGGTGCGGTTGTAGTAGGTGCGTCAAGTTTTGTAGCAACTGATGCGAGTGCAAACCCATTTGAATTTCAGCAAATGCAAGCAGGCTATCAACTAGATGCCGCAGAAGGTAAATGCGGTGAAGGTAAATGTGGCGGCGATAAAAAAGCTGAAAAAGAAGGCAAGTGCGGTGAAGGTAAGTGCGGCGGCGACAAAAAAGCAGCCAAAGAAGGCAAGTGCGGCGAAGGTAAATGCGGCGGCGATAAAAAAGCAGCCAAAGAAGGTAAGTGTGGCGAAGGTAAATGCGGCGCAGACAAAAAAGCAGCCAAAGAAGGTAAGTGTGGCGAAGGTAAATGCGGCGCAGACAAAAAAGCAGCCAAAGAAGGTAAGTGCGGCGAAGGTAAGTGCGGCGAAGGTAAATGTGGCGCAGACAAAAAGAAAGCTAAAGAAGGTAAGTGTGGCGAAGGTAAATGTGGTTCTAATCACTAAGCGCTCATTTAGCTTTTAAAAGGGCCGTAAAGGCCCTTTTTAGTAGGAGGTAGTATGTTAGATGAATCAGTAGCTGATTTTGGGCTGATTGGCTTAGGTTTGCGCCGAGAAATGCTTGATGAAATGCTCATTGATGTTCCTAAACCTATTGAGTTTTTAGAAGTTGCACCTGAAAACTGGCTAAAGCTTGGGGGGCGTTTTGGTAAACAATTTAAACAGCTTACCGAACAACATGCCTTTGTTTGCCATGGTTTATCGTTATCGATTGGCTCACCAGCAGCGCTTGATATTGAATTTGTGCAATCGCTTAAAACCTTCTTCAAAGAGCATAATATTCGTTTATTCAGCGAGCACTTAAGTTACTGCTCGGGCGAAGGACATATGTACGATTTAATGCCTATACCATTTACTGAAGATGCTATTAAGCATGTTGCTTCTCGTATTAGGCAAGTACAAGATATTTTAGAACAGCCAATTGCTATTGAAAACGTGTCTTACTATGGCGCCCCCGGGCAACAAATGACAGAACTTGAATTTACTAATGCTGTTTTAGAAGAAGCTGATTGTAAACTGCTGCTCGACGTGAATAATATTTACGTTAATTCGATTAATCATGGTTATAACGCTGAGCAATTCCTAGCTGAATTACCAACAAAACGGATTGCCTATGGGCATGTTGCGGGCCATTACACTGAGGCTGAAGATCTACTGGTTGATACCCATGGTGCGCCAGTTATCGATCCTGTTTGGCAATTGCTTGAAAAAGCTTATGAAGTTCATGGCGTATTTCCCACCTTATTAGAGCGTGATTTTAATATTCCGCCGATGAGTGAGTTGTTAACCGAGCTAAAAACCATTGAAGCACTGCAGCAAACAGCGAGCAAGCAAAACCAAGCAAGGGTGAAACACAGTGCCTGAACATTTTACTCAAGTACAGCAAGCGTTTATGGCGCATATCCGCGACCCCCAGCAACATGCTAAGCCTAGCGATGTTGAAGAGCGCCGGATGGCGATTTACCGCGACTTATTTTTTAATAATGTGGATGGCTTTGTTAGCTCTGCGTATCCAGTACTAAAAAGTTTATATTCAGAGCAAGCTTGGCATGCCCTCGTTAGACAGTTTTTTAGTCAGCATGATTGTAAATCACCTTATTTTTTAGATATTGCAGGGGAGTTTTTGGCTTTTCTTGCTAATGACTATGAAGTGCAAAGCGATGATCCCGCGTTTATGTTAGAGCTAGCGCACTATGAATGGGTTGAGCTTGATGTATCGGTTGCTCAAGAGGTGGCAGAAGAAGTCAGTTTATCGGCTCATCAAGTGACAAGCTCTGCATTATTCTTAAGTTCACTTGCCCGTAACTTGAGTTACAGTTTTCCTGTTCATACCATCAGTGCAGATAATCAACCAAGTGAACCGGCAGCACAACCCAGTTACTTTGTGGTTTATCGTGATAGCGATGACGAAGTACAATTTTTATCGACAAATGCGATGACCGCATTACTTCTTAATATCATAGAATCTCAGCCAGGTGCCGATTTAAATGATGTATGCCAAGCAGTTGCAGAGCATGCGCCTCAATTTAGCCAAGAGCAGCTGTATCAGGGAGCCCTCAATACCTTGAGTGCAATGGCAGAACGTGGCATTGTGGTTTCTAATACCTTGGTTTAAAAATCAGCTAAAAGTCTTTATTGATGTATTTAGTTCGACTATTATGAGCGCCTTATTTTGTCGTGCTTAAATAAAGGTAGTAATTATGTCGAATGATAAAGACTTTAAAGATCCGTTCAATGCAACTTATTTCATTGCGTTTTTAGCTGTATTCGGTGGCATTGGCTGTCTAAACGCTATTCTTGGTTGGATCACTTCTTTATCTTAATCTGCGCAAGCAAATTAAAGACAATAGGCTGCATTATGCAGCCTTTTTTATAGCTTATATTTCTTGTTAAGTGATTAATTTCGAAACTTGCTACCGACTTTCTACTAAGGTGATGTTATACTCTCGAGCTTTGTTAGATAAACTTTTTGAGCAGTATAATTATGACTCAAGCAACTTCAACGCTCATCAAACAGAGCATTGCAACGATCGCTGATTACCCAAAGCCGGGCATTATGTTCCGCGACGTAACTACTTTAATGGCTAATGCTGACGCATTTAAAGCAACCATCGACAGCTTTATTGCAGCATATAAAGACCAAGGTTTTACAAAAATCATCGGTACTGAATCTCGTGGTTTTATCTTCGGTGCACCACTTTCTTACGCACTAGGTATTCCATTCATTCCTGTTCGTAAACCAGGCAAACTTCCTCGCGAAGTGATTTCACAAAGTTATCAATTAGAGTATGGTGAAGATATTCTTGAGCTTCATACAGACGCAATTGTCCCTGGCGATAAAGTGTTACTAGTAGATGACTTACTGGCTACAGGTGGCACAATCGAGGCAACGGCAAAATTAGTTGCTAAACTTGGCGGTAACGCAACTGATGCGGCATTTGTTGTTTCTTTACCTGAGCTGGGTGGTGAGCAACGAGTTGCTGATATGGGCATCAAAATCTTAAAGTTGGTTGAATTCGAAGGCGAATAATTAATGAGTTATCAGGTTCTAGCAAGGAAATGGCGACCACAAACCTTTCACGAGTTAGTGGGGCAGTCTCATGTTAAACAAGCATTAGTTAATGCATTAACACAAAATAGACTCCATCACGCTTATCTCTTTACTGGAACCCGTGGGGTGGGTAAAACAACCATTGCACGTATATTCGCAAAAAGTCTCAACTGCGATAAGGGTATCTCTGCTGAGCCATGCGGCCAATGTTCAAGTTGTACTGACATTGAAGCAGGCCGTTATATTGATTTATTAGAAATCGATGCGGCATCACGTACCAAAGTAGAAGATACCCGCGAAATCCTTGATAACGTTCAATACGCACCAACACGTGGTCGTTACAAGGTATACCTAATCGATGAAGTTCACATGCTGTCAAAGCACAGTTTCAATGCATTACTAAAAACATTGGAAGAGCCGCCAGAGCATGTGAAGTTTTTATTAGCGACAACCGATCCGCAAAAACTACCCGTGACGATTTTATCGCGTTGCTTACAGTTTAATTTAAATGCTTTGTCGCAATCAGAAATTCATGATCAGCTTGCCCATGTTCTTAATCAAGAACAGCTAAGTTTCGATGATAAATCATTGTCTATTTTAGCTAAGGCAGCCGATGGTAGTATGCGTGATGCATTGAGTCTTACAGACCAAGCAATTGCGCAAACCAATGGCAATATTAATCATCAGGCTGTGCAAACTATGCTTGGCTTGATGGATACTCAATATAGCCAAACCATGTTAGCAGCGTTACTGTGCCAAGATGGCGATGCATTACTTCAAGAAGTAAAAGCAGTCGTTAGCCGAAACCCTAACTTTGTAGCCTTGCTCGACGATTTAATTGCCCTGACGCATCTTATTCAGCTTGTGCAACTTGTGCCTAGTGCAGCGGCACTTGATGATACTAACCGAGATTTTATTGAGCAGGTGGCACAAACCACTGATGCACAGCAGATGCAGGTTTACTACCAATTGCTATTAAATGGTAAAAAAGATTTGCAATGGGCACCCGATGCTAAACTTGGCTTTGAAATGATTATGTTGCGACTGCTTGCATTCCAACCTACGCAAATTGCACAAAGCCAAACACCAACGAATACCCAGCAACAGGTTAAGCCAAGTGGTGCCGGTGCACTGCGTGATATTTTGAAAAAATCTACGGCGCAACGTGAGCAAGCTGCTTCAGAGCAAGCACCAGTTGCACATAGCTCTGCACAGACAACTGCTGTTCCTTCAGAGCCTCAGCCAACACAAGCTGAGCCTATTCAAGCAGCCAAGGCAGAAACGGCACATAGCCATGAGCCTGCCCAGCAAGTTGAAGCAACAGCAGTAGAGCAGCTTGATGTTGGTCAACAGCCTCAGCAATCAGTTGAAACTGCAATGGCCGCTGAAGTTCAACCTGCGCCACAACAGCAAGAGCCAAGCCACTCAGAGCAAGTGCCTGCAGCTGAGTACTCATCACCAGAGTATTCTTCGCAAGATTATATGGATGATGATGCCGAAATGGATTCATCACTTGCAGCGCAATACGATGATGTGATGAATAGCGCTTATGATCAGGGCTTTACTGCCAATGAAGCATCTGCGCCTCAGCAACAGCAAACAGCACCAGCACAATTACAACAGCAGCAAAGTCAGGCGCAGTCGGCCATTGCTCGTATTTTACAAGATCGCAATATTTCAGGTGCTGGGCGTTTAAGTGGTGCAGCAACGCAAACTCATGCTAAAGCAGAACCACAGCCTGAAGCTAAGCCCAAAGCAGAGCCGCCAGTGCAACAAAGCACAGCCGCGACCAACATTCAGCCTCAGCAGCAAGCAATGGCTGCTGAAGTAAAAAAGCCCATCCCCCAGCAAACGGGGGAGAGCAGTAGTAAAATAAAAAAAGTCGACTTTCGAGAAAAGCATCAAACAATCACCGAAAACTTAGCGCCAGAGTTACTTGAGCAGATCAATCCACAAAAAGCGCCAGAGCCAGTAGTTGAAGAAGCCAGTATTCCGATACCTGATGATTTTGAAAGCCCGATCAGCAGTATTAAATTTGCACACGAACAAGACGAATGGGCGTATTTAATTAAACGCATGGGACTGGGTGGTCGCATGCGCCAATTTGCGCTGCATTCAATCTTTACCAAGCAGAATAATCAGCTGCACATTGAAGTTGATTCATCACAGCGCCATTTAGATAGCGCTGTGCTAAGACAAAAGCTCAATGCCGCATTAAGTGAAATTTATGGCCATAATGTTGAGCTTAGTATCGAGTTTGCTGATGGCGTAATTGATTCACCGTATTTGATTCAACAAAAAATTGATGCGGGACGTCATCAACAAGCGATTGATGTAATAAATAGCGATGAAAATATAGTGCAATTTCAGCAGTTATTTAGCGCTATAATCGATGAAAACAGTATTCAGGCATTGTAATTAGTTACAATAGCCCTTATCTTCATGCCAATTAAAGTAGTTTAGAAAGAGAGACAGTTATGTTTAAAGGTGGAATGGGTAACATGATGAAGCAAGCGCAGCAAATGCAAGAGCGCATGCAAAAAGCCCAAGAAGAAATCGCAAACCTTGAAGTTGTAGGTGAAGCAGGTGCAGGCCTAGTTAAAGTAACTATGCTTGGTAACCACAATGTTCGTCGTGTTGAATTAGATGACAGCCTAATGGAAGACGACAAAGACATGATCGAAGATTTATTAGCGGCAGCGTGTAACGATGCTGTACGTCGTGTTGCTGAAGAAACACAAGAGCGCATGAGCAAAGTAACTGGCGGTATGCAATTACCACCAGGTATGAAAATGCCATTCTAAGTGATTTTGTATGCAACTATCTCCTAGTTTAACACAGCTAATTGAAGCGCTACGATGCCAGCCGGGCATAGGCCCTAAGTCGGCACAGCGGATTGCTTTTCATTTGCTTGAGCGTGACCGTCAAGGTGGTAAACAGCTTGGCCATGCATTAACCAAGGCAATGGATGAAGTAGGGCATTGTCAATCTTGTCGTACTTTTACAGAGCAAGCTGTATGCGATATTTGTTCAAGTGTTAAACGCCAAGATAGTGGTTTATTGTGTGTGGTCGAATCACCAACCGATGTACTCGCGATTGAGCAAACAGGTCAATACCAAGGTCTTTACTTTGTTTTAATGGGTCACTTGTCGCCAATTGATGGCATAGGACCAAAAGAAATTGGCCTTGATATTCTTGAAAGCAAGTTGCAACAAGGTGGCATTAATGAGGTGATCCTCGCGACCAATCCAAGTGTTGAAGGTGAAACCACAGCCCACTACATTGCTGAGCTTTGTCATAAGTATCAGGTAGGTGCATCTCGAATTGCTCACGGTGTCCCTGTTGGTGGTGAGCTCGACTTACTTGATGGTATGACATTGATGCATGCATTTAGCGGACGACGCGCCGTAAACCAAAATTAATACCTGATATGGTATCAAAAGCCTGCTTTAAGCAGGCTTTTTTGTATATAGCCCCCCAATTTAGCCGTAAATTTAATTTTTTGCCTTGAAGTTCAAAAAGCCTGCCCCATATAAAGAGTCATAGTGCAGATTAGACACTTTGTTAATTGGAGATTTACACAATGACTGCAGCACAAAAAGAAACATTAGGCTTTCAAACAGAAGTCAAACAACTATTAAACCTGATGATTCACTCTCTTTACTCTAATAAAGAGATTTTCCTACGTGAGCTTGTATCAAACGCGTCAGATGCGGCAGATAAATTACGTTTCCTTGCGCTTTCTAATGGCGATTTATACGAAAACGATGCGGAACTAAAAGTACGTATCAGTGCCGATAAAGAAGCAAACACGGTCACCATTACTGATAATGGTATTGGTATGAGCCGTGAAGATGTGATCAATTCACTAGGTACAATTGCAAAATCAGGCACCGCAGAATTTTTCCAAAACCTAACTGGTGACCAAAGCAAAGATTCACAATTGATTGGTCAATTTGGTGTTGGTTTTTACTCAGCGTTTATCGTTGCTGACAAAGTAACAGTGCGTACGCGTAAAGCAGGTGAAAGCCAAGGTATTGAATGGCAATCTGCAGGTGAAGGTGAGTACACATTACAAGAGATTGATAAACCATCACGTGGTACTGAAATCATTCTTCACCTTCGTGAAGACGAAACAGAATTTGCTGATGAGTTCCGTTTACGTAGCATCGTAACTAAATATTCAGACCATATTTCTATTCCAGTTGAGATGTATAAAGCAGAGGTACCTGAATCTGAAGGTCCTGACGGCGAGAAAATTCCAGCACAGCCAGGCGAGTGGGAAGGTATTAACCGCGCGACAGCACTATGGACCCGTGACAAGTCAGAAGTAACAGACGAAGAGTACAAAGAGTTTTATAAGCATATCGGTCACGATTGGGAAGAGCCACTAAGCTGGGCACATAACAAGGTTGAAGGTAAAACAGAATACACCAGCCTGTTATACATCCCGAAAAAAGCACCTTTCGATTTATGGAACCGTGAGCGTCAATCAGGTTTAAAACTGTATGTACAACGCGTTTTCATCATGGATGACGCTGAGCAGTTCATGCCAAGCTACTTACGTTTTGTGAAAGGTTTACTTGATTCAAACGACTTACCACTAAACGTGTCGCGTGAAATCTTACAAGACAACAAAGTAACACAAGCAATCCGTAAAGGGTGTACGTCGCGCGTACTTAAGATGCTTGAGCGTATGGCGAAAAACCGCGAAGAAGATTACCAATCTTTCTGGAACGAGTTTGGTCAGGTGTTAAAAGAAGGCCCAGCTGAAGATGCGGCTAACAAAGAAGCCATTGCTAAGCTACTGCGTTTTGCTTCTACACACACTGATGAAAGCACTCAAAATGTATCGCTTGAGCAATACATTGAGCGTATGAAGCCAGAGCAAGACAAAATCTACTATGTAGTTGCTGATTCATTCGCTGCAGCGAAGAACTCACCACACCTAGAGATCTTCCGTAAGAAGGGCATCGAAGTGTTGCTATTAAGCGACCGTGTTGATGAGTGGATGATGAGCTACTTAACAGAGTTCAACGAAAAATCATTCCAGTCAATTACCCGTGGTGACTTAGATTTAGGCAACATGGATGACGAAGAAACGAAAAAAGCGCAAGAAGAGTCAGAAAAAGAAGTTGCAGGCCTAGTTGAGCGCATTAAAACTGCACTAGGTGATAACGTTAAAGACGTACGCTTTACGCACCGTCTAACTGACTCTCCTGCATGTGTTGTTGCAGATGAGCACGATATGAGCTCGCAAATGCAAAAGTTAATGGAATCAGTTGGTCAAACAGTGCCTGAGCAAAAGCCAATTTTTGAGCTTAACCCAGAGCATCAGCTTGTTAAACACTTAAACGTTGAACAAGATGAAGACAAGTTTGCCCAGTGGTCACAAGTGCTTCTAGATCAAGCATTACTGGCTGAGCGCGGTACGTTAAAAGACCCTGCAGGCTTTGTAACTCGTTTGAACAAACTTATGCTAGATTTAAGCAAATAAGCGTTTTAGCGCAATGAGTTGGAAAAGGGAGCAAGGCTCCCTTTTTTATTGCCGCTAATATAGGCAATTGGTATAAGTTACTTGAGGTATAGCCTTAGTTGTGGAAGAATTCAGGCTCTAAAAACAAAACTCCACTGATCGACCATTTTTTAAGATTAGTATCACACAGAGGACAATGATATGCGCATTATTCTTTTGGGCGCGCCGGGTGCAGGTAAAGGTACTCAAGCTCAGTTTTTGATGGACAAATACGGTATTCCACAAATTTCTACGGGCGATATGCTGCGTGCAGCAATCAAAGAAGGTACACCACTTGGTCTTGAAGCTAAAAAAGTAATGGATGCAGGTCAATTAGTATCTGACGAAATTATTATCGGTCTAGTTAAAGAGCGTATTGCTAAACCTGATTGCGAAAAAGGTTTCTTACTAGACGGTTTCCCTCGTACTATTCCTCAAGCAGATGCAATGAAAGAGAATGGCGTGGTAGTTGATCACGTTATCGAATTTGACGTTGCTGATGAAATTATCGTTGAGCGTATGGGCGGCCGTCGCGTACACCCTGGCTCTGGCCGTGTTTATCACGTTGTTTATAACCCACCTAAAGTTGATGGCAAAGATGACATCACAGGTGAAGACCTAATCATTCGTGATGACGACACTGAAGAAACAGTTCGTAAGCGTTTAGGTATTTACCACGACCAAACTAAACCATTAGTTGATTACTACCAAGCTGAAGCGAAAGCAGGCAACACTCAGTACCACAAATTAGACGGTACTCAAGCTGTTGAAGCTGTTAGCCAACAACTTGGTGAGCTTTTAGGTTAATTTACCTTTTAGAATCACTAATAAAAAACCGCCTCTGGGCGGTTTTTTTGTGTTTGTATCACTGCAAGTTAAAATTGCGCTTTTACAGTTTCTTTAATGCCGCAATAGCACTGTCGTAATCAGGCTCTTTTGAAAGGTTATCGACAAGCTGCTTGTAAACGATGTTATGTTCTTTATCGAGCACAAATACGGCACGGGTTAACAAGCCCATATCTTTGATAATCAAACCGTAGTTCTTACCAAAGTCACGCCATACAGAGTCAGATAAGGTCACTATTTTGTCTATATTCTCGGCTTTACAAAAACGCTTCTGTGCGAATGGTAAATCTGCGCTTAAGGTCAGCATCGCCACACTTGGGTATTCTGAAGCTACTTTTTCATTGAAGTGTTTGGTTTGAATACTACATACACCTGTGTCTAAACTTGGCACAACGCTTAAAAGCACTGCTTGGCCTCGATAGTTGTCTAGTGTGACGGGGGTAAAGTTGCCATCTACTACTTTAAAATTAGGCGCTTGTTGGCCAACTTCAACACCTTGCCCTAGTAAAGTAACCGGTTTAGACTGGGCTGAAACCTTACCTGCGTCTAAACTATTTTCTGATAAATCACCTGCATAACTAAACGTGCACACAGCGCCTAATGCAAACATTAGCGGACGTAACATAATAAAATTCCTTTAAATTAACGCATTTAACTTCAGTGTATTATACTCATGAAGTGGCTCCAAGGATTAGTACAATTTAAAATTGTAAATAACCATTAGTTTGATTAACATGTGCCTGTGACCCTATTTTTTACATATAAAAATAAGAATAAAGTTACTAGTTAGTGTTTTTGCTAGTTAGAAAGTGTGGATTTAGAGAGAATATATGTCAACATCGGTATTAGTTTGTGATGATTCAAAGTTAGCACGTCGACAATTAGCACGCTCTTTACCCGATGATTGGGATATAAAAATTGAGTTTGCTGAAAATGGTGTTCACTGTATTGAGCAAATCAAAAAAATTCAGCCGGAAATTTTATTTCTCGATTTAAACATGCCTGAAATGGATGGTTACGAAGTACTGCAAGCCATTCAAGAACAAGACCTTCATGTTCTCACTGTTGTTGTATCTGGAGACATCCAACCTAATGCTCATCGACGTGTGCTTGAGTTAGGCGCAATCGACTTTATTCAAAAACCTTGTTCCGCCGAGAAACTAGCGAGTATTATTGAACATCATGGTATTAAAGATAAAGCCATGCGTGAGCGTCTTGCTAATAAGCTAGGTGAGCAAGTTGATCCCGATGTGCGTGATATCTACCAAGAACTCACCAATGTCGCAATGGGGCAAGCTGGAGACTTATTAGCGCGTCTTCTTAATGTATTCGTAAAGCTTCCTATTCCTAATGTAAATGTTTTAGAAGTCAATGAACTAGATATGGCTTTGCGCTCGATTGATGCCAATGCCGCAACCTCAGGTGTATGTCAGGGTTTTATTGGCGGCGGTGTTTCTGGCGAAGCACTATTGCTGTTAAATGATTCAAGTTTTAAAGAAATCGCCTCGTTAATGAATTATGAGGGTGAGCTCAACGATAAAGTTGAATTAGAGCTATTAATGGATGTGAGTAACATATTAATAGGGGCTATTCTGACAGGACTGTCGCACCAATTAGATATGCGTTTTAGCCAAGGCCATCCTGTGGTGCTGGGACAACACTGTGATGTATCTGATTTAGTAAAGGCGAATAAATCTCGCTGGCAACGAACGCTGGCGATTGAGATCAGCTATGGCATCGAAAATCACAATATTAACTGTGATTTGATGTTGCTGTTCACCGAGGACTCATTAAAAACCCTTAAGTACAAAGTAGCTTATTTATTAGAAGACTAAACTATGCCTGCAGCCGATTTTAATATGAATGAACTCCATTGGTTAATGGATATGTTTAATACCGTTGATGTAGGCCTAGTGGTGCTCGATAGAGACTACAAAGTATGCATCTGGAATGGGTTTATGGAAAACCACTCTGGCTTATTGCCAAGCGCGGTAAAAGATAAAGACCTGTTTGACTTATTTCCATCAATTGATGAAAAATGGTTTCGCAGCAAATCTGAGTCTGTGTTCATTCTAAATAATCGCTCGTTTACTATTTGGGAGCAGCAGCCGTATATTTTCCGTTTTAAAAATTACCGTCCAATTACCGGTAAAGCGGATCATATGTATCAAAATGCCACCTTTATTCCGCTGACGACGACCACAGGTGAAGTATCGCATATCTGTATCATTATCTATGATGTAACCGATGAAGCGGTGAATAAAAAAGAGCTAGAAGAAGCCAACAGTAAGCTTGAACAAATGAGCCGTACCGATGCACTTACTAAGCTTACTAACCGTGGTTATTGGGAAGAAAAGCTACGCAAAGAATACATGCGCATAGTGCGTAGTGGCGGGTGCAGCACCTTGTTAATGTTTGATATTGATCACTTTAAAAAGGTGAATGATGAGCATGGCCATCGCGGCGGTGATGAGGCGCTGCGTCATATTGCAGACTTACTACGTAAAACTCTGCGTGAAACAGACTTAGCAGGTCGCTATGGTGGAGAAGAGTTTGCGGTAACCTTACTTGATACTGATCATGAAGGTGCACATATATTTGCTGAGCGATTAAGAACACTCATTGAGAACTCATCAATTTACTTTGATGGCAAACAAATTCAACTGACGGTCAGTATTGGTTTTGCCTGCTTCGACGAGAAGTTTGATCGCTACGAAAAGTGGGTTGAAGCCGCCGATAAAGCCTTATATCACTCAAAAGAAAACGGCCGTAACAAGGTCACAGCTTACACAGATTTATAAACAAACAAGGGGCAATTAAGCCCCTTTTTCATAGTAATTCTATTCAGTTAAGCAGATTAAACCCCAAGTGGCGGTAAAACAAGAATATCTGTTTTCAGTAGCTTCATGACTTTTTCGGCGGTATTACCAATTAAATGACCTTTAATACCTGTATTACCCACCGAACCCATAATCACTAAGTCAGCATTTAATTTAGCTGCAACACTTGGGATCACTTGCTCAACCACACCGGCTTTGATTTTAAGCTTGTCTTTTAAGTCGTGCGCTTCGATTAAGGTTCGCTGTGCTACGGGTAGCTTTTCAAAGGCGTTAATCACTTGCTCATCTGAAAATACAATGCCTAAATCACGTAAAAACGGTGATACATGTACGGTATAACAGGCATAAAACTCGCTGTCGTAGTCTTTTGCATAGGCTAAGCCTGCTTTGATAATTGCTTCGTTTAAACAGTATTTAGTCGCCTTCTCACTGCCTAAATCAAGGGCTGCCAGCACATTGGTATTGTTACGCCATTTGTTATCGGCGGCCAAATAAAGTGGTAGCGGGCTAAAGCGAATAAGCTGCCAGTCTAGCTCTGTAAATTGCGTTTCTTCGTCGATGTGGCGAGTTTTAATCACCATTTCATAATCTGACGTATCAAGCTCATTGGCTAGCCATTGTACTGGGCTTTCATGCCACAGGGTTTGCAAAGTATAGCTACCATCATCTAAATACTCGCTGATAAGTGGACCAAGTGCTGCACGGACTTTAGCAAGCTCTTTGTCTTGAATAGCCAGCGCTTCATCAGGTGGAATAGAGAATAAAATGTTATTGGTATCTTCGTAGCTAAAAGCAACAATATCAATATGCTTCATGCCTTTGGCTTTTTGTCTTGCATGTAATATAGATGTTTTAGCATCGGCCGTTGAGTCGATGATCACCAATATCTTTTTATTCATTTTTGGTTACTCTGTTGTGTGTCGGGCATCACTGCTTGGGCATTCACCCAATAATGAAACTTCACCTGTTGCGCTTTCTTGTTCCAGTTTTACCTTAAAGCCCCATAGCCTGTAAAGGTGTTTTAGTACTTCATCTTTAGACTTGTTTAAAGGAATATTGTTATGGGGTACATAACGCAGAGTAAGTGAACGATCTCCTCTAATATCAACATTATAGACTTGAATATTTGGTTCGTGATTACTTAGGTTGTATTGTGCCGAAAGGGTTTCACGAACTTGGTGATAGCCCATTTCATCATGAATGGCACCGACATTGAGGGTTGGCTCTTTTTCATGATCAATAATCGTAAACAACTTAAAATCACGAATAATTTTTGGCGATAAAAACTGGCTAATAAAGCTCTCGTCTTTAAAGTTTTGCATTGCAAAGTGCAAGGTTTCTAACCAATCGCTGCCTGCATACTCCGGGAACCATTTCTTGTCTTCTTCTGTTGGGTTTTCGCAGATACGGCGAATATCAATCATCATGTTAAAGCCAAGAGCATAGGGGTTAATCCCTGAATAATAATTACTGTTGTAGGGTGGTTGATACACCACATTGGTGTGACTTTGTAAAAACTCGAGCATAAAGGCATCGGTGAGCTTACCTTCGTCGTACAGATGGTTCAAAATGGTGTAATGCCAAAACGTAGCCCAGCCCTCATTCATCACTTGAGTTTGTTTTTGTGGGTAAAAATATTGCGAAATTTTACGCACAATTCGAATTATTTCTCGTTGCCATGACTCAAGTAGTGGGGCATTTTTTTCGATGAAGTACAAAATGTTTTCTTGTGGCTCTTCTGGAAAACGACGCTCACGCTTTTTCGACTCTTGCTGCGAAGTAGGGATTGTGCGCCACAACTCGTTGACTTGCGATTGTAGGTAGTCTTCACGTTCTTGTTGGCGTTTTTGCTCTTCATAAAGAGAAATACGTTGCGGGCGTTTGTAGCGGTCTACACCATAATTCATTAATGCATGACATGAATCAATCAGGTTTTCGACCTCGGTAATACCGTATTTCTCTTCGCACTTGGCAATGTAATTTTTGGCAAATAATAAGTAATCGATAATTGAGCTGGCATCAGTCCAGGTTTTAAATAAGTAATTGCCTTTAAAAAATGAGTTGTGACCATAACAGGCATGGGCCATTACCAAGGCTTGCATTGGCAGGGTGTTTTCTTCCATTAAATAGGCAATGCAAGGATCTGAATTAATAACAATTTCATAAGCGAGGCCCATCTGCCCTCGCTTATAATTCTGCTCTGTTTGAATGAATTTTTTACCATACGACCAGTGGCTATAGCCAATCGGCATACCCACACTCGAATAGGCATCCATCATTTGTTCAGCAGTGATCACTTCAATTTGATTCGGGTAGGTATCGAGTTTATAAATTTTCGCTACCCGTTCAATCTCAGTTTGATACTCTGTTAGTAGATCAAATGTCCAATCAGGACCGTCGCTAATACGTTTATCGGCCATACTTTACCTCACTGGCAAGGCTATGCGGCGCCTTGCTGCTGACGATTCTTTTTAAATAATTCACGGAAAATAGGGTAAATGTCCTCAACGCCACGAATGTGTTGCATGGCAAAATTGTCGTGGGTTTGCACTATTGATTGATACTCTCGCCATAAACTTTGATGAGCACGAGCGGTAATTTCGATATAGGCGTAATATCGCACCGCCTTTAACAGTCTATTACGTAAAATTTCGCCACAGTTTGGCGAATCGTCAGCCCAGTTATCACCATCAGATGCTTGCGCTGCGTAAATGTTCCATTCTTCAGGGTTATAACGTTCAGCGATGATTTCGTTCATCAGTTTTAATGCACTTGATACTATGGTGCCACCCGTTTCTTGAGAATAGAAAAACTCTTGCTCATCGACTTCTTTCGCTTGGGTATGATGACGAATATAGACAACCTCTATATTTTTGTAGCTACGAGTTAAAAATTGATAAAGCAGAATATAAAAGCGTTTTGCCATGTCTTTCGTGGCTTGATCCATCGAGCCAGACACATCCATTAAACAAAACATCACAGCTTTGCTTGTTGGGTGTGGTTGCTTTTCATAATTACGAAAACGTAAGTCGTAATTATCAATAAATGGCACTGCTTTTATACGGTTTTGCAGCTCCTCAATCTGACGTTCAAGTAACGCAATGGCTGCCTTGTCTGGCTGCTCTTCAGCTTGTAGCAGAGCGAGCTGACCTTCAAGCTCTGCAAGGTGACGTTTTTTGCCTGCAGTCATCGCCACTCTTCGAGCAAGCGAGCCTTGTAATGAGCGAACAATATCAATATTGCTTGGCATGCCGTCGTTACAAAAACCAGCGCGATGGGTTTTCATTTGCACCAGTTTATCGAGCTGGTTTTGTTGCAGGTTGGGCAGTTCAAGATCTTCGAACAATAAGTCTAAGTATTCATCTTTTGAAATAGAAAATACAAAGTCGTCTTGTCCTTCACCAGAGTCACTGGCTTCACCTTCGCCGCTACCACCACCTTGACCGCCTCCTTGCGGGCGCTTGATTTTGTCGCCCGTAGAAAACTGGTCATTGCCTGGGTGGATCTGTTCACGGTCGCCACCACGTCCTTGATGAAAAATAGGCTCACTGATATCACGTTGCGGAATAGAGATACTCTCGCCGCTGGTGGTATCGGTTACGCTGCGCTTATTAATGGCATCAGATACCGCTTCTTTAATCTGTTTTTTATAACGCCTGATGAACCGTTGACGATTCAAGGTACTTTTGTTTTTTCCATTCAGGCGTCGGTCAATAAAATGCGCCATAACAACCCCCTTAAAACAAACGTTTTTTACTGCGATTTTCTAACGCGTAAATACCATTCAGAAAGTAAACGTACTTGTTTTTGGGTATAGCCTTTCTCAACCATACGATTGACAAAGTCTTCGTGTTTTTTCTGATCTTCAGCCGAGGTTTTCGCATTGAAGGAAATAACCGGCAGCAGATCTTCGGTATTTGAGAACATTTTCTTCTCAATAACTGTGCGAAGTTTTTCGTAGCTGGTCCAAAGCGGATTCTTGCCTTGGTTGTGGGCACGTGCCCGCAGTACGAAATTAACTATCTCATTACGGAAATCTTTAGGGTTTGAAATACCCGCAGGTTTTTCAATCTTCTCAAGTTCTGCGTTAAGCGCAGCACGGTCAAATAACTGGCCGGTATCTGGGTCACGGTATTCTTGATCTTGGATCCAGAAATCAGCATACGTCACATAGCGGTCAAAGATGTTTTGCCCATATTCAGAGTATGATTCTAAATAGGCTGTTTGTAACTCTTTACCGATAAACTCTACATACTGAGGAATGAGGTAGCCTTTTAAGTGGCTTAAGTAACGCTCTTCAACGTCGGCGGTAAATTGCTCACGCTCAATTTGCTGTTCAAGAACATAGAATAAGTGCACTGGGTTGGCAGCCACTTCAGTGGTATCGAAGTTAAATACCCGTGATAGAATCTTGAACGCAAAGCGGGTAGAAAGCCCTGTCATGCCCTCATCAACACCCGCGTAATCGCGGTATTCTTGATACGACTTCGCTTTCGGATCAGTATCTTTTAAGCTTTCGCCGTCATAGACCCGCATTTTTGAATAGATACTTGAGTTTTCTGGCTCTTTAATGCGCGAAAGGGTGGTAAATTGCGCCAATGTTTTTAATGTGCCCGGTGCACAAGGCGCATCATGTAATTCACTGTTTTCAAGAAGTTTGTTGTAAATTTTGACTTCTTCAGATACACGTAAACAATAAGGCACTTTGACGATGTAAACACGGTCTAAAAATGCTTCATTGTTTTTGTTGTTCTTAAATGTTTGCCACTCAGATTCATTTGAGTGAGCTAAAATCATGCCATTAAACGGCAGGGCACTAATGCCTTCTGTACCGTTGTAATTGCCTTCTTGCGTAGCTGTAAGCAGTGGATGTAGCACCTTGATTGGCGCTTTAAACATTTCCACAAACTCCATTAAGCCTTGGTTTGCTAAGCAAAGTGCACCTGAGTAGGCGTAGGCATCAGGGTCGTTTTGCGCAAAGTGCTCAAGCTGGCGAATATCGACTTTACCCACTAACGCTGAAATGTCTTGATTGTTTTCATCGCCGGGCTCAGTTTTCGCAATCGCGACTTGATTTAAAATAGATGGGAAGCGCTTAACCACTCTAAATTGGCTAATATCACCATTAAATTCACTTAAGCGTTTTGCAGCCCACGGTGACATCACCGTTTTTAAATAACGCGGTTTAATGCCGTATTCTTTTTCTAAAAGTTCAGCGTCTTCATTTGGGTCAAATAGCGCTAAAGGGTGGTCGTTAACAGGCGAGCCTTTGATTGAGTAAATAGGTACCTGCTGCATTAAGTATTTTAGTTTTTCAGCAATGGATGATTTACCGCCACCTACTGGGCCAAGTAAATACAGTACTTGCTTACATTCTTCTAAGCCTTGCGCAGCATGTTTTAAATAAGAAACGATTTGTTCAATGGCATCTTCCATACCATAAAAATCGTGAAATGCAGGGTAGCGTGCGACTACGCGATTAGAAAACAGCCTGCTTAAGCGCGCATCGGTTGAAGTGTCGATAATCTCCGGCTCACCGATGGCCATCAATAGCCGCTCAGGTGCGCTGGCATAAGCTGATTTATCCTTCTTACAGATCTCGAGAAATTCCTCAATACTGTATTCTTCTTCTTGCGCTGCTTCGTATCGTGATTGGTAATGCTCAAAAATACTCATAGAGACCTCCGAAAACCCGCTAAAATGACGTGTAATTAGATTAAGAGAAAAGCAAAGGCTAATTAAAGCTTAGTCACGATTTTGAATTTTTGCGCAAGAAAATTAAGAATTTAATTGAAAAAAGCTCATCTTGATTACGCTTTTTGGCTGAGGGCTTGGCTGCGACTTAGAAGGGGCGTGCACTGGCAATAAAAAAGACGCCGAAGCGTCTTTTTTTTGATTACTGCTAGTAACAGAAGATTAAGCGAAGTTAGCGTTCGCGAAGTCCCAGTTAACTAATGCCCAGAAACCTTTTAGGTAATCTGGACGAACGTTACGGTAATCGATGTAGTAAGCGTGTTCCCAAAGATCCACAGTTAGGATTGGAGTAACACCTTCATCAGTTAATGGCGTTGCAGCATTTGATGTGTTAACGATATCAAGAGTGCCGTCAGCTAGTTTAACTAACCAAGTCCAGCTTGAACCGAAGTTGTTTACTGCTTTGTCGTTTAACGCTTCTTTGAATGCGTCGAAAGAACCCCATTTAGCGTTGATCGCGTCAGCGATTGCGCCTGTAGGCTCGCCACCACCGTTTGGAGATAGGCTGTTCCAGTAGAACGTGTGGTTCCAGATTTGTGCAGCATTGTTAAATACGCCACCTTCTGAAGAACATACGATTTCTTCTAGAGATTTGTTTTCGAATTCTGTGCCTGGGATCAGACCGTTTAATTTCACAACGTAAGTGTTGTGGTGTTTACCGTGGTGAAACTCTAGAGTCTCTTTTGAAATATGTGGCTCTAATGCATCGATTGCGTATGGTAGTGACGGTAGTTCAAATGCCATTTTTTATCTCCATCTTCTTGGTTGATAGTCCACTCAGTTATAGGTAATAGCAAGGTAAACAGCGTACTTCCCTATACCAAGTGGTATTATAGTGTTACTATAATTGTTGAGTATTTTACTCAAGTTTTAGCAAACAGCAATGCTATTGCTAAAGACTATTTAAAATTGTGGCTACGAATGCCGATTTTAAGTTATATATCTGAGGCCACAGTGAAACTTTTTCAAGGCCAATGTAGTAAGCCAATGTCTTTTTTGAGGTTGTAAATGGAAACCATCGATAAAATTAAACAGCAAATTTCTGAAAATCCAATTCTTCTTTACATGAAAGGATCACCAAAGTTACCTAACTGTGGTTTTTCTTCACAAGCATCACAAGCACTTATGGCGTGTGGTGAGCAGTTTGCTTACGTTGACATTCTACTTAACCCAGATATCCGTGCAGAGTTACCTGCATACGCAAACTGGCCAACATTCCCACAACTATGGGTAGAAGGCGAGCTTATCGGTGGTTGTGACATTATCATCGAAATGTTTCAACGTGGTGAATTACAGCCACTAATCACTGAAACAGCTGCAAAGTACAAAGAAAAAGACGCTGAATAATTATATTTAGTGTAGAAAGAAGCCGCTGATTGCGGCTTTTTTTATATCCATTTGCTTAGTTAAGTACAACTTAAAAATAAAATGCATGTTCAATTTTCTGCTGGGTTGATTATTAAATGAAATGTGAAGCTCCACCACTTGTTGTGTCTGGTACGCTAGAAAAACGGGAAAATAGCTACTTTTTCAAAGGGGTGCCTTTTACGGGGGTTGCGATTTTCACTGAAAGCGGGGTTGTTGTTAGCAAAAAGCAATTTTTTAATGGCGAAATATTAGGAGATTACAATTTTCCTTATATCGATATTAAAGGGCTTGAGTTATTAGATAGTATCATTGATGAAAAATGGGATGGAAACTTACAGCTTTTTCATGAAGGTAAGCCTTTTAATGGTGTTGTCTATGAGGCTGCTTATGGCTGGGTGTGTGATGTAAGCTGTATCGTCAACGGATGGATTGCTGATGCAATGGCACAACATTTTCAAAAGCATGATTGTTACTCTGAACTATTTTACGGTGTTGGTCCTATTCAGTATGAATATGAATGGAATGAGCCTTCAGTGTTGTCTTATTATGAAGCTAGGTTTCAAGCAGAGGATAAAAGAAGTTTAAAGTTATCATTTAATAAAGAGAATAAGCTTCGTGGTATATATATCTATAAGAGTATTGACGATATCTTTTCTTTGAATGCTAAGGTTGATGACTCACCGCTAAAAATCACGAGTTTTAGCGATATAAAAAAATTGCTTTCTGATAATGTTATAGAGCTTAGCTTACAAGACGTAACGGATGTAAAATTTACAGAATTATTGCCGTCGCTGTTAGAGTTCCCAGTTAATACGCTTTTAGTTTCAAATATTAGCTGGGGTGTTTTATACGAGCTGAAAAAACATGCTTGGCTGGAGCTAGAAGAACTAAGCTTTTACCATTTAGTTAATTTAACATTAGATGAGGTCATTTTTTTTCGAAATGATAATTTTAAGAAGGTAAAAATATTATACAAACTTAAGCTTTATTAATGAGTTAAGATTTATGTTTTTTCATAAGTCTTTTCTCTATGTTCTTTTAAAGTTTTATTTACCAGTTGATCAGCTTGACGTGTTGTCTCGGGAAGTCTGTATTTAGGCGTTAGCTTGAGGACCCACTCAACTGCTGTATCTAAAGATACTTTATGGCCAATAGATACATAAACAGGTTTAATGTTATCTTGTGTGCGTAACACTTTGCCAATAACTTCGTCGTTATCTAATAAATCTGCCGTTGCGCCGCGGTGTTCTGCAAGTTCATTAAACTCGCCTAATAACTTGGTTTTTCCGCAACCTATGGTGGGGATATCTAATGTGACACCCAAGTGGCAAGCAAGACCAAAACGCCGTGGATGTGCAAGGCCATGGCCATCGCAAACAATTAAATCAGGTGTTATGGTCAGTTTGTTATATGCATTTAAAAGCGGTGGCACTTCACGAAATGAAAATAGCCCTGGTATATAAGGAAAGCTGATGGGCTCAATACTAGTTTGTACTTCAAGTACTTTTAATGTATCAGCATTAAGTACCGTAATTGCGCCAACAACTTCAGATAATTGTTCGTTATAAGCAACATCGACACCAGCTATTGTCTTAACACACTGCTTTTCATCGGATGCTCTTACTTTTTTAGAGAGCGACAGCTGTGCTTCTTTTAAACTATTGATATCCATATCATCTTAAAAATTCTAAGTATAATGTGAGATTTTATCATAATAAAAAATGCTAGTTGTATGAAAAAAATAAAGTTTATTATTACTCATCAAAAAAGCAGGTACATGTAAATAATGAATAAAAACTTAGAAAAATTTTTACGAAAGCGTAAGCTGGCGATAAAAAATCCTGAAAAGTATAGAAAGGTTTATATAAATAATACAAAAGAGCTTAATTTTTATATTGAGCAAGGAGAAACGAAAAGAGGTATACCTAGCAATGATAAATTGCCTTTCTTTAACTGGGAGGTATTAAATACAGAGTTGTCAATTCCACGTAATTATTATGAGATGGATGCACAAGCTAGTTTTGTAGATGATAACTTACTTGATTTAGGTAAATTAAATATATGTTTAAGTTATGGATATTACATGATTACAATACAAAGCTATAAGTTCAAGCGCTTTAGATATCGCTTTAGTCGTGAACCTTTAAGGTTGGTATCACCAACATCTGTATTTCAGCTAAGTATTGCAGTGATATTGCATAATAATGAATATGCTCGCCAAATTTATACGTTATTTCAAGCAGGTTACATGAAGCACTGGGTGAATAGATCAAAAAGTCACATTGGTGATTTTATTATCTTGCTGTTTGATAAGGCAAAAGGTGGCAATACCCTAAAGCCGATCGTAGATGATTTTGCTTATCAAGCTATTTTAGATAACTGGGATAGTACAGACTTAACAAAAGTTACCGCTTATCTAAATCAGTTATGTGATGATCAAGTCGCTCAGGTTGCATCACCACCGAGTAAGATGTTTTTTGAGTTCGATAATATGAACTGGCAATTTACACCTTATGCTGCACTTATGCTGCTAACGCTAAGAGCACAACATGGACTTGAAAACCCTGATTTTGATCACCCAGGTTTTGGCAATGTGACTTCTTTACTATTAACACAGCCTGTAGCCCCTCAAAAAGATGAGGTGCTTGAACAACTCGTTGCCAAGTTACATGAGCAAGGTTTCAACGAAAAGGTTTTATTAGCATAGAGGTTTAAATAAGTGGTAATTTAATCAGTATGCTACTGCTTAGCATTGCAAAAGCTCATATTATGTTACGGGTTTCTTTGTTAATCATGATCCATATCGAATGTGTTAAAGGCTATTAGGGCAGCAAAACATGCACGCTTAATCCACCTTGCTCGCGGTTATGCAAGCTAATTTGCCCGTGGTGCGCTTCAACTATTTCCCTGCAAAGTGCTAACCCTAAGCCGCTGCCTGTTGCTTTGGTTGAGTAAAAGGGTATAAGTGCGTTAGCCATTACAGCTTCACTCATGCCTTTACCTTTATCACTCACCGTGATGTGTGTGCCACTTGCTTCTTGTTGCACTGTTAAGCTGACATCTTCGGGGTTTGACCCTGACTCATAGGCATTTTTTAATAAGTTTATAAGTAATTGTTCGAGCTGAGTGTGATCAGCGTCAGTTGTTACACGCTCATCAAGTGAAACCTCGACTTGCCACTGACTTTTTAATTGCTCAATCAGCGTAGGCCAGTTAATCGTTGATAGTTGAGGGGTGGGTAACTTGGCAAATTTACCATAGCCTTGTACAAACTCATTAAGGTGTTTTATGCGGTCTTCAATGGTGGTAAATACCCGTTTTAAGCGTGGTTCATCGACTTCTTTTGTTAAAAGTTGCGCGCTATGAAGCATCGACGACATTGGCCCTAGGGAGTTGTTTAGCTCATGGCTAATAATACGAATAACTTTTTTCCATACCTCTACTTCTTGGCGGCTTAGTTCGCGGGTCAGTTGTTTAAAAACATACAGTTGGTGAAACTGATTATTAAGTAATAATCGGCCTGTTGCCATATGCCAAGTTTGTGATTCTTGATCTGCTTTGTCGAGGGTAAATAAGCCATCAACACCTTTGTGTATGGCACGCGTTAATTGCTCGCAGCTTGAATCTAATAAGTTTTCTAGCTTGGCGCCTTCAAGGGCTGATTTAGCATCGAGTAAGCTGCGAGCGCTATGGTTGCTATACACAATCAAGCCTTGGTCGTTAGTCAAAAGCACAGCTTGTGGCGAGCTTTGCAGTACTTTATCGAGCATCAGCTCACGCTGATAAATCCATTGTTTTTCTTGGCGAAGCTGTTTTGCAGTTTGGTTATAAAGCCGGCATAAATCACCTAGCTCATCACTGCCATCATAGGCTAATAATGTAGCCAGCTCACCATCTTTAAAATTAAGCAGCCCGGTTTCGAGCGAGTTCATGCCATCAATGAGCGGAGCTGATAATTGCGCGGCAAAAAATCCGCTTATCAAGGTGCAAGCGAGTAGGGCTAATAGGCTGTAAAGCAAGCTTATGCCCGCAAAATAACACACCAATATTAGCGGCAATGCAGACGCTGCAATACATAAGGTTATGATTTTATATCGAAACGAAAAACGCATTAGTATTCAATCTTAAATTTATCAAGCCTGCGATAAAGCGCTTGGCGGCTTAAACCAAAATGGCGAGCCACTTTAGCAATCACACCTTTGTATTCGCGCATGGCAAGTTCGATCTCCTGTTTGTTAGGCTCTGCTCTTGTTTGTGTTGGGCTGTTTGTTTCAACTTGTAAGCCAAAATCAGCAAGCTCAATCACCCCTGAGGGTTTTAAAACGCCAGCGCGTTTACAGGCATTTTCAAGCTCACGAACATTACCCGGCCAACTATGGGCGAGCAGGGCTTTTTCTGTACTTAGCGACAGTGTGCGCTCAGGTAAAAAGTGTGCGACTAAAGCTAAAATATCATCTGGGCGATGGGCAAGGCTTGGTAAATTTAACTCAATTACATTTAAGCGGTAGTAAAGGTCTTCTCGAAATTGACCTGTTTTAATTGCATGGCTTAAATCTTCATTGGTTGCTGAAATCACCCGCACATTCACTTTACGTGTTTGTGTTGAACCTAAACGTTCAAATTCACCGGTTTGTAAAATGCGTAATAATTTCATTTGCCCAGAAAGTGGCAAGTTACCAATTTCGTCTAAAAATAGGGTGCCACCATCGGCCGCTTCAAAACGACCAATACGCTGTTTGGTAATACCTGTATAAGCGCCAGCTTCGGCACCAAATAACTCAGCCTCAATAAGCTCGCTTGGCAAAGCACCGGCATTAACAGTGATAAAGGGTTTATCTGCTAATAATGAATTGGCTTGTATTATTTGTGCAATGCGTTCTTTACCACTGCCGTTGGGGCCTGTGATCAGTACTGAAATATCCGATTTAGCCACTTGAATCGCAAGATTAACAATGTGCTCCATAGCGGTACTTTTATAAACCAAGCCCACCAAATTTGCTTGTCGTACAGATGCGTCACGCTCTTGCTGGTGGCGGGTAAAAGTCTCGTTTTGCTGTTTTGCTTTACCCAGTTCGATTAGATTATTTACACAAGTAAGTAGCTTGGCGTCGTCCCATGGTTTTGGTAAATAATCAGCAGCCCCTGCTTTGACAAGTTCAACGGCAGTAGAAAGCTCTGTCCATGCGGTGATCAAAATAATCGGTAGGTGAGGGTTAATTTCTCGTAAGGCATAAAAAAGTTCTTTGCCTTCTTCGCCGGAAGTGGTGTCGGCGGTAAAGTTCATGTCTTGAATAACAAGTGCTATGCGTTGGTATTGTACGGCTTGAATTGCCTCAAACGGGTTACTTGCGGTAACAACATCAAAACCGTGAATTTCGAGTAATAACGACAATGCATCCAAAATTGCTGGGTTATCGTCGACGATAAGTATTTTTTCCATATTATTGTTTTAGTTATTTTCCTAATAAGGGTGCAAGATGAATGCTACACTGTTAATCCAGTGTAGCATAGGTTGGGAGAACTAAATTGTTCGAGTTGCAATGCTCGGTGAGATATTCGCCGCCCGTTTTGCAGGTGCAAGTACTGCTAATAAACTCATAACGAACACTGCCAGCGCCGTAGCAAGCACGTAGCTAATATCAAGCTGAGCTATTGAAAAGTGCTGCATGAGCACCTGGCCTAAATACACGGCAGCAATCACACCAATCACTAAACCAACTATACATATCATGGCGTTTTCAACTAAAAAGTAGCTGATGATGGCCGATTTTCTGGCACCTAAAGCGCGGCGAGTACCTATTTGTTTAGTACGCTTGCTAATATTGAACAGCGTTAGGCCGAAAATACCCAGGGCCGTCACCAACACTAAAATAGTAATAAGTACAATCAGCATGCGCATCATTAATGTATCTTCAGCCATGTATGACTCTTTATCGTCATCTAAGCCACGAATGCGAGAAATTACACGCTTGTTGTAGTTTTTCAGCATGGCTTCTTCAACACGGTTCATGACTGATTGGCGTTGACCAGGCTCTGTTCTAACCACAAAGCGTGCATTTGTACCAGGCTTAATAAAAGGTAGCAGTGCTACGTTATCTGGACGGCTGTCTTTAAGCCATGGGCCTTTCATAAGTTCAACAACACCAATTACTTTCATTGGAATGTCACCAAAATAGACAGTTTGACCTAAACCATTGCCGTCAGGGAACAGCTCATCGAGTAGAGTTTTAGTAACAACGGTTACTTTTGAAAGCTCATCATAGTTATCGGTAACGATCACTTCGTCTTCAGTGTAGTTACGCCCAGCAATGAGTTTAACGCCATAGGTATTAATGCCATGCTCATCGATAAACATGTAAGAGCTACGCGCTGATTTACTCTCTTCAGGTGCTGGCTTTAAACTAAAATCTGACGAAGAGCCACTGCCCGAAAGCGGTGTATTACTTGAATAAGCAGCATCAACTACACCAGGTATTTGACGAAGCATGGCTTCATCAAGCTCATATTGCTGTGACGGCGACACATCTTTGCCAAACATCATGACATTAAAAACGAAAATGTCTTGTTCAGGATAGCCAGTCTCTTGGCTTAAATAGCTAATTCTGTCTTGAATAATAAACGCTGCGTTACTAACAATTGCAGTGGTGATGGCAATTTGGATCAGTAATAAAATAGCGCCAACTTTTGAGCGGCATAAGGCGTGAAAGATAGGTTTAATTTCTAACATGGGTGTCTTCCTTATTGGCTCTTAAGATAAATAGCAGGGTTGGTTTTACATACCAGCCAAGCAGGGTACAGACCCGCTATAACACAGGTGCTAATTGCAATCACCGGTGCGCTGAGTAGCATGGTTAAATCCATAGTGGCTAAGCTTTGGTAGTAGCTATAGCTTTGACGTACGCCTAATAAACCCACTTGCGCCAAAATAATACCCAAGATGCCACCTAAGAAACCTAACATGGCTACCTCAACAATATGTTGAAAGAATATTTGGCGTTTGCTGGCACCTAATGCACGGCGTACACCGACCTCAGGAGCGCGGCGCAAGAACTTCGCTAGTAATAAGCCTAAAA
The DNA here is from genome assembly GCF_001306915.1 of Pseudoalteromonas lipolytica. Lineage (GTDB taxonomy): Bacteria > Pseudomonadota > Gammaproteobacteria > Enterobacterales > Alteromonadaceae > Pseudoalteromonas > Pseudoalteromonas simplex. Next base: position 254,175 of record NZ_LJTC01000002.1, on the reverse strand, counting down.
TGTTGGCAAGGCATACCGCTAAAAACATAAAGCTTAAGCCAACCAGAATTTCGTTGTCTTCGCTAACAACATTGTTGTACTGCATCCACTCATTTACATCGCGTAAGGTAGCGGTTAATTTTTCGCGGTTAAAACGACCTAGCTTTCGTTGCTCTTGCATATAGGCCATTAAAAAGTCTTGGTAAGCTTGCTTTTCTGCAGGTGTTTTTAGCTCAACCCAAAATTGTAACCACACCATTTCAGAATTGAGCTTGTCGTTAAAGGTATTGGTTTTTTCGTGCTTCCAACCATTGGTATTACCCCAGTTTTCAAGCTCTCGGGCTTTCATTAGGCTAAATGGTAAAAATAGTTGCTCGGTCTTATTAAATGCCCCGTTGTTCAGATCATAATATTTGGTGGTGATATCCCAATCATCAATCACGCCAATAACTTCGTAACTGGCATCATCGAGGTACACCATTTTGCCTACTGGGTTTTCACCTGCGAATAGCTTGTCGTTTAATTCTTTATTGATCACCACAACAGGGGCTGCATCGGCTTCTTGTTGCGCGCTCCAAACCCCACCGTAAATAAACGATAGGTTAAACATATCGAAAAAATCAGGCGTGGTTAGGCGAGCTTGACCAATAAATGGTTTAACTTTATCTGAGTCTAAATAAACCGAAAAACCCGTTCTAACCATAGTGACACGTTTGCCACCCGCATTTGCTTGATTAAGGTTAACGGCATCCTGATAAGTTAATTGCAGTGGCATGTTATCGACTGTCCACCACGTACGGCCTTCATCCATGGTTTGTAGCTGTACTGTATAAAGGTCACTACTTTTTTCAGGAATAGGGTCTGCCGACATCATGTGATACACAGATAAACTGGTCATGGTTACGCCAATACCAATGGCTATGGCCAATACCATTAAAAAGCTCACAAGTGGCGTGCGCTTAAAGCTGCGCCAGCTTAAATCTAAATAATGAAGGAACATGGTTACACTCCAGCCGCTTTAAGGTTTTGAGTGCCTTGATACAAGGTGAAGTCAGCGAGTTGGCCGTCAACAACTTGGATATTACGTGGTGCTCTGCGAGCAAGTTCAGGATCATGGGTAACCATGATGATAGTTGCGCCATCCCGGTTGATTTGCTCAAGTAGCTCCATCACTTGACGCGCCATTAAACTATCTAAATTACCGGTTGGCTCATCGGCAAGTAAAAAGCGCGGTTCACCTGCAAGGGCTCTGGCAATAGCCACACGTTGTTGTTGACCACCAGAAAGTTGTTGCGGTAAGTGTTTAGCGCGTGAAGCTAAACCAACTTGCTCTAGGCATTGCTCGATTCGGCGCTTACGCTCGGCGGCTTTGATACCGCGATAACGCAGTGGTACTTCAATATTTTCATAGAGGTTCAAATCTGGAATAAGGTTAAAACCTTGGAAAATAAAACCAATTTTTTGATTACGAAGATCTGCACGCTGGTTGTCGTTTAGCTTACCCACGTCAATACCGTCTAACATGTATTGGCCTTCGCTAAAGGGTTCTAACATACCGGCGATGTTTAAAAATGTGGTTTTACCTGAGCCACTTGGGCCCGTTACGGCAATAAATTCACCTTCTTCTACTTGAAGATTAAAGTCACGAAGGGCATGTGTTTGTACCATATCTGTTTGATACACTTTGCTGATGTTGTTCATTGTAAGCATGTTGATTATTCCTTTTATTTGTTAGCGTAAAACCAGTGTGGATGCTTTTTTAAAGCGATCGTAGTTTGAGATAATTAACTTATCGCCAGGCTCTACGCCTTCAATTATCTCTACAGCATTGATACTGCTTGCACCGGTTTTAATATCGATTAAATAAGCCATGTCACCGTCAACCTTATAGGCATAGGTGCCACCTTGTTGTAAGAATGCGCCGCGTTTTACTTGTAATACATCGTCGCGATTCTCTAATAAAATACGTGCGGTTAAGCGTTGGTTTTGGCGGATGCCAGAAATCTCATTGTCAAAGCGTACGCGGGTTGTGACCTCGCGGTTATTCACCTCAGGCGAAATAGCCGATAGCGTGCCTGTGACATGACGAGCACCTAAAGTAAGCTCAACTTGCATACCAAGACCCAGCTCATTGGCGTAGCTTTCTGGTACTTGCAGTTCTGCTTCAAAGTTACTTAAATCGACCAATGTCATTAGTGGTTGGCTTTGTGTGACCGCTTCTTTTTGTTGCACTAATAAGTTACCCACAATGCCGCTTACACTGGCAGTGATAGTAAGTTCATTTACTTGTCTGAGTAAGTCATCAACAATTAGTTGCTGACGTGCAAGATCACGCTCTGCTGCTTTTAGCTCAAATGCGAGGGTATCTTTAGCTAAGCTGACTTCTTGCTCGGCGTGCTTATAAGACAGCTTGGCACGGGCTAAGTCATCAACGGCTTTTTCTAAATCTATTTGGCTAATTAAATGTTTTTCGATTGAGATTTTAGCTCGGCGGTTTTCTCTATCTGCAGCATTGAGTTCAACTTGCGCTAAATCGAGCGCTTTAGTCAGGCTTAGTTTTTGTCTACGCGCTTCAAGTTGCTTGCGCTGTAACTCGCCTTCTAATCTCGCTAATACTGATTGTTGTTGTTTTAGCTCGTTGGTTAGCTCAGGGCTGGTTACGATTGCGATCACTTCATTTACTTCAACGCTGTCACCGGCTTTAACTTTTAAATCGACAAAGCCGCGTTCAGGGCTGTAAACCTTTGGCGCATTAGCTGCAACGATTTTACCGCTTGCTGCTACATCTCTGGTGAGTGTCTTTTGGCTTACTTCACTAATTTGTAGGCTTGCTGCATCAACCGAGATGCTGCCATCGTTACTGGCAAACAATGCTTGAAAGCCGAGTGCACCAACAAGTATTACACCTGCTGCTAGTATAAGTGGCTTTTTAATGGTGTTTTTCTTGGCCACTGTAATATCTTGGGCACTGGTATCCTTAATCATCATAACTCCTTACGATTCTCAAAACACACAATCATGAAGCCAACGGCAAGCATGGTAAGTGGAGAAGCCATAAACAAACTGATAGTGAACATTTTGAAATCCTCAATTTCGCTGATGTCTTATCTATACCAGTAGCGTGCCAGTTTTTAATTTATTGATTTTTAATTATTTTATGTTTTAACAGTGAGTTAATGTCTGTCCGCGGACAGAAAAAGTGTCCGCTGCGGACACTTTTAAATTGCTGATTGTTGACGCAAGGGTAAAGAACTCAGTCATTGCGACTAAGGTAGTCTGCTCAGATACGTAGTTTGTAACTATGCTAAAGCCAAGAGTAAATAATGATGCAGTTAGGCTAGGCGAGACCCCGTAAAAAACTGCATTGATATTCATAGTTTGAATAATTATTCAAAATAAAGCGCAGTTTACGTTAACGTAAAGCGGTGGGTTTTAGATTGTTTTTTTACAAGTTGTTAAATTTGACACCAGTGTCATAAAAAAATAACGGGTAAAATACGACTAAATGTAAAAAAATAGCATAGAATTTAAAAAGTACCTTAAGTGAGAAATATTCATGAATATGAATATGTATTCAAAACTCTATTGACTCATGAGGTATTTGGCGATAGTTTTGTTCGTCTGCTAGCACTGTCACAAAAGACTGAACCGCTAGTCGTTGTAGCAAGGGGAGGGGTCTATGTTATACGACTCAAAATTAGAAAAAGATAATTGTGGCTTTGGCTTAATAGCCCAGGTCAATGGTCAGGCGAGTCACCGCTTGATTCGAACAGCAATCACTGGCTTAGATCGCATGGAACACCGTGGGGGTATTTCTGCTGATGGTAAAACAGGTGATGGCTGTGGTTTATTAATGCAAAAACCTGATAGCTTCTTTCGTGCTATTGCCAGCGAACATGATTGGCATTTAGGAAAGAACTACGCCGTTGGCATGGTATTTTTAAATGCCGATCCTGTACTTGCGCAAACAGCTAAAGATGTGTTGAGTGAAGAACTCGAAAAAGAAACCTTGAGCATTCAAGGCTGGCGCGTAGTACCTACCGATGCATCATGTTTAGGGCCAATTGCAAAAAAACAACTACCCGGCTTTGAACAAATTTTTGTAAGCGCACCAGAAGGCTGGCGTCCAAAAGATTTAGAACGTCGCTTGTATGTAGCGCGTCGTCGTGCTGAAAAGCGTCTCGAAAACGATGAACATTTTTATATTGCCAGCTTATCTGGTTTAGTTACTGTCTATAAAGGCTTAATGATGCCTGTAGACTTACCTAACTTTTATTTAGACCTAGCTGACATTCGCATGACCAGTGCGATTTGTGTATTTCACCAACGTTTCTCTACTAATACACAACCTCGTTGGCCACTGGCGCAACCATTCCGCTATTTAGCGCATAATGGTGAAATCAATACGATTCAAGGTAACCGCCAGTGGGCCCGTGCTCGTGCATACAAGTTTGCCTCACCACTTATTCCTGATTTGCAATCAGCAGCGCCTTTCGTGAACGAAAGCGGCTCAGACTCTTCAAGTTTAGATAATATGCTTGAGTTGTTCTTAGCGGGTGGCATGGATTTATTTCGTGCAATGCGTATGCTTGTGCCGCCAGCATGGCAAAAAAACCGTGCTATGGATGAAGACCTACGTGCATTCTACGACTTTAACTCAATGCATATGGAACCATGGGATGGCCCAGCTGGTATTGTCATGTCTGACGGTCGTTTTGCTGCTTGTAACCTTGACCGTAACGGTTTACGCCCAGCGCGTTATGTAATTACCCAAGATGGTTTTATTACCCTTGCCTCAGAAGTAGGTATTTGGGACTACGCGCCAGACGAAGTGGTTGAGAAAGGCCGTGTTGGCCCTGGTGAGTTATTAGTAATTGATACTCATCAAGGTAAAATTTGGCATTCAGATGAGATTGACCAAGATCTTAAGTCACGCCATCCATATAAAGCATGGCTTGAAGCAAACGTTAAGCGTTTAACGCCATTTGAACAGTTATCTGAAAAAGATGCGGGTAACCGTTCTTTTGATGACGAAACACTGCTTAAGTATCAAAAAATGTTTGGCTACACCAACGAAGAACTTGATAGCGTGATTCGTGTAATGGGTGAAAATGGTCAAGAAGCAACAGGTTCAATGGGTGATGACACGCCATTTGCGGTTCTGTCAGAAGGCCATCGCTCACTGTTTGATTACTTCCGACAAAAATTTGCGCAAGTAACCAATCCACCAATTGACCCACTTCGTGAAAATCACGTTATGTCACTGGCAACCTGTATTGGTAGTGAGCAAAACGTATTTAACGAAACAACCGGCCACGCTAAGCGATTACAGTTTGATACGCCGATTTTGATGTACGCTGATATGCAACAGCTGATCAATGCTGACGATGAGCATTACAGTTACTGTAAAATTGATATCACTTACACACTAGAAGAAGGCTTAGAAAACGCAATCACACGTATTTGTGATGAAGCACAAGAAAAAGCAGCGTCAGGCTGTGTCATGCTTATTTTAAGTGATCGTAACTTTAGCGAAACGCATTTGCCGATCCCGGCTGCGATGGCGGTTGGTTCAATTCAAAGGCGTTTAGTCGATAATAACTTACGTTGTGAATCTAATATCATCATCGAATCGGGTAGTGTCCGTGATGCGCATCAGTTTGCGGTATTACTTGGTTTTGGTGCAACGGCAATTTATCCGTACCTTGCATATGAATCATTAGTTGCAATGAGTGACAAAAAGATTTTAAACAAGAGCTATTGCGAAGTAACGCTTGCTTATCGTAATGCGATCAACAAGGGTCTGTATAAAATCATGTCGAAAATGGGGATCAGTACTGTCGCTTCGTACCGCTGCTCGATGTTATTTGAGGCAGTTGGTTTATCAGATGCGGTTGTAGAAACCTGTTTTAACGGTGTAGCTAGTCGTATCAAAGGGGCGTGTTTTACTGATTTTGATGATGACCAACGTAAACTTCATAAGCTGGCATTTAGTAAACGTAAGTTATTAAGTCATGGTGGCTTACTAAAATATGTTCACGGTGGTGAGTACCATGCTTATAACCCAGATGTTATTCAAACACTGCAAAAGGCAGTGCGCTCTGGGGATTATAAAGACTACTTGGCTTATGCTGATTTAGTAAATAACCGTCCGATCACCAATTTACGTGACATGTTGGCGGTGAAAATTCCTGATAGCGGTGTGAGTGTTGATGACGTAGAGCCAGCAACTGAGCTTTACAAACGTTTTGACTCAGCAGCAATGAGTATTGGTGCATTATCGCCAGAAGCACATGAAGCACTCGCGATTGCAATGAACCGCTTAGGGGGTTGTTCAAACTCTGGTGAAGGTGGTGAAGACAAGCTTCGCTACGGTACAGAGAAAAACTCACGTATTAAGCAAGTTGCTTCGGGCCGTTTTGGTGTTACACCACATTACTTACGTAGCGCTGATGTCATTCAGATTAAAGTGGCGCAAGGTGCAAAACCAGGTGAGGGTGGTCAATTACCGGGTGAAAAAGTAACGCCGTATATTGCAAAATTACGTTACTCAGTGCCAGGTGTGACCTTGATTTCGCCTCCGCCGCATCACGATATTTACTCGATAGAAGATTTAGCCCAGCTTATTTTCGATTTAAAACAAGTAAACCCAGATGCACTGATCTCGGTGAAACTCGTTTCTGAGCCGGGTGTAGGTACTATCGCAACTGGCGTAGCTAAAGCCTATGCAGATTTAATTACCATTGCTGGTTATGACGGTGGCACAGGTGCAAGCCCGCTTACCTCTGTTAAGTATGCAGGTAGCCCTTGGGAGCTTGGTCTTGCTGAAACCCAGCAAGCGCTGGTAGAAAATGGTTTACGTCACCGTATTCGTTTGCAAACAGATGGTGGTCTTAAAACGGGTCTAGATATCATTAAGGCGGCTATTTTAGGTGCTGAAAGCTTTGGCTTTGGTACTGGCCCTATGGTGGCACTAGGTTGTAAATACTTACGTATTTGTCACTTAAACAACTGTGCGACCGGTGTTGCAACGCAAGACGATACGCTGCGCCAAAAGCATTATCATGGCCTACCAGAAATGGCGATGAACTATTTTAAGTTTATAGCCGAAGAAGCTCGCCAAATTATGGCAAGTTTAGGTGTAACTCGTTTAACAGATTTAATTGGTCGTTTGGACTTACTTGAAGCAATCGAAGGCAACACAGAGAAACAAAAGAAAGTCGATCTGTCGTCTGTGATTGCTGTGCCTAACAACCCAACGGGTGAAACACTGTATTGTAGTGCGCCAAATAGCTCTCACTACTTAGGTCAGCTAAATGAAACCTTGCTTGAAAAAGCTAAACAAGCAATTGATGAAAAATCAGGTATCTCACTGGTTAACCGTATTTGCAATACAGACCGTTCAGTGGGCGCTATGTTATCTGGCTATATCGCTTCTAAACACGGTAACCAAGGTATGGCTGCTGATCCTGTCTCTGTTGAGCTTCATGGTACAGCGGGTCAATCATTTGGTGTATGGAATGCGGGTGGCCTTGAAATGACACTGGTTGGTGATGCCAATGACTATGTTGGTAAAGGTATGGCTGGCGGTAAGCTAGTAATTCGCCCGCCGCTGGGTTCATCTTTTGAAAGTCACAAAGCGACCATTGCCGGTAATACCTGTTTATATGGTGCAACAGGCGGTAAGTTATTTGCTGCAGGCTGTGCCGGTGAGCGTTTTGCAGTGCGTAACTCGGGCGTACAAGCGGTTGTAGAAGGTGTTGGTGACAACGGCTGTGAATACATGACAGGTGGTGTGGTTTGCGTACTTGGCAAAGTAGGTATTAACTTTGGTGCAGGTATGACAGGGGGATTTGCGTATATTCTTGATGAAGGCAACGACTTTGAAAAACGCATTAACCCTGAGCTTGTTGAAATTGTTACCCTTGAAGGGTTGGCGTCACACCAAGAACATTTACGCGGCCTCATTGCTGAGCATTTAGAGCTTACCGGCTCAAACCGCGCTGAGCAGATTTTAGCTAACTTCGATTTATACATGCCAATGTTTAAATTAGTTAAGCCAAAGTCTAGTGATGTAAAAAGTTTACTCGGGCACCGAGCGCGCAGTAGCGCAGAGCTTCGTGTTCAGGCTCAGTAAGGGGGTAGTATGAGCGAAAATGTATACCAGTTTATCGATGTACAACGTGTTGATCCGCGCAAAAAGCCAATTTCAGCACGTAAACAATCTTTCGTAGAAATTTACGAGCCGTTTTCTGAGACACAAGTTAACTCACAGGCGGATCGCTGTTTAGATTGTGGTAATCCATACTGTGAATGGAAATGCCCAGTGCATAACTATATTCCACAATGGTTAAAACTCATTCGTACTGGCCGTATTTTAGAAGCGGCAGAGCTGTCTCACCGTACAAACAGCTTACCAGAGGTGTGTGGACGAGTTTGTCCACAAGATCGCTTGTGTGAAGGCTCTTGCACACTTGAAGAAGAGTTTGGTGCTGTCACTATCGGTAATATCGAAAAGTACATCACTGATACGGCATTTAAAATGGGCTGGAAACCAGATATGTCGTATGTGGTATGGTCTGACAAAAAAGTGGCTATCATAGGTGCTGGCCCTGCTGGTTTAGGTTGTGCGGATATTTTAGTACGTAACGGTGTTAAGCCTGTGGTGTTTGACCGTCACCCAGAAATCGGTGGCCTTCTTACGTTTGGTATTCCTTCATTCAAACTTGAAAAAGAAGTAATGCAAAAGCGTCGTGAAGTTTTCACTGAAATGGGTGTCGAGTTTCAGCTAAACACTGAAGTTGGCGTTGATATTACTCTTGATGAAATATTGGCTGAATATGATGCCGTATTCTTAGGGGTGGGTACCTATCAAAGTATGCGTGCAGGCCTTGAAAATGAAGATGCTGATGGTGTGTTTGATGCACTGCCGTTCTTAATTGGTAACACAAACCGTGTTATGGGCTATGCAGAAGACAAGCAAGCTTATATCGATATGGCGAACGAAAAAGTTGTCGTGTTAGGCGGTGGTGATACAGCAATGGACTGTGTGAGAACCTCTATCCGACAAGGCGCTACACAGGTTACCTGTGCGTATCGTCGTGACGAAGAAAACATGCCAGGCTCAAAGCGCGAAGTTAAAAATGCTCGTGAAGAGGGCGTTGAGTTTACCTTTAACGTTCAGCCAAAAGGCATTGTGGTTGACGAGCAAGGGAAAGTTGCTGGTGTTAAGATGGTGAAAACCCAACTTGGTGAACCGGACGAAAATGGTCGTCGTCGTGCTGAAGAAGTTGCGGGTTCTGAGCATGTTATTGAAGCAACTAAAGTGCTCATGGCGTTTGGTTTTAAACCTCATAAAATGGATTGGTTAGAACCGTACGGTGTTGAAATCAATCATTGGGGTGGTATCAATGCACCAGAAAAAGGTGAATTTACTCACCAAACAACCAACCCTAAGATTTTTGCCGGTGGCGATATTGTCCGCGGCTCAGATTTAGTGGTAACGGCTATTTTCGAAGGCCGAAATGCCGCGGAAGGGATTATGGATTATTTAGGCGTTTAATTCTAAGGCGCCATTCAACACTTTTAAAAGCAAGCTACCGAGCTTGCTTTTTTATTGCCTATCATTTTATTGATACGAAAATTTAACCTAGTTTTAGAAAAATAATGAAAAAATAGCGCTTATTACCTAAAATCTAGGAATGAATCTAACTGTTGAACAGAAAAAATTCATTATTTCGTACTAACTCCATATTTGCTCCATATTGTTGCGTTTTAATCTTTAGTAGAGGCAGAAGCCCATCTTAATATTTGATGCTAACAACATGGATAAAAAGAAAATGTTTTGCGAACACACAAATGACGAGCAGTTAAGCTTTTTTCAGCCAAATTCGAAATCTGAAAATGATTTACTCAATGAGGTTATGAATAGTGAAGATCTGCACGATATTCTGACTATGGTTTTATTAGATGAAACCTTATCAGATACGCTTAAAGCGATGGTGAAGCAACAACTTAGAACAATAAAAAAAATATAAACGGAAATAGAAATGCCGCAGATATTAGTCGTTGAAGACGACTTAGATATTGCAGAACAAGTGCTGTTGTTCTTCAATGCATCTGGCTTTACCACTCACCACATCACTAATGGCAGTGCTGTGGTGTCGTGGGTTAAAGAAAATAATCCAGATGCGATAATTTTAGATGTAATGTTACCTAATTTAGATGGCGTGGAGTGCATGAAGCAGATCCGCGCTTTTTCTATGGTACCTATTATTATGGTAACTGCTAAAGTTGAAGAGGCTGATAGGCTAAAAGGGCTAGAACATGGTGCCGATGACTATGTTTGTAAACCTTTTAGCGGCGCAGAGCTGGTGATGCGTGTTAAAGCTATTCTAAGGCGTTGTGCGTCAGCACCTAGTACCGATGTAGTAGTGCAAGCGACTGATGCAATTTGCTTAAAAGAAGATGCGCTTGAAGTTGAAATTAAAGGTGTCTCTTTAGGTTTAACAAAAGTGGAATTTGACGTATTTAAACTTTTGTACAAAGCCCCAAAGCGTGTTTTTTCTAGGCAGCAGATACTTGACCATATCCAACCAAACAACTTTGATATTACCGATCGGGTAATCGACAGCCATATTAAAAATATTCGCAAAAAGCTTAAGAGTTTAGATTTCTCTCCTAAGATAGTCGCTTCCGTTTATGGTGCTGGCTATCGCTATGATGAACGTCAAATCAATTGATTTGGCGTTCATCGCTTTCTAAATTACATACTGTTCGATCACCTTTTCGAATCGAATGGCTAAACACATACACTGATAATTCCCTTGTTTTGATATCTTGCCAAATGCGTTTGCTAGCCACAGGGCATAAAGCGTAATGTAAATATTGACTCAAAGCTTCACCTTCTAGAGCAATTTTGCTTGGCGTTTGCACATACACCTGAATTGCATCAGATGAGTAGTTAATTTTATTTAAGCGCCATTGCCCCAGTAAAAACTGTTTGGCAAAAAATTGCGAGATACGCTGTTTCGCAGCTGCAGATAACGGTGGATACTCTTTCGGTTTTTCATAACTCGCATAATAAAACCCAGCACTCAATAGCACACAAGCAAGCGCGGCGCAGATAGGAAGAGGTGATTTTTTGGCTTTTTTAACTTTGCTTTGGCGGTGTTTACGCTCAACAGATTTTGCCCATTGAGCATGCTTTAATGACTCTGACATGGTTCCATTCCACAGTAGTTTATTATGCTATTTAAGCAATAAAATATGGTGGAAAAATGGAGAAGCTTATTTATTGCTTAAAGGCAGTAAAATTCGGATACATAGTCCACCCGACTTACCGGGTAATGCACTGATACTGCCAGACATTAATTCGACAAAACTCTGGCAAATTGATAGCCCCAAACCTGAGCCTCCTGATGCGCGGCTTCGAGATTCTTCAACACGATATAAACGGTCAAAGAGTTTGCCTATATGGGCTTTACCTACACCCGGAGAAGTATCATCTACTTGAATAAACAGCTCTTGCTTGTTAGTTCTCACTTTGAGCCGAACATGACCTGGGCTGTCGGTATATAGGCAGGCATTAGTAAAAATATTATTAAGGATCTGATCGAGCTTTTGTTTATCTACCGTGATCTCAACATCATTAGCAATAATAATGTCTGAAAAAAATGTCAGGTGGTGGCTGCGAACATAATGACGCATGTCTTGCTCGTACTCAGCAAAGATATTTGCAGCATTTAAGCGTTGGAGATTTAGCGCGAGAGTCTTGTTTTCTGCTTGAGATAACTGATACACATCTGAAATTAGGTTGTTAAGTTGCGCTATTTTGCCATTAATCTTGCTATAGGCTAGATCGCGGTTTTCTTGAATATCGAGCTCAAGTGCTTCTATATGCAGTTTTAATACGCTTAAAGGGGTGCGTAATTCATGGGATATATCAGCAAGCATTTTGTCTTTTTCAAGCAGGTTATATTGATAAAGTTTTGCTTTAAATAGCGCTTTTCGATGCTTGAAGTAATAAAGCACGAGCGCAAGAGTCGTGAACAACAAAACAATACCCGCAGACAATAACCAAATCTGTTTTTCTAGTCGTTGGTTATTCATTTGTGCAGTAGTGAGCTTATTTTTTTGCACTTCATCATCAATACGTTGCTGTTGCTCGATTGCTGTTAATTGCTTTTTGTTTTTTTCAACGGCTTGATTTAAATGTTCTTCAAACAAAGACTCGGCTAGTTTATTTTCAAGCTTCAATTGCTCAGTTGCGAGTTTGTAGTCACCGATAAGTTCGGCATAAACTGCGGTGTAGCCATGCAGCTTTTTATTTAGTAACCGATTATCAATTCCTTCGATAAGTTCTTTTGAACGACTTAAATAGAGGTCAATCAATTGTGAGTTCTTAAGTGGCAGGTGGAGTTCAATTAAATTGAAATATGAATATATTTGACTCAATGCTGAGCCAGACTTAAGTGCTGCTCTGAGGCCTGAATCTGCACTACTTAAAGCCATATGTTTATTTTCGAGCTTTAAATATAGTTGCATTAGCGTATGCTTTGCTGTTGCCATTCCTTCATAAGCATTTAAATCAGCTAAGCGTGAGTAGGCATTTTTTAATAAGGGTAAAGCTTGCTCATAGTCACCACGTTTATAAACTAACTTTGCCAACTGTAAGCTGGTATCTGCAATGTTTATTTGATTTTTTGTTTTAATATCAAACTCAAGTGCTTTTTTGTAGAAGTATTCAGACTGGGCAAGATCATCTAGGCGATGAGAAAGGTTTGCTAAATTATAAAAATTGGTGGCGATTAACTCATTATCTTTACTGCCAATTAAAAGCTTTTGTGCTTTTAATTGCTGAAACATAGACTGGTCTAGATCATTCAACGTGTCATATAGGGTACCCAGATTACTATGGCTTTGTGCCTGTTTGTTTTTATCCTTTAACTCGTAAGCTAGTTTGAGTGCTGCCATATAATGCTGCTGAGCTTGGGTCGTTTTAACTTGACGTCTGTAATTGATACCAAGCTCTTTTTGGATTTGATAATGCTCTTCTTTGGACAACTCAGCAATATGCTGTAAAGGTAAGAGTAACTCTATTGCAGCCTCGTATTGCCCTTGTTTTCTTAATATGGGGGCTTTTATCAAATCAATCGTTGATTTTGCGACAGGCGTGCTATTGCTTTGTAGTTGTTCAATTAACAATAGTGCTTTTTTTAGGTTTCCTTTCTGCTCTAAGGCAAATATTTCTTCTATCTGCGGTATGTGATCTGTATTAGCCATACAAGGAAGAGAAAGAAGAGCAAGAATTAAAGTTACAGTTAGCTTCATTAAATATTTCAGTGACCAAGTTTGCCGTTATGCTACTGAAAAAATGTGTGGAAAATATGGAGCAGTAAGAATATTAAAACATTGAGAATATAGAAAATCAGAAGTTATTAGCCATTGCCAATACTAAAGTGTGTTTTACATAATTGGTGCTAATTGTTATGTCTGTTTTTATAATAAATCGAGACAAATCAGTAATTTCTGATTGTGTTTGAACTGTAGCGAAATAAAATTATTGCGTACAAAATTTAAACGTAATGGCCTGATGCTAAAGCAGTAATTTAATTATTTTTATTAATTATTTTAGTTAGTCGGCCTAATTTTTAGGTGTAATAATATGAAAAAATCGCTACTTTCAGTTCTTGCAGTCACAAGTGCTTTATCTACAAATGTAGTCGCTAATGAATGTACGGGTGAGTTGTATGGAATTAATTCTGGTCGCGGCCATCTAGGCATTGTTTTTTCTTTAAATGAGCAAGAGCAAACAGCCGCTATTCACTCAAAAGCAAAGTTTTCTTCTGCTGCTATGGCCTATGATAGTGAAAGGGATCGCTTATATTATGTTTCAGCTCCTCGACCGCTAACTTACAAACTTGATCCTAGTGATTTGAACTTATCTGAAGATGAGTTAAAAGATCTGCCAATTAAGGGGGCTAAATACAAATATACTCAGCTTGCTTATGTTGATATGGCAACTGGTGAACACACAGTAGTTTCTCGATCTAATCCAATGACTCGACTGGCTTATGACGCTAATACTGACATGATGTATGGCTCTAAAGGAAGCAAGTTATATACTGTTGATCCTGTATCAGGAAAAACTACATTACTTGGTAACTTAACTGGCTATGGCGACAGCTCAGATATTTTACGCGGTGATATGGTTTTTAAAGATGGCCAACTATTTTTGATCAGTGCTACGAGTATTTTTTCCGTTAATTTGAACACATTGGAGTTAACGAAAAAATCAGAGCATGGCTTAATTGCTGTTACAGGTGCTGCGCTTGATCAAAATGGTGAGCTATTAATTTCTAGAGAAATTATAAACGATCAAGGTCACTATAATACTACCAAGTTATATAAAGCATCGATTGAGACTGGCAAAACGTGTGCAATGGGAACCTACCCGATGCGCATAAATGATTTGGCGCTAAATACAGCAAAACCAGTTGCTTGCTATGCTCAAGCTACATGTAGTGTAGAGCCAGACTCTTTTGTTGTTACAAGTATTGATACGCTAAGAAAAGCAACGTGGCAAGGTTATACACTAAATGGCCACTTAATGGATAAACCACTTGCGAAGCTTTTAAGTACAGAAAACTTTGGTGAACAGGGAACTGTTTATAAAACAGTATCTGTAAATCATGATTTTGCAGCGGCAAATTCGATTACTGAAGCTGCGATAGATGCTTATGGCACCGATGTTTTCTTTATTGGTAGTTTCCACAAAAGCGACTTCACAGATAGCGAATTAAATGAAGCTTACAATTGGTCCCTTAAAAAAGGAAACGTAGCGATAATAGCGGGTGATTCTGACTACCCTGAAGAAAAAGTGTATACGACTTGGGGCTATACAGTTACTCGCGATGGTTATGTTGATGGTCCAAATACACAAAACCCAGAAGGAGTGGGTAGTGCAGCTCAAGAGGCAATCTTTGCAGGACCATTTGGTGAAGTATTTCGCTTTTTCCAAGCTGGTGGCGCAAAAGGTTACTTCTCTGAAATGCCTTCAGGGACTCAAGTCTTAGCTGTAAATCAGGATGGCTTGCCTACAATTGTTTTAGATGCTGCAACAGGCGACATAATACTTGCTGATAGCGGTATGCTGACAACACAAAATAAAGAAGACAACTTTACTGATGGTACCGAGGTATCGAGCATGTCAGACCGTTTATTTATGAACTTAATCAATTATGCGAGTGAAATCGATTAATTGTAATTTTAAACGCTAATTGAAATCGCGAGGCTTGTGGCCTCGCGATTTTGTTTGTGAGTTTTATATCAATTTCGTTCAAAATTATAAGGAGGATAGTAATAAAGTTGAACAGGAAGTGAGTTATTTTTACATTGAAAGGAATTTAAAATGAAAAAGTTTTTATTATCTACAGTTAGCCTTTTAGGCTTAATACCTGCTGGCCTTAGCGCGTCTGAATGTACGGGTGAGTTATATGGAATCAACTCAGGGAGAGGGAGCTCGGGCTTCGTTTTTTCTTTAGATGAGCAAGCGCAAACGGCTAACATTCATTCTGCTGCAAAGTTCTCATCCGCAGCAATGGCTTTTGATAGCTATCGAAATAGACTCTATTATGTTTCAGCCCCAAGACCTTTAACTTATAAACTGGATACGAGTGTTCTCAACTTATCAGATGAAGAGTTAAATGATCTGCCTATAAAAGCCGACAAGTATCGATTTACACAACTCGCCTATGTTGATATGTCTACAGGCAAACACACTGTAGTGGCACGTACTAACCCTATGACCCGTCTTGCTTATGACCCTAACAAAGACGTTATTTATGGCTCTAAAGGGAGTAAGCTTTACCAGGTTGCTTTTGATTCAGGTGAAACTCAGTTCTTAGGCAATATGAAGGGCTACGATAGTAGTTCAGATATTCTGCGTGGCGACATGGTTGTTAAAAATGGTGAGGTTTACCTCATCTCTGCCACAAGCATTTTTTTATTGGATCCGGAAACACTGGAGTTAACAAAAAAATCTGAACATGGTTTAACGACGGTAACAGGTGCTGCTCTAAATCAAAATGACGAATTGGTAATTTCCCGTGAAGTCATTAATGATCAAGGTAATTTTAATATTACTAAATTATATAAAGCATCAATCGAAACAGGTAAAACATGCACATTGGGGACATACCCAGTGCGAATAAACGATTTAGCACTAAATACTCTAAAGCCTGTTGCATGTTATGCGCAGCCTACTTGTAGTACAGGAGTAGAGTCGCTTGTAATTACGAGTATTGATAAGCAAAGAAAGGCACAATGGCAAAACTACACATTAAACGCTTACTTGTTTGATTTACCGATGGCTAAACTTGCAAGCCCAGAAAATTTTGGTGAAAGTGGGGTTGTAGCTAAATCAGTATCGGTTAATCATGATTTTGCGGCATCAGGCTCAATTACTCAGGAAGCGATTGAAAGCTATAACACTGATATCTTCTTTATGGGTAGTTTTTACAACAGTGATTTTACTGAAACAGAAATTGCAGAGCTATATAATTGGTCAGAGAAGAAAGGAAATGTTGTCATCATAGCATCAGATTCCGATATGACTGACGAGAAGGTGTATTCAAAGTGGGGTTATACAGTAACCAGAGAAGGCTACAAAGATGGACCAAATACCCAAAACCCAGAAGGTTTAAACTCTCAAATACAACAAGCTATATTTGCAGGTCCTTTTGGAGAGGTTACACGCTTTTATCAGGCCGGTGGTTCAAAGGGATACTTCTCAGTAATGCCAGAAGAAAGCCAAGTGTTAGCTGTCAATCCAGATGGCTTACCGACAGTGGTTTTTGACTTGAAATCGGGTGATATATTACTCGCAGATAATGCAATTATTAACTCTCAAAATAAAGTTGGTAATTATACCAATGGTACCGGAGTTAGTAGTATGACAGACCGTTTATTTATGAATTTGATATATTTAGCTAGCGAAATCGAATAACGCTAATCAGCAAATAAGAACTAAAATCGCGAAACGTGCTGTTTCGCGATTTTTTTGCAGCCAAAGTAATTTCATTACCAGCAACTAGTAAGTGTATTTTTTATCCTGTTAGTGTGTTGTTTAACCAATAAATAATTAATGCCAACAAGCAATGAATGAATACCAGCAAACACAACTAACCATGATGAAAGCCCAGCTGTTAGATGATTAACCATTATCAAGCTAGCTAACATGATGACCAATGAATAATTTAATACTGTTTGTAATAATTGCTTAAATCTTAAGTGCTTCCAGTGACTCCATAGAACCAGCAACAATGTAGTTGAGGGCAAGACAAACAAAATACATTTAAATAAAGCAACGACTAACTGCGTATCGTTATAGGGTGGCTCAACCACTGCGCCAAACGAATGCCCTGAGTTAAGCGTTATTAAGGCAAGACCCAAAGCTGTAAGTATATTTTTATTTTTCATTTATAAACTCTATACCATCAAATTCATCAACAATCTAAGTTTCATAGCTAAAAATGGGTTATGCATGTGCGCTTATAAGCTCTTTGGCATTTGCTCTAGCCATTTTACTGATATTGTCACCGGCAAGTAGTCGGGCAATTTCATCAATACGGCCTTCTTTAGATAGCTTATTCATTTGAGTGTAGGTTTCGCCGTTTGCAATTTCTTTAGCTACAAAAAATTGCTGATGTCCAGAGCTTGCAACCTGCGGCAAGTGAGTTACACAAATAACTTGAGTTGATTTACCTAATTGGCGTAAAAGCTTGCCAACTGCAGACGCGGTTGGTCCAGAAATACCCACATCTACTTCATCGAAAATAAGAGTCGGCGTTGTAACACGCTGAGCAATAATGACCTGAATAGCTAAACTAATTCGCGATAACTCACCACCAGAAGCCACTTTAGACAGTGCTTGTAACGGTTGACCTGGGTTGGTAGATACTAAAAACGACACCGTATCAAAACCCATTGCACTTGGCGCTTTATCGCTAGTTTGTTGAATATCAATCGCAAACCTGCCGTTTTCCATTGATAAGTTAGCCATGCTATCACTAATTAATTGATTAAGCGTATCTGCGTATTTATGGCGGCTTTCACTTAACAGTTTTGCTGCTTGTTTATATTGCTCAAGGGCATTGTTAATTTCGCTTTCGAGAGCAACAAGGCGGTCGCTGTTATAACTAATTGATGCTAACTCTTCTGCGATTGACTGATGAAATTCTACCAGCTCTTCTGGTTTTATATGATGTTTTCGGGCAAGGTCCATAGCACCTGTTAAACGCGTTTCAACTTCGTCTAACCGGGCAGGGTCTAAATCAGTTACATCAACATAGCTGCGTATCTCGCGGCTAGCTTCTTCAACTTGAACGGCAGCTTCACTCAGTAATGATGCTATGCTAGATAAGCTTTCATCGTAGCTTGCCAGCTCTGTAAATTGTTGGGCGCTATGTTGCAGCAATGAACACGCACTTTGCTCATCACTTTCGTATAAGTGTTGTAGCTCACGTTGGCATGACTCTAAAATAGTCTGGCTATGGCTTAGTTTATGATGCTCAGCTTCAATCTCTTCGAACTCACCCGGTTGCAGGGCAAATTCATCAAGTTCAGCTACTTGATACTCCAGTAATTGCTTTTGAGCTGCTTGTTGCTGCTGTTGTTGTTCAAGTTGATTAAATTCTTTAATTAATGCTTGGTAGGCTTTAAAGCGCTCTTTAACATCAGCTAATAGCTGGTTGTGGCCGGCATAGGCATCAAGCAGGTGCAACTGATGTTCAGCTTTTAATAAATGCTGATGGGCATGTTGCCCGTGAATAGAAATTAAATACTGACCTATCTCTTTTAATTGTGCAGCGGTAACTGAGCTGCCATTAATGTAGCTCTTGCTGCGGCCATTTTTGCAAATAACACGGCGTAGTAAACATTCGCCTTCACTGTTTGAGAGTAAATGTTGCTCTAAAAAGTGCTGGGCAAGAGGGAGTTGGCTAATATCAAATTGTGCACAAATTTCTGCACGATCCGTACCTGGGCGAACAGCACCTGCATCTGCACGCTCGCCTAAACATAATGACAGGGCATCAATTGCAATTGATTTACCCGCACCCGTTTCACCTGTAATAGCTGTCATACCATTGTGCCACTCAGTACTTAAATTACTTACAATGGCAAAGTTTTTAATTTCTAACCCGATTAACATACTGTTTATCCATCCAGTCAATTAACTGTTAATTTATACAGTGTTTTCGGGTTTTGCAAATTAAATTTTTAAGCTTTGCTTAATTCTGGCAGTTGATTTTCTTGGACTGATTCATTTGCAGCTTGCGTGCTCTGGGCTAGCGGCTGATCGTCCTGTAAATCGGTGGGGGGCTGATATTTAATTACTTCAATCAGCGATGGTAAGGCTTCTTGATAAAACGCTTTATTGTACTCGATGCCGTTGTAAGGCAATTCAGCCATAAAATACTGTAACCTGTCAGCGAGCTGATCAATTTCCTCAGGGCTTTGCGCTTTACTGGCTTCCATTATGATTGTGTTGATAAGCAAATCGCTAATGAATTCGAGGTAAGTGAGATTTTCTTCATTGTGCGCTTGCACTACAAAGTAATTGCTGGTGATCATATTTAGGCGCGAAATATTCTTAGGGCGGATAATTTTGCCTTCGCTAAAATCAATTAATTTATTTTTAAAGTCATTATTGATTTCTTTGACTCGTTGATTAAAACGTTTTTTTTCAGCTTCAATAGCTTTACGACGATTGCTCTCAACCACCCAGTAACAACCTAGTAAGGTGATAAGTAATAATAGAGCAAGAAAAACGATATAACTCATTTCGCCTTAGAATCCTTTAAAAAATACAGCTTTTAGTCTTATTATTTTGCGCTAATCAATACGCCTTGGCAATTAGCTTGAGATAAAAAAAGCCACTTAAAATAAGCGGCTTCCCCAATTTAATTTTTTTCTTAATACATTGTAGTAAGAGTATTCCTTTGGATGGATCAAACGTAGACGCTTGTCTGCTTTTTTAATCACTACTTCGTCACCAGGTAATACAGCTAAAACTACGTGACTATCACAGCTGACTTGTAGGCTGTCGGTATTTTCGAGGCTAAGCTTTAAACGTACTTCATTGTCAGCGTCAACCACAAGAGGACGGCTTGATAATGTATGCGGGAACATAGGAACTAATGAAATCGCATTAAGCTCAGGGGTTAAAATAGGCCCGCCGCCTGATAATGAATAAGCTGTTGAGCCAGTTGGTGTTGAAACGATTAATCCATCAGAGCGTTGAGAGAATACAAAGTCGTTATTAATAAAGGCCTCAAACTCGATCATATGCGCAACTTTATCAGCATGAAGTACCGCTTCATTCACTGCCAAGTTTGCACTTTTGAGTTCGGCATGGCGATATACTTCAACTTCAAGCAAGAAGCGTTTTTCCTCAAGGAACTGGCCACTTAACACTTGTTCTAGGCTCGCTTCAAAACCTTCTGGGTTTAAGTCAGTTAAAAAGCCTAAGTTGCCACGGTTTACGCCAATCACAGCGACATCAAAACGCGCTAATACTCGAGCTGCGCCAAGCATATTGCCATCACCACCGACGACTATGGCTAAGTCTGCTCGTTCACCTAAATCTACCAATTTAACTAGGTTTTCTTGAGGAAGGTCTTGAAGTTGACGTCCAGTGCGCTGTTCTACTAGCACTTCGAAACCCAAGGCTCGCAAAAATGTGTGCAGGCGAGCAAGTGTGGCAGCTGCCCCGCTGTGATTAGGTTTGCCAATTAAACCTATGGTTTTAAACGGTGAATCCATGTTATTTGCACTTAAACTTTCATATCGATAGATTACATTAAAAATTAATGCTTTGAAAATAACTTGAAATAAACTTGCTGCGCCCAAATATCCACTGGCAAGAAGCAAGATGTATGAATTATGAAATTAAATCCGCGCGACCAACAAATTTTTTCAGCTGTGATGAGCCTTTACTGTAACGGGGAAGGTCAGCCTGTAGCCTCAACTCGTATTGCCAAACAAAAAGGCATGGCGGTATGTTCAGCTACAGTGCGTAATGCTATGGCACGGCTAGAAAAAGTGGGCTTACTCTATTCGCCGCATACTTCTGCTGGCCGCGTACCAACCAATGCCGGTTTTGATTATTGGCTTGATGAGTTTTTTGCTCTACCTGAAATCGCACCATATTGGCAGCCTGAGCAAGCACAATTAGTCGAGCTTGCCCATGGTTTGAGTCAGCGCTATAAAGTGTGTTGTTGTGTGGGCTTACCTCAAGTCAGCTCACAGTTGGTCTTTCGAGTAGAGGTACTTGATTTTGATGGTAGCAATTGGCTAATTCTACTAATCGATAGAGCAGGGCAAAGCCATAACATTTGCATTACCAAACCTGAAGATTCATCTGATGCCGTTCGTTACCAGTTTGCTACCTGGCTTAATACTGTGTTTAGTCAGCAAACCTTAATGGAAGGCTTATATCGTATGCAGGCAATGGCAGGCACGGCACCAAATAATTGCCATGACTCACTAACACAATGGACTCGGCAATTAAGCCAAAAGCTTGGTTCAGACAACAGTATTGTGGTCGGTGAAAACTACCTTTACCGCCAAGTTGATTGTCAAACCAGTTTAAATATAGGTGTATCGTTTTTAAATTTTGTTGAAGATAAACTTGCATTTAAAAATGGTGTATCGGTATTAAACACAGAACAATTGCCATTTACAGATTGTAATGAGTTGATGGTGATCAGCGTTCCTTATTTTAATAACCATGAATACCAGAGCCGATTTTGCGTAATTTGTCCAAAATCAGCGCAAATAGAAGCAATCATCCAAGAATTTAAGTTAATCGGCTCATCAGCCTCTTGAATCTTTTAATTCAATCCCCATAATTACCGCAGTTGTAAAGAATTGGAGCATGTAAGCTATGTCTGAGCAGACAAAATCACCAGAGCAAGAAGTTGAACTAAACGAAGAATTTGAACAAATGCAAGCTGAAGTAGAAGCTGCAGAAAAAGCAGCTGAACAAGTTGACGGCGAAGAAATGAGCCCTGAAGCTGAAATCGCTTTACTACACAGCGAATTAGAAGCGGCTAAACAAACTATTAACGATCAAAAAGACAGTGTTGTTCGTGCTGCTGCAGATGTTGAGAACATGCGTCGTCGTGCCGCTCAAGATGTAGAAAAAGCGCATAAGTTTGCACTTGAAAAGTTTGCTAACGAATTATTACCAGTTATCGATAACCTAGAGCGCGCAATTGAGTTTTCTGATAAAGAAAATGAGCAGCTTAAACCTGTGCTTGAAGGTATCGAAATGACTGTTAAGAGCTTTAATGATGCGGTATCAAAATTCGGTGTTGAAATTGTTAACCCACAGGGTGAGCAATTTAACCCTGAATTCCATCAAGCAATGTCAATTCAACCAAGCAATGATGTAGCACCTAATACTGTTCTTGCAGTAATGCAAAAAGGTTATACATTAAATGGCCGTTTATTACGCCCTGCAATGGTTATGGTATCAAAAGAAGCTGAATAAGCTTTAAAGAAAAATAAAAAAATGCCTGTTAATTACAGGCATTTTTTTTGTCCAATTTTCGATGCCAAAGCTGCACGAGTAAGATAAGTATCAGTGCGCTGAACATCATCGCAGAAAATGGAATAGCACTTTGTGGGTGAACAAAAGCAAGAATAGGCCCAACGAGAGCGCCACTGCCGAATCTCAGGGTACCAATAACAGCTGTTGCAGTGCCTGATTTTTCCTCAAATTGCATCAGTATCAATGAGTCCGCATTACTCGCGACAATACCTAAGCTCATCATCAGTGGTGCGATGCTTGCTACGATAAAATACAGTGATAAATGCAGCACACTGAATAATAACAATGCCCCACCAGACACAAAGCCAATGCTAAGGCCAATAAATAACAGTTTACGAGAACCCAAGCGCGGCACTAAACGTGTATTCATAAAGTTACCGAACATTAAAGCCAGCACGTTAAAGGCGAATAACACACCGAACAATTGCTCATCTACTTTGAAGAAATCGAGATATACATAAGGTACCGATGTTAAAAAGCAAAAGAATGCGAATGAGGCAAACATGGAACTGGCAATATCGGCAAGGGCACTGCGGCGTGAAAATACTGTTTTATAGCTATTAAAGAACAATGCCAAACCACGTTGCTGACTCTTAAAGATTGGAATATCGATTAAATGAATTTGCACCAAGGCTAAAATAGCAAAACTGTAGGCCGCCAATGCAATAAAAATAACCTGCCATGTTGAAATTCCCATGATCAATGAGCCTAGAGTAGGAGCAATTAACGGGGCAACCATCATGATCATCGAGACATAAGACATGCCTTTGGCGGTGTTCTCTCGATAAATATGACGAATAATACCCGGCACTACAACGGTTGCAGCAGCGCCAGTGAATGCTTGCACAGCTCTTAAAGACCAAAATAATTCGATGTTAGTACAAAATGCTAGTGCTAATGAGCTGATACCAAATAGCGCTAAACCCACCTTAGCGAGTAATCGCCTGCCAAGTTCATCGGCAATCGGGCCAAAAAAAAGCATGCCAAGAGCATAACCTGCTAAATAAATGCTGAGTGATATTTGCACATTTGGCATGGTTGTTTGCAAGTCGTTGGCAATCACCAACATCGCTGGTAAATATAGATCAATTGCCAAAGGCGTAATCGCGACAATACTTGCCAGTAAAGGTAATAAAATGCGTTTATTTAAAGTCTCAGGGGAAGGCATTGTTTACTCAATAATCAAATAGTAGGTCACTATTGTAGCAGTGTGAGTCACTGTGGTGAACTTAGTTTGCCTGCTAAGTAAAAGAATTAACTAAATGGTAACAACTGAGTGGGTGATTGTTCATTTTCATATAAAATTAAGCAATGCTTTGCTATATTAGCCTCAATTACACAAAGTATTTGAAGGACTAGTATGAAAAAGTTAATCATGGCAGTGTTAGCCACCGCTGTTTTAGCTGGCTGTAAAACCTCTCCTACGGGACGTACCCAAATCGCACTTTATTCAGATCAACAAATGAGCCAAATGGGTCAAGCAAGCTTTGCTGAAATGAAAAAAACACAGCCTGTTAATACTGATCCAGGTGTCAATGCTTATGTAAAGTGTATTGCCGATGATGTTATTGCGGTTTTACCTAACGAGTATGCCAAGCAGTCTTGGGAAGTTGTTGTATTTGAAGAAGATTCAGCAAATGCATTTGCATTACCCGGGGGGTATATTGGTGTTCATACAGGTTTATTAAAAGTCGCTGTAAACCAAGACCAATTGGCTACAGTACTAGGTCACGAAGTTGCACATGTTATTGCTGAGCATTCTAATGAGCGTGTATCACAAAACGCACTGTTACAAACAGGACTACAAGTTGGTGGTGCAGCACTTGATATGGGTAATGTTCAATATCGTGGCGAAATTATGCAAGCCTTAGGCTTAGGCGCACAGTATGGTGTTGTTTTACCATTCAGCCGCTCACATGAATCAGAAGCGGATATTGTTGGCTTAGATTTAATGGCAAAAGCAGGGTTTAACCCAGAGCAATCAGTGTCGCTTTGGCAAAATATGAGTGCAGCTGGCAGTAGCGGTACACCTGAGTTTATGTCGACTCACCCAGCACCGGGTAACCGCATCAAAGAGCTTCAAAAGCATATGTCGGAAGCATTAAAAGCCCAACAAGCGGCGCGAGCAAAGGGTAAAACCCCGCAGTGTAAACTGTAAAGAATATCTATAGAAATTAAAAAAGCCTGTACTCAGTGATGACTACAGGCTTTAATTTTTTCAGCTTTCAGCTTTCAGCTTTCAGCTTTCAGCTTTTAGAACGTCCACTCAACGTGAAGTTGTGGTACTGATTCAGTTGTGTCTGTACCTAGCTTGTTGTGCCAGTATTGCCACTCAAGGCCTAGCAGTAAGGTGTTTTCTTTCATGCTCATTGCGTGACCTAAATCCCACGTAATGATTGGCTGCGCTAAAATCCACGCTTTAACATCTTCGCCAAATTCATTTTCACGCTCTGCAATGTATTCAACATGGCCTGTTACGTTGAACTTTTGTGAGCCAATAGTGAATGGGTAGCCCCAAGCAACATCAATCATCCAGCTGTTTGTTTCAGTTGGAGCACCGCCGCGTGCTACGCCTTCACTGTCATCGATGTAAGCGGTAAATAAAGTAGATAAAAAGCTAAAGCCCGGTGCTTGCCAGCTTAGTTTTACACCCGGTAAATACTTAAGAACTTTCGAATCGCCTGCGGCATTAAAACCTGCCGTTAAACCTACATCAGTAATTGCGCCGTATGAGAAATCACTGCCAGAGATTTTTGATAAGCTGAATGTTGAATACCATTCGCCGTAAAAGTCTTTATCTTGATAACCATCTTGACGGTCGTCATTGCTGTAATCAATAAAAAAGAAGTTGTCGCCATAGTCATAACCAGACGCATGCTGTAGTGATACAACCGTGGTGTTTGACTTAGTCAATGAAAACGGGTTTTTGTGTTCACCGTTATTAACGTGTAATTGCGTAGAGCTCCAATTAGCGGCATAGCTCGAAGTACTTACTGCACAAAGCGCAGCAACAGAAAGGATCTTTTTCAAGTTCATATCTCAATATTGATGGTGTAATGGGGGATATAAAGTGAGGATTATAGCAGATACGCCCATATTTGGGCGTATCGAGAGAAAAAATTATTTAACTTATGCTTTATTTCGGCGTAAGCAAATTACTGCAACGGCAGTAAAGGCAAGAATAAAGCAGTAATAAGAAGAGGTAGAGACTTCCCATGGGCTAATTTTGAAGGTTGCGCCCAGTAGAAGTGCTTGTGCGCCATACGGCAATGAGCCTTGCGTAACACAAGCAAAAATATCAAGTAAGCTTGCTGAACGCTTGCCTGTAATTTCACCATCATCCGCTAATTTTTTAGCAATCGGGCCTGCAACTATAATAGACACGGTATTATTAGCGATGCATAAGTTACTGGTCATAACCAGTGCTGCAATCCCTAATTGATCTGCAACTTTACGGTGCCATTTTGCAACGATTTTTGTAATTGCTTGAATTTTGTTAGCAATATAATCAAGACCACCATTAATACGGATAAACTCTGAAAGGCCACCAATAAACATCGATAGCAAGAAGATTTCCTGCATATCAGTAAAGCCTTTATAAATATCTTTAACAAAGCTTGCACCTTCATAGCTGCCAGTAAAGCCCATGAGTGCGGCAAAGATAATACCACTAAACAGCACCACGAATACGTTAAAGCCCATTACCGCGAGCACTAAGATAAAGGCATAAGGTAACACTAATAAAATATCGAAGTCTTGTGTCTCTACAGCTTCTGCTGCAGGGGTTAAGAAGAACAACAAGCCGATAGTTAATGCCGCAGCAGGTAAGGCGATTTTTAAGTTCTCACGGAATTTATCTTTCATTTCACAGCCTTGCGTGCGGGTTGCAGCAATAGTTGTGTCCGAGATGATTGATAAGTTATCACCAAACATGGCACCCGATACAATCGTGCCTGCCATCAGAGATGGATCAATGCCTGTTTTTTGGGCGACGGCATAAGCAATCGGGCCAATCGCACCGATAGTACCCATTGAAGTGCCCATCGCAGTCGACACAACCGCAGCGATTAAAAATAATCCAGGTAGTAACAGAGCAGGTGGAATAAGTGATAAACCGGCATTAACAACGGCATCAACACCACCGGTTGCACCAGCAACCGCAGAAAACGCACCAGCAAGCAGATAAATCAAACACATAGTGATGATGTTGCTATGGCCAGCACCTTTAATAAAGGTTTCAACACTGTGGTTGATGGTATTTTTATTTAAGATAAACGCCAGCATGATGGCAGGTAAAATTGCCACAGGAGCAGGCAATTGATAGAAGGCGTAATCGACACCTTGAGACTGTAAGTATAAGCCAGCGCCTAAAAATAAGCCGACAAACACCAAAAGCGGCAGCAAAGAAAGTTTTGCTTTTGTTTTATTAAATGATGGCTGCATCATATTCCTCGTTAGATAACCAATAACACAGCCAAACACTTCTTTTAGCTGTATTTAGTTGTGTCTAAAAGACAACAACAGCGCCCGCAAGCCAAAGACCAAATCGGCGCAAAGGAAGAAGTTTAAATGTATAGATGGCTAAATGCAAAGACTATCTGTTATTATTGTTGTTCTATTAATAAATCTAAAATTAGCTCTGTATTTTTTATAAGCTAACCTGACTATTACATGAGTTTTCGATAAAATCCAGCCAGCTAAGAAGAATAGATAAGGTAACTATATGAACCGCATAGGTGTATTTGGCGCAAACGGCCGCATGGGACTTGCACTTTTAGAAGCAGTCTCAAAAAAAGATGACGCAACATTAACGGGCGCGTACGTACGCGAAAACTCACCACTTTTAGATAGTGCGGTTAATCAATTAAACAGCGCTGCATCAGCAGATGTATCATTTAGTAAAGAAACAGACGTAAAAGATGCAGATGTATTGATAGATTTCACCTTACCTCAAGGAATGCGCAACCACCTGCAAACAGCGGTCGAAAAAAATATCGCCATGGTAATTGGTACTACGGGCCTTAACCAAGATGATCTTGATGCGCTAAATGATGCCGCGAAACACATTCCGATTGTTTTTGCCCGCAACTATAGCGTAGGTGTGAATTTACTGCTTAACTTAGTGCAGACTGCGGCTGTGAAGTTTGGCGATGACATGGATATCGAAATATTTGAAGCTCATCATCGTCATAAAATTGATGCGCCATCGGGAACTGCATTGGCAATTGGTGAAGCAATTGCTGAGGCAAAAGGCTGGCAGCATGATGAAGTCGCGCGTTTTGATAGAAGCAAAGACGAACACGCAAAATCGCAAAATGAAATCGGTTATTCGGTCATGAGAGGCGGAGATATTGTAGGTGAACACACCGCATATTTCGCAACTTCTGGCGAAAGGCTAGAATTAACTCATAAAGCAAGTTCAAGAATGACCTTCGCGTTAGGAGCTGTAAGAGCTGCAGGCTGGTTGAAAAATAAACCAGCTGGACTTTATGACATGCAAGATGTGCTTGACTTGAAGTAGTTTAGTCTCTTTTTTGGCAGTTTCAGTGAATTTTTCGTTAATAACGCTTATTTTTACTATTTTATTAATTAAGATTAGATCTGAAAGCTAAATTACTGTAGAATAGCGCCAATTTGCCAAAAATTCATAAATGCGTGTTTCCAATCGCTTTAAACGGGCAGTAGAGCAAATGACTTTACTCCCGTTTTTTACTGTTAGGAGGTTAACTTGACTAAATCCGCTCTGTTAGTCCTAGAAGACGGCACAGTGTTTCGCGGTACTGCAATCGGCGCTGACGGCATGTCAGTCGGTGAAGTAGTATTCAATACGTCTATGACTGGTTATCAAGAAATTTTGACTGACCCTTCATACGCGGAACAAATCGTAACTTTGACGTACCCACATATCGGTAATACGGGTACTAACAGCGAAGACGAAGAAGCGGGTCAAATCTGGGCTAAAGGCCTAGTGATCCGTGATTTGCCACTGCTAGCAAGTAATTTCCGTAACGAGCAATCGTTAAGTGATTACTTAAAAGAACGCAATATCTTAGGTATTGCAGACATCGACACTCGTAAATTAACACGTATCTTACGTGATAAAGGCGCTCAAAATGGTTGTATCATTGCAGGCGACGAGTTAGATGAGAATAAAGCGCTTGAAGCTGCGCAAGCCTTCCCAGGCTTAAAAGGCATGGATTTAGCAAAAGTTGTCTCAACCAAGGAAAATTTTGAGTGGCGTGATTCAAGCTGGACATTAGGTTCAGGTTTTAAAACGCTAGAAGCAGCAGACGAGAAGTTCCACGTTGTTGCTTATGACTTCGGTGTTAAACGTAATATCTTACGTATGTTAGTTGACCGCGGTTGTAAATTAACCGTTGTTCCAGCACAAACATCTGCAGAAGACGTATTGGCATTAAACCCAGACGGTATTTTCTTATCAAATGGCCCTGGCGACCCTGAGCCGTGTACATACGCGATTGAAGCAATTAAAACTTTCCTAGAAACAGACACGCCAATCTTTGGTATCTGTTTAGGTCACCAATTACTTGCACTTGCTTCAGGTGCACAAACGGTGAAAATGAAGTTTGGTCACCACGGTGGTAACCACCCAGTTAAAGACCTTGACCGCAATGTTGTAATGATCACAGCGCAAAACCACGGTTTCGCAGCTGACGAAGCAACCTTACCAGCGAATTTACGTGCAACTCACGTTTCTTTATTCGATGGCACGCTACAAGGTATTCACCGCACAGATAAGCCTGCATTTAGCTTCCAAGGTCACCCTGAAGCAAGCCCAGGTCCACATGATGCGGCGCCATTATTTGACCACTTCATCGACCTGATGCAAGCACGTTCTAACTAATTTAACCGGAGTAACAATGCCAAAACGTACCGACATAAAAAGCATTCTTATCTTAGGCGCGGGCCCGATCGTAATCGGTCAAGCTTGTGAATTTGACTACTCTGGTGCACAAGCGTGTAAAGCACTACGAGAAGAAGGCTTTCGAGTAATTCTTGTAAACTCGAACCCTGCAACTATCATGACTGACCCTGAAATGGCGGATGCGACGTACATCGAACCAATTCACTGGGAAGTGGTAGAGAAAATCATTGAAAAAGAAAAGCCAGATGCAGTACTACCTACTATGGGTGGTCAAACAGCATTAAACTGTGCGCTTGATTTAGACAAGCACGGTGTACTGGCAAAACATGGTGTTGAGCTAATCGGTGCAACTGCTGATGCAATCGATAAAGCTGAAAACCGTGAGCGTTTTGACGTAGCAATGAAGAACATTGGCCTTGAGTGTCCGCGTGCAGAAATCGCTCACTCAATGGAAGAAGCACACGATGTACTTAGCCGCATCGGTTTCCCATGTATCATTCGTCCATCATTCACTATGGGTGGTACCGGTGGTGGTGTTGCATACAACCAAGAAGAATTTGATGAAATTTGTGAGCGTGGTTTAGATTTATCACCAACAAATGAACTTCTAATCGACGAATCGTTAATCGGTTGGAAAGAGTACGAAATGGAAGTTGTTCGTGACAAAAACGACAACTGTATCATCGTATGTTCTATCGAAAACTTTGACCCTATGGGTGTTCACACGGGTGACTCAATCACGGTTGCTCCTGCGCAAACACTAACTGATAAAGAATACCAAATCATGCGTAATGCATCGATGGCGGTACTTCGTGAAATCGGTGTTGAAACAGGTGGTTCAAACGTACAGTTTGGTGTGAATCCAGTTGATGGCCGTATGGTTATCATCGAGATGAACCCACGTGTATCGCGTTCATCTGCATTAGCTTCAAAAGCAACCGGTTTCCCAATTGCGAAAATCGCTGCAAAACTAGCTGTAGGTTACACCCTTGATGAGCTTCAAAACGACATCACTGGCGGTAAAACACCAGCGTCTTTCGAGCCGTCAATCGACTACGTTGTTACTAAGATCCCACGCTTTAACTTCGAAAAATTCGCAGGTTCAAACGACCGTCTTACAACACAGATGAAATCTGTGGGTGAGGTTATGGCGATTGGTCGTAACCAACAAGAGTCGCTACATAAAGCATTACGTGGTCTTGAAGTTGGCGCAACGGGCTTTAACCCAATTGTTGCTCTTGATGATCCGAAAGCAAAAGAAAAAATCATCCGTGAATTACGTGAGCCAGGTGCTGAGCGTATTTGGTACGTTGCTGATGCAATGCGTCACGGTATGAGCGTAGAAGACGTATTCGAATTAACTAAGATTGACCCTTGGTACTTAGTTCAAATCGAAGACATCTTAAAAGACGAAGCAACAATCAGCGAAGTAGGTATGGCTGGTTTAAATGCTGAGTTTTTACGCAAGCTTAAGCGTAAAGGTTTTGCTGATGCGCGTATCGCTGAAATTGCCGGTGTTTCTGAAGCAGAAATTCGTAAGAAGCGTCACCAGTTAGCTATCGTGCCTGTATATAAGCGCGTTGATACCTGTGCTGCAGAGTTCAGCTCAGACACAGCTTACATGTACTCATCTTATGATGAAGAATGTGAAGCGAATCCATCTGACAAAGATAAAATCATGGTAATCGGTGGTGGTCCTAACCGTATCGGTCAAGGTATCGAATTCGATTACTGTTGTGTTCACGCAGCATTAGCTTTACGTGAAGACGGCTATGAAACAATCATGGTTAACTGTAACCCTGAAACTGTTTCAACTGACTACGATACATCTGATCGCTTATTCTTCGAGCCAATCACGCTTGAAGATGTATTAGAAATCGTACGTGTTGAAAAGCCAAAAGGTGTTATCGTTCAGTACGGTGGTCAAACACCACTAAAACTTGCTCGTGAGCTTGAAGCGAATGGCGTGCCAGTTATTGGTACTTCACCAGATGCAATCGACCGTGCAGAAGACCGTGAGCGTTTCCAACAGCTTGTTGAGCGTCTAAACCTTCTTCAACCAGAGAATGCAACGGTTACTTCTTTAGAAGAAGCGATTGTTAAGTCTGCTGAAATTGGCTTCCCACTGGTTGTACGTCCTTCGTACGTACTAGGTGGTCGCGCGATGGAAGTGGTTTATGATGAAGACGATTTACGTCGTTACATGACTGAAGCAGTATCAGCGTCAAATGAAGCGCCAGTACTACTTGACCACTTTTTAGATAACGCAATCGAAGTTGACGTTGACGCTATCTGTGACGGTGAGCAAGTAATCATCGGTGGTATCATGGAGCACATTGAGCAAGCAGGTGTTCACTCAGGTGACTCAGCGTGTTCATTACCAGCTCACTCACTAACTGCTGAAGTACAAGACGTAATGCGTAAGCAAGTGACAGATATGGCACTAGAGCTTGGCGTAGTAGGTCTGATGAATACACAGTTTGCTGTGAAAGACGGTAAAGTTTACTTAATCGAAGTAAACCCACGTGCTGCGCGTACAGTACCGTTCGTTTCAAAAGCGACAGGTATCGCACTTGCTAAAGTAGCGGCACGTTGTATGGCGGGTCAGTCGCTAGCAAGCCAAGGTATTACAAAAGAAGTAATCCCTCCTTACTACAGCGTAAAAGAAGTGGTACTGCCATTTGCTAAGTTCCAAGGTGTTGACCCAATTCGTGGCCCAGAAATGCGCTCAACGGGTGAAGTTATGGGTGTTGGTGAAACTTTCGCCGAAGCATTCGCAAAAGCACAATTAGGTGCAAGCAACACTTTACCACGCGGTGGTCGCGCGTTACTATCGGTACGCAACAGTGACAAACCACGTATCGTTGAACTAGCTAAAACCATGACTGATCTTGGTTTTGAGCTAGATGCAACAGGTGGCACTGCAAAAGCACTTGAAGAAGCTGG
Organism: Pseudoalteromonas lipolytica; assembly: GCF_001306915.1. Classification (GTDB taxonomy): domain Bacteria; phylum Pseudomonadota; class Gammaproteobacteria; order Enterobacterales; family Alteromonadaceae; genus Pseudoalteromonas; species Pseudoalteromonas simplex. Next base: position 221,746 of record NZ_LJTC01000002.1, on the reverse strand, counting down.
TATTGCAGTTCGTCGCGTGAACAAAGTATACGAAGGTCGTCCTCATATTCTTGATAGAATTAAAAATGGTGAATACAGCTACATTGTAAACACTACTGAAGGCCGCCAAGCGATTGAAGATTCGAAGGTGTTACGTCGTGGTGCGTTACAGCATAAGACTAACTACACAACGACTCTGAACGCGGCATTTGCTAACTGTACTGCAAACCAAGCAGATGACCGTAGCAAGGTGACGTCAGTTCAGGAACTACACCAGCGAATGAACTAAGGAAATGTGCCAAGGGCGAGGCAATCGCCCTTGGGATTAAGTGAGAATAATATGCAATCAATTCCGATGACAGTTCGTGGTGCAGCATTACTGCGCGAAGAACTTAACGAATTAAAAACAGTTACCCGTCCAAAAATCGTTGCTGATATCGCTGAAGCACGTGAGCACGGTGATTTGAAAGAAAACGCTGAATACCACGCTGCTCGTGAGCAACAAGGTTTCTGCGAAGGCCGTATTCAAGAAATTGAAGCGAAGCTTTCAAATGTGCAAATCATTGATGTAACTAAAATGCCTAACACAGGTAAAGTTATTTTTGGCACAACGGTCACTATCGTTAATGTTGAAACCGATGCTGAAGTAAAATACCAAATCGTAGGCGATGACGAAGCAGATATCAAAAACAACCTGATCTCTGTTAACTCACCAATCGCGCGTGGTTTAATTGGTAAAGAGGTAGATGATGCCGTTATCATTAAAACGCCAAACGGTGAAGTAGAGTACGAAATCATTGAAGTTGAGTATATTTAGTAGCTTAACCAAGCATTGAGAAAAACCGCAGTTCACACTGCGGTTTTTTTATGCCTGTTTACAGGCGTGGATTTATTCGGTACGTTGGCTACAAACTGTTGCAATGAAGGAGTAATAATGGCGAAAATTCAGTATCCTAAACCACTTGTTCAAGGTGATAAAATAGCCATATGTGCTTTTTCATCAGGTGTTGATAAAGCCTTTCATGAGCGCTTAGACATAGTACTTAATGGCTTAACAGCCAAAGGTTTTATTGTTGTTGAAGGTGCCTGCTTACGTCAGTCACACAATAGTGCAAAGCAACGTGCTGATGAGCTCATGCAGTATTTAACTGATGATTCAATCGCAGCCATCATGCCGCCATGGGGGGGCGATCTCACCATGGAAATTTTACCGCTTCTCGATTTTAATGCGATAAGTAAAGCAAAACCTAAATGGTTGGTTGGCTTTTCAGATATCAGCACGTTTGCATGTGCATTAACCACTCGTTGTGGCTGGGCAACCTTGCACGCTGCGAATTTAATGCAAATTCACCCTGACGATTCCGATGTTTATTTAGCAAATATATTCAGTGCCATGTCACTTGAAGAAAAACAGCAATTGCATCAAGTTGCTTCGCCTTTTTATCAGCAAAAGCAAATTGATTATAAAGCTAAGCCTGAGGCTCAATTTGACTATACTGCTCCTAGCCAATGGCGCTGTATTAACTATAAAGATAAACGCCAAATTGAAGTGTCTGGTCGCTTAATTGGCGGCTGTTTAGATACCTTAGGTCTGTTGTTACCCTCTAATTACTATGCATTGCATGAGTTTAAAAAACAGTATGCACCAGAGGGGTTAATTTTATACCTAGAAAATGCAGAGCTCAGTCCAATGGCCCTTGCACGTTGTTTGTTATCGTTAAAGTTGAATGATGTTTTTACTGATGTAAATGCGGTGGTATTCGGCCGCAGCCCTGCAATTAATAACGACTGCTACTTTGATGAATACCAAGCAATAGAGCTCGCATTTAAAGGCAATTTGTTCCCAGTTATTGTTGATGCCGACATTGGCCACGTAGCCCCTAATTTAGCATTAATTAATGGTGCTGTTGCCACAATAACTGCAGATTTGTGTGAAGGTATGGCGAGTAATGTGGTTGTGAAGACAATATGTAATTAAAGGAAGCTCTGATTGGCTAGAACTAGGTGATCAAGTTTGGTTTTGGGAGATATTAGTGTGAAAGTAAAATTATTATTGCTTGGCATGATATTACTTTTGTCCTGTTCAACTGCGAAAAGTGCTCTTTATGTAAATTCTGAAAGTTGTACAGTGAAGTTAAATAACACAGAAAAAAAACTGGGGTTAATTACTCCATGCAGTTTAGTGAAAGTTCATGATAATTTATTGAATTTTAAGAAATATGGTGAAACAGAGGTTTATATTATTTCTGGGGCACCATCACCGTTAGATAAGCTGTCGAGATGGTCCGTAACAAAAGAAGATAACTGTTCACTAGAATATCAAGCTGTTATTGTTAATAATGAAACACTATCATTATCAAAGGTGAAGGATAAAACCTTGGTTTGCCCTAATTTAGGCTTGGATGAAAAAGTGTATAGGCAGTTTCTATCTGATTAAAAGCTTATAAGCTCATTTATAATAGCCATTTAAAGTTACGCCTACATTAAAAGGCGTAACTATTAAGGTTTGTTAAACAATCTTAATTACAGAATTTTTATCTAAACGCGATTTTGGTAATGCAGCATTATAATCTTGCTCTGGCTCGTGATAACCAATAGCGAGTGCCACCTCACAAACATAGTCGCCTAATTCATCTGCAAAAAGCTCACCGAGTAAGTCTTTATCGACACCTTCCATCGGTGTTGAGTCTAAACCTAAACGAGCCACTGTATGCATGGTATTACCTAAGGCAATGTAGGTTTGCGCTTTAGTCCAAGCAGCGTTAACACCTTGCTCATCAGTATTTAAATCAACAAAGGCGAAGGCGCCAAATGCTTGCTCTTTGTTTTCTGCTTTTGTACGGCCATTAGCAATATCGGCATCAATTACTTTTTCATAATCAGCACGTTTATAGCTTGGGTTATAAGCAAATAAAATGGTGTGTGATGCCGCTTTTGCATGAACTTGGTTAAACTGAAACTTATTTGCAAAACTATCATGCAGACGCTGTTTACCTTGCTCTGATTCAATGACCACAAACTTCCATGGTTGAGAATTAATAGACGATGGCGATAAACGTAATGCTTCTAAAATTACAGCTAAGTCTGCTTGGCTAATTTGTTTTGAAGCGTCGTAACGTTTACTAGTATAACGGCGTTGTAAGTCAGAAATGATTGGGTGTGTCATGATTTGCTCCCGCATGTATAACAATTAGGTGCAGTTTACGCCTTGCATACTTTACGATAAAGCGCATAATCGAAAAAACATTATCAAAAATTTTTAGTTAATATGCTGGTTGAAGATCTTAAATTAATCCTCAAGGTGGCTGAATTTCGCAGTATTACAACCGCGGCAGCCAAATTAGACATGCGAGCTGCTACCGCCAGTGCGGCAATTAAACGTGTTGAAGCAGCGCTGGGGGCTGAGTTATTTGTTAGAACTACTCGTCATTTGCGTTTATCTGCGGCAGGGGAGCGCTTTTTACCTCAGTGTCAGCAAGCAGTGCTCATGCTAGACCAAGCCACACTCGCGTTAAAAGGTGAGCATGATGAAATTGAAGGAGAACTAAGAGTCGCATTATCTTCAGATTTAGGCCGCAACATCATTATCCCATGGTTAGATGAGCTACTTGATGAGTATCCAAAGCTGAGTATGCGCCCGCATATTAGCGATAGTAATGTCGACTTTTACCGAGACTCCGTTGATTTTGCCCTTAGGTATGGCTCGCCATCCGACTCAAATTTGTATGGCTTTAAAATTTGTAATGTTCCGCGGCTGTTATGTGCAACCTCGAAGTACATTGCCGAACATGGCGCGCCGACACATCCCGATGAATTAAATCAGCATCAAGGCCTGTTTTATCAACTACAAGATATCATCAATAATGTCTGGGAATTTACCGATGGAACCGAGCGTTTTAAGGTGAAAATGCAAGGCCGCCGAGCATCTAATGATGGTGATTTGGTAAGGCGTTGGTGCGTGGCTGGTAAAGGCCTAGCGGTTAAATCATGTATTGATATCAGTGATGATTTACTAAGTGGGCGGGTAGTGCCCGTGATGCAAAATTATCCTCACTTATGTGCTGAGCTTTGGCTAATATGCCCAAGTCGACAGTCCATTACACCCGCGGTTCGTCTAGTGCGTGATATATGCCGAGAAAAAACCAAGGCGATCCTCAATCAACTGATTGAAAAAGGCATATTAGATAAGCGGGTACTCGATAACTAATTACTTTAGGTATAGAATAGCTTGGCTTATTCATCTTATTGATTAAGCAACATTCTCAGGGCGGGGTGAAATTCCCCACCGGCGGTATACTTTAAATTTAAGTGAGCCCGCGAGCGCTTTAACTTTGGTTAGAGGTCAGCAGATCTGGTGAGAGGCCAGAGCCGACGGTGATAGTCCGGATGAAAGAGAATATAGTTTATCTATAAAACAGTAATTGGCTGCCTGCGGGTGGTCTTTTTTGCTGTGCCTTTCAATGTCCTGAATCTTTTCATATTTAATTTAATAGGTATTAAAAATGATGATTCAGTCTTCTTTACTTAGCCAATTTGGCGAACCACTTGAACGCGTTGAACGTGCTATTGCTGCCTTGCAGCAAGGTGAAGGCGTACTTGTAGTAGATGACGAAAACCGTGAAAACGAAGGTGATTTTGTGTATTCAGCACAGCACCTGACCACAGAGCAAATGGCCATGATGATCCGTGAAGGCAGCGGTATTGTGTGTCTTTGCATGGGCGATGAGCGTGTTAAACAGCTTGATTTACCACAAATGGTTGAGCATAACACCAGCCAAAACAAAACAGCTTATACAGTGACCATTGAAGCTAAAACGGGCGTGACAACCGGCGTTTCAGCAGCTGATCGTGTAACCACCATTAAAGCGGCAACAGCTGACAATGCAAAGCCTGAAGATTTGTCTCGTCCAGGACATGTGTTTGGACTGCGAGCACAAACGGGTGGTGTATTAGTGCGCCGTGGCCATACCGAGGCATCGGTTGATTTAATGCAGTTAGCGGGTTTAACACCGTTTGGTGTTATTTGTGAATTAACGAATCCAGATGGTTCAATGGCTCGCTTGCCTGAAGTAAGCAAGTTTGCCAGTGAGCACAATATGCCTGTTGTATCGATTGAAGATTTAGTTGCCTATATCCAAGCAACGCAAAAACAGGCTTGCTAAAAGCTTTAAGCCGTAAGTAAAAAAATAAGGCCACTCTTGTGGCCTTTATTTATTGTAATTTCTCAATAGCTTGTTTAGCACTTTCACTGTCAGGATTAAGTTTTAGCGCACTTTTGTAACTTGCTAATGCTTTTTGTTTATCACCAGCTGTTAAATATGCTTCACCTAAACTGTCAAACGTATTTGCTGAATCTGGATAAGATTGATTGTTGAGTTCAAACACCGTTATTGCGGCGTCTAGCTCATCCATCTGCATTAATTCATAGCCAAAGTAGTTTAGCGACCTTTCTCTAGGCGTATTACCCTCACTCACCATTTGCTGATAGGTATTCTTTAGCCCTGCAATACCTTCACGTTTAAATGCGTTATAAAGTTTACTATCTGCATGCTCTGTCGCTTTTTCGTAGGGTTTGCCATAGTAGATTGCAAGTAAGCCATTAGTCATGGGTGTGAGTGGCGCACCACCGGTGTTATTTAAAATAATAACCAGTAATTTGTCTTCGATTATTCTACTTATAAATGCATTAAAACCATTAATACCACCGCCATGTTGGATACGTGTTAGGGGTTTTCCGTAGGTGCTTTTATCAAGGTTTGTAACTTCCCAACCAAGCGCATAATTTCTTTGCTCAGAAACTTGATACATCTGTTTTTTATATTCGTTGTTCAATAACTTATCTGTGTAGAGAGCTTGATCCCATTTTAGTAAATCTCGTGCTGTTGAATACATTGACCCAGCAGCATACGGGATAGACATATCTAAATAATCAGTATTGCTATAACCTGCTAGGCCATTGTCGTAACCCGATACGCGAAATTTAATGATTTTATTGTGAGAGTCATAGCCTGTATCCTTCATATCGAGTGGATCTAAAATATTCTTCTGTAATACGTCTTGATATTTTTGACCTGTTACCTTTTCGATTACCGCACCTAAAATAAAATAGCCAGAGTTGCTATAACGAAATTCAGTGCCAGGTTCGAACACTAGATCATCACTACATAATAAGCGAATAAATTCATCAACACTGTAAGGGTTTCGGCTGTACTCATCACGAAACGATTTTGCCTGAGTATAATTTCCAAGACCTGAGGTGTGATTAAGTATTTGCCGAAGGGTAATTTTAGTGGCTATATCTTTTCTGTAATCAGGGAGGTATGTTGCAAGGTGATCATCGAGTTTGAGTTTACCATCTTGTGCCAATTGCAGAATTAACATGGCGGTAAACTGTTTGGTAATTGAACCAATTCTAAATTTACTTTTATTACTATGTTTTATACCCCATTCAAAGTTGGCATAGCCAACGCTTTGTTCAAACAGTACTTTTCCATCCTTTGCAACTAACACATTGCCATTAAACTGCTTAAAGTTATGAAAGCCATTAATAAAGTCAGCCATCTCTGCTTGCATGTTTTGGCTATGTGCGAGGCTTGAAATTGCGACTAAATAAAAAACTACAAGTAGTCTTAGTTTATTAAAGAATATGTTCATTGCTTTCCTTGTTATTTGTTGGTTACATTAATCGATGTAATACTTCATTGCGCATGGCTTGATTGATAAGGCTGACCATTCTGGTGTGGTTCAAATTACTGTAATGCACTACAGATACACTCTTATTTTGAAGCGCTTGCCAATAACCAGCTGGGCTTATTGGGTCTGCGTTACTGACATAGAGTGTGGTTCTATTAGCTGATTGTTTGCTGTTCAGTAGGGCGAATAAATCAAGCTGTGTTTCATCAATAGCACTGTTTTGAATTACATTTTTTGCTGCGTTTTTAAAATCATTATCTTTGACAAAGTAGCTTAAGGTGGGGTGATAATTTTTAGCTACGGACATTAATGCGGTGTCAAAATGCACTATTGGTGCAACCATTATCTGTTGCTTTACATTAGGCATTTGCTTTGCAAGTTGCACTGCGGCAATACTGCCCATTGAATAACTTAAAATATCAATTTGTTGGTATTGGTTGGTATTTAAAAAATGCTTTAATACATCAAGACTATTTAGACCAAACTTGAATTCACTATATTGATTGCTCGCAGGCATAAGGATAACATCTTTGCCAGTAAAATGGCTTAGCCAACGAGCTTGAAAGCTATAAATCAAACTACTCACACCATAACCTGGGAATAGTATAATTGCTGAATCGTTTTTCTGTTTGGCACCATTTATAGAGGTCAAAGTTGTTTCAAATGTTTCCATTTCCTCTTTTGATTTAAGTTGAAAAGTTATGCCAAATTGTTCACCTTGCTCAAAATATTCGATTAAATCATTATGGGAAAATATTCTAACTGCTAAACATTCATGTGTAGTGTTACATGTTTTTCGAGGTATACCTTCGTAAACGGTATTCAACATTGGGTCGTCAGGGCCACCGTAAGATATCTCTTCAACAGGTTGAGTGATTTGATAAGCAATAAAACTCTGACAACCACTGAGGACTGAAATATAAAAAATGCAGAAGATAAAGCGCATAATTCCCTTTGTTGTTATTGTAGTATTTCCATTTCTTACAATAACTTAGCAACCCCGCAGTAATAATGCAATTGGATAATATTTATTCAAGGGTTATATGAAGCTGCAATTACCACCTAGCGGTAAATCCACGGTTATCTATGTGAACAAATCCACCGTGGTGGGATGCGGGTTTATAGCGGCCAATACCGCCATTATAGCGGCTCTGTATTTGGAACTTTTCAAACACTTTATAAAGCACATCAACATCAGCAACCGTTAGTTTGCCATCGCCGTTTAAATCGTCCATTCGGCCATCACCATCTTCGTCTATATATAGGTCGAAGGCATCGCCGTATTGGTGTCGGCTGTGTTTGCCATTACCAATTGAGCGATTGTAATGGGGTGTTCTATAGCCGCTGATAAAGGCAAATTTGCTGACTTTAATCCCTTCATTTTGTACAAACGAGAGCAGATCTTCGAGCATCATCAAGCCATCGTTGTTGACATAAAGGTATTTTGGAAAGCCACTCACTTGCTTACAAATTACATTTTTAATTTGCACATGAGGAGTCAGCTGGCGTGTTAGGTCTTTCTCAAAAATTTCTATAAACCCGTTTGGTGCACTGTATTGTGTATAGCCTTTATAAGGGGCAGGGTAGAGGCCTATTTGATAACTATTCAATTGCTTATTGTTAGCATTGAATGGTTTTTTCACTATAACGAGTAAGCGTTTGCTCGTTTTGTTGTTACTCAGTACTAGGCTATAAAACCCTGCATTTTCTGGCGCATAAACGGCAATGCTATTTGGCCCTAATCGCTCTGTCTCAACATCTGAAACTGCAGTTGGAGCAAAATCAGCCGTGTTATCAAGTGTTAGCACTTGTTTTGCATCAAGTACAAGGCTGTGCAGCGAGTCAGTTAATTCAATGGCAGCAACAGAACATGTAGTTAACGCTAAGCACACACTAAAAATAATACGGCTGAAATACATAGTGACCTCTAAATTGTATTGTTTGCTAATGGCGTGGTGAGTGCTTTTAATAACGCGCCATCACGATTATAAACGTCGGTATAAAATTGTAGGCCCTCGTCGTTACCCGCAACGGTCCAATACATTAAAAGTACATCCAGCGGTTTTGATAAGCTGACTTTTTTAGTTTCTTTTGCAGCAATGGCGTCATCAATTTCACTACGGCTCCAATTATCTGAGGTTTCTAATATTTTCTCAGCTAAGGTGAATGGGTCATCAACTCTTACACAGCCGTGGCTAAATGCACGTTGGTCTTGCTGGAATAAACTTTTTGCAGGGGTATCGTGCAAATAGATTGAGTATTTATTTGGGAACATAAACTTGATTTGCCCTAATGAATTATTCTCTGAAGGCTGTTGTACAAACCAATACGGGAAGTTTTTGCGGCTAGCATTCGGCCAATCAATACTCTTGCTATCAACTGGGTTACGGCGACTATCAACCACAACAAAGTCTTTCTCGTTTAAGTAATTTGGGTTTTCTTTCATTTTTTTGATGATGCCACCTGAAATACTCCGCGGTACTGTCCACGTTGGATTCATCACGATATAACTCATTTGCCCTTTAAATATTGGTGTTTTGGTGTAGTTTCTGCCTACAACTACGTTGGTTTGCCATTTCAATTTGTTGTCTTCAAACAAATACAGAAAGTAGCCTGCGATATTTACCACTAAGAAGCGCTCTGTGAGCGTGTTATCAACCCAACGAATGCGCTCTAGGTTTACTAAAATATCATTAACGTACTCACTGTAATCTTTGTTGAGTAGTTTTAACGTCGCATTGCCAATCACACCATCATCAGCAACTTGATGGGCATTTTGAAAGCGTTTAACTGCTGCGACTAGCTCATCGTTATAATCAGTGGCATCACTGTTACTGCCGTCAAAATACTTTAGTCGTTTTAACTTTTGTCTTAAATGCGGTACTGCTGGGTCTGATTGTCCGGGTTTTAATACCTTATTTTGCAGTGCGAAGTCAGGTAACTCGCCAGTGGCATCAAGCTCTCGATAAAACACAAGTGCGGCTTTTAAGCGCTTATAATGAGGCAAAACAGGTTTTAGGTTTTCAAGTCCTTTATCAAGGCTTTTTGATTTTACATGTTTGAGTAATGAGGCCGCTGCAGCATCTGGGCTGACATCAAACTGTTCATAGTTCCATGTGGCTGCCAATTGTTTTGGATTTACTTTTCCGCGAATTAAATGTTTTGCATAGGTCATGACGGCATCTGTCATTAGAACATCAAACTGTGCTTCGACGGCATCTGCTCCGCGTTTCTCTATTTCGTTGGCCAGCGCCATTAATGTATCAAAGTGATAGTCGTTAGGAGATAGCCCTTCAAGTTCTGCTTGCGCAATTAAATTTAGCGCTTGTTTGGCATATTTGTTGTCATCCCATACTCGTTCAAAACTATTTGCTTTATAGGTGGCAACAGTCATTTCAGGGGAATGGATATGCTGTCCTTCTATACTGTGAGATTCACCAATCAGAATAGGTTCAAGCTGTTGTTGCAAGTATTGGTTCTCAGCAAGCACTGGCATACAAATTGATAAACAACTGAGCAAAGCTGTGTAGCGCAGAATTTTCATAGCTATGTCCTTATAACGTATTTAGTTATTTTTTGAATTGTTTCTTTTTTGCTCATTTAAGCTTAGCAAAACAACAGGATTTATAGGAACATATTTTTAAATAAAAAACGCTTGGCAAATAAGCTTGCCAAGCGCTCGGTTGGGATTTTGAGAGGGGATTAATGACTGGTTGTTTGTAATTTTGCTTCTGGCTCTGCTTTTTTACCTCTTAGCTTGCCAATTAAGCGTTTGAAGTCTTCTAACGCGACGTACTGACAAGGGATTAAAATAAGCGTAATGACCGTTGCAAATAACACCCCGAATGCTAGAGATACAGCCATTGGGATAACGATTTTTGCTTGTAAGCTTGTTTCCATAATGATTGGTAATACACCAATAAAGGTTGTAATCGAGGTCAGTAATATTGCTCTAAAACGGCGGGCACCGGCTTGCATTACCGCTTCTTTGATTGCAACACCTTCGGCGCGGGCTTTATTGACAAAGTCGACCATCACTAGCGAGTCGTTTACGACAACACCTGCAACAGCGATGATACCGAATACTGATAGGCTACTCATTGTCATACCTAAGATCATGTGGCCAAACATTGCACCAATGACACCGAATGGAATAACCGACATGATGATAAATGGCTGTGAGTACGAGCGTAGTGGAATAGCAAGTAACGCAAAGATAATCATCATTGATAAAGCAAAGTCACGTACTTGTTCTGCAACACTGTCCATTTCTTCTTGAATACGACCGGCTACATTACTTTCTACACCTGGGTAGCTTTTCAGTAGGCTAGGTAAGTATTCGTCACGAATTTCTTTTGCAATGGCAAATGGTTCAGCTTGGTCAGTATTAACCGCAGCCCAAACGTTTATAGTACGTTTAGCGTTCTCACGGCGAATACGGTTTACACCATCTACAATGTTAACTTTAGCAACTTCAGCAAGCGGTACTTCAACACCCGTTGGCGTGATGATACGCGCATCTGTGATGTCACTTACTGCGTTACGCGATTCACGAGGGTAGCGGATCATTACTTTGATCTCTTCACCGTCACGTAAAATACGTTGTGCTTCTAGGCCGTAATAGCTAAAACTAACTTGTGATGCCACATCTGAAAGGGTTAACCCTAAGCTGTAAGCAAGTGGTTTAAGTTCAAGTTGAACCTCGTCAGTTGCAGATTGTAGTGAGTCATTTACATCGCCTACGCCTTGCATGCTATTTAGCTTTTCTTTTAACTTTGCAGCCACTTCTTTGAGCTTATTGATATCTTTGCCTTCTAAGCGAAAGCTAACATCACCGTCATCACGGCCGCCATTCATGATACTGTCTTCAATATTAAGCGTTTTCACACCTGGCAATGGTGGCATTTGTTCGCGCCACATTGCACTTAATTGGAAGGTATCAATAGGGCGTAAGTCCGGTTCGACCAAAATCGCCATAATGCGTGCACTTGTACGACCGCGTAAACTAACCGATAAATCGCGGATCATCGCTTGACCATATTGCTCTTCAAGTTGCTTATCGACATCTAAAATCAGCTTTTCAATGGTTTGCGCTGTCTCAAGGGTTGCTTGCTCAGAAGAAGATAAGTTCATTTCAACTGAGATACGCGGGAAATCATGTGGAATTTTAGGATTCGCAACAAATTTCACTAAGCCACCAGCGAACATACCGCCACTAACAATAAGTACACAGATAAAGCCAACAATCACGGTGTAACGGTAATGAATACAGCGACCAATAAATGGTGTGTAGTAATTATCAACAAAGTTCTTGAGGCCTTTATCCATACCTAAACGTAAGCGATGTAATGGATTTTTAGGGTTCGCAGGTTTATTTTTCATTGCCGCTAAGTGAGCCGGTAGAATCAGTTTTGACTCAATTAGTGAGAAAATTAAACATAGGATAATTACACCACCAATGGCTTTAGAAAACGCAGAGCCAGGGCCTGATGCCAGTGTTTGTGGTAAAAATGCGGCAATTGTAGTTAACACCCCAAAGGTTGCAGGAATAGCAACGCGTTTTACGCCGCGGACTACGTTATCTAGGCTATGACCGTGCTTTTCAATTTCAGCACTGGCAGACTCACCGACGACAATAGCATCATCAACGACTATCCCGAGCACCAGTATAAATGCGAATAAAGAAGCTAAGTTAACAGTGATATCAATAAAGCCAAGTGGCATCATTAAAAATGCACCTAGGAATGACACAGGTAAGCCCATCATTACCCAAAACGCTAAGCGTAGTGGTAAAAATAGCGCCAGTACCACCATCACTAAAATACCACCCCAAATCATGTTGTCGATCATCATGTTTAGACGACCTTCAAGGTAGTAAGTTAAATCAACAATCGGTGATAGTTTTACACCTGCTGGTAACTGTGGTGCTTTATCTGCTAGGTATTTTTTTAATACCGCAGCAACTTTAGTGATGTCTTGATCTTTCGACGCATTTACTTCAAAAGTCAGTGAGTTTTTACCGTTGTACTTAGAGTATTGTAAGCCTTCTTCAAAGCCGTCGTTAATTGTTGCTACATCACCTAAGAAAACTTGAGCGCCATCTGGTAAGTGTAATAAAGGCAGATTTTCGAACTCTTTACCACGATATGCTTGGTTTTCAACACGCATTGAAATGTAGCCATTTTCAGAGCGAATTTGACCTGCAGACATATTGGCAGAAAAGCTGCGAACGGCTGTGGCAATATCACGGAAAGTTAAACCATACTCACGTAGCTTATCTGGGCTAATTTCGATGCCAATTTCGTAGTTTAAGCCACTGTAAAAGTTGACCAAGTTAATTTGTGGTAAAGCTTGTAGCTCATCTTTAATATCATTACCAAGTTCTTTGAGCTGGTAGTTACTCATATCGCCATACAGCGCGAGTATCATCACTTCTTGCTCAAACTTTTCGCGGCGAACAATTGGGCGTTCCATCTCTGCAGGGAAGGTATTGATTGAATCAACCTGCATCTTAATTTCATCGAGTACTTCTTGCGGGTCGTACTTTTCTTCGATTTCGATCCAAGCTTGTGAAAAACCACGGTTCGAATAGGTAATTAAACGTTTAATGCCTTCGAGGCCTTCTAAAGACTCTTCGACCTTAATGGTGATGCCTTCTTCTACCTCTTGCGGCGCAGCCCCTGGGTAGACAGCTTGAATACTGATCCAGTTACTCTCAAATTGTGGGAACATTTGCTTACGCACCGACATTGCCGTCAATAAGCCACCCACTAAAATGAAAATCATAAGTAAGTTTGCAGCAACTGGGTTGCGAGCAAACCAGGCAATAAGCCCTTTTTCTCTGTGCGTGGTCATGGCTTATTCCTCTTTTAACGCTAACTGCGTTGTTGGCACACTCAGTGTTGCGTCATCTAACTTGACCGCCATGCCTTCAGTTGGGTATTCAAGTGCCGATGTAATAAGTTGCTCACCGTTAGCAAGGCCATTATCGGCGATCACCATGCCATTTTGTTCGCGAACGATGTTAAGTGTTTTAAAGGTAAGCGTTTCGCCATCTTGTAAAACAGCGACTTTTTTATCTTTAACTAAATGGTGCGGAACAACAATCGCGTTGTCTAACGCTCGGCCTTCGATAGTGGCGTTAATGTATGAGCCAAAACGTAATGGCTGCTTTTGCTCATAAGGCGTTGCTACTTGTGCTACTAAATAATTCATGCGGCTACGTTGGTCAACAACTCCTTCGCTACGAACAATAGTTGCTTGCCACGTTGTTTGTTTACCTGCAAATTCAGCATTAATTGATACGCTTGCACCAATTCCTTGGTTATTTAGGTATTGCAGATCTTTATCAGCAACAGGCAAACGAATTTCAGCCAGTGACGTTGAGCTCAGGCTACCAAAGCTGTTACCTGGGTTTACCACACTACCTAGACTAATCAGGCGTTCGTCGATAATCGCATCGTAAGGCGCTTTAATGTATGTGCGCTCAAGATTACGTTTAGCGCGTTTAACACTCGCTTGCGCAGCGCGGTAACTTGCAAGTTTTTCAGCAAGTTGTGGTTTACGTAAATAAAGCTCAGAAGGGATAACTTGGTTTGAGTCACCTTTGATGCGGTCCCACTCAGCTTGCGCAACTGACACCTGTGCACGTTCTATCTCAAGTGCAGAGCTTGCTTGGGCTAGTCCAGCTTCTGCTTCAATGAGTGCTGCTTCGTAATCATTTGGGTCAATACGTGCTAGAATGTCGCCTTGCTTAACAAATCCACCTTGTACGAATTGATCTGATAACGACACAACCTGACCACTTACTTGCGCAACAAGCTCAGTTTGGTTTTTAGGTTTAACTATACCGTATGATTTTACATCGAGGGTAATGGCGTCAAAGCTTAACGGTTTGATTGATACAAGCGGGCGCAGATCTTGTTCTGGTTTTTCTACTGGCGGTTGCTTCATTGAGGCAAATGCGAATGCCATTCCAAGTCCGCCGACTAATACGGCGATAGGGAGAATGATTTGTTTTTTACTAGCCACGGGATAGTCCCTCACGGTTGACGGTAATTAAAAATAAATTTGATAGGCTAAGCATACGCAATAAAGTGTTTACAAGGCGTTTGAAGATGTAACAAACCATTACACATATTACAAAGGCGCTACAAAGGTTCTATAAGAGGTACTCAATGACAGATAAAATGGCATGCAGATTAGGCTGTGGCGCCTGTTGTATTGCACCCAGTATTAGCTCACCGATCCCAGGAATGCCAAACGGGAAAGCCGCGGGAGAGCGCTGTATTCAACTTGATGATAATAACCTATGTAAATTATTTGGTGATGAATCAAGGCCTAAGGTGTGTAGTGACTTTTCTGCTACCGTTGATGTATGTGGCACCACTAACGAACAAGCATTGTATTTAATTACCGAGCTTGAGCAGATGACTTAAAAAAGATTAAACCTTTAACACTTTTTAACGGTTACTGGGAACAGTTGTGTTTTTTATAACCAAATTTTTATTCACAGCATTTAATATAATTTTGGTTATGGTTCGTGAGATGTCTAGGCGGTAGCGCGATAGAGGAATGCCAGTCAATTGACTGGCATTGTTGTTTTTGTTTACCACGTATAAGTAGCGCTGAGAGTATATTGCTCGCCGCGACCAGGGGTACCCGGGACTTCTTCGAAAGATTCATCCCAAATGTTGTCAGCTGCAAAGGTAACAAACACATTATCAAGCTGAGCTGGGGTGAATTTTAGCGTTAACTGCGTGAAGAAGGCTTCATCATCAGAGTTACGTAAGCGGTTACTATGTTGCTTACGCCATTCGTTATCGATACGTAGCTCAAGCACATCCATTGGTTGCCATACTGCACCCAGTGTTACACGGTGATCAGGGTAGTTAAGCGCATAAAAGCTCGCATCAATATCTGCCGCGCCATAGTCTTCTGACTTTTCTAAGTAGGTGTAGCTGGCAATCAACTCAGTGCTTTCAAACGATTTATTCGCTAAAAACTCAACGCCTAAGGTGTCTATATCAACCGGGTTTGCAAAACGAGCTGAGGTTGCATCAAAGCGATATGTCCAATCTGTCAGGTTTTTATCTTTACGGTAGAAAATAGCTGAATCTAAACGCCACGAAGACTGTTCAATCAGTAAACCTAGCTCAAGGTTATCGGTTGTTTCGCGCTCAAGGCTGTAGTTACTTCTGAATAATCCGCCCGTTTCGCTGCCGCCGATGGCGGTATAACCGGGAACTTGTGTTGCTTCTGCGTATGATGCATACCAAGTATGTTCACCGCCATTATGATTAGCTACTTTAAGGCTGGCATCGGCAATAAAAGAGGTATCTGAGCTATCGTGGTTAGTATTATCAAATGCTGCACCAATACGTACAGTAAGCTCTTTGTTCGCTGTAAGGGCTGATTTGTACTCAGGTAAGATACTTAGCTTAGTGTAATTGCGCGACGTAAAGTTATTTTCAAGAGACGTTGATTCAATTTCATCAGCAATAAATTGCCCAGCATAATTAATTGCGTAGCGATTATTTAAGCGGTGACGCCCAGAGAGTGCTAATGACTTAACCGTGGTTTCGTGAAACGCTTCAAAAATAGCTGGGTTTTCACGAGACAAAACATAATGGTCGTTATGTTTACGATAATAGCCAGTCACTTCAAAGGTATTGCTCTCACCATACATTTGTTTGTGATTTAGCATGAAAAGCTTGGTTTCAAGATCTTCGGTTTCGTTAAAATTAAATGGCGTGTAAAGGTTTGGCCAACCAAAAAACTTCTCTTGGCGTCCGAACATTAAATCAGTTTGCGAGGTATCGCTTGCAATTTGAACGCGTGCTGAGGCACGTTCAAAGTCGTGGTCGCCATTATCAATTGAGCCATCACTTTTTGAGTGCGAGTATTCCCCTTCAATGCCTAATCGCCAATCTGGTTTACTATCCAGCTTTTGGCTATGGGCAGCATGAATGCTTTGTAAATTAAAGCCATTCGTACCTGTGCCAAGTGAAACGCTGCCAGTGCTTGTGATAGGGCGCCAGCCAAATGAAACTGTGCCAACCGAACTATTCATACCATAAAGGGCATTATCAGCCCCTGTAAGCACTGAAGGGCCTGTTAGCATTTGTGGCGCAATTGGAATTTCAGCAAAGTAGTGACCAGATTGAGGGTCGAATAACGTACTGCTACCGACACGAAAACCAGTATTTTCGAAAATACCACCACGAATAGTGACATCAGCTTGTGCTTCAGCCATGTTACGTGATTGCAAATCGACACGTGGGTCATATTCTAAGTTTGATACCGGCGCATCAAAGGTACCAACAGGCTCTTTATTTGCGGTTGCTGAAACTTCAACGGTGATTTGTTCAATATTGTTGGTGTCTTCTGCTAGCACTGAGCAAGTGACGAATAAAGCGGGAAGTGTAAGCTGTACTGCGCGTACCATCTAAAACTCTCTATTATTTTGATTAACTCGTTGCAGTGGCCGTTAAGAGCGCACTAGAAATTGCAGGTATTGTATCTGAATCACTGAGTTATACCACTCCAACCAGATTTCAGCAGGTAACAAAAAACCGCGCTAAGGCGCGGTTGTGCAATAAGAGCTGTGTCTATTTATTATTTAAAAAAGATGTGTGTTTCAGTTTGATTATTTATTTTTAACCGCATCATATTTACCAAAGAAAGTAATGATGAGAGCAACAAAAATACCTATAAATCCAATGACCGAAAAAGCTAGGCTATATTCAGCTTTAATATTAAAAATATTAAGCAAGCTAGTTATTAACAATAGAGAAATACCGGAAATTTTTAAAATCGTCTGTGTTTTATTTAAGCAAAACCATGCTTGACAAGAGGGGCATTGATTTTCAATGAAGAGGCTGTTTGTATTAACCTTTTTTATATCTTTAGTCGCAATTATGGTTTTACAGTTTGGGCAAGTTAATTTCATTTTATTCCTTTTTGGATCTTTTCTCTAAGACCCCTAATTCCATTTAGAGTTATTTAAGTTAAAGCATCATAGCAAACTTTGATCTTCACAAACAAAAAAGCTCACAATTTGTGAGCTTTTCAAAATTATGTAAAAGGCTTATTGCTGAGGTTTTGGTGGGAAGTTACTTAGAATGTTAGCAACAGTCTCTTTGATAACTTCAGTGCGCTTTTCAGGTGATTGGTTCTTTTGCAAACGACCTTCTTTCGCACCACGCCAAACTAATTGGTTAGAAGCACGGTCTACCACGTCTAAAATTAACGTACCCACTTCGTATTCGCGAGCAGTTGTTTGCGTGTTATAACCCATACCCCAGTAATTCCAGCGTGCACCGTAACCTACGTTGAAGGTATCTACATCAATTTTAGTATCAACAGAGGCATGGTAGTTAATCAGCACATCTGCTTGTGCTAAATCAACTAGCTTCATACCGCTTTTTTCAAGTTCAGCATTAACGGCTTCACGAACCCGCTTTTCCATTAAAGGACTAATTTGGTAGTTCGATACATTTTTAGTCAAGCTGGCATTCGGTACCCAAGAGAAGGTTTTATAATTACTAAAATCGGCTGATTTGTCGTAATCCCAATCAGGCGTTTTAGCACAGGCTGCTAAAAATAGTACAGCCGTCGCGATTAATAAGTTCTTCATATTGTTTGCTCCTTGGCAAAATTTCCACTACTTGATTGATAACATAACACAAAAAATACTCAACTGAATGATTATTTAAAAACTATGGCACATTTACAAAAAAGTACTGTAATAGTTTGTAATTAAGCACTGTGTTCCACTTCTATCCAGTCTTTTTCATCGACCCAGTTTTGTGCGCCATCTTTAACAGTGCGAATAGGTACGATGTAATCACAGCTAACTTGTGGTTTAACTGAGGCAAAAATCGGCACAAAGCCAAAGCTAAGCGCGGTTTCGATAATTGCTTTTTGGTTTTGTGGGTCGATATCGGCTGCTTCATCGATATAAATCGGAATACGATACAAGTTTTGTTCTTGGTCGCTTAATAAGTAACGAATAAACAGCATGCCGCAAAGTAACTTAATGGTAATACGCGTACCGTTAGAACCGGCTGAGTCAATTTTTTCGAAGTGCTCAGTTTCACCAGCACGGTTCACGACTTCAAAACGAATATCGAATAAGTCGGTCAGTGTTAAACCGGCTTTTTCAGAGGCAAGCTTAATCAAATGATCTTTCGCTTCGTTTACCGCAGATTCGCTATATGGCTCTTGGCTTAATAGGTCTAGGGTATCGCCTTGCTCAAACTGATTTGAGGTACTAATAATAGTATCAATGCTATCAACTAACATCTTGCGCGGAATAACATTAATTTTGAATGCTTGAAGATTAGAGATACGGTGCTGACTAATCCCTTTATTAAAGCTGTTCATTTCACGGCGCAGGCGGTCTAAGTCTTCGCGCAAACCTTTAATAGTAGCGGCTACTTCGGTTAACGCAACTCTGCCTTGACGTTCAACCGCATCGCGCTCGTTATCGATGTTATGAAACGCGCTAATAAGCTTTTCGTATTTAGTAAACTCATCGTTTTCGTTATCAAATTTAGTAATACCTGCATTGTAAATATGCAGGTAGGTGTTACGTACGTTGATATCAAAGTTACGTAACTCTTGGCAGTCTTTATTGAAGTGGTGAATGAGGTCACTTAAGTTATCAAAATCAATACTGATTTCAATCATGTACGGAGTGACTTTTCCTGAGTAAACATCAAGGGTGTGATCGATACGTTCAGATTTAACTTGGCGTAAACGGTCAGCTTGGCGCGCGAGCAAATCTTTTTTCGACTTGATAATTGAGCGACGATCGCTGATTGAGCCACTGTTCTTTTGAATGTCTTGCAGGTAGTCGTCAACTTGTTCGCGCTCTGCATTTAATTGCTCTTTTAGCAGGGTTTGTGCATCGCTTTTCGGCGACATTAGCAGCGACTTCGCGCTGTTGTTTAAACTCTTTCAGTGAGTTTTCAAGAGCAGCAAGTTGCGCAGTTAATTGCTCTTTATTTTCGCCAGTTTGCATTTGCACTGGGCTTAGCTTTTTAAGTTTAATCGTCGCACCTGGCAGAGTCAGTACACCGCCTTTCACGTTAGCCGATAACTGCTCTAAGAACTCCCCAAAGGCATCTTCGTCTGTGATCTCAACATCACCATTGCTGGTGGTGGCAAACGATAAGATATCTGGGTTCAGAATACGCGAAATCTCTTCAACTTCTTTCAAAGATAAATCTTCACGCATACGGGTGAATAAATTGAACTCGAGGTTCTTCAGCTGTAATTTTAAGCTCTTGATTTGCTTTTGTGTTTCGCTAATACGGTAATCAAGGGTGTGCAAGCTTTGCCCTTGGGCACTGCTCAATGAATGCGATAGCGATTCATAATCTTGTTTAAGCTGAGTAAGGCTGACTTTTAAAGTGGCTTTATTAACCAATTCAAACTCAGATTTAAGCGCTCGATAGTCTAAAAACCACTGTTCAATTTGAGTTTGTTTGCGCTCAATATCGCGCGATTGCTGAATATACAGCTGCTGCTTTTGTTCGAACTCATGCTTTTCGTGCTCGATATCCTCAAGGGCAATATTTAGCTCAGTGAGTTGCTCTTGTTGATAGGTTTCAAAGTCTATTAGTGCTTGGTCAATTTTTGGCGCATAAGCAGCAAGCTTACCTTTTAAAACCGTTTGGTTTTCAAGCATAGATTCAAGAGCTGCAATTGGCTCTTGCATTGACTCAAGGGCTTTTAATTCACGTTTAGCGCGATTCACTTTATCAAATGAACGTCGCCAAACCTCATAAAAATCAACCCGTGAGTTTGACATATGGCGCTCAAATACACGTAGCATAAAGCGTTTAACATCACTGGCACCTAACTTATGCAAGTTAAGGATACGGCGGAAAATTTCTTTGTAAATCGCTGAATCTTGCACGTTATTGAGGGGGATCATCTTTAAGTTGATATCGCCATCAAATGGGGTTGCGCCGCCAGTGAGTAAGGCGTTTAGCTCTTGCGCTTTTAATTCAATTGGATTGAAACCTTGCTCTTTTAAGTGATTAAAAAGCTTGGTGAATTTTACAATAGTTTTGCCTTGCGTGTAGTGTTCAAGGTTCAACTTACCTGGGTAGCAAAAAAACTGATGCGCGTAACCAGCAATTTTACCTAGGCCGGCAACACCAATCACCACAGGGCCATTAGGCAGGTCAGCTTCGAGTAAAATATAGGATTGATCTGACGAAAAGTAGAATTTTCGGGTTTCGTCTAAATCGTGGCCATCCCATTCTGTTAAACGCAAATCATTAATCAGTGGAAATTGCAGGGCATTAATTACCGAGCTTTTACCGGTATTATTCGGTGCACAAATAGAGCTACTTTTATCCAGTGGGATCACGCATTTTGCATAGCCTGCGGTATTTAAAAGCGCAAGTTTGCTGAGTCCGTAAAGGCTTTGGCTTTGCATTATTCGTCATCTCCTAGGTAGGTTTCTTCGTTTACTTCCATCAATGCATCGATATAACGATAAATAGGTGCTTGCAGCATAAAGCCATTTTCTACTTCGCGAGCAAGACCTAAACGCACCATACGTAGGTAAACGTCTTTGCGTAAATCTGAGCCTGAGAAGATTTCTAATTGATCAAACAAATGCTTGTTGATTTGCACTAAGGTTTGCATTAGTTCAAGGTCGTTTACTTCGTCAAACAAGGCCCGCATTGGATCTTTACCAGTATTGGCATAGTTCTCAATCAAAATGTAGATAGTCAGTGCGATGGCACGCGAAATTTTACCCATATTTGGGGTGCTTTCGTCGCTACCAAAATAGTAAAAGCCACGGCTATCGTGTTGTAGGTCATGGCCAAGGGCGTTAAATAACGAGCGATAAGCATCAATGTGTTGATCAAGCTCTTGCCACATCAGCGTGTCTTGTTCGCTAATGTGGTAGCCTGATGTGAGCTTTTTATTAATAGCTTGCAGATGCGTTAAATCATCTAAATTAATATCTGTCATGGTTATTGCTCTGTTGCTTTTTTATCGTCAGCAATCGATGAGTTAAATGGATAAAGAGAGAAGTGTTGCTGGGCAATTTTTATTTTTACTTTCTCTTGGCTTTGGCTGATTTCAAGGTCGCCATCGCTAATCAATTTTTGATATAAGAACAGCATTTCGTCAGCCTCTAGATCTGGGTAGCTTTCATCTAAGAAACTAAGCAGCGGCTGAGCTTTTTTGCTGGCTTTTTTAAAGCGTTTTCTAAATTGTGTTTTAACGTCGTTGTAATCAGGAATATACGGGCTTTGATAGGCGGGCACATCATCATGCTCTGGTAGTTGATATTCATCGTGCTCAAAGTCAACTAAGCCTGCCATATAGGCCACGATATGACGTTGCTGACCAAGTGAAAAGCGTTGCGCGTCTGAAACAAAGTTAGGCTGTACTGCACTTAACATGTTATCGACGCCATTTTTACGCACTAAACCAAGCACTTTAGCCGCTTGGCGAGTAATTAGGTTGTTGCGGCGTAACTCTTCACGTAACGGCATCAGCATATCGGCGCTTTTACGTAAGCTTTCACGGCCAACTAAATGCATTTCTAAAATACGGGTACGTAATTGTTCAAGCATGCGCTTGTCTTGATATGACTTACCAAGGCGGTCAATTTGCTGTATTTGCGCGCTAATTTGCGCTTCGATGGTATTAAAGCAAGCGTGGAAGTCACCTCGAATATCCACCATTTCCAGCATAGGCTCGATGTATTCATCGAACGCTTCAATTACAGCCTGATAGCGTTTTTGCAGTGATTGCACCGCGTTGTCTGCTTTTGCTTGCTCAACAATATTTAAAATTGCGTTTTCATTGTGGGCAAACAATTTCATTATTTTGCGTACCCGATCATCCATAATGCGGCTAAAGCGGCGAAGCTCGTCGTAATCTTCAATTTCACCGGCTTTAGCAAGGCGATTGCCAAGGCGAGCTAAGTCATCAACGAGCACGCTAATCTCTTGAGCAAGACCTAAGTGCTCTTCTTGTAGCAAGAAAGTCGCAAAATCGGCGATCGCGCGGTTTATTTCTAACTGTGATGATTTTGCCAGTGGAATGATAATATCTTGATTCAATAAACGATTTGTTTCTTTATAAATGCGTTCGTTTGACCATGAAGGCTGCTTTTGTTTTATCGCATTTTGTACGTCTTTCAAGCTGAAATCAGCCATCTTAAAACGTTTAAATAGCAGTTCTAACACCCCCCAATGTTCAGTAAGGGTATTTAATAACTTTTTAGCTGGGATCATAAGGCTCCAGTAAATTCAGACTTTGGTGTTGGCGATTAGTAGTAAATTATGTAATTGAGAATAGTTTTATGCTTTCTATGCTGCTAGAATCCGCGCCGAAACACTCGACTTACAATTTTTACATTATTATAAAGGTTGTTCAAACACCATGGTAACCCCACTTATCCTAACCCTGATAGCGGTGGCATTTTTGCTTATCGTTATAGAGGATATTATCCATGTAAACAAGGCCAAAACGACGCTTTTTTTTGGCACTTTATGCTGGATTATCTTATTTATCTCTCCAATTCATGGGCAAAGCCCAGAAACCATACAACATCAACTGGATCACAACATATTAGAAATCGCGACTTTGTGGCTATTCTTAATGGCTGCGATGACCTTTGTAGCGTATTTAAACTCTAAAGGCTTTATCCAGAATATTGTTCATAAAATTATGCCAAATCAAATCAGTGAACGAAAGCTGATGTTTCTGATTGGTGGTTTTGCATTTCTATTTTCATCTATTTCAGACAACATAACGGCAACTTTAATCTCGCTTGCGGTGGTGATGTCACTTAAGTTAGATCCTAAAAAATTAATAAAGTATGCGACCTTAATTGTATTTAGTGTTAACTCGGGTGGGGTGTCGTTGATCACCGGTGATGTTACAACCCTGATGATTTTCTTAGACGAAAAAGTCACCATTGCTAATCTACTATTATTAATTGCCCCTGCACTGACAAGTGTTGCACTGCTGGCGGCAATGTTGTCGGTGGGTATGTCGGGTAATGTTGTGTTTGAAAAACAAGCTGCCCGTCGCATCGAAAAAACAGATATTACCATTGCGGTTATCTTCTTCTCGACGATTATTGCCACGTTAACTTTGAGTGTGCTTTATAGTGTGCCGCCGCTGTTAACCTTTTTATTTGGTTTATCACTTATGTTTTTGGTTGCGCAATTTTTAATGCGCAAAAAAGACGTAAACAAAAAAATCATCGATTATATTCGTGAAATTGAATACGACACCTTATTGTTCTTCGTCGGGGTATTATTACTCGTTGGTGCATTAAAAGAAGTCGGTATGCTTGCTAAATTTACTCACTTATATGAGTTGATGGCACCGGAATATGCCAACTACCTGATGGGGCTATTATCAGCGGCGGTAGATAACGTACCTCTAACTGCAGCACTTTTAAAAGCTGATATTGTGATGAGCCCTCAGCAATGGCTGTCGTTTACTTACGCAACTGGGGTCGGTGGCTCAATGCTTATAATCGGCTCTGCGGCAGGTATTATTGCCATGAGTAAGGTAAAAGCACTAACCTTTATGAGCTATCTTAAAATGTCGGTTTATTTATTAATTGCTTATACCGTTGGTTATTACGGTTCGCACTTAGCGGGCAGTTTAATTTCATAAAACAACTTGACAGCTAGACGTCTAAACGTTAACTTTCGAAGCCTGCTTTTAACAGCAGGCTTTGTTATTTTAACCAGGTGTTAACTTAACATTCAGAAGAGGTGCGATACTTAGGTAATTAATGTGAGGTGACGAACGCCAATGACCATTAATGAGGGAAGTACTCGCCGAGAAAATTAACCGGACGTCACGGTTATTTTTCGGTTTATGGGGCTGAATCCTCAAAACTGTCACCAAACTAGGTGGAGAGCTTCTGGCATGGACTACTCTTTATTTTCAAAGCACCCCCTTGCCGAGTTCTTCTTGAATTACTGTGGATAGTTTTCCACAAAAGGAGACGACATGAATACCCAATTAGCCGCCAACAGAAAATCAGATTACGTTGTTGCAAAATTTGGTGGCACCAGTGTAGCTAACTTTGATGCTATGAGCCGCTGCGCTGAAATCATTTGTGCTGATAATCAAGTACGTATAGTTGCTGTGAGTGCCAGTGCGGGCGTGACAAACCATTTAGTTGCATTATGTAAAGCTGATTTGAGTGCGGCTGAACGTGATGAGCACATTACTGGCGTTGTCGCCATTCAAGAAGCAATCTTGGCAGAGCTGTCACTGGATGCTGATTTAGTACATGGCTTTAATGAAACGCTCAAGGCTTTTCAAAAGCTAGCATCAGACGGGGCTAAGTCAGTAGCAGATCAAGATGAACTACTGAGCTTTGGCGAGCGTTTGTCATCGTATTTATTTACTCAAGTATTACGCGGTCAAGGTCTTGATGCGGTGCGTTTTGATGTACGTAAAGTGCTAAAAACAGATAGCCAATTTGCTAAAGCTACCCCAAATGTTGCAGCAACCGCTGCGGCTGCTAAAGAGCATTTAGTGCCGCTACTTGATGACCATGTTGTGGTAACTCAAGGTTTTATTGGTAGCAATGAGCACAATCAAACGACCACTTTAGGCCGTGGTGGTTCAGATTACAGTGCTGCATTACTCGCTGAAGCAATTAATGCAAAAAGCGTGCATATTTGGACCGATGTTGTGGGTATTTTTAGTACTGATCCGCGTTTATGCGCTAAAGCAAGCCCAATTGCACGCTTAAGCTTTGATGAAGCGGCAGAAATGGCAACGTTTGGTGCGAAAGTACTGCACCCTGCAACCATTTTACCTGCAAGCCGAAGCCATATTAGTGTGTTTGTTGGTTCAAGCCGTGAGCCGCAATTAGGTGGTACATGGATTGAAAAAGAAAAGTCTCAGCAACCAGGTATTCGTGCCGTAACACAGCGTAAAAACCAAATTCTGTTAACGGTTAAAAGCCCAGAAATGCTCCTAGCGAGTGGTTTCTTAGCGCGTGTATTCACTATTTTAAGTGAGTTTAATATTTCGGTTGATTTGGTTACTACCTCCGAGATCAGTGTTGCAATTACTTTAGATAACGCGCCAAATGCATCACGCCCTGAGCTTGATCAAGCTTGTTTAGATAAGCTTTCTGAGTTTTGCCATGTATCGGTTGAAAATAACTTAACGCTGGTGGCTTTAATTGGTTCTGAAATTCAATTACGTCAGCAAGAAATGAACTTAATGCAGGTATTGAGTGATTTTAATATTCGTTTAATTTGCCACGGTGCAAGTAAACATAACCTGTGCTTCTTAGTTGAGCAAAGCGAGTCAGATGAAGTCGTGCAGGCTATTCACAGCCGACTATTAGAAAGCCAAGTCGCGGCGTAAGTCATTAAAGTTAATAAATGAGCACTGCCAGTCAGTGCTTTTTTGTGCCACAACACTTATATCAAACCCGTCAATAGAGTTACAACTCGCGCTGAAATTATGTTTGCTCAATTCTTCAAATACATTAGGGGCAAGTAGTTTCGCAATCGGCTGAGCACTTGCTTTGGCAAGCGCTTCTTTTAATGTCCAAATTCTAAAAAAGCACTGTGCCTGTTCATCGGGAGCGTCAAAACGGCTAATTAAGTCAACTTCATCTTGATGATAAAAATGCTTTGCGAGTTTGATAAAAGGGCGAGGCTTACTGCTTTGTTCAATATCAAAACCGAATAGCTGTTGTTTTAGGTTAAGAGCTGCACCAATTAAACTATTTGAATGTGATAAACAGGCCCACACAGGTTCTCTGCGTTTTGTATGTAATTTAAGCTTGCTGTCTTTGTCATCAAACTGGCTTGATATTTCATTGAGCGCTAAATCATCATGAGGGTAAGCATGTTGATACAAATACTTTAACGTTAGGCGAGTCGCTAAGTACTCTTGCTTGGCGCTAGGCACTTTGCGTTTTTCAAGTACGCTTAATTCAAACTCACTGAGTAATTTATCAAGGGGTAAACTTGCAACATCAATACGTGTTGCATCCATCAGCATAATTTTTTTAGCTGTTGTTTGGCTTTGCTGCTCGATGATAAGAGTATTCGAAAAGTAGTGACTGCTCATGGTTTAACGCTTACACGGGGCTTGAATTTAGTTTTGTTTATTTTTACAGCAGATGCACTTTTATAGGCATGAACAAACGCAAATAGTTTACGCAGTTGACTGTAATTATGGTTTAATGAGGAAAAATAATAACAGATTTGTAGATGTATGGCACAAGTTCGTGACGGCTTTCAAAGCCGATTAGGTTTCGTTTTAGCAGCTTCTGGTGCGGCGGTAGGTTTAGGTAATATTTGGGGCTTTCCAACACAAGCGGCAAACCATGGCGGCGGTGCATTTTTACTCGTTTACTTCATTGTTATCTTCTTATTAGCGCTTCCGGCTCTTTATACTGAGCTGTATTTAGGCCACCAAGCGCAAGCGAATCCAGTAAAAGCATTATCTAATGCATGGCAAGACACAGCGCCTAAAGTGGGCGCTGCAGCAGGCTATATTGGCCTCTTTGGTGCGGTTGTGATGCTGAGCTTTTATTCGATAGTTGCAGGGTGGATGCTGGCTTATGCGCTTGAGCCAGTCGCAAGCTTCTTTGGTTTTACTGAGTTAAGTAATTTTTTACACAGTGACTCCATGGCGCGTAATTTTGTGTTTACGCCACTGATGCTTATTCTTACTGCGAGTATTATTTTAAAAGGCGTTAAATCAGGTATCGAAACTTGGTCACGCCGCTTAATGCCATTATTGCTAGTGTTACTAGTGGCGTTAATTGCTTATATCGCGACCCTAGATGGTGCGATGGATGGCTTTGCAGCCTACTTAGTGCCAGATTTTAGTCAAATTCTTGATGCAAACTTAATTATTGCGGCAATGGGGCAAGCATTCTTTTCATTGTCGTTAGGTGTTGGTTGTATGATGGTTTACGGCTCATATTTAAAACCAGATGCCAACCTGCCTAAACTAACTGGAACCGTGGCACTGCTAGATACTGGTGTAGCCTTTTTAGCGGGTTTATTGATTATTCCGGCTATTTTTGTTGCTCAACATAACGGTGTAGAGGTATTTAGCGGTGGTAAATTGGTTGGTGAAGGGCAGTTAATTTTTGCGATTTTACCTGAACTGTTTAGCACAATGGGCCAAGTGGGTTTACTCGTTGGCTTATTATTTTTTGTATTAATGTCGATTGCCTCAGTGACGTCAACTATTTCATCGACCGAAATTCCAGTGGCATTTTTAGTTGAGAATCACAGTATTGAGCGCAAAAAAGCGACCTTATTTGTAACGCTGATCGTGTTTATTGCCTCATCACTGATTATCTTAAACTTTGACTGGTTATTTGGTTTAGTCATTATGGTGCTTACACAGTACCAATTACCTTTAATGGGACTGTTCTATTTCATTACTGTAGGCTGGTTATGGCAGCGTGGTAATAAATTGCATCAAGTATCGAGCGGCCCTCATTATTGGTTTGCCCAGTACATTCGCTTTGTCTGTCCGTTATTAATGACGGCGGTATTTGTAAACGTGGCGTTGTTGAAATAAAAAACTAATACTCACATTTAATTAATTAGATCATCTTAAGTAAAGTCATTTAAAATAAGGATATATTATGACCGAATGGATTGTTTTAAGAGAAAAAATAGAATCAAAGTTTCCAGCTCTGACAGATGTTATTAATAATGAGTCGGACGTTGAGTCATTAAATAAAATTGCAGATTTGGTTGGTAATACTTTACCTCAATCTTTTGTATCAATATATGCAAATTGTGATGGTCAATTCCGCACTAAGGCTGGTTTCGTTTTTGGCCTTTCATTATTAAGTACAGAAAAAATTATCCATGAGTTAAATGTTTGGCGAGAGATTATTGACCAAGGATTAGAAGGGTTAAATGAGAGTTGTTCATCCCTAACACCTAGCGCTATAAAAATTGAATATGCGAATACTAAATGGTTACCTCTACTTGGAGATGGAGGAGGTAATTTTATAGGGGTGGACTTTGATCCAGGCCCGACAGGAACGAAAGGTCAAATTATCAATTTTGGCCGAGACGAAGATGATAAGTGTGTTTTTGCAAAGTCACTTGATGATTTCTTAGTACTCCTCACTGAATTACTAAATAGCCCTTCGCTTGTTGAAGAGGAAGATGGCAGTTATTCATACAACCATACACACTTCATAGATGCACTCAAAGAGTTATCTCAAAAGTAATGAAACATAATTTTATTAAAATATCATAAAATCAATAAGTTAATAAAGGATGGTTAGCTTTGCAAGTGTTTAGAAGAAAAAGGAAGAAGGTTAGCTTTAAATTGCTCAACAGCTTTTTATACAGATTGTTATTTGGTGGTATGTTTGCTTATTATTTAACTGAATTTGCAGAAAAACCATTTTTTATGCAGCTCGGCTTTATAGTTGTATGTTGCATCATTTCTATCATTGTAGATTATTGGATGATAGAGCCAAAAAATTCAGTTGAGGTGTCAATAGACGGTGAAAAGTTACTATTATTAGGTGTTAAAATAGATATTTCCGAAGTAACTGAAATTCTTTACTCACAAACTAAAAGGTTCGAACATACAGTGAGGTTTAGTTATAAAAACCTAACTTACCAAGATTTCGAGCTAGCATCTTCCGATCTAATTGAAGATTTACGATTTTACGACTTTTTGGTTGATCACCAATTACCAGTAAAAATGCTCGATAACAATGAAAGGTTAAACGAGCATTGATGAGCTTAACGCCTGATGAGAAGTATCAAGGCCATTTCTTAAATAACTTCGTTAGTTAATGCTAAGCCTTGGCTTATTTCATTAGCACTTTGTAATGTAGTGCAGGCGATTTCGCTCAGTGCTTCTTGGGTGAAGAAGCCTTGATGGCCTGTCACTAACACATTTGGAAAACTAATAAGGCGTGAAAAAATATCGTCTTGCATGATTTCTTCACGGTGATCTTTAAAGAATAACTCTGACTCTTGTTCGTACACATCTAGGCCTAGGTGTCCAAGCTTTTTAGACTTAAGCGCTTGAATACATGCTTGGCTATCAAGAAGTGCACCACGAGAGGTGTTAATCAGCATGACACCGTCTTTCATTTTCTCAAATGCGCTAGCATCAATTAAATGATGGGTGTGCTCGTTGAGCGGGCAGTGCAATGAGATGACATCACTTTGGGTGAGCAATGTGTCTAAATCGCATAGGGTGTAAGGGCCTTCACCAGCCATTGGGTCGCAAACGAGTACCTTAGCTCCAAAGCCATTTAAAATATTAACCAGTGCTAAACCGATTTTGCCACAGCCAATGATCCCAATCGTTTTTTTAAACAGATTAAAACCAAGTAAACCGTTTAAATCAAAGTTACCTTCACGTACACGGTTAAAGGCTTTGTGGGTTTTTCGGTTGAGCGTTAGCATGAGTGCAATACAATGCTCTGCTACTGCTTCTGGGCTATATGCAGGGACGCGGCAAACCTTGATGTTATGCTCTTTGGCAGCATCAAGGTCTACATTATTGAAGCCTGCACAGCGTAATAAGATTGCTTTAATGCCAACAGCCGCCATATCTGCAATGACGTGTTTGTCGACCGTATCGTTAACAAACACGCACACTGCATCGAAACCTTGGCAGAGGGGCGTGGTATTTCTGTTTAAGGATTGCTCAAAATAACTGAGCGAAACAGACTCAGAGTATTCAGTTAGATTCCTTTCAAAAAACGGTTGCTCATACTTTTGCGCACTGAATAAGGCCAGTTTCATCATTTAAATTACTCTCTATCACCATTTTGAGGGTTTCGGGCTTGGTGCGCGGGGCATATCGCGCAACGAGTTGACCTTCTGAGTTTATAAGAAATTTGGTGAAATTCCATTTAATTGCGCGGTTTTGCGCAATTCCTCGAGTATGGCACTTTAAATAATTAAATAACGGGTGGGCGTCTGGGCCGTTGACTAACACCTTGTTAAAAATGGGAAAGCTGACATCAAAGTGTTGCTGATAAAAGGCTTTAAGTTCATTGCCATCTAGAGGTTCATTGTGGCCAAATTGATTACAGGCAAAACCGAGTACGGTAAATCCTTGCTGTTTATATTCTTGATAGAGTTTTTCAAGGCTTGCCATTTGCACTGAAAAATTACATTTGCTGGCAATATTGACAATAAGTGCTGTTTTTCCTTGTAGCGATTCAAGGCTGAAGTTTTCTCCAGATGCAAGCTGGGCATTGAAACGATATATACTATCCATGTTTTACCTGTGTGTTTTTTAACGGTTTAAATGAACTTTTTTTCATTCGCTTTTTAGTTATTCGGTTGAGATAATGAAATTGTTACTAATTTATCACTCAAATAGGTCAGTTTTATGTCAATGAAAGTCGCCTTCATCGGATTAGGTGTTATGGGTTATCCAATGGCGGGTCACCTTGCCAACGCAGGTCACAACGTGACAGTTTACAACCGCACAACGGCTAAAGCGCAAAAGTGGGTTTCTGAGTATCAAGGTGAATACGCTGAAACACCAAGTGAAGCAGCAAAAGGGGCTGATATCGTTTTCATGTGCGTAGGTAATGATGATGATTTACGTTCAGTTGTTTATGGCGAACAGGGTGTGCTGGCAAGCATGCATGAGGGCAGCTATTTAGTTGACCACACTACAACGTCAGCTGAAGTGGCACGTGAAGTGGCTGCTCAAGCGAAACTACAAGGCATCGCATTTTTAGATGCGCCGGTTTCTGGCGGTCAAGCTGGGGCAGAAAATGGTGTATTAACCGTGATGGTTGGTGGCGACGAAGCTGATTTTAATGTTGTTCAACCTGTTATGGCTGCTTTTAGCCGTTTTAGCCAATTATTAGGTGAAGTAGGCTCTGGTCAACTGTGTAAAATGGTAAATCAAATTTGTATTGCGGGTGTGGTACAAGGCTTGGCTGAGGGGTTACACTTTGCAAAACAAGCTGGCCTTGATGGTGAAAAAGTAATTGAAACCATCTCTAAAGGCGCTGCAGGCTCATGGCAGATGGAAAACCGCTACAAAACAATGTGGGCTGGCGAATACGAATTTGGTTTTGCTGTTGATTGGATGCGTAAAGATTTAGGCATCGCTTTGGATGAGGCAAAGGCCAACGGCGCAACTTTGCCGATGACGGCAACAGTTGATCAATATTATGCCGATGTACAAGCCTTAGGTGGCGGTCGGTACGACACATCCAGTTTATTAGCGCGTATCGAAGCGTTACATAAAAAGTAATATCCATAAAAAACGCGACAATGATTGTCGCGTTTTTTATTACATGCTTTGTGCGTAATTGTACAACGCTTTTAATATATGCAGATTTTTCTCGTTATCATCATTTTCATGAGCCAGATTCTCAAGAGTGATCATGAAATCTTGGCCACTGATCGACGGGCTATCTTCACCGTGCATTAGCTTGTTTTGGCAATACTGGCGCCATTTTGCCAGTTCATCTTGGCTTAGTGTGTGTGGCCAATTTCGAGCGCGATATCTAAATAACAAGGTAGCAAACTTTTTATCATCAAAATCTAGCTGCATTGTGGCTAATTGCTCAGGGCTTGCATCTCGAATAATGGCAAATTTAGCTTTATCTGCATGGCTGGTAAAACCATCATAAAGTTGATAGTCAGGGTTGGTGGTTTCGCCGTAATCACGTTGCTCGTTAAACACTTCGGTCACTTTGTCGCGAAGTTCTGTGTTGGCTTTTAAAATAGCGAGATTTTGTAGGCACTTTTCGCGGTCAATACCTAAACGGGCTGCGTTCTCAGGTAACAAGGTTTTTGCTGGTGCGAGAATAGGGCACTTATTTAAATGCACG
This sequence comes from Pseudoalteromonas lipolytica, assembly GCF_001306915.1. Taxonomy (GTDB): domain Bacteria; phylum Pseudomonadota; class Gammaproteobacteria; order Enterobacterales; family Alteromonadaceae; genus Pseudoalteromonas; species Pseudoalteromonas simplex. The sequence continues at coordinate 189,219 of NZ_LJTC01000002.1, read as the reverse complement.
AGTTTTAAGCCTACCGGTGCTTCGTCTTCGCCAAGGTCGCTGTGTTTTGTGTAAAGACGCGTGCGTAGCTCTTCAACAGATAAATCTAATAGCACTTGCGGATCTTCAGTTAAATTAAAGCAAATAATGGCGTTTTTATTGACTGGGTGAAAGCTCATTGGTGCAATCCAGCTGGTGCAGCCTTGGCTTGCCGGAATTCGTGACGAGGTGTGCACAAGTGGTGTCATATTAAATACATCAACTAAATCAGCCAGTGCTTTTTTAGCGCGTAAGCTAAAGAAAAATTGATACAACTTAGGTTGTTTTTCTTTTATTAATTTTGCCAGTGCAATAGTCGCTGTTACATCACTTAATGCATCGTGAGCAGCAGCGTGTTCAATGCCATTGGCAACGGTTAAGTGCTCGAGCTTAAAGCTCGGTGTACCGTCTTCTTTGAGCGGCCATTCAATACCTTCTGGGCGCAGTGCATAACAGGCACGCACTAAATCAATAATATCCCAGCGGCTATTATTGTTTTTATATTCTCGTTCGTAAGGGTCATAAAAATTACGGTATAAGCTGTAACGTGTGACTTCATCATCAAAACGGATACTGTTATAGCCCGCAACACAGGTGTTAGGTTGGCTAAATTCAGCATGGATCTTTGCCATAAATTCAGCTTCAACTAAGCCTTTTTGCATTGCAACTTGCGGGGTAATACCTGTTATTAAACACGCCTCAGGGTGCGGCAAGTAATCGGCTGCAGGCTTGCAATATTCAATTAACGGCTCACCAATAATATTCAAATCGAGATCGGTACGAATACCTGCAAATTGACTTGGGCGGTCCTTTTGCGGGCTTGCGCCAAATGTTTCGTAGTCGTGCCAATAAATTGTTGGTTGCTGTTGTTCTGGATATGCCATGCATTAAACCTTGCTAAGCGTAGGGCCGCTTTGACTTATTTTTGAATTGACAGAATTATGGCATAGAGACTTGTTAGTTTATAGAGTTAAAGGTGTTGATGCTGTTTAGTGGTCGTTTTATATACCTGTGCGGTATAAAAAATAGCCTAACGGCTAGGTTTTATGCTTATATAGGGTCTAGTCGTTAGTTTTTACCTAAATTTTTATTGTAGTGGCTCGGTATTTGCTAACGAAAGCTATCTTTAACAATGAAGGAACAAAAAAATGACTTTATCAGCTTTATTACTATCTACTTTAGCATTCGACGCAGCACCAGCTCCTAGCTTTGATACAACAAAACTTCAAGGCTCTGGTGGAATCGTAATTTTAGTACCGCCAAAAAAGAAAAACTTACAAGGCTCTGCTGGAATTGTGATCTTGGTACCAAAAAAGAAAGAAAACTAAGCACTTACAGAATAAAGCCAGCTCAAATGCTGGTTTTTTTTTATATATAGCATTATGCTTAGGCGTGTCTTTTTTAGGATACGCCATGCAATACCTTACAGATTTATACAATGAGTTTTTAGTCGCAACCTCTGCTCATAAAGTGTTTTCTACTCAAGTTATCATAGCGCTTTGTTATACAGTCGCACTGATACATTCATTCTACAGAGCATTCAAACATCGAGAGCTATTTAGCGACTTTTTGTCTATTGCCGTTGTTGCATCAAAATACTTAGTCACTTCTCTTCTTATGGAAAAGGTTTTACTTTATATTTCGGAGGGAGGAAACGGCGCGTTTGCACAGAATATTTACCTCGCATTGGCGGGTTTCAATGTTTTGAGTATGGTTATCTTATATAAATTACATACAAAATTTAGTTATACATTTGGGGAGTTGTTTTTTTGTATAATAAAACTGACGATACTTTTAGCTATAGCGCATTTTATTTTGTGGTTTAAGCTCGTCGTATTGTTTGTCCAAGCTGAACACGCCTACATACACTACATGTATAGTTTTATTGTGCTCTACATTAGTATTGTCCTTGCTGTTGTAATGTTGTTTCCAGGTCTTTTGAAAACCAAATTAAAACTATTACTTAGTCCAAGCTGGCCTTTTGGAACAAAAAGTTAACATTAATTTATGATGTTTTTCAGTCCTATAACTTCATTTATAATGCTTTTTCCTGATGTATTGCGAACCAAGTTTGGGTGTATAGTAACATTTAGTTTACCGAGGGATCGTAATGCTTGAACTAATTTACATAGCCATTGTCGTTTTAGCCATCTTGCTTGTTGCAAGTACATGGTTGATTGCGCGTAAAAATATCTTTGAAGATCAAATCAGATCTAAATCAGTTGAGGTAGTTTGGTGCACGTTACAAGCTGAGCATGAAACAGATATCAGCAAAGCAATTAAACTATTTAATAAAGCTGAACAGTTAAAGAGTGAAATTGCCACCTTAATGGGTAATTCACCGCAAGCTGCAGACTTTAAGTTAGCAGAGCCTGTTGGGCTTGATAGTAATGCAATAAAAGAGTTATCACTTGGGGAGCTGCAGCGCTACTACGATAAACAAAATAATATATCCGATATCTACGATAAAATGTACAAAGGTAAGAATTAGTAAAAAGCCAGGTTATTTAACCTGGCTTTGTATTTTGAGCTCATTTTTTATTTGTTTTAGCTGAATATCTGCAAGCTGACTAAGGGCTTCATGAGTGTGGTTATCACCTTTAATTAGCCCCGCCATAGAAAGCTTTTTTATACTCTTAATAATACCGTTACTTACTGCTTGTAGTAACGCCCCATCAAGTGTCACTGTGGTTTGTTCGCTACCATTAAGTAGTGAATCAAAGCTAACTTCAGAAGCTTTAGCCACGTTATCAATTAGTTCATAAGGCACTGCAGCAACTTCAATACTTTGCTCGCAAAAACCTGATGTTAACGATAAGTGCCTTTCTAATTCAGCATAGTTTTGCACCTTACAAAGCGTACATATGCGCTTAAAAATATCACTCACATGCTGTTGCTCGGTGCTGAGCGTTTGATTAAACATAGCATGTCCTTGCGCTGCTTTTTTGTTTATATTAAACGACTTTTCAGAAGATCTCATTAATAAAGTTAAGGTGTGACCGTTTTTTAGCCCATAAATAATGCTATTTGATGGTATAAGCCAATTCCTACTAATACATTGAAAGGAAAGGTAATGCCCAAAGAACATAACATGGCTAAACCAATGTCTGCATCGGGTATGGCTGCTTTAATCGCGGCAGGGGCTGCAATGTAAGAGGCACTTGCAACTAGGCTTGCTAGTATTACCACAGAGCCTAATTCTAGTTGTAATGCAGTACCAACGCAGACCCCGATTGCACCTAATAAATTTGGTGTTATAAGAGCAAATAATGCTAATCGCCATTGGTGCCATGGAATAGGGCGCAGAGTTTGTGCAGCCATTAAACCCATTTCAAGTAGGAATAGTGCCAGCACAACTTTAAAGCTGTTCGTTAAGAGACTCGTTACTTGGCTCCCTTGTTGCGTCCCGTACATCATGCCAATAATTACACCACCAACTAGCAGAATGACACTTTTGTTAGTAAGTGTTTCATGCCAAAGTGCTTTTAGAGAAAGGTTTTGTCCAGAACCATTACCAAGGCGGCGATACAGTAACAATCCAACAATAATCGCAGGTAACTCAAGCATTACTAAATAAAGTGTGACTTCAGCACCTACATTAAGTGAATTCGATTCAGCATAGGCTAAAGCAACTGCAAATGTACCTGCGCTTACTGAGCCGTAATGGGCAGCAATACTTGCGCTATTAGCAACAGAGAGGTTTAGCAGTTTGTTTAAAATAGGAAACAGCATCAATGGTATTAAGCCACCAAGTAGTAATACAGCGCCCATTTCTGGTAGAAGTTGCCAATGCAAATTGCCATGCAGCACCATACCTCCTTTTAAGCCAATGGTGAGCATTAACAATAGGCTAAGAGTTTCATAGGTCGCTTGCGGAATTTTTAGGTCAGAGCGAAGTAATCCGGCAGTGAGTCCTAAAACAAAAAACATTACAACAATATCAGGCACTTTGTACTCCTCTTGATTAAAAAGCGCCGCTATTCTAGATAAAAAATCACATAGTAAATAATAAAATAAATGATAATATCCTATAGGTTTTTATCTATGGGTTTGATTTTATGGATTTAAGGCATATTTCTTTTCGTTTACTCGAGGTATTCATGTGCGTTGTAAAAACACGCTCAATTAGTGAAACAGCAAGGCAATTACATTTAACGCAACCAACGGTATCGCAGCAAATTAAACGCTTACAAGAAACAGTCAATGAGCCATTAGTGATGGTTAATCAGCAGCGAATTCATGTTACTGAAGCGGGTTTTGCATTGTTTCAAACTTGTCAGCAGGTGTTTGGTCACTTTGATGACTATCAAGATTATCTTGCTGAGCTTAGAGGTGGTGAGAGAGGGCGCTGTAAAATAGCCATGGTTAACACCGCGCAATATATCTTGCCTAAGTTACTTGGTCCGTATAGTAATTTACACCCTCATGTTGAGTTGCCACTTGAAATAGGTAACCGGGCTGAAGTGCTAGCCCGTTTTGAAAGAGGCGAAGATGATATTTATGTCTTTAGTCATCCACCTTCATTAGAACATGCAAAAGCAGGACGGTTTTTACAAAACCCATTAGTGTTTATTGCACCAACCAACCATGCGCTCGCGAGTCAGACTCAGGTCACATTACAAGACTTAGTATCTGAACGTTTTTTGCTTCGAGAGCCTGGTTCTGCCACACGAATGCTGTTTGAAAGTGAACTGCAAAGCAGAGGCTTTGTATTAAGCAACACAGTACAAATGGCAAGTAACGAAGCTATTCGGGTTGCGGTTGGTTCAGGAATGGGGCTAGGTGTTGTTTCTCGCCATGTATTGCCACCCCATGATACAAGTTTTTGTATGTTAGATGTAAAAGATGTCAATTTAGCTAGTCATTGGTATTTTGTGGTACGGACCGATCGCCATTTATCGCATGCGGCGCGTAGCTTTTTAAAATTTGCTCAATTGAATTTAGAACAATGCTTAAATAAACAGTGGGTCACTAATGAGCTAAACCTACTCAATGAAAGCTTAAATTAAAGATTCTAACTACCGCATTTAAAATGCCATAGTTACAACTTGATTTCGGCCATTTGACTTGGCTTTGTACAAACCTTTATCGGCTTCTGCGAGCAACTCATTGACATTATTGGTGCCCGATTTATGTGTAATAATACCGACACTGATCGTAAGCTTTAGAGCTTGGTTTTGATAAAAGAAACGATCGTTGTGTATCGCTAAACGAATTCGTTCAGATAGGCTTTCGCCTTGAGTTTGAGTGGTGCTAGGTAGTATGACTGCAAATTCTTCACCACCGATTCTGGCCACCAAATCGTGTTCACGTAGTTGGCTTTTAATCTTTTTTGCAACCCATTTGAGTGCTTCATCTCCTGTTTCGTGACCATATTGGTCATTTACTTTTTTAAAGAAATCGATATCAATCATCAAAGCGCAGAGTTCAGTCAGGTTATGATTAGCTTGTTCTAAGTAGCTGTTACTAATTGTTATAAATGATCTACGGTTTAATAATCCAGTGAGTGGATCTCGATTTGCTAGATCGTTTAGTACTTGCTCTGATTCTAAAAACATCATTAATGGCCATATCATGGCGGTTAGAGTGGTAATTATAATATGGCTTATCAGAATGACCGCGAGAATGTGAGTTAAATCAGTATCAATAATGTCTTGATAATCTGAAACTAAAAGCGAAAACTGTAAAAGCATAATTAAAGCATGAATTACAAAGCATAGTTTTAGTAAAGCAAGATGCATGATGCGCTCAACCTGTAGTTTTCTGAGGGCAAAAGCAGCGTAGCTAAAGCATATGGCGATAATGGCCGTGGTGATTATTTGGTTTAACGGGGAGTCATGCACTGGCAGCAATATCAGCATGGATAGAGTCACTACAAATGCACAGGCTTTATGATATTTTTTATCTGACTGACTGAACGCATGGATCCCTAAAATTGCAGCTAAAGGCGCTGAAATAATGAGTAAATCAGCCAAGTAATGGGTAATTAAGGGGAAGTCGATAAAAACACGCAGAGATGCGGTGATCTGCGCAAATACGAAAAGTAAACACGAACTACCCCAATATAAATAGCTTGCTTGTTGTCTCAAGAAATATAAAGACAGTAGAAACGCTCCAATAATCACATTCAATAAAATTGAAATGCTGATTATGGTGGGTAAATGCATCATGATTTTCCCTGGATAATCACTCGACTAAAATCAGGTTAATTATTATGTATTGGTTGAATCTTATCAACTAGTACATTGTAACTATAATTTCAGACTTTCTAATGCGGGCTTCAATGTTGGGTAATGGAAGCGAAAATTGTGATTAAGTAATTTATTGGGAAGCACAAATTGACCATGAAGTAGAAGATCTGACATCTCTCCCATCATCAATTTGAGAACCCAACTAGGCATACGCAACATGGCAGGACGCGAAATTACATTCGCAAGTGTTTGACTAAATTCATTATTATCAACGGGGTTTGGCGCGGTGGCATTAATTGATCCTTGAATTTCTTGATGTGAAAGCACAAAAAGAATGAGTTGGATCATGTCGTCAATATGGATCCACGACATCCCTTGACGACCATGACCTAAAGGGCCACCAAAACCAAACTTGAAAGCTGGCAACATTTTACCTAAAGCTCCCCCTTGTTTTGCTAAAACGATGCCTGTACGCAGCAAGCAAACGCGAGTTTGATCACCATGCGCTTTCGTTGCGGCATGCTCCCAATCACGACAAAGGACATGGCTAAATTCAGGGTATATATCATTAAAGCTTTCATCGATTGGCTGGTTTTCTTGACGGCCATAAAAACCAATCGCACTGCCAGAAATGAATGTGTGAGGAGGGGACTCACAGCGGCTAATCGCTTTTGAGATTTGTTGGGTAAGATTAATCCGGCTATTAAGTAAAGTGCGCTTTTGCGATTCACTCCAACGTTTATTGACTATTGGCTCTCCTGCAAGATTAATGACAGCATCAATCTCTTCAAAATTGACTTCATCTAACGACTTAACTGTGTGTACCTGATGAGTTAGTATCACAGCAGCTTGTATCGGATTGCGTGTTAGCACAGTAACCTTGTGGTGATTAAGTAAGAAAGGGCACAAATGTCTACCAATGAGGCCTGTTCCACCTGTTAATAAAATATGCATAGTGCTACCTTAATTAAAATCTGTGTGTATTTTTTATACATAGTGATGGGGCTTTTTGCAAATTTATACGTATAAAGCAGTAATTTAGATTAGTCTTCTAGCCGCGATTGTTGTGTATGTGATAACTATTCTTTGACTCATGCTTAGCCTGATACATTGCTTGGTCAGCGAGTTTAAGTAGATGTTGATGATTTAAGCTGTGATCAGGAGCGAGGGCTACTCCAATACTTAATGAAATATTTAATGTCAGCTGTTCGAGTACAAAAGGATTGTCAAAACGTGCTAATAAATGAGTGATCATCGCATTAACGTATCTGTATTTGGCAATATTATGTGTAATTATGACAAACTCATCTCCTCCATAACGATATACATCATCATCAGCTCTAACAGATGACGTAATTCGTTTTGCGGTTTCAATGAGAATTTGGTCACCAATTAAATGACCATACTCATCATTCAGTTTTTTGAATTTATTGATATCTATAAATATAACGGCCAGCTTACTGTCTTTAGAGCAAGTAGAAATGGCTTGCTTTAATGCAGGCTTTAGCTCTGTTCTATTCAAAACACCTGTAAGATGATCATGACTAGCTTGAAAATTTAACTTGCTCGTTCGTTTATAAACAATGTCACTCATGCGTGCAAAACGTTTTAACACAAAGCCAATTTCATCGTTGTAATTAATCGTCAACATTTTAGGTCTTTCGCCTTTTTCTAGTTGTTCAGTGTTTTGAATTAACAACTTAAGAGGTTTAAAAAGTCTTGAATTAATATAAAAAGCACAAAAAACTAACAAGGTCACTATTAGTGGTATTTGCAAAGTAACAAACCGAGTTATGAATAGTCTGTTTCTTTGGTAGTCAGCATTTTGCTGTTCTAGCTTGGCACGTTCAATATTTTGAAACAGTAAAATATGCTTACGGATTTGGTCCATATACTGTTTCCCCTCATTCGTCAAAACAATCGCTTTTGCTTCTTCGATTGCATATGGCGTGTTTTGCATTACAAGTGTGACAGTTAACGCTAACTCCGCTAACTTTTTGTCGACTAGCTCATCTATTACTGCAAGTGTATTTTGTTGTTCGGGGTTACTTAGCGTTAGTCTATTGATGGCTAAAAAATGTTGTTTAACTTGTTCAAGTGCTGCGTAGTAGGGTTCTAAATAGTTCAGATCCTGCGTTAATAAATAACCACGTTGCCCGGTTTCTGCGTTCGTTATTTGATTGTAGAGCTTTTCTGATTCATCGAGCACATCATGAGTACGGATCACTGCCTCAAGCTTAGCCTGACCTTGTTTATCTAATACATAGATAATGAAGGTATTGGCTACCACCACTAAAAAAATGGTAGATAGCAAAAAGATGAATTTAATTCTCAGCGACATTGAAATAGCGACAGCCTAAAATTACTAACCTGTAATGATAAAGTATTGACTGAGGTTGAGTATTTTACCAGTTTGAGTTTTGATATATGGATTCGAAATTTTAGCTAATTCATTAATGTGAGCTTAACAAATTGGTGCAGATTGTGTTTATTTTTGGTATTTTGGTCCCGATAATAAGTAAAAAATGTATTTAAGGAACTATTATGCATAAGGGATTAATTGCAGGTGCTGCAGTTTTTAGTATGTTCAGTGCATACTCTCTTCAAGCTGCAACAGTCGAAAGGGTAAGTCCATCTAACAAGCCTCAACTTCAAAACCTGTTGTTAATGAATCAGACTCTTCAAAAAAGCCAAATAAAAGGCTCTTATTTTGAAGAAATTACTTCTACTCACCAACACTCTAATAGTGTGTTAAGAAAAAGCTCATCAAATAAAATTCTGCAGCAGTATTACTCTGGTATTCCTATTTGGGGTCAGCAAATTCGTGTTCAAGATAAGTCACAGCACATGAGTGGCTTTTTTGCGACCGGCATCAATGATGCGCAATTACAATTAAGAGCGAACAATCAATTTGATTTAGATACTGCAGTTAACGCAGTACTTGAAGCTGCTAAATTGTCATTAGACTTGCCATATAAGCTTATAAAATCAGAACGTTATATTTATGTTAAGGATGATAAAGCTCATTACGCATATTTAATTGAACTTGAAATTTTAAATGCCGAACATGAGTCAAAGCCTTCAGCTATCATCAATGAAAATACTTATGAAGTGTATAAAGCGTGGAATAATATTAAGCACACACAGGCGATGGGTCCTGGGGGGAATGAGAAAGTTGGCCGTTATGAATATGGCGAAGATTATCCTGCCTATGCAGTTTCTCAAGTAGGAGAAACATGCTTTTTAGAGAATGATAAAGTGAAAACTGTTTCGATGGAGTCAGGCAGTGAGCCATCATCTGCGTTTTCATTCCCGTGTGATCGAAATACTCACAAAGAGGTCAATGGTGCCTATTCGCCTTTAAACGATGCGCATGCATTTGGTACCTCAGTGTTTGATATGTATGAGCAATGGTACAACACGGCGCCCCTGACCTTTAAATTATTACTGCGTGTTCACCAAGGAGATGGATGGGAAAACGCCACCTGGAATGGCTCTGCGATGAGTTTTGGTGATGGTGCTGATAGCTTTTACCCACTAGTATCTTTGGATATTGTATCTCACGAGGTAAGTCATGGTGTAACAGAACAAAATTCTAATTTATTTTATTTTGACCAATCAGGCGGGATAAATGAATCTTTTTCAGACATGGCTGGTGAAACTGCTGAATACTTTGTCAGAGGCACTACAGATTGGTTGTCGGGTGCCGACATCACAAAAAATAGAACTGCATTGCGTTATTTTGAAACACCGTCAAATGATGGTATTTCAATAGACCATGCATCACAGTTTTATTCTGGTATTGATGTCCATTACAGTAGTGGTGTATTTAACAGAGCATTTTATTTACTTGCAAATAAGCCTGAGTGGGATCCGCGAAAAGCTTTTCAAATTATGCTTTACGCAAACCAAAATTATTGGGTTAATTCAACTGACTTTATCGATGGAGCATGTGGTGCAATAAACAGTGCCATTGATTTAGGTTATGCGGCAAATGATGTTGTTGATGCATTCAATACGGTAGGTGTTGTATGTAATAATATTCAATTCATTGATAATGATAACGATGGAATGGATGACAACTGGGAGCTGTTATACTCACTCGACTCTTCAGACCCTACAGATGCCTCAGGTGACCTTGATGAAGATGGATTGACCAACCTAGAAGAATACAGATTAAATTCGTTGCCAAATAATTCTGATACAGATGACGATGGCCTAACAGACTATCAAGAACATCATGAATATCAAACGAGCTTAACTAATCCAGATTCTGATAACGACAAAATGACAGATGGTTGGGAAGTCAATTTTTCGTTAGATCCACTAGACAGTGCAGATGCACAAAGTGACTTAGATCAAGATAGCTTCACTAACCTAATTGAATTTTTATTAGGTTCAGACCCAACGGATGCTGATTCTACGCCTTCAATTCCTGCAACAATCTCTTTTAACTTTAACGATAATCTTGTTCCTGAAAGTTTTAATTTTACAGATCCTTCTACGCCATGGGTAACGTCACAAATAGATGAAAGCTATAGCTTCTCTTTGGCTAATAATGATATTGACGATAGTCAAGCAACTAGTTTTGAATACAGCTTTGTAACAGACCAGACTAAGTATTTAAGTTTCATTTATAAACTTTCTACAGAAGCAGGTTTTGACCATTTGTATGTATACCTAAACGAGCAATTAATTGTTATTGATTCTGGTATTACCGATTGGCGCTCTTTCGAGCAGGTCATTCCTGCAGGCTTAAATACACTTAAATTCGCATATATTAAAGATGGTTCTGTATCATCCGGTTTAGATACTGTCTTCATTGATAACATTTATATCAGTAATGAGTTTGCTGATAATGATGGTGATTCAATACCTGACTCTTGGGAAGTTGTGCACGGCTTAGATCCTTCAAATCCAGATGATGCATTACTAGATAATGATAATGACGGTTTGAGTAATCTAAATGAGTTTTTACATCAGGGAGACCCCAATAACCTTGATACAGATGGAGACCAAATTCCAGACGGCTGGGAATATGAGTATGGTCTAAATTTAACAGACTCTACTGATGCTATGCTTGATAGTGATAACGATGGATTTAGCAACTTTACCGAGTTTCAGTTACAAACTGATCCGCAGGATGCAGAGTCATTTCCAGAGCAATTGAATCTAACTAGTTCATTTGAAGACTCTCAACTACCTCAATGGTTTAACCATTCATCAGAGAACAACGCAGATTGGTACATTGATAATAGTTTTGCTACAGATGGTTCGCAAAGCATTCGCTCCGGTAAAATCTCAGATGGTCAAATGAGCTCATTCAGTGCTACAGGCGTCTTCGCTGAAGCATACCTTGTATTTGACTATAAAATAGAGTCTGAAGAATGTTGCGACTCTTTTATAATGAAAATTAATGGTTCAAACAGTGATATTGAGTGGATCGCTGGGACTAAAGAAGGGTCGGTAATTGTTAAAATCCCCGAAGGTGTTAACGTTATTGAGTTTTCATATTCAAAAGATGGATCAATATCTACTGGAGAGGATGCTGTTTGGCTAGATAATTTTAAGTTTATTACTAAAACGAGCGATGCTGATACAGATAGTGATGGGTTGCCAGATTTTTGGGAAGTTGAAAATGGGCTTAATTTAACTGATGCTAATGATGCATCTTCTGACTACGATAATGACGCATTAACAGCTCTGCAAGAGTATGGTATTGGAACAGATCCTAGGCTTTCGGATAGTGATGGAGATGAACTTCCTGACGGTTACGAAGTAAATGTACTTATGACCTCACCGATTAATGCAAATGTTACTGGTGCTGATTTAGATGAAGATGGTTATACAGACGTACAAGAGTATTATGCACAAAGCTCGCCTTCAGAAAACGCTTCAACGCCTTCAGCAATTAATAACCTTTTCGAAAGCTTTGAAAGTGCAGGATTACCTAACCGCTTTACGGTGTTAGCAGCAAATAATGTTGACTGGATTTCAAGTGATACTTGGTCTTCTAACGGAGTGAATAGCCTTTCTTTCAATCCTAAGTTTGATGGCGAAAATTATACAGAAGTAAATGCAGGTTTTGCTATTGCTGGCTTGTTTGAGCAGGGGTTTATCACAATTGACTATAGAGTTAACAAATATGACCGCTTTAATGTTCAACTAAACAACGAAAATATTCAGGTTCAATATAATGAGTCTCGTTTACTAATACCTGTCACTGATGGCTTCAACGTCATAAAACTTAATCTAGTTGATGCTAATTTTTACCGCTATGATCCATTCTTTATTGATAGAGTTATGTGGGTTACAGAGGTTGATACTCGTTTAGATACCGACAATGACGGTATTGCAGATTTTTGGGAGTATCAATTTGGCTTAAATGTTCTTGACTCATACGATGCAAGTCAAGATTTAGACAGAGATGGTTTGACTAACTTAACTGAATTTGAAATAGGGTCAAACCCAACAGCTGAAGATACTGATTCAGATGGTGTGGTTGATAGTGAGGATAGTCATCCAGATGATCCAAATTTAGGAGAAAATTTACCACCAGTTTTCTCTGATTTGACAGCTGTGACAATTGAAGGTGTCTATGAAAACACATCTATTCCTAGAAGTCTTTATCCTGAGGTTACTGATAACAATAGAGCAGCAGTTGAGGTATACCCTTTATCTAGAACGCTAGTATATGGCGAGAATCAAGTAACTTGGGTCGCTGAAGATATTGCAGGGAATAGCGCAAGAGCTGTGCAAACATTCTTTGTTACTGATACGACGGCTCCAACCATCCGAAACGATGTCGTCGCTATGAACGGAGAATTTACTGAAGAACAATTGTTTGAAACCTTGCTAGAGCAATTTATTGTTTTTGATAGGGTATCAGGCATCAAAGAAATAACTGTCGGATCAGGGCTAGATATAGAATTTGAATCAGGGCGTTACTCTTTAGATATTACGGCAAGCGATAATGCAGGTAATACAGCCTCAGGCACTGTTAACCTTCATATAAATCCTCGTATTGATATTCAGCCTTTTACCTATGTTTATCGAAATGTTCTGCCTGTCGTTGCGCTTAATGTAAGAGGTAAGCCGTTAAATGGTTACTTGGGCTTGAATTTAACTGCTGGCAATTATAGCCACTATTTTAGTGACTACAGTATCGAAGGGATCAAGAATGTAGTATTAGGAAATACGCTTGACTCGTCAGTTGATTCAATTGAGCTTGAAGTATACGACGGCGGTTATACAGGGGAGTTTAGTAAATCTGAAATAATTCATTTAGATGAAGAAGCTCCACGTACTATCAGTGCCACTTATAAACAAAATGGTAAGAAAATGGCAAGTTTGGTCAAAGGGAATAGCGCCGAACTTTATATACAAGTATATGGCTTTTCAAATTATGAAAGTTTAGAGCTAAAAGTAACATTATTATCTGCTGAACAAGTCATCAATGAAGTTGACGTGTATATGTATGACACATCAATTTGGAGTGGCTATTTTGGTATTGAAGATGCTTGGCAAGGAGACATTACCTTACAGTATGACATTTTACAAAATGGAGAGTCGGTTCTGACGAAAACTGAGACTGTGCCATTGATTAATCATGTTACCTTTGATGATGAAAGCGTCGACACCGATGGTGATAATATCCCTGATAGCATAGAGTGGATAGGCGACAGTGATGGTGATGGGATTGTTGATTTCTTAGATAATTCAGCAAACACCTCGAAAGGGGTACTCGCATCTGACTCTTATGTATATACGAACAATGTTTTCCATATCATCAGAGCAGGTGACGTTATTCGCACTCACAGTGAGCACTTCATAGAAAATATGAATGTCTCTGAGGGCCAACTGCTTGATGCCTTCACCGAGATGAGGGTTGAAGATCCTCATTTCCAATTGAAGAGTGACATGATAAACATCAATGTTGAGCTCGCTCAGCGTACAGAATCAGTAGACCTTGCTTTACCAATGCTCGAAAACGCTTTATTAAGCGATGAGCTACAAGCACGCGTACTAACGTTAAATGGTTGGAAATCGGTAGAGATAATTGAAAACAGCGAGTTTAGTGCTGAGTGCAGCAATTGTTCAGTGATTAGGATTGAAGATGGTAGTGAGTTTGACTTAGACGGCGAGAAAAATGGTTTTGTTGAGGTTGTCGCAAAACTGGCACAAGAAAGTCTTAATAGCGCACCGACATTGTCTCTTATTATTCCTGAAACGATAGAAGAGCTGCATACTTTCGTTTTAGATGCGTCAGGCACGTCAGATAGCGACGCAGATGAGCTAACGTATCACTGGTCTATTTCAATACCTGAAGTTACTATCGAAAACCAAAATGAAAGTATAGCAATCTTAAAAGTGTCAGAGCTAATAGAGTCAAAGCAAGGGACAATTTCTTTAACCATTAACGATGGTTATGAGGAATTTGTTCATGAACAATCTGTTCTATTCGTGCATGTAAACCAATTGCCAACTCTTGAACTTGCTAGTAGTTATACAGTTAATGAGAATGCAGACGGTGTAATTACCGTTTCTGCGACAGATAAGGAATCACAGTCGTTAACTTACAATTGGACGCAAACGCAAGGTCTTCAAGCTGATATTCTTCAATCGAATTCGGCAACGTTAAAATTCAAATCTCCAGCTGTTTCAGAGGATTCATTGCTCAAATTCAAAGTAGCAGTTTCGGATGGGGAAGGAACTACAGAACAATCGATAGATGTTACTGTTAAAAATGTACCTACTACTAGCAATAGTGATAAAGCTGAATCTAGTAGCGGTGGCGTTTTTGTATTTCTCATTGCTTTGTTACCTTTTGTTTATAGAAGGCGACTATACAGAGATTAAAATAGCGAAAAAAGCCCCTTTTAAGGGGCTTTTTTAATAGGAGCAAGTCATTATAAATAATTTAAATACAGTCATAAATTATGATTACTACTGTTGTTATTTGAAATTCTTGGTATGCTTATTAAAGCAAAATAAAATTCGTGTAACTAGGGAGCTAGGTTGAACTTTCTGCGCCAATTTCACAACATCGTATCTGATCAAAATACTGACTTCTCAGAGAAAATAACAGAGTTACTAAAATTTGGTCTAGATGTATTTAATCTTGATTTTGCGATAATTAGTCGTGTAGAAAATAATGTTTACACGGTCATACACGTAATTGCTCCAGATGATGCAATTGCTGTTGGTACTCAGTTTGAACTATCGGGTACGTATTGCACCCATACGCTCACAGCGAATAAAGCGATATCTTTTCATCAAGCCTCTAAAAGTACTATTGCAGAGCATCCTTGTTATCTGAATTTCAAACTTGAATCTTATATTGGCGCACCTATTTTTGTAGGTAATAAAGTCTTTGGTACTCTTAACTTTTCTGCACCGCAAGCTTCACCGCCTTTTAATGATGATGCCCATGATTATGTTGAGCTTTTTGCGCAATGGCTTGGAAATGAGTTTGCACGAAATTCAGCATCAAAAAAATTAATAAAAAAGAACTCTATGCTTGCTCAAGTTGAGAAAGTTGCGAAGATTGGTTCATGGGAGTTAGATCTTGCATCAAATCGCCTTTATTGGAGTAAACAAACAAAAGCGATCCATGAGGTACCAGAAGATTTTACTCCCTTACTTGATAATGCCATAGAATATTACAAAAAAGGGCCAAGTAGGGATGCCATTGAGCTTGCTGTGAAAGAAGCTATTGAAGATGGAAAACAGTGGAATATCGAAATTGAATTGATCACAGCGAAAGGTAAACCTATATGGGTATCCACTTTTGGTGAACCTGAATTCAAAAACGGAAAGTGCGTAAGATTAATAGGTACATTTCAAGATATTACTAAATCGGTATTATTGCGAGAAGAACTTAAAAAGCAAAAGGCTGACGCAGAACGCACCTTAGAAGATCGTAGTATTTTACTTGCAAAAATAAGTCATGAATTACGTACTCCGTTGAATGGTATAACTGGCATGTTGACGACTTTGCTTTATGAGAAATCTGAGCAAAAGCGTGAAGAGAAGTTGAAAGTTGCGCTTCGTAGCGCCGATATATTGCTTAATATTATTAATGAAGTTCTCGATTTTTCGAAAATTAACCATGGAGAGCTGAAACTAGAGCCATGTCATTTCTTGTTAAAGACAATTTTTGTTGACCTTGCTTCGTTATATTTACCGCTATACCAAGAAAAGAACTTAAATTTTGAAGTTGATATTGATATCAGTGATAAGTGCTGGACTTACTGTGATAACACGCGGATCACCCAAATAGTGTCTAACTTGTTAAGCAACGCATTAAAATTTACTGAGCAAGGTGATATTAAATTGCGCGCTGTCGCACAGCAACAAGGTGATGATGTGCTTCTAAATCTGCGGGTAAGTGATAGTGGTGTCGGCATGTCAGAATCTTTTATGAAGTCACTATTCTCTCCCTTTACACAAGAAGTAAACAAAGAGCGTAAAAAAGGTGGTACAGGGCTTGGCCTTGCAATAGTTAAGGAACTTATTGACTACATGGGCGGCTCTATTAAAGTTACTAGCGAATACGGCAAAGGAAGTTGTTTTGATATTCAATTAACTTTAAAAAGGGGAGTAGCTCAGACGTCTGACCTTATTACTGCCGCAAATATTGACTTTTCAACCTTGCCATTGTCGATACTTGTTGTTGATGATAATCAAATTAATCGTTTTGTTCTAAAAGCCCATTTAGAAAAGTTAGGTTTAACTGCCGATTATGCATGCGATGGTATTGATGCGATAAATAAGTGCAAACAAAATAACTACAATCTAATATTTATGGATTGTGTAATGCCTGAAATGGATGGTATTGAAGCAACTAGTATTTTAAGAGAAGAACTAATTTGCCCGGTACATAAAACTTACATAGTTGCTTTGACAGCTAATACTTCAGCCGATGATAAGGCTGCATGTAAGCGAGCTGGTATGGACTTGTTTGTTTCTAAACCTGTTAAAAATACAGCCATAGAACAAGCTATTATTTCAGCAAAAGAGCACTTATTTATGTAATGTTTTTTCTAATTAACCTCACTAAATGGCTCGCGATCAGAGTCCAATAAAAAAGGGTTATCAAATTGATAACCCTTTTTCGTAAGCTTAGTTTGAGATTAAACTAACTTTGCTAATATATCATTAAATGTAGAGCTTGGGCGCATCGCTTTGAATGCTAACTCATCATTTGGTTGGAAGTAACCACCAACACTCATAGCAGGACCTTGTGCATCGTTTAACTCAGCAACGATTTGGTCTTTTTGAGACTCAAGATCAGCAGCAATTTGCGTGAACTGTGCTTTTAATTCCGCGTCATCATTTTGTGCAGCAAGTTCTTGTGCCCAGAATAATGAAAGGAAGAAGTGCGAACCACGGTTATCAATCTCTTTCACTTTACGTGAAGGTGATTTGTTTTCCGCTAGGAAAGTACCTGTCGCTTTATCAAGCGTATCAGCAAGTACTTGCGCTTTCTTATTACCAGCATTAACTGCTAAGTGCTCTAAAGAAGCCGCTAGTGCTAAGAATTCACCTAATGAATCCCATCGTAAGTGGTTTTCTTTTTCGAATTGTTGAACGTGCTTAGGCGCAGAACCACCGGCACCTGTTTCGAATAAACCACCACCATTCATAAGTGGTACGATTGAAAGCATTTTAGCACTTGTACCAAGCTCAAGGATTGGGAATAAATCAGTTAGGTAGTCACGTAGTACGTTACCTGTTACTGAAATAGTGTCTTTACCTTCTTTGATGCGCTCTAAAGAAAATTTAGTTGCTTCAACAGGTGCTAAAATGTGGATTTCAAGACCATCAGTATCGTGGTTTGGCAGATACGCGTTTACTTTTTTGATTAACTCAGCATCGTGAGCACGGTTTTCGTCTAACCAGAAAACTGCTGGCGTGCTCGTTGCGCGAGCACGGTTAACAGCAAGTTTAACCCAATCTTGAATTGGTGCATCTTTAACCTGACACATACGCCAGATATCGCCTTGCTCAACAGCATGCTCAAGTAAAGTTGTACCAGCTGTGTCTACAACACGGATTGTACCAGCTGCTGCTACTTCGAACGTTTTGTCATGTGAACCGTACTCTTCAGCTTTTTGAGCCATAAGACCAACGTTAGGTACGCTACCCATAGTAGTTGGATCGAATGCACCGTTTTCTTTACAGAAATCGATAGTTGCTTGGTAAACACCTGAGTAACAACGATCTGGAATGACAAAGCTCGTGTCTTGTAATTTACCTTCGCTATTCCACATTTGGCCGCTAGAACGGATTGCAGCAGGCATTGATGCATCGATGATCACATCACTTGGTACGTGAAGGTTCGTGATACCACGGTCAGAATCAACCATTGCAATAGCAGGGTTGTTGTCGTATACCGCTTGGATATCCGCTTCGATTTCAGCTTTTTTAGCTGCATCTAGGCTTTCAATTTTTGAGAATACATCACCAAAGCCGTTGTTTACGTCAACATCTAGCTCTTTGAAAAGATCAGCGTGTTTTGTGAAAACGTCTTTGAAGAAAACTTTTACAGCGTGACCGAAGATGATTGGGTCAGACACTTTCATCATCGTTGCTTTCATATGTAATGAGAACAACACGCCTTTGTCTTTTGCTGCTTGAATTTCTTTTGCAAGGAAAGCTTGAAGCTTAGCAGCACTCATTCGCGAAGCGTCAATTACTTCACCTGCTAGTAATGGTGTGCTTGCTTTAAGAACTGTGATATCACCATTTTCAGCAACATGCTCGATACGTACGTCAGTTGCTTGTTCAACAGTGACTGATTGCTCTGAACCGAAGAAGTCACCGTCTTCCATGCTAGCAACGTAAGACTTTGAATCTTTGCTCCATGCGCCCATTGAGTGTGGATTGTTACGTGCGTACTCTTTTACTGAACCTGGAGCACGACGGTCTGAGTTACCTTCACGAAGTACCGGGTTTACAGCAGAACCTTTGATTTTGTCGTAAGTTGCTTTAACTTTCTTTTCTTCATCAGTTTTTGGCTCTGAAGGGTAGTCAGGTAATGCGTAACCTTTTTCTTGTAACTCTTTGATTACTGCACGTAGCTGAGGGATAGAAGCACTGATATTAGGTAGTTTGATAATGTTAGCTTCAGGTGTTTTAGCCATTTCACCTAATTCTGCAAGTGCATCATCAATACGTTGATCTTCAGTTAAGTACTCAGGGAAGTTTGCAATTACACGACCCGCTAATGAAATATCGCGAGTTTCAACTTCAACACCAGCAGCGTTTGTATACGCTTGGATGATTGGTAACAATGAATACGTCGCAAGAGCTGGCGCTTCATCTGTTTTAGTATAGATAATTTTTGATGTCATCATCATTCCTAGATAGTTGGCGTAATGTTTGGTAATGACTGCTAACAGTAACCCTTAATTAGCCATATTCAACAATGCAATAGATAGCTTTGAATTACCAAGCTTTAGGTACCTTGATAAAACAACAGCAAGCAGTCTGTTAGCTGTTGCCACTCAATACAAAGTATTAAAATAACCACAGCTGACAGACTGTAAAATTCTTATAGCTCAAATAAGCAAATCATGAAATTAGCCAAAAGCCTTACGTCAAAATGACGAAAAAGCTAAATTTAAGCAACAAGAGTGTAACAAGCTTGGCTCTAAAGGGCTAATAACAATTAATCAATTGGGGTAAACAAATGGAATTTCAAGGTAAGTGTAAGGATAAATTTTAGTGGAAGAGTAAGCGAGGAACTTAACAAGGTCGCTCGCTTGATACTCGAATAGGTTTTACCTAAGAGATTTCATCGTTAGGCGCAATATTCGTTGCGTGTAACCCTTTTGGACCTTGTTGCAATTCGAATGTTACATCTTGACCAGCTTTAAGTGTTTTATAACCGTCCATTACAATCGTTGAGTAATGAGCGAAGATATCAGTCTCGCTGCCGTCTTCTACGATGAAGCCAAAACCTTTGGCATTGTTGAACCATTTGACTTTTCCACAAGCCATACTTCTACATCCTTCTATAAGTTGACTAATTTAGTTATTCTAAACCGTGTAATTTGCTAGACTGACTAATGATTAATCAATCTATATTTGACTGTAGTTTATTTAGCCAGTCAGTCAAGTGTTTTAGACTATTTTTTAACAATTTATTTATTTTTTTATTCAAGTTTGCTTGAGTTCTAAAGACAAGACTATATTTAATTATGAGTGGCATGAAAGATTCTGGTGTTATTGAAACGGTTCGCGATAGTGAAAAGCAAAAATTGCAACCACCGCGAAAATATAAAGTCATTTTAAATAATGATGATTACACGCCTATGGACTTTGTGATAGAAGTACTAATGACGTTTTTTAATATGGATAGCGATAGAGCAACAGATGTGATGCTTCAAGTTCATCATAATGGTAAAGCGATATGCGGTGTTTACAGCGCTGATGTAGCTCATACCAAAGCTGAACAAGTTAATCGTTACGCACGAGACAACGAGCATCCACTGCTATGTAGTTGTGAGCAGGAATAAATACCAAGGTAGGGTGAACTAATTAGCCCGTCACAACGGTATATAAATATTATCTCAGTAAGGGGTTGCCAATGCTAAACAAAGACTTAGAACTAACCTTAAATGCGGCGTTTCGCGAAGCTAGAACACGTCGTCATGAATTTATGACCGTCGAGCATCTTTTACTTGCACTGCTCGATAACCCTTCTGCTGGGGAAGCGCTTAACGCCTGCGGCGTAGATATGGGCGCATTAAAAGTCGAATTATCAGATTTTATTGACGAAACAACACCGGTTATTCCTGATCTTGAGGAAGACAGAGAAACACAACCGACGTTAGGTTTTCAGCGTGTATTACAGCGCGCTGTATTTCACGTGCAGTCATCAGGCAAAAACGAAGTTACTGGCGTGAATGTGCTAGTGGCAATTTTTTCTGAACAAGAGAGCCAAGCAGTTTATTTACTTAAAAAATCAGATGTTAACCGTTTGGATATTGTTAACTTTATTTCGCATGGTATTTCTAAAACAGATGACGACATTGGCGGTGAAGATCACGATGACATTCATGAAGAAGTTCAAGAAGTGCAAGGTGAAGAGCCAACTAAGCTTGAAAACTTCACGACCAACCTGAATCAACAGGCCATTGATGGCAATATTGACCCATTAGTGGGCCGCGACAACGAAGTTGAACGCACAGTACAAGTGTTATGTCGTCGTAAGAAAAATAACCCGCTATTGGTTGGTGAAGCAGGGGTGGGTAAAACAGCCATAGCTGAAGGCCTAGCTTATCGTATTGTAAACAAAGAAGTACCTGAAGTGATTGCCGATGCAGTGGTCTACTCACTCGACATGGGCGCGTTATTAGCGGGTACTAAATACCGTGGCGACTTCGAAAAACGTTTCAAATCGCTACTTAAAGAGTTACAGGCTAAACCAGGTTCAATTTTATTTATTGATGAAATTCATACCATCATTGGCGCCGGTGCAGCATCGGGCGGGGTAATGGATGCATCGAACCTAATCAAACCGCTACTTTCAAGTGGTAAACTGCGCTGCATGGGCTCGACTACTTATAATGAGTTCAAGAATATCTTTGAAAAAGACCGTGCGCTAGTACGTCGTTTCCAAAAAATTGATGTGCTTGAACCAAGTGTGGCTGATACCACGAAGATTCTTAACGGCTTAAAAGAGCGTTACGAAGAGCACCATGGTATTCGTTACACACAAAAAGCATTGAAAGCAGCTGCAGAACTTAGTGCTAAATACATAAATGAACGTCACTTACCAGACAAGGCTATTGATGTTATTGATGAGGCTGGTGCTAATCAACGTTTACAGCCAGTTTCTAAACGTAAGAAAACAATTGGCGTGGCTGATATCGAGCTAATTGTATCTAAGATGGCGCGTATCCCTCAGCAAAGCGTTTCGTCAAGCGATAAAGAAACACTTAAAAACCTTGATCGTAACCTGAAGATGCTAGTGTTTGGTCAAGACCAATCAATCGATGCGTTGACTTCAGCAATTCGCTTATCACGCTCAGGTCTTGCTAACGAAGATAAACCAGTGGGTTCGTTCTTATTTGCAGGCCCAACAGGAGTTGGTAAAACAGAAGTTACTAAGCAGCTTGCTAAGTGTATGGGTGTTGAGTTTATTCGTTTTGATATGTCTGAATATGTTGAACGTCATGCGGTCAGTCGTCTAATTGGTGCACCTCCTGGCTATGTAGGTTTTGAGCAAGGTGGTTTATTAACTGAAGCGGTAATTAAAAATCCGCATGCAGTTGTACTACTAGACGAAATTGAAAAAGCACATTCAGATATTTACAACATTCTACTGCAAGTAATGGATCACGGTACACTTACTGATAATAACGGTCGTAAAGCCGATTTCAGAAATGTAGTATTGGTGATGACGACGAATGCGGGTGTTCAAGAGACTGTACGTAAGTCAATTGGCTTTACTGAGCAAGACCATTCTCATGATGCGATGAGTGAAATCAACAAAGTGTTTTCACCTGAGTTTAGAAACCGTTTAGATAATATCATTTGGTTTAATCACCTTGAGAAAGAGATTATCTTGCAAGTGGTTGATAAGTTCATTGTTGAGTTACAAGCGCAACTTGATAAGAAGTCGGTTAATCTTGAGCTTACATCCAAAGCAAGAGAGTGGTTGGCAGATAAAGGCTACGATAAAGCAATGGGGGCACGTCCGATGGCACGTGTTATCCAAGATGAGCTTAAAAAGCCGCTGGCAAATGCAATCTTGTTTGGTGAGCTAGCCGATGGTGGTTCAGTTAAGGTTTCGATTAAGGACAAGAAAATCCACTTTGACTTTGAGACTAGCTTAGAAACGGCTTAATTTATCAAGCTGAAACAAAAAGCCCAGCAATTGCTGGGCTTTTTGTTTATTAAATGGAATTAAAACTAAGTTAGTTTGAACACCATTTAACAAACGCTTTTAGCTCTTTGTAATAAACACACCTGCTCATTCAAAGCAGCAAAAAGCTAAATCTCTCGTTAACGCACTAACTTAGCGAGCACGGAATACGATGCGACCTTTCGATAAATCGTAAGGAGTCATTTCTACGGTTACTTTGTCACCAGTTAAGATGCGGATGTAGTTTTTGCGCATTTTACCAGAGATATGAGCCACAACAACGTGACCATTTTCTAGCTCAACTCGGAACATTGTATTTGGTAAAGTATCAAGGACCGTACCTTGCATTTCGATTACGTCTTCTTTCGCCATGTTTAGCGTAACACCTCTTTAATAGTTAAACGCTGCAGATTTTGCCGAAAATACTGCAATAAGTAAAGCTACAGGGCTCAATTTTGTAAATTAAATCGCCAACCACTCGTCGCCAATGTGCTTTTGTGCAGGCAAAAATTGGGTTTTATATTTCATTTTAGTGCATTCGTCGATTTGGTAGCCTAAATAGACAAATTGTTTTGCTTGTTGTTTTGCAAATTTAATTTGTTCCATGATCATGATGCTACCGATACTGTATTGCTCATAGTCGGGATCAAAAAAGGTATAAATCGCTGATAGGGCATTGGTCATACAGTCGGTTACCGCAACGGCAACTAACTTATCGCCATCTCTTAACTCTATAAATGTAACGGGTAGCCACTGGCAAAACAAAAAGCTTTCGTACTGACTTTGGTCAGGCGGAAACATTGAACCATCTTGATGTCTTTGCGTGATGTATTTGCAATATAACGGGTAGTATTCTGCGCGTTCGTACTCACTATAACTGACCGTGAAAACCTTATTTGCTTTATTTAATTTGCGCTTTTGCGATTTTGAAGGAGTAAATTGTTGGGCTAAAACGCGCACTGAATTACAGGCATTACAAATAGGGCAATGTGGACGATAGATTTGGTCGCCACTGCGTCTAAAGCCTAATGCTAATAATTGTTCAAATTTATCAGGGCAATAACAACTCGGATCAAGTATAACAAGTAGTTGTTCCTGACGGTCTGGTAAATAACTGCAATCGAATTGCTGGCTTAAACCAAGCCTAGCGGGTAAGTGCTCAGTCATAAATATTAATCAACTCTTGTGGTTGCCACATATCTTTTTTAGGCACATAACTGTGTGCTAATTTAAGTCTAGTTAAAAATTCTCTACGTGGGATAACTTTTGCACCTAAAGTGATTAAATAAGGGTTTTCTAGTTGGCAATCAATAAAATGGGCTTGATGTTTGTTAAGCCAATTTACTAATGCCCACATCGCCAGTTTCGAACCATTACTGACTTGATGGAACATTGATTCACCACAAAAAATACCGTTTTGCATAATGCCATAGAGGCCAGCTACCAGTTCATCTTCATGCCAAATCTCAAGACTGTGTGCTAACCCCTGATGGTGCGCTTCAATGTAGGCATGCATCATTTGTTCAGTGATCCAGGTACCCTCTGCATCGATACGTTGCTCACGGCAAGCATTAATAACATGGGGAAATGCGTGATTAATGGTGACACGCACAGGAAAACGCTTTAAATGCTTTTTTAAGCTGCGACTGACATGAAATTCATTTAGCTCAATAACACCACGCACGCTTGGTGACCACCACATGATGGGCTCATAGTCACTAAACCATGGAAAAACGCCTGTGTTGTAGGCATTTTTAATACGCTCAACTGATAAATCACCGCCAATTGCCAACAGGCCATCGGGCTCATCAAGGGCGAGTTCTGGGTCTGGAAAATCAACAGTCTCGGGCGAGAGTTGGTACAGTTGCTTGATCATATCAGCTTGTCGTTGTTCTTTGTTCTGATTTTAACAAAATTTTAGCTATAAAAAAGGGGCTGTTTTACAACAGCCCCCAGTATTTAGTGCTTTAGATCAACTAATTTATAGGTTATCTAAAAAGCGCTCAGCATCAAGTGCAGCCATACAGCCAGTACCAGCTGATGTGATTGCTTGGCGATAAATGTGATCAGACACGTCACCTGCAGCAAATACACCTGGTACACTTGTTTGTGTTGCGTTACCGTTTAAACCAGATTGAACGACTAAATAGCCGTCTTTCATTTCTAGCTGACCT
Organism: Pseudoalteromonas lipolytica; assembly: GCF_001306915.1. Classification (GTDB taxonomy): domain Bacteria; phylum Pseudomonadota; class Gammaproteobacteria; order Enterobacterales; family Alteromonadaceae; genus Pseudoalteromonas; species Pseudoalteromonas simplex. The sequence continues at coordinate 163,957 of NZ_LJTC01000002.1, read as the reverse complement.
TCAAACATGTCAGTGTTTGGCTTGTGGCCAATAGCAATGAATACACCCGCAAGATCTAAGTTTTCTGTTTCTTCAGAATCAGTTGCTTTAATTCGGATGCCAGTTACGCCCATTTCATCACCAAGTACTTCATCCAAAGTGCGATTGTAATGTAAAACAACGTTACCGTTTTCAGCTTTTTCTTTTAAACGATCTGCTAAGATTTTCTCACTGCGGAAGCTGTCACGACGGTGGATAACGTGAACTTCATCAGCAATATTTGATAAGTAAAGTGCTTCTTCAACAGCAGTGTTACCACCGCCGACAACCGCTACTTTTTGACCACGGTAGAAGAAACCATCACAGGTTGCGCAAGCAGAAACACCACGACCTTGGAAGTTAGTTTCTGATTCTAAACCTAAGTATTTAGCTGACGCGCCAGTTGCAATAATTAATGCATCACATGTATATGTGCCAGAGTCACCAGTTAAAGTGAAAGGGCGTTTTGAAACATCAACTTTATTAATGTGATCAAAAACGATTTCAGTTTCGAAACGTTCAGCATGCTCTTTCATACGGTCCATTAATGCAGGACCTGTTAAACCGTGTGCATCGCCAGGCCAGTTTTCAACTTCAGTAGTTGTCGTTAATTGACCACCTTGCTGAATACCAGTGATAAGAACAGGGTTAAGGTTAGCACGGGCTGCGTATACCGCTGCCGTGTAGCCTGCTGGGCCAGAACCTAAGATTAATAGTTTACAGTGTTTTGCGTCACTCATGGTTTTTCCTAAAAACGTTTCAATACGATGTCTATGCGCCCGATTCTAAGAAAAACAAGGCGGAAGTAAACAAAAGCCCCGATTATTTTTTTAGTCAAATTGCGAAGCTGTCAAATAATCCTTACTTAATGCAATTTAAACACCTATTTTTGTTCATAAAATAAGCTAATTACAAATTGTTCTGTGATCAAAGTACGGTAATTCATGACCAAGCAATTTTTTTTTGGTATGTTTTAGCTAATTTTGATATTAGCTCATGGTATGAGCTAACTAAACTAACAGGCAATTATGGTATTTTGGCAGGAAAAGCCCGCTTTTGGGCTGACTACAGAAGACGTACAGGTCTTAACCAATGCAAAAGAGTATCGCACTGAACTATTGCGTTTAATTGGTTCAGCGAAAAAAAGAATTTATATTACTGCTTTGTATTTGCAAGATGATGAAGCAGGACGAGAAATATTGACTGCCTTACATCAGGCATCACTTGCTAATCCTGAGTTAGAAGTAAAAGTACTCGTTGATTTTCACCGAGCTCAACGTGGTTTAATTGGTGCAGCTAAGTCTGATGGCAATGCCAGCATGTATTGTGATTTTCAAGAGCAGTATCAATCAAATGTGAAAGTACATGGTGTTCCGGTAAAAGCCAAAGAGCTTTTCGGGGTACTGCATTTAAAAGGTTTTGTGATTGACGACACATTATTATACAGCGGCGCAAGCTTAAATAATGTATATCTTCAGCAAGATGACCGTTATCGTTTAGACCGTTACTTCTTAGTTCACCAAGCTGGATTATGTAATTCGGTCATCGAATTTATAGAAACACATCTGTTAAGCTCAGTTGCCGTACCGCGAATTGATATGCGCCCACTGATACAATTTAATGATATTAAAGTGGCGCAAAAGCAATTGATGCGTGAACTTAAATCTGCAAGTTACGAAAGCGCTGCAGAAGCCAGTGCCGGTGAGTTGGGTGTGCGTTTATTTTTAGGTTTAGGGCGTAGAAGTAATAAGCTGAACCGTTTAATTAAATCGTTATTCGATACCACTGAGCAAGAGCTCGTTCTTTATACCCCTTACTTTAACTTTCCTGCGCCATTAATGCGTTCATTACGCCGTTTATTAAAGCAAGGTAAGCAGGTAACTATTGTGGTAGGGGATAAAACTGCCAATGACTTTTATCTGCCGCCAAGTGAGCCGTTTAGTAAGATTGGTGCATTACCTTATTTATACGAAACCATTTTGTATAAGTTTTTAAAGTCACAAAAACGCCACATCAGTAATGGTAATTTGAATGTTTACCTTTGGAAGCACGAGAGTAACTCGTTCCACTTGAAGGGGATTTGTTCGGATAAGCGATTACACTTATTAAGTGGGCACAATTTAAATCCACGGGCATGGGGCTTAGATATCGAAAATGGTATTTTAATTGACGACCCTAAGCAGCATATCCTTGAACAAATAGAAAACGAAAAACAAGCTATATTAAAGCACTGTCGACGTTTAACAGGCCCACAAGACTTAGAAACGATGAATGACTATCCTGCGCCGGTTAAAAAGCTATTGGGGCAGGCTAAACGTGTAAAAGTTGATTTTATTATCAAACGCTTCATTTAATCGAAAAATTAAAAAAGCAGCGAAAGCTGCTTTTTTTGTGTCTAGATATTAGTTTCGGGCTTATTTTTGTTGAGCATCTAAAGACTGACCATTAACTTCTTTAGAGTCGTCGCTCATCAAGTATAAATAAGTTGGCATTAAATCTTCGGGTGTTGCTAACTTATCCCTATCTTCACCAGGGTATGCAGATGCACGCATTGATGTGCGGGTAGCGCCAGGATTGATACAGTTTACGCGAATATTGGTTTTACCCACTTCACAAGCCCACGTTTGCATCATGCCCTCTACAGCAAACTTTGAGATAGCATACGCACCCCAGTGTTCGCGGCCTTGTCGACCCACCCCAGATGAAGTAAAAATAACAGATGCACTGTCAGATTTTCGAAGCAGAGGGAACATAAATTTAGTGATCATAGCTTGTGCAGTTACATTCACTTTCATGATGTTTTCAAATGTTGATACACAGAAGTGCTCAAGTGGACCTAATGAACCTAAAATACCTGCATTATTGAGTAAGCCGTCTAACTTACCGAACTGCATTTCGATGGTTGCAGCTAAGTCACGGTAGTTTTGCTTTGTGGCACCTTTTAAATCCATTGGCACAATAGCCGGTTGTGGATAGCCAGCGTTTACAATTTCATCGTAAACACATTCAAGTTTATTGGTTGTTTTTCCGAGTAAAATAACAGTGGCACCATGCTTAGCATAAGTTAGTGCGGCAACACGACCAATGCCGTCACCAGCACCTGTTATTAAAATTACTTTGTCTTTTAGCGCATTCTCTGCGGCTTCATAAGTATGCATAAACGTACCATCGATTGAGTTTTTTGCTATTTTACCATAGCAAAAAGCCAAGTTATCGAATTTATTGCAAATTAAGGTGGCGAAAATTGAAACTTTACGTTAAGTTTAACTGGTCTAATGTCTCATTAATAACCTAATTACATTAAATTAACTTAGAATGAAGGTAGTAGAACCACTACTTTTAACTTTGAACACACAATAACAATAAGATTTGCGCGGAGCGAAATTATGAAAAAACTGCTACTCTCACTAGCCATTGCGTCAGCCATTACTGGCTGTGGTGGAGGAGAAACATTAGAAGATGTAAAAAATGATAATCCTCCTGTTCTCCCAACCGCGACAGTAAAATTTGACCCAGCGAATAGTGTTATCTCAGTGCCGAATGATTTACTTATGAGTGGTACGCTTGATGGTACTTTAAATATGCCGGGTGAATTAGACGACGACAATGTTAGTGTTGACCGTGCGGCCTATGCTGATCCACAACTTGCACTTGGTGCGCTTGATGGTTGGTCTACGCAAACTCCGTTTAAAATTGACTTAACTTTTCCTTCGGGTATCTCTCTTGATATGACATCTGCTGCTTCACCAGGCGCTGTGCGTATTTTTGAAGTTGTTATGGGTGCAAGCCAAACAGACGAAACCTGTTCACAAGTACCAGCTGGTATCGCTTGTAAATTAGTGTCTGAACTTACTTTCGGTGTTGACTTTATCACACAAGGTTCTGGTGATGCGGTTGCTGTGATCCCACTTAAGCCATTTAAAGCTGGCAGCACTTACATTAATGTTTTGACAACGTCATTAATGGACTCAGAAGGGCGCTCAATTGAGCCTTCTTCAACTTATGCACTCGTGAGCGAAGAAGCAACACTTATTACCGACTCACAAAAGTCACTTCAAGCGGTTATCAATAGCTATGAAAACGCAGTGACATCAGGTGGTGCAATCACAAAAGATGAAATCATTTACTCAGCAGCGATGACAATGCAATCAGCAGGTCAAGTGCTTGGAACAGTTAAGCAGCTTCTTGCTGCAAGTTTAACCCAAGATGCACTACCGACGCCTATGGTGCAAATTCCTGATCAACCCGTTATTACCGTTGAGCAAGTATTTGCATCACAAGGTATTACTGGTGTGTCACCTGTGTTTGGTGGTGTGCAGTATCAAAAAGGTAGCGTAATGTTACCTATGTATTTAGCTACACCAACTGGCACAACGGTTGATGATTTATCTGCGACTTACTGGCAAGGTTTATGTGATAGCGGTGTTGCGGTACTAGGTTATGCAGCCGCAGCGGGTGATTCATTCCCAACAGATCCTATTAGCGAAACTGATGGCCTGTGTATGGCGTTAAGTGAAGGCAAGTTACGTGATTTAGGTTTAGACCAAACTAAACACTTAACTAAGTACAACACAATTCCAAAAACACAAAGTATTGCTAATGTGCCAGTACAAATTACTAAACCAATTTTACCTGTAATTAATGCAGTGCGAGCTCAGCTCGGCTTAGACGCATTGAGCATACCTGAGACAGGCTGGCCAGTTGTTATCCTTCAGCACGGCATTACTTCTAAAAAAGAAGATATGTTAGCCATTACTGCACAATTAACACTGCAAGGCTTTGCAACAGCTGCAATCGATCATCCTATGCATGGTGAGCGTGGTGTAGATGTAGATGGCGACGGTACTGACGACTTTAATGCCTCTACTGGTTCTGTATTAAGCTATATGAACTTACAGTCATTATTAGTAGCCCGTGATAGCTTACGTCAATCAGTTGCTGATTTACTTGGTTTACGTTTAGGCCTAAGAACAGCAACAGATCTAAACTCACAGGACGTATCTTTCCTAGGTCATTCGTTAGGCTCGGTGGTTGCCCCTGCCTTTGTTGCTGTTACTAATGCACCGCTAGCTGACCAAGTTGATCCAATGTTCAACGTTAAAAGCGTAGCACTTGCCAGTGGCGGCGGTGGTATCGCAAGTTTCTTAATTGAGTCAAATACATTTGGCCCATTTGTTCAAGGCTCTGTATTACTTGCAGCCGGTACAGCTGAATCTGCTGAGTTTGGTGCTTATGCTCAAAATGAAGCGTTATCAAATTGTGGCGTGCTATTACCAGACCAAACTAAATTTGTCACATGTGCTTATAAAGAGTACGTTGGTTCACTAACAGTGGCAGGCGAAACAGAAAAGCTAGCAAACATTCAAAGTGTGGTTACTCAATTTGCTTTTGCTGCACAAACAGCACTTGATAGTGGCGACCCGTCAAATTATGCAGCCTCTGTTGCAGCGCTTGGCACGCCAGTGTACATGAGTGTAGTGGTTGGCGATGGTGCTAACAACAATGCTGATATGGTTATTCCACCAATGGTGGCGAGCAACCCAATTGCTGGTAGCTTACCTCTTGCTAACCTAATGGGCTTATCAACTATTGCAGAAACTCAAGGCCCGACTGCTGATGCAATGAGCTATGTGGTTAAATTCACGAAAGGCCATCACAGCTCTGTATTATCACCTGCAGCGACAGAAGATTCAGGTGCTACTGCTGAAGAAAGTGCAGCAGCAACAACAGAAATGCAATTACAAATCGCGACTTTCTTAGCAAGTCGTGGGCAGTATCTTCAAGTTACAAACACAGAAGTTGTTACTGAATAATTAAATGCTATTAATTACGTAATAACCAATTAAGTAAAAAGCCACATCATGTGGCTTTTTTTTGCTTTAAAGCGTGGTAAATTGTGCCGAAGTATTAATAAATGGAGAGTTTGATTGGAATTTTTATATGAATACGGGTTGTTTTTTGCAAAGACCCTGACATTTGTCATCGCAATTGCAGTGATTGTTGCCATTATCATGGGCGCAGCAGTGAAACCAAAAGCGAAGAAAGGGGAGATAACAATTGATGATTTAAGTGAGCAACTTGATGATCTAAAACAAAGCTTTATCGAAAATACCCTTTCTAAAAAAGAGCTCAAGGCTCATCAAAAACAGCAAAAAACTGAGGCTAAAAAACAGCAAAACGACGAGCCTAAATCGCGTTTATATGTCATTGATTTCAATGGCAGTGTTGATGCCCATGAAGTAGAAAGCCTACGCGAAGAAATTACCGCTATTTTAACCATTGCTGACAAAGAAAAAGACCGCGTACTGGTTCGCCTTGAAAGTGGTGGTGGTGTGGTGCACGGCTATGGCCTTGCTGCCTCTCAACTGCAACGCTTACGTAATGCTGGCATTCATTTAACGGTAGCTATTGATAAAGTAGCAGCAAGTGGCGGCTATATGATGGCCTGTGTGGCCAATGAGATTGTTGCAGCACCTTTTGCCATTGTTGGCTCGATAGGTGTTATTGCGCAAATTCCTAACTTTAATAAAATCTTGAAAAAGAATGATGTTGATTTTGAGCAAATCACCGCAGGTGAATACAAGCGTACGCTAACTATCTTTGGTGAAAATACCGATAAAGGTCGTGAAAAATTCAAAGAAGAAATTGAACAAACCCACGGTTTATTTAAAACCTTTGTGAGTGAGCAGCGTCCATCTCTAGATATTGATACTGTTGCAACCGGTGAACATTGGTTTGCTACTCAAGCGTTTGATAAAGGTTTAGTTGATAAGATTGATACAAGTGATGATATCTTATTGAGCCAAGCTAAAAAACGTCAAATCTTTAAAGTAAAATACCGTGTTAAGAAGAATTTAAGCGATAAGCTCGCCGTCGGATTAAGTTCAGGGGTAAGTAAAGCGGGAGTGACTTTAATGTCTCGTTTAAAAGGCTTAAACCCTTAAATTTAAAAACATGAAAGTAGTATAAAAAACCCGCTTATTATTTAGCGGGTTTTTTTATGAGTTAATTAGTGTGAAATTAATTAATAGATTTATGGTAATCTTCTAAATCTTTAGCGGCATTTGGGTCGTTAAATACGTCCTCATCAAACTCACCTTCAGATTTTGCAACCACACAGGTCACCATGCAGTCACCGGTCACGTTAACAGCGGTTCGCGTCATATCAAGTAAGCGGTCAACACCAATGATGATAGCAATACCTTCTACAGGTAAGCCTACTTGGTTTAACACCATGGCTAACATTATAAGACCAACACCGGGTACGCCCGCAGTACCTACAGAAGCAAGGGTTGCGGTTAAAATAACCATCAGATAATCAGAAATCGTTAAATCTACTGCAAAAACTTGCGAAATAAAAACAGTCGCAACGCCTTGCATAATCGCCGTACCATCCATGTTGATGGTTGCGCCAAGGGGCACGGTAAAAGAAGCAACAGAGTTATGAGCACCTAACTTTTTATTTGCTGTTTCAAGGGTTATAGGCATAGTTGCGCTTGAGCTTGATGTACTAAATGCAAATAAACAGGCATTTTTCATTTTCTTTAGAAATGTAATAGGGTTTAGACCTGTAAACAGCTTAAGTAACAGGCTGTAATTCACAAAACCGTGAAATAATAAAGCAAAAACAACGACACCAAAATATAAGGCCAAGCTAGTGATAAGCTTTAAGTCAATGGTTGTAAATAATTTTGCCATTAAGAAAAATACACCATACGGTGCAATATTCATAAGCAGTGTTACAAGCTTTAAAATTACGGTATTTAAATCTTCAAAAACACTGGCCACTCGTTTACCTGCTTTTCCACTGAGTGCCATCGCAACACCAAATAACAAGGCAAAAACGATAACTTGGAGCATGTTGCCACTTGCCATTGCATCAATAGGGTTTGTTGGGAACATACCAATAATGACTTGCGCAAGGGTGGGAGCTTCTTTCGCACTATAGTTAGCATCTGAAGGTAAATTGATTCCCTCACCTGGATTCACTAATAACGCCAAGGTGATAGCAACAGTAATGGCGATTGCCGTTGTCGCTAAATAAAGCAAAATAGACTTACCACCTAGTCGACCTAACTTTTTTGGGTCGCTCAAGCTACAAGTTCCACAAACAAGTGATACAAATACTAAAGGCACCACAAGCATTTTTAAGCTTGCAATGAATATTTGCCCGCCAACATGGAAAATACCATCAACAAAAAAAGCTTTAATAGGTAAAGAGAATAACCCTAATGGAATAAGGAAATCGTCTTCACCCGCTAAAATGGCTTGAAAGATAAAACCAACAACTACACCAAGTACCATACCAACCATGATACGAGATGTTAGGCTTAAAGACCGTACTTTTGACATACACCTAATCTATCTTGTTATAAATTTTGTCATAGACTACCAGCATAAGGATTTTTATACAGAAAAATTCGATAAATAATTAAATTAATTCGTTAAGAAATGAATAAAAAAATGATTATTTTCGGACTGATTTTAGGTTAATATTAGGTAAATAATAAAACAAAGTTTGAAATAGCTAACTAGGGAGAGGTCAATGCCTTTATTTCGATGGCTAAGTGTAATAGTTTTCAGCTCATTATTAGCTGCATGTGGTGGCGGTGGCTCACTGGAAAGTGATGGTGGTTCGCTTGATGGTGGGGATGATTCAACAGCTGAAGCTAGTTATGAAATTGCAGTACAAGGTTTTTCGCTGTCATCTGGTGAACAAGATAATCAGGTAACAGCTGACTCTCCGTTAACAATATCTGCTACATTAACAAATAATGATGAAGCTGTTGCTGGGGTTGTTATTAACTTTAGCTTAAACGGCGATATTGGTCTTTTAGATCCAGTATCTGGAACTGATCTAACAGATAGCAATGGTGTTGCTTCTATTAAACTTACGGCAGGTGATACTGCTGGCGCTGGCATAGTAACTGCTACCTACGCTCTTGATGGAGATACCTATAGCGACACATTTGGTTTCACATCGGATGGTTCAGAATCAGATGATTCAAGTGTGAGTGGCAGCGTCACATTAAACCTCGCTATTACAGACACTTCTGGAGCACCGTTTACTGTTGATAACCCTGTAAGCAAAGATAATAAAGGTACAGTCACAGCAACTTTGCTTGATGAAGAGACGCCCCTTGCAGGTCAACTTATTTCATTTAGCACTAATTTTACAGGTAAAATTACGCCTGTTTTAGGAACCGCTCTAACAGATTCAAATGGTGAAGCTTCTGTAACACTGAGCAGTGGTGATGCGAAAGGGGCAGGTCAAGTTGTAGCAACCTATACAGATGAAAGCGGTAATGCAGTCACTAAAATTGCTGGCTTTATTTCTAATGGTGATGAAGCCCCTGATGATGCTATACAGTATTCGGTTACAGCTTCTCTTTTAACTGGTTGTGTCCCTTCTTGGGATGACAATAGAAGTAACGTAAAACTAGACCCGACCTCAATAGCATCAGGCTGTAGCATAACTAACTCGGTATCGAGTGCTGAACTTGCTGATTTATTTATTGAAGTAACAAATCAGCAAAGTGGTGACGCTGTTGCTAATGCACTAGTAGAAGTAACAACTGATCTAGGGACAGTCCTTCCATCATCAGGTCGAGCGTTGACTGATAGCTTTGGTGTTGCACTATTGAAAATCCAACCTGGTAACACTGGCGGTGCAGGAACAATTACAGTATCTGCTTTAGATGAACAAATTAGCACTAACTTTGCAGTAGGTATCGCAGATTTAATTCTAGAAGTGGACAACGGCCTAAATGTTGACTCAAATGGTGATGTAATTCCTCTTAAAGCTGGAGGAAGTACAATTATTGAGGTCACTTTAAAGGACGAAGAAGGGAATTTATATACCACACCAACAGATGTAGAATTTAGTTCAACATGTGTTGATAACAATAATTCAAGTATTGATGCCTCTGTAAAATCATCAAGCGGTATAGCTAGTTCTACCTATAGAGCCAATGGTTGCGGAATTGATGATGTTGTTAATATTACAGTCGAAACGGGCGGAAAGAACTTTACTGCTTCAACGATCATCCCTGTTGAAGTTTCAGCAGTACAATCAATTCAGTTTATCGACGTCTCAGAACCGGTAATTGCTCTTCCTCCAGGTGAAGGTGGCTTACCTACACAGTCTGTCGTTCGCTTTAGATTATTAGATGCCGACGGCATTGTATCGCCACAGCAGCGAATTGACTTTAAGTTAACAGACTCAACTGGTTTAGCTGGTTTGACTCAACGTACAGCGAATACAGACAATGATGGTGTTGTGCAAACTACGGTCACTTCAGGTATTGTGCCTGGTCCTCTTGTAGTTAAGGCTTGTTTTGTTTCAAAAACAGATGTTGCTGCATTACCAGAAGGTGATGATTTATCATGTTGGACAGATGAGGTGCAGTTGTGTGCAGATGAACCAACAAATGACATTTGCCCTGAAGGAACGCTTCACCTCGTACCACTAGCAGAGCAAATCAATGCAGTATCATCGCAACTTGCATTATATTCAGGCATTACGGATCAAAATAGTTTCGATTTAAGCCCTCAAGTTTTTAACCCTAATGCACTGAATTACAATGGAATTACTAATAGTCTTACGGTTTATTTTGGTGACCAATTTAATCAATTTAATAGTAATGGTGTCGAATCAACAGTTTTGACAGAGTCAGGCGTTGTAGGTCCACAAAGTAATGAAGCGGTGTGTCGTACTACTGACGCGTCATGTGTAGTAACGTGGCGTTCACAAGGTGAGCGACCGTTCTATGATTACAAGTGGGGTAATAGAATTGGTGAAATCGATGGTAACTCTGCAACTACCGAAGGTATAAACCCTAAGACGGGTGATGTTAACTGCGATCCTTATTTTGAAACTGCAGCGCCTTGTATCGGGACATTAGTTCGCGCTAAAAACGATCCTAATGGTGTTATACGAGGCGGAAGAACAAGTATTATTGCTGTTGCAAAAGGTCAAGAAAGCTTTGTCGATGAAGAGTCATCAGATGGAATAACTAGGCGCAATGGTTTATTCGATATTGGCGAATATTACACATTATATGACTTACCAGAAGCGTTTAATGATCATAATGAAAATAGCACTTTTGACAAGGCGAACTGCAGTGATGCAGATAGTGATAGTTACGATCCGAACACAGATCAATGTTCTGAATTAAACTCGCGTGGTGGTCATAACGAAACATGGCGTGATCTTAATAATAATGGAATTTATGACGGTGCAGATGGTTTGTATAATGGCTTATTGTGTAGTGAAGCTGCCTTTAATGCAGGCCAGTGTACCCGTGATTTAATTGAAGTTCGTAAGCAAATTGAAGTTGTCATGTCTGGTGATGATCCATATGTTCGCTTTGCTGTATTAAAATCCAATGAAGTAGTATCTGCTCCATATGAGGTTTTAGTGCCTGCTGATTGTTCGAGCACAATAGCTGGTGTATTTGAGGTATCTGATAATGTGTTGTGGTGCGATGCCGCCTCTATTGATTTATCTGAAGTATCTCGTGCTAACCCAGACTATGATGCAACAGACCCCGATGAAACAGATCCTGAGACCTTAGAAGTGGGTTTATCTAGTATCAATGTACGTATTTTTTATAGTGATGAGTTTGGTAATCCACTTCCTGCTGGAACTGAAGTTTCGCTAACGGCCGATAATGGAGATTTTTCTATAATTGAGCATGAGGAAACGATTCCGAGCACAAATCGTGACTCAACAATGTATTCTGATGTTCGAATTGCTAGGGAGTCTGATGGTAACCAAGATCAAGATGGTGTGCTAACTATAACTTTCCAATTTGAAAATCAGCTTGGCGGAACTAAAACGGTGAGCCGATCGATTTCAATAATCGATGATAAATAAAGTTAAATCTTAAAAAATGCCAACCAGAAGGTTGGCATTTTTGTTGCTGTTCTATATATTCCCCTTGAAATTACCTTAAAACACCACATTGACTAAATTAGCAACAAAAATTGTTTAATTATTCAGTCAATGAAGAAAAGTTTCTATTAAAAGCTTGTAACAATTGGTGTTTGTAGATATACCTATAAATATTCGTGCTCCAATGATAAAAATCATACTTATTTGTTTAATGTGATTGATATACATTTATAAGGGCAAAAAACTTTTAAAATACTCGGTCAGAAATAGGCAACTATGGGCAAATCACTTGTAATTGTAGAGTCTCCTGCAAAGGCAAAAACAATTAATAAATACTTAGGTAACGATTTCATCGTAAAGTCCAGTGTTGGGCATGTGCGTGATCTACCAACTTCAGGTTCAGGCAAAACAAAAACTGCAGCGACGAAAACCCCTGCTGAAGTTCGAAAAATGTCGCCAGAAGAAAAAGCTGCCTATAAAAAGCAACGCGACTATAAAAATTTAGTTGCTCGTATGGGTATTGACCCTGAAAAAGGCTGGGAGCCACATTACGAAGTCTTACCGGGCAAAGAGAAAGTTGTTCAAGAATTAAAGAAACTTGCTGAAAACGCCGATAAAATCTATCTCGCAACCGATTTGGATAGAGAAGGGGAAGCGATTGCATGGCACCTCGAACAAATTATTGGTGGCGAGCCTGAAAAATATAAGCGAGTTGTTTTTAATGAAATTACTAAAAATGCGATTCAGCAGGCATTTGAAACACCCGGTGAACTAAACACTGACATGGTTTATGCGCAACAAGCGCGTCGTTTTCTTGACCGAGTCGTGGGTTTTATGGTGTCGCCATTACTGTGGGCTAAAGTAGCACGTGGCTTATCAGCCGGTCGTGTGCAATCTGTTGCAGTACGTTTACTTGTTGAACGTGAACGCGAAATCAAAGCATTTATCCCCGAAGAGTTTTGGGATATCCACGCTGACGTTAAAAATACAGAGGCAGCTTTACGCTTAGAAGTTACTAAACACGCTGGCAAGCCTTTTAAACCAGTTAATGAAGAGCAGGCGATGTCTGCTGTTAGTGAACTCGAAAAAGCTGACTACAAAGTCATTAGCGTTGAAGAAAAGCCTAGCAAGAGTAAACCGAGCGCACCTTTTATTACTTCAACCATGCAACAGGCTGCCAGTACGCGCTTAGGTTATGGTGTTAAGAAAACCATGATGCTTGCTCAACGCTTATATGAAGCGGGTCACATTACCTATATGCGTACCGACTCAACTAATTTATCGAAAGATGCAGTTGAAATGTGTCGTGATTACGTGACAGAGCAATTTGGTGAAAAATATTTACCGAAAGCACCGATTAGTTATAGCTCTAAAGGCAATGCACAAGAGGCACACGAAGCGATCCGTCCTTCTAGTGTTACCGTACTATCTGGTCATTTAGACGGTGTTGAAGCAGATGCTAAAAAACTTTACGAATTAATTTGGCGCCAATTTGTTGCCTGCCAGATGGTTCCTGCTGAATACGATCTAACCACTTTAACAGTGGGTGCTGGCGAATATCAGTTAAAAGCTAAAGGTCGCGTTCTTCGCTTTGATGGTTGGACAAAAGTCCAACCGGCTGTTCGTAAAAAGAATGAAGAAGATCAATCACTGCCAGCAGTTAAAGAAGGTGATGTTTTAACGCTTGTTGAGCTAGATCCTAAACAACATTTTACAAAGCCACCTGCACGCTTTAGCGAAGCGAGCCTAGTTAAAGAATTAGAAAAGCGTGGCATTGGTCGCCCATCTACGTATGCATCTATCATCTCTACGATTCAAGATCGTGGTTATGTGCGTGTTGAAAATCGCCGCTTCTTCGCTGAAAAAATGGGCGAGATAGTTACAGACCGCTTAGTTGAGAACTTCGAAGATCTGATGAACTTTGACTTTACCGCTAAGATGGAAGGCCGTCTCGATGACATCGCAGAGGGTGAGCGTGTTTGGACACAAGTACTTGATAGATTTTACGCAGACTTTTCAACACAGCTTGAAATTGCCTCAGGTGACGAAGAGCAGGGTGGCATGCGTCAAAACCAAATGGTCGAAACTGATATTGATTGCCCTACGTGTGGTCGTAAGATGGGGATTCGTACCGCATCAACGGGTGTATTTTTAGGTTGTACTGGTTACAACTTGCCACCTAAAGAGCGCTGTACTACAACCATGAATTTGGTATCAGGCGATGAAGCTATTGCTGCGGATGTCGAAGACGTAGAAACTGAATCTCTAATGCAAATGAAGCGTTGCCCAATTTGTGAAACGGCAATGGATTCATACTTAATTGACGAAACACGTAAGTTACATGTGTGTGGTAACAACCCGGCATGTAAGGGTTATATCGTTGAGCAAGGCACCTTTAAAATTAAAGGCTACGACGGCCCTATTATCGAATGTGATAAATGTGGCTCAGACATGCAGTTAAAATCTGGTCGTTTTGGTAAGTACTTCGGTTGTAGTAATGAAGAGTGTAAAAATACACGTAAGTTACTCAAAAATGGTGAAGCTGCGCCACCAAAAGAAGATCCAGTTCACTTACCTGAACTTGAATGTGAAAAGTCAGAAGCTTATTTTGTACTGCGTGATGGTGCGTCAGGTATTTTCTTAGCGGCTAATACTTTCCCTAAATCACGTGAAACGCGTGCGCCTAAAGTGGAAGAATTAAAGCGTTTTAGAGATCGTATTTCTGAAAAGTTTTATTACCTTGCTGACGCACCTACACAAGATCCTGATGGAAATCCTTCAGTCGTTCGCTACAGCCGCAAAAATAAAGAGCAGTATGTAATGAGTGAAGTAGATGGCAAAGCCACAGGTTGGACCGCCCACTACCAAAATGGTAAATGGGTAGAAGAAAGTAAAAAGAAAGCGCCTGCTAAGAAAAAAACAGCAGCCAAAAAATAAATCGCCAGATTATATAATCGAAGTCGCGGCGTAATGTCGCGCAAACTTATTGTTAATTTGAGATGCAAATAAAAAACCGGAACGCACATCATTGTGTCATTCCGGTTTTTTCATATTCTAAGTAAACGTAAAATTAGATTTGTACGTCTTTTACTTTTTTATAGCCTTCAGCTTCAAGCTCATCGTTTACACATTTTAATACGTATGGCTTTAATTCTTCGTTGCTGATGTCATCATCTTTTGCCCAGTTTAAACACATTTCAGTGTATTCTTTGATCATTTCAGCTGATGCTTCAGGTGCTTCGTTAGCGATTGCATTCGTTGCTGACACGCTTAAAACAGGTGCCAAAATTAGTGCTAGCAATGCTTTTTTCATTTAATTATTCCTAATCAAAAAATTAATTATCACTGGCTAAATGCACAGTAATGGTGCGCAAT
Organism: Pseudoalteromonas lipolytica; assembly: GCF_001306915.1. GTDB lineage: Bacteria > Pseudomonadota > Gammaproteobacteria > Enterobacterales > Alteromonadaceae > Pseudoalteromonas > Pseudoalteromonas simplex. Next base: position 148,668 of record NZ_LJTC01000002.1, on the reverse strand, counting down.
GTGTATGTCACTTTGCTTGAGTGAATTTATAAACTAAATTTCAAAAAAAGATAACGAAATTTTTTTATCGTAAAGATAAGCAAAAAATAACCACTATTTTGCCTCTAATGCTGGTAATCGTAAGGTCAAAACACGTATTATCGCGCTAATTTTAAAAGAAAAGTGAACTAACTTATGTCTGAACAAGGGACTCATTCAAAAACAAAGAAAGTACCAACCAAACTAGAACAAGTTGTAGAGAGTTTTATTTTTCGCTCGCGTTGGTTACTAGCGCCATTCTTTATTGGCTTATTAGTCGCTGTGGTATTACTGCTGCTAAAGTTCTTTAAATATTTATACAGCATGGCTTTAAATACGTTCACTGCGTCAAACCAAGAGCTTTTGGTAGGTATTTTGACTTTAGTTGACACTGCGCTACTAGCTGGGCTTTTGCTTATTATTATTTTTAGTGGTTATGAAAACTTTGTTTCAAAATTAAATATAGAAAACCATGAAGATAGACCAGTTTGGATGGGCAAGGTTGGTTTCTCTGGCCTTAAGATGAAGTTGATTAGTGCAATTGTTGCAATCTCGGCTGTGGAGCTTTTAAAGGTATTTATTAGCTCAAACAACCATTCAACAGATGAGTTACTCTGGAAGGTGTTAATTCATGTCACGTTTGTGGTGTCGGGGGTGTTGTTTGCTCTTACAGATTACATTAATAGTAAAACCATGAACCACTAATACCACGAAATAAAAAAGCCCTGCAATTGCAGGGCTTGGTGTTTAACAACTGATTATTAATTCAGGGTTGCGTAAAAGCAACCAAACCCGGGCAGAGTGACTGTATTATTGTTTAATTCAGCTGTGTGATGAGAGATCTCTGTATGCTGTGAAGACACAGAATCAGAGAGTGTCAGTTCGCTACTTTTTGCACCTAAGTTGAATGCACAAAGCATTTTAGTGTCGTTAAGCGTTCTATAAAAAGCAAGCACAGGCTCTTGTGTTTCGATAAATTCAATGTCGCCTTCAAGCAGTACGTTCTTATCTCTACGCCATGCCATAAATTCACGATACGCATTCAAAATTGAATCTTTATCTTGATCTTGCGTGTTTACCGCAACTGATTTGTGTGCATTGCCTACAGGTAACCAAGGTTTTACTGTAGAGAAACCAGCTTGCTCAGCATCTGCTGCATCCCATGGCATTGGTGTACGACAACCATCACGGCCTTTAAAGTTTGGCCAGAATGTAATGCCGTATGGGTCTTGTAAGTCTTCAAATGCGACTTCAGCTTCACCTAAACCAAGCTCTTCACCTTGGTACATACACACGCTGCCACGTAAAGACGCTAACAGGGCAGTAAGCATTTTACATTGCTGCGGATTGATAATGTTATCTTTACTCCAGCGGCTAGCAACGCGTTCTACATCATGGTTACTAAATGCCCAACATGGCCAGCCTTCGGTCATACGCTGCTCAAGAGTACTAACTGTTGTACGAATATATTCAGCGCTATAGTCGTTAGTCAGTAGCTCAAAGCTATAACCCATATGAAGTTTGTCACCACCTGATGTGTATTCAGCCATGGTTGCGAGTGAATCTTCAGATGAGATTTCGCCTAATGCAACGGTACCAGGGTACTTGTTTAGTAGGGCACGAATGTCCTGCATAAAAGTCAGGTTTTCAGGTTGTGTATTATTGTAGTAGTGATATTGGAAAGCGTACGGGTTGTCTTCGCTAAAACCACGACCTTGACGTTTTTCTGGTGGCTTAGCCGGGTTGTCACGTAATTGAGCATCGTGATAGCAAAAGTTAATTGCATCTAAGCGGAAACCATCAACGCCTTTCTTCAGCCAAAACTCAACATTGTCTAATACTGCTTTGCGTACTTCAGGGTTATGGAAGTTTAAATCAGGTTGTTCAGTCAAAAAGTTATGTAAATAATATTGACCACGACGCGGTTCCCACTGCCATGCAGGACCACCAAAAATAGATAACCAGTTATTTGGTTGTGTACCGTCAGGTTTGGCATCTGCCCACACGTACCAATCTGCTTTATCGTTGATCTTATCTTCACGGCTATCAAGGAACCATTGATGTTGATCTGAGGTATGGCTCAATACCTGATCAATAATGATCTTAATATCACGTTGGTGAGCTTGTGCAATGAGTTCATCAAAATCATCAAGGTTACCAAACAATGGGTCGATATCACGATAGTCACTGATGTCATAACCAAAGTCTTTCATTGGTGATTTAAAGAAAGGTGAAACCCAAATAGCATCAACACCTAGGCTTTTAATATAATCAATGCGATCAATGATACCTTTGATATCACCAATGCCATCGCCATTGGTGTCTTGGAAACTGCGCGGATACACTTGATAAATAACCGCACCTTTATACCACTGCTTTTGAGCCATGTTTTTCTCCATCGTGACACTCAGAGTGTGTAAACTATAAGGCAACCATTAGTCGTATATGTTGCCGGAATGTCAAAAGCATACGTGAAGGGTGTGATACTGTAAAAACTCTGCATACGTATGCACGCCAAATTCACCTCTGTCCTCAGTAAAACTTATTAACTTGATTTAAAATTGAGCAGCATAAATTTAGCGCCGTAAAATTTACCAATTAGTAAAGTAATTGTCTTATTCCAACTCAAAACGCCAGCGTGGTGCATAATATAGCTGGCTTACACCAGAATGGTGCAATGTGATTATTGGTAAGACCAATTATCATTGATTTATGTGCGTTCCTATTATTATTGCGTTAAGTCACCATTTAAGCGGGATAAATGGCCTAGTACCTATTTCTGTAACCAAATTGGGGGCGAAAATATAGCGAAAATGTTTCATTACTATTAATTTACACAATAAAATTGATAAATCATTTATATTCAATCGGTTATGGGGTGTACTTGTAAAAATGGTGTTAATATTTGTAATGATGAGCTACGCTGAATACGTATGCATAAATTTGTTAAGAAAATAACCAGGGCGTTAATATTCAATTCGACAACAAAATCAGTCAGCGAATAACAGCTATTATGTTCATGAATAACTGCAACACGTTGACATTACAATTTGGGTAATGGGAAAACATCATGTCTATGTTCAAACCAAGTATATTAACTCTGGCTTTAACAGCCGCAGGTTTAAATAGCTTTGTAGTGTATGCTGCAGAAGAAGACCAAAAAACAAAAAACGACAACGTTGAAGTTATCGAAGTAAAAGGTTTTCGTGGCAGTGTTGTAGAATCTATTAATACTAAACGCTTCACTCCTGAAGTTGTTGAATCAATCTCAGCTGAAGATATCGGTAAATTACCTGATTCATCAATTGCAGAATCAATTGCACGCCTTCCTGGTTTAACTGCACAACGTCTAGACGGTCGAGCTAGTCGTGTAAGTGTTCGTGGTTTCAGTGAAAACGAAAGTGCAACAACATTCAACGGTCGTGAGCAAGTTTCAATCGGCGACAACCGTGGCGTTGAATTTGACCTTTACCCATCAGAAATTATGAGTGGCGTAACGGTATACAAAACCCCAAGCGCAGGTATTGAAGCAGAAGGTATCGCTGGTGTTATCGACATGCAAACTGTTAAACCTTTAAGCAAAGGTGAGCAAGTTATCATGTTCAATGGCCAGTACGAACAAACGGGTTTTGATAAATTAAACCCAGACGGTGACGACCAAGGTTTCCGTGGTACGGTTTCTTACATTGACCAATTTGCAGATGATACAATCGGTGTTGCATTTGCTTATAACACGATGAGCTCTCCGAATCAGGAAAAACGTTGGAACTCTTGGGGTTACCCTGATAAAGCGGTTGAGGGTTACACGGACACTTATTCAATGTTAGGTGGTGCAAAGCCATTTGTACGTTCATCGACTCTTGAACGTGATACAGCCATGCTTGTTATTGAAGCTGCGCCGACTGATCGCCTAAACATGACTTTTGATGCTTTATATGTAGATTTCTCTGATGAGAAAATCTTACGTGGTATCGAAGTGCCATTTGGCTGGGGTCAAGGCTCAATGTCAGCTGCAGAAGTTCCAGCGACTAACTTAGTAATAGATGAAAGTACTGGCTTTATTACTAGTGCAATAACAGAAGACCAACGCGTTGTTGTTCGTAATGACTACGAAGAGCGTAACGCTGAGCTAACTCAGTTTGGTTTTAATGCAAAATACGATATCAGTGATGATTGGTCAGTAGAATTTGACGTAAGCCGCTCTGAAGTTGAGCGTCAAATCTGGAGTATCGAAAGCTACTCAGGTACAGGTCGTGGTGATGCAAATGGTGTTGCTGACACAATCGGTTATGAATTTGACGGTGGTAACACAGGCGCACAATTCACCCACAACCTTGATTACAGCGATTATGATTTAATTCAACTTGGTGGCCCATTGTCTTGGGGTGCAAGTGCCGCACTTAACGATAAGTACGGCCTAACCGATACTGCTTATCAAAATACTGCGCAAGATGGTTTCATCAATGCGCCAGAAATCAATGATGAATTAAGCACATTGAAACTTGCGGCTAGCAAAGTAGTTGATAACGCTTACATTAGCCGTGTGTCATTTGGTATGTCATACCGTGACCGTGAAAAGAGCAAGTTGTCTGAAGGTTACTTCATGACACTAAAAGACTTCTCTTTATCAAACCCTGGTATGTTATCTATCCCAGAGCAATACCGTTTAGGGTCAGCTAGCCTTGATTTTATTGGTATGGGCAATATGGTTGCTTATGATACCAACGGCCTAGTGAATGATGGTTACTATAGCCTGCTTCAAGAAAGCTTAACTGATTCAAAACACAAGACACAGTCTTGGACAGTTCAGGAAGAAGTAATTGCCTTCTTCGCTCAAGCTGACATTAATGCAGAGCTAGGCTCTATCCCTGTAACAGGTAACGTTGGTGTGCGTTATGTGAAAACTGAACAGTCTTCACAAGGCTTTGCTGCTAACACTGTGGATGATTTAGTTGTTGTTTCACCAACAGATGTTAGCCATGACTACAGCCATTTCTTACCAAGCATCAACTTATCGTTTGCAATTGATGAAGAGCAAACTGTACGTTTTGGTGCGGCAAAAACGATTTCTCGTGCTCGTTTAGACGAAATGAACTCATCAGTTACGGCTTCTTATAATCAACAGCCAGATAACAACGGTAACTACTGGAGTGTATCAGGTGGTAACCCAGAGCTTGAGCCTAAAGAAGCTACTGGTTTTGATTTAAGCTACGAAAACTATTTCCATGAAGAAGGTTATTTCGCTGCAGCTGTATTCTATAAAGATATCACTCAGTGGATTTTTGACGGTGCTTATGAAATCGACATGAGCGGTGTAGCTGACCCGTCTACTGGTGAAATCCCAGAGTATTCAACGGGTACAGGTTCAGGTAAAGTAAATGGTGGCTCTGGTGACCTATGGGGTTATGAGCTTTCATTAACTCTACCATTTACTATGTTCAGCGAATCACTTGATGGTTTTGGTTTAATCGCAAGCCATACAGGTGTTGAGCAAGACTTAACTGACCAAAATGGTAACGATTATGAGCTACCAGGTTTATCAGAACAAATTGATAGCTTAACAGTTTACTTTGAGCGTAACGGTTTCCAAGCGCGTACTAGCATGCGTAAGCGTAGCGACTTTAAAGGTGACGTATACGGTTTAGGTTTTGCAACTACACAAGTTGACATTGAAGGCGAAACAATTTGGGATGCTCAAGTTGGTTACGACTTTAGTGAAGGCGGTGTAGAGAGCCTTGACGGTTTATCTGTTACTTTCCAAGTACAGAACATCACAGAAGAGCCGTTCACATCACTACAAGGTGATAACTCACTTCAAGTACGTGACTACCAAGACTACGGTCGTACATTCCTGTTAGGCTTCAGCTACAAGCTGTAATTAGCTAAAACAGCGATAGAAAATTGCCCTTGTGATTTGTTTTACAAGGGCTTTTTTATATCAGTGAGCTACACTCAATGAATAGAAATTGGCGTTAGGTGTACTATGGAAACAAAAAAAATAACCAAGGTCGTGATTGCCGGTGGTGGCACAGCAGGGTGGATAACCGCTGCATTACTTAATAAAGTGTTAGGCAAAGTGCTTGATATCACCTTGATAGAGTCAGCAGAGATTGGCACTGTGGGTGTAGGCGAAGCGAGTATTCCACCTATTTTGCATCTAAATGGTGCCCTTGGCATTTCTGAAAAAGAATTTATTAAAGCCACTGGCGCAACGATTAAGCTCGGTATTGAGTTTGAAAATTGGCGCAGCCAAGATCACAGCTACATGCATGCCTTTGGTGAAATAGGTAAAGATTTTCCGTTTTGTGAGTTTTATCATTTTTGGCTAAAAGCAAATCAAACACAAAACGCGCCTGACTTTTGGGATTTTTCACTTAACTACCAAGCAGCAAAAGCGCATAAATTTGCTCACCTTAAGCACATTCCTAACACTCAGTTGGCGGGCTTACATTATGCCTATCATTTTGATGCCACTCGATACGGCGAATTCTTAAAAGAGTTGGCGCAATCACGGGGCGTTAAACGCATTGAAGGCAAAATTGAATCGGTTAATCAATGCCATCAAAGCGGGCATGTTCGTTCTTTGTTACTTAAAAATGGCGAGCAATTAGACGGCGACTTATTTATTGATTGCACCGGTTTGCGTGCTTTATTAATAGAGCAAACACTTAATACCGGCTTTGAAGATTGGTCGCATTGGTTACCGTGTGATAGCGCGATTGCGGTGCAAAGTGAATCAGCTTCGGATGCAATTCCTTATACACGTTCAATTGCAAGAGACTCAGGCTGGCAGTGGCAAATACCATTACAGCATCGAGTAGGCAACGGGCTTGTGTACTCTTCGCGTTTCTTATCAGACGAAGCGGCAAAGCAACAGCTCTTGGATTATTTACCTGCCAAACCACTGACAGAGCCGCGTGTTATTAAGTTTAAAACAGGCCGCCGTTTAAAGCAGTGGCATAAAAATGTGGTATCGGTCGGCTTATCAAGCGGCTTTTTAGAGCCATTAGAATCGACCAGTATTCATTTAATTCAAAGTGCAGCCATTCGTTTAATTAAGTTTTTTCCTCATCAAGGTATTAAACAAAGCCTTGTAGATGAATTTAATCAACAAAGTAAAACAGAATTTGAGCGAATTCGTGATTTTATTATTCTTCATTACAAGCTTACTGAGCGTGATGACAGTGCGTTTTGGCGTTTTTGTAAAGGCATGGATATTCCATGCAGTCTCAGAAAGAAAATTGAGCTATTTAAAACCAGCGGCAAGCTAATTAGAGAAGACGATGAGCTCTTTGCCGAAATCGCATGGCAGCAAGTAATGATAGGGCAAGGGCTTATTGCAGAGGATCACCATCCTTTAACAGATGCGTTATCTGATGAGCAATTAAATGAGTTATTTAGCAATTTAAAAACCTTGATTAATAGCACTGTCGAGCAGTTGCCGACCCACAATCAATTCTTAGAAAAAGTACAAAATTAATTATGAAAAAAACACAAACATTTTTAGCGTTAACAACCGCATTTACACTTTTTAACTCAACAGCAAGTTTTGCAATTACTGCGTCACCAGAAAACTGGTGGGTAGGGATGCAAAACGACTCATTACAAGTCATGCTTTACGATAACAATATTGCTAACAAAGCGTGGCAAATGGTGCCTTACAAAGGCGTTGAGTTTAAAGGGGTGACAACAACAAATAACCCTAACTACGCGTTTTTAGATTTAACCATCAGCGAGAATGCAAAGGCGGGAACACTGACTTTTAAAGCTGAAGACGGCACCACCTTTACTTACCCGTTAAATGACCGTGATAAGCAAAGTGCCAATCGTCATGGCTTTACAAATAGAGACACGCTTTATTTAATAAACCCTGATCGCTTTGTAAATGGTGACCCAAGTAACGATAGTGTTGCAGGTATGCAGGAGGCTGCAAACCCAAGCTTTAAAGGTGGCCGACATGGCGGTGATATTCAAGGTGTTATCAATAGCCTAGATTACCTTGAGGACCTCGGTGTAACGCAACTTTGGTTAACACCGGTGCTTGAAAATGACATGCCAAGTTATTCTTATCATGGTTATGCTATTACTGATTTTTACAAAGTTGATCCGCGTATGGGCAGTAATGCGCTTTATAAAACCTTATCGGCAGAAGCGAAAGAGCATGGTATCGGCTTAGTGATGGACATGGTACTTAACCACTTTGGTTCATCGCATCAGTGGATGAGTGACATGCCAACGGCAGATTGGGTTAACTTTGATGGCAAGTTTGAAAACGGTAAAAATGCCACTAGTCACGCCAGACAAACAATTCAAGACCCTCATGCGAGCCAATACGACAAACGTCAATTTAATGATGGTTGGTTTGTTGAGACGATGCCTGATTTAAATCAGCGCCAGCCGTTACTATCAACGTATTTAATTCAAAATGCCATTTGGTGGATTGAATACGCCAACTTAAGCGGCATTCGTGTTGATACCTATTCATACTCAGATAAAGCATTTTTAGCCGATTGGACTAAAGCGATAATGACCGAATACCCAAACTTTAATATTGTTGGTGAAGAGTGGACAACCAACCCAGCAATTGCATCTTATTGGCAGCGTGGCAAAGTCAATCAAGATGGTTATACCTCTGAGTTACCAAGTGTAATGGACTTTTCATTACAAGAGGCGTTGATCCAAGCACTTAACGAAGAAGAAAGCTGGAATACAGGTTGGGTTAAAGTGTATCAATCGCTGGCGAATGACTTTTTATATGCTGATACAGATAACATTTTAGTGTTTGCAGATAACCATGACATGAGCCGTGTTTACACTGAGCTTGGTCAAGACCTAGCAAAAACTAAATTAGCCATGACGCTGTTATTAACAACTCGTGGTATTCCACAAATTTATTACGGCACTGAGCTGCTGCTCGATAACACGCCAAGCAATGACCACGGTGATATTCGCATTGATTTCCCGGGTGGGTTTAAAGGTCAAAAAGCGAATGCCTTCACAGGTAAGGGGCTTTCAGCTGATCAGCAAGAGATGTTAGCTAGCATGAAAAAACTGCTTAAGCTTCGTCAAGAAAAACCAGCGTTAAGCGAAGGTCGTTTAATGCATTTTTCACCCAAGCAAGGCGTTTACAGCTATGTGAGAGAGCACAATGGCCAAACTGTATTGGTTGTTCTTAACAAAAACCAACAAGCTATTGATTGGGATTTAAGCTACATGCAAGAAGTGCTGAAAGGCAATAATAAAGGACGCGATTTAATCAGCGAAGAGCGTGTTGATCTTGCTGCGCCAATCCGCTTAAAAGCTATGCAAGCACGCTTAATCGAACTTGAATAATTGCAACTAATAAGCTGAATACGTATGCATTTACTGTCCGTATGCAGCCCTTAACATTAGTATGAACTGATATTTACAGAAAAATGAAGTAATGATGACAACATACAAACTAACTGCGTTAGTAGTGGCTTCGGTTTTAGGTTTAACTGCCTGTGGTAACGATGCGCCAGTACAGCAGAACACGCAACAGCAGCAATCAGAATCTAGCCAAGCAGCTATCTCTAAGCCTGTGGTTTACCAAGTATTCACTCGATTATTTGGTAACACTAACACCACCAATAAACCGTGGGGCACATTAGAAGAAAATGGGGTAGGTAAATTCGCTGATTTTAATGATGCAGCATTACAAGGCATTAAAGAGCTAGGAACAACACATGTTTGGTACACTGGTGTACCGCGTCATGCTTTAGTAACTGACTATACCGAATACGGTTTGTCTCAAGATGACCCTGATGTTGTAAAAGGCCGTGCAGGCTCGCCTTATGCAGTGAAAGACTATTACGATGTTAATCCTGATTTAGCAATTAACCCTGAGCGCCGCTTAGAAGAGTTTGTCGAGCTAATCAATCGCACTCATAAGCACGGTATGAAAGTGGTTATTGATATTGTGCCAAACCACGTAGCGCGTAATTACGAGTCAGTCGCCAAGCCTGAAGGCGTAAAGGATTTTGGTGCTGAAGATGACACGACGAAAACCTATGCTCGCGATAATAACTTTTATTATGTAACAGGGCAGTCATTTCAAGTGCCAACAAGCGATAGCTACCAAGTGTTAGGTGGTAACCCGCATCCTCTTGCTGATAATCAATTTGCCGAAACCCCAGCAAAATGGACGGGTAATGGGGCACGTGCCGCTAAACCCGACATCAATGATTGGTACGAAACAGTTAAAATCAATTACGGTGTGAAACCAGATGGTAGGTACGACTTCCCAACACTACCCGCTGATTACGCTGATAAAGATTACCGTGCGCACTACGCATTTTGGCAAGATAAAGACCTACCAAATAGCTGGTATAAATTCCGCGATATCGCGCTTTATTGGTTAGATAAAGGTGTTGATGGTTTCCGTTATGATATGGCCGAGATGGTGCCTGTTGAGTTTTGGAGCTTTTTGAATTCATCAATCAAGATGCAAAAAAGCGATGCCTTTATTTTGGCTGAGGTATATAACCCAACGCTTTACCGCCCATATATCCAACAAGGGAAGATGGATTACCTTTACGACAAAGTCGGTTTTTACGACACGGTTAAAGCTGTGATGCAAGGCAAGCAATCAGCGGATACTATTTTCGATATCCAAAGCCAAGTGGCGGATATTGAAGAGCATATGCTGCACTTCTTAGAAAACCATGATGAGCAACGCATAGCTAGCCCAGATTTCGCTGGTAGTAGTGAAAAAGGTAAGCCAGCGATGGTGGTATCTACATTGATGTCGCGTTCGCCAACCTTACTTTATTTTGGTCAAGCTGTCGGTGAAGATGGCTCTGAGGACGGTGGCTTTGGTGACCCAACGCGTACCAGTATCTTTGATTATATGGGTGTACCTGCGCATCAAGCGTGGATGAATAATGGTAAATTCGACGGCGGTGCGCTTTCAAAGCAGCAAGCTGATCTTCGCGCTTACTACACCAAGTTGATGTCGTTAAACACACTTCCTGCCATTGTTGGTGGTGACATGCAAGCGGTTGAATTGACAGGCTCAGAACAAGTCATTGCTTTTACGCGCAAGCTAGGTCAACAACTAGTGCTTGTCGTAAGTAACTTTTCAGAAAACCCACAAAATGTTGAGCTTACTCTTAACCAAACGTTGTTACCTAAGCTTAACCACAGTGGTTTAACGTTTACAGATAACCTAGAAAAACATGCCGACATTGCGATTTCTGAGGCAGCTACGAATGCGCCAATTCAATTACAGCTGAATGGCTTAAGCAGTGCAGTATTTACCTTAAAGGCTGACTATGAATAATAACAAACCAACGCTGAGCTTTTGGCAAATATGGAATATGTGTTTTGGATTCCTTGGTATCCAATTTGGCTTCGCATTACAAAACGGTAATGTAAGCCGTATTTTTCAAACTTTAGGTGCCAATGTTGATGATATTCCAATCCTTTGGGTTGCAGCACCATTAACAGGTCTAATTGTACAACCGATCATCGGTTACTGGAGCGATAAAACTTGGAATAAGTTAGGTCGTCGTCGTCCGTTCTTTTTCTATGGGGCTATTTTAACGACGTTATCGTTATTCATCATGCCTAACTCACCAAGCCTTTGGATTGCGGCGGGTATGTTATGGATCATGGATGCGTCAATTAACGTGACTATGGAGCCATTCCGCGCTCTTGTTAGTGATAACCTACCGAAAAAACAACGTGCAACTGGTTATGCGATGCAAAGCTTCTTCATTGGTGTTGGTGCGGTTGTTGCGTCTGCATTACCTTGGATGATGACTAACTGGTTCGATATTGCTAATACGGCACCTGCTGGGCAAATTCCAGATTCTGTAAAATTTTCGTTTTACTTTGGTGCAGTAGTTTTATTAGTTGCTGTGTTTTGGACTGTATTTACCACGAAAGAATATTCACCAGAAGAACTTGAAAGCTTTCATGAACAAGAGCAAAGCGATGACTCGAGTGATGTTCAAAGTGATGTAAACTTTAACAAAGGCGCTGCAATCTTTACGGTTCTTGGTCTAGTAGTACTTGGTATTGTAACGGGTCTATCGCTTGAAAAAGAGCTTTATTTACTCGCTGGTGGTTTGATTAGCTTTGGTGTTATTCAATTTATTGCTGGTGCTTTAAAGGCTAAAAGCGCAACCAGTGGTGGCTTTTATCAAGTTGTGAATGATGTATTCACTATGCCAGAAACGATGAAACAATTGGCTTGGGTACAATTTTTTAGCTGGTTCTCATTGTTTGCAATGTGGATTTACACCACGTCGGCAGTAACTAGCTTCCACTACGGCAGCAGTGATACAAGCTCTCTTGCCTACAATAACGGTGCGGATTGGGTTGGTGTATTATTTGCCGCTTACAATGGTTTTGCTGCCATTGCAGCACTGTGTATTCCGATTATTGTTAAAAAAGTAGGACTAAAAATGGCCCATGCTCTCAACCTAGTGTTAGGTGCATTGGGTCTGGTCAGCTTCATTATTATCAAAGATCCAAGTTTACTGATCTGGCCAATGATTGGAGTAGGGTTTGCTTGGGCGTCAATTCTCTCTTTACCATACGCAATGTTAAGTACCTCAGTACCAAGTAAAAAAATGGGTGTGTACATGGGTATTTTTAACTTCTTTATTGTTATTCCGCAGCTGTTAGCGGCAAGCGTATTAGGCCTAATTTTACGTCACTTTTTTGATAATCAACCGATTTATGCGTTAGTGCTAGGTGCAGTGTCATTCGTACTAGCAGCGGTCGCTGTGCTGCGCGTTAAGCAACAATAATAAGGACACACAATGAAAAAATTTAATCTTATTACAGCAAGCTTGTTAGCGTTAGGTTTAACAGCTTGTAGTTCAGAGCAATCAGTTAATACAGCAGTTGAGCAGGTGACAGCGCCAGGTGCACCGGGTGTTGAGCCTTTTTGGGCATACTCTGGTAAAACGGGTATTGGTACCTCTTACGAGCAATACCAAGACGGCCACTACAGCGACGCAGCTGCTACTGGCAAAGTATCAAAAGTTTGGTTTTCAATCGCTAAAGGCATGATCACAGAAACCATGTTTGGTTTAATTCACCAAGCACAAATCAAAGATATGCAGTTTGTTGTAGTCGGTAAAGACTTTACCGTTACAGAGAGCGATGATCTCGATGTAAGCATTGATTATTTATACAAAGACGACGCTGGTCGCCCATTATCGCTTGCTTATAAAGTCGTTAGTAAAGATAAACAAGGTCGTTTCACTTTAGAAAAGCATATTTTTACAGATCCAAATGGCCAAACATTGTTTGTTCGTAGCGTATTTAATACCGACCTTGAAGGTGTGAAAGCCTACGTTAATGTGAACCCTTACATTGATAACAACGGTTTAGATGATTTTGCAAAAGTCACTGATAAGGGTCTAGTTGCGTGGCAAGATGATAACTTTTTATCTTTACAAGCCGCTCAACCATTTAAGCAAGCAAGCGTTGGCTTTACGGGTGTAAGTGATGGCTTAAAAGAGTTAAAAGCATCGCAATCACTATCAACGACTTACCAAAATACTGGTGATAAGTCGGGTAATGTAAGCTTACTTGCAGAGCTTGGTGAAGTATCAAAAAACACCACCTTTGATTTAGCGTTAAGCTTTGGTAACTCTGAAGCTGCAAGCTTAAAAGAAGGTCAAGCGAGTTTAAATCAAGGTTACCAAAAAGTGCTTGCAGCATATAACGGTGAAGGTGCTGCAATTGGTTGGCAAGACTATTTAGCAAGCCTTGAACCTTTGAGCACATTAACTAACAGCACCGCAGATAATGGTAAGTTACTTTATACCAGCGCCATGGTGTTAAAAGCACAAGAAGATAAAACGCATGCTGGTGCTTTAATTGCGTCACTGTCTAACCCTTGGGGTGAAACAGTATCAGCTAAAACAGGCTCTACCGGTTATAAAGCAGTTTGGGTACGTGATTTCTATCAAGTCGCAATGGCATTTATGGCCATGGGTGATACACGTACCGCTAAAACAGCGTTTGAATATCTAGAAAAAGTACAAGTAACAGATAACACGCCAGGCAATGGTGGTGACACGGGTTGGTTTTTACAAAAGACGCACGTTGATGGTGAGCTTGAGTGGGTAGGTGTTCAGCTTGACCAAACAGCAATGCCAATTATGTTAGCGTGGAAACTACATCAAGCAGGCGTACTTAGCGATCAAGAGCTCACAGATTGGTATGGCAAAATGTTAAAGCCAGCGGCTGATTTCTTGGTTGATGGTGGCCTTGCGAAAATTCTTTGGAATGACACACAAATCACACCGCCTGCTACGCAACAAGAGCGTTGGGAAGAACAAAATGGTTTCTCTCCATCAACAACTGCAGCGGTTGTTGCAGGCTTAGTCACGGCTGCTGATATCGCTAAAAAAGCAGGTGACACAAAAAATGCAGAGCGTTATCTAGCAACGGCTAAAACTTACAACAGTGAAATTGAAAGCACCATGTTTACGACTCAAGGTAACCTTAAGTCTGAAAACAGCGATGGTGAATATTTCATTCGTATTGGTCAAGACAAAGATCCAAACTCAACAACCACACTTAACGCCAATAACGGTCGTGAAGGCTTTGATAAAAAGCAAATCCTTGATGGTGGTTTCTTAGAGCTTGTACGTTATGGTGTTCGTGATGCACTTGCGCCAAGCATTGTAAAAACATTACCAGAATACGATGACGAAACCTTAGTCGATAATCTGCAAGTGCGTTACACCTTTAATTTTGCTGATGGCTCAGGGTCATTCCCTGGTTACCGTCGCTATGGTAACGATGGTTACGGTGAAGATGAAGTGACAGGTAACAACTATGCCGAAGGTGGTAACAACACCCCTGGTCAACGTGGTCGTGTATGGCCGTTTTTCACAGGTGAGCGTGGTCACTATGAAATCGCTGCGGCAAACGCAACCAACAGCCTAGATGCGATGAAGCAACAAGCGATTAAAGACACCTATGTAAAAGGTATGGAAGCATTTGCCAATGAAGGCATGATGTTACCTGAACAAGTTTGGGATGGCGTAGGTAACAATAAAGCAGGCTATCAGTTAGGTGAGGGGACAAACTCAGCGACACCGCTTGCTTGGACTCATGCAGAATATATCAAGTTACTCCGTTCAGTGAGTGATAAACATGTATGGGATCATTACCCAGTGGTTGAAAAAGCCCTCAAGTAATACCTTATTAATAAGCCGCAATTCATTTGCGGCTTTTTAGTTTAAATTTGAGTAGACATTATGTTTAAGAAATTAATTTGTTTAACCTTGATGCTATTTTCAGGTGTCACTTTTGCAAATGTGATAATCCCTAAGGTGTCAGAAGGGCATCTTGATGTTAAGAAAAACTTTAGTTCAAAGTATGTTGAGAGCCGTTTTTTAAATATCTGGTTACCACCAGGTTATAGCAACACACGTAAGTATGATGTTTTATATATGCATGATGGTCGAATGTTGTTTGATGCCAAAACAACATGGAATAAACAAGAATGGCAAGTTGATGAAGTTGCCGCGAAGTTAATTCAAAGCGGTAAAGTTAAGCCATTTATTGTTGTTGGCATTCCAAATGCGCTAGAAAATCGTCATAGTGAGTATTTTCCACAAAAAGTATTTGAAAGTTTAGCAAAGCAAAAACAAGCAGATTTATTTGAGTTAGAGAGGTATCCAGGGCAAAAGCTGTTTTACTCTAAGGTTTATTCAGACAACTATGCTCGCTTTGTTGTTGAAGAAGTCATTCCCTTTATTGAGGATAACTATTCAGTAAATAAAGGTTTTGAACATCGGTATATCGCAGGATCAAGCATGGGAGGGCTTATTTCTTGGTATACATTACTTCAATATCCAAATGAGTTTGCCGGCGCAATTTGTATGTCTACGCATTGGCCAGGGATTTTTACTTATGACAAACAAGTATTTACTGCTTTCAAGCAGTATATTTCTGACAATATTGGCAAACTAACAACACAAAAAGTTTACTTCGATTATGGAGATGGCACATTAGACTCCATGTATCCTGATCTTCAAAAACAAATTGATAATGTATTTATGCAACACGGTTATCCAGCTTCGTTATGGCAGAGTCAATATTTCCCAGGTGCGACGCATGCAGAAGTTGATTGGGCTAAGCGATTGCAAATCCCACTTGAGTTTATGTTCAGAGCAAACGCGCAAGCACTGTAATAATTGATTGATTAAAAGAATCGAACTGCTTCTGCTAGGCTAAATGCCTGTATTAAAGGTATTTATAGCACGAAGCTATAACTATGAAGTAAAAACTTAATTACATACCCAATATTTATTGGGCATGGCTTTTGGTAAAAGGAAAAATAATGTTAAAAAAACTAGCCTTATGTGGTTTGTTAGCAATAAGCACGCAAAGTAAAGCGGATGACTATTTGCTTTACTTTATGGGGGGGCAATCAAATATGGAAGGTTTTGGCTTTAATAAAGACTTACCTGCACAGTATAAAAAGCCAGTTGAAAATACCTTATTCTTTTTTGGTAACCCTGTTGCTGATGATGCATTAAATGGTGGCAAAGGTGTTTGGACTAATTTAATGCCTGGTTTTGGAACAGGGGCAAGATCGACAGAGCATTCAATTATTTTATCTGACAGGTTTGGTCCTGAATTGAGTTTTGGTAAACGCTTATCTGAGCTAACGGGTAAAAAAATAGCCATTATTAAATATGCGCGGGGTGGCTCATCTATTGCACTTGGGGCATCTGGCTTTGGTACGTGGGGGCAGAACTATGCTGACAACACTAAGATCAACCAATGGGATAACTTTCAAACTACCGTAAGAGCTGCGTTAGCTAACAAGGATATAGATGGTGATGGTGAAGCCGATACTTTAGTCCCAGCAGGGATAATTTGGATGCAGGGTGAGGCAGATGCCTATCATGAGCAAGCATCTAAGGTTTATTTAGCTAATTTAACAAGCCTGATGAATGATATGAAGATGACTTTTGGCAGTAGAGAGTTACCAATCATTCTTGGCAGAATCGAAGACTCTGGTAAAACACCTGAAACACGCATGATGCCATATATAGAGAGAGTATGGGATGCTCAGAAAAAGTATGTTTACTCAAATGCTAACGCTCATTTAGTCGCCTTTGATGAGCCGGTCGAATTCATTGAAGATAAATGGCACTATAAAAGTAATTACTATATAAAACTAGGTAACCTTTTTGCAGAGAAAGCAGCCGAAACATTAGCTAAGTAAGTTTCTTTTAAATATCTAATTAAATAATTAAACCGCCGAATTAACCTCGGCGGTTTTTTGTTTATAATAGGGCCAAATTTAAAATGGAATTTACCATGAATAAGCAAAATTTTATTCTTGTTATACTTATTCTCATTGCTTTACCTGTGTGCTTAATTAAAGCTGAGGCAGCTGAACTTAAACCCTTCACTACAGATGGTTGCAGCTCTTTTCCTGATGGAACGATAGAACACAAAAACTTATGGTTAGCTTGCTGCACTGCCCATGATCTCGCTTATTGGCAAGGCGGTACTTTTAAGCAACGTGAGCAAGCTGATATAGATTTAAAAGAGTGTGTTGCACAAGTGGGTGAGCAAGAAATTGCGGTATTGATGCTTGCTGGTGTTAGAGTGGGTGGTACACCTTTTTTACCTACCAGCTTTCGCTGGGGTTATGGCTGGCCATACCCCAAGTTTTATAGCGAACTCACTGAGCAAGAGCGCTTACAAGTTGAAAGCCGTTTAGCAGAATACGCTGATACTGAACAGCATTAATACTTAATAAAGAGAATGGGCAGAGAGCAGTCTATTCGAGTTTTTATAATTATTTAAAATGGAGTTTGTAGATGATCAAAACAGCCGGGATGTTACTTTTATTATTTGCTCTTAATTCTCAAGCACAAAGCTTTCAATCTAAACTTGTTGAGGCCGCCAAAGAGCGAACTGAACACTTTGTAGTTTATAACGGAAGTTATCGAAAAATAGACTATCCCAATGGTGATGTACCTAAGAATATAGGTGTATGTACCGACGTGGTTATACGTACTTACAGAGCTTTAGGAATTGATTTACAGGCTCTTGTATATGAGGATATGCGCGACAACTTTATCTTGTATCCTTCAAAACGAATTTGGGGCTTAACCAAACCAGATACCAATATTGACCATCGCAGGGTACCTAACCTACAAGTGTTTTTTGAAAGACATGGTGAAAGTCATGTTATTAGTAAAACAGCTGCTGACTATCAAGCAGGTGATATTGTGACTTGGGTTCTACCTAATAATAGGCCTCATATAGGTATCGTTACAGATGAACTATCGAAAGATAAATTAAGACCTCTGATTGTTCATAACATAGGCTGGGGTCCTAAAATGGAAGATATGTTATTCACTTACAAAATTACAGGGCATTACCGATATAAACCCTAACATACACACTAAGCTTCAATTAGTTACCACTTTAGTATACATTTAAGGTATTTATGTACCTTTATTGGGTTTGGTCTGATTTTTAACTTAAAGGGATTTATATGAAAAATGTTAGTAAATGCATTGCCAGTATTTTGTTGCTACTTCCGACGACTATTTTTGCTGCTCAAGAAGTTGTGATCGAAAAGTCAGATAAATTTACCGAACTCTCAAAAGACTTAAAGATAAGTGTTAGAACTGGCCCTACAAAAAATGCCAAAATTTATGACTTTTCGACCAAAAAAATAACCATCGCTGATGAGCATAGTGCGCCTTTTCAACGTTACTATTTGCAAATTGCCTCAGCAGATAAAGAATGGGCTAAGGAAATCATTACGTTTGATGATAAAACTAATGTAATTGACTTAAATGCACTACTTTTTGGTCAATTGGTAGACACTTCTGAGCTGAAGAAATTAGACTCAGCGCATGCTTTTTCTTTATATAATCGTCTTGAAAATATTCTCTCGGAAGAATATGGCACATTTGAACAGGTTTACAATGATGGCCTTGCGGACTATTTAAATTATATGTCGATAGACGCCGGTTTTGAGAATTACATAGCAAGAACCGGGGGAGCGGGCGATAAACTCACAGAGTCACTAAAAGAAATAAAGCTGCCGCCTCTTGTTGAACACCAACAATTAATGAGTGAGTTTATTAAAGCTGTAAATCAAAAGGACAAAACCTGGTTGTTGGCTCAGCAAAGACCAAATTCCTCAGAGCGAGACTCGGGAATTTATGCGCGCGGTTTAAACGTGCTGTTTGAGTATTTTGATAGCATAGGTAACCCTACAAAGTTCAATATTACCCGAGAAACACAAGGTCGCTCTTATGATCTTAATTCAAATAAACACTTTATTGTTGAATTGCTTGAGCACAAAGGCCGACGAGAAAAAATAGAGATGGAGTTTATGTTTGTAGATACATATGGTGGCCGCTTTATTGCTGAATACGACATTACAGGTGTGCGTTTTCGTTAAGTAACGGTTTTAAATAAAGCAGAAAAGCCGCAGGTTACGAAAACATGCGGCTTTGATATTTCTTGGCTACAGCCCTGCTTTTTTAGCGCGGGCAGCGTGTAGTTTTTTGTAACTTTCGATTAAACGAAGGTGTCTGTCTAAACCCTCAAGCTTCATGCTGGTTTCTGTTAAACCATAGAACATTACATCGCCGTTAATTGAACCAACGACAGCATCCATCGTATCTTGTCCAAACATACGGGTGAAGCTATGAATGTAATCTTCAATCTCTAGGTCATCGCTGAGTGCGACTTCTAACGTTGCATGCATTGCTTGGTAGAATAGGCCGCGTTCAACAATGGTATTGTCGTTATACTGCAAGAATGCTTCAACAAGCTCCATTGCTGCTTCTAAATCACCAAGTGCTAAGTAAATAAGTAGCTTCAGCTCAAGAATCGTTAACTGACCCCATACTGTGTTTTCATCAAACTCAATACCGATTAAGGTGATGATATCTATGTAGTTATCAAGTTCACTTTGTTCTAAACGCTCAACTAAATCAGCAAGTTGATCTTCTGATAAACGATGCAGGTTTAGGATATCTTCACGGAAGTTAAGTGCTTTATTGGTATTATCCCAAATCAAGTCTTCCACTGGATACACTTCTGAGTAATCAGGCACTAAAATGCGGCATGCGGTACCAAGATCTGAGAACTCAGCAATGTAAGCTTCTTTACCTAAACTTTCTAATATACCGAATAAGCTCGCTGTTTCTTCCTCATTGCTACCAGAGAAATCCCACTCTACAAAATCATAATCGTGTTTAGCGCTGAAGAAACGCCATGAGATCACGCCAGTTGAATCAATAAAGTGCTCTACAAAGTTTTCTGGCTCCGACACAGCCATGCTATTGAACGTCGGCTTAGGCACATCGTTTAAGCCTTCAAAGCTTCTACCTTGTAATAGCTCAGTTAAGCTGCGCTCTAACGCCACTTCAAAGCTTGGGTGCGCACCAAAAGAGGCAAATACACCGCCAGTTTTAGGGTTCATGAGTGTTACGCACATCACTGGGAACTGACCGCCTAGTGAGGCATCTTTTACTACAACAGGGAAACCTTGTTCTTCAAGACCATTAATACCCGCAACAATACCTGGGTACTTGTTTAAAACCTCTTGAGGGACGTCTGGTAAAACAATTTCTTGCTCAATGATTTGGCGCTTAACTGCACGCTCAAAAATTTCAGATAAACACTGTACTTTTGCTTCGGCAAAGTTGTTTCCAGCACTCATACCATTACTTAAGAATAAGTTTTCAATTAGGTTTGAAGGGAAGTAAACCGTTTCACCGTCTGACTGGCGAACATAAGGAATAGAGCAAATACCACGTTCTTTATTACCAGAGTTAGTATCGATTAAGTGTGAGCCGCATAGCTCACCATCTGGATTATAAATTTCACGGGTATAATCATCTAATATGCCCTCAGGTAGAGAGTCATCGTCAGTCAGAGCAAACCACTTTTCATTTGGGTAATGAACAAACTCGCTATTAGCAATGTCTTCACCTAAGAACTGGTCGTTATAGAAGAAGTTACAGTTTAAGCGCTCAATAAATTCGCCTAAAGCTGAGCATAGCGCGCTTTCTTTAGTTGCACCTTTACCATTGGTAAAACACATAGGCGAAGCTGCATCACGAATATGAAGTGACCATACATTTGGCACAATATTACGCCAAGAAGAAATCTCGATTTTCATCCCTAACTCTTCAAGGATGGCCGTCATATTTGCGATGGTTTCTTCAAGTGGTAAATCTTTACCTAAAATAAATGTATTATTGTCATCAGCGGGTTTTGCCATCAACATTGCTTGCGCGTCGGCTTCGATGCTTTCAACAGTATCGATCTTAAATTCAGGGCCAGTTTGAATAACACGTTTAACTGTACAGCGCTCGACAGAGCGTAAAATACCTGTGCGATCTTTCTCTGAAAGGCTTTCTGGTAACTCAACCTGAATTTGAAAAATTTGGTTATAGCGGTCTTCTGGGTCAACGATATTGTTTTGCGCAACACGAATACCATCTGTCGGGATATCGCGAGAATTACAATACACTTTAATAAAGTAAGCCGCACACAATGCAGAAGATGCTAAGAAGTAATCGAATGGACTTGGTGCAGTGCCATCACCCTTATAGCGAATAGGTTGGTCTGCAATGACAGAGAAATCATCAAACTTGGCTTCAAGTCTGAGGTTGTCGAGAAAATTAACTTTAATTTCCATTAAAAAATTCCACCTTTGTGCGCGTTGCTATCTAAAGCGTTATATGCCAGATAAGCATTTTCATCATAATAGGTGTAATTATCTGCTTTTTCGAAGTAATAGTCTTGGGTAAATCGAAAAAAAACTGATTTTAATGCAATAAGTGTCTGGTTAGGGAGGGAGTAGGCGATAACAAAGCTGTTATCGCTAAAAATTAAACACTTGAACCGCGAATAATTAACCGAGGTGGTAAAAGGGTATTCTCTACATCTTCACCACGAATAAGTTTGAGCAGGTTATCGACCAACATTTGTCCGGCGAGGGTGGTGTCTTGCTGAACGGTGGTAAGTGGTGGGTTTACAAAGCTCGAAACCGCAATATTATCAAAGCCAACAACGTGCACATCATCAGGAACCTTTATTTTTGCTTCTTTCAATGCGCGAATAGCACCAATCGCAATAAGGTCACTGGCAGCAAATAATGAGTTAAAACGAATATTATTTGCTAAGAGTGAACGAGTCGCGTGATAGCCTGATTCTTCTGTTGAAATAGCATTTGCCATCTTACGTTCGTTTAAATTCACGCCTTTGGCTAGAAATGCATCTTTAAAGCCTTGGTAGCGAGCAAAAAATTCTGGACTATGCTCAGATGCATCACCAATAAATGCACAATCGGTTCTTCCTGTTGCGAGTAAATGTTCTGCTGCTAATTTACCACCGCCGTAGTTATCACAGCTCACAGTTAAATCTGGGCGGTTATCTACACTGGCACCCCAACATACAAATTTAGTGTGCTGATCTATTAGGGTTTTAAATTTAGGTTGATAATCAAGGTAATCACCATAACCAAGCAGTATTAAGCCATCTGCACGATGGCTGTCTTCGTAATCGGCTTGCCAATCAGAGCTGCTCGACTGAAACGATACCAGTAAGTCGTAGCCTTCTTTTGCACAGGCTCTGGTTATACTACCTAGCATCGCCAAAAAGAAAGGGTTTATTTGTGATTCATCCGAAGTGGGATCTTCAAATAATAACAGGGCGAGGGTGCTACTTTGCTGTGTTCTTAAGTTACTGGCATTTTTATCAACTTTGTAGTTGAGCTGCTTTGCTACCTCATGAACACGTCGACGGGTTTCTTCGTTGACCAAAGGGCTATTTCGCAGCGCGCGAGACACGGTTGACTGCGACACACCCGCATAATGTGCAATGTCAAAAGATGTCGCCTTACCTTTCATATGGTTACCAAATAACAGAACTAGTAATTGCCATTTTCGGCTATTTAATATTTTTTTCAAGCTATTTGTGACAAGCCGCGAGAGTGTGGCTGTTCTGTACACAGTTAGGTATTTTTTATGTGTTTATAAATGCCTTTTCGATACTTAATACGCAGGTTTTCTCATTAAATACGTATGCATGCACAAATAATGAAAATTTTTATTGATCCAAATCTGACACCGGTGTCATAATGTCACTGTTTTATCATTTTGTTGTCAAAACGTATTTGGCTGCCCATTCATTTGGGCAGCATTTTTTTAATACAAAAGATAGCTTCTTTGAGGCAATGACCCAAAGTTTAGCAGACACGGTGGCTTTGCCATTGAAAACTAGAAAAATAAGCGGCAACTAGCTTAGACAAATAGAGAAAACATCATGAACACACAGACAACCACAGAATTCGTTCCTATTCTTGTTGCCGATATCGGCGGCACTAACGCTCGTTTCGCTTTAATCACTGACTTTAATGCACAAACTAACCAGTTTGTTATCGAGCACAATTTAACTTTTCCAAGTGCAGATTTTGGCTCTTTAGAAAGTGCGATTAACCAGTACTTTAGTCAAATTTCGTTTCCAAAGCCAAGCCGTGCATGTTTAGCAGTAGCTGGCCCGATTAAAGCAGGTCAAGTTCACTTAACTAACCTTGGCTGGCACTTTAACGTTGCCGATTTAAAGGCTGAGTTTTCATTTGAGCAACTTGAAGTAATCAACGACTTTGCAGCATTTGCTTATGCGGCACCTTATTTAGATGATTCGCAAAATATGGCTGTTAAAGCAGGTCAGGCGGATGAAAATGCGAATATCGCAGTTATGGGGCCTGGTACAGGTTTTGGTGCTGCATGTTTAGTTCGCACATCACAAGGCAGTGCTGTTCTTAGCTGTGAAGCAGGGCACATTACCCTTGCAGCTGTCACAGACTTAGACCGTAGGCTGATTACTGAGCTTAAAAAGCAATTAAATCATGTTTCTGTGGAGACTGTGTTCTCAGGCCCTGGTATTGCTCATTTATATGGCGCTATGGCTGCGGTAAAAGGCGTAGAAGCGAAGAATTTAGATGCAGCACAAATTAGCGAGCTTGCAACCACTGGTCAATGCGAAGTCTGTGATGCAACACTCAATCAATTTTGTGATTGGATTGGTAGTGTAGCAGGGGACTTAGCCCTGACATTTGGCGCATTAGGTGGCGTATTTATTGGTGGTGGTATTTTACCTCGTATGCAACAACGTTTATTATCTAGTCGATTTGTTGAACGTTTTGCAGACAAAGGCATTATGTCGCAATATACTTCACAGATCCCTGTTACGCTTGTAACACAAGACAACATTCCATTCATTGGTGCTGCTGCGTGTATACATGTTAAAAGTAACGCGTAATTAGCAGTTGGATGTAGAGCGGATGAAGAAAGTAACCATCAACAGTGTCGCCAGCTATGCCGGTGTATCGAAAAAAACAGTATCTCGCGTGCTTAACAATGAGCCAAACGTGAGTGATGCAACGCGCGAAAAAGTACTTAAAGTATTTAAAGAGCTCGATTACACGCCAAACCCAATCGCTAGAGGTTTAGCACAAAACCGTAGTTTTATTATTGGTTGCTTGTACGATAATCCGAGTAAAAGCTATATTACCCGGGTGCAAACTGGTGCCTTAGCGGCGTGCCATGAACTTAACTACAATTTATTGATCCATCCTTGCGAATTACGCGGTGATGAATTAATTAGTAACATTGAGCAATTAATTCAAACTTCTCGTTTAGACGGTATTGTATTGACCCCGCCATTTTCAGATTTTCCTGAACTTGTAAGCTTTTTAAAGTCGAAAAAGATCCCGTATGCTCGCGTCGCATCAGCAGTACTTGAAGACGACTCTATTTCAGTAAGAAGTAATGATGAGCAGGGGGCTTTTGAAATAACAGAGCATCTTATTAAGCTGGGCCATAAAGAAATTGCCTTCATTAAAGGTCACCCTGATCACAGTGCCACAGAGCAGCGTTTTAAAGGTTATCGAAGAGCACTTGCGTCAAATGGTATTGAGTTTGATGAACGCTTAGTTGAAGAAGGTAACTTCAGTTATCACTCTGGTGTAGATAGTGCCCGTACAATTTTAGATTTAAACCCTCGCCCGACAGCAGTATTTGCCTCAAATGATTACATGGCAGCGGCGGTATTAAAGCTTGCTACACAAATGCAGTTAAGAGTGCCTGATGATATCTCTATTGCAGGGTTTGATAACGCACCAATTGCACGTCATATTTGGCCAGGGTTAACGACCATTGCACAACCAGTTGAAGAAATGACTCAGCAAGCGGTTAAGCAATTGATCACTCATATTGGTGATCCACAAGAGTCGCCTTATCAAGTAACCCTTGAAGCAAAACTCATTACTCGTGAGTCGACAGCAGCAATTAAATAAATTTCATCTTGTTTTTTCACAGTAGCCCGAGAATGAGTGACGCGTTCTCGGGCTTTTTTATTTCAGGCTAAAAAATTTCATGAAAACGCTATAAGTTACTGTTTTTAATTAAAACAAACCTCCAAGCTTGTCTTGTCTATAGGCCTTTGATAGTGGTACTTCACATGAATTCTACTCATATTCTACTAAAATTACATTGTTTATTATTTGGTCATTTAAAAAAATTAAACTAAATTTAACAGATAAGGTTGACACCGGTGTCACAGTCATGAGTTAATACAGTGACACCGGTGTCAGGTTGGTTGTGAGAGACAGCCTGTCAGCGTACCTTTGAACGGGTAAATCAAAGTTGCTCAGTACAATTATTTTCGTGGAGTCTGTAATTGTTACTGAGCCTTTATCCTCTAACTATAGAGATGAGTCGAATTTATATGTTGCATCCTCGTATCCAAGAAGTCACCGAACGCGTTATCGAACGCAGTAAAGAGACCCGCCAAGCTTATTTAGAGCGAATCGCGCACGCAAAAAAACAAACAAGAGTTCGTGCAGGTTTAGGCTGTGGTAATATTGCACACGTTATGGCTGCTTGTAGCAGCGATGACAAAGCTCGCTTAAAAGCAGACGAGCAACCAAACCTAGCTATCATCAACGCTTATAACGACATGCTTTCAGCGCATGTTCCTTACAAAGATTATCCGGAAATCATCAAAAGCCTTGCCACTAAGTTCGATGCTACAGCACAAGTTGCTGGCGGCGTACCTGCTATGTGCGACGGTGTTACTCAAGGCCGTGATGGTATGGAACTATCATTGTTCTCACGTGATGTGATTGCAATGTCTACAGCGGTTTCTTTATCGCATGACGTGTTCGACGGTGTTTTCTGTTTAGGTGTGTGTGACAAGATTGTCCCTGGACTTTTAATTGGTGCCTTATCATTTGGTCATTTACCAACGTATTTCTTACCAGCAGGTCCAATGCAATCGGGTATCCCGAATAAAGAAAAAGCCCGTGTTCGTCAAAAATTTGCACAAGGCTTAGTAAGTCGCGAAGAGCTGTTAGAAGCTGAAAGCGCATCGTATCACAGTGCGGGTACGTGTACTTTCTACGGTACCGCTAACTCGAATCAAATGTTAATGGAAATCATGGGTCTACATTTACCAGGTAGCTCTTTCATTAACCCTTACACAGAACTTCGTGATGGTTTAACAGGTCATGCTGTCGAAACCATGTTAAAGCAGTTAATCGAAACAAAAGATGCTAACTGCCTAGCTGACGTAGTCAGTGAAAAAACAATTATTAATGGTTTAGTAGGCTTGTTATCAACAGGCGGCTCAACTAACCACGCAATCCACTTAGTAGCAATTGCGAAAGCAGCGGGTGTAATCCTTACTTGGAAAGACATGGCTGACTTATCAGAAGTTGTGCCACTTCTTACACGTATTTACCCGAACGGCTCAGCAGATGTAAACCACTTCCAAGCAGCCGGCGGTATGGGCTTCTTAATGAAGCAACTACTGAGCAAAGGTTACTTACATAACGACGTGAAAACGATTGTGGGTGATGGCCTTGAGGCATACACCACAGAGCCAATGCTAGATAAAGATTCATCAGTGATCATGACTAACAGCACAGGCCCAAGCAAAGTTAAATGGGTAGCGTGTCCTGAAAAGTCACATGACGAAGAAGTGTTACGTCCGATTGATAACCCGTTTAGCAAGCAGGGTGGTTTACAGCTTCTTACGGGTAACCTTGGCAAAGCCGTTATTAAAGTTTCTGCAGTGGCTGAATCTCACCAAGTTGTTTCTGCACCAGCTAAAGTATTTAGCTCACAAGGTGAGTTACAAGAAGCATATAGCCGCGGTGAGTTAAATACAGACTTTATTGCTGTAATTAAAGAGCAAGGTCCGAAGGCGAAAGGCATGCCTGAGCTTCATAAATTAACGCCAGTAATGGCAACACTACAAGACCAAGGCTACAAAGTGGCGATTGTGACAGACGGCCGTATGTCGGGTGCATCAGGTAAAGTTCCTGCTGCAATCCACTTAGCACCAGAAGCGGTTGAAGGTGGTGTAATCGCAAAAATTCACGAAGGTGACTTAGTGACGCTTGATGCACCAGCGGGTGTATTGAAAGTACACGTAAGCGATCAAGAATTAGCAAAACGTGAATTACAACTTAGCCAACCAAGTCAAACATATGGTACAGGCCGAGAGTTATTCGCAGGTTTCAGAAATATAGTAAGTAGTGCAGACCTTGGCGCAAGTGCCTTTGGTTTAGAATAATAATACGCCGTTACTGGGCTATGAGGAACAAACAATGAGCATTGAGAAAATTTTATCATCGGCACCTGTGGTACCGGTTGTTGTTATCGAAAAACTTGAAGATGCAGCACCCCTTGCACGTGCGCTTTATAACGGTGGCTTAAAAGCACTAGAAATTACTTTACGTACGCCGATTGCGGCAGAAGCTGTAAAGCTAATGAAAGAAGCCGTACCAGAAGCATACGTTGGCACAGGTACCGTGGTTGATAAAGCGACATTTAATGCATCTGTTGAAGCCGGTGCTGACTTCATGGTTAGCCCAGGTGTAAACGACGAATTATTAGCACTGGCTAAAGACACTGATATTCCATTTTTACCAGGTGCAGCAACACCAAGTGAAGTAATGAAATTAGCAAGCCATGGCTTTAAGTTCTTAAAGTTCTTCCCTGCAGAAGCAGCGGGTGGCACAGCAATGCTGAAATCAATTGGTGGTCCTTTACCACAAGTAACATTTTGCCCTACAGGCGGTATTAGCCTTGAAACAGCACCTAATTACCTGGCACTTAAAAATGTAATCTGTGTAGGTGGTACTTGGATGCTAGATAAACAACTTATTGAAAACAAAGACTGGCAAGCCATTGAAGCGCTTGCTCGCCAAGCAAGTGAAGTAAAATAATTAACGGGAGATATTAGAATGATTAATGTTGCAATTAATGGCTATGGACGTATCGGTCGTAATGTATTACGTGCCCTTTATGAGTCAGCTCAAAACAACGAAATCAAAATCGTTGCAATCAACGATTTAGCACCAGCAAATGTTAACGCGCATTTAACTCAATTTGACTCAGTACACGGTCAATTTTCTCAAAAAGTAACACTTGCTGAAAACACTATGCTAATTGGTAATGACGAAATTACCCTTACGCAAGAGCGTGATCCTGCAAACTTACCTTGGAAAGCACTAAACGTAGATATCGTTTTAGAATGTACTGGTTTATTCACGTCACGTGACGCAGCGGCTAAACACATTGAAGCGGGTGCTAAAAAAGTAATCGTTTCTGCACCAGGCACGGACATGGATGCAACAGTTGTTCATGGTGTTAACAGCGAAGTATTAAACGCTGACAGTAACATCATTTCAAATGCATCTTGTACAACAAACTGTTTAGCGCCAATTGCAAAAGCAATCAACGACACAGTCGGTATCGAGCAAGGTAGCATGACAACAATTCATGCTTACACAAACGACCAAAACTTATCTGACGTTTATCACCCAGACTTATACCGTGCACGTAGTGCAACTCAGTCAATGATCCCAACGAAAACAGGTGCAGCTAAAGCTGTTGGTTTAGTACTTCCTGAACTTGCGGGTAAACTTGACGGCATGGCAGTACGTGTACCAACAATCAACGTTTCTTTAGTAGACTTAACGTTTGTTGCTAAGCGTGAAACAACTGCAGCAGAAATCAACGAAGTCGTTAAAGCAGCATCAGAAGGTGCAATGCAAGGTATTCTTGAGTATAACGAACTACCGCTTGTTTCTATCGACTTTAACCACAATCCTGCGTCTTCAATCTTCGATTCTACCCAAACTAAAGTAGATGGTAAGCTTGTTAAAGTGATGGCTTGGTACGACAACGAGTGGGGTTTCTCAAACCGCATGTTAGACCAAGTTAAAGCGCTAGGTCAGTTCTTATAATAGAACAGTAAAAGTTTAAGCTTTATCCAACAAAGCCACGTTTATCGTGGCTTTTTTGGTTTTAAAAAATACGCCTTAAATGTCAGCTTCATTTTTATGCGTTATTTTTCTGATTTTTGAGTAACTTTTTATATAGGAATAAAACTATAACTGAAAGAAATATAAATGAAGGAAGTACATAAATAAAAAGCAAAGGAGCATTTTCTACTCTTTGTTCTTCATTCATAAATGGAATAGAGAGTTTCTTATAAGCTTCTAAAAACAACATGAAATTCGCGAATGCGCTAACTAGAATAAGGCTTATATTCAAAAGATATGACTTAGCCTTTGACATAGTTATTTAATCCCCCAAAACCAAATTTGATCTTCATTCCAAAGATCGATGTGGTCTCCACTACGGTTAGTAACTGACTCACTCACTGCCTCGTTGCCAATAATCGTTAAAAAATATAATTCCAGTTTTACCATCTAGGTCATCTTGGAAACTTTTTGGATTAATTTTTTGTAGATTACCTAACCAACTAAAGTTTGAATTTTTAAGCCAACTGGCCATTTAATTACTAGCGAGTATGGTACTTCAATGATTGTTGCTAATACTCTTAGCTGATCAGCAGAATTGTTTGGTAAATCGTATGGTAGGTTATTTATTGAGAAAGTAGACATTTTTATTCCTTTAAAAATAATTTACTTGTGCAGGTTAGTTTGTTCCTCATTTAAAGTCAATGAGGATTCTTTTGTATTTTAGTTGGCTACTTACATTTGATTCTATCGATAATTGCTAGCAAACATTCACGCTGCTTTATAATGTCTTACTTTACAATATTTGTTCCTAAATTCTTCTGTGTTATGCTGCGAAAAATTGATAAATGGATTTTTATATCATGACACGTCTTTATCATCGGCTATTTAGAGCTGAGCAGTTTCAAGTGGGTGAGGGCAATATCAGTGGTTATATTGCTTGCTTCTTAGCGGTATTATCCTGTTTAGGGGTATTAGCTTTTCATTTTCCAGAGTACTTAACGACCCCAGAGCTCAGGCAAAACTACAGTGTTGAGTTTTTACGTCAGCTAATGTTTGTGGCATTAATTATTTCGGGCAGTTTAGGGCTTTTGAATTTTGTTCGTAATACTAATAAACGGCTGGGTGCAACGGCTTGGGTATTTATAGTTGTGGCAATTGCATTTGGCGGTCCGAATGTTGAAGTGG
This sequence comes from Pseudoalteromonas lipolytica, assembly GCF_001306915.1. GTDB lineage: Bacteria > Pseudomonadota > Gammaproteobacteria > Enterobacterales > Alteromonadaceae > Pseudoalteromonas > Pseudoalteromonas simplex. Next base: position 118,127 of record NZ_LJTC01000002.1, on the reverse strand, counting down.
GCGACTTTAAAGATAATACGCCGTACTTGGGGCTGGATTGGTTCATTCTTGACTTACTTGGCTCCACACTGATTTTTATTCTAATTGAGAAGCTACTGCCGCACCGTAAAGAACAAAAAATTCTCCGCTCTGAGTGGCAGGGTGATTTAAATCATTTCTTTGTTAATCACTTAATTATTGGTTTTGTGTTGCTGGCAACCAATCAGTTCGTGCATCATGCTTTTGGCTGGGCTGTGTCTGATACAGTGCAAGGCTTTATTATTCAACTGCCATTTTTACTCCAATTATTTTTAATCATTTTAGTGGCTGATTTAATGCAGTACTTTGTGCATAGGGCTTATCACGAAGTGCCCCTGCTTTGGCGTTTTCATGCCGTGCATCACAGTGCAAAAGAGATGGATTGGCTTGCTGGCTCTCGTCAACATATTTTAGAAATACTCGTGACGCGCAGCTTAGTGCTTACGCCAATTTTTGTGCTCGGCTTTCCATCGGATGTCATTAGCCTCTATGTCATTATTGTTGGCTTTCAGGCTGTGTTTAACCACGCTAATGTTCGGGTAAAATTTGGATGGTTAAAGTACGTGCTCGTTACGCCTCAGTTTCATCATTGGCATCATTCATCTGATAAAGCGGCCATTGACCGTAACTATGCTGCGCATTTTTCTTTTTTAGATTATCTATTTGGCACTGCTGTCAAAGGTCAAGCAGAGTGGCCCGATAATTATGGTGTGGTTGGCGATTACATGCCCGAAGGTATGTTAAAGCAGCAGGTGTTCCCGTTTAAAAAGCAAAAATAAAGCCTCACAGAGGCTTTATTTATAATTACACTACACTCATAATCGCGAAACTAGCTCAGAAAGGCGAGGGCGTTTGTCTGAGTTTAGTACCAAGCACTCTTGAGCGATGTCAGAAAGCATCTTAGTAATGTCGTTTTGTTCAGTGACTACAGTCAGTAAATCATCGATGAAATAACCAAGGGCGCGTACTTCAATGCTTTCTAATCGCTGCTGTTGATCAGGCGTCAGCATGGATAAGTCGGTTGCTGCACCAAAGTCACCAAATAATAACTCGCCCTGTGAATTGATCATGCTGTTATGGGCATAAATGTCACCATGGCTTACTTGCTTTTGATGCAAATGAGCGAGGGTACTTGCCATTTGCTTGACGATTTTTAGCACCATTTCTGCCGCGTACTGGCAGTTGTCTTCGAAGGTATCACGGGTACAGCTTGCAAGGGAGGGTGGCAAACCAAGATTCGTAAACTCTTTACTGATAAGCTCCATCACTAAACCAAGTTGTTTCTCTTCATCGACATAGCCCAATGCTTTAATGAGATTTGGATGCTCACTGGCTTTTAAACAACAATTTAGCTCATCGAGTGGATAGCCATCACTGGTGATCTCGCCTTTAAATAACTTAAGGGCAACAGGACGTTGATGCCAATTGGCCAAATGAATAACCCCAGACGCACCTTGGCCAATCTGCTTTTTAACTTCGATTTCATCCAGTGTGATTTTGCTAAACTGCTCACAGTGTAAGCTAGTTGAGCGATTTAAATCGTTACCAGAGAAGGCAAGCCAAGCAAGTTTCGGTAAAGCGAAAAGCCAATCTTCAACTTTTGTAAGCTTATTGGCACTTAAACGTATTAGCTCAAGCTCGTTACAATTAGCCATTGAAGCTGGCAAATGAGTTAACTGATTACCTGCCAGTGCGAGCTTTTTCAGCTTGCTGTACTCACCAAATGAATCAGGTAAAGCGGGGATTTGATTATCCGTTAAGATCAGCCATTCAATCTGCGTTGGCAAACAGTGTGCTTTAAATTCAGTAATTTGATTACCTTTAAATGCCACCATGATTAAGTTAGGGCATTCTCTTAGCACGTCTGGAATATGTTTAAACTGATTAAATGATAAAAACAGCCGTTTGAGATTTTTTAATTTGTAAAAATCGTCAGGTAAATCACTTAGCTGGTTATTAGATAAATCGAGGATTTCTAACGTATCGGCTAGAGTATAAATTTCTTTTGGCAATTCGGTTAGTTTTGCAACAAGCTGAAGCCGTGTACAACCTTGTAGAGAACCGGCTTTTAACTCTTCGAGGGTATTCAATGTTGATTCCTTTGGGCTAAAAGGTAAAAGGCCAACTTGGTTGGCCTTTTTAATTAAAACTGTGCGTTATGGTAAACGTTTTGTACGTCGTCACAGTCTTCTAGCATGGCTAAAAAGCGTTCCATGACTTCAACGTCTTCACCTTCAATGGGTGCTTCTACTTGCGGCACAAAAGCAATTAGATCTTCGTGGAAATCAGTAACTCCCATTTCTTCAAGTGCTGTACGGGTGTTGTTGTATTCAGTGTGTGGCGCGAATACCGTCACTTTACCGTCTTCAACTTCTACATCCGTTACATCTACATCAGCCATCATTAGCGCTTCTAAAACAGCTTCGTCATCATCACCATCAAAGACAAAAATAGCGAGGTGATCAAATAAGTGTGATACTAAGTTTTGCGCGCCAATTTTTGCATTTGCTTTAGTAAAACAAACACGTACGTCAGCGAATGTACGTTTGTTGTTGTCGGTTAAACAGTCAACAATGATCATACAGTTACCCGGGCCGTAACCTTCATAGCGAGTTGCTACATAATCTTCGCCGCCACCGCCTTTGGCTTTATCGATTGCACGCTCAATTACATGCGTAGGTACTTGGTCTTTCTTTGCACGCTCAATTAAGCGACGAAGCGCTAAGTTGCCATCGGGATCAACACCACCATTCTTAGCGCAGATATAAATTTCTTTTCCGTACTTTGAATAAACTTTGGTTTTTGCACCCGCAGTTTTTGCCATTGAGTCTTTTTTGTTTTGATAAGCTCTGCCCATCTGCGTGTTGCCTTTTTGTTATAGATAAAAATAAAGCGGTTATTCTAATCATTTAACCTACTAGTGAACAGTGTTTATTCTTCGCTTTGCTGTAACTGCCACATTCGTGCGTATTCACCATTCGCTGCAAGCAGTTGATGGTGCTGACCTTGCTCAACAACCTGTCCTTGTTTCATAACAATAATTTTGTCTGCGTCAGTAATTGTTGATAAACGATGTGCAATAACCAAGCTGGTATGACTTTGTGCGACTTCACGCATCGCGCTGAGAATGGCTTGCTCTGAATGCGAATCTAGCGCCGATGTTGCCTCATCAAATAATAAAATGGGTGAACCTTTTAAAATGGCTCTAGCAATTGCAATGCGCTGCTTTTCACCGCCCGACACTTTTAAACCGCGCTCACCAACAAGGGTTTTATCGCCTTTATCTAGGCTGGCAATAAATCCATCTAAATGGGCAAGGCTTATGGCTTTATCAATTTCATCTTCGCTTGCCGTTGGATTTCCGTAAGCGATGTTTTCGCGAATGCTGGTGTTAAATAGCACGGTATCTTGCGGTACGATGGCAATTGCTTGGCGCAAACTTTCAAGTGCCACTGTGTTGATTGCTTGCTCATCGATATAAATTTTACCCGCATCCACATCATAAAAACGGTAGAGCAGGCGGCTTAGAGTGCTTTTACCTGCGCCACTGGCACCCACAATCGCCACTTTGCTGCCAGAAGTAACCTCAAAGCTTAAGTTATTTAAAATTGGCCTTTGTTTGTCGTAACTAAACGACACATTTTCAAATCGAATAGCTGCTTTAGTTGCTTTTAATGGTTTTGCATCTTTGACATCACAAATGGCGGCTTTGCGATTTAACAGCCCCAGCATATTTTCAAGGTCGGTCAGCGCACGGCGTATCTCACGATAAACAAAACCTAAAAAGTTAAGTGGTAAAAATAACTGGATCATATAAGCATTGATCATCACAAGCTCACCTATTGTCAGCTCTTTATTGACCACTGAGCTGGCACCGAGCCACATTAGCGCTGTTATAGCCGCGGCGATGATAAGTGCTTGCCCTGAATTAAGTGCCAGTAACGATAAACGATTTTTAAGCCTCGCTTGCTCCCATTTAGCTAAAAAGCCGTCGTAGGTGCTCGCTTCATACTGTTCATTGTTGAAGTACTTAACGGTTTCGTAATTTAGTAAGCTGTCGATTGCACGGGTGTTTGAGTTGTTATCGGCAGCATTTGCTTCACGAATAAATCGGTTACGCCACTGAGTTACTATCACAGTAAAAGCAATGTAAGTAGTGACGGCAATTAATGTGACCAGTGCAAACCACGGTGAAAACAAGGTCGCAAAAATAATCGCTACAGTGATTATTTCAAATAGGGTTGGTACGATGTTAAACATCAAAAAGCGCATTAAAAAGCTGAGGCCACTTGTACCACGCTCTATATCGCGGCTGATACCACCTGTTTGCCTATCCAGGTGAAAAGCAAGTTCTAAACTATGCAAGTGTTTAAAAACTTTTAGGCCAATATGGCGCATAGCGTGCTCTGTAACACGGCCAAATAATGCATCGCGTACTTCACCAAAAAATACACTGGCAAAGCGCAGCAAACCATAAGCGATGAGTAAGGCAATAGGAACACTTAATAGCGGGTTGATACTCGCATCAACCGCGTCAATTATTTCTTTTAGTGCCCAAGGCATCAGCAATGTGGCGCCTTTTGCAGCAATAAGCGCTAAGACGGCTAAAATAACGCGGCCTTTAAAGGTCATTAAATAGGGCCAAAGTGTTTTGATGCTTTGTGAAAGGTTCATTGCATCAGGCGATTTCGTTACCTGTTCTTTGCGGCTCATTCCACGCATTGGGCTCTCTTGAATCAATTTGATAAAAATAGGCAAAAGCTTTCGTGTTTTAGGCAAGTGAACTTTGCAAATTTACCTCTATACTGAGTGAAGTATACACCAGTGCATTAGCAAATTAGTTAATTGCATGAGTTAAACACGAAGAAAATTAAGGAGTAAGCATGAAAACCGTCGGTTATGCAGCACATGATTCTGAAAAACCATTAGAGCCGTATCATTTTGAACGCCGTGCACTTCGTGATGAAGATGTATCAATTGAAATTCTATATTGTGGCGTGTGCCATTCAGACTTACATACAGCAGAAAACGATTGGGGCTGGACTCAGTACCCAGTGGTACCAGGCCATGAAATTGTTGGTCGCGTGCTTGAAGTAGGTAGCGGCGTTACTAAATACAAAGTGGGCGATAATGTTGCTGTTGGTTGTATGGTTGATAGCTGTTTAAGCTGTGACCAGTGTCATCACGGTGAAGAGCAATTTTGTCGCGAAGGTATGGTAGGGACCTACTCAGGACAAGACCGAATCAGTGGTGAACTCACTCAAGGTGGCTATTCAAAGCACATTGTGGTGCGTGAAGAGTTTGTATTAAGTGTGCCAGAAGGCTTAGACCTTGCTAAATGTGCACCAATTTTATGTGCGGGTATCACAACGTATTCGCCACTACGCACGTGGAATGTCGGCCCAGGTAGTCGTGTTGGTGTGATTGGTTTAGGTGGTTTAGGCCACATGGCAATTAAAATCGCAGCTGCAATGGGCGCAAATGTTACAGCTATTAGCCGCAGTGATAAGAAAAAACAGCAGGTTTTATCTTATGGCGCAAAAGATTTATTGGTATCGAGCGATGAAGATGCCATGCAAGCGCATGCTAATCAATTTGATGTGATCATTAATACCATTCCGGTAAAACACGACTTTACGCCGTATATTCCGCTTTTAGATATTGATGGTACGCAAGTATTGGTTGGTCAAGTAGGTGAGCTTGCTGAGTCTAACTCAGTGCCGTTATTAATGGGGCGTCGCCGTGTTGCTGGCTCATTAATTGGCGGTATAGCGCAAACCCAAGAGATCCTCGATTTCTGTGCGTTACATAATATTCTGCCAGAAGTTGAAATGATCAAAATGGACCAAATTAACGACGCATTCGATAAATTAAAGCAAGGTGATATGGCCTCACGCTTTGTTATCGACATGTCATCATTAGAAGTTTAACAAAGTTAAATGACTAAGCGGGCCTAATTAGGCCCGCTTTTTGTTTTAGTCACTTTTATTTAAGTAATACCTTGTGTTTTATTTTTTTACCCTCATTATATCCCTGTCATCCGCTTAATTTATTGGTCAGTTCTTGTTACGGTTTTTCTCAGTCATTATCTTGCTCTTTACTGTGTTCTTTAGTGCACAGAGTATGGCTATGCCTGACACTCAGTCACACTTTTCTGCAACTAAATTGTTCCAAGTCGAGCTGACTAAAACACCAGTTATTTCCCAAACTCATACAGCTGAGCATCCTAAACCGGATGAACCATCGGGGTTTGATACCCTTATGCCGCGTTTAACTGCCAGTAATTCATCATTATTTCTTTATCATAGTCAGGTTGATCCTGATTACGAACTATTAATTGAATTCTTTGCTGAAGATTGGGGGAAAGAGCACTTTTTAGCGCCGCCAGGTGCTGTACGTGTGATCCCATGGTTTGCATTAGCCACTCAACGTAAATCCCGCATTAGTGGCTGGAAAGACGCTAATCTCTTGTACAAAGCCAATACCACCTACCATAGCTAAACGGCTTCCTTCGTTACTTTTTATTTTTTGGAATTAAATTTTTACCGGCTGACAATGCCGGAAGGAAGTCATGTATGTCACATAAATCAAAGCCGGCGCTATGGCGTCGTCTAAAAATGAGTTATGTCGCTATGATAGCGGCGTGTATTTTATTAGCGGTTAGCGCACTACCTAACCTTTACCCTAACAAATCTTGGTTGCACATTAGCTTGCCAGATCAGACTGTGACGCTGCAAAGTGTGACAACGGCACTAAATCAACATGGTTTTGAAGTGACTGAAGCCAATGATAGCCAAGCACAACTGGCTATTTTATTAGCTGAACCGACTCAAAGTGCCAATGCGTTGAGCTTTATAAAAACGCAATACCCACAGCTAGAGGCTAAAATTGTTGAGCATGCGACAAGCCCACAATGGCTTCAGCAGCTTGGGCTTTCACCGATTAAGTTGGGACTCGACTTAAATGGTGGGGTGTTATTTGTGCTTGATGTTGACCTAGATAAAGCAATGCAAGAGCACTTAAACAGTGTCTATCAACAAACTAAATTAACGCTTCGTAAAGACAAAATTCGTGGTATTCGGGCAAGTGTTGTAAAAGAAGGGGTTGAGCTACAAATTTTACCAAGCGGCGAGGAGCAACTCGCAGGGCTTGTTTCAACGTTACAAGGTCAATTTAAAGGCCTGATGCAAACTAAATCAACAACGAATAACCTAACCACGGTATTACTGCATTTTAATGAGCAAAGCCAAAGCGAATTTAATAAACAAGTTATGGCGCAAAGCTTAACAACACTGCGTGGTCGTATTGAAGAGCTTGGTATCACTGAAGCGGTAACGCAAAGACAAGGTAAGCAGCGTATTCGCATTGAGTTACCCGGTGTGCAAGACCCATCAGAAGCGAAACGTATTATTGGTGCAACTGCGACTCTTGATTTTTACCAAGTCGTCGAAGTAGGTGGTAAAGCGTTTAATGTGCAAGGTGGTGGCGTTGTTAATTTAAATCCTGTTGCGATTTTTTCAGGTGATCACATTAATAATGCCAGTGTTGGCAAAGATGAATGGGGCAAGCCTTTAGTGCAGCTTAGTTTAGATTCGCAAGGTGGCGATGCCATGTCTGCATTTTCTAAGCACAACATAGGTAAGCCTATGGCCACGGTGTATTCTGAATACTCGCGGGATGCAAATGGCGACGTTGTGAAAAAAAGCGAAGTGATAAATGTAGCAAACATTGCCCAGCATTTAAGTTCACGTTTTAGCATTACTAATATGAAAAGCCCGCAAGCAGCCTATGATCTAGCGCTTTTACTACGCGCTGGGTCGCTCACAGCGCCAGTGACAATTGTTCAAGAACAAACCATAGGCCCAAGCTTAGGCAGTGAAAACATTGAACACGGTTTAGCAGCGTTAATGCTGGGTATCGGAATTACCCTTGCCTTTATGGCGCTTTGGTATCGTCGCTTAGGGCTGATTGCCAATATTGCTTTATTGCTTAATCTAACGGCTTTAGTTGGTTTAATGTCGTTATTACCGGGGGTTGTGCTGACCTTACCGGGTATTGCTGGGCTTGTACTGACGATAGGGATGGCAGTTGATACCAATGTGATTATCTTTGAGCGAATAAAAGAAGAGAAGCGTAAAGGCCGGCCTACTTATCAAGCGATAGAGCAAGGTTATAACCAAGCATTTTCGACCATTTTTGATGCCAATGTGACTACGATGATCACGGCAATTATTTTATATGCCATTGGTTATGGGCCGGTGAAAGGCTTTGCAATCACATTGGCGCTTGGGCTATTAACTAGTGTCTTTACTGGCGTTTATATTTCGAAAGCGCTTAGCCAAACACTCTACATTAAACTAACTAATTTAACGGGGGCTAAAGCATGAGTTGGTCAACATTAACTGCAGCTAGTAAAGCGCGCGTTTTAGGATTATTGCTTAGTTGTGTTTTAGTCATTACGAGCTTAGGTGTTTTATCTGTAAAAGGGCTAAACTTTGGTCTTGATTTTACAGGTGGCTACATCACGGAAATTAACACAGCGTCAGTCACAACAATTACAGATTTAAAGGCAAAGTTAAGCCCTGAGGTTGCGAGTAAATTAACTATAAGTAAAGCGGGTGAATATCACTTTGTTTTAAGAGAAGCACCAGAGGTTAGTAAAGCCAGTACTTGGCAAGCAGAGCTGAATGAGCAAGGGGTAGACTATACCGTTTTATCTAGCTCATTTTTAGGCTCACAAGTGGGTGATGAGCTTTTTGAACAGGGCTGTTTAGCTTTATTTGCAGCGCTGATTGCAATTATGGTTTATCTTGCTGTGCGCTTTGAATGGCGACTCGCGGTAGGTTCAGTGGTTGCACTGTTACATGATTTAATCTTAGTGCTCGGTTTATTTTCCTTACTTGGTCTTGAGTTTAATTTAACCGTGCTGGCGAGTTTACTGGCTATTATTGGTTATTCATTGAATGACTCAATTATTGTTGGCGACAGAGTTAGAGAGCTTTTACGTATTCAGCCAGACAATCAACGCATAAATACCCATGTTGTGATTAACGATGCAATTGGTTCTACCTTAACACGTACATTGATCACCTCAGGCACAACACTTGCGACCATTGCTTGTATTTGGCTGCTTGCAGGGGCTGCATTAACGGGTTTTGCTATCGCGTTATTTGTGGGTATTGTGGTAGGGACCTTCTCATCGATTTGTATCGCCGCGACCTTGCCGCAGTTATTGGGGTTAAGTTCAGAAAATTACACCCAAACACTGGATGATAAAACTAAAGCCTATATGGATATGCCGTAAGCCAGTTTTATAACTTACTTTCATCAGCCGCTATTTTTCCATAGAATAGCGGCTTTTCTGTTTTAGCTACTTTGATATGAATAAAACACACGTAATTGAACATTTACGCTTTGCGCTAGAGGCACAACTGCAAAACGCCAAAGCAGCGGCAAAAGCGGCCCATGATGCAGCAACTCACGAAGAAAGTGTTGCTGAAACTCAATACGATACCTTGGGTTTAGAAGCCGCTTATTTAGCCCAAGGGCAAGCTGAGCGAGTTAATGAATGCTACCGTGATATTCAGGCATTCAATGCGGTGTTTAAAGAAAGCGAGTTTAATAAGGTTCGTGAAGGTGCATTAGTGTGTCTTATCGATGAGCAAGATAACGCAAAGTGGTTTTTTATGGGCCCAAGTGCAGGTGGCTTAGTGGTTACCGTAAAAGAGCAGCCTATTTATGTTGTAACCCGAGAAGCGCCGTTAGGTAAGCAATTGATTGGAAAGAGCCTTGATGATGAAGTTGAACTCTCAATAGCTGGCAATAAACAACTGTACAGCATAGATCAGTTAATTTAATTATTGGTATTTTTAATCAGTAAATTTCATCTTCAAGTAAAAAATATCTCGTTGGTCACAAAGCAAAAAAACCTCTATAAATCACATCAAGCTTAAGGCTTATACCAATATGCTTAATTACCAATTATTGTGTTTTGGTATTTCAAGCACCCATCTAGTTAAGTGAAGTTTAGCCTCATGCGTTCACTTAATTGGTTGGGTGTTTTCATTTTTCTCATAAGACTTAATTTAGGAAAAGTCGTGTTTAAAACCTTGATAGTGGTTGATAACAATGAGCAACGTATTGCTCAAAATTTCGAAAATGTCATTACCTTTGACACCTACTTACGTGATTATCCAAAACATAATGAGCCAAAAACGCGCATTTTAAACTTGTGTGATACAGGGCAGTATTTAAGTAAAGGTTATTATTGTTCTTTGCTTGCTGAAGCGAGAAAGCATCAGGTATTACCGAGTGTAAAAACAATTAATGCGCTACGTAGCGATGAGCACAGCTCGCGTCATAAAGAACTTGCTGGTGGCACTGTATTTTTTGGCCATACAGATCAAGAGCAGCATAGTAAAGCAACCAAAGCACTATTCTCACAATATCCCGCACCTATTTTAGTGTGTGATGAGCAAGGAGTTGTTAAGCAAGGTACGATTGCATCATTAGATGACACAGCCTTTACAGAATTTGTAAAACAGCTCAGTAGTTTTACAGAGTCAGTATGGCGTATTCACGATAAAAAACGTCGTTACCGTTGGGATATGGCTATTTTGGTTGATCACCAAGAAAAAGTGCCGCCAAGTGATAAAGATGCCATTGCTAAATTCATTAAAGCAGCCGCTAAACACGGTATTTATGCCCAAGCACTGACATTTGATGAAATAACCAATATTGCACAATTTGATGCGTTATTTATCCGTCAAACAACGGCTATCGACCATCCAACTTATCGCTTAGCGAGTAAAGCACAAAGCTTAGGGTTAGTGGTCATTGATGATGCTGAGTCAATACTACGCTGTTGTAATAAAGTGTATTTGCACGATGCCTTTAATTATCAAAATGTGCCAAGTTTAAAAACGCATGTTGTTGCTGATACAAGTGAAGAGACAATTGATAATTTAGAAGCAAACTTTAGCTATCCGCTGGTTTTAAAAATGCCAGAAGGCTCTTTTTCGAAAGGCGTATTTAAAGTCGCTACTCGTGATGAGTTAGTTGCTAAGTTAACAGAGCTGTTTGGGTTCAGTGCACTTGTGCTTGCGCAAGAGTACATGTATACCGAATACGACTGGCGTGTCGGGGTGTTAAATGGTCGTGCAATTTATGCGTGTCGTTATTTAATGGCGCGTAATCACTGGCAAATATACAACCATGATGCAAAACGCTTCTTCTCAGGTGGTTTTGAAACCTTGCCTACCTTTGAGCTACCTAAAGTGGTCCTCGATGCAGCATTAAAAGCCTGTAAAACGGTGGGTAAAGGTTTGTATGGTGTTGATGTTAAAGAGCATCAAGGTAAAGCATACGTGTTAGAAGTGAATGACAACCCAAGTATCGACCATAAAGTCGAAGATGCCTATTTAGGTGATGAGCTTTATATGATCATTATGGATGAGTTTAAACAACGCCTAGAAGCAAGAGGCCGCGGTTAATGAACGCATCTGTTTGTCAAATCCGCTTTGCACAGGCCACGGATTTGACGGCTCTTGTTGCCATTGAAGAGCAAAGCTTTAGCCAAGATAGATTAAGTAGCCGTAGTTTAAAACGCTGGATCAGCGCAACTCACGGCTTACTGATGGTGGCCGAGGTAGATAATCAACTAGTTGGATATGGCTTAGTGTGGTGTCACAAAGGGACACGCCTTGCTCGGTTATATTCACTGGCGGTTTTGCAATCTCAGCAAGGTAAAGGTATTGCTGCGCAGTTACTGCTTGCGCTTGAAAGTGAAACGGCTAAACGGGGCCGTTTATACATGCGCTTAGAAGTTGCGGTAAACAACCAATCAGCAATTCGTTTATATGAAAAACTGGGCTACCAAGTTTTTGGTCATTACAGTGATTACTATGATGACCACAGTGACGCCCATCGAATGCAAAAAAACATTCGTCGTAATATCGAATTTAATGCCGATAAACACACACCTTGGTACCAGCAAACTACCGAATTTACCTGTGGCCCAGCGGCGTTATTAATGGCAATGTCATCCTTGAATGATACCGCAATGAGCCAACTAAAAGAGCTGGATATCTGGCGTGAAGCCACGACTATCTTCATGACTTCAGGGCATGGCGGTTGTCATCCTCTAGGGTTAGCACTTGCTGCAATGAAACGTGGTTTTAAAGCTGATGTAGTTTTAAATACCCGTGATACCTTGTTTATTGATGGTGTCAGAAGCGAAAAGAAAAAAGCCATTTTGCATACCGTACACAATCAATTTGTAGCCGAAGCAATAGCTGCAAAGCTGCCAGTGAGGTATCAAGAGTTAACCTTGGCCTCCATTGAAGATTGGCTTGCTGAGGGTAAAGCGGTGGTGTTATTGATCAGCACTTATCGATTTGATGGTAAAAAGTCACCGCATTGGGTGTGTGTAACCCATATTGATGAGCATTGCTTGTACGTGCATGACCCGTTTTGTGAGAACGAAAAGCAATTGGCGATTGATTGTCAGCATGTGCCAATAGCTAAAGCCGATTTTACTAAAATGGCTAGTTTTGGTTCATCGCGTCTCAGTACTGCGATGGCCTTTTATTTATAATTTTGATTGTTAGTTTGATTTGGAAGTGCAGTGACACTAAGTAGTTTATTTGATATTGCTCCTTATTCTTGGTCAGCAATAGGTAGCGCCGCATTTTGCGGCGCAATTATTGGTATGGAGCGTCAATTACGCGGCAAACCTGTGGGCATTCGTACTTCAGCGCTCATTGTGTTGGGTACTTATTTGTTTCTATCAACAGCGTTTATGTTACATGGTGAAGATATTGATCATTCACGTGTCGTTGGCCAGATCATTACTGGTATCGGCTTTTTGGGTGCCGGGGTGATGCTTGCAAAAGATGGTGCGGTTGTTGGTGTAACATCCGCTGCAACGATTTGGGTATTAGCATCAATTGGTGTTGTCATTGCCACTGACAACTTACTCGCTGCGATAAAGCTATCAGTGCTAGTGGTGGGGATTTTATATGGCGTAGATGTTCTTGAAGCTAAATTTAAGAGCCTAGGTCGTGGTGTGCATGCCCGTGTAAAACGCTACTCAAAGTTGTACTATCGAAAAGAAAAGTGACATAAGATATCAGATAAGAGTTATTCATGGAGCCTCTTTACGTAATAAAGCCAGCTAGATTAGAAGATTTGTTGTTTATAGATAGTCAAATACCAGAGTTTGATGGCCGAAATACCCTCAGTAAATTACAAGCACAGTGTGCAGATGTTGACCACCTAGCTTTAGTGGCTTATATCGATAATGAGCCTGTGGCCTACAAACTGGGTTATGCGTTAGATTCAAATACCTTTTATAGTTGGCTTGGTGCGGTTGCACCAAAATGTAGAGGGCACGGTATTGCTCAGGCTCTATTAAACGCGCAAGAAGCATGGGTTAAAACCAACAATTACCAAACCATTAAGGTTAAGTCGATGAACCGTTTTCCTGCAATGCTGAGTCTGCTTATCAAAAATGGCTATTCAATTGTAGGTTATGAAGACAGAGGCAGCCTACAAACTAGTAAGATTTTATTTACGAAAGACATTTAAACTTATCAACTTACTTAGGCAAACTAATTAAAAAATGGGCGCCTGCATCACTTTCTTGTACACAAATATCGCCTTGCAGTTGTTGGCTAACTATTTTCTTTGCAATACTCAGGCCTAGCCCTATACCTGATTGATTGCTGCTACCTTTAAAAAAAGGGGTGAAAATTGAGCTTAGTTCATTGCTGCTGATACCGTTGCCGTTATCTTTATAGTGAATTTTTAACACCTCATCAAAATTAAAAATATTAATTTCTATAGCAGGGTCTGCAATATTGTTGAACGCATGCTCCATTGAGTTTTGTAGCAAAATAATGAGTACTTGCTTGAGTAGCTCTATTTCAACTTCAAATTGGCTATGTGGGTTTTGATAATTAATGTCTAATTTAATTGCACGATATTTTATTTGCTCTTTAAAGTGTTCTTGAAGTGATTCTGAAAGCTGAGCTAAGGTAATGATAGTTTTACTAGATTGTGATTTGGTATACAGCAAATCTTGTAAAATTCGTATTTTATGTGCACATGCGGTTAAATTTCTATCTAGCAGTTCATTAGTGTTCTCTAATGTATCTAATGTGTTTTGTAGTGCTTGTTGGCTTAATTGTTTTTTTACTAGTAGGGATTTAGTGTCATTTAAGGCAAGTTTGGTTACATCAACGGTTGTAATACAGTTACCTAAAGGAGTATTAATCTCATGAGCAATGCCTCGAATTAAGGTCTCGAGCTCAGTAAACTGTTGCTGCTCAAACGCTTGTTTTTGCTGATGTAATAATTTTAGTTGCGTCTCGAAGCTTTGTTTAATGGTTTCGAGTAGCTTTATTATTGGCTCATTATATTCATGGGGTTTACTATCAAGGATACAAATAGTACCAAATGGGGTAGTATCTCCAGCACAGATTGGTAAACCCAAATAAGAAATCATATTCAACTTGATATCAGGGTTTTCTTTCCAATCATCATCAATAAGTGCGTTTGGAATATTCAGTAAGTTCTGCGTTTTTACGACATGCTCGCAATAGAGGCCTGAATCTTCTAACTCTTCGCTGTCACCAATTTCATAAGGATTTGCTTGGTTATCGTTTTTTGAAAACACACTAATAATATTGTTTTCTATTTTCATTACTAATGCGACGGGCACTTCAGCAATCAGGGCTAAAACAGCGAGCGTTTTATTCCAACTTTGTACTAACTCATCATAATTTGGCTGATACATTTATCAAATTTACTCAATTACTAATACAACAAGTCAAAGGATAGTAATAATCTTGAATTCAGCAACTTAAATATGATTAATCTGACTTAGCCTGAAATATATTTAGATACTTTAGTTTTAGCCAAATAGTTTTCGTCTAACAACTGTGCGATATTCACTGGGCGTTTGCGAAAGCACTTTCTTAAAAACTCGCGTTAAGTGACCTTGGTCGTTATAACCTACTTCCAGGGCAACTTCTTGAATAGATAAATTTGAAGACGCTAATAACTCTTTTGCAGTTTGTACTCTAAGCTGTTGCCAATACTCAACAGGAGTTTGGCTGGTGGCTTGACGAAATCGGCGCGTAAAGGTGCGGTAGCTTAAACTAAATTGCGCTGCAATTTCTTGCAGGGTTAATTCTGAGGTTAAATTATTTTTCAGCCAAAATTGAATTTGTGCAATGAGCTCATCTGGGTGTTTATCAACGGCACCTTCAAGGTAGCGCTGATCT
This sequence comes from Pseudoalteromonas lipolytica, assembly GCF_001306915.1. Classification (GTDB taxonomy): domain Bacteria; phylum Pseudomonadota; class Gammaproteobacteria; order Enterobacterales; family Alteromonadaceae; genus Pseudoalteromonas; species Pseudoalteromonas simplex. The sequence continues at coordinate 102,822 of NZ_LJTC01000002.1, read as the reverse complement.
TCGTAAGGTTTACGAATTTCATGGGAGAAATTACGCTCAACATGTTGCGCCGCTTCTCGGCCGTAATATTGACTAATAATATGCACAATAACATCGGCAAGGGCATTTAAACTCGCAACGGTGTACATGCGCTCAGATTGTGTGATGAAAAAGTCAGGCTTAAGCTGTACTTTAGGGTAGTCACGTTTAAATTGTTCTGCGTAGTGCCAGTGAGTGGTAGCAGGGTGGCCATCTAGTAATCCCGCTTCGGCAACTAAACAATTACCTGTGCCAACACCAATGATATGGCTGCCTTGCTGCCAAGAATCACCAAGCCAGTTCACCAAACTCTTTTGTTTGCTTACTACTGGACGCGGGTTTCGCCAAATCCCGGGAACGATAATTAAGTCACTTACAGGCGCTGTGACGGTTTCACAATCGGGCATAATCGAAAGCCCAGTACGATTGGGGATCGCTTTTAGACTACTTGCAACTAAATTGATGTTTAAGGGTTTAAATTCGTTTTGCTGATGATGGCTTTTAGCAAAGGCCTCGCCAGCTCTGAGCATTTCGATAGGCAGGGTTAAACTGGTTATTAATAAATGGGGATAAACCAAAATACTAATTTCAATAGCTTTTACTTGTTGAAGTTTCGTCACTCTAATTGCTCCGACCAGTTATTTTTGGCCTGTTATGCAGGTTATTTGGCTATTTAAGCATAAAGCGTGTTAATTAATCCATTTAAACTTGGCTTAATTCTCATAACACGTTTTCTCAAGGTTTTTTATGACAGCATTACCCGTTATTGTCGGTATGGGTGGTATTAATGCCGCTGGCCGCACTTCTTTTCATCAAGGTTATCGTCGTATCGTGTTAGACAGCTTGGACGCTAAAGCCCGTCAGGAGACATTCTTAGGCTTAGCGACATTAATGAACTTAGTCACCCTTACTGAAGGTTTACTAAAAGATGCTGACGGCAATACCATTGCCGAATCAGACATCGAAGCTAAGTTCGGTGAACAAATTTTAGCTGGTACACTTATTCGTAAAATTGAAAAAAATCACTTCGATGTTGATGCAACGCCATGGCAGCAAAAAATGACGTTAACAGCGTCTGATGAACAGCAGATTGTTTTTGAAACGCGCCGCCGTGATTTACCAACGCCGGTACCAAGTGCTTGGCAGGTTGAAGAATTAACTGATAAAAAAGTGAAAGTTACAATTAGTGCTGATCTTGCTATTAAGCATGACAGTACGCGCGATAATCCAATTAAAGCGGCCGGTCAATTACCAACAGGTTTTGAACCTTCGGCTATGTATAACAGCCGTTATCAACCAAGAGGCTTGCAAGCGACTATCTTTGCCGCAACCGATGCAATTCGTTCGACAGGTCTGGCGTGGCAGCAGGTAATGAATAGCGTTGAGCCTGATCAAATTGGCACTTACTCAGCTTCTGTGGCTGGTCAAGTTGATGATGAAGGATTTGGTGGACTTATTCGTGCGCGTCAGCAGGGCGACCGTGTGAGTACAAAACAGCTTGCACTTGGCTTAAACACCATGTCGACTGACTTTATCAATGCTTATGTAACTGGCAATGTGGGCACAACTTTTACTACATCAGGGGCATGTGCCACGTTTTTATATAACCTACGTGCAGCAGTAAACGATATTCAAGCAGGACGTACGCGTGTAGCTATTGTGGCGTCTGTTGAGTGTGCTATTACACCTGAAATCGTTGAAGGTTTTGGCAATATGAGCGCACTTGCTAATGAAGAGGGCCTTAAGCGTCTTGATAATACAGATGTGGTTGATCACCGTCGTACCAGTCGTCCATTTGGTGAAAACTGTGGTTTTACAATTGGTGAAGGCGCACAAGTTGCTATATTAATGGATGATGCATTGGCATTAGAGTTAGGTGCAGATGTCTTAGGCAGTGTTGCAGATGTGTTTGTAAATGCCGATGGCATTAAAAAATCAATTACAGCACCGGGCCCTGGTAACTACATTACGATGGCCAAATCTGTTGCACTAGCGAGCAGTATTGTTGGCCAAGAAGCAGTACAAAAGCGTAGTTTCATTTTAGCTCACGGCTCAAGTACACCACAAAACCGCGTAACAGAATCACTGATCTATCATAAAGTGGCAGAGACTTTTGCAATTGATAATTGGAAGGTTGCTGCACCTAAAGCGTATGTTGGCCATACTATAGCTCCTGCCAGTGGTGACCAATTAGCTATGGCATTAGGTGTGTTTAGTCACAATATTATGCCGGGTATAACCACAATTGATAAAGTGGCAGATGATGTTTATAGCGAGCATTTAGATATTCGCACTGAACATTATCAATGTGATGCAATGGATATTGCCTTCATTAACTCAAAAGGCTTTGGTGGCAATAACGCTACTGCGACAGTTTTATCACCGGCAATTACATTAAAAATGCTCGCAAGGCGTCACGGTGATGCGGTAATAGCGCAATATCATGACCGTCATACTCAGGTAGTCCAAGCACAAACTGACTATCAGCAACAGGCAGATTTAGGTCAATATGAGCTAATTTATCGTTTTGGTGATGGCTTAATTGATGAAAATGACATTGAGATTAGTGAAGATTCAATGACAATCCCAGGTTTTGATAAAAAAGTTTTATTATCTAAACCAAATCCTTATCAGGATATGTTTTAAGTTCAAGACATGTTTAAGCACATTCTTGACAGCAAGGCGCTTTTAAAGCGCCTTTTTTAGTGCTATAAATGTTCCTATCAAAGGGAATTGGAGCCATTGTCATGATTAAATTCACTAAACTCGCAGCACTTTGTTCACTTATCGCATTACCAACACAGGCTTTAGCACGAGATGTCAACGACTTAGGTGTTGATTTACAGGCCGCCACATCAGCTTACATTGTTAAAAATTCAAATAAACGTTATCCAGGTAGTTATAACGGCTCTCGTCTAGAAGGCTGGGCATTAATGTCTTATGTGGTTGATACACAAGGTAAGGCAAAAGATATTGAAGTGATTATGGCATCTGATACTCGGGGTAGTGAAGAAAATGCAGAGAAATACTTAACCAACTTAGAGTTTGCACCCGCTACAAAAGAAGGTAAAACCGTAGAAGGGGGTTACCTATTTTCATTTGAAGTAGGTAAGTATTTTAATGGTTACTCAAATGATAAAGCGAGCCGTGGTTTCATTAATGAATATGATGAAATCAATAAAATGCTACAAGCAAAAGAGTTTAATAAAGCTGAGCAAGCATTGGCTGAGTTATACAAAGACCATACTAAAAACACCTCTGAGCAGGCATTGTTTGCTTGGTTGAAAAGCCAATATTATTACCATCAACAACAATGGTTTGGCTTTGACGAACAGTTGTCTGTAGCCTATTTACTGCGAGCAAAACTGCCAACTGATATACAGTATTTAGTCGCTAAAAGTGCTCTACAATGGTACAGCTTTAAGGGCGATTTTAACCTTGCTTATAATGCTATTTATGCGTTAGATAATATCGAAGGGAAAGAGTTTTCAGAAGAAAACAAGCTTGCCACCATTAAGCAAATTGATGACTTATTAGCCCGCACACCGCAGATTAATTCACAAATCAATGTTTCAAAAGATAAGCTGTCATATTTATCTTTATCTCGTGGTTCTATCAAAATAGAGGGCGCGAGCGATGTCACTAAATTACAGATCCGCTGTGCTGATCAAGTCATTGACCTTGAAGCGAGTGAATCAGTTAACTACGTTATTGATGAGCAAAGCAGACGATGCGGTTTATTAGTTAAATCTGCAAATCCTGCTGAGATTAAAGTGAAACAAACTGGCTATGCCATCGTTAACTCAAAATATGACGCTAGTTAATTGTTTACTTTAAGCGCTTAACATACCTTAGCGTTACGAAATTAATCAACGCCATTAAAAAGGCGATTTCGTAACGACTAAATGCCACAGCAATGCCGATGAGTCCCATGTTCCAAATACTGGCTGCTGTGGCTGTTCCATACGTTGAATTCTTGTTCTTCAAAATGGCACCACCGCCAATAAAACCAATACCCGTGATGATCCCTTCGAGTACTTTTGATTCTGCCTCTGAACTTGTTAAAACAGACATACCCACTAATGCATAACCACAAGATGCAACAGCGACTAATGGAAATGTTCGAAGACCTGCACCATTACTGGTTTTTTCTCGATCAAATGCCATAGGAAGGGCTAGTAAGTAGGCAACTCCTAAATGAATTAGGTTGTCGAGAATTTCATGCCAATCAATATTAAAGTCCATGCTTTGTTCCTTGCTATCTAGATTATGATAGCTTTGCAATTTCAATACCCGATCAACAAATTGAATTAAATGAGGAAACTAGGGACATGTAGCCGGGTTTTTAAAAGCATGCCTTGCTATAATTTGCGATTTTTACGCAGTGCTATGTCATTTTTTCAGCCTTTTGGCTGTTTGAATTTCAGCCATGCTAACAGTATGCTAAACACGCTGACAAAATAGGCTTCACATTGAAACATTCCATCTCCTCTCTTGAAAAAACCGCGCTTGCACTGTGTATGTTTGGTGCACTGATTGCTGTGATTTTGCCTGATGTTATCACTGAGCAAGTTCAGCCGTTTGTACAAATGATTTTAAAATGGACTGGTAGTAGTTTTTTCTTATTGGTGAATTTTTTATTGTTTGCCATCATAATTTTAGCTATTAGCCCACTTGGTAGCCGTAAAGTGGGAGGCGAGCAAGCTGTTGTTGAGTATTCAAACTTTGGTTGGTTTGCCATGTTGTTTGCAGCAGGAATGGGCTCTGGCTTGGTTTTTTGGGGCGTAGCAGAGCCTGCATTACATTCTCTCGACCCTCCACTTAAACAAAGCTTATACCCAGATAGACTGGCCAGTAGCCTTGCTTTAACCTTGGTTAATTGGGGCGCTCATGCTTGGGCGCTTTATGCGGTGTTTGCCTTAGTGCTTGGTGGATTAACGCAATACAGTGGTAAGTCAGGTGATATTTGTGCCCCTGTTTTAACGGCGCTTGGTAATCAGATAGATAAATCTGCAAAATTTACTGTGTCGTTTGTTGTGAAACTCATTGCGATAATTGCTATTTTTTTTGGGGTCGTCGGCACCATAGCTAATTCAACTTTATTGATTAGTAAAGGCGTAGAAATTGAGTTGGGGGTTACTTCAACTTTATTAGTAGGTTCATTAATCGTTTGTTTGTTAGCCGTTATTTATTCGCTGTCGGTTAAATTTGGATTACGTCGCGGTGTACAGTCACTGAGTATATTTAACGTACTCCTAGCATTTAGTCTGCTTGTTTGGTTGCTAATAGTGGTGCCAATTGAGCCTATTATAAAGATTGCATTTGATGGAACTGGCTACTATTTACAGTTGCTTGCAACCGGCACTTGGCAATTTGATAGCCAGTTAAAAACGCCTGACTGGGCCACTCATTGGACATATAATTATTACTTTTGGTGGTTAGCGTGGGGGCCATTTGTTGGTGTGTTTCTAGCCAAAATTAGTCAGGGGCGCAAGGTTTGGCAATTTATTTTGGCGGTTGTGTGTATTCCAACTTTAGTCACTATAATTTGGTTTGCGACCTTTTCGGGGGCAGCAATTGAATGGGATAGACTCAATCAAGCAGGTATTTTAGTCGCAATAAAACAAGATTACAGCCAAGGCTTATTTGTATTTTTTAATCAACTAGACTGGCAAGGAACCGTGTTTATTTGGGCCAGCTTATTATTACTGTTGATATTTGTTGCCACATCCGCTGACTCTGCAATATTAGTCATAAGAGAACTGGTTAGCTCTGAGCAAAATAACCGCGTAACCCTCTATGCATGGTGTTTAGCATTATTCCTATGCAGCTTTGCATTATTAATGTTACAAGATGAGCCGTTAAATCGTAGCGTTGCAATTTTAGGCGCTTTACCTTTCTTATTAATATTTCTATTGCAGTTGGTTGGGTTTTTAAAAGAGTTTATTCGCGATATTTGTGATTAAAACTTATTTGTGCAGAGATAAAATCTCTACACAAATAGGTAGTATTATAGATACTTTTTATGAAACATTAGGTGTTCATCAATAAAGCTGCTGATAAAGAAGTAACTATGATCATAACCCGCGTGCATGTTAATTTCGGCTGGGTAATCTTTTTCGTTCACGACAGCAAATAAGTTCTCCGTTTTGAGTTGCTCAGTTAAGAAGTTATCGGCCTCACCTTGATCAATACGCATGGGTAAATAATCATCAGTGACGGCATTTTTCATTAATTCACAGCTGTCGTATTCAAGCCAACTTGCTTTATCACTACCTAGGTAATTACTGAACGCTTTTTCACCCCAAGGGCAATTAATCGGGTTCACAATCGGGCTAAAAGCACTGGCGCTGACGTATTGTTGAGGGTTTTTAAGTGCAATCATCAATGCGCCGTGACCACCCATAGAATGACCGGCGATGGCTTTTTTGGTCGTCACAGGGAAGTGCGCTTCGATAAGTGCAGGTAACTCAGAAACAACATAGTCGTACATGTTGTAGTGCACATTGTAAGGCGCTTGAGTCGCATTGACATAAAAACCAGCACCTTGACCAAAATCGTAATTGTCATCGTCAGGCACATTTTCACCGCGCGGGCTAGTATCTGGAGCGACAATCGCAATACCTAGTTCAGCCGCTTTTTTAAATGCTCCGGCTTTTTGCATAAAATTTTCATCAGTACAAGTTAAGCCTGACAACCAATACATCACCGGTACTTTATTCGTTTCGCTGGCACCGGGCGGTAAAAAAATCGCAAAGCGCATAGCACAATGCGTGCTGCTCGCTTGGTGGGTATATTGTTTATGCCAGCCACCGCTGACTTTTGTTGAGCTTATGTTTTCTAGCATAACCATATCCTTGAAACAAAAGCGCTAGGTATCAACCTAGCGCCAAATAAAAGATTAATAATGAATAACTGAGCGGATGCTCTTACCTTCGTGCATTAAGTCGAAAGCTTCATTGATATCTTCAAGTTTCATGGTGTGTGTGATGAAATCATTTAAAGCAAACTCACCGTTCATATAACGCTCAACAATTTCAGGTAGTTCTGAGCGACCTTTAACGCCACCAAATGCACTACCGCGCCATACACGACCTGTTACTAGTTGGAATGGACGTGTTGAGATCTCTTGGCCTGCACCTGCAACACCAATGATTACTGATTCACCCCAACCTTTGTGACAACACTCAAGAGCAGAGCGCATTACATTAACATTACCGATACATTCAAATGAGAAATCAACACCGCCGTCAGTCATTTCAACGATAACTTCTTGGATTGGTTTGTCGAAGTCATTTGGATTGACTAAATCAGTTGCACCTAGTTTAGTCGCAAGATCAAACTTACTGGTATTGATATCAACACCAATAATACGGCTTGCGCCCGCCATTTTCGCACCGATTATCGCCGATAAACCGATACCGCCTAGACCAAAAATAGCGACGGTATCGCCTTTTTGAACTTTTGCTGTTTTAGTAACAGCACCCATGCCGGTTGTTACACCACAACCAAGTAAACAAATTTCTTCAAGCGGCGCTTCTTTGCTTACCTTAGCAAGTGAAATTTCAGGTAATACAGTGTACTCAGAGAAGGTAGAGCAACCCATGTAGTGATAAATTGGTTGACCATCTTTATAGAAACGCGTTGTGCCATCAGGCATTAACCCTTTACCTTGCGTTTCACGTACCGCGGAGCATAAGTTTGTTTTGCCCGATTTACACATTTTACACTCGCCACATTCAGCAGTGTAAAGTGGAATAACATGATCGCCTACTTCAACATGTGTTACGCCTTCACCGATGGCTTCAACGATACCGCCACCTTCATGGCCAAGGATTGCTGGGAAAATACCTTCAGGGTCTTCACCAGATAAAGTAAATGCATCGGTATGACAAACACCTGTAGCAACAATCTTTACAAGCACTTCGCCTTTTTTAGGCATCATTACATCCACTTCTTCAATTGATAGTGGTTGATTTGGACCCCAAGCAATAGCCGCTTTTGATTTGATAAAATCAGTCATAACGTTCCCTTATAGTTGTTGGAAGTAAGTATTAAACTTAGTCTATTTTATTTGTTTCTCAATGAATGATAATCTTCGTTTTATTAAAACACTTTTACAGTATGGTAATAATGAATCGTTGGCACGGAATTGATGAGTTTTTAGCGGTAGCAGAAACAGGCAGTTTTACAAAAGCAAGTAAGCTATTGGGTATGTCAGTGGCTCATGTAAGCCGCTATGTGAGCCAATTAGAAGAGCGATTAAACACCCAATTGCTAACCCGAACCACTCGTAAAGTGGTGCTAACGCAAGAGGGGCAGGTATTTGCGCATCAAACAAAACAATTACAACATGCCATGGATGATGCTACGGCATTACTTGCAGAGCAGCAATTGACACCTAAAGGCAGTATAAAACTAACAGCTCCTGTTATGTACGGTGAAAGTTTTATCATGCCTGCGGTACATTCGTTTATGCAAAAGCACCCAGATATTGAAGTGATCAGCCATTTAAGTAATGAGCAAGTTAATCTATTAGAAGATGGGTATGATCTCGCTATTCGGCTCGGTCATTTAAAAGATTCATCTTTAAAAGCACGGCGCATTAGTCAGCGCAGGCTTGTTATTTGTTGTAGCCCTGAATATATCAATAAATTCGGCCAACCACACAGTGTCAGTGAATTACATCAGCACAATTGCCTTATCGGTAATAACAGTTACTGGCGGGTAAAAGAGCAGGGCCAAGATAAGCACATCAAAGTGGCTGGGCGTTTAGCCTGTAACAGTGGTTGGGCATTGGTTGACGCTGCTATCAAAGGGTTAGGCATCGTGCAATTACCAGATTACTATGTCAATGAACACTTAGCCGATGGCAGGTTGACTGCTGTTCTTTCGAATGTTGCACCTGAACCTGAAGGGGTGTGGGGGGTGTATCCACCAAGGCAGTTTATTGCAACCAATGTAAAAGCATTACTTGACCATTTGGTTGCTACTGTTCAAGTATCAGATTTATAATTATTTTTTACAATTTCGCGCATCCCATGCTAGCTAAATCTATGCTAACATGAGCGCATATTTAGCCCTTGGAATACCCATAATTTATTATGTTTCAACCTGTTAGCCTTTTTATAGGGCTGAGATATAGTCGCTCCTCAAAGGGCAATGCCTTTATCTCATTTATTTCATTTTTCTCTATCGCGGGCATTGCTATTGGTTTAATGGCCTTGTTTACAGTTAGTTCAGTAATGAATGGCTTTGAAAATAACCTTAAAACCAACATGCTAGGTTTAATTCCTCATATTGAAGTATCAGCCGAAGATAATTCGAAAGAAACCATGCTGCAGTTAAAGCAGCAACTAGCAAATTCTCAAGATGTTAAACAAGTTAACCTATACCGCCATGGCGAAGCCATTTTACAAACTAACCAAGATTTGCATGGTGTGTTGTTACAAGGGCTCTATGATGAAGGAAGCTCCATCTATAACGTAAAAGATAAAATTGTTGCCGGCAATTGGTCACAAGTAATGGACAGCAACTACCATATTGCGATTAGCCGCTACTTGAGTCGAAAATTGGGTATTTCGCTTGGGGATAAAGTACGGGTGATCATGCCTAATGCCAGTTCATATACCCCCCTTGGTCGAGTGCCTAGTCAGCGCTTGTTTACCGTTGCTGCACTTTATGAAACACAGTCAGAAATTGATATGTCATTGGCATTTACCAGTGGCTATTCGTTAGGGCGGGTTTTGAAGCTGGCAAAATCAGCAGCACCTAACTTGAGTATATCGCTTTATGAACCATTTGCTGTTGAGCAAGTATTACAATCTCAGTTAGCTATTTTAAAAGATTACACAGTGACTGATTGGCGAGCTAGCCAAGGGACACTATTTGCCGCTGTGGCAATGGAAAAGCGTATTATGTCGATGTTACTTGGCTTAATCGTGCTCGTGGCAGTGTTTAATATCATTTCAGCATTAACCATGATGGTGAGCGAAAAACAAAGTGAAGTCGCTATTTTACAAACACTGGGTTTAACTCCGTTACAAGTGCAGCACGTGTTTATGATCCAAGGCTTATATAATGGCCTTATCGGTACCAGTATTGGTGCGTTACTTGGTGTGCTATTGAGTAGCAACATTAATGAATTATTGAATATGTTAGGCATCAATTTACTAGCGGGCGTGAGTTTACCCGTTAAATTTGATGTGATGAGTTTGAGTTTAATTGCCGCAGGGAGTATTGCAATGAGCTTTTTAGCTACCTTGTATCCTGCCAGAAAAGCTGCAAAAGTGAATCCAGCAGAGGTATTACGTTATGAGTGATTTAGTTATCAATTGTCAGCAGCTAAATAAAGTCTATCAAGATGGCGATAACGAGGTTGCGGTATTAAAAGGGGTTGATTTAGCTCTTAAACAAGGCGAAATGTTAGCCGTTGTAGGGAGCTCAGGCTCAGGAAAAAGTACCTTATTGCATATATTAGGTACCTTAGATAACGAAAGCTCAGGCAAGGTTGAAATTAAAGGCCAGCAAGTTTCTAAATTAAACCGTAAACAACAAGCCAGTTTCCGTAATGAAAATTTAGGTTTTATTTATCAATTCCATCATCTATTAATGGAATTTACTGCCATCGAAAATGTTGCAATGCCATTATTAATTAAAGGCTTAAGCGCAAAAGCGGCAACCGAAAAAGCCCGTAACATGCTAGATAAAGTAGGGTTATCTCATCGCAGTGAACATAAACCTTCGGCGTTATCAGGTGGTGAGAGGCAGCGGGTTGCAATAGCACGTGCATTAGTAACCGAGCCTGCTTTGGTGCTTGCCGATGAACCAACCGGTAACCTAGATAAACAAAACGCAATTAAGATTTACGATTTAATTAAAGAATTAAATACTAGCTTAAAAACCAGTTTTGTTGTGGTAACCCATGATTTAGAACTTGCAGATAAACTAGGCAAAATTGCCTATTTAGATGATGGTAAGCTCGCAATAAAAGAGTCTCAGCATGTTGCTTAGTGCCTTTATTTCAAAACGCTTTCGTGCCCATAGTGGCCAAAAAGACGGACAAAACGGTTTTGTTAGTTTTATCGCTAAAGCATCGACAATCGGCATACTTTTAGGTGTCGCTGTGCTAATTGTTGCTTTATCAGTTATTAATGGTTTTGAGCAGCAGCTAGTACATCGGCTTTTATCGGTTGTACCTCAGGTTGAATATGTTGCCCCTAACAGACCAATCAATAATTGGCAGTCAAAAGTTGCTCTACTACGCTCTCAAGCCGGTGTAACAGGTGCTGCGCCGTTTATAAGTGTCAACGGCATGGCGCAATATAAAAGTGAGTTAAAAGCAGTTGAAGTGCGTGGTGTTAGCCCTGAATTTGAAAACCAAGTGTCGGCGTTAAATCAATTTACAGAAGGGCGCTTAGTTAGCCAGCTACAACAAGAAGATGTGCTTTTAGGCCAACAAATCGTTAACCGATTGAGCCTTAAAATTGGCGACCCAGTTACCTTATTAATCCCACAGATAAACCAGCAAAGTAACACTTTATTGGCGCCAAAGCGTGTTAGCTTGAATCTTGCGGGTATTATAAAAATGGGTGGCCCAATTGATGAAACGGCGGCTTTCATTCGCCTTGATAAAGCGCAAAGTGTGTTGAGTTTTGAGCAAAACCAAGTAACCGGCTTACGATTACAAGTAGCTGATGTGTTCGCAGCCCATCAAACGGCGATGCGTGTGGGGCAAGTTATTCCTGATTATGTCTATGTCTCGAGTTGGTTTAGAACCCAGGGTAGCTTATATCAAGATATTCAAATGGTTCGCACTATTGTGTATATCGTGGTGTTTTTAATAATTGCCGTAGCGAGTTTTAATATTGTTTCGTCATTAGTGATGGAAGTACGTGAAAAACAGGCAAATATCGCAATTTTAAAAACCATGGGCGCACAAGATAGCACCATTTTAGCAACTTTTGTGATGCAAGGTTTTACACAAGCTTTAATCGGGGTAATTCTAGGCACGATTATCGGTGTGATGCTTGCGTTAAACATCAGTGAACTGTTCACTTGGGCAAGTAATTTATTTGGCGATAACCCGTTACAAGGGGTTTATTTTATTGAGTTTTTACCCAGTAAATTAGTTTGGCAAGATATCGTTATTACGGTGATTGTGACTTTTATCCTCGCTATTTTGGCAACATTATATCCTGCTTGGCAAGCAACCCGTGTCGATCCTGCAAAAGTTCTTGGTAATTAAGGAGTGTTTATGAATAAGCAAAGGATTATCGATTTCTGGTTTAATGAATTAGGACCAGAAGCTTGGTATCAGCAATCTGATGAAGTTGATGCTTTGATTACGGTTGAGTTTTCAGAATGCCTTTTACAGGTTATCGCAGGCGAGCATGCTGACTGGCGAGTTGATGCCCTAGGCTCTTTAGCTGAAATTATCGTGTTAGATCAGTTTTCACGCAATATTTATCGTAATACGGCGCAGGCTTTTAGCCAAGATCCACAAGCACTAAGCTTAGCGCAAAGAGCAATTGAACTTGGCTTTGATAAAAAATTACCTAGCTCTCAAGCTGCGTTTATTTACATGCCGTTTATGCACAGTGAATCTAAAATCATTCATCAGCAAGCTGAGCAATTGTTTAAAGGCATGAGTAATTATGAATTTGAACTAAAGCACAAAGTGATTATTGATAGGTTTGGTCGCTACCCACATCGCAATAGGATTTTAGGTCGCGAATCAACTCCTGAAGAACTGCAATTTTTAACTGAGCCTAACTCTTCTTTCTAGGTTGATTGAATAGTACGCAAGTAAATTTAAATGCTCTTTGATTGCCTGTAAACACTTGCACAGCGCCATTTTAAACCTTAAAGTGTCAGAAATGTTGTAAAAGAGTAACCACCATGGAACAAAAACAAGCAAGACCATTAACACCAGAAGAACAAGCTGAAGCGCAAAAACAAAGTGTTATTTGGCAAAGAGAATGTTTCGAAAATGCACAAAAGCATTTAGCTGAAAAAGGCGTTATTCCGCAAACTGTTGTAGAAAAAGAAAGCCGTTTTATTGCGCCATTAGTAGCTATCTGGAAATTTAAAGCACAAAACGGTAAGAGCTATTGGGTGATCACAGGTCGTTTACCAACCGATCACGCTGAAGCAAGCGCAGCAAACAATGCACGTGAAGTATTACGTTATTTCTCAATGCAGTGGCAAATGAAGGCTGATCAGCTAATGCAATCAGGTGCGGTAGATAAAACCAAAGCTGATTTTGCTAATCTGTTAATCAACCGTGCCCATGGCTTATATGAGTTATTTGAAAAAGAAGAAATGTGGCAAAATGAGCCAGCATAACTAACTCTACATACCTTCTAACAAAAAAGCTGAATAATGTTATTCAGCTTTTTTGTTTTACATGTACCTTAATGCACTAAAGTGAATGGCCGAGTATCAAAATGCTTAATAGGGCAGAGCATTCGTTGCCTTGGAATACCAGCTTCCATGAACACTAAACCATCAGCCGAAAAACCATTTTGTTTGAATCTATCTACTTCATTCAATATGCAATTAATGCTGACACAATCACAGCCTTGCTTTTCAGCCAAATTAACTAAGTAATTCAATAATGATTTATAAACCGAACGATTACGGTGTTCTGGTAAAACTGCAATACGGCCGATAAGGCCATCATTACATAAACGCCCAGTAGCAACTGGGCGTTTACCTTCATCTGTAACGAGCACGTGATGTGCTATTTTATCTAGATGGTCAAACTCAATGTGTCTTGGGATATGTAGTTCATATACAAATACCCGCTCTCGGATTTGTTGTAAGAGTTCCTTGTCGATACTCCATTCAACTTCATCTATTTGATAGCCCATAAACACACACTCCTAACAAAACCAAATACCCTCATTTAAAAGTGTAGTAAAGGTTTTCAAGAAAATGTGATTATTTTTTGAACTATTTATGTCAGCAGCGGTCACCCATGTCTGATCGGTGAGCTTTGTTATTAATTCAAGGTCAGTTAAATCATGCATGTAATTAACACCATTAATACTTAAAAGTATTTTATCGTCAATTACTTGATAGATAGCGCGGGTGCCACCTAAACGCTCAAAAACAACGTCTTCATCATTGAGTAAGTCATTTACGTCATCTAAAGTATATGGCTCTTCTAAAGGCGCTAAATCCATGTCATGCTTTGGCTGACTCATACTGTTACCAAGCCAAGTCTTGAATACTGCATCATCATTAATTGCAGCAATCATAAGTTGCTTTACTTTTTCTGCTTCAGTTTGGTTAAGCTCACCTTTAGATGAGCGCAACTTAAGCTCTGCATCACCGTATCGTTGATTACCAAGCTCAGTATCGATAAGGTGATCGGCAAATTGTGATAATAAATCGCGTTGATTTGGCGCTCTAAAACCTACAGAGTAATTAAGTGCATTTTCAACTGCGTAACCTTCATGTGGGCAACCTGGTGGAATATAGAGAACATCTCCCGGCTTTAACACACAGTCGATCACGGCAGGAAATTGCTCAACTTGTAACAGGCTCTTATTTTGTGCAAATTGCTTTAAGTTCGCATCAGGTAAACCAACTCGCCAGTGGCGCTTTCCTTCACCTTGAATAATAAACACGTCGTATTGATCTAAATGCGGGCCCACTCCACCACCCGGGGTAGAGTAGCTGATCATTAAATCATCGATACGCCAGTTTGGAATAAAGCGAAATGGCTCAAGTAGTTGCGCTGCATCGCTATGCCAATGGTCAACTGCTTGCACCAGTAATGTTGAGTGCTTTTCAGTTAGCAAGCTAAAGTCTTCAAAAGGACCATGGTATGCTTGCCAATCATCTGAGTGATTGGTCACAATACGTGATTCAATGCTTTCTTCCATGGCAAGACCGGCCAATTCTTCGGGCTCAATCGGATCTGCAAAATCCTTGAAGCCTTGCTTTATAAGTAATGGTTTTTTCTGCCAATACTCAGCTAAAAATTGCTCTTGGGTTAATGAATTAATGGTTAATTGATACATAACATGACCTAAGCGAATTGATATAAAAAAAGCGAAAGGAAGGCCTTTCGCTTTTTTAAGTCTTAATTTGAATTTAAGCTAAGTTGTCGATGAACTCAACAGCACGACCAATGTAATTAGCCGGAGTTAATTTTTTCATTTCTACTTTTGCTTCTTCAGGTAACTCAAGACCATCAATGAAATCAGCCATGATTTCTTGGTTTACGCGCTTACCACGAGTAAGGTCTTTAAGTTTTTCATATGGCTTTTCGATACCATATTTACGCATAACCGTTTGGATTGGCTCTGCTAGTAATTCCCAGTTTTGGTCTAGTTCTGCTAATAAACGCTCTTCGTTTACTTCAAGCTTGCTAACACCTTTTAATGTCGCTTGGTAAGCGATAAGTGTGTAGCCCATACCAACACCTAGGTTACGTAACACTGTTGAGTCAGTTAAGTCACGTTGCCAGCGAGAAACAGGTAGTTTTTGCGCAAGGTGAGTAAAGATAGCGTTAGCAATACCTAAGTTACCTTCAGAGTTTTCAAAATCAATCGGGTTTACTTTGTGAGGCATAGTTGATGATCCAATCTCACCTGCGATTGTTTTTTGTTTGAAGTGGTTAAGTGCAATGTAGCCCCAAACGTCACGGTCAAAATCAAGTAATACAGTGTTGAAACGTGCAACTGCATCGAATAACTCAGCAATGTAATCGTGTGGCTCGATTTGTGTTGTGAACGGGTTGAATGTTAAACCTAGGCTCGTTACGAACTGCTCAGCGTGGCTGTGCCAATCGTACTCTGGGTATGCACTTAGGTGAGCGTTGTAGTTACCCACAGCACCGTTGATTTTACCTAACATTTCTACGTTAGCGATTTGGTCACGTTGACGCTTTAAGCGCATGTAGACGTTTGCAAACTCTTTACCCATTGTAGAAGGGGTAGCTGGTTGACCGTGGGTACGTGTCATCATCGCAACTGACTTGTACTCAACTGCTTTTTCTTTTAATGCATTTAGAAGTTGGTCACAGTATGGAAGTAATACTTTGTCACGGGCTTCGGTAAGCATTAAACCGTGAGACAGGTTATTGATGTCTTCTGAAGTACAGGCAAAGTGAATGAATTCGTTAACTGCGTTAAGCTCTGCGTTTTCAGCTACTTTTTCTTTAAGTAGGTATTCAACGGCTTTTACGTCATGGTTAGTTGTGCGCTCGATCTCTTTAACGCGTGCTGCATCAGCTTCGCTAAAGTTATCAACAATGGCATTAAGTAAAGCATTAGCCTCGTCGCTAAATGCCGGTACTTCTTTGATTGCGCTAGCTGCAGATAAAGCTTGTAACCAACGAACTTCAACAGTTACACGGTATTTGATTAAACCAAATTCGCTGAAAATGCTGCGTAGTTCCGTGGTCTTGCTGCCATAGCGACCATCTACCGGAGAGATAGCGGTTAACGCTGAAAGCTCCATAATGACTCCTAAATTGTCTAGTTTGAACGATAATTAAATTGATTGTTTAGCAATGGCGAGGATTTTTCTTTTTGCAAAGAAAAAATGACGGCGTTTACCGCCCATTTGTCGCCATAACACGGCACTACGAATTCCGGCCAATAATAAGGCACGAATTTTGTTTTGCGTGAGCTGCTGTTTTAATAACTCTGGCTTGCCATACACTTGAATACGATGCCCGAGGGGGCTTAGCACCGATGAGTAAATATCAGCAAGCGCTGCTACTACAGTATCATCTGTGATAGCAAAGTGGTCGAGGCGACGTTTAACATCATCAATGCGACGACCTAATTCATTTAAGCTGTTTTGCTTTGAACTTAATGCACGTTCTAATTGCATTAAACCACCCACATATTTTACGATTTCGACGTCTTTGTCTGCGCCGGCAGAAAGCTGTGCAATCAAAATGCGATAGCCTTCACGTAAATTATGTTTACCCTGATACACGTCTTCAGGGCTATTTGGTGATGTTTCGACAATACAGTTTAGTAACTTATCTAATTCGTGATCACTGCCTTGGCCATATTGCGCAACTTTTTGTACTTGTTTAGCAACTTGGCACATGGCAGCTAAAGCCATGACTTGGTGCTCTGTCATTATTTGATCACCGAATCAATAATACCACCACCTAAACACACTTCGTCAGCGTAGAATACGGCTGATTGGCCCGGTGTCACTGCTTTTTGTGGCTCATCAAATAATACGCGTGCCATACCATCTTCACCAACAAGTAAAGTACAGCTGATATCTTCTTGGCGATAGCGGGTTTTAACAGTACAGCGTGTGGTCCCTTTAGGGCCTTCGCGGTCAACCCAGTGCAGCTGGTTTGCATTTAAACCATTGCTGTATAGGCGAGGGTGGTCTTTACCTTGACCAACCACTAATACGTTACGATCAACGTCTTTATCAACTACATACCAAGGTTCACCCGAACCTTCTTTCATGCCGCCAATTAATAGACCTTTACGTTGACCAAGTGTGTGGTACATCAAGCCTTCGTGCTCACCCACTTCGTTGCCATCGGTATCTTCAATTTTACCTGGCTGTGCTGGTAAGAATTTTTGTAAGAAGTCTTTAAATTTACGCTCACCAATAAAACAAATACCAGTACTGTCTTTTTTATCGTGCGTAATTAAATCTTGCTCTTCAGCGATGCGGCGTACTTCAGGCTTAGCAATATCGCCAACAGGGAAAAGTGTTTGCGCAATATGCTCATGGCTTAAAGTGTATAAGAAATAGCTTTGATCTTTGTTGTCATCGAGGCCACGACACATTACAAATTTATCACCACGTTTTTCGCGGCGAACATAGTGGCCAGTCGCGATGTAATCAGCCCCAAGTGCTTGTGCTGCAAATTCTAGAAATGCTTTGAATTTAATTTCTTTATTACACATGATGTCTGGGTTTGGCGTACGGCCTGCTTTGTACTCTGCTAAAAAGTACTCAAACACGTTGTCCCAGTATTCGGCTGCAAAATTTACAGTGTGAAGCTCAATACCTAGCTTGTCGCACACAGCTTGTGCGTCTTTTAGGTCTTCAGCTGCAGCGCAATATTCATCATTATCGTCTTCTTCCCAGTTTTTCATAAACAGGCCTTCAACTTGATAGCCTTGTTGCTTTAATAAATACGCTGATACAGAAGAATCAACACCGCCGGACATACCCACGATGACTTTAATGTGACTATTTTCGCTCATAATATTCGCTGTCATTTTTTAACTGCTATGGAAAGGCCGATATTATAGCATGCTTTTAGACGCCCAAACCAGCCAAAATCACAGCGCTTATTGGTAAATCAAACTAAGTGGGTAGGCTTTACCAGCTAAATGATCTTCAATGCATTTTAAAACCAGAGGGCTTCTAAGCGGCAGGCTTTTAATTTGCTCAAGGCTAAACCAATCTGCGCTGAGAATGTCATCATCTTTGGGAGATGGTTTAAACAGCTCTGGGCTATTAAAAGCAAAGCTAAATCGCATATAGTGAATGCCATTCGTGGCGTGTAAATTATAGATACCAACCAGGTGACTAGCATTTAGACTAATCCCTGTTTCTTCAATAAGTTCACGATGAGCTGCTTTAGCTAAGGTTTCATTGGCTTCCAAATGGCCGGCAGGCTGGTTATAGCAAATCTCACCTGTGTGTTTATCGCGCTCTTTAACAAGTAAAAATTTTTCTTGGTATGTGACGATGGCGGCCACTGTGACATTGGGTTTATGCATCTGGGTTGTTCACTACTTTAAATTGACCACTGTCTAAGCCATCAAGGGTATAGTTACCAATGCTGTAACGAATTAATCGCAAAGTAGGGAAGCCAACATGCGCTGTCATACGGCGAACTTGGCGATTACGCCCCTCAGTGATAGAGATTTCTAACCAGCTGGTTGGAATGTTTTTACGCTCGCGAACGGGCGGGGTACGCGGCCAAATTGACGGCTCGTCAATACGCCTAACTTTGGCAGGCTTGGTCATGCCATCTTTAAGCTCTACACCTTTGTTAAGTGCAAAGATAGCCTCATCAGTCACATCGCCTTCTACTTGCACCCAATAAGTTTTAGCTGTTTTTTTATTGGGTTCAGTAAGTGTGTGTTGTAATTTACCGCAGTTGGTAAGGAGCAACAGTCCTTCGCTATCTCTGTCTAGGCGTCCTGCTGCATACACGTCTTTAATAGTAATAAAGTCGGCAAGCGTTTTGCGGTTTTGGTCATCGGTAAATTGGCAAAGCACATCAAATGGTTTGTTCAATAGCACCACTTTGCGCTGCTCGGGGCTAATTGCTTTTTTAACTTGGCGTTTTTGAGTCGGCCTTGAATAAGTTCGACCGCTGCTGCGACGTGATTTGCTATTGGCTTTATTAACCATTAAATACACCTAGCCGGTTTAGGTAAACCTGCAATTTTAGTCGCTTGCTTAGCGGGGCCTTTAGGGAATAGCTTATACAAGTACATGCTATTTCCTTTTTCTTCACCTAGCTTTTGGGCCATTGCTTTGACCAGCATGCGTATTGCAGGGCTGGTGTTGTACTCTACGTAAAAATCACGCACAAAATGCACAACTTCCCAGTGCTGCTCACTTAAGGTAATGTTCTCTTGCTCTGCAATAATGGGTGCAAGCTCTTCACACCAATCATTTGAATCAAGTAAATAGCCTTGTTTGTCGGTTTCAATCTGTTTGTCATTAAATTCAAGCATGGTTTACCAAGTAATTGTGTTTTTTGCGTTTAAAGTCATTTCTACAAGCTGTGTATAGTTTATTGCGATATCGCCTTGATTGAATGAAATATCACGAGCTGCAGCATCTTCTTCAAGTAAATGAATTGCTGAAGAGAACTGTTTAAACTGCATGTTGTTATAACAAGCATCACTAACAAGTAGCACTGTATCTTCTGAAGAAATTAAATTGGCCAACATATTATTGCAGTAGTGCGATAAAGGTTTTGAAAAAATATGCAAGGTACTCATAGTGTCACCACCTGATGTTGCTGGCTAATTAATTCACGCTGTTGCTCAAAGTTAGCTACTTTAACATCAATAATTAAGCTTTCTTGTGTGAGGTTAAAATCCATCAACGACTTTTCACATACATATATATTTTCAACATCGTATAATTCAAGCGTTTTAATGGTTTTAAAATAGTTTTTAATGCCAAGTTGCTCTGGCTGCTGGTTTTTCTTCAAAGCTAAAACAGCTTCACCACTGAGTAGCCAACTAATGTTTTGTTCAATAGCAGCAAAAATTAGTGTGGTGTCGAGTGATTCACGAATATGTTGATCGTCAAATGGGCTATGTTGGCTTATTACTAAAATGTTTTTCATTTAAATTGCACCCATTTATCCGCTTCACTGACAAGCATCGCAAATTCTGCAAGCCCAGCGACGGTAAACACGCCTGTGTTATCGATATCTAAGCCACGCTTTTCAGCAGCAGTGACACATAGCAGTAGAGGGATCTCTTGCTCACTTAACGACTGCCACAAACGATTAATTGGCAGCTCGTCGCTGGCAAGTTCTAAATGGTTACTTGCGTGGTAAACACCAGCTTGATAAAGAAAGATAGCTGCAATTGAGTGACCAGAGTCAAGACAGGCCTGTGCAAATTTAATTAGCCGTTGAGTTGTGTCGTGATCGGTCGGCGCGGTATGAAGAGAAAGTACAAATTGTGCCAAAACGCATCCAATAAAAAAGCCCCTAGAAAGGGGCTATTTTAGCAGAACTATTTAATTAGTCATCACTTGCACCAAGTAGGTGAAGAAGAGACGTAAATAAATTATATACGTTCAGGTATAAAGCAACTGTTGCGCGGATGTAATTAGTCTCGCCGCCATTAATGATACGGCTAGTATCAAATAAGATTAAACCAGACATAATTAGCACAACTGCAGCATTAATAACCATAAAGGTAATCGAGCTGCCGATAAATAAGTTAACTAGGCTTGCAATAATAACCACGATTAAACCCACAGTTAAAAAGCCACCCATAAATGAGAAGTCTTTTTTAGTGGTAAGCGCATAAGCCGACAAACCAAAGAAGATTAACGCAGTAGAGCCTAACGCTTGCATAATAAGCATAGGACCATTTGGCATTGCAGCGTAGTAGTTAAGCATTGGACCAAGTCCTGCGCCCATTAAACCTGTGAAAACAAATACCCAAGCAACACCTGAAGCACTGTCAGCCTTTTTGTGAACAACAAAAAGCACACCAAGTGAAATCAAGCTAAATACTATCCCCATAAAATAAGGTAGATTCATTGCCATTGATATACCTGCTGTCACTGCGCTAAATGCCAGTGTCATCGCCAGTAAGAAATAGGTATTCTTTAAAACTTTATTGGTTTCAATAGTCGACATTACTGGTCTTGCAGTATTGTACGATTGATTAAACGCCATTGTTAGAGCTCCTTTAAATGAACTTATACGTTCGTTAGTTCCAATTATTAAACTGAACTAAGCCTATCAAGAGTTATATATTTGGGCAAACTATTGTGGATCAATAGACAAGATAAATAATTGAAAAGTTCAATGTTGCGCACAATCTAAACATTATTGTACTAATGCTGAGCAAATTAATTGTTTTTTAATCACTTAAACAGTTTTTTTGAAAAAAAGCTTCACAAACACGGCTGCCTTATCTATTATGCACGCCGTCGGAGAGATGGCAGAGTGGTCGAATGCACCGGTCTTGAAAACCGGCAGGGGTTTGTAGCCCCTCTAGGGTTCAAATCCCTATCTCTCCACCATTATTTTTACTACTGGCGTAAGCGGGTAGGTTTTCGCATTCGGAGAGATGGCAGAGTGGTCGAATGCACCGGTCTTGAAAACCGGCAGGGGTTTGTAGCCCCTCTAGGGTTCAAATCCCTATCTCTCCACCATCATTGAAGCCGCTGAATTTATTCAGCGGCTTTTTTGTTTCTTAAGCTTCTCATTTGTTCTGCAAATTACGACTATTGTCGATATTTCGCATTTTAACTAGTTAGTCCATGCTTAACACTTCTCGTATTATCTTTGTGACATTAGGGAATTTATGAAACATCGTTTAGCAAAGAGTGTAGGACTTTCTTTATTATCGCCTGTGATCATCGGTTGTATCTTAGGCCTTTATTATGCATTCACACTTGAAGGAAATGGTTTTAGCATTTTCTTTAACTTACTTGTTAGCGCAATTGCCAATGCCCACATAGTAGGCTTAACTATGGCAGCATTTGTAGTGCCTGGTTATTTACTTATGTTTAAATATGCAAAGGTTAATTATTCAGGTGTTCTGACACTTGGCTTACTTGGTGGCGCTATTTTTAGCTACTTACTGAGCGCTACAACAGGTATGGCTTTTGTAGTCAATGCTATGATGTCTGCTCTGGCAGCTGGACTGTTTTTATTTGGTTTAAGACAGGGCCTTACAACACAATCTTCTCATCAATAGCAGAATATTTAATCAAGCTGACTGAAATTGAGGGCAAAATGTTTTTTTTTGCCCTTAAAAGGTTTCATTTGTCGTCTACAAAGAGTACCTTTAGCTACTGTATGTTTAATAAGAAGTAGTTTGGTATGCAAAAGCAAGATTTTTACCAGTCATTAGTTAAACAAACTGAGTCGCTAATCACTGGTGAATCAAATGTTATTGCCAACATGGCAAATATTAGTGCGCTGTTATTTACCTCTTTAGAGGATATCAATTGGGCGGGCTTTTATTTAATGGATTCACCTGAAGAATTAGTGCTAGGGCCGTTTCAAGGTAATCCTGCATGTATCCGTATTCCAGTAGGTAAAGGGGTATGTGGAACTGCCGCGCAAACACAACAAACACAACTCATTGCAGACGTGCATGCATTTGCTGGTCATATTGCCTGCGATGCTGCATCTAACTCTGAAGTAGTTGTGCCGATTTTCAAAGACGGTAAAGTATTTGCTGTACTTGATATCGACAGCCCAAGCATTGCGCGATTCGATGCTGATGATCAAGCTGGTTTAGAAGCATTGGTAAAATGCTTTGAGGCAAATCTAAAATGAAAGATCTGCTAAATGTGCAAGATTACCTCTTTGCGATCCATGATGTTGGTGATTGGGAAGGGGAAGAAGAAGTTGTTGCCGAAAGGCTCAACGACTTGATTCACATGGCATGGGAGCGTCTACCAGATGACCTTGACTGTGAATCAATTGATGAAATTATAAATGGTATTTGGGAACACCTTCGTGGTGATTTAGCGCTTATTGAAGCGGACTTCGAAGAGTTGACCGACTGGGTAACACACTATGTCGATTCATCACTTGATGAAAAGATGTAATAAAAGGTTCTAACATGGAAACCACAAACAAGCTAAAAGATATTAATGAAGTATTGGATTTCTTATACCAAGAATTTCCACAATGTTTTAAACAAAAAGACGGTATTCAGCCGCTTAAAGTAGGTATCTTTAAAGATATCGCTGAGCGTATTGAAGGTTCTGAGAAAGTAAGTAAAACTCAGGTTCGTCAAGCACTAAGAAAGTACACCTCAAACTGGCGCTATTTAGAAGCGGTGACTAAGTCTGAGTTCCGTATCGATCTTGATGGTAATCAAGATGAAAAAGTAGAACAAGAGCACATTGAGCACGCACAAAAAGCGTTAGAAGAAAGCCGCGCTAAAATGGCAAAGCGTAAGAAGCCACAACGTCCACGTAAAGACGGTGACACAAAATCTTACAAAAAGAATAGTGGCCACCACGCTAAATCTGGCGAAAAAGGCGCTAAAGTAAATAATAAGCCTGCTAAAGCTGCTCCTGCAAAACGTTCAGGAAAAGTTGAACCTTTACCTGCCTCAGAGGTCAAGGTTAATAGCAAAGTTAAAGTTAAACTTGGCCAAGCACTTGTAAACGCGGTTATTACTGAAGTGAATAAAGATGAAGTTCACGTTGAGTTAGTAACAGGGATGCAAGTTAAGACCAAAGCAGACAGCCTGTATATCATTTAATAGCTGTAAAAAATAAAGGAGTTGTGTATGAGTAAAAAGTTTACGCTCATTCCGTTAGTCGCTGCCCTGTTTTCAGGTTCATTATTGGCATCTTCAGACAATTTGACTGAAAAAGACCTGCCAGTACTCAAGCAAGAAAGCCAACATAGTACGGCAAGCAAACGGGTGACAAACTTATTTACTCGTGCACACTACAAACCAATTAAATTTAACGATGAATTATCTGAGAAGGTTTTTGATCGTTACATTGAATCTCTCGACTACAATAAAAATGTGTTTTTAGCCTCTGATATTGCCTCGTTTGAGCAATATAAAGACCAGTTTGATAATGCATTGTCGACAGGTAAATTGGGATTTGCTTTTGATATTTTTAATTTAAGTTTAAAACGTCGTTTTGAACGCTATGACTATTCTTTATCGTTACTTGAAAACGAAATGAAGTTCGATAAAGAAGATGAGTACCTGTTTGACCGTGAAGACGCTGAGTGGGCAACAAGCCAAGCTGAGCTTGATGAACTTTGGCGTCAGCGCGTTAAATACGATGCTTTACGATTAAAAATGACTGGTAAAGATTGGCAAGGCATTAAAGAAGTCTTGACCAAACGCTACCACAACGCGCAAAAGCGTTTAGTACAAACGAACAGTGAAGATGCTTTTCAAATCGTGATGAACTCATTCGCACGAAGCATTGAAGCGCATACCTCTTATTTATCACCTCGTCGCGCTGAGCAATTCAAGATGGACATGGATCTTGAGTTAGAAGGTATTGGTGCGGTGCTTAGCTATGACGAAGATTACACGGTAATCCGTAGCTTAGTCCCAGGCGGACCGGCTGATAAGTCTGAACAAATAAAGGCAGATGACCGTATTATTGGTGTTGCACAAGAAGGTGAAGAGTTTGTTGATGTGATTGGCTGGCGTTTAGATGACGTTGTTGATTTAATCAAAGGCCCGAAAGGGACAAAAGTTCGCCTGCAATACTTAAAAGGGGCGGATGCTCACGGTACACC
Source organism: Pseudoalteromonas lipolytica (assembly GCF_001306915.1). Taxonomy (GTDB): domain Bacteria; phylum Pseudomonadota; class Gammaproteobacteria; order Enterobacterales; family Alteromonadaceae; genus Pseudoalteromonas; species Pseudoalteromonas simplex. Next base: position 77,840 of record NZ_LJTC01000002.1, on the reverse strand, counting down.
AAAAGTGGTTGAAATCACGCGTGATAAAATTCGCTTAGAAGACCGTGCTGCAAAATCTGAAGTATTTGAAGCAAAATATTCAGACTTAACCAGCAAAATTGGTGTGATTGAAATCCCTGGTTTCTATAACAATTTATCGCAAGACGTAAAAGTTGAAATTGCAAAATTAAAAGAAGCCAAAGTTGACGGTATCATCATTGATTTACGTCAAAACGGCGGTGGGTCACTTTACGAAGCGACGCAACTTTCTGGCTTATTTATCGATCAAGGTCCAGTTGTACAAATTCATACGCTAAATAATCGTATTGAAGAGCAAAAAGACCGTGATGGCGTCACTTTTTACGATGGCCCACTGACAGTGTTAGTTGATCGCTACAGTGCGTCTGCCTCAGAAATTTTTGCAGCAGCAATGCAAGATTATGGCCGTGCAATTGTGATTGGTGAGCAAACCTTTGGTAAGGGAACTGTACAGCAGCATAAACCACTTGGCCGTGCTTATGACCTATACGACCACCCATTAGGTAGCGTGCAGTATACCATTGCAAAATTCTACCGAATTAACGGCGGAAGCACACAGCACAAAGGCGTGATCCCAGATGTGTCATTCCCATCGGCAATTGAGCCATCAGAGTGGGGTGAGAGTCAACAAGACAACGCGCTACCTTGGGATAGCATCATACGTGCTAAGTACAACTCTGTTGATAACCTCAAACCAGCGATTGCTTACGTTAATAAGCTTCATGATGCCCGTATTGCAGACGAGCCTGAGTTTGGCTATGTATTTGCTGACATTAATCGCTATCAAGAAGAGAAAGACCGTAAGACTATCTCATTGGTTGAAGCGACGCGTCTAAAAGAGAAAGACGAAGGTGAAGAACGCGCGTTAGAACGTGCTAATGAACGACTTGTTCGCCTTGGTGAAAAGCCAGTTGAGAAGCTTGACGATTTACCTGATAGCCTTGACGAGCTAGACCCTTTCTTAGAAGAAGCGGCATTAATCACCCAAGATTATATAAAATATGGTCGTATCGCTAAGAAATAATTAGCAATTAATTAGCAATATTGATTAATAAAAAGGCGCTTAAGCGCCTTTTTTGCTACCTAAAACAGGTTAGATTGGTATAATCACAAAATCTGGCTGCATAAGAGGCCACTGAAGTTTTGCGTCAAAGCTTACAATAATAATTAAACACGCCACATAAGACGTGTAGGAGACTATCTTTTGAATTCAATTGAAGAGAAGCCAATTAAACAGGCCAGTTTTTTAGATGCCTTAATCCCAATTACTGTGCTCGTGTGCCTACTAGGCGCTGCTGTTTATTTATTCGGTGATAACTCATCATCTGGTCCTAACCAAATCGCTTTATTATTCGCTACATTTACCGCGGCATTAATTGGCTTAAAAAATGGTTACACCTGGAAGAAACTAGAACAAGCCATGATTGAGGGGATCACCTTATCCCTTGGAGCAATCATTATACTGTTAATGGTGGGTGCCTTAATCGGTACTTGGCTGTTATCAGGAACTGTACCCACTCTAATTTACTATGGCTTACAAATTATCAATCCTAGCTGGTTCTATGCCGCTAGCTGCTTGATTTGTGGCATTGTGGCTATGAGTATTGGTAGCTCTTGGACCACAGCTGCGACTATCGGTGTGGCGTTATTAGGTGTTGCAACTGGTCTTGGTCTTGAACAAGTTGTTACAGCAGGCGCGGTCATTTCTGGTGCCTACTTTGGTGATAAATTAAGCCCGCTTTCTGAAACAACAAACTTAGCGCCAGCAGTGGCTGGGGCTGATTTATTTGAGCACATTCATCACATGCTTTGGACTACAGTGCCAAGCTTCATTATTGCGTTAATTATTTTTATCTTTATGGGCTTTAATGCCGGTGGTTCAACAGAAGCGGGCCGTATTGATGAAATCGTTAATTTATTAGAGCAAAACTTTAATATTGGTTTTGAAATGCTAGTGCCACTGGTGGTGTTGTTGTTTTTAGCAATTCGTAAGATGCCAGCTTTCCCAGCTATTTCGATTGGTGCGGTGCTAGGCGCGATTTGGGCTATGTTATTTCAATCTGATTTAATCAATAGCCAAATTGATGCATCACAAGGCCAAGCAATTGGTTACTTCAAATTAGTTTGGACAACGTTCTTTGATGGTTTCAGCATCGACACTGGCGATGAAAAAATGGATTCATTATTGAGCGGTGGTGGTATGGCTGGCATGCTAACAACCACTTGGCTGATTATGACGGCCTTGATGTTTGGCGCTATCATGGAAAAAACTGGCTTACTTGATATGTTCGTTAAGAGCATCTTAAAAATTGCTAAAAGCACGGGCTCTCTTATCACAGCAACGATTGCAACGTGTATTGGTACCAATGCGGTTGCAGCTGACCAATATATCGCGATTGTTGTTCCTGGACGTATGTTTAAAGACGAATATGAAAAACGTGGTTTAAAGCCTGTAAATTTATCTCGCACATTAGAAGATGGTGGCACAATTACTAGCCCACTTATTCCTTGGAATACCTGTGGTGCTTACATGCAAAGTGTTTTACTAATCAATCCATTTGACTATGCAATGTACGCGTTCTTTAATTTAATTAATCCATTCTTAGCGGTTGTTTATGCCTATTTTGGTATTAAAATTTTACGTATTACCCCAAAACATCTTAAACAAGAAGCTAACGCCGAATAAACTATTTAGGCCCTGCTAAGCAGGGCCATTTGGAGTCAGTAATGTCTGCTACGAGTAAACCTCAAGCTCAATATTTAAAAGATTACCAAGCCCCACAATTCTCAATCCAGCACATCGATTTACGCTTCGAATTAGCCCCTTTAAAAACATCAGTGCAGTCAACCATGACAATCAATCGTACCGATGAAAGCAATGCAGATCTTTTGCTTGATGGTGTTGATTTAACGCTAATTTCATTGATGGTTGATGACAAAGCGTATGATGATTACACGCTTGAAGATGAAAAGCTGATAATTCATAACCTGCCTGAAAGCTTTATTCTGAAAATTGAAAACCATATTGATCCGCAAACGAATACCTCTCTAGAAGGTTTGTACTTGTCGGGTGGTGCTTATTGTACTCAATGTGAGGCTGAAGGTTTTAGAAAGATTACCTATTACCTTGACCGCCCAGACGTACTTGCCAGCTTTGATGTCACTATTATTGCCGACAAAAAGTACACTCACTTGCTGTCCAATGGTAACCAAGTTGAATCAGGTAACTTAGATGACGGTCGTCATTTTGTAAAATGGCAAGACCCATTTAAAAAGCCTAGCTACTTATTTGCATTAGTCGCCGGTGATTTTGACGTATTACGTGACCATTACACGACGCAGTCTGGACGAAAAGTTGAATTAGCTTTGTTTGTTGATAAAGGTAATTTATCAAAAACGCCTCATGCCATGACATCTTTAAAGAAATCAATGCAATGGGATGAAGAGCGCTTTAACCTTGAATACGATTTAGATATTTACATGATTGTTGCCGTTGATTTCTTCAATATGGGCGCTATGGAAAATAAAGGCCTGAATATCTTTAACTCTAAATGTGTTCTGGCGAATCAAGAAACAGCCACAGACAAAGATTACCATACGATTGAATCAATTGTAGGTCACGAGTACTTTCATAACTGGACCGGCAACCGTGTGACTTGCCGTGACTGGTTCCAACTGTCGTTAAAAGAAGGCTTAACGGTTTTCCGTGACCAAGAGTTTAGTAGCGACTTAGGTTCACGTGCGCTTAATCGTATTGATGCCGTTAAAGTCATGCGTACTCATCAATTTAGTGAAGATGCAGGGCCGATGGCGCACCCAATTCGCCCAGAAAAAGTCATTGAAATGAATAACTTTTATACAGTGACAGTGTATGACAAAGGGGCTGAAGTTATTCGTATGATGCACACCTTACTTGGAGAAGAAAAGTTCCAACAAGGTATGGCATTGTATTTCGAGCGCCATGACGGACAAGCAGTCACTTGTGATGATTTTGTTGCAGCCATGAGTGATGCGTCTGGCATTGATTTAACACAATTTAAGCGTTGGTATAGTCAAGCGGGTACACCTAAGCTCAATGTAGAGCAGGCGTATGATGAACAAAACCAGACTTTCACATTAAGCATTGAGCAGTTTGCACCTGATAATCAGCCTAACAATGCCTTACTGCACATTCCTTTTGCTATTGAGCTTTTAGATAGTGAAGGGCAGTCATTACCTCTTGTGATTGATAATCAGCCGCAAGATTCTGTATTGAATGTCACTGAAAAAACGCAGCAGTTTGTTTTCGAAGGTATTAAACAGCGCCCAGTAGCAGTGCTACTCGAAGATTTCTCTGCGCCATGCATTGTTAATCAAAATACATCTGCCGCTGATCTGTTACATATTATGCGTTTTGCTCGCAGTGACTTTTCACGTTGGGATGCTCAGCAGCGTTTATTTACTAATGAAATGAAAGCAGCGATTGCCAGTGGTGAAGCTTGCTTATCTGATGATATCTTGTCGGCATTAAAGCTACTAGTTGATAATCGTGAAGGTGACCTTGCATTGATTGCGGAGCTGTTAAAACTGCCTAGCTACGATACTCTTGCAGCAGAATATGCCGTCATCCCTGTTGATGACATTATTGCTGTACAAAATGCATTTGAATCGCAAATTGCCAACTTCCTAACAGAATCATTGGTTAATTGTTATAACGTGCTTGAAGATGATGGTTCAACATCCGCTACAGCCGTTGCAGTACGTGCTCTTAAGCAACTTTGTTTATACTATTTAGCGAAAACAAATCACAGCGATGTTAATAGCCTCATCAGAGAGTCAGCCCACAGTAATAATATGACCAATGCCCTTGCTGCATTAAGTGCTGTTGTAAAAGCAAATCACTCACTATGTGATACGCTTTTAACAGAGTTTGATGCTAAATGGCGTCATGATGTACTCGTTATGGATAAATGGTTTGCACTGCAAGCGATGAAAGATTCAGCAACGAGTATCAGCGATATCAAAGCGCTTTATGATCATCCAAGTTTTGACTTTGGTAACCCTAACCGTGTGCGTGCTTTGGTTGGTAGCTTTAGTCACTTTAATATCACTCAGTTCCACCGAGCTGATGGTGAAGGGTACCAGCTATTAGGTGACTTATTAGTGAAACTAAATGATATTAACCCGCAAAATGCATCGCGCATGCTGACACCTTTTATGTCATGGAAACGCTATGATGAAAATCGTTCAGCGGCAATGAAAGCACAATTGCAACGTTTAGCTGATTTAGATGGCCTTAGTGATGATCTGTTTGAAAAAGTAGAGAAAGCACTCGAAAGTTAATGACAGAATATTATTTTGCCTTGTATCTGAGTTACTCGGAATGTCTTGATTATTACCATGGTAAATATAAATCAGTGCAAGTCACAGAGGATGGTGGCAAGACAGTTCGCTTTGATGCTCACCATTTGCGTCCTTTTATTTCTTCGCTAGGAATAAGAGGGCGCTTTAGGCTGACATTAACGTCTGAAAATCAGTTTTTAAAACTCGAGAAAATTAGTTAAAAAAGCAGCCACGGCTGCTTTTTTTGATGATTTTTCATAAAAAACACTAATTTTATCTATCCCCAATTCGCTAAATTTATTATATTTTTGTTAATTCGATTTGTTCTATTGTTAATTTACGTGTATAAATTATCTGGTATGACGTCTTACCAATACGTAAACGTCACATTTTWAAATAAATATTAACCGATTAGACGCGTTCTATATTGTAATTTTACTGTTTCGCTTCTATCGTTAGAAAGATACTAAAAACAACAATTTGATCACAAAACAACCCGTTACAGGGGGATGAACACAATGATAAAACGATCGCTTTTTGTTAAAAACAAAATAGCTTTGGGGCTTGCAGCAGCAACTCTAGGTCTCTCAAGCACATCTTTGCACGCGGCTAATTTCGAGTTAGGTGACTTTGACATACGTTTTGACTCTAACTTTTCTTATGGTCAAAGCATTCGTGTTGAAGACCGAGACTTTCAACACATAGGTAAAAGTAATAATCCATCATTTGATTGGACGGGTTATCACTCAGCTCTAAACCCTATTTATTCTTCAGCTGATGTTTGGAACCAACCAGGTGCTTATTCAAATAATGGTGATGCCGGAAACTTAAACTTTGATAGTGGAGATTCATTCTCAAAGTTATTAAAAGGCACTCATGAGCTTTCTATCAGTAAAGATAACTTTGGTTTCTTCACTCGCTTTATGTACTTTTATGATTTTGCCTTAATGGATGGTGACTTTGCTTATACCAATCCAACGTCAGGTAAAAAAGTTGACCCTTGTGATGATGACGACACTAAAGAACAAGTATGTGCTGATTTACGTTTACTTGACGCCTATGTTTGGGCAAATTTTGATTTAAATGAAGGCCGTAACCCACTGTCTATTCGTTTAGGCCAACAGGTTGTGAACTGGGGTGAGAGTACTTTGATTTCTCATGGTATTAACGTTAACCCTGTTGATATCGATCGTTTAAAAGCGCCAGGTGCAGAGTTAAAAGAAGCTTTCATACCTGTTGGTATGCTTTGGGCATCACTAGGCATCACAGATAACTTAACGCTAGAAGGTTTCTACCAATATGAATGGCATGAAACACGCCTTCCAGCGGCTGGTACGTATTTTTCGACGAACGATTTCGCGTCAGAAAATGGCTATCAGCAGAATATTCAATTAGGCTTCACGTCTAACCCAGATATCGATTTAGCATTCTTAACAGAAAGCTTAAATAATTTAGATGATATTGTTCGCTCGCAAGGTGTTGACCCTACATCAGCACAAGGCATAGCGATGATGTCGCAAATGTATCTCGCTTACCCAACCAAAGTTGCGTTGAAAGGTAAGGGCGGTGCAGGTAAAAATGAACCTGATGATGGTGGTCAATACGGTTTACGCTTGGGTATGTTTTTACCTGAGTTAAACGATACTGAAGTAGCGTTATACCACATTAACTACCATAGCCGTCGTCCTGTGATTTCAGGCCAGGTATCAAACTTCACTGATGCGGCAATCGCTGCTGATATCGGTATGTTATTAACAACAGATATCACTGAAGATAATGTAACTAGTTTACAAGCATTTACCAAAGGCCAGCTAGAATACCCAGAAGACATTAAGCTTTATGGCTTGAGCTTCAATACATCAATTGGTGAAACGGCTTTTTCTGGTGAATTTGCTTTCCGTCAAGATGAGCCTCTGCAAATTGATGACGTAGAGTTACTTTACGCGGGTATGCCAGAGCAATTGGCTGTTGCAGGTATTCGCCCTGATTTTGCAGGTATTTCGCAAATGAGTCCGGGTGATGCAACTAGTGTTGTAGGTCCTGGTGAAGTAGCACAAGGATTTATTCTTCGTAACACTGCTCAATTACAATTTACTGCAACACACTTATTTGGTCCATCATTAGGTGCTGATAGCTGGGCGGTAGTTGGTGAAGTTGGTGGCGTTAGAATTAACGATATGCCGGATTATGACGAGCTCCGTTTAAACGTTTCCGGTACTGGTCGAAGCGGCATTATGCAAGGCCCATTAAGTGATGATTATTCAACATTACACTTAGGTCTTTCTAATGGTCCTGAAACAAACCCATTCCCAACAGCGTCTGCATGGGGCTATCGCCTTATCGCTAAGGGTGATTACTACAATATTTTTAGTGGCGTAAACTTCTCACCTCGTTTTGTTTTCTCACACGATGTGAATGGTATTACACCAGATCCAATGTATTTATTTATTGAAGACCGTAAATCACTCGGTGTTACTATGAACTTCAATTATCAAAATGCGTGGTCATTCGACTTTAGCTACAACTCATTCTGGGGTGGTGGCGCAACGAATACTTTCTCTGACCGCGATTATGTTTCATTTAATATTAAATATTCAATCTAAGGGTAAATTATGATTATTAGAAAACCTACCCTCATTGCTGCAGCGTTTTGCGGCGTTTTCGCAAGCTCAAGTGTACTTGCAAAAATTACCGCTGATGAAGCGGCACGTTTAGGCAGTGATTTAACGCCAATTGGCGCTGAAAAAGCAGCGAATAAAGACGGTTCTATTCCAGCTTGGGATGGTGGTATCACAACACCGCCAGCAGGTTACAAACCGGGTATGCACCATCCAGATCCATATGCTGATGATAAAATCTTATTCACGATTGATAAATCGAATGTAGCTGAGTACAAAGATTTCTTAAGCCCAGGTCAAATTGAATTATTCAATACTTATCCTGATACGTTTAAGATGAACATCTATCAAACACGTCGTAGCGCGTCTTATCCTCAGTTTGTATATGATGCAACTAAAAAGTATGCAACGACAGCTGAGTTAGTAGAAGGTGGTAACGGTATTAAAAACACTGCTGTGGGTGTTCCGTTCCCAATCCCTAAAGATGGCTTAGAAGCTATTTGGAACCACTTATTACGTTTCCGTGGTTTATCAATTGAGCGTTCTGGTGGTCAAGCAGCACCAACTGCATCTGGTTCATATAACTATGTAGGTTTTGATGAGCAACTATTAGTTGAATATTCATCACCTGAAGCAACGCCTGAAAAGCTACAAGAATCAAATATCTTGTTTAAGTTCAAGCAAAAAGTAACTGAGCCAGCGCGTCTTGCCGGTACTGCGTTATTAGTTCATGAAACAATGGACCAAATCTTAACGCCACGCCAAGCATGGACATACAACTCAGGTCAGCGTCGTGTTCGTCGTGCACCTAATGTTGCCTATGATGCACCGGGAACAGCCGCTGATAGCTTACGTACGACTGATGACTTTGATATGTTCAATGGTTCTCCGAATCGTTACAACTGGACATTAAAAGGTAAGCAAGAGCTTTATATTCCTTATAACAGCTACAAGCTTCACAGCGACAAACTAAGCTACGATGATATTCTACAAGCAGGTCATATCAACCCTGAGCATGTTCGTTATGAAAAACACCGTGTTTGGGTGGTTGAAGCGAACCTAAAAGAGGGCACGCGTCATATTTATAAGAAACGTGTCTTTTATATTGACGAGGATAGCTGGCAAGTACATGTAGCGGATATCTATGATAACCGTGATCAAATGTATCGTGTAGCGATGGCGCATGGTCTTAACTACTATGAAGTACCAACTCATTGGAGTACGTTAGAAGTTTATCATGACCTTAACTCTCGTCGTTATTTAGCAATTGGTTTAGACAACCAAGAAAAAATGTATGATTTCTCACAATCATTCAACGATAACGAGTTTACTTCAAGCGCATTACGCCGCGAAGGTCGTTAATCCATTTAAGGCACCTGACTCCAGGTGCCTTTTGCAATTCGCGTAAGTCATCAGTACACGCATTAGGTTTCCCAGTGACTTTTTTGACTTCTCTTTTTATTTTTTCGAAGGCGATTTATCTTTATGAAGTATTTGCTTTATGCCTGTCTTGCTTATAGTGCTTCATGTTTTGCTCAAGACATGCCTATGCCACAACAAGCCATTAGCGCTGTTAACGCAAACAAAACTCTTCTCACCGACATTGAACTAGCTGGCCCAAATCTCATTGCAGTTGGCAAACACGGTGTGGTTATCACAAGTACAGACGCTCAAACCTGGCAACAAGCCAGTGTGCCTACTCAAGTGCTGCTAACAGCCGTTGATTTTTATAATAGCGATTTAGGTTGGGCATGCGGCCATGATGCTACCATCATCAATACCGTAGATGCAGGTAAAACGTGGCAATTACAGCAATCATTACCAAACATGGATAAGCCATGTTTAGACATTTTATTTACTACAGACAAACAAGGGTATGCAGTCGGTGCATATGGAATGTTTTATGAAACTAACGATGGTGGCCAAACTTGGCAGAAACGTTTTTTAGATAGCCTGTTATTTGAAGAAGACCGTGAATACCTCAATGATTTAAAAGACAGTGACCCAGAAGGCTATGAAATTGAAACTGCTTCAATACTGCCGCACTTTAATCGCATCGTTAAAACCGATGAGAGTCTATTTCTAGCCGGTGAAATGGGTTTAATGGCACAAAGTGTCGACAATGGTCAAACCTGGCAGCGTCTTGAGGAGATATATATGGGCTCTTTCTTTACGTTTGCGTCAACTGCGGATCAAGGTGGGGAAGACCTAGTTGCAGGCCTTCGAGGCAACATTTTCACTCGCCAAGCAGGCAGCGAACAGTGGCAACAAATACCACACGACAATTATGCAACCGTAAATAGCGCGATTAAATACAACAACCAGTGGTTATTATTTGCCAATAGCGGGGTGGTATTCCAAATTGAGGATGGCCAATTATCAGAACAACAAATGGCCGATGGTAAATCGTTACTTGATGGTGTTGTGTTTCAAGACAAACTAGTTATGGCTTCAGAAAATGGCATTAAAGTGAAGGAGTTGAATCCGTAATGCGTGGTTTTTTAGATATTTTAGAAAGAGCGGTGTTTCGTCATCGCTTATTCGCAATTATTTCCTTTGCTTTGATCACTTGTTTCTTATTATTCAAAGCAACACAAATTCAATTAGACGCGTCGTTTAATAAAAATATTCCGCTTAATCATGACTACATGAAAGTTTACACCAAACATGAAAAACAGTTCGGTGGCGCTAACAGCATTTTGATTTCAGTCTGTGATGCAGATGGTGATATTTTTAATGAGGAATTTTTCACCCAACTTAAAGCAGTTCACGACCAGCTTTACTTTATTCCAGGTGTAAATCGTCCGTTAGTTAATTCAATCTTTGCACCGAGTGCACGTTTTGTTGAAGTAGTTGAAGATGGTTTTGCTGGCGGTCCAATTATTCCGGCAAACTTCACTGCTGATAAACGTGGTCTTGCGGTTGTAAAAGAAAACATCGAAAAAGCAAAAGTCGTTGGTCGCATGATTGCCAGTGACTATTCGTGTGCAATGGTAACCGCTCAGCTACTCGAGACTGATCCACAAACGCAAGAAAAACTCGACACTTTAGCATTTGCAGAAAAGCTAGAAACGCAAGTTCGTGAACCGCTCAGTACTGACAAGGTAAGTATTCATATTATCGGTTTTGCCAAAATGGCAGGGGATGTCGCAGAGGGCGCTAAGGGCGTACTGCTATTCTTTGCTATTGCCATTGCTTTCACATTTGTGATGGTTTGGCTGTTCTGCCACTCTTTAAAACTGACAATTTTACCGATTGCCTGTTCAATCATTGCCGTTGTTTGGCAGTTAGGCTTGCTTTCAAGCTTAGGTTTTGGTTTAGACCCAATGTCAATTTTAGTGCCGTTTTTAGTGTTTGCGATTGGTGTAAGCCATGGCGTGCAAATGATCAATGACATCGGCAAAAAAGTGTCTACGGGTAGTTCAACTCGGGTTTGCTGTCAGGCAAGCTTTAGAGCACTTTTGATCCCGGGTGGTATTGCACTGCTATCAGACACAATTGGTTTTTTAACCTTACTCACCATTGATATTGGTATTATCCGTGAACTTGCTATCACCGCAAGTTTGGGTGTAGCGGTAATTATTTTCACTAATTTAATTTTATTACCTGTTTGGGCATCGTACATGCGCTTTGAAGGCTCTGTGCATATTCAAGCCGGTACTCACACAGACAAACCAAATCTACTAGACAAGTTACGCGAGCTATTAGTAAAAGCCACAGACCGTAAAACGGCGGGTTTTATTATCGTCTTTACGGCTGTGTTATTTGCAGTGGGTTACTGGCAAGCTGACAAAATGCGTATTGGTGACTTGCATGCTGGTGCGCCTTCTTTGCATCAAGATGCCCGCTATAACCAAGATACCTTTTTGATTTCTGATAAATACACTATTTCATCAGATATCCTAAAAGTGATTGTAGAAGCGTATCCTGCTGCGTGTACGGAGCATGATGTTATGGAGCGTATTAGTCGTTTCCAATGGCAGATGGAAAACGTTGCAGGGGTACAATCGGCTGTGAGCTTAAGCTCAGTTGCACAGTCAGTTAATGCCGGCTTTAACGAAGGGAACTTAAAATGGCAAAGCCTGCCTCGCAATACGGCAAGTTTAGTGCAAGCTACTTCACGGGTTGAAACAAGCTCAGGTTTACTCGATGGTAACTGCTCAGTAATGCCAGTAATTATTTTCTTAAATGACCACAAAGCAGAAACGATTGACCATGTGGTAGCGAAAGTTAAAGAGTTTGCTAAGGCAGAAGAAACCGATGAATTAAAGTTTAAGCTAGCGTCAGGCCCTGTCGGTGTTATGGCCGCAACGAACGAATCGGTATCAGCTGCACAGCTACCTATGATGCTTTACGTTTACGGCGCCGTAATCCTGCTATGCTTAATTAGCTTTAGAAGTGTGAAGGCAACGGTCGCGGTTGTATTACCTCTGTACATCGTATCAACCTTAGCGCAAGCGTTGATGGTACAACTTGAAATAGGTTTAACAGTGTCGACATTACCAGTTATCGCTTTAGGTGTTGGTATTGGTGTCGATTACGGGATTTACATACTTTCATCAATGATGGGGCAGCTAAAACAAGGTGTGGCACTGGAAGTCGCTTATCGTAATGCATTAGCAGAGCGAGGTAGTGCAGTGCTGTTCACAGGTATTACCTTAGCCATTGGTGTTAGCACATGGATTTTCTCTGATCTGAAGTTCCAAGTGGATATGGGTATTCTTTTAACCTTCATGTTTTTGGTTAACATGTTGGGTGCAGTACTACTTTTACCTGCAATTGGTAGCTTCCTCTGGACTGACCAGAAAAAATAATGTGAATAATTGTGCTCCAATATGGCCAGTAATGGCCATTTATATCTATATTTTGTGAATAGATGACCAAATAGCTGAAAAGCTTAAAATGATTTCATCGAAAAGGCTGTTTATTAGCTGTAAAAGAGTTAGAATTTACCTGACTCCACGCTAATAAATGGCTGTACAAATATTCTACTAATCGATAAGTAGTATAGATTAAGGAACATACAATGACACGAAATGAAGGGCAAGCCTCGGTTATCTTAGATAATGTCTGTAAGCTGATCCAGAAAAAAGTTCACGCTGATAATGTGTTACTCGTTGAGAAATTCGCCAAAGCCTTGTACAGCAATATGTCTAAAGAGGATTTGGCTCATCGCAACGATAGTGACTTATATGGCGCTGCACTAAGCCTATGGAACTCGCTAGAAAAAAATAATTCTGATGACGCGGTTGTCCGTGTTTTCAATCCTGAAGTAGCAAAAGATGGCTGGCAGTCATCGCACACCATTGTTGAAATCATCGCGAAAGACATGCCTTTCCTCGTTGATTCTGTGCGTATGGCCATGACCCGCGCAAACATCGCTTCTCACTTATTACTTCACTCTCCGTTGAAAATCCAACGTGATAAAAATGCTAAAATCACCGGTATTTCAAGCTTAAAAGCAGAGCAAGAATCAACGTCGACAAAAACTGTGTTCTTTATCGAGATTGATCGTCAAACAGATGCAAAAGTAATTGAGTCTTTCAAAAAAGAACTTGAGTCTGTGTTAGTTGACGTATCTATCGCTGTAGAAGATTGGCAGCCAATTCGTGAAAAGCTTATTGCGGTAACGAAAGACTTACCAAAACGCCACCATAACAATAACGAAAGCGAAGTTGCAGAAACGGTAGAGTTTTTAGATTGGTTAGCTAAAGATAACTTTACGCTAATGGGTTACCGTGAGTATGAACTTTCGCCAGTGCAGGGTGATTACCAGTTAAAAGGTAAAAAAGGTACTAGCCTTGGTCTGATGAAAAACACAGACGAAGAGCATAGCCGTTTACTTTCTGAGTTACCTGAAGTAGCGCGCCAAGAAGCGCGTAGCAGTAACTTATTAATTTTAACGAAAACAAACTCAGTGTCTCGTGTACATCGTCCAGCGTATATCGATTATGTAGGTATTAAGCGTTTTGATGATGAGGGCAATGTAATTGGTGAAGACCGCTTCCTTGGTTTATTCTCATCAAGCTTTTACAACAACAGCGCCGCTGATGTACCTGTACTGAAAAGTAAGATTAACCGCATTATGGAAATGTGTGACTTTGCAAAAGGCACCCATGCATACAAAGCGGTATTAAATATTTTAGAAACGTATCCACGTGATGAACTTGTGCAAGCACGTGAAGCTGAACTACTTGAAGTTGCCATGGGCGTATTACAAGTACAAGAGCGTGATATGTGCCGTATTTTTGTGCGTAAAGACGCATATGGCCGTTTCTTCTCTTGCATGGTTTATGTACCGCGTGAACGCTATAACACAGCACTACGTCGTGAAACGCAACGTATCTTAGCCAATGCATTTAATTCTGACGATAAAGTCGAATTTACTACTTTCTTCTCTGAGTCAACATTAGCCCGTACACATTACACGGTGCGTGTGACTGACAATAATATTGAATATAACGTGAAAGACATCGAAAACAACCTAATTGAAGCTGCCCGTACTTGGGAAGATAGACTCCAATCTGCACTACTTGAAAGCGCAGGTGAAGCACGCGGTAAAGAATTAAACCGTAAATATGCACAAGCGTTTGCAAGTGCGTATAAAGACCAGGTTCTACCAAGTGCAGCGGTTGTTGATATTGAAAAGCTAGAACTTCTAAATGACGAGAACAAACTAGAAATGTTGTTCTACCGTCCACAAGAAGAAGCAAACACAAATGTGGTTCGTCTAAGCTTATTCCATAAAGATGTACCAATTCACTTATCTGACGTAATGCCGATGTTAGAAAACTTTGGTTTACGCGTAGTTGGTGAAACACCTTACTCAGTAAAAACGACTGACGGTAAAGTTAATTGGATCATGGACTTCACCATGCTAATTGACAACAAGGGCATTGCTGATTTTGATAAAGTGTCAGCGCGTTTCCGTGCAGCGTTAACGAACGTGTGGAATAACCGTTTAGAAAACGATGGTTTCAACCGTTTAGTATTAATGGGTGGCTTAACAGGTCGTGAAGCGTCTATTCTACGTGCCTACGCTAAATACATGCGCCAAATTGGTGTAACTTTCTCGCAAACTTACATCGAAAGCACATTTGCAAATTACCCACACATTGCATCGCAAATCGTTAACTTATTCACTAAAAAGTTCTCAGTTAAGAACCCAGGTAGTGAAAAGACACTTGAGAAGCTAGTTGCACAAATTAATCTTGAGCTCGAAAACGTAGCAAACCTAGATGATGACCGTATCATCCGTTTATACGTTGATATGATCAATGCAACTCTTAGAACGAACTTCTTCCAAAAAGAAGCGGATGGCCAATTTAAGTCATACGTATCATTCAAAGTTCAGCCTTCTATGATCCCAGAAATGCCATTACCACTGCCTGCGTTTGAGATCTTTGTATACTCGCCGCGCGTTGAGGGTGTGCATTTACGTGGTGGTAAAGTTGCTCGTGGTGGTTTACGTTGGTCTGACCGTCGTGAAGACTTCCGTACTGAAGTACTGGGTCTTGTTAAAGCGCAACAAGTTAAAAATACGGTTATCGTGCCAGTCGGTTCGAAAGGTGGCTTCGTATGTAAACAGCTACCGACAGACCGTGAAGCATTCTTCAAAGAAGGCCAAGAGTGCTACAAGATTTTCATCCGTGGTTTATTAGATATCACAGATAACATTGAACGTGGTGAGATTGTTCCACCAGTTGATGTTGTTCGTCATGATGAAGATGACCCGTATTTAGTTGTTGCTGCCGATAAGGGTACTGCGACTTTCTCTGATATCGCTAACGGCATCGCAAATGAATATAACTTCTGGCTAGGTGATGCATTCGCATCAGGTGGCTCAGTAGGTTACGACCACAAGAAAATGGGTATCACTGCAAAAGGTGCGTGGGAATCTGTTAAGCGTCATTTCCGTGAAATGGACATTGACTGTCAAACAACTGATTTCACTGTTGTGGCAATCGGTGACATGGCGGGTGACGTGTTTGGTAACGGTATGTTGCTTTCTAAGCACATTCGCTTACAAGTAGCGTTTAACCACATGCACATCTTTGTTGATCCAAACCCAGATGCAGCGACATCTTACCCAGAGCGTGAGCGTTTATTTAATCTACCGCGTTCTTCTTGGGAAGATTACAACAAAGACCTCATTTCTCAAGGTGGTGGTATTTTCTCTCGTGCGGCTAAATCAATTAGCTTAAGCCCAGAAATGAAGAAAATGCTTGGCACTAAGAAAGCGAGCATGACACCTAACGAGTTAATCAAAGCAGCTCTAATGATGGAGTTTGATTTACTTTGGAATGGAGGTATCGGTACTTACATCAAGAACTCTAAAGAGACTGATGCTGATGTGGGTGACCGCGCGAATGATGCACTTCGTATTAACGGTTCTGAGCTTGGTGCGAAGATCTTAGGTGAGGGCGGTAACTTAGGTGCGACTCAATTAGGTCGTATCGAATTTGCGGCTAAAGGCGGTCGCGTTAACACTGACTTCATCGATAACGTAGGTGGTGTTGCGTGTTCAGATAACGAAGTAAACATCAAAATCTTACTTAATGGCCTAGTTGCTGAAGGTGACTTAACACGTAAACAGCGTGATGAGTTACTTTATTCAATGACTGATGAAGTGTCTGAGTTAGTATTAAAAGACTGTTATCGTCAAACGCATACCTTATCGATTACTCAATCAAAAGGTACGTCAACGCTTAAAGAAAAAGTACGTTTCATCCATGCCCTTGAAAAAGATGGCAAGCTTAACCGTGCAATCGAGTTCATTCCAACGGATGAAGAGCTTGCAGAGCGCGCAGCAGCGGGTAAAGATTTAACTCGTCCAGAGCTTTCTGTACTTGTTTCTTACGCGAAGATGGTTCTTAAAGAGTCTCTAGTGGTTGATGAAATCACTGAAAACCCTTACTACCGTCAGTTATTAGTTAAGTCGTTCCCAGTGCCACTTCGTGAGAAGTTTAACGATGCAATGGATAACCACCCACTTCGTAAAGAGATTATCGCAACGAAACTTGCAAACAACATCGTTAACGATATGGGCCTTAACTTTATGGTTCGTATGCACGAAGAAACAGGTGCTAACGAAGCTGAAATCGCACTTTGCTACTCAATTGCAAAAGAAGTGTTCCAGATGCCAGAAACATGGTCATCAATTGTTGCACTTGATAATAAGATCCCAGCAGCTGTACAAACAGAAATGCTATACCAATTACGTCGTACGGTTCGTCGTGCAACACGCTGGTTCTTACGTCATCGCAATAAAGCACAAACGATTGAGCAAGCAATTGAATTCTTTGCACCAACATTTGCTGATTTAAGTGAAAACTTAAACAGCTACATGGTTGAAAAAGAAAGCGAGCGCCTAGTTAAAGCGGCAGATAAGCTAATTGAGAGCAATGTACCAAAAGCACTTGCAACACGTATTGTGTCACTATCAAGCTTATTCTCTGTAATGGACTTAGCTGAAATTGCTAACAATTCAGAGCGTAGTATTGATATGGTTTCTAATACCTACTTTAAGCTTGGTGCGCGTATGGGCTTACATTGGTTCCTTGACCAAATCACCAACCAACCAGTTGCGAACCACTGGCAAGCACTTGCTCGTGCTTCTTACCGTGAAGAGCTGGATTGGCAACAACGTACATTATCAGCTGTGGTACTTAATAGCTTTGCTGCAGACAGCAAAGACATTGATGCACAAATTGATGAGTGGATGGATAACCAAGATCTACTATTACAACGTTGGAAGCAGATGCTATCTGAGTTCAAAACATCGCAAAGCCATGATTTTGCGAAATTCTCAGTGGCACTTCGTGAACTAATGTTGTTAAGCCACAACTGTGACACTTCCAAATAAGTGAAAAGTCGTTAAAATACATACCCCAGCTCGCTGGGGTATTTTTTTGCCCTTAATTTGCAATGGTCCGTTTATAAACGGCTACCTTGTTTATTTTTACCTAAGGAACAAACCATGTTTTATGATCTAGCTCGCCGTTTTATGTTTACCCGTGATGCGGAGTGGGCTCATGAATTTGCACTTAATAATTTACGCCGATTTGCTCATACGCCATTGAGTGCTGCGTGGTCTCAATCTGTCCCTAATAAACCCGTTAACTTTTTAGGTTTAGAGTTTAAAAACCCAGTAGGTTTAGCGGCAGGCTTAGATAAAAATGCCGAGTGTATTGATGCATTTTCGCAAATGGGTTTTGGTTTTGTTGAAGTAGGCACTGTTACACCACGTGCTCAAGCGGGTAATGACAAGCCACGTATTTTCCGCTTACCTGAATCAAATGCGATTATTAACCGCATGGGCTTTAACAATAAGGGCGTTGATAACCTAGTTAACAATGTTAAAGCAGCGAAATACGACGGTATTCTAGGTATTAATATTGGTAAAAATAAAGATACACCTAACGAGCAGGGTAAAGATGATTACATTCACTGTATGCGTAAAGTATTTGAGCATGCATCGTATATCACAGTAAATATTTCTTCACCGAATACCCCAGGTCTTCGTGACTTACAATATGGTGAAGCGCTTGATGACTTATTGCAAAGCTTAAAGAATGAACAACTTGATCTAGCTGCTAAACATAACAAACAAGTGCCTATGCTAGTTAAGATCGCCCCTGATCTTGATGAAGTTCAAATTGGCCAAGTTAGTGAGTCATTGATCAACAATAAGATCGATGGTGTTATTGCTACAAATACCACGCTTGAGCGCGCGATGGTACAAGGTCAACAATACGCAAACGAAGCGGGTGGTTTATCTGGCCAACCAGTACGTCAGCGTTCAACCAACGTGGTTAGTGAGCTTAAGCGTTTAACCGAAGGTAAACTACCTATCATTGGTGTGGGTGGTATTGATGATGCGGATTCTGCAAAAGAGAAATTTGCAGCAGGTGCAGACCTTGTACAAGTTTACACTGGATTCATTTATAAAGGCCCAGAATTGGTAAAAACGATCCTAAATAGCTTATAAGGATCAGTTATCTAAGCAATTGATCATTAATAAAATGTTCTAAGAAATCATTTTATTAATGGTCTGCTTTAGTTATAATTTATGATTAAGCGCACAGTATTTATTCGTTAGGGAGGAGACATGTTACAAGCATCTAAGCAATGGAAATGGCTTGCTTGTGCGAAAAATAATCGTCTTTTGGTTGACCTTGACCAAGATATGCAACTGTGCACGCCTTATAAACTTCGCCAACTTACTGATGCTGTTTTACAAGAGCCAAACTTTAGCCTTGAAGATGCTGCATTTTATCAACAAGTTTATCAATACCTCGAAACATTCTCACTGTGGAACCCTGCACAGCTTTGCCAAATCGCGCTAAATGCCACTGCGGTCAAATTTCATTTAAAGCCAGTACTTGCAAAAAGTTGGTTCTTTCATGAGTATCATGGCAGCCAGCCAAGTGTTGAAGCAGTGGTTAAATTGTGCTCGGAGGCACAAGAAGGTGAGTTTTTAATTGTTGACCACTCAAGCGAAGCCTCGGTATGTATTAACTTAAGCCAACACTTTCAACTAGACGAAAACCTTTCTCTTGAACAGTTTGAGGCTATTAAGGTTTTAAATAACCGTATCCATCCTGTTTATATTCAACAAAAACAGTTTAAATCTGCCTAGGGCGTGTTGACCTTTGTGAATTAAAATTTGTTCACTGTAGGGGCGATTTAATCGCGGCGCGAGATTTGTAACCTAGTGAGCTAAGTAAAAATCCAGCTAATATCCCTGCAAATGTTGGCGTTTTTGTTCGCCAAGCTATGCTATAATCCTGCGCAATTAGCATTTAAGGGTTTTTACTTTGCAATTTATCGCACTTACTTCTATCGGAATAGAAAATTTACTTGTTGATGAGCTTACAGCACTTGGTGCCGAAGTCTCAAAACAAACCGTGGGCTCTGTACGTTTTGAAGCAGATAGCTTATTAGCACAAAAGATTTGTTTATCGAGCCGTTTTGCGACTCGTATCATGATGCTGATAGAAGAAAAAGAAGGCGTAAAAGACAAAGACAGCCTTTATCAATTTGCGCGCTTGCAGCCTTGGCAGGAGTGGTTTGGCCCTAAACAAACCTTTGCTGTTGATTTTAGTGGTACAAATAACGACTTAAAAAATACGCAATTTTCAGGTCTAGTTGTAAAAGATGCGATTGTTGATTACTTCGCGGATTTATTCGAGCAACGCCCTGATGTTGATAAATACAATGCCAATGTACGTGTTGTAGCAAGGTTGAACCGTCAAGGTGTTGCGCTTTATATCGATTATTCTGGCCCGCGTTTATCTGAGCGTGGTTATCGTCAAGATCAAGGCAAAGCGCCGATTAAAGAGCATTTAGCTGCAGCCCTTGTTAAAAGAAGTGGTTGGCTTGAAAACGTACAGCAACCTTTATTCGATCCATGTTGTGGCTCGGGTACCATTTTAATTGAAGCTGCAAGCATGGCACGCAATGAAGCACCGGGCTTATTCCGTGAAGGTTTTGCCTTTGAGCGCCTGCCTAGTTTCCGAATTCAAAAATACAAAGAATTAAAAGCAGAACTAACTGCACAAATTACAGATCCTAAACTCTGGCTTATTGGCCATGATATTGACGGAAGTGTGATTGCAAAAGCGCAAGAAAATGCAGAGCGTGCTGACCTTGGTAATGTGATTAAGTTTAAACAAAGCAATGCCACTAAACTAACGTCTGTTGCGAAACTTCCTGGTGTGGTGATTTCAAACTTACCTTATGGTGAACGTTTAGGCTCAATGGCTGAGCTTGTTAACTTACACCGTAGCTTAGGTGTTGGCTTCAAAAAGCACTTTAATCATTGGAAACTTGCTTTACTAGGCACCGACGAAAGCTTATTTAAATTACTAAAGCTAGTTAAGCAAAAGCGCTATAAGTTTAAAAATGGCCCGTTAGATGTAGTATTAAATCTATACCAACTAGACGATAAACAAGTAGAACTTAGCAAAGAAGATAAGCCAGCTCTTAATTTTGAAGGTTCAACCGCCTTTGCAAACCGTTTAAAGAAAAATAAGCAAAATTTAAAGAACTGGTTAAAGCAAAATGAAGTAAGCTGCTACCGTGTTTATGATGCGGATATTCCAGAATATAACGTAGCTGTTGATGTATACGATGATTCAGCGGTTATTTTTGAATATGCTGCACCGAAAGAAATCGATGACAATACGGCTCAAAAACGTTTGCAAGATGTGATCAGCTTGACCGCTGAGCAGTTAAAGATCGCACCAGAAAACATTGCGGTTAAAGTGCGTAAAAAGCAAAAAGGTGAAGAGCAATATACCAAGGTAGCAAAACAAAATCGTACTCAAGTTGTTGAAGAGTTTGGTGCTAAATTCAAAGTAAACTTATTTGATTATTTAGATACTGGTTTATTTTTAGATCACCGTTTAGCTCGTCGTTATATCCAACAAAACGCACAGGGCAAACGTTTCTTAAACTTGTTTGCTTATACAGGCAGCGCATCTGTCCATGCTGCTGTGGGTGGTGCCAAAGCCATTACCACAGTTGATATGTCAAAAACCTACTTAAAGTGGGCGCAAGAAAACTTTGCCCTGAATGATATCAGTAATACACGCTATCGTTTTGAGCAAGCAGATTGCTTGAAGTGGCTTGAGTATGCACAAGGCCAATATGATTTAATTTTCTTAGATCCACCGACGTTCTCAAACTCAAAACGTATGAAAGATGCATTTGATGTACAACGCGACCACATCAAACTTCTTACTTGGGTTAAGAAGATTTTAAGCCCGAACGGTACGCTTATATTCTCAAACAATAAGCGTGGCTTTAGCATGGATGAAGTAGGGCTAATGGGTCTGGGTTTAAAAGCAGAAAACATTTCTGACAAGACTTTATCACCAGATTTTAAACGTAATAAGCAAATTCATAATAGCTGGCTTATTACTCATGGCTAATTTTACCCTGTACCACACTGATGGCTGTCATCTGTGTGAAATGGCCGATGAATTATTAATTGCTGCAAACGCTTCGTTTGTAGCAAAAGACATTATGGACAGTGAACAGCTGATTGAACTTTACCAAACCAGTATTCCGGTTGTGGAATCTCATCAAGGCGAGAAATTATTTTGGCCTTTTGATGCTGAGCAATTAGCGCAATTTATTGCTGATAATAAAGAATAAGAGTAGTAATCACGATGGATTTAATCAGAATAGCCAAAGCTCAACTCGCTTATGGTACGCATCCGCTACTAGATGATGCCGATGCCGTTATTGAGTCAGGTGAGCGTGTTTGTATCGTTGGTCGAAACGGGGCAGGTAAATCAACACTACTAAAAGTGCTTGATGGCCAAGTGACTTTGGATGATGGCGAAATCAACCAATTAGGCGGTATTCGCATTTCACGTTTAGAGCAAGATCCACCAAAAGGGGCGGCAGGCTCAGTATTTGATTATGTAGCTCAGGGTATGCCTGACATCGCTAACTTACTGATAGAATATCACCAAGTTAGTAATCAAATGCAAACAGACTATAACGATAAATTGCTCAACAAATTAGAGCGTTTATCTAATCAATTAGAAACTGTTGATGGCTGGCGCTTTGATACCCGTATTCAGCTCGTTTTATCTCGTTTAGAGCTAGACCCAGAAGCCAAGCTTGAATCATTATCAGGTGGTTGGTTACGTAAAGTTGCGCTTGCAAGAGCCTTGGTTAGTGAACCCGATTTACTGCTACTTGATGAGCCTACCAACCACTTAGATATGAGTAGTGTTATTTGGCTTGAGCAGTTTTTAAAAGAGTTTAAAGGCGGTATCGTTTTTATTTCTCACGACCGTGCATTCATTCGAGCAGTTGCAACCCGTATTCTTGACTTAGACCGTGGTAAGCTGGTTTCGTACCCTGGCGATTACGCGACGTACCTTGAGCAAAAAGCGCATGATTTAAAAGTAGAAGAAACACAAAACGCACTATTTGATAAACGCTTAGCAGAAGAAGAAGCGTGGATCCGCCAAGGTATTAAAGCACGTAGAACGCGTAATGAAGGCCGTGTGCGCGCTTTAAAAGAGTTACGTAAAGAGCGTAAGCAGCGTGTTGATCAGGTCGGTAAAACCGATTTCAATATTGAAACAGCGGATCGTTCAGGTAAATTAGTATTCGAAGCGAAAAACATCGGTCATGCATTTAAAGATAAAGTGATCGCGAAAGATTTCTCGACCCTTGTTATGCGTGGCGATCGTGTTGGCCTTGTCGGACCCAATGGTATTGGCAAAACAACACTGCTTAAAATTTTATTTGGTGACTTAACACCAGATAGCGGCAGTGTTAAGCAAGGTGTTAATTTAGAGTTTGCTTATTTTGACCAGTATCGTCAAAAGCTTGATGAAGAAGCCACAGTACAAGATAACGTAGCTGAAGGTAAGCAAGAAGTGATGATGGGCGGGCGCTCACGTCATGTACTTGGTTACTTGCAAGACTTCTTATTTCCACCGGCAAGATCGCGTACGCCAGTAAAAGCACTTTCAGGTGGTGAGAAAAACCGCTTATTATTAGCAAAGTTATTTTTAAAGCCATCTAACATTATTGTTCTCGATGAGCCAACCAATGATCTTGATATTGAAACCTTAGAGCTCTTAGAAGAGATCATCAACCAATATCAGGGCACTGTGCTGATTGTAAGCCATGACCGTGAATTTATTGATAATACCTGTAATTCTGTATGGGCATTTGAAGGTAACGGCAAGATCACTGACATTGTCGGAGGCTATAGCGACTATGAAGCGTATGCAGCTCATTTAGCTGAGCAAGAAAAACAACAACAGCAACAAATTAAGCAAGAAAAGCCGGCCGTTGTTAGCCAAGATAAAACACCAAAGAAAAGTAATAAACTCTCTTACAAATTAAAACTTGAATTAGAAGAATTACCCAGTAAAGTGGAACAACTTGAAAAAGCGTTAGACGCTCAGCAAGTTGTGGTTAATGACCCTGACTTTTTTAAGCAAGATGCTGCAATTACAACAGAAGCATTGAACCATTTAGCCGAGTTAGAGTCTGAGCTTGAAGTCGCTTTTGAGCGCTGGGAAGAACTCGAAGATTTAAAGAATCAGTAGTAAGGATTAAAATGAAATACAAATTACTCGCTGCCAGTATTTTAGCCACCCTAAGTACCTCAGCGATGAGCGCAACCTATAAATTAGAAGAATTAGGTGGGCTAGACGGAGCAAAACATAATTACGTAACAGATGTCAGTGAGAATGGTCATATTATAGGTATAGCCAATTCTCTTTATAGGTTACCAATTGATATCTCATATATTGATTTTACAGACTCTGCTATCAAAAATGCCTATGATGCTCGTGAATCATATTTTGAATCAATAGACAAAGAGATTACTTTTACATTAGATGATATTGAAAATAATGATGCAGTGAATACCAATGCTGATGCCCATCAGTTTATGATTGATTTTATTACAGACACGCAATCTAACCGTTTAACTAATTCAGAGTATCAGAAACTATCAAGTGCAGCTGCGACGATATACGGCTCCGAGGGTGTTTCGGAACAGGTATTATACGATGAGGAATCACTAGATTATGATGGCTTAACGCGTTCAACTACGAACATCCTAAATGCAGTTAGTGATGATGGTGTTATGGTTGGTTGGGGGAGTGCCCCATATGAAAAAACATCGTTTACACAAACTGATGAAGATGAAGAGGAAACACATTTCTTAAGAGATTTTATTAGTCGTGCTATTGTAATTACAGAAGACGGTGTAAAAGTTGAACTTGCACCAGAGTTCGACGAGTACGGCGGTATTAGTACAGCAAATGATATTATCAAAACAACTAACGGCTATGAGGTTGTAGGTAGTGTTTCAATTGATATCGCAGTTGATCCTCTCGATGATATTACTGATAACTGTGATGGTGAAGATGAACCAGTCTCAGACTGTGTCGAAACATACAATCGAAGCTATACGGCGGGTATTTTTAACAAGCGTGCTGTTAAGTGGACGTTAGATAGCTCTTTAAACATCACTAATACAGAATTGTATGGTTTAGGTTTAACACCAGAAGATGATGAAGATTTCGCTTTTCGTAGCAACGCAATAACTCTGAACGACTCAGGTTTAATTGTGGGTACATCAGATGTTCGTTACAAAGACACCGATACTAGAATTACAATGCCAGTTATCTTTGAAAATGGTGAAGTAAAACAGTTTATAGACCAAGACGATGATTGGACTTCGGGACAAGCTTTAGCTGTAAATAATAATGATATTATTGTTGGTTATGCTGCTAAAAGAATTGACACAGCAACACGCACTAAGTTTTTTTATTATGATAAAAAAAGCGATAGTGTAGTTTTCCCATCTGATTATTTCTCTAGCTCTAGCTCAGTTGCAAACGATATTAATGATAACGGTATTATTGTTGGTGAAGGTGAAACAGATATCTATAACACCACTACTCGTCGTAGAGAAGGCTTTATTTATACGGTGGGTGATGATTCTATAGTTAATCTCAATGACTTATTACCTTGTTATGAAGAAGATGGTGAGACTCATTTTAAATACACGGTCGCTGAAGCGAAATCAATTAACAACAATAATGAAATCTTTGGTGTTGCGACTAAAACTGTTGAAAAGACAGATTCATTCGGTAATGTTGTAGTTGATGTTGATGGCAATATCGAATATGAAAGTATTGCTGTTGCTGTTAAGTTAACACCAATTGATGGCAGTGTTGAAGAATGTCCTGCAGAAGAGATTGAACAATACGAGCGTCAATCAGCAAGCTTCCCATGGTATGCTTTATTGCTATTACCATTTGCAGCTGCACGTCGCTTCTTTAAAAAGTAATCGTTTCGTAATCGAGACTTACTAATCAATATTAAAAACCCAGCTTTAAGCTGGGTTTTTTGTCTATACTGAAATCAGTTATTTTTTATGGCGATGTATCCATGCTTTTCGGACTGAGCGTTTCCAAAGCATGTCGGTAGCAAAATAACCGATGATAGCAGCAGCAGTAGCACAAATAAGTGAGCCAACTAAAAAGGCTGGGCCAATTGTTGTAAGGCTATCTATAAACCATTGCCAGCTTGGTTCAAATTGGAAGTGCTGTTGTGGCTGAGCAAGGGCAATCGTGCCTACAATATATGAACAATAGAAAATAGGAGGCATGGTTAGTGGGTTCGTGATCCACACGGTTGCAACAGAAATCGGTAAATTTACTCGAAATGGAATAGCCAGGGCGGCTGCAAGAACCATTTGAAAAGGAACAGGGATGAACGCAAAAAATAAACCAACCGCAAATGCACCACGTGCTGAGCGTCTATTTAAGTGCCATAAATTGGCATCATGCAATAAACGACCAAAAATTCTTAAATACTTGTGTTCTTTTACCTTGTTATGATCTGGTAAAAAGCGTTGGATCGTTTTCTTAGCCATTTAAAGCAACCATTTACATCTATTTGGTTATGCAGCGGCTTTGTCATAGGCTGTTTTTTCACCCTATATACATTTGGCACTGCGGCGTTTTATATAATGAGTTTTGCTGTATTGCTAGCAGGTGCCTATTTTAAGCCTTTTTTAACTCTATTGTCAGGGTTTATTTGCGCTATTTTGGTAGTGATTTTTCATTACTTCATCTTTTACTCAATCTCTGACTGCAAAATAGATTATCAACAAAGCCGATTAGTTCGATTTGAGGTAGTTGAAACATACAGTGAACAAAGCCCTTACTACATTAAAGCAAGTCTGAAACATATTGAATCTTGCCCTACAAGCATCCGACCTGCTCCTAATGCAATGCTCAGCATTACTTCAGATAAACCTGTTACTAGTGGAGATGAATTAAGCGCAGTACTCAAACTTAAACCTTATCGGTCAGTAAAAAATTTCTACAGTTTTAATAGAGAACGACAAGCATTACTTGAGCGAGTATTTTATAAAGGCCGAAGCGTAGGAGAGGTAAGCTATTTAAATCATCATCAATATGACTCCCTGCGTGTGAGTTATCGCACTTATATTGATAAAATTACGGCAAACACACGATTACAATGGCTTTATTATGCGCTTTTAACCGGTGACAAAAGTAAAATAGGTTATGAAGATAGAAAGCACTTGCGTGAATTAGGATTGTCTCATCTACTTGCTATTTCGGGTCTTCATATCGGACTTATCTTCGCAGTCGGTTTTTATACTAGTAAGTGGCTGCTAAGAGTGAGTCACTTTCGTGTAAGCCAATCAATTCAATTAAATAAGCTATTTGTTGTAATAGGGTTCAGTTGCTCGCTCGTTTATGTTTACTTAAGTGATTTTATAGTTTCTGCAAGCCGGGCGCTGCTAATGTTAGGCTGCTACCTTGTAATCTATAACTTAGGAAAAAACCCAGTGCGTTGGCGTTCAATTTTGTACGCCTTGAGTGTGGTGTTGTTTATAGACCCATTTACGCTGTTGAATCCTGGACTATATTTCAGTTTTTTGGCCGTTACGATCATCTTTCTACTGACTAAAAAAACAATTAATTTGTCACTTAGTTTTTTAAAGCGATTTGTACAGCTACTGCAAGTTCAATGCGCTTTATTTGTTGGTTTACTACCGCTATCCTTATATTACTTCTCAGGTACTAGCGTGATAGGTTTATTGATTAACCTTATTGCTGTGCCCTTGGTCGGTGTGCTGTTATTGCCTTTGTTGGTTTTTTATAGTCTGATTTCTAGCCTACTGGATATTTCAGGTCTGTTATCACTTATCGACATTGCCCTGTATTTTAGTTATCAACTATTGCTTTCTATCCCTAATGACTGGCGTTGGTTGTCGTTCAATGAGTTTAATTTCTCCTTATTGATCATCAGTTACATAACACTTCTGCTGTTGTACTTTAGCCCTAATAAATATGTGTGTTTAATTCCTGTTTGTATATATGCCGTTGATAGTAAATTACAGTCAGAAGCTAAGTTTCAGTTGGATGTGTTTGATGTCGGGCATGGCTTAATGGTGATGGTAAGCAGCAAAAATAAAGCGATAATTTATGATTTAGGCCCACAGTATTTTGGCCGTTATGATTATGTACACCACGTATTACTTAACAACATCAATAAACAGCAGCTATCTGTGATTGACACCATAATAAGCCACTTAGATAACGATCATTCTGGCGGTTTAGCCAGTTGGAAAGAGGCTGGCTATCAACACACTTTAGCTACTTTTCATCCTCAGGGGCTGTTAAATAAGTGCAAAACAACCACCATCAAACTTGCTGAGCTTAATATCAGAAGTTTTACAGCAAAGGTAGAAAAAGCGAGTCGCAATGACCAATCTTGCTTATTAAAAGTAACAGGTTTTAATTATTCACTTTTACTAACTGGAGATATATCAGCAGCGGCAGAAGCTAAACTTGTTGAAGAGGAGGTGGATTTACGAGCGACTATTTTAATAAGCCCCCATCATGGCAGTAATACCTCGTCAAGTTATGAATTTATAGATGCAGTAAATCCTGAAGTAGTTATCCATTCATCTGCTTACCAAGGACAATGGCACTTTCCTCACCCAGAGGTTGTAAATCGTTATAACCAACACCATATACAGCAGTTATCGACGGCAAAGTATGGCCATATACGCATAAAATTTTATTCAGATACGTATCGCTTAGAATTTGCGCGAGAGCAGGAAAGTTATTGGTTCGAACAAGATTGACGTTTTGTTTTTACCCCCTAAAGGCTACAATAGTCGAAGTCTATGAATAAGAGAGTGTTATGGATCAAACTACATCCCAAATCTATAAGCGATTAATCAGTTATGTGGGTGATTATAAGTTAATCGCGTTTTTCGCTATTGTAGGCATGATTGGCTATTCAGCCATGGATGCATTGTTTATCAATTTAATGAAGCCCTTCATTGATGAAGGTTTAAATGATCGTAACACTGATGTTTTAACTTATGCACCATTTGTTGTGATTGCATTGGTATTAGGTCGTGGCATGTTTAACTATATGTCGTCGTACTGTTTAAGTTATGTTGGCTCTCAAGTTGTAAGAACGTTGCGCCAACAATTATTCGAACATATTTTACATCTGCCGGTGTCTTTTCATGATAAAAATTCAAATGGCGATTTAATCTCTAAAATCACCTTTGATACTGAGCAGGTTCAACAAGCCATTACTAAAGCCCTGTTAATTGTTGTTAGAGAAGGGGCGTTTGTTGTTTTCTTACTTTTCAATATGTTTTATACCAGCTGGAAGCTGTCACTGATATTTTTAGTTATTATTCCGCTGGTGGCCGTGATCGTGGCCTTTGTATCGAAACGTTTTCGTATGATTTCGAAAAAAATCCAATCAGCGATGGGCCAAGTAACTCGTAGCTCAGAGCAAATGCTATCTGGTCATAAAGTGATACATGGCTTTGGTGGTCAACAACAAGAGATAACGCAGTTTTCGGCTATTAATAATCATAATCGCCAACAGCGCATTAAAATGGATGCAACCAAAGCGCTAAGCGTTTCTGTTATCCAAATTTTGGCAGCAAGCGCGATGGCCGTGATTTTGTGGGTTGTGTCTATGCCGTCAATGATTGATACCATCAGTTCAGGCGACTTCGTATTACTTATTTCATCAATGATGATGTTATTACGGCCACTGAAGCAACTTTCAAACGTTAATAGCGATTTACAACGTGGTATTTCTGCAGCGCAAAGTATCTTTTTGGTACTTGATGAAGAAGTAGAAAAAGACACAGGCACCTACAGCGTTGCTAAAGTAACTGGGAAAATTGAAGTGAACAATGTGACCTTTAAATACCCAACGAAAGATGAACCTGTATTAAAGAATTTATCACTTTCGATTAATGCCGGCGAAAGCATCGCATTGGTTGGCCGTTCTGGCTCAGGTAAATCGACCATCTCAAATTTATTGCCGCGTTATTATGAGCTTGAAGGTGACAGTGAAATTTTGCTTGATGGCGTCAACATCGCTGATTACAAACTGACAGACTTACGTAAGCAATTTGCACTGGTTTCACAGCAAGTGGTTTTATTTAACGACACCATCACGAATAATATTTGCTATGGCCTTGACCGCGAATTAACAAACGAGGAGTTAATGGCGGTTGCCAAGCAAGCCCATGTTTGGGAGTTTGTTAAAGACTTACCAGAAGGTTTAGATACCATGGTGGGTGAAAATGGCGTTATGTTATCAGGCGGTCAGCGTCAGCGAATAGCCATAGCACGTGCAATATTAAAAGATGCACCTATTTTGATTCTTGATGAGGCGACATCTGCGCTTGATACTGAATCTGAAAAACTAATCCAGCAAGCACTTGATAGCTTAATGAAAGAAAAAACATCGATTGTGATAGCACACCGTTTATCAACAATAGAAAACAGTGATTGCATTTATGTCATCGACCATGGTCAAGTTATCGAAAAGGGCACGCATGGCGAGCTACTTGAAAAAGACGGTACCTATAGTGCGTTATGTAAGATGCAGTTTGGTGAGCAGTAGTGAGTGTTATTGAAAAAAGCTGGTATAAAAAGCCAGGTTTATTAAGCATTTTACTCTTGCCTTTGAGTGTGCTTTTTTGGCTTATCTCAACGCTTCGTGCTTTGTTTTATAAGCTAAATATACTTAAGGCTTTTAAAGCGCATGTTCCTGTCATTGTTGTTGGTAACATTAGTGTGGGTGGAAACGGCAAAACGCCCTTTGTTATTTGGCTTGCTGAGTACTTACAGCAGCAAGGTTTAAAAGTGGCTGTGATCAGCCGTGGCTACGGTGGTCAGTCTGATTCGTATCCACTGTTAGTGACAGAACAAACGACGACAACGCAAGCAGGTGACGAACCTGTACTTATTAAACGCCGCCTAGGCTGTGTTGTAATGGTTGGCCCTGACCGACAAGCTAGTATAAAAAAGTTAGAGCAACATGATATCGATGTCATTATTTCTGATGATGGCATGCAGCATTATAAAATGGCGCGTGATATCGAATGTTGTATTGTTGATAGTGAACGCCAATTTGGTAACGGTTTATTAATGCCTGCAGGTCCACTTCGTGAAACCAAAGCGCGCTTAAAATTGGTTGATTTAGTCATAGAAAATGGTGGCAACGCACAAAGCCGCTATGATTTAGCATCAAGCCCATTTCGAACCGTGAGTAATTCAGAACTCGCCAATTCAGTTCAAGATAAAGGCCATGCGGTCAGTGCTATTGGTAACCCCAAACGCTTTGAAATAAGTCTTGAGCAGCAAGGCATTAACTTACTATCGACTCATCATTTTCGTGATCATTATGCCTACCAAGCAAATGACTTTAGCGATTTTGCAGATGACGCTGTATTTATGACAGAAAAAGATGCAGTTAAATGCTTTAGTTTTGCTAAACCAAATTGGTATTATTTACCTGTTGATGCAAAGCCAACAGCAGCAGTTATCGAAAAACTTAATTTATTATTAAAACAAAAAGGGATCCTCAATGGCCTTTGATACAAAATTACTTGAAATTATCGCTTGCCCAGTGTGTAAAGGTAAATTACGTCTTGATAAAGAAAATCAAGAGCTTATCAGTACCGCTGCGAAACTAGCGTACCCAATCAAAGACGATATCCCGGTGCTTTTAGAAAATGAAGCCCGTGAATTAAGCCAAGAAGAGGTTGATAAGTGGAATTCGTAGTCGTTATCCCCGCTCGCTACGCATCGACGCGTTTACCAGGTAAACCACTTGCCGATATTTGTGGTAAACCAATGATCCAACATGTTTATGAAAAAGCAGTTGCGTCCGGTGCATCACAAGTTTATGTAGCGACTGATCATCAAACAGTGTTTGATGCAGTAAAGAAGTTTACTGATAATGTATTGATGACACGTGAAGATCACCAATCAGGCACAGAGCGTTTAGCTGAAGTTGTTGAACAGTTAAAACTCGAAAGTGACACTATTGTTGTCAATGTGCAAGGTGATGAGCCTTTACTGGCAAGCGAAAATGTATCTCAAGTTGCCATGCTAATTGCTGATTCTGATGCGCCAATGGCGACTTTGAGCACCAGCATTGATGAGATTGACGATATATTTAATCCCAATTGCGTGAAAGTCATTAACGATGCAGACAACAACGCACTGTATTTTTCGCGCTCGCCAATCCCTTATCATCGTGATGCGATGATGAATGATGACCGAGATAAGCTAAATCTTGCTGATTTTGCGCGCCATATTGGTATTTATGCTTATCGTGCTGGCTTCATTAAAGACTACATCGAATTACCAGAATCTCGATTAGAGCTTTTAGAGTCATTAGAGCAGCTTCGTGTACTTTATCATGGTCACAAAATTAAAATCGCAAAAGCTCTGTGTGCACCGCAAGCAGGCGTAGATACTCCTGAAGATTTAGCGCGCGTTATTGCAGTGCTTGGCAACTAAAAAATGCATGATGTAAACAATGTTCATCTTCATGCCATTGAAGATGACTTCTTTGTTTTTTATAAACCAGCAGGAGTGAGCTTTCATAGTGAACAATGTGCTGGTTTTGTCGTACTTGCTGAAGAGCTTGTTAATGAGAAGCTCTATCCGGTTCATCGGCTAGATAAAGTGACATCAGGTTTAATTATATTAGCCCGTAACAAAGAAGCTGCAGCCGAATTCACTTCGCAATTTTCTGATCATAAAATAAATAAGTTTTATCTCGCAGTGAGTGATGCTAAGCCTAAGAAAAAGCAAGGTTGGATAAAAGGGGATATGCAAAAAAGTCGTCGTGGCGCATTTAAGCTGTTAAAGAGCCAAACGAATCCTGCTATCACACGCTTTTATTCAAAAAGTATTCGACCAGGGCTTCGTGCATACTTGTTAAAGCCATTTTCAGGTAAGACACATCAGCTTAGAGTCGCAATGAAAAGCTTAGGCGCTCCAATTCTAGGTGATAGTACCTATGCGGGTAGTAAAGACGAGCGCACAAACTTGCATGCCTATGCACTACAATTTAGCTATAAAGGGCAGCTTAAAGAATATCGATGCGATTACACTTTAGGTGCTCATCTTAATGAAGTTTTTAACTCAGACGAATTCAAAGAGTGGACAGCTCCTTGGACGTTGGATTGGTAAATGAAAGAAACAATACAAGACATCCGTTTTGGTGGCATTAAACGTTTATATGGTCATCAACAATTTGATTGGTTACAACAAGCACATTTTTGTGTCATTGGTATTGGTGGCGTAGGTAGTTGGGCTGCTGAAGCATTGGCTCGAACGGGTGTAGGGCAACTAACCCTCATTGATTTAGATGATATTTGTGCAACCAATGTTAATCGTCAAATTCATGCTTTAACTGGCACCGTAGGCGAAGCAAAAGTAAAAGCAATGAAAACACGTTGTGAGCTTATAAATCCAGATATCAAAATTAATGTTATTGACGATTTCATTACGCTAGATAACATTCGTGAGCATATTAAAGGTTTTGACTATGTAATTGATTGTATTGATGCTGTAAAAGAAAAAGCAGCGCTTATTGCTCACTGTAAACGCATAAAACTACCGGTTATTACCACCGGAGGTGCAGGCGGGCAAACCGACCCTAGTCAAATCAGTTTTGGTGACGTTGCAAAGACAACTCATGATCCATTGCTTGCAAAAGTACGTTATATTTTGCGAAAACAGTACAACTTTAGTAGCAATCCAAAGCGAAAATTTAACGTCGATTGTGTTTATTCTACAGAGCAGCTTGTATATCCAACCTCTGAAGGTGAGGTTTGCCAAGCAAAACAAAGTGCAGATGGTTCAATGAATATGGACTGTAATAATGGTTTTGGATCTGCAACCATGGTAACAGGCAGCTTTGGCTTTTTTGTTGCAGCCAAAGCGATTAGAAAATACCTTGATAAAAAACAGCGTAGTTTATAAAACTTATTGTTTTTGTTCAGCCATGGTTTGAATTTTATCAACCATGGCTTTAATACCATTACCACGAGAAGGGCTCAAATGGCTAATTAGACCGAGTCGTTCAAATTCATCATAGGCATTAATTTGCGCTGCTTGCTCCGGTGTTAGACCATTGTATAAGGCTAAAATTAAAGCCAATAGTCCTTTAACGATGCGAGTATCTGAATCGCCCGCTAAAACCAGGCTGTTTTCAGTATGATCAAAGTCGATATATAGCCAAACTTTACTTTCACAGCCTTTAACTAGAGCATCATCTACTTTGAGTACTTCAGGCATAACAGGTAATTGCTTACCTAAGAGCATTATTTGGCGATATTTTTGCTGCCACCCAGCAGCTGTTTCAATGTTTTTACTAACGGCTTCAAACGCTGAATTCATAACTTATCCAAA
The DNA here is from genome assembly GCF_001306915.1 of Pseudoalteromonas lipolytica. Taxonomy (GTDB): domain Bacteria; phylum Pseudomonadota; class Gammaproteobacteria; order Enterobacterales; family Alteromonadaceae; genus Pseudoalteromonas; species Pseudoalteromonas simplex. The sequence continues at coordinate 43,588 of NZ_LJTC01000002.1, read as the reverse complement.
ATTAATCTAATAACTCAATACTACTTTTAACAGCACTGATAAAGGCATCGACATCAGCTTTAGTGTTATATAACGCAAAACTTGCTCGTACAGTCCCTGGTATGCCTAAATGACTCATTATAGGTTGCGTACAATGATGGCCACTACGCACGGCAACGCCAAATCCATCAAGTAGGGTGGCTAAATCAAACGGATGTTCATCGCGATAATTAAAACTAATGTTACCGATGTTATCTGTTTGGTTTGAATAGATATTAATACCATCAATAGCTGATAATTGTTTTATCGCATAGTCAAAAACTGTATGCTCATGTTGACGCATTTGCTGAAAATCTAACGATATTAAATAATTTATTGCCTCACTAAAGGCAATGACACCTGCAATATTGGGTGTTCCTGCTTCAAATTTACCCGGCGCATCACGAAAAGTGCTGTGTGTTAGGTTCACTGTTTCGATCATTTCGCCACCGGTTTGATATACATCGAGCGAATTTAACAGCTCAAATCGGCCATATAGGCCTCCTAAACCTGTCGGCCCGAGCATTTTATGGGCAGAAAACACGTAAAAATCACAGGAAATTTCTTGTAAATTAGGGCGTAAATGCATCGCAGCCTGCGCACCATCAACAATAGATATAGCATTAATGGCCTTACATGCGTTAATGATCGGCGCTAAATCAGTAATATTACCAAGGGTATTTGATGCATGGGTAATAGCGACAATTTTAGGCTCTTGTTGTTTGATAAATTCACTACAGTGCACGCTATTAATAGTTAAATCATTTTCTATCGGCAAAATAATGACTTCTGCACCGGTACGCTGAGCTAGCTGTTGCCAAGGGACTATGTTGGCGTGGTGTTCAATAGCAGATAGGGCAATTTTATCGCCAGGATTAAGCCTCGAAGCCAGACCATTTGCGATTAAATTAATCGATTCGGTTGCGCCTTTGGTCCACACTATCTCATTACTTTTTACAGAAAAATAATCTGCAAGTAGCGTTCGGGTTTGTTCATAGTTGCGTGTCGCGTTTTCACTGAGGGTATGGCGGCCGCGGTGCACATTGGCGTTCTCATGGCTATAAAATCGGCTAAGGGCATTAATAACTGCCTGTGGCTTTTGCGAGGTAGCCGCTGAGTCTAAATACACCAAAGGCTGCTCATTGACTGTTTCATTCAGTATTGGAAAGTCAGCACGTATTTTTGTGATATCGAACATGAAAGGCCTTAAGCTACAAGAATGCGACGATTTTAATTACTTTGCACAAATAGACAAGTGCAGGGCAACAAAAAAGGCCGCATAGCGGCCTTTTTTAAACGCAAATTCGTATTAACGCTTGTCTGTTGGTACGTAATCGCGTGAAGTTTCACCAGTGTATAACTGACGAGGACGGCTGATCTTGTGACCAGGTTGAGAAAGCATCTCATCCCAGTGAGAGATCCAACCAACAGTACGTGACATTGCAAAGATTACAGTGAACATGCTTGTTGGAATACCGATTGCTTTTAAGATGATACCTGAGTAGAAATCTACGTTAGGGTAAAGTTTCTTCTCAACGAAGTATGGGTCTTCAAGTGCAATTTGCTCAAGCTTCATAGCGATATCAAGAAGTGGATCTTGAATGTTTAGCTCAGCAAGTACTTCGTGACATGTTTGACGCATTACTGTCGCACGTGGGTCGAAGTTTTTGTATACGCGGTGACCAAAGCCCATAAGACGGAAAGGATCAGACTTATCTTTCGCTTTAGCAACGTACTCGTCGATACGGTCAACAGAGCCGATTTCTTCTAACATGTTAAGACATGCTTCGTTAGCACCACCGTGCGCAGGGCCCCATAGAGATGCGATACCAGCCGCGATACACGCGTAAGGGTTAGCACCTGAAGAACCAGCTAGACGAACAGTTGACGTTGATGCGTTTTGCTCATGGTCAGCGTGAAGCATGAAGATTTTGTCCATTGCTTTAGCAAGAACAGGGCTTACTTTGTATTCTTCAGCTGGTACTGAGAACATCATGTGTAAGAAGTTTTCAGCGAAGCTTAAGTCGTTACGTGGGTAAACAAACGGTTGACCTACATTGTATTTGTAAGCCATCGCAGCGATAGTTGGTAGTTTAGCAACTAGCTTGATTGCGCTTGTTTTACGTTGTGTTGCGTCAGTAATGTCTAAATCTTCGTGGTAGAAAGAAGAAAGAGCACCTACAACACCACACAGCATTGCCATTGGGTGAGCGTCAAAGCGGAAACCTTGGAAGAAGTTTGCGATTTTAGTATCAAGCATTGTATTGTGCGTGATTTCTTGAGCAAACGCTTCGTATTGTTCTTTAGTCGGTAATTCGCCGTTTAATAGTAAGTAGCAAAGCTCGATGTAGTTTGATTCATCAGCTAATTGCTCGATTGGGTAACCACGGTGTAATAGAACACCTTTGCCGCCATCAATGTAAGTGATTGAAGATTCACAAGAACCGGTCGACATGAAACCTGGGTCGTAAGTGAAGTGACCGTGTGAACCTAACGTACGTACGTCGATTACGTCTTGGCCAGCAGTGCCTTGGTAAATTGGAAGTTCGATTGGATCAAGACCATCAATATGGACCGTGGCTTTCTTATCCGCCATCTATTTATCTCCTATTAAGATAACAACTCTGATTGTTATGTTCTGAATCTGTTTAAGCACATTCTTTTCATTTTAACGTGAAAGAGGGGTATAAAGTCAATTTTTATAAACATTATGCACAAATGGATAATAAATATTCTGTCAGGATTAAATATTATACTATTGGCTAATTCGCAAACGTCTCTTACTAAACAAGAATTGTAAAAAGACCTTTGGCTATATATACTATCCAAGGTTTTATACCGTATTGTCTGTAGGTAAACTTTATTTTTACATTTGAGTTTTGCATAAGTGTGAACTTTTTGTGTATCAACACGGTTTACTTAGATAGTTCCATCGAAATTCATTTTGATGGGTTTTAGAAAAACAAGTAGATGAGCCCGATAAGGGCAAGATGGGCAAGTAACTGTGAAAAAGCAAAGACCTGTAAATCTAGATCTAACAACTATATCTATGCCGGCAACGGCTAAAGCATCAATTTTACACCGCGTCACCGGTGTTGCATTATTTTTTGCTTTAACGTTTGTCATTTGGGCTTGGTCTGAGTCTCTTTCTTCTGCAGAAGGTTTTGAATTCGTCAAGGGTCTGTTCAGCGGATTCATTGCCAAATTCATAGCATGGGGCACCATTTCTGTATTGGCGTATCACTTAATTGGTGGTATCCGTCATATCATTATGGACATGGGTCACTGGGAAGAACTTGAATCAGGTAACTTCAGCGCTAAAGTTGCATTAGCTTTAGGTGTTGTAGCTGCAATTCTAGCAGGAGTGTGGATATGGTTTTAAATCAAGCAACTCTTAAACGTGATGGTGTACAAGATTTCGTATCACTACGTGCAACAGCATTAATAATCAGCGCTTACGCGATTTTTATTATCGGCTATTTTTTATGTACGCCAGAAGTCACTTTCGAAGCCTGGCAAGGCCTATTCTCTAACCTAGCAATGAAAGGGTTTACCTTAATTACCCTAGTTTGCATCATGGTTCACACCCGTATCGGCCTTTGGCAAGTTCTTACTGACTATGTTAAATGCGCTAAATTACGTGCTGTTTTAGGCTTTGTATTAAACCTTATGGCTGTTGCTTACGTAGCAATTGGTCTAATCGTTTTATGGGGTGTTTAAGTGAATTATTCTGTTCGTGAATTTGACGCTGTAGTGATTGGTGCCGGTGGTGCGGGTATGCGCGCAGCACTAGCTATCACTGAATCAGGCAAAACCTGTGCACTTATCTCAAAAGTTTTCCCTACACGTTCTCACACTGTGTCTGCACAGGGTGGTATTACGGTTGCGCTGGGTAACTCACATGAAGATAACTGGGAATGGCACATGTACGATACTGTTAAAGGTTCCGATTTTATCGGTGACCAAGACGCTATCGAATATATGTGTAAAACAGGCCCAGAAGCTATTACTGAATTAGAAAACATGGGTTTACCATTTTCTCGTTTTGAAAATGGCCGTGTTTATCAACGTCCTTTCGGCGGCCAGTCGAAAAACTTTGGTGGTGAACAGGCTGCACGTACTGCAGCAGCAGCTGACCGTACAGGTCACGCGCTATTACACTGTTTATACCAACAGAACGTTAAAAACAAAACTAACGTATTCTCTGAGTGGTACGCACTAGATTTAGTTAAAAACAGCGACGGTCACGTTGTTGGTTGTACAGCAATCGACATCGAGTCTGGCGAAGTTGTTTACTTCAAATCAAAAGCTGTTGTTTTAGCAACAGGTGGTGCAGGCCGTATCTATGCATCGACAACGAATGCACACATCAACACTGGTGACGGTGTTGGTATGGCTACACGTGCTGGCGTTGCAATGCAAGATATGGAAATGTGGCAGTTCCACCCAACAGGTATCGCCGGTGCCGGTGTACTTGTAACTGAAGGTTGTCGTGGTGAAGGTGGTTACCTTCTAAATAAAGACGGCGAACGCTTCATGGAACGTTACGCCCCAAATGCAAAAGACTTAGCATCTCGTGACGTTGTTGCTCGTTCAATGATGACTGAGATCCGTGAAGGTCGTGGTTGCGATGGTCCTTATGGTCCACACATCAAGCTTAAGCTTGACCACTTAGGTGAAGAAACACTTAACTTACGTCTTCCAGGCGTATGTGACCTTGCGAAAACATTCGCACACGTTGATCCAGCTAAAGAGCCAATTCCAGTTATCCCAACATGTCACTACATGATGGGTGGTGTTCCAACTAACGTAAATGGTCAAGCATTACAAATTGATGCGAACGGCCAAGAGAAAGTAGTTGAAGGTTTATTCGCTGTTGGTGAGATTGCATGTGTATCTGTACACGGTGCTAACCGCCTAGGTGGTAACTCACTACTTGACTTAGTTGTATTCGGCCGCGCAGCTGGTAACTTCTTAGGTAAGTACCTTAACGGTGTTGAAGCAGGTAAAGATGCGTCTGATTCAGACCTTGAAGCATCACTTGCACGCTTTAACCGTTGGGAAAGCTCTAAAGCTGGCCAAGGTGAAGACCCAGTACAAATCAAGAAAGACCTACAAATGTGTATGCAACTTAACTTCTCGGTATTCCGTGAAGGTGATGCAATGGCAACAGGTCTTAAAGAGCTTAAAGAAATTCGTGAACGTCTTCAGTACGCTCGTCTTGATGACAAGTCGACTGAGTTCAACACTGCACGTATCGAATGTCTAGAGCTTGATAACTTGATGGAAACAGCTTACTCAACAGCAGTAGCTGCAAACTTCCGTACAGAAAGCCGTGGTGCACACTCTCGTTTTGACTTCCCAGATCGTGATGACGAAAACTGGTTATGTCACTCAATCTACGATCCTAAGAGCGAAGAAATGAGCAAACGTGATGTAAACTACGCGCCGAAACTGCGTGAAGCTTTCCCACCTAAAGCACGTACATACTAGGAGCGAGACGATGGCACAAGTACAATTTTCGGTTTATCGTTACAATCCAGATGTTGATAATGCACCACGTATGCAGGACTTCTCGCTAGAAACGCAAGAAGGCCAAGATATGATGGTATTGGATGCGCTTATGCAATTGAAGGAGCAAGATCCAACATTATCATTCCGTCGTTCATGCCGTGAAGGTGTGTGTGGTTCAGACGGTATCAACATGAATGGTAAAAATGGTTTAGCGTGTATCACGCCTTTATCAACGCTACTTAAAGGTGGCAAAGGTAAAATCGTAATTCGCCCATTACCAGGTTTACCTGTGGTACGTGACCTTGTTATTGACATGAGTCAGTTCTACACTCAATACGAAAAAGTTAAGCCTTACCTAATTAACGACACGCCAGCGGCGGGTGAGCGTCTTCAGTCAATCGAAGAACGTGATAAGTTAGATGGCTTATATGAGTGTATCTTATGTGCATGTTGTTCAACATCGTGTCCTTCGTTCTGGTGGAATCCAGACAAGTTCATCGGTCCTGCGGGCCTTCTTCATGCGTATCGTTTCTTGGCTGATAGCCGCGATACAGCGACTGAAGAGCGTCTTGCTGACCTTGACGATGCGTTCAGCGTGTTCCGTTGTCACAGTATCATGAACTGTGTTAGCGTGTGTCCAAAAGGTCTTAACCCGACCAAAGCAATTGGACAAATCAAATCAATGCTTTTAAACCGCGCTGTTTAAAGCTTGAATATGTAAGGTGGTTAAGTGATTAACCACCTTGTTTTTACAACAATTAATTTCTGCGCTAAAGAAAAGGGCTTATAAATGCACGAAGGTGTGATGAAGGCATGGCTAGAATCTTCTCACTTAAACGGCGGTAACGTTGCTTACGTAGAAGAGCTTTATGAAGCGTACTTAGATGATGCGACTTCTGTGCCAGAAGAGTGGCGAGAAGTGTTCGAACAATTACCAAAAGTTGATGGTGTGGATGTTGATGTTAAACATTCAGAAGTTCGTTCACAATTTGCACAGCTTGCTAAAAACAAGCATAGAGAAGTAGTGGTAGCAGAGGGTGGCTCTGGTGATCCTAAACAGGTCAAGGTGCTACAACTTATTAATGCTTTCCGTTTCCGTGGTCACCAAAATGCCAACCTAGATCCATTAGGTATTTGGCAACGCGAACGTGTTCGTGATCTAGAATTAGAGTACCACGATTTATCTGAAGCTGATTTTGACCGTGAATTCAATGTGGGTTCGTTTGCTGTCGGTCGCGAAACCATGCCATTAGGTGAGCTATATCAAGCGCTCAAAACGACTTATTGTGGGTCGGTTGGTGCTGAGTATATGCACATCACTTCAACTGAAGAAAAGCGTTGGTTACAACAACGTTTAGAATCAGTGCAATCACGTCCAACGTTCTCTAAAGAAGAAAAGCTACGTATCCTTAAAGGATTAACAGCTGCAGATGGTCTTGAAAAATACTTAGGGGCTAAGTTCCCTGGTGCAAAACGTTTCTCACTTGAAGGTGGTGATGCGTTAGTACCAATGCTTAAAGAACTAATTCATCGTGCAGGTGAAAGCGGACAAAAAGAAGCTGTTATTGGTATGGCTCACCGCGGTCGCTTGAACGTACTAGTGAACGTTTTAGGTAAAAACCCATCAGAATTATTCGATGAGTTCGCTGGTAAACACAAAGACACATTAGGCTCAGGTGATGTTAAATATCACATGGGTTACTCATCTGACTTTGCAACTAAGGGTGGCAATGTGCACATGGCACTTGCATTTAACCCGTCTCACTTAGAAATTGTTAACCCAGTGGTTATGGGTTCGGTACGTGCTCGTTTAGACCGTCTAGGTGATAAGTCAGGTATTAAAGCATTACCAATTACTATTCACGGTGACTCTGCAATCGCAGGTCAAGGTGTTGTACAAGAAACATTTAACTTATCGCAAACTAATGCATTTAGTTGTGGTGGTAGTATCCGTATCGTTGTAAATAACCAAGTTGGTTTCACAACGTCTAAACAGTCTGATGTACGTTCTACACCATACTGTACTGATATTGCGAAAATGGTTCAGGCACCAATTTTCCACGTTAACTCTGACGATCCTGAAGCGGTTGCATTTGTTACTCAAATCGCACTTGATTTCAGAAACCAGTTTAAACGTGATGTAGTGATTGATTTAGTATGTTATCGCCGTCATGGTCATAACGAAGCGGATGAGCCGAACGCGACTCAACCACTTATGTACCAAAAAATCAAAAAGCATCCAGTACCTCGTCTAATTTACGCAGACCAATTAGTTGCTGAAGGTTCATTCTCAGAAAATGAAGTAAAAGCACTTGCTGATGATTACCGTAACGGTTTAGACAAAGGCAACTGTGTTGTTGAAGAAATTCAACTAGAAACCTCACACTCTTCTGATTGGGCTAAGTTTGTTGGTCACGATTGGGATGTTGAGTACGATGCAACAGTATCGGTTGAAAAGTTAAAAGAGCTTGGCGAAAAAGTAGCAAGCTTCCCAGAAAGCCACAAAGCACAGTCGCGCGTTAAGAAAATCTATGACGACCGTAAGCTAATGGCGACAGGTGAAAAACGACTTGATTGGGGTATGGCTGAAACACTTGCTTATGCAACCCTTGTTGATGCGGGTACAGATATCCGTTTAACAGGTCAAGACTCAGGCCGTGGTACATTCTTCCACCGTCATGCTGTTGTTCATAACCAAAAAGATGCATCAACATACTTGCCGCTGCAAAATATCAGCGAAAAGCAAGGTGCATTTGAAGTGTATGACTCAGTTCTTTCTGAAGAAGCGGTACTTGCATTTGAATATGGTTACGCAACAGCTGAACCTACGTCACTTGTAATGTGGGAAGCACAATTTGGTGACTTCGCTAACGGTGCACAAGTTGTATTTGACCAATTCTTAAGTTCAGGTGAGCAGAAGTGGGGCCGTTTATGTGGTCTTACATGTTTACTTCCACACGGTTATGAAGGTCAAGGTCCTGAGCATAGCTCGGCACGTTTAGAGCGTTTCTTACAGTTGTGTGCTGATCACAACATGCAAGTATGTGTTCCTTCAACACCTGCGCAAGTTTATGCAATGCTTCGTCGTCAATCTGTACGTCCACTTCGTCGTCCATTGATTGTTATGACGCCTAAGTCGCTACTTCGTCACCCGTTGGCAACATCTTCACTTGAAGAGTTATCTGAAGGTGTGTTCCACAATATGATCGATGAAATCGATGATATTGCTGCAGATAAAGTAGAACGCGTTGTATTCTGTAGCGGTAAAGTTTACTACGAGCTACTACAAGAGCGTCGTAAGCAAGAATTAAATAACATTGCTATTGTTCGTGTAGAACAATTATATCCATTCCCACACGCTGAGATGGATACAATCATGCAGCGTTACCAACACGTTAAAGATTTTGTTTGGTGTCAAGAAGAGCCACAAAACCAAGGTGCATGGTATTGTTCTCAACACCACTTTGTTGATGCAATCCCAGCCGGTGCTAAATTAACTTACGCAGGTCGTAAAGCATCAGCATCACCAGCGTGTGGTTACATGTCAGTGCATAATAAAGAACAACAAGCGCTCGTTGCAGATGCGCTTACTATTGAAAAGAAAGGATAAGCAATGAGCACAGAAATTAAAGTTCCTGTACTTCCTGAGTCGGTTGCTGATGCTACTGTTGCAACATGGCACGTAAGTGTTGGCGACAAAGTAAGCCGCGACCAAAACTTAGTAGATATCGAAACAGATAAAGTTGTTTTAGAAGTTGTTGCACCAAATGACGGTGTAATCACTGAAATTTCACAAGAAGAAGGTGCAACGGTACTTGGCGAACAAGTAATTGCATTACTTGGTGATGCAGATGCTGCACCAGCAAGTGACGACTCTGCACCAGCTAAATCAGAAGACGCGCCAGCGGCGCAATCAGCACCAGCATCAGAAGGTAAAGAAGTGGACATTAAAGTACCTGTACTTCCAGAATCAGTCGCAGACGCGACAATTGCTACTTGGCACGTTCAACCAGGTGAAGCGGTAACACGCGACCAAAACCTTGTTGACATCGAAACTGATAAAGTTGTTCTTGAAGTTGTTGCTCAAGAAGACGGTATCATGGGTGAGCACATTCACGCTGAAGGCGAAACAGTACTTGGTGAGCAAGTAATTGGTACAGTTAAAGCGGGTGCAGCACCGGCATCAGCAGCTCCTAAAGCTGAAGCAGCACCAGCAAGCGAATCAAATGACAGCTCTGACGTATTAACACCGTCAGTTCGTCGTTTAATCGCTGAGAAAGGTCTTGATGCATCAAAAATCAAAGGTACTGGCAAGAATGGCCGTGTAACTAAAGAAGATGTTGATACATTCTTAAAAGCACCGGCAGCAGCGCCTAAAGCAGAAGCAGCAGCGCCAGCAGCACCTATGGGTGACCGTACACAAAAACGTGTTCCTATGACTCGTTTACGTAAAACAATCGCTAATCGTCTTCTTGAAGCGAAAAACTCAACTGCAATGTTAACGACTTTCAACGAAGTTAACATGAAGCCAATCATGGACCTTCGTAAGCAGTACCAAGAAGTTTTCGAAAAGCGTCACGGTATCCGTTTAGGCTTCATGTCTTTCTACGTGAAAGCAGTTACTGAAGCACTTAAGCGTTTCCCTGAAGTAAATGCGTCTATCGACGGTGATGATATTGTTTATCACAACTACTTCGACATCAGCATCGCGGTTTCTACACCACGTGGTCTTGTTACTCCAGTTCTTAAAGACTGTGACAAGCTATCAGTTGCTGAAATCGAAAAAGGTATCCGTGAGCTAGCGCTTAAAGGTCGTGACGGTAAATTATCAATTGATGACATGACAGGTGGTAACTTCACTATCACTAACGGTGGTGTATTCGGTTCATTACTATCTACACCAATCATCAACTTACCACAGTCTTCAATCTTAGGTATGCACAAAATCCAAGAGCGTCCTATGGCTGTAAATGGTAAAGTTGAAATCTTACCTATGATGTACTTAGCGTTATCTTATGATCACCGACAAATCGATGGTAAAGAATCAGTAGGTTTCTTAGTAACAATTAAAGAGTTACTTGAAGATCCGACTCGTTTACTACTAGATGTTTAATCTGGTTGTATGAAAACTAAGCTGTGAACCGCGTTCACAGCTTTTTTTTTGCGCCTTTGGTCTAACTGGGGTTTTCATGTGGAGCCTTGGGATTTATACTAAGTGCGCAATTTGGGATAGCTGTTTATTTTGCATAAATATTCAGCTCTTTTAGTATAAAAAATTGGATAAAGCATCATGAATTTGCATGAGTATCAGGCAAAACAACTTTTTGCCGAATATGGTTTACCAGTTTCTCAAGGTTTCGCTTGCGATACACCTGAAGAAGCTGCAGCAGCTGCTGAGAAAATCGGCGGTGATATGTGGGTTGTTAAAACACAGGTTCACGCAGGTGGCCGTGGTAAAGCTGGCGGTGTTAAGCTAGTTAAAACAATCGACGAAGTTAAAGAGTTCGCTGCGAACTGGTTAGGTAAAAACTTAGTTACTTACCAAACAGACGAAAATGGTCAGCCAGTAGCTAAAATCCTTGTTGAAAGCTGCACTGACATCGCTAACGAATTATACCTTGGCGCTGTAGTAGATCGTGCTTCTCGTAAAGTTGTTTTCATGGCATCTACTGAAGGTGGTGTTGAAATCGAGCAAGTTGCAGAAGAAACTCCAGAATTAATTCACAAAGCTGAGATCGATCCATTAGTTGGTCCTCAAGCTTACCAAGCTCGTGAATTAGGTTTCAAACTAGGTTTAAACCCTACTCAAATGAAACAGTTCGTTAAGATCTTCATGGGTCTTGCAAACATGTTCAACGATTTCGATTTCGCATTATTAGAAATCAACCCGCTAGTAATCACAGACGAAGGTAACCTTCACTGTCTAGACGGTAAAATCGGTGTAGATGGTAACGCGCTTTACCGTCAACCTAAAATCCGTGAAATGCACGATCCTTCACAAGAAGACGCGCGTGAAGCTCACGCTGCAAGCTTCGAACTTAACTACGTTGCACTAGATGGTAACGTTGGTTGTATGGTTAACGGTGCAGGCCTAGCGATGGGTACTATGGACATCGTAAACCTACACGGTGGCAAGCCAGCTAACTTCCTAGATGTTGGTGGCGGCGCAACTAAAGAGCGTGTATCTGAAGCATTCAAGATCATCTTATCTGACGACAACGTTAAAGCTGTTTTAGTTAACATCTTTGGTGGTATCGTTCGTTGTGACATGATCGCAGAAGGTATCATCGGTGCAGTTAAAGAAGTAGGTGTAAATGTTCCTGTAGTAGTACGTTTAGAAGGTACTAACGCTGAACTTGGTCGTGAAGTACTAGCTAGTTCTGACCTTAACATCATCGCTGCTGAATCACTAACAGACGCAGCTGAAAAAGTTGTTGCTGCTGCGGAGGGCAAATAATGTCTGTATTAATCAATAAAGATACAAAAGTTATCTGTCAAGGTTTCACAGGTGGCCAAGGTACTTTCCACTCTGAGCAAGCGCTTGAGTACGGTACACAAATGGTTGGTGGTGTAAGCCCAGGTAAAGGCGGTCAAACGCATCTTGGTCTTCCAGTATTCAACACAGTACGTGACGCTGTTGAAGCAACTGGCGCAACTGCATCAGTTATCTACGTACCAGCACCTTTCTGTAAAGATGCAATCTTAGAAGCTATCGATGCTGGCATCGAGCTAATCGTTTGTATCACTGAAGGTATCCCAACACTAGACATGGTTGACGTTAAAGTTAAGCTTGATGAAACTGGTGTTCGTATGATCGGTCCTAACTGCCCAGGTGTTATCACTCCGGGTGAAACTAAGATCGGTATCATGCCTGGTCACATCCACAAGCCTGGTAAAGTAGGTATCGTATCACGTTCTGGTACTCTTACTTATGAAGCGGTTAAGCAAACTACTGACGCTGGTTTCGGCCAATCAACATGTGTTGGTATCGGTGGTGACCCAATCCCTGGCACTAACTTCATCGACGTTTTAGAAATGTTCGAAAAAGACGAGCAAACTGAAGCTATCGTTATGATCGGTGAAATCGGTGGTACTGCAGAAGAAGAAGCTGCAGAATACATCAAGCACAACGTGACTAAACCTGTTGTTTCTTACATTGCTGGTGTTACTGCACCTGCAGGTAAGCGTATGGGTCACGCTGGTGCAATCATCGCAGGCGGTAAAGGTACTGCTGATGAGAAATTTGCTGCATTAGAAGCTGCTGGCGTAAAAACTGTACGTTCATTAGCTGATATCGGTAATGCACTTAAAGAGAAAACAGGCTGGTAATCAGTTCTAATCTCTTAAAAAAGGCTCGCTAATGCGGGCCTTTTTTGTATTTATCCCTTTCTTATAACTCGCACGAAAATTCCACCTACAAATTAAGAATAATAATGCTTTATTTGTGAATATAAATTCTCTACACTTGTGGCTTGTATATCTGTTTTTATTAAAACATTCGACTTTAATAAGGTAAATATTACGTGCGTACCACAGAATTGGTAGATGGATTTCGCCAGTCAACTCCATACGTTAATGCTCACCGCGGTAAAACATTCGTTGTTATGCTTGGCGGAGAGGCGATCGATCAGTCTGGTTGTCGCAGCATCATCAACGATGTCGCGTTATTAACTAGTCTTGGTATCAAGATTGTTTTAGTGTTTGGTGCTCGTCCACAGTTTAACGCAGCGCTTGAACAAGTTGGCATAACTAGTCAGTTTCATAATGAGATACGGGTAACTGATAACGCAACATTTGATGTAATTAAAAAAGTTGCGGGTGCAATGCAGTTCGATATAACCGCGCGTTTATCTACGTCTTTAAGTAGTACACCTATGTCTGGCTCATTTTTAAATGTGGTGAGTGGTAATTTTGTTATTGCTCAGCCTTTAGGTATTGATGAAGGTGTTGACTATCATCATTCAGGTAGAGTGAGACGTATCGATGTTGCGGGTATTCGCCACCAGTTAGATAACAACGGAATTGTTCTGCTTGGGCCAATAGCGGCGTCTGTAACAGGTGAAAGCTTTAACTTAACTGCTGAAGAGATTGCTACGCAAGTAGCGCTCAAACTACGCGCCGATAAAATGCTTGGCTTTTGTCAAGAAGCCGGTATTTTGGATGAAAATGGTGAAGCGATTGCAGAGCTAATGCCAAATGAAGCTGAGCAGCTACTAGTAAACTATCGCAAGCAACCAGATTCATGTTTAAGTGCTACTGTATTCTTACAAGCTGCAATTGATGCTTGTCGAGGTGGCGTACATCGTTGCCATCTTGTTAGTTACAAAGAGGATGGCGCATTATTACAAGAGTTGTTCTCTTTAGATGGTATTGGTACACAAATCGCACCACAAAGCTCTGAGCAATTACGAAGTGCAAGTATTGCTGATATTACCGGTATCATTAACCTTATTAGACCCCTTGAACAACAAGGTTATTTAGTGCGCCGTTCTCGTGAACAGCTAGAAATCGAAATTGAACAATTTACAGTTATTGAGCGTGATGGGCTAATCATTGCCTGTGCGGCTTTGTATCCGTTTGCTGATGAACAAGTAGGGGAGTTTGCAAGTTTGGCTGTTCACCCTCAGTACCGAGATGCCGACCGCGGCAGTTATCTACTGAGGTTTATTATTAATAAGGCTAAACGTGCAGGTTATTCGCATTTATTTGCTCTCACCACACGCAGCATTCACTGGTTTTTAGAGCAAAGTTTTGAAATAGTGACAGTTGATGAGTTACCTGCGAAGAAAAAAGCGCTATATAATCATGAACGCCGCTCTAAAGTATTGCGTCTAGATTTAACTAAGCTAGGTAATAAGAGGTGACGCATGTGTCACCTCTTATATACCCAAACCACCCCAAGGTGCGAGTTTCAGCATATTGAGGGGCTTGGGTATACTCTTAATATTGATAGTTAATGTGCTGATAAAAACGCACACGTAAATCTTGGCGAGTCGGATTAAATGCCAGCTCGTCAGTAACTTCATTTATCGCACTTTGCACTTGATTCATAAACTTACCATAACCAATGTCATGCTTGTCTTTATCGGCTGCGGCAATCACAAAATGTAGTGAATCTACAAGTTGAGCTGCATCCCAATACTGTTGTAGTTGCACCTGCTCAGAGCTGCAATCAAAGGTCAGCTTTTGCAGTTCGCTGTTACTTTGTGCGTTATCAATATTGCTATTACGAACAATAGGGCGGGTACCGTTAGCGATGAAAGCGCCGAGTGTTAATCCGCGTTTATCACATGCTCGTTTGAATGCATCAAAGATGTATTGATAAAACTGCGTATAATTCTCTTCATTCAACATATGCTGAAATTGCGTTTTAATGGCGCGAGTTACTGGAATCGAAAACCCAGCGTATGTCATCTCACTGTGTTCATTTGGCACATGACATTGGCGAGACTGGTAACGTGGGTATAAGCTACGTAATTTATAGCCATAGCTTTCTTTGTGACCTTTTGCTTTAGCAAATAAATCATAAGTTAGGTGTTGGTGGTCACGAATTTTAAGAGGTGGTTGGCCGCTTAGTAGCTTTTCTTGTAGTGAGTTGATCACTCTTTGCACATTATGATGAAAACTAGCCGCATGAGCGCGAATATCTTCACCGGTCGCTAAGAACAATAAACGAATTTTTTTGCATTTTTGCTCACCATCGGCAAATACGTTATGTGCTTCATGGTATTGTGGGTTGTAGAAAAACAAAATTTGCTTAGCGGTTTCTAAGCTATATGCCTCATCATGGTAACGAACCACTGGCAGTTTATCGTTGGCGATTAGGTGTACATTATGTAATTCATACTCATCACATAGTGCAAATAACTCCCTTGCAAGACGCTTATAAGCACAGCTCACATTGGTGAACTGGGCAAAAAACTCATCAGTAGGTTTAAATTCAACTAACACATACTGGTTTGCACGTGCTGAGCTTGGAATATAGACTCGATGTTGATTGAGCGAAGCCATCTTTTTTCCTTATTGGTAGTGAAACTGACGGCACTATATCGCTAGTCAATGATCATTTTATTGCGTTAGAACAATTTTTTTACCGATTTTGTCGAGTCTGTGAACTATGTATTCAACAATCGACGTAATATCTTCAATAAACATGATGCAACCACTGTATGTTAGGGTTTGTTTTTGTAATAATGCATTAGTTTTGTCACCATGCAATATTCAGAGGATTATGCTCCTATGGCGGAAATTGAGAATCGCCCAAGTAACTTTATTAGAACGCGTATCGACGAAGATCTAGCAAGCGGTAAGCATGCGTCTACACACACGCGTTTTCCACCAGAACCAAACGGTTTTTTACACATTGGTCATGCAAAGTCTATTTGTTTGAATTTTGGTATCGCCCAAGATTATCAAGGTCTTTGTAACTTACGTTTTGATGATACGAATCCAGAAAAAGAAGACATCAACTACGTAAATTCGATTAAAGAAGATGTGCAGTGGTTAGGTTTCCAGTGGGATGGTGAAATTAAATATTCATCTAACTATTTCGATGCGTTATACGGCTATGCTGTTGAGCTTATCGAAAAAGGCCTAGCGTATGTGTGTTTCTTATCGCCAGATCAAGCCCGTGAATACCGTGGTACTTTAAAAGAGCCGGGTAAAAATAGCCCACACCGTGATACGCCAGTTGAAGAAAACCTAGCGCTATTCGAAAAAATGCGTAATGGTGAGTTCAAAGAGGGCGAATGTGTACTGCGTGCTAAAATCGATATGGCAAGCTCATTCATGGTATTGCGTGATCCAATTTTATACCGTGTACGTTTTGCTCATCACCACCAAACAGGTGACAAGTGGTGCATTTACCCAATGTACGACTTCACGCACTGTATTTCAGATGCGCTAGAAGGTATTACACATTCATTATGTACGCTTGAGTTCCAAGATAACCGTCGCTTATACGATTGGGTATTAGATAACATCAGCCTTGAGTGTCATCCGCAACAAATCGAGTTCTCACGATTAAATCTTGAGTACACCATTATGTCTAAGCGTAAATTAAACGACTTAGTAGTAAATGGTCATGTTGAAGGCTGGGACGACCCACGTATGCCAACGATTGCTGGTCTACGTCGTCGTGGTTATACACCTGCATCAGTGCGTGAGTTCTGTTCTCGTATCGGTATCACTAAACAAGAAAACATGGTTGAAATGGGCATGCTAGAAGCTTGTATCCGTGAAGACCTAAATGAACATGCACCTCGTGCAATGGCTGTTCTTGATCCGGTGAAGATTGTTATCGAAAACTATGACGCAGATAAAGTAGAAACATTGTCTGTAGCAAATCACCCGAATAAAGAAGAGATGGGTCGCCGTGACGTACCTTTCACTCGTGAACTTTATATCGAGCGTGAAGACTTCCGTGAAGAAGCAAACAATAAGTTTAAGCGTTTAGTTCTTGATAAAGAAGTACGTTTACGTGGTGCGTATGTAATTAAAGCTGAGCGCGTTGAAAAAGACGAAAACGGCGAAATTACAACTATCTTCTGCTCTTACGATCCTGAAACTCTGGGTAAAAACCCAAGTGATGGCCGTAAAGTTAAAGGTGTAATTCACTGGGTATCAGCGAGTGAATCTATCACAGCTGAAGTTCGTTTATACGACCGTTTATTTAACGTGCCAAACCCAGCGGCAGCAGAAGACTTTAACGCAACACTAAATCCTGAATCACTTGTGGTTCTTGAAAATGCGAAAGTTGAGCCGTCACTTGCAAATGCACAAGCAGAGCAGGGCTTCCAGTTTGAGCGTACAGGTTACTTCTGTCGTGATAGCAAAGCAGAAACCTTAGTATTCAATCAAACTGTGGGTCTTCGTGATTCATGGGCGAAGATTGAACAAAAGGGCTAATACCTAATCTACTAAGTTTCTAAGCTTAATAAAAAACCCTTTCACTTTTAAAGTGAAAGGGTTTTTTATAACTATTAAAAGCGATTAGAAATAACCGCGAATACCTAAGCTGAAATTACGACCTGGTAGTGGTGCTTTTTCTTTAATGAATGAGCTGTGTACGAAACCAAGTTCATCGGTTAAGTTGTCAACATTGATGTAAAGCTGTGTATCAACAGGACCTAAGTCAAGTTGGTAGTTAGCTGATGCATCAAATAGGGTATAGCCGTCAGTTTTTGTCTCGTAAGCAGTAATGTCAGACTGCTCAAAATAATGAGTACCGGTTAGGCTAAACTTCCAATCAGACACTGTGTACTGTAATTCAGAACCCAGTTTATTAGCCGGAATACGAGGTAAGTAACCTTCATCATCTTTTAGCTTAGCCGTTGTTGAATCACCAAACACTTTAACTAACGCACTTGGCGTCACTTGATAATGTACGTCAAATTCAATACCGTATAATTTCGCATCTTTACTTGTGAATTGGTAAACCGCCATTGCATCTTCATCTGCATCAGCTGCTGATTCTAAGCCATGCTCTTCATCAAAAACTAAACCGGTATTTTGCTGGTAGTAGTAGTTTTCAATGTCGTTATAGAAGAAGTTAACTGTGTAACCAAAGTCACCAATAAAACGACGGAAACTTAAATCAAAGTTCGTTGCAGTTTCTTGCTTGATATCTTCTGGCTCAAAATGAATTTCGCCATCTTCAATATGATAACCAAGGCCTAGCTCATAAGTACCTGTTGCGATATGAATACCGTTTGAAAGTAATTCAGCACTTAGCGGCGCACGTTCTGAACGTGATACACTCAGAGCAACACTTTGGCCTTCTTGATATTGCCAAATTGCACCTGCAGATAAGCTTAGGTTTGTGAAATCTTCACTGTAGTTAATGATTTCAGTTTTTTCTTCGTCATGGTGCTCTTCTTCCTCTTCATGATCGTGATCATGAAGATGCTCAGCCATGCTTACAGCAGAATCGATTTGATAATCTTCAAGGCGTGCACCTAGCTCAATGGTCACATCACCAAACTGGCGCTCTTCAAGAACGAATAACGCGTTTGTTTTAGTGACACTTGCTGGCGTAAAGGCTTCTTCACCATCTGCATCATAGTCAGACTCAGTGTAGTGATAACCAGCCATACCGTGCCAAAGACCTAACTTGTGCTCAACGGTTGCACGTGCTTCGGTTGTTTTGTTTGTAAACACGGTGCCCACTGCACCATCTTCAATTTCAGCGTGTTTGTAGTCTGTGTAGCCAACGCGTAGTGAGATATTTTCAATCCAGTTATCATGAAGTGCATAGCTCATGTAGCCTTGCCAGCGGTCTTGCTCTAGCTGTGCAAATACTGATTCTTCGTGCTCTTCTTCACCTTCATGTTCGTCATGATCTTCCTCTTCTTCATGATGATGATGCTCATGAGCAGGAATACCGTAATCTGTTTCGATGCGGCCGAATGACACACCTAGCGTTAGGTGATCGCCCACGTAACTAGTACCAAAGTTAACTGTTTGGCTATCGATAAAGGTGTTTTCTACGCTGTTAGCTGTTTCGTGTTCTTCATGCTCTTCACCTTCATGCTCCTCGTGCTCTTCATGTTCCTCAGGAAGCTCAAAGTTCGGTGTGTCGTAATCGTGACCTTTGCGCTTAGTACCGTCAAAATGGAAGTTGAAACCATCGTTACCGGTTTCAAGTTTTGCAGCATAGGTGTTGGTATTAGATACTGTATCGTGTGTATATTGAGCAGCACCGGTTAAAGACTCGATGTTATCGGTAGGAATACGGTTATCAACAACGTTCACCACACCACCGATAGCGCCAGAGCCATAAAGTAGAGTAGCAGGGCCGCGAAGTACTTCGATTTGCTCTGCTGCTAGGCTGTCATTTGATGTTGCGTGGTCAGGGCCTATACGAGATGCATCACTGCTATCAAGGCCATTTTGGGTGATCTTCACACGCGGACCATCTAAACCACGAATAATTGGGCTTGATGAAACTGGGCCAAAGTAGCTAGCATTAACGCCCGGTAAACCTTTTAGTGTTTCGCCTAATGTCGGTTTTGCTTTGTCTTTTAACTCATCACCGGCTAAAACATTCACAGGCGAAATCATTTCAAGACTATTTTTATGAAGCGCTGATGCATAAACAACAACCGTTTCAACTGAGGTTGGTGTAAGCGTAACCACAACATTTTGGTCTTCGCCATTAATAGCAATACGCTTATCGATGAAATTGTTTTTACTGATGTGAAGCTGACCTTTATTGTCTACATCAATTTTAAACTGACCTTGTTTGTCAGTCACAACGCTTTGTGATTTGCCGTGTACATGTATTTCAGCATTGCTGATAGGTTGTTGGTTTTTATCTAATACTTGACCTGTGATCACAGCAGCCATTGTTGATTGAGAAAACAGCGCAGCGGCAACAGCACTAGAAAGAATTGAAACTTGTTTCATCATTACTACTTCTAAGTTTGTTGTTGAGTGTTGCGTTATATTATAACGCTGAAAATATTAATCGCAATAACGTTATACTATAACTTTACCTATACCTTAACCCTAAGTCGCGATTTTATCACCATACACTATACTTAGACTGTTACACTGAGATGGCTGAATCTTATGTCTGATAAAAATAGGGTATTCAAAGCAAATTTTACTATTGCTGATTTAAGAGAGCATCGTAATCACAAAGAGGTGTTTACCACTGCTTGTGACCGTCGTGAAAGCTATCAACACTTTGTACTCAAGCTTTTAAGTTATTGCTTATTTTCACACAACGAAACAGCCATATTGAATGCAAGGTTCAGTCATGCTGAACCGGATGTGTCAATAAAAGCGCTTGATGACCACTATCAAACATGGCTTGCTGTTGACCAACCGGATATTGTGCAGCTTAATAAAATCGCGAAGCGGGTTGATGAACTGTGGGTCGTGACAACCTTAAACAACGACTGGCTTAAAGAAAATGAACACCAGTTGGAACTTATTAATAATGGTCATTTAATTGCGTTTGATAACAGCTTTATTGAGGAATTAGCGAGTCATCTAACTAAAAATCTGCAGTGGGATGTTACGATTGATCAGCAAATGGTGAGTGTGTCAGATAAAGAAAATTTCTACCAAACGAGTAAGCTTATTTGGCATTAAAGCTCAATTTTTACCTTGCCATTGGGTTTACTACAACACAGCAATACTTCACCAGTTCTAACAAAAGCAAGCGGCTCTTGATTGTAGCTCACATCACCTTCGACTAATTTTGCACGGCATGCGCCACAATAACCTTCACGGCATTGGTAGGGGACATCTATTTTGTGTTGTTCTAGGCATTCAAGGAGAGATGAACAGCCAGAATCAAATTCAAGATTCTGGCTGTCTGTTCCTGCAAGGATAACCTCTGCAGTGGTGTTTGAGCTCATTACAGGTCGAAATCACCAAAGTCAGATGCATCAACTTGAGAGTCAATTTGACCAACAAGGTAAGAGCTGATTTCAGCTTCTTGTGGAGCAACTTGAACGTTGTCAGATACTAACCAAGAGTTGATCCACGGAATAGGGTTACTCTTACTTTCGAACTGTGCTGGTAGGCCTACCGCAGTCATACGTGCATTAGTTATGTATTCAACGTATTGGCATAAGATATCTTTGTTAAGACCAATCATAGAACCATCCTTGAACAGGTATTCTGCCCAATCTTTTTCTTGTTCTGCTGCTTCAACAAACATCTGAATTGCTTCTTCACGACATTGTGCTGCAACGATTGCCATTTCTGGGTCGTCTTTACCTTCTTGCATAATGTTCAAGATGTGCTGTGTGCCAGATAAGTGTAACGCTTCATCACGGGCGATTAGCTTGATGATTTTTGCGTTACCTTCCATTAATTCACGCTCAGCGAAAGCAAATGAACAAGCAAAGCTTACATAGAAACGAATCGCTTCTAAGATGTTAACCGACATCATTGCTAGGTAAAGTTGCTTTTTAAGGTCAAATAAACTGACTTTAACTTCTTCACCGTTGATCACATGTTTACCTTCACCATATAGGTTGTAAACAGAAATCATGTTAATTAAATCATCGTAGTACTTAGTTACCGCATCAGCACGCTCACTGATTTTCTCGTTGCTTACGATATCGTCAAAGATAAGTTCAGGAGATTGCGTAACGTTACGAATAATGTGCGTGTATGAACGGCTGTGAATGGTTTCACTGAACGCCCATGTTTCAATCCAAGTTTCTAACTCAGGAATAGACACAATAGGTAATAACGCAACGTTAGGTGAACGGCCTTGTACACTATCAAGAAGCGTTTGATATTTTAAGTTACTTAAAAATATGTGCTTTTCGTGTTCTGGTAACGCTTGGAAGTCAAGACGGTCTTTACTTACATCAACTTCTTCAGGACGCCAAAAGAACGAAAGTTGCTTTTCGATTAGCTTTTCGAAGATAGGGTACTTTTGTTGGTCGTAACGTGACACGTTTACCGTTTGGCCGAAAAACATCGGTTCTTGTAATTGGTTATTATGATTTCGGCTAAAAGTTGTATATGACATAGTGATTTCTCAAAAAACAGTCAGGACAAAGCGGGCTAATGAGCCCGCTTTTGTTATGTTATTAATTTAATTAGATTTTACAAGCGCCGCCTGCACAACCGTCATCTTCTACCTCTGGTGTTAACTCATCTTGAGAGTCTGATGCACCATCACGTGTGTTGTGATAGTACAGGGTTTTAACACCAAGTTTATACGCAGTCAGTAGGTCTTTTAATAGCACCTTCATAGGTACTTTACCGCCTTCGTACTTAGATGGATCATAGTTAGTGTTTGCAGAGATCGTTTGGTCAACGAATTTTTGCATAATACCAACCAGTTGTAGGTAACCATCGTTTGAAGGAATATCCCACAGTAGCTCGTAGTTATCTTTCAGATTCTCATAATCTGGCACTACTTGCTTTAAGATACCATCTTTACTTGCTTTAACGCTGATATGACCACGTGGTGGCTCGATACCATTTGTCGCGTTAGAGATTTGCGATGATGTCTCTGAAGGCATAAGGGCAGATAGCGTTGAGTTACGCATACCGTGCTCTTTAATGCTCTCGCGTAATGAATCCCAATCTAAGTGAAGAGGCTCATCACAGAACTGATCTAGGTCACGTTTGTAAGTATCTGTTGGCATAATGCCTTGAGAATACGTTGTCTCGTTAAATTTAGGACACGCACCACGTTCTTTCGCTAACTCATTTGATGCTTTCATTAGGTAATATTGAATTGCTTCAAATGTCTTGTGAGTTAGTGCGTTTGCGCTGCCATCTGAGTAACGCTTACCATTTTTCGCTAAGTAGTACGCGTAGTTAATAACGCCAATACCTAGCGTACGACGACCCATAGTTGCGTTTTTAGCTGCAGGAACAGGGTAGTCTTGGAAATCAAGTAAGTTATCAAGAGCACGTACTGCAAGTTCAGCAAGCTCTTCTAATTCGTCAAGTGACTCAATTGCACCTAAGTTAAACGCCGACAGCGTACAAAGTGCAATTTCACCTTCTTCATCCATTACATTGCTAAGTGGCTTAGTTGGTAATGCAATTTCTAAACATAAGTTAGATTGACGAATTGGTGCCACAGTCGAGATGAATGGGCTGTGCGTATTACAGTGGTCAACGTTTTGTAAGTAGATACGACCTGTGCTGGCACGCTCTTGTGCAAACATTGAGAATAACTCAATCGCCTTAATACGTTTTTTACGAATTGACTCGTCTTGCTCGTATTTGATGTATAGCTCATCAAACTTCGCTTGATCTTCAAAGAATGCATCGTATAGACCCGGTACATCTGATGGGCTAAATAATGTGATGTAATCGTCTTTGATTAAACGGCTATACATTAATTTGTTGAACTGCACACCGTAGTCAAGGTGACGAACACGGTTATCATCAACACCACGGTTGTTCTTAAGAACAAGTAGGTTTTCAACTTCTAAGTGCCAAAGTGGGTAGAACAGCGTTGCTGCGCCGCCACGAACACCACCTTGTGAACAGCTCTTAACTGCTGTTTGGAAGTGCTTATAAAACGGAATACAACCTGTATGGTACGCTTCGCCGTTACGAATAGGGCTACCAAGGGCACGGATGCGACCGGCATTAATACCAATACCTGCACGTTGCGAAACATATTTAACAATCGCAGACGATGTTGCATTAATAGAATCTAGGCTATCACCACATTCAATAAGTACACATGAGCTGAACTGACGTGTAGGGGTACGTACACCTGCCATGATAGGTGTCGGTAATGAAATTTTGAATGTAGATACTGCATCATAAAAACGCTTGATGTAATCAAGGCGTGTCTCTTTTGGATAATCAGAGAATAAGCTTGCAGCCACTAAGATATATAAAAACTGTGCACTTTCGTAGATTTCACCAGTAACACGGTTTTGAACTAAATACTTACCTTCAAGTTGCTTTACAGCAGCGTAGCTGAAGTTTAAGTCACGGTTGTGATCGATGTAAGCGTCTAACTCGTCAATTTCTTGCTCGGTATAATCAACAAGTAGGTGCTGATCATAACGCTTGTCTTCAACTAATTTGGTGATGTGATCGTATAAGCGTGGCGGCTCAAATTGACCGTACGCTTTTTTACGTAAATGGAATACAGCTAAGCGAGCAGCTAGGTATTGGTAATCAGGCGTATCTTTAGAGATCTGATCAGCTGCAGCTTTGATGATTGTTTCATGAATGTCATCGGTACGAATGCCGTCATAAAATTGAATGTGTGATTTTAATTCAACTTGTGAGACAGACACATTCTCTAGACCTTCTGCGGCCCAAGCGATCACGCGATGGATCTTATCTAGATCAAGTGACTCTTTACGGCCGTCACGTTTGCTTACAGATAGCTGTTGGTTCATAGTTTTGCCTGTATTCCTTGGGAAATTTTAGTTGTAAGACAAAGGTATTCTTTAATGTAATTATTATTATTCAACACCAAGATAAACTAATTGAATAACATTTAGCCACAATATCTGGTGTTGTTTAAATTGCAGATCACAAGATAGTGTGGTCTGAGTTGTTTTGCAAGGGATAGAATTGCCCCAATTTGTGGATAACTATTGGATAAGCGCATTGTGTTAGTAACCATTAACCTTTGAACATTCATAGACGACGAAATTTGTAGAAATCAACAAAAGATCCAGAAAATTTACCGTTTTGAAAAATAAATTTTGACTGATTTTTTTATCATCAATGAATGCTCAAAAGTAAATCAAATCACAACATATGGTGTTTCAGTTATCAAATAACACTATATATGGTTGAAACCATCAATCGGCGTTTGCCAATTGAAATCCGCTTGCCAGCTAAGTGCAGCGTCTACACTGGGTATATAACCCCATAACGCTGTTGCGCTATACATGTTGGCTGCTTTTGCTGCTTGAATATCACGTTCAGCATCACCGATATATAAACAACGGCTTGGATCAACATCTAAGATCTCAGCAGTGTGTAATAGTGGATCCGGTGATGGTTTTGACACAGCTAATGTATCGCCACTCACAACTGCCTTTGCATCACGCAAAGAGGGAATAGCTTGCACTAAGGGCTCAGTTAAAAAGCCGGGCTTATTAGTCATAATGCCCCACTTAATATTGTTTTGCTCAAGTGCAATTAAAAGCTGTTCGATGCCGTTGAAGCATTTACTGTGCACAGCAATATCTTCGGCGTAATAGTCAAGAAGCTGCTGGCGCAAGGCGAGTTGTTCAAGTTCGGGCCATTTATCCCCAAACCCTACTTCTAATAATGCATTTGCACCGTTAGACGCAACAGGGCGATAAACATGCTCAGCAACAGGCGCCACATTGGCGTCTGCTAACACGCGGTTTAATGCACCACCTAAGTCATCCGCGGTATCGAGTAGTGTGCCATCTAAATCAAAGATAAACGCATCAAAATCGATAGAGGGTGTTTGCACACCACTCATTAGGCTAGTTTCTCAAAGTGCAGGATGTAATTAACACTTACATCATCATTTAAGCTGTACTGCTTAGAAAACGGGTTATAGTGAAGGCCGGTACTGGCGCGTACTTTTAATCCTGCTTCTTCTGCCCATGCAATAAGCTGCGCAGGTTTGATAAACTTTTTATGGTCATGCGTACCTTCAGGCACCATTTTTAAAAGCTTTTCAGCACCGACAATAGCAAACAAGTAGGCTTTTGGTGTTTTATTTAATGTTGAAAAGAACACATCAGCGCCCGGTTTAGCAAGGTCTGCTACAGCACGAATAATAGAAGCAGGGTCTGGAACATGCTCAAGCATTTCCATACAAGTCACTACATCAAAGCGAGCAGGGTGCTCAGCAGCGAATTGCTCTGCAGGTACTTTTATATAATCAACAGGTACGCCTGTTTCTAAACTATGTAACTTAGCAACGGTAAGTGGCTCTTGGCCCATATCGATACCGGTTACTTTAGCGCCCATACGTGCCATACTTTCACTTAAGATGCCGCCACCACAGCCAACATCTAAGGTTTCCTTATCAAATAAGCCGCCTACTTTATCAGCGACAAAATCCAAACGTAGAGGATTTATTTCATGAAGGGGTTTGAACTCCCCGTCGCGGTCCCACCAACGTTCTGCGATGGCTTCAAACTTTGCAATTTCTGCATTATCTACATTTTGATGCTCGGTCATAAAAAACTTCCTCGTTAATCTGAGGCCATTATATAGGGGGAAATTAATAAATCGCAAAGATTTAGCGCCTGTAAATCTAAATAAATTGTGTTAGCATGGTCTGGAAATAATAACTAAAGCTCTTAAGACGGCGGTTTGCCTCTTAATGAGTCAATACTGAAGGAATGTGAAATCAAATGACTGATCTCGCCAATGAAATTCTGCCAGTCAATATTGAAGATGAATTAAAAAACTCCTACCTTGATTACGCGATGAGTGTAATCGTAGGACGTGCATTGCCAGACGTACGTGACGGCTTAAAGCCAGTTCACCGCCGCGTTTTATTTGCAATGAACGAACTCAATAATGATTGGAATAAACCTTACAAGAAATCAGCACGTGTTGTTGGTGATGTAATCGGTAAGTACCACCCACATGGCGACAGCGCGGTATATGACACCATCGTTCGTATGGCGCAGCCTTTCTCATTACGCTACATGCTTGTTGACGGCCAAGGTAACTTTGGTTCTGTTGACGGTGACTCTGCGGCAGCAATGCGTTATACGGAAGTCCGTATGGCGAAAATGTCACATGAATTATTAGCTGATTTAGAAAAAGAAACGGTTGATTACGTACCGAACTATGATGGTACTGAGCAAATTCCTGATGTATTACCTACAAAAGTACCTAACTTATTAGTAAATGGTTCTTCGGGTATCGCGGTTGGTATGGCGACGAACATTCCACCTCATAACTTAACAGAAGTTATCAATGGTTGTTTAGCGCTTATTCAAAACCCTAATATGTCAATTGCTGACCTTATTGAATATATCCCAGGTCCGGATTTCCCGACTGCGGCGATTATCAATGGTAAAAAAGGCATTGAGCAAGCGTACTTAACCGGTCGTGGTAAAGTATATATCCGCGCTCGTGCTGAAATCGAAGTTGACGAAAAAACCGGTCGTGAAACAATCATCGTTCACGAAATTCCTTATCAAGTTAACAAAGCACGCCTAATCGAAAAGATCGCAGAGCTTGTTAAAGATAAGAAGATCGAAGGTATTAGTGCACTACGTGATGAATCAGATAAAGACGGTATGCGTATCGTTATCGAAATCAAACGTGGTGATGTTGGTGAAGTAATCTTAAACAACCTATATGCACAAACTCAGTTACAAACTGTGTTTGGTATGAACATGGTTGCACTTGATAACAACCAACCTAAGTGTTTCAACTTAAAAGAAATGCTTGAAGCGTTTATCGTACACCGTCGTGAAGTTGTTACACGTCGTACTGTATTCGATTTACGTAAAGCCCGTGACCGTGCTCACACGCTTGAAGGCTTAGCGATTGCACTTGCGAATATCGACCCAATTATCGAGCTTATTCGTAAGTCACCAACACCAGCAGAAGCAAAAGCGGCACTAACAGCGCGTTCTTGGGAATTAGGCACTGTTAAAGCAATGCTTGAAAAAGCAGGTGAAGATAACGTAGCACGTCCTGATTGGTTAGCGGCTGATTTAGGTATCCGTGACGGTCAGTACTATTTATCTGAGCAACAAGCACAAGCAATTCTAGACTTACGTTTACACAAACTAACAGGTCTTGAGCATGAGAAGATCTTAGACGAGTATCAAACACTTCTTGATCTAATTGCTGAGCTTTTACACATTCTTTCAAGCCCAGAGCGTTTAATGGAAGTTATCCGCGACGAGCTAGTAGAAATTAAAGAGCAATATGGTGACGAACGTCGTACTGAAATCAGTGCAGCAGCTCACGATATTAGCCTTGAAGACCTAATCAATGAAGAAGACGTTGTTGTAACGCTTTCTCACGAAGGTTACGTTAAGTATCAACCATTATCGGATTACGAAGCACAGCGTCGTGGTGGTAAAGGTAAGTCAGCAACGAAGATGAAAGATGAAGACTTCATCGAACGTCTATTAGTTGCAAATACCCACGATACAATCTTATGTTTCTCAACAGCAGGTCGCTTATACTGGTTGAAAGTATATCAGTTACCATTAGCAAGCCGTGCAGCGCGTGGTAAGCCAATTGTTAACTTATTACCTCTTGAAGCTGATGAGCGTATTACTGCTATCTTACCAGTACGTGAGTACGAAGAAGATAAATACATCTTCATGGCAACTGCGTTTGGTACAGTTAAGAAAACACCACTTACAGCATACAGCCGTCAACGTGCGAGCGGTATCATCGCAGTTAACCTAAATGAAGGCGATAGCCTAATTGGTGTTGATATCACTGATGGCACGAATGAAATCATGCTATTCACTGATGCTGGTAAAGTTGTTCGCTTTAAAGAAGCAGAAGAGTCAGCAGTTGTTGATGAAAACGGTAACCCAGTTCTAGACGAAAACGGTAACCCAGAAATCCGCTTCAAAGGTGTACGTCCAATGGGTCGTACAGCAACAGGTGTTCGTGGTATTAAGATGGCTGACGACCAACGCGTTGTGTCGTTAATCGTACCTAAGTCAGATGGCGCAATCCTAACTGTGACAGAAAACGGTTACGGTAAGCGTACAGCACTTGAAGACTACCCATCGAAGAGCCGTGCAACACAAGGTGTTGTATCAATCAAAGTAAGCGAACGTAATGGCGCTGTGGTTGGTGCAGTACAAGTTGACGATAACGACGAAATCATGATTATCTCGAATCGCGGTACCTTAGTACGTACCCGTGTAAACGAGGTTTCTACGGTTGGTCGTAATACTCAAGGCGTTATTTTGATACGAACTATTGACGAAGAGCAAGTAGTTGGTTTACAACGTATCGAAGAAATCGAAGTTGATGAGCTAGAAGCCATCGAAGGCGAGGCCGTTGAAGTAGTCGATACCAATACTGAAGAAACGGGTGATAACCCACCTTCAGAATAACATTGATTTAAAAAGCGGCTTCGGCCGCTTTTTTTATCCGCACTATAATTACTGGAATGAGGCAAAGTAATGACTAAGTATAATTTTTGTGCAGGACCGGCAATGCTACCGCCGGCAGTTATGCAAAAAGCACAAAAAGAATTTATAGATTGGCAAGGTTTAGGTGTCTCTGTGATGGAAATTAGCCATCGCAGCAGCGACTTTTTAGCGCTTACCACTAAATGTGAAGCAAGCCTGCGTCGTTTAATGAATATTAGCGATGAGTTTGAAGTGTTATTTATGCACGGCGGTGGCCGTGGTCAATTCAGTGCTGTACCACTCAATCTTCACCTTGATGATAAGCCAGCCGTGTACTGTGAAAACGGTGTGTGGTCTAAAGGGGCCACGTCAGAAGCAGCAAAATTCACTGCAGTTGAAAGCATCAATGTACGTGATGATGAGCAGCAAAATGGCCAGTTCTCTATAAAACCAGCAAGCAGCTGGGAATTACCTGCTGATGCGTCGTACATTCACTATTGTCCGAATGAAACCGTCGATGGTATCGAAATTTTTGACGTACCATCACACCCATCAGCACCGATTGTGGCTGATATGTCATCGACTATTTTATCGCGCGAGTTTGACGTAAATCAGTTTGATCTTATTTACGCTGGGGCACAAAAGAATATTGGCCCGTCTGGTTTATCGATTGTTATTATTCGCAAAACACTTCTTGAGCGTGAAGGTCTTGCCAAGCCAGGTATTCTTGATTACGCCTTAGAAGCAAAACAAGGCAGCATGTATAACACGCCACCGACATTTGCGTGGTACTTAGCTGCTGAAGTATTTGAATGGCTTGAAGCAAACGGCGGCGTTAAAGCGATGGAAGAACAAAACATCGCAAAAGCAGAACTTCTTTACAACTATATTGATAGCTCAGATTTTTACAGCAACAAAGTTGCTAAGCATTGCCGTTCGCGTATGAACGTTCCGTTTTGGCTAAACGACGAATCACTGAATGATAAATTCATTAGTGAGTCAAAAGAAGCAGGCTTATTAGCCCTTGAAGGTCACCGTATTGTCGGTGGTATGCGCGCAAGCATTTATAATGCGATGCCACTAGAAGGTGTTCAAGCCTTGGTTAATTTTATGGAAAAATTCGCCAAGGAGAACAGCTAATTATGGAACAGCTTCGTCTTGAACCGATTACAAAGGTAAATGGTAGTGTGACACTGCCAGGCTCAAAAAGCTTATCAAACCGTATCTTACTGCTTGCTGCTCTTGCAGAGGGCACAACGGTTGTTGAAAACCTACTAGATAGTGATGACATTCGTCACATGTTAGGTGCATTAAATCTTCTAGGCGTGAATGTATCGCTTAATGAAGATAAAACAGTGGCTACCGTAGAGGGTGTTGCAGGTAAATTTAAAACTCCGAGTGAGCCTTTATTTTTAGGTAATGCCGGTACTGCTTATCGTCCACTGACAGCGGTTTTAGCTGCTGTAGAAGGCGAGTACCAGCTGGTGGGTGAGCCTCGTATGGAAGAGCGCCCAATCGGCCATTTGGTAGATGCACTGCAAGCACTGGGTGGTGATGTTGAATACCTTAAGCATAAAGATTATCCACCACTGGCCATTAAAGGCGGCAAAATCAACGGTGGTAAAGTTGAAATTGATGGCAGCATTTCTAGCCAGTTCTTAACAGCGTTACTAATGGCAGCACCATTATTTAATGGCGATACAGAAATCACCATTAAAGGTACTCTGGTATCAAAGCCTTACATTGACATTACCCTAGATGTAATGAAGCGCTTTGGCGTTACTGTAAGCCATGACAATTACGAAACATTTTACGTTAATGGATGTCAGCAGTATCAAGCACTTGAGCGCATTATGGTTGAAGGTGATGCATCAAGCGCCTCTTATTTTGTTGCGGCGGCTGCAATAGCAGGTGGCGAAATTGAAATTAACGGGGTAGGTGCGGCATCTGTTCAAGGTGATATTGGTTTTGCTAAAGTGATGGAACAAGTAGGCGCCAAAATCGATTGGTACGATGAAAAGCTGGTGGTTCGTAAAGGCGAGCTAAACGCGGTTGATATTGATGCCAATGCAATCCCTGATGCGGCAATGACACTCGCCACTGTTGCGCTTTTTGCAAAAGGTAAAACAGCAATTCGTAATATCTATAACTGGCGTGTCAAAGAAACAGATCGCTTATATGCCATGGCGACAGAGCTTCGTAAAGTTGGCGCAGAAGTGGTTGAAGGTGAAGATTTCATCGAAATTACACCACCAGACACTTTTAACGATGTAGCGATTGATACCTATAACGATCATCGTATTGCCATGTGTTTTGCAATGGTTGCCGTTGGCGGAAAGCCAATAACCATTAACGATCCTAAGTGTACATACAAAACTTTTCCAACGTTTTTCAAAGTACTAGAGTCTGTCTCAAGTCAATAAAACAGAAGAAAATATAAAAAGTTACATTCTAAATGCGGATCTATTTCAAGAACTGGCGTATAATATCGCGGTTTTATTTTGGTGTGCATTGCAGGAGGTTATAAATGCAGGCGTTATCAATGCCCGTAATCACCATCGATGGCCCAAGTGGTTCAGGTAAAGGAACTGTTTGTCGCTTGTTAGCCGAGAAATTAGGTTGGGATGTATTAGACAGTGGAGCGATTTACCGTGTGCTGTCACTTGCAGCGCTTCATCATCAAATTGAACTAGATAATGAAGATGCGCTAGTTCCGCTAGCTGCAAACTTAGATGTACAGTTTTTGGTCGATAGCCAAACGCATACTTCTAAAATTGTCTTGGAAGGCGAAGACGTCACAACCACAATTCGTAACGAAGAAGTGGGTGCTGCGGCATCAAAGATTGCTGCATTACCACGGGTGAGAGAAGCATTATTACGTCGTCAACGTGCGTTTCGTACTGAGAGCGGCTTAATTGCCGATGGTCGTGACATGGGCACAGTTGTGTTCCCAGATGCACCATTGAAGATTTATTTAACCGCATCAGCTGAAGAGCGCGCTCGTCGTCGCTTTGCTGAGTTGAACGAACGCGGTCTTGATGTTACACTAAGTGGTCTACTTGAGGACATAAAAGCTCGCGATCACCGTGATATGACGCGTGAAGTTGCGCCGCTTGTTCCTGCAGAAGACGCCATTGAGCTTGATACTAGCGAGCTCAATGCAATGCAAGTGTTTGATAAAGTTTTAACTTTACTCGACGAAGCAGTACTTGCAGGAAAGCTTCCAAAAGCTTAAAAGTAATTTATTAAGGTGCCGGCAGGAAGCCAGTGCTATTTTAACAACCCCATGCAGCATGGTTGCTAATTGGTTATTTAATTATTTAGAGACGTATAATGTCAGAAAATTTTGCGCAGTTATTTGAAGAAAGCCTTAAGGGTTTTGAAGCAGAGCAAGGCTCTATCGTTAAAGGTACTGTTATCTCAATCGAGAACAACATCGTACTTGTTGATGCTGGTCTTAAATCTGAAAGTGCAATCCCTGCTGAGCAATTCAAAAATGCTGCTGGTGAACTAGAAGTTGCTGTTGGCGACGAAGTAGATGTTGCTTTAGACGCAATCGAAGACGGTTTCGGTGAAACTATCCTTTCTCGTGAGAAAGCGAAGCGTCACGAAGCGTGGATCCGCTTAGAAAAAGCATGTGAAGAGCAAGAGACTGTTACTGGTGTTATCAACGGTAAAGTTAAAGGCGGTTTCACTGTTGAAGTTGATTCAATCCGTGCCTTCCTACCTGGTTCACTTGTTGATGTTCGTCCAGTACGTGACACAACTCACCTTGAAGGTAAAGAGCTTGAGTTCAAAGTAATCAAGCTTGACCAAAAACGTAACAACGTTGTTGTTTCTCGCCGTGCAGTTATCGAATCAGAGAACTCACAAGAGCGTGAAGAACTTCTTGCTAACCTTGTTGAAGGTCAAGAAGTTAAAGGTATCGTTAAGAACCTTACTGACTACGGTGCGTTCGTTGACCTTGGTGGTGTTGACGGTCTACTACACATCACAGACATGGCGTGGAAGCGTGTTAAGCACCCTTCAGAAATCGTTAATGTTGGCGACGAAATCGCAGTTAAAGTTCTTAAATTCGACAAAGAAAAGACTCGTGTATCTCTAGGCCTTAAACAGCTTGGCGAAGATCCATGGGCAGCTATCGCTGGTCGTTACCCAGAAGGTTCTAAGCTTTCTGGTCGTGTAACTAACCTTACAGACTACGGTTGTTTCGTTGAAATCGAAGAAGGCGTAGAAGGTCTAGTACACGTTTCTGAAATGGATTGGACTAACAAGAACATCCACCCTTCAAAAGTTGTTTCACTAGGTGACACTGTTGAAGTTATGGTTCTTGAAATCGACGAAGAGCGTCGTCGTATTTCTCTTGGTCTTAAGCAATGTATTGCTAACCCATGGCAAGAATTTGCTCGTCTACAAAACAAAGGCGACCAAGTTACTGGTAAGATCAAATCAATCACTGACTTCGGTATCTTCATCGGTCTTGAAGGCGGTATTGACGGTCTTGTTCACCTTTCAGACATTTCTTGGAACACACCAGGCGAAGAAGCTGTACGTGAATTCAAGAAAGGCGACGAAATCACTGCTATCGTATTACAAGTTGACCCAGAGCGTGAGCGTATCTCTCTAGGCGTTAAACAAATCGAAGCTGACCCATTCAATAACTACCTGGACGCAAACAAAAAAGGTGCTATTGTTAAAGGTAAAGTGACTGAAGTTGATGCGAAAGGCGCAACTGTTGAGCTAATCGAAGGCGTTGAAGGTTACATCCGTGTAGCTGATATCGCTCAAGAGCGTGTTGAAGATGCTACTACTGTAGTTTCTGCAGGCGACGAAATCGAAGCGAAATACGTTGGTGTTGATCGTAAGAACCGCACTTTAAGCTTATCTGTTAAAGCTCTTTTCGAAGCAGAAGAGAAAGAAGTACTAGAGAAGCTTAAGAAAGAAGAGCCAGCGTTCGAAAACGCTATGGCTGCAGCATTCAAAAATGCTCAAAAAGACTAATATCTAGTCTTTTAAAATTGGAAGGGCAGTTTTGCCCTTCCTTTACCACTCTTTAAGGAAACGCTATGACTAAGTCAGAATTGATAGAACAACTTGCCGAGCAACACGCACACATCCCTGTGAAAGATGTTGAAAATGCCGTTAAAGAAATTCTTGAACAAATGGCCGGCTCATTATCTAGCTCAGATCGCATTGAGATCCGTGGCTTTGGAAGTTTCTCATTGCATTATCGTTCTCCTCGCACAGGTCGTAATCCAAAGACTGGCGAAACAGTTGAGTTAGACGGTAAGCACGTACCACATTTTAAACCAGGTAAAGAATTACGTGACCGCGTAAATGCGAGTATTGCCTAGTTTTATACAGGAGTAGTTACTTGTTTAGGGTATTAAAAATTGTATTAATTGCGCTGTGTTTATTTATTGCGTTTGTACTTGGTTCACAGAATCCACAATTGGTGCAAATCAATTATTTAATCGCCAGTAATACTTTGCCCTTAGCTGTAGTAATAAGTATCTGCTTTATTTTAGGTGTCGCAATTGGTTGTTTTATAAGCTTTACACTGTTTTCTCAGTTAAAGTGGCAAAATTATCGCTTAAAGAAAAAATTAGCGCCTGAAAAAAACAATAAAAAGCTTGTTGCTAATAAAGACACCTAATCATGATTGAGCTTCTGTTTTTACTTTTACCCGTTGCAGCCGGTTACGGTTGGATAATGGGTAAAAACAGCGCTAAAAACCAAGCTCATCAGCTTAATCGCCAAATTACCTCTGAATATTCTAAAGGCCTTAAATTTCTCTTAGACAGAGAAGAAGACCAAGGCTTAGAACACCTTATTAATCTACTCGAAGTTGCCGCTGATTCAGTTGAACACTATTCAACGCTTGCCACTATGTTCCGCCGCCGTGGCGAACTTGACCGCGCTATTAAAATTCATGAGCTGCTATTAAAACACCCAAGTCTTGATGAGCAACAAGCTGCAACCAGCCGCTTAGAGCTCGCTGAAGACTACATAATGGCAGGCTTGTTAGATGGTGCAGAAGAGCATTTAGTTTGGCTTGTTAAGGCAGGCTATAAAGAAGCGTTAGAGCCAATTATTAATCTTTATTCACAAACACGTGAATGGGAAAAGGGCATTAACATGTACGAGGCCCACAATGAGTTGTTCACTAAACCTCAGCATGTAAAAGCCATTGCCAATTTTTACTGTGAAGCCGCCTTACAAGATAATGATACGCAGATTATGCGTAAAGCCATTAGCTTAAACTACAAAGCTATTCGCCCGTTGTATGAGCTTGGCCACAGTGCTTTCACTAAAGAAGATTATGTAAAAGCAATTTACTATTGGCGTGAGCTGATTAGCCAGTTCACGTTTTTTGCGCCAGTGTTTATTGAAGAATTAGCACTGAGCTATCAAAAGCTTAATTTGACGCATCAGTTTTACGAATTGCTCAATGAATTGCTCGATAAAGGTGGTGTATTAATAAAAATAAAACACTGCCAAGCTTTACTTGAGCAAGGCCACATCGAGCAAGCAATTAAATTTTTAACGGATAGTTTAAAGCGTCATCCGACTATTCGTGGCTTTAGCTTTTTATTACAGCTACTTGCTAAACAAAACAACGATATTAAAGATGTACTCGATCAAATCGATAAGCTAGTTACGTCTTATATCGCAACCAAACCTGATTTTCAGTGCCAACACTGTGGCTTTACCAGTCATACCATTTATTGGGTATGTCCATCTTGTAAGCACTGGGAAACAATTGTTCCAAGCCGTGGCATAGACGGTTTTTAATTCATATTAGTCCATTAGTTTTTAGGAAAGTTATGTCTGTCGAAGATTCAAAAAAAGTATTAATTGCCCTTGATTATGATGATCAGCAAACAGCTCTTGCGTTTGTAAAGCAATTATCGCCTGATACGTGTCGCCTTAAAGTAGGCAAAGAAATGTTCACGTATTTTGGCCCTAGCTTTGTTAAGGAACTAATCGACTTAGGGTTTGATGTATTCTTAGACCTAAAATTTCATGATATTCCAAATACAGTGGCTAAAGCTGTAACAGCAGCTGCAAAAATGGGTGTATGGATGGTTAACGTGCATGCCTCTGGTGGCGTTGAAATGATGACCAAAGCCAAACAAGCTTTAGAGCAGTTTGGTGATGACGCACCATTACTGATTGCAGTAACTGTACTAACCAGTATGGATGCCGCAGAACTTACTCGTTTAGGTGTAGATAAAACGCCAGAAGAGCAAGTAATTTATCTAGCAAAACTTGCCAAAGAGTCAGGCCTTGACGGGGTAGTGTGCTCAGCACAAGAAGCGAAAAAGCTAAAAGCAGAACTTGGCACAGACTTTAAACTGGTTACTCCGGGTATTCGCCCAGCAGGCAGCGATGCAGGCGATCAAAAGCGCATCATGACACCAAAACAAGCCGTTGAAGATGGCAGCGACTATTTAGTTGTAGGCCGCCCAATCACCCAATCGGCAGACCCAGTTGCAACATTAAGAGAAATTAACGACTCACTAAAATAACCCTCGTTATTTTGAAATAGTCTCTAAAGAGCATTGTAAGCGTGATTTATATCGCGCTATATACAATGCTCTTTTTGTTTTTTTGGCAATTTGAAAAAATACTCTAGGTTATCTATTAAGCTAGGAACATACGGCAATAAACCAAAACAACTCTTAGCCAATAGGAAGTCTAGAAGATGCTTTGAGTTCTCGTAGTGATAAATTTGAGCGAATAGCTGTAACGCCAGGTAATTTACGCAAAGTGTTATCGATGAATTGGCTATAATCATCTAAGTTTTTTGCGACAACCTGTAATAAAAAATCAGCGTCACCTGTTGTATTGTGGCAAGAAAGTACCTGATCGCAATTTTTGATAACACCTTCAAAAATAGCGGTTGTCTTACTATCGTGTTCTATGAAAGTTAATTGTACAAAAGCTAGTACACCAAAGCCGAGTTTACGTCTGTCTAAATTGGCTTGGTAACTTTCGATATAACCTTCCTCCTCTAAACGCCTTAATCTACGCCAACAGGGGGACTCACTCATCGCTAACTTGCTGGCTAACTTTGCATTC
Organism: Pseudoalteromonas lipolytica; assembly: GCF_001306915.1. Taxonomy (GTDB): domain Bacteria; phylum Pseudomonadota; class Gammaproteobacteria; order Enterobacterales; family Alteromonadaceae; genus Pseudoalteromonas; species Pseudoalteromonas simplex. Next base: position 6,449 of record NZ_LJTC01000002.1, on the reverse strand, counting down.
GTCAGGCGTCCATCTCTCTGCATATAATTTAAAATATCAGTATCTATCTTAGTTAGCGTGTTCATTGTTATATTCTTTCAATTTTTAACGATCAAAGAAAAGAATATTTCTTTAATTGGCAACTTTCAAGTCAAACATAACAAGAAGCAATGCGAAAGACTATTATTAGATTTTGGGAGAAGAAGAACTACAATATTAATGACTAACTCGTAATTTCTGGAGATGGAATCAAGCTGCTGCTTGCTCTATTTGCGCTCATGACAGTTTTGAACTGCCATGCCAGTGCAATTAATAACGACATCCCCAAACTCAATGTTGTTACTGAGGATTGGCCGCCATATAACTATCTAGATAAAAATGAAGAAATTGTAGGTATTGCTACAAAGAGAGTTAAAAGTATTCTTAGGGAAGCCGACATTCATTACGAAATCACACTACAGCCTTGGGCTAGAGCCTATGATACAGCAGCTAAAGAAAAAAATACGCTCATTTATTCAATCATTCGAAATGAAAAAAGGGAGTCTCTTTTTCACTGGTTTTGCCCATTATCTCCGGTTGAGAACTTTTATTTTTTCGCCTTCGCAGATAAGCTCATTGACATCAAAAGCTTAACTGATTTAAAAAAATATACTATTGCAGTGTCTCGTGATGAGTTTGAATACAATTATCTGAAGAGCATAGGGCTTAGAGAAGCGGTAAACCTTTACGTAACACCCAATGACGGCATTAGTTTCAATCAATTGCTTAACAAAAGGTCGACCTAATGGTTGAAACAATCAATAGCATTGAAAACAGATTAAGAAGCTTGGGCCTCCCCAGTAATTTGTTGATTCCAGTATTTAAGCTAGAGCCAGAAGCAGGTATCAAACTGTGCTTTGCAATTTCGAAGGGCACTAACTCTGAAATTATTAAACGGATAACAGAAGCTTTTGAAAAGTCTCTTATAGAAAAGAACTGACTTAAACCAGTCGTAATTATTTCTCAAATAAAGGGATATCAAAACTCACCAATAGCAGTAAAAACAGGTTTCCAACATTTGCAATGCTATGACTGTCATAATCCTTCGCTCCTCTCCCTTTAAAAGACAGATAATTTCTTTAAGTGATGAATTTCAAGCTGATTTAGCAAGGTAATTCCAGTCGTAATTAGTAACATATTGATGAGTTGATAATACTTATTTGAATGGTGGTTAGGTTATGAAAGCTGTTGTTTATGAAAAGTTTGGTCAAATACCAAAGGTTATGAATGTTAAGGAGCCAGACTTGTCGGATGATGGCGTAATTGTCAGTGTGCGAGCTACTGGAGTATGCCGCAGTGATTGGCATGGCTGGAAAGGACACGACGCAGATATCGAGTTGCCCCATGTACCAGGGCATGAATTTGCTGGCGTGATAGAAGCCGTAGGCAAAAATGTTCGTCATTATAAGGTGGGTGAACGCGTTACGGTGCCGTTTGTAAATGGCTGTGGTAGTTGCTCTGATTGTCATTCTGGCAACCAACAAGTTTGTTCAACCCAAACGCAACCAGGATTTACACATTGGGGCTCTTTTGCCGAATATGTAGCGATTAATAATGCCGACACGAATCTAGTTCATTTACCTAGTGATATGGATTTCGCTACAGCAGCAAGCCTTGGCTGTCGCTTTGTAACGTCATTTAGAGCRGTGGTCGATCAAGGTAAAGTGAAAGCTGGGCAGTGGGTTGCTGTTCATGGMTGTGGGGGCATTGGACTGTCTGCTATCATGATAGCCAGTGCTGTTGGTGCACATGTAATTGCTGTTGATATTGCTGAAGATAAACTCGAGCTTGCTCGCTCTTTAGGAGCCGTTGCCGTAATCAACGCCAGCAAGGTTGCCGATGTCGCTGAAGCGATTATGTCACTTACCCAAGGCGGTGCACATGTTTCACTAGATGCACTTGGGCACAGTGTAACTTGTGTCAATTCAATCAAATGCCTACGCAGTTTAGGTAAACACGTCCAAGTAGGGTTACTTCTGGGGGATCAAGCTGCTCCTAATATCCCGATGGGCAAAGTCATAGCACAAGAGCTAGAAATCATTGGCAGTCATGGTATGCAAGCTTTCCGCTACCAAGACATGCTGGCTATGATGCTTTCAGGAAAGTTAGCACCTGAAAAACTAATTGGTCAGCGCATTAATCTTGAGCAATCGATAGATTCCTTAACCACAATGGATACATCAACAGTTCCTGGTGTAACTATTGTTACTGACTTTTAAGCGCTGCATAGCCATCAATATTGTTTTCGATTTAGCGAAAGCGATATTGATGGCTAACTGTATAATTAGTTGAGAATCGAGCAATGTGACTGTCAGCTTTTCGCTCTAAGCCACCATTAGAGTATTTACGTTAACTTATTTTGGGGCAGAAATGAGTTAATCCGGAAGGCTGCTTATGGAAAAATACCGACTTTCACTTTTAAATGAATAGTACTCATAATAGCGTTAGAAAATTAAAGGCGCCCACACCTTAAAGCTAACAAAACCACTAAGAATAAAAAAGAGTAAAGCTTACACTTTACTCTTTCAGATAACTCACTATCTTGCTAACTCGCAACTCGCAACTCGCAACTCGCAACTCGCAACTCGCAACTCGCAACTTATTTCAATCTAATCGACGTTGCTTCAATCTCGATTAAACCTTGCTTAAACAAACCGCCAATGGCTTTTTTGTAGTTTGCTTTACTGGTTGAGAAAGTCTTTTTAATTGCTTCAGGGTCTGACTTATCACCTAAGTGAAGTACGCCGCCTTCGGCTTTTAATTTAGCTAAGATTTTTTCGCCTAAGTCGTTTACTTTACCCATACCTGGCTTTTCAAGGAGTACGTCGATTTTACCGTCTTCACGTACTTTTTGAATAAAGCCTTTTAAGCGCTGGCCAACAAATAGCTTTTTAAATACCGTGTTGTAGTAAACCACACCAATGTGGGCTTCGTTTACAAGTACTTTGTAGCCTAGGTCTGTTTTACCGGCAACGATTAGGTCAACTTCTTCCATTACAGAGTAAGTTGGTTCATCTTTCGATAAAAACTTATTAAAGTTGCTTGATGCACAAATACGTTGGCTGGCGTTATCTAGGTATAAGCGTACAAGATACGAAAAGCCGTCTTTCATTTTTGGCTTTTGTTCGTTGTATGGCGCAAGTACGTCTTTTTCGAGACCCCAATCCATAAACGCACCAGTGCTATTAATTGCTTTAACACGGAGTAGGGCATATTCGCCCACTTCAGCTAAAGGTTTTTTTGTGGTGCCTGTTGGGTGACCTGCGTGATCTAAGTAAATGAATACTTGAACGCTGTCGCCAGCTTCTAGTTCGTAATCAATTTCTTTGCTTGGTAAGAATACTTCGCCTAAGTCACGGCCATCTAAATAAGCACCTTCGTTAGACATTTCATTAACGAAAAGGGTTTGTGTGGTTCCTAAAATACTCATTGTTATTCCTGTTCTGGCTTTTTCTTACGGCGCATTGGAGCAAAACCATCTACATCAATTGGTGCTTGAATAGGGGCTTTAGGCTTTTTAGGGGCTGCTTTGCGTTTTGGTTTAGCAGGTTTTGCAGCCACTTTTTTCTCTGCTTTTTTCCAAACTGTGTTTGGTTTTTTCTCACGCAGACCTTTAAATTTACCAACAAGGCCGTCAACGGTGAAAAAGCTTAATTCATCATTTAAAAATGCTTTAATTGCTTTGTAGCTTGGCCAATCTTTCGGGCCTACTAACGAAATAGCAGTTCCTTTAAAGCCTGCGCGACCAGTTCTACCAATACGGTGCACATACTCTTCAGCATGTTTTGGTAGGTCAAAGTTAATAACGTGAGTCACGCTTAATAAATCAAGACCACGTGATGCAACATCGGTGGTGATTAAGATTTTAAAGTTTTCACGGCTAAAGGCATCCATAATTTCAAGACGCTTAGCCTGTGTTAAGTCACCCGCAAGTGCTTGCGCTTTAAAGCCTTTATCATTTAATAGCTGGCTTAAACGTTGAGTATCTGCACGTGTTGCAGTGAAAATAATGCATTGGCCAACATTGTCTTGTTTTACAAAGTGCTCTAGTAGGGCTTCTTTGTGATCTAGATGATCAGCTAAATAAAGCTGCTGAGTAATATCACTGTGTTGTTCGTTAGAGGCACTTAATAATATTTGTTTTGGTGATCGTAAAAGGTTACGTGATAGGGCATCAACTTGTGCATGGTCAAGAGTTGCTGAAAACAATAACGTTTGGCGTAAACGGTGATCAGCAAGCTCGTTAATCATTTTAACTTGATCGGTAAAGCCTAAATCTAAAATACGGTCAGCTTCATCAAAAATTAACAGTTCTAACCCTGAAAGCTGTAATGAGCGTTGACTCAAATGGTCAGCTAAACGCCCTGGTGTGCCCACCACAAAATGAGGGTCTTTACGAAGCGCTTTAATTTGATCGTTAAAGTTTTCACCACCCAGTACTTTTACTGCACTAATGTTTGTACCGGCAATTAATAGCCTTAATTGGCTGTACACTTGGGTTGCTAATTCGCGGGTAGGCGCAACGATCAAAACGCGCGGGTCGCGTTTACTGAGTGCTTTTTGTTTCATTACGCGCTGTACAGCAGGTAATAAAAACGCCAGCGTTTTGCCCGATCCTGTTTTTGACTGTGCAAAAATATCATGGCCTGCGATAGCTGTAGGTACCGCGTGCGCTTGAATGTCAGTGGGCTGGGTGATGCCTTGATGCGCAAGTTGTTTTTCGAGGCGTGTATCAATCCCAAGTTCAGTAAAATGCAATGCGTAATCTCCGATGAGCAAAATTTGTAAATCCTGTTCATTATAACGCACTTGCCTCACTTGGAGACAGTAAAAACACAGCTATTTCGCATCAGTTTTTGCAATTATCGCTAATTCGCGTAAAATACGCGCCCTCAATGCGCCGGATTTGCGATTCGGTTAACGCCCCACATGGGCATTTAAAGCAAAAGGTAAAACCATGACTGCTGTTCATAAAGACAATGTAACTAGCGAGCACTTTGTTGTTTGCGCACTTTACAAATTTGTAGCCCTTCCTGATTTTGAAGCGATTCGCCAACCACTACTAAAAGTAATGGAAGACAATGAAGTACGCGGTACTTTGTTACTTGCGGCTGAGGGTATCAACGGTACTGTTTCTGCTAAACGTGAAGGTATCGATAACCTACTTGCATGGTTAGACGCACAACCAAACCTAGACAACATTGTGACTAAAGAGTCATACGATGACGAATGCCCGTTCTACCGTACTAAGGTAAAACTGAAAAAAGAAATCGTAACTATGGGTGTTGAAGGTATCGACCCACGTGAAGTAGTGGGTACATACGTAAAACCAGCTGATTGGAATGCATTAATTTCAGACCCTGAAGTGATTCTTATCGATACGCGTAACGATTACGAAATCGAGATCGGTACTTTCCAAAATGCGGTTGATCCAAACACGAAGACATTCCGCGAATTCCCAGCATGGGCGAAAGAAAACCTAGACCCAGAAAAGCACAAGAAAGTTGCTATGTTCTGTACCGGTGGTATTCGCTGTGAAAAATCAACTGCGTACATGAAAGAGCAAGGCTTTGACGAAGTATTCCACCTTGAAGGCGGTATTCTTAAGTACTTAGAAGAAGTACCAAAAGAAGAAACCATGTGGGAAGGTGAGTGTTTTGTATTTGATAACCGTGTTGCGGTAAATCACGATTTACAAAAAGGTTCTTACGACCAATGTCATGCTTGTCGTATGCCTATCACTGAAGAAGAAAAGCAAAAGCCCGAATACATGGAAGGTGTTTCGTGTCATCACTGTCACGACAGCCTAACAGAAGAGCAACGTGCACGTTTTGCTGAGCGTCAAAAGCAAATCGAATTAGCACAGGCGCGTGGCGAAGGTCACATCGGTAATGAAGCGCAAGAAGTTCTTCGTAAGCGTAAAGAAGCTAAAAAAGCGCAAAAAGAAGCACAGCGCCAACAGTAATTGCTAGCTTAATGAGTTGATAGAAACCCCAGCATAGTCTGGGGTTTTTTTATGTCTATTCAAAAGGAACAAATAATACCATTCCGCATAAAGATTAAATCAATTTAATCCATTCCCGATTGCACATTTTCTTCACTCGATCCGGGATTGAAATAAAGTGATTCCACGCCTTTGAAACTTCATCGACAATTTCGTCATAGCCTGAAAACACTCTATTTGATAAACAATGTTGTCGTATCCAACTCCATACTTGCTCTATTGGATTTAGCTCTGGTGAATAAGGTGGGAGCTTTATCAGGGTTAGGTTTTTAAATTCTGCAAAACTTCATCGACAATTTCGTCATAGCCTGAAAACACTCTATTTGATAAACAATGTTGTCGTATCCAACTCCATACTTGCTCTATTGGATTTAGCTCTGGTGAATAAGGTGGGAGCTTTATCAGGGTTAGGTTTTTAAATTCTGCA
>NZ_LJTC01000001.1 GCF_001306915.1 Pseudoalteromonas lipolytica | reverse complement strand
AACTTTACTCTTGCTAACTTTACTCTTGCTAACTTTACTCTTGCTAACTTTACTCTTGCTAACTTTACTCTTGCTAACTTTACTCTTGCTAACTTTACTCTTGCTAACTTTACTCTTGCTAACTTTACTCTTGCTAACTTTACTCTTGCTAACTTTACTCTTGCTAACTTTACTCTTGCTAACTTTACTCTTGCTAACTTTACTCTTGCTAACTTTCCCCTCGCTAACTTTCCCCTCGCTAACTTTCCCCTCGCTAACTTTCCCCTCGCTAACTTTCCCCTCGCTAACTTTCTCCAAAACACAAAAAAGCCGTTGCATTGCTGCAACGGCTTTTTGGCATTTGAATTTAATCAAACCTTAGTCACGGTATGTCTCAACCGCTGGGCATGAACAAACTAGGTTACGGTCGCCGTATACGTCATCGATACGGGTTACTGTAGGCCAGAATTTGTCTTTTGCTACGCTTGGTACTGGGAATGCAGCGTAGAAACGGTCGTATGCACGATCCCACTCATTGCCTAGTACGTCTGCTTGTGTGTGCGGTGCAAACACTAGCGGGTTGTTTTCAATTGACCATTCGCCAGATGCGATACGGTCGATTTCTGACTTGATTGACACCATTGCTTCGATGAAACGGTCGATCTCAACTTTAGACTCAGACTCAGTTGGCTCAATCATTAGTGTGCCAGCAACTGGGAATGACATAGTTGGTGAATGGAAGCCGTAGTCTTGTAGACGTTTAGCTACGTCCATTTCTGTTACGCCTGTTTGCTCTTTGATTGGGCGTAGGTCAACAATACACTCGTGCGCAACGCGGTTGTTACGGCCACGGTATAAAATTGGGTAGTGCTCGCTTAGCTTCTCAGATAAGTAGTTAGCGTTCACGATAGCCATTTCTGTTGCTTGTTTTAAGCCTTCAGAGCCCATCATAGCAATGTATGCCCACGAGATTGGTAAAATAGCTGCTGAGCCGTAAGGAGCAGCAGAAACCGCACCGTTACCGATGTTTGTGCCAGCAACATTAATTACGCTGTGGTTAGGCATAAATGGCGCTAGGTGAGATTTAACACCGATAGGGCCAACACCTGGACCACCACCACCGTGTGGAATACAGAATGTTTTGTGTAGGTTAAGGTGCGATACGTCAGAACCGATTGAACCTGGGCTTGTAACACCTACTTGCGCGTTCATATTTGCGCCGTCCATGTACACTTGACCGCCGTGCTGGTGCACGATGTCACAGATTTCACGAATTGTTTCTTCGTAAACACCGTGTGTAGATGGGTAAGTGATCATGATACAAGATAGGTTTTCAGATACCTCTTCGGCTTTCGCTTTAAGGTCTGCCATATCAACGTTACCGTTTTTATCACAGTCAACAACCACGATTTTCATGCTTGCCATTTGTGCAGACGCTGGGTTTGTACCGTGCGCTGAACTTGGGATCAAACATACGTTACGGTGACCTTCACCGCGTGACTCGTGGTATTTACGAATCGCGATTAAGCCTGCGTATTCACCTTGTGCACCTGAGTTAGGTTGTAGTGAAACTGCATCGTAACCTGTGATGTTTACTAACCAATCATGTAACTCTGTCATCATGATTTGGTAACCCGCTGCCTGATCAAGTGGGCAGAATGGGTGTAAATTTGCAAACTCAGGCCAAGTGATTGGGATCATCTCAGCTGTCGCATTAAGTTTCATTGTACATGAACCTAATGAGATCATAGAGTGGTTAAGCGCTAAGTCTTTGTTCTCTAGGCGCTTGATGTAACGCAACATTTCAGTCTCGCTGTGGTACGAGTTGAAGTTAGGGTGCGTTAAAATTTCGTCATCGCGTACTAGGCTTGCAGGAATTGAGTTGCTGCCATTTACTTCGATTTCGTTTGCAAGTGCATCAACGCTTAGGCCGTGATCTTCACCTAAGATGATGTCGAATAGCTCAGCTACGTCTGCACGGGTTGTTGTTTCTGATACAGAAATTGAATATTCACCTGCGCGGTTAGATGCAAAGTTAACGCCGTGCTCTACTGCACGTGCAACGATTTCGTCTTTGTTATCTGCAACAACCGTCAGTGTATCGAACCAAGTGTCGTGCTTAAGGTTTACGCCTTTCGCTTTTAAACCTGCCGCTAAGATATCTGCAAAACGGTGGATACGCTCAGCGATAGTTTTAAGGCCCTGTGGACCGTGGTAAACCGCGTAGAACGCTGCCATGTTCGCTAGTAATACTTGCGCTGTACAGATGTTTGAGTTGGCTTTTTCACGACGAATGTGTTGTTCACGAGTTTGCATTGCCATACGTAGTGCGTCGTTACCTAAACGGTCTTTAGAAACACCAATAATACGACCTGGTAGTGAACGCTTGTACTTGTCGCGTGTTGCAAAGAATGCAGCGTGTGGACCACCGTAACCCATAGGTACACCAAAACGCTGTGCTGAACCAAGTACTACGTCTGCACCTAATTTACCTGGCGCTTTAAGCATTAATAAGCTCATGATGTCTGCAGCAACACAGGCAATCGCTTTTTTGTCTTGTACTTGTGCGATTAGGTCAGTTACGTCAGTGATTTCACCGGTTGTTGATGGGTATTGGAATAATGCACCAAAAATCTCATGATTAGCCGCTTCGCTTGCAGGACCAACTACCACTTCAAAACCAAACTGGTCTGCACGTGTAGCAACAACGTCGATAGTTTGTGTATGTACGTCATCAGCAATGAAGAAGATGTTAGCTTTTTTAGCTTTAGCAACACGCTTTGCAAGACCCATTGCTTCTGCAGCAGCCGTTGACTCGTCAAGTAATGACGCGCTTGCTAAATCAAGACCAGTTAGGTCTAGGGTCATAGTCTGGAAGTTTAATAATGATTCTAAACGACCTTGTGCAATCTCTGGTTGGTATGGTGTATACGCAGTGTACCAGCCTGGGTTCTCAAGTACGTTACGTAAAATTACGTGTGGTACGTGAGTTGGGTGGTAGCCTTGACCGATGTATGATTTGAACACTTTATTTTTGCTTGCTACTGATTTTAAGTAGCTTAGTGTTTCAACTTCAGTGCGGCTTTCGCCAATTGATAAACCTTGCTCTAAGCGAATGCTTGCAGGTACCGTTTGACCGATCAGCTCTTCAACACTCGATACTCCAAGAGCGCTTAGCATGTCGCTTACTTGCGCTGGGCTTGGCCCAATGTGACGGCGAATAAAATCTTGCTTTTGCTCTAATTGTTCAAGAGATTTGGCGTTTGACATTTGTCCAGATTCCTATGATCCAAAAAAAAGTGGTTACTGCCAATGGGTAACTGGCAATAACTTAAAAACAGGTTGATTCAGTAACTTACAGCGTATGGAAAAGTAAGCTATAAAATCATAAAAGCCCCACTTATGAGGGGCTTTTAGTCGGCGTGACTAATTAATTAGTCTTCGTCGATTGTGTTAGCGTAGCCTTCAGCGTCTAACAGGTTATCAAGCTCTGATGTGTCAGATGCTTTGATACGGAATAACCAACCGTCAGTGTACGGGTCGTTATTTACTGTTTCAGGCGAATCTTCAAGCTCTTCGTTGATTGCAACGATTTCACCGCCGATTGGTGCGTAGATGTCTGATGCTGCTTTTACAGACTCAGCTACTGCGCAGTCTTCACCCGCGTCAACTTCATCACCAACTTCTGGTAATTCAACGAATACCATGTCGCCAAGAAGTTCTTGTGCGTGCTCAGTGATACCTACAGTAAACGTACCGTCACCTTCGTCGCGAACCCACTCGTGTGAAGTAGCATATTTTAATTCGCTTGGGATATTGCTCATCTTTTTGTTCCTTTGGTTTATATTGGGTGATAACACCAAATTTTTTATAGTTTAGATAACTGATTTGCCGTTACGTACAAAGCAAGGTTTAACAACCTTAACGTTAACCAGTTTTTTACGCATCTCTACTTGGGCTGTTTCGCCAGTTGAACGCGGAACGCGTGCTAGCGCAACACTGTGACCAAGGGTTGGTGAGAATGTACCAGAGGTAATCACCCCTTCACCACCTTCAACGATGACTTTTAAACCGCTACGCAATACGCCTTTTTCTTCAAGCACTAAACCAACTAGTTTGTCTGTGCTCTTGTCAGCGCGTTGCTGCTCTAATACTTCACGACCGATAAACTTACGATCTTCTGGCTCCCATGCGATTGTCCACGCCATGTTTGCAGCAAGTGGAGAAACACTTTCGTCCATATCTAGGCCGTAAAGGTTCATACCCGCTTCAAGACGTAACGTATCACGCGCACCTAGACCCGCTGGCGCTACGCCTGCGTCTAGAAGTTGTTGCCATAAATCAGCAGCTTGATCGTTAGGTACTACGATTTCATAACCATCTTCGCCAGTATAGCCTGTTGTCGCAATAAATAAATCACCTGCTTGCACACCAAAGAAAGGCTTCATACCTTCAACAGCAGCTTGTTGCTCTGCGTTAAGTACTGTTGCTGTTTTAGCACGTGCGTTAGGGCCTTGAACGGCAATCATTGCAAACTCAGGACGCTCAGTAACCGTTACGGCGAAATCAGCCGAAACTTTAGCTAAATGCGCTAAATCTTTTTCACGTGTTGCTGAGTTAACTACTAAACGGTAGTTCGTTTCTGAGAAGAAGTAGATGATTAGGTCGTCGATTACGCCGCCTTCTTCGTTAAGCATACCTGTGTAAAGTGCTTTACCCGGTACAGTTAACTTAGCAACGTCGTTTGCAACTAGCTTACGTAAGAACGCTTGTGCTTGCTCGCCTTGAACATCAACAATTGTCATGTGAGATACGTCAAACATACCTGCATCTGTGCGAACCGCATTATGCTCTTCGATTTGTGAGCCGTAGTTGATTGGCATTTCCCAGCCGTGGAAATCAACCATTTTTGCGCCAGCTTCAAGGTGCTTAGCATGTAAAACTGTTTTAGAAGTCATAATATTCCTTCACTTTTAAATTAACCCACAAGTTGTGGGGCGTGGCCTCAATTTAATGAGGGGGAATAACATGGGCGGCGATTATACATTAGTTGCACAGTTGTCACACCCAAATTGCGATTTTGTAACTAAAAAACAGCTAAACACCCAAGTGCGTAGCTGTTTTAAAAATTTTATGTTTTAAGCAACGTTGGCTAAGGCTAAATCAAATCCGAGCTGCTGTAAGTGCGTTTGCCATTTATCAAGCTCTGCTTGGCGCGCCACCAGCTGAAATTGCTGTGTTGCTTGGTTATCTATGGCGGTAATAAATACCTCACCGCTTTGTGCACCATAGCAGCTGCGCATGTCTGATAAACGCAGTCCCGGCGTTAGCTTAAAGCTGTCGACCAAGGCATCAAACGCTTGCTCACCACTTAGGGTTAGTGCACTTAAATCGTCACGCATTACGTAATCAATGTCGTAACGTAGTTGTTGCTCATTAATAAGCGACTGTAATTGCACGCTGGCATCTTTACCTAATACAAAACGAAATGCAGTTTCGTTAAAGTAATACAGGGCATAAGCGTAGCTGCTTGTTAGGTCATCGTCTAATGAACTACGTAAGCCTAAACCGCAGGCGGTTAGCTTATTAATATCAAGACCTAAAATAGCCGTTAAAAATGGGATTGCTTCAGTGCCACTAAAATCCATAATGGCAGTATCGCTATTAGCTTGTAGCACGTTGTCTGCTGGGGTCTCAGCTTGGCTGTGGCGAGCAAACATTATTGGCGTAAAAGTCATATGTGACACCTATCAATCATTAATGCTTGAAGTATATTGCGCCGTTCTGGCAACAACAAATTGTAATTATTTATCAATTGATAAATAATGCTTATATACATAGCCCTATAAATAGAATTTTTTAATGAAAAACATTTCTACCGATAGTTTACGTACTTTAGTCACTGTTGTTGAAGTTGGCGGGTTTGCCAAAGCGGGTGAATTATTAGGGCTATCGCAACCGGCTGTGAGCTTACAAATAAAGCGCCTTGAAGACATGCTGGGCCATAAGCTGTTTAAAAAGCAAGGCCAGCGCCAAGTACTTAATCAATATGGCGAACTGCTCATGCCATTAGCTAAGCAAATGCTGCAACAAAACGATGCCATTTTACAGCAGTTCACCAGCGAAAACGTGACAGGTAAAGTGCGTTTGGGGATCCCCAGTGAATTTGCTGCACGTATTTTACCGTCGATCATTGGTGACTTCGTGGCCCTCTACCCTGACGTATCGCTCGAAGTGCGTTCTCGTTTGAGTAAGCATTTATTGTCGGTCTCGCGCCAAGATCAATTCGATTTAGTATTGGCATTAAACGAAGAGCTCGAATCAGCCAAGTTCCCTATTTTTATGCAAGACCAACTAGTATGGGTAGGCGATTTAAACCTTGCACAGAACGATGTGGTAACGCTTGTAACCGCCCCCGAGGGATGTATTTATCGCCGCCGCGCAATCGAGGCGCTACAAAGTGCGGGTATTAAATACCGCATTGCCTACAGTAATGCCGACTTAACTGGCCTAACTGCGGCGTTAAAAGAAGGCTTAGGCATTACGGTACTCGCAAAAAGCACCGTACCGAATGAGCTTAACTACCAAATACAAACCAAAGACCTCCCCGAGCTTGGTCAAATCGGTATTAGCTTAATTAAACGCACCGACGACCCCGGCACCGCCGTAGACAAACTCGCCGAATTCATCGCCCTACGTTTGACGTAGGTGTGAGTTGTAAGATTGTAGCCGCGATTTTATATCGCGTAATTTGATGAATAATCACAAAGAGGAAAAGAGGCGCTCCGCTTTAGAGGAAAAATACCCTTTTTGGTGGTTTTATTGGGTTGCTCATTATCTTCTCTTTGTGCAAAAAAAATTGAACCACAGAGAAAAACAGTAAATTACGCGGGGTATACCCGCTGCTACGAATTCGGCGTTAAAACGCCTCCTACAACTCGCATCTCGTTCCTCGTATCTCGCAAACTTTCCCCTTTACTCTTTCTAACTCGCTAACTTTCAATCTGATGGCTGAAAGCTGATTGCTCCAAAGTTGGGTTTCGCTCCGCTCTAACCAACCTACGAGCTGACAGCTGCACTCATTAAGTTTTACTTAACACCAAACCAAACCCAATATCGTAATACAATACTACTGTATTCCTTATAACCCCTTGAATTCATGAACTTACAGTTCAGACCTATTTTATTACAAATAGGATTGATTCGCATTTTTTTACATGTTTTAATTGCGCCTGTTAAAAATATCTAAACATATACAGGACTCACAATGACACCTAAGTTTATTGTTTCTACGCTTTCGACTGCGGTCGCTTTATCTTTAAGCGCTAATGCTTTTGCAAAAGATGTAACTAAAGAAGAGAAAAACTTCGAGCAAATCACTGTAATTGGCTCTGCATCTGCAATTAACGATATTCCTGGCTCTGCTACTTTTATTGATGAGCAAGAACTAGAAAAGTTTGAATATACTGATATCTCACGTGTTTTAAGTGCTGTACCGGGTGTATATGTACAAGAAGAAGACGGCTATGGCCTTCGTCCTAACATCGGTATGCGTGGTACGGGTACAGGTCGTAACGACAAAATCTCTGTAATGGAAGATGGTGTACTTGTAGCACCAGCACCTTACTCAGCGCCTTCTGCTTACTACTTCCCTACTATGGGTCGTATGGAGTCTATCGAAGTACTTAAAGGTGCAGCGTCTGTTAAGTATGGCCCACGTACAACAGGCGGTGTTTTAAACTTAGTTTCTCGTAGCTTACCAACTGAAGGGTCTAAAGGTTTACTTAATGCTGAACTTGGTAGCGACGGTTTCTACAAAGGTCATGCTTACTTCGGTAAAAAGAAAAACAATGCTGCGGGCCTTGTAGAAGTATTCACTTACGGTGCTGATGGCTTTAAAGATTTACCAGTTGGTAGCGACAACACTGGCTTCGAAAAGAATGATTTCTTATTAAAGTTTGGTTTTGACTTTGGTGATAACGAAGCACACAGCCTAGAAATGAAGTTAAAGTACTCAGACGAACGCTCTGACGAAACTTACATGGGTCTTACTGACGCTGATTACCAAGAAAACCCTTACCGTCGTTATGCAGCATCGCAAAACGATGAAATGAACACACAACACAATGCATACCAAATCAACTATGCATATCGTTTTGGTAAAGGTTACGAGCTACTTGCTACAGCTTACCTAAACGACTTCCACCGTAACTGGTATAAAGCAAGCAAAGTAAGCAGCAGCTACCTTGAGCAATACAGCGAGTTTGAAGCAAACCCAACGAGCGAAGGTATTGAAGGTATCGGCGTAAAAGCGAATAACCGTGATTACCAAGCGAAAGGCTTACAAACTGAATTCCATATCCCTGCGGGCAACCACTACATCACAGTTGGTGCACGTTACCACGAAGATGAAATGGATCGTTTCCAATGGGAAGACAAGTACACGCTTAACCAAGACCTATCAATGACGCTTACAGAAAAAGGCGTTCCAGGTTCAAACAGCAACCGTTTAGATAGCGCTGAAGCAACTACCCTATTCATTCAAGATGAGTGGTCACTTGATGCATTAGTCATTAGTGCAGGTCTTCGCTACGAAGACATCACAATCAAACGTGTTGAATGGGCTAAGTCTGATCCAAACCGTGAAAATGGCTTAACAAAAGATATCAGCAACGACACTGAGATCTTAGTACCATCACTAGGTGCCACTTACACAGTAAGCGACAACCTAACGCTTCTTGCTGGTATTCAAAAAGGTTACGCTCCAGCGGCACCAGGTAATGCGGATCAAGAAGAAGAAGAGAGTGTTAACATTGAGCTAGGTGGTCGTTACGATTACGCTGGCATTCAAGGTGAAGTAATTTACTTTAACTCTGACTACACAAACATGCACGGTAACTGTACTGCGGCTGTTGGTTGTAGCGATGACAATATTGGCGACCAATACAACTACGGTGAAGTATCTGTGTCTGGTTTTGAGCTAAGCGCTGGTAAAGTATTCGCTACTAAAGCAGCTTCATTCCCTGTTCGCTTAACTTACACTTACACTGATTCTGAGTTCGACAATGCGTTTGAATCAGATCTTTGGGGTAGCGTAGAAAAAGGCGATGCAATGCCATACGTGCCTGAAAACCAATTAGCGCTTTCGATGGGTGCTGAGTTCTCAAGCTTCGTATTCGATACGCAAATGCGTTATGTGTCTGATGCACACGCAGACTTAACAGACTCAGGTCGCAATGCAATCGACAGCCGCGTTGTATGGGATTTAGCAGCTAAATACCTAATCGACGACAAACAAAAAGTATACCTAACAGTAGACAACCTGTTTGACAAAACCTACGTTGCAAACCGTGCAAACGGCGGTATTCAACCAGGTAAACCACGTACCCTACAACTAGGTTACAGCTACTCGTTCTAATAAAACGACTTAGCGAAATATCAAAAGCCGTGTGATGAAAGTCCCACGGCTTTTTTGTGGGTGTGAGTTAGCAAGTTAGTAGTCGCGATTTTATATCACGCAATTCAATGGATATTCACAAAGAGGATAAGAGGCGCTGCGCTTTAGAGGAAAGTAACTAATAGTTTTATTGGGTTGCTCATTCACTTCTCCTTGTCTTCCTTTGTGCCGAAAATTGAACCGCAGAGTACACCGAGGCGCTTCGCGCTACATAGAGAAAACATAATTTAAAATAATAATCACAAAGAGGATAAGAGGTGCTGCGCTTTAGAGGAAAAACAACAAAATCTTATGGTCTTTCTCATTCTTTTCTCATTGTTTTCTCTTTGTGCAAAAAATTATTGAACCACAAAAAACAGTAAATTACGCGGGGTAAACGCGCTGCTACGAATTCGGCGTTAAAACGCCTCCTACAACTCCTATCTCGCTAACTTTTCAAACTGAAAGCTGATGGCTCCAAGCGCTGGGTTTCGCTCCGCTCTAACCAACCTACGAGCTAATGAATCAAGCACTGTAGGTCGTCATTTATGGCGACACATAATCGCTAACATTGACGGGCTAAAGCCCGACCTACATCTTGCTTCTGTGGTTTAGATAAGCATCGCGCGAAATAAGTTTCACGCCTACAGGTGAGCATTTCAGCTACTTTGTTTTCAATCTGATAGCTGACGGCTGAAAGCTGATAGCTTTAGTTTACCCACAAAAAAGCCGCGGTGATGGGCGTACCGCGGCTTTGCCTAACTTGAAAATTTAGTTTGCTGGGTTATTTCCAGCTTCTCATCTTATGGCCTTTTAAGGCGTAGAATAAAATGAATACATAACTTGGGATCATCACAATGTAAGCGCCTTGTGCGCCTAAGCCTGCCACGTTTCCTAAGCCGATTAGTAATGGGCCGAGTGCACCACCAGCAATACCCATGATCAGTAAGCCAGATGCAGTGCCTGTTAAGCGACCTAAGCCAGCTAAAGCCAGTGGCCAGATTGCAGGCCAAACCATGGCATTAGCAAAGCCTAATAATGCAATGCATAACAATGGGTCTGGTAATTGTGGGCCACCAAATGGCACTAATAATAGGTTTGAAATAATGAACGAGTCATTGCTACCAAGTACCACTAACAACACGGTGATAATACCGGCAATACCCGACATTAATAATGCCGTTTGTTGGCTCATAAAGCGTGGAATAGTCAAAATACCAATCGCGTAACCAATCAACATACACGCCATGGTGTAAGAGGTCATAACTGAGTAGTCAGCAACGCCAATTTGTAAAGCGTACGAGCCAATGGTGTCTGCGGCAATAACTTCAACAGCAACATATAAAGCAATACCCACCACACCTAAAACTAAGTGAGGGTGTGCTAGGGTTTCTTTAATTTCCCCTTTGCCGTTTGATGTTTCGTCTTCATCAAACACTAAGTCAGGCAATGGTGCAAATTTAGCAAAGGCAGCAAATAACATGATTAAAGCAGCAATCAACACATAAGGCATGATAAGGCTATTTGCCATAATGTCTTTTTGTTCTTGCGATAATTTACCTGCGCCATCAACAACACCGCTTACAACTACAGCCGCAAAAATAACAGGCACAATAACACCCGCAAATTTGTTTAATAAGCCCATGATACACACGCGCACAGCGGCTGATTTCTCAGAGCCCATTTTCACCACGTATGGGTTAACAGCGGTTTGTAGCACGGTTTGTCCAACACCTATCATTAATTGTGCGAACAAGAAAATTTCGATCATTTGCAGTTTCGCAGCGGGAATATACATCAGCGCCGATAAAGCCATAATCGCACAGCCAATCGCCATACCATTCTTATAACCAACGCGCTTGATCAGCATCGCCGATGGGATACCGGCAACTGTTACCGCAATATAAAAAGAAGAGATGATAAACGAAGCTTGTAACGGCGAAAGCTCAAGCATTTGCTGCAAAAATGGTGTAATTGCACCATTAAGCCACGTTATACACCCTAAGATAAAAAACATTGAGCCGGCCAATATCATTGGCAGCCAGATGCTTTGTTTTGTGTTGTTGTCACACTCAACCGTTGCTTCCATAATTGTTCTCTTAGTTTAATTATTTTTATTTGGTTGGAAACTAGTATACAACCCAACAGAGCTGTTTAATTTCCATACCAATCACAAAAATTTAATCATACACTAACAAAAATGACAGCGCTATCATTTTGCGTTCATATAAGTGCAAAAAAGCCGCAGCTAATTGCTTAGCTGCGGCTTAAACTAAATAGTAACAACTAGTTAGGTGTTATTTACCAATTGCTTCTTTTGCGAACAAATGTTTAATTGGGCCAAGGTTATCAACTAGGCTTAAACCCACACCACGTACAAGTTTTTTCAATGGGTTAGCGCCTGCAAATAGCTCTTTTAAGCCTTGCATCATAGCTATGTGTTTTTGTGCATCAAGCTTACGAGTACGTTCATAATCACGCAGCGTGCGTGCACTTGCAAACTCGCCTTGCTCATTACTTAATAGCTCAATTAAATAAGCGGCGTCTTTTAGGCCAAGGTTCATGCCTAAACCGGCTAATGGATGAATAGTATGCGCTGCATCGCCCATTAAAACCACTTTGCCCGACACCCACTGCTGGGCATAACGCATCTTAAGTGGAAACGCCATGCGCTCACTTTGAACTTCACATAAACCACATTGGCCATCGAGGGCTGCCATAACCGCTTTATTAAAGTGACTATCATCAAGTGCTAAAAGTGTGTCGCAATGCTCTGGGCTTGTTGACCATACAATTGAGTGCGTGTGTTTATCTGGCAAGGGTAAAAACGCCAGCGGCCCGGTTGGTAAAAACACTTGGCGTGCCGTGTTGTTATGCTCATCGGCAGTTTTAACCGTGGCAACAATGGCGTGATGGTCATAATCTTTAAAAGTAATTGGCATGTTGAACTGCTTGCGAATAGCCGAGTTAGCACCATCTGCCGCCACTAATAATTTAGCAATCACAGGCTCGCCGCTTTCTAGAGTAATAAACACATCAGAGTCGGTTTGATGAATTTGCTGATAGCGGGTTTCGAACAATAAAGTGGCATTACTTTGCTTTTCAAGTTCGCTAATTAAAGCGTATCGAATAATGTCGTTTTCGACGATATGACCGAGCTGCGGTAAGTCGAGATCGTTATGATCAAAATGAATTTTGCCAAAGCTGTCTTGATCACGTACATCCATCGAGGTATACGGTGTAGCACGCTGTTTAATGATCTCTGGCCATACATTTAATGACTCAAATAACCCCTGACTAGCCAAGCTCAATGCGCTCACGCGAAGTGCATAATCATCACCCGGTAAGGTTTGATTTTTACTCGCATCAATCACCACAACGCTGATATCTGCTTTTGCTAAACCAAGTGCTAGCGTAAGGCCAACACAGCCACCACCGACAATACAAACTTGTGCTTGTTTCATATCCGTTTACCTTACTTTACCTGACCCATAAGCTGTTTTGCCAGCGGGTTTTTTAACGAGGAGAATAAATCCATTGAGAAAAGGCCAATGCTGCGACCAAGCGCGAGCAATCGTGATGAGTTTGAGAACAAACGCACTAGGCTGTCTGTGAGTGTCATCACGGTAGTAATATCTTTACTGCGAGTTTGGCTGTAATAACGGGTAAAGGCGTAATCACCAAGATCGCTTCTATTTGCCATATCACACAATAATTGCACATCACGCAGGCCTAAATTAAAGCCCTGCCCGGCAATTGGATGAATAGCATGCCCTGCATTACCAATTAATACTGTACGATGGCTGCTCAGTGATTCGGCTTTACCGTACACAAGCGGATAACTTGCACGCATACCCACTTTGCTAAATGAGCCGCCGCAGTAACCAAATGCTTTTTGTAACGCAGCTAAAAAGGCATCGTCTTCAAGCGCCATAGTGTGCTCAATTTGCTCAGGCTCCATGCACCACACCAGTGAGTATCGGTTATTACTCATTGGCAACAACGCCATTGGACCGTGCTCAGTAAAGCGCTCAAAGGCATGATGATGATGACCACCAGCCACTTCGATGTTGGCAATAATCGCCGCTTGCTGATATGCGCGGGTATTAAACTCAATATTAGCTAGTTTACGGCTTTGCGAATGAGCGCCATCGGCAATCACCACAAGCTTTGCGCTTAACTGCTCGCCCGAGCTCAGCGTGATGTTGGCACAGTCGCTTTGGTATTCAAGCTTGGCAACCGTATCAGGGCAAAACAAACTAACATCAGTACGCTTAAGTTGCTGATGAAGGCTGCGCCCAAATGGGTTCACTTCGACCACATAACCAAGGGCATCATGACCGTATTCTTGGCAATCAATATGCGTTTTACCAAAATGACCACGATCAGATACAGTGACTTTTTTAATCGCTGCCGCAAATGGCGCTTGGCAATCAAACGCATTGATTGATTTTAAGTACTGAACAGACTGTTGAGCAAGCGCAATGCTTCTATCATCAAAGCTAGGGTGATAGTCTGCGCTTACTTCATTTGCCTCAATTACAGCGATTGATAACTGCTTATTGCTCTGTTTTAGACCTAGGGCACAACTTGCACCCGCCATTCCACCGCCGATAATGACAACATCAAACTGCTTTGCCACGCTTGCTCCTAGCCTTTGCTTGCTTGCATCACTGCTTCAATGTCACTAATGGTTTTTGGAACCGAAATGGTCAGGTTTTCATGGCCATCTTGAGTGACAAGTAAGTTATCTTCAATACGAATACCGATGCCTTTATATTGCTCTGGTGCTTTTGCATCTTCGCTAATATATAAACCCGGCTCGATAGTGAGCACCATGCCCGGCTCAAATACGCGCTCTTTTTCATCAAGCTTATATTCGCCAACATCGTGTACGTCTAACCCTAACCAATGGCCAAGGCCATGCATGTAAAATGCTTTGCACGCTTGGTTTGCCATTAGCTCATCAAGCTCACCGGTTAAAATGCCTAAATCAATAAGCCCTTGCGTTAATACCGTTGAGGCTAATTCATTCGCTTTCGATAAACTACCGCCCGGCTTTACTTGGCTGAATGCTGCTTCTTGAGCTGCTAATACAATGTTGTAAAGCGCCGCTTGTGGTTCGCTAAACTTGCCATTGATTGGGAAAGTTCGTGTGATATCTGCCGCATAACCTTCAAGTTCACAGCCAGAATCAATTAATACTAAATCGCCATCTTTTAGCTCAGCGTCATTTTGTGTGTAGTGCAAAATGTTGGCGTTGTCACCACTGCCGACAATCGTGCCATAAGCAGGATGACGGGCACCATTCATTGCATAATGGTGGTGAAGCTCTGCTTCTAATTGATATTCAGTTGCGCCAGGTTTGGCAAACTGCATCGCGCGAATATGGCCTTGTGCACTAATTTCGCACGCTGTACGCATAATGTTTAATTCTGCGTCAGATTTAAACAAACGCATTTCATGCACTAAACCACGAATATCTTTAATGGTATGTGGGGCTTTATAGCCTTTTTTAGGTGCGCCGCGAAGGGTGTTTAATAAATCCCAAACCTTTGCATCGAAATTTGCGTAAGTGCCTTGTGCATAAAATAAAATCTGCTGGCCGTTCACCAAATCTAATAATTGTTCATCTAGTTCACTAAGTGGGCAAGTTGCGTCGAATAAGTACTCAGATTTAGCTTTTTCGAAGCCAATTCTTCGGCCATGCCAAATTTCAGCTAGTTTATCTTTGTTACGACAAATCAGCGTACTTGGTGTATCGCTTGACGGGCAAAGCACTAAAACCGCATCCGGTTCGTTAAACCCAGTTAGGTAGAAAAAGTCACTGTCTTGGCGAAATGCATATTCAGTATCACGGCTACGTGTTACTTCTCCTGCCGCAGGAATTATAGCCACGCTATTTTTATCCATCATCGCAAGCAAGCGCTCGCGGCGGGCTTTAAATTCAGCTTTATCGATTGCAATAGACGACATGCTAAACCTCTGTAATTTGATTAGTGAAGGGTCTTCTTAGGGTTTTTATCGGCTGGCTCTTTGCCTAATTCAGCAAAACATAACAGCGCAGAAACACGTACATACTCAATCACTTCGTGCAGTGCTTGGCTGTCTTCTTCGGTCTCTTCAAACATGGTGTCTAGGCGGGTAATTTCACTAAAATCGCTGATCACTTCTTTCACATCAGCTGATAACTTGCCGTAATCTTTTTGTTTTAAACCAAAACCAAGCATAAAACCCGATACCCAAGATACTAAGCCATTGGCTAAATCGATCAGTGTTTCGTCGTCGCTTGGTAAGAATAGGTCAAATTGAAATTCTTCATCGCTAAAGCTGGCAACAACCTGAGAATACACATCAGCAAAAAATGCTTTTAAATCTTTATTGAAGGCTAAGCCATCGTTAAATACATCGCTTAATAAACCTAAGTATTCGTCGGCTTCGATATTGATGCCACAGGCTAATAAACCGCTGATCACACCATGGGCTTCTGCTGGTGCGACAAAAATTTCATTCTTTTCTAATAACAATTGGGCTTGTTGGTAATCAGGTAACGTGCTCATAACTTTTTCTTTGTTCGGCTAAGTAACGCCATGCTACCACTCGATAAATCGCAACTCCAATTAATTGTATGATTGAGGTCAAAAAGCAATCTGAAAAGTAAATAAGCAGTTAAAGGTGGGGAAAAACTACGCGAACGATCCGCTTTTTTTTATTCTATGGTTTAAGGATTGAAACTTGTCTTATATACTGAAGGTGTTCCCTAGGGTGCAGGAGCTTGGTTAAGTCCCTGAGCCGATAAATTTTATGTTAGGGTTTCTGTTCGTTTACTATTGTGCAAGCTCGGCATGTACCGAGAAGCCTACGGTAGACCGCAGATCCCCGCCCTGAAACCTCAAGGTTTCAGGACTGACACCGGGCACCGCATACTTGGGGAACACCAACTCTTATTAAGTTATTTTCAACAAGAAAACATTATCCGCGACTTCCTCAAACTTTTCACATTGGCGTAAAGCTTCTATACCTGCCTCAGTAACATAAGTTTCTTTAAAATCCTTTTTACTTTTTTTATCTACAATGTAAAGGCTAAAAAAATCTCCGCATTTAGATACATATAGATCACTTACATTTTCTAATGATATTATGTTGTTATCTATTTTAAGTGATGACTCTTGAACGACTATTGTATTAGGCCAACTTAAAAACCTGAACAAATAAACAACAAAAAATAAACTCGTCAAAGGAAAACTAACAATTACTATAATCCGTTTTACTTCTAATGCCTCTTTTGAAGGCATTAAAATGGCAATCGAAAACCCTACCAAACCAAGAAGTAATAAGATTAAGTGGTTTTGAATATTTTTTAGATTCAACTTTTTATTAAACTCTAAAGTCACAACTTCAGCCTTAGCCTCAATTTAATATCTATAATATAGATGTCGTCATTTATAGCGACACATAATCGTTTAATTGACGGGCTAAAGCCCGACCTACGACTTACCCGTTATTTAAGAAATACCGCGCGAAATAAATTTCACGCCTACAGTACCGGGTTTAGCCATAGCAATGTGCGGGCACAATCTAACTTTACTCTTTCCCCTTGCTAACTCGCTAACTTGTATGTTTTTCTCTGATAGCTGACGGCTTCAAACGTTGGGTTTCGCTCTGCTCTAACCAACCTACGAGCTAATGAGTCAAGCACTGTAGGTCGTCATTTATGGCGACACATAATCGCAAACATTGACGGGCTTAAGCCCGACCTACGACTTACCCGTTATTTAAGAAATACCGCGCGAAATAAATTTCACGCCTACATCTAAATTCAAAGACCCGCACGATCGACTTAAAGCTTTTTATCTGAAAGCTGATTGCTCTTGTGCGTTGGGTTTCACTTCACTCTACCCAACACACATGTTTTCAACCTATCGCCCCCTACTTAAAAAATCCCTGAAAGCGCTCCATTAATAGGTAATTAACTGGCACTAATAGTAAGGTGATTAGCGTTGCGAAGATAATCCCAAAGCCAAGGCTTACCGCCATTGGAATAAGGAATTGTGCTTGCGTTGCTTTTTCAAATAACAACGGCATTAAACCAATAAAAGTGGTTAAACTGGTTAGCATTACTGGGCGAAAGCGTGCCGCCCCTGCAAGCTTAACGGTTTCCAGTAAATCACCGCCCTCTTCACGCTTCTTATTAATAAAGTCAACCAGTACCAATGAGTCATTCACTACAACGCCTATCAAGGCTAGCATGCCAAGTAGGCTCATAATGGTTAACTCCATGCCCATTACCCAGTGGCCCATTACCGCACCTATCATACCAAACGGAATAACACTCATCACAATTAATGGCTGCATATATGATTTAAATGGTATCGCTAATAACGCATAAATAATAAAGAATACAAACACCAGGCCCCAAGCGAGTGAACCAAATGATTCACGCTGCTCTTTAGCTTCACCTTCGAGCGAGTAATCAACACCTGGGTATTGCACCATTAGCTCATCTAAGTAGGTTTTTAAGTCTGCTTGCAGTACCGTCATATTGGTATTTGATTTTTCAACATCGGCTGTCACATTCAACGTACGATAGCGATCAATACGATAAATAGACGATGGACTTTGCCCCGGTACTAAGGTCGCCACATGCGACAATGGCACTGTGCCACCCGTTGGGGTTTTAATTAAAATATCAGTTAAATCAGCAACTGAGCGGCGCTCTTCAATTGGTAAACGCACCATTACACGCACATCATCGCGGCCACGTTGAATACGTTGAACTTGCGCACCAAAGAACGAATTACGCACTTGTTGCGATACATCAACACGGTTTAAACCAAGTGCTAAACCTTGCTCTGTTAGCTCAATTTGCAGCTCGTCTTTACCATCTGACATGCTATCAGCAATTTCGTACACAGTTGGGTAAGTTGCTAAACGCTCTTTTACCTTTTCTGCTACAGCTTCAAGGGTATCGATTGAGCTGCCACTTAGCTGCACATCAATGGGGTCTGAACTTCGACCAAATTCAGCACGGAAAGTTACACTCTCTGCGCCCGGTATAATACCAATAAGGTCACGCCATTCACTGGCAAGCTCTCGAGAGCCAATATCTGATTCACGTTTTTCGGCTGGTGTGATTTCAAAGCGCACACTACCTGTATTTGATGAACCACCACGGCCACCTGTGGTTGCCAAAATATTTAAAATCACGCTTTGGCCATCTTCATCACGATACTTGTCTTGTAGCTCTTTGGCCTTATCTGACATATCGATGATGTATTTGTTGGTCACTTCAAACGGTGTTCCAGCAGGGAATGTTAGCTCTGCGCGAACGGTTTCACTTGGAATACGCGGGAAGAATATAAACTTCGTCCAACCGCTGGTGATCAGGGTCAAAATGATAAAGAAAATACCTACGAACAAGCTGACCGTTGCTAATTTATTCTTTAGCGCAACATTTAGTAGCGGCTGATAGTACTTCATAATGGCGTGTTCAAAGCCATCGGCAAAACGCTGCTGAAACTGCTGCAGTTTTGACGGATTACTTTTTTCGCTGCGCAGTTTTAAGTACTTTAAGTGAGCCGGCAGAACAAATTTAGACTCAATTAAAGAGAACAGTAATACCGGAATAACGACAACAGGAATTTGCGCAAATAAGGCACCACGGTTACCTTCGATAAAGGCTAATGGTAAAAATGCTGCAACCGTTGTAAGTACACCAAAGGTAACGGGTGTCGCAACTTCTTGCGTACCACGAATAGCAGCTTGCTCACCACTTTCGGCTGTTTTTAGGTGGGTGTAGACATTTTCACCGGTCACAATGGCATCATCAACAACAATACCAAGTACCAAAATAAAACCAAATAAACTCATTACATTAAGCGTAATACCAAAAATTGGCATCGCTAAAAACGCGCCCATGAATGACACAGGGATACCAATAAACACCCAAAACGCAATGGCAGGACGCAAGAACAAGGTTAGTAATGCAAGAACTAAAATGCCACCCTGAATAGCATTGGTTGTTAGCGTCGCAATACGGCTTTTCACGATTTCAGAGTCGTCATCCCAAAAGCTTAACTCAAACCCTTCAGGCAGCTGACTTTGATGCTCGGTAATGTAATTTTTTACCGCATCTGCAACTTCAATCGCACTTTGCGGACCAATACGATACACATCAATAAATGCCGCTTGCTTACCATTGAAGCGAGTACGGACTGGGGTTTCTTCGAAGTCATCGGTAATACGGGCAATATCACCTAGGCGAATAATGGTACCATCAGCTTGGTACTTCACCACAACTTGGGCAAACTCATCTTTACGATAGGCTTGGCCTTTTGAACGAATGAGTACATCTCCCCCTTCGGTTTTTAAGTTACCTGCAGAAACATCGGTACTTGAATTACTAATTGCTGAAGAAATGTCCGATAAGCGTAAATCATATTGGCGTAATGTATCTTGGCTTACTTCAATGGCAATTTCGTAATCTCGCACCCCACTTAGCTCTACCTGAGTGATTTCTGGCAAGCGTAATAAGTCATCACGTACATGTTCGGCATATTCTAAAGTTTCTTTTTCGCCGTATTCACTCGACACAGTAACCGCTATTACTTCACGAGTGCGCTGCGCGAGTGCTACAACCGGTTTTTCGGCATCAACCGGAAAAGTATTAATGGCATCAACCCGGCTTTTAATATCGGCTAATAGCTCCCGTGGGTCATAGCCAGTATCGACTTCAATTGATACCGAGGCAGAGCCTTCTGATGAGCGGCTAGTTATGCGCTTTACGCCTTCGAGATCTTGCACCGCTTCTTCAATACGGATAGCGACACCTTTTTCAACATCTTCAGGTGTTGAGCCACGTAGGGTCACGCTAACACTAATGCGGTCTGCTTCAAATGACGGGAACACTTCAAGTGGTATTTGCGTCGATACGCTAAATAGCCCCGCTAATAAAATGCTGATCAGCAATAAGTTTGCTGCAACATGATTCTTTGTAAACCAAGCTATCATTATTGCGCTCCTTGCTTACGAGCAGCGCGGCGTTGTTCAATTAATTTTTCAACGGTAATACCTTGCTCTTTTGCTTGCTTTTCAAGCTCTTCACGGCTTGGACGCTGTGCTTTACCACGTGTAGCTTGATACGCTTCGCTTCCCATTACCGTCACTTGGGTACCTGAGCTAACTTGACCAAGCGGCGTAATCACTAAGTGATCTCCTGCTGATAAGCCTTCGGCAACCATAGCTTGAGTCGCGTTTTGCCAAGCCAGTGAGATGTTTTTGCGACGCAACACACCTTGCTCTTCAACATAAACATAGGTGCCTTGATAAATAGCACTGTTTGGGATCACAATGGCATTTTCAATCGCCTTGCCGGTAATTTGCGCTTTGATGTACTGACCAATTTTAATTGGGTATTGATTAGCTGAAGTGGCTTTGTAAGGGTCATTAATTTGTGCAACCACATAAAGCTGCTGCGCGCTTTCATCAATGGCACCTTCGGTGCGAATAACTTGACCTTGCCATTGCTGTTTACCAACAAGATCTGAGCTAAATTTAACGAGTGAACCGGCACTATTTTTAGCACCATCACGAAATTGTTCTGGTAAGTTAATGAACGGCAGATCTTTATTTTTGATTGGTAAGCGAATTTCAACACGGTCAATGGCATAAATACTGGCAAGTTCCATGTTATTACTCACCACCTGACCTAAGTCTACGCTGCGGCTTAAAACTCGCCCCGCGTATGGAGCAGTGATTTTTGTACGCTCTAAATCAAGTTTCGCTTTTTCAAGCGTCGCTTGGGCAGACAATACACTTGCTTCGGCAGCTGCAAGTTGTGGCTTACGCAGTACCAGACTACTTGCTTGTTCACCCTTTCCTAAGCGCTCCCAATCGGTAATTGCTTGACGACCACGAGCTTGCTCTTCAAGTAGGCTTTGCTCAGCGGTTAATAAAGCTGCTTGTGCTGATTTTACTTCGGCGCGGTGATCCCTATCATCTAATTGCAACAACACATCGCCTTTTTCGAAAAAGCCACCTTCACGAAATTGCTCACTAATTTCGATAATTTGCCCTGAAGCCTGCGCGACTAGCATACTTTGCGTACGTGGCTTTACGGTGCCAAAACTATCAATCATCACCTGATAGGTTTCTGGTGTTAGGGTTTTAACAGCCACATTCACTTTTGCTTTTGGCGGTGAAGAAAAGCGGTTTGCTTGAGGCGGGTTGCCTTTAATAAACATGACAAGCAGTACCGTCACAACGATCACTACCAATGGAATTAAAATTTTACGTGTCTTGCTATTCATGATTATTGCTCTGCTACTTCGCTGTTTGCTTCACTAAAATCACCACCAAGGGCAATATGTAAGTTGATTCTGTTGATAATTAATTGGTTTTTAAGTTCGATTACCGAACTTTGCGCATTGAACGAACGGTCTTGTGCATCGAGTACCGTGGTGTAGGTAACTAAACCACTTTGATATTGTTCAAACGCTAATGCCTCTGCGGTAATGGCATTTTCTTGCGCTTCTAAGGTTTTTTCGTAGCGTACTTTAAGCGCTTGCTCTTGGCTGATGGCTGTTTCAACATCGTTAAAGGCATCATAAAGTGTGGCAAGATAAGCCTGCTCTTGGCGCTTAACGTTTAACCTTGCTTGTTCTTCATTGGCTTTTAAGCGGCCACCTTCAAAAAGCGGCATCGAAATACTACCAATCAGCGACCACGCTAAGCTTGAAGGCGAAAATAAGTCGCTCACTCTATCTGTGCCATCACTGATTGATGCAGAAAGATTCAAGCTCGGAAAACGCTGTTTATGCGCATAAGCAAGCCCAGCGTCGGTGCTAAGTAATTGATACCAGCTTGCCATTAACTCAGGTTTGCGAGTAATAAGCTCTGAAGGTAAACCAAGCGGAATGGCACTATCGAGTAGTGGTAAATCTGCGCTAACGCTTAACGCGCCAGTTGGGTATTGGCCTGTTAAACGCTCTAAATCGCGAATCGATTTAGTTAACGTTGCTTGCTGCGCCGCTATATTCGAGCGCTCAGTGTTTAGCTCATTACGAGCAAGGTAAACATCAAGCGCTTCATTTAAACCTTGGCGATAACCCGACTCAATAATATCTAAATTTTTCTCAGCGTTTTGCTCACGCTGCTTGTATAGTTCAAGTAATTTGTGATTCGTAATAACATCAAACCAACCCGCTACCACATCAGCGACTAATTGTTGTTTGCTTTGTGCAAATGTGGCTTTTTCAGCTAGGTATTCAAGATTTGCTTGTCGTTCTGAGGCTGATAATTTACCCCATAAATCAACTTCGTAGCTTAATTCTAATGATGCTGAGCTGGCGTTGTTATAACTAACAGGGCGGTTATCTTTACTACGGCTCGCACGTGTTGATAAATCAAGGCTTGGCCATAAATCAGCCCCAGCGGCAATAAGCTGCTGCTCTTTAATCGCGACATCATAGCCCGCTTGTAAAATCGCTTGGTTATGGGCTAATGCTTGCTCAACTAAAGTAAAAACTTGAGGGTCGTGTAATTGCTGCAACCAGTTATCTTCAACAGCAAGCGCTTTGTCGCTAGAAGGGAGTTGCTGCCATGCACTTGGTACTGTCTCAAGCTCAGCAACTCGTTCATTGTGAGTCGGCTGGCTCGCACATGCACTTAGCAAAATTACACTTAAAGCCAATAAACTCGGCTTATATTGCCAATTCATTCTAAAAACCTGAAAAACATCTATTTATGAGTGTAATTCAAGCACCACGCTAAGTTTTGCTCAACTGACTTTACATAACATTACACTGCCTGACATTTGACGACGATGAATGGTAGGAAAATGGAGGTAAGCTACAAACTATCAGCTATCAGCTATCAGCTATCAGCTATCAGCTATCAGCTATCAGCTATCAGCTATCAGCTATCAGCTATCAGCTATCAGCTATCGAAAATCTTCCATGTAGTTTTTCTTTTATACAAGTACTTATTATTCTTATTCGCGTGAAATAAATTTCACGCCTACGGCACCGGGTTTAGCCATAGTAATGTGCGGGCACAATCTAACTTTACTCTTTCCCCTTGCTAACTCGCTAACTTATGTATTTAAAATCTGATAGCTGACGGCTGAAAGCTCTTTAAATTTCACGCCTACGGGAAGTAAAATCGTGATTTGGAGGGGGTAAAACAAAAAAGCCTCGCGATTGCGAGGCTTTAAATTAATGGTGCCCAGAGGCGGAATCGAACCACCGACACGAGGATTTTCAACCCACGCAATATAACACCTAAAATATTGTTTTTACTAAACTTAATTACAAAAATTTTCCTATAATTTTCGTCTAGTTAATAAATTCTTTGTTGTTTAGTTAAAAATATAATGTTTTTATGTACTTATAGATTTTAAACTAACTAAACAAATTCAACCTATTGATGATGCCTTTTTTAACGCTCTTTTTCAATCCTTTGTTTAATATCAATACCTTTCTCTGCATCAGGCTTTAAAGCTTCAACTTTAGCATACCCTCTTCTGTACACCCTTTTAGTTGTTCCAAGATTAGAGTGACCTAGCAATTCAGACGCTTGAGCAATACTTTCACAATCACTTGCAGCTTTAGCCCTAAGATCTCGTTCTTGAAATCGTTGCTCTGGTTTTAATTCACCACTTGCTAACGCCTTTGTCATCGCTTTATTCCATGCAGTTCTGATTCCTGATGCAGTTAACGGTTTATCTCGCTTAGAATTAGCATGGGATGCAAAGAAGTACCAATGAAGTATTGGCATACGCCTCTTTGCTACGTTGCGGTAACCATTTATTTC
Organism: Pseudoalteromonas lipolytica; assembly: GCF_001306915.1. Lineage (GTDB taxonomy): Bacteria > Pseudomonadota > Gammaproteobacteria > Enterobacterales > Alteromonadaceae > Pseudoalteromonas > Pseudoalteromonas simplex. Next base: position 402,675 of record NZ_LJTC01000001.1, on the reverse strand, counting down.
TTTTAATTCAGAAACCAAGTTAGCTAAATAATCACAATAATTGTATTGAATCCTTACTTTGGTTTTTGACGTTTGCACTTTCAACCCTTCTTTTTCACACCAATCTTTGCTGCTTAGGCTGATCATATCCGTTTGCCTTAAACCTGTTGCAAGCTTAAGCTCGATGTATAGCTGAAGCCAGCGTGGACAATATTTAAAAAAGACATCTATTTCTTCATCTAAAACGAGTCTATCTCTAGGCCTCTCAGGATTTCTGATTATTCCATTAAAAGGAGTACAATCAATTATTCCCCACCTTACAGCGTGGGTCATTACAGTGCTGAGTAAGGCAAATTCACGATTTCCTCTAACAGGTGCGCCCTCTCTAGCTCTCAAATCTAAGTACTGATAGGCATGACGTGCCCTAACCATAGTAGGGTTCATTGAGCCAAAGCGTTTAATAAGGTTCTTAGCTGCTGCAATGTTGCTTTTGTGTGTATCTTTAGCTTTAGTCGGTGAAACTTCTTTCATATACCTATTTATCAAGTCAAACATTGTGCGGCATTCATAGTTTATTTCTGCGTAAGCATAATAATTTCTAAAGGCTTCATGTATGGTTTTACCTAGTCGAATATCTTTTTGCCCAGCCGCTCTTAAATAATAAGTGTCAGCTTTTTTGTTATAGATCATTCCTCTGGGCAGATTTTGATTTTCAGGTGAACGCTTTCTACCCATAGTTCTAATCCTCTAAATTCAACTCAGTGTATTTAAAGATAGAACTATTATTAGAATTTCGCTGGTTTGGGCTTGCGCCTAGTTCAGCTTCAATAGATTTACGTAACACTTTTGGCCAGCCAAAAGCATCTAAGGTAAAGGTAATACGCATTGCGGTAAGTTGCTCAACTTGCTTCTGGCGTTGTTTTCTACCAGTAAGTTCAACAATTTCTTCTTTGGAAAGGAATAAGCTCATAGGTTTCTCACACTATTAAGTTTCCAGTCACTTTTAGCAACCGAAAAATCAAAAAAACTATAATTCCAAACGGAAATTATCTGTTTGGTAATGATTAACTCTTGATTTGCTCACGCAGCTAATGCGTGGCGACTTAAAGCATGATGACCTAAGGCCTCACTAAATATTTGCTGATTTCTAACAATTTCCATCATTTTTCAGCTTTTTTAATATAGTTTGCCATTTTTTAAATAGCAAACATTATTAGGCGGGAGTTAACTATGAAGTTTTATAGTACCAATTCCAGCAAGGTTGAAGTTTAGATCTTCAAGAGCACTTTCTTTACTGAGTCCAATGCCAAATTCAAGGCTAGAGTCCATAAATGCTTCCATTTCGCTGTCATTAGTTATTTCAAGAATTGATATATAGCAAATATAAGCTTCCAATTTTGAAAAATAGTAATATTTCATAAGTAGCCTTTGTTCAAAAGTTAAACTTTTAGTATAGTCAGGTTCAACGCAAAATTTGAACTCATCAATACTACTTTTAAAAAGTTACACACCAAGGAAGTTCGCTAGTCAATGAAAAATCTTTTATTTAAATTGATGATGTTTTTTTACACACTTGCCTTAAAGCATATTCGAAAATGTATGCTTTCCTATCAGAAAGCGATTCTATTAAAAGCTTATATAAGTGCATTATCACTTTTCCCTGATAAAAAATTAGCTGATAATAGAAAAATTGCATTAGTCGCAAATTTCAAATTATGTAAACTCACTTTTGAGGATCCCGCTCCAGATTTCGATAACGAAGTGAATGAGCTTTATGATGTACTTAAAAACGACACTTGGATTCAAAGTACTATTTCTGATTATTTTTTAATTGAAGCCTACTTTTATTCATTCTCTAGTAAAAAAGATATTGAAAGGCTAGAAGCTATAGAGGCTATAGAGAAGGCAAAAGAGTGGAAAAATGATGCTTCAAGCCTTAATAATGAAACATTTAAAACCAAGGTATCATCAATAAAGAAAGAGCTTAAGTTATTAAAAAACGATATAAAAGTTTTAACTAAGAAAAAACTTGAAGGTGAAAAACTAAAAAGCTTCCCTCCTATAAAGATTACATCCGCGAACATCACATTTTTATTTTCATTATTCTCTTCTCTATTTATTTTGAGTGGCTTTGTTTATAACTACTACTTATTTAATCATTTCAATATTTCCGTCAGCAACTTCTTCAATATTTCTGACTATTTAGCTAGTAGTGTGGATGTGATTTCAGCTTCCTTGATAGCGACTTTTATCGCTATAATATCCTTCTTATATGGGCTTAACCGAGGTGTTGAGCAACATTTTTATGATGAAGAGTTTGAGACAAAAAGCACCACAAAAAAAGATATTTTACCAGCTATAATAGTTATTCTTTTAACATCTAAGCTCGTTTTACATTCATATTTCACAGGGGAAGTTCACTCTGTAGCATTCAGCATTTTAATATTCTTCATCTCTATAAACACAATACCTTCATTGCCAATTTGGAAGTATATAGAAAACAAAATAACTATATTTATAGTAATATATTCTTTAATAACATTTGCACTACACATGAACTACTCCATTGATAAAAAAATCAAAAAAATAGAGAGTGATAATTTAAATAGTGAGTATGAATTAATTTATGATAGTAAATTTAAAGGAAATAGAAATAGCAAGTTTGTACTAGCCAATTCTACCTATGTCTTCCTCTGGGATCCTCAAATTAAAAAAATCACAATTATTCCAAAAAGCGAAATAAAAATGTTCAAGCCTAGGTGAGCTAGATATCCTATACTCTTACCTACCCAAGTAAATTACCGTGATCTGTTCGCGGCTATGCCCTAGCTCGCTTGATATTTGCAATCTAGCTTCTTTATCAATAACTTTCTGTTCTACTGTTAATTCTTTGCTTTTTAGACCACCGCTAATTGGGGCTTTTCTAGCTGTTAGTTCCAAGTAGCGTTTTTGGGCATACTTGTGACGTAATCCATGATTTTTATCTAGACCAACACGGCTTGTTTGCCATTCGTAGCTTTTTAATTGCTGCTTGTAGTTTTTATCAGGCCTGATCAATGCACCGCCACCTACAGTTTGCTGTATTTCATTTAATAAGGCACGCTGAGAGTCGGTTCTTATTGGTAAAGTCCTAGTACGACCACCTTTAGTCCAAGATGATTTTAAAACGAGTTGTTCACCACGTATGGCAAAATTAGGCTTAAACTTAATAGCTTCTTCTCTACGAAGCCCAAACTCTAACTGAAGCTTTAGTGATAACTGCACGTAGTGATCTGTAATTTTTTCGAGCTTGGCTAAGTCTAGCTCTTTGGCTTTTGAATCAGTTGGAATGTAACTGCGCTTTTCTAAGTTAAGTGATATTGCTTGGTTTGCACTGTTATTTGATTTTGGCAGCATCGATGATTTTCCGACTTTTTCAGCCCACCATCTAATGTGCCCAACGCGGTTTTTAATTGTTCCTGGCGAAAGCTTTTCAGCTTGCCAGCGCTCTATCAGATAATTTACGTGTTTTGGCTTTAATGAATGAACCGATTTTAATCGAAACCCACCTTCTTTAAGCTGTGCAGCAAGTTGCACTAACGCCTTTTTTCGCCCAGCCTGTGTGCTGTAGCTACCATCTTGATTTCTTAGCATTAAGCCTTGTAGTTGGTACTTTAAGTTACTCATAAGCCACCAATAAGTGATGATTTAAAATAACCTGTTATGCACTTAACTAACTAATTGAACCTATTTATCCAAAAGGTAAGTTTTAAATGCCAATTGCACGTTGGAGCGTACAATTTTCGTATAAATACGAATAGAGGCACAAAGTTCAAAATGGCCTAAATAGCCTCGCCTTAAATGTTTCCCTATTGGGTGTACAAAATAAAACGCAAATCAAGTGTGCTTAGCACTGGTTAGTTAAGTGATAACAAGTCTCCTTTTTAAGCGCCATATAAGTATTTTTTCATGAATTTCGTATACACAAAATTAAATCAAGCTAATGCAATAAAGCACTAGCTATTGATTAAGAAAAGTTAACTTTTTGGCTTATAGCTACATCACGTTGGTAGCTTTTCGAAATGACAAAGCTGAAAGCTTTGTTTTAAAGATACGATGACCGATGGCCTCGTTAAGTAAGTAATTAGATAATGGCATAACCCGCCCATAACTTCAACAAAAGTAACATGCCTGTTGGTACGGCTGGGTTTGCCCACCGCGTCACTCCCCTATTGCTTCGCAGGAGTGACGCGGTGGGCAAAAAAAACGCTAGCAAATGCTAGCGTTTTTCTAAATTTTTTAGATTATGATTTAATGGTCATCCCACCATTTTCAATCATTTCTGCCCTAGTGTTTATGGGTCTAGATATACGACTTTTAACTTTTGAAGATTTGGTAAGTGCGTCTAAACGCTTAAAGGCTAAATTCAGATCAAAGTCTAAACTTATATCAGTTTCAACCTTTTGTACCCGTTTTGGAGCTCTTTTTTGCCTTACTAATTGGAATTTCATGTTAACTCCTTATGCATCTGCATTTTGGCTATAAATAATACTACAATAAATTTCTTTTTTTTTCAAAATTACTTTACTGCTCATCGAAATCCAACCTTTTACACAACGCATCATTTGAATGATCGTAGGGATCCTTTTCTGTATAACCCTCTTCTTTATATAATTCTACAGCGCCAGGATATGGAGATTGCACACCAACCCACTCTATGCCTAATGAGAACGCAAAGGACTCGGCATATAGCGCTGCAATCCGAAGACGCAACCCCTTTAATTCCCCTTCATAATTACCTTCTAAAAAATTAATCTTGAGTATCAACTTTTTCTTTGAAGGTTTGCCAAGCAGAAGCGCGCAGAGTTCATCATCATACCAAATTGCAGCTTCAATTCTAGAGGAGTAACTTGTTCGATAACTTCTCACAACATTTAACCACTCATCAGGGGTACCGACTCTGCGACAGAGATCAGGATGAGGTTTCCATGTGTGATTTAAATATTGCAAAGCCCTGTCATTTATATCTGTGATTTTTAGGTGTCCATTTAGTTCAGGGTACGCATCAATAAAAATTTCAACTACTGTGCTAGCAACTTGTTCTCTAAGACGTCGATACTTTCCTATGTAACTGCCCAAATTCAAATCCTATTTATTTTTTTATTAATTTATTATTTAAAGCCATCACTGATTACCCCTCAGTTAGCACTAACTTCAATTGGTTAAACACTAAATAAAATTATTGCCTAAAGAGCTATCATTAATTTAATTAGATGGCCGATTTTATAGGAAAATAAGGGTTTTAACGAGTTATCAAAAAATAAATTTACTGTTTGTATGCCGCTATAGGCAGATAAACATTACTTTTTTTAAAATTGTGATAGAAGGGGTCTATAACTAGGCTTTAGCAGGCACTGGTAAGCCTTACCTAAACGGTAATCATATAATTAAGTTAATAGTTTATTTACTTGTTTCTATAACGCTCTATTGGGGCTGAAATCGGGAGTTGAATACTATGTGTATTCTTAGATTTAACTTTAACCGGCAGCTTAAACCTAAACACAAATTTACATACATGCTTAAGCTTTTCTTTCACCGCAGAAAGCAGGCCAACTTCTAGCATAGTTTCAATTAGCGATTTAACAGTCATATATGCCCAACCTAACTTACTTGCAAGCTGTGAAATGCTTTGCTGGTATGTATCGCGTTTATTTCTTGTGACAATTTTACCAGCTTTAATTTTACTGGTTATCAAAGCTTGGAGCATGAGCATTTTATGTTGATGTCGAGAGTCATAGCGACTTTTAGAATCAAATAAATGAAGCTGAACTGAGTATAAGCGTAGTGTGTTGCTCGACTGTTGTTTATTAAGCATCTGCGTGTAGCTTTGCAATAAACGATAGCCTAAAGGGTGTTTTACATTTAAATGCAATGTGCGGCTATAGCTCGAAGGATTAGCAGACTCAATTAGCAAAGGCTCTTTTTCGTCTTTTAGTGGCTCTAGAAGCTTTTTAAGACCATTTTTGACTGCATTTATAGAATAACTTAAATGTTTAGCGATTGCTGACGCTGATGAGTTAAATTTACCATGCTTAGCATGGTGATATGCAATATGCCCCAAAATTAATGTTTGAGTATCTGATTTTGTAGCTGCAAGGACTTCTAAAGCAAAGAACACTTGTTTCTTTTTGCCGCAATGCTCACTTACCGTATTTAGGCTTGATGAAAAATTATTTTTTAATTTTCTAGTCAATTGAAATTCGACTGGAACGTTAGTCAGCAATTTTTTGGCTTACCACTAGACACAGGATTACCCTACAGCTAATATAGCCATATAAACATTTTGAGTTGTTTATGAAAGCCGCGTTAGAAACTTAAGTCGCCAAACTTAATCTGAGTTTCTTTATCGCGGTTTTTTGCTTTCTGGCGTTCGCAAAATCGCCTCCGTCAGTTACGACGAATACAGGTATTTTTGTAGGGAAAGTATGTTTTAGTAGGAAACGATATTTTAGATTTCAGCGGGAGGCTAGGAAAAATGGTGCCCAGAGGCGGAATCGAACCACCGACACGAGGATTTTCAATCCTCTGCTCTACCGACTGAGCTATCTGGGCAAAAACTTAGTTTTATGCAGAATATCAACAAGGATTTTCAATGCAACTCCCGATGGCTCTATCGACTGAGCTATCTGGGCATAACAAAAAGCTAGATGCTTGATGTTTAAATAAATGGTGCCGACTATCCGAGTTGAACGGATGACCTACTGATTACAAGTCAGTTGCTCTACCAACTGAGCTAAGTCGGCACACTGAATTTGTGTGCTATGCACTTAATCACGTTGTGATTATAAATAATGGTGCCCAGAGGCGGAATCGAACCACCGACACGAGGATTTTCAATCCTCTGCTCTACCGACTGAGCTATCTGGGCAAAATAAATGGTGCCGACTATCCGAGTTGAACGGATGACCTACTGATTACAAGTCAGTTGCTCTACCAACTGAGCTAAGTCGGCACACTAAAATCGTGTGCGTTGTGCACTATAATCACTTTAAAAGAGATTATCAAATAATGGTGCCCAGAGGCGGAATCGAACCACCGACACGAGGATTTTCAATCCTCTGCTCTACCGACTGAGCTATCTGGGCAAAATTTAGCTTTATGCAGAAAATCAACAAGGATTTTCAATGCAATTCCCGATGGCTCTACCGAGTGAGCTATCTGGGCATTTTAAACTTTCGTTTAAAAATAAATGGTGCCGACTATCCGAGTTGAACGGATGACCTACTGATTACAAGTCAGTTGCTCTACCAACTGAGCTAAGTCGGCACACTAAATCTGTGTGCTTAGCACGATATTGATGTTTAAATCATAAGTTAAACACCAATATACTAAATAATGGTGCCCAGAGGCGGAATCGAACCACCGACACGAGGATTTTCAATCCTCTGCTCTACCGACTGAGCTATCTGGGCGTGCGGCGTATTAAACGGGTTTTGCCTTCTCAAGTCAACTTTTTTTTGAGGATTCTAACTGTTTGCACAGTTTTCAATCAAGATTGCTGTTTTCAATAGTTTTTAGCTTATTTAACCAACAACTTTTATGCTTTTAAATTGACTCTCATCATAAAAGAGTTACCTCTGTTAAAAACGTGATGAATTTTTCTTCACAGATGGTAGGATTGTCTAAATATCAAGGAAATGTACCTAGCTGTAAAATTGTTGGATAAGAACCATGCCAAGTAAATCGAATTCACCTGTAAAAGGCTTACTACCGCTTTTTATAATTACGAATCTCGTCATCACCCTGTTAGCGGTCGTTGCTTTTTCGTTTTATCCAACTAATGATGAAGCACCAGTAAAAGAGTTGCAGCCAAATTTAACGGCCATTCAAGTTTCAAATCAATTGCGTGCCCCCCTTGTTAGTGCTTTAACAATGCCTGGGCAAGATAAAGTAAAAGAAGTACTGGATTTAAGCTTACTTCTTAATACTGGCTTTGATTACTATTTATATAGATACGAGTTTAACGGTGATGTTTCTTTAGTTTATGCAAACAACAAAGAGCTTATTCAACCCACTAAAGTCAATCAACAACTAGCTGAAAAAACACTAATACATACTGTTCTTGAATTTAATGACCAGCCTGTTGGCGAGTTAATTGTGAAACAACACCCTATTGAGCAGCCTATTACACAATCTTCTGTGCTTTCAATCGGTCTTGCTGGCTTAACGCTTCTAGCTTTAATTATATTATCTGTTGCGCTGAGTATTTTTATCAATAAGCGTTTTAGTAAAAGTAGTTCATCGTTAAATAAAGAGCTAAAAGCTATTACTGACAATGCGGACTACCAAGGGCAAGTAACTGAAACCCTTGACTTTGGCCTAGACTCTGTCGCAAAGCATGTAAATCAATTACTTAAAAAAGTTGAATCAGCAATTACCGAGAACAAAGCAGCACAAGCTGATTTGCAAAAATTACAAAACAGCCTAGAGACAGAGGTACAAAATCGTACTCTCGCTCTTGAGCAAGCAACTCTAAAAGCTGAACAAGCAAACGAAACTAAAACCACTTTCTTGGCTACCATGAGCCATGAGATTCGCACCCCAATGAACGGTGTTATTGGCACAATTGATTTACTTCGCCAAACAGAGCTTGATGGGGCGCAACATAGACTAAGTACAATTATTCGTGATTCTGCATTTTCGTTATTAGGGATATTAGATGACATTCTCGATTTCTCGAAAATCGAAGCGGGTAAATTAAATATCGATAACATTCCTTTTTCAGTATCTGACACGATTGAAGAAGTTGCCCGTGTTTTATCATCGGTTGCCAAAAAGCGTGACCTTGAACTAGAGCTCGCTATTGCGCCCGATATCCCAACAAACCTAATTGGCGACACGGTACGAGTTCGCCAAGTACTTTACAATCTATGTAGTAATGCAATTAAGTTCACTAGCACAGACGACAAGCAAAAAGGTCATGTAAAAATTTCGGTGGAGGTTGCACAAAACACCACTGATCACTACACATTACGCTTTAGTGTATTAGATAACGGTAAAGGGATGACGCAAGCGCAGCTTCGCGAAATATTTAATCCATTTATTCAAGCTGAAGGGTCAATAACCCGCGAATACGGTGGCACAGGGTTAGGTTTATCGATTTGTAAAAGCTTAACCGAACTAATGTTGGGTACAATTTCTGTAACCAGTGACTTAGGTATTGGCAGTGAGTTTGTCGTTGAATTACCTTTTAGTACGCAAGGTAAAGTTGATTATGCTCACAAACAAGTCATGAAAGATCAAAGAGTTGTTGTGGTCTCTAATCATGACGGTCGAAAAAAATTACTGGCACGTTATTTATCATTTATGGGGGCAACACCAGTTATCGCCCAAAACAATGAGCAAATTGAAGTTGAGCAGGACCGAAAAGAGCTGATTTGGATCCTTGATGGGATCGAAACCATGGAAGATATTAACTATATCTTACGTCGCTTACTTTACACTTTAGAAGATAATAATCAGCAAGTTATCGTATTAAGTAGATTAGATGAAGCTGCCGTAAATCATAAGAATATTTTTTATCTAAATGCAGTACCATTATGTAAGTCAAACTTTATGATGTCACTTCTCGTGGCAGCTGGGTTACATAAGCCTAAACAAATTTCTTCTACCAAATCATTTAACGACTACCTAAGTGTTGATAAGGCTCGTGAAGAAAACAAGTTAGTACTTCTTGTTGAAGATAACGTGCTAAATCAGCAAGTGCTGACCGATCAGCTACATCTACTAGGCTATGGTGTTGAAATGGCTGAAAATGGTGAGAAAGGTTTAGAAGCATGGCGTGAAGGTAAGCACTCTATTATTTTAACTGATTTACACATGCCAAAAATGTCTGGTTACGATATGGTAGAAAAAATACGCCATGAAGCATCGCAACTTGAAGATATCAACGCCCAGCCTTATGTAATTGCTATAACAGCTAATGCGCTTAAAGGTGAAAAAGAGCGTTGTTTAAGCATAGGCATGAACGATTACATTACAAAACCTGTTGAGCTAAATGTGCTTGAAGGAACACTTCATAAATGTGCTTATAAAGCAAACCCAGAAGCTGCAAAATTGGAAAGTAAAAAACTTACAACACCAATTGATATGGATGTGCTAGGTAAATATGTCAATGATGAAGCGAAGAAGCTACGTTTCTTTAAGATGTATTTAGAACAGAGTAATCAACTCAGTAAAGAGGTAAACGCTGGGGTTATAGAATATGATTTAGATAAAATTATCACTTCTTGCCATCAGCTAAAGTCAATTTCGAAAACCATAGGAGCAATGAAGGTTGCTGAGCTTGCCGCTGGATTTGAACAAACCTGCAAAGAAGGCGAGCCTACAAGCGACGAATTAATTGCACTTAGAGATAGTTTCGAAATTGAATACTCTAAGGTGGCTCAGTTCTTAAAAGAACAAATTAACAAAGCCGAACAAGAAGCTGAATAATACAGATCAAAAAGGGCCATTACGGCCCTTTTTACTTTTGATTATGCGCTTATTTTTCTGGTGGACGGTAGCCTTCTATTTCTACGTCTTTACCTTCAAATAAGAAACCCACCATTTGCTCTTCTAAAAAAGCACGGTGCTCTGGGTCCATCATGTTCAGGTGTTTTTCGTTGATCAGCATTGTTTGCTTGTGTTGCCATTGGCCCCACGCTTCTTTACTGATGTTGTTGAAAATCTTTTCACCAAGCTCACCTGGGTATAGTTGGAAGCCTAAGCCTTCAGCTTCTTTTTGTAACTTTTGACAAAATACTGTACGTGCCATAATTGCTCTCTACTCTTATTGCGTGATGCTATTGTAATCTATTGCGCTTAATTGTTTAACCAGCTTTTTCGTTGGTGCAGCAAGACCAACCTCAACAGACTCATCAAGCGGATACCAAACCAGTTGTCGTTCATTAATGAGATCTGGAATGCTCGGCAAGGTTAAAACATGTGGATTGATGGTTAGCTCAAAATGCGAAAATACATGGGTAAAGGCTTCAAGTGCTTGCGTATTGTTTGATAAACCATGCTGGGCTAAAAATGTTTCTAACTCAGTTAATTCGCTAAACTCAAAAAAGCCAAACAATCCACCCCATATCCCTGAGCTTGGGCGCTTTTCCATAAGCACTTTATTGTCGCAGGCTAGAATGAGCTGATGGCATGACTTTTTCGGTACAGCTTTTTTAGGCTTTGAATGCGGGAACTCTTTTACTTTACCTTCTTTAAAAGCAAGGCATTTACTATTCAAAGGACAAGGCTCACAGTCAAACTTACTACGTGAACAAAGGCTTGCACCTAAATCCATCATTGCCTGATTAAACTCAGTAACCGACTCTTTAGGCGTTAATTGCGATGATAATGACCAAAGTTGATTTTCGACCTTTTTCACTCCGTACCAGCCTTCAACCATAAAAAAGCGTGCTAGCACTCGTTTAACATTGCCATCTAAAATTGGATGATGTTGACCAAGCGATAAAGACAAGATAGCCCCTGCCGTTGAACGACCAATACCCGGCAAGTCCATTACTTCTTCAAGCGTAGTTGGAAACTCACCTTGGTAGTTATCACGGACTATTTTTGCAGTTTTATGTAAGTTACGCGCTCGGGCGTAGTAGCCAAGGCCAGTCCAATGGTGTAACACCTGATCTTCATCGGCATTAGCAAGCGCAATAATGTCAGGAAAGCTTTGCATAAACTTTTCAAAGTATGGAATAACAGTCACCACTTGAGTCTGCTGTAGCATGACCTCAGAGATCCATACCTTATAAGGGGTTTTATTTAACTGCCAAGGGAGAGTTTTACGGCCGTGAAGGTGGTACCAGTCAACCACTTGGTTTGCAAACCAAGTTGACTCCTTATTGCTTAAATTCAAAATAACATCTTTACTTGCTGAAGCTCATTGCGGCCAAGTCTATTGCAGTTGGTTAGGCCAAGCAAGTCGAACAGCCCCTACTTTGCCTAAATAGCTAGCATATGGCTGCAATATTAATCTCATAAGATAAACAAGCCCAGACTATTGTACTCAAGGCGCAGGTCAGGGATAATACGCACCCTTTTTCTATCGTCAGTATTTTTATCAGGCCAAAATATATGAGTGACTCAAGTAACCCAAACCTCGAGCAAGCAAAGCAAGAGGGTAAATATATCCGCACGATTCGTAGTTTCGTAAAGCGCGAAGGTCGCCTCACAAAAGGCCAAGCGGCAGCCATCGAGAAGTGTTGGCCAACGATGGGCCTTGAGCATAAAAATGGCATGCTAAACCTAAAAGAAGTGTTTGGTAACGATAACGATGTGGTACTAGAAATCGGTTTTGGTATGGGTAAATCGCTAGTCGAAATGGCTAAAAACGCACCAGAGCTTAACTTCATCGGTATTGAAGTTCACCGCCCAGGTGTAGGTGCCTGTTTAATGGATGCCGACGAAGCAGGTGTAACAAACTTACGCGTATTCGAACACGATGCAGTTGAAGTTCTAGCTGATTGTATTGCCGATGAAAGCTTATCTAAGCTGCAATTATTCTTCCCTGATCCATGGCATAAAAAACGTCACCATAAGCGTCGTATCGTACAACCAGAGTTTGCGCAAAAGTTACGTAGCAAATTAAAAATTGGCGGTGTTTTCCATATGGCGACTGACTGGGAAAATTATGCTGAGCATATGCTTGAAGTAATGCAAGTTGCTGAAGGTTACAAAAACCAATCAGAAACTAACGATTACGTTCCTCGCCCAGATTCACGTCCACTGACAAAATTTGAGCAGCGCGGTCACCGTTTAGGTCACGGCGTATGGGATCTAATGTTTGAGCGTACTAAGTAACAAAAGGTAAAGCAGCATGAGTAAGTTAACCAACCCAAGTTTATTATTGCTTCGAAATGAAGACGAACTTGTTGGACAATCGATTTTAGTGGTTAACTTTGAGCAAGATGGCTTCTTACGCGAACTTAAAACGCTAAACCCTGACGCAAAAATTACTGCGTTCAGTTATAACCACGCAAATGCCATGTATGCTAGCAAAATTGCCGGTGTACATGCTGTGGTTAGCCACACTATTCCAGATAATAACTACGATTTAGTTATCTATTATTACCCAAAAGCTAAGCCCGAAGCACAAATGTGCCTCGATAACATTCGTGCTGTTTGTAATCAAGACGCGCAACTATTTGTGGTAGGTGAAAATAAAAGCGGTGTTAAATCAGCAGAGAAACAACTAAAAGATCACTGTGGTTTTAGTAACAAAATCGATAGTGCCAAGCACTGTATTTTGTATTTATTCTCTGAGCTTACGCTAAACGATAACTTTGCTATCGGTCGTTATCATAAGCAATTTCAAGTGAAAGCCGGCGATATTGAATTTACGGCGATTAGTGTGCCGGGCGTATTTAACCACGGTGCGCTTGATGTAGGTACCGCGGTACTTCTAAATAATGCGCCAAGTATTAGCAAGGGTAAAGTGCTCGACTTTGCATGTGGCGCAGGCATTATTGCTACTTATTTAGGAAAAAAGCAGCCTGAGCTTGAGTTTGTATGTAGCGATGTAAGTGCTCTTGCTACTTACGCCACAGAGCAAACACTTGCATTAAATAACCTTAAAGGCCAAGCGGTATTAAGTGATGGCTTATCTGATATTAATGGTAAATTCGACTTAATCATCAGTAACCCTCCTTTCCACACCGGTATTGCCACTGATTACACCATTGCCGAGGCATTTCTTAGCTCTGCAAAGCAACACTTGAGTAAGCAAGGTAAACTGACCATAGTTGCAAACAGCTTCTTAAAATACCCACCTATTTTAGAAGCGCAATTTGGCCAATACAGTACCGATTTCAAAAATACAAAATTTGCAGTTTACTCAGCTAAATAAAAGTTGAGTAAATAGCTTATTCGTAGCAAAAATATTTTTTAAAATATTTAGTTACTTTCAAATGTCTTTGCTAGACTAAACTCTTACTAATAAAATAAAAATTTAGGCTTTCTATAGCGCATGTCAATTTTATCGGCACAAACGAGTATTCGTAAGGCATTAACTAATGCGGTTATGCTTGTTACTGCGTTGTGCTTGTCTTTGTCTATCTCTATTTCGACCTACCTAGATGTAAAAGAACAAAAAGCCTTAATTGTCGATAAAATAACTATTCTATCTGAAATTATTGCATATAACGCCCAGGTCACAGTGTTATTTGATGATAACGAAACTGAAACAGAGCGCCTAAAATCTTTCGAGACAGTGCCGCTCATTAAAAACATTCACATATACGCAATTGACGAATTATCGAATGAGCCTGTTTTTTTCAGCAGCTTTAATGCCAATAGAACTCCGCCAGTTCCTATCAAAGTAAACAGTATCAGCGAGCTGTCTGAGCCAAAGTTTAAAGATGATGTAATAGAATTAATAAAACCAATCAAATATGAAGGAGAAGTGATTGGCTATGCCTATGTTCGTGGTGGCTTAGATAGGCTCAATCAGTATATTAACCGTAAAATCTTTATTGATATTTTACTAACCCTATTTGTTTTAGTGTTGGTGTATTTTGTTGCTCTGCGTATTCAAAAACGTATTGCGAACCCAATTGATGAACTGAGTAACTTGCTTCAAGATGTGTCAAAAAACCATAACTATGATACTCGCGCACAAAAAACTAATGTCGATGAAATTAATCAGCTTTCTAGCAGCTTAAATATCATGCTTGCCCGAACCCAAAAGCAAATCGAGCGCCACGAAAAAGACAAACAAGAAATAAAACAGCTTAACCAAAGTCTTGAAGAGAAAGTAAATCAACGTACTATTGCCTTGCGTGAGGCTAACCAAGAACTACTCAATACACTTGAGCGTATGCATCAATACCAAAATCAAATAGTAGAAAATGAAAAAATGGCCTCTTTAGGGCAAATGGTTGCAGGTGTAGCCCATGAGGTAAATACACCTATCGGCTTAGGTATTACGGGTTCAACTTTGCTGCGTGACAAGCTGGCAGAAATCAACGCGCAGTTTGAGCAAAAAACACTCACCTCAGCACATTTAAAACGCTTTATAACTGATGGCATTGAAAATCTAGATCTTATCTATCGCAACTTAAACCGAGCCGCAGAGCTAGTCTCAAGCTTTAAGAAAGTGGCAGTTAATCAAGATGTCGAAATAACCACTAACGTAAACTTATATAATTTATTAAATGATGTGATTATGTCGATGCGCTCAGAAATACAATATCGCAACCCTAAAATCACGATTAACTGCAATAATGACTTTAGTATTGAGACTAAATCGGGACCATTACAGCAGGTGTTACAGCAGTTATTGAGTAACTCTGTGATCCATGGTTTTAGCGACGAGCTTGATAACGAGATCACCTTTAACGTTGAGCGCAATGAAAGCAGCTTTATTATTCACTATTTCGATAATGGCGTTGGTGTTGAAAAGACGATTCGAAAACGTATTTTCGACCCATTTGTGACAACCAAACGAGGCGAAGGTGGAAGTGGACTAGGTATGCATTTAGTTTATAACCTGGTAACCCAAGCCTTAGGCGGTACAATAATTCACGATGAGTTAAATACCGAGGGTGCTCATTTTATTATTACTCTGCCCTTATCTGAAGGTAATGCATGATGAAAATCATATGTTGCCTTTTTGCTTTTGTTATTTACGCCACCCCGAGTTTTGCAAAATCACCAGAACAAGTAAAATCGGCGTTTTTATATCAAATTGCTAAGTTCACTAAGTTTACTGAAAGCATGGATCCTCCACCTATTTCTTTCTGTTTTTATAATGTAGAAACAGGGCCTGGGTCGTTCCTAAAGGACAAAAGTGAACTGCAAATTAACAAAAAACCTATCAACGTTATTTTAGTGAAAAAAACTCAGCAAATTTCTGAACTTTCTCAGATTTGTGATATCACATACATTGATGAAACATTAGAAAATGATATACTTCCACTTTGGACCGATACAATTTCATTAAATACTTTAACGATAGGTGAAAGTATTCGCTTTTTAGAGAAAGGCGGAATAGCCTCTCTGGTTCAAGAAGGAAATAAAATCCGACTGTATATCAATAAGCAGCACGTATTGCAGCATAACTTTAAAGTGCAATCTCGATTGTTAGCTATGGCTAAGTTTTATCCAAATTGATTTTACTTGTTAACAATTGGATCTAATCCTATAATCTCTAGTATTCGGTTTTGCTTGATAATACCGAATTTTTGTAAATAAAATTTCCGAAAAGGTTAATATACAATGCAAACGCCAGTCATTCTGATCGTAGAGGATGAAGACGTAACTCGACTAAACCTCGTTAGTTTATTTGAAGCCGAAGGTTACAAAGTTATTGAAGCCATTGATGGCGATGATATGCATGACAAGCTTACAAATAATGATGATGTGAACCTTGTAGTTATGGATATCAACCTACCAGGTAAAAACGGGCTTATTTTAGCGCGTGAATTACGTCAAAAACGTAATGTTGGTTTAATTTTCTTAACAGGTCGTGACAACGACGTTGATCGCATTTTAGGTCTTGAAATTGGTGCTGATGATTACATCACAAAACCATTCAACCCTCGCGAATTAACTATTCGTGCTCGTAACCTTATTTCGCGCACAGCATTAGGTGGCGAAGAAGCGAATATCGAAACAAATGGTGTTATTACATTTAACGGTTGGGAACTTGATGAAAACAGCCGTTGTTTAACATCTCCAAGTGGCGACGCTAAGCGTTTACCTAAAGGTGAATACCGCGCACTTCGTTTAATGCTCGATTCACCGGGCCGTATTTTCAGCCGTGAGCAATTAATTAAGCACATGACTGGCCGTGAGCTTCGCGCAAATGACCGTACTGTAGACGTAACCATTCGTCGTATCAGAAAACACTTTGAAAGCGATAACAGCACCTCTGAGCTGATCAGCACCATCCATGGTGAAGGCTATCGTTTCATTGGTAAAATCGACAGCTAATTAGAATTAATCTTCTAACTGCTGTAAGAATAATTGGAGGGCGTCACGCCCTTCATTTATTTTAACTGCAAGTTCATTAAGCCACTGTTGTAACTCTTCACTACTTTCTTCAAGCGCGCCGTGTTCCATCTTCTTAGCATGTAACTGCACATCGTTTAAGCCTACAGAGCCAGCTGCACCTTTCAATTTATGCGCCACCGATTTGTATTCTTCTCTATCATCTTCAGCTAACGCATCTGCTAGCTCAGTTTGATACTGAGGGTTTAACTTATTAAATAACTCACAGCTACGATTAAAAATAACCAGCCCCATTGAGCCTACAAAGTCTTCGATGGTTTCTATATCGAGAAGCTCAACACGTATACCCGATAAGTCTTTTTCCGTCACGGCTTTAATTGGCTCAGACTGACAATTTTGTTGCTGTTTTATATCAAATAGCTCGCCGAGCATTTTATCGAGTTTTGTGGTGTTGATAGGCTTAGCGAGTGCACCTTGAATATTAATACCCGCAAGTTCTTCTTCGGCACTACGCACGTTGGCAGTCAAGGCAACGATTGGCAGCTTATCAAAGTGCTCATCATCACGAATTTGACGAGCAACTTCATCACCATTGATGTCTGGTAATTGCATATCAAGTAAAACGAGGTCTAAGTCATCTTCTGTGTAGACAAACGACAGCGCATCTTCACCAGTTTCAGCCCAAATAACTTCGTGGCCACGCTGCTCAAGTAAGTTGGTAGCAATCTCAGCATTTAGCGGCACATCTTCAACTAAAAGAATATTTAAGCTGCGTACCGCATAACTTTGCTCAGCTGGCGCAATACAAAGCTTAAGGGGAATTTCGACAACAAAAACACTGCCTTCACCTTCAGTACTGCTGACATTGATTTCACCTTTCATCGCAGTAACAAGTGCTTTAGTTACTGCAAGACCAATCCCTGAACCAATTGCATTGGTGCCTTTGATATCAGGTGCCTTATAGTACATGTCAAAAATACGGTGCAGCTGCTCTTGAGGAATGCCTTGACCGGTGTCGCTTACACGCATCACTAACCAAGGCCCATCAGCGCGATTCTCACGGCGACATTCAAGCTCAACATGACCCTGTTGGGTGAACTTAACCGCATTATTGATGAGATTCCAAACAACTTGACGTAAACGAGTCGGATCAAGTGACGCATAAACGTCTAACGTACCTTTGCGTTTAATATTGAACTCAAGCCCCTTTTGCTCAGCAATTAAGCCTGCAAAGTTCACCACATCATTTATAAAGTCGGCCACATTGACTGAGTCAGCAACAATATCAAGCTGCTCACGATCAATTTTATCCAAGTCGATAATATCGTTAAATATATTGCCAAGGGTTTCGGCGCTTGAGAATACCGTGTTACACCAACTACGTTGTTGTTTATCAAGTTCTGTATCTAGCAACATGCGGGTTAAACCCACTATACCGTTAAGCGGTGTTCTTAGTTCATGACTTAGAGTCGCAATGAATTTACCTTTATCTTTGTAAGCCGCTTCAAGGGCCTGAGCCGCCTCTTTACGACTGGTGATATCACGGCCAAAGGCAAGTAAACCAATGTACTCACCTTTTTCATTAATAAAGGGTAACTTACGCATCTCAAACCAACGCTTTTCACCATTAACAGGGTATTCAACGTCAAGTGTAAGAGCTTGGTGAGTTTGAGATACTTTTTTATCGGTGCGAAGTACCTCCGGTAAATAATCACTTGGATAGATTTCTTCGACACTCTTGCCGATTAACTCATCGCTGCTTTTACCAATCACTTGTTCGAACATTTTATTACAGCCAGCAAACACACCATTGTTGTCGCGGTAATAAAACAAATCGGGAGATGAGTCGACAATAGAGCGTAATAACATGCCTTGTTGAGCTAGTTCTTGTTGAGTTTTCTTACGCTCAGCAATTTCGCGTCTAAGTTCTTCTATTGCTCTGTGCTTAGCATGAAACGCCATTTTACGTTCATCAATCTCTTCGTTTAAGCGACTGATATTGTCTTTTAGCGTTTGATTGAGCAGTTTCTCTTGTTTGGTTGCGCTATCTAGATAACTATAAGATGCTTCTAACTGGCGAATAGAATTGAGCAGCACTGTTATTAATATCGGCGATACTACTGCGGTAAAAAACAACACAGCTAAAACATCAACTAAAGTTACCGTACCGACTGCTACATAATAAAACATGCACGATAAAATCAGCGACATGACCAGTAATAAGGCATAACAGGCAGCGGCAGTTTTAAACTCACCGTACTTAGAAATAAAGCTTGAGAGTGTGCGAGCCCAGGGACTCAAAGAAGAATCAATCATATATTAAAGCTTAGGCACATAATCGAAAAAAAACAGCATAGTTAATTTTATCACTATTCCTTTAGAAATATTCATATTGTGCGATAAACATAGAATTTTTTCATCAACGCCGCTTTTTTATATTTTTTCATGTAAAATACCGCGCTTTAATAATTGCAAAGAATGAGTATTACCATGCAAACCACAATGCCAGATATTGCTGATACGGCTCCCGCCTTACAAACAGGTAAATTAGACTGGGTTGGCATGGGCGAAATTGAACTTCCTTTCATTTTTGAAACTCGCAATATTGCCCCTGTAAACGTAATTGCCAAGGCACGCGCTTTTGTAAACTTGCATAAAGAAGACGCCAAAGGCATTCATATGTCGCGTTTATTTTTAGCCCTTGATACCTTATCAACCGAGCAGCAAGTTAATCCACAAACTCTCAAGCAAGCACTTGATGCCTTTATTAGCAGCCATGATGATTTAAGTGACCAAGCACAAATCGAATTTAAGTTTGAGCTACCACTGCGCCGAAAATCTTTATTAAGTGGCAAAGTAGGTTGGAAAAACTACCCGATTCATCTGATCGCTAAGATCAACCAAGGCATTGTAAGCTTTGAGTTAATGGTTGATGTCACTTACTCGTCAACATGCCCATGTTCAGCGGCTCTTGCTCGTCAATTAATTCAAAATGCCTTTAGCGAAAAGTTTGCAGAGCAAAATGTTGATAAGCAAACTGTTTTAGAATGGCTAGGCACAACTGACGGGATTGTAGCTACACCACACTCACAGCGTTCAATCGCCAACGTGAAAGTAAAACTCGACAGCCAAATTGACAGCTTTGATGTGGTTGGCTTAATTGATGCTTTAGAAGCTGAGCTAAAAACGCCAGTACAAGCGGCGGTTAAACGTGAAGATGAGCAAGAGTTTGCCCGCTTAAATGGTCAAAACCTCATGTTCTGCGAAGATGCTGCACGTAAAATTAAAGGCTTACTTGAACAGCATAACTACGCAGATTACTGGCTACAAATAAACCACTACGAATCACTTCATGCCCATGACGCGGTAGCAATCGCAGTTAAAGGGGTTGCTGGCGGATACACGGCTTAAAAATTTCGGGTAGCTCCATACAGTTAGGCACGCTAATTGCTATTAGTTTTCAGTGTCAATTTGTTGTTGTGGAGTTACCGTATGGAATTCGCTTTATTATCAATTTTAGTATTAGTCGTCGTAGCCTCTGTTGTTGCGTCAAAGTTTACCGATGAAGGCGGAAACCCTTACCCTTTCACTCGTAAGCAAACTGTTTTTACGCAAGTTGAGAGTGCTTTTTTACACCTGCTAGAACGTGCTGTAGGTGACCAGTACAAAATCGTCAGCCGTGTTAAACTGATTGATTTAATCGACTGTAAGCAAGGCTTATCTGTCAAAGCTAAACGTGCTGCAATGGCTAAAGCCAAAAACAAACAGTTAGATTACGTGCTTATCGACAAGGACAAACTTAGCATTGTTGCCGCTGTTGATTTAGTAAATAACACCAACCGCGACGGCCATAAAGCACAACGTGACTGGTTTGTCAGTGGCGCGTTAGAAGCGGCAGGCATTCCGCATATTCGTATGAAAGTAAAATCAGGCTATCAACCAAGAGAAGTGCGTGACGCTATCATGTTTAAACTTGGTAAACCTGCAGCAGCACCTGCAAGACCTGCACGCAATCGAGTAACTAAACCAGCAGTACTATCACCATCACAAGCAAAAGCACACTCAACGGCGCTTGCAGAAATATAGTCCGTCATAATATTGGCAAAAGCAGACTTTAAGGTCTGCTTTTTTGTTTGTTTTAGACATTTTTAGGTATAATCATCCTATTCAATCTAAGGAATCAAATATTATGCACGTTGGTATTATTGGCGCGATGGAGCCAGAAGTAAAAATCTTACGCGAAGCAATGGTAAACCCAAGCATCATGACTAAAGCTGGTTTTACCTTTTACACCGGTGAATTAGCGGGTAACACTGTTACTTTAGTTCAATCTGGTATTGGTAAAGTAGCTTCTGCAGTAGCAACGACACTACTAATAGACAACTTCAGCCCAGATTGTGTGATCAACACAGGTTCTGCAGGTGGTTTTGAGCCATCGCTAAATGTAGGTGATGTCGTTATTTCTTCAGAAGTTCGTCACCACGATGTAGACGTTACTGCATTCGGTTACGAAATCGGCCAAGTACCACAAATGCCAGCGGGCTTTGCTGCGCACCCTAAACTGATTGAAGCGGCAGAGCAAAGCGTAAGCCAAATCAGCGATGTTAAAACCATGATTGGCCTAATTTGTACTGGTGATTCATTCATGTGTGACCCGGTACGAATTGAAAAAACACGCGCAGAATTTCCAACTATGCTTGCAGTAGAAATGGAAGGTGCAGCAATTGCACAGGCTTGTCACGTGCTAGAAACACCATTTGTTGTTATTCGTTCAATGTCTGACATTGCTGGCAAAGAATCGCCGCAATCATTTGAAGAGTATATCGAAACTGCATCTATCAACTCATCTAAAATGGTTGTTGCTCTTTTAGAGAAGCTAACATCGGTGAGTTTATAAGGTGATTGCAAATATTGTTCAAAACCATTTGGACATTATTGTATTTTTTGTAGCGCTCTTAGCTGAGCGCTTCTTTCCTTTGGTTAGTTGGTATCATCCTAATACCTTTTTAACCGTTATTTTCTCTGCCCTCAGTGATCGTTTATACAACCCAACGAATCCTAAAAGCTATCAATATTTAGCCTCAACTTTGGCTTTTACACTCACTATTTTAGTGATAGTGACATTAGTTGTGCTGTTTTTAGAGTTTGCTTTTTACCCTGAGTTATTAAGTGGCTTAATTTTATATTTGTTACTCAGTAGCCGCGCTCAAGAGAAGAAATCATTACGTATTGCCAGATTACTCAAGCTCAACCAAAAAGCGACTGCTAGAGAGCTACTAGCTAGCCTTGTTGCCCGTGATGTATCACGTTTATCGGCCTCTGGAATTTGTAAAGCGACGATGGAGTCACTGGTGCTACAAAGTGCGCGGCATTATTTTGCCGTTATCTTCTTTTACCTACTTGGCGGCGCTATCCTTGCTTTAGTTTATCGCTTACTGACATTAATTCATCAAGCATGGCGAAAAAACCAAAAACCCAACAACCCGTTTTTGGCTCCCATTGCTAAGTTACTATTTGTATTGGAGTGGTTACCCACTCGATTAGTTGCATTAACCATTGCAGCAACCAATGCCAGTAGACAGAGCATTCATTACATTAAGCACTATGGCAGACATTTTTATCAAACCAATACGGGTTGGCTGTTAAGTGTTACATCGGCTGCTTTGCAAGTACAGTTAGGCGGCCCTGCCCTTTACCAAGGTGAGCGCTTTAATAAAATGCGTGTTGGTACCGATCGCTTGCCAGATGCCGATGATATTCCCGCTTTAGTGAATCGTTTAAATCAAGCGAAAGCATTTTGGTTACTACTTATCATCGCCATTGAAGTGGCTACGCTGTTTATTAACTAAAAAAAGCACAAAAAAACCAGCCGCAGCTGGTTTTTATTCTGTTAGCTTATTTAAGCTAAGGTGATTTTAGCAAACTTACGTTTACCTACTTGGTAAATCTGTGTAGTGCCTTTAGCAACTTCAAGCTTAGTATCCGTTACTTTTTCTTCACCATTAATCTTTACAGCGCCTTGTTTAATCATACGCATTGCTTCTGACGTACTTGCAACAAGGCTCGCTTCTTTTAATAGATTAGTGATAAACACAGTGTCTTCAGCAATTGTTACTGTTACTTCAGGGATCTCATCTGGTAATGCATTCTTTTGGAAACGTTTGATGAAATCTTGATGAGCACCTTCGGCTGCTTCTTCGCTGTGGAAACGTGCAATCATTTCTTTGGCAAGCTCAATCTTAATGTCGCGCGGGTTTGCACCATCTGCAACACGTTGTTTAAGCGCTGCAATCTCTTCGATAGATAATGCACTTAATAAGTCATAATAACGCCACATTAGCTCATCACTAATAGACATCACTTTACCAAACATGTCGTTAGGCTCATCAGTAATACCAATGTAGTTGCCTAATGACTTAGACATTTTTTGAACGCCATCAGTACCTTCAAGCAGTGGCATCATCAATACTGTTTGTGGTTTTTGGCCTTCGTCTTTTTGTAATTCACGACCCATTAATAGGTTAAAACGTTGGTCTGTACCACCAAGTTCAACATCAGCTTCTAATGCAACTGAGTCCCAACCTTGTACCAGTGGATATAAAAATTCGTGGATAGCAATTGATTGACCGCTGGCATAACGCTTTTTAAAGTCATCACGTTCTAGCATACGTGCTACTGTTTGACGCGCAGCCAGTTTAATCATACCTGCTGCACCTAAGTTCTCCATCCAAGTAGAGTTGAATGCAACTGTAGTTTTAGCAGGATCAAGAATCTTAAATACTTGCTCTTTATAGGTTTCAGCATTAGCTAATACATCTTCACGCGTTAACGGTTTACGCGTTACGTTTTTACCCGTCGGATCACCAATCATACCGGTGAAGTCACCGATCAAGAAAATCACTTCATGACCTAGGTCTTGGAAGGTTTTCATTTTGTTGATAAGAACTGTGTGACCTAAATGCAGATCAGGCGCAGTTGGATCGAAACCCGCTTTGATCTTAAGTTTCTTACCAGACTTTAGCTTTTCGACTAATTCGTCTTCAATTAATATCTCTTCTGCACCGCGTTTTATCTCAGCTAGAGCGGTTTGTAAATCCACTGTGTATTACTCCAAAAATTCAGCTACCGGGGCGTGGTGGCCTGTCAGGGTTATAAATATAGAGCTAAAAACTTTAAAATTTAGCTAGTTAGCACCAAAAAGCGACACTAGAAAAAAGCCTAACTTAAATAGTTTAAGAAACAGCCCTGAAGGCAGCGCGCATGATTGTTCTTTATACCGCGTTATTGCAATTTAATGAAGGGACTTTAGTTAACTAATGTAGATTTAGTTTAACCATAGACATCTGCTGCAATTTTAAACAAAAAAGTTTAACGCGCAGGCCAATTCTAGCGTAAAATAGCGCCAGTTTAAATCTACAAAACACTGGTATTTGCTCTATTTTAGGTATATCCTGCGATATTAGTATTTAAATTTCTTGACAGCAGAAAAGGCACGATATGGTTCACGTAGTGCACAAACTTCCCAAAAAACACAAACTGCTTATTCTCGGTTTGGTTTCTGCTATTGTCGGCTTGGCGTTATTGCCTTCTGAAAAAGCCACCGCATCAAAGGACAACAGTGCAAACGCACTTGAAATTGGCAAACGCTACGAATTACAAGTTAAAGTTGATGATAACGAAAAACTAACTGAGCTTAATTCGGAGCAAGCAGCAGCAAAACTTCCAGAATACGAGCTTATCGACCATGAAGTACGTAATGGCGATAATTTAGCACTTATCTTTAAACGTGCGGGTTTCTCAGCGCAAACATTACACAAACTAGTTAATACCAACGCTGAAACTCGTAAGTTAACAAAAATTCACCCAGGCGAAATCTTAAGCTTTGCAACCGCTGAAGATGGCTCTTTAGCGCAGCTTCGTTATGTGATCTCAAAAACAGATACCTTATACGTTACATTAAATGACGAAGGTAACTACGACACTTCTATCGATAGCAAAGAAATCGAAACGCTAAGTAAATCTGCAGGCGGCGAGATCTCTAATAGCTTTTGGACATCAGGCATTGCCGCTGGCTTAAGCGAGCGTCAAATTATGAATTTTGCTGACATCTTTGGTTGGGATGTCGACTTTGCTAATGACATTCGTAAAGGTGACCAATTTGGTCTTATTTACGAAGCTCACTATGTTGATGGTGAATACATTGGCGACGGTAAAATTATTGCCGCAGAGTTTATTAACCAAGGCGAGCGTTACACTGCTATTCGCCATACCGATGGTAACTTCTATACGCCTGAAGGCCGCAGCATGAAAAAAGCTTTCTTACGTGCGCCAGTTAACTTTAAGTATATTAGTTCGAGCTTTAACCCGCGTCGCTTACACCCAGTGACCAAAACGGTAAAACCACATAACGGTATCGATTACGCAGCGCGTACCGGTACGCCAGTTGTATCATCGGGTAATGGTAAAGTGATTAGAGCAGGCTACAGTAAATACAATGGTAACTATGTATTTATTAGCCATGGCACACAGTATGTAACTAAGTACTTACACTTAGACAAAAAGATGGTTAGAACTGGTCAGAAAGTGAAGCAAGGCCAAAAGATTGGTACGGTTGGTGCGACAGGTCGTGTAACGGGCCCACACTTACACTATGAATTCTTAGTAAACGGTGTACACCGTAATCCGAAAACGGTCAAACTACCTAAATCAGAGCCTTTACCGCGCGATGAGTTAGCTAAGTTTAAACCGATTGCTGATAACTTCTTAGCGCAATTACAACGTAACCGTGAGTTACAATTGGCGTTAAATAAGTAGTTAAGTAAACATAAAAAAGCCGCTTCAATTGAAGCGGCTTTTTTGTGCCAAATAAACCCGGCTAAAACTATTATAGACTTTACTAAAATGAGTACTGATAGCACTGCGGTTTAATACAACTATTACCTTAAAAGAACATAGATAAGTTGAATAATCAGCGAAATCATCACCAGTGGCCAAATGTACTTTGCATACTTTGTCGCGCCATCAAGCCCCATTCTAGACTGATACTTTTCAAGTAGCGGTATTAGAATAACCAAGGCAACAAAAAGGCATAATAAGATAATAAAAACATTCATGGCGGCTTCCTTACACAACTATCATTTAACTACAATTTCTTTAGGGTGACCCTAGTCTATAGGCAAAAAAAAGCGCAGTAAAATTACTGCGCCAGTCGGTTGGAAGTAAATCGACTTAGCCAACAATCGCTAACAGAATACCTGCTGCAACGGCACTTCCTAATACCCCTGCTACGTTTGGTCCCATGGCATGCATTAACAAGAAGTTATGCGGGTTGCTCTCAAGGCCTACCTTATTAACCACCCGTGCTGCCATTGGTACCGCTGACACACCTGCTGCGCCTACTAATGGGTTGATTGGCGATTTAGAGATCTTATTCAGACCTTTTGCCATAAACACGCCTGACGCTGTACCAATTGCAAAGGCCAATGCACCTAACACCAAAATACCGATTGTTTCTACGGTTAAGAACTTATCTGCCGCAAGCTTTGAGCCTACCGCTAAGCCTAAGAAAATGGTGGTAATGTTGATGATTTCGTTTTGTGCACTATTGCTTAAACGATCAACCACGCCCGATTCACGCATCAAGTTACCTAGGCAGAACATACCTACCAGCGGTGTTGCCGCAGGTAAAAACAAGATAGTTAAACTAAGCACCATTAACGGAAAAACAATTTTCTCTTTTTTCGATACTGTACGAAGTTGCGGCATTTGAATTTCGCGCTCTTCTTGCGTTGTTAATGCACGCATAATTGGCGGCTGAATAATTGGCACTAGCGCCATATAAGAATAAGCCGCTACAGCAATCGCCCCCAGTAAATCAGGTGCTAGCTTAGATGCTAAGAAAATAGCTGTTGGACCATCTGCTCCACCAATAATGGCAATGGCCGATGCATCTTGAAGTGTAAACTCAAAACCAGGAATAAAGTTAAGTAGAATTGCACCAAATAAAGTAGCAAAAATACCAAACTGCGCAGCCGCGCCTAACAGCAACATACGCGGATTAGCGATTAAGGCACTAAAGTCTGTAAGCGCCCCCACGCCCATAAAGATCAAAAGTGGGAACACCCCAGAATCAATCCCGATATCGTACACGTAATAAAGCAAACCACCCGGTTCAGATAACCCGGCTACAGGAATATTAGTTAAAATAGCCCCAAAGCCGATAGGTAATAACAATAATGGCTCAAATTTACGGGCGATTGCGAGATATAATAACCCGCAACCTACCGCAATCATTATTAATGCAGGAAAGGTAAAGTTAGCAATACCTGTCGCATGCCAGAGGTTTAAAACACCATCCATCCTCTGCCTCCTATGCTAGCGCGATTAGCGCATCGCCAGTGGCAACAGAGTCGCCCTCTGCTACTAATACTTCAGCTATTGTACCTGAGTGTGCGGCGCGAACTTCTGTTTCCATTTTCATTGCTTCCATTATGATAACCACATCACCTTCATTTACTGTTTGGCCAGCTTTTACTTTCACTTTGAAAATATTGCCTGCTAACGGCGCGTTTAAGGTTTCGCTAACAGACGCTGAGGCAGATTGAGGAATTAACTCACTGTCTTTTAGAGTTACTTCTTTTAGTTCACCACCTTGCGCTACAACGACATCGTAAACTTTACCGTCAACTTTAACGCTGTATTGCTCTGCTTTTGCAGGACTTGAAGCGGCTGGTTTGCTTTCTGACTTAGCAACTTCACCCGTTGGAATTGCTTCAAACGCATCAGGGTTGTTACGGTTTTTAATAAACTTAAGGCCAATTTGAGGGAATAATGCGTAAGTAAGCACATCATCAATCACGTCATCAGCAAGCTCTAAACCTTGCTCTTTAGCTTCACTTAATAACTCTGCTTCAAGCTTCTCAAGTTCAGGCTCAAGCTTATCAGCAGGACGGCAAGTGATTGCTTCAGCGCCATCTAGTACACGTTCTTGCAGCTCTTTATTCATTGGCGCTGGTGTTGCACCATACTCGCCTTTAAGGACACCCGCAGTTTCTTTAGTGATGGTTTTATATCGCTCGCCAGTCAAAACATTAAGTACTGCTTGAGTACCAACAATTTGCGAGGTTGGTGTAACGAGTGGAATGTAACCTAAGTCTTCGCGAACACGCGGGATCTCGAGTAATACTTGATCAAGTTTGTCAGCAGCACCTTGCTCTTTAAGCTGATTTTCCATATTAGTTAACATGCCGCCCGGCACTTGCGCTAATAAGATACGTCCATCAACGCCTTTAAGGCTACCTTCAAATGCAGCATATTTCTTGCGTACGTCACGGAAGTAAGCAGCAATTTCTTCTAATTGGTTTAAATCAAGGCCTGTGTCTCGCTCAGTGCCTTCTACAATTGAAACGATGGTTTCTGTGGCGCTATGACCATAGGTCATACTCATTGACGAAATAGCCGTATCAAGCATATCGATACCTGCATCGATCGCTTTTTGGTAAGTTGCAGTGCTTAAACCTGTGGTCGCGTGGCATTGCATCGCAATAGGAATAGACACAGTTTCTTTTAAACCTTTGATCAACTGTTCACAATCATAAGGCTTTAATAAACCTGCCATATCTTTGATACAAATTGAATGACAACCAAGATCTTCTAGTTGTTTTGCAAGCTCAAGCCACATATCAAGCGTATGTACAGGGCTTACTGTGTACGAAATAGTACCTTGGGCATGAGCACCTACTTTAACAGCAGCTTTAATGGCAGTTTCAAGGTTACGCACATCGTTCATCGCATCGAAAATACGGAAAACATCAACACCGTTTTTGTGGGCACGCTCAACAAACTTTTCGACTACATCATCAGCATAATGACGGTAACCTAGAAGATTCTGTCCGCGTAGTAGCATTTGTTGCTTAGTGTTTGGCATTGCCGCTTTTAGCTCGCGAATACGTTGCCAAGGATCTTCACCTAAATAACGGATACACGAGTCAAACGTCGCACCACCCCATGATTCAATTGACCAATAACCCGCATTATCGAGTTTTTCTGCCATGGGTAGCATGTCGTCTAAGCGCATACGCGTTGCCAAAAGAGACTGGTGTGCGTCGCGCAATACTAGTTCGGTTAGTTTTAATTTAGCCATGTTTAAGCTGCCCCGTTATTTTTGTTTATTTCGAAATTGAGCAATTGCAGCGCTGATTGCTGCAATATGTGCCTGTGGCACACCCTGTTGAGGTTGAATTTTTGCTGTACGCGTAGGTTCTGCAATTGCAGGATCATCAAATCGACCCACTACCTTTGACATTAAAGTGACTGCTGAAATCAAAATAGTCAGAAAAACAAACACGCCTACCATGCCTGTCACCATCAAACTGGCCGCAGTGGTGAGTAATCCACCTATATCCATACGACTCCCCTCGCTTACTTAAAATAAAAAGTTATTTTTGTTAAATAATTATGCACCAATAATAACAAACAAAATTCATTTGTATAGCACCATTGTAAATTGGTAAAACCAATTAAATTTAAAATAACATGACGTACATATAATTAACACCCCACTATTTATGCATTTAAAGCCCTGCTATAGATGATATAAATAATCAATATAGCCAGTCGTTATATGCTGAACTATTAATTAATAGCAACAAAATGGCTAAAAACCACACACAACAAGGTGTTAGAGGTAGCCAACCCAAATAAAGTTAAATTGGTCTTACCATTTATTGGTGCATTATCTCTTTTTCTCATGCATCTCAATATGAAAAAATATCACTATGAATAAGTTACATGCTTACTCGTAAAAGTTACCAAATGATGAACCCTCTAAAGAACAACAAAAACACACAACCCATTGAAATATATAAAATAAAAGTTCTGGCACAGAACTCGCTTCAGTTACATCGAACTTAAGAAAATTTAAATAGCCAAGGAGACCACTATGTTACGCTGGACAATTACTTTTCTAGTTATCGCGTTAATCGCAGCAGTGTTAGGTTTTGGCGGTATCGCAGGAGCCGCTGCAGGCATCGCTAAGATTATCTTTTTTATATTTTTAGTATTACTTGTTATTTCGCTGGTATCAGGAGCACTTAGAGGCAACGTCCCTAAGTAGTTAAAAGCAGATAACCACTTACTTTATTTTTAAATTTACAAGGAATTTCATTATGAAAAATTCAACTTTAAAAGCCGCAACTATCGCCCTATTTTCAGGTCTTTTCATCATGGGTTGTGAAGACAACTCTGCTGAAGACGCAGGTGAGCGTATTGACGAAGCAATTACTGATACACAAAATGCAGTTGAAGATGCATGTGAAGAAGTAAAAGAAGGTGTTAACGCAGAAGAAACTAACTGCTAATAGCACACCTTACTTAAGAAAAGCGGCCAAGTGCCGCTTTTTTGTTTTTTAAATGATGCATGAGATCTGAGATAATCGTAGGAATGGTTTTAACCGTGAACTTTTGGCTATAGCGTGAGTTTTTTCGGCGTTAAAACGCCTCCTACAAGTCTTAACTTGGGTTTAAAGTCTGATGACTTTATAAACCACCGCGCGAAATAAATTTCACGCCTACGTGAGCCTCAAACTCGCTAACTTTACTCTTTCCTCTAGAAATTCGCTAACTTGTTGGGTTTTAATCTGATAGCTGACGGCTGAAAGCTGATAGCTCCTTTCTCTAAAAACTCGCTAACTTTCAGCTTTCATTTACAAACCTTAGTGAGGGGCTCGTTTGTCGTTATACTTGCTATATGCCATTGGCCGTCGATAAAACTTACTTTTGCGACATCGCTTACAGCAAAATCTCCGGGGACATTTAAACGCGTTAAGTTACTCGCTAACGGCTGCTGACAATATGGGCCGGTATCACCATGCATTACAAGCACAGGCTTCTTAGTGTGCTTTGCAAAGTCGCTGATGGCATCTCGGTATAGTTTAAATGCATCACATTTAGAGCGCTGCGATTCACTACAGGCGGGTTTACTGCTTGGGTGGTAAATATCAGCCTGAAAGCCAAACACATAGGCCTTAGCATCTTGTTGAACAAGTGCTTGTTTTAACCAAATTAAGTTGTACTTATCACGTTTGTCAGCGGCATCAAGTGCTGCGTTTTTGTCACTTTTTAAAATTTGTGAGCGACCATTAAAAGTGCCCGGTATATGCAAAGTACGAAACTCAATACCATCAAACTGCCAACGGGCATTCTCTAGCATTTCAGCTTGTGTGGCATAACCCTGTAATTGCTTCGCTTTTTGTGTATAAGCCTCGTCGAACATTAGGCCTTTAACAAAGCTTAGCCGCTCAAGTTCATCAAAACGCACCGATAGCTTTTCTCGGTCGCAATCGGTCCATTCATTATCACCGGGGGTATAAATAAAAGGCTGTTTGGTCAACGACGTCAATAACGCTTTATTTGTTTGCAAAAGCTTGTTCGTGCAAGCAAGCGCCCCGGATTTCATATCACCAAGATGTATTAAAAAGCCATGAGGTGTTGCTGCGATTGCCTTGGTAATTTTTCCGTCTTTGGCGAGATTAATTTCATCAATCGGGGTGTATGGCATATCGCCCATAACTAAAAAAGTATTTGTGGTCATTGCAAGTGCTAATGACATTGAACTAACAAACATACAACTTACGCCTTTAAAATACACATACCTTAAGCTCTCACAATGACAACTAAATGAAAACCAACTACGGCAGATTTTTTCTATCAATGTTAAACTGCTGTCAGCAAATTAAGTGAGCCCACGAATGACATTAAGTACAACTTACACATTAGATAAACCGTATTATTACGAATGCTTTGATGAGTCTTTGCCTTATTCATCTCAAGCCAAGCCTAAATACCCGCTGTTGATATTGTTAATAACCTTAGGCTTATTGGCGTTTTATCAATTAGAGAACCATTACCTTGGTAGCTTTATGATTATGCTTGCCGTCGTTGAGTGCTTATCGTTTTATTACAAGCGCCCATGGTGGGTCGCAAGACAAATGATGAGCCGTGCATCAGGCAGCGAAGTGACTATCGTATTTGATGATGATGGGGTGAAAGCCGAAAACCCGCATAAAAGCTACCAATTAAGCTGGCAACAGATTAGTGAGATTATTGAAACTGAGCGAGGTTATATTTTAAAGGCACAGCGCGGTATGCAATATATTTCTAAACAAGCGCTAAATGATGAAATGACAGCCGAACTAAATAAAAGAGCCACTCAGTGAGTGGCTCTTAAAATATCTGTCGCTGATTAAACGTTGCCCGGATTTGGGTTAGATTTCTCTGCTTGAATTCGCATGTAGATTTCTTCACGATGTACTGATACATCTTTCGGTGCGTTTACACCAATACGAACTTGATTTCCTTTAACACCAAGAACAGTAACTGTTACTTCGTCACCGATCATTAGGGTTTCACCTACTCTACGAGTTAGTATTAGCATTCTCTTGCTCCCATGTTCCAAAAAATTAAAAGATTCCGCGTCAAAAACATTCTAATGAAATCTAGACTTAAAAGTAAGTAAAAACTCTAGATCTTATTCATTTTCGGTTAAAAAAACTTTGTGTAGCGCACGTACAGCCAGTTCTAAATACTTTTCGTCAATTAAAACTGATATCTTTATTTCTGATGTCGATACAAGCATCACTTTGATGTTTTCATCGGCAAGGGCATTAAAAAATAAACTTGCCACACCAGAGTGAGATTTCATCCCTACACCTACTGCAGACACCTTGGCAACATTGCTGATCCCTTTAATAGATTCTGCGCTGATACCATCTTGGTTACTGGTCAAAATTTCAAGGGCTTGCTCAAAATCATTCGTGTGCACAGTAAAAGCATAGTCTATTTTTTCAAAGTTATGATTAACTTGATTAATCATATCTATTTCGATGCCAAATTCTGCAAAAAGTTTCAAAATTTTTGCAAGGTTTTCCGTTCCTTGGTGTACGCCATTGACGTAAATCAAGCTTTCGTCACGATTAAAGGCGATACCCGACACAATGTTTGCTTGCACATCCGGCTCCTCAAAACTGATCAAGGTCCCTTGATCCGGGTTAAAACTCGATAACACTCTGAGCGGTATATTGTATTTTCCTGCCGCTTCGACACTACGAATATGCAGTACCTTAGCCCCAAGACTAGCCATTTCGAGCATTTCTTCGAAGGTGACATGGCTCATACGTCGCGCATTAGGCTCAATACGTGGGTCGGTGGTGTATACCCCATCAACATCGGTGTAAATTTGACATTCATCGGCATTGATAGCACCTGCAATCTCAACCGCAGAGGTATCAGTACCACCGCGACCAAGCGTGGTGATATTGCCTTCAATATCGCGGCCCTGAAAGCCAGCTATTATAGCAATACGGTTATGTTCAAGTTCATGCTTTAGACGAGTCGCCGCAATCTCTTCAATCCGCGCTTTACCAAACATGTTATCGGTGCGAATGTTGACCTGATCAGCAAGTAAGCTTACCGCTGAGTGACCACGTTTAATAATAGCCATAGCGAGTAAAGAGACCGACACTTGCTCACCGGTGGTTAGCAATACATCAAGCTCACGAGCACTGGGTCTAGAATCGATTTGTTTAGCGAGTTCAATTAGACGGTTAGTTTCTCCCGACATCGCCGAGAGCACCACCACAACTTGATGGCCTTGTTGTTTGGTTTTTACAACAAGGTCGGCGACGGCCTCAATTCGCTCTATTGAGCCAACTGAGGTGCCACCGAATTTTTGGACGATAAGTGCCACTACTGATTAAGAACGCTCAGTTAACCATGCCGTTACACTTTCTAAGGCTGCAGCTAGGTTCTCTGGCTGAGTACCACCTGCTTGCGCCATATCAGGACGACCACCGCCCTTACCGCCTACTTGTGCAGCCATGTGATTTACAAGTTCACCAGCTTTCACTTTACCTGTTAAGTCTTTAGTTACACCGGCAATTAGGCTTACTTTGTCGCCATTAGCAACACCAAGGGCAATAACACCTGAGCCAATCTTCGTTTTCAGGTCATCAACCATGCCACGTAGTGCTTTAGACTCAGTACCTGCAACATCAGCAACCAGCAGTTTAATACCGTTCACTTCAACAACAGAGTCAAGTAACGATGCACCTGCCGCACTTGCTAGCTTGTCGTTAAGCTGTGCAATTTGCTTCTCAAGGCCTTTTGATTTCTCTAGTAACGCAGTTACTTTTTCAAGTACTGTGCTGCTATCACCTTTTACTAGTGCTGCAACATCGTTTAACTGTTGTTCTTGCTCACTTACATAAGCAACCGCTTCAGCACCCGTTACCGCTTCAATACGGCGGATACCGGCAGCGATACCGCTTTCTGATACGATTTTAAATAAACCGATATCACCTGCACGCTTAACGTGAGTACCACCACATAGCTCGATTGAGTAATCACCAATGGTAACTACGCGCACTTCGTCATCGTATTTTTCACCGAATAATGCCATCGCACCTTTTGCTTTTGCATCTTCGATAGCCATTAGCTCAGTTTCAAGCGCAAAGTTACGACGGATTTCATCGTTTACTGCGCGCTCGATTTGACGTAATTCGTCTTTTGTTACCGCTTCAAAGTGAGAGAAGTCAAAACGTAAACGTTCAGGGTCAACTAGTGAGCCTTTTTGACTTACGTGCTCACCTAAAATTTGGCGTAATGTTTCATGCAAAATATGCGTTGCAGTGTGGTTTTTCTTGATGCTATCGCGACGTGCCGCATCAATTGTTGCCTCTGCTTTATCGTTTGTACCAATACGACCTTGTACACGACCATGGTGTGCAAATGCATTACCAAGTTTCGTGGTGTTAGTCACTACAAACTCACCACCAGCTACTTTTAACACACCTGTGTCACCAACCTGACCACCTGATTCAGCGTAGAACGGTGTACGGTCTAAGATTGCGATACCTTCTTGACCATCTTCAAGTACAGAAACCGATTGACCTTCAGAGAAAAGTTCAACCACAGTACCTGTGTAATGTTCTGCATCGTAACCTTTAAAGTCTGTGTGTTTTTCAGACTTAAGTTGTTGGTTGTAATCAGCACCAAACTTACCCGCTTGCTGTGCTTGCTTACGCTGAACAGCCATACACTCTTGGAAGCCGTGCTCATCAATCGTCATGAAACGCTCACGCGCCACGTCTGCCGTTAAGTCAGCTGGGAAACCGTAAGTATCGTAAAGTTTGAATACTAAGTCACCTGGGATCACATCGCCTTCGATATCAGTTAGGCTTTCTTCTAAAATA
The DNA here is from genome assembly GCF_001306915.1 of Pseudoalteromonas lipolytica. GTDB lineage: Bacteria > Pseudomonadota > Gammaproteobacteria > Enterobacterales > Alteromonadaceae > Pseudoalteromonas > Pseudoalteromonas simplex. The sequence continues at coordinate 367,468 of NZ_LJTC01000001.1, read as the reverse complement.
GCCAGACCACGCTCAAGTGTTTTACCAAACTGCTCTTCTTCAATACGCAGTACTTTTTCAATAATTTCTTGTTGCTTTGCAAGCTCTGGGTACGCTTGACCCATTTGCTCAATTAGCGCAGCAACTAGCTTGTAGAAGAATGCACCTTTCGCACCTAGCTTGTTACCGTGACGAACAGCACGACGAATGATACGACGTAATACATAACCACGGCCTTCGTTTGATGGCATAACGCCGTCAGACACTAAAAACGCACACGAACGAATGTGGTCAGCCACAACGCGTAACGATTTATCATCTAAATCTTGCGCGTTTGTTACTTTAGCCGCAGCTGCAATAAGCGCTTGGAATAAATCGATTTCGTAGTTTGAGTGCACACCTTGTAAAATTGCAGAGATACGCTCAAGACCCATACCTGTATCAACAGACTGCTTAGGAAGCGGCTCCATTGTACCGTCGGCATGGCGGTTATACTGCATAAATACTAGGTTCCAGATCTCGATGAAACGGTCACCGTCTTCTTCAGGTGAACCTGGAGGACCACCCCAAATTTCTTCACCGTGATCGTAAAAGATTTCAGAACATGGACCACAAGGACCTGTATCACCCATTGACCAGAAGTTATCGCTAGTTGCAATGCGAATAATACGATCTTCACTTAGACCCACTTCTTTATGCCAAATGTTGAAGGCTTCTTCATCATCATGATAAATAGTAACAAGGAGCTTTTCTTGCGGTAGTTTTACAACATCAGTTAAAAACTCCCACGCAAACTTGATTGCGTCTTGCTTGAAGTAATCGCCAAAGCTGAAGTTACCTAGCATTTCAAAGAATGTATGGTGGCGTGCAGTGTAGCCTACGTTTTCAAGGTCGTTATGTTTACCACCTGCGCGTACACAACGTTGAGAGCTGGTTGCACGTGAATAAGGGCGGCTTTCCGCACCTAAAAATACATCTTTAAATTGCACCATACCGGCGTTATTGAATAATAACGTGGCATCGTTACCCGGGATCAGCGAGCTTGAAGGAACAATTTGGTGTTGTTTAGAGGCAAAAAAGTCTAAGAACTGTTGCCTGATCTGTGCGGTAGTCATATGCTGCATGTGAAAATCTCACCCGTTTATTGCTGTGCTTGCATTGCAAAATCAATTTGTTCGTAATTAAAGCCTCGATACATCAAGTAGCGTACACGTTTCGCTCTTTCTTTCTGGTCGAGTTCTTTACCTGAATTTGAAAACTTCTTTAAATATGCGTCCTTTGCGAGTTCGAACCAATCGACTTCGAACTCCTCGAGCGTCTTATCTAATAGTGCTCGGTCTATCCCTTTTGCCATTGCTTCGCTCTGAATGCGTTTTACACCATGATACTTAGCTAAATGGCGGCGTACAAACCCTTCGCAATAGCGCTGTTCGTTAATAAAGTTGTGTGATTCACACCAATCTAACAAGCGCTCTGTAAACTCAGGTGTCGCCTCTTTTTGCTGTAACTTTCGCGTTAAATCCCGACGCGAATAATCTTGTCGGGACAATAACCAAAGTACGTAATTCTTTAACTTTTGTTCTTTATCATCCATTACGCGTCAAAGCGTCCTGATTGTGACTGTGCTTCAGGTGCTTTTGTTTGGTCATCACCTTTTGGCACAACTGGCATAAAAATGGCCTGAAAAGACACGAAGAAGCTAATGTAACAAATTGGCATTAAAACCAATAGTGGAATAAACGATAAAGGAATACAGATCACCATTAAAACAGCGCAAATTAGGCCATAAACACCAAGTGGCGCCATATTATGGTAAAACACCATGAATGAGGTTTTTAAAACCTGAAACATATTGCTTTGCTTTTGAAAATAAACCAAAGGCACTGCATAGGCAAAAGCAGTTAAATACACACAGATCGCCAATAGAAATACCGCAACTTGCCCCATTGAAATGGTTGCTAATAAATCGGCAATATGTGTTTGGTTTTGTGGGTCGAAAGTTTGACTCGAAATAACTGCGTAGGCATCTGCAAAAATGAAATTAGACAGTAAGGCTAATAAAATACCTGCCGCCATCTGATACACGGCAACGCGCACTAAACCTATACGGTTTCCTTTATTACTAAATGGCTTAAAAATATCTGCTTGGCTGATAGTCCCGCCTTGCTGCTTTGTTAGCACTGCTTGATAAAAACCTGCCATCAAAAATGGCGTCACAAATGCACCAACAACTTGCAGTAAAGGTAGCAGCAATGCCATAAAGCTAATTATCACGATTAGCAGATGCATTAAAATAAAAGTCAAAGGTTGCAGCTTAAAGATTTCCCACCCAGCTTTAAACCATTTAACGCCCGCATCAGCTTTAAAAATACGTACTTCGATCGACATAGTTTCTCATTCAATAACGACAAAACGCACCGAGTATAACTGGGTGCGCCGCTTGTTTATAGTCACCTGTTGTGAAATTTACTCAGGCTTTTTAATTTTTTTAATATCAAGCATGTGCGAGCCATGTTTGATTTTCGTTTCAAGGTAAGCTCGGTTACCTACCACACCCGCTTTAATGTGCGCATGAGTGCCAACCACTGAATCAACTTCAATACCCGCATCACGCAGTGCTTTGAGCTTATTTGGGTTGTTAGTCATTAACTTAACATGCTTTTGATTGAGTGCTTCGAGCATTAATACCGCGTCTGAAAAATCACGTAAATCATCAGCAAAACCCAAATGGTTATTTGCTTCGTACGTATTCATACCTTGCGACTGTAATACGTAAGCATCAATCTTATTGTATAAGCCAATACCACGGCCTTCTTGGCGTAAATACAGTAAAATACCACCCTGCTGGTGCATCATCTCGATACACTCATTTAATTGCTCACCACAGTCACAACGTGAAGAGTGAAATACATCGCCCGTTAAACACTCTGAATGCATTCGAATTAAAGGAACATCTTGCTCTGTGTCTGCTTGATTAAACACTAAAGCGACATGTTCTTGGCCATCATTTAAGCCACTAAAAGATACGATTTCTGCAGGGATATCACTGTTTTTGCCAACATTCAGCTGGACTCTTGCTCTTACTTGCGCCACGACAAATCCAAATTAAAAAATAAATGCGATACTGCAAATGTGATTACAACAGCTTGAGGTTGTAAGGATGCAACATACGACGAGTGATAACTAATATTGAGGCAGTTACCAGCAATTCAAGTATTATACACTCAAACCACCCCAAGATACGAGCTTTGCGCCTCGCTTTAGTGGCGCTCATCAAACACTTGAAAACTCGCCGTCATACAGCTACCTAATTGAATTGTAATGCGTTTTAAAAAATCACATTCAAAATATTCGAAAAAATAGATTAGTTTAATCTCGATAAACAGTCGGACCTTGTTCAAATTGTTAATAAAAACATACTATGTATCTTAATATTCAACAGTGACACAACGAGTGTAACTTGCTACCTTGCACCTAATGATGATAATGATTATCATCAACTAGTATTAATTCCCTTCTCTATCTCAGGGCAAAATAATAAGGAATATTATGAAAAAGAGCTCGCTTGCCTTATGCATGGCACTTTTATTTAGCCAGCAAAGCATGGCTAATGAAACGACCACACAAGAGTTTAACGACACCTACCGCGCTTATGTCGCCGCTGTAAAAAATCAGCAAGACAGTAGTGAGCTTGCAAAAAAAGCGTTTGAACTAGGCAAAAAAGTTTATGGCGAAAGCGCCGACAACACTGCGAACCTTGCTATTAACTATGCAAACAGCCTAGATAAAAGCGAGCAAGAGCAACGCTTTGAGTTATATCGTACAGCCTACGAAATACTAGAACAAAATCACGGTAAACTCAGTGCACAAGTGTATGACTCATTAATCGGCATGGCAGAATCAACACCTTCAGCTAAGCGTGCAGATACGTATTTAGATGATGTCATTGCCATTGCTGAAAAACAAAACTCCGCCAAGCTTGTTGCAGATGCAAAAATGACCGCCGCTCGTATCCTTGCATATAAAGGCACTGGTGAGCGCTATTACACAGCAAAGAAATATCTTGAAGAAGCCGATGATTACTATCAAGAGAATTTACCCAATAACGCTGTCGATCGTATTAGCGCTGACTTTTTAGTTGCCGCATTTGCAGAAAATCAACGTAAATACAGCACCGCCATTGAGCGTTTAAATCACGTGGTAAGCGTATTTGATCAAGAGCTAGACTTTGATCATCAAACCGAATTAAACGCCCATTCAAAGCTAGTTCATCTATACGAAAAAACAGGTAAAAGCGACGAAGCAACTAAACATTGCTTAGCGATTGCGAAAATGGTGCCGTGGAAAGAAAGCCAAGAACAAGAGCCGTTATACCGCGTACACCCTAAATATCCAAAATCAAAAGTTCAACGTATGGAAGATGGCAGTGTCGTAATGGAGTTTGAAGTAACCCCATCAGGCTTTGTAGACAACATAACTGTGGTTGGCTCTGAGGGTGGCTCTGCATTTGAAAGAGAAGCTGTTAAAGCAGTAAAACAGTGGCGTTATGCCCCTAAGTTTGAAAATGGTCAAGCTATTGCTGCGACTTCTCGGGTGCAATTAGATTTTAAAATCAACAACTAAATAACAGGGTCGCAGTGCGACCCTATCATATCTTGTTAAGTAGTTTATCTGCTGCGTTCTCAATTAAATCGAGTACTTTTTCGAAGCCTAGATCGCCACCATAGTAGGGATCAGGGATCTCGCTTTCCCCTGCGTCACCATGACTTAAAAATAGCGACAGCTTATATTGTAAGTGCTCTGGACACTGGGCTTTTAAATCAGCAAGATTTTGCTTGTCGGCTGCGAGGATTAAATCAAACTCATAAAAATCAGCTTGAGTCACAGGTCGCGAATAAATTCCTTTAAAACTATAGCCGCGCTTTTCGGCTGCTGCTTTTGAGCGAGGATCTGGTGGATTACCTTGGTGATAACCAATGGTGCCAGCAGAATCAACTTTGACATTAATACCTAATGACTTTGCTCGACTACGAAGCACCGCTTCAGCTGTGGGTGAGCGGCAAATATTGCCTAAGCAAACAATCAAAATCTTCTTCATTAAAATGAACCACCTTTATTATTTGCTTCAAAAAATTGCTTAAAACTCATAACTCAAGTTGATACCACCATCAACACGTTTATTATCATCGCTTGAGGCTTCACCGTACCCTAATTCAAACCTCAATCGCCAACCGTCTTGGTTTAAGCCACTGAAATTATAGCTGTAACTAAGCCCAATACCATTAGTGGTTTCTTCATCAAACGCTTCAGCGAGAGCACAACCAATTGCGTTGGCAAATGCTGCTGTAAGTTCATCGCTATTTTGAGATTCATCGCACTGAGTATCTACTTCTCTGTTTCCTAATGCGCCAACCAGCAAGCCGATTGCATGTTTATTATTATCACTTATAGCTTGCTCAAAACCCACAGCAAATCCATCATCAAGGCCTATCTTATAATTGCCATACCAACGCTGGCTTAAGTCAGCACTTGCAACAGATACTTCAGGTATTACAAAGTACGGATAGCCACCACCAATCGAAAAACTAATATCATTAGCGCTAGCAAAAGTGGGGCCTAGTAGCAGCAACGAGACAACTGTATGTGTTATTTTTTTCATTGTTCACAATCTTTAAAATTTTGACGCAACAAAAAATAAAGCAAAATAGGTACAAAGACAACTTTTTAGTATTGATTTAGTATCTTTTCGTCATACTTATCAACATCTAAAGTTAAATTGTACTGCTGCGCAACACTATCAAGCTCAGCCTGCTTAATTGCCAACTCATCCATGGTAATAGTGTTGTCATCAAGCTGCCATAACAAACGTGACCCCGCATAACTGTATTGAATTGCTAATAAAGCATCGGCATTGCCCTCACGCCCTGCTGCTTTTAACTTTGGCATTTTACGGGTGATTTTATTCAGCGCTTTTTTAAGCTCCCACACATAGACAATTTCAGTCATGTAATCATGATTGCGGTACTTATTAAGCACAAAGCCCACCAGCAAACTACACACAACAACACCTAATAGGTTCCAATGAAAATGGCTACCGCTTGGATCAGGAAATAACGCAATTAATGTTTGTGAAATGGCTAAACTGCCAACGGCTAAAGCAATTACACAAGCAATAATTACTTGGTTTAAATGTTTACGGTAACGGGCTTTATCTATTTGAATAAGTTTCATAACAACCTAAAAAACTTGTGAAAAATAAAAAGTGAAAAAAATTTCACCCCTTTTTTATTTGCCAGCCGTTTTAGCTATGAAAGCAATTATCCAAAGAGGAACGGCTATGCATACTTTACCACTAAACTCAGCAAGCTTGAATAACAGCAATGCTGCTTTAAAGACAACCGCAGCAATTATTGGTGGTGGTGTCATGACCTTTGCAGCATTTGCATTTATGCAGTACTTAATTTCTGCTGAGCAAAGAGCCGATGTAAAAACAGGCCCAGACATCACGGTTGAAATTTATGAAGTACCGGAAGACTCAAAAGTACAAGTAAAGCAAACACTGCCGCCACCGCCAGTTGCAAAAATGCCACCAAAAGTGCCACCGCGGCCAACCATTGATACGACCGAAACAGTTGTGGTAGCTGATTTAACACCAACAATGACATTCGATAACATTGGCGACACACTGAGCAAAACTATTAATCAACCAACAGGAGATGCAACGCCAATTGTGCGTATTAACCCTAAGTACCCTCCGGTAGCAGCTCGCGACGGCATTGAAGGTTGGGTGCAAATTAGCTTTAGTATTTCACCGACTGGTGAAGTGATTGATCCTGTTATTATTGATGCTGAGCCTAAACGGGTATTTGACCGTGAAGCAATTCGCGCCATTAAACGTTGGAAATATCGCCCTAAAGTTGTTGAAGGTGTGGCACAATTGCAAACAAACCAAAGCGTTCAACTTGATTTTAAAATAGATGGATAACTGCCTATGCTAATGAGCATCAAGACATGGTTATTTGACAAGCCAAACACAGATTGTTTGGCGCAGTATGCCAAAACGGGCGACAACCGTTACCTTAACCAACTCGTTGCTCAATACGGGAATGATCTTTATCACTATCTAGTTACACAAAGTGATAAAGATCTTGCCCTTGATATATGCCAGCAAACTTGGTTAAAAGTTATTGATAAACGCGACTTTTACAATGATCAGAACAACCCAAAAGCGTGGCTTTTTCGATTAGCTCGTAATTTATTAATTGATGAATTTCGTAAGCAGCAAAAGTTCGTTGAATTAGAAGATAACCAGCTATTTACCGAATCTCAGAATGAGAGTTATCACTACAACTACGAAGCCTTTGATAAAGCACTTATGGCGCTTAGCTTTGTACAACGTGAAGCGCTGACCTTACAGCAAGAAGGCTTTAGTCTCGATGATATTGTAGCTATCACACAAAGTAACCCAGAGACCATTAAAACTCGGCTGCGATATGCCCGTCAAAACCTGAAACAACAACTAGGAGGCCATCATGAAGCGTAACGACGAGCAACTCGATACTGATTTAAAAGCACATTTTCAAAAACGTAAGGCAGAGCACAGCTTAAGCAGCGACGAGCTTTCACATATGCAAAAGCCACAGTCGGCAACGCCAAGACCACAGCGCTTTTTAGGCCTGCAAATGACCGGAGTTTTTGCTGCTTTAGCGATTCTTGGCTTTGTCATGCTGCAATACAACAACCGTGAATTAACCGATGTTTACGCCGTGGATTTATCAGATTATCAATGGCTTGAGGTACACGAACTCGACGCCAAAGGCAGCTATGTGAGTAATCTTAAACAACAAAAACAAAGCCTAGATGCGAACTACCAACAAGCATTAGCCAATCACCAAGCCCGCACCAGCTTCACCGGCCGTCTAGTCACTGTTGATAACGACTGGTATATCGCCGACTGCGAGCAAAATGTCATAGTACAAATTAAACAATCACTCCTTGAAGAACTACAAAAACACGGCACCCTAGATACTCATATTCACCAAGGTGACCTACTCGCCCTAGACCAGAACAAACAAGGCCAAATCATCGCACTCAAACAGTTAACCCATGAGGCGAAAAAGTGTACGAGTTAGCGAGCTCGTAGGTTGGGTAGAGCGTAGCGAAACCCAACACACTCAGAGCAGTCAGATTTAAAAAAGTTAGCGAGCTACAAGGGGAAAGAGTAAAGGATGACCATAGGCGTGAAATTTATTTCGCACGATGGTTCAACAAGCCATCAGCTTTCAGCCGTCAGCTCTCAGATTTAATACAAGGTAACGAGTTACAAGAGTAAAGTCGCAAGCTTTTAGGTAGCAGCGGGTTTACCCCGCGTAGGCGTGAAGTTTATTTCGCGCGATGGCCTCAATCCATACCCTTGTAGGTCGGGCTTTAGAGCGTCACTGTTTAGAGATTAAAAATGTGCCGCTATAAACAGCCAGACTTGAGACAATCAATAAAATATTAAAATAAGAGTGGAATTAAAACTAATTAATGATAATTTAGAATCCACTCAAATATTTTAATATCATTTCAAACACTCAAAAAACAATCTCTAAAAAAGTTTCTATTTTTTGAGACAATTCTATATTAATAAATTCAAAGCAACCTAAAGCCATTACAATAAATCGTCTTTTCCTTTTTTATCTTCCAATAAATCATGTAGTTTCGATGCAAAATCCAAACATAAAGTTATTACAACGAAAAAAGTTAAAAGCTGCATAAATATAGCAAAAACTAAAACCCACAGCCCAAAAAAGTTTAAGTATTGATCAATTGAAAGATTATAACCTGGGCTATAAAAACTATAAATTAAGCCTCTCAAAACAACAAAAGCCATAATAAATGCAGAAGAAACTATACAAATCACTAGCTTTTCTACAACCTTGACATTGTAAGTCTCTTCAGATGATGCAATTTTTTCTTTTGCCAAATCTCTTACAGCTTCAGGATATAGTATAGCCAACCACAATCCGCTAATAGTCAATACAGCAGCAGAAATGCTTAAAAGCCCGCTTAAGATATCTTTAATTTCTGTTGAAACTAAATTTGCAGAAAAAAAGTACACCAAAATGAATGATAAAACAGCCAGTACAGCTATAGTATATTTCATTAAGACTCTCCGACAGCATGGCCTAATCCAGCATCATTGCTCTTAACCATGGCCTCTAAATTTGACTCATTACCTTTTTCTTTTGTTTGCACTTCTGACTCTAAATGTGACTTCATATTTAATAAAAGATCATCTCTTTTGTCGGTAATCTCTTTCCACATAGTTTCAGCATTGAAAAAAAGTTTATTGTGCTTCAAATTTTCATTAATCAAAATTTTTGGTCGGTGGGTATAAGATGAGAACCATTTCGTATTTCCTGAATCAACTTCTCTGAAACCAATATTGTTCCATGTGTCATTTGGCTTAATTTCATCTTCATATAATTTAATAATACTATCAATTTCGTCTTCGCTAAGAGTTACCTGCTCAACAACCTCTATTTGTTGAGTTCTTCGAGAATTGACTTTCTTTTTACTTAATTTATCCCACAGTTTTACTCCTGAACTTCTTTCAGAAATAGCTGTGGTAGAAACAGTGTCTCTAATTACTACATGGGATATTTTTTTTGCAAGTTGGCGCTTGTCTATACTAAAAATATTTGTTTCTTTCTCAGTAGCTTTAAACTTAAAACTCATTGAGTATTTACGATCATCAGATAAATATGAAACAGAAACTCGTGAAATTTCAAGACCCGTTCTTGGATCCTCATGTGTTGATCTACTTACATTCTTATTCGGATGCTTATGTTTATTATCGAACCATCTTTTAACAAAATTTGTAAAAGAATCATTATCAGCTTTTGAATGTTTAAAGTTGATAGAAGCTACAAGGTTTAAGGAGGGGATAAACCAATAATACATTGCTTTTCCGATAGTTAACTCCTTACCTGAAGAGTTCTTGGCTTCTATTTTTTCAGAATCATTGGTTGTTTCACCAACTTTCGCATTTAGATCAATTCCTCCGACCTCACCAGCGGCATCTGAATTCGCAAACCATAAAACAAATAAGTAATCACCTGTTGCTTCATCAAAAGTGACATCTTTGCAATAAACTTTATCTCTTCTTGGGTGTTCAGAAGGATCCCATGGAATCGTATTTAAAACATTCCTATCTTTTAGCCAATCATAAAGTTCCTTTGAAACGGAAGTAAAGTCATCACTTTTGAACTCACTTTCTGCGTTTCTTCTAATTCTATAAAGGCCGCAATCCTCGACTCTGAAGAAACTAATTAAGCCACTATCATCCATGCAATTTCTCCCGACTAAATGCAATATAAGAATGCTTTTAAAATAAAATGATACAAAAAATTACCAAGATATAAAATAGAAACTTCGCCTTCTTAATTATAAAACAAACACCTTACTTCAAATGATTAGCCAGAAGCTGTAAATATTAAGAAATCAATTTCACTCCCCTACCTTCGGCAGCATGCTTTTACTAATCACTTCAAATGTATCTAGGTCTATCAGCATAGAGTAAACTTCATCGTTATTGATAAATACAACGAATAAATTGCCCTCAGCGTTGAGGTTAGACTCTACAATGCGGTTGTAACCTGAAATAACTTCGCTGTAGTTTGAGCCATCAATCTTGCTTAGCGCGAAGGTGCGCTTATCTTTGCCATCGAGCAGTTTGTCGTTGTTGGTATCGTTTTTGATAACTTCGTAAGAAACGGCCTTAGGAGCATTGGCTTTTTGCTCATTGTAAACTCGAGTATCAAACTCTTCGTAATGGCTTAAAGCACCAAACTCTATGATCAACTGATCCGTTGTTTTAAATAGCCACTTGGCGTGATTGGTTTTGTCATTAAGAAACAAAATGTTCTTTGAGCGCGTAGGTCTGTATTTATAACCACCGCTAAAATTATTGTAAACTGTTACATCAGCTTTCACCTCGATATCCAGTTTTTCTGATTCCAACGGGATAAAGTAAAAATCACTCCCCTCGACCTTACGGGGGTAACCCAGTTTCCACTTTTCTTGCTGCTTTTCATCTTCAGCTAAGTTTAGTGTTTGTTGCTGAACATGGTTATCGGACTTTAGTAAGTAAGCAACAAAGTTATACCCTATTGCTGCTGCTCCAATGATTAAGCCCATAAGTAAAATTAGGCCGTTAACATTCCACACCCATTTAAAAAACTTTTCTGTCTTCATACGACTGGTTAAATCCTTTTAAGAATAAGAACTTGCTAAGCTAGCAGATTTAAAACAAGTTAGCGAGTTACAAAGGGAAAGAGTAAAGGAGTACCGTAGGCGTGAAATTTATTTCGCGCGATGGTTCAACGAGCCATCAGCTTTCAAACTGACGGCTAATACTCCACTCTTTACCTCGCTTTTCCTACCAATAATCGCACATTGCTCTAATGTTAATAACAATTTAATGCTGAACCAGCTAGGCTAGTAACATCGTGTTTAAATATTATGGAGTTACCATGAAAAGGTCTTTGTTTAACAGTTTAATCATTACCTCAATTAGCTTGTCGAGCTTGCAAGCGTGTGCTCAGCCGGAGCAAAAGATCCCTCTGGATGCTAGCGCTAATGACTACAAACTAGAATTAGTAAGTGAAGGAATTCAAATTCCGTGGGGTATGGCTTGGCTTAACGAGCGTGACTTACTCGTTACCGACAGACGTGGCGAGCTTAGATTAATTCGTGATGGCAAACTCGTTGAGCAAATAGTTAAAGGCACACCTAAAGTACATGATGAAGGTCAAGGGGGCTTATTAGACATAGAGCTTGATCCGAACTTTGCCGACAATGGCTGGATTTACTTTTCGTACTCGGGCTATGAAGGCGATGGTGAGGGTTATAACACCTCGATTATGCGCGCCCGCTTTAAAGATATGGCTCTTATCGATCAGCAATTATTGTTTGATGGCGAGCCTAATATTGAAACAACAAAACACTATGGTTCGCGTATTGAGTTCGACAAACAAGGTTACTTGTACTTCTCTATTGGCGACCGTGGCAAAAGAGACGTTCACCCACAAAGCCTTGACTATGATGCTGGCAAAATTCACCGTATCAATAGCGATGGCTCTATCCCTAAATCAAACCCGTTTTATAACCATAAAACAACTCACAAAAGTATTTATTCATATGGACACCGTAACCCTCAAGGTATGGCGATGCACCCAGAAACTGGGGTTATATGGAGTCATGAACATGGCCCCCGTGGCGGCGATGAAATCAACATAGTTAAAGCAGGTGCTAACTATGGTTGGCCTGAGATCACTTATGGGATCAACTACATTGGTACAAAAATTACTGACGAAACCAGTCGCGAGGGAATGGAACAACCTGATTGGTATTGGGTGCCTTCCATTGCCCCTTCTGGAATGGAATTTATCACCAGCGATAAATACCCTCAGTGGCAAGGTCAAATTGCCGTAGGTTCGATGAAGTTTGGTCACCTTGTGTTAGTGAAACTTAATGGTGACAAAGTAACAGGCCACAGTAAGGTATTTGAAGGTGTAGGTCGCGTGCGCAGCCTTGCCACCCATCCTAATGGTGATTTATATCTTGGTGTTGATGGTGTCGGTGTTTATAAGGTTGTACCTAAATCGTAGGTTGGATAGAGCGAAGCGAAACCCAACACCTCAGAGCTATCAGCTTTCAGCCGTCAGCTATCAGATTTAAAACGAGTTAGCGAGTTACAAGGGGAAAGAGTAAAGGAATACCGTAGGCGTGAATTTTATTTCGCGCGATGGTTCAACGAGCCATCAGCTTTCAAACTGACGGCTGACGGCTGACGGCTGACGGCTATCAAACTTGAACATACGACTTACGTTACAAGCAATAAAAAACCACAGACTCCTCTGTGGTTTTTTACTTATAACTTAAGGCTTAAAGCTATTACTTATAAAACAATTATGCTCGTCACTAGGTAAGCAATAAAAGTTAGCGCACCGCCGAATAAGGCATATGGCATTTGGGTTTTTACGTGAGTTAATAAATCACACCCTGATGCAATGGCCGATACTGCGCTGGTATCTGAGATTGGCGAGCAGTGATCGCCAAACACACCACCACCTAGAATAGCAGCAATGACCAATGAAGGTGGTAAACCTAATGCTTGAATGAGCGGTACACCAATTGGAATAAGTATTGCGAATGTGCCCCACGAAGTACCTGTGGTAAATGAAATTACTGCACCGGTTAAAAACAGCACTGGCACAACCAAGTAAATAGGTAAGAAATCACCGACTAGCCCAGCTACAAACACACCCGTACCTAGGTCTTTTAAGCTTGCACCTAAAGTGAGTGAAAGTAATACAATAGACACTAATGGCAGTAACTCACCCATTCCTTTAAAGCCAATATCAACCAGCTTATGATGCGTAAATTCACGCGAGCTAATCATTAAAAAGTAAGCCACAACACAAGCTAAAATAGTTGCATACAGCACTGATTTAGAGCCGCTGCCGCTGGCAATATCGCCATCGCCAGTCCAGAACATAAAACCAACCATGCTACCAATTAAAGTGATAAGTGGCACAAGCATGTAACGCGCTTTTGAGCCTTTGACTTCTTCTGTTAGTTCGGTTTCTTGTTGTTCAAAATTTTCTTCTGCTTGCTTTAATGGGCCATGTACCTTGTCGAAAGTAATCGTATAAAACACGATAAGTAGCGCGATAATGGCATAGAAGTTATAACCAATACTGCCCCATAATACCGATACAGCTGACTCTTCCATTTCGTAGTTGCCAAGCAAGCCCAACACATAAGCGCCCCAGCCATTTAGCAAGATTAAGATACACACAGGTGCACTAGTACTATCGATAATGTAAGCAAGGCGCGCTCGGCTCATTTTAAATTTATCAAACAAACCACGCGATAAAATCCCCGAGGTTAATACACTTAAGTTCGATTCAATGAACACCGCAATACCTGAGAACATGGTTAAGTAACCCACTTGGCGCTTACTTTTTGCAACCCCTTTGTTCATCAGTAAATTAACCGTCGCAGCCACACCGCCAGATTCACGAATGTAGGCAAGTAAAGCACCAATTAGAACACTAAAAATAAGGATACGGCTATTACCAGGGGAGCTGGCAACTTCAATGACTCGCTCTATGGTATTGATAAAGGTGAAAAACAAGGTATTACCTTCACCATTCAGAGCAAGTAAAAACTCAGACGACGCAACAGCGACTAATAACGCCATGATCACTTCTTTGCGCCAAAACACAATTAAGATAGCAATCAAGGGTGGTAAAATTGAATACCAAGACATAAAAACCCTTTTAAATTAAGAACAACATTTTATTTTTATTATGCGAAAACTTGCTAAGCTTAATGGCTTTGCCACCAAACTCAACTTAATTCGACTAGTGATTTAATATACTCTCATAAATCAGTGAGATAATAGAGCCATACTTACCTGTTTCAAAACGCTTGCCGACAAACTGGTAATTTTTTTGCGAGCCTTCAATAGGGGTATGACGCGCGTTGGTTAGTAGTACAATAGCAAGGTCGTATTCGGGGTCAATAACGGTTACAGTGCCTGTCCAGCCCGTATGACCATAAGCCCGCGGGCTAGCATAAGGGCCAAAATGCCATTTGCGCGCTTGATGCCCAGCGCGTCTCCACCCTAACCCATAGGTCTCATCGCTTGCTTGGGAGTTTGTGAATTGCTCAAGTACTTGTGGCGTAAAAATTTGCTTGTTGTCGTAGCCGCCACCATTGAGTAGTACCTGCATAAGCACGGATAAATCACCGGCGGTACTAAAAAGCCCTGCATGCCCCGCTACACCACCTAAAGCATAAAACGCTTTTTCATCATGTACTTCACCTTGCAGTACATCGGTTCGAATATTTTCAAACTCAATGCGACCACCTCGGGTGTTGCCGTTAATCTCAGTGGCGGCAATTTGCGAAGCTAAAAAGCCTTTTTGCAATGGGTTATAAACCGTATGCGTTAAACCAAGCGGCTGATAAATTTGACTCTCAACATAGGTATCGAGCGCCATGCCACTAATACGCTCTACCAGCACACCAAGTAACATATAATCGATATCAGAATATAGGTGTTTTACGTTACGACCAGCCACAAAAGGCACGCCTGTTAATAACAGGTTTTTAGTACGCAGGCTGTTTTGAGAAAAAAAGCGCTCACCAAATTTATTGTCCTTACGATGAAAATCAACCACTGCTGGGTAACCCGCACTGTGGGTGAGTAAATCTTTTACTAAACGCTGTTCACGACCGCTGCCTCTAAATTCTGGTAGGTAATAGAACAGCGGTTTTTCTACGTCGAGTTTTCCTTCGCTGGCAAGCTTCATCAGCGCAAAGTTAGTGGCAAACATTTTTGAATTTGAAGCTATATCAAACAAGGTATCGTTTTGCATGGCTTGTGGGCTTGCAAGCTCACTGCCATCAGCATGGTACTTTTTAGCCGCGCCATAATGGCTTAGTTTGATCAACTTGCCATCTTTAATAACGGCAAGTACTGCGCCCGGAAAGCCCTCTTTAATCTCATGATTAATTAACTCATCAACGGCACTAAAACGCTTTTGACTGTTGTTTGTATCAAGCGTTGGGTAAGGAAAACGTAAGGTTAAGCTTGCCCCTTCAGGCAACACATTCTCTACCTTATAAGTGTTAATGCCATCGCGGGTGCGTTTAGCTAAACTGTATTGATATATTTTTTCGGCTGTTAATGGTGAGGCAATATTAATTTTTTCACCATTAATGAAAATATCAGCACTGGTTGCATCTTGATTTTCAATGATGATTTCACCGCGACCTTTATAGGCTATAAAAGTGCCTCTGTCATTCACTAGCGCGCGGCTACTCGGATCAAGCGCCGGAATACGCGCTACAACTTGTGCATTGGCCAGTGTTTTTGGCGCAGGCTCAACCGCTTGCTGTTGCTGCTGATATTCTTTAAATAACCGCTCAAGCTTTTTAGGAAAGTACTTATCTAGTAATGCAAATAGCACAGCGGCACTTCTTGCATCACTATTACCGCTTACATGCCAAGGCAAAAAGTGCATTTGAAAAGCACTTAGGGCATCGAGCGTTTGCGAATCAAGCTGACCCGTTGCAATCACCTCATAGCCGTAACTGCGCAATGCTTTTTGCATTAATTCAACAGAAGGTTTTGATGCGCTAAATAGCTGCCAATACTTATCAACGGTGTTGCTGTCATACCACGCACCGATACCTGCTTTATACAGTTGATACCAAGGAAAACGCGGACCTGGGTCGTTCTTACGGCTTGGAGCAATATCAGAATGGCCAATAACTTGAGTTGGGCCGATATCTGGGTTACGAGCAAGAATATCTTTGCTTAGCTTGATTAGTAGCTCTATTTGCTTAGCGTCGTAGTCAGGAAAAATACATAACTTACTGGCGTCATTTTCCATCGCAAGCTTAGTTTGCTCCGGAGTATGACAGCTTGGTACATTCACTATTTCAATACCAATTGAATGATCATTTAAATCTTCTCGGCCTTGCCAAAAGCTGCGTCCGGCGTGCCATGCTCTATCTTTTTCATCAACTAGCTGAATAATTTCTAAATCATCTTTTGGGTAACTAGGATCGCCTGATTCGGGTAATAAATAATGTGAACTCAATCCCCCTTCATCCACGAGCGCACGCATTGATTTTTCGTAATCAATAGCGGTGTAATGCATCACTAAGAACTTAACACGATGGCTGTAATTAGCTGATTGTGTGTAGGTATATGGATTACTGGCACAGCTTACTAATAATGCCGCACTACTGAGATAACACAGCTGTTTAAGTAATGTTTTCAAAGGGGTAAAACTCATAACAGATTCATACCTGATGATTTAAGCATTGACGATTCTCAGCAATACAGTAGCAACACCCACTTAACATGTAAAATATTTTATTTCACATTTAAAGAATAAAAAGCATACATTATCGCTAAGTTACTAAAAATAGGGCTTTCTCAATAATTAGTGTTGTATCTATTATGGAATAAAACTATATTATTCCATCTAAATTAAGAAAAATATTCCAAACTTAGGTCTGCTAAAACAAAAATAAGTCGTCGTGTTAAGCAAACAATGCGCCCAAGCCCTGTGTTTATAATAGAACCATGCTTTGCGTTTTGACTAAGTTAAGCAAACAAAGTGAGCCCTATGTCTACTTTTGTAAAAATTAAAGCCTTACGCCAATCTCTATCGAGCAGCGAAGCTAAGCTTGCTGACTTTACGTTAAATTCAGCGAATGCGATTCGTAATTTATCATCGGTTGAACTAGCAAAAGTGGTTGGTGTAAGCCAATCAAGTGTGGTGAAGTTTTCGCAAAAGTTAGGTTATAAAGGCTTCCCTGCTTTTAAGCTTGCGGTAATTGATGCCCTTAACGATGAAACGAGCGAACCTAAGCTACATGGCAAGATCACCCTGAATGACTCGCTAGAGCAAATCGCCGAAAAACTATTAAGCAGTAAATTGGCGGTGTTAACCGAAACAAAAAACCTCAACGAAGCGCCTGCCGTCGAAAAAGCGGTAGAGCTATTAAAATCAGCAAAACGTATTCTGATTTGTGGTTTAGGTGGCTCAGCGCTGGTTGCAAAAGATTTTTCTTATAAATTGCAAAAACTCGGTATGCCTGCAATTGCAGAGCCAGATGGGCATGCACAACTTGCGTATGTTGCGACCTTTTCGAAAGGTGATTTGGTCATCGCGATTAGTGAATCAGGTATGACTCGCGAAATTGCCGAAGTTGTTAAGCAAGCCAAGAAAAATTCAAGCTCGGTGATCTCAGTGACAAAATTTGGCAGTAGCCTTGTTGCCGACTCAGCTGATGTAAAACTTTACTCGGTTGCTGAGGGTGAGTCTGTACGTTTATCGTCAATTTTAGCGCGAACGGCACAAGATTTTGTCATTGATATTTTGTTTATAGCCCTAACGCAATCAAGCCGTCAAGGCCGTAAGTTACTAGAACATTCTAATGAAGTTGTTGGCGAATTTAAGAATAACTAATTTCTTCATTAAAGTTACTTAAATACTAAAAAGCAGCTTAGGCTGCTTTTTTTGTGTCTATTTTATATTTGTAATTAACAATTCATTTTTACCCTCTAAATCATTTACTCGTTTAGCTAAGGTACTGACCAAAAAGTCATAATTTCTTACAAAGTTTTGCTAACACTAAATTAGCCACTCGCTAAGGCTAGTTATTGCTAAGCTTTACCTAAAATCGGTTATATATTTTATTCCTAAAAACACACCTTAAAATAAAAAAATATTCTTGACCACATTCAATAACACCTGTTTAATATATGGGCAACATAATTTTAAAGTTCATAAGTCTCAATTGGGTAAGTAGTCCAGCAAAGCATATAAATATAAGGACGGGAAACAATGAAACAACATGCATCCACACTCGCAATGAGCTATATAGCAAAAGCGACTAGCAATGCACTTCGCGCAAAGAAAACAGCCTTAACCGGTGTTGTTATGGCCGCGGCACTCGCCAGCGCGCCAGCCTTTGCAAATCTAACCGGGGGGATCAAAGGTAAGGTATCATCACCAGAAGCACAGCAGTCACTGGCGGGGATCACCGTTACAGCAAAAAGTAATGTGATGCCAAAACCACGTACTGTCGTTACACGAGAAGACGGCAGCTACGACTTACCACAATTAAAACCGGGTACTTATGAACTGACTTTCACCGATAAAAACGGTGTAACTCAAACCATGACTGTGGATGTTTTACTTGAACAAACTTCGAGCCTAAACGTCACTATGGGTGGTGCTAACGAAAACGTTGAAGTCATCACGGTTACCGGCAGTAAATTATTCCGCCAAGGTAAGTCTGCACTAACTAACTCATTAGGTGAAGAAGCAATCAACAGCGTGCCTGTTGGTCAAGATTATCGTGACCTATTAAAACTTGTACCAGGTGTTGAGCTTTCGGCAAATACAATTTTAGGTCCGTCAGCGGGTGGCTCTGGGGTTGATAACTCTTATGGATTTGACGGTGTAAATGTTTCAATGCCAATGTTTGGTAACTTAGCATCAGAGCCATCAACTCACGACGTTGCTTACGTTACTATGGACCGCGGTGGTGCAAAAGCGGTTGGTTTTAACCGCTCAGGTGGCTTCTCAATTAACACCGTATCAAAATCAGGTACTGACGAGTTTCACGGCAATGTAGAATACAAAGTACAACCAAAAAGCTTTGTTGCAACACCTGTTGGTGAAGAAAGCTATGAGCTTGATAAAAGCTGGTTAACAGCAAGCTTAGGCGGCCCACTTATTGAGGATACATTATATTTCTATACCTCTTATTATCGCCCAGAAGAAACTAAAGCGAACAAAGCTACCGCTTACGGTGATGTGAAGGACTATGAAAGTATTCGCGATGAATACTTTGGTAAATTAACTTGGGCGCCTACTGACGATATTTTAATTAATATTTCACAGCGTACATCTGACAAAGAAGTTAAAGGTGATTCAATTGGCGCTTACGAAACTGACAGTGTATCTGTCGGTAGTAAAGCTGACCAAGATATCTTTACTTTAGATGGCTCTTGGATTTTAGGCTCTGCAACTACTCTATCATTCCAATACAGTAAGTTTGAATTAGAAACAGGTTCAAAACCAGATACTGAGTTAAGCGTTATTCCATCATTATCTAGCCAAGTAGATATCAATAACCTTACTCAAATGGGTTATTTTTCTGTTCCAAACCTAAGAGAATATGATTCTGAAGGTGCTTTCACAGAAGAGCAAATAGCTTCTTATAATGCGGGAGCTACAGCATTAATCAATGCTTATGGTTACTTAGAAGATGGTGTGATGAAAGGTGAAGGTGGTGTTGGTGCTTACGCCCAATATGATAACCAAAACTTTTACAGAGACTCTTTTGAAATTAATTTAGAGCATGAGTTTAACTGGGGTGACACTTACCACACACTACACTTAGGCGCAAAATGGGAAGAAGGTGAAGAGCAGATTACTCGTTTATCAAATGGTTGGGGGCGCATCTCTTACCTAGGAGGTTTAGTCGATCCTGATGCAGACACTGAAGGTTTTGACCCTGCCGACGCTATATATAGAGCACATGTACAGCAAATGAGTCTAGCAACTGATGGGAGCACAGTCTCTGGTATCAATTCTGAAATGCGTAGCCTCAATTTCGAAATAAACGATACTATTGAACATGGTGATTGGACTTATAATATTGGCCTACTTGTGAGCCAAGATACTTGGTACGGGCAAGGCTTAAAAGAGAAATCGGGAACAGTATCGGGTTACGAGTTAGCTCCGGGCCATAAGTACGAAATGTATAAAACAGATTGGAGTGATATGCTTCAACCGCGTTTAGGTGCAACTTGGAATTATGCAGAACAAGACTCAGTATTTGCGAATTTTGCTATTTATAACCCTGAAGCAAGTTCATTAGCTCGTGCAGCATCTTGGGACCGTAACACACGCTCAGAAATTGAATTATTACTTGATGACTCGGGTAATATTCTTTCTGCATCACCTCGACGCGGCTCGTCAGGTAAAGCATTCCAAGAGGGTATGAAACCTCGTCGTATCAATGAGTTCACGCTTGGTACCACTAAATACGTGGGTTCTGATTTAGTATTACGTGCTCACGTACGTCACCGTAAAGGTATGCATTTTTGGGAAGATATGCCAAATGACGCTCGCTTAACTGACTACTCTGGTGTTGATGCAGAAGGTGTACCACAACACATAGCAGACAAAGGCCTTTATGTAGATAACCTAGCCGAAATCCGCGATGAAATTGGCGGTTCATCTTATGTTATTGCTGAAGTAGATGGTGGCGAGACTAAATATTGGGAAGCCAGTATCGAAGCTGAGTACCTAGGTGAAAACAGCTACATCAATGCTTCTTATGTTTGGAGTCATTACTACGGTAACTTCGACCAAGACAATACCACAACAAGTAATGATGCTAATAACTTTATTGGCTCATCATACTATGGTGATGGTCGTGGTCGTTACTCATGGGATAACCGCTACGGAACACTATCTGGAGATAAACCGCATAAAGTCAAAGTGTATGGTTACTACACTGTGCCGTGGGAAGCAAACATTGGTGCTTACTTTGTATTCCAATCTGGTCAAGCTTGGGAAGCATGGGATGGTACACAATACGGATACGCTTCAAGTCATGTGAGTCGCTATGCAGAACCTGCGGGTTCTCGAAGAACAGCAAGCCACTGGCAACTTGACTTAAACTACACCCAAGACTTTAAGTTCTCAGGTGATATGGAATTACAATTCCGCGCAGATTTATTTAATGTCTTTAACCGCCAAACAGGGTTCAACAAAAACCCGTACGCTCAGTATGAAAACTTTGGTGAATCACGCAGTTACTATAACCCGCGTAGTTTGCAGCTTTCAGTTAACTTCAAGTTCTAAGTTAATCAATCCTGTTGGGGCCGCTATTGCGGCCCTTTTTATGCCTCAAAAAAATAAAAGACAAAGCTTAAATTGTACAAAATGCTTTTGCAGCATCTATATTAGCCGCTTCTATCATGAAGTAGTCTAGCTGCACCGTTCGGGTTATCGCTCGCGACTCGCTGTTACTTTTACTTGCCTGCCACAGCCAATGTTTAAGTGACTCTCGCGACACATCGATAAATAGTTCTTCTGGGAAGCTCTCTACAAAACGGATATCGGTGGTATTACCTTGTTTATCAATAGTAATAATAAAGCGCGCACAGCCTGTCTGCTTAGATATTAAAGCAGCTTGAGGATAGTTGGGCTTTGTTGCATGTTTAAGTGTCCACAGCTGCTCTGCTGCGTTTTTATCATCACGAAGGTCGAGCACATCGGTTGAGTTACTTGTTGCACTGTTTGGGAGTTGTGAGCAGCCAGCGAGTAAAGAAAATGCAGCAATTAAATGAACTTTCATGGTATATCCTTATAAATCAAGTCCCTGAATATACCACAATTAATTTTTAGAAATATAAAAAAACGAGGCAAGCGCCTCGTTGTTATCGCTCTAATTATCTAATTATTATTGATACAGCAAATATGGCCTTCGCTTGCGTTTAAAAGCGTTCAAATCCGCTTGCCAGCTTTGCTTGATTTGTTGCTCAGTTTGGCCAGCTTCAATCGCTAAACGCAATTTATCAGTTCCTGCAAGTTTATCCATAAAACCAGCTCGTTCAAAAAACGTTTGATCATTCGCGCTCAACTGTTGATAAGCCGAAATAAACAAACTTAAATCTAAACCTTGAATATCAGCATCTCGTAAGTCTTGACCAAATACTTCAACCCCTTTGAATTTAGGGTGCATTGAAGCGCCTTTAATCGCCCTAGGCGTAAAACTAAATTCGCCGAGTTTAACTGGCGAGTAACCAACAACTTGAAACGGAAAATCAGTACCACGGCCAATAGTTACAGGCGTTGCTTCAAAGAAACACAAAGATGGATATAGCGCAATTGATTGAGCATTCGGTAAGTTAGGGCTTGGCTTTATTGGTAGCTCATAAGCCATAGTACGGTCATAATTTGCAACGGGCACGACACTTAGCTCAAGCTTATCAGCGTCATTTATCCAGCCTTCACCTTTGATCATTTGAGCAAGTTCAGCCACTGTCATACCGTGTAAAACAGGAATTTCGTGCATGCCTACAAATGAGCGAAATTGCGGATCAAGGATAGGTCCATCCACATAGGCTATATTTGGGTTTGGTCTATCAAGTACCACTACCTGTTTACCATTTTCAGCGGCAGCTTCCATTACGTAGTGCATTGAGCTGATGTAAGTGTAAAAACGCACACCGACATCTTGAATATCAAAAATAATAACATCTAAATCCGCAAGCATCTCAGGGCTTGGTTTTTTATTACTGCCATATATCGACACAACATCAATGCCGGTTTTAGCATCTACTGTGCTTTTAACGTGAGCACCGGCGTCATGGTCGCCGCGAAAGCCATGCTCTGGGGCAAAAATTTTGCTAACGACAACGCCTTTATCAAGTAAGGCATCAACCAAATGTTGACCATTCACCACAGATGTTTGATTAACCACCAAGCCAACACGTTTACCTTTTAATGCAGGAACATAAGCTTGAAAATTGGCTGCGCCAACCTGTAAAGGCTGTGCATTTTTAGGCGCTTGTGCAGGTGTTTCTTGGCAACCTAAAAGCGCAAAACAACTAAGAACTAAAATAACTAATAAACGCATTATTCTTCAACCGCCTTACGTAAAAAGCCACCTGCTTTTGACAATAACTGTTTTGCTTCAGGAGCTGGTTTTCCGGTCAACACAATTAAAATAGCCAGTTTTGCGCTTTGCCCTGCTTGCTTTAATGCATCAACGGCTTGCTGCTGCGAACACTCTGTTGCTTGCATCACAATACGAATAGCACGAGCATGTAGCTTTTCGTTACTGGCATTTACATCAACCATCAGGTTTTTATACACCTTGCCTGTGCGGATCATGCTGGCTGTACTTAGCATATTCAACACCAGTTTCTGTGCAGTGCCCGATTTCATACGTGTAGAACCAGTCACAGCTTCTGCACCAACTACAGGGCAAATACCAATTTGTGGTAAACGCATCACAGCTGAGTCTGGGTTACAAGTAACACCCACAGTGACACAACCTAACGATTTAGCGTATTCAATTGCCGAGCAAACATAGGGGGTACGGCCACTGGCAGCTATGCCAACCACGACATCTTTACTGTTTAAACTCACATTTTTTAAATCTTCAACAGCAAGTGTTGTACTATCCTCAGCGCCTTCTACGGCTTTTTTAACCGCGGTGTCACCACCTGCAATAATACCGAGGACTTGCTGATCGCTAACGCTATAGGTAGGCGCACATTCAACTGCATCCAAAATACCTAAGCGACCACTGGTGCCAGCGCCAATGTAGATTAACCTGCCACCTTGTTGAAATGCGTCAACCACATGATCGACAGCTTCACTAATTTGTGGGATCACTTGTTTCACGGCACCCGCTACTTTGTGATCTTCATTATTGATCTTAGTGAGGATCTCAGTGGAGCTGAGCAGATCGATATCCAAAGTGTCTGGGTTTTGCCCTTCGGAGACAATACCGTTTAACTCTTCGAGTAACTCACGTTGTTGCTTAAAGACGTGCTCAGGGCTCATTGGGTTGTCCTTTTTCAATAATGTCATGGTAATGCTTTGCCGCTAAAATGGCGGCACCAGTTAATGAATCTCCTTTACAAGGAGATAATTCGTTTTGTAAGGCTCGTGGCAATAATGGTTGGCTGACTTTCGCTAAACCACCAATTAAAATCACCGGTAACGGCGAGTTACCTCGGCTTTTATTTATTAACCTAACCACCGATTGGGTATGCTCTGTTAATACCGTTTTTGCCGCCTCACAGTCGTTTTGTAAGCTAAACACTAATGGGCTAAATGCTGCATAATCCGCAGGTTTTGCTTGTTTAAGCCAACTACTAATTGTTTGACGAGTGCATCCTAGCTGCTCACTCAAACGAACCGTTAATCGACTTTTTGGTAAATCATAAATATCTATATCGTTTAATAATTGCTGCACTGCCATCA
This sequence comes from Pseudoalteromonas lipolytica, assembly GCF_001306915.1. GTDB lineage: Bacteria > Pseudomonadota > Gammaproteobacteria > Enterobacterales > Alteromonadaceae > Pseudoalteromonas > Pseudoalteromonas simplex. The sequence goes on along the minus strand of NZ_LJTC01000001.1, from coordinate 342,887 downwards.
GGCCGATGCGGGCACCACCGCCAAAATCATCAACGGAAAAGCCCCAGCCGCTCACCAACTTTGTTTGCTTTTGGGCGTTTAATCGTGCCCCGACAGCACCGGTGCCAAGGGCAATAACCACACATGGGTCACCAAGATTAGCACCATATAATGACGTAATTGCATCGCTGGTAATTTGCAAACTGGCAAATTCTATTTCGTACACTAGCTTGAGCATCACTGTTAATTGTTCAGCAAGACTCTGCGATGAGCCACCAGCAACCCCCATAACGGTGACAATTTCACTTGGCTTTGCGCCACTTTGCTGGCAAACATCACGGGTCACTTTAACAATGTTTTCTAACGCTAAATCAAGATCAATCGAAATTGATGCCGAACCCGCTTGGGCACGGAAAGTCGCACCACTTGCCTGCTCTTTTAGCTCAGCTAACACTTTGGTGCCGCCGCCATCGATGGCTAAAATATAGCGTAAGGCCATTTATGCGCTCTTCTCGTGTGCCGCTTTACCTAGGCAACATACAATAGTTGCGAGCAATGTACCTATGCATAGCTGCCAAGTAAATCCTAAGTAAAAGCGCATTGACTCAGGTAGTAGCCAGTCAATCATGTAGGGCTGCATTAATAAGGTCACCATAAAGCCCGCTATTAGCGCCGCTAACACTGAACCTTCACTACCTCGTTTGGTGAACAAGGTAGTAAAATACACACCTAACAAACCGCTGTACGAGAACACCATGACACTTAGCGCAAATTTTAATAATGGCATATCACTGTATTGCTGCCAGAAATAGCAAAGAATAGCCATAAGCGCTAAAGCAAGGCTTACTAAAGCCATGCCTACACGACCCGCTTTTACAAAGTGATGGTCATTTACTTGTTTATTGTGTTTTTCCAAGTAAGGGCGATAGATATCTTGTACGATGACTGAAGACATCGAACTAAGCCCAGAGTTCAAAGTAGAAATAGCGGCAGCAATAATACCCACGCTGACTAAACCTTTAACCCCGGCTGGTACTTCGTTTAATACGTAGTACATAAAGATAGTAATTTTTTCGCCATTAAATTCTTGTACGACCGTTTGCCCAGCTTCGCTATTCATTAGTGCAGGTTGCTGATAAACAATATACAGCAGCAAACCAATAAAGATAAAAATAGCCATAACTGGGATCACCATCACCACCGATAGTAATAACGCTTTACTGCCTTCTTTTGGACTTTTACAGGTTAATAAGCGCTGCGTCATATCTTGGTCTAAACCAAATGCAGCGATGTTTAATAGCACAAACCCCGTTAACACAGAGGCCATGTTAAACACACCTGACGGGCCAAAATCTAAATCAAATTTAAACAGCGCAAGTTTTGAATCTGCACCAGGACTTGGCTCATTCAAAGTTGCAATAATGGTTGAGAAATCAGCCGGAATAACACTCAACAAGCACCAAATAACCGCAATAGCCGCACTGACATAAACGATACTTTGCAGTACATCAGAATAAATAACGCTGCGAATGCCACCCAAAAAGGTATAAAGCAGACCCGCAAGCGCCAATACTAAAGTCGCGATGACCACACTATCGGCATCGATATTGCCATACAGAATCATCGCCACAGCAATCGCTGCCATGTATAAGCGGGCGCCACTGGCAAACACACGACCAAATAAATACATCATGCCGCTACGGCGCTTGGCCTTTGGCCCGATACGTTTTTCAAGCAGTTCATATACAGTGAACACTTTTTGCTGGTAGAACTTCGGAATTAAAAATGCCGATACTATGAAGGCCGCAATAAAGGCACCGATATTAGTCGCAATATAAGAAAAATCACCTTGATAGCCTTGATCAGGCCCGCCAATAAACGTTGCCGCTGATTGCGAAGTCGCTAAAACAGAAATAGCCACCATCCACGTTGGCATGCTATTTCCGCCTAGAAAAAAATCTTGGCTTGAGTTAGCGCGTTTGCGATTAAACCACCAGCCACTTAGCAATAAAATTGCACCGTAACTTGCGAATACTAGCCAATCGAGAAAAGCGTAATTTGCACTCATTTATTATCCTAACCCAAACCTTGATGGAATATATTATTCCACCATTATGACAAAATTAAAATACTTTTATTTCATTATTTTTATTTAGCTAAGTTAGGTAATTGCCACTGACTTTGCTTTTGTTGATATTGCGCTTTGGTTAAGCTGACTAATAGCGGCTTTTTACGCTCATCTAACCACGCAAGTAACGCATCCATATTGCTTTCTGTCATTGCTGTGCAACCTGCTGTAGGCTTACTTGGCGCCCGCCATAAATGCATAAAGATACAACTGCCCGCGCCATTGATATTGCTTGGGTTATGCTTAACAACAATGCCTTTTTTATAAAGGTTATCTTGGCTGTAAATATCACGACGCATCCATTCTGAAGAGTCTTTTACGGCATCTTCACCTACTTGTGCTTTATCAACCAATTGGTTGTAAAACGGTGAGCCTTTCACATCGATACAATAATCATTTGCTGTCATTGCTTGATAACTAAGGTTCGTTTGTAATGAATCTAAATAGCCAAAAGCAGTACCAAGCTCAAAAATACCTGCCGGCGCTTTACCATCACCTTCTTGTTTTTGCTGACCCGGCTGTGCAGGATGCAGCCCCACTCCCCACGCAAGGCCAGTACGACCCAGTACCACCGCGTGTTGCTGGCCTTGTTGTTGCCAACTACCAGCGGTTTTTTCAAAGCGATACAAGGTAGCATCAATGGCATCACTGTCATTGGCTACCACCACCACGAGCTGTTGATGACTGTTATCAATAACAGGTTTAGGTAACTCTTTACTGGCACAAGCCGATAAACTCATAACTGCAATAAGACTGACTAGTTTTTTCATGCTGGCCATACTCCGTTTGTAATTAGTTCAAGCCCCGTTATTGATTCAATACCAAGACCTGGGGCATCCGATAAGCGTATTTGTGGGCCGCTAAATTCAACGCCCCCTTGCACAGGGTCATATTGACCAAGGGCTGGGCCATCTAAATCGATTTTACTGATTTGCTGTGCTTTGGCAGAGGCTAAATGTGCAGCACCAGCTACGGCAATACTGCCCTCTAGCATACAACCTATCATACACTCTGCTTGGTATTGGGCTGTGATATTAGCAATCTCAATTGCTCGGCTTAAACCGCCCGTTTTCATTAATTTAATATTGATAATATCAACTGCGCCAAGCTCTAAAAGTTGGATCACTTGCTTCGGTGAAAAGGCGCTTTCATCGGCCATAATCGGGGTATTCACTCGCTCAGTAATATATTTGAGACCTTGAATATCACTGCTTTTTACTGGCTGCTCAACCAACTCTAATACCACGCCTGCTTGCTCAAGTTGCTGCAGTGCAAACACAGTTTGTTTGGCATTCCAGCCTTGATTTACATCTAAACGCAGCTGCGTTTTAGCGGCAAAGCCGGCATGAATTGCTTTTACACGTTCAATATCTTGATTAAGGTTATTGCCGATTTTTATTTTTAATACATCAAAGCCTTGCTCAATCGCTCGCTGACAGTCACTGAGCATTTTATCTATGTTATCGACACTAATGGTGATATCGGTTTTTAGCGCTGATTTACCACCACCAAGTAGCTTATATAAAGGCGCTTGATAGAGCTTGCCCCACAAGTCGTAAACCGCCAACTCTAAAGCCGCTTTTGCACTACTGTTACCAACCACCGTTGATTGAATAATGTGGGTAAGCTGATTAATGTTTTCGATTTCTTGCCCCACTAATTTAGGAGCAATAAACTGCTGAATGACCGCTATCATTCCTTGATGGGTATCGCCTGTAATAACCGGAGTTGAGGCCGCAGAGCCATAGCCAATTTGACCACATTCAGTGTCGATTAAAACCACTAAATCCTCGATAAAACTCACTTCTCTCAGTGCGGTTTTAAATGGGGTAACTAATGGCACTTTGAGCTTTGCAAAGCGAACAGCTTTAATTTTCATACTGGCCTCTAACGAATACGCTTAATGTTATAAACACGATCTAAGTAGCTGGTTTCTTGCGATAATCTAAGTGGCAATAATGGCGTGACCGACACCCCATTCAAGGCACTACTATAAAAGCTACCATCACCTTTGTTATAACCTAAGCCTTTAACGTCATGAATAACATAAGGCTCACCGTGATGCTCTCCTAAGTACATCATTACATGACCCGGAATATAAATTAGATCGCCAATCGCCATGTTCTTAACCGTCGGCAACTTATCATCTGCCGCAGTATTTTTATCAAAACGACTATTTTGCCCGTATTCACTACTGCCTTGCTGGCCTGAATTACGCGGCATTAGTAGGCCAAAGCTCTTATAAATTTCACCAACAAACCCAGTGCAGTCGCGACCATTGTAATCATGGCCCCAACCATAACGCTCGCCTAAAAACTTAAAGCCTTGTTTAATCAGATTCTGTTCGTTGTAGTCTAGGTAGCCTAAGTTTACATCGGCAGTTTTACTGATCATCGCCGGTTTAATTACAAGTTTGCCTTGCTCATCGCGGGTTGGTAACTGTACAACATGGCTAGCATAGCTGTTTTGGCCGTTGAGCAAATACGGTACTTGCTCACTATCAACCAATGGTAAGCGTACTCCCATATCGAGCTGCACTTCTGAGAGGGTTTCATCGCTTGGCACATAAGCAGTATTGACCTTTGCCCCGGTTACCACCAAAAAGTTAGCTTGTTCGCGATAAGCTTTTATTTTATCCGCATCAGCAAAGGCAAGATCTTCGGCTGGCGTCCATGCAAGGTAGTTGTAAGCACGAACTAACAACCATTTTTTATCTGCGCTTTGATGCAATACAGCAACCGCTTCGCCCGGAAACATACCGCTTTCTTGAAAACGATCTAAGTCTTGATCAAGGCCGCTATTTAATACCCGATCCCAGGTTGGAAAAGTGCGTAATGCGGTGCGCTTAACGACCACAGCAAAGCGTACCTCATTGTTATCTCCGACTTTGTTAAGGTTTAAGTTTTCCTGATATTTAGCAAAATCTTTCGCGGTGAGTTGTCGGCCATCAGTAAAAAAGCGCGGGCTTTTTGGAATTGAACTTGCTGAATGAATGGCGCTTGTTAGCTCGTCTTTAGTGAGCGATTTTTGAAATGAAAGAGGATCAACAATGTATTTATTATCTTTAATTAATTTCTCGTTGAAGGCTGCAATTTGCGCCTCTGTCATGATCACTTTTGCCGATGCACCTTGTGCTAGCCAGTAGCTGGGCGAAAGCTGTGACTGCGTGATCCCGATAACATCTGATTGCCAACCCTCAGCATGCATAGGTGCACTAAAAGCAACACCTAAAGTAATTGATAAAGCGATAATTGAACGACGCATAGCTGTACCTTATTGAACGCGTTAATCTAATAATTTTGTAAAAGCATGCTGCAACTTTTGCTGCATTTGCTTACCGACTGTTGGCAAATTGGCTTCGTCGGCCCCCGAAGTTGACTGCTGTACACTAAACGTAAACTCTCGGCCACCTTGGTAATTGCCTAAACACACATGTGCCAACATTACGGTTTCTGTGGTGGAGCGCGTTTCACTTGGCCCCCAACCAATTTTTTGCCAAACACGCCACTGCCCATTCGTCGCGCCATCGAGCACTTCCTTTGCTGAGCGACTATCATTTGGTGCAATAACATTTGCCAATGCATTTGTAACGATATGACTGATACCCACCATCATGCCGCCTACAGGAGCATGTTCACCTGTATGACCTGTGCCGTTAAGTAGCACATCAACATCACTTGCTTGTAAATGAGGCATTTGCGTACTTGGTTCACGCTGATGACTAACCAGACGTTTTAACCATTCCGCTTGAGCAAGTGTGGTCATTGCTTTGTTGCCCGTTAAACCACAACCCTCACAACGATACCCCAAATAGCCAGGATCATCACTGCTTGCTTTGTACCGGCTTATCTTTGCATCAAGTTCATTATTAGCAGGGTTACGCCAGTATTCGTCTGATGGCATAAACTGCTCTGAGCCATATGCGCCGTTAAATAACAAACGCTGATCCTGTAGTTTTAGCCAGCCATCATTAAAAAGCCCACGTAAATATTCGCGCCCTGCGACATTGACAAAATAACTGGCTATCGCATTTGAGTTACCATCGGCTTTACCAAATGCTTCGTAACTATTAATACTGCTGATCAAATCAGCGAGTGCCGTATCACCAGCAAAAGAAGCTGCGCCAAGCTCTGGGTGGGTTTGCCTTACTTTTGACAGCGCACCGCTAAACGCTTGAACCTTCGATGAGCTCCAAGGTTCATACAGATCATTGTGGCTCCCGTCACTTAAATACCGGTAAGCTAATTGCCCTGCTTGAACTTGATAATCGATTAGGAGTAGCTTGCCCGGTTGCTCTGGGGCTAAAAAATACTGCCAGTCGGCTGCCACTCTGTTTTGCCAACCCGCTTGCTGGTAATTAACCTCAGCCGCTGATTTATAGCCTTGCAGCTTAGTTTCACTCTCAAGCGATAAACAGCCAGTATTGGTTAAATCGTTTGGCAAAATAGCAGGCGCTAACATCACCTTCTCGAAGTATTGTTGGTCGGTTATCGGGGCTTTTTCAGTGCTTGTTTGACAACCTGCCAAGAGTATCAGGGTGCAACTTATAGCCAGCCTGTTTTGATATGCACCTTTCACATACATAAAATAAAATTCCCAATTGTTATTATTTTTGGAATATTTTATTAAATCTAACACAAATTGACCATGAAGCAAATTAACTCAATTTTTTAAACGTTTTTTGCATCCAATATTAGCAATTACTCGTTTGTTGATTAGCACCTTTCAAATAAGGATCTTTCAAATGAATAAGCTATGTATCAGTGTTGTAACCTTCTGCTGCTCTTTTAACGCGTTTGCTAATATAGAAAGAATAACGGTTTATGGTCACCGTACTGGATTAATTGGTGAGTCTATAAGCGCCTCTAGCGGTATTATTGGTCAGGGTGAAATAGAAAATAGACCCATGCTTCGATCTACTGAATTGCTTGAGTTAATTCCCGGCATGGCTGTCACCCAACACAGCGGCTCTGGAAAAGCGAATCAATATTTTATTCGTGGCTTTAATCTTGATCATGGAACAGACTTTGCCACGAACATTGATGGTATGCCTATCAATATGCGCAGTCATGGTCATGGGCAAGGCTATACTGACTTAAACTTTATAATTCCAGAAACAATTGCCACTGTTAGTTATCAAAAAGGCAGTTATGATGTGCGCCAAGGCGACTTTTCAACGGCTGGCAGTGCTTATTTTCATTTATCTGACAACCCTAAACATGATCAGCTCAGTATCACTGTAGGGGAAGATAACTTCTATAGAGGTGTTGCATTAGGGAGTACCTCAATCGGTAGTGGCAAACTGGTAGGCGCGACAGAGTGGCAAGTTTATGATGGGCCTTGGCAGGATATTAATGAAGACGTTAATAAAAAAAACGCATTGCTACGTTATAGTCGTGATTCAGAACAAGGTAACTTATCAATTACGGCAATGGCTTATGACAACAGTTGGAATTCAGCAGATCAGATCCCGCAAAGGGCTATTGAGCAAGGTATCATTTCAGAGCTTGGCTCACTCGATAAAACACTTGGCGGAGAGTCAAGTCGGTATAGCTTATCGACAAATTGGCAAGGACAAAACTTATCAGTAAGTGCATACCTCATCGACTACGAGCTAAATTTATACTCTAACTTCTCATATTTCCTTAATGATCCAATTAATGGCGATCAGTTTAACCAACGAGATAACCGCACTATCTCAGGTGGAACACTAAGCTATCAATTTACAGCTAATGTAGGTGATATTCCCGTTAATCATACCGTTGGAACAGAGCTTCGGCATGATAATGTGAATAAAGTTGGCCTATACAATACACAAGCCCGAAAGTACCTTTCAACAGTACGACAAGACAGTGTCGAGGAAACAAGCTATACAGCATACTGGCAAACACAACTTCATTTAAGTCAACAGTTAGAGGCAACCCTTGGTGTTAGATATGATTATTTAGATGCTCACGTTGATAGTGACAACAGTTTAAATTCTGGTGATGCAGATGATGATTTACTCGGCTTTAAGGCAAGTCTAACTTACTTATTTACTGATAACCTTGCTGGTTATGCAAACTGGGGGCAGTCTTTTCATTCAAATGATGCTCGTGGCGCAACCATTGCTCAAGACCCAGTAACACTTGAGGCAACAAACACCGTAGACTTACTCGTTAAGAGTAATGGTGCAGAGTTAGGATTGCGCTACTTCGATGAGCAGCAATTTAACTTTTCTGCAGCCCTTTGGTGGCTAGAACTCGACTCAGAATTGTTGTTTGTTGGTGATGCAGGTAACACTGAGGCCAGTGATGCATCACAGCGCTATGGTATAGAACTAAGTGCCTACTACTGGCTTAGTGACACATTAAGCTTAGATGCAGAAGCGTCATTTACGCATTCTCGTTTAGACATTAGCAATAACAACAACCGTATTGAGGGAGCTGTACCAGTGGTTGCAAGTGCCGGGATTAGCTGGCAGTTTGCACAACAGTGGCAAAGCTCATTACGTTTACGCCATATAGGTAAACGTATGTTGAGTGATGATGGCAGCAAACGTTCAGAGCCTTTAACTGTGGTAAATGGTTTAGTGAGTTATCAGCAAACTCATTGGAAAGCAGAACTTGAATTGCTTAACTTGTTTGATAGTAATGACCATGACATTGATTACTACTACTCATCAAGACTAGCGGGCGAACCAACAGAAGGGGTAGAAGATAATCACTTTCACCCCATTGAGCCACGCACAGTTCGATTAAGCATGAGTTTTTTATTTTAAAAAATGCCCCTACCCTGTAGGTCGCCATTTATGGCGACAGCATCTTGATGCGCGCGAAACAAGTTTCACGCCTACGGGGGCATTTTTTATATTTTGAGTTGGGGGTTTGTGAAAGCGTGATGTTCACAACTGAAGTCGCTCCTACAACCACACCTACGCGAATTGCAGGCACAAAAAAACCGACTTTCGTCGGTTTATGTCACTTTAACTCTAATTGAGAGAAAGTGGCGGACGCGGGACGTATTTTGAAACAGTGAACCTCCGGCTGCGTGGTTCAAAGTCGCCTAAAGAATAATAAGGTGCAATAAAACGGTATATTTATTCACGACTGAAGTCGCTCCTACAACCACACCTACGCGAATTGCAGGCACAAAAAAACCGACTTTCGTCGGTTTATGTCACTTTCAAGAAGAAAGTGGCGGACGCGGGAGGATTCGAACCTCCGACCGCCTGGTTCGTAGCCAGGTACTCTATCCAGCTGAGCTACGCGTCCGCAGTATGTTTCGCATGTTTAAGTCGCGCATTGACCATGTCTTAAAGACAAAAAAACCGACAGCTTGTCGGCTTATGTCACTTTCTAAGAGAAAGTGGCGGACGCGGGAGGATTCGAACCTCCGACCGCCTGGTTCGTAGCCAGGTACTCTATCCAGCTGAGCTACGCGTCCGCAGTTGCATTTTATAATCTTGCAATGATTTATCTTTATACTCGATGTGAGTTTCAAATATGGCGGACGCGGGAGGATTCGAACCTCCGACCGCCTGGTTCGTAGCCAGGTACTCTATCCAGCTGAGCTACGCGTCCACACGCACATTTGAATATTGCTAATTTATTCTCTTAGCAGAGCCAAAGTAAAAAGTGGCGGACGCGGGAGGATTCGAACCTCCGACCGCCTGGTTCGTAGCCAGGTACTCTATCCAGCTGAGCTACGCGTCCACACATATTACTTTCAAGACATGCCATTTTAAAAAAATGGTGGAGAAGGAGGGATTCGAACCCTCGATAGAGCTACAAACCCTATACTCCCTTAGCAGGGGAGCGCCTTCGGCCACTCGGCCACCTCTCCGTCTTGTGGGGCGTATAATAAAGACTTCAGGAAATATGTCAAACACTTTTCAAGGAAAATCGTACAGATGGTTATAGATTATCCACAACGCACAAAAACAACTCGTTTTTGTTTACCCTTTAGTCGTTTTTTCTTTATCACTCAACGGCTCAAGACCCGTCAGTGGGATTAGTTCATCTGTTAATTCGGCTAGGTATTGGTCTTGATAACCCAATTGTTGGAATTCGGCGATGCAGGCACGATAAAAAGCTTCACGTTGATGCTCGCTTGGCGTTGTCTCTACTGAAGACTGCGAAGGCTTTTTTGTCATTATTATTAAGTCCGTTTAAACGTTGAAGAGAATGGCGTAATGATGTCATATCTTGTCTAAAAATAATACTATCGGACTTAGAATTAGTAGAAAAACTTTACAACTTAGTAACTTCGTTTGAAAAATAATTCAGCATTTTCTTTTAGATCAGCTAATTACAATTAAATATAAAAATTGAGAGCAATAAAAATCAGAAAATTCTGATAACAAAAACGCCGCTAAAAAGCGGCGTTTTCAGAACATTTAGCTGATTAGTCAGCTTGAGGACGCATGTGTGGGAATAGGATCACGTCTTTAATTGTTGGTGAGTCAGTAAATAACATCACTAGACGATCGATACCAATACCCTCACCCGCTGTTGGTGGTAAGCCGTACTCTAACGCACGAATGTAATCTTCATCGTAGTGCATTGCTTCATCATCACCTGCGTCTTTCTCTTCAACTTGACGAGCAAAACGCTCAGCTTGATCTTGTGCATCGTTAAGCTCAGAGAAACCATTTGCTAATTCACGGCCACCTACGAAGAATTCAAAACGGTCAGTCACAAATGGGTTTTCATCGTTACGGCGCGCAAGTGGAGACACTTCCCACGGGTAAGCGGTAATGAAAGTTGGTTGAATTAACTTATGCTCAGCAGTCTCTTCGAAGATTTCACACAAGAACTTACCTGGGCCCCATACGCAGTTTTCTGGGATCTTAACGTGTACTTGCTTTGCGTACGCTTTAAGTTCTTCAAAATGGTTTTCAGGGTCATTAAATACCGCAGCATCAAAGTCTGGGTTGTACTTAAGGATAGCCTCGCTCATTGTTAAACGAGCAAAAGGTTGTCCAAAGTCGTACTCTACTGAATCAACAACTTCACCATTTTCATCTTTCGTTGTGTTTACCACAATTGGTGAACCAAGTACGTCTGTCGCAACAGTACGTAACATGTCTTCAGTAATGTTCATCAGGTCAATGTAATCCGCATATGCTTGGTAGAATTCGATCATCGTGAATTCTGGGTTATGACGCGTTGATAAACCTTCGTTACGGAAGTTACGATTGATTTCGAATACACGCTCAAAGCCACCTACAACTAAACGTTTTAAGTAAAGTTCAGGGGCAATACGTAAGTACATGTCGATATCAAGTGCATTGTGGTGTGTTACGAATGGACGTGCAGACGCACCACCTGGGATCACTTGTAGCATCGGTGTTTCAACTTCCATGAAGTCACGATCAGCTAAGAAACGACGGATACCTTCAACAACTTTTGAGCGAATACGGAAAGTTTCACGTGTCGCATCATTCGTAATTAAATCAACATAACGTTGACGGTATTTAGTTTCTTGGTCAGATAAACCATGGAATTTTTCTGGTAACGGACGTAATGACTTTGTCAGTAACTCGTACTCTGTCATTTCTACGTAAAGGTCACCTTTACCTGATTTATTTAGTGCGCCTTTAACACCGATGATGTCACCGATATCAAGTTGACCGTATTTTGCTTTCAATTCTTTTTGTACGTCTTTTGATGCGTACGCTTGAATTTGGCCTTTCATGTCTTGTAACGCAAGGAAAGGACCACGTTTTGCAAGAATACGACCTGCAACTGATACAACATGTTGCTCAGCAACTAATTCTTCTTTCGATTTATCACCAAACTCAGCTTGCAAATCAGCCGTGTAATGTTCACGACGGAATTGGTTTGGATGACCGTTGGCTGGGCAATTTTCGCGGATTGCGTCTAATTTGCCACGACGCTCAGCGATTAACTTATTTTCGTCTTGGATTTGATCAGTCATTTTTTAGCTCTTTTTTAGCTTGGTGGTTATAGGCCAGATTTAAGGCTGGCTTCAATAAATTTATCTAAGTCGCCGTCAAGAACCGCTTGTGTATTACGGTTTTCAACGCCAGTACGTAAGTCTTTAATGCGCGAGTCATCAAGTACGTATGAACGAATTTGACTACCCCAGCCAATATCAGATTTAGCATCTTCTTGGCTTTGTTTCTCAGCATTTTGTTTTTGAATTTCAAGTTCAAACAATTTCGCTTTTAACTGCTTCATTGCTTGGTCTTTATTCTTGTGCTGTGAACGCTCATTTTGGCACTGTACAACAGTGTTGGTTGGTATGTGAGTAATACGAACCGCTGACTCTGTTGTATTTACGTGCTGACCACCTGCGCCTGATGCGCGGTAAACGTCAATACGTAAGTCTGCCGGATTAATATCAATTTCGATATTATCGTCGATTTCTGGGTAAACGAATGCCGATGCAAATGAGGTATGACGACGACCACTTGAGTCGAACGGGCTCTTTCGCACTAAACGGTGAACACCTGTTTCTGTACGTAACCAACCGTATGCATATTCGCCAACAAAGCGCACAGTTGCGCCTTTGATACCAGCCACATCACCATCAGTTGCTTCAACCAGTTCAACTTTAAAACCTTTTGCTTCACCCCAACGTAAATACATACGCAGTAGCATGTTACACCAGTCTTGGGCTTCAGTGCCGCCAGAACCTGATTGTAAATCAAGGTAAGCATCGTTTTGGTCATGGTCGCCTGAGAACATACGACGGAACTCTAGCTTTTCAAGCTGTGTGTTTAAATCGCCCAATTCAGCTTCAGCTTCAGCGAAGGTTTCTTCATCTTCAGCTTCAACAGCAAGCTCAACTAAACCTTCAACATCTTCGGTACCAGACACTAGATTATCAATGGTCTCAACAATAGCTTCGAGTGCCGACTTTTCACGGCCAAGTGCTTGAGCTCGCTCTGGCTCATTCCACACTGCTGAATCTTCAAGTTCTGCGTTAACTTCTTCTAACCGCTCTTTCTTAAGAGGGTAGTCAAAGGTACCCCCGAAGCAGTTCAGTACGTTCGCGAATTTCCTTGATTTGATTAATCACAGGATTCACTTCAAACATGTACATTACTCCAAAATGGCTGATTTACCGCGCACCGATATCGACAATAAATACGGTAAATTATCTACAAATATTAAAAACGCCCGATTTTAACAAAAAACCGAGCGTTTTATTAGCCTTTTATGTCGATTATAACGATATTTTTATGTCGCTTTTTGTAGCTCTCGAATAATCAACTGTAACGAGAATTTACCACGGAATTCATTTATATCGAGTTGATAAGCAGCTTTCACATAACGCACTTCGGTATCTGGCCATGCACGCACATCAACCCCAAATGCAATGCCATCAACTAATCGTCCAGACTGATGTTTTAAAACCAGTTTTAAGTGTTTTTCACCGACAATGCGCTGCTGTATTACTTCAAACACATGTTCAAACACTGGCTCCGGAAATTGCTGCCCCCAGGGGCCGGCATTTTTTAGCTGGTTTGCAAACTCCATCGAAAAGCACTCATTAGGTAATTCACCATCGGTAAGTAAAATACTTTGCTTATGCTCTTCAGTGAGTGTGTCTGTCACCATTTGCTCAAACACGGTTTTAAATTCAGTAAAACACTGCTCATTGATACTCAGCCCCGCTGCCATGGCATGGCCACCAAATTTACTGATCAAATGCGGGTAGAGTGTATTTACTCGCTCGAGTAAATCACGCATATGTAGCCCTTCAATAGAGCGGCAAGAGCCTTTTATTTCGCCGTTATCGCCAGCTGCAAAAATAATCGTCGGGCGGTGATACTTTTCTTTTAAGCGGCCAGCCAAAATACCAATCACACCTTGGTGCCAATCAGCTTGGTATAAACAAATGGCATCAGGCACTGACTCGGTTTTAAATGCTAAACGATCAAGCACCGCTTGTGCTTCAGTTTGCATACCCTGCTCTATTTCACGGCGCTCATGATTGAGGCTGTCGAGCTCACTGGCAATACGGCGAGCTTGGTTTATATCGCTTGATAACAAACAGGCTATACCTAAACTCATATCATCTAAACGCCCAGCTGCATTTAAGCGTGGTGCCAATGAAAAGCCAAAGTCACTGGCACTTAAACGGGCCGCATTGCGATTTGCCACTTCAATGAGAGCACTAATACCAGGGCGTGTTTTACCACTGCGAATACGTGCTAAACCTTGATGAACTAAGGTTCGGTTATTGGCATCAAGCGCGACCACATCGGCAACGGTACCAAGGGCTACAATATCAAGTAACTCAGCCAAATTTGGCATTGGATTTTGCTGAAAGTACCCTTGTTCACGTAAGTGGCTACGTAAAGCAATGAGCAGATAAAAAGCCACCCCAACGCCTGCTATCGATTTCGATGGAAACTGACAGTCATGGCGATTCGGATTCACGATAGCATCTGCATTTGGTAGGGCTTCACCTTGTAAATGATGATCAGTTACCAGCACCTTAATACCTGCTTGCTTTACAATGGCAATGCCATCGATACATGAAATACCGTTATCAACGGTGATCACAAGCTCGGGTTGCATGGTTACTATTTGCTCAGCAAGTGCGGGGCTCAGGCCATAACCTAGGCTGAATCTGTCTGGTACCAAGTAATCAAGGTTCTTTAAGCCGAACATAGCAAGACCTTGCATTAAGGTTGCTGTGCTGGTTGCACCGTCGGCATCAAAGTCACCGACGATTAACACGCGACTTTGATCCGCGAGGGCTTGTTGTAATAGCACAACAGCTTTGTCGATATCTTTAAACAGCTTAAAGTCATGTAATGTTGCAGCGCTATTATCGAGTTCAGTGGCACTTTGCACCTGCCGAGTCGCATATATTTGCTTAATTACAGGATGTAAATGGTGTGGTAAATGCGAATCATCAACATGAGGACGAGCTTGAATTATTTTTTCCATGTCGGAAATGGTACTTCTTTGCTTAAGACAAATAAAAAAGGCCTACGACAAATAGGCCTTTTCGTTAAAAAAATCAGTTATGAAGATGTTTTTGGTAAAGCATCAAGCGCTTGGCTAATTTGCGCAGCTGATTGATAACCAGGGATCATGGTACCATCTTCTAAAATAATTGCCGGTGTGCCCGACATTCCAAAGCTTTGACCTAGTTGGTAGTGCTCTGCAATTGGTGCGTTACAACCAGGCACGACAGCGACTTCTGCACCCGCTTTTGCTTCTGTTAATGCTTCAGCAGGGTCTTTAGCACACCATACATTCATTAAATCTTGGTAACCTTTACCACGTAAACCACCACGTGGGAAAGCAAGGTATTTAACCGTGATACCCGCATCTAAGAAGTCATCAAGTTCACGGTGTAATTTACGACAATAACCACAGGTGATATCGGTAAAGACTGTGATCGAATGCTTTTCGTCTTTCGCTTTGTAAACGATCATTGAGTCTTCGTACTCAGCAACACCTTCTTTACGAACGTCACTTAGAGCATGCTCTGTTAAATTAACTCGATTATTAAGGTCAATCAGTGTTCCTTGCATTAGAAATTGACCGTCAGGGCTTGCGTACAACACACCTTTGTCAGTAATTAGTTCTTTAAGACCTGCCACTGGGCTTGGGTTGATTTGCTTAACGGTTACGCCTAATTCAGCAAACTTAGCAATGATAGGGGCATCAGCAGCGTCTGTTGTTGATACGCCATTGGCAAACACATTTAAGCTTGTGCCTAGTAGTGCTGTGGCTAAAACTAACTTTTTCATAAATATCCTATATCCTGATCATTTTTTATATAGACCGGTACATCTTTAAAAATCTTGCACTAAGCACGTGGATGATGTTGCTCGTGTACCGACTTCAATCTTTCATTCGCTACATGGGTATAAATTTGTGTTGTTGATAAGTCACTGTGACCTAACATCATTTGCACGACTCTAAGGTCCGCCCCATGATTAAGCAAATGCGTTGCAAACGCGTGTCTGAGCGTATGCGGTGATAACGGCGATTCAACTGATGCCAAAATAGCATAGTGTTTGATGCGATGCCAAAAAGTTTGTCGTGTCATGCCAATCCCGCGCTTTGATGGGAACACAAAGTCAGTGGCATGTTTAATCATTTGCGAACGACCCACTTTTAAAAACTGCTCAAGCCAGTACATTGCTTCTTCGCCTAAGGGAACTAAACGCTCTTTATTACCCTTACCTTTTACAAAGACCACCGCTTGGCGCAAATTAATTTGCTCCATTCTGAGTCCTACTAGCTCTGTAACACGAAGCCCAGTAGCATATAACAGCTCAAGCATGGCTTTATCGCGAAGCCCCATTGCATCTTCTATGTCTGGGGCTGCAAGCAAAGCTTCGACTTCGGCTTCTGACAGTGTTTTTGGTAATGACTGCCCAGCTTTTGGTTGAGCAATATTGACCATCGGCGAATCGGCAATGGCTTTTTCGCGTACAAAATACTGATAAAAACGCTTCAGCGCACTGATGCTACGTGCAGTGCTGCGCGACTTCAGTCCTAAATCAACACGGTATGCTAAATACGCTTCAATATCATCTGAGCGGACAGCCAGTAGGTCTTTATCTTTTAAAAATTGGCAAAACTTTTCAAGGTCACTGCGATAAGCGGCGAGTGTATTTTCGCTGACTCCCTGCTCAAGATACAGCGTATCTAAAAATAACTCTAAATGTTCGGCGTTATTTGCTGTTATTACACCTTTTTGGGCTTGTGAATTATTATCAGCCACGCGTACTCTCATCCTTATCAAGGTATCAATTGATTATACCTTACGGTAAACTTACGCCTATCATATCAGGCAAATACACAGTGATAAATACGATGCAGATTGGTTTATTTTATGGTTCTACAACCTGCTACACAGAAATAGCGGCAGAGAAAATTCGCGATATTATTGGTCACGACATCGTGAGCCTTCACAATATCAAAGATGAGCCATTAAAAAATGCAGAGCAATTTGATTTCGTGATCTTCGGCATTTCAACTTGGGATTTTGGTGAGTTGCAAGAAGATTGGGAATCAATCTGGGACGACATTAAAGATGTTAACCTAAACGGCAAAACCGTGGCTCTGTTTGGTATGGGCGATCAACAAGGTTATGGTCAGTGGTTCCAAGATGCACTTGGCATGTTACACGATGAAATTTGTGATCAAAGCATTACCTTGCTAGGCAAATGGCCTAACGATGCAAGTTATGAATTTGAGGCTTCAAAAGCACTCACTGAAGATGGCAAACAATTTGTTGGCCTAGCCCTTGATGAAGACAGTCAATATGAGCTTAGTGATGAACGTATCGCAAGCTGGGTTGAACAAGTCATGACTGAGTACAGTGAAAGCTTGTAAGCCATGAATAAAAAGCCAAGCATTGCTTGGCTTTTTTAATGGTTATTCAACGCGTTGCCAATATTGATTTCGATAGAAAAATGCAATATAGCCGCGTACTTCAAGCACCTTACCTTGTTCTTGTGGCGTCAGTTTAAGGGTATAGGTTTTACCATTGTTCGGGTCAAGAATTTCACCCTCTTGCCAGCTACCATCACCGGCATCTTTAGCACCTTCTATAATTTGTAACCCTAGAATAGGTTGATTTTTCTTATCGCCTTTGCACTCTTCGCAGATTGCGTCTTGCTTGGCTGGGTTAAGGATTTTTTCAACACTGCCAACCAATACACCATCTTGCTCACTAATACGTACTAAAGATTTCGCTTCATTCGTTTCTTCGTCAATGGTTTTCCAAAGACCCACTGGCGTCAATGCGGCATAGCTCAACTGAGAAAATAATAAGGTAGATAAAACAATTGATAAACGGAACATAAAAAACTCGTATAAAACTTAAGACTTTGGCACTATATCAGGGCTTAAGCAAACACACCATTTAGCTTAGCTCTGAAATCGACACAACATTGCGAGGGAACACAATGAGTCAATTCACATTAATTACCGGTGATATTGTCAGTTACGACAGTAACCAGGTAGCTACAATTAACGCCACGGGCGAAATAAAAATAAATCGCTTTGCTGAGCCATTATTTATTCCTGACAGCGCCAAAGCCGCCATTGAGCTGGGTCGGCTTGATGATAACTTATTTAATTTAAAAAAATTATTACGCTCAGGCTATGCTGACCCTTGTCCAACAACCCGCGTACTAATTGAAACTACACATCCTTTACCTGACATCGAAGGTCTGCTGATCAAGCGTCGCTTTAGCATTATTGATTTTTGCAGCGCCGAAATAGAAAAGTCGCACAGTAAAGCTGTATTAGATACCCTATTAAAGCTTGAATATGTGCAGCAAATTCAGCTTGATGAAGTCATGCAATTACAACCACTGGTACAATTTAGCAAACAATAAAGGTACAATGACTTTTTGTTTAGCCTAAACAGCTCCTTCATTTGTAAAAGGAATAACAATGAAAAGTGCGCTACCAATAATAGCTGCCGCAAGCATTTTGCTCGCAGGGTGTGATGAATTAGAAGTTGAAGAAACTCATAACTTTGGCGACGAAATGTATGAGAACAATTACACGCTCGTAAATACCACTGATTTAGAAGTGGATTATTACATGGCGAACACTGATTTATTTGGTGATGCTCAAGAGTTTAAAGACTCTAAATACTATGTTGACACGCTTGCATCGCAATCACCTCCCGTTGATGTAACACATGCTCACAATGAACGCAGTCGTATTTCCTTTTATGTAGTCGATCACAGCGACACAAGTAACTCAGCCACACAGATGTATCAGGTAGCTCAAGATCAACCTTATCATTTTATTGCTTGGCAAAATGCTGAAAAGCTCCGTTTAACACTCGTCAAAAAAGCCAATGATAATAAAGATGACTTTTTTGCGATTCGTATTCTCGCAACTGAAAACCTTCGCTTAAAAGTCGAAAAACAACTCGTTAATTTATATCAGAATCAATTAAGTTACTGGTACCACATTGATGACTGCGCTGATGACTTGAAAATATCAAGAATTAACGATGAGGATAAGCGAGTCTATGAACCCGTCTCAATCTGCGACGCATCATATGGGCAGTCATATACCTTGCTCTTAAGTGAAGATGGCCTTGAAGCGAGCATTGCTGAATAACCATTACATCTTTAGGTAAAAAGCTTTACATAGCTCCTTATAATCTTGGCTGTAGCTGCCATCAGCTGCATGTATGGTTAACGACGTTGTTTCGCATTCACCGTTGTTTTGGCTGAATAGCATCAGGCTTCTGCTCGCTTGCTTTTTGTCGGTGGTGCGAACCAAGCAATGGCGGTTTAAGTACCAGCCAGCTTGCTCGGCAACAGCAATGAATTGTTGTGCCTCTACGCAAGGCAAGATCACATTCAAGCGCGTTTTGCCATGACTGAGCCTAGTACATGTCGCTATTAATTCGTTGAAGCTAAGGCCGTCAGTATGGCGGGCAGTGTTTCGAGCATGGTTTTCACCTTTTAGGCTCGCATTAAAATACGGCGGGTTGGTGATGATTGTATCAAAAGGCTCTGCTGCACTAAATGACTGCACAGCTCCTTCGAAAAGGTTTATATCAGGCCATGGACCAGCCGCAAAGTTATCTCGGGCATCACTGCAGGCACCAGAATCAATTTCAATGGCACTTACTTTTGCATCAGGCGCTCTTTGTTTTGCCATTAACGCCAACAACCCTGTGCCTGTACCAATGTCTAAAATGTGCTTAGCACCACTCACATCAGCCCACGCCCCTAACAAAATACCATCGGTCGATACTTTCATCGCTGCGCGCGTTTGCGTTACCGTAAATTGTTTAAACACAAAGCCTGACATTTTTTCACCTTTTCATTCACCACAGCCGCGTTAACGCGTATAATTAGGCTCAATTGTCCTCTATTTATGTCACTCTATGCAATTTTCTGAATTTGATATCGATAACAAGCTGTTAAATGCCATTAATAAAATGGGTTTTGATACGCCAACCAGTATTCAACAACAAGCGATCCCTGAAGCACTTCAAGGTCGTGATATTTTGGCATCTGCCCCTACTGGTACGGGTAAAACAGCCGCGTTTTTGATCCCTGCAATTCAATACTTGCTTGATTTCCCGCGTCGCGATCCTGGCTTTGCACGCGTATTGATCATGACACCAACCCGTGAGCTTGCTTACCAAATTCATGAGCAATGTGAATTACTCGCAGCACACACTCATCTTAAAATTGGGGTTGTGACAGGTGGTATAAACTACGGGACACACAGAGAAATTTTCGAAAGCAATAACGATATTCTCATTGCCACACCAGGGCGTTTAATGGAGTACCTCGAAACAGAGAACTTCCATGCTGAAAACGTTGAAATGCTTATTCTTGATGAAGCTGACCGCATGCTAGACATGGGTTTTCGTAAAGAAATGCTACGCATTTGTGATGAAGCACGTAACCGCCGTCAATGTTTCTTATTCTCAGCCACCCTTGAAGGTGACAGCGTTGAGTTATTTGCAGAGCGAATCTTAAACGATCCGGCACTGCTTGAAGCCGAATCTTCACGTAAAGAAAAAGGCAAGATCCATCAATGGGTTCACCTTGCGGATGACTACGACCACAAGCTAAAAATGTTGGTTGAAACGTTAAATGGTGACGACATTCATAAAGCAATTGTGTTTGTTAAAACTCGTGAACGCCTTGAGACACTGGTTGGCGAGCTAAATAACGAAGGTCTTCGTGTTGCTTGGTTACGCGGTGAAATGCCACAAGATAAGCGCATGAAAGCGATGGAAAACTTTCACTCTGGCCGCAACAATATCCTAGTTGCAACAGATGTTGCTGCTCGTGGTATTGATGTTGCTGATATCAGCCATGTTATCAACTTTGATATGCCACGCACCGCAGACGTATATGTACACCGTATAGGACGTACTGGCCGTGCTGGTAAAAAAGGCATTGCGATATCATTTATTGAAGCTCATGATGTGGCAATTGTTGGTAAAGTTGAGCGCTACATTGAGCAAAAGCTTAAACGCCGCGTAATTAAAGGGCTTGAGCCACAGCACAAAGAAGCGAAGATCCCATCTAAGAAGAAAAAAGATCCAGTAAAAATGAAGGCAAAGAAAAAAGCCAAAGCTAAAACGAAGAAGAAAAAGTAGTTTTAACTTTAACATCATAAAAGTAAAAATGCCGAGCTTGCCTCGGCATTTTTGTACCCTACCCTTTTTACTTATTTAGTGTGTAATTAGTTCACACTTTCTTACCCATACAGACCGGCAAAAATAGAAAATCAATTAAATTCAAAAACTTAAAAAATGGAATAATAATTGTAACTGGTTCAGCAATAGTTCACAGCAGACTAGAACAACGAGGGAATTGTATGAGCCGCTTCAAATTAACCATAGTAATTACTTTATTAAGCTGTATTTTTTTACTTGCTTGCGCAACGAATGTGAGTGCCAATACTAGCGTGCTAACAACCAGCACATCGGCACAACCTCGCCTACAACAAATGGCCCTGAAAAAGTTAACAAATAATCCGAATTTTAAGATTAAGCATCTTCAGGTGATTATCGATGGCAATACTGTTGAATTAAAAGGAATTGCAGAAACAGGATTTCAACGTGCTTTAGCGCAGAAATTTTTGGAGCACAGTCATGGTGTAACCCAGATCAGAAATAACCTTAAAGTGAACGCATTAAACAACCCGACACTTTAAGGTTAATAATTTAACAGAGGTTTATTTACCGCTTGCTTGTAAATTAATGTAGCTAGCTAATTCTTCTGGCTGCCCCATTAACGCCATAATCTGTTGGTTTATCTCCATCATGGTTTTTCCTTCAGGTAAGCTTGCTGACACAGTCAATTCAGACAATCCACTTACGAAGTTTGTGATAGCAGCTGCTAGCTCTTCACTTACTGGCGCCTGTTGTAACTGCATGGCAACTGTGTGTTGGAACTGCTCGTGGCTCATACCTTGTGCTTCTAAAAAACTGTCAACAACTGCTTTAAGCTCACCTTCGTCGGCGATCGACATATTAATGCTACGTGGCTCAAGTTGAGTCATTGCAGCCATCATTTTTGATTGCTGTTGCAGTTGTTGCTCTAAAGTCAGCTCTGCACCTTGCGCTTCATTTTGCATTTTACTTATTGCCATTGATGCTTCCATTAATGGCGTTGAGTTGGCAAGGCCTAAGTTAAAACGCACATCAGCAACTTGGTTTGCAATAACGTTTAAAGCAAAATCACTGCTACCAGTGTCTTTATCATAATCTAGCGATGAATTTACGTCATAGCTTGCAGATGCTAACTTATTGTTCGCATTTTCAGGAAGTTGCGCTAAAAAGTCATCACTAAAACGAAAGCTCTTCATTACAAATCCAGTGTGAGGCGGCACTGCATCGACTTCATATCCTGTCACTTCAATATTGTCGATTGTGGCAATCATCTCATCACCAGTATAGCTTTGTACCTTAATCCCTGAAAGCTGCATGCTGCTAGCAAATACATTTGCTGAAATATCATTGTAAGTAATATCTACACCACTTTGCGCTGATAATGCACTTATTTGCTGATCAACGACCTTTTTTACTTCCTGTGTAGCTGCGTAGTTTGCGTAAAACGCACCGCCAACAGCCGCAGCAACAACCGCTGCTATAATTAACTTTTTCATTTTATTTCCTTTAATTGGTGTAAATTTTTAGCAGTGTATCATTAGTTGATTAACGACAATAGTTCATGCACGGTTTTCACTGGCGTGATCTTAGCGCCAAGCCCTTCCATTGATTTATGGTAATTGCGATGCGGAATAAAAATCTCTGTAAAGCCGTGTTGCGCAGCCTCCTTCACTCGAGGTACGCCGCTGTCGATTGGTCTTACATCACCATTTAAACTAAGTTCGCCCATAATACAGGTAGTGCGTGGTACAACAAATTCGTTCAAGCTGCTTAATAATGCTGCAACCAATGCTAAATCGATACAAGTCTCTGACTCATCGATTTTTAAGCCACCGACAATATTAAAAAAGGTGTCGTGAAAGATTTTTGTCTTTGTGTGTTTACGTAAAATTCCCGTGAGCATCTTAATACGGTTCATGTTCAAACCAACACATACCCGCTGCGGGAACTCAGCTTCGGTTTCTGTAGTTAAACATTGAATTTCGAGTAGTAAGTTACGGTTACCTTTACGTATACAGGTAATAGCTGAGCCTGGGGATTCTGTGCTTGAACCTGATAAAAAGATTTCGCTCGGGTTATCAACGCTCAGCATTCCGCGTTCACACATTCTGAAAATACCCACTGTGTCGATATCACCAAAACGGTTTTTATTGGCACGCAATGTTCTGACTTGCCCATCGTTAGTATCAATATGCAGTAAGGCATCAACTATATGTACCAGTGTTTGCGGCCCAGCAATTTCGTTATTTTTGTTTACATGGGCAATGATGAACATAGTTACATCGTTTTGCTTACAGTATTGCGTTAATGCTTGAGCTGCACTTTTTACCTGTGACGGTGAACCTGGACTACCATTTGCCGTTTCTGTCACCACTGCCTGAATTGAATCGATAACTGCAAATTTAATTTTGTTTTTATCGAGTTCTTCAATGATTGCTTCAACACTGGTTTCAGAAAGCAAATAAAGCTCATCTTCGTTATAATCTAAGCGCAAGCGATTCACTCGGTTTTTAAACTGAGATAAAGACTCTTCCGCTGTACAGTATAAAGACGGCATCAGCTTTGACATACGTGCAACTAAATCAGACAACAAAGTCGTTTTACCGGCACCAGGGTCGCCTGAGATAATGTTGACGGAACCTGTCGTTACACCACCGCTTAATACTCTGTCTAACTCACCGATTTCGGTAAGGCGTTTTTCTGCCTCGGTGGTTGCAACTTCGTTGATTTTCTTTGAGCCACCGCTTGCGATACCGGCATAGCCTGCCACTGCAGCACGACTTGCCGCTTGCTTTGATTGCCCTGCCGATGGTTTAAATTCTGCAAGTGTATTCCATGCACCGCACTTACACTGCCCTTGCCAGCGCTGATAGTTCATGCCGCACTCAGTGCAAACAAATTCGATTTTTGCTGATTTTGCCATTCGGCCTTACCTATTGAATTATTCTATTTTGACTAATTAGTAACTTAAAAAACTGACTAGCTAAATATTTCATGTATAGTAGTTTTATGAGCTGAAGCCTTTGAACTTAAATCTGTTCGGCTTTTTTACACAGCTATAAGCGCAATAAAAAGTACTTTAAGGCACATTTTTTGCTTATAAATAAAACTTTACAAATCTTGCCATTTATTTGGCAGGTACTTATAACAATAACTAATACAATAAAAAAGTAGCGATTACTCAAGTTTTAATAATGTACTGCCTGCAAGTATACCTACTTTTTTAGATAGACGGTGATGGTTTTATAAATGGCTGAAGACATTTTGCTTAAATATGAGAGCCTAGTTGAAGAGCTAAAGGCGCATTTAGGCACTCCTAAGTTTGACAAACTATTTAAATCAAAGACAGCTAGCTTAACGAAGCCAGAGCAGTTTTTGATTAAAATGGAAATGTCACGCTTATCTCAGCCAGTAGCTCGCTTTATTGATTTACGTGGTCAAGTAACTGGTCAAGTCAAACCCTACGAATATGATGGCAAACAACACTTTATGGACGATACCGCCATTGAAGTGTTCGAAGATGCTATAAAACGCCACGGTGGTTATACTCTTGCTGTTTACGAAGCGGTAATGAACACCGAAAACAATCACCGGGTAATGCAGAAAAAAGCCGCTGAGCAAGCTTTAGCTGACGATAGTGCCGCTACAGAGCAGCCAGCAAAGGTTATTAAGTTTGCATCATACGAGAGTCGCCGCGAAGAACGGATGAATTACTCAATTAAAATCACCGTTGAACTCGATAAAGACAACAAAGTTGCAGCATCAACGTCTGATATTTCTCTGAGCGGTGCTAAAATAAAACTAGCTCCACGTTATCAAGTTAAAAAAGGTCAGTTAATAGGTCTTCGCTTAGTTGGCTTAGAGCAAGATTTTGAGCTTGGTTTAAAAAACGGTATTCAATATGAAATCGTAGCGGTAGAGAAAGTTTCTCGTGAATATAACCATATACGCCTAAAGCGTACCTTTATTGAAAATAACGAAAAATTTGATGAGTTTCTAGAAAGCTTTATCCATGGCAATAAACGTCGCTATAAGGTTAATCTCGACAACACCTTAGATGCTGTTGTTTCAAAAGGCTACGAGCAATACTATATCCCTCGTGTTACCTCACTTTATACCTTTTTAAGCCTACAGGGTGATAAGCTATATCCTAGCCTTGCGCTAACCACAGAAAATAATATTTTTATTCAACGCTATTTTTGTGATGAGCGTAAGTTGTCTTGCCTGTACAGCATCATCAATCAACAACGATTGGGAGACTTACTAAGCTCTCCAGAAGCTGTTAAAGAAGAGTATTTATATACTTTTACTCATACCGTTGCCGGGAAAATTTATTATTATTCTGCAACTCGATCTGAGCTTGATAGCCAACCAAACTTAAAAAATTTATTTTTAGGATTTGGTAGCCAGAAAGATAGCTGGCAATGCTTTAAGCTTCAGTTGATGCCAAGCCATCCGGAAGATTCGTATATTCCACTGTCGCTACCAAGCAGTGCTGGTAAAAACATCGAAAAACTAAATAAGCCACCGACACCTCGTGTGCAAGGATTGATCAAAGATGTTAAATATCTACTTATTTTGACCTCAATCGGTACTAAGTTTGAACAACAAACGTACCAACAGCTTGATTACAATAAAGATGCGGTAAACCAACTTAAACAGTTTGGTCACAGTAAGCATAAAACGCCCCCTCATTTAGAGCCTGTGGCGCTTGAGTATGTGAACCTTCGTGCTCATAAACGCTATTTATACAAAACAGCTGTAAGTGTAGAACACCATGAGCAAACTATTACAGGCCATACCCGTGACTTATCTGTGATGGGCTTACAAATTGAGTTCGACCAGCCTGTTGAGTTCAAAAAAGGCGATATCATTAAATTAAACTTGCCTGAATTGCAAAAAATCACCAAAAAGCATGATTTAACAAACCTTGCTTATGAAGTCATGGCGGTGAGTAAGTCACTGACGACCGTGAATTTAAAAGTGCATCGAATTACTGACTTACCGCATATGGCAATTAAGTTTTTCACGGTATTAATTGATAACAACAAAGACAAGCTACGTGTTTGTGAAGAATCCCCTAAAATTCCAGGGCTATCTACTGCACTAAGAAATATGGTGACTAAAAGCGTATGCCAGTTTCCGTTTTATTTACATAAAGAAGCAGCTCATTTTAAAACCGGCGCTATTGGCCAAGGCTTATACCCAAGCCCACTGCATGTTTTATTACAAAATTTTGGATTGTTAAATGAAACAACTAGTATCGATGGTTTCTTATCGACAGATCAAATTACAGAAGTGATCACACCGCTGATCAAAGACCGTAGTCGCCAAGACCCACCGTTACCATTCACTTTATTTGTTCGCTTTGACCCACGTAAAACCGTTATAAGCGATGCCATTACTAGTCGTTGTATTAGTGAAGATGACTATAAACCACAAACCTTGTTTGTAAAAAAAGCACTAAAAAGCGATTTAGTATATATTTTCAGGCTGTACATTTCTCGCACAGGGCGGCCTGATATTGATTATTTGGCGAATGAATTGAAATATATTAGTCAGTACGCATTACATAAAGCAAAAGATCTTGAAGAAGCGCTATGGGCAGTAGCTGGCGTAGGCGATATAATTGATATTACCGACGAAGCGCTTACCCATTTTGATATTGAGCAAAGGTTGATCAATGAAATGAGTAAACGCAAAGCAACATGGTTAAAGCGAGTAATCTAATGGTAGGCCAAGCAAGTAGGCAACTTGTAGTAATGAGCCTTCATTAATTGCTGTTTGTGCTTGCTCAACTACTTTCTGTTTACCGTGCACAGCAACACCAAGCCCTGCAGCAGCCATCATTTTTAAGTCGTTTGCTCCATCACCCATGGCAACAGTTTGGCGGTTATTTAAGGTAAGCCTTTGTTCGATTCGTTTAAGTACACGGGCTTTTTCCTCAGCATCAACTATCGTGCCTATGACCTTGCCTGTTAAACGATTATCTTTGAACTCAAGGGTATTCGCATGCACTTCATCTAAATCAAGCAGTGACTGCACTTGCTCTGCAAAAGGCACAAAGCCACCTGATGCGATTGCTAAATGCCAATTATGCGCTTTTAGGTATTGGCATAATTCACTCACCCCCGGCATCAGCGGTAAACGCGCTTTCAAGGCATCAATTAAGTCACCATCGATACCTTCAAGCTTAGCAACACGCTGCTTTAAGCTTTGTGCAAAATCTAGTTGACCAGCCATAGCTTGCGCGGTTACCGCTGCAACTTCGTCATAAACATCGGCTAGGCGCGCAATTTCGTCGATACATTCAATAGTAATAGCTGTTGAGTCCATATCCATCAGCAATAAGCCTGGTTCATTTACCGTTGGCGGATCCGTTAATTGCACCAATTGAATACCCAATTGCTTAGCAAACTCAACTAATACTAGTGGACTAAGTACTGTTGTTGTTTCGCTATGAAAGCCCCACGCTACTGGCATGTCTGCGACTGGCTGGTAACAACAAAGCGATAAATTACTAAACCCTTGCGCCGCTAAAAAATCACTAATCGCAAGTAATTGCTCAGCATTAAGCTCATTACCAAAAGCAATACTGAACACGCCTTGATTTGCTTTTGGCGTAAAGTCTGTTGTAATAAGGTGTTTATTTTCAATTTTATACCAGCAATTTAGGCTGATTTGTTCAGCTAAATTTGCTGAAGGTGTAGCAGCTAAGCTAAGCTGTGACATAGTGGCTCCACATTAGACTTATGTCTGTCCTTGGAAGTGCTTTTGGCACTCGCACTCAAGGGGCTGTTAAAGTTATCATGTTGTACCATCAAAATTAAATGCTGTCAGTAACGTATACGGTGACTATGAAAAATAACCAACTTAAAATTCCCTTTTCAGCCACTTATCGCCAACGTGTTGTGCGCTTAAGCTTGGCTACAGCCTGTTTTGTGCTGTTAAGTTGGGTTGCCATGAATAGTAGCTTTCAAAGCCACCAATTACTTTATGATAGCGCTGATAGCACAGCGATAAGCTTAACCAAGTTTATGGCACTGAATGCCAAAACGCCGCTACAAGAAAAAAATAAACCTGAATTAAATGCGTTGTGTAATCACATTGCTGAAGATGAGTATGTGTTAGCGGCAACGATTTACGATCAGCAAGGAATCCAAATTGCTGCCAGTGATAATTGGCAAAGCCACCACACCTTTGGTTTATTACCCGATTCAACCCCAGGTATAAGTAAGCTTAAAACCCCATTTGTAGAGCCTGTGATAAGTGATAATGAAAGGCCTATTGGTTTTGTATCGATAACCTATTTAACACAGGCTTCTATTGCAACCAGCCACAGTAATTTCCATGACTTAGGGCGACAAGTGTTATTAATGTTGGTGATCACCTGTATATTCACTTGGCAATTGGGTCGAGGCTTGAAGCTTTGGCAAATAAATCGTTATATCAAGAAAAGTTCAGAGCAAGAATCGTAGAGTTCTGCAGCCAGTTGCAGCTTTGCATCGCCTGTCGCGCCTTTAAGCTCACATAAATGAGTAAATACATCGCGCACCTTTAGCGGCGTATTAACCTGCCCTTGAAAACCTGCCAGCGGCATTGATGGCGAGTCGGTTTCAAGCACTAAATGCTGCAGCTCAATTAAGCTGATAACTTTACGAGTTTTAGCAGCACGAGGGTAACTTATCACACCACCAACACCAAGTTTAAATCCTTGTTTTATATAACTCTGAGCTTGTTGTTCTGAGCCAGAAAAGGCATGAATTACCCCGCCAAACTTTGGTTTGCAGCGCTTAAATGAGCGAGCAATTAAATCATGACTTTGCCTATGATGCACAATAAGTGGTAAAGCGAGTTGGTTGGCAAGCTCTATCTGTCCTTCAAAAAACTGCGTTTGTTTATCGAGGTTATCGATGCTCCGATCAAGGCCGCACTCACCGATGGCAATAAACTGCCCTGAATGGGTTTTCGCTAATTGCTCTAGTTCAGCGAGATGATGAGTTTGGTGATCAGATAAAAAATAAGGATGTAAACCTAAAGCCACTGAAATACTTGGCTCTGATTTAGTAAACGATAATAGTTTTGTCGATTGTGCCAAGCTCACACCCGGCACAATGAAATGCTCGATCCCTACTTGCTTACATGCTGTGATGAGCTCTGTGCGAGTCTCATCAAATTCGCTAAAATCAAGGTGACAGTGGGAATCGATAAAACGCATTTACGGATTTAAGCGACCAAACTGCCAACTACCATCGGCTTGGCGTTGATACATAAAGCGGTCATGTAAGCGGTGTGCTCCGCCTTGCCAAAATTCAATTTTAGTAGGCTCAACACAATAGCCTCCCCAAAAATCAGGCAATGGAATTTCACCCTCAGAAAACTTTTGCTTCATTTTCGCAAATGTTTCCATTAATACCTTACGTGATGACACTGGACGACTTTGCCGAGAAGCCCATGCAGCTAACTGGCTTTCTTTAGGACGCGATAAAAAGTACTTAGCCACAGCAGTTGTTGGTAAGGGTTTAGCCTCGCCGTAGACTATGACTTGTCGCTCCATGTGGTGCCATGGGAAATGCAGAGAAATTTTGTTATTACCTTTTAGCTCCTGCGCTTTGCGCGAGCCGGTATTAGTAAAAAACACGAAGCCATTTTCATCAAGATGCTTTAACAGCACAATCCGCTGCGAAGGCTGACCATGCTCATCAACTGTTGCAACGACCATCGCCGTCGGATCAGGCAAATTAGTTGCAACAGCTTGCTCAAGCCATTTCTCAAACTGCTTGATTGGAGATGCATCAAGCATGTCTTCAGATAAACCATCCTGTAAATATTCACGGCGAATATCTTCAAGTTTCATAAAATTCCCTCTATCGCTACTATCAGCTATCAGCTATCAGCTATCAGCTATCAGCTATCAGCTATCAGCTAAAGATTAATCAAGGTTGTTGAGCTGTCAATTTTGTTGGGTTTCGCTACGCTCTACCCAACCTACGAAGCTAGGTTCTACAAGCTACTCCCCTAGCGCCTAGAGTCTAGGGCCTGCGATTTATGTTGGGTTTCGCTGCGCTCTACCCAACCTACGAAGCAGAGTTCACCTAGGTAGTTTAGCCTAAGACAAGGCGGAAAACCGACTTATCCCTACGAGCTCTTAAACGTTCTGCAATTGTAGGAGTGCTGACAAGGCGAAGTGCTTTTTTATACCAAGGAGCATACGTGTTTTGTATGTGACTTCGGTTAAAAAAGCACGACAACGCAGTCAAAGCGAACTACACGAAGCAGATTACATTTGCTCCATGACTTCGATACCTAAAAGATCCAACCCTGAGTGCAGTGTCTTCGCAACCAAATTACACAGTACTAAACGGCTGTCACGAACACTTGGCTCTACGCCTTCTTTTAGAACTGGGCATGCTTCGTAGAACGTCATGTATAGGCTTGCTAGTTCGTATAGGTATCCACATAATACGTGCGGTGTCGCTTCGCTGATCATTAGATCGAGTACTTCTTCTAGCTGAAGAAGTTTAAGTGCCAGCGCTTTTTCTTGCGGCTCGTTGATTGCAACGTCTGCTGTTAATGACGCCGCATCAATACCTGATTTACGGAAGATACTGCGAACACGTGTATATGCATATTGTAAGTAAGGCGCTGTAGCACCTTCAAAGCTCAGCATTGTGTCCCAGTTGAAGATATAGTCGCTAGTACGGTGCTTAGAAAGATCCGCATATTTTACTGCGCCAATACCTACTTTACGGGCAATTTCGCTACGCTCTTCGTCGCTTAAGTCTGACTCACGCTCAGCTAGTTTAGCTGCGGCACGAGTGATTGACTCTTCAAGTAAATCAGCAAGCTTAACGGTACCGCCAGTACGTGTTTTGAATGGCTTACCGTCTTCACCCATCATGGTGCCGAATGGGCAGAACTCATAACTTGTTTCATCACGTAATAAACCTGCTTTACGTGCGGTTAGCTCAACTTGATTGAAGTGTAAGCTTTGACGTGCATCTACAAAGATTAAGATGCGATCAGCACCCAATTTATTTGAACGGTAATCACAAGCAGCTAAGTCAGTTGTCGCATATAAGAAACCACCACCTGATTTCTGTACGATAAACACTGAAGGCTCGCCGTCTTTGTTAGCAAGCTCGTCTAAGAACACCACTTGTGCGCCATCAGACTCAACAGCAATATTTTTGTCTTTCAATAGTGCGATGATGTTTGCAAGTTCACTGTTGTAAGCACTTTCTGCCATGATATCATCTTGCGTAAGTGTTACGTTTAGACGCTTATAAACTTCTTCAGAATGCTTTACAGAAGTGGCGATGAATAACTTCCACAGCTTTTCGCAGTGTGCGTCGCCGCTTTGTAATTTAACAACGTAATTACGGGCTTTGTCGGCAAACCCTTCTTCATCATCAAAGCGTTTTTTCGCATCACGGTAGAAGGTTTCAAGATCGGCCAGCGCTACAGACTCTAAGTCTACACCTTGGTTGATTTGATCTTCTAAGTGCGCGATTAACATACCAAACTGAGTCCCCCAGTCACCCATGTGGTTTTGACGAACAACTTCATCACCACGGAACTCAAGGGCACGAACAACCGCATCACCAATGATGGTTGAACGTAAATGACCTACGTGCATTTCTTTAGCAAGGTTAGGTGATGAGTAATCAACAACTACTTTTTGTGCTGTTGCATGTGGCGCAACTGCTAGCTTTTCGTCTTCGTTTGCTGCTTTTAAGCTAGCTGATAAAAACTCAGGCTTTAAGTGAATGTTGATAAAACCAGGGCCCGCGATTTCTGTTTTTTCTGCGATATCTGCAAGGTCTAGGTTATCAATAATTTTTTGTGCAAGTTCACGCGGGTTTGATTTTAATTTTTTAGCCGCGCCCATTGCGCCATTGATTTGATAATCACCAAACTGTGGACGTGTGCTTTGTGTTACCGCTGGATTAGTGTCTTCAGGTAACCCTGCTGCAACCATAGCAGCAATTGCTTTGTCGATTAAAAGAGTACGAATATTCATTGTAATTTTTACCTTTATGGCCCGCTGTACGGGCACTTAAATTTGAAGCAGACTTAGCGTATTAGTTTTCGCGCGTGTGGTTAAACTTGATGTCTGGATAGCGTTCCATCGACAAGTTTAGGTTTACACGGCTTGGCGCGATATAAGTAAGGTTATCGCCACCATCAAGCGCTAAGTTGCTTTCGCACTTACGCTTAAACTCTTCAAGCTTTTTGGTATCGTCTGAGCTTACCCAACGTGCAGTGTTAACACTCACACCTTCGTAAATCGCATCAACGTTGTATTCTGCTTTTAAGCGCGCAACAACTACGTCAAACTGTAGTACACCGACCGCACCAACGATAAGGTCGTTATTAATAAGCGGTCTAAATACTTGCACAGCACCTTCTTCAGATAGCTGAACTAAGCCTTTTAATAATTGCTTTTGTTTTAATGGATCTTTTAAGCGAATACGACGGAATAATTCTGGTGCGAAGTTAGGAATACCACCAAACTTCATTTTTTCACCTTGCGTGAAGGTATCACCAATTTGAATTGTACCGTGGTTATGTAAACCAATGATGTCACCTGCGTAAGCATCTTGCGCTCGCTCACGATCACCAGCCATAAAGGTTACCGCATCAGAAATACTCACTTGCTTACCAATACGCACATGGTTCATCTTCATACCTTGGCTATATTTGCCAGATACAATACGCATAAAGGCGATACGGTCACGGTGTTTAGGGTCCATGTTCGCTTGGATTTTAAATACGAAGCCAGAGAAGTTATCTTCTGTTGCAGCAACTTGGCGGTCTTCTGTTTCGCGTGGTAATGGCGCAGGAGCCCACTCAGTTAAGCCATCAAGAACATGGTCAACACCAAAGTTACCAAGTGCTGTACCAAAGTAGACTGGTGATAGTTCGCCCGCTAAGAACAGATCTAAATCAAACTCGTGTGATGCACCAATTACTAACTCTAGCTCTTCACGAAGCTGCTCAGCAAGTTCGCTACCAATCGCAGTATCAAGCTCAGGATTATCTAAACCTTTGATAACGCGAACTTCTTGAATTGTGTGGCCTTGACCTGTGCTATACAAAATCGTTTCTTCACGGTGGATGTGATACACACCTTTAAACTCTTTACCACAACCAATCGGCCAAGTTACCGGCGCACAGGCAATGTTTAGCTCAGTTTCAACTTCGTCTAATAACTCCATTGGATCACGAATATCACGGTCACACTTATTCATGAAAGTTACGATAGGTGTGGTACGTAAGCGTGTTACTTCCATTAATTTACGAGTACGATCCTCAACACCTTTCGCTGCGTCGATGACCATTAGGCATGAGTCAACCGCAGTCAGTGTACGATAAGTATCTTCAGAGAAGTCTTCGTGTCCCGGAGTATCAAGTAAGTTAACTAGACGCTCATTGTAAGGAAATTGCATAACAGACGTAGTTACCGAGATACCACGTTCTTTTTCCATTTCCATCCAGTCTGATTTTGCGTGCTGGTTTGAGCCACGACCCTTTACGGTACCCGCTTTTTGAATCGCTTGTCCGAATAACAGAACTTTTTCTGTAATCGTGGTTTTACCCGCATCCGGGTGCGAGATGATCGCAAAGGTGCGTCGTTTATTAATTTCGGTAGTTAAATTAGACATGTAAGCTGCTTTTAGTCATAACAAAGCGCACTTAACTGCCTTATAAATTATAAAGCTCGGTGCGCACTGTAAAAATAAAATAGAATTGCCGAGCATTATACCTTGTTTGTCTTAGCCAAAAAAGCAGCGATTGCGAGTAATTACTCCCTTTTAGTTGGGTATTTTCGTTGTTCACTTTTTTGCTAGGCTTGTGTAATCAAGTTGTAACGCATACTATTGATAAATTGCACGGAGGGATGTCAATTTAGGTCATGAAAACCAGTAAGCTCAGTATTCGATTATTGTGGTATATCACACCATTAGTGATCTTACCTTTGTTGTTTTTAGGTGGCTTTACATTAACAAATGTGACCAATTCAACAAAAAAACAAGCTGAACTTATTGTCAGTCGCTTTGTTGAGCAACAGCAACAAAAAATCTTTAATTACATTGACTCATTTCACTCGATTACTAAGCTACTCTCAACCTCTCCTGTATTAGCAGACTTTTTAGCCCGCGAACCTGACTCAAAAAACCAATACATTGAACGTCTTGGCGAGTTGATGAATGTATTTGCAAGCTATTCAGAAGCTTACCCAGATATTGTTAGCATTAATTATGTTGCCCCAGACGGTAAAAGCGATGCATTTTATTCAAGTCAATTAACTCCAGCACCTAAAAGTTACCCGTTTTTTGAGCAAGTGCTACAATCGAATTTACGCCAGCAACAATTCATGATCCCCAAAGAAGATGGCTCTACTAGCCTCTACTTTGTGCACCCCATTTATAATATTGATTACTACTTAAAACAGCCGCAGCAACTGGGGTTTATTGTTGTGCATGTAGAACCATCAATATTGAATGCTAGTATTCTAGAAGCACCATTTAATAACACGCTAAATTTATTTTTAACGACTAAGGGGCAGATTTTATTTAGCTCCGACTATGACTTACGCGGCAATTATTTAAGTGAATATGAGCTTGAGCAAATTAAACAACTCGCTAACTACGGCAAACTTGCCAATATCGAACTTTCAAGTATTGATAAAGAAGAACGCATAATTTACGCAGTTGAAATGACTGATGGCGATTATTTGATCTCAACCACCCCTAAAGATTTACTTTACCAGTCAGGTAAAGCCATTAGTTTAATCACAGCACTTATAGTTATTATTTCTGTGATTTCGCTGCCTATTCTTATCTATATTGTGGTACGCAACTTACTGCTAACCCCAGTTGAACTATTAGGTGCGGCAAGTCATCGGGTTGGTGATGGTGATTTATCTGTGTACTTGCCAGCCCACACAAACGATGAAGTAGGCGTGCTTTTCAACGATTTTAATCACATGGTGAACCAAATTCGTCATTACCAAGACGAGCTTGAAGAATATAAACATCACCTAGAAGAAAAAGTAGAGAGCAGAACGAAAGCACTCGAAGCAATGAACAGCAAGCTAGAAGTAGCCATTGCGCAAGCTGAACAAGCAAACCAACTGAAAAGTCGCTTTTTAGCGAATATGAGTCATGAAATTCGTACTCCACTTACCGCAATTATGGGCTTTACAGAGCAACTTCTGCACAACAAAGATGCGGTAAATGATGAACAGCATTTAAGCACTATTTTACGTAACTCTAAGCACTTGCTTGAGCTTATTAACAACATTCTTGATTTATCAAAAATAGAAGCTGAAAAACTCGCCGTTGAACGCGGACCATGTAATGTAGTGCAGCTTATACATGATATTGATTCAATTATTCGCCCACTGGCTAATGAAAAACAACTTACATTTAATATTAACTACCAACTACCAGTACCCAAAACCATTAATAGCGATACCACACGTTTAAAACAAATCTTGATCAATATTGCCAGCAACGCAGTTAAGTTCACTGAGAAAGGCAGCATCTCGATTGATATTAGCTACAACAGCAATAAACAACATTTAGAGTTTGCGATTCAAGACACAGGTATTGGTATGTCAGAGCGTGAGGTTGAAAGGGTATTCAAACCGTTTGAACAAGCCGATGCGACGACAACTCGCCGCTTTGGCGGTACAGGTCTTGGTTTGTGTATTTCAAAGAACTTAGCCCAGTTGCTAGGCGGTGATGTACAGCTTATTAGTGAACCTGGAAACGGCAGTTGTTTTACCATACAAGTTGCTGCTCATTTAAACGCTGAGCAGTTACAAGCAGAGGCGTTTATTCATAGCTACGAGCAACTCTCACCAAGTAAAGACGTTCAGCTTTCATTCGCAGCGAATAGCTTTGATGCCAATATACTAGTGGCCGAAGATAACCCAGATAACCAGTTGCTGATCAAACTATTGTTACAAACCTGGGGACTTGAGCCTGACATCGCGAAAAACGGTGCAGAAGCAGTAGAAATGGCATTAGTTAATGATTATCAGCTGATCATCATGGATATGCAGATGCCAGTCATGGGCGGCTTAGAAGCAACGCAAATGCTACGTCACGCAGCCTATGATGGCCCTATTATTGCGCTTACGGCCAATGTAATGAAGACTGATGTTGATACCTATATTGAAGCGGGCTGTGATGAAGCACTCGCCAAACCAATCGACAAAGATGCCCTAGAGCAAGTACTTGTAAGCTACTTGCATATCGAAAAAGACAGTCAAAACAAGTGGGAAAACTTACTGAAAAGTGAGAAGTTCCAACAAATTAACGACAACTATCGCTCAAAACTACCTGATTATTTAAGCCAAGTCGTGCAGTTGTATCGTGCTAAAGAATGGGAAGCGCTACGTTCATTAGCACACAGCTTAAAAGGCAGTGCGGGGTGTTTTAGTTTTGAAGCTATTCACAAGACTGCGGGTCAGCTTGAAAATGCGCTACGCAGTAATCAAACTGATCAGGTAGAGCAATGCTACGATGCACTTATCAATGCCCTTGAAGAAGCATCTTAAAGACTAAAGCTCATCCCCATCAAAATAGCGTCTTCATTGCCTGTTGCGGTTGGATAGTAGTTCTTGCGCACCGACATATGTGAAAAGCCAGCACTTTCATACAGGCCAATAGCGGGTGCATTAGACTCACGCACTTCTAAAAATAGGTTTTCGGCTTGGTGCTGCTCGCCGTGCTCAATAAAGGCATTTAACAACTGCTTAGCAATGCCCTGCCCTTGGTACTTCGGCGCAACACAAATATCCATTAAAGTGTAATCTGGGCCCGCTTGTTCACCGATATAAAAACCTAGCATCTCATCACCTTGAAAAGCGGCCAGGTTAAAATAACGCCCAGCTAAACACGACAGCATGGTTTTCTCTGTCCAAGGGTGACTATGGCAGGCGTTTTCGATAGCCATTAACTGGCTAATATAGGTTGCATCTACAGGTTTAAAGCTTATCAAGTTGTTCACCGATTAAAGACCAAAGTTGTTTTTTCTGTTCGCCATTCAGCTTATCGCTTGGTAAGCCTAAGCAGCCCTCTTGCCAGCTAATACTCGTTGCTTTAACGATTTGGGTAATAACTAACGGCGCAAATGCTTTTTCGAGGTCTTGGTGAAACTGTAACGGTAGCGTCAGTGTTTCTTGTTGAGTGTTTGGTATCTGTTCGCCAGAAGTATCAGGCGCAGTTCGATAGTGTTGATTTAACTCTAAAGATTGTACAGAGAATATCGCAGCGTAACTTGGATTCATAACAACTCAATCATGATTAAGAGCAAGTAATATAGGAAGATTTGCGATTAAAGTAAAGAAGGAAGAAATGGCAGGGGCGGAGAGATTCG
Source organism: Pseudoalteromonas lipolytica (assembly GCF_001306915.1). GTDB lineage: Bacteria > Pseudomonadota > Gammaproteobacteria > Enterobacterales > Alteromonadaceae > Pseudoalteromonas > Pseudoalteromonas simplex. The sequence goes on along the minus strand of NZ_LJTC01000001.1, from coordinate 305,284 downwards.
AACTCCCAACCGTCGGTTTTGGAGACCGCTGTTCTACCAATTGGAACTACGCCCCTGCAATGACGACGAATTATATAGAGCTTTTTTCAAAGGTAAAGTAAAAAAACACAGTTTTTAGTTTAACTGCTTCTTAAATAAACAAAACGACGAATTAGCAAGCTATCAAAGCTCATTTTAAACATACCCAAGTTATCTGCGGATAATTAAAAGAGCCAAACACAGTTATAATAATTTAAATAGCTTCACTCATCTGAAAGATAGTGTTGCTGAATCACAAGTTGCAGGTACTCAAGAAATGCTTTTACTTTTTTGAACGGATATCGACGCCCAGAATAAAAAGCGTACAAAACTAAATCTTCAGGCTCATCAGCTAGGGAATCTATTTTTATTAACAGTCCTTCCTCTAACTCTTGTCTGCACGCGTCATAAGGGAGTATCGCAAAACCTAACCCTTTAAGGGCAGCTGACTTTGCCATATGTCCACTATTTACTTTATAACGAGATGAAACGTTAACCGTGCCAGCTCGTTTGAATTTCCATGGCATGCCTTGTAGAACTGATAGGCTTGTAATACAGGGAAGCTTAACGAGTTCAGTCATTGAATTTGGTTTAGGATGTTTATCTAGTAAACTAGGAGAAGCTACGACACAACTTGGCCAACGAACGAGCTCTTTTGCAACCCATCCAGAATCCTCCACTGGGCCTCGCCCAAAACGTATTACTATATCAAATCCTTCTAATAGCCCCTCTTCGGGATTAAGCTGAGTATCACAACTTAACTGAATGTTAGGGTATTTATGACAAAACTCAGCTATAGCGTCCGCCAAAAACGGCAAATCAGGCGTAATGACTTTTAAGTGGCCGGAAACTAAATCATTACTTTGATAGCTTTCTTGTAAAACATCCCCCATCGCAACAAGCAACGGAGTTAAGTTCTGGTAAAGAAGTTCCCCCGCTTCTGTTGCAACCATTTTTCGTGTCGTACGTTCCAATAATCTTACATTCAACGCTTGTTCTAAAAGTGCAACATGACGACTCACATTTGATTTTGGAATTTGGCTGAGCTCAGCGGCCCGCTTAATACTTAATTGTTCATATACTTTTTGGAAGCTTAGAAGCCACTGTAATTCAATATTGCTTATCAAAACTATCTCATCAAATGGGATTTACAAACCAAAATTACCATATTTATCCTATTTAGTAGATCAGTAACAATCATTTTTTTCTTAGCAACTAGGATATTTAAATGAGTTCAGTTAAACATATAGCCATTATAGGTGCGGGAGTTGCAGGCCTTGCTTTAGCGATATTTGCAAGAAAACAAGGCATCAAGGTCACATTATTCGAAAGAAACAATAGCTTTTCTACAATCGGTGCCGGTGTTACGTTATGGCCTAATGCGACCTTTGTGCTTAAACAGTTGGGTCTATTAGATGATTTCACCCAATATGGTGGTCTGCCAGTTGCTATGCGGCAGTACGATAAACAAGGCACTCAACGGGGTGAGTTTAACATTCAAACACTAAACTCTCTGTGTGGCTTTCCAACTATTAGCATATTACGTCGTGACTTAATAAAGATACTCGCTGAGCGACTAGAGAAACTGGATGCCACTATTCACTTCAATCAAACCATCAATACTCAAGACATTGCGCAATTAAAAGATAAGTTTGATCTTGTGGTGGGCTGCGATGGACGAATGAATTCGAAAGCACGAGAGTATATGTATAAAGTACCTATACCAACTAAATACCACGGCTTCATAAATATAATAGGCACCTGTGAAATTGATCTGAATCCTTTTGAGCAGACAATTCATGATTTTAGAGATAATAATGAGCGTTTTGGTATAGTACCCGTTGCAAATCAATGTTGTTACTGGGCTGCGGCATGGCCTAGTGACCTTGATAATACAAGACCAATAAAGCAGTGGTTTGAAGAGATGCATGAGCGTTTTCAGGATTGGCCTAAAACAGTTCAGCAGGTACTTAATAACTATAACCCACGCAGTTTAAAACGCATATTTGTACATGATATTGACCCACTCTCCTATTGGCACAAGGAGAATCTCATTATTATTGGAGATGCTGCACATGCTTCCTTACCCACATCGGGGCAAGGTGCTAGCCAAGCGCTTGAAGATGTTTGGCACCTAGCTCAATTATTTAAGACAGGATGTAGCCTCAATGTTATTTTGAAAAAGCTATATGAAACTCGTATTCATAAAACCTCCAGCGCCCAAAACATTGGTAGACTAATAGCTCAGCATATCTTTCAACAATCATCTCATTCAACCACAGATGCACCAAGTATATCCGCAGATCAACTCAGTCAACTCTATATGCAAGGACTAGACTTAACTCACACCAAATGCTAACCGTCTAAATAACAAAAGCCCGCTTCAAAAAAGCGGGCTTTTGTGTCTTTATAAATATTCAGTACAAGTGACTAGCTTACAGTGGATTATTCCCACTCGATTGTTGCCGGTGGCTTACCTGAAATATCGTAAACAACACGTGAGATACCATCGATTTCGTTGATGATACGGTTAGAAACCACACCTAAGAACTCATAAGGTAAGTGTGACCAACGTGCCGTCATAAAGTCGATTGTTTCTACACAACGTAGTGATACAACCCAGTCGTATTTGCGCGCATCACCCATTACACCTACCGATTTAACTGGTAAGAATACCGTGAAGGCTTGACTTACTTTGTGGTAAAGCTCAGCTTTGTGTAGCTCTTCAATGAAGATAGCATCTGCGCGACGTAGTAAGTCACAGTACTCTTTCTTGATTTCACCAAGTACACGAACACCTAAACCAGGACCCGGGAATGGGTGACGGTAAAGCATGTCGTATGGTAGGCCAAGCTCAAGACCAATTTTGCGTACTTCATCTTTGAATAGCTCACGTAAAGGCTCAACAAGACCCATTTCCATATCGTCTGGTAAACCACCTACGTTGTGGTGAGACTTGATTACGTGTGCTTTACCTGTTGCTGATGCAGCAGATTCGATTACGTCTGGGTAGATAGTACCTTGACCTAACCATTTAGCGCTTTTCAGCTTTTTAGCTTGCTCATCGAATACTTTAATGAAGGTATGACCAATCGCTTTACGCTTATCTTCTGGGTCTGACTTACCTGCTAAGTCTGCTAAGAATTGATCTTCAGCATCTACTTTAACAATGTTTAGGCCAAACTTGTTGCCGAACATATCCATAACTTGCTGACCTTCGTTTAAACGAAGAAGACCGTTATCAACGAATACACACGTTAGCTTGTCGCCGATTGCACGGTGAATAAGCATGGCAACAACAGATGAATCAACACCACCTGATAAGCCTAAGATAACTTCGTCATCACCTACAGTTTCCTTGATACGCTCAATCGCATCGTCGATGATTTTTGCTGGTGTCCATAGCTTTTCACAGCCACAGATATCAATCGCGAAGCGCTCAAGTAAACGTAAACCTTGGTGAGTATGAGTTACTTCTGGGTGGAACTGTACGCCGTAAAAACGTTTTTCTTCCCATGACATTGCAGCATGTGGACATGTTGAAGTTTTAGCCGTTGTTTTGAAAGTCTCTGGCACTTCCATCACTTTATCGCCATGGCTCATCCAAACGTCAAGTACGCCTGCACCGCCGTCAGTAATGTGGTCTTCGATAGCATCGAATAACGCACAGTTACCTACTTTTTCAACTTGCGCATAACCAAACTCTTTCTTATCAGAGCTGTGAACGCTACCACCTAGTTGCGTTGCCATTGTTTGCATGCCGTAACAAATACCAAGTACTGGAACGCCTGCGTTAAATACATACTCAGGAGCACGTGGGCTGTTTTCAAGTGTTGTAGACTCAGGGCCACCCGACAAAATAATACCTTGTGGATTAAATTCGCGGATTTGCTCTTCAGTTACATCCCATGCCCATAGCTCACAGTAAACACCAATCTCACGTATACGACGTGCGATTAACTGTGTGTATTGCGAACCAAAATCTAAAATGAGAATTCGTGAATCGTGAATGTCTTTGCTCATGGAGTATCTCGTTAGTCAGGAACTGCTCTCCCAAAGGGAGATGATCAATAAATTAGGGCTAGCAAATGCTAGCCCATGTAATTTCAATACCTTAAGGTAATTAACCTAAGCGGTAGTTTGGCGCTTCTTTAGTGATTTGCACGTCGTGAACGTGTGACTCACCCATACCCGCTGAAGTTACGCGAACAAATTGAGGTTTAGTATTTAACTCTTCAATTGTTGCACAGCCTGTTAAGCCCATTGCACTGCGTAGACCACCCACCTGTTGGTGAATGATTGTCGCGATAGGACCTTTATAAGCAACACGGCCTTCGATACCTTCAGGAACAAGTTTGTCTGCTTCGTTCGATTTTTGGAAGTAACGGTCTGATGAACCTTCTTTTTGGTCCATCGCACCAAGGCTACCCATACCACGGTATGATTTGTAGTAACGACCTTGGTATAGCTCAACTTCACCCGGTGCTTCTTCAGTACCGGCTAACATTGAACCCACCATTACACATGATGCACCGGCAACAAGTGCTTTTACGATGTCACCAGAGAAACGAATACCACCGTCAGCAATAACAGGAATATCACGGCCTTTTAAGCCCTCAACTGCGTCAGAAATAGCAGTAATTTGTGGAACACCACAACCTGTTACGATACGAGTAGTACAGATAGAACCAGGGCCGATACCAACTTTAACAGCATCAACACCCGCATCAGCAAGGGCAATCGCGCCTTCAGCTGTTGCAACGTTACCTGCTACGATTTGTAGATCTGGGTATGCTTGACGTGTTTGTGCAACACGGTCGATAACACCTTGTGAGTGGCCATGTGATGTATCGATAAGTAATACGTCAACACCTGCTTCAACTAGGGCTGCGATACGCTCATCAGTACCTGCGCCAACACCAACAGCTGCACCTACACGTAAACGACCTTGCTCGTCTTTACATGCATGCGGCTTATCTTGTGCTTTTTGATAGTCTTTTACAGTGATCATGCCTTTTAGTTTAAATGCATCATCAACTACGAGAATTTTTTCGATACGGTGCTCGTGCATTAGACCTAAGATTTCATCACGGTCTGCACCTTCTTTAACAGTCACTAACGATTCTTTTTTCGTCATTACTGTAGAAACAGGTTGCTCAAGTTTCGTTTCAAAACGCATATCACGGCTTGTCACAATACCAACAAGGTTATTGTCAGCGTCGGTTACAGGGAAACCTGAAAAACCTTTGTCTTCTGAAAGCGCGATAGCATCAGCAATTGTAAGATCCGCAGTCACAGTAACAGGGAAAGAAACAATGCCCGCTTCGTAAGTTTTAACTTTACGAACGTTTTTAGCTTGCTCTTCGATTGTCATGTTTTTGTGGATGAAACCTAAACCGCCCTCTTGCGCTAGAGCAATCGCTAAGCGTGCTTCTGTTACAGTATCCATAGATGCTGAAACTAGCGGCAAGTTAAGATTGATACCACGCGTTAAGCGAGTTGAAATATTTGCCGTGTGTGGCAAAACAGTAGAATGACCTGGTACTAAAAGTACGTCGTCAAAGGTAAGAGCTTCTTTAGCGATTCTTAGCATAGTGCAACTTCTCACATGTGGATCTGAGTATAAGGAATTGCGGCCAAATTTTATCAGCGTTATGAGCATGAGTAAATAAAATTATTCATTTATTTGTGTTAAAGTACGCAGAGAATTTTTTACTGGGGTTTTTAATGGCTTTTACGCAATCAACACAGCCTGTTTACACGGTCTCGCGCCTAAATAAGGAAATTCGCCATGTTCTTGAACAAGGCTTTTCATCGCTTATCTTAAATGGTGAAATTTCTAACTTTATAGCCCCTGCATCTGGACACTGGTACTTTACGTTAAAAGACGACCGAGCACAGGTAAAAGCAGCAATGTGGCGCGGCAATAATCGCGGCCAAACTTTTCTCCCGAGCAATGGTGCACAAGTAACCGTGCGTGCCCGCGTATCTTTATATGAACCTCGTGGTGATTATCAGCTGATTGTTGAGCATATGGCTCCTGCTGGCGAAGGCTTATTAAAACAAGAATTCGATGCGCTTAAAATGCGTTTAGCTGCCGAAGGCCTATTTAGCTCAGCCCACAAAAAACCATTACCAACCAATATTAATCGCGTTGGGGTGATCACCTCAGCCACAGGTGCGGCTATACGCGATATTCTAACGGTACTTAAACGCCGTGCTCCGCAGCTTGAAGTCGTGATTTACCCAGCGATGGTGCAAGGTGCAGATGCACACAGTCAATTAATAGAAAAAATAAACATCGCCAATCAACGCAACGAAGTAGATGTGCTTATATTAGGTCGCGGTGGTGGCTCACTCGAAGATTTGTGGTGTTTTAACCATGAGCAATTAGCTCGCGCTATTTTTGAAAGTCGCTTACCTATTGTTAGCGCCGTTGGTCACGAGGTCGATACCACAATTAGTGATTATGTTGCCGATATTCGCGCCGCAACCCCTTCTGCAGCCGCAGAGCTAGTTAGTCCAAATACCGAAGAGCTATATAACAAAGTTACGCAGTTAGTTAGGCACTTAAATCATGCCTTTAAACACGCTTTAGCTGTAAAACGCAGTACTGCCACTCAATTTGAGCATCGCTTGCAGCTATGCCATCCGCGTAATCAACTCAATCAACAAGCGCAAAAGTTAGATGAGCTTAGTTTGGCCTTACATGGCGCGATGAGTAGTAAAATCCAGCGATATGAGCGAGTACTTGCTAACTTAACACCACGCTTAATGCAACGCTCACCCGAAAAGCAGTTAGCGAAAAGCGAGCATCAACTGGCGCAATTACATGCAAGGCTTACACAGGCGATGCAACAGCAACTTTCAAGTTCTCGAAACCAGCTTTCTTTACAAGCGAACCGTTTAGATTCTGTGAGTCCGCTTAGTGTGTTAGCGCGTGGTTACAGCATTACTAAAAATCAGCACGGTGGCGTTGTAAAATCAGTTAACGATGTAAGCTCTGGTGAGCTTATAACTACCGAGCTTGCTGATGGTCAACTGCAATCAAAAGTTGTATAAAATTACTCCGTGCTTGCAATAATGGTTAGACTATCGTCACTTGAGGTGGTGGAGGTAAATTTAAATTGCTTCCACCAGCTTTGTTCCATCATCTTATCGGTCATGTTACGCCAATAATGGCTTGGCAAATCATCACTCCCCTCAGGTTGCAATAGCTTAAACTGACACACAGAGCTTTTGCATGTTGAGACACTCAGCTGTGGTTGCACTGATAAATCTGCCATGATTAAAAAATCGCTCATGGCTGTTTCAACTTGGTAGGCCCAAGCCTCATCCCGAGATTGCTCTTCTAACAAGGTATAAAGTTCATCTAGGTGTGAGTCGATTTGCTGTGGAGGTATCGCACTTGAACGGTAACTGGCAATCACCGCTTGTTGGTTTTCGACTTGTAACTTTAACTCTGCAACTTGCTGCTCAAGCTCAGTTTTGCTAACAGCTGCCGAACTATCTGAATTAACTTCAGCGACTTGTTTATTAATAACAGGCGCTATAGCAGTGGCTTGCTGCTCTGGTGCTTGAGCTATGTGTTCTTCAACAAATTGTTGCTGATAAGTGTGTGGCTGTTGTGGGTCTGATTGAAAAAGTGACATAGCGACAGCGCCACAAATAAATGACGCTGTTACAGTTAATCCGAAGGATAATTTAGACAATTCCATTGCTCTTTTATAGTGTAAAACTACAACATAGCACTGGTGTGGGAGGCATTACTAGCGGTAGTCGCGCCATCATCTAAAAAGTTTTGGTTCATGCTTTCGGCAGGACAGGGACAGCTCGGTTTGCCAACCACTTTAGCTGGCACACCAACCACAGTTGTGTGCGCTGGAACCGCACTTAACACGACAGAGTTTGCACCAATACGTGCCCCCTCTCCTACTTCGATGTTACCCAGTACTTTAGCACCCGCACCAATCAATACACCTGCGCGAATTTTCGGATGGCGGTCACCTTGCTCATTACCTGTACCACCTAAGGTTACAGACTGTAAAATAGAGACGTTATCTTCAATAACTGCTGTTTCACCAATTACAATCCCAGTTGCATGGTCAAACATAATACCATGACCAACTTTACAAGCAGGATGGATGTCAACGCCAAATACTTCTGAGGTTCTGCTCTGAATGAAGCGAGCAAGCTCTTTGCGGTTTTGTTGCCATAAACAATTTGCGAGTCGGTGTGCTTGTATTGCATGGAAGCCTTTAAGATTCAGAATTACAGTTAAGTAACTATCGGCCGCAGGGTCACGATCTTTAACTGCTTTTATGTCATGAGCCACATGCGTCAGCATTAGATCACATTTAACAAAGGCTTGGTCAAATAATTCGCGGATAGTAAACGCCGATACTACTGCATCAGCAAGCTTATTAGCGACAATAAAGCTGAGCGCCGAACCTAGGCATTCATGATTTAACACACACGAATAAACGTGACTTGCTAAAAGCGGTTCACGGGAAACGACTTCGTTTGCTTCTTCTCGAAGCTTTTGCCAAATTTCATGACGCATAATATTGCCTTTCTGGTTGTACCTAACTGCTAAGCCTTAAGTTTAACGGATTTGTAGCAAGATGTACTAACCCGTTGTTTATTTGTTCTGGTTATATCTAATAACCAGAGTAACAACACCTATTTTTACTCTTTTTGCTGTGCTTTTTAGCCAACCACATATGACAGTAGCAAACTCATACGCCGCAAGAAAAACCCAGCTAAAATGCTTATTTTTCAATAACAAAACAGATATGACATCTTATCTGTCATATGCCAAAATAGGCACTGACATATCGCTGACGGCGTAAAAAACAAAAATAATCATTAAATTTACATCATCAACTTAACAAGGAAACGATGATGAAAAACGACGTACTAAACTCACATAAACTAGGTTATAAATTTTACTTTCAAGATGGTGACAACCAAATCGCATGCTTTGGTCACATTATGAGTGGTAAAGAAAAAATATATGTAAACGACGAATTGGTTAGTGAAAAACGCAGCTTCGGTTTTAAAAGTCATCATGACTTTAGCTACCAAGGTAATACTTATGCAGTCAAATTCGAGATGCAAAATATACTCACAGGCAAGCTTGAATGTTCGTTTTATAAAGCTGACAAATTAGTTAAACAGAGCACACAAACCTCACTTACTGATAATCCAAAACAAGTAGCTTTGGTTACCTTAGGCTGTTTTATTGGTGGCGCAATATCGGGTTATGCAGTTGTTACTTTTATTGAACCATTTCTTGGGAAGTAAGTAATGCAGCTGAACCCTAATACAATAAAAGCACTTAGACTTAAATTCGATTGGACGCAGCAGCAATTGGCCGATGCCTGTGATGTAAGCCTACGTACCATTCAACGAGTTGAAAAAGAAGGTGCGGCATCAAAAGAAACCACCATGAGCCTATGCGCAGTATTTGAAGTGCGCCAAGGTGAGCTTATTAAGCTCGATGACGAAGCACCAGAACAAAGCACAACACATGCAGTGAGTAAGCAAAATCTCGCAGCAATCGTAGCAGCTTCTTCGTTTGTCAGTTTTGCCCTTGGTATGGCAACAGTATTAGTTATTTTTTAGGAGTGAAAGATGACCAAAGAACAACGCGGCCACACTACACTTATCGGCTTTGTAATAACAACCATACTCTTTGCGCTAGCTGTTAAAGTTAGCTTACTACTTTAGTTGATAATAGGTCAATATAGAGCCCAGCTACATCACGGCTGGGCTGTATTTATGTTACTGCTTTAATTGATAGCGATTAAAGGTTGCAGTAGCTAACGCAACAGGTATATCAGGCGCATCAGATTTATAAACATTCGCAATAACCGTACATAAGGTTCTTCCCTTATGGATCACTTCTGACTCGGCAATAATTTTATCTCCTGGAGAAAGTGGTTTAAAAAACTTTACGTTAAGCTCAACAGTACTGCACATTTGGCCTTTATCCATAATCGTTACCATCGCACAGCCTAAGCTTGAATCGAGAAACCCAGAGACAACACCACCATGAACAGCCCCTGTTGGTGAGACATGATCACGTCTAATTAATAATGATGTAATAACTTTATTTTCTTCCTTTTTGACTGAATCAATTTCAAAACCTAGCCAATCGCCATAGCTATCACTTTGCTGGAAAGAAATACCGATATGTTCAGATAAAAAATCTAGCGTTTTCAACTAACCACTCCCCTACTTCTTTAAGATTTTAAAGGCCTAGTTGCGCATATACATCTATTAGTTCTTCATGTATTTTTGCGTTTGCGTATTCAAGCCCATCGGCGCGCCGAGGGTCATCAATGACCTCTACCCATTTTTGCCCATACTTAACAACCTCGTCTTCACCACAAGCATCTGCATTAAACATGTACAATGGCTGAGAATAATTCATTTTGGCTAAGTTGGCTGTAAGCTGAAATGGTTTTAAAACCTCAGGTACAGTAGCGAACATATGAAAGCCATTGTAATTTTTTGCTTGTCCTCCAGCAGAGCAAATTATTTGTAAGTCTTTGCCTTTAAGCTTGTCTCCTTTGCTTCCGTATGCAAATTGATATTGTAAAACATCATCAAGCCACTTCTTAAGAAGAGGAGTCATTGACCACCAATAGATAGGAAATTGAATCACGATTCTGTCATGAGACAACAACAACGCTTGTTCTTTTTCGATATCGATTTTAAAGTCAGGATATTCCAAATACATATCTCTACTTGTTGCTACTTTACCTGACTGCTCTAATTGCTTCTTCCAAGTATTATTGACTCGTGATGCGTTGAGATCGGGGTGAAATACTAAGTGTAAGATTTTCATAAAGATCCTTACTTTATTAATTTAAAATGTTTAAGTGCTGCAACAGCAACGGTGTCTCCAAATTCCTGCACAAAATGCCCTGCATTATTTATTTCTAGAGGTTCAGGGCAATTTTTGATTACGCTTTGCATAAAATTCATAACTGTAGGTCCTAACATTTTGTCTTTCATACCTATTGCCATGAATGATTCGCCTTGCCACTCACTTTTCCAAAATTGAAATGCTCGAGTTGAAATTTTTACGCACTGAGGATCTGGCGCAGCAACAATTTTAGGGAACTTTTTGACGCCAGCTTGATAACTTGCATCTGGATATGGAGATGCATATGCACTCGCTTCATCGCTGTCAATTGTTGGCGCATACTTATTGAAAAAACTAGCGAGATTTAATTCATTTGGCAGAACGATATCGTCATGCCATTTTAAGAATTCAGGACTGCTCACAGGCTCAACCAGCAACCCTGTATTCATGATGATTAATCTTTTAAAACGCTCTGGCATATCTTGAGGCAATGTAAGACCCAAAAGCCCTCCCCAATCTTGGCAAACCAAAGTAATATTATTTAAATCTAACCTCTTAATAAGTTCGATTAAGTAGTTACGATGAAACTCAAACGTATAAACTTTCTCATCAATTGGTTTATCTGACTTACCAAAGCCAAAAAGATCTGGGGCTATCACCCTGCCTCCGACATTAACAAATTCAGGGATCATTTTTCTGTAAAGGTAACTCCAAGCAGGCTCACCATGCAGACATAAAAAAACTTCTTCAGAGTCAGGATTACCTTCATCAAGGTAGTGAGCCCTCAAGCCTTCATATCCCTTCAAATCACTAAAGTAATTAGCTTCAAAAGGATAATCTTTAATATTATCAAAGCTACTTTGTGGTGTGCGTTTACTATTTATCATGCCTATTCCTCAACAATAAAAAACATTAGGTCAAGCGACCTATTTAAAATTTAGGTCGGATGACCTATAATGTCAACATTGAATTTAACTGTTGAGTACTCGTAAAATGATAAGGTTTGATTACTAAGCAGAAATACTTTGAGATTTTAATGAAGAAAAATGCCAAAACAGATTTAATAATAGATACGGCTTTGCATATTCTTAGACACGAAGGTGATTATGGCGTGACAATGAGAAAAGTTGCCAACGAAGCTGGTATGACTTTGAGCAATGTTCAATATTATTTCAAAAATAAAGATGAGCTTTTAAAGGCGATGGCAGATCGCTATTTCAAATCATGTCTTGACGATATGAGAAAAATGGATCCAATAAGCAACCTAGAGAACCCAAGCAATGAGCTCCATTCGCTGCTAGAGAGCTTTCTAAGTCATGGTTTGAAATTAACCCAAATGTGCAGGATATTTAGGGAGTATTGGGCTATATCGACACGAAATGAAGTTATCAATCAACATATAAAATTTTACTACGAAGAAATGGCATTGATCTTAGCTGATAAATTGCGACCTATTTCTCACTCAGACTCAAACGTTTCTAGAGCTGTATCTATATTTATCCCATTTGTAGAAGGTTACTCAATCACTGCACAAGCTATGCCCGAACGTATTGATTCAATTTCAAAAATAATGACTGAAGTTATACTTAACTTACTTACTGATGAGCATGAATAAATTAAACTACATATAAATCTTCGTAAGTTATCATCTGTAAAATTTATTCAATCACACTCTTTTTTACTTTTAACCATGCAATCTAATAATTTATTGCTACTCTTTAGAAAAGTGTAAAGCAGGAATTGGTGTGCTTGAGTCAAAGGAATTTTTAAGGTTAATACTCGATACTCTCCCTGAGCATATTGTTGTCATCAACGCCGAAGGCGATATCAAATTTGTAAATCGCAGCTGGCAAACATTTGGCGAACAAAATAACTGTGCGTGCAATGAGCAATGGCAACAACAAAATTACCTCGCAATTTGTAGGTCAGCGGCTTGCCAAAACGATGAGTTTGGAGCAAAAGCGTTTAATGGAATAAAACAAGTAATTAACCATCAGTGCGAAGAGTTCTATCTTGAATATCCATGCCATAGCGACATGGAAAAGCGCTGGTTTTTAATGCGAGCAGCTTCTCTTTTTTATGATAATCAGCGTTTTATCGTTATAAGTCACTTAAATATCACCGAAAGAAAGCTTGCTGAACAACAAGTCCAACAACTTGCTAGAATTGATGGCCTAACACAAATAGCTAATAGACGATTTTTTGATAGTTTTATTTTACAAGAATGGAGTCGTTGCTCGAGATTAAATTTACCTGTTTCGTTAGCTATGATTGACCTTGATAATTTTAAAACGCTAAATGATAAATTTGGTCACTTAGTTGGTGATAGCTGTCTAAAAGAAGTTGCAAAACTACTGCCTGAATTTACTCGCAGGCCCGGCGACTTGTGCGCCAGATACGGTGGTGAAGAGTTTGTACTGGTGCTTGGCAATACACAAAGTAAGCAAGCACAAAGTCTAGTAACACGCTTAATAGATATGATCAGTAAATTACAATTAGCTGAACTTACAGGTCATCCATTAACTGTTAGTATTGGTTTAGCTACTATTTACCCTAGTAGCGATAGTGATGCCATATTACTCATTGAAATGGCTGATAGCGCGCTTTATCAAGCAAAAGAAGCTGGCCGAAATCAACTTGTGGTTGCTGATAACATCGAGCCATTAAACCTAGAAAAATGCCCCTAATTAGGGGCATTGATTAGAGCTTGTTTATCCAGTTATTACTGAAATACTTTTTTGACATCAAGTACTTTAATATTTTTTGCTGGTATTGCGAGCTTATAGTCTGCAATGACTTTATCTTCAGCAACAAGTTCTGCTGGTTTTTCAGCGTTATACACCATTGGTGATGTTTGCTCTGAAGCTAAGCGTTTTTGCATGTCTTTGCCATCACCAGTAATAAACACATAGTGGATATTCTCTGTTTGCAGGTTATCGCGAATAACACGGTTAACATCATCAAGGGTTAGCTTTTCAAGCTTGCCGCGCACATAGTCAACAAAGCTCTCAGTGTTATAGAACTCACTATCAAGCGCATAGCCTAATTGGCGATCTTGGCTTGCAACCATTTGTGGCACAAAGTTAATTAAGAAGTTACGAGTCGCTTCAAAATCTTCTTTGCTGATGCCATTTTTAATCAGCTTATCAAGCTCAAATAATGCCGTACGCGTTGCAAAGTGCGCATCGTTATTAGAACGAAGCGGACGTAACCACACTTGGAAAATTTGCTCTGAACGACCTAAGTTAGCATCAGGTTTAGTTTGGAACATACCGCGTGGGAAGTACTCAATGTATGCATAGTCACCATAGTTCATACCACGGGTTTGACGAATACGCTGATACAAGAAGCTGTTTGAGCTGCGGTGTTCGCCAAAGTAAGAACGCACTAACCAAAGCGCTGTCCAGTCATCGCTACTACGAATTGTATCGATTGGGAAACCAAATGACACAGCGGTAGATTGCGCTGATTTTTCAACAATCGTTGCATGATGACCTTTAAGTTCTGGCGCATCAGGGATCGTTAAGCGGCTTTCTTTACCTTGCGGAAGCGATGTTAAATCTTTTAGCATAGTCGATTTAACATCACTCGGAATCGCACCAATTAGACCCACTGTTAATTTAGATTGAGTAAACTGGTTAGCATAAAACGCTTTTACATCGTCAAGTGTCAGTGCTTCAAGATCTGATAAATCACCATAGTTATAGCTTTCATACGGATGGCCTTTATAAAGCTGATGATAAAGCACTTCTTTACCTAGCTCTTCGTCATTAGATGCTTTAAGGCCTGCTTTAATGCTATCAATAAGCTCTTTTTTCAGGCGTTTAAAATCATCTTCTCTAAAGCCTGGGTTTAACATCTGGTCGCTAACAAGTGCATACCACTGCGCAGCATTATCTTTATGTACACGACCACGTAAAGAAATCATCTCTTTATCGATTTGATAGCCAAAGCTTCCCGCTAGTGGATATAGCGCTTTTTGAATATCTTTGTAGCTCATCGTTTCTGAGCCACCTTGCGCTAGCATTGCAGCTGTTAATGCCGCTAAGCCTTTTTTGCCTTGGGGATCAGCCGCTGCACCGGTATTGAATAACCAGTTCACATCAACCAATGGTGAGCTATTTGTTTTATCAAGTACTTTAAAGTGACGCTCTGTTGGGGCTTGCTCAATACTGGCAACTGCCGCATTTAGGTCAACCTCTTGCTCAAAACCCGCTACTTTATCAAGCGCCGACATTGTCACCGTGGTACGGCTTGAATCAACAAAGTACTTGTTTGCTACCGCTTTGATATCTTCTGGCGTGATGCTATCAGCCGTGGCATAAAGTTGGTTAATCACTTCAGGGTCACGTTCAAAGTGCATGTAGCTTGCAAGTGTTGAAGCGATTGACTGCGATGAATCAAGACCATTAATAAAGCTATATTTTAGGTTTGATTTTAAATCAGCTAACTTTTGTGCATCAACAAGCTCAGTACGTGCTTGTGCATAAGTACGGTTAATCGCATCACGGGCTTTAGCAAGGTCCGCTTCGTTCTCTACTTTTACAAAAACATGTAATAAACCTGGATCTTTAGTATCTGGGTTATAGGTAAACATTTGGCTGGCAATTTGTTTATCAACAACAAGTTCTTGATAAAGTGCCGAATTATTAGAGAAATACAGCTGTGAGATCAAATCAAGAGCGGCACGGTCTTTTTGAGTTGGATCCCATGCCGTGCCTTTGTATGACACAAGCAACCAGTGGCCTGGTAAACCATCATTTTTCTCATGTACATATTTTGCTG
Source organism: Pseudoalteromonas lipolytica (assembly GCF_001306915.1). Classification (GTDB taxonomy): domain Bacteria; phylum Pseudomonadota; class Gammaproteobacteria; order Enterobacterales; family Alteromonadaceae; genus Pseudoalteromonas; species Pseudoalteromonas simplex. Next base: position 289,605 of record NZ_LJTC01000001.1, on the reverse strand, counting down.
TTTTTTGCTTTGGCTCAACAGGAATGTCTGCTTGGTAATCGCCTTTTTTCCAGTTACCCCAATGCTTTTTCACCATCGCCATGGTTTCTTGTGGATCAACATCACCAACAATGACTAAAGATACATATTCTGGTTTATAAAATTTAGCGAAAAACTCTTTACCGTACGCCATTTGATCAGGCATAGCTTCAATGTCTTCGAAAAAGCCCATTGTAGTGTGCTTATACGTATGCTTTTCGAATGCTTCGTTACGAACTGCAGAAAGTAACTTACGAATTGGGCTAGCATTATTCTTTAAATACTCACCTTTTACAGTCAGCGCTTCGGTGCGGAACTGCTCTTCGCTGTATGTCAGGTTTTGGAAAATATCAGCTTCGATTTCAAGTACTTTATCTAAGTGCTCTTTTGAGAAGTTTAAGTGATAGTTCGTGTAATCGTTGGTTGTGTATGCGCGATTATCAACACCTGAGTTTTTTAGAATATCTGAATACACATCTTGCGGGAATTTTTCAGAACCTTTAAACATCATATGCTCAAAGAAATGTGCAAAACCGGTTTTACCTGCTTCAACTTCATTACGTGAACCAACCGATACCGGAATTTGCAGTGACACAACATCTGGGTAATCCGTTTTAACGACCATCACGCGAAGGCCGTTTTCAAGCTCTTCTAATAGGTAATCTTGGCTAAATACACGGTTATCACCTTGGCTGACTCGCTGCTCAATTTCGACTTCTTTAACCATAGTTGACTGTGAGTTACTTGCGCAGCCACTCAGCGCCAGTGTTACAGCAACACTGGTTGCTAATAATCTAAATTTCATAATGTTCCCTTGTTAGTTATTTTTCTCATAATCATTGCTGCTTGATTATGCATCAAAGCGCCAGAAAATATGAGGGTCAGCGCAATAATTTATGTAAACAGGTGTGTCAATTTTGCGAAACGCTCAGCTTTAAACTTGAGTAAAATTCATAGTCATTGAAAAACTTTCAAGAAAAAAATCTATCTAGACGTCTAAATGGCTGATATATTACTTATCATAAACATTAGCACGAGCTGGAATGAGGATTATGGCTTTATCATTACAAGAGAAAATTGAAGACACCAACCAAGGCGTCTACCTGATCGGTACCACACCTCCAAAGTCAGGGACTGATAAAGCACAGCTTGAAACCATTGCCCAAAAGCTACTTGGTCGTTTACACGAAATTGAATACGATGGCGTGATTATTTACGACATTCAAGATGAAAGTAGCCGCATTGCGAAGCCGCGTCCTTTCCCATTTAAAGAAACAGTGGATCCACGTGAATACAGTCAATTACTGCGCAGCTTGTCACAACTAGATGTGATCACATACAAAAGCGTAGCGCAACGAGGTGAAGCTGAATTTACCGAATGGCTAAACGAAACACGTAACGACTTCGAATTAAAAAACTTAGTGTTAGTGGGTAGTCCATCATCTCATGGCGATATCAAACTAAGCCTTCCTGATGCATATAAAACGCTTGCAAAGCAAAGCAGTGATGTGTTTTTAGGTGGCGTTACTATTGCCGAGCGTCATGCTAGCAAACGCAATGAACATGAGCGTTTAGTTGAAAAAACAGCACAAGGTTGTAAGTTTTTCATCTCACAAGCCGTTTACAATGCCCAAGCAACGATTGATTTGATCACCAGCTATGCGCGTAGCTGTAAAGCACAAGGCACAACACCAAAACGCATTATTCTAACGTTTACCCCTTGTGGTGGTGAAAAAACCTTAGAGTTTATGGAGTGGCTAGGTATTTCAGTACCAGAAGCAACTAAGTACCGCATGTTAGATTCTGCAAATACATTGAGTGAATCAGTGCGTATCTGCCGTGAGAATCTCGATTTAATTTTACAAAGCTGTGCGCATTTAGATGTACCGCTAGGTTTAAATATTGAGAGCTTAACTAACCGTAAAGAAGAAATTGATGCGTCAATTAACCTTTACCGTTTACTTAAAGCAACCATGGAATTAAACCTAGCTGAAAAGCAAATAGCTTAGCGGGCAAGTTTAGAGGCTTGCTTTTTCTCATACATATCTTCATCAGCCCGCTTTAATAGCTCAGCAAATGTTTCTTTAGGTTGAGCTACAATACCTGAGCCTATACTCAAATTAAGTTCAGGTATTGCCATATGTTTAAGGTTTTCTTTAAACGCTTCATTAAGTTTGTAGCTAATCGCTTCGATACAGTCGTTACTTTTCACTTGCAGAACCGCAATAAATTCATCTCCTCCTAAGCGGCCAATAATATCAGCCTCTCGTAGATATTGCTTCAATGTATCAGCCAGACATATCAGTGCTTTATCTCCTACTTCGTGACCATGCTTATCATTGAGTGGTTTAAAGTTATCTATATCGATAAACAAACAACAGATATTAAAGCCCAACCGGGTGGCAAGATTTAATTTATGTTGACAAAGTAAATTGAGTGCGCGGCGATTATAAATATTTGTGAGGGGGTCTAGCATCGCAATTTCACGCATTTGGGTGAAATTATCAAGTAGAGCTAAATCATCTTCCACCATATCCCTAAGCTGTTCGATGAGTTCTAAAAGACTATGCTGATAATCAGTTTTCTTAAAATCCATTACACAAAAAGTACCAAACGGTTCCCCGCTCGGCCAAGTTATAGGCACACCTAAATAGGATTCAACGCCATCGACAGTAAGTGGACAATCATCCCATTGATTATCTAGACTAACTTGTGGAATGTATAAAGGAGCCATATCTTTTAATACCTTTTTGCAAAAGATATTGTCGTCAATGGCTAACTCGATTCCAGCATGGTAAGGGTTTTCTCGTTGTTCGCTAGAAACAATTATGCGGTATGCTTCATCTGTCTTATGAACAATAAAGCCTGCAGGCGCTGAGAATAACTCGGTCATTAAATCGACTGTTTTTTGCCATTTTTGCAAAGAAAACTGGTTGTCAGGCTGACAAAATGACCATTTATTAACTTCTAACATACTACACACTTATTTTAGTCAGTGGATAGTACAAATATACGTCACTTTTTACGGTGTCTCATACTTTTTTGACCCAAAATACGCTTTTTATCTCGCGAGCGACGAGCTTTATTAGTGTTTTTTCTTATATTTTTAGGCTCTTTCGTTAAATCTGGCTCATACCCCGGTAACCACTGAGGAGTAAGTCTGGTGCCCAGTAAAATGTCTATTTCATCTAATAACCATTGTTCATCAATGCTAACTAGCGACAACGCTAACCCTTTTTCGCCTGCACGACCTGTACGACCTATTCGATGCACATAATCTTCAGCCACATAAGGTAGCTCATAGTTAATGACATATTTTAAAGAGGCAATATCAAGGCCGCGAGCGGCCACATCCGTCGCGACTAATACCCGAGTTACACCAGATTTAAAGTTTTGTAATGCTTTATCTCGCGCCCCTTGGCTTTTATCACCATGAATTGATTCGGTTTTTAAGCCATCTTTACACATTTCTTTAGCAAGCACATCAGCGGTTTGTTTAGTACGAGTGAATATAAGTACTTGCTGCCAATTTTTCATGCCAATCATGTGTGATACCAGCTCGCGTTTACGGTCTTCATCAACCGCATAAACTAGCTGCTCAACTTCAACCGCTGCTGAGTTGCGTTTATTCACTTCAACTAATTTAGGATCATTTAATAACTGCTTACTAAGTTTAAAGATGCTGTCGTCAAATGTGGCTGAAAAAAGTAAGGTTTGGCGTTCTTTTGGCACATGGCGCAAGATGCGTTTAATTTCGTCAATAAAGCCCATATCAAGCATGCGATCAGCTTCATCGAATACCAAGGCGTTAATGCTGGAAAGTTTAATACTGCCTTTGATCACATGGTCAAGTAAACGCCCAGGTGTTGCCACTACAACCTGCGCCCCTTTTATGGCTTTAATTTGTGGACCAATACTAGCACCACCATAAGCCAGTGCTGCTTTTATTTCAGTATGCGCAGCATAACGCTCTACACTTGCAAATACTTGCTGAGCGAGCTCTCGGGTCGGCGTTAATATTAGGACTTTAACGGCATCAGGGAGTACTTCAGCAGATAGCAAATTGTGCAGTAGTGGTAAAACAAAGGCAGCAGTTTTACCCGTACCAGTTTGTGCGCTGCCCATTACATCTGCACCCGCTAAAATAAGTGGGATGGTTTGCGCTTGAATTGCTGTGGGTGTGTGATAATTCTCTTCTTGCAAGGCTGTTAGCAATGCAGGTGCAAGATTTAACTCTGAAAAAGTCGCTACTGACATAGTCTGAAGTATATTTAGCTATAAAAACGCTATTGTACGCTGAACATCAGCAACAAAAAAGGCGCAATAAGCGCCCTTTGTCGTAATTGTAAAGATTACGCCGGTTTAAGTGACTCTTTACGATGATTATAAAAACTAATTAGGTCATCAACCGTTGTTTGGCAATAATCACGAATGCCAGATACAAGCATGTGCTTTTCACCCGACCCTACTTTTTCGCCATTTTCTAACAGGTTGAAGCGAAGCGTAATTTTTCCGCGTTTACCAGTAAACTCAAAATCAGGCTCAGCAAACTCTAATTCAGGTGCACTAATATCAAGGCGGTCAAGGTTAATCAACATTGATTCGTAAATCACCATTGGGCGGGCTGGGTTGATCATCACATCTTGCTTGCCCATTAATGGAATGATGACATGTGGGAAGGTAGTACCAGAAAACTCAACATAGTTTTTTATTAAGCTATTTGTTAACTCAGGACATTGGCTAACAGCCCCTTCACGCTTTACTTTTAGCATCACTTTTTCGCCATCGGTGATAGCAAACTCATCAGCACCTTCAGGAAAAGTCAGCTTTGAATTTTCATCAACCATACCAGCAAAAGTGAACTCCATTTTTTCACTAATACCATAGCGGTTTAAAACCAGCGAAAAAAGTAAATCGCCCGGCACACAAAACTTTTTAGCATCTTTATCGTGTAACGGATTGAAATCATCCGCCACTAACTTAGCAAAGCGACAGCCTTGCTCGCGTGAGATAGAAACGTAATCAGCATGCTGCTGATAATAAGGACTTAACATATTTGTTCACTGCTTAAACTACTTATAACCTATCTATACTATCAGAAAAAAAGCACACAGAGGTCGAATCTGTTGAGTATCATTTTCTATATTAACTTTGTGAAAGACTAATTACTTTCAGAGCGCGCACCAAATTGTATCAATTTGTACGAAACAATTAACAAATAAGCGTGAATAGTAAAAACTAATAGCGCATTTATATAGTGAAAAATTATTACATAAAAACAAATATAAATTCACTTTATCTTTTAAAACAACAAGCTAATAAAGATCTGAACGAGGCACTACAAAAAACTCTGAAACACAAGCTTTAATGTAAGGCAATTTGTAGCTAATGAAATAAATGAGGTATGATAAGCGCGCTTTTTTATCATGAAATAACTCATATAGACTGCATAAATAATAATGATAATAAGCGGTAAATAAATGAATACTCACTATGATTTTGAATGGTTTCATCTGTTTTTAATGGTAAATATTGCTTTGAAATTTAGACGACCAATCGCTCAGGGACTTGGTTAAATGATAAACCGATTAAGCTGGGCGGCTCTGCTTTTTTGTTTTTGCTGCTACTCTCAAGCTGAAGATAAAGCTGAACAGGTCTTTTTTAAAGTTTCACCAACAGTCTGTGTGACAGAAGCAAAACAAAAAGCCTGCGAGTTTAATGTGCAAGTTCATTTTCGAGTTGCTCCTTATGAAGAACTTTGTTTAGAAGTAACCCAACGCCCTCATTACACTCAGTGCTACACGCAAACAGGATTAATAGCCAAACAGTTTTTAATCAAAACAGAATACCCTCTTACCGTTAAGTTAATTAACCCTTTGAGCAGCAACGTTGTTAAACAGCAGCGTCTCTCAATAGTTAGCTATGAAGCCAAAGATTACCGTATAAAGCGGCGCTTTGGCTGGAGTTTATGATGCAGCATATTTTTTTAATTGAAGATGATGTGAAACTAGCCAATTTAATTCAAACATTTTTATTAAAACACGGCTATACCATTGATGTATTTAATACAGCTGAAGATTACCGTAGTAGTGAAATTACCTTTATTCCCTCATTGATTATCTGTGATGTGATGTTACCTGATGGCAATGGTTTTGAATTAATTTCACAACTAAAAGAAAAATACACCTGTCCTGTTATTTTTTTAACAGCTTTAGACTCAGTGCAATCACAAATTAAAGGCCTAAACTTAGGTGCTTACGACTACTTAATAAAGCCCATTAAACCTGAGCTATTATTAGCGAAAATTAAAACAATCATCGCCCACACTGTAAACCAAGATAACTTTTCAGATCACAGCGACTGTTTACGCATAGACAGTAAAAAGCGTGATATCTACTTTCATAATACTGCTCTGAACCTAAACGAGAGTGAATTTGATATTATCGCCTATCTAGCGAAGAATATGCCGCAGCCGGTCTCTCGCGAAGTGCTGTTTAAACATGTCATTGGCCGTGAGTATGACGGACTAGACCGCGCTATAGATTTAAAAGTGAGCCGATTACGTAAAAAACTCAAAGATACGATAAGCAGCCATAAAAATTCTTTGGATATTAAATCGGTGCGAGGCAAAGGCTACAGTTTGGATATTTCAAAACTATGAAGCAGCAATTTTTTAAGCTTTACCTGATTATCACAGTAAGCTTAATTGCTTTAGTTCTTGCGTTTGGTCAGCTTTATAATGAGTTTTTTTCTAAGCATGTGCCGAGTATACAAATTAGTGTTGCTGAACTTACACAAATAGCAGAGCAAAAAGACTCGCGGATCAGTAGCCTAAGCATAAGTGAAATTGCATTGCCTGATTCTTTGCTCAACACGTTTAATCAAGACGGTATTATCAGTGTCACTGAGCATAATCAGCAATTTATATATCTCAAGGGCAGTAATGGTAGCATTCAAAAAGTTGGCCCCATTAACCTGATTTCACACGCAAAAACTGACTGGTTTGCTTTTTTCGCCTTTTATTTTTTGCTTGGTGTGATGATTTTATTGTTTATACGCCCAGTGTTTCGTGATTTGAGCTTATTGCAACGTGCAGCCTACCGCTTCAGCAAAAAACCGCAACGAATAGAGCTCGATATAAAGCCAAATTCATCCATTGCACCGCTTGCAAACACCTTTACTGATATGTCAGAGCGTATCAACAAATTTGTGCAGCTTCATAGCGATTTATCCCGCATTATTTCTCATGAAATTCGTACCCCACTCTCGCGTATGCGATTTGCGTTATCAATCGCAGAACTAGATTCGTTAGAAAGTAGCCAAATAGAGCGTGATATCGATGAGATTGAATTGCGCTTAGAACAATATTTATCGTTTGCTCGTTTAGAGCATCAACAAAGTGTGTTTAACCAGGAGAAAGTTAACTTATCTAAACTGATCAACACGGAAATAGCTAAATTTGATTTATACAAAGAACTCAAATTTATTCCAACTCTTGAGGTTGACGCTGCTTTTTGCGAAACAAGCTTTATGGCAATCGCGGTACAAAACTTACTGATCAACGCCACAAAATACGCAAAACACACTATTTATATAAGCACTGAAGAGAAAGCAGGTAATTACTTGATAAGCGTCACAGATGATGGACCAGGGTTGCCTATAAATGCTGATGCGTTAATTGAACCATTCAAACAAGGTGAAGGAGATAAATTGGCGAGTGGTTATGGATTAGGACTTTATATCGTGCATCGTATTGCTAGCTGGCATGGCGGTAAAATTGGTTTAGCCAATAACCTCGAAACGGGCGGCGCTCAAATCTCAATCAGTTGGCCTAAAAATGGTATGTAATGCCAGTAAAACCTGAGAAATAGCCATTTTTATTAATCATATGTGAGTTAGCTAAATTGCTATCAAGCCAAGTGTGCTTTAGTTTGAAATCAACACTAAAATTATCACTGATCGGATACTCGTAGCTTACTTTTAAATAGTAATTGGTGGCACTTTCTAAATGATAACTTAATAAGCGAGTTTTGCTCTCAGTGGGGCTAACCGTGTAGTAATAGTCAATTAACTCTTCATTTTTGTAGTTTATACCAGCCTCAATGCCAGCAATACCGGAAAACAATGTAAATGCTTGGTAGCCATTGAATAAGATTTCATAGCCATTATGAACATTGGTTATATCGTGCACGTATGCCGCACTCAACCAAATGTCGTCATAAATATTTAAAGCTGATGAAAAGCCAGCCATATAAGAAAGGTTGCGCTCTATCGGTGTTAAGTTAATTGGTGAAGCACTTGGAATTGTAGGTCGACCTGAACTAGAACGAACTACACCTGTCGTGTAGAGTTTATCTACCCCATCTAACTCAAAGAAAAAGCCATCATCATTAAAGCGCCCCAGTAAATCAATATAAAATTTCTCAGATTCAAATAAGCTGTAACCAATAGAAAAATCATCGAAATACCAGCTATCACCATAATAAGCCAAGCTTGGCAGAATTGGCGAAATAACATCATCGGCATCAAGTACTGGGTTCTCAATACCACCGTAGCCTAGCGTAACGCTTGCATGAAAAGTAGACTTTTTAATCAATTGCGGCTGCTTAACATCATCCTGCGCAAATGCAGTTGATGCAGCTAAGCAACACATTGAACCAAACAACCTTTTCATTAACGTAACTCACCTTAATGCCGTAATAAACGACTACTATACTAACTTAATAAACTAAAACTCTTTTAGCCCTTTCTGTGCTGGGGCGATCATAGCGTTTGCATACATTTTTGTATAATTTTTTTGCCACACAACGCAGTAAAATGACTTATTTTATCTACTATCGTCAAACTAACATACTGAAAAAAATATTAAACAACTTGTACATTTTGCTACATAGGTTTTCAGTTTTAGTTATTAAATTCCATTATTTAATTTACTCAATGACAAAAAAAGGGCCCGAAGGCCCTTTGCTACATAACACACTTAGGGAGTGTTTAGTCTCGTTTCATACGGCGACGAAGACCGGCAAAACCAGCTAATAACACTGTTATCCATGCTAAAGAGCCGCTTGAGCCTCCTTTTTCTTTTGACTCTGGTGTCACAGCAGTTGGTTTATCAACACCATCTGAGTTAACAGTTAAGACAAATGATGTTTCAGCTTTATCAGTTGGGTTTTCTATATCAGAAACCACAACCGTTACATCAATATCGCCATAGAAATATTGTTCAGGGGTGATGGTTACCGTATCACCATCTACTTCATAGCTTGCGTTATCTGCAATTACAGATATTTCATTTCTTGAATTCATCTCATCGATATGCTGAACCTCAAATGAAATAGATGTGTACTCTTCTGTCACCATATCATCAAGTGCAATCACTGTGATGTTACCAGGGATCGCCAGTGTTGCAGTTGAAGTCATGTCATTCAGACCCGAGATTGCTGCTTTAGCTGCAACTTCAAGTGTTTGACCTGTAGCGGTTGGCATAACTTCGGCCCATGCGGTGACTTCAAATTGTGATGACTCTGGACCAACATAGTCCATACATACTACGTATCCATCGCTGATTACTTCATCTAAGTTGTTATAAGCAATCTGAATACCGCGATAGCTTTCAAGAGGACCGTATTGATATTGTGCACCGCGGAAACCTTGTAAACCGATACTTCCAGCAGGACGAGTAGTACCAAAATCTAAATTATCGTATGCATAGTAAATTTCATGCTCGCCTTTACCAAAGCGCGTATTGGCATTAAATAACACTTGGAAGTCAAATGAGTTATCACGTTTAGTGTAAGTGTATTGACCCGTTTCACGATCATAAACAGGGTTGTCGTAATCTGACGCGTTATCCCACTCAATAATACCCCAACCTGTTGTTGTACTTGCAAGTGAGATCCCTTCGTTAGACGATAAACCCACTGACATTACTGAACGTAATAAGCCGCTCTCTGCAAACTCCCAACCACGCCATAATGGACCCATATTCTCATAAGGGAATGTTTCATAAGGAAATGGATTATGCACTGGGAAGAAGTAACGACTACCGCCTGTATTCACTGTCCCCATACCACGAATTTGAATTATCGAGTTTTGGATATTTGTATTATCAGCATTGTTATACAGACTGAATGTGTCAAATGCACCATTGTAAAAGCTTGCTATTGGTAACGAATAACCACTTCGTGAATTATATAGATTACTTTCATCGAAGCCTGAAAGCATAGGCATAATGCCAAACTCAGATAAGTCGACATAACCGCCTGGGTTTGAGTTACCAAAATCAGGTGTACGACACATTTCATCAGTGATGTTATCAGTGACGATGTAATCTGGCTCTACATCTCGGGTATCCGCTTGTGTGCCCGTTACAATCACTTTACCATCAGCAATTTCAACGTTGATTTCAGATGCTGTTGAAACCATTACATTTTCTGCTTTGATATCAAGACCAGCAGGAATATTAAGTTCTAGTGAGAACTCACGATCTATACCTGAGTTATTCGCTAATACTTCAAATGTGTAAGGCACCATATCGCCCACTTTTGCACCTGTATATGGCGCATCAAGATGAGCAACATCATTGCCACGGTTAAGCTTAAATGGAATAGAGCCTAGGTTGCCATGATTTACGGCTGATGTGCCCACATCAAGCAAAGAGTAGTAAACGCTGTCTGAATCAAATTCCATATCCCAATTAACAGTCATTTCAACAGTGTTTTGACCATCACTGCTAGGAAGACTGGCTGTCATTCCTGACGCCTCTTGGTCAGACACAACGGCTGTGGCAAGTTTAAAGGTTTCTTCTAACGCACCAACCGATGATTCATTTGAGTTGTAAATTACAACCCAGTATTCACCTTCTTCTGGGTTGTTAATATTACAGAAGTTATTGTAAATGATATGGTTAGATACACATAAGATCTCGTCTTGCGGCTGAACAATACCATCACCGTTATAATCTTTACCTACATAGACGATAGCATTACCGACTTTTAAAGTACCTTCTAACTCGGATTCAACACCTACGCTTTCAGCAATAAAACGTTTTGCGTTCGCAGGCACAGTAACAAACTTAGTAAATGTTGCTTCATCTAGAATATCACTAGCATCAACTTCTTCTGTTCGATTCATGGCCCACGGGAAAGTACGCTCATCATCTTTTGGCAAAGTTACTGTAGTGATATCAGCTTTAACCGGCTCATATGCGCGTGCAACAGGTGCTTCAACACTCGGTAATACAATACCTTTAGCAACATAAGTGCCTACATTTGAATGAGCAGTTGTTTCTAATGAAGATGGTAAATTACCGCGGTCATATTTAAACGCTACTGGCCAATGTGCATCTGGGATACCAGCTTCTTCAGCTTGGAACACAAGGTTGGTATGAAGCTCAACTTCTGAGTTACTAAACCAATCTTGGGTATCCATGATTGATGCTTTAACAATGATTGTTTGCGTTTCACCTTTTTTCAGTGAGAAAGTTTTCGGGAAGATATCAATATTCACACCATTTTGAGCGGTTTGTGAATTAACATCAAATGCCCAGTTTTCAACATCTTCATGGCTTACAGTCCAGGTTCCATCTTCTGTTGCTTTGATAGTTCGAACCCATTGACACTCTGGTGCACAAGAAAAGTTAACCAAATTTGGTAAGTTAAGTTTGTGAGGTGTACCGCCATTATATGGATCAGCCGCTAAGAAGTTGTCGGCTGTTTCGTCCATAACAAAACCAGCTTCAGCTGCTAATGCAACATTGATTCGACCTGCACCAGCACGGTAAATTTTAGCATCAGCAACAACATCATTTTCACTGTTTAAACGATGGTACTTAACTACGTTTTCGGCAGTCATTGATAGTGCAGATTGAATCTCGGCTGCACTCCACTCAGGATGAATCTGACGCAGTAATGCCATTGCACCGGCAACATGAGGTGATGCCATAGACGTGCCGCTAATCGCTGCATAATCTTGACCATGTGGTGCCACAAAAGGATGCTCATCAGAGTATGCCGCATAAATATCAACACCAGGAGCTGCAAGTGTTGGAGCTAGTACTTCAACATTCGAATAAGATGGACCACGCGATGAGAAGGTTGCTAACCAATCAGCATCTTCAGCATCAACACGGCGCTCAATCACTGTTGGCTTAATAGTGATCATATGACCTTTCTCTGATGTGCTATCAACCCAATCTTCTAAACCGTCATCGGGCCACACACCATTCCATTGATCATAGGTAAAATGAACGCCTGGTAATGAGTAAGCCTCAGGTACTGTAGCTTGATCACTGTCACGGTTGAACATAATGAAACCATCAGCGCCACCGGCTTTTACATGATCTACTTTTGCGGTACGGGCATTGGCAGCTGTATCTGTAGCTGAGTGACGTTGACAGATTACAATAACATTCGTGCTGCCATCAGCCGCACCAGCTATTTCTGTCCCATCTTTGTAGAAATTAAACGTATTTTCAGGATAATCGGCAGTACAGTATCCATCAGAGTCTTTAAAGCCATTGACGTCTTCATAGTCTTTAGCCCAGACAACAACGCCGGTAATTTCTTCGCTATTAATGGCACCGCCAACTAACCCCATATCTGACCAACTTGGTACTTCAGAACCCATCGTTTCATCAGCAAAGCCCGCATATTCAACAGCAGTTTCAACGACAACAGTACGACCATGTGTTGTTGCTGCAACTTGCGCAAGCCACGGTGACGAGTTATCTAAATAGCCAAAACATTCAGCTGCGCCACACCCCTGACCGCTGTTACCTGCTGCCGCGGCAACGTTGATGCCCGCTTCACGCGCTGCTAAGAATGCAAGTTGTACTGGATCGGCCCAAACGTTTGAATCGGCTCCACCAATTGAGAAGTTGATTACATCAACCCCATCAGAAATTGCATCTTCAATACCAGCAACTAACGCTTCACCAGGACAACCTGCGTATTCTTCACTTGATGGGTAACATACTTGATAAGAAATAATATTTGCATGCGGTGCAACACCTGAGATTTCAGGGAATAAACCCTCTTTCAAGATATTGCCATCAGTATTTTCACCAAAACTAGGTAGCATATATGGAACGTCTTTGACTACGTTACCTGCCGCAGTTGACGCAACATGCGAACCATGACCTTGATAATCTTCACCAATCGCCGGCCAGCCTGGGATCATGGCATCAAACGCATCTGTGATCACATCGTAAGAACGTACACCAATTAGTTTGTTATTACATTGAATCTCTTCTGGCTCTTCAACACAGTCACCAACATAAACGCCCGCACCAAATGGGTTTTCATGCTCATAACCATCAGCACCCACAGCTGCAAATGACGGGTGATCTGAATTAATACCTGTATCAATAATACCTATGATTTGGCCTTCACCTTTGCCCTTGATCCCACTTGGAACACTTGTTCCATCCCAAATTTGATCAGCACCGATGTGCTTAGGGCCTTCATCTGAAAGTAAATCATAATTTTTAGAACGCATTACTGATACAACAGAGCCAAGCGAAGCGACCTGTAATGCCTCTTGCTCTGTCATTTTTACAGAGAAACCATTTAGCGCTTTAGTGAATTGACGGCGCATCTCTGTACGCCCTGTAACTGCCGTTACGTTTTGCATAACAGCACGTTGTTTCGAATAAAGCTTGTTTTGATATTCTGTAACGGCTGAAATTGCAGCCTGACCTTTTTCAAAAACTTTGGTAATACCTTGAGCTTGCATAGATTTTGATAAAGACGAAGTTAAGTCTCTAGCTTCAAGAGCAACAGAGTTATCACGTAAACGAATAATATAAATATGTTCGCCACCCAGACCTTCTTCTTTAAATTTGCTTGCTTGACTATTTAATTGAACATTTAAACCATCGTTTTGTAGCATGCTTGAAGAGTTACCTTGCTCGAACTCTTTGGAAAATGCTTTCACTTCTTCAAATGTAATATTTGGTGCTTTTAATTGGTGCTTAACTTGATTGTTCTCAACACCGACTGCATGTGCAGCACTAGCACTATAGAGAGCTGCAGCAACAGCGATCGAAAGTGTTTTGACTTTCATAAAGTATCCCCTGGATAGTTAATTTGAATAGTTATTCAAGCTTTTTGAATTTCCATTTCAACGCTTGTAGTAACAATATAACCACAGGGAGAATCAAAAATGACGTACATTCGTGTAGCGTTTTGTACACACTGTTAACATTAAAGTTACCAAAGGTGGGCTAATATAGCGTTTCTATATACAATATCTCTGAATACAAAATAGAAGTAGCATATTTAATTTAGGTAAGAAATGAAGATAAAATTGATTTATTAATCAATTAATTATGATTATGCAGTGGTAAATCGTATAACTCTTATGCAACTATAACTTGAGCTGGCTCATGGTTTTCAAATTCGAAGCAGTAAAGGCTTTACCAGCGATGAGCAAAACTGTCATTTTGCAACATTGTGTTCTGGTAAAGCCTATCGTTTTTAGCGGTTTAACGCTTGCTGAGAAATCATTTCAGCAACACTACCCACTTGTACTGACATACTCTCTTGACTAGGCGGAAATGCCTTAAAGGTTTTTACAAACTCTGCAATTTGATTACCTGCTGGGCCTAAAATCCAACTACGGTTTTCTGCCCACTCATCATACCCCCTAGCATCAATGAAACGCTCAAATGGATCCATTTTTAAGTTAATAATATAAGGTGTAGTAAGGGCTTGCTGTGTAGACCTAAACCAATGATTTTGTTCCGTAAAGATTAATTTCCAGTCACCGTAACGCATTCCATGAAAGGTCGTTTCGGTGAAGTAATAAAACTCTTTACGCTTTGTTTTACCATTGTTTAGTAAGATATCACTTTGATCGAAACCATCTAAATGAACCTTATACTTTTGACCATTGATTTTGGTACCTTTTAATAAATTAGCTTTTAAATCTTTATCACCAATCCACGACATAATCGTTGGCATCCAATCTTCCATTGTCATGAACTCACCTGTGCTCACACCTTTAGGAATATGGTCCGGCCATTTAACAACCATAGGTACTCTGAAGCCACCTTCCCAGCCACCAACGCCTTTTTCACCATGAAATGGCTGATTACCACCATCTGGCCATGAGTTTGATGCGGCACCGTTGTCGGTAGAAAACATCACTATTGTGTTATCAGCGACTTTAAGTTCATCAAGTAAGTTAAGTAATTCACCTACATCATCATCCATTTCGGCCATACCATCAGCATATAAACCAAAGCCAGTTTTACCGTCATAAGCTTTATTAAGGTTAGTTTGGTAATGCATTCGAGTTGTGTTATGCCACACGAAGAAAGGTTTATTCTGTTTTACTGCATCACGAATAAAGCGTTTTGACTCTACAAGTACTTCTTGGTCTAAATTACGCTGACGCTCTTTTCCAAATGGGCCAAGATCTTTAATCTCTTGTTTGCCATTTCCAAGCGCTTTTGAATGAATGACTCCACGCATTTTTAAGCCTAACTTTTCTTGTGTTTTAGCGTCTTGAGGATAATCTTGCTGCTCTGGATACTCACCCGCATTGAGGTGATATAAGATACCAAAAAATTCATCAAAGCCATGATTTGTAGGTAAGTGTTCATCACGATCACCTAAGTGATTTTTACCGAATTGGCCTGTAACGTAACCTTTTGATTTGAGCATGGTTGCTAAGGTTGGATCTTTCTCTTGCAAACCTTGTGATGCGCCAGGAAGACCTACTGTACTGAGACCTGTACGCATAGGATACTGACCAGTAATAAATGCAGCGCGGCCAGCAGTGCACGAGGCCTGTGCATAATGGTCCATAAATATCATGCCATCATTAGCAATGCTATCAATGTTTGGGGTACTGCCTCCCATCATGCCTCGATGATAGGCACTAATGTTCCACATACCAACATCATCACCCCAAATAACAAGTACATTGGGTTTATCAGCAGCGACACTTGGTAAACTTAAGCCTAAAATGGCCACGCAGGCCAGTATGTATTTAAACATCACTTTCTCCTTGAAAACTGACTAAAGCATTTGCCTTAGCTTCAAAAATCCCTCGCTTGCAGTCACCTTATACTGCTTTCTTAAGATATTCATACAAGTGATAAATTGTGCATGTTTAATACTATTAGAGCAGTCACTATTTACAAGTTAAATCTGGGGTAACTTTGATTTAAATATAAAAAAACCGAGCATAAAGCT
This sequence comes from Pseudoalteromonas lipolytica, assembly GCF_001306915.1. Classification (GTDB taxonomy): domain Bacteria; phylum Pseudomonadota; class Gammaproteobacteria; order Enterobacterales; family Alteromonadaceae; genus Pseudoalteromonas; species Pseudoalteromonas simplex. The sequence continues at coordinate 273,385 of NZ_LJTC01000001.1, read as the reverse complement.
CGGTTTGTAAAACTAAAGGATGATTAAGCTTGCGGATAATCGCGGTATGCACGCTCAATTTTTTTCGCTTGCTTTTTAGACACACCAAGATGTGCTAAAGCAACACGTAAACGAGCACGCGATAAGTCAGAGCCTAAAATTTCCATCGCATCAAGTACTGATGTTGAAGATGTCTTACCTGTGATAGCCACAAAGATTGGCTCTAGGAAGTCTTTAATCTTCAACTCATGGAAAGTCGCCACTTCTTTTGCGATAGCAAAAATCGCTGGTTTTTCCCAACTACGTAAACCTTCTAATTGCCAGATGAAGAACTGTAATGCTTGACGGATTACATCTTCATCAGCTTTACCTGCTGTTAATAGCGCAGGATCATAACTTGGAATACCACCTACAAAGTGGCCCGCAAGGTCAACCATGTCAGAAAGCGTATTAATACGTGTTTTAGCTTCTGGCAATACTTTAGCGAATAGCTCGGTATTAAATTTCCAATCAACAAAACGCTGCATTAGCTCTGCATCAGATAAGTTTTCACGGATCCACATACCGTTTAACCAACTAAGCTTATCGATATCGAAAATTGGGCCGCCAAGCGACACTCGTTTCATATCAAAGTGTTCAATCATCTCTGCTAAGGTGAACTTTTCACGCTCGTCTGGCATTGACCAACCCATACGGCCTAAATAGTTTAATAGTGCCTCTGGAAGGTAACCCATTTCTTTATAGTAGTTGATTGAAGTTGGGTTTTTACGCTTCGATAATTTTGACTTATCTGGGTTACGCAGTAACGGTAAGTGACCTAATACTGGCGCTTCCCAACCGAAGTCTTCATATAATTTTAATAGCTTAGGCGCTGAATTGATCCACTCTTCACCACGGAAAATGTGGCTAATTTGCATGTGATGATCATCAACAACGTTGGCAAGGAAGTAAGTTGGGAAACCATCTGCTTTAAGTAGCACTTGCATGTCTACATTTTCCCATGGGATCTCAATTTCGCCACGTAGGTAGTCGTTAAACTTAAACGTGCCTTCGCTTGGGATCTTCATACGGATTACGTAAGGCTTACCCGCTTCAAGGTTTGCTTTAATTTCATCTTCAGAAAGATTTAAACCACGACCATCGTATTTAGGGCGTAGACCTTCGGCCATTTGCTCTTCACGCATTTGGTCTAGTTCTTCGCTCGTAGCAAAACAGTAAAAAGCTTTACCCTGTTCAACTAACTGATGCGCGAATTTCTTATATAAATCGCTACGCTCAGATTGACGGTATGGGCCAAACTCACCGCCTACATCTGGACCGTGATCCCAGTTTAAGCCTAACCATTGTAAGCTATCCATAATAGCTTGCTCTGATTCTGGCGTACTACGAACTTGGTCTGTATCTTCAATACGTAACACAAACTCACCGCCTTGCTGCTTAGCAAAACAGTAGTTAAATAATGCGATATATGCAGTACCTAGGTGCGGGTCGCCAGTCGGTGACGGAGCAACACGGGTGCGAATTGTCATGGTTATATCTCTCAAAAGACAATTAAAAAATTTGCCCAAATGCTAGCACAGCACGGGCTATAATCGAAGTGAAAAGCCGCTTTATGCCGCGACTTTATCTAAATAAGCAATGATATCGTTTGATTCATACAACCAAGTCACTTGGCCGTTTTCTTCAATGCGTAAACAAGGAACTTTTACTTTTCCGCCCTGCTCTAATAGCTCTTGGCGAAATTGCTCGTTATCTTTGGCGTCACGGGTTTCAACTGAAAGGCCTTGACGTTTTATGGCACGACGTACTTTCACGCAAAATGGACAGGCTTTAAATTGATATAGTTTAAATTGTGATGTCACTGAATCAAGCGCGGCTTGCTCTGCTGCCGGGCGCTTTTTACTACGTGGCGTGAATACAAAATCAAAAAACAAAATGATGCGGCCTAACAACCAACGAACAAACTTCATCTTACCTTCTCATAGGGTTCAAAAAAATAGTGAGCAATTTTAACACAGCTAAGCGCGCTGCAACACCTTAAAACAGCTCAATTGAATCATCTTGAGGTTGGCTTTGTTGAATATCTAGTTCGGAATAGGCAGTGACACAATTACGACCGCTGTTTTTAGAATGGTATAAGGCCTGATCGGCTTTTTGCACAAGGCTGGCAACCATTTCAAACTCGTAGATTGGCATAAAACCACTACTCACTGTTAAGTTGCCTACTTGAGGAAATGGGTATTGGGCAACACAGGAGCGAAAACGATTAAGTGCATTTCGTGCATCTAGCTCGTCACTTGCTTGAAATAACACAGAAAACTCTTCGCCGCCGTAGCGAAAAACGTAATCTTCAATACGAAAGTTATTTTTTAAAAGCTGTGCCACAAGTAAAATAACCTCATCACCAATTACATGACCATAGTTATCATTAACACGTTTAAAATGATCAATATCGACCATAGCAAGGAACCAATGACACTGCTTAGAGTCATGCTCGACCGCTGTATTGGCAGCTATCTCAATCACTTTTTTATCAAATGTTTGCCTGTTAAGAAGTTCCGTAAGTGGATCCTGCTGTGATTTATGTAATAAAGAGAGCTGATTCGCATAGATATTCAGCATATAAATAGCTAGCATACTGCAGCGCTCGGTTAACTCTTTATCAGATTCAACAACAAGTATACCGACAACATTGCCAGTGTAATAAATTGGCACATATGTCGATATCACCCCACAATCACGGCTAATCCGAATTTTATTGCGACTGACTTTTGCCAATAAGTCTAGGACTTCTTGCTCGCTAAGCTCCTCAATGGCTGTGTTCTTATTTAACAGCCGTGCGGGAAGACCAATATTAAAGGTTTTATTAATATAGATTGCAAAACGTGTAAACTCACCTAATTCAGCAACAGCATTTATCAGTGCACTGTCTAACTCAGGCTCTTCTTCCTGTTGCGTTATAGTGACTACCCAGTCATGCCCGCAAGCATTAGAAGCCATTTAGAAGCCCCCAAAATAAAACATAACTTTAGTTTAGTTAAGTTTGCTAGAATTACTAAAAAACTATAACAAAATCATATCATCTCGATGAATGACTTCACTGCTTGGTGCAAATACAAGCAACTCAGTTATTTGCGATGAATGACAGCCTTTTATTTGATCAATTTCTTGATGGTTAAAGTTAACAAGGCCTTTAGCAATACATTGCCCTTGGCAGGTCACCACTTCAATCACATCACCACGCTCAAACTGCCCTTTCACAGTCTTTACGCCTTTTGCCAGTAAGCTTGCGCCACGTTCTCTAAGCGCAAGGCTTGCGCCATCATCAATCACTAATTGCCCCGTGCTTTTAGGCCCTGCAAGTAACCATTTTTTGCGGCCATCTTTTGGTGCGGTGAGTTTTAAAAAGCGTGTACCAGGGAGCTTGTCGGCCATGCAATTTAAAATCACATTTTTGCCTGCGCCTTTGGCAATAATTACCTCAACACCGGCGCGACGTGCAATATCGGCTGCTTGCAGTTTGGTTGCCATACCACCGGTACCTAGGGTGGTGCCACTGCCACCAGCGAGCTCTCTAAGCTCATCATTAATATGCTCAACTTCATTGATAAGTGTTGCATTGGCATCAGAGCGAGGATCGCCTGTAAATAAGCCTTCTTGGTCAGTTAACAATAACAGCTTTTCAGCATTCGCTAATATTGCGACTAAAGCAGATAAGTTATCGTTATCACCGACTTTAATTTCGGCGGTGGCTACAGCGTCGTTCTCGTTGATAATTGGCACCACATTGTGAGCGAGTAGTGCATTTAAAGTATCGCGAGCATTTAAGTAACGTTCACGGTCTTCTACATCGGCGCGGGTCAGTAGCATTTGCCCTACATTCACACCATACAAAGCAAACAGACTCTGCCAAATATGAATAAGCTGCCCTTGGCCAATTGCGGCAAGCATTTGTTTTTCAATCAAAGAACGACCACAGGGGGTAATGAGTTGCTCGCGACCTGCAGCAACCGCGCCGCTTGATACTAAAACAACCTGATAACCCTGTTTTTTTAATTCACAACATTGGCGAACAAGTTCAACCATGTGTGCTTTATCTAATTTGTCGGTACCGCCTGTCAGCACGCTTGTGCCCAGCTTTACAACAACGACGTGTGGCCTTTGCATTTGATTCTTATATTCTGCATCTTGAGGTAGTTTGGGTATATATATACCAGCTAACAGTTTTTGAACAAGTTAAAAAAATTCATGCTAGGATCGCGCTCTCGTTTTTTTACTCAATAGCGACGCCTATGCCAGCCAGTTTATGCTTAATTATCGCGACCTTTTTATGGGGTAGCTCCTACATTGCATTAAAGCATGCAATCAATGTTTATGATCCTGTGTTAGTGATTTTTTTAAGAATGCTAACCACGTTATTGATTAGCTTATGTTTATGGCGCTATATAATTCGCTTTGAATTCAAACCAGGTGACTGGAAGTACTTAATTGGTATGTCACTGGCTGAGCCTTGCTTTTATTATTTATTTGAGGGGCATGCCCTTGAATACACTTCAGCATCGCAAGCTGGGGTAATAGTCTCTTGCTTACCAATTATCGTCGCTATTTTGGCGTTCTTAATATTAAAAGAGTACATCAGTAAAGCCATCGTCGTTGGTTTTACCTTATGTATTGGTGGCAGTATTTTATTAACGCTATTATCACCAAGCACAGAGCAAGCCCCTAACCCACTGCTTGGTAACTTTTTAGAGTTGATGGCGATGGTATGCGCCGCGTTTTATACCGTGAGCGTAAAACACTTAGTCGCTCGTTACTCACCGCTGACCTTAATAGCAATTCAAGGGTTTAGTGGTAGCTTGTTCTTCGCGCCTTTTTTATTTTTCATCGAACTACCCAGCGAAAACCAGCACGATTTAAGTGCCCTACTGAGCATTTTATATTTAGGCTCATGTGTCACTTTAGGCGGCTATGGCATGTACAATTACGCCATCAGTAAGGTGTCGGTATTAACCGCTGCCGCTTACTCAAACCTCATTCCAATTTTTGCGTTGATTTTGTCTGCCATTTTACTTGGCGAAGTTCTGACACTTTGGCAATGGGTGAGTATTGCGGTGGTATTTGCCGGTGTTATTGTTAGCCAACGTCATCAAGAACTGAAAGTTGACGTAGACGATAATTTATCAGCCGACACCAATAATCTAAAATCAGTCCCTGAAGCTAACGAGTCAAAAGGGTAACAGGTTAATAAATAAAGGCCTGATTGTGCTAAAAACCCTTGCTCGCTTTGATGAATAACATCAATGCTGCGAACTTGATAGTGTTCAATTTGGCCATTTTGCAATTGCATACTGAATTGCTCACCCACTTTGACATGTTTTAGAAATGCAAAGTGGGTGTCGTTATGACCCGCAATCAGCACCCCATTTGTGCTGCCAAGTTCACCGCTTGGCAAAAAATGCCCGGGGGCAAACGCGAGGTTTCGCCCCGATGCACCAGCAAGTACAGTCAATTCTTGCTGCTGGCTTGGCCATTCTATGTGTGCAGTGACATAACCATCGGCGTAAAACCAAGGCCTCACTTGCTGATTAGGACTTTGCAAAGCTTGCTGCCAAGCAGATTCAATCAGAGCCTGAGCCAGCCAAGCTTTCGCCTGCATATAGCCACCATTCACAAACAATGCGATGCCAAGTAAGGCGCTGCAAACTGGCAGCGCTTTTTTTAGCGTCGCCATTGCCATAACCACGAAAAAGCGAGTAATAGTAACCCGATTAGCATAAACACGCGGCTTTGTCCGTCGGTTTGCGGTAGCGTCATGCCGTTAGGAAGTTTGTTTCTCACTTGCATTGAACGCTCTGCAATCTCATTATCCGCATAGTTATCAACTGCAATAAAGGCTGTAAAAGGGCTAAGTAAATGATGCTGAAGTGCTAATGTCTCAACTTCTGCGCGTACCGCATCCTTTTCATTATAAAGCAGTAGTGACTTAATTTTTTGTCTTGCCCAGAGTCTAGCGATACCTTCGCCGTTTGCGGCATTGGCCGTTGCTAAATTAATCGTCATTGGCCCTGTGTTTGTCTGCCCCTTTAATGTTAAGTGCTGACTGCCATCAAGCTTCACAGCAACCAAAACCGGCTCTGAAAAATACAAGTCAGGTAATGGCGATGGCCAATACTCTAGTGCTGCTTTGTCGCCTTCAAGTGCAAGCTCTGTAACCGCGGGATGGGCTAGCTTATCAAATAGCAGCTGCATTTTGGGCTGTACTTGGCTGGTGCTACTTATAAAAGTGAATGTACCACGGCCAATATCCGCAGCTCTGGTCATAAAAAAGCTATTAGGTGCGCTACCAATACCGACGGTAAAGAGTCGGCTGTCACCTAAATCTGTTTGAATTTGTTTAAATAGCTGCGTTTCGTTACCCACACTGCCATCGGTTAAAAACACCACTTGGCGAACAAAGCCATCATGGTGTTTACCATCAAGTACCTGAGTCAGTGCTTTTGCTATTTCGGTGCCGCCATCGGCTTGTAAGCCATAAATAAAGCGTTCTGCACGGCGAATGTTAAAGTCATTGGCAATCATTGGCGTGTCACTTAATACCGACACTTCATTATCAAAGCCTATGATGTTAAAACTGTCATTTTCATCCAATAATGAAAGGGCATAAAACAAGGCTTGTTTAGCCTGCTCCATTGATTGGCCATGCATTGAGCCAGAGGTATCTACAACAAACACCATTTCACGAGGCAGACGAGCTTGCGAGGTAAAGTGATCGCTTGGCGGTACTAACATCAGTAAACCATATTCTTGCCCTGCTACTGTTTCGGTAAAAAATGCAGCCTGAGAGTGGGCTTTATCAAGGGGCTTAAATGTCAGCTCAAAGTCTCTATCCATCGGAACATCACGATTAAGTGATAACTGGTACCGACCAAAGCTTGGGTTATCGATTTGCATGCCCGCTAAATTAGCGCTGATATCACTCAGCTCAAGGCCAATATCCATCGAAATAGCAAGGTTTAGGCTCGCATCAGACTCTTGGCTTTGTGCACGATGAAAAACAGGCTTTAGCCACGCTGATGCCAATTGCGCTGTATCAGCTGTTGCGTCGCTCTGTTGTTCTGTGTCTTTTGTTTCTAGATTCACTTTTTGCTGCAGTTCTGCCGTTAAAGGTTCGTAGCGCGGCGTAATAGTGGTTGGAAAACGCAGTGAAAACACACCATCTCGAAAACCGATTATCTCTTGGTATTGCAAGGTAATTTCAATCTCTTCCCCTGCTCCAAGGTTTGCTACATCAGTAGAGAAAATGTTCGCGCGTTGCTGACGTACTAAAGCGGCGCGTTTACCCTGTTTTTGGGCTTGCTCAAATTGCTGTTCTGCCTGCTGTTTAAGGGCAATGTTACCGGTGATAATGCGCTCACCAATTTGCATTTGCATGGCATGAACTGCGCTTTCATCAGGTAACGGAAACACATAACGGGCATTAACGGCAAACGGGTGCGGGTTTTGATAACGCTGTTTAACAACAACATGATTAATAAGCCCAGTGAGCGTCATAGTGACATCGTTTTTCACTAATAAGCCCGACGACACTTGGCTATTTGATTCATCATAAAATCGCAGTTCGGCACTGGCATTGGCTGCAAATGCAGGGTTAACAGCATAACCTAATAAGAGGATAAAAAGGCTCCCAAAAAGGAGCCTTTTGGTACGGTTACTCAACATAATATGTCACTCCATCGACCGATGAATTAGTGGTTACTTTGTGCTGTGCGTAAGCTGCTTTGTGAAACAGGGCGTGTCGTTAAGGTTACGCGGCGGTCAAACACGTTGTCTTCGTAGTTATTTGAATCGGCAACACTTTGCTGCTCACCAAAGGCGGTAGCGGTTAAGCGCGTATGAGGCACACCTTGTTTAATTAAGTAGCTTTGCACTGCATTTACACGCTGTTTTGAGAGCATTAAATTAGCCAACTCATCACCACGCTGATCTGCAAAGCCATTTAAGTCGATAGCCAGATTTGGCTGAGCAATAAGTAACTGTGCGACTTTATTGAGCTGGTTAGCAAAGTGTGGGGCAATTTCGCTAGAGCCAGTTTTAAACTGTACCGTCATCGCCAATAAGGTGTTTAATTGAGCTTGTAGTAACTGCTCTTTTTCGTCAGCTAATAATTCAAGCTGCTCACTTAAGGCTGCGTTATCGGCAATTACTTGTTGGTAATCAGCGGTTTGCTCTTTCATTACAACTAATGCGTGTGCTTGTTCATCAATGGTGTTGTCTGCCGCTTCTTTTTCGCCAATTAAGCCACCTGCAAACGCGCCAATAAATGCCCCCACTGGGCCGCCGACTAGGCCGCCAACAACGGCACCAGCACCTAAGCCAATGGCAGTTTCTTTTGGTGTTTCTTGTTTAGCTTGACTCGCAGCGTCTGCAAAAGGGGCTACAGATACAGCAGATGTGATAACAGCGGCAATAATTAATTTTTTCATGGTTTAATCCTTTTTCTACTTAATTGCTTGGCAACATTGGTTGGTGTTGCGAACTTGGTATGGAGCTATTAAAACAAGTCGAAATGGCAATAAAGGGGATCAAAAAAGGCAAACTGCTGAGCAATTGTGGCAGAAAAATGGCAATCGCGTTTTTGCCAGTACGCAAGGCAAAAAATTAGGTATAGTTCGCTATAGAAAGAATTTAAGTAAGTATTAACAATGAAGAAAATAGCAATCGTTGAAGATGAAACAGCAATCCGCGAAAACTACACTGAAATGCTCAGCGCTCAGGGCTATCAGGTTGTAGGTTTTGCTGACAGAGCCAGTGCTGAATTAGCATTTAGTCAATCTTTACCAGATTTAGCCATTGTTGATATTGGCCTTGGCCATGAAGTGGATGGTGGTTTTTTACTTTGCCAAACATTACGCAGTCTTTCTAAAACCTTACCGATTATATTTTTAACCGCCCGCGATAGCGAAATTGATACCGTATGTGGCCTGCGCATGGGTGCTGACGATTACTTAACCAAAGACATCAGTATGGCGCATCTTGCTGCTCGCATTGGTGCCTTGTTTAGACGCCTTGATGCTTTCGATCAACCCGCCGATCAAACTGCTCTTTTGCATCGTGGCCCGTTAAAGTTAGATACCCAGCGCATGCAGGTTTTTTGGCAAGAGCAACTGGTTGATTTAACTGTGACAGAATTTTGGATGGTACATTCACTTGCACAGCGTCCAGGCCATGTAAAAAGCCGCAACGAATTAATGAGTGATGCGAAAATTTATGTTGATGACAGCACTATTACCTCACACGTAAAACGCATTCGTAAAAAGTTTATTGCTTTAGATGGTGCATTTGACTGCATTGATACCGTTTACGGTATGGGTTATCGCTGGGAGCAAGCTTAATGCTGCGTTTGGGGCTTAGAACAAAGTTTATTTTCTTATCCTGCTTTTTATTTTTATTGCCTTGGCTTGGCTATGAATATGTGTGGGAAATGGAAAAATTCTTAAGACAAGGGCAAGAAAAAACCTTAGTGGGCACCACCCGCGCACTCGCAACCGCATTACATGAGCGCCCTGCTTTGTTTGACTCGCAAACCAACTTTTTAGATCAAGTTGTAAAAGGCCGAGATTTATATGCCTATAACCTAAATAACCCGATTCAACTTGATGGTAAATTGTCAGAGTGGCAGCCTTATCAAAACCTATTTTGGCATTACGACGAGCGCTATTTACAGGGGTTAAGCCATGAGCATCATGATAGTGATCTAAGTTTTGATCATATGGTGGGCAAATACGAAAACTACCTCTATGCGGCTTTTAAAGTCACTGACAGCTCACTGGTGTATCGTGCTAAAAATGTGCTTAGCTTTACCCGTAATGATCACTTACAGATCATGTTAAAAACACCTGAAGGTGAGTTTAAAAGTTATGTGGTGGCTGCCCGCCAAGATGGTTGGGTTAATGCCTTTGATGCTGCTACACAAGAGCCGGTCACTAAAATCCAAGGCTATTTTAAAAGCACCAACGCGGGTTACAACATAGAGCTGCGTTTTCCACTTTCGATGCTAGGTAATAAGCTTGGTTTTGCTATTGAAGATTGGGATGAAGACAAGGTTGAGCCTCAGCTTATGTCGACCTCAAATCTACAAAACCCCAATGATATCGGCTCTGTTTTAGTGCCTTCGCCAGAAATTAACCGTATCTTGAAAGGCATGGGCCACAGTGGCAGCCGAATTTGGGTCGTCGATAACCATCATCGTGTACTTGCACAATCTGGCTCAATTCATCATGCCGATGGCGTTTGGGCAGACGGCCTAAAAGATGCGCCCGCAACAACCTGGTGGCAACGCTTTGAGCAAGATTACTTACACCCACTTTACTATAAAATTTTAACTCGCCCAGAAAATGAGTTTATTGATACCTTACATGATGTCGCAGCGATGCAAGGTACTCACATAGCCAGCGCTTTAAATGGTAAACCCGCATCATCATGGCGCTTAACCCCAGATAACAAAGCCGTTATTTTATCGGCGGCCTACCCTATTTGGATCCAAGACAAAGTAATAGGTGCAGTAATCGCAGAAGAAACCACCAACGGCGTGCGTACTCTGCGTAATAAATCGTTAGAAAAGCTATTTAATGTCATTTTAGCGGTGATGCTTGTTGGTACTGTGACACTGTTCTTTTTTGCTTCAAGAATTTCCAGCCGTATTCGCCGCTTGCGTGACAACGCCGAACAAGCCATTGATGCTCAAGGGCGGATCACCGGCAAAATTACTTATGCCGATTCGAATGACGAAATTGGCGATCTTTCTCGCAGCTTTGCCAACATTGTTAGCCGTTTAAGTGGTTATACTGATTACTTAGAAAATATGTCATCACGACTCTCCCATGAACTGCGTACGCCCGTGGCTGTTGTGCGCTCATCGCTTGAAAATTTACAAATGCAGCCGCAATCTGAACTGAGTCAAAAATACCTCGACCGTGCCAGTGAAGGGGTTGAGCGGTTAGGTAAAATTATTACCACCATGAGTGAAGCAACGCGCCTTGAACAAAGTATTCAAAGTGCCGAGGCAGAAGAGTTTGACCTGACCAAGGTGATCACCGGCTGCATGCAGGGCTATCAAATAACCTATGGTGAAAGCCTATTTACATTGTCGCTTTGTAAAGAGCCGTTAAATGTTAGTGGCGCACCAGAATTTATTGCCCAATTACTCGATAAGCTCATCAACAACGCACTTGAGTTTAAAACCCCGCAAAGCACAATTTCAGTCAGCTTAACCAAGCAAGAGCAGCATGCATTATTAAAAATCAGCAACCAAGGGCCTTTGCTCCCTGACGGTTTAGTTGAACACATTTTCGACTCAATGGTCTCGGTGAGAAGTCAGCAACATCAGCAGCAGCCACACTTGGGTTTAGGTCTTTATATTGTAAGGCTTATTTGCGATTACCATCACGGTAAAGTATTGGCAGAAAATTTAGCTGATGGCACAGGTGTTGTGTTTACTGTGGAGCTGCCTATTAAATAAGCATATTTGCGTTACATATGATTACAGTTTAATGACTAGGTATTCACCGATAATTCAGATTACAGGACGTAATATTTGTAATACAAAAGGCAAATTATTCTTTGGAGGGCATCATGCGATCTGGATTACAACGTGAAGAGATTGAATTCATTATGGGGCTGTTTAGCTATAATGAAGCAACCGATAAACCAGCGGCTCCAAAAAAGCAGCCTGTAAAAGCTGACACTAAAAAAGTTGATACAGCGCAATATAAAGCAAACTACAAAGCAACTTATTTGACCTAGCTAAGGGTAGCTCATTACAATGGCGCACCTTTGGAATATAACGCCTTGTAATGAAAAAACACTCACCTAAAAAAGAACTGATTTTACTGCCCGTTTTATTCGTGGCTATTTTACTTTGTGTTGCAGGTCACTTCCTACTCCAGCCCAACTATCAAGACAGCCATACCGTTGAGTATTTACTCGCTGCACTGCCATTTGCCTTGTTTGGATTGGTGATTATCGCCTTTAAAGTTGCCAGTAAAAACGATAACCAAGAATAGATCACAACACGTGATAGCCAAACCAATCGGGCTTCATTGCTTGTGCTTGCCCGCTTGGCGTTAATTTGATTGATAAGTTGCTATCTAACAAGTCAATCGCAAAACAATCGTCTACATCGTGTAAATCATCTTTATGAAGATGAGTCATTCCCGCCAATAAAGACTCTTTAGCGCGTTGCTTTGCTTCTTCACTGCTACGCGCAACGTACAATGCAAAATCATGCTGCTCTGCAAGGCTATCAGCTCTATAGGCACCTAAGTTCACAAAATACAGTTTTTCGGCTTGGTGATGCGCACTATCAACCACTTCGACCTGATAACCATCAATGTGCTGAATTTGCATGTAGCTATCCATGTGTACGTTGCTTTTATCACCCACCCATTGTGCTTTTAGTTTTGAGTAGGTTTGCTCAATGCTATCGCCTACGACAAATCGAACGTCGTGCATTTCAATGTGGCAACCTTGAATACGACCGCCCAGATAGACTAAAAAAAGCGCCATGTTTTTCCTTATATTAAGCTTTCAACATTAATGTTGTGCTTTTTGATTAATTTATAAAAATCTGAGCGATTACGTTTCGCAAGCTTTGCGGCTTCGGCAACATTACCCGCTGACATTTTCAGCGTATTAATTAAATAATCTCGCTCAAATTCTTTTTTTGCATCATTTAACGAAAGTGGCTCAGCAATACTAACATTACTATTTAATGCACTTTCAACTAACTGAGCAGCTATCACTTTACCAGGTGTAAGGGCTACTACCTGCTCTATCACATTTTGTAATTGACGGATATTACCCGGCCAATCATAGCGCACCAAAGCATGCATCGCATCATTGGCAAACTGCTTTTGCTCTTGCCCCATACGTTTAGCAATTAGACCTGCAAAATGCTGTGCTAGCAAACTAATATCTTCTCGGCGTTCACAAAGCGGAGGCAGTTTTAAGTTCACCACATTTAATCGGTAATATAAATCTTCACGGAACTGCTGATTATTGATTGCCTCTGGGAGGTTCTTATGAGTCGCCGACACCACCCGCACATCAATTGGGATCTCTTCTTGAAAGCCCACAGGGCGAATGGTTTTCTCTTGTAAAACCCTCAGTAGTTTTACCTGTAAATTTAGCGGCATATCACCAATTTCGTCTAGAAAAAGGGTCCCACCTTGAGCTTGTTGAAACAAACCTTGATGGTCTTTGACTGCGCCTGTAAACGCGCCTTTTTTATGCCCAAACAATTCAGACTCTAAAAGCTCCCCCGGCACAGCGCCGCAGTTAATTGCCACAAATGGCCCGTCACTAACATGGCTATGTTGATGTATTGCTTGTGCAAGCAACTCTTTACCTGTGCCGCTAGCACCGGAGATCAACACATTCACTTGCGTTGGACCAAGCAATTTAACTTGCTCAAGTAAATGCAACATCGCGCCGCTACGGGTGACAATATTTGTTTGTGTCGGTGTTTCATCACCGTGTACACCATGGATCTCAATAGCTTTAGCAAGGCTGTCGAACAGCTCATCTTTATCAACTGGTTTGGTAATAAATGCAAAAATACCTTGCTTCGTCGCTTCCACTGCATCAGGTATCGAACCATGTGCTGTCATCATAATCACCGGCATTGAAGGGTAACGACTTTGTAACTGGCGATGTAGAGCCATGCCGTCCATTTCATCCATTCTTAAGTCAGTGATCACCGCATCATAGGTTTGGTTTTTTAGTGTTTGTAATGCCTCAATGCCACTTTCAACTGTGTTTACCAAATAGCCTTTAGACTCAATTCTAATCGCTAGTAACTTTAATAAACTCGCATCGTCATCTACTAATAAAACCCGTGGTTTTGTTACTTCATTCATGGTTACTGCTCCTTGGTCTCTTCACGTAGCAGAAGTTGTTGTTCGATAGTCGCAAGCGACGATAAGGTTTTTTCCATTTCATCACTCAGTGCTTGCTTAGCTTGTTTTGCCGCTAAATTCTGTTGTAAATATTGCTTTTGTAACCATAGATACTGCTTAATATCATCTGGCCAATAAAAAGCATGGTCACTTTTTTCAAGCTGACTAAGAGCTTTTTCTGGCTCTGAAGCACCGAGTAAACAAATCGACTCAAACAGACGCTTTAGCTCATTTTCGCCAACATAATTTGCTTTATCAGAGCTTGCTTTAAAGCCACCGCACTTGGCAGCATGCCAAGCAATGACTGTACTTGCAGGCGGGTATAACGGCTCACTTTTCGGCCGAGGCTTTGGATTAGGTTGCCCTTGAGATTTCACATCTGCTGTCGGCTCTATTTGCTCTGCCTCAACATGCTTTTGCGTGATCGTGCACCCTGTTATAAAAAGTGTGCCTATAACAAGCATAAAACTGGCTTTATTCGCTAAGCCCATATCAGTTAACTCCTTGGGTTAATTGAATTGGTAAAATGGCTGTAAATACACATCCTTGCGGCTCATTATCAGTAATAGAGAGCTTACCGTTTAATTGTTCAACAGTTTCTTTAACTATGGTTAAACCGAGTCCACTGCCCATTTCAGTATGTTGTTTTGCATTCTTGCCTTGGTAAAAAGCCCCAAACACGGCGGCTTTTTCAGTATCTTCTATGCCTATTCCTAAGTCGCTGACACTCAAAATTAACTGTCCCTGCTTTAAGCTTGCTTTTATTGTCACTGACTCATGTTCTGGCGAAAACTTTAACGCATTTGAGGTAAGCTGAATAAGCACCATTTCAAGTAGCTCAATTGAGATAAACAAAGCTTTATTTGGTAATTCATTCACCCACACAATGGATAAGTCACGCGCTGATAATCGGTGCTCAAAATGACGCTCAATTTTGTTCATCATCAAATTAAAGTTAAGCTCGCTTAGGCTTTGCTTACTGGTGCGAATGGCGTTGTAACTCAATAAGCTTTCAATCATGGCTCTGAGTCGCACCATACTTTGCGTTATTAGCTCAAGAACGGCTTGTTGCTCGCTATTGATAGGACCAACAATTTCATCTGCGAGTAAGTCTGTGCCTTCAACCATCGAAGCTAGGGGCGTTTTTAATTCATGTGTCACATGGCGTAAAAACGTATCTTTTTGCTGCTCAAGCATATGTAACTGCGCTTGAACCCACTCTAATTTATTACCTAATTCAACTAACTCTGACGAGCCGCGAACTTGAATTTTTTGCTGCCAGTGACCTTGTCCAAGTTTATCAATCACATGTGTGAGTTCTCTGAGCCGCCCGCTGATCCGCCAAAGAAACCCGCCCCCGACCAATAACGTGAGTGGAATTAACGCAACTAACCAATTAATAAATGAAGCTTGAAGTGCTTTTAATTGTTGCTGATTTTTTGTTATGCGTAATTCATTTTGCTCTTTGAGCCAATTTGTTTGCTCACTGATAAGCTTACTAGCGGGTGCAAACAGCTCACCATCTTGCTTTTGTTCTACTAATAAATGTTGATGCGCAAATTGTAATACCTCAGCCAATTGCCGCCACTGCGAGACATAATCAGCGGTTGGGCTTAAGAAAATGAGCTCATCGACACTTTGCAGTGACGATTGCCATTTGTTGGCAATTAAGCTATCGAGGGATTCACTTTTAAGCACCCAGTTTTGTCGAGTTGCTCGTTCAAGGCTATTTAAGTCTTGTTTGAGGTTGTTAAATGCTTTGGTAATTTCGTAATTGTCACCGACGATTTCTTGAGTCACTGCAAGCTGCTTATTGAGCGCATTTAAAAATAAAATCACCACCAAAGATAACGGTAGTAAAGACAGCAAAATGCTACAGACGAACTGGCCAATAAGACTAGGTCGCCAATTGAGTAACTGTTTTATTTTTACCGCTACTGTATTTTGCATATTCACTCTCAACATAATTGCAGATGCTGATTATTAGCGAACAAACTTAGACACTCGCTGAATCCGACCTTAAAAAGCACTGATTTTCCCCCAAAAACCGATACAAAGTTGCTATTTGGCAACAAACTAACTCATTGAAATAAAATAGATAAACTTTTAACACCTGAAAATCGTTGCAAAAAAGACACAACACCCTGTAACTATTTCGCATTCAAAACCACACAAAAACCATAACCAACTGATAATTAATAACTTTTAATATTGGCACTGATTTTGATTAGTACTAAGCAAATTAGTTATTTAGGACACAAAATGAAAGTAACGGCCCCGGTAGCCACCCTGCTTATAAGTCTGTTCTCAGTTCATAGTTACGCACTTGATTTGCAGACAACATTTAATGAGCTAGATAAAGACAGCAATGGTTTTTTGAGTGAAGCAGAAGCATCTGAAGATGCCTTGTTGCACGGCAACTTTACGCAAATTGATAGTAATCAAAATGGCCAAATTTCATTTTCTGAGTTTCAGTCGTTTATTCAATAGGAGATTGTAATGAAACAACTTTTAGCTGCATTTTCGCTGATGTTTTTAGTTATCAGCGCCACCGTTTTAGCATCACAAATGGATGTTCGATTTGCTAAATTTGATACAAACGCCGATGGCGAGATTTCATTAACTGAAGCAACCAAACACGATAACTTACTTAAGCAATTTGCCGATCTGGATGAAAACGGCGATCAGGTTTTGTCTGAACAAGAGTTTGAAAAATTCAAACCTTAACGGCTTAAAGTGCTTGCCATAATCCCAGAGGGAATGTGTAAACGGATTTAAATTTTGGGAGTTAAATTATGGCAAGCACTTTTATTTAGGAGACAATTATGAGAATTTTCTGGCTTGCTCCATGCACCTTAATTACTATAAGCTTCAATAGCTTAGCATTGGACGTAAAACAACGCTTTGATCACCTAGATAAAGATAAAAATGGCTTTTTATCTGAGCAGGAACTGTCATCGCAACCGCACTTGCAAAAACGCATAGCGCAGTGGGATACAGATAAAGATCAACAAATCTCGCTCCTTGAGTTTAAACACTATTTAACAAACAAGAGTTAAAGTAATGTCAAAATTAACCTTTGCCAGCCTAGTTTTAAGTTGTGCATTTAGCACAATGAGTTTTGCTGCAGATAGTATTGGTGAAAAATTTAAACAACTTGATCGTAATGACGATGGTTACCTGACTCGCTCAGAGTCTGCGAGAGACCCAGCTCTGTGGTCGCGATTTAAAAATTACGACAGTGATAAAGATAATAAATTATCCCTCAGTGAGTTTAAGATTTATGCGAGCAAATAAAGAGTTATAGTTAACTATTAATCTCTGCTGAGTTGCAGTTTACTGCAACTCTGATACTGTTTTCATAAATCAATAAAAACTATTAGAAGATTATGAAACTCATCATCAGCTTACTCGCAACAGCTTCACTTAGCTGTTTTGCCAACACCACTGTTATTTATAATGTAAATGGCTATACGCCTACCTATAAAGGCGAAACCCAACACTTTTCTGCACTGGTTTTTAAAGACGGTAAAATCGTAAAAACAGGCAATGACTCAATTAAAAATAGCTTCCCTGATGCCACCGCAATTGATGGCAAGCAAGCCACATTGTTACCAGGCTTAGTCGATGCTCATGGCCATGTTATTGGTTTAGGTAATAATCTTTCACAACTTGATGTAAGGAATACGCGCTCGGCAGATGAGGTTGGCAAAATGCTGGCTGAGTTTGCCAAAGATAAACAAAGTTGGATCATTGGTCGCGGTTGGAACCAAGAGCAATGGCCTGGCGGTGAGTTTCCAACTGCAGCTGATTTAGACAAATACGTAAAAGACAAACCTGTGGTGCTTTCTCGCGTTGATGGTCATGCTGTGTGGGTTAACTCAAAAGCCATGGAACTTGCAGGTATTGCCAAACAAACTCCCTCTCCTGCTGGCGGTGAAATTTTAAAGCTAGATTCTGGCTTACCTTCAGGGGTATTCATTGATAAAGCCGAAACGCTTATTACTCAGCATATACCAAAAGTAAGCCATGCCAGCATAAATACAGCATTAGATAATGCAGGTAAACATCTACTAAGTTTAGGCATCACATCAACCCATGATGCCGGTATCGATTACGACACGTGGCAAGTATACAAGCAGCGCTCTGAGCAAAGTACTCTTCCTGTCAGAATCGTAGCCATGCTAAGTGCTGCCGATCCTCAATTAGAAACCATGCTCAAAGCGGGTAAATATAAAGACATGAATGACATGCTGTCGATTCGCAGTGTCAAAGTGTATGCGGATGGTGCTTTGGGAAGCCGAGGCGCAGCCCTCATTGAAGAGTACGCTGATCGTAAAAATCATCATGGCTTAATGCTTGAAACTCAAGAAAAGCTTGAGCAGCTATTTAACCTAAGCTTTTCCCATGGCTTTAGTGCAAACACTCATGCAATTGGTGATAAAGCCAATCACGTAGTACTCGATGCCTATGAAAATGTATTTAAAAAAACCGGTGGTATTTTACTTCGTAACCGAATTGAACATGCACAAATCGTGACTCCTGAAGATATTCCTCGTTTTAAAACATTAAAAATTATTCCATCAATGCAGCCTGTTCATGCAACCTCTGATATGCATATGGCTGAGCAGCGCCTGACTGAAAAACAACTTGAAGGGGCGTATGCTTGGAAGACCTTTTCAGCACAAGGCTCAGTGATTGCAGCGGGTTCTGACTTTCCAGTGGAGCTTGCTAACCCATTTGATGGTTTATATTCGGCCATCACCCGAATGGATCATAATCAATTACCAGAAGGCGGCTGGCGACCACAAGAGCTGCTATCGCGTGATGAAGCTTTGCGTGCATTTACTTTAGGTGGTGCTTATGCTGCACATCAAGAGTTTAAGGTAGGCAGTTTAGAGCAAGGTAAATGGGCTGACTTTATTTTGATTGATAAAGACTATTACAAAGCGCCAATCTCAGAGATCCACGATATAAATGTGACGCAAACTTGGATTGCGGGCGAGCTGAAATATAAAAAAGAGGAATAATATTACTCGGCGTCAGCTTTTTGCTGACGCTTTAATTTAACGATGTGGTAAATATTCACAAACGCCAGTAAGCCATTAGTGAAGGCAACGGGCACGGCTCCTATTGCTAATCCGTAGAAGGTAAATGCAATACACCCTGCTAAGTTAAGCCAACGTAGTTTTACTACATCGCTCATTGTCAAAGAAGCAACCAACAGTGCTGACGCTAAATAGCCTAAATATTCCCAACTCAATTGTTCTCTCCTAGGCTTTAGGTTAGCATTGGAGCTTGTCATTTTTTTTGACGCACTCTGTGCTATTTTGACAATAAAATAAAAAAGCTAACTTACTAAAAACCTTGTAAAGCTTAAGAATAACCTTGGCTTTAAAATCATTACACGGGAAATGAAGGTATCAGTAACGTGAAACACCTTACTAGCAAGTTAGCGTAAATTCTTAGAATCTTAATGCTAACGTCATTAAGATGTAATAAATAGGACAATTGTCCGAAGAGCGGCGTTAATGTTTCAATATCATTTTTCAAGCTATCTTGTTGACCAATTACTGACATTTGCTGGCAGCAGTTTTCAACAAGCTAAAAAAGAGGTGCTGATCCACCAAGATCAACCCTTGTCAAAACTCGTATTAGTGAGAAGCGGCACAGTGTCGTTCAGCTATGACGTGGGTAATGGCCGACGCCTTCTTTTAGGCCAGCTTGATTGTAACAACACACTGATAGGTGAAATTGAAGCTCTGAATAACTATCCGTGTATTTATACAGTTACGTGCTTTAGCGATGTAAGCTATAACCTAATAGAGCTCAAGCATTGGCGCGCACTACTGTTAGAAAAGCCAGAGTTAAGCTTGTACACAGCGCAAACAATTGCCGCTAAATTCCAAGAAAACCAAAAAATAAACTTAGATAAGCTGCTATTACCACTTAGCTACAACATAGCTAAAGATTGCTTATTAAGAGCTGAAAACAGCAACCCAACGTTACTGCGTGCCTACCCTACCGTAAATGCTGAAGCTGAGCGCTTTGCTACCACCGAAAGAGCATATAGACGCGTCGTTACAGAGTTAGTTGAAAAAGGCTTAGTGCAAAGAAGTAATCAAGGTTTACAAGTAGTAGATATCGACAAGCTTAGTGATTACGTCGATAGTTTTGCGCAGTTATAAGTGTAGGACACACTCATAACTGCAAGGGTATTCAAACTTACTTTTCTACAAGTAAATCATGAATATTAGCTAAATCTGACTTACCTTCGATAATTTCGTCTGGCGTTAGGCCTGAAAGCTCATGAGGGAACACAAGCCACTCTTCAGACTCATGAATGAAGTAATCTGGCACCATGTCTACTTTTGAGTTCTTCGGCTTGTAGTATGGGCAAGCAACGCGAATATCACGTGGTAGGTTTAAACGCATTAACTCCGAAAGCTTTTCTTTTAATGCAAAAATACTGCGGCCAGAATCGAACACGTCATCAACGATTAGTAATGAATTGTCTGCATTGGCATTTTCAATGATGTAATGCAAACCGTGAACTTTAATTTCTTTAGATTGCTGGTTAATACCGTAATACGAAGAAGTACGCACTGCGATATGGTCAGTTTCGATGCCTTTATAATCGTAATATTCTTGAACTGCGATACCAATTGGAGCACCACCACGCCAAATACCAATGATGAAATCAGGACGGAAACCATCTTCATAAACTTGTGCCGCAACACGAAATGAATCTTCAAGAAGCTGCTGCGCAGTGATATAGCACTTATCTGACATAAATAGAGACCCCAGTGTGAAATGATCATTCTAGTGTAGCTAATTTAATAAAAACTAACCACAGGATGAGAAAATGTGGGGCGGGATTTTATACTAATTTACTCAAAAAAGCTTGTATCAGTTTGTAAAATTCCCCTTTAGATCAAAAAAGCCCCTTAACTTAGATAAAGTTAAGGGGCTTTGAAAAAGTAAATTGCTTATGCTTTTTCTAGTAAAGTTCTTGCAACGGTACGCATACCTTGTGTTGTTGCGCCTGCAGCCCACTCGCTTGTGCTACCCATGTTAAATGCAGCAGCAAGGTCAATGTGCACCCAACCTTTGCCTTCATTTGGTACAAAGCGTGATAAGAAACCAGCCGCATTAGAAGCACCACCGTAACCACCACCTTTTTGAGGACGGCTATTTGCGGTATCTGCATATGGCGACGGGCAATTTTGTTGATGCCATTTTTCAAGTGGTAATGGCCATGCAGCTTCCATTTCTTGCTCTGCAAAGTCTTGTACGTCACGTACAAGCTCTTTATCAAGACCGAACAATGCATTGTACTCTTGACCAACAGCAACAAGCGCAGCGCCTGTTAGTGTTGCCGCATCAATGATTAATGGCGCGCCAGACTCACCTGCAGCCATTAAGCCATCAGCTAGGACTAAACGGCCTTCAGCATCGGTATTAACGATTTCAACTGTAGTGCCATTTTTATACGTTAAGATATCACCAAGTTTGTAGGCATGACCTGAAATTAAGTTTTCAGCACAACATAAAAACAATTTAATACGTTTGTTGATACCACGGCTAATAGCAAGTGCTAAGCCTGCAGTTACTGTAGCAGCACCGCCCATGTCGCACTTCATGCCTAACATGCCTTCACTTGCTTTGATTGAGTAACCACCTGAATCAAACGTAATACCTTTACCAACTAAAGCGGCAGCAACAGGTGCATTTTCGTCGCCCGTTGGGTTGTAATCTAATGCTAATAATACCGGTGGACGCTCACTACCACGGCCTACCGCGTGAATACCAATCCATTGTTGCTCTAATAAAGCATCGCCTTTAATGATTTGGTAGCTTACGTGCTCAGGCGCTAATGACTGAATAAACTCAGCAGCTTTACCAGCTAGGCTCTCTGGGAAAATATCATCCGCAGTGCCATTGATCATTTGACGAGCCCACGTCGCAGCTTGCTTTAACGAAGTCAGCTCTTTGCTGTCTGTTTTTGCATTTTCAACAAACTCAATTGCGTCTAAATTCTTTGGTGATACAAAACCTTGATAAAAAGCCCACTGTGTTTCTGTGCACCAAACATCGCCTACTAAGGCAATATTTTTTAAGCCTTGATTAGCTAACGTACGTGCTGCTTTTTGTACGTTTTTAAGTGTATCTTGCTCAGTTAAATGAACAGTTGCGCCTTGTTCAGTAAAAGAAAGAGCGGCTTTTTCGCCCCAATGTGCGGCAGCGCCCTGCTCGCTAAGTTGAACTAGAAATTTTTCTGACATGTTAGAATACTCTTTGCGCTAAAAATGTTGATTGAGTTTACTACAGCCAACGTCAGTTCCCAACAGCTTGCGATAAATAGCGTTATGAAGTGTGGTTTAATCCGCGTAATGAATCACTTACAATAAAGAAAAACCAATCAGGTAAAGTCATGAAGTTTACTCCTGCATTACAATCAGCCACCTTAATTAAGCGCTACAAGCGCTTTTTAGCCGACTTAAAAACTGCCGATGGCGCAGAGTTTACAGCTCACTGTGCTAATACAGGCAAAATGACGGGCTGTGCAGAGCCTGGGTTTAAGGCTTTTTATTCAACCAGTGATAATGCTAAACGTAAGTACCCTCAATCCTTGCAATTAACTCAGAACCAATTCGACCACTTAATTTGTGTTAATACCGCTATTGCAAACCAGGTTGTGCTAGAAGCTTTAAATACAGGCGCGATTGCTGAACTTGTTGGCTATCAAACCATTGCTGCAGAAGTAAAATACGGCCAAGAAAATAGCCGTATCGACTTTTTACTAACAGATGAACATAAACCCCATTGCTATGTAGAAGTAAAATCTGTGACATTACTTTCACAAACAGAACCACACTCCGGACAAGGGTATTTTCCGGATGCAAAAACTGAACGTGGCCAAAAACATGTCAGGGAATTAGTAGAAATGGTACAGCAAGGGCATCGTGCCGTTCTGCTTTTTGCAGTTTTACACGACGGTATCAATCAAGTAAGTGCAGCAGAACATATCGATCCGAAATATGCCCAGCTTTTGACTGAAGCTATAAAAAAAGGGGTTGAAGTGATTGCTTATAAAGCAGAAATTTCAGCCAGCCAGATCAGACTGGCTGAAAAAGTACCTTTTATTGCTTAGTCATTGACAGGTCGACTTCATCAATCAGGTTAAGCTCAATATCTTCATCTTTAAAAAGTAAAGGTCTAAGCTTAGCCGACTGAGAATAATAGCGACTTTGATCATCAAAATGTTCTGAATGTGAGTCTGAACTTTGTGACATGGTTAACAAACCTTTTGCCTCAGGGCCATTTTCTGTAAAGTTCATTACAAACATCCAACTAGAGCCATAGTTAACAGGGTATCCCTGCGGCGTTAAGTTTGATGCAAGAGGTTTACCCGTCACAGCATCATTTAGAACAGCATAATCCGTGTAAGGGATCAGTGTCGAACGCGTTAAGTTACTGCGATCATATCTGAACACGTTAAACCCACCTTCCACATGCATAGGACCAGCCCAAGGTAGCTTTTCACCTGAGCCACTGCCACCGGCAAGTGATTTTTCGACAAACTATAATTCATCTAAGCGACTATCCAGTGCAACATTATTTGCTTGTAAATTATAAACAGCATGTGCCAATGCAGTTAAAGCAACTTTATCTTTGCGTAATGTATTTGGCGTATTAGCAGGGTTAGTCACATCAAAATTGTCATAAAGATGCTCTTTTGCGTTAAATAAGTGCGCAAACTCGCGAAATAAAGCAGCACCTTGCGTATCTAAGTTCATTTTACCATCGGCATTAGCTAATAAATCACATGCTTGGCTGATATAAACTTGCGTACCGTTACTTAATTCAATTGGTAAGTCCCCTTGTGCAAAACATTGTAATGCCAGCTCTTCAAACACTAAACTCTCAAGGTAAAAGTGATTACCAACTAATGCCTGCTCTAACTCATCCAAGGTAAATTTAGCATCTTCGCCTCCTCCTTGCTGAAGAAGCTTCAATCCCATTCTTGTTCTTAGTGATAGGGGTTTATGCACATCACCATATTGAGCCGCAAAGCCGATGAGTGGCTCGTTAAGATTAGTAACCCAATAGCTGTCATTAGAATTTTGTACATAATCTGTGCGTGTTAATTGCGGCGCTTCGTTAAATGGTACTTTGCCTTGGCTTTCAAATAGCTTCATATTGCCAGGAACAATGTCAAAGCCGACGGACTCTCTCAAAGCAACAAGCTCTGGTTGTAATCGAATGGCTAAGTTCGCTTGATCGTCAAGCTTTAAAACCGTGCTATCGTCAACATAAAAGACATTACCTTCTTTGTCTGCTGCCATGGTGTTATTGAAAGACACACCATCAAACTCAGCAAAGGCTGCTTTCATATCTTCAAGGCTTACAGCTTGGTTTAAAGCCGACCACTGAGCAACGACATCCATATTAAATTCGTTAGCATCTTTTATCGTAAATGCTTGAGTATCACTCCAACCTAAGCCATTTTCTACAGGTGTTTCGAGCATTAATCCATGATGGCTATAATAAAAGGCCTTGCTCAACTCAATTGTACTGCCAGCACCAGTAGCCACTTCAACAGTAACGACTTTTTCAGTAATTGAGTACTGCTCATCTTCAACACTATAACTCATTCTATCATTTTCATTTAAAGCCAATTGATAAATTAAAAAGTGACGCGCAGTCGAAAAAGTATGCGTCCAAGCTACATGCTCGTTAAAGCCAATATTAATAACGCCCGGCATTCCCTGAAGACTCCCCCCCATTACATCCATAGCACCAGGTATGGTCAAATGAGACTGCCAAAACCGCAAATTTCCCTCATAAGGAAAGTGTGGATTAGCGAGTAATCCTCCTTTGCCATTGGCCATCATGTCTTTACCTAGGCCCCAACCGTTTGAACCCAAATGTTTATATTTTTTTTCAAGTTTAAATTGCGCAGCTTGCTGAGCAATGTTGTTAGTGATACTAGAAACAGCTGAAGGAGCACCGCTCATTGGTACAGGTAAATATTCATTGCTATCCCCAGGGTTGGCAAAAAAAGCTAACTCTAAAAAATTAGCTGAACTGGCTAACTGCACGGTAGCCATTGAATAGGCAAGCATATCTTGTGCTGTTAGTTGGGTAACCCAAGGTTGCGATGCACACTCTGGAGCAAGGTTTTCAACACCGGTGTCTGTTACGTATTTATTAAACCCCTGTACAAACCCCTCGTAGTGGGCGCGACTGTCTTCATTGAGTTCATCATAATGTTGCAGTGCGTACTCATTCACTCCTAATGCTTTATAACCAAAGTCTGATATTAAGTGCTGTGAATCTCCACTTCCAGCAACCTTATCTGGGCCATAGTATTTTGAGCGTTCGCCTCGCACTTTAATAATTTGGTCCATTAATAAGCAAGCATGATCTTTTGCATATGCAAACCCTGCTCCAAACGCCAAACTCTCTAAATTTGCTGCTGTGATATGGGGTACACCATAGGTTGTCCATCGCACATTCGCTTGTAACGTATTGCCTTCGGAAAATGCAGGAATATCTACTTTTACAACTGGATCTGGGTCAGGGGTAACAACGGGAGCTGTGGTGTCATTGTTATCTTTATCTGAATTACAGCCGACGAGCAAAGCCGCAGCAATACCGATTAGCAGGGGATTGAGTTTCATTGTGGATCCTTATTATGATTGTATGTCCACCCCCCAGCTTGCCTTAAATAGTAGGCTAAATCTTGACCTTTCACGCAAAAAATTGACTTTGCGCGCCAACTAATGCAGCGTTACTTCTATTAAAATAATAATAACTATGAATGACCTATGTTTTATATCAGTTGCCAGATAATTCGCTCACTTGTATTTTTTTTAGAACGCCAAGGCATGTGTAGCAAACAAATTGAAGCTTTGCTCGGTGAACGACTGAAAGATTTGGACGATGTAAGCGCCCGCTTTCCTATCACTGACTATGAGTCACTCATGCACTATGGCGATAAAATATTACAACAAGAGCATATTGGGCTGGAGTTTGGCAACTCTTTAAAAGCACAAAATTGGGGGCTACTAGGTCATGTTGCATTAGTGAGCAAAAACTTAGAAAAAGCACTGGAGCATGCACAGAGATTAAGCAAAACAATACGAAATATTGGTCACATTGAACTCGTTTCTGAAGACGAGTTTTGTCGTCTAAGCTGGCATGCTCAAAGTAACATACAGCATTACATGGTAGATGAATTATTTAGCAGTTGGCTTTCATTTGCTAAGCACTGTTGTCACAATCATGCCGATGTTAGCCTTGAAAAAGTACAGTTGACTAGACCCACCCCAACCCCAGAAAGTTTAACTGTTTATAAACAGGTTTTTAATTGCCCTATTGAGTTTTCAGCTAACTCAAATTCTCTTATTTTTAGTAAATCGATTCTTAAATGTCGACTGCAATCTCCTAACCCCGAGCTTGAAAACATTTTATTATCTCAAGTCGATACAGCTGTATCACAGCATGATTATGCCTCGCAGTTAGTTACTTTCATTAATACCCAATTGCCTCACATACCGACCCTTGAGCAAGCATCAATTCAACTCAATATTAAAAAACGCACTTTACAACGTCACCTTTCAAATCAGCAACTTAGTTTTTCTAAACTCATTGATCAGCAACGAAAACTGCTTGCAAAAGAGATGCTTCTAAAAGGCCTATCTGCACTGGAAATTAGCAACAAGTTAGGCTTTTCTGAACAAAGCGCTCTACAACGCGCCTTTAAGCGTTGGTACAAAACCACGCCAAAAAAGTTTTTAGCTTTATATACTATTTAAGTTGTATTATTTTTTTTTGCCCATATAACTTAGCAAATTTAAAAAAATGACGAGTAGTTAAGGGCTTACCAAACCGCCCATAATTATTTGAGCAATCATTAGTGCAAGGTCAAGAGGATTAATTAAAAATAAATTTGCCTCAGTCTAATGATTCTGCTATTTATAGCCGCCGGCTAACGCTGGGCAAAATATTAAGGATTTAGGAGAAAGTTATGCCAGACCAAAAAAGACTAGGGTTATTGGCTCAGGCCGGGTTGGAACCATACCAAGAACAGCCAGGTGAAGAGTACATGAATGAAGCACAACGTGCTCATTTCAAAACAATTTTAGAAGCTTGGCGTAACGATTTACGTAACGAAGTAGACCGTACTAAATCGCATATGCAAGACGAAGCAGCTAACTTTCCGGATCCAGTAGACCGTGCAGCACAAGAAGAAGAATTCTCATTAGAACTTCGTACTCGTGACCGTGAGCGTAAACTGATCAAGAAAATTGAAAAAACGATTCAATTAATCAAAGAAGATGACTTTGGTTTCTGTGAATCATGTGGTATCGAAATTGGTATCCGCCGCCTAGAAGCGCGTCCTACAGCTGATTTATGTGTAGACTGTAAAACGCTTGCGGAAATTAAAGAAAAGCAATCTGGACGCGGTTAATATCCTTTAATTAGCCCATGTCTACCACAGCCGTTAACACGCCAATGCGTGAATATCGTGGCCGCTTTGCGCCATCCCCTTCAGGGCCATTACATTTTGGCTCACTTATAGCGGCTGTGGGTAGCTTCCTTGATGCAAAAGCAAATCAAGGAAAATGGTTAGTACGCATTGAAGATATCGACACAACGCGTGTTGTAAGCGGTGCTAGCGACGATATATTACATACCTTAGAGGCTTACGGTCTTTACTGGGACGAGCCTGTCATATACCAAACCCAGCGTCATGAGCAATACCAAGCCATTGTTGACGAGTTAATTTCGCAAAACCTTGTTTATGCATGTCATTGCACGCGCAAAGAAATTAAAGCAATCGGTGGAATATACCAAGGCCACTGCCGGTATAAAAACCACGCTTTAACTGATTCAGCGCTACGTTTAACCCAGCAATTTGCAACCAGTCACTACCATGATTTAATTCAAGGTGAAGTGTATGTTGATAGCCAACTTGCCAAAGAAGATTACTTAATAAAGCGCAGCGATGGTTTATTTGCTTACCAACTGGTCGTAGTCGCCGATGATATCGCACAAGGTATTACAAGAGTCGTTCGCGGCGCTGATTTACTCGAGCCAACTGCACGACAACTCAGTTTGTTTAAGCAACTAAGTAAACCGGCCCCAGAATACGCCCACCTTCCTTTAGCGGTAGCTAAACCTGGTTTTAAGTTATCAAAGCAAAATTACGCCCCCGCAATAGCAAAATCAAATCCAAAGCCCGCGTTGTTCGATGCCTTGCGCTTTTTAGGTTTAAAGCCAGAAAGTTCACTATTATCGTTAAGTACCGAACAGATGTTAGCTTGGGCTGTTGAAACTTACCGCCTTGAACACATACCAAAGGTGCAAGAAATACAAGTTAGCGAGGATCCTAACTCTCCTTTTTGTAACTTTGTTACTATTGAAAAATAAATTGCCAATTTTAAAGGCCGAGTAACTTAATTTTTCAGCCCTGCTGGTATATGATAGCGACCCAAAGTGTGCGAATCATCAACACCTTAATTTAGCGCCATTTAAAACACACTGATTACACGTCAATCTCACATCGGCGAAGTATCAAACAAACGCTATACTTGATGAGTCGCAAAGTCCGCGTCGTAGGAGACAGATTATTATTTCTAAGCTTTTTCAATTTTGTCGGCAGATTATTGGCCCAAATGCCACGACATCAAGTGATGCTTTGCCAACGAGCGAGTTACCTTTGGTGATCGAGCGCAGTGAACATGGTATTTCGCGCAAACAATTTAGCCCAAATGCAATCAAAGTATTGTACCGCCTTAAAGAAGGTGGTTTTGATGCCTACCTTGTAGGTGGTTGTATTCGAGATATATTGTTAGGCCAACAACCAAAAGACTTCGACGTTGTAACAAACGCAACCCCTGAGCAAATCAAAAAGCTATTTCGTAACTGTCGTCTAATTGGTCGTCGTTTTCGTTTAGCCCATATCGTGTTTGGTCGAGAAATTATTGAAGTGGCGACCATGCGCGGCCATCACGAAGCCGAAGAAAGCAAAAATCAAATTAGCCAATCAAGCGAGCACGGCCAACTCCTGCGCGACAATGTCTATGGCAGCATCGAAGAAGATGCCGAGCGCCGTGACTTTTCGATTAATGCACTTTACTACTCAATTAACGACTTTTGTATTTATGACTATGCCAATGGCATTAGCGCGATAAAAGCAAAACAAATTGAGCTGATTGGCGACCCAGAAACACGTTACCGTGAAGACCCTGTGCGCATGTTACGCGCAGTGCGTTTTGCCACCAAACTAGGAATGAGCATTGCACCTGGCACCGAAAAGCCAATTAAAGGCCTTGCTAATTTACTCGACCATATTCCGCCAGCTCGTTTGTTTGAAGAATCACTCAAGTTGTTCTTAAACGGCAAAGCAGAAGAAAACTACTTAATGCTTCGCCAGTATGGTTTATTCAAAGCATTATTCCCTGCGCTTGATAAGATCTTAGATGCCAACCCTGAAGGCTTTGAACATACATTTATCCTGCAAATGTTTAAAAACACCGATAAACGTATTAATGCTGATAAAAAAGTCACTCCAGCCTTTATTTTTGCAGCCCTTTTGTGGTTCCCATTACTGAGCATTGCTAAAAAATTACAACAACGCGATCAACTTTCAGAGTACGATGCATTTGCACAAGCGATGAACAAAGTACTGAGTGAAAACGCACAACATGTAGCAGTACCCAAACGCTTCACACTGGGTGCACGCGATATTTGGCATATTCAGCAACGTCTTGATAAACGAGGTGGTCAACGTGCTTATAGGCTGACTCAACAGCCTCGCTTCAAGGCAGCCTATGATTTCTTACTTTTGCGTGTGCAAGCTGGCGAAGAGCAGCAAAAAGAGCTTGCTGATTGGTGGACAACCTATCTAAGCCAAGACATCAACGGCCAAAAAGAGATGGTTAAAAATTTAGGACACCAAGGTGGCCCTAAGCGCCGTCGTCGCCCACGCAAGAAAAAAGTAGACTAAGTATGCATACCGTTTATTTAGGTTTAGGTGCCAATTTAAACGCGCCACGTAAACAAATTCATGCTGCTGTCGCTGCCCTAAAAGCATTAGAAGATGTTGAGTTTGTTTGTGTATCCCATGATTACGCAAGCAAACCCATGGGGCCACAAGATCAACCCGATTATGTAAATGCGGTCGCATGTGTTAAAACTGCACTTATGCCAGAGCAGTTGCTTGATTTAACGCAAGCCATTGAGCTTGAGCATGGCCGTGTTAGAAAAGAACAGCGCTGGGGTCCGCGTACCCTTGATATAGATATTTTATTGTTCGGTAATGACGTAATAGACACCCCTCGCTTAACCGTGCCTCATTATGGCCTAACAGAGCGAGAGTTTGTTGTTTACCCCTTGTTGGAAATTGCACCAACACTTGTACTACCGAATAATCAATCACTTGCTGATATAACAAAAACGTTGCCTTTAAACGATTTACAACAACTCCCTCAGCAGTAATCAACCAAGGCTAAGCCTTAGAGGAAATTATGTCTAAAATCACCGTTTCAACCTTGAATAAAATGAAACAAGAACAACAAAAAATCACCGCATTAACAGCTTACGATGCCAGTTTTGCTAAATTGTTTCATGATAATGGCGTCGAGGTGATTTTAGTTGGTGACTCTTTAGGTATGGTATTGCAAGGTGCTGATGACACATTAGCAGTAACCAACACAGAGATTGCTTATCATACACGCTGCGTACGAGCAGGTAGCCGTGAATTATTTGTAATTGCTGACTTACCCTTTATGACCTATGCCAACCCAACTGATGCCTGTAAAAATGCTGCAGAGCTGATGCGTGCTGGGGCAAACATGATCAAGC
This sequence comes from Pseudoalteromonas lipolytica, assembly GCF_001306915.1. Taxonomy (GTDB): domain Bacteria; phylum Pseudomonadota; class Gammaproteobacteria; order Enterobacterales; family Alteromonadaceae; genus Pseudoalteromonas; species Pseudoalteromonas simplex. Next base: position 242,573 of record NZ_LJTC01000001.1, on the reverse strand, counting down.
TTGAAGGTGGCGAATGGCTGCACGACAGCATTCGTGCGATGACCCAACAAGGTATTCCAGTATGTGGCCACCTAGGCTTAACACCTCAGTCAGTGCATGTATTTGGTGGTTTTAAAATTCAAGGTCGTGAGCAATCTCAAGCTGATAAAATGGTTAGCGATGCGAAAGCACTTGAGGCGGCAGGTGCGCAGTTACTTGTTTTAGAATGTATTCCAAGTGAGCTTGCTAAACGTATTACTGATGAGCTGAACATTCCTACCATTGGTATTGGTGCAGGTAATCAAACTGATGGGCAAATCTTAGTAATGCACGACCTAGTTGGTATTTCGGCAGGCTATATTCCTAAGTTTTCAAAGAACTTTTTATTAGAAACCGGCAATATGCCAGCAGCAGTGCAAAAGTATTGTGAAGATGTAAAAAGTGGTGCTTTCCCAAGTACCGAACACGAGTTTAAATAAATGCAATCAATCACTGAAATCAAATCGTTACGCAGCCAAATCAAAGCTTGGCGTCAAGCGGGCCTGAGCATTGCACTAGTGCCTACTATGGGCAATTTACACCAAGGTCACTTTTCACTGGTTGAAAAAGCCAAAACCTTAGCTGATAAAGTGGTTGTGAGTATCTTTGTGAACCCAATGCAGTTTGGGGCTAACGAAGATCTTGATAGCTACCCACGTACACTTAACGAAGATAAACAAGGTTTAGCTGAACTCGGTACTGATATCGTGTTTACACCATCCGTTGAAACGATTTACCCAAATGGTTTAGGCGAGCAAAGCTTTGTCGATGTGCCGGGTGTTTCTATGGGTTATTGTGGCGGCTCGCGCCCTGGTCACTTCAAAGGCGTCGCAACCGTTGTTACTAAGTTATTTAATTTAGTACAGCCTGACTTTGCTTGTTTTGGTGAGAAAGACTTTCAGCAGCTGCAAGTGATTAAAACCATGACACGCGATTTATCTATCCCTGTAGAGATAATTGGCGTACCTACTTGCCGTGAAATCTCTGGGTTAGCAATGAGCTCTCGTAATGGCTATTTATCTGATGAGCAAAAAGACACTGCAAAAGTACTGTTTGCCACGTTAAATAATACAGCAACAGCACTGAAGCAAGGCAATGCAGACATTGCTACACTTGAGGCTGATGCAAAAGCACAGCTTGAAAGTGCAGGCCTTAAACCTGACTATTATGCGGTAGCAGAGCGCTCAACATTAAAGCCGGCAACAACGGCTGATAAACAACTTGTTATTTTAGCTGCTGCTTATTTGGGCTCAGTACGTTTAATTGACAATTTACAAGTTGAGCTGGATTAAATAGCAATAATCTGGGTAAGATGGATTGCAAATAAAAGACATAAACTAGGGATAAGCATGAAAAAACTACCTGCAATTGCAGCAACATTATTTGCTATGACATTACTGTCTGCTTGCTCAAATAAAATTGAAAACCCAGAAATGCAACAATGCGCTCAACAAAACTACCAATGCGAGGCAAGCTGTGAACAACAAAGCACCGCTGATGGCTTAGTTCATAAGGTGTGTAGTAACAAGTGCATTGAAGCTTATAATCAATGTAAAGCTAATGCCGAAAAATTAGGTGAAGTTAAATAATACTTACTTTTAGCTCGCTTATTAGGGCACTGAAACCTGTTCGGTGCCTGCACTTCTCTTCTCGATTACAATTTCATTTCCATAATTAAGCCTCTGGTAATTTTGTTCATATTTTTGTTTACCCTTTAATCTATTCATATTAGGGCAAGCTTTCGTTCATTAAACTTCTCTATATTGGTGACGAATAAACAACTGCAACCATGTAATTGTTTCTCACTAATTTCAAAATTTTACTCTTCGCATTTAACTGCACCAACTCAAAGTCATTGAGATTATTAGTTTTTATTTTGGGTTCAGTAATTGCTAAGGGATATGAATGAATTAACGTGATTTACGGCTAAAGGAAAATTGAATGAGACCAGAAACTCGAACCAAGCTCTTCAGTGCTGCTAAAAAGAAGACCTTATTGGGCGTATTATTAGCCATGAGCGCAGGTCATACATACGCAATTGAAGAACAAGAGCAATCAAACGTAACTAAAACAGAACAAACAGCCGTTAAAGTTCAAGCAGCCGAAAATGAAAAACTGGCCTCAAAGGAAAAGGCTGCTGTTGAGCTTAAGCCTGAGATGATCACTATTCCCCAAGAAAAGCTATTTGATGTTATCACTGCGCGTGCTAAAAAACTCGCTTCAGAGCCTTATGTAGCCCCGAAAGATCTTGAACTTGAGGCGCTCACAAGCATCAATTACCAAGACTACCGTGCAATCCGTTTTCGTACTGAGCAAGCAATTTGGAAAGATCAAAGCCTTTATGAAGTGCAGTTGTTCCACCCAGGCTTTTTATATCGTTCACCGGTTGCAATTAATACTCTTGAACAAAACGCTGAAGTAAAAAGTTTACCTTTTAAAACAGATTACTATCGTTATGATGCAACTGCTGCCCCGTTAGAGCAAGAGATCAGTACTGCGATTGCCAATACACAACTTGGCCATGCAGGTTTTCGTTTGCATTTTCCACTGAACAACAACCAGTACAAAGATGAAGTGGCTGTGTTCCAAGGTGCTTCATATTTTCGTTTAGTTGGTCCGCACCAAGTATATGGTCTGTCAGCCCGTGGACTTGCGGTGGATACTGCTCTTAGTTCAGGTGAAGAATTCCCTGTATTCAAAGAGTTCTGGTTAGTAAAACCAGCACCCGAAGATACCACTATCGTGCTCTACGCATTATTAGATAGCCCATCTGTGTCGGGCGCCTATCGTTTTGAATTAACACCTTCGACCAACACTGAAGTGAAAACTCAAATGCAAATTTTCGCCCGCAAAGACATCAAAAAGCTTGGTATTGCCCCGCTAACAAGTATGTTCTACCACGGTGAAAACAGTACAAAGTTCTTCGACGACTACCGCCCTGAAGTACATGACTCTGACGGCCTTCTAATGCAATCAGAACAAGGTCAATGGGTTTGGCGCGCACTCAATAACCCGAAGAAGCTAAGTGTCACTTCGTTTAGCTACGAGAACCCGAAAGGCTTTGGTCTTGCACAGCGAGACCGTGACTTTAATAACTACCTTGATACCGAAGCACATTATCACAACCGTCCGAGTATGTGGATTGAGCCAGAAGGTAATTGGGGTAAAGGGCGCGTTGAGTTAGTAGAGATCCCAACAGATACAGAAACCAACGACAATATTGTTAGCTACTGGGTGCCAGAGCAGCCAATGAAAGCCGGTGACAGCTTAAGCTTTAGTTACAAGCTTTCGACTTTCAATGCCACGCTTGCAACTCAAGATAAAGCGAGTGTGTTAAGAACTCGAATTGGTAGTGCAGCATTACCTGGTGAAGACAATCCACCACCAAAAAGCCACCGCCAATTTACCGTTGATTTTAGTGGCGAAACCATTAATCAACTATCAGCTAATTTTGCCATGCAAGCGGATCTTACACTCTCTGCTGGGCAAATAAGCGATAAAACGGTACAGCAGTTACCAAACAATCAAGGATGGCGCGTAGCCTTTAAAGTGGCGCCAGAGGGAGATAAGCCAGTTGATATGCGCTTATCGTTAAAACTACGTGATAAAGAAATCAGCGAGGTATGGAGCTATGTCTGGTATCCAAACGACGTCCAATAGTAAAGCGTTAGAAGCAACAGCAATGCCATTTAAGAAAACCCGCGCTTGGCTTTTTTCGAGCCTAGCGCTCAGCATTACCGCCTATGGCGTGTGGATCATGTTCGATATTTTAAATTCTAACGGCATGACACCGCTTGAGTACGCTTTACTGGCATTATTTACAGTCACCTTCGCGTGGATTGTTACAGCCTTTTGTAGTGGCTGTATGGGCTTTATCTTGCAATTATTTCGTATTGACCCGTTGACCTTAAAACGTCAAAAGCCAATCGAGATTAATCAGCATGCCTTGAGCCAAACGAAAACAGCCATTGTTATGCCTATCTACAACGAAGATACAGAGCGTGTAATTGCCGGTTTTGAGGTTAGCCTTCGCTCGCTGGCCAAAACAGGACAAATGCCACATTACGATTTTTACTTACTTAGTGATACGCAAGACCCTGAAATCGCACGTAATGAACTAAAAGCATGGAATGCTCTCACTAAGCGTTTAGGTGATTTAGCTGCGCATACTTTTTATCGTCGCCGTGAAGACAACAAACACCGTAAAGTAGGTAACTTAACTGATTTTTGTGAACGTTGGGGCAGCCAATACGATCATATGATTGTGCTTGATGCCGATAGCATTATGACGGGTCAATGTATGCTTGAACTGACTTCTAGCATGATCAGCAATCCAAAATCAGGTTTGATCCAGACGATCCCTATTCCGGTTCGCCAAGACACGTTTTTTGGTCGCTTTTTACAGTTTGCATCGATTTTATATAGCCCAATGTTGGCAACTGGTTCTGCTTTTTGGCAAACAAACCAAGCAAACTACTGGGGTCACAATGCAATTATTCGCGTTGAAGCATTTACAAAATGCTGCGGCCTGCCAGTTTTAAAAGGCAATGCCCCATTTGGCGGTGAAATCTTAAGTCATGACTTTGTTGAAGCCTCACTGCTACACCGTAGTGGTTGGGATGTGTTACTGCTGAGTGATGTTGAAGGTAGCTACGAAGAAGTGCCAAGTAACATTCTCGATTACGCAATTCGAGATAGACGATGGGTGCAAGGAAATATCCAGCATTTAGGTTTATTGCCTAAATCTGGCCTTAAGCTAATGAGTAAAATGCACTTTTTATTTGGTGCCACAGCGTATATTTCATCGTTAATCTGGTTATCAATGCTGGCATTAAGTACCTTAGATGCAGTGACTCGTGCTCTTAATAGCGACGTATACTTTAACCATGCTTATCAGCTTTTCCCAACCTGGCAAATTGCCAAAACGGATCTAATTGATTCGTTGTTATTCATTACTGCCGTATTACTGTTACTACCTAAATTAATGGGTATTATTGTGACTTTAGTACACCGTAATAAAGCCTTTGGTGGCACGATGAAGCTAATTGCAGGTTCACTCATCGAAACGGTTTTTGCTATTGTGATTGCGCCGCTAATGATGGTATTCCATAGCTATTTTGTCGTGTGCGTATTTTTAGGTAAAAAAGTGAGCTGGGATGCACAGCCTCGTGAAGGTAGAATGGTACCGTGGAAGGAAGCGATTGGTTATACGTTATTTTCGACTATTACCGCGATTATTTGGGGCTCGGTTGCTTACTATTACACACCGACCTTCTTTTGGTGGTTATCACCTATTTTAGTGGGCCTTATTTTAGCAGCGCCAATTGTACGTTACTCAAGCAGCATCGGCTTAGGTGTGAAAATGCGTAAAATGGGCTTATTCTTATGTCCAAGTGAAGTTGAAAACGATGATACCTTAGCGGCACTTCGTGTACATCAACAAGAAATTGGTTTACCTAAGGATGAGCACGCTAACTTTAGTGTACCTGCACTACCTAATGAATATCCAACGGTAATGCCAATTCAAAGCTTTAAGGCTCCCTCGGGTAAAAAGCGTAAGCAAGTACGCCTTGCTCAGCAACGCATTAAGGCAAAATTATTTGCTAAAAGCTAAACGAAAAAAAACCGCTCACTGAGCGGTTTTTTCGTCTATGTCTGTATGGTTGTTACAGAAGGCCTAGCTTTTTAAGTTCAGCCATTGCCATTTTACCTGAAAGTGGCACATAGCCATCTTTCTCAACAATTTTTTGACCGTCTACAGAAAGAACCATTTTTAAGAACTCTGCATCGATTGGTGAAAGCGGCTTGTTAGGGTGCTTGTTCACGTAAACGTATAAGAAACGAGATAGTGGGTATTTACCTGTTGCTACGTTTTCTAATGTTGCATCAACAAAGTTGTCGCCTTTCTTAGAAAGTGGAACCGTACGTACACCTGATGTTTTATAACCGATACCTGAGTAACCAATCGCGTTCACTGAAGAAGAGATTGACTGAACTACAGATGCAGAACCAGGTTGTTCGTTTACGTTGTTACGGAAGTCACCTTTACAAAGTGCTTTCTTCTTGAAGTAACCGTAAGTACCCGATACTGAGTTACGACCGTAAAGCTGGATATCTTTTGCTGCCCAATCGCCCTCAAGACCTACTTCGCTCCAACGATTAACCTGTGCATCAGCACCACATTTACGTGTTGAAGAGAAAATCGCATCAACTTGGTCAATACGTAAACCTTTGATTGGGTTATCTTTGTGTACGAATACAGCAAGAGCATCGATTGCAACGCGTACTTCAGTTGGCTTGTAGCCGTAACGCTTTTCGAATGCTTCAATTTCTTTTGACTTCATACGACGGCTCATTGGGCCGAAGTTTGCTGTCCCTTCAGTTAATGCTGGAGGAGCAGTTGAAGAACCCGCTGCTTGGATTTGAATGTTTACGTTTGGATAGAAGCGCTTGTACTCTTCTGCCCAGAACGTCATCATGTTTGCAAGCGTGTCAGAACCTACAGATGAGAAGTTACCAGAGATACCACTTACTTTAGTGTACTCAGGCATATCTTTATCAACTGCAGCTGCTTGTGCTGATACAAATGTTGTTACAGCCACACCCATTGCGGCAACGAGATTTTTGAATTTCATAGGGGTTACTCCGATTTGTTCGTCCCATTTCCTAACTGCGGTCTACTCTAATGACACTAGATGACAGTTAGATTACCCTTAAATGACATTTTTATGACTTTGCAGTTTTCTTAATATTATCTGTTAAACGCACGACTTTTTCGCTACCAAATGCAAACGCAAAGGTCGAGCCTTGGCCTAATTTACTGCTGATATCTAAACGACTGTCATGCCTTGTAAGTACATGTTTTGTAATCGCTAAACCTAATCCAGACCCACCTGTAGTGCGGCTACGAGCCTTATCAACACGATAAAAACGTTCCGTTAAACGGTTAATATGTTCAGCAGCAATACCATCACCATTATCGGTCACACTAAATGCGGCTTGGTTATTTTTAAGCTGCCAATCAACCACAATCTTGCCACCGGGCTTGGTGTAATGAATGGCGTTAAACACAAGGTTAGAAAAGGCACTTCGTAATTCATCTTCGGCCCCTTTAATGTCTAAGCTCGCATCAACATTAAAGATAAGCTCATGGCCTTTGTCTTGGTTTAATGACTGTGCTTCGGTTTGAATATAGGTAAGTAACTGCGGCACATTAACCGGCTTATCGTTATCTTGACGACGTGCCCCTTCAATACGCGACAACGACAATAATTGATTAACCAGACTGTCCATGCGCTTACATTGTTCAAGCATGGTAGTTTGCGCTTTTTGCCACATTGCAGGAGGTGGTAAGCTATCTGAATCAAGCATTTCTAAGTAACCGGTTACCACTGTAAGTGGTGTTCTCAGCTCATGAGAAACATTGGCCACAAAATCTTTACGCATCTGCTCAAGTTGCTTTAAGCGAGTAACATCACGCACCACCATCATCAACTGTGAACTTGCATAGGGCATAACACGAAACTCTAAGGTTTGATCGTAGCTGTGGCCACCATCAAGCTCGAGCGGTTCATCGAAACAGGCTTTATTCATGTACTTTGCAAACTTAGGATCGCGAATAAGATTATCTAAGCGTTGCCCATGATCGGTAGGCCACTGTAACCCTAAAACCTTTAAAGCCAATTGGTTACACCAAATGATGCTGAGATCTTTTTGTAAAACCACTACCGCATCAGGCACAGCCTCGGCGCCATCACGAAAGCGGCGTATTAAGTCTGCAAGTTCATTACGTTTTTTACGGTTTCGATGTTGTAAGTGATAGATCCCTTCAAAGACTTGCTCCCACGCTCCCTCCCCTTCGGGTGGGTTGAAACTACGTTGATTAAGAAGCCAATCGCTGAGGCGATATAATTGATGATAATGCCAAATTAGCAGTGCAAAAGAGCCTAAAAATAAAAGCAAAAAAGGCGCACCTACAAGTACGCCAACTAATAACAAGGGTAAGAAATACATAAACAGGCGTTTTGCTAACGCCTGTTTATTCACTACTCGATACATACACTCACTTTACCTTAAGTATGTAAATTAGCTTGTTAAGGTCATTGCTATGACACTTATAATTTACTTGAAAAACGATAGCCTGCACCGCGAACGGTTTGTACTAAACGGTCATGCCCTAATGGTGCAATCGCTTTACGTAGACGACGAATATGTACATCAACTGTACGGTCTTCTACATATACATTTGTTCCCCATACATGATCAAGTAATTGTTCACGGCTGTAAACACGTTCTGGATGTGTCATGAAGAAATGGAGTAATCTAAATTCAGTAGGACCCATATCTAATTCACTCCCTTCTGATGTTACACGGTGTGAGATTGGATCAAGGCGTAAACCATGAACTTCAATGGCTTCTTCTAATGAGGTTGGTGAAACACGGCGAATAACCGCTTTAATGCGCGCCATTAATTCTTTAGGAGAAAATGGTTTTGTTACGTAATCATCAGCACCTACTTCAAGACCGCGTACTTTGTCTTCTTCTTCACCGCGAGCTGTTAGCATGATGATAGGAATTTGACGAGTGTATTCGTTTTGCTTAAATTTTTTCGCAATTTGAATACCGCTACCACCTGGTAACATCCAATCTAATAAAACCATATCTGGGTATGGTTCTACCATAGCTTCAATTGCAGAGTCATAATCTTCTGCTTCAATTGCTTGAAAACCATTTTGCTCTAGAACAAAAACCAGCATCTCTCTGATAGGCGCTTCGTCATCGACGACTAGTACTTTACGTGACATTCCAATTTATCTCTTTCGTTAGCGAACTGGTTTCATTATTATGACTAAGTATGACATTTTTATGAAAGTCTAACGAGTAATTCAAAAAGCGCAAAAAAATCAATGCAAAAATAGCCATTTTTTACGCTTTAATAGTAAATTTCGGATTAAAAGTCATACCTTAAAGTGACTGCCAAGTGATCTTCATCAGCATTATTATCTAGTGAAAACTGCGTATACCACATGTACATACGTGCTTGTTTTGACAGGCTTCGTTCAACGCCAACAGAGGTACCACTCCCCGAATCTTTTAACTTACCGAAGTTACCATCAGTATCTTGGTATTGCGCCAATAACTTATATTTATCTATTTTGTAGGATGCACTTACCAAAAAGCCATCTTCTTTATCAGAACCAGCTACTTTTTCGCTTTGTTGATACATACCACCTAAGGTTAAATCGCCTAATTTACCTTGCGCCGTAAACCGTGTTGTATCACAACCGGCTACTTTACTGTCGTGGGCAACACTGACAAAGTAAGGCGCTTTTTTAAATTTACTATCACCATACATAAAGGCCGCAGAGATACCGGTTTCTTCGTCTTGTTTAGAATTATCTTCAGCAATATAGGTGACCACAAATTGCATATTGCCGACAATTGGCGAGCTATAATGAACCACATCGCCAAGGCGATTTTCGCCATTAAATAAGGCTTTAACATCACCATTAAAGTCGTTCATTAAATCAATTTTACCCTGCGATACTTTTAACGCTGTATCATGTCGACCAAGCACTACCTGCCCATAACTGCCTTGAAGACCAACATATTGGTTACGAGCGGTAATATTCTCTTCTGTTTTACCATCGCTATCTTGATCAGCCGCATTTACTGCAAATTCAAACTTATATACAGCTTTTAATCCATCACTTATTTCACCACTGCCTTTGATACCCATACGTGAACTGTAGCTCTCAATAGACGTTTCGCTGCCATCGCCAGTGTCGCTATTAGCAATTCCTAAATGGGCCCGACCATACACATCTACAGCTTCGGCAACACTATGAAAAGAAATAAAGCATATTGCAAAGCTCGACAACATCATGGCAGGTTTGTTCATGGTAGCGATCCTTAATTTAAGCAGTAACTTAAAAATCGAACATAAAGGGCTTTTGGTCAAGGCAAGGTGGCTATATTTCACACAAAAATCACGGATCACTGATCTACTAACTCTATCAGATCAAGATCAGGTTTTTACTAAGTTGATCAGCCCGAGATCAGTATTTTACTTAGAGAATAAGATAACTTGTTGATTTAATGTTAAGGGGATCAGTATTTAGTTTAAAAGCTGAGCAAAGAAAAGCCGATGATCAGTGCGTAACTAGTAAAATAATGATCCGTGAAAGCGAAGGTTAGTAAAACACTGATCCTGAAAAACACGAGTAAGTAAATCGCTGATCCGTCTTGATCAAGGCAATAAAAAACCGGCATGCAAGCCGGCTTTTTCAACTTATTATCAATTACTTGATTTGTGGATCAAGTTCACCTGATAAGTATTTAAGGTGCATATCATCTAAAGAGATAGGCTTGATCTTACCAGCTTGGCCTGCCGTACCAAACGCTTCGTAGCGAGCAACACAGATCTCAGTCATTGCTTTCGTTGCTTCAGCTAAGTATTTACGTGGATCGAAGTTAGCTGGGTTTAAAGCTAAGTGGCGACGGATTGCACCTGTAGATGCTAAACGAAGATCGGTATCGATATTTACTTTACGAACACCGTATTTAATACCTTCGATGATTTGCTCTACTGGCACACCATAGGTTTCAGGGATTTCACCACCGTATTGGTTGATCACTTCTAACCACTCTTGTGGCACTGAAGACGAACCATGCATTACCAAGTGCGTGTTAGGAATACGCGCGTGGATCTCTTTGATGCGATCAATCGCTAAGATATCGTCTGTTGGTGGACGCGTGAATTTGTACGCACCATGTGATGTACCACAAGCAATAGCAAGTGCATCAACTTGAGTTTTACGAACGAAATCAGCGGCTTCTTCAGGATCTGTTAGCATTTGATCAGTAGATAATTTACCTTCTGCACCCACGCCGTCCTCTTCACCTGCTTCACCTGTTTCAAGTGAACCTAAAACACCTAACTCGCCTTCTACAGACACACCACAAGCATGTGCCATTTCAACGGTTTGACGAGTAACATCAACATTGTATTCATAACTTGAAGGAGTTTTACCATCAGACATTAATGAACCATCCATCATAACTGATGAAAAGCCTAACTGGATTGAACGCTGACATACACCTGGTGAAGTACCGTGGTCTTGGTGCATTACGACTGGAATATGTGGCCATTCTTCAACGGCAGCTAAAATCATATGACGAATAAAAGGGGCACCAGCATAGGCACGTGCGCCTGCTGAACCTTGTACAATTACCGGGCTGTTTGTTTTGTCAGCCGCTTCCATAATTGCGCGCATTTGCTCTTGGTTATTAACGTTAAAAGCAGGTACGCCGTAACCATTTTCAGCTGCATGATCAAGAAGTTGTCGCATACTGATTAAAGCCATTTGGTATTCTCCAAATTGTATCGACAGTAGTTTCCTACTATCTAGTTTGAACGGATAAGTTATTTTTTGATGCATCACTGCATCACGAAAAGCTCGCGCCTACCGTAACAGCTGTAAATAAAACGAGGGTGAGAGGTATTTTATTAACAGCTAAACCAGCGTAATTACCTAATAACTACGCTGGCATACGCACTAATTACTTAGCACGTTCTTCAAGCATAGCAACTGCTGGTAATTTTTTCCCTTCTAAAAATTCAAGGAAAGCACCACCACCGGTTGAAATGTAAGAAACTTTATCGGCAATGCCGTATTTATCAATCGCTGCAAGCGTATCACCGCCACCAGCAATCGAGAATGCACTTGAGTTAGCAATCGCATCAGCAATAGCACGTGTGCCGTTGCCAAATTGGTCAAATTCAAATACACCTACTGGACCATTCCATACAACGGTGCCTGCATTAGCAATGATTTTTGCTAATTGGTTTGCTGTATCAGGACCAATATCGAAGATCATGTCTTCGTCTGTTACTTCATTCACATCTTTTAGTGTTGCCACTGCAGATTCTGAGAACTCATTACCTACAACAACATCAGTTGGTACCGGGATTTCACCGTTATTAGCTTTTGCTGCAGCACTTAATTTATTTGCTTCATCGATTAAATCAGCTTCAAATAAAGACTTACCTACTGGGTGACCTGCCGCTGCGATGAAGGTATTAGCGATACCACCACCTGTTACAAGTTGGTCAACCACTTTAGAAAGTGAATCAAGTACAGTTAACTTAGTCGATACTTTAGAGCCACCAACAATAGCAACTAAAGGACGAGCTGGGTTATCAAGCGCTTTACCTAGTGCGTCTAACTCTGCCGCAAGTAGTGGACCAGCACATGCAACATCAGCAAATAAACCCACACCGTGAGTCGATGCTTGTGCACGGTGAGCCGTACCAAATGCGTCCATTACGTAAACATCACATAATGCAGCTAGTTTTTTAGACAATGCTTCGTCGTTTTTCTTTTCGCCAGCGTTAAAACGCACGTTTTCGAAAACAACCACTTCGTTATCAGCAACGTCTACGCCTTCTAGGTAGTCTTTTTCTAGACGAACTGTTTGCTCAAGGGCATCATTTAAATAATTAACCACAGGGGCAAGTGAAAACGCTTCATCATATTCCCCTTCCGTAGGGCGGCCAAGGTGTGACATCACCATTACTTTAGCGCCTTTTTCTAACGCTAATTTGATAGTTGGTAATGCTGCACGAATACGCGCATCAGAGGTCACTTTACCTTCTTTTACAGGCACATTTAAATCTTCACGAATTAACACGCGTTTGCCGTTTAAATCTAAATCTGCCATTTTAATGACCGACATGGACTTCTCCTTAGTTAACGATACTAATATTATATTTATAAATTATTGGCTTACAGCCATCATCGCACGCGCAGTGTCGAGCATACGATTCGCAAAGCCCCACTCATTATCGCACCACACTAACAACTTTATCAGTCGTTTATGACTAACACGTGTCTGAGTGCCATCTATGATACAAGAATGTGGGTCATGATTAAAATCTACCGATACCAATGGCTCTTCAGTGTAACTTAAAATACCGTCAAGGCGGTCTTTTGCAGCTAACTTAAGAGCTTGATTGACAGTCGCTAAATTCACATCAGTATTCACTGTTACACTTAAATCCATCGCCGTCACGTTGATAGTGGGTACCCTAACAGCAATGGCTTCAAAGCGACTATGAAACTTAGGCAATATACGCTCAATACCACGAGCAAGCTTTGTATCTACCGGAATAATAGATTGGCTTGCAGCACGAGTGCGGCGTAAATCATGATGATACGCATCAATCACTTGCTGATCATGCATCGAGGCATGAATCGTTGTAATAGCCCCAGATTCAATCGAAAATGCGTCATCCAGCACTTTAATCACTGGCACAATACAGTTTGTGGTACATGAACCGTTTGAAACAATCGTATGTTCAGCTTTTAGCTCATCATCGTTAATACCATACACAATTGTGGCATCGACATCAGCATCTGCAGGCTGCGAAAACAATACTTTTTTTGCACCAGCAGCTAAGTGTAGTTCTGCATGTTCACGAGAGTGATACACCCCAGTACATTCAAGAACCACATCAACATCAAGCGTTTGCCATGGCAGTTCTGCAGGGTTTTCTTCTGCAAATAAGGCTATAGAGTCGTTAGCAACCGTTAAAGTATCTTCGCCAAGATTAACTGGAAATGAAAAGCGGCCATGAGATGTATCGTATTTAAGGAGATGGGCAATGCCCTTAGGGTCGGCTAATTCGTTAATAGCGACAATTTTGATTTGATCTTCAAGCCCAGATTCATACAGAGCACGGACGATGTTGCGCCCAATTCGACCAAAACCATTAATTGCAAGTTTGATTGCCATGAAGAAGAAAATCCACTCTATTTGCTTGCAGATAAAGGCAGCTGCCTTTTAGATGGCGGTATTGTAATCGACCTTTGAAGTTTTTATAAGAGGGCAAGGTAAATAAAACTACTTTAACAACCCTAGATGGCTCAATTTTGGTAATCGACCTGAAGAGTTTTTATAAGAGGTCAGGTGAAATAAAAGTTGCTTAGCATGTTTTAGATGGCTCAATTTTGGTAATCGACCTGAAGAGTTTTTATAAGAGGTCAGGTGAAATAAAAGTTGCTTAGTATGTTTTAGATGGCGCAGTTTTGGTAATCGACCTGAAGAGTTTTTATAAGAGGTCAGCAAAAATAAAAATTGCTTAGCATATTTTAGATGGCGCAGTTTTGGTAATCGACCTTAGACATTTTTATAAGAGGGCAAGGTAAATAAAACTGCTCTAGCAACCTCTCTCTTTTTTCCTTTATAGCCAGCGACGAACAGATTTTTTGTATTGCTGGTATGCTGACCCAAATTTCTCTGCCATAAACGTTTCTTCTGGCATAATTTGAAATCGGTTCATATAAAGAATAAATACCGGCAACATAATAAAACTCGCAATATTACCAAGATAAATTCCCCAACCAACTAGCATTAGTAACATACCAACATACATTGGGTTACGGCTAAATTGATAAACACCACTTGTAACAAGACTCGCCGACTTTTCTGGAATTCGAGGGTCAACAGTTGTACCTTGCTTACGAAATTGATAAACACCTAATAAAGCAAACACCACACCTAAAAATGCAATGATTAGTGCTACAAAAGATGATGCAAAAAACGAGAAGCTAAAACTCATAAACAACTCTGCTATGCCCCACATCATCAACGCAATGATCAGCAGCAGCGCGACTGGAGGAATTTTTAATTCTAACTGATTCACACAAGCTCCCCTACTTTCAATGCCTTACCACGACTGATTTGATGACACTGGGCTAAGAGTAACTCGGCCGTTGCCATGGCATCAGTCAGGGCATGGTGCGAGCTGTAATGCGGTAAGTTGTAGCGTTTACGGCATTCGCTAAGTGTTAAATCATCGTGGCCAATTTCGTGGCCTTGCTGGTGCAGGCGTTTTTTTTCAATAACAAAGGTATCAAGAATTAAACGCGCTTTTGCATCTAAGCCAAGCGTTCTGCAGGCCTGTTTTAAAAACCCCCAATCAAGTGCCGCGTTATGAAACACTAAAATGCACTCACCAAAATGCTGATGCAGCTTGCCAAGAATGCTTTCGAGGCTTTCACCTGTATCTATATCTTGTTTTGCAATACCGTGATAAATCGGACTTTGCTCTAAGCTTTGCACGTCTTTATTTATTAAGTGCTGCGCACCGCTGAGTTTAATGCATTGATCTTCTATCATCACCCACGCCACCGAGACAATTTCGTGCTGGTGAGGATCTAGGCCCGTTAATTCCATGTCTATCACTACGTAGCGTTCTTTATAGGCATCGGCTGCCAAGAGTTGCTTGCGCGCTAAATACCGACTTAACCAGCGTTTAACCATACCCTCTCCTATAAACTACCGCGAGCAAATTTAAATGCGGCGGCTTGCTGTGCCTGTTTAACCAAATAAAATGCTTCTTTTAATTGATGTCGCTCTAATGAATTCAACGCATTTGGGTTAATACAGTTGCTTGGCAATCCCTCTTCGTTAATTTGTGTGCCTAAACGCAGCTGGGTTAAAAAGCGCCAACAGTCTTTTAGGTTATATAAGTCATCTTTATTGAGTAGCGAAAATTTCATTAATGCATCAATACGCTCTTGCGTATTAGCACGCTGAATACCCGCTTTGAGGGAATATAAACGTACTATGTCGTTGATGATCACCACACCGCGTTTTTTTAAGTCGAGGTACTTATGCTGCTTTTCGTCTTTCTCTAATTTAAATTGATTAAACAAACCAATGGGCACTGGCGTATTTTTAATGTCGCTGGCCATAGCCGCATAGAATAAGTCATTTTTAGAAATGCGTTTTAGCTGCTCACAAAAGCGCGCATATAAGGTAGTGGAACCTTCAATAAAACGTAGGTCAAAAAATATCTTACAATTGAGCATCGCCTCTGGTGTAGGTGAGGTGATCCACTTATGAAACTTTTCTGTCCAAGCATTAATGCCCATACGGCACTGTGCATTGCTCGCCATAATATTGCCAGGGCAACGTTTTATACCGCACTCAATTAAATGCTCACAGACATACTCGCCCATGCGCTTAAAGTAATCGTGTTGTTCTTCTGTTAAATCATCAGGTAGCAACAGGCCATTATCTTGGTCAGAATGCAGTGTTTGTTCTTCTCGTGCTTGTGAACCAAAACAAATAAAACTAAAGCTGGTTGGTGCCGCGCCATTATCTTCTTGGAACAAACGAATTAACCGCGAAGTCAGTGCATCGGTTAAGCCACTTAATAATTTACCAATCAAGGAGATGTCATCAATATTGTTTGAAAAACCTTTTAATAAACCGGGTATTTCTTGCGAATAACGCTTTAAATCAACCACGCTGTGCGCTTTGTAAATTCGTCCAATCAATTGTACTGGGTCGCTTTTTTGCTGACGCAGTAAATCCGTACTGGTGAGCATACCAAGCGGTTTGTGATGTTCATCAAGCACAGGTAAATGGTGAATATTGTGCTTAAGCATTAAGTGTAGCGCCGAAAACACGCGGTTATTTTCAAAAATAAACTTGGGCTTACACGTCATGATGCTACTTACTGACTCTTGTGGGTCAACCTCATCGGCTAATACGCGGTTGCGTAAATCTCGGTCGGTCACGACTCCTACAAGACGCTCATGTTCAGTCAACATAATCGATGAAACACCCTGTTGTTTCATTTTTTTAGCGGCTTGACGAATACTTGCATCTGGCGCCAAGGTGACGGCCTTGCGATTCATCAACTCGCAAATTTTTTTCTCCGACCAACTGTCGTTTTGACTTTTATAATGAGACGACAATAAACGGTTTTTATGGGCACGAACAAAGTATTGCTCAAACACCTTATACTCACGGCGTAAGTAATCAAATGCCGCTTGGTTAAGCATGTAAACAATGCCTTCCTTTTGCACTGAAATGCTATTTTGAATTGCTTCGCCAGTTAACAGTGAAGGAAAACCAAAATAATCGCCACTTGATAACTTAGTGATCACATCGCCTTTTGGGTCAACTAAATCATAATCGCCAGAGCGAATTAAAAATAATCTTAGATTATCCGAACTTAACCACTGATTTTGATTCTCACGGGTCAAATAAATAATATCGAGATGGTTTACAAAATACTCACTGGCAGCGCCATCAAGCTGATTAAATGGCGTTTGCTGCATCACAAATTGGGCGACTTCCTGTTGCTCGGTATTCATGGTCATTCTCGCTATATAATAGAGACAATATCTACACTACCCCTGTTTGAAATAAATAAAAAGCCCGACTTAAGTCGGGCTTTTAAACGTCAAGAGTGTGTTCTTATAAAATGGTTTTATTAGTGCGCGTGTGCTGCGCTCGAACCTTTAGGGTTACGGATACCTTCAACCATTTCTTGGATTTCAACTGGTGTTTCAGCCGTTAGTTTAAGTACGATAGCTGCAACTACAAAGTTAACAATCATACCAATAAGACCGATACCTTCAGGTGAAATACCAAATAACCAGTTTGCCGGTGTATTCAACTCAGGGCTTACGAACTTGAAGTAGATAATATAAGCCGCTGTGAATGTAATACCTGTCACCATACCCGCAATCGCACCTTCTTTATTCATCTTCTTAGAGAAGATACCCATAATGATGGCTGGGAAGAAGCTCGCCGCTGCTAAGCCGAAGGCGAAGGCAACAACCGAGGCCACGAACCCTGGCGGGTTAATACCAAAGTAAGCTGAAATCACAATCGCTATCATCGCAGCTAAGCGTGCTGCAAGTAGCTCTTGTTTGTCACTTATATCTGGTTTTAAGGTGCGTTTTAATAAGTCATGGGATACCGAGGTCGAGATCACCAATAGTAAGCCTGCTGTTGTTGATAGCGCTGCTGCGATACCACCTGCTGCTACTAATGCAATCACCCATGCTGGTAAGTCTGCAATCTCAGGGTTTGCAAGTACCATGATGTCGCGGTCCACTTTAACTTCGTTTGCGCTGTTTGGATCATCAATCTTACCTGCTGAGTAGAACATTTTGCCGTCACCATTTTTATCGTTAAAGGTGATTAGGCCTGTTCTTTCCCAGTTTTTAACCCATGCTGGTGCCTCTGCGTACTCTGTACCGCTACCGTCTTTACCGTTAATTGTATCAATCATGTTTACACGAGCGAATGATGCTACAGCAGGTGCTGTTGTATAAACGACTGCAATGAAAACAAGTGTCCATGCAGCTGAGATACGCGTGTCTTTAACACGTGGAACAGTGAAGAAACGAACGATTACGTGTGGTAAACCTGCAGTACCAACCATTAATGCGCCTGTAATTGCGAATACATCAATCATGCTCTTCGAGCCTTCGGTGTACTGCGCAAAGCCAAGCTCGGTACTGAGTCCATCTAGTTTATCAAGTACAAACTGTCCTGAGCCATCGCTAAGGGTTGCACCGAAACCGGTTTGTGGGAAGAAGTGACCTGTCATCATCATTGAAATGAAGATTGCTGGAACAAGGTAAGCAAATACGAGTACACAGTACTGAGCTACTTGCGTATATGTAATCCCCTTCATACCGCCTAATACAGCGTAGAAGAATACAATCACCATACCAATGTAAACACCGGTCTCAATATCTACTTCTAAGAAGCGAGAGAAAACCACACCTACACCACGCATTTGACCTGCGATATATGTGAAACAGATAAAGATAGCACATAAAATTGCAACAACACGTGCAGCTTGTGAGTAATAACGGTCACCGATGAAATCAGGTACCGTGAACTTACCAAACTTACGTAGGTAAGGAGCTAAACAAAGTGCAAGTAGTACATAACCACCTGTCCAACCCATTAGATATACACCACCGTCATAACCCGCAAACGAGATAATACCCGCCATTGAGATAAACGATGCCGCACTCATCCAGTCAGCAGCGGTTGCCATACCATTTGCTAGCGGCGGTACACCGCCCCCTGCAACATAGAATTCATTTGTTGACCCAGCACGAGCCCAGATTGCGATGCCGATATAAAGCGCGAAGCTTAAACCGACGATAATAAACGTGAGTGTTTGAACATCCATTGCTTAGCTCCTATTCGTCTACGCCGTATTTTTTATCTAACGTATTCATTTTGAAAACGTAAACAAAAATCAAAGCAACAAAGGTGTAAATAGCGCCTTGCTGGGAGAACCAGAAGCCGAGTTTAAACCCAAAGAAACGTATCTCGTTAAGTACGTCTACCAGTAAAATGCCGAAGCCAAATGACACGACAAACCAAATTGCTAATAATTTAAATAGCAGTGCGAGGTTTTCCGCCCAATAAGCTTTTGCTTGTTCTTCATCTTTAAAAGCCATTTTTTATCCCCTTATGCATTACAAGAAAGTAATGAGTGGTATTAGTTGTCATTAACTAAGTTAGCAAGGGTTCTGATTTATGGAATTGAGACCATAGTCGTAACAGTTAGTTTACGTTTACGTAAACTGCAAAACACCATTTGTTAACGAATGGTAAAAAGCAATATTTAACAACAACTTAACCTATAAAGATAAATTTGCGAAATAGCGAAAATAGTAAAAACGAATGATCTGCGACATTAGTCTAATAACAGCGCATAAAACAGTACTATCTTTTAAATATCAACAACTTGCTTTTTATTAATTTTTATTGCAAAAAATCTAGCCATCGAAATCGCGCATAATTCTGGTAAGGTAGTGTTATTACAATAATTACTGAATTTAAACATGACAGCTGCGCTTTTATTTGTTGCACTCGCCTATATTGGCGTGTTGTTTTGGTTGGCAAATTGGGGAGACAAAACCACTCCTCTTGCAAAAAGAATTAGTCACCACCCATTTGTTTATTCTTTTTCACTAGGGATTTACTGTACGTCTTGGACCTACTATGGTTCGGTTGGTACAGCAGCCACCAGCAGTTGGAACTACTTACCTATTTTAATTGGCCCTGCGCTGCTATTTTTCTTCGGCCAAGGGTTTTTACGTAAATTAGTACTGGTCAGTAAAAAGCAAAATATCACCACTATCGCCGACTTTATTTCTGCTCGCTATGGTAAACGGCAAACCACCGCGATTATGGTAACGATTATCGCTTTATTAGCGACTATTCCGTATATCGCACTGCAATTAAAAGCACTAAGTAGCAGCTTCTTACTGCTGCAAAACGACGATCGTATTTCGGGATCTATGCTGGCCCTTTCAGCAACACTTATCATGGCAATGTTTGCGATATTCTTTGGTACTCGTAAGGTGGATGTAACCGAATATCGCTCGGGGCTGATGCTGGCTGTTGCTTTTGAATCGATGATTAAATTACTGGCTTTAGTGGCCGTTGCTGGGCTTGCTTTATACACATTATTTAATTTAACTACGGTGCAAACCGAGCAACTAAAGGGCTCTATTTGGCAGCACTGGCATAACTTCGACTTTTTTAGCTTTAACTTTATCGGTCAGTCATTAATGGCAGCTGCGGCGATTATCTGTTTACCAAGGCAGTTCCATGTAACAGTGGTCGATAACCAAGACAAACGCCATCTTTATACTGCCCGCTGGGCATTCCCCCTGTATTTGTTACTGACTGCGGCAATGATTTTCCCTATTGCAACAGCAGCTATACACCCAGGCATTGGTAGTGGCTTCTCTCCAGATAGCTTTGTATTAGCCCTACCGCTGATGCACGAAAACGCCTTTTTAACGACCTTTGTATTTATCGGGGGTCTATCAGCGGCTACAGCGATGATTGTTGTAGCCACACTTACACTCAGCACCATGATCTCAAACGATGTGGTATTGCCGCTAATGCTGCGTCGTAAGTTTAAACGTAACCTCATCACCAGCAGCTATAAATCACAAATTCTGTTAGTTAGACGATTCACAATTGCTGGCATTTTGATTTTGTCGTATTTCTACCAGCAATGGTTTGGTCATGGTAAAGCATTGGCTAGTATGGGTTTAGTCGCCTTTTCTTTAGTCTCGCAATTACTGCCTGCTATTGTGGGTGGTCTATATTGGCGAAAAGGCCATGCTTATGGGGTTTATGCGGGATTATTAGCAGGCTTCATTTGCTGGGTTTTATTCTTAATGCTACCTATTTTAGATGCAGGCAATACCTTAAACGCAGAGCTACAACAAACACTTATTACTCGTGGCACCCTCATTGCTTTATTTGCCAATATTGGCTGTTACATTAGTTTTTCGCTCGGTGCAGATGAGCGTTTAATTGATAAAATTCAGGCAGCTGCCTTTGTTAATCCTAAAGATCAAGCTGTGTTTGCTAGACGCTTGAATAAAAATGTGAAAGCCACCGTCTACGACTTTAAGGTTCTACTACAAACCTTCTTGGGCGTACAGCGCTCGCAACAAGTTTTAGCCCATTACTCTTTAACTCATAACTTAGATAATAATAACGCACACCCAGAACCTGAGTTTATTGCCTATTGTGAACGCGCCTTAACTGGTGTGCTTGGTGCCTCTTCAGCACAGGCGCTAATCCACACAGTTGCCTCTGGTAAACGCATGGCCTTTGAAGAAGTCGTTAACTTTTTTGATGAAACCACACAAGCTCTGCAATTTAACCAAAACCTATTATTCACCTCACTTGAAAACCTCAGCCATGGTATTTCTGTTGTTGATAAAGAGCTTAATTTAGTGGCATGGAATAAGCGCTACGCAGAAATGTTTGACTACCCAGAAAACTTTTTAGAGGTTGGTCAACCCATAGAGGAAGTGATCCGCTACAATGCCGAGCGCGGCGAGTGTGGCCCAGGTGAAGTTGAGCGCCATGTAGAAAAGCGCGTGCAGCATCTTAAAAACGGCACGCCCCACCACTTTATTCGCCACCGCCGTAATGGCCAAGTGTTCGAAATGATTGGTAACCCACTGCCAGATGGTGGCTTTGTAACAAGTTTCTCTGATATTACCACGCATATCGAAACGCAAAATGCGCTTGAAGAAGTAAACATGGACCTTGAAAACCGTATTGAAGCGCGTACTCAAGAAATCCGTACTATCAATAAAGATTTACAAGCACAAATCGATAGTCGAGTACAAACTGAGCAAGCGCTTACTTTAGCTAAAAAAGAGGCAGAACAAGCTAATGACAGTAAAACGCGATTTTTAGCTTTAGCAAGTCACGATATTTTACAACCGCTGAATGCGGCGCGTCTGTACCTTGCAGCCATTGATGATAAAACCCTCTCGAGCAACAACTTAAATAACTTTGAAAAGCTTGGCGCAAGTTTAGATTCAACGGTGCATTTGATGTCTGCGCTGTTAGAAATTGCCAAGCTCGAGCAAGGGGCAATGACGCCGACTCCGCGTCACTTTAGTATTGATGACATACTTGCCCCGCTTAAGAACGAATACGCCATTATGTCGAGCGAAAAAGGCTTAAAACTCACGGTGCGTTCAAAAGGAGTTATCGTTCACAGTGATATCACTTATTTACGACGAATTATTCAAAACTTGGTGTCAAATGCAGTTAAATACACTGATAGTGGCCGAGTTTTAATTGCTTGTCGCAAACGCAAACATCATTTACGTATTGAAGTATGGGACACAGGCCCCGGCATTACAGAAGTAGAGCAAGCGAAGATCTTTAATGACTTTTATCGTATTGAAGCCGGTGATAACAAAGGGGTGGGCCTTGGCTTAGGAGTTGTAAAACGAATGGCCGACTTACTCTCTTTACGATTAGATGTCAGTTCAAAGCCTGGCAAAGGTAGCCGCTTTAGTATTGAAGTACCTTATGGTGAAAGCCAATTTATTCAACAAAAAGAGGCACCTAAAAAAGGTGTTGAGAACCGCAGTGCAATGAATATTATTGCGGTGGATGATGACCCAGAAAACCTTAATGCCATGGCAAGCCTATTGCAAAAGTGGCAGGCCAATTATCAGCTCTTTGATCAAGTTGAAACCGTGATGGCCTATGCCAAAGAGCACCGAGCGCCCGATGTGATCTTAATGGATTATCAGCTCGGTCATGATTGCGATGGCATCACGCTTATTAAAACCCTACGAGAAATTTGGCAAAGCCCAGTACCGGCGATTTTAATCACAGCGGTACGTGATGAAGCGCTAAAACAGCAAACCAAAGAAGAGCAAATTCATTACCTTAGTAAACCTGTTAAGCCCGCAAAACTCAAAGCACTGCTTAACCACAGTACTTAACAATAGTGCTTAACCAACGTTTTTAAAAACATAGATTTAAGGCAAAGCAGTAGGCTTTGCCTTAAATTTTTGGAACAACCAACTAAGCGCAACTAACGACAAGCCTAAGCCGATAAACGAAATAGCCCGCAATAATCCAGTTAAGTTTGCCATATCAATCAAGAACACTTTTAACACTACCAGCGCCAATAAGCCAAGGCCAAGCTTTTGTAATAACGTAATGGTTTTTAAATGCCCTATCACAACCACCAATGCACCGATAACAAGCCAAACTAAAGAATAACTGTAAAGCTCGGCATCTGAGGTTGGCAAAGCAATATTTATAAACTCGCCTTGCCAGTTGTGGCGAATTTCCGCATTGATATATAAAACACTCATCACACCTGCAAGTGCTGTAAACAGCTTTTGTAAATAGTGCTGAGATTTCGTCAGTCGGCTTGCCCAAATTGCAATTAAAGCTGGTACTAACCAAAGTAATAGTAACCAGTTAATAATCGGCCAGCTGCCTATATTTATCGGTTCAAAAAACGGATTTACAGCGGTAAAGCTTTTCACTACTAGCAAGCCGCTTAATGTTAATAACGCAAAACCAGCCATTTGATAGAGCTTAACCAATTGCGCAGTAAAGCGTGAGCGCAGTAAGTAAACACAGCCCAAGATGCCCCAGTTACAGGTCAGTAAAATATGCTCATACACAGACAAACTCTCAAAATCAGGATAGCGCCCTACTAACTGATAGCTCGTCTCTGTGGTAATAAATAAAGCAATGCAATGTAGGGCTGCCCCCTCTAGCCACATTCGAACAGATTGCTGCTGCCAATGCCTTGCTGCCAAGTAAAATAAGCAAGCACATACAGGATAAACAACCAAACTCCAATGTACACCGAGCAGCAGCGCATCACTGTAATCCGCTGACCAAGGTGCAAAACTTAATCTAATGAGTAAAGCACCAACTAAACCTTTAAGCGGCCAAGTCAGTATGCTGAGTGACTGTTTATTCACATAAAAACTGATCAACAACACTTGCACAGCTAGCGCTAAGGTCAAGCTGCTGCCTTCAAGGAGCATGGTTAATGCCAAACTAATATTGGCATTACCGCCAAGCCAGTAACTAAATACTCGCATTGGATTTGTGCTATTGATGGATAACTTAAATAGCCAGGCAGACAGTGCCAGTAATACAAAGCACCAAACCGGGTATGCCGTCATCAAGGCATGGTCGGGAGTAATGAGATATAAGCAACTAATAATCACAAAACTTGAAAGTGATGCGAGTAACGTAAAGCCAAAGCGTTTAGGGTATTTACGACCAAATAAAAAACCATAGCCAGCAAACAAAGCAATAAAAAACAGCCCTGCTCCGTAATTTTGCCTAAATACAAAAAGCTGCTCAGAATAATCAACAGTATTATTTTGCCCTGTCAGCAAACACACCACACTCACCACAGATATTATTAGCCAGTGATCCCATGCACTGTTTTTTAATACCAAAAACAACAGTAAAGCCACTAACAACAACATACTCAACTGCCAAGTAAGCAGTTGATTACTACTCATGAGTAAAAGATAAAGTGGTACGACAACCGCTAATAACAAAGGGTTGTCGGGCAGTTGTTTCAGTAGCGTTTTAAAGCGATGTGGGCGGTATTCAATTTGCTTAAAGCCCAGCCCAAGGCGTGGAATAGCAATTAACAATATGATGCTAAATAGCGCATAAAGATTAATAAACCAATGCAGGTTTTTAGATACTGTCAATGCAACTAAAATGTACCAACCTAAATGACCTGCCCATAACAGATACCACAGCCAATGACGTTTTACATAATGCGCTACCAGCGAAGCAGAAACACTAACAAAAGCAACATAGGTAAGCAGCGCTATAAAATCATTATTCCCAGTATTGACCCAAACCGGCACGCTGTAGGCGCCAATAATACCAATGACCGCAAGCACTGGACCAAAACGCAGCGCCATCCAGCTTGCAGCTACAGAGATTAAGGTTAAAACGCTAAATGCAGGTAATGCTTGGAGTAAGCCATAATGGCTGTAGGCCAGTAAAGTGAGCGCAAAACAACTGATAAAGCCGCCGCTAGCAAGCGCAGCGGGAATATAGTTACTAAACCCATCAAAGATAATACCTTTACGATGTAACACCTCAGCCGCAACAATTAAGCTCAGACCAAAAATAGCCCCAAGTGTGAGTCGCATAGTTTCGGATAATAAGCCTGCTTCCAGTGAATAGCGAGCTAAAAAGATACCACCAAAGGCAAGTGCAACCGCTCCTGCCCAAGTTAGCCAATTGGCTTTGATTTGTGTAACGAGTTGGCTTACTAGCGGATTTAAAATGGCAGGCTTGGGTTTTGTTGGCTCTGGCTTTTTAGCGATAACCTCAATCGGCTTAATAATAGCTTTCGGCTTTGGTTCAAATTTTACTGTGTCAGTCAGATCTTCGTTTGAATTTTCAAACGTGTTTGCAGTATTTGTTTGAGAGTTATTAACATATGTCGCGTTAAGTTTTACTCGAAGAGCAACCACCTCTCGCTTTAAACTAGAGAGTTGAAAAAGGGCAATAATGCCAGCAATTGAGCCACCTACAACAACTAGTGCTAGTAAGACTAGTAACGCAATACCGCCGTCCATACTCTCTCCTTGTGTATACTTTAAACAAAAAAGCAAAAGCCTTAATTGTTTATACAATAAACACTTAGCAAGAGTAAATAAACAACGATATTGCGTTTTAGCCGGTTAAGACTGTTCAGTCACCGTACGCTCTAAGGTCATCTTGTAACCTGAGTCAGTGGTTTCATCGTGTTCAATCACCAAGATATAGTTACCTTCTTCGGTAAAATCCATATCGCTTTGTTGCAATAGCACAATCTGTTGGCCGTTATCTTCAAACACCACATAAGTTGTATAAACTTCGTTATCAACCACCTGCTCTTGTTGGTCGTATTGATCTAACCCTTCAACAACATTGCTAGTATCTTCAACCGTTTCGCCATTGAGGGTAAAGTACACATCGACTTCGTCTATCTCTTGCCCTGCATAGCTACCAATTAAGTTAACAACTGTAACTGCGTGGCTGTAGCTGCTTGGTGTTAGATTTTCTTCAATGGTCATCATACGAGGGCCGTAATCTTTGTCATTGTAGAAAAGACCAACCGCACTTTGCTCACGCTCTAATGTCATTAAGAAGTTATCTACAATCGTGTCGCCAGCTTCATCTAACATGGCGACGCTGTAACTATTTGGCGACATGCTCATGTATTCAGAGTAACTATCGTTGCTAACAACTTCGGTGTTAGTCGCCGTTGTGCCTCGGGTTACTTTAAACTGGGTTTGCGTGTAATCATCAATGGTATTAATAAAACGCAGCTGACCTTGCGCGTCTTGATGGTTTAGTTGTGTTACAGAGCTACTTGCCGTCACGACATCAAGCGTAATGCCATCTTCTTCTGTTGCATAACTTGGGCGGATCATCGCCATGTACGTTGCTTCATCATTAAAATACACGGTTGGTGATTCAAAAATCACATCTGTGCTGCCGCTAGCGGTGATATAAATAGTGTAATAACCTTCCTCAAGCGTGGCTAATTCTGGCTCAACGAGGTATTGCGAAGTCATTAATAACTCTGCGGTATCAAATACACCATCGTCAGTGGCAACATATACATCGTAAAGATTGTCTTCGCCAACAATATTAAAAAAGCCGACATTGAATTCATCTTCATCGCTTGACGTCGGCACACTGAGCTCTGTAAAAATTGGTTCAGCAAAGTCACCATTCATTACTAATAACTGAGTTTGATCATTTTTTATATTGATAGTTTCTTCGTCAATCGTAATATAACTGTCGTTGGCATCAACATATTCAAAACTGAGATCATACTCCCCCGAACTGTAGTTATGACGAGTTGATACATCACCAAAGTCTGCCCCCGAGCGCTCAGTGTCATCAACAAATAAACGCGTGTATGGGCTGTTGTAAGAGCCATTGTACAGTTGCACATAGCCACTGTTGCTACTGCTGCTGTCATCGCTTGAGCAGGCAGCTAGTACCGAAAGCAAACTTGAGGCAACAATTGTTTTAAGCAGAGTGCTTTTCATGGAATTTTTTCCTTATTGTTTGTAATACCCCATTTTGACTTGAATAAATCGAAATAATTCTATGTTTTACAAACTATTACCTTCACTTACAGTTACTTACGATAAAGTTAAAAAGTGTAGAAAATGATGTAGAAAAGCACTTAATTAATCATAATTATGGACAGAAAATCACATTTATAGTGAAAGCAGCTTACTTTTACATGAAAAGTAAATAATGATTACATTTTAGGCGTTTATACAATCAAATCAGATAAATTATTAGATAGTTAAATTTGCGCTATGCAGCACAAAAAAATTAGCAAATAATGGTGTTCACACAAACGGGATTAGAATGAGGACTATGAACACGATTTTAACCACTCAATGCGATGATGATGTTGGTCTAATTGCCAAGATCACTGGCCTTTGTCATCAGCATAATTTAAACATTACGCGTAATAACGAATTTGTAGATAAAGACGCTAAACGCTTTTTTATGCGTACAGAGTTAAGCGGTGTTATTGCTGAGGACTTCTTACCAAGGCTTGCTGAGCTACTTCCTGATGGCGCAGAGCTTGCCCTGCACAGCAGCGAAAAAACGAAAGTGGTATTGCTTGCCACTAAAGAAGCGCACTGCTTAGGTGGTGTATTACTTAAGCAGTTCGAAAAAGCCTTAAACATCGAAGTACTGGCTGTGATTGCCAACTACGCTGATTTAGCGCCATTGGCTGCAGGCTTTGGCGTGCCATTTCATGTGGTATCGCACGAAGGTTTAAGCCGTGCGGAGCATGATCAACAAGTCGGTGATTTAATTGCCAGCTATCAGCCTGATATTATCGGCCTTGCAAAATATATGCGTATTTTAAGCCCTGAATTTGTGGCGCGCTTTGAAGGTAAGATTATTAATATTCACCATTCATTTTTACCTGCCTTTATTGGTGCAAAGCCTTACCATCAGGCGTTTGAACGCGGTGTAAAAATTATTGGTGCGACCGCCCATTTTGTTAATAATGAGCTTGATGAAGGGCCGATTATTTTACAAGATGTGACGCATGTCAGTCATGCGGATACCGCAGAGATGATGGCAAAAATGGGTAAAGATGTAGAGAAAACAGTATTCTGTAAAGCGCTGCAACTCGCATCTGAACATAAACTGTTTATCAATGGAAATCGAACCGTGGTGTTCGCTTAAGCAATAAAATGAAGAGGCTGAATGGCCTCTTTATTATTTTTATTATCGTTTGTTATGCCGACTCAATAGGCTCTAGTTGCAATTTAGAGGCAATTAATACCGCTTGAGTACGGTTATACACACCTAGCTTTCTAAAAATTGCTGTAATGTGTGCTTTAACGGTTGCTTCAGAAATATGTAACTCGTAAGCAATCTGTTTGTTTAACAAGCCTTCGTGTAAGTATTGCAACACCTTGTATTGCTGCGGTGTCAGTGAAGCCACTTGCGCTGCAATTTCTTTGTCTTCGCCATCTACAGCAGCCACTTTATCTTTAAGTTCAAGTGGCAGCCAAACATCGCCTTCAAGAATGTGGTTGATTGCCAGCGCAATATCATCTGATGAAGATGATTTAGGAATAAATCCCATCGCACCATAACCCATTACTTTAGAAACTACATTGATGTCTTCGCTGCCAGAAACAACAGCTATTGGTAAGCTTGGATAGTCTTCGCGAATGCGAATAAGGCCGTATAAATCGCCATTGCCTGGCATGTGAAGGTCTAGTAGTAAGATATCAAGATCTTCTTGCTCGCTTAGCACCTGCAAAGTGGTATCAAAGTTTTCCGATTCAAACACTTCTAAATCAGCGAACTTAGCACTCAATGCCCCTTTCAGCGCTTCACGAAATAACGGATGATCGTCCGCTATTAAAAACTGACTCATGGTTCACTCCTAATAAATTCGGCTGACACCTATTTCTAAGTGACAGCCGATATACTACGTTTAGAATCAACTTCTAATCAAGTTTTTAACGCGATTTTAACGATTTAATCGGTTTTCGATTAGCTCATCAACAACGCTTGGATCGGCTAGTGTAGAAGTATCTCCAAGCTGTTGGTGCTCATTTGCCGCAATTTTACGTAAAATTCGACGCATGATCTTACCAGAACGAGTTTTCGGTAAACCCGGAGACCATTGGATCATATCTGGTGATGCAATTGGGCTTAACTCTTTACGAACCCAGTTACGTACCTCTTTTGTTAGTTCATCACTCACTACAACACCCTCATTTGGAGTGATGTAAACATAGATGCCCTGACCTTTAATATCATGCGGGTAACCCACTACTGCTGCTTCTGCTACCGCTTCGTGAGCAACCAATGCACTCTCGATTTCGGCAGTACCTAGGCGGTGACCTGATACGTTAAGTACGTCATCTACACGGCCTGTGATCCAGTAGTAGCCATCTTCATCACGACGACAACCGTCACCTGTGAAGTACACACCAGGGTATGCTGAGAAATAGGTTTGTTCAAAGCGCTCATGGTCGCCATAAACTGTGCGAGCTTGTGATGGCCAGCTGTCTAAAATAACAAGGTTACCGTCAACCGCGCCTTCGAGTGTATTACCTTCAGCATCAAATAAGGCTGGTGCAATACCAAAGAACGGACGAGTTGCTGAGCCTGGCTTCATATCTGTCGCACCTGGTAATGGTGTGATCATGATGCCACCAGTCTCTGTTTGCCACCACGTATCTACGATTGGGCAGTTTTCGTTACCAATATGCTCGTAATACCATGCCCACGCTTCTGGGTTAATTGGCTCACCTACAGAACCCATAACACGAAGACTTTTACGAGTTGAAGTCGCTGTTGGCTCATCGCCTTTCGCCATTAGAGCACGAATAGCAGTCGGTGCTGTGTAAAGGATAGTCACGTTGTGCTTATCAATTACTTCACCCATACGCCCCGCTGTTGGGTAAGTTGGTACACCTTCAAATACGACTTGCGTGCAGCCATTCACTAATGGGCCATAAGCAATGTAGCTGTGACCTGTGATCCAGCCCACATCGGCACTACACCAGAAAATATCGTCTTCTTTAAGATCAAACACATATTCATGTGTCATCGATGCATAAACAAGGTAACCACCGGTAGTATGAACCACCCCTTTTGGTTGACCCGTTGAGCCTGAAGTATAAAGAATGAAAAGCGGATCTTCTGCATTCATTGGTTCAGGTTCGCACTCAGCTGGTAAATCAGCGACAAGCTCATGCCACCAAACATCATGACTATTCCATTCAACTTCACCACCCGTTAGCTGATGAACAATAACGTGCTCAACGGTGGTTACCGAGTCTTGTGATACCGCTTCATCAACATTTGCTTTAAGTGGTACGCAGTTGCCAGCACGGCGACCTTCGTCTGAAGTAATTACCACTTTAGCGCCTGAGTCATTAATTCGGTCAGCAATCGCTGATGGAGAGAAACCACCAAATACTACAGAGTGAATCGCACCAATACGCGCACACGCTTGCATAGCGTAAATAGCCTGCGGTGTCATTGGCATGTAAATAGCGACACGGTCACCTTTCGATACACCTAATTTTTTAAGGCCATTAGCTAATTTAGCGACTTCGTCGTGAAGCTGTTGGTAGCTAATATTTTCGTTGTGTTCAGGGTTGTCGCCTTCCCAAATGAGGGCTGTTTTATCGGCTTTAGTAGCAAGGTGGCGGTCAATACAGTTATAAGATGCGTTTAGTTGGCCGTCTTCATACCAGCGAATACTGATGTGGCCTTTGTCGAATGAAGTATTCTTTACTTTATTGTAAGGAGTTGACCAATCAAGGCGTTTACCGTGTTCTCGCCAAAATCCCTCAGGGTCATCAATCGATTGCTTATACAGTGTATTATATTTATCGTTATCAACTAATGCAGCATTCTTGATATGCGCTGGTACTGGATAGATACTTTCTGACATTGTTGTCGTCTCCATTTTAATTACTTGCCTACGGCCTGCATCAAGGATCACTCAGCAAAGCCCCTGAAAGTATTAGACCTTAGTTGTATATCTTGTCATTTAACAAAAAACGTCGAAATCGCCTTCTATAATCTAGTTCAATGTTAGATTGGTTGTGATTTAACCAGATATTCCACCTTAGTCTAATAGACCAATAGATAATTGAGAGAAGTCTTATCTTAAACAACAGTGGTACAACAACATTATTAAAAAATCATTAATGCAACAAGTAGCTTCGACAGGAATACACATTATGACAACAACAAAAGTAACCGCATTAAAAACACTAGCAGCTTCAGCTGTTTTATCAGCACTTGCCAGCAATGCTAACGCTGCAACCATTGGTAACACAGAGGTTTCTTATGGTGGCTATGTAAAACTTGATGCCATGTGGAGTGATTACTCAGCAGGCGTACCAGCCGGTGGTAGTATTGGCCGTGACTTCTATGTACCAGGTACAACACCAGTAGGCGCAGACAGCGACAGCGATGCTGTATTTGACATGCACGCGCGCCAATCTCGCTTTAACCTAGGTACCGCAACAAAGTTAGACGATGGCAATACCATCAAAACTAAAATTGAAATCGACTTTATTGCTTCAGCACCAGGCGGTAACGAACGTGTAAGTAATTCTTATGCACCACGTATTCGTCAGGCATTTGTAACTTATGATGGCTGGTTATTTGGTCAAGCATGGTCAAACTTTCAAAACGTAGGCGCATTACCTGAAACACTCGACTTCGTGGGACCTGCTGAGGGTACCGTGTTCGTACGCCAAGCACAGGCACGTTACACTACTGGCAACTGGTCATTCTCTATCGAAAACCCAGAGAGCACAGTCACAGTAGACGGCGCTCGCGTAGCCACTGATGATGCATCAATGCCAGACTTTACAGCACGTTATGCACATAAAGCTGATTGGGGGGAATTAGTATTTACCGGTCTTGCTCGTCAATTAACTTACAAGCAAAATGGCATTGATGCAGATACATCATCGTTCGGTATCAGCGCCTCAGGTAAAGTTAATTTTGGCCAAAACAACCTAAAATTCATGCTAACTCAAGGCTCAGGTTTAGGCCGCTACATTGGTTTAAACGTAGCAAATGGTGCTGTGCTTGATGGTGATGATTTAGATGCGATTGATTCAACATCAGGTTTTATTGCCTACCAACAACACTGGAACAGCCAATGGCGTTCAACTTTCCTTTACTCATTCTTCTCAGCAGATAACAACACAGATTTACTTGCTGTGACTGGCGACCCTACAGAAATGAGCCAAAGCTATAGTGCCAACCTTTTATACTCGCCTGTTAAAAAGCTCACCTTTGGTGTTGAGTTTAAACATGCCGAGCGTGAGTTAGAAAGCGGTGCTGACGGTGATATGGATCGTCTACAGTTTTCTGCAAAATACGTTTTTTAAGATTTAAACTTATTTACTTCCTGAAGCGGCTTCGGCCGCTTTTTTTATATCTCCTTTTTATATTTCTGTGCCTTTTAAACTTTTTTGCAATCAATTATTCACTAAAATAGCAAACCTTAATTGCAAATTATTTTCATTTAGATTAGATTACGCATTAATTTCACTATTCATTGAACTAATTGGAACTTTGCATGTCATCAACAAAATTTTTGCGCTTATCTCAATTAAGCCTTGTGACCTCAGCACTTTTAAGTGGCCACGCTTTTGCAGAACAACAAAAAGAAGAACAAGCAATTGAAAAAATTGCCGTGTATGGCCAGCATCATAAAAACTACATCACTGAAGAAGCACAGTCTGCGACCAAATTAGGGCTAACAATTAAAGAGACACCACAGTCAATCTCTGTTGTTTCACGTGCATTAATGGATGACTTCTCACTCGATAACCTTAACGCAGTTCTTGAAAGCACACCGGGTGTGACTGTTGAGCAAATTGAAACTGATCGTACTTATTTTAAAGCTCGCGGTTTTGAAATCACTAACTTCCAGGTTAATGGCATGGGTATGCCACAAGACAACGGTTCAATCCAAGGTACTCTTGATACCTCTATTTTTGATAGTGTTGAAATTGTACGTGGTGCCAATGGTTTAATGACAGGTGCGGGTAACCCTTCAGCAACCGTGAACATGGTTCTAAAACGCCCTACTTATCAAACACAAGTAAATGCGTCTGTATCGTATGGCTCTTGGGACAACAAACGTTTAGAGCTTGACGCTTCAACAGCTATCAACGAAAACCACGCTGTACGTGCAGTATTCACTAAGCACAAAACTGAGTCATACCTTGACCGTTACGAGCAAGATAAAACAATTTATTACCTAGCCTACGAAGGTCAATTAACTGATAGCACAGTAGTCACTGCAAACTATGTAAATCAAAAGAAAGATGCCGACAGCCCACTTTGGGGTGCCTTACCACTTTATTACAGCGATGGTTCAGCAACAAACTTTGATGCGTCAACCAGCACTGCTTCAGATTGGTCATATTGGAATAACACAACTGAGCAGCTGTTCTTATCAATTGAGCAAGCAATCACCAATACTTGGTTCTTAAAAGCCAGCTACGCGCACTTAGAAAATGAGCAAGATTCTGAGCTTTTCTATGTTTACGGCACACCAGACAGAGAAACAGGTCTTGGCCTAACTGGTTATGCGAGTGAATATGACCACAAAGATAAGCACGACATTTTAGATATCTACGCAACAGGTAAATTTGATTTATTTGGTATGGAACATGATCTGTCATTTGGTGTAAACCAAGCAGATATGGATAATAAAGATAAATCATTGTATGACCGTACAACAGGCAATGGTTTCCCTGCAATGCCTGAGCTAGGTGGTTGGGATGGTGTTGCACCAGTGCCAACACTAACCGATGGTTTAACAGGTGCTGATATCACCAGCCGTCAACGCTCTGCATATATTTCAACACGCATTCGTGCAACTGACGCATTTAGCATTTTAGCGGGTGTAAGCCAAGTAAATTGGGAAACGGAAGGTGCCTCTTACGGCGTTGCAAAAGACAAAGATAGCGACCAAACAGTGCCGTACTTCGGTGTTGTTTATGATATCAACGAAAGCTTCTCAACTTACGCAAGCTACACAGAAACCTTTGTTCCGCAAACAGAGCGTGACGTAAACGGTGATTATTTAGATCCAATTACAGGTAAAAGTAGCGAAATTGGTGTAAAGGCACAGCTACTTGATGACGACTTATTTGTAACTGTAGCCTACTTTGATGCAAAACAAGTTGGCCTTGCTGTTGCTATCCCAGGTTCATTACCTGATGACACTCGCTACTATGGCGCAGATGGTATTAACAGTGATGGTATTGAAGTAGAGCTTAGTGGCAAAATCAACGAAACGCTGAGCGCGAGCTTTAGTTTCAGCAATCTAAACATTGATGGTGATGAATTAGTTAAAAACTACACACCTGAAAACCAATTTAAACTTGCTGTCACTCATAAGGTACCTGAAGTTGATGGTTTAACCTTTGGTTTAAACTACCAATGGCAAGACGACACTAAACGTGTACAACCTACTCAGCCGTCTGGCGTTGTTCCTGTTACTAAGCAAGATGCTTACGGCTTATTAAATCTAATGGCAACATACGATATTAATGACCACATGAGCGTTAACTTAAACGTTAATAACGTAACTAACGAAAAGTACTTACATAGCTTGTTCTGGGAGCAAGGTTATTACGGCGCACCGCGTAGTTATTCAGTATCTTTCAACTGGCAGCTATAATTTTATAAAGCGACAAGTTTTAAGCTTTAAGTACATTAAAAGCCGCATCATATGCGGCTTTTTTATTACTCCATTTTACTCTAAAAGCAAAAAACATAGCGAATAGCCTTCACTTCATTGCACCTTATAAATTTTTCTGTAGTTTATTAAAAAATGAATATTTTAGTTATTTGGTACAGATTAATGGATGCTAAAAAATCGAAACGCTCTAGAAGATGTCCAGATTGTGGATGGAAGTTTCCAATAGCCAAAGCGAGAACACCAATAGACAGGGTTGACGGTAAACTATTCACTTGCCCTGATTGCCAAACAGCTCTCATATATCGAACTGATACAGAACTTATGTATCGAATTTTCACGCTGATGACAATACCAGCTACCAGCTTGGCATTCATATATGAAGATAATGCGCTATTTGAAACAATAGCGATTTTTTTGATAATCCCTCTGGCAACTCTTGCTGCTATTTTATGGCGTCGTAGCGAATATATTGAACGTGTAAAATAACTTAAAATTGTCACTGAATTGAAAATGCGACAAACTACTTCCTACTCCAACAACTGCGGGTATATCCCGCATTAAGTTCTGTAATTAAACGCGATATTAAATCGCAACTACAAGCAACCATAAAAAAACCGCTAACTGTGTAGCGGTCTTTTTGTGTTAAGTGCGGGTCAAATCACGCTTAACTATACTCTTTTGCGGTGTTTATAGCTCGTCTTCAGCTAATAGGCCTGCATCTTCACCATCTTCTGGTTGCACAGTTGCTTGAAGTAATAGCATCTCACGTAACTTACCTTCGATCTCATCTGCGATCTCTGGGTTGTCTTTTAAGAACTTAATTGAGTTTGCTTTACCTTGACCAACTTTGCTGCCATTGTAGCTGTACCAAGCACCTGATTTTTCAACAATCTTATGCTTAACGCCTAGATCGATTAGTTCGCCTTGTTTAGAAATACCTTCACCATACATGATGATGAACTCAGCTTGTTTAAACGGCGGAGCAACCTTGTTTTTAACAACTTTAACGCGGGTTTCGTTACCAACAACCTCATCGCCTTCTTTCACTGAACCAATACGACGAATATCGATACGTACTGAAGCGTAGAATTTAAGTGCGTTACCGCCTGTTGTTGTTTCAGGGTTACCAAACATAACACCAATTTTCATACGGATTTGGTTGATGAAAATACATAGTGTGTTTGAACGCTTGATGTTACCTGTAAGCTTACGTAAAGCTTGTGACATTAAGCGAGCTTGTAGACCCATGTGTGAGTCACCCATATCACCTTCGATTTCAGCTTTAGGTGTTAAAGCTGCTACCGAGTCAACAATCACAACATCAACAGCACTTGAACGAACTAACATGTCACAGATTTCTAATGCTTGCTCACCCGTGTCTGGCTGAGAAACAAGTAAGTCATCAATGTTTACACCCAATTTTTGTGCGTATACAGGATCTAGAGCGTGCTCAGCATCTACGAATGCACACGTTTTACCTTGCTTTTGAGCTTCTGCGATAACTTGTAAAGTAAGTGTTGTTTTACCTGATGATTCAGGACCATACACTTCAACAATACGGCCTGTAGGTAAACCACCAATACCTAGTGCGATATCGATACCTAGTGAACCTGTTGAGATTGCTTCAATATCTAGGGCTTTGTTGTCGCCCAGTTTCATAATTGAGCCTTTACCAAATTGACGCTCAATTTGTGATAAAGCAGCGTCTAAGGCTTTTTGTTTGTTATCGTTCATTCTGTTCTCCAAATCCGGCTAATGCAGACAGTATACTGTATGAAATTACAGTATCAAGCTAATTTTCAGATTTTATCAATTCAATTATGTTTTTTAATGAATAAACAATAACTTGCAGTCTAACTTCAGCTCTATCACCAGCGAAAACCTGTTTGCTTGGGTAGTTTTGACCAGCAAAATGAATACAAAACCACACTAATCCCACAGGTTTATCCAGTGTTCCACCACCGGGGCCTGCTATCCCCGAAATAGCTATTGCAATATCGGCGTTTGCAGCTTTTGCCGCCCCCGATGCCATTTCAACAACGGTTTGTTCACTCACCGCGCCAAAGCTGTTTAAAGTTTGCTCGCTAACGCCAATGAGCTCATGTTTTGCTTGATTACTATAAGTAACAAACGCTCGGTCAATATAATTAGAACTGCCCGGGGTATCGGTGAGCGCATAACTCACTCCACCGCCAGTGCATGATTCTGCGGTAGTGATCCATAAGCGTTTATCCGTTAAAATAGCTCCTAATTTCGCAGCAAGTGTTTTAATCTCTTGATGTAATTCCATATTCAGCCTTTGGGTAAATACATGTCGTTTGATCTTTATGCACCGCACACTATAAAACAACAAACCCCTATGATGCAGCAGTATCTAAAAATAAAAGCCGAGCATCGGGATATTTTATTGTTTTATCGTATGGGCGACTTTTACGAACTTTTCTTTGATGATGCCAAGCGTGCAGCACAACTTCTTGATATTTCTCAAACCCACCGAGGTAAAGCCGGTGGCGATCCCATTCCAATGGCGGGTGTGCCCTATCACGCAGTAGAGAACTATTTAGCTCGCCTTGTACAAATGGGTGAGTCGGTGGCTATTTGTGAACAAGTTGGCGACCCAGCTACTAGCAAAGGCCCTGTTGAGCGTAAAGTTGTGCGCATTGTTACACCGGGCACTATTTCTGACGAAGCGCTGCTACAAGAACGCCAAGACAACTTGCTAACCAGCGTTTGGCAAAGTAAACAAGGCTTATATGGTATTGCTTATTTAGATATTAACTCTGGCAGATTCAATGTGTTAGAAGTAAATACTGATGAAGCATTTAGCTCAACATTACAACGTTTAGCCCCTGCTGAGCTGCTCTATAGTGAAACATTTGCAAATGTGCATTTAATTGAACATATCAAAGGCGCACGTCGTCGCCCAGAATGGGAATTTGATTTAGATACTGCACAGCATTTACTTTGCGACCAATTTGGCACCAAAGATTTAGTTGGTTTTGGTGTAGACAAAGCACACGCTGCTTTGGTGGCTGCGGGCTGCTTAATGCAATATGTAAAAGACACTCAACGTATTGCCCTGCCGCATATTCGTGCGATTACCCTTGAGCAAAACGAACACGCAGTGATCTTAGATGCCGCAACCCGTAAAAACCTTGAACTAACGGTTAATTTATCGGGCGGTTACGAAAACACACTTGCACAAGTACTTGATAAAACAGCGACTGCGATGGGTTCACGCTTATTGAAACGCCGTATTCATACCCCTGTGCGCAGCAAAACAGAGCTCAACTCTCGACTAAACGCTATTAGTGCAATTATCGATGCGCAATTATGTGGTGAGCTACAAGAGTCATTAAAGCAAATTGGCGACATTGAGCGTGTTATCGCCCGTTTAGCGCTTTGCACAGCACGCCCGCGTGATTTAACGCGCCTGCGTAGCGCACTGCAAGCTCTGGCACCATTACACGAATTACTTCTGGACGCCAACGATCCGCGTATTAGTCAAATAATAGCGCAATCACAGCAATTACCTGAGCTACAAGACTTACTAGAACGTGCTGTCATCGAAACCCCACCGGTGCTTATTCGTGATGGGGGTGTTATTGCCCCGGGTTATAACAATGAGCTTGATGAATGGCGTGCCCTAAGCCAAGGCGCAACCGATATTCTCGAAAAGCTTGAAGAACGTGAGCGTGAACGCACAGGCATTAGCACTTTAAAAATTGGCTATAACAAGGTGCATGGCTTTTTTATTGAAGTAAGTCGCGCTAACTCGCACTTGGTTCCTGCCGATTATATTCGCCGTCAAACGCTAAAAAATAATGAGCGCTATATTATCCCTGAGCTTAAAGAGCACGAAGATAAAGTACTTGGTAGCCAGTCAAAAGCGCTAGCACTTGAAAAACAGCTTTACGAGCAACTCTTTGAGTTTATTGCTCCGCACATTGAGCAGTTACAAACAATGGCAGCTGTTTTAGCAGATTTAGATGTACTGAACAATTTGGCCGAACGTGCGCAAGCGCTCAATTATGCTAAGCCAACACTGTGCGATAACGATAATATCAGTATTAAACAGGGTCGCCACCCAGTGGTAGAACAAGTAATGAAAGACCCGTTTATTGCCAACCCTGTAGAGCTTAATAACGACCGTAAAATGTTAATTATCACAGGTCCAAATATGGGTGGTAAATCGACCTATATGCGCCAAACCGCACTTATTGTTTTGATGGCTCACATTGGTTGTTACGTTCCTGCTGATAGTGCAGAAATTGGTAATATTGACCGTATTTTTACGCGTATTGGCGCAAGTGATGACCTAGCATCAGGGCGCTCAACCTTCATGGTTGAAATGACCGAAACGGCAACAATTTTAAATAACGCCACAGCGCAATCACTGGTACTGATGGATGAAATTGGTCGCGGTACTTCAACTTATGATGGTTTATCGCTTGCCTATGCAACGGCTGATTATTTAGCATCAAAAATTGCTGCTAAAACTTTGTTTGCAACCCACTATTTTGAGCTAACCGAACTGGCCGAGCAAAAAACGGGGCTGGTTAATGTGCACCTCGATGCCATTGAGCACAACGACACCATTGCCTTTATGCATACCGTGCTTGAAGGCGCAGCAAGCAAGAGCTTTGGTTTACAAGTTGCTGCTTTGGCTGGTGTACCAAAAGCGGTTATCCAACAAGCAAAACAAAAGCTTAAAATGCTTGAGAATCATCAACCTGTTACTGCCCCTATTGAGCAACAACAGCAAACATTAAGTTTTGATGATGAACCTTCAGAGCTTGAATTAACCTTAAAACAGCTTGATCCAGATAGCCTAACGCCAAGACAAGCACACCAACTACTGTATCAATTAAAAGATTTACTTTAAAATTTGAGTGGATATAAAAAAGCTGACGTAACGTCAGCTTTTTTGTGTGTTCTGAACCCGTGGGTTCGATACCCTTGATCAGGTATTCATTGTTGTCAAATCAGGTGAATTGGTCGAATAGGCTATCTGTACTTAAACCTTCGTGTTGCAAAATGTCTTTTAAGCGACGTAATGCTTCCACTTGAATTTGTCTTACACGTTCACGTGTTAAGCCAATTTCACGACCAACATCTTCAAGGGTTGATGGCTCATAGCCCAGTAAACCAAAACGACGAGCAAGTACTTCACGCTGTTTCGGGTTTAACTCTCCAAGCCAATCAACAATGTGCTTGTTGATGTCATTGTTTTGTACTTCGCCTTCTGGACCGTAGTCTTTCTCATCGGCGATAATATCTAATAACGCTTTGTCATTTTCACCACCGATAGGTGTATCCACCGAGGTGATTTTTTCGTTTAAACGCAGCATCTTAGTAACATCTTCAACCGGCTTATCTAAGCACTCTGCAATTTCTTCTGCAGTGGGTTCATGGTCAAGTTTCTGCGTTAATTCACGGGCTGTTCTTAAATAAACATTAAGCTCTTTGACCACATGAATAGGTAAACGAATCGTACGTGTTTGGTTCATGATGGCACGTTCAATGGTTTGACGTATCCACCAAGTTGCATAAGTTGAAAAACGGAAACCTCGTTCTGGGTCAAATTTCTCAACGGCTCTGATAAGGCCTAAATTACCTTCTTCAATAAGGTCTAGTAGCGCAAGGCCACGGTTGTTATAGCGGCGGGCAATTTTCACCACTAAACGTAAATTACTTTCAATCATTCGCTTGCGAGAGGCTTCACAGCCTTTCAGTGCTTTTCGAGCAAAATAGACTTCTTCTTCTGCGCTTAACAGCGGAGAAAAACCAATCTCACCAAGATACAGCTGTGTAGCATCTAAATTCTTGGCAACTTCTTCTTTTGCAAAAATTTCATCTTCGTTGTCGACTTCTTCAAGTAATTCAGAAGACTCTTCTTCGACTACCGTGTCATCAAATTTATCGTCAATCGCGTCAGTTTTTTTCTCAAGTTTTGCTGTGTGACCCATAAGCGTCCTCCCGAGCAAATATGTGATTGAGCTAAATCACTTTATCAATACCCTAAATGGCTAAGGTAGATACTTAGCAGGATTGACTGCTTGACCCCGATAACGAATTTCAAATCTCAAAGCCGTAACCGTAGAGTCTGAACTGCCCATTTCTGCTATTTTCTGCCCCGCCTTTACTTCCTGTTTTTCCTTTACAAGCAACTTTGAATTGTGCGCGTAAGCACTTAGGTAATCATCATTGTGTTTCAAAATGATTAAATTACCATACCCCCTCAATGCGTTGCCCGCGTATACCACAGTTCCATGTGCAGCAGCTACAACAGAAGCCCCTTGTTTATTAGTGATCTGTAACCCTTTAAAGCCATTCTCTTTATTAGAGAAGCGTTGCGTTACTTTACCTTTAGCAGGCCAGTTCCATACAACTTTTGCATTAGAATTACGTTTTTTTTCACTAATTATTTTGTTGGCTTGTTTCTGAACATACTCTCGTTGTTTTGGCTGATCAAGCTCTTTCTTTAATTTTTTGTTATTTTTTTGTATAGAAACAGTAGACTTTTTACTCGAATTCGTATATTTTTTCGTCTTTTTTTGTTTTTGTGCCGATTTTATGAGCGAAATATTCTGCCCAGGGAAGATGGTATAAGGTGCTGGAATATCGTTTATTTTTGCGAGGGTTCGAAAATCTTGCTGAGCGCTAAAAGCAATTGAATATAAAGTATCGCCCTTTTTGACTACATATTTTGAGCCAGAGATATTTACTTTGCGAGTGGCGGGTTTAACTTTATTGTCTAAACTACTCACCGGTGCTGGCGCTTCGCGAGAAGTACAACCAAAGAGCAAAATACTAAGAAACAAAGTAACATAGACTGTTATCTGCCTGCTCATCGTAAAATGCTCCTTATCGTACTAGTTTAATGGTTTTACGGGTTATCGCAGTAAAAAGTACGCAACCACAACTAAAACAACTAATCCCCAGCCAAGCGCTTCAACATATTGACGTAATTTCTGCTCCATTTTAACGCCGCCCCACTTCATTAAAGCCGACACTAAGAAAAAGCGTGCGCCACGACCAATTGCCGAAGCAATTAGAAACGGCAGAAATGCCATTTGCATCAAACCAGCACCTATGGTGAAAACCTTATAAGGTATGGGGGAGAAGCCCGCTAAAAACACCACCCACACACCGTAGTTTTCAAACCAACTTAGCGCTGTGTCAAATTTCGCTTGCCAACCCATTTGCGCAATCAGCGGCTCGACCACAGGTTCGAATAACCAAAAGCCAAGTAAGTAACCTAAAATACCACCAATCACTGAAGCAATCGTCGTAAAGCTGGCAAAACGCCATGCTTTATCTGGTTGAGCAAGTGACATAGGTGCTAGCATGACATCCGGTGGTACCGGAAAAAAAACAGATTCAGCAAAACTCATCCCTGCTAAATAACGCTCTGCATGGCGATGTTTAGCCCATACCAGTGCCATATCATATAACTTAGTAAACAACTTCAAAGTTTAACGTCCTATTCAATATCACCAGGTACCAAAGGTACAAATCTTACTGGTGCAACTTTATGTTCTGTGAAAGTATCGCCATTTCTAACGACCATCATTAATTGCTGATCTTGCTCACCGATAGGTGCAATCATAACGCCCCCATCAGCCAATTGAGCAAGTAACCCTTGTGGCATAGTGGCGGCTGCAGCTGTAACAATAATCCCCTCAAACGGCGCTTGTGATTGCCAGCCTTGCCAACCATCACCATGTTTCATGGTGACATTATATAAATCGAGTTTGTGCAAACGGCGTTTTGCTTGCCACTGTAGTGCTTTTATACGCTCTACCGAGCACACTTTAGTGAACGTTTTTGCCAGTATTGCCGTTTGGTAGCCAGACCCTGTGCCAATTTCGAGCACTTTATCACGTACGCCCGCTAAGCGAAGTAGCTCAGTCATACGTGCGACAATATAAGGCTGCGAAATCGTTTGTCCTTGACCAATTGGCAATGCGGTATTTTGATAAGCTTTGTGCTGTAAAACATCATCGATAAAAATGTGTCTGGGTGTTGAGGCTATCGCTTCAAGCACAGTGCTGTCTTCTACACCTTCGCGTTTCAATAACTCTGCTAATGCCAGTGCGCTGCGATTATAATTAGTCAGCACTATTAATCTCCATATTTGCTAACCAGCTATCGACGGCTTGTAAGCTCTCTTTCGCCGTCATATCAACACTAAGCGGGGTCACTGATGCATAACCATTATTTATGGCATAAAAATCAGTGCCTTCACCTGCATCACTTTCAGCACCAAGGGTACCATACCAATAAATGTCACGGCCCCATGGGTCTTGTTGTTTCGTCATGGTTTCAGCTTTATGACGCGAACCTAAACGGGTTACCTTAACTCCTTTGAGCTCTGTAAGCGGAATATCTGGCACGTTTAAGTTGATGATTTGATCTTTCGGTAATGGGTGCGATGCCAACTCTTTGATAATACTCACTGCAACCGCAGCAGCAGTTTCAAAGTGATTTCCTTCTTTAGAGCATAACGACACAGCAATCGCCGGCAATCCTAAGTGGCGTCCTTCTGTGGCGGCTGCAACGGTGCCTGAATACAAGGTATCATCACCTAGGTTAGCGCCGTGGTTTATTCCTGCAACCACTAGATCTGGCTGCTGCTCGGTTAACTCGTTAACCCCTAAGTGCACACAGTCAGTCGGCGTGCCATTAATCGAAATAAAGCCATTATCAAGGGTGGTTGCACGCAATGGGTTCATGAGCGTTAATGAATTACTTGCGCCACTGCAATTGCGATCTGGCGCCACTAAAGTCACATCTGCAATTTGCGTTAATGCATGATACAAAACCGCAATCCCTTTAGCATGTACGCCATCATCATTGCTCAATAAGATTTTCATTTACGCATCCTTTTGTTTTTGTTCTCTGGGGCTTGCATCTTGATAGTCCACCAACTCACGCAGTAAGGCAGTAGCAAAACAGCCTTTTGGTAGACCAAAGCTTAACTTTAAAGTAGTTTCGTCAATCGTTTCAACAGCTAATGAATCAGGAATAAGGCGTAACATTCTACGCTCATTCTTAAGGCCAAGTTCGCTAAGGCCCTCTATCCAAGATTGATAAGGTTCTAGCCACACTTTTTCGGTTTCGGTCAGGCCTTTTTCGCCTTTACCAACCATGGGGGCCGACATCACAATATCACCAGACGCTAAGCGAGCAATATTGTCATCACTAATGTTGTCTTCAAAAAAGGCATTACTGCCGCTGAGCATAAACACTTCGCGGTGCATTG
Source organism: Pseudoalteromonas lipolytica (assembly GCF_001306915.1). Classification (GTDB taxonomy): domain Bacteria; phylum Pseudomonadota; class Gammaproteobacteria; order Enterobacterales; family Alteromonadaceae; genus Pseudoalteromonas; species Pseudoalteromonas simplex. The sequence goes on along the minus strand of NZ_LJTC01000001.1, from coordinate 198,360 downwards.
TTTTTGCAAGGCCATGCTCGGCAACCCGCATACTCACAATTTCATTAAATACATAAGATCGTGCAGCTGAAATAACTAAACCACGCAATTTTTTATCGCGGATACGCTCTCCAGCAAACATGCGCTTTGCCATTTCAAGGTTGTGACCACCATGCCCAAAGCGCTGCTCACCAAAGTAATTAGGCACCCCTGCACGCACCGCGTTGATACGGCACAAAATATCCAGCGGCTCAGTCACGTTGCGTAACGTAATGGTAAAGCGATTGCCTTTATGGCAACCCGTTCTGAGCTTACGGTTATGGCGCTGTTGCGAAATTACAAAAAATTGCTCGTTATTCAGTTCACTAAATTCTATGTGCTTTTTAATTGGTACTGGCACGCTAAACCACTGTGTACACACGCCATGACGGTCTTTTAAGCCTGCATAACTCACATCACGTGGAGATACCCCTGCTTTTTCGGCAATGCGTTTCGCAATAAACTGAGTATTTTCACCTTTTTTTACAACCTGCAAGCAAACATGTTCACCAGAACCAGTAAACTCAATCCCCAAGTCTTCATCAACCATGAAGTCTTCGGCGTGAGTTTTAAAGTCAGCCTTAGAAAGAGGTTTACCGTATAGGTAGTTTAACTCACTCATGCGCTTAGTTTGCTCATAATCACCACTGCGTGGCTTGAAATACCTTCTTTGCGGCCTTCAAACCCTAGCTTCTCTGTGGTTGTTGCTTTCACATTAACTTGTGAAATATCAGCTTCAAGGTCTTGGCATAAGTTTTCACGCATTGCTTGAATATGTGGCAACATTTTTGGTGCTTGCGCAACAATCGTCACATCGGCATTGCCAAGTACGTAACCTTGCTCTTTAGCAAGCCCAACCACGTGGCGTAGTAAAATTCGGCTATCAATATTTTCGTATTCGCTCGCAGTGTCTGGAAAATGCTTGCCAATATCCCCCATTGCTAATGCACCTAAAATAGCATCACACAATGCGTGAATGGCAACATCACCATCTGAATGCGCTAAAAAGCCTTGTGGGTAATCTATTTTTTCACCACAAATTACCAACGGGCCTTCGCCGCCAAATTTGTGTACATCAAAGCCATGGCCAATTCGAATCATGAGGTACTCTCGTTTTGTTGTTTTTGCAGTAAAAATGCTGCTAAATCTAAATCTTCTGGGGTGGTGATTTTAATATTGTCACTGCGACCGGCAACCAGCTTAACAGGCTGCTTAGCCCATTCAATTGCCGATGCTTCATCAGTGATAGTCACACCATTTTTAAGGGCACTTGATAGCGCATTAGTCAGCGCTTGATAAGGGAAAAACTGAGGAGTGAGTGCCTGCCATAAATCATCACGAGGCACTGTTTGCTCACTGTGGGTATGACCGCGCTTAATGGTGTCTTTTACTTTTGACGCTAAGATACCGCCTTCATTGGCAGCGATGCATTCTGTCATTAAACGCTGAATATCAGCCAAACACACTAACGGCCTTGCTGCATCGTGCACAAGTACCCAATCAGGTGGATTATCAGCAAGTGATAGCAAGGCGTTAAGCACTGAATCAGCGCGCTCTTTACCACCACTCACACGCTCAATACGCTTATCTATGTGTGGTAAATCAGCAAAGTAGCCGTCATCATCGCTAATTGCTACTTTTATGGTGTTTAATTCGTTAAGTTCTGCAAGTTTACTCAGAGTGTGTTCTAAAATAGTTTTACCCGCCAGTTCAATATACTGCTTTGGCGCCGAATGCTGCATTCGACTCCCTACCCCCGCAGCGGGAACAATGGCGGTTATAGTTTGCTTAATTTTCATTTTGTTGTTGGCCCGGCAAAACGCGAATAAAGGTTTCGCCAGGTTTAATCATTCCTAATTCATTACGCGCGCGCTCTTCGATACCTTCTTGACCAAGCTTTAGATCTTTTATATCTGCTTTAAGTACAGTATTGCGCTTTAATAATTTCGCGTTAGTGTCTTGATGAGAGGTAACCGCTTGTTTCAGACGAGTGTAATCTTGCACACCATTATGACCAAACCATAAACGATATTGCAGAAATAAAGCCAAACATAACAAGGCGAATTGAAAAACCCGCATTGAACACTCCTTCGCGGTTAAATTAAGTCAAAGGGCGTTTTAAATTACGCCAATTTATATTGCTTGCTAGTAGCATTTCTCTTAATGACAAACGCTTAGGTGTGATGCGTTTATTAAATTGCCATTGATGACCGCAACACGCCGCCGCCATCACTGCCTTTGCAGGCTTAAGCAGTTGAATATGCGTGCTTTCTAGCGATTCACCTGAAGTATCAAACCAACCAAGCTCGTTGCAATGTACCTTATTGTCGCTTACTTGATCTAAGCTGTCTATGCGCACAGTTGTACATTGCTCGTCATTAATTAGCACGGGAACAATTAACCCGCGCTTAGCATGTTGACTATAAAAGTCTTTTGAGTCTTTTTTATTATAAACAGGTGGCGTTGTTTTTTGTTTTTCAAGCCAACTGCCATTTTGTGAATCAAGCTGTAATGGTGCATCGCCACTAACTATACGCATAGCTAAACGCTCAATATAGTAAGGCAAACTTGCTAATAAGCGTTTAAGCCTTGCAGTATCAGGTTCATCGACTAAACGCGGGATCTCACGAGCATAAAATGCATTACATAACTGCGCATACAAAGCACGCTCGGCATCAGTTTGCCAAATTTCGGCTTGTTGCGAGTGTTCGCTCTGTGAAGTTGGTTTAGACAATGCGCGCTCTTATAAAACAATTGCTTGACTGTTTTATAGCATAGAGCGTTTATTGAGCGCTACTTTACTGCGCCTTTTTTACCCAACTTTGCGTTACCAGTTTCTAAAAACTGCACTACTGCATCACGCTTTTTACCTAACAACAAACTACCATCAGCTAAAAACATAAAGTTTTGCCAACAACGCTTGAAAACGGCAAAGCTGGTTTCAATGATATTGTCGCGAGCCATACAAAAATAAACAGTGGTATTAGCTTCCCACGCTAAGTGGTTTAGGATTTCTTCTGGTAACTGCTCATCACCCGCTTCCCAAGCGTTTTCCCAATTAATAGTCTCTGAAAAGCTGTCGTCTTTGCCACACCAATCTGTTTTATCAAAAAAGTCAGGGTGATCATGTTCGCGGCTCACCATAGTAGTCCATAAGACCGCAGCGCGTTCAACGCTCATTGGTTTAATTTGCGCTGCGTCTTCGCTGCTTATCGGCATATCTTTATGACGAAAAACCCAGGCTTTTTTGTATTCATCTAACGAAATATAATTCATAGTTTAGGCAGTTTGTTTCAGCGTAAAATGTGCAAACTGCAATTATACCCAAATGACTCCAAGATGCGAGATAAACACATGACAATCAAACCCGGTATTTACCAACATTACAAAGGCCCAAAATACAAAGTTGAATATATTGCTACCCACAGCGAAACTAATGAGCCATTGGTAATTTATCAAGCGCTATATGGCGAATTTGGTATGTGGGCACGCCCACTTAGTATGTTTACAGAAACAGTTACTGTAGAGGGTAAAACAGTACCGCGTTTTGCATACCTTTCAGACGCCGACTAACTGTGGCATCATGACGTTATTAATCACTGCTCAGACCAGATAAGGTGACATCGTGCTTTTTAATTCAACCGATAACTACATTGCCAGTAACTCATTAAAACAAGCGGTTAACGCAGCAATATTGCTCGAAAAACCCCTGCTAATTAAAGGTGAACCTGGCACAGGTAAAACCATGCTGGCCGAGGAGCTTGCAAAAAGCTTAGACACCACGCTAATTCAATGGCATATCAAATCAACCACTAAAGCGCAGCAAGGCCTGTATGAATATGATGCGGTATCGCGCCTTCGCGATAGCCAGTTAGGTGATGAGCGTGTGCACGATATCAGCAACTACATTGTAAAAGGGAAATTATGGCAAGCCTTTACCTATGGTGAGCAACATAACAAGCGCCCTGTGCTATTGATTGATGAAATAGACAAAGCCGATATTGAATTTCCCAACGACTTGCTATTAGAGCTCGATAAAATGGAGTTTCATGTTTATGAGACTGGCGAGCGAGTTATTGCAAAGCAACGTCCGATTGTGATCATTACGTCAAATAACGAAAAAGAACTGCCAGACGCCTTTTTACGTCGTTGTTTTTTCCATTACATTGATTTTCCAAGTAGTGAAGAAATGGCACAAATTATCGATGTACATCACCCGCATGTTAAACAAGATTTAGTTCGCCAAGCACTTGAGGTGTTCTTTAATCTACGTGACGTAAATGGCATTAAGAAAAAGCCATCAACCAGCGAACTACTCGATTGGTTAAAGCTACTGATGGCCGAAGATATAGACGCTAAAACACTGCATGATAAAAGCCAAAAAGGCGGCTTAATGCCAATGTTTGGCGCACTATTGAAGAACGAGCAAGACATTAGCTTAATCGAAAAACTTGCGTTTATGAGCCGCCGTTAAGATGTTAATTGCGTTTTTCTTTAAACTTCGCGAATATCGCTTACCTGTTAGTTTGCGAGAGCTACTTGATTTGATCAATGCGCTCAAGCAAGGGGTTATTTTTGCCGATGTTGACGCGTTTTATTACTTAGCGCGTACCATCATGGTCAAGGATGAAACCCACTTTGATCGTTTTGATAAAGCCTTTGCAGATTATTTTAGTGGCGTGGCCGACCTTGATCTGCTCGAAAGCTTAAAACAGCAACATGCCTTGCCTGATGATTGGCTGCGCAAAGAGTTTGAAAAACACTTAAGCGAAGAAGAAAAAGCGCAATTACAAGCCATGGGCGGCCTTGATAAACTCATGGAAACCCTCAAGCAACGCCTTGAAGAGCAGCAAAAGCGCCATGCAGGGGGCAATAAGTGGGTGGGTACCGGTGGCACTTCACCATTTGGCGCCTATGGGTATAACCCTGAAGGTGTGCGCATAGGCCAAGACGGTAACCGACATCGCCGTGCGGTAAAAGTGTGGGATAAACGCAGCTACCGAAACCTTGATAGTGACCGTGAAATCGGCTCGCGCACCATTAAACTCGCTCTAAAAAAACTGCGTAAATTTGCCCGTACTGGTGCAAGTGATACTCTCGATTTAACCGAAACCATCCGCGCAACTGCAAAGCAAGGCGGTATGTTGGATGTGAAAATGGCACCAGAGCGCCATAATGCAGTAAAAGTATTAATGTTGTTTGATATCGGCGGTTCAATGGATGATTACATTCATACCTGCGAAGAGCTATTTAGCGCCGCCCACAGCGAGTTTAAACACCTTGAGTTTTACTATTTTCATAACTGTTTATATGAGCATGTTTGGCAAGACAACGAGCGTCGTCACTCAAACGTCATTGATACCATGACCTTGATTAACAAGTTCACCAGCGACTACAAGGTGATCTTTGTTGGCGATGCCACCATGGGCCCTTACGAAATCGCTTACCCTGGTGGCAGCGTGGAGCATTGGAATGAAGAACCCGGCAGCGCTTGGTTAAACCGCATAACCAATCACTTTGATAAAGTCGCTTGGCTCAACCCACAACCCGTTGAACACTGGCGCTATTATCAATCAATTGATTTTATAAAGCAGTTAATGGATAACCGCATGTACCCACTTACGCTAGATGGGATTAGTAATGCGATTAGGGAGTTGAGTTAGAGCTATCAGCCGTCAAACAGCATAAAAACTGAGAAATGAATGTAAAGTTATAATTGTTTATAAATACAAATAACTAAGCCCCTTCTCGATCAGCTATAAACTGACGGCTGAAAGTTGACAGCTCCCATTTACATTCCCTTCCAAACCAAAAACACCAGCGCAAAGCCCACTAAATAAAGCAAACCTAGCCAGCTTAGGGTGCGTAATAAAGGTGAGTGATGAATGCTGGGTTCTGAGCGCACTAAACTAAAGTTCAGCCATGCAAATACAGGAGTGGTTACAAAAGCGAGGGTCATAGCAAAAGTAAGCATTGGGCCAAGGGCTGATTTAAAGAATAAAATCACTGCCATACCTGCAAATGCTTGTAGTAATAACCACATATTTAAACTGTGCTTAGATTGTTTAATCGGTAGCAGTTTATGCGACTCATTTAATGTTCTGGCGTAGCCGTCAAGTACCGTAAGTGTGGTGCCAAACATACATAAAAAAGCGATACCTGAAACCAGAGGCCTTGCCCACTCGCCCATAGTGAGGGCATACATATCAATTAGCTGCTTGGCAAAGGCGACTCCACCTAATTGCACTGCTTGTGCTTGGCCATATTGCACTAATACACCTAATGAGAAAAACACTAACGCAAGTGCTGCGGTAAGCCAGTAGCCCAAATTAAAATCAAACAAGCCTTGTTGTTTTGTCACGACTTGTTGATGCTGCTTTTCTTTTAGCCACAGTGAGCTAATTGCTGATATTTCGATAGGCGCAGGCATCCAGCCCATGAGCGCGACCATAAAGCCGAGCATAGCAAGTTCGTACGGCGACGGCCCCACATAGTCAACCGGTGCCATTGGGCCATTATTAATAGCAACAACTAGCGCTGCTAAGGTAGTAACCGTTAACAGCCCCATAATGAGCTTTGAGACATTATCGAGCGCTTTAAAATGCCCTAACAACAAAATAAGCAAACACACAGCTAAAATCAGCCAGCATAATAAGGTTACAGAAATTGTGACAGGTAATGCATAGTGCAACAGACTGGCCGTTAATAATAAAACCCCCGCAGTATTCACTACGGCGGCGACTATATTAAGCGCAATAAAGCTATAGAAATACCCAGGTCCTTTTTGCTTGTAGCCCTCAACTAAACTTTGTTTGGTCGCGAGCGTGTACTCCATGCCAAATCGAAAGAATGGGTACTTCAATACGTTAACTACAATGATTAGCCAAAATAGCTGCCAGCCGAATAACGACCCGGCTTGTGTTGATGCTACTAGATGTGAGCCACCAATGGCGGCTGTAGCCATTAAAATCCCCGGCCCTAAAGCATTTAATTTAGACTGCCAATTTGATACTGCTGATTGCATAAGTTGTGTGTGTTTTATTCTTAGTTACAAGCAACTTACAGCGTTTTAGGTGAGATTGGAAGCAGAGCAAGTTAGCAAGTTAGCAAGTTAGCAAGTTAGCAAGTTAGCAAGTTAGCAAGTTAGCAAGTTAGCAAGTTAGCAAGTTAGCAAGTTAGCAAGTTAGCAAGTTAGCAAGTTAGCAAGTTAGCAAGTTAGCAAGTTAGCAAGTTAGCAAGTTAGCAACACTAGACTGCCAACCACTTGTGTCAAGCCATTGTTTTTAAAATCTGACTTTTAACGACTGATATCTGATATCTCCATGTTTGTTCGGCGTTAAAACGCCGCCTACGTCTCGTATCTCGCAAACTTTACTTTTTCCCCTAGCAACTCGCTAACTTTTGGAACTTCAATCTGACAGCTGACGGCTAAATATTAAAACCAAAAAAGCCAAGCGTTTCGCAACGGTTGGCTTTTTCAGATTTAGTTTTAAGTCTAGCCGCTTAGGCTAGTGCTCTGTAATTAGCTCAGGTTCATTTCCTGAATGATTTCGTGGGCAATTTCCGGAGTTGTACTGACCGGCTTTTCGTGTAGTTTGGCTTTCATTTGCCCTTTACGATGTTTAAGTGATGCATCAAGTTTTTTTGCAGCACCTGCGATAGCTGGGTACATCACATCATCTTCAGCTTTTACTGATAAACGTGCGCCTTCATAGGTTGTACTAATCTCAGCCTGATACTTATTGTGTTCTTTTGAAAGAATAATATCGAGTGATATTAATGATGGAAAATGGCTAGCAATTTTCGAGAACTTCTCGTTGATATGAGCTCTAACAGCCTCAGTAACGTCAACATGATGACCAGAAATATTAATCTTCATAGGGTATCCTTTTTTCTTGTTACCTCACAGTTAGTATTGGGGGCGAATTGAATTAACACAAGCGAAAATTGCAGATAATTAGTAATTGATTGTAACCACAGATGATTTAGATCATGCGTTGCGGATAAAATATGCAAAAGCCCGCATCACACGGGCTTTTCAGAGAGGTTAACAACTGCTCATTAACTGTACGAACAACAATAATCAGCAAATTCGCTGACCTTTACTAGAAAGGTAACATTTGCATCAACGGTAAAAGACTCTCCAGCTTGCATCGTTTGCCATTCGCTCTCACCGGGTAATAGCACTTGCCAACTGCCACCGTTAAGCTCCATCAACTCTTTTTTACTCGTAGCAAACTCAAACTCACCCGGTTGCATAAAGCCTAACGTCTTCGTGCTGCCATCAGCAAATACCACAGTACGGCTAGACACTTTACCGTCAAAATACACATTGGCTTTTTTCAGCACACTTACATTATCAAACTGAGACATCCTCACTCCTGTTGTTTTGTTATTAAGTTACAGACAGTGCCAGTTGTCTGTTTAGCATTCAAGGGGAGCTGGGTGAGAAATAATCAAGTCTGGCTAGCTGTAAGCTGTCAGTTTTGAGCAGCTCGTGCAATTGTGGTAGGTCGTGCTTTAGCGCGTCAAGTTAAACACTACGAGAAAGAGTATCTATGCAGAGTCATGAATTCTGAGCTGTAATAAATTGCAATTCTCATTGTTTTAAGAAGTATAGATTTTGTTATCTTCGTATGAAGTAAATCAAGACCCCCAAGATTGTTTTTTAGCTATTTCATAGAAACAAATTAAGCTATCTTCTTCACCCTTTGTTAATCGTTTAAATACTTTTGTACATGGAAAAAGCCAGTTATCACCACTATGAATTCCTAACGTTAACAATTGATCGTTATAACCTCAGACACCACCGTGCTCTTGGATGAAAACTTCACCTATGTAAGCACCTAACACCTTACTGATAGTTTCTATTTCATCGTCACTTGGGCTGTCATAGAACAATTTAGATAAAAAACTCCTAGGTATACTGTCATATAGTTTTGACACTATGAGTTCAACTTTTTCAACACTCGACTCCGTAAAGTCTAGTGTTATATCAAAATGACTCTTAGCGTAATCAACAGCATCTAAAGAGTATGCTTCCATCATTGCTGAAATTGTAGGTTCTTCCATTGAGATCTCTTAAAAGGTTTAAAAACTTGTTTTATAAAATAATTTACTACGAAGTAGATAACAATGCTTACAGTAATTACTAAAGCCAATGAGGACAGGCCAAGCGGTATTGCTTCTGCTCTTGCATCACCAAAATCACACCCCCCCCAATTTGTTAAACTCCCCCTTAACTCTAGGCATCTATCACTTCTTAGAAAGTCCAATAGCTTGAACCCGACAAGCAAACCTATTAACGAAGAGATTAAAGAGGTTATTCTTTTATGTGATTTTTTCATGATGAAACACACCGACCTAACTATCTGGGGATAACCCTGATTAGTTATTTATATACCTTGACTATACTAGCTTGGAAATTGCAAAAACTAGAATGCACCACCATCTCCACCGCCGAAGCCACCATCCCCACCTCCGTCCGAGTCACTATCTATATCACTAAACATTGATGAACCTAAGAGCACTCCTAAAACACCGATACCCGATATATTGGTAATCGTATTATTCATAGACTCTAATGATTCGCCTTCAGGGAGATTAGCTTTATAAGTTGCAATATCACAGTACATAAAATATGCGTAATGTATGTGTTTTTTATTAAAGCCCATAACGTCTATTGTTTTATCAACCTGAGCTTTTGTATACGTTACAGAGCTACCGTATCTTTTCGCTAAGGCAGGCCTTAATTTGTATTTATACTTTCTGATTGTAGAACTTTTACCAAACATTAAAGTAGCTCCTGTTTTATAAAGCTTTCCTAAAAGAGTTTGACAAGTAACCCCGACAAACCTGCGAGTGTCTGTAGCTAATGCAAATATCTTTCCTTACATTACTATTAAGCAATACCACGAATGATATCCAGTTTATTTTCTGGTGCATCAACAGACATAAAATTGGGAATAGTCGATTCGGTTCTTCTTGGCCGCTCAAGAAATTGTACTGGCCATTCTGTGATCCTTTCTTCTTTCACATGCTTATACTGGCCTGTTGATGGCTCATCTATATATTCACGCTGGAGAATTAATGCTAGTGGCTCTTCAGCTCCAAGTATGTCATTACTGCATTCCAGTGCTTCTTTGTAAGTCTCGAAAGCATAGTAATAATCGCTCCCCTCTTCTAAATCAGGAGCACCGTTATGAGGGTGGCACCAAACTCGATATTCAAGTACCTCATCCCACACGTAACCACCACCAGATTTTGCCAAACCAGCATATTCGCCGACTTTATTTGGGTCCAACACTTTTGGATAACTTTTCATAACCATCCTTGAGCAGAAAATATAAGTAAAAAAACAAATATGCGTTTTATCGCGGCTTTTTTTGCTTCTTTTATAGCCTATCAATATCAAAGCTATTGGTTAATAGCTAGACACAATTTCAGCGCGAAATAAATTTCACGCCTACGGTGAGGGGTTTTTAAAGCTGATGGCTGACGGCTGAGAGCTAAAACCGTTGGGTTTCACTCCGTTCTACCCAACCTACCAGTCAAACACAAAAAAGCCCGCGCTGTGCTATACAGGGCGGGCTTTAAAATTTTAGCGGCTTAAGCTTAGAACAAGGCGTTTGCTTTGTTTACGATGTTTTCAACAGTGAAACCAAAGTGCTTGAATAGCTCGCCTGCAGGTGCTGACTCACCGAATGTCGTCATGCCGACTACTGCACCATTTAGACCTACGTATTTGTACCAGTAGTCTGCGATGCCCGCTTCGATTGCTACGCGGCGTGTTACGCTTGCTGGTAGTACGCTTTCTTTATATGCAACGTCTTGCTCATCAAATAAATCAGTTGAAGGCATAGATACCACACGTACTTTTTTACCTTGTGAACGAAGTTCTGCAGCGGCATCTTGTGCAAGCTGTACTTCAGAACCTGTTGCAATAAGGATAAGCTCTGGTTCACCGTCACAGCTAAGTACGTAACCACCTTTTTTCACATCGGCTAACTGCTGTGCAGTACGCGTTTGTTGCTCAAGGCCTTGGCGAGTGAAAATCAGTGATGTTGGGCCGTCTTTACGCTCAATAGCTTGTTGCCATGCAATCGCAGACTCAACTTGGTCACATGGGCGCCAGTTAACTAAGTTAGGCGTTAATCGCATGCTTGCGATTTGCTCTACTGGTTGGTGCGTCGGACCATCTTCACCTAAACCAATTGAATCGTGCGTGTATACGAAGATGCTTGGCTGCTTCATTAATGCCGCCATACGTACTGCGTTACGTGCGTATTCCATGAACATTAAGAATGTAGCACCGTAAGGAATAAAGCCTTTATGTAGTGCAATACCATTCATAATCGCTGACATACCAAATTCACGTACACCGTAGAAAATGTAGTTACCGCTAGCATCGTTAGCTTCTAGGCCTTTTGAGCCATCCCAAAGTGTTAAGTTAGAACCAGCAAGGTCAGCAGAGCCACCCATGAATTCTGGTAGTAAAGGACCAAACGCGTTTAATGCATTTTGTGATGCTTTACGTGTTGCAGGGTTTGCAGGATTTGCTTGTAGCTCTTCGATGTAAGCTTGTGACTTTTCAGCCCAATCTGCCGGTAGCTCACCGTTTGTACGGCGCTTAAACTCAGCAGCAAGTTCAGGGTATGCACTTTCATAAGCTGCAAATTTTTCGTCCCAGCTTGCTTCTAGTTGCTTACCTTTTTCTTTGCCATCCCACTCGCTATAGATATCAGCTGGGATTTCGAATGCATCGCCAGTCCAACCAAGGAACTCACGAGATGCTTTAATTTCGTCTTCACCTAGTGGTGCACCGTGACAATCATGGCTACCTGATTTATTAGGTGAACCATAACCAATCACTGTTTTACAACAGATTAATGATGGCTTATCAGTAATGCTACGCGCTTCTTCGATAGCGGCGCGAATTGCATCAGGGTTATGACCATCAACATCGCTAACTACGTGCCAGCCGTATGCTTTGAAGCGCGCTGGTGTGTCATCGCTGAACCAACCTTCTACTTCACCATCAATTGAGATGCCGTTGTCATCCCAAAACGCAACTAGTTTACCTAGGCCTAATGTACCGGCTAATGAACAGGCTTCGTGTGAAATACCTTCCATTAAACAGCCATCACCCATGAATGCATACGTGAAGTGATCAACAATATCGTGGCCTTCACGGTTAAACTGTGCAGCTAGCGCTTTTTCGGCAATTGCCATGCCCACTGCATTTGTGATCCCTTGACCTAATGGACCCGTAGTAGTCTCAATACCTGGTGCATATCCATACTCTGGGTGACCCGGTGTTTTTGAGTGCATTTGACGGAAGTTTTTAATTTCCTCTAGTGGTAAGTCATAGCCACTTAAGTGCAGTAGAGAATAGATCAGCATTGAACCGTGGCCATTCGAAAGAATAAATCGATCTCGGTCTGCCCACTCTGGATTCGTTGGATTGTGCTTTAGATAATCGCGCCATAGTACTTCTGCGATATCTGCCATGCCCATAGGGGCGCCAGGGTGACCAGATTTGGCCTGTTGTACTGCGTCCATTGATAAGACGCGAATAGCATTTGCAAGTTCTTTGCGTGATGGCATGAATTCTCCTACCTTTATGTATTTGCGCTGGTTGTTTATGAAGCCCCATTCTTACTTATTGTAAGGGTACAGTGCAATTAAAAATCCGCATTAAATGCACCATTTATGGGCGTTTGTTAAGAACAATACGTTATTACTAATTTTAAATGGACGTCTAGGCGTAAAATTACTATGCAAACATATTTGTTTTAGATAAAATACGCCCCTTAATTTTTTAGCGCTATTACCGACGTTTGTGAAGCGCAATATTTGTGAGCAGAAATACAATGGCAAAACATTTATTTACTTCTGAATCTGTTTCTGAAGGTCATCCGGATAAAATCGCGGACCAAATCTCTGACGCGGTTCTAGATGCTATCTTAGAGCAAGATTCTCATGCCCGTGTTGCATGTGAGACTTACGTTAAAACTGGCATGGTGATGGTTGGTGGTGAAATCACAACTAGCGCTTGGGTTGATATCGAAGAAATCACACGTAAAACAGTACGTGAAATCGGTTACACGCACTCAGACATGGGTTTCGATGCTGACTCTTGTGCAATCCTAAACACTATCGGTAAACAATCTCCAGACATCAACCAAGGTGTTGACCGTGCTCGCCCTGAAGAGCAAGGCGCTGGTGACCAAGGTCTAATGTTCGGTTACGCATGTAATGAAACTGACGTTTTAATGCCTGCACCAATCACTTATTCGCACCGTCTAGTTCAGCGCCAAGCTGAAGTTCGTAAAAGCGGTGAGCTTAACTGGTTACGCCCAGATGCAAAATCTCAAGTAACGTTTGCATACGAAAATGGCAAGCCTGTTGGTATTGATGCAGTTGTTCTTTCAACTCAACACTGTGATTCAATCTCACAAAACGACTTAGTTGAAGCGGTAATGGAAACGATCATTAAGCCGGTTCTTCCTGCTGAGCTAATCTCAAGCGCAACTAAGTTCTTCATCAACCCAACTGGCCGTTTCGTAATCGGTGGCCCAATGGGTGACTGTGGTCTTACAGGTCGTAAAATCATCGTTGATACATACGGTGGTATGGCTCGTCACGGTGGTGGTGCTTTCTCAGGTAAAGATCCATCAAAAGTTGACCGTTCAGCGGCATATGCTGCTCGTTACGTTGCTAAAAACGTGGTTGCTGCAGGCCTTGCTGACAAATGTGAGCTACAAGTTTCTTACGCTATCGGTGTTGCAGAGCCAACATCTATCAGCATCGAGACATTTGGTACAGGTAAATTAGAAGAAGCGCGTCTAATCGAATTAGTACGTGAGCACTTCGACCTACGTCCTTACGGCTTAATCCAAATGCTTGATCTTGAGCGTCCTATCTATCAACCGACTGCGGCGTACGGTCACTTCGGTCGTGATGAGTTCCCTTGGGAGCGTACAGACAAAGCAGACGCACTTCGCGCAGCTGCTGGCCTGTAATAGGTTAGATAAAATGAAAAAAGCGCCTTTTGGCGCTTTTTTTATGAACACGAACCTAACTGACTTATTAAGTTATCTCGCGAGAACTGATTATTGGTTAATTGCTCTGTCAGTGCTTGTAGCGTTTTATAAACGCTCTTTAGCGATACCTTATTGCTCAACCAATGCGGGATTGAGCCACCCGGATCAGCATAGGCCTGATGGCTTACCAATAAATTACTTTGCTGCTCTTCTAAACGCCAATAAGCCCTGAGCTCTTTAATACGCACAACCCCAGAGACTTCTGTTTTAGCGTATGGCTGACTGATAATTTTTAGCTCTGTTTTATGTTCACCTAAGGCATGATAACAAGAGTAACTCACCAAATCGCGATCTAACACCGGCCAAGGCGAGTTAAAGTGAGTGTAAACAAGGGTTTCTGAGGGGCTTAAGCGCTCCATTAAAGTCACGCTTTTAACATTTTCGAGCCAATTGGGCGCGTTGTCGGTATCACTTAACAGCGCCATAAAGTCACTGGCCTTAGCATTTTTTACCAGCACAGAAGCATTAATTTCTATAATGCCAGTTTCGTGCTTTTTATAGCTAACCTTTATATCGTCTTGCTGTTTGTAGGTTTGCCATTCAATAGGGTTAGCCACTGCCGAGAGACTCAAACATGCTAACCCTACCCATAGGCACAAGCGCATTTATTTAAAACCAATAAGGGTCTGTATTAAATGACGCGTGGCGACTTTGCTCCATTGCACTGACCAAAAACTCTGACTTTTGATCAAGCCATGATTGAATTTTTGTTAGCTCTAAGTCGTCTTGCCCTGCACATAACTGCTTTAAGTACTCAAGGGTGCTTAACTCATAAATACCATGAGAGATATCAACCCACGGCATACGAAACTCGTTTCGATCTTCTTTATCGAACAAAGCGCCTAAGCAGTTGCCGCTGAGTAATGAGTTTTCAAGGCGGGTGCGCAGTGCCAAATAGTCTTTATCTGTAAACACTTGCTGCTCAGGAATAAGTTCGTGCATATCGTGCCAATCTTTAGCAAATAAACGCTTAGCAATATCGGCAACAGGTTTTTCAGCAGCTTGAAACTCAGTTTGCCCCCATGACTTACGCCATTGTTTTTCAATCAACCATGTTGTTAATTGTAATAATAAGCGATTGTATCGGGTGCTATGGAAAAGTTTTTCGATATCTTCAATGCTTGGCTGCAACTCTTTTAAGTCATTAATAACTTGAGTGAGCTCAGGCGCACTGTTGATTTTTTTGTAGTACGCGTGGCGCTTAGATGTGTAGGTTTTTAGCTGAATAGCATTTTCAACCCATGCTAATTCGCTTAATAACCACTTTAATTCTGTACGTAATGAGTCGGTATCGTCTTTACTAACAATATCGTCAAACAGCCAAAATGTATGGCGAATTAAACGAATACCGTCGGTGACACGCTTAAGGGTTTTTAAGCTTGGTTTTATGAAGTAGCAGGCTTCATGTTTTTGTACAAAGCGAATCGCGTAGTTAATACTTTCTACTAAGGCTTGTTCTTGGGTTGCACCACGTTTTAGTGGTACAAAACCAATTGATTTACTTGCTTTTAATGGTTTGTCATCTGCAAGACGATAACCTCGAGCAGCTTTAGAATAAAGCCCTAAGCGAACATGGCTTTCACTTACCAGTTTATCTGCCAAAGCAAACAACTCATTGCGACTACCTTCAATCAGTTCGATTTCAAGTTCAGAGATTGGCTCAACTTGGCCCGATGCCGCCACTTCACCTTTATCTAATACCACTTCAATTTTTGCGCCATTTTCGGTTTCGAGTAACCAAGTACGGCGTATAAAGTTAGTGCTAAAAATTGGGTATAGGTTTTCTGCGATGGCAGGCACTTGCATACCATGCGGCCAAATAGCAGCATCAAATGCAAGTAAATCAGGGCGGTTACCTGACAGTGGCAAATTGTATTCAGGGCGCTGATGTAAGCCACCAACCACTTCGCCGGCAAGCTTGATGGTTTGCTCACACTCACCATCACAACAGCGAGTACGAAGGCCAATATCTAAAGCACGTAATTCTCGGCTTGGCGTATCGTAATAAGCATTTTGTAAGTTGCGTGACGGTTTATTGGTAACGGTTTTTGCAAATTGGGTAATTAATGCGGGGATCAGTGGAACAACGGCATCTGACACCAAAAACTTCAGTTCTATCTCAGTATCCATTCGCTTTGCGGAGTACATTTAAAATAAATAAGTGATCAAAATAAACAAAGCAGACTGTTAATGCAAATTTTTTCCTGTTTTTTGCGGTTAAGCCCACGCACGGATTACAATATCAGCCTTGCTATTAATAGTTGAAATCCCTACTATCTCTATACATAAAGAAATTATAAATTTAGCCACTTCTAGGCAAGATCACATTAACAAGGTAGATTGATGTTAAAACAGTGTATTTTTGGGTTGCTCCTTGCGGCCACCTCTTTTATTAGCTACGCAGAAGAAGCACCAAGCAGCGACAGCCAAAACACCGCCTACATAGTCGATAACCTGTACACCTTTATGCACTCAGGTCCAAGCAAAAACTACCGCATTTTAGGTTCAGTCGATGCAGGCACACAAATAGTGTTATTGTCGGGTGAAGATAATGGCTACTTTAAAATTCGTGATGATAAAGATCGTGAAGGTTGGGTAGAGTCAAAATTTGTTACTGAAAACGCAGGTATTCAACAACAGTTTCAAGCGCTGAATAACGACATGACGGTAATGCAAGAACAGCTTCGTCAAGCTGAAATTGAACTACCACAACTACAAGAGCAGAACAAATCACTAACAGAGCAAAACCTAGCGCTTAGCAAGCAAATTGAAGCACTTAAAAGTACCATTGAGTCTGAGCGTAACGCTAAGCAAACAGCCAGTGCCAAAGAGAAACGTCAGTTATTAACTTATGGCGGCGCAATTGCGTTCATCGGCTTACTACTTGGTATTATCCTAACCGTGGTGTTATCTCGTCGTAAACGTTACGACGGCTGGGCATAAACCTCCTCCCCATTTTGACAAAAATAAACCCTGCATTTTGCAGGGTTTATTTTTTTAAACTTATCCACTTTTTACTCAAGAGCATTTTTGTCTAAGAGTATTAAACACTTCTTGCTTTAACACTAAAAACCCCTCTTTGTAACCTAAGATAAGTAATAACAATATCAAGCCTCCAGGCAATAGCACTGCAATAAGCAGAGGGCCTAAGATAAAGCTATAAAAGCAAATACCAGGTACGAATAATACATAACCAATTAAGCGTTTTAATTTATTCATAGTGCAACCATCCATTTAATTGAGCGCGCTCATTTTAATATTGAGCACGCTCAATTTACAACACCTTTGATTGAGTTTTTTTTTATTTCTGGTTAAATAGCATAAAAATTGGAGTGTTCAGTGACCAAAAAAGAGCAAACAAAACAACAGATACTTACAGCCTCATGGCAGCTTTTTTCAGAGCTCGGTTACCACCAGACCAGCACACGAGATATTGCAAGAGCAGCTAATGTCGCCAATGGCACAGTATTTAGTCACTTTGCGACTAAAGTTGAGATTCTTAAATACAGTTTTGAGAGTGAACTAGAAGATATTCTAAGCCGCGCTAAACACTCAGATTCGAGTACTACAGCGACAGATAGAATGTACCATTACGCTTGTTTTCTTTATGAGTTTTACCTCGCAAAAAAGGAGTTTAGCCGAGAGTTATTTAAAGAAATTATGTGGCAACAGAACGAGCTTGAACCGCAGCTTAAAGCATTCAAAAAGCGCCTGATCAATGACAATGAAGCAACCGCTTTAGATGCAGATATCATTATTGACATTTATTTTATGACGCTCATGGAAGGGCTTAATCAGGAAGACAGTTCTGTCGATTCGATGCTGGCAACACTCAAAGCAAAACTATCAAAAATTAATATCAATTAGGTTAGTTGTATAAACTGTAGCGCCGTTCGTTCAGTGCGACAGAAAGATAGGAAACCACTCGGTTTCCTTACGTTAAATATCGAATCTAAGGCCTGTGTCCTGTTTTATTTTTTCGATCACCATATAGGTGTGATGCGTACCCACTCCGGGAATATCTACTAAATCACCCAGTACTTGGCGATACTCATCCATATCTGAGACCCGTACTTTTAATAGGTAGTCATAGCCACCAGCGACCATGTCGCATTCAACCACTTGTGGAATATTCAATATATATTCGCGAAACACTTTAAATACTGATGTATTCGAGGTCACCAACGAGACCTGTACATGTGCTAACAAGCTCTGGTTAAGTTTAGCTTCGCTAAGCTTTGCGTAATAGCCTTCGATGTAGCCTTCTTGCTCTAAACGTTTTACACGATCTAGACACGGGCTTGGGCTCAGATTTACCTGTTTTGCGAGGTTTACGTTCGATATTCTGCCATTTTTTTGCAGAGCGTCTAAAATTGCTAAATCGATGCGATCTAACATGCGTAATCTATTCGGACTGGTCATAACAGAATTTTATGCGGCTAAGTTAACGGTATGCCCTGTAAATTATCGTAAATCGAAAAATTTAACCAGCATATTCTGCTGGATTTTAATTAGAATGCACGAATTATATCAATGGTAAGAAATGCAATAAGTTCATTTCTAGACTCCACATACCAGAGGGTTACATATGCTATTTAATGGCGATTTGACAACTGAATGTCCAATTAGACAAAAGATCCGTGATTTCTACCGTATTGACGAAAATGCGGTTATTGATCATATTTTGCCTTTGGCTGAAGTAGGCGTGAAAGCGCGTAGCCGAGCGTGGGAACGTGCTCGTCAAATGGTTTTAAATATCCGTCGCGATCAGGATGGTCAAAGCGGTGTAGATGCATTACTAAATGAATTCTCACTTTCGAGTGAAGAAGGCGTTGTATTAATGTGTCTTGCAGAAGCACTATTACGTGTTCCAGATAAAGCAACGCAAGAGTCACTAATTCGTGACAAACTTGCTAAAGGTGACTGGAGCTCGCATTTAGGTAGCAGCGATTCTTTATTTGTAAACGCCTCTTCTTGGGGTCTGTTAGTAACCGGTAAAATGGTTAACTACAGCGACAAATCAAAAGAGCAGCAATTCGGTGTTCTTAAAAAAACAATTGGTCGTTTAGGTGAGCCTGTTATTCGTAAATCTGTGAACTTCGCGATGAAGATCATGGGTAAGCAATTCGTTATGGGTCGTACTATCAACGAAGCGATTGAACGTGCAGCCGATAAAGAGCAAAAAGGCTACGTATACTCATACGATATGCTAGGTGAAGGCGCACGCACAATGAAAGATGCAGAGCGTTACTTCAACAGCTACATGACAGCTATCCACGCAATTGGTAAAGCAGCAAATGGCCGTGGTCCAATCAAGAGCCCTGGTATCTCAGTTAAAATTTCTGCGATTCACCCACGCTATGAGTTCACACATCGTGAACGTGTTATTGCTGAAATCGTACCTAAGTTAAAAGAACTTGCGCTTGCAGCGAAAAGCTACGATATCGGCTTTACTGTTGATGCTGAAGAAGCTGACCGCTTAGATATCTCTTTAGATGTTATTGAAGCGGTATTCAGTGATGACGATTTAGGTAACTGGAACGGCTTTGGTTTAGCAGTTCAAGCATACCAAAAACGCGCTATTTTTGTGGTTGAATGGGTTGCAGAGCTAGCTCGTCGCGTTGGTCGTAAACTAATGGTTCGTCTTGTAAAAGGCGCATACTGGGATACAGAAATCAAAACCACTCAACAAGATGGTTTAGATCACTACCCGGTATTCACGCGTAAAGCGACCACAGACGTTTCTTACAAAGCCTGTGCTATTAAACTACTTGAAGCACGTGATGTATTGTACCCGCAATTTGCTACACACAACGCCTACACTGCGGCAACTATTTTAGAAGTTGCAAAGGGTGACAACGAAGGTTTTGAATTCCAACGCCTACACGGTATGGGTGAGTCGTTATTCGACCAAATCGTAAGCCAAGAAAAAATTCAATGTCGTGTTTACGCGCCTGTAGGTCAACATGAAGACTTACTTGCCTACTTAGTACGTCGCTTATTAGAAAACGGTGCTAACTCATCATTCGTAAATGCGATTGTTGATACCACTAAGCCTGTTGAATCACTGTTACCTGACCCTGTAGAAACACTGCAAGGTTTACGTAACAAGTACAACACGCAAATTAAGATGCCAATTGATTTATACGGTGAAGAACGTGCTAACTCAAAAGGCATGGACTTAACTGATATCAATGTAATCACACCATTTAAAGAAAACCTTGATACCTGGTTTGCTGAGCACCGCATTGAATTAAGCGATGTACCAGAAGGCTCTCTTCCGGTGAAGAACCCTGCGAATCACAAAGAAATCATTGGTCATGTGAAGCTACAATCTTCAGACGAAATGACTGCACTTTTAGAAAATGCAGAAAAAGCATTTGAGTCATGGTCACAAACGCCAGTAAAAGAGCGCGCAAACCTATTACGCCGCGTTGCTGATATCTTAGAGCGTCACCACGATGAGTTAGTGGCACTGTGTATCAAAGAAGCGGGTAAAGTAACTCAAGATGGCATCGATGAAGTTCGTGAAGCAGTGGATTTCTGCCGCTACTACGCTGCACGCGCAGAGGAACTTTCTGAAGACGAGCGTTTTGAAGCACGTGGTGTGATCTTATGTATCAGCCCATGGAACTTCCCACTTGCAATCTTCCTAGGTCAAGTTGCTGCGGCAATCGTGACAGGTAACACAGTTATTGCTAAACCTGCTGAGCAAACAAGCTTAATTGCACTTCGTACCATTGAACTTATGCTATCTGTTGGTTTACCTGAGCACGTTGTACAACCTGTTATTGCTCGTGGTAGCGAAGTAGGTAAAACCATCGTTCCTGATGAGCGTATTCAAGCTGTTATGTTCACAGGTTCTACAGAAACTGGTACTGTTATTTCGCAAACATTGGCTGCGCGTAATGATATTCAAGTACCGCTTATTGCTGAAACGGGTGGTCAAAACTGTATGATCGTTGATTCAACCGCTCTACCAGAGCAAGTTGTTGATGATGTGATCAGTTCAGGTTTCCAAAGTGCTGGTCAACGCTGTTCTGCACTACGTGTATTATTCTTACAAGAAGACGTTGCCGATGGCATCATTGAGATGCTCAAAGGCGCTTTAAAAGAACTTCACGTTGGCGACCCTTCATTACTTTCAACTGATATCGGCCCGGTTATCGACGAAAAAGCACTTAAAAACTTAAGTGACCACGTTGAATACTTAAAAGGTAATGCAACACTTCACTATGAGTGTGCTATTCCTGATAACAGTGAAAATGGTGCTTACTTCTTTGCGCCTCGTTTATACGAAATCAAAGATTTATCTGTACTTAAGCGCGAAGTATTTGGTCCTTGTGTACATATCATCCGCTTTAAAGGCACAGAGCTTGATAACGTGATTGACCAAATCAATGGCACGGGCTTTGGCTTAACGATGGGTGTGCATTCACGTATCGAAGAGCGCTGTGAGTACCTAGCGAAAATGTCACGTGCGGGTAACGTTTACATCAACCGTAATATGATCGGTGCGATTGTTGGCGTACAACCTTTCGGTGGCCGTGGTTTATCTGGTACTGGTCCTAAAGCGGGTGGCCCTAACTACCTACAACGTCTAGTGAAAGAAAAAGCATCACCAGATAACGTACAAATGACTAACCTAACACCTGATGAGTTAGATACTCACCACTATTCAGGTGCAGCTGAGCAAGTTGCTAAGCTAATGGATAACTCATTACGCGATGAGAAGATCTGGCGTGCGACACCACTAAATGACCGAGTTTCTGCTGTACGTCAATTACTTGCAAAAGTAGCGACTGTAGAAATTATTGACGAGCTTGCCGATGACTTAGCATTAACGCTAGCTGATGCACGTGCGCAACTTAACCGTCTTGAAAAACACATGCGTAAGCACACTGTGTTGCCTGGGCCAACGGGTGAGTCAAACACACTTCACTTAGAGCCTCGTGGTTGTGTGGTTTGTTATGCAGATAAGAGTACGTCATTTAACTTCTGGGCAATTTCGGTTATCACAGCACTTGCTGCTGGTAACACGGTAATCACGGTTGCTTCTGAGTTATTCTTTGACGAAGCGGTTGCATTCAGAGACAAGTTTATCTCTACAGGTATCGCTGAAGGTGTATTCCAAGTTGCTAAACCTAATCAGTTACAAGCTATCTTAGCGCACCCTCACCTTGCAGGTGCGGTTGTTGCAGCTCGTTCATCACGTTTAGGCTACTTTAGCCAGCAGCTAGCACAACGTAAAGGTGCAATCCTGCCAGTGATCAGCTCTGAGTACTACGACACGCTAATCAAGCGCTTACTGACTGAGAAAACAATCAGCGTTGATACAACCGCATCAGGTGGTAACACATCACTAATGACCTTGGTTGAAGACGACGAGTAAGTTGTATTGCAATAACTAAATGAGAAAGCCCTCGCTAGTCGAGGGCTTTTTGTTTACAGCCATAAAAACCCCTCCTTTTTACTATTATTATTTACTGATACACGAACTTTCTGCTAATTTTATATTATTGTAGTCGTTTAGAAGTAAAGGTCTTGAAAACACTTCCTATCAATCAACTTAAGCCGGGCATGTTTGTACAGAGCGTGACAAAACAAACAGGCAAGATCCGTATAAAAAACCAAGGTTGGGTTAAAACACAGGGAAGTATAGACAAGCTGATCAAAGCTGGCATATTAGAAATTGCGATCGATCCAGACAAAACACTGACCTTAGACAGTGACAATAAAGTGGTTGAGCAGCAACACAATCCGCAACCAGTAGGAGACGCTGCCGCTTTCGATCCTTGGCACACCACTCACAGTGTGTCAGCAGAAATGACTAAAGCCAATAACTTATATAACGAAGCAAGATCATTACAAAGTAAAGCCTTTGACGATATTCGTAATGGCAACAAAATTGATATTGCCCCTTTTCAAGAGCTCGCGACTGGATTTATTGACTCGGTTTTTCGTAACCAAGATGCGCTTGCTTGTATCACCCGTATGCGTGACAAAGATACTTATCTACTTGAACATTCAATCAATGTTTCGATTTTAATTAGTATCTTTGCTAAACACTTAGGTATCGAAAAAACCATTATTGAGGAGCTTGCGACCGGTGCTTTACTGCACGATATTGGAAAAATAAATATTCCCGATGAAATACTCAATAAACCCGGAAAATTAACCGATGCCGAATACCAAACTATTCAAGACCATGCTCGTTTTAGTAAAGAAATTTTAGAACAAGCAGGCTTGAGCGGAATTGCTGTTGATATAGCAGGCTTCCATCACGAACGCTTAGACGGCAGTGGCTACCCATTTGGTAAAAGTGCTGAAGAGATTAGCTTGTACGTACGTATGGCTTCGATTGTTGATGTTTATGATGCATTAACCGCAGAGCGGGTCTATAAAGCTGGTATGGAGCCAATTAAGGCATTTAAGATACTCAAAGATGGCTGCCCCGATAGCTTTGACGGAGACCTAGTCACTAAGTTTATTCAGTGCATCGGTGTTCACCCTGTCGGCACCTTAGTGAAACTTGAAAGCCAAAAATTAGGTGTGGTCACTCACAGTAACCCTACTAGCCCTTTAAAACCTCAAGTTAAAGTGTTCTATAACGCTAAACATGCACGCTATACCGAAATACAGGATATAAACTTAGCAAATAGTCGCTGTCACGACAGTTTAGAAGCCGCCGTCAGGCCGACTGAGTTCAACATCGACCTGATCCGCTTTTTTAAGAACTCAATTTTACCTTAATCCCTTAAGCTCAGGACTGGCTATTCAGGCCAGTCTTGTAATGCTTTTAAGGTAAACTCATAGCCATCGTAACTTAATAAGCTCTGCTCTGGGGTAATTTCAATTACTGATAACACGCCGATGTTATCGCCTTCATATAACTCACGACCATTTAACTTAATCCAGCGCTTCGATGTTTCTGAAGCATAAATGTGAGCTTGATATTTTATGGTAGGAATAAGGCTTTGTAATGCATCTGGCAAAAGCTCAATAGGCTCTGCATAAGACGTGTTTTTAGTGCTACGGGTAATATCAACACTATGTTTGTTATCAACATCTTCAACTGCTTTAGCAAAGGCATCTTTCAATGTATCTGGCACATCTCTTAATTCATCATTTGTTGATGGTTGAGAAGCCGGTTGACTTGGCTGACCATCAAGCGGCTTGCCTAGCACCTTATATTTACTTAAATCAATGCCATTACTGCTCATTTGCTGCGGATTGATTTGCTGCATTGGCTGCGAAAACTGTGGCTGTGATTGATACACTGGCTGATTTTGATACATTGCTTGCTGCTGGTACTGAGGCTGAACTTGATAACCTTGATTAGCATACACAGGGGCTGAATTGACAGGTACTTGCACCCACTGAAATTGCTGACCTTGCACTGGAGTCTGCTGCATCATTTGTTGCGGTACAGATTGATGCACTTGCCCTTGTGGCATGGCAGGTGATTGCCCTGAGTTATTGGTCACTTGCGGGGTTTGGCTTTGTGCTACTTGCTGTTGCATCGTTGGTTGTTGTGTTTCAGGGTTTGCCTCAACTTCAGTCGCAACGCTTTCTGCGGCTTCATTACTGTTATTAACAACCTTTGGCTGCTCAGCAACTTTAGTTTGCTGTAACCATTTACCAATCGAAAAACCTGCCATAAGGGTTAATATCGCCGCCAGTAATAGGCCAAATGAAAAGGCCAAACGGCGATAGCGCGTTAATTCTTGCTGTTGTTTGAGCGCAAGAGCGGCTTGGTCATGATCTACAGCAGTTTGTGCATGCTGATCAGACTGTTTAATTGCATCTAATAATAAGGACATAAATGAACACTCGTTATATTAGGTAGGATAAACCAATACCCATTCCTAATACGGCTAAAAATGAAACTGGGTAAAGCCAAACATAACTCGGCTCTTTATTTGTTACTGTTGCAACAGGGGTACTGGTTGGAGGAAGAGCCTCAGCAGCAGAGACCATTACAAGCTCACTGTCAATACTTAGCTTTTGCTGTGAAAATGCACCAACGAGGCACCGCTCACACAACAAATTGATTAATCTCGGCACCCCTTGAGTAACCTGATAAATCGCTTTTAACGCATCCCCTGAGAACAAGGCTTGCTCTGTCCCCG
The DNA here is from genome assembly GCF_001306915.1 of Pseudoalteromonas lipolytica. Taxonomy (GTDB): domain Bacteria; phylum Pseudomonadota; class Gammaproteobacteria; order Enterobacterales; family Alteromonadaceae; genus Pseudoalteromonas; species Pseudoalteromonas simplex. The sequence continues at coordinate 173,105 of NZ_LJTC01000001.1, read as the reverse complement.
CTTTAAATAAACGATGCTTAACATAGGCAAACACCTGCCCTTCAGTAAGTGGCAATAAGTGATAACGAGCCGTAATGCGCTGGGCAAGCTGCCTTAATTCAGTGCGTTTTAATAACTCTTGCAGTTCAGGTTGCCCTACTAACACAATTTGCAGTAGCTTTTTATGATCTGTTTCGATATTGGTTAACAGGCGCAATTGCTCTAGCACATCAGGAGCGAGTAATTGAGCTTCATCAATAATTAAAATGGTATGACCGCCCGCTTGATTATTTGCCTCAAGGTGCTTTTTAATCACATCAGTAAGCGTCTTCAGAGTCGCATTCGCGCTGTCATACTCAATCTTTAATTCGTCACAAATACTGGCAAGCAGCTCAAGCTGTGACAAAGCTGGGTTATGAATTTGTGCCACTTGCGTGTTTTCAGGTAACTGCTCTTGCAGGCTTCTTGTTAGTGTTGTTTTACCTGTACCCACTTCGCCTGTTAATAATACGAAGCCTCCCGCTTCACCTAATCCATAGGTAAGGTGCGCTAATGCCTCTTTGTGGCGCTCACTAAGAAATAAATACTCAGGATTTGGGGCAATCGAAAAGGGTTTTTCTGACAAGCCAAAATAGCTTAAATACACCGTGTTATTCCTTGCGTTTAAAATCACGGTCTATAATGGCAAAAAACATCGCTACTTAAAACCTTGTTTACATTTTATTGGTTAAATAACGTAAAATAGCGAAAAGGTAAAATTATAGGTGTTTTATGCAGGTTTATTTAGTCGGTGGCGCAGTCAGAGACGCCCTACTTGGTCGTGACGTTAAAGAACGCGACTATGTGGTAGTTGGTGCCACGCCAGAACAACTGATCAGCCAAGGTTATCAACAAGTTGGTAAAGATTTTCCGGTATTTTTACACCCACAAAGTAAAGAAGAATATGCGCTGGCGCGCACCGAGCGAAAACAAGGTCAAGGTTACACTGGCTTCATTTGTGATTTCGCGCCGGATGTCACATTAGAGCAAGACTTAGTTCGTCGAGATCTCACCGTAAACGCCATAGCACAAGCCCAAGATGGCAGCTTAGTTGACCCATTTTCTGGCCAGCAGGATCTTGAAAATCGTGTCTTACGCCATGTCTCAGATGCCTTTAGTGAAGACCCTCTACGCATATTGCGAGTAGCCCGCTTTGCTGCTCGTTATCATTACCTAGGTTTTACTATTGCGCCAGAAACCCAGTCACTATTGACCGAGATGGTTAAAGCCGGTGAACTGAACACGCTAACTGCTGAACGCGTTTGGTTAGAATGCGAAAAATCCCTCAGTGATGGCGCATTTAGCGAGTTTCTAAATGTACTTGCCAGCATCCATGGCCTGTATGTAATTAGCCCTGAGCTTGAAAGTAAATGGTGTGATGAGCTTTACCGTACCTTACAAGCTCGATTTGCCTATGCGAATGAACAACAAATTAGTGACACTGCGTTATTATTCAGCCAAGTTACCTTAGCGCTTTCAAGCAATGAGATAAAAGCGATAGCTAGCAACATACGCTTACCTAATGAAGTGCGCGATTTAGCGCTGTTTAGCCAAACTCATCAAACAAGTTTAAGTGCAGAAAAGCCGACTAGCGAGACCGTTTTTGCTTGCTTTAATCAACTTGATTTATGGCGTCGCCCTGAACGTTTTGAGCAAGTACTCAAAACATTAGAAGTTAGTCACCAACAGCCTGTAGTTTGTTATGACTCTCTCAAAAACGCAGCCACGCAAGCACGAGCAGTCAGCCCGCAACAGTTTATTGCACAAGGTATTAAAGGCGCAGAAATAAAAACCGCGCTTGAGCAAGCGCGGTTAGAGATTATTAAAGGCTACTTTTCGTAGCGCACTAAACGCAAATAAACATCGGACGTTTTTGCGTGAAGACTGTTGATGCCTTTATCAAACTGGTACACCCAAGCTAGATCAGTACGACTGATCCCTGAAGTGCTACTCCAATAGTTTTGCAGCTTAGTCGATAAAAATGCGTTTTCGTTGATACTAGGCTGCACACAACTATGCTCTAAAATACTGGCTAACTCTTTAACATTTGGCACATGCCAATCGCTGTAATCAGCAAAGGTTGCATTTTCAGCCCCGCGTAAAGCTTCGCCCCAAGTAAGCTGCTGACTATTACCTTCACACGTATCCGTTTCAGCGTTGTAGCTTTGACCAAACGTACAACGTTGCCACATTAGACCTGTTTCGCTGTCGCTCACTGTGCCATCTTCGTTAATAACAAAGCGGCTATCAGGAGTCGTTTCGTTGACAGCGCTATAACATACTTGCGCAGCGGCATAACCCGATTGTAGAGCAATAACAGTAAGTGCTGTAATTAATGGTAACTTTCGCATATTACTCTCCTGGCGTTCTAACTAAGCGCACAAAGGCGGTGTTACTTTTCGGATACGCTAAATCATTAGCACTACTCATATCGATAATATAAGCTTGCGATAAACTTGTACCGTCTGCCGCGGTTTGCGAAGTCCAATAAGGCATAAATGAACTGCTACCAGTGCTTAACTGAGTATCACTTGGTTGATTTGGGAAGAAAACACTGTTAAGTAACGTAGACTCACCTTGCTTGGCATAATCTAATAACCCTAATAATTCCGTGTAAGTTGGCACACGCCAGTTTGTACCACCGCAAAAGTCGCTGCTGTTCACATCATTAATGTAAGTTTGTAGGCCACAGTCACTGGTGCTTGGACAGGTAGAGCCCGCAGCCCCTTGTATACTACCCGTTTGCACACCGCTTGAACCATTTAAATACCAAGTATAATGATTTGATGCTGCACGCTCGGAGGTTGCCGGTGGCAATGTTGAACTGGCTTCTTTTACTTCCCAAATAAGCCCAGTTACATTATCGCGTACGCAACTAAAGCTAGTCGCATCATCTGGAAGTTCGTCAGCAAACTCATTCATCTTAGTAAAATCAAATGCCAAATCACCTAGGCCGACTTTATCGAGCTGATTTGCGACGCTGTCACGACCTATATCTGCGTCTTGGCTTGGGAAGTCTTCGCTGTCACAGTTAATTTTTTGCGAATTGTTGTAGCAATCACTCATCCCGGTATCGTTAATTAACCCCAGTGGTTTTGGGCTAATATCAATAATCACTGTATCTGTGTCGCTACGCGATTTACTGTCTGTCACGGTAACTTCAAAACTAAGCTCTGAATCGGTATCAACATCAGGGGCTACAAACGTGGTGATACATTGGTTCTGGTTTGCCAAGGTCACGGTTTCGCCTGTTAATTGCTGCCAAAAACATGATTTTGTTGCCGTCACAATTTCACTATTGCTGGCATCAAGGGTTACGGTATCAAACTCGATAACCTGCTGATCAACCCCTGCATCAGCAATAATTACCTCAACCGTTTTGTTTAAGGTGAACGACGCCTCAGTACTTGCTGAGCCACCTTCATCATCCGTAACAGTTAAACGCCATGTCATCGCTGTGTTTGATTCAAGTAGTGGGTGAGTAAAGCTAATGGTTTGGTTGTTGTAGTTGTCAGCCGTTAAATCAGGGCCATCAAGTTGAGTCCATAAGTAACTGTCAACTGTACCGTTTTCATCTATATCAGCAGATTCTTCGCCACTTAATGTGATCACATCATTATATTTTGACGGTAACTCTTCTGGCGCAGTTTGGGTGATCACTGCAACTGGCAGTTGATTATTCGAGGTAATAAAAATACTGACCTGATCGGAAACAAGTTGCCCATCGTCGGTTTGGTAATTTACTTTTAAAACAAGTTCTGAGTTAAGTTTAATATCAGGAGCTGTAATGGTTTGTTCAGCACCTTCGGCAGGAAAACCTTCTACTGCGGGGCCACTGACACGCTCCCAGGTAAAGATACCATCTGCAGGAGAGCCTTTAGCTGAGACAGTAAATTCACTTTTTTCGATAATTTGTTGATCTGAACCAGCATTAACTGTCGCTGCGATTGTATTCGAATCACTCGAACCGCCACCACCACAAGCTGTTAATGTTGTTAATGCTATTAGGCTAAGAGGCACTAATCTCATGAATACCACCTTAAAATACAAAGCCGGCAATAACCGGCTGCCAAATAAACTAACAACTAGCAATTAAAATGCCAAACTTGGGGTTATAAATAACTTTCTTGGTGGATACGTACGAAGAGCTTGGTGCCTATTTTACTGTAATCTACTTTGTATTCTCTGCCATCTAGGGCTTGGATAAACAACAAACGTTTTTCTTCTGCAAATACATCTGGGCTTGATACATACACCATTTCTAAATAACGCTCTTTAGCCTCGCGACGATTTTTTGGCAGGTCTTCTTTAAACGGCTCTAAACCATTTTGAGTAACTTTAATGCGCGGATGGTTCTCACCATTCACAACCACTAAATCGAGTTTCTTATCTTTATGTATAATTGTGTTTCGACCGCTTTTAATAAAAGAACGTTCTTGACTCATAGTCTTTTCCTACTACATAACTGCCGCCTATAGCTTACTTTTCTGTAAGCGAGTCTCTAAAAACTCTTTAGGGTTCAGTTTCCAACGATTCAAATCAGCACTGAATTGCCAAATATCAACATCAAGAACATTGGCAGGTAATAGTAAATCGTATCCTGTCAACTGCCTTAAATGTTGCGTACGATTGGCAAACATGGCAATCAATCCTTTATAAATCTGACCACTAGGGGCCGTGTAGTCCGTCTCTTCTATTAACCATTCTGATGGGCAATCACCATTTTTGCAATGCTTTTGAATGACTTGCATAAATAAATGACGTTGCTCGATAAGTAATCGTCCGGCAATTCTTGGGTGAATCTGTGTTAAAAATTCATCTATGTTATTGAGTTTAATACCAACTGCATTTAACTCAAGGTATTCTAAGCCCTGTTCCACTTTTGGTATACCACTATGATGAAAATTAGCACGATTTAACTGCCAATTCCCAATCTTATGATGATAAATAAGCAAATTCTGAGTAAAAGTTAAGCTAAAGTATGGTTCTTGAGTTTTTAAAAAGCCAATAAAAATTGCCGCTATGCAGGTTGTGGCTAAAAAAATCTCTACAATGCTAATTTCACCGGGTCTCAATAAATTAACCAGCATAATAATGATTAACCCAATTCCGCCAACAATTAAAAACTCACTGCCATGGCGAGATGATTGAGCACGCACTTTTAGTGAAGGAAGATTTTTATCCATAAACAGAGAAGTAAAAAATAAACATCACAATTGTGACCAATATTATTTTTCTGAGCGTTAAACAATAATTACACTTTGGTGCTTTACTCATTCTAAACCTTTCTTAATTTGTCACAATAAAGGAACAAATTAGCATAACTTTTCACTTTTACGCTAAATGCACAAATTTATGAGATACCTGACATACGTGGCACGTACTAATTTTGTACACTACACTCAACTAAATTTCTGGTAACACGACGATGTACTCTACACAATCTGGTAAGGCACTATTCCCTTTTATTATTACCCTTTTTCTAGGGTTATGCATTTACTTATACCTTCCTTCGAGCCAAGGTGAGCAGAGCAACTTCTCAGGCGCTGCAACTCAAGTAACAGCTCACACTGTCATATCTGAAGAAAATGCTGTGCTCATTGAAGCAATAGGTAGTGCTCGTGCTAACCAAGCGATCTATATTCGCAGTGCGCAAAACGATTATGTTACCGATATATTTTTCAATGATGGCGACTTAGTCAGTAAAGGTCAAAAACTGGTTCAGTTACAGTCTCAAGAAGAAGAATTAGCAGTTAAAGAGCTAAGCATTAATTTACGCGAAGAGCGCCGTCAACTTGATCGTCTCACTGAACTATCGCGCTCACAATCAACGGCTAAATCTTTACTAGAAGAGCAGCTTTCACGTGTTGATGCAACCGAGGCGCAGCTTGAGAGCGCCAAAACCAAGCTGGCAGAAATGACAATTAAAGCACCGTTTTCTGGCTTACTTGGCAAGCGCGAGATTTCAATTGGTACTTATGTTAGCAATACTACAAACATCACCACCCTTGATGATATCAGTATCATTAAAGTCGACTTTAAAGTGCCAGAAAAATACCTAGCGCAGTTACAACTGGGTATGAAAGTGATGACGCAAAATGATGCTTACCCAGAAAAAATCTTCAACGGTAAAGTGACCCACATTAGCTCGCGTATCGATTCAGTCACTCGTAGCGTTGAAGTGACAGCAAGCTTTATCAATGAAAAAGGCCTATTACGCCCAGGCATGCTGTTAAATACAGCATTAGAGTTAAGCTCAAACCAAGCGCTAATGGTACCAGAGAAAGCCGTCATTCCTCAGCAAGACAAACACTACGTGTTCCAAATTGAAGATGGCGTTGCTAACAAAGTTGAAGTACATGTAGCGGGTCGTCACAATGGCTGGGTAGCTATTGATAAAGGTCTTGAAAATGGTCAGCAAGTCGTGACTGAAGGCATCATTAAGATCCGTACTGGCAGCAAAGTAAGTATCAAAGGCTAAACCATGAAAATTACTGATACTAGCGTTAAACGCCCGGTCTTTGCGATCGTAATAAACCTGTTGTTACTTACCTTTGGTTTGGTGGCATTTTCTATGCTCCCCCTGCGTGAATACCCAGATATTGAAACACCGATTGTTAGTGTGAGCACTGATTACACCGGCGCCAGCGCAGAGATTATTGAAACTAAAATCACCCAAGTACTCGAAAACCGCATTTCGGGTATCGAAGGCATTAAAAGTATTAACTCGTCGAGCCGAAATGGCCGCTCAAACATCACCATTGAGTTTAATATCAGCCGCGATATTGATGCCGCATCAAACGATGTACGCGAACGTGTAGCTCGTGCCCTTGATAGCTTACCTGAGCAAGTTCGCCCACCAGAGGTCTCTAAATCAAACAGTGATGAAAGCCCAATTGCCTGGTTCGTACTAAACAGTACTACCATGGATTCATTGCAGTTATCTGATTACGCACAGCGCTTTATTGTTGACCGATTAGCCGTTGTTGATGGTGTCTCTAACGTACGCGTGGGTGGCGAGCGTAAATACGCCATGAAAATCTGGTTAAACCGTAAAGCGATGGCAGCACGCGGTATTACCAGTAGCGATATTGAAAACACCTTACGCACTGAAAACGTTGAATTACCCGCCGGTGAAATCGAATCTATCGACCGTGATTTTACAGTACGTACCGCGCGTAGTTATAAAGATCAGCGAGATTTTAGAAACTTAGTGATCAAACGTGGTGATGATGGCTATTTAGTACGTTTAGGTGAAGTGGCCGATGTTCACCTAGAAGCTGCTGACGACGAAAGCTTATTCCGTGGTAATGGCCGTAATATGATTGGTTTGGGTATCGTCAAGCAAGCCAAAGCCAATACCCTAACAGTGGTTGATAATGCCCGCGCAGAGCTTGAAAAAATTAAGCGTAACCTGCCAGAAGGCACCACCATTCAAGACAGCTATGACTCATCTATTTTCATCAAAGAGTCTATTGATGAAGTATATAGAACCCTTGGGATTTCAATGGCGCTGGTTGTATTGGTTATTTACCTATTCTTAGGCAATATTCGCGCAACCCTAGTGCCTGCTGTAACCGTACCAGTGGCGTTAGTGGGTAGCTTTATGTTCTTGCTCGCTATGGGTTACTCAATCAACTTGTTAACTCTTCTGGCACTCGTGCTTGCTATCGGTTTAGTAGTGGATGATGCGATTGTAATGCTTGAGAATATTCACCGCCGTATAGAGCTGGGTGAACCACCACTGCTTGCTGCATTTCGTGGTGCCCGTGAAGTTGGCTTTGCGATTATTGCCACCACCCTCGTACTGATTGCGGTGTTCGTGCCGCTAGTGTTTATGGATGGCCGTATTGGTGCCCTATTCACGGAATTTGCGATGGCAGTAAGCGCCGCAGTGTTCTTCTCTAGTATTACAGCATTAACACTTTCTCCAGCGCTTTGCTCTAAAGTATTGAAAGCTTCAGAAAAAGAAAGCAAGTTTAGCCAGTGGATGGATAGAACCTTTAACAAAATCGAAAACGCCTATCGTAACTCGCTGGCTTCAAATATGAGCCGTAAATGGAGCTTGCTACTGACTATGATTTTGGCTGGTGTTGCCAGCTTTATGCTGTTTCAAAAAGTGCCTTCAGAGCTTACGCCAAAAGAAGACCGCGGTACTTTCTTTATCATGATGAGTGGTCCTGAGGGCGCAAGTTATGAAAATAACGCTGCAAACATGGCAAAAATTGAAGAACGTTTAATGCCTTACTCTGAATCTGGTGAATTAAGCCGAGTGCTTGTTCGTGTACCTGGCTGGGGCGGCCAAGGTGGTGTTGCTATCATTGGTATGGCCGACTGGGATAAGCGTAAGCGCTCAACATGGGAAGTAATGGACGAAATCAGCGGCAAAATGACTGAAGTGACCGATGTGCGTGCATTTGCAATTATGCGCCGTGGTATTGGTGGCGGTGGTTCATCTCGCCCGATTGAATTTGTACTGCAAGGTAACGATTACGACCAACTAGCCGATTGGCGAGACCGTATTATTAAGCGTGCTGAGAAAAACCCAGGCTTGGTAAGAATCGATCACGATTACAAAGAAACGTTCCCGCAGTTTTTAATCAATATTGATAAAAACAAAGCCGCTGATTTAGGGGTTTCTGTATCGGATGTGGGCCGCACACTCGAAACCATGTTAGGCCAACGCCGCGTAACGACCTTTATCGACCGTGGTGAAGAATACGATGTGATTTTAAAAGGCACCAAAGAAGACTTTGCTAATCCGACTGATATCTCAAATATCTATTTAAAATCACGCAGTGGCGAATTAGTACCGCTTGATAGCTTAATTAGCTTAAAAGAAGAAGCCACAGCATCGCGTTTAAACCGTTATAACCGTATGCGCGCAATTACGTTAAGTGCGAACTTAGCAGATGGTTATACCCTAGAAGAAGCGCTTAACTTCTTAAATCAAGTTGCAGCAGAAGAAAACGACATCGACGGTGCAATCGACTACAAGGGTGAATCGCAGCTGTTCTATGAAGGCGCATCGGCAATGACCTATGTATTCATTCTGGCACTGACAGTCACCTTTTTGGTACTTGCAGCCCAGTTTGAAAGCTTTATTCACCCATTTGTGATCATGCTTACTGTACCACTTGGTTTAGTGGGTGCATTATTTGGTTTGTGGTACACCGGGCTTACTCTGAATATTTACAGCCAAATTGGTATCGTAATGCTGATAGGTTTAAGTGCGAAAAACGGTATCTTGATTGTTGAGTTCGCCAACCAACTGCGCGATAAAGGCGTTGAGTTTAACGAAGCGATTAGCCAAGCTGCTACGCAGCGTTTACGCCCAATTATTATGACCTCATTGACCACAGTAATGAGCTCGGTACCGCTGGTTCTTGCAAGTGGCCCAGGTGCAGAAAGCCGCATGGTAATTGGTGTGGTGGTGTTTACTGGTGTTATTGTTGCAACCTTACTTACCTTATTCGTGGTACCTGCAGCATACAGTGCACTTGCTCGAAATACTCAGTCGCCTGAGTACTTACAAAGCAAGTTAGAACAGCAAGCAAAAGACAAGCCGTTAGAAGAAATTTAAAACGCACTTTATTGATACAAAACGCCGTCTTTACGGCGTTTTGTTTTTTCGGCTATAGTCAGCAAAACGATAAGGGAGTTTAATATGGATAACAACATACAAATAGCCACTTTTGGCGGCGGCTGCTTTTGGTGTATTGATGCCGCATTTAGACGTGTGAAAGGCGTGCTTAATGTCAGCTCTGGCTATGCAGGCGGTGAGATTGAAAACCCTAGTTATCAGCAAATTTGTACTGGCTTAACGGGTCACGCTGAGGTGGTTCAGCTCGATTTTGACAGTAGTATCGTGAGCTATAACACCCTGCTTGAAATGTTCTTCACTTTACACGATGCCACACAATTAAACCGCCAAGGTAATGATGTCGGCACTCAGTATCGCAGTGTTATTTATTATCATAATGAACAGCAAAAAGCAGAATCTCAAGCCATGATTGATGCTTTACAAAAGCAAATTCGTGAGCCGATTGTCACCGAGCTGAGTCCGCTTACAAACTTTTACCCTGCAGAGCAGTACCATCAAGACTATTACAATGAAAACCCAAATCAAGGTTATTGCAGTATTCTTATTGCCCCAAAGCTTGCAAAGTTCGAACAGTATTACGCAGCTAAACTTAAATGAAAAAAGCCCGCTAAGTAGGTAGCGAGCTTTTAAACGCAGAACTAATAATTTTCCTTATTATTAGAACTGATAACGGGCACCTACAAACAAGCGACGCTCGGCCGTGTTGTAGTAATAAAATTCGTCGTTGATGTAATCACCATCTAGGTCTGTACCATAGGCATCAACGGCGTTGTACTCTTTATCGAATAGGTTTTCTACACGAAGTGACACTATTAAGTTGTTAGTCGCTTGGTAGTGACCAACTAAATTCCATAACGTATACGATGGTAAGTGCGTTAACTTGCCATCACGATCACCACGGTATTGCATATCGATACCAGCATCAAAATCACCCCATCCTTTGTTTAATGACCAATTTACACTGTGATTTGACACATAGGTTAGTGACTGACCTGTCTCAGTATCTTCCGCTGAAAGGTAGGTAAAGTTAAAGCTGTGATCAAAGCCAAACACTTGGTTTTTAAAGCTAAACTCAACACCTTCATGGCGAGCTTCGTTTATATTAGTTGGGATCCACTGCCCTGATGCATTTGGTGCCCAAGCGATTTTGTTGTCGATTTCGCTGCGGAAAATCGCAATATCAAGGCTGATATCATTCACATTGAGTGATAAGCCAAGCTCTTGGTTATCTGATGTTTCAGGGTTTAACTCTGGGTTACCTGAGCCCGGGTAATATAGGTCATTAAATGTTGGAGATTTAAAACCTGTGCTTTGACTTACGCGGAATGTCGCGATGTCATTTAAGTGATAGCCAACAGCTGCAGTGTAAGTTGTTTCATCACCAAACTGCTGATCATCATCTTGGCGAACGGTTAGGTTTGCCAGCACGTGTTCGTCGTCATAATAAGCGCCAACAAACGCAGCGAATACTTCACGGCTGTCTTTTAAATAAGTACCTGAGTTAGTGTTCACTTCATCTTTATACCAATTCAGACCGCCACTAAGAGTCAGTGCTTGATTGAAAAAGTATTGGCCATTGTAATCAATTTGCTCACGCTCAGTTTCAAACTTATCAACCACCGTTGCACCCGTGTAATCAATGCGTGAGTCATCTGAGCTATCACTTGATATGGCAATATCAATGGCATGACTGTGTTTTTCGAAAGCCTTTTTCCAACCTAGTGAAGCTTGGTAATTTTCGAACTCGCCTTTTTCTACGGTGCTGTCTGCTGGGCTATAAGCGCTATCGTATTTTGCTTCGCCTTCTGAGTATTGTGCTTGCGCTAAAAACTCACCTAACTGCTCATTTTGATAACCAAGATTAAAGCCAAGGTTTTTGTTCTCGTAGCCGTCTTCATCTGGCGCTAAGCCTTGCAGAACATCAAAACCATCTGTTTTTTCATAACCGGCATTAACGGCAACATCAACACCTGCAAACTGACCACCTGTCGCTACTTGATACTCTTGGTAAGAGTCTGAGCCAAAAGTAACATCTAAGGTCGTGTTTTGTGCTTTACGGGTAATGATATTAATTACACCAGCTAGCGCATCAGAACCATATACAGCTGCACGTGAGCCTTTAATTACTTCAACACGCTCAATACTGTTTAAAGGAATATTGCTAATACTTTTATAGCCAAGTGTTGCAGAGCCTGTGCGTACACCATCAATTAAAATAAGTGTATGACGAGAACTTGCACCACGTAATGACACACCAGAGCTTTGCCCAAAACCACCATTGGCATTAATTTGAAAGCCTGCTTGAGTGGCTAGTAAGCTTGGTAAGTCACGAACATAGCTTGCTTCAATATCAGCGCGGTCGATGACAGTAACACTGGCTAATACATCATTAATTGATTGTTCGAATTTATTGGCAGAAACTGTGATGTGCTCGATTGATTGCTCGTCAGCAGATACAGAAAAAGACAACGCAGCAGCAACCGCTACGCCTAACGCAGATTTATTTAGCATGATATCCCCTAGCCTGTGCCCACCGCACACGCGAATAGTAAGTTACTTCAAGGCCGGTCTCCGGACTCTGTACATGCATGGCATCTACATTACCGTTGCGGGGGCAGTGTTGGCATTGTTTTCTCCCTGAAAACGCACCAACTTCCCGATTATCTTGCGACTATTTCACCCTTTGAAATAAAACGTATCTGAAGATACAGCAAGCACCTCGAAAATAGGCCGTTATTGTGATGATTTTGGGGAGGAAAGTCAATGGACGGCTATACTTCTAAACCAAAGTTTTAAGTCTAAAGCTTCAAGCTGCAAGTTAAGTGCTAAGGTGTAAGCCTAAAGTAAAAAAGCCAATCAGCATGGCTGATTGGCTTTTATAAAACAATGATTACCAGAAATACTCATGGGGTTTCGAGTTTCCTAACGGAAAAACAATTCCTTCTGGGTCAGCACCATTCAGCACAAGCTTACAAAGAGCTTTATTTAAACGTCTTCTTGGCTTGGTCATCGTCATTTTCACCCACCAACTTGGTGTTTGTTGGTAAAAATAAGTACTGTGTGGGCCTGTGTATTTTCTGTTTATTTTACCGTGTTTATTACGATCTATTGCTTTGTTTTTTACTGACATAAATATCCTCTAGCTGAAAATAGCTAGAAGATATCTTTTTCTCTGTAACCTAATATTTGTCTCAAAATACGCTCCTTGTAAAGTTCAAAAACTTGTAGGCTTATAGCTTAAAACTTACAGCCTAAAGCTAAAAACATAGAGTATCAATCGCGGAAGTTTTTGAACTGGAATGGTTGACCTAAATCAGCAGTACGAACAACTTGCATTGCTTCTTGTAAATCATCACGCTTTTTACCAGTTACACGTAATTCTTCACCTTGAATAGCAGCTTGTACTTTAATTTTTGAATCTTTGATTAACTTAACGATTTTCTTCGCTACGTCTTTTTCGATACCTTGCTTCAGAGCAACGTCACGCATTACGTATTTACCGCTACGCGATTCATCTTTAAGCTCAAGGCTAGATACATCTAAGCCACGCTTTGAAATTTTCGCAGCAAGAATGTCAAAAAGTTGCATTACTTGTTGCGGTGCTTCTGCTTTTAACTTGATTACTTTATCACTTAGTTCGATTGATGCATCAACACCACGAAAATCAAAGCGTGTCTCTAGTTCACGCTTTGCATTATCTACTGCATTCTGCGCTTCGTTCATTTCTACTTCAGAAACAATATCAAATGAAGGCATAGGGTTCTCCTAACATAGTCTTTTTTAAATTCATTTATGGTTGGCAATTATAACGCTTATTTGTCGATTCTTTCTATTTTTATCCGGCTTGTTCAGGTGCGATGCAAAAATTGTTTGATATACTGGCCATTCAATTTCGGCATTTTTAGGGTTTATTGTGACAAGGCGTGTTTACCAAGTTATCTTTTTAGCCAGCATTATTGGCTTTACGATTTTGTTTGCCAAAGAAATTAAAGGGGTGAGTAACCTCTTCCCACACGTAGATAAAGTGGCGCATTTTGGTATTTTCTTTGTACTGGCTTTGGTGATGGATAAAGCATTTAAATTACCACTTATGGTGCAAATTTTACTGTTAGCCGGATATGGTGCGGCCATTGAGTTTATGCAAGATATGCTGCCTTACCGTCAAGCCTCGGTTGGTGACTTTATCGCTGACTTTATTGGTGCCATCAGCTATTTTGCTATAAAACTTGGTTTTCATTTAGGTAGAAAGCAACGTAATGGCTAATGTTTTAATTGTTGGCGATGGTGCGATTGGCTTATTGTTTAGCCATTTTTTATCTGCACAACATGACATCACATTACTGACCCGAAAACCAATCTTGACCACACGTTTTTATCAAGCAAGTAATGGCAAATCACACCCTATCAAAGCCCATCTCATTAATCACAAAGAGCTTGGTCATACAGCGCCCTTTGATTTGGTGTTAATTACCGTTAAAGCATTTCAAGTTCAAACGGCCTTTAAGCAAATAAAGCCTTACCTCAATGAAGACTGCCAAGTCGTTATTTCTCATAATGGTATGGGTAATGTTGATGAACTTAATGCCCAGCTTTTGAATACGCAAGGATTAGCGTTTTTAACAACGCGTTTAGCTGGTTTTAAAACAACGCCTTATAGCGTAAACCATACAGGTAATGGTGAAAGTGTGCTAGGCGCATGTAATGCAGCTGCAAGCGAAAGGCTCAACGAGCTTGAGCAGCAGTTTAGTTACTTGCCGCATTTTTCTGTGAGCGATGATATTCACTCATTGCGATGGCAAAAACTGTTAGTGAATATTGCCATTAACCCGTTAACAGCAATTCATAACGTAAAAAATGGCCAGTTACGTGCACCGCAATTTAGCACACGCATTATTAATTTACTCAATGAGGCCTGCTTGGTTGCCAATAAACAAGGGGTTAAAGTAAAACTCAGCGAGGCGCTGGATCAAGCCTACTCTGTGATGACAGCCACCGCTGAAAACTTTTCTTCTATGCAACAAGACATCAGCCATAATCGAGAATCTGAAATTGATGCAATTTGTGGTTATGTGTGCGAGCAAGGCGCTAAGTTAGGAATAAAAACCCCCTATAATCAAGCAATGCTAAGCATGATAAAAATAAAAAGTTGATGGGCTGCTAGTTACTTGGGGAAAGAGTAAAGAATAAAGCTACAAGGGGAAAGGAGAAAGAGTAAAGTTACTTGCTTCTCGTTTCTCGTTTCTGATCAATGATTTCAGGTATTAAAAAAGCGCGAACATGTCGCGCTTTTATCAGTATCTCTTACGGACGATACACTTTTACGTTGCTAAAGCCTTCTTCGTGCAAGATCAGCGCTTGTAGCTGACTCATCACACCTTTAGCACAATATAAGTAATATTCTTTATCTTTTGGTAAGTCACCAAATTTAGTTGCTAAGCGGAAGAAAGGTAAATGTACAACTTCAATACCTTCAAGTTCTAGTGGGTTTGCGTCTTCTTCTTCAGGTGAGCGAATATCAACAACAACCGCCCCTTCAGGTAAATCAGATACAGACTCAGCTTCTTTCACCTCTTCTTTTGCTTCGGTGTCGATATCACGAATATCCATCACACGTGCATTTTCAACAACTGTATTTAGCACGTCGAAGTCAAACTTAGCTTCTTCGGCAAGAATAGTTTTGATTTTAGCTTTAACTGTTGGCTTTTTAGAAATTACGCCACAGTATTCAGGCATGCTTTCTGCCATTTCAGCCGTGCCGATTTGACGCGCAATATTGATAATATCTTGCTTGTCGTGTTGGATTAACGGGCGAATGATTAAAGTTTCCGTCACACGGTCAATCACACTTAGATTAGCCAATGTTTGGCTTGATACCTGACCAATACTTTCGCCTGTTACCAGTGCTTGTACACCTAGTTTTTCTGCAACTTGGCTACCGGCACGCATCATCATACGCTTAAGCACAACACCCATTTGGCTGTTTTCAACATTCTCTAAAATCTCAGCAACAACAGGTTCAAAATCAACAGTAACAAACTTCACTTTGTGAGTAGAGCTGAACTGTTTCCAGATATAATAACTCGCCTGCTTAACACCGATTTCGTGCGCCGCACCACCTAAGTTAAAGAACAAGAAGTGAGTACGTGCACCTTTACGGATCATTTGATAGCTAGCAACACCAGAGTCAAAACCGCCCGACATAAGCGATAATACATCTTCTTGTGTTGGCAACGGGAAGCCCGCCATACCTAAGTGAGTTTGAGTTACAATGTATGCTTTATCATCACGTACTTCTAAGCGAACAGTCACTTCAGGGTGAGATAATTTAACGCGCGCACCTTCAACATGCTGGTTTAAACCACCACCTACGTAGCGCTCTACATCGCTCGATGTGAAATCATGCTTACCAGAACGTTTACAACGCACACAGAAGGTTTTGCCCGCAATCGTGTGGCCGATTAGTTCAAGTGCTTTTTGGTAAATATCGTCGATTGAGTCGAAGTCTGTTTCTGTTACTTCAATAAACTGTACGATACCTGGGATGCGTTTTAAGCCGTCGATAATATCTAAGCGAACTTGCTCAGAGTCTAGCAAGCTAACAACAGAGATATTGTCCCAATTGTTTCTTACCTGCACTTTTTCGTCAACACGACGCAAAACGATCTTAATGTTATTTTCTAATAACTTGGTAAAACGCTTACGAACAGATTTACTCTTGATCGCGATTTCAGGGTGTAATTTGACGATAAATTTAAGCATAGTTCACTCTTAGACTGTGGATTTCACACGCCCTAAGGTATAGCAACCTCAAGGGCGCGCGATTATAACAAAAATTATAGCGTCTAGGAAATAAACTGCTTTGCGGGGTTATAGTTCGCTTTGCTCTGTTTCAGCAAGGGCTAAATACTTTGCCCTTAATTGATTTACTTGCTCTAAGTGTTGCTCGGTGCAATGGGCTTTTAATAGCAGCAATACCTTTAAAATACCGTTATAAATATCGGCTCTGGCAAGTTCGCCGCTTAAGCGGCGAGCTTTGATGTAAGGTGTCCAAAAGCTCACGGTCATTTTAAGCATATGCGCAAGCTCTGTAACATCTTCATCTTCAATGCAGATGATACCGCCTTCACGTAATGCAAAAAGTACCTCTTTTACTTGTTCCAAAAGCTCAGCTTGAAACGCAATGTAGCCTTTTTTCAGCTCTTCATCACGAGATAAAATATCGCCTAAGTTGTCGTAGAAAAACTGAAAACGCCACATAAGTTCAAATAGCGAATCAAGATAGCCCGCTAGGTTTTCTAGTGCATCATCGTCAGGAGTCAGTGGCTTAAAGTGGGTATGTAAATGGTCGCTATACAAAGCAAATATGTGGCGAATAATATCTTCTTTATTTTTAAAGTGATAATACAAGTTACCTGGGCTTATCCCCATATGCGAAGCGATATGGTTAGTTGTTATGGCACGCTCACCGTGGCGATTAAATAATTCGATGCTGGTGTGTATGATCTTATCCTTTGTGCTCATAGCCTATTTACTCTGTTTTTTATGATTATTACGGTCCCCAGCCGAGCAGTATAAACAAATGCGCGACAATTAAATACTACATTGAAAAATATTAACCTCAATCGGCTTAGTACCTTATATAGGTGAAGGTTCCTAATCCGATACGCGTATTTTCTAAGCTGCATAGTCGAGAAAACACTGTTAATATAGCAAGCAAATTTATAAATCGCTGATAGTTATGAACGTTACTGCAATCTATCCGGGCACTTTCGACCCACTTACAAATGGCCATACAGACTTAATTCATCGCGCGGCAAAAATGTTCGATAAAGTGATTGTTGCCATTGCGCATAATCCTAGTAAACAACCCTGCTTTACCCTTGATGAGCGTGTTGAACTTGCTAATAAGATTTTGGCGCACCTTGATAACGTGAGTGTAATTGGTTTTTCTGGCTTATTGGCTGATTTAGCTCGCGACCATAAAGCCGAAGTGCTTATTCGCGGTATTCGTGCTGTGTCTGACTTTGACTATGAATTTCAGTTAGCTAATATGAATCGTCGTCTAAACCCTGATCTAGAAAGTGTATTTTTAACACCAGCAGAAAAGAATTCGTTTATATCATCAACTCTAGTTAAAGAAGTTGCACGCCACAATGGCGATGTGAGCGAGTTTGTTGACCCTATTGTAGCCAAAGCCTTACAGGATAAAATTCACGGATGAAATTAAAAAAGTTCATTAGCTTAACTGCATTACTAATGATCTCTGCGCCAAGTGTTGCTGGGCCATGGATAGAAAGCGACGACCCACTGCTTCGCGCTTCAATCGAAATGCTATTTAACCAGGGCATTATTAAACAGCCTATTAATAGCTACCCATTAATGTGGCAAGGTATCGCACGGGACCTAGACGTTGCCAATACCAGCCAACTTGATGAGCAAAGCTTATTTGCGTATCAGCATGTAAAACATGCTCTTGATAATGCAAAGCAAAAAACTAGTTCAGGTATTCGCCTAAACTACAACAGCGAGCCACTGTCTCAGCAAGGGTTTGGTAAACGCCACCAGCAAGAAAGCGGTGTAAATAGTTATGGTTCAATCACAGGGAAGCGTGTTAGCGCTAAAGTCAGTGTAAATTACGCCGATGATGCCCTTGATAAGCAGCATGTTACTTACCAAGACAGCTATTTAGCCGTACTCTTGGGAAATTGGTCACTTAGTGCAGAGCAAGTAAGTCATTGGTGGGGGCCAAGTAACGATAACGCCCTACTACTATCAAATAATGCGGCGCCAATGAAAGGCGTTCGCTTTACCAGAGCAAATACACAATATGTAGGCCCAAGTTGGTTATCATTTATCGGTAACTGGCAGTTAACGGGTATTTACGCCAAACAAAAGTCATATCTAAATAGCTCAGATGACGGTAACTTTTGGGCGCTCCGATTTGCAAGTACGCCATTAACAGGCCTTGAAATAGCAATTAACAGTGCAGGCTCTGATTATTTAACTAACTTAGAAATTGACCCTGTTACACTCGAAAGCAGTGAATCAACACACCGTTTAACTAGCTTAGATGTTAAGTACTCAACCTCTTTAGCGGCGCAACCTGTGGCATTTTATGCTGAAGTAATGGGTCGAAATGAAAGAGGTTTAGCACCGAGTGAGCCATTTTATACGCTGGGTGTTGAAAGCTATTTTGGCTCGAAAGAAAGTCTATTAAAAAGCTACTTTGAATACTCCAATACAGAGCAAACTTGTGAGCAAATTAGTGATTGCGTATATGGCTCTGGTAGCTATACACAACGCTCACGTTTAATTGGCAGCTCAACACCACAACAAAGTAAATCGGCTATCCTAGGCGCCTATTACCATACTCTAAACGGTTATGGTGGCCATGCTAAGCTTCGTTGGATTGAAAGCGAAGCAGCGCAAGCTGAGCTCGCATCAGATATGAGTCAGCTGCAGTTAGAACTCGGTTATCAACAATCTGTCTTTAATGGTCTGTGGAAAGTGACGGGGCTTATTTCAAAAGATGAAATAGGCGATGAGTCAGAAACAAACACAGCCCTTAGAACCAGTTGGGAATTCCGTTTCTAACTAATGAGGTCAAGCTGGTTCAGCTTGGCCTCGAACTCGCCTATATAGCTTCACAAGCCCTAGAAAATCTTTATTACTGAAAAGGGCGATGAGCATCATGATATCCATCAGATTCACAGTGATACTGTAAACATCCCAAAACCACCAACTTCCAGTATAAGCATAGTTAATATCGAAATACATGGCTAAAAACAGTGATGAATTGACGAGAAGCCCAGTGTACACATAAAGCTTAGCTGGAGCCTGTGCAAGATTTCGCTTTCGAGCAATTAACCATACAATTAGCAGTATTGTTAAATCAGATAGCGCCCAAATAACATAAGCAAAGCTTGAATCTAAAATATCATAACCAAGCGCGATATTGAGTAATGGGTCGCTCATCATGTAAGAAATAAACAGTGCAAGTGAAATCCACATCACTGTTTTGTCACCATTCGGTACAGATGATTTCTTTACCATGTTATAAAGAAACGACATCAAAAACCCCCACATGATGAATGCTGCGAGGTATACTCCAAAGTTGTCTTGGATTAGTTTAAGCATGAAGTAAGTCTTAAAATTTAGCTACTCTAAAAATACTACGAGTTTCATTAAGCGTTAGTAAGGTGTTCAGGTTTATCTAAAAATGACGCTCTAATTTTATATTTCATAAGACGGCAAAGTTTATGCAAAAGAAAAAAGTCGCGATTCGTAATCAATGCAATGAGCATAATTATATCAACGGTATTTACTCCAAACGAATAGATACTCCAGAGTGCCCAAGGTGTTCTGTTTTCGATAACAAAAATATCTAAAAATATACTAATCATCAAAGTTGCGTTTAAAAGCAACCCGAAGACAATGTAGTAGATCGCATTAAAAGTGCATATTTTTGTAAAGCAAATCCACGCTAAAATTGTTGTTATGGTTAGCAGGTCGAAATAAAACCAGTTTAGATAGCTATAAATAGATAAGTGAAAAATACCACTTAAAAAGTATGAAACCATCATTATAAACGCCAAAATAACTAAGCGTTTATCAGGTTTATTAATGTGGGTCACTAAATTAAAAAGAAAAGCCATTAAGAACCCCCATTCAATGAAAGATCCTATCAAACTTCCGACAAAGTCACTTATGTACATTTACTAAGCTTGTGTTCTAATTTCTTTTGGCTTAATTGACTCAGTAATAAAGTTTTTGAGTTTATGGAGACCCAAAATATCACGGTCTACAATAAGCGCAATTATCATTATTAGATCTATGATATTGACACCAAAAGAATAAACATCCCAAAAAAACCAAGGTTGAGTGTTTCCGTAAACGTACAGGTCAATATACATAAGGACAAAAAGAATTGAATTAAGAGATAAGCCTACAACAAGGTATAGAAATGAGGGGGTTGTTCTTCTCATAAAGAGATAAGCAATTGTTAGACAGACAATCGTTACAATGTCGTAGATCGCCCAGTCAAGGTATGTTGCAGGAACTGGTGATAACCAAGTGAAGAAATAGTCACCTGTTAAGTAGGATGTTGCCATGATGAATGAACTGAGCAATAAGGTAGTTTTTCTTTTTATACCTAAGCTAAAAACAAAGGTATTGAAGAAAAATGCCATCAACAAACCCCAAACAGCAAAAGCTGATAATGAAAAAACACCAAAAAGCTCAGTCAAAAACATTTAATACCCGTCATCTACTCTTCTTTCTTTTTATTTGGGAATACAGCACCGCCGCCACGTTGAAGGTCTGCGTCACCAGATAAAGCCAAGGCTTCACTTGATAAAGTTACTGTATCAGATTGCAGGGTTTTATTACTAGTAGTTTGTTCCAAAGCAGGCTTTGTTTGTTGCATTTGGCTGTAAGCTTGCATTTGCAATTGGCTATTGTTTGAAACTTGCATAAGTTAATTCCTTTAAGTTAATTGTTTTTTCAGTACAGCTTACAATAGCTTGTAAGCTGAGTTAAGCGTTCTCATTTTTTTGACGCTTTTTTATACTTCATCGCGACGTTGCCACCGCATTGATAATAAAAGCAATTAACGATCCAACTTTTACAAAAGTTGATCATTTTGATCATAAAAGTCAGTAAATCTAAATTTCAGACATAAAAAAACGCACAGGGGTAACCGTGCGTTTTTCCTATCCAGGGAAAATTAAGCCACGTGTTTACACGGGATCACCGCGCTATTACTTGGCTTTAAAATATATTCCATTGCCACTTCATCGCAATTATCTTTACGAAGGCAAAGCTCACAATCTTTGATCACTTTTTCTGGCAAACTGTCTTTGCTACAAAAGCTGAAACCTTGGCTTGCAAAAAATTCTGGCACTCTTGTCAGAACAATTACCCGACTAAGCGCCAAGCTTTTGGCTTTTTTTAGCAAATGTTCAACAAGTTGACGTCCCTGCCCGGCAATTCGTGATTCGGGGTCCACCCCGAGCGAGCGAATTTCAGCAAGGCCAGTATCGTAAATATAAAGCGAGGCACAGCCTGCAACTTGGTTTTCAACTTCAGTGACAGCAAACTCATTAATTGAGTGAATCATGTCGCTTTTAGCTCGTGGTAGGTTTTCACCTACCGTAGCCCAATGCTGAATTAGCTTAGCAATAGACTCAACATCATTTAAGGTTGCGTCACGTACCGCTATTTGCTGTTTTTTTTTGCGTATTTAATGGCACTTGTTACTTGCTCAAGAGAGGTGCCACCCAGAGCTTGTCTTGCTTTAATACAGGCGTCTATTTCTAATACAGGATATACATCTGATTCGAAAATGCTATGCACTGACTTAAATTGCTCTAAACTTAAATCTTCTAAGTTATTCCCTTGTGCAATAGCCATTTGCACGAGCGTACCAACAATGTGGTGACCTTCTCTAAATGGAATACCTTTAGCCACTAAATAATCAGCAAGTTCAGTCGCATTTGAGTGACCACCTTTTGCAGCTGCTAATGTTTTATCTGCATTAACTTTAATGCCTTTGATACACGCTTGCGCCATATGAATACATGCCAGCCAAGTTGGCATCGCATCAAATAAGCCCTCTTTGTCCTCTTGCATATCTTTATTGTAAGCAAGTGGTAGCGCTTTTAATGTCATCATCATGGCACTGAATGCGCCAAAAACGCGGCCAGTTTTACCACGAATTAACTCTAGTGCGTCTGGGTTTTTCTTTTGCGGCATTAGTGAAGAGCCTGATGTTACCCCATCAGAAAGCTCAATAAAGCCCGCTTCACCCGAGTTATAGAAAATTAAATCTTCAGCCATGCGCGATAAGTGGATCATCGAAATCGATGCACAGCTTAATAGCTCAACCACAAAATCACGATCTGATACAGCATCAAGGCTATTGCGTGTAGCACCGGTAAAGCCTAACCCTTCGGCAAGCATTTGCCTATCAATTGGGTACGCAGTACCGGCTAATGCACCGCTACCAAGTGGGCAATAGTTCATACGGTTTTTGGCATCGCTTAAACGGCTCTCATCACGCTCAAGCATTTCAACATAAGCCATACACCAATGACTAAATAACACAGGTTGTGCACGCTGTAAGTGTGTGTAACCCGGTAAAATAGTGCCAAGCTCACGCTCAGCTAAGGCAATAAACTCACCTTTCAGCTCTGCGATTGCTTCAAGAATATGCTCAGCTGTATCACGACACCATAAACGGAAATCTGTTGCTACTTGGTCATTACGGCTACGACCAGTGTGTAACTTTTTAGCAAGGTCACCCACTTTATCAATCAGTGCTGATTCAACATAAGAATGAATATCTTCATGCCCTGCTACAGCCACTGCCTGTGGGTTCGCTTTAACCTCATCTAACAGCTTATTAAGTGCTGCAACTAAATCATCGTATTCTTGCTGGTTTAAAACGTTTACTTGTTTTAACGCTCCAGCCCAAGCAACTGAACCAATAATGTCTTGCTCTGCAAGTTGATAATCAAAAGGAAGTGAATCGTTGAATTGTTTAAACGCTTCATCTGGACCCGTAGAAAAACGTCCGCCCCATAGTGCCATTGAACTGTCTCCAAATTCGGCTATTGCCCTGCAATGCAGGGCAATAATTAAATTACTTTTTCGTTAGTGCTGAGATTCTGCTTGAAAGCGAGAATAAACGAATGAAACCTTCTGCATGAGATTGGTCATATACATCATCTTCGCCGAAGGTTGCGAAATCTTCGCTGTATAAGCTATTCGGTGATTTTTTCTGTACCGCCGTGACTTGGCCTTTATAAAGCTTAAGTACTACTTCACCCGTTGCTAACTTAGACAGTGATTCAGCACCTGCAAGAATCGAGTCTTTTAATGGCGTAAACCAACGACCATCATAGACTAAATGAGAGAACTCACCACCAAGCACTTCTTTCCATTTACGGCTTGATTTATCTAGCACTAACTCGTCAATCGCTTGAAGAGCAGCCATGATCACAGTGCCTCCTGGTGTTTCATAACAGCCACGCGACTTCATACCCACTAAACGGTTTTCTACGATATCAACACGACCCACACCATGCGGCGCAGCAATGTCATTTAATTTAACTAAGCAGTCATATGGTTTTAATGACTCACCGTTAACAGCAACCACTTCACCTTCAACAACGTTTAATGTTACATATTCTGCTTCATTAGGTGCTTGCTCAGGCGAGTTAGTCCATGTCCATACTTGATCACTTGGTTGGCACCATGGATCTTCAAGCTCACCACCTTCGTGAGAAATGTGCCAAGCATTAGCATCACGGCTATAAATTTTTGTAGCTGACGCAGAGCACGGAATATTACGCTCAGCTAAGTAATCAAGTAATGATTCACGGCTTGATAAGTCCCACTCACGCCACGGTGCAATCACTTTTAGATCTGGTGCAAGGGCTGCGAAACATGACTCAAAACGCACCTGATCGTTACCTTTACCAGTACAACCATGTGAAAGCGCATCAGCGCCTACTTTACGGGCAATTTCAACCTGCGCTTTAGCAATGATTGGACGCGCCATAGACGTACCTAGTAAATAAGTGCCTTCGTAAATAGAACCCGTTTTTAAAGTTGGGTAAATATAATCACTGACCATTTCGTCTTTTAAGTCTACGATATGGCATTCCGACGCACCTGAAGCAATGGCTTTTTCTTCAACGCCTTCAAGCTCCTCTGCGCCTTGGCCTACATCAGCAACAAACGCGATTACTTCACAGCCGTAGTTTTCTTTTAACCATGGCACGATTGCCGATGTATCAAGACCACCAGAATAGGCTAATACGACTTTTTTAATTGAACTCATTGGTGTTCCTTAAACAAAATTTGGATTTAATAATGTGACAAGTAGAGCGTTTTGCGCGTGCATACGATTCTCTGCTTGTTGAATAATTTTTGATGCTGGACCATCCATTACCTCAGAGGTAATTTCAAACTCACGATGCGCTGGCTGACAATGCAGTACAGTCTGCGCACCGGTTTTCTCTAATAGGGCTTGGTTAAGCTGATAAGGCATATATTTAGCTTTTACCTGCTCAAGCGGTGTTTTATCACCCATTGAAACCCAGGTATCAGCATAGACTGCATTTGCGCCAACTGCCGCCTCAATTCTGTCACTCACCATAACAGACGCGCCATTCATTGCTGCAATTTGCTCTGCTTGCTTGAGAATTTGCGAATCTGGCGAACTGCCTTTAGGACAAACTGCAACAAAATCAGTGCCTAAATTGGCTGCTAATAGCATTAGAGAGTGTGTGACGTTGTTACCTTCACCTAAGTAAGCAAGCTTTAGTTTGCTAACATCGCCATGCACTTCTTGCAGCGTTAGAAAGTCAGCAAGTGCTTGGCATGGGTGATATAAATCACATAAGCTATTAACAACAGGCACCGATGAATATTCAGCAAGTGTGGTCAGTGTTTTGTGCGCATTCACGCGAGCAACAATGCCATCAGCCCAAGTTGAGATATTAAGAGCAAAATCTTTAACCGATTCACGAGCGCCCATGGCACCATTTTGTGAATCTAAATAAACTGCGTGACCACCCAGTTTATTAATACCAATATCAAATGATAAACGAGTACGTAAACTTGGCTTTTCAAACAAGGTAACCACTGATTTGCCCGCTAATGCTTGGCTGAAGTCTGTTGGGTTTGCTTTAATTTTTTGCGCTAAGTTTAGTAATTTAAGTGCGCCTTTTTGGTCTAATTCAAGACCATTTAAGAAATTTTTTAACATGAAATACCTATGGTGTAAT
This sequence comes from Pseudoalteromonas lipolytica, assembly GCF_001306915.1. Taxonomy (GTDB): domain Bacteria; phylum Pseudomonadota; class Gammaproteobacteria; order Enterobacterales; family Alteromonadaceae; genus Pseudoalteromonas; species Pseudoalteromonas simplex. Next base: position 147,689 of record NZ_LJTC01000001.1, on the reverse strand, counting down.
TTTCGTTCCTACATGCTCGCCTTTTAATAAAGCGACTAAGTTCTCTGGCTTCAGCCAGCTTGAGATATACACACCACGTCGTAAATGTTGGGCAGCAAGAAGGCTGGTCTTTACTTTGACCTCCATCCCGCCCTGAATAACTCCTTCAAGGATAAGTGTTTCGATTTGCTGCGTATTAAGTTGATGTAGTGGCTGCTTATTGGCATCAAGCACAGCCTCTACATCTGTCATAAAAATAAGTTCTGCATTAAGCTCTTTAGCGATAGCCGCTGCAGCTTCATCTGCATTGACGTTGTACCATTGGCCATCTTCCCCAAAACCAATAGAGCTCACTAGAGGTAAACGACCTTGTTCAAGCATGCTAGGTAGCACGCTGTCACAACTACCTGAGCACTGACCTACTTGCGCCAATACTTTAAGTTTTTCAGATACCAGTACACCCGCTTCATAAAGGCTTAAACCAACAGGTTTGTGGCCAGCGCTGATTGCTTGGCTCATCAATTGTTTATTGGCACAACCGGCAAGAGCACCAACAATAAATGGCATTTGCTCATTTGGGCTGATACGTAAACCTTGATGTTTTGCAGTTACAAAGCCGGCGTCTTTAAGCCAAGCATCAACCAAGGCACCACCACCATGAACAATAACAAAGTTATCTTGTTCAGAGGCTAAAACATCAAAAAGCGCTTTTGCGGCATCTGCGCTATTTAACACAGCACCACCGACTTTAATGATCCAAGTTTTCATTACAGCGCTCCTACCAAACCAGTGTGGTGAGGTTCACCCATGGCTAAATTAATACACTGTAATGCTTGCCCAGCTGCGCCTTTTAGAAGGTTATCAATCGCTGACATAACGATGAGTTGCTCACCTTTTTGCTGCCATGCAATATCAACAAATGGTTGTTTAGCGACGCCTTTAATGCTTGGAATTTTATTGCCAAGTAAACGAATTAACGGCTCGTTAGCTAACACTTGATACGCCGCGCTCACTTGCTCTACTGTTACGCCTGGTTTTAATTGCACATAAATAGTTTCTAAGATTCCGCGAGGGAAATTACCTAAATGTGGGGTGAATAACACAGGGTGACCAAGGTGCTGCTCAATCTCAGGTGTGTGTCTATGGTTAAACAAGCCATAAGGAGCAAGTGACACTTCGCAAAAGTGCGTGTTAACACTGGCTTTTCTGCCAGCGCCTGTAACACCTGACACCGCATTAACAATAATGGCTTGATCAGCTAATAGCCCTGCTTCTTTAAGTGGTTTTAAAGAATTAAGAGCCGCTGTTGGGTAACAACCCGCTACAGCTACAAGGTCCGCTTTACTAATTGCATCGCTATTCCATTCGGCTAAACCATACGCTGCTTGCTCTAAAAGCGCAGGGTGTTCATGTGCGAAACCGTAATAAATCAGGTAATCCTCATTCCCAGCTAAACGGAAACCACCAGATAGGTCGAATACTTTTTTACCCATGGCTAAAAATTTCGGAGCAAGATCAACACTGACCTTGTGATCAGTACACAGGCATACATAGTCAGCATTGCTTTCGATATCTTGGAAAGCCTCAGCTGTTAGAGGTTGTAGTGGATACTCTAACAATCCAAGGTGCTCAGGGTATAAATCGCTTAATAATTTGCCTTTATCTAAACTCCCTTCAGACACATAACATGCTTGTAGGGTCAGTTTGGGGTGCTTAGCAACTAAACTTGCTAGCTCTGCGCCGCTATAACCACTTGCGCCAATAATCACTACATTCATTGCTTACTTTTACCTATTAAATCTGTTTATCGATACGCCTAAAATTACTCGCTCAATTGCGAATAAAAACACTGTCTAAAGTAATCAAATCAGGTTATCGTCGTTTCGTGTTCATCGTACAGCTTTACTAATATTTATGCTCAAAAAGTGAATTGATATTCATCATAAATACTTTTATATTGTTATGCAATTAGATTGAATAATTATTTTTGGATTTTTTTATGTCGCTACCCTCTTTTATATCTATGTATCAGCAGCTAATTGCTGCCCCTTCAATTAGTGCGATTGAAGATTCTTTGTGCATGAGCAATAAAGGGGTAATTACCTTGCTCGCAGACTGGTGCGAAAGCCTGGGTTTTACATGTGAAATAACAGAGCTTGAAAACGGCAAAGGCCGTTACAACTTATTAGCTAAACGCGGTAAAGGAGATGGCGGTTTAATGCTTGCAGGTCATACTGATACTGTGCCATTTGATGATAGCCGCTGGAACTACGATCCATTTAAACTCAGCGAGCATGACAATAAACTTTATGGCTTAGGTAGTATCGATATGAAAGGCTTTTTTGCCTTTGTACTACAGGCTATCAGCGAGCTTGATGAAACTAAGCAAACAGAGCCACTTTTAATCCTAGCCACAGCCGATGAAGAAACCACAATGGCAGGTGCGCAACAAATTTGCCGTCACCCAGACTTAAAACCAGCGCGCTGTATTATTGGTGAGCCAACAGATATGACGCCGGTATTTACTCATAAAGGTCATATGAGTACAGCGATCCGCGTAATTGGCCGCTCAGGCCATAGCTCTGATCCTGAACGTGGTTTAAACGCCATCGAAGTCATGCATAAAATGATTACAAAATTGTTAATCATCAAAGAAGAATTAAAGAATAAATATTCAGTCGAGCACTTTGAAATTCCGTACCCTACTTTGAACCTTGGCCATATTCATGGTGGCGACAATGCCAACCGCATTTGTGGCTGCTGTGAAATGCACATTGATATGCGGCCTTTACCTGGTTTAAGTGTGCAAGAACTACAAGCCATTTTGCTAACTGCTGCAGAAGAAATTAATGCCCAATACCCAAATGCAGTGAGCGTTATCGACATGCATGAACCTATCCCAGCATTTAGTGGTAGCACTGATACAGCATTAGTAAAACTGGCCGAAAAAATCTCAGGTCAACCTGCTGTCGCTGTAAACTATTGTACAGAAGCTCCTTTCATTCAACAGCTTGGCTGTGAAACCATCGTCATGGGACCTGGCTCAATTAACCAAGCCCACCAGCCAGATGAGTTTTTAGCAATGGAAAAAATTAAACCTTCGCAAGCGATTATCAGTGACATGATTAAAGCAAGCTGCTTTAGTGAATAACGGGAGCATCACGCTCCCTTTGTTAATCCATATACTTACTTAAATATTTTTTAAATACCGGGTCGGTTTTCGCCAGCTCTTTTTGCTCCGCTAAAATATCTTTTAGAATTGCTTTAGAGGTTAACGGGTTGGCTAATACAACACGAAAAACCACGGTGGGCTGATGGTCATATTTTGCAGGAGTTAAACGTGTACGCGATACAAAAGAGCGACCCGCTTCACGCTGACGCTTTTGCATGCTTGCAGTAAAGCGATTCAACGAAGCGTAAATATCTAATTTCGTTTCTTCGTCAGCATATTTAAGCTTCGCTTGGATTTCTTTTGGTACGTAACGATAGGTTAATAAGCAAAGCTCAGGCTCTGAGATTAACTCAAAGTCTTCATCCTGCTTGATCATGTCGGCAAAAGTGCGGGCTTTCACGATACTGCGATCAATTAGCATCTCGTAGCCTTTACGGCCAATAACACGTAAGCAAGCATGCACTAACATTGCCATACCAGGGCGGCTGCCCTCAAGGGTATGACTGCCTAAATCTTTTGAGCCTTTACGAAGAATATATTCTGCATGATGCTCAATAGCATCCGTCGCAGCAGGGTCTTTAAATAACACAAGACCAGCCCCCATTGGTACATACATTTGTTTGTGTGCATCAATGGTTATTGAATCAGCGCGTTCGATACCGCTTAAAAGGTGGCGGTAATTTGAAGAAAGTAAGGTTGCACCGCCCCATGCAGCGTCAACATGAAAATGACAACCTAGTTCTTCGCTTAAATCAGCCATTTCATTGAGTGGATCTATGCTGCCCGTTTCAGTCGTACCAGCAACACCCACAAGTGCCATTACCTTAATGCCAGACGCTTCAAGCTCATGGGCCTTTTTACGCATCGCATCGACATCGACTTTATTATTTTCGCCGGTTGCGATTGCGACAATGTTATCGCGACCAATACCCAGTAGATCAACGGTTTTGCCTAATGAGTAATGGCCTCGCTCAGAAACAAGCACAGCTAAGCCTTTGTAACCATAGTGCAGCATTCCCGCGATTAAACCCTGTGCAGCAATGCCTTTATAGTCACCATCGGCTTTTAATAAACGGTTGCGGGCAATCCATAAGGCGGTAATGTTAGCGACAGTGCCACCTGAACAGAATGCGCCTAATGACGTTTTCGCACTGTGCATCCATTTGCTATAAAAGCTGTCGTCTTCACCATAAGCAAGGTGATGCATCATGCCCAAAACTTGTCTTTCAAGTGGCGTAAATGCCTTTGAAGTTTCAATTTTTACTAGGTTTTGGTTTAGACCGACCATTAATTTAGAAAGCGGTAACACAAAATGCGGTAACGCTGAGGTCATGTGACCAATAAAGCTTGGTGCAGCAGTGTGCACTGAATGAGCAACCAACTGCTCCATAATATCTTGAGCATAGTCAGAAACAAAGGTTGGCTCTTCTGGGATAGTAGCCGTTTGAAAGTCTTTTTCAATTTCGTGCAAAGGCTTTTCAATTGCAGCTATATTCTCATTTAAGAACCCAGCTAAGTTGCTAGAAATTTCAGATTCGATTTTACTTAATGTCGAGTCTGGTGCTTCTGGCACCGTAAAAATACGAATCAAGCTTTCTTTGGAGGCGACGGCACAACGCTTTTGATCCATCCTAATACCCATAATTAGCAGCTAAAAATGCACCTGATGATGGGACATCTTGGTGAACACTTTTGCGGCACTGTTGCTACGAAATTGGCTAACTTTACTGGAATATCACGAAAATGTCTCGCATAAAGCTAAAAAGGCATAATTTCGATGACAAAAAAATGATTTATTGATGAAATTTGCGGTCAAATTATACTATCAGAGAAGTATTTTTTAAGTATAATCAAACGATAACCGCAAAGGGAACGTTTATGCCCAAAGGAATGCAAAAAACTAGCTGGCTGCTATATGGTTTCGCCGTTTTTTTTATTAGTTTATTTGGCTATATCTATTATACCTATGAAACCACACGTAGTGAGATCATGGCAAATATCGATAGCAAATTGCTAAATGCCGCGGTCAGTGTCAAGCATATCCTAGGTGATGACTACCATAATACAGTCAATGCTGGTCTACCTATTTCCAGTTCTACCTACAAAGAAAAGAGTCTTGCCCTTTCAGAATACGCAAAGCAAATGCAACTTGCTTATGTGTATGCAATGGTCCTTCGCGATGACAAAGTCTACTTTAGCGCCTCAAGTTACACTCAAAAAGATCAAAACACTGGTCGTGTCACACAGTTTTTAGATGCTTACCCCGAAGCGACAGAACTTAACAAAGAAGCCTTTTATTCGACCGAACCCGTTTTTGAAATATCGCAGGATCAATGGGGGTATTTTAAAAGTATCTTTGTTACTTTTGTCGATGATAATGGCCAAACTTATATAACTGGCGCAGACATTACTATAAGTGACTTAAACCAGCAGCTTCAGCAAAGCGTTACAAGGGCGATGGTTACCAGTAGCTTTTTCTTCTTTATTGCATTACTTATAGCAGGATTATATTTCTTACAGCTAAAACGCTCGCTATCAACAGACGCACGCACTGGCTTTGCTAATCATGTTGCCCTTGAATATCACATAAAGAAAACGACCAAACACCGTATGGAATTGGCGATTATCATCATCAACGAGCTTGAAGACATTAGCAGTTTTTATGGCAGTGAAGTGAGTGATAAAGTGATGGCTAACATACTTAGGTACTTTCAATCACGTATACCTCGTGATGGCGGTATTTACCGTTTAACAACCAATAAAATCGCATTATTACGTACTCATACTGATGAGCATAATATCGACGAAGTAATAAACGCTTTTAACAATGCGATCCCAGCACTGAAAGAACCGTTTATTTATGTCAGCTTATCCGCAGGTGTCGCTACAGGTAATAAATTATTACTGATAGAAAACGCCCACATAGCACTTCAGCAGGCCAAATTAAACAATCAGCGTTTAATACGCTATGAAAATGTTTTTAAACAAGTTGAAGAACAATTTAAAAGTAACGTTTTCCTTGCTAAAGAAGTCAAAGAAGCCTTCGATAACAATCGCATAGTACCTTATTTTCAAGCAATTTATAACAACCAAAGTAAGGCCGTAGATCATTATCAATGCCTTGCCAGAATGGTAAGTTCAACTGGTCGTATTCACGCACCTGATTACTTTATGATGGTACTAAAGCGCTCACGCATGGATGGCCCCTTGAGACGTACTATATTTACTCGTTGTATTGAGCAATTTAGGAAAACCAATGTACGCTGGAGTATCAACATTACAGCACAGGATATCCTTGACCCAAGCTTGAGCGAGTTTTTTGAATTACAGCTAAGGCGTTATCCGCAACCCCATAATATTATCTTTCAATTCCATGAACGCGATGCGATTGCTTACTTTGGTGAAATAAAAACCTTTATTAGCACTTTAAAGAATAAAGGTGCTCAGGTTTTTATTAATGAATTTGGCGCAGGCTTTTCAAACTTGCCTCACATTAGGAAGCTTGAGATCGATGGCTTGAAATTAGATAAAGGATTGGTAAGCCAAATTCATACTAATAAAGATAACTATCTGTTTATTGAAAACTTGGTGAAATACGCTCAGCAACTAAAATTAGATGTAATCGCTGAGCAAGTTGATAACAAACAAATAGCAGACGCGCTTGCTAGTGCAGGTGTTACTTTAATGCAAGGGAGTCATTTTGCACCGCCAACTCCCTATATTCATTAAAGGTTGATCACCAAGCGGTGGCTTTGTTGACCACTGGCCCAGTACTTTCGTTCGAATGGAGTAATGGCAATATCACTCTCATATAGTTCAACATCGCACTTATGCCCAGCAAGCTCTAATGAGCGGGCAAACTCTTTAACGTATATATCCCAATTGCTTCTGAGCTCTAAGCGACCGCCTAATTTAACGATAAACGGAAATATAGCAGCGCCATGCCATCGTCTTTGCAAGTGCTTGGCTTTTGGCCAAGGATTTGGATACAGCAGATAGTGATGGCTTGGTTGCCAGTTTGCAGCCACTGCTAAACGCCAGAAATCGTTTAAATCAGCTTGCACTAAAATGTACTGCCCCGCATCTGTTTGCTTGTATTCGATATCATGCTTATCTAGACGATGTGATGATTTATCAATGCCAATCACTAACGCATCTGGGTGGCGCTTTGCTAAGTTTGCGGTGCTTTCACCCACACCACAACAGGAATCAAGAATAATAGGCCCTGCAAACGCTTGCACCTTTTCGTTTACCTGATCAAAAGCCGCTTGCGTATGCTCTGCAATCGGCTTTTTAAATTCAGCACTTAAGTGCTTTAAAACAATTTCGTCTAGCTTTTCATGTAAGCCAGGTTGATTCGATACAATACTTCTCGAATTTGCATCCGTCATTAGTGTCTAAGCCCCACACCACGTTTAATAAGGGTTAATGCTAAGGTAAATAACCCCACAATAAATAAACCAAGTACACCAAATGCTACCGATAAGTCGACATCAGACACACCTAAGAAGCCATATCTAAATGCATTCACCATATAAATAATTGGGTTTACTTGCGATACGCCTTGCCAAAATTCTGGCAACAAGGTGATAGAGTAAAACACTCCACCGAGATAAGTCAGCGGCGTTAAAATAAAGGTCGGGATAATACTAATATCATCAAAACTATTAGCATAAATTGCATTGATAAGTCCGCCTAATGCAAACACAGCCGACGTTAAAATAACCGTAGCCATAATCACAAAAATATTATGAATTTGAATATCAACAAATAACAAAGAGACACAAGTAACAATTAAACCAACCAACATACCTCGTGTCATACCACCGCCCATATAACCAAGTACAATGATATAATTTGGCACTGGCGCAACGAGTAGCTCTTCAATGCTTTTTTGAAATTTAGTCGAATAAAAACTCGAGGCAACATTCGAGTAAGAGTTGGTGATCACCGACATCATAATCAGACCCGGGACAATAAACTCCATATAAGTAAAGCCACCCATATCACCGATACGAGAACCAATCAGATTACCAAAAATCACAAAATACAGACTCATCGTGATTGCCGGCGGAACTAAGGTTTGCACCCAAATACGTAAAAAGCGAATACACTCTTTGATCCAAATACTTTTTAGCGCTACTCCATATTTAAACATTATTCGCCTCGCCCTTGTTCTAATAACCCTACAAACAGCTCTTCTAATCGGTTTGCTTTATTTCGCATACTCAGCACAGTATTACCTTGTTCAGTCAGCGCACTAAATACTTGGTTTAAGCCCTGAGACTTCGCCACTTCAACTTCTAAAGTGTGGTCGTCAGTCAGTGTGTATTTATAACCTTCAATGCTAATTGGCTGCACTGGTTGCTTTAAATCAAGTACAAAGGTTTCTTTATCAAGCTTGGCAAGTAACGCTTTAATGGTGGTGTTTTCAACAATCACACCACTGTCGATAATCGCGATGTTTTTACATAACAGCTCAGCCTCTTCAAGGTAATGGGTGGTCAAGATGATGGTCACACCTTGCTTATTAATTTCGCGAAGAAAATCCCACATAGAGCGGCGTAGCTCAATATCAACACCGGCTGTTGGTTCATCTAAAATAAGCAATTTAGGTTCATGCATCAGTGCTCGAGCAATCATTAAACGACGCTTCATACCACCTGAAAGGGTGCGCGCTTGTTTATCTTTTTTCTCAAATAAGCCTAGCTGCTTTAAGTATTTTTCAGCGCGCTCATGCGCCAGCTTTCTTGGTACACCGTAATAGCCCGCTTGGTTCACCAAAATTTGATTTAGTGTTTCAAACTGACTGAAATTAAATTCTTGCGGCACTAAGCCAAGTTCTGACTTAGCTGCTTCAAGGTCTGTATCAATATCGTGACCAAATACCTGGACACGACCGGCACTTTTATTCACTAACGATGAGATAACACCAATAGTGGTTGATTTACCTGCCCCGTTTGGTCCAAGTAAGGCAAAGAAGTCGCCTTGCTGAACTTGTAAATCAATGCCTTTTACGGCTTCAACACCATTTTTATAAACCTTTTTTAGGCCTTCAATATTTAATGCGATCGTTTTTTCGCTCACTGTTTGCCCTCTCCATAACCCCAACGTTTCGTCAAAGTATGTTCAATGTTTAAATGATCTAAAATTCGCGCCACCATAAAATCAACCAAATCGGAAATCTGCTCTGGTTGATGATAAAAGCCCGGTGCCGCAGGCATAATAGTTACGCCGAGTCGTGCTAGCTTCAGCATGTTTTCAAGGTGGATTTCGCTAAATGGCGTTTCACGCGGGACTAAAATCAGCTGCCCACGCTCTTTAATGACCACGTCAGCGGCGCGTTCGAGTAAGTTATCTGATGCCCCGACCGCAATTGCAGATACTGAACCTGCACTACACGGGCATACCACCATTTTTTTCGGCGCAGCAGAGCCAGATGCAACAGGGCTAAACCAGTTGTCTTTACCAAATACTTTAAGTTGCTCAGGAGCGGCATTAAAAAGTGTACTCAGTTGCTCTGTCGCTTTGTCTTCATTACCCGAAAGTTTGATATTCGATTCTGTATCAAAGACCACTCTTGCCGCACTTGAAATCAATACATACACCTGAAACTGCTGTTCAAGTAATACTTCTAATAACCTTAAGCCATAAGGAGCCCCAGAGGCACCGCTAAAAGCTAACGTTATTTTATCTTTAAATTGCATACAGTTAAGCTCCGTATACTGGTTAGTTTTGTTCAAGAGCAGTGATTAAACGCTGATGAATACCTTCAAAACCACCATTACTCATAATTAAAATATGTTGTGACGGCGCACTGTTGCCAACAACCTGAGTAATGATTTCCTCAGTGCTTTTCATGCAATGCATACCTGCTTTGTCTGCATATTCTTTCAGCGACCAGCTTAAATTTTCTGGCTCAAATAAATACACATCATCTGCTGCATCGAGTGAATCAATTAAGGTTTGTTGATGCACGCCCATTTTCATAGTGTTTGAACGAGGCTCTAAAATAGCAACTATCTTATCAGTGCCTACTTTTGCACGTAGCCCTGCTAAGGTCGTTTTAATTGCCGTTGGATGATGGGCAAAGTCGTCATACACTTTTATTGAGTTAATGTCGGCTTTCAGCTCCATACGACGCTTAGGAGAGATAAACTCAGCTAAGCCTGCAATACTGACTGATACCGCGATGCCTACGTGTCTGGCTGCTGCAATGGCCATTATGGCATTTTTGACATTGTGCTCGCCCATGGCTTGCCAGCTGACAACACCTTGTACTTGTGAATCTAGTAGCACTTCAAATTCACTACCATCAGCTTTAAGTAAGCGGTAATCCCAATCACCTAACAGTGTTTCGCTTTCGCTCCAAAGGCCACGTTCAATCACATCTTGTAGTGCTTCGTCTTGGCTTGGCCAAATTACTTTGCCACTACAGGGTAATGTACGCATCAAATGATGAAATTGTTTCTTTATCGCGTTTAAATCTTCAAAAATATCAGCATGATCAAATTCAAGATTATTCAGAATTAAGGTACGCGGTAAGTAGTGTACAAATTTACTGCGTTTATCGAAAAACGCCGTGTCGTATTCGTCGGCTTCAATAACAAAAAATGGTGTTTCGCCAACACGAGCAGACACACCAAAGTTTTGCACGATACCACCAATCAAAAAGCCCGGTGTCATTCCTGCGTATTCAAGTAACCATGCTAGCATACTAGCTGTGGTTGTTTTGCCGTGTGTGCCTGCTACAGCCAACACCCACGAATTTTGCAGTAAATTATGCTTTAACCATTCTGGGCCAGAAGTATAAGGTAAGCCTTTATCAAGTACGTACTCAACGCAAGGATTGCCTCGACTCATAGCATTACCAATTACCACCATATCTGGCGCAGGTTCTAGTTGGGCAACGTCATATCCTTGAGTGAGCTTTATACCTAGCTCTTCTAATTGTGTGCTCATCGGCGGGTACACATTTTGATCAGAGCCTGTCACTGTGTGACCTAACGATTTAGCGATTGCGGCAATACCACCCATAAAGGTGCCACAAATTCCAAGAATATGAATATGCATCTACTGTCCTGAGCAAAATGAATAAGAGATAAGTAAGGCGCTATAATGCCAAATATAAGCTTTACTTACCATTACTACACGGCATTAGACTTTTGCCAAATAGCCAACATAAAAAAACACCTCAACGTGAGGTGTTTTTAAATTAAGTTTAAAGCCTGTTTACAGCATTAAGAATGCAAACAAACCAACACCTAATAGTAAGCGATAGATAACAAATGGCATCATGCCCATGCGCTCAATCACTTTTAAGAAAAAGAAAATACACGCATACGCAGATATAAAAGATAAACCAGCGCCTAGTAAAATTGCATGCCAATCAATCGCCTCACCTGCAGTAGCCAACTGATACACATAATATGAACCTGCTGCAGCAATAACTGGAATTGACATTAAAAATGAAAAACGCGCAGCACTTTGTTTGTTTAGGCCCAGCATTAAACCCACTGTAATAGTAATACCTGAACGGGATGTACCAGGGAATACCATAGCAAGCACTTGTGAAAAGCCCAGCAATAGCGCACTAAAAAAGTTTACTTGGTAAATATTTTTAACTTGCTTTGCTTTAGCATCGGCATACCAAAGTAGCAAACCAAATACGATGGTTGAGGTGGCAATAACCCATGCATTACGCGAGTAGCTCTCTACAAAATCTTTGAATAAGTAACCAATTAATAATGCAGGAATAGTCGCAACAATAATCCACCAGCCTAAACGACTATCATCGGTTGCACCTTGTGCACCAAACGACTTAAACCAAGCACCAAGAATATCGACCACTTCTTTTCTAAAGTACAATACAACTGCACCTAAGGTTCCAACGTGAACAGCCACATCAAATGCTAAGCCTTGATCGTGCCAACCTAAAACTTGTGAGGGTAAAATTAAATGCGCTGAGCTCGAAATAGGTAAAAACTCAGTCAATCCTTGGATCAGGGCTAAAACAATTATCTCAATAATACTCATGGGTTAGAAAACTCCACCTTCCATAGTTTTTGTTGGGGGTTGTTATAATTATTCCATAACTCAGCCAAAGTTAGCTTAGCTACGGGGTGATAAAAATCAGGCGCTATTTCAGCAAGAGGCTGTAATACAAACGCATTTTTGGTTATTTCATCCCGCGGTAATTGCGCAGGTGTTTCACAGATAATGTCATCATAAAACAATAAATCGAGATCTAATGTCCGCGGGCTAAACTTTTTATCTTCACGGGTGCGGCCATTATCAAGTTCAATTTGTTTCAGTAGTTTACATAGTTTAGCTAATGGCATATCTGTTTTTGCTGCAACAACTGAATTATAAAAATTACTACCTGCAAACCCCACCGCTTCACTTTCGTATACTGATGAATGAATAAAATCAGGAAAGTAAGCTTTCAGCGCGATAAGCGCCTGTCGAAGATAATGCTCTTTATTGACATTAGAACCTAGGCTTATAAAAATTTGCGCCATCTCTAATTTGCCTTACATCGGGTGATCTCAACTCCAACAGTTTGCGCTTGTGGCACTGCGGCTGGTTTACTCACGCGAATAGTGACTTGGCTGGTCGCAAACTCAACTAAAATAATGGCAGCTAATTGCTCAACTAAAGTTTCTAATAACTCAACAGGTTTAGCCGTTGTGTGCTCAATCACTCGCTCACTCACTTTGGCATAATCAAGAGCCAAATTTATATCATCTGTCGCCGCTGCGGCAGAAATATCACATAACATTTCGATATCAAAATACAGGCTTTGTTTACTTTCTTTTTCAAAATCATACACGCCAATGATGGTGTCTACGTGCAGTTGTGATATATATACCTTGTCCATTGATACTCCAAGCGACATAAATATTAAAAACAATACTCAGCCTTAACGCTTATTAATTTTAATAATGCGCTATATAAGCTGTCATACTGTTTTAATATGTAAAAATTACCCCTACAATAACGAATAGATGCATTGCATAGGGTGCTTACATCCGACTCGACGAGAGTGGCAAATGGTTTTGCCGCCAATGATAGCCCAAAAGTGCAGATTAAAAAATAAGGAAGCGCGTGTTAGAAGTTTTAATGTTAGTTTTGGCTTACATACTAGGTTCGGTCTCTTCCGCTATCCTTGTATCTCGGCTGTTTAAACTACCAGACCCACGCAGTCATGGATCGAATAACCCGGGTGCTACAAATGTTTATCGCCTTGGTGGTAAAGTCCCCGCTGTTTTAGTTCTTGTCTTTGATATTTTAAAAGGAACCATTCCTGTTTGGGGTGCTTACTTTTTAAAGATAGAGCCACTAATGTTAGGTTTAATTGGTGTAGCTGCTTGTTTGGGCCATATGTATCCACTGTTTTTTAGCTTTAAAGGTGGTAAAGCCGTCGCGACCGCTTTTGGCACGTTATTACCCATTGGTTTATCGCTAGGGGGGATGTTGATTACAACTTGGCTTTTAATTGTTGCTATCACGCGTTACTCATCTCTCGCGGCACTGGTTACGGTCTCATTAGCGCCTATTTATACTTGGTGGATAAAACCTTTGTATACTCTGCCAGTTACCTTTTTAACCGTACTGATAATTTTCCGCCACAGAGCAAACATTACTCGCTTGATGGCTGGGGAAGAACCTAAAGTAGGGGCTAAGAAGAAAGCCCCAGAGCAGGAATAGTGATGTAAATTAAAGCGCTTCGAGTGAATCAATAGGCCAGCGCGGCTTAGTTTTCATATCAAGGCTAGCAAACTGCCCTGCCTTTAAGCGCTGCATACCAGCGTAAGCAATCATTGCACCGTTATCTGTACAAAACTCTGTGCGCGGGTAATACACACGCCCTTTCATGCCTTGCATTACTCGTTCAAGTTGCGCACGCAATTGCACGTTTGCACTCACACCACCGGCGATCACTAAACGTTTGATACCAGTTTGCTTTAATGCACGTTTGCATTTAATGATTAAGGTATCAATTACCGCTGTTTGGAATGCATGAGCAATATCAGCTTTGGTTTGCTCGTCATCATCGCTATCACGAATAGCAAGCGATGCCGCCGTTTTTAAACCACTAAAACTAAAATCTAAGCCGGGTTTATCAGTCATCGGACGTGGAAATACAAAACGCTTAGGCGTACCCTGCTCCGCAAGTTTTGCTAAACGCGGGCCACCAGGGTAATCAAGACCTAATAACTTCGCGGTTTTATCGAATGCTTCACCAGCCGCGTCATCAACTGACTCTCCCAGCACTTCGTATTCACCAATGCCAGATACTTTTACCATCATAGTATGGCCGCCAGACACCAGTAGTGCGATAAACGGAAATTCCGGTTTGTCCTCTTCAAGCATTGGCGCAAGTAGGTGACCTTCCATATGATGTACAGCAACCGCTGGAATATTCCAACCATAAGCCAGTGAGCGACCAATAGAAGTTCCCACAAGGAGTGCACCAACAAGTCCAGGGCCTGCGGTGTATGCAATGCCATCTAAGTCTTCAGGACCACAGCCAGCTTGTGCAAAGGCAGCATCAATCAAAGGTAAGGTTTTACGTACGTGATCGCGTGAAGCAAGCTCAGGAACCACACCGCCATAATCAGCATGTACTTTTACTTGGCTATACAGTTGATGTGCTAATAAGCCTTGTTCATCATCATAAATGGCAATACCCGTTTCATCACATGATGATTCAATACCTAAAATTCGCATCAATTACTCCGCCAAGAAAAAACAAATGCGTATTTTACAGTGAAAATACGCATTACTGAATATTAAATTGCAATACCAATATTGGTTTGACCGTCAGATACCGCAAGCTGCTTAAGCTCTTTTACGTTCTCTGAGGTAATTCGGCCCATTTGCTCTACAAAATCAATAAGCTCTGCAAGCACATCAATTTCATACTGCATTAAAGGGTGTTCACGAACAGCTTTGTTATCAGCAATTTCACCATCCACTGTTAGTTGATATTCAATGAAACGAGCCACTGAAGCCTGTGAAATTTTACTAATATTTAAAAACTCTTGTTCATCTTTGGCTATCAAACCGTGCAGCATGCCAAGCAAAGCTGTCGCTGTATCGATTGCGGGATAGGTGCCAAACATGTCAAAGTCAGTAAGCTCTGGCACGTTTGGTTCAATTTTTTCAATTTGCTTTTCAAGGCTGATTTTACTTTTTGGCAGTAAGATTTTTTCCCAGCAAACACTCAATGCGCTACGAAAAACCGCGGCATCACCGAACCCTGTTGCTTCACTAAATAAGCTATAATTAGGCAACATACGCTCAAGTAATGCGCCACCTAATACCGCTTTTTGCAAATAGTTTAATTCTCTAATACGTTGAAAATTATTCGCTTTCGTCATTCTTTACAGTCCCACAAGACCAACATATTTCAAATGTTGCTCCGTTAAGCTCATGACATTTTGGGCATACCCAGTCAGGAGCCGATTGTTTTAATTGCCGGTAGTTTAGCAATATTTCTTGCGCCTGGCGCTCTTTTAATGCGTAAACAAGTATATCGACCCCTGTTTGTTCAAATGGGATCTCCCCAAGCGCCCCTTGTAAAAGCTCACCTTGCAGTTGCGATTCGATCCCTTTACTTTTTAAAAGCCCTTTAATAATGTTTGCCTCTAAGCCATTTTCAGCCTGAAACACTTTTACCCAAGTGAATGGGTCCTGCTTCGCAGGTTGATTTAAATTACTGTTTTGCAAATCACTTCCCTTTTACTTTTCTATCTTTAAATCCTAAACTAGGCTAGCAACTAACTTCGCTGCAATGCTTATTTCAAGGTAGCCACATGACTTTAACAACACCGGGATTGTTATTCCCAGCAATTTCTTTACTGTTACTTGCTTACACCAACCGTTTTTTGGTGCTTGCTCAGCTTATTCGAGAGCTCAATGCACGTGAAGGAGAAAGTATCCGCCCATTAGTTGTTGCACAGATTACCAATTTAAGAAAACGCATTAAATTAATTCGCGTAATGCAAGTTTATGGTGTTGCCTCTTTTTTAATGTGTACCTTATCAATGTTTGCATTATTTATAGAATTTAATACTACTGGAATCATTTTATTTGGCATCAGCCTCGCGTGCTTAGCCTTGTCGCTTCTCACCTCTTTGTATGAGATCCACATTTCTTGCGATGCAATCGAGATTGAATTGAAAAATATCGAAAAAAAACCTCTTTCAGATAAGGCAGAGTAAAATTCACCCTCTATACTTATTGTATGAGATATAACAATAAGTGGTGCTTTTGTGGATGATTTTTTATTTTCTGAAGAATCCTTAGAAGAAAATAATGTAGGTACGGAAGAGGCTGAATACTGGCATATTCTTGTTGTTGATGATGAAGAAGATATTCATCAAGTTACGAAACTAGTATTAGCTGGGTTCACTTTTGAAAATAAAGCGCTTCGCTTTTATCATGCCTATTCTGCTGCTGAAGCGAGAGAGCTTTTAGGTAAAGGAACTCCATTTTCAGTGGCACTTGTTGATGTGGTAATGGAAACAAACCACGCAGGCCTCGATCTCATTCAATACATCCGCGATGAAATAGAAAACCATGATATACGTTTAATACTGCGTACAGGTCAGCCTGGGGAAGCCCCTGAAGAAGCCATCATTCGTGATTACGATATCAATGATTACAAAAATAAAACTGAGCTCACCGCGATAAAAATGAAAACTTTGCTCTATTCAGCGCTACGTTCACATCGTGATATTCAGATTATTGATCATCATAAACATGGCCTCGAACAAATTATCAATGCCTCAGCCAATTTCCTAAAATGTGATAGTGTGCAAGAGTTTGCCTCCACAATTTTAAACCATGTTACTAACGTAATGGGGATAAGTGACAGAGAAATATATTGTGCCGCTGCGGTTAACCTGCAATCATCGCCAGCTAATGACTTTCAATTACTTGCCGCTTCAGGTGTTGAGCCAACTCCATGTAAAAATAAAATTCCTGAGGATGTAAAAAACTTATTTATTGATGCACATGAAAGAAAATCGTCTTTAAAAAACAGCACAGATTACATTGGCTACTTTCCAACAAAAGCAGGCCTTGAAACTATGTTGTATGTCAATAAAGGTTCAAAGCTGCAAAATACAGACTATCAACTGCTAGAATTTTACGCCAATAATATCGCACTTGCTTATGACAACTTAAAGCTTAGAGAAATGGTCAAAGAGTCACAAAAAGAGTTGTCGTATATTCTTGGCGAAGCAGTCGAAAAGCGCTCAAAGGAAACTGGCTCACATGTTAAACGTGTCGCTTTGTACAGTGAGTTACTCGCAAAATTATATGGCTTGGATTCGTTCCGCTGTGAAATCATTAAACTGGCTTCACCATTACATGATATTGGTAAAATTAGTATTCCAGACAAGATTCTAAATAAGCCTGGTAAACTCACTGATGAAGAATGGGAAATAATGAAAACTCATGCCGAAACTGGCTATGAAATACTAAAAAACTCAACAAACGAAATATTAAACTGTGGGGCCTTAATTTCCTACCAACACCATGAAAAATGGGATGGAACTGGTTATCCGCAAGGACTAATTGGTGATAATATCGATATTGTTGGTCGAATTACTGCAATTGCAGATGTATTTGACGCACTTTGCAGTGACCGATGCTACAAAAAAGCATGGCCACTCGATGATGCTCTCTCATTGATAAAAGAGCAACGTGGGAAACATTTTGATCCAATTTTAGTCGATCAGCTACTTGAAAATTTAGCGCTTTTCTTAGAAATTAAGGAACGTTATCCTGATTGATGTAACTTTTCTGTAAAACAAGTACTTCCCAATACGGGTACAATACTTTACTATGCCTCTCGTGATGTAAAATTGTACCGCCTGGATGTAGGGCTTACTTATAACAAGGGACTATTAAAGTGAGATTTGAACAACTTGAACAATTCGTAGCATTAGGCGTGCTAAGGCATTTCCGCCAAGCTGCAGAGAAAACTCAAATAAGCACTTCTGCATTAACTAGAAGTATTCAAACACTTGAAGATGAAATTGGTTATGAGCTAGTTACTCGCTCTACTCGCTCAGTAAAGTTAACCAAAGAAGGTGAGCTTTTCCTAGAGTATGCAAAACAAACTCTCGACAATCTTGAAGAAACCAAGAAGCATTTATTTGAATCATTAAACGGCTGCGCAAGTGAAAAACTGATTATTGGCTACACCAACAAAGCGAGCACGGTTGTGCCTGTTTCTTGCGGTCAGTTTTTAGCGCAGTACCCTCATGTGAAAATCGAGATGCAGCTGCAAGAGCAAAGTGAACTAGTACGTAAACTGCAATTAGGTGAAATTGATATCAGTGTATGTTCGCAAGCGATGAACAGCATTGGCAGCGATATACATTTACCTGATCAACTAATCATTTTCGTGGCTAAAAATCACCCGCTTGCAAATAAAAGTGACATTAGTAAACGCGACTTAGCTGACTACCCTATGTACAGCTGTTTTTCACAGTCAAAACAAGTGCAATCTATGCTAAACGATGCAATTGATTCTTTTGATAAGACATCAAGCATCAAAGTAGGCAGTATTGAACAAGTTATGGATGGTCTGAAAAAATCAAACCATATCGCGATTGCCAGCATTGAGCATGCTAATAGTGTGTCATCTGATCCGGAATTACTATTATTAAAAACTAATAAAGGTATCGCACACGACCAGCTAATAATCCAAACAAACCAACAAATCAATGAGAATTCTCACGTTAGCCACTTACTCGATCTCATTGAAAAAACGGCCCTTTCAAGCCAAGGTTAGAAGCTATTTAATCTACTGCTAGCCTGTAATTAATCAGGCTAGCCAATCTTTTTTATTTCTTCATTTTTACTGCATAAAAAGCGTGCATCACACAATTTTTCATATACACTTACGCACCTTTTTTTGATTGTT
Organism: Pseudoalteromonas lipolytica; assembly: GCF_001306915.1. Taxonomy (GTDB): domain Bacteria; phylum Pseudomonadota; class Gammaproteobacteria; order Enterobacterales; family Alteromonadaceae; genus Pseudoalteromonas; species Pseudoalteromonas simplex. The sequence continues at coordinate 128,592 of NZ_LJTC01000001.1, read as the reverse complement.
CACATGAATGACCGCACCGCTTATTACCGACACATACTTAGATGCTATTGAACGTACTGGTTATGCTGTTGTTGAAAACGCGATTAATGAAAGCTTAATTGCTGATTTAATTGCCGATTGCTATCGCATTAATCCGCATTTTCATACCGCAGGTATTGGCCGATTAAACGACCAACAAATAGATAAAACTGTGCGTAAAGATAAAACCTTTTGGTTTGATAGCTCAAGCCAAGCACAAATTACTTATCTGGCGACCATGGAAGCAATAAAGACACAGTTAAACCGTGGCTTTTATTTAGGCTTATTTGACTATGAATGCCATTATGCAAAGTATCAACAAGGTGACTTTTATAAAAAGCACTATGATGCCTTCAAAGGCCGTTCTAATCGCATTTTTACAACGGTTTGTTACTTAAATACGCCAGAATCTGGCGGTGAATTGGTGATCTACAAACCAAAGAGTAAAGAGATTGAAATAGTCATTAAACCTCAAGCGGGCTTATTGGTGATGTTTGAAAGCGAACGCTTTATGCATGAAGTATTACCCGCAAACGATGTACGCTACTCTATTGCGGGTTGGTTCAGAAAAAATGCCTCAATCAGCGGTATTATCGACCCACCAAGATAATTAAAAGGACAGTGGCAAGGATGCTGCTAAACCGATAAAAATCACTAACCCCACATAGTGATTATTCAAAAATGCTTTGAAGCAAGGCTCTCGCTCTCGTTTATGAATAAGCGTTTGTTGATAAAGTAAAAAACCAACCGCTGCAGCTAAGCCCAGCCAATATGGCAAGCCAAGCTGATGACTCATACCTATGTAAGCAAGAATCGCAATAAATAAGGCATTGAGTAAAAAGATGATATGTCTGTCATAGCTGGCAAACAAGATTGCTGTCGATTTAACGCCAATCTTTAAGTCATCATCTCTATCAACCATGGCATACATGGTGTCATAAGCCACAGTCCAAAAAAGATTCGCGATAAATAGGAGCCAGGCTTCTAATGGTACTGAGCCAATTGATGCCATATAGGCCATTGGAATAGCCCAACTGAATGCCGCGCCAAGTACAACTTGCGGCAGCTGGGTGTAACGCTTCATAAATGGATAACAAAACGCCAATGCTAAGGCACCAAACGATAATAATATTGTTGACCATCCAAGTGTTAACACTAAACCAAACGCCACCACAATGAGCAGTACAAATAAGCTCAGAGCTTCACCACTTGATACTAAACCTGCTGCTAGCGGTCGCTGAGCTGTACGCTTAACTGAGCCATCGATTTTACGATCGGCAAAGTCATTAATTACACAGCCGGCACTGCGCATCACAAAGACACCCAAACTAAATACCACAAAATTTAATAAGCTAGGCGTGCCAAGCTCGGCAAGCCATAGCGCCCAGTAAGTAGGCCACAATAATAATAAAGTGCCTATTGGCTTATCGGTACGCATTAATTGCTTATAGTAAGCTATATGTGCGACCTTAAGTGCAGCTAGCTTCATAGGTAGATATACGCTCCAGGTAAGAATACTTCAGCCACGAGAAAATGAGCATTAGATAAGCTAAATACACTGCGCCTTCCCCACAATGCTTGTGAAGAGTAGCCTATTTCAGCTGTTAAGGCTTGAATAGCGTGCTGCTGTGAAAACTCAGCAACTTCTATCTCCGTGCGCGATAAGCTTGGGTCTTGAAAAATAACATCGCCCAGCGGCCTTGTCCCCATACTTAGTAACTGCTGCTTTTTTAATGTATCATCTGCCGGCAACCAGCTTTGTGCATAAACCATTGGTTTACCATCGCAAAGAAGTAATACTTCGCGATTTAATGCCTGACTTAAAGGGGTATTGAGTAACGCTTGTTGCTCGCAGGTTAGGTCAAAAGGTGCTTCGTTTAAAACTTTAACTGAAAAGGCCTGACAGTGACTTTTAAGCTTAGCTGTTAAAGACCCAGCCTCAAGCAGCCAACTTTGCTGTTGTTGCGTCAAATCTGGAAATGCTGAAGCAGGCTGCCAATTTGCAGCTAATGAAACTGGGAATGTGATCACAACGACTCATTATTTTTAAAAACCGTGCAAATGATATCACTGCTGCACGTTTGGCAAAAGTCATGATTTAATCTCAAGCTGGGTTAAAAAACGCAGAACAGCCTGTATCTTAAGTGAATTTGGGTATAGACTAAAAATCATTGAAAGGGTGGAATATTCTTAACTATGAAAAAATCATTGTTATCAATTTACTTGATAAGCATGCTACTTGTTACTGCAACAAGTTGGTCTGTACGCGCTGAATCAAATGTTGGCTACTTTGGTTTTGAGCCTGACATCATCACTAACTACATAGGCCAAGGTAATAAAAAGCTTGGCTATGTTCGTATTACGGTGGATCTCATGCTCAATGATCTATCTGATATCGCAATCGTAGAACACCACACTCCACTATTGCGTGATGCGATTGTTGAAATACTCTCCAAAGAGCCAGAAGAAAACATTAAATCGCTGACCGGCCGCGAAGAAATCAGAAAGCGCTGTACCGAAAAGCTAAAAGCACTACTAAAACAAGAAACAGGACAAGAGATTGTCCGAGAAGTGTTATTTACTAAGTATTTATATCATTAATTGTAAGATGGCGGCATTAGCCGCCATTTTTATTTACGCGATTATTTGCGTGAAAGCAGCTTGTCTGACACAGCATAAGCCATACCAGCCAATAACCCCGCTAAATGCGCCCAGTTCGCCATACTCACAGGCAACATATCTACAAAGCCTAGAATAAGCCATACCAGCATAAAACCGACAATGCTATTACTTACTAGTGGCGGCTCTGTTGGCCTCATTACGCTGTAAATCCAACAAAAACCCAGTAAACCATACACAACGCCGCTTAGACCACCAAAGTTAGGCCCAACTACTAAAAACTGTGCCCAGTTACTAATGAATGCCGTCACTAAAAATAAACCCACTAAGGTTAATTTGCCACTGCGTTTTTCTATATCGTTACCCAGCGTCATCCACCAGATCAGATTAAAAATAAGATGAATAGCGCTAAAATGCACAATGGCAGGTGTAAACCAAGTTAGTGGCTGTGCAGGGTTGAACTGCAACATACTGTAAATAGTTTCAAAACCACCTAATAAGAAGGCAATAAATATAGCTATCGAGACTAGAGTAACTGTACGGTTTAGCCAGCTTAATGCCTTAAAGCGAGCTTTTAAATTAAGGGATTGCCCTTGATATGACAGAGGCGATTGTGTACTGCCTACCTGCCATGAAGCTTGTTGGTATTTTTCGTCATGAGGGTTAGCAGCAAACTCCTGCCAAAGAGATTGGGCTTGATGAAAGTGCTCTGGAGCAACACAAATAATCACAGTTTGTCCATCTTGCGAGCGCAGCTCTCCATGTAAGCCCTTACTTTTTATGTAATCTATAAAGCCTTGTGCGGCGCGAGGATTATTTATGCTACCCAACTCAATCATCGTTCAATATGCTCCGGAAGTTGCGCTTGCCAAGCTGTAAAGCCACCATCCATGCTGTATACGTCTTCAAACCCCTGCTCAACTAAATAGCTAGCAGCACCTTGAGAGCTCACACCATGATAACAAACGATGATGATTGGCTGGTCAAACTCTTTATGCATCATAAATTCGCTGATGTTGGCATTTGATAAATGCTCAGCACCTGGGATATGACCCGTTTGAAATGAGTTAGGATCGCGAATATCAGCAATCACAACCTCTTCTTTATCTAACAGCGCAAATGTTTCGCTCACTGAAATATGTTTATACGACATAGTACTCTCTAAACTAAAAAGGCGGCCAAAGCCGCCTTATCAAATTACTCGGTATTAATCCCAGTTGAGGATTACTTTACCTGATTGGCCTGAAATCATTGTATCAAAGCCTGCTTGGAAGTCATCCACGGAGAACTGGTGAGTGATAATTGGTTTCAGATCAAGGCCTGACTGAATTAGACTCGCCATCTTGTACCAAGTTTCAAACATTTCACGGCCATAAATCCCTTTAATGATTAGACCTTTGAAAATAACCTGGTTCCAATCAACCGCCATATCTGAAGGTGGAATACCTAACATGGCAATTTTACCACCGTGATTCATGTTGTTTAGCATGCTGTTAAATGCTACTGGCACACCTGACATTTCAAGACCAATATCAAAGCCTTCAGTCATGCCAAGCTCTTTCATTACATCTTCAAGCTTTTCAGTTGCTACGTTTACAGCACGAGTCGCGCCCATTTTACGCGCTAAATCTAGACGGTATTCGTTCACATCGGTGATAACCACATGACGTGCACCAACATGTTTGGCAACAGCAGCTGCCATGATACCAATTGGGCCAGCACCTGTGATTAATACGTCTTCACCGACTAAGTCAAACGACAACGCTGTGTGTACTGCATTACCGAATGGGTCAAAGATTGATGCTAGTTCATCTGGAATGTTATCTGGAATTTTAAATGCGTTGAAAGCTGGGATCACAAGGTATTCAGCAAATGCACCTTCACGGTTTACACCAACACCTGTTGTATTACGGCATAAGTGCACACGACCGGCGCGACAGTTACGACAGTGACCACAGGTAATATGGCCTTCGCCAGAAACACGGTCGCCAACTTGGAAACCACGTACTTCCTGACCCATATCGACCACTTCACCTACATATTCGTGACCAACAACCATTGGCGTAGGAATTGTATTTTGTGCCCACTCATCCCATTTATAAATATGGACATCTGTTCCACAAATTGCTGTTTTGCGGATTTTAATAAGCAGATCGTTATGGCCAACTTCAGGTTTTGGCGCATCAGTCATCCAGATCCCTGGTTCTGCTTTTAATTTAGATAATGCTTTCATGATTTATACTCAATTAAACAAAACCGAAGCAAAAGCTTCGGTTTAGGAAATAAAATTAGATAACACCCATTTCTTTACCAATACGGGTAAAGGCAGCAATAGCGGTATCTAATTGCTCTTTTGTATGCGCCGCAGAAATTTGCGTACGGATACGTGCTTGGCCTTTAGGTACTACTGGGAATGAGAAACCTGTTACGTAAATACCTTCAGCAAGTAATTTGTCAGCCATGGCTGAGGCAACTTTAGCATCGCCTAACATGACAGGGATAATCGCGTGGTCTTTACCTGCACAGGTAAACCCTGCAGCTTCCATTTGTTCACGGAAATACTTTGCGTTATCCCAAAGTTTAGCGCGTAACTCGCCGCCATTGCTTAGCATCTCAAGTACTTTAATTGATGCAGTAACAATTGATGGTGCAAGTGAGTTTGAGAAAAGATAAGGACGAGAACGCTGGCGTAACCACTCAACAATTTCTTTTTTACCTGATGTGTAACCGCCTGATGCGCCACCAAGTGCTTTACCAAGGGTACCCGTGATGATATCAACACGGTCTAGTACACCGCAGTACTCTGGCGTACCTTTACCATTTTCACCAACAAAACCAACAGCGTGAGAGTCATCAACCATCACTAATGCATCATATTTATCGGCAAGATCACAAACCGCTTCAAGGTTACAAATAACGCCGTCCATTGAGAAAACGCCGTCAGTAGCGATTAACTTAGTTTTAGCGCCCGCTTCATCAGCAGCAATAAGTTGCTTTTCAAGGTCACTCATGTCGTTATTTGCATAGCGGAAACGCTTTGCTTTACAAAGACGTACACCATCAATGATCGAAGCATGGTTTAGCGCATCAGAGATAATCGCATCATCTGGACCTAGAATTGTTTCGAATAAACCTGCGTTTGCATCAAAGCATGATGAGTAAAGAATGGTGTCTTCTGTTTCTAAGAACTCAGAGATCTTTTGCTCTAAAGTTTTATGGATATCTTGAGTACCACAAATAAAGCGCACAGACGCTACACCAAAACCGTGATCATCAAGGCCTTGTTGAGCAGCTTTAATTAACGCTGGGCTATTTGCTAAGCCAAGGTAGTTATTAGCGCAAAAGTTAATAACCTTATCACCAGAGGCAACTTCAATTTGAGCCTGTTGCTGCGACGTGATAACACGTTCGCTTTTGTATAAGCCCTCAGCTTTCACTTCATCAATTTGCTGCTGCAACTGATTAAAAAACGCAGATGCTCTCATCTGTAATCTCCACATATTCTTGTACCTAATCAGAAATGATTAGCATGAATTTAAATTTTGCACCTATTGTAAAAGCTTAGACGAACAATTGCACTGTTTGCAGTTCGTCGCAAACCCTCAACTGGTGTGGGTTTGTGAACTTAAACTGGTCTTACCTCATAAATTATAAATATAAATTGGGTAAATCAGCTAAAGATTCACAAACAATATCGGCATGTTGCTCTGTTGACTCAGCATAACTTTGCCCTGAGCGAACTAAAACACGGGTCGCGATATTGGCTCTTTCAGCGGCAATAAGGTCGCCAAGCTTATCACCGACCATAATACTTTGTGATGGGTCGATTTGATGCTCATCAATGGCTTGTAAAAGCATACCTGGGGCAGGCTTGCGACAGTTGCACTCTTGCAAATAGGCAGGCTCTGCTTTGCTTGGATGATGCGGACAAAAATAGACATCAAGAATAGTAACGCCGTTACTTAAAAACTCGCCCTTCATCCACTCTGTGAGGTTGGAAAAATCTTGTTCTGAATAATAACCACGGCCAATACCCGACTGGTTAGTTACCACCACAATTTTATAACCAGCATCAGCAAAAGCTTTGCACGCCTCGAATACACCGGGTACAAATTCAAACTCTTCTGGTTTGTATACATAGCCATGATCAATATTGACCACACCATCGCGGTCTAAAAATAAAACTTTGCTCATGACAATTGCTCTTTATCTACCACGTGGTTAAACATCGAAATCACCTTTTCTACACTTATTTGCGCCATTAAATCAGCCCCTTTAACGCGTGTTCCCCAAGGTAGCTGTTGCGCTGTTTTGCCTGTTTGTTCACGTAAATTTTGGTGATAAACCTCAACAACATACTCTTGATACAAATAAGGTCCTGTGCGTTTTGGGTTTGAGTGGGCATACAAACCAATAACAGGGGTTCCTACCGTTACAGCCATATGCGCAGGCCCAGTATCAGGAGCTAACACTAACGCAGCACGTTTCAAAACACATAGCAGTTCTTTCAGTTGAGTTTTCCCTACTAAGTTAAGCACAGGTGCCGAACTCTGCGCGATAATTTGCTCGGCAAGTTCAATCTCTAAAGGGGTTGGGCCGCCAGTAATAACCACCGAAAAGCCTTGTTGATGAGCATGTTCAGCAAGTGCAGCATAACGCTCAGGTAACCAATTTCGCTCTTTTTTACTTGCCGCAGGCGAGATAACAAAAATACGCCCAGTTAAACGTTCTTCACCTAATAGCGCATCGGCTGCTTGTTGATGCTGCTCAGTAATTGGCATTTGCCATTGAGGTTTGTAATCAGGGATGCCAATTGCTTGAGCAAAGCCTTTAAAACCTTCTAATACATGCGCCTCTGATTGCGGGGCAATACGCTTATTAATAAACAAACTATGCAACTCTTTTGAGCGTGCCCAATCAAACCCCACTTTGATCTTTGCAGGAATACAACGGGCTGCTAAATTCGCTCTGAGTGCGACTTGCATATGTAATAGCACATCAAATTTACGCCCCTTGAACGTGTCTTTAAGTTGCTGATAAGCCTGTTTGCCCTGCTTTTTATCGAACACAACAAACTCAACACCTGGTAAATCGGCCAGTAACATAGCCTCAACTTTACCAATCACCCAGGTAATTTTTGCCTTCGGATGTGCCTTTTGAATTGCTTGCACTGCTGATACGGCATGACATACATCACCAATAGCCGAAAGCCTTAAAATGCAAATATCTGAATAGGAGGTTGATTGAGTCACGTGCGCCCTTAGCTACAGCAAATAATATGCGATCTTAAATTAACTTGATGCTAATGCAAGCACTTATGCGAAAAGCTAAAAATACGGTAAGATAGCGCTAATTTTATTTAATCTTGAAGTTGTTATGTTTGAAACTCAGCATCTGCAGAACACCACCCTTTTGTGTCACCCAGCTTATAAAGATGAGCTCACGCAACAGTGGTTCGATGCCAATTATTGGCAACAACAAGATAAAATCGTTGGTGCAAAAAAAGGTCGCGCAACAGCGTGGTTTTTTAAACATCAACAGCTTACAGGCGTTCTTCGTCACTATTGGCGTGGTGGTTTAATTGGTAAGTTACTGAGCGATCAGTACCTATATGTTGGTTTGAAGCAAACTCGTGTCTATAAAGAATTTACACTGATGATGCGTTTGCTTGAGCTTGGCCTAAATGTGCCGACACCCATTGCGGCAAAAGTGACCAACCACGGCTTAATCTATCGCGGCGATATCATCACCGAAGCAGTAACAGGCGCAAAAAGCGTGTTAGATATTTTAATCACGCGTCCACTTAGCCAGTCTGAGCTAAAAGCGATAGCAGTCACTCTCAGCGAATTTCACAATCATGGCGTCTATCACGCAGATTTAAACATCAATAACATCTTGTTCGATGATACAGGTAAGGTGTTTATCATTGACTTTGACCGCGGTGAAATCAAACAGCCACATGCTAGCTGGCAAACAGAGAACATTAAGCGCCTTGCCCGTTCATTTGCAAAAGAGCAAGGCCGTAATGAAGTGATGCATTGGCAACAAAGTGATTGGCAGTCACTGGTGTGTGACTACCAAGCATTGCTTAAGACTTAATTTTGCTAATTACGTTTGATGTTGAGCAGCCATTAAGAAACTCAAGTACTTCGACTTTTCCGCCATGGCGTAGAACATGATCGGCACCAGCAATTTGGTCAACGGTGTAATCGCCGCCTTTTACTAGCACATCAGGGCTAATTTGCTCAATCAGCTTAGCTGGCGTGTCATTTTCTTCAATGCTGCCAAATGGAATAACCCAATCAACTGACGCAAGCGCACTTAATACCATAGCACGCTCATCCAATGGATTAATTGGTCTTTCTGGGCCTTTTAAGCGAGTGATTGACTCATCATTATTTAAACCAACAACCAGCCTATCACCTCGTGCTTTAGCCTGAGCAAGATAGCGCACATGACCTGCGTGAAGAATGTCAAAACAACCATTAGTGAAAACTATTTTTTCACCATTTTGCTTAGCAAACTCAATATGCTGAAGCACATCTTCAAACGGCGTTTGGTAATGCTCGCCGGTTTGCTGTAAATATTGACCAAGTTTACGGCTCAACTCTTCTGGGGACACGGTTGCGGCACCCAGTTTACTCACCGCAATACCAGCAGCGAGGTTGGCAATTTCAACTGCATCTTTTGCAGCCATTCCCGCACCAAGCATCACTGCTAATGTCGCGATTACGGTATCGCCTGCGCCAGTAACATCGCTGACTTCAAGTTGTTGGGCTGCAAAATCATGTTTTTCTGCTTGGCTAATTAACGACATGCCCTGCTCTGAGCGCGTTAATAGCATCGCTGCAATACCAGCCTCATTGATTAGATCACGAGCGCTGTCAGTCAAGTTTTGCTCAGAATCAGTTTTACCACCAGCAAGTTTAAATTCGTTTAAGTTAGGGGTTATGTAATCGGCACCACGGTATAAGTTTAAATCAGATGATTTAGGATCAATAAGCACCGTTTTACCTGCTTTCTTTGCAACCTGAACCATTTGTTGAATTAAGCTCAGAGAGCCTTTGTTGTAGTCAGAAAACAACACAAAATCGTAGTCATCTAAAACCAGCTCTAAACGGTTTAATAACAGTTGACTGTGTTGCTCAGTAAAGGTCTCTTCAAGATCAAGACGCACAACTTGTTGATGGCGGCTGATTACTCGCATTTTAGAAATAGTCGGTAAATCGCAAACACTCACTAATTGCGAATCAATTTTCTCTGAACTTAAAATTGTTTCGAGGATTTGCCCACTTTCATCTTCACCAACTAAGCCTAGTAGACCCACTTTACCATCTAAACGGGCAATATTTTTTGCAACGTTTGCTGCACCACCGGCTTTGTCTTCAAACTTACTGACTTTTACAACAGGTACAGGGGCTTCAGGCGAAATACGACCTGAGTCGCCATGCCAGTATCTATCTAGCATGACATCACCAACGACTAAAATACGCGCCTTTGAAAGGTTTTTTAGTAACGCTAAATCCATTACTTTTGCTCCGCTACAACCATATCGATGGCTTCGCATAACCAATGCCCGATAAACATGTGCGCCTCTTGGATACGCGCGGTTTCATCATTTTTAATAATAATAGGTAGCTTAGCGATATCTTTTACCTTACCACCATCTCGACCTGTTAATGCCACAGTAAAGGCGCCGATTTCATTTGCCGCTGCCAGTGCAAGATTGATGTTAGGGCTAGTGCCAGATGTGGTTAAGCCAATCACCAAATCTTCAGGCTTACATAACGCCTGCACTTGGCGCTCAAATACAGTATCAAAATGATAGTCGTTACTGTGAGCGGTTAAAATTGAGGTATCTGTTGTCAATGCGATAGAAGCCAGCGGACCGCGCTCCAATTTATAACGCACAACAAACTCAGCAGCTAAATGCTGTGCATCAGCCGCGCTACCACCATTACCAAACCAAATAACCTTACCACCTGCTTGTAAAGCACTGTGACAAGCTTCTAGTAGTTTCATTACTTCAGGGTGGTAGGTTTCCATCGTCTCAAACAACATTTGATGACGATTTAAACTTTCTAGGTAGCTTGCCGCTACAGAATCAAGATTTGACATAAATATTCCTTAAAAAGTATTAACGGCTTTGCTTACCAAAAATAGGCTACAGATAACCAAGTATAGTTATCGCCAAAAACATCTTCACCATAGGTAAGAGTTGTCTCTAATGTATGCTCGTTTAATTGACGCGTGTTACTTAGTTGAAGTTCAATTGCATCATCGTATTCTCGACTAAATCCACCTATATCATACTCGTAGTTACTTTTATTCGAAATGGTTGAAACTTTAGCACGCCATAGAGACTGAAAAGATTCAGAATAAGTCACTTCTAAAACATTTACTTCAGACGGTACGCCGTCACCAAAGTAACGCTGATCTGCAGCAAAATGTCCAACAACAAATCCATCTACCGTATTACCCTTAGTAGGATAAATATAGTTTTTATACCAAAAGCTGTGCATATTGGTATGTTCAAATCTAAAACTTATTGAGTCTGTTAATTTTGGGAAAAAAGCCCCTAAACTATAAGCGACATTACCAAACTGATAGTTTTTGTGCTCTTTAGTATCTTCACCACCGTATTCAAAATAAAGCTCTGTTGGCAATCCCCAATTAAAGTTAATTACATTTGTAATTGAAGCGAACTGATCGCCCAGCTCCGCATCAGAGCTACCTACTAATGCAACATTATCATTTCCGGCAGGATCAAAAAAAGCGTCAAATACATCTCCAGCATCTACTTTACGAGGCCCACCGCCAAACTGCATCATTCGGTTAAGGCCAATTTTCCAACCACTAATAGGTTCAATACTGAAGTGAGTACCCGCAAGTTTAGGCGTACCACTATGAAGTTCACCTTGATATAAAATACCATTCTCAACATGTTCTAACTCTGAATAATACAATTCAAAATCAAAATTCCACCAATTATGAGCAGGCTTTACCATACCAATCGAAATTGACGGGGCTGTTTTTGCGTTGGTTGAAATGATTTGTGCAGAATGCTTAAACGGCGAGAACCAATGTTCTTTATACCCAAGGTTTAACTGTAAATCTTCACCAGCAAAACTAATAAACGAATTGTAATTTACAAACTTATTTGCCTTCGCTCGGTAATCAACTCCAACCTGTACTAGCGTGTAATCATTGGCACGCCAAATACCTTCAAAAAAGCCTTGTCCCCATTCATCAGAGCTAAGTCCGCGTTGATTTGCTATTTTTTTACTGTTGTCTGTATCAACTTGTAATTTAACACCTGCACGTGTTACTGCATCATCACTTTGATAAGGCTTTATTTTATAACGGATAGCTGCGACTAGTCCTGGCTCTTTTTTTTCAAGCTCAAGAAGCGCACTTTCTACTTCCGATAAACGATAAGGTTTAACCATAGGCGCGCCTGTGGTTAAGGCAAACAAAGTATCTAATTGATGATCAAGCTGTGCATCCATGCCAATCGGTAAGTAGGCGGTAGGTGCTGCAAATAAAGGCATTGAACAACTTAGAAAAGCACCAATTACCGAGGCTTTTATCATTTTAAATTTCATAACTGCTTCGTTGATTTATTAAGTAACCGAAATATTACCAAATTAGCTAACAGTAAACACTTTAAAACTTTCTTTAATAACCCTTTTTAACATTTTATATTTAGATCCCAAAGGTTCCACGCTATCATAACGTTTTACCTATATAGGCTAAGCAATGGCGCGCATTTTATACTCTTTACTTTTATACCTACTAAGCCCACTGGTTGTTTTTTACCTGTATGTTTTACGCGGCAAAAAGAATAAGGGTTACCGTGAACATTTTGCTGAGCGCTTTGGCTTTTCGAACTTATCTCATCACGATGTTGTTTTTCATTGTGCCTCTGTAGGTGAAGTGTTAGCTGCAACGCCGCTTATAAAGGCCGTTCAATCAGAAAACCCAACACTTACTATTTTAGTAACCTGCAATACCCCAACGGGTCGCGAACAAATAAAAAATAACTTTAAAGATGCGGTTAGCTGCTGTTATTTACCGATTGATTTTTTCTTCGCTACGAAGCGATTTTTAAAACGTATCCAGCCAAAGGTACTGTGTATTTTAGAAACGGAACTTTGGCCAAACCTGATGGCGCAAAGCAACAATAACGGCACAAAGGTACTTGTTTTAAATGCCCGGCTTTCAGCTAAATCACAGCAAGGCTACCAAAAGGTAATGCCTTTAACTAAGGTGATCATGCACTCTATTAGCGATCTGGCCAGTCATAATCAAGATGATGCCAAACGTTTTATTGAACTTGGTTTAAAGCCTGAAAAGACACGCGTGTTTGGCTCAATTAAATTTGATATCACCCCTACAGATGAGCAATTAAATAAAGTCGCAGCACTTAAAAACCAATATAACAACGAGCGATTTATCTGGGTTGCAGGCTCTACTCACCCTATTGAACACGAGCTTATTTTAACTGCTCATGAAAAGCTTTTAAAAGCGTTACCCCACGCACTTTTGATTATTGCTCCACGTCACCCAGAGCAATTTGATAAAGTCGCTGAAGTTTTAAAAAGCTCAAATTTGAGCTTTAGTCGTCGCAGTGAAGATAACTATAACAAGCAACAAGTTGTGTTAGCTGATACGTTAGGTGAGTTACAATGCTTATATGGTGTGGCAAACATCAGCTATGTTGGTGGTAGTTTAATCGAGCGAGGCGGCCATAATCCGTTAGAGTCAGCAGCGTTTTCTGTTGGCGTATTAGCAGGTCCTCATACCTATAACTTTGACCATATTTATCCTGAGCTGATTAGTGCTCAAGGAGCAAAAACTGTTACCGATGAAAATCACCTTGCTGACACACTTATCGCTTTGAGTAGTGATGTACAGGAGACGATTAAGCTCGGTCAACAAGCTCAGAAATGCGTTGCTAACAACCAAGGCGCCATTAGTAAAACGGTTAAATTAATTGAGCATTACTTAGAAAAGTAAGATAGAAAAGTAAAATAGAATAGAGAAATAATGTGACATCAAAGCAAGCGATGAACCGCCCAGAAATACAAATGCGCGAATGGGTATCAAGCGTAATCGTAAAATACAATTTCTGCCCGTTTGCCCGTAAAGAAGTTGAAAGCAATTGCATTCATTATCAAATCAGTCAGTCTATTACGCTTGATGATGCAGTAATGGATATGCTTGAGCAATGTAGCGCGTTAGACCAACAAGCAGAGCGCGAAACCACTTTGTTAATATTTGAGCAAGGCTTTAAAGATTTTGAAGAGTTCTTAGATTTAGTCGATTTAGCCAATGCGCTTTTAGCTGCGCAAGGCTATGAAGGTAAGTATCAAATAGCCAACTTTCATCCTGACTATGTGTTTGCTGATAGCGATGACAGCGATGCTGCAAACTATACGAATCGTGCACCTTACCCAACACTGCATTTGATCCGTGAAGCCAGCATGAGCGAAGCGTTAGACAGCTACGATGAACCTGAATCGATCCCAGAGCACAACATTAAACTTACAAGACGCAAAGGCATCGACTTTTGGCAGCAGCTGCTGCAAAACTGCATCGATAAGCGCTAACACCTACCGGCGTTTAATAGATAAAAAGCCAGCAATGCTGGCTTTTTATTTTTTATAGCTATTAAATTTAGTGAGCTATTTTTTTACCCACTCACCGTTCACTTCAATGTAGTGACCCGGCTTCGTTTTTTCGATAGTTTTAGCCGCAGCAAGGGCTTCAACTTGCGCTAACGAAAGGTTATTCTTTTTCGCAAGTTTTAAATATTGCTCTTTACGCTTTGCATTAATTTCATCAACGACCGCTTTTGCTTCGCTATTATTAACCACTAAACCTAAATAGCCGGAGCTGTCTTCACCCACTAGGCCTTGGCTTTTTGCATCATCAAGGCTGATAGCCCAAGCAGAGAAAGATAAACAAACAGCACTGATCAAGGTGATCACATTTAGTTTTTTAAGTTGTAATTTACGCATGTGTGCTCCTTAGAATAATTCGCTGTCATCACTGAATAAGGTATCTAGTTCTTTATCCACTTTTACGCGGATCTCATGGTCAACTTTTACATTTAAGTTGATTGTAATCGGCTCTTTTGCTGCCACCTCAACACGATGCGTACAGGCACTCAGCATGCCTACCGCCGTCAGCATTACTAACCACTTAGCCATCATTGCTTCCTTTTTTTGCATACTCTTTCTCAACTCTTTGAGTAATTTCATCACTTAAACGCAGCGCTCTAAGTAAAGTAAATACATTCTCTTCATGATTATAATTAAAGTTCACTGCTTGCTGCTGCGCTTCATTATAACCCTCTAAATTTACACCTAAATGTAACCAACCATCCGGTTTGAGATTAACACTGCTGCGTAGTTTTTTAATATCTAAATTCTCAAGTAAACTCAGCGTGGTACTCAGCTCTTGTTGCTGCGCTTTTACCGCTTCAAAGCCCGCATTATTAGTGATCAGTAATTTACCATCACCCTGATTAACTAACTGCCCTTGCTTTACCTCGATACCCTGTTGACTTATTACAACGGGTAAAGTGCCTGCTAAGCGCCCACTTAAGCTAATCCCTGATTCAGCATCAAGGGTGACCAATTTACTGGCATCAATATTTTCAAATTTAACAGTCGCGGTTTGGTTATCACTGAGTGGGCAATACTTATTCACCACAAATGCCCCGCCCATAACCTGACCAGTTAGATTAGCTGCGCAAGGCTGATTAGCTGTTACCTGCAACTGACCTTGTATATTTTTGACCACGGCACCTGCGCGCAGTTCATTGAGTGTAAATTTAGTCGCTGCAATATTAAGCTGCCCTGAATTAAACGTGCCGTTCAAATTCACTGCAAAATCATTCGCTAGATAATCATTATAAAGCGCACTGAATTTACTTATTTGCACGCGCCCTTGTGCTTGTTGAAGATTTACATCCCCTTTTATATTGCCCGAAACGACTCCATCAGTGACGGTAGCAAGCGGCTCAAACTGAGCAATTATCGGGTTTAGCTTGGATACTGCCTGCTCTGGTATCACTAATTCAAATGGGTGAGCAACCTCAGACATATGATGGCTAACAAGCGCTTCAAAGCCATCGGCAAACACATGATGCGTTGCCTGCAAGGCGCGGCTTTGAAGAGCTTTTGACACAACAGACAACTTATTTAAGCTAAGCTCTGCTGTTGATAATTTAGCGGCTGTGGTTTTGGCATCAATATCAGCAAATAACTCCCCCACACTGAGATCTGTACTAAGAGTAAGCTCATTGCTAATTTTTGCTGCGTTAATATCATCATAAGTTAATGATTTAACCTTGCTATTAGCGTTAACAACGAGGTGCTGCTGGGCATTATACTCAGCGTTAATTGCGCTGCTAAAATCAGCTATCTGTGCACCCGATATTAGGGCATTTTTAACTCTAATATTGGTATTCAGTTTAGCTGTAGGACTAGTAAATAACTCATCGATATTTAGCTTTCCTTTAGCCCCAATACCTTCAACCCCAACACCCTCAGTCAAAGCGCCATCAGCCTGAAAATCTAAAAATGCAGGTAGTGAATCCACCGACAGTTGAAAATCAGCGCTAACGCTACTTTCATGCAAATTCGCTTTGAGCTTAAGCTCATCTATATCTTTACTATTAAAATCAATGCTAACTTGGCTATTCAGTGATGTGAGCGGATCCAGCAAAGAAAGGGATGTATTACTGACTGTCACCTCACTTTGCCCTTCTATAGCTTGCAGCTTTATGATTGGGGCTGAAAGATTTTTATCTTCTACAATCACTGGTTTTTCAATGTGTAACTGCCAAGTAAGTGGTAACTGCGCTTCAATAAATGATTGATGCTGTTGGTCTGCGATGGTGTTTAAGCAGTCTCGGTTTGCGCTCAGTTGATTTTGTAAAGCAGATAAATCCGCGTATAAATGCTGTTGATTTAATTGATACTTAGCACTCAATTGCCCTTCACTGGCAAAACCTAGGTCACACTCCCCTACAGCATGCTGATAACTTGCATTGATTGAGCTTTCAATTGCAGCTGAAATTCCATCAAACTTAATCTGTGACTGAATAGTAAAATGGCTGCTTGTTGGCAATGTTACGAATCGCTCTGCCACTTGCTCATCAAAGGTGATGTTGGCTTTGACTTCATAATTAGATATTTCAACATCTGCATTAAGATCCCGCAAAATCGAAAAATGGTTTAGGCGTTTTTCTTGTATCGCCAACCTAACAGGATTTTGGGTAAACGGTGAGACTACATCAAGCTGCTCAATGCGAATTAGCGGTCTTTGCTCGGGTAATACCAAGGCAAGCTTTTTAAATTCAGTTTGTGAAGTGTCAGGTTGTTGATTATTACTCTGATTACTAATTATAAGATTGGCTCGAGAAACACTAACCTGCTGCTTATTCGCAATAATGCCAGCTAACTCTATTTGCTGTCCTTGGTAGGTTAAGCATAATTTCTCGATATTCAAATCAAGCTTGCGAGTTAATGACCAATCAATGCAGTGAAGCTCAGCGCCATTTTTACTGAGCATAGGCGTTAAGTACCACGATGTCAGTGGTAATCTGAACAAATACGCCAACAGCACCATGCTTAGCACGATACCTAGCAACCCAACACACGCCCGCTTAAAACTCAAAAAACTCTCCTTGCTTCTCGCTTCTCGCTTCTCGCTTCTCGCTTCTCGCTTCTCGCTTCTCGCTTCTCGCTTCTCGCTTCTCGCTTCTCGCTTCTCGCTTCTCAGAACATTATAAACAAAAAGGCCACACATGATAGTGCAGCCTTTTTAGTTTAAACGGTTTGTATGAACCTAGCTTGTATAGCTAGGCACACAATTAAGTTCTAGCCAACGTTTTTACGAGCGTTGCGGAACATACGCATCCATGGGCTATCCTCAGTCCACTCATCTGGGTGCCATGAGTTAGCAACAGTACGGAATACACGCTCTGGGTGCGGCATCATAACCGTTGCACGACCGTCAGTAGAAGTAATACCTGTGATACCTTCTGGCGAGCCATTCGGGTTAGCTGGGTATTGCGTTGTTGGGTTACCGTAGTTATCAACAAACTTCACTGCCACAGTACCTGACTCAAGCGCTGCTTTAACTGCATCAGTGTTTGCGAACTCAGCATGACCTTCACCATGAGAAACAGCGATCGGCATACGTGAACCTGCCATACCGTTAAAGAATACCGATGGGTTTTCTTGTACTTCTACAAGGCTAAAGCGAGCTTCAAAACGCTCTGACTTATTCGTTACGAAACGTGGCCAGTGCTCAGTGCCCGGGATCAATTCTTTCAATGTTGAAAGCATTTGACAGCCATTACACACACCTAAGCTGAATGTATCTTCGCGGTGGAAGAAGCTTTGGAACTGCTCACGCGCCATCTCATTAAATAAGATTGACTTAGCCCAGCCTTCACCTGCACCTAATACGTCACCGTAAGAGAAACCACCACATGCTACTAAGCCTTTAAATTGCTCAAGTGTTAAACGACCTTCAAGTATGTCGCTCATGTGCACGTCAACCGCAGCAAAGCCTGCACGGTTAAATGCCGCCGCCATTTCTAAGTGAGAGTTAACACCTTGCTCACGTAAAATAGCCATTTTCGGCTTCGCGCCCGTTGCAATGTAAGGCGCTGCAACATCTTCGTTTAAGTCAAAGTTTAGTTTTACGTTAAGACCAGGGTCTTTTGCGTCAAACTTAGCGTCAAACTCTTGCTTAGCACACTCTGGGTTATCACGACGCGCTTGCATTTGGTAAGTTGTTTCTGCCCAAATAGTACGAAGCTCAGTGCGCGTGTGGTTAAGAACCACATCATCACCACGAGTGAATACCACGCGGTCATCAGCGTTTAGTGCACCAATTTCATGGCTGATAGCTGCTAGACCGTGGTCTGCAAGAACGGCTTTAACTGCGTCTAAGTCAGCGTTTGCCACTTGGATAACCGCACCTAGCTCTTCATTGTAAAGCGCTTCGATGTCTGAACCTGTTAAGCCTGCAAGGTCAACAGTAACACCCGTGTGGCCAGCAAATGCCATTTCAGCGATAGTTGTGAATAAACCACCATCAGAACGGTCATGGTAAGCAAGTAACTTGTTATCAGCAACAAGCGCTTGCATTGCTTCGTAGAAGCCTTTTAATAGTGCTGGGTTATCAACATCAGGCGTTACATCACCTAGTTGCTTATAAACCTGTGCAAGGCTTGATGCGCCCATGCGGTTTTGACCCGCACCTAAATCAACTAATAATAGTGATGACTCACCTTTATCAGTGCGTAGCTGTGGTGTTACTGTTTTACGCACATCTTCAACACGACCAAAGGCAGTAATGATCAGTGATAATGGTGCAGTAACCGATTTTTGCTCACCGTTTTCATCCCATTGAGTTTTCATCGACATTGAGTCTTTACCCACAGGAATAGTTAAACCAAGCGCCGGACAAAGCTCTTCACCTACCGCTTTTACAGCTTCGTAAAGGCCCGCATCTTCGCCTGGGTGACCTGCTGCGGCCATCCAGTTTGCAGATAGCTTGATATTTTCAAGGCCACCGATGTTAGCACACGCAATGTTCGTTAGTGACTCAGCCACAGCTAAACGAGCAGAAGCACCGTAGTTTAAAAGTGCAGCTGGTGTACGTTCACCTAGTGACATTGCTTCACCGTGGTAAGTATCAAACGCAGCGGCTGTTACCGCACAGTTTGCTACTGGCACCTGCCAAGGACCTACCATTTGGTCACGCGCAACTAAACCCGTTACCGTACGGTCACCAATGGTGATTAAGAATGTTTTCTCAGCAATCGTTGGTAAGCGTAATAAACGCTGTGCAGCATCTGCCGCATCAATGTTAGCAACGTCTAATGGTTGCGATTGTGCTTTTTTCGATTCAACTTCGCGGTGCATTTTTGGTGCTTTACCAAGTAAAACATCAAGCGGAAGATCAACTGGGTTGTTACCAAAGTGGCTATCTTCAACCGTTAAGTGACGCTCTTCTGTTGCTTCACCAATAACAGCGTATTCTGCACGTTCACGTTTACAGATTGCTTCAAAGCGCGCGAAGTCTTCTGCTGCAACTGCTAATACGTAACGCTCTTGAGATTCGTTACACCAAATTTCGTGTGGTGCCATACCCGGCTCATCGTTAGGAATGTCACGAAGTTGGAATTTACCACCACGACCACCGTCGTCTACAAGCTCAGGGAATGCGTTAGAAAGACCACCTGCACCCACATCGTGGATGAAAGCGATTGGGTTTGCATCACCTAGCTGCCAACATTTATCGATAACTTCCTGACAACGACGTTCCATTTCTGGGTTTTCACGTTGTACCGATGCAAAGTCTAAGTCTTCGTTTGATTGGCCTGATGTCATACTAGACGCAGCACCACCACCTAGGCCGATGTTCATTGCCGGACCACCTAGTGCAATTAGCTTAGCACCTACAGGGATTTCGCCTTTTTGAACATGCTCAGAACGAATGTTACCTAAACCACCTGCAAGCATGATTGGCTTGTGGTAACCACGTACCTCGATACCATTATGGCTTGATACTTTCTCTTCGTATGTACGGAAGTAACCAAGTAAGTTAGGACGACCAAATTCGTTATTGAATGCCGCACCACCTAATGGGCCTTCAGTCATAATATCAAGTGCATTTACGATACGACCAGGCTTACCGAAGTCTGTTTCCCATGGTTGCTCGTAACCAGGGATTCGTAGGTTAGATACAGTGAAACCAACTAAACCAGCTTTAGGCTTAGAACCACGGCCTGTAGCACCTTCATCACGAATCTCACCACCAGAACCTGTTGATGCACCAGAGAATGGCGCAATCGCTGTTGGGTGGTTGTGCGTTTCAACTTTCATCAAGATTTCGATGTTTTCTTGATGATATGCATACTCGCCTTCGTTATTCGGGAAGAAACGACCTGCTAACGACCCCTTCATTACTGCTGCGTTATCTTTATATGCAGATAGTACGTTTTCAGGGTTTTGCTCGTAAGTGTTTTTGATCATTTTGAACAATGATTTTGGCTGTTCGATGCCATCAATTGTCCAATCAGCGTTAAAGATTTTGTGACGACAATGCTCAGAGTTTGCTTGTGCAAACATGAATAATTCGATGTCGTTCGGGTTACGCCCTAACTTTTGGAAGTTTTCTACCAAGTAATCAATTTCGTCATCTGCAAGCGCAAAACCTTGCTCAACGTTTGCTTTAGCAAGCGCTTCACGGCCACCACCTAAAATGTCAACTGATGACATTGGACGCGGCTCATCGTGACGGAATAATTTAGCTGCATCAGCCATATCCGCGTGCGTTGCTTCTGTCATACGGTCATGTAATAACGCTGCAACTTCAGCTGTTTGCTCAGCTGATAAGTTACCTTCTACGTAGTATGCAATACCACGCTCAACACGGTGAACTTGGCTTAAGCCACAGTTATGTGCGATATCAGTTGCTTTTGATGCCCAAGGCGAGATAGTACCTGGACGCGGCGTTACAAGAATTAACGTGCCAGCAGGGGTATGCTCGGCAATTGTTGGACCATAAGTAAGCAGTTTTTCCAGCTTGGTTTGCTCATCAGCTGAAAGCTCGGCTGTAAGATCAGCAAAATGCATGAACTCAGCATAAACGTCAGTGACTGGAAGTTGTGCCTGTTGGCAACGCGCTAAAATTTTCTGAACTCTAAAATCGGAAAGTGCTGGTGCACCACGAAGGATCAACATAGGTATTTTCATCCGGGGTTAGGGATTGAACGATATTTTAGGCGCATATTATAGTGCAAATAACGTCTAGATTTAACTCAAAATTACGCTTTTATTTAAATAATCTTCATAACCGCTTTTAAGGTTGCAACAATTAACTAGCTTAGTCGTCTTTATTTCTCTGCAGGTTCTTGTTCTGTATGACTTATCTACCATCTGCCTTGTTATAGTTATTAATTTTTAAATAGATCTATAACACTATTCGCCAAGTGACGTGGCTTAGAAGTTTTGTTATAACACTAAGGTAATGGTTTAAGGGGCATTTATAATTTATGCAAAAGTTACTCGCTATTTTTAGTTTAGTGCTCATGTTATGTGCGTGCGATATGCAACAGCAACCGTCGCAACTTGCTCATATCAAGGCGCAGAACAAAATTAGAGTCGGCACATTAGCTGGCGCGAGTAATTACTATCAGGCTCCACAAGGTGTGCAAGGCTTTGAATATGAGTTAGCCCAAGAATTTGCTGACTATGTTGGTGTTGAGCTTGAAATGGTGCCTTTTTTTAATCTATCCGATATGTTCGCACGCTTAGAAAGTGGCGATTTAGATATTATAGCGTCAGGTCTTACCTATAATACGATTCGGGCTGAGCATTACCGCTTCGGCCCAACCTATCGCACAATAAGCCAAAAATTAGTTTATAAACAAGGCCGTAATAGACCCCGTGAATTTGCGGATTTAACCGGCAATCTGACTGTTCTCGCCAAAAGCAGTCACTCGTTGGCACTACAACAATTAAAACAACTTAATCCAGAACTTAGCTGGAACGAAACAGAAGATATGGATGAAGAAGAGCTTCTGCAAGCTGTTATCGACGGTGAAATTGATTACACCCTAGCAGACTCGCACACCTTATCGCTGTTTCGCCGCTACCACCCAAACTTGAGTATCGGCTTTTCGGTTACCCGTAATGATCCTATCGCTTGGTTACTAAGAAAAGATGGTGATGACTCTTTATATGCCCTCATGGTGCCATTTTTTGGCGACGTAAAACAAAGCAACCAGCTTTATGTGTTAGAAGAAAAATACTTCGGCCATGTTCGCCAGTTTAATTATGTGAACACACTTGCTTATATCGAAGCAATAAAAGACACTTTACCCAAATATCAACCTTGGTTTGAGCAATACGCAGGTAACATAGACTGGCGATTACTGGCAGCTTTGAGTTATCAAGAATCAATGTGGAACCCAAGGGCTAAGTCACCAACTGGTGTTCGCGGTATTATGATGCTAACCCAAGCAACAGCAAAACAGGTCGGCGTAACAAATCGCCTAGAGCCTGAGCAAAATATTAAAGGCGGTGCGCAGTATCTTGCCAAAGTAATTTCTTGGATCCCTGAACGCATTCCGCAGCCCGACAGAACCTGGTTTGCCTTAGCCTCTTACAATGTTGGCTGGGGACACGTCAACGACGCACGCATTATTACCGAGCAAGAAGGTGCAAGCCCCGATAAATGGGCTGATGTTAAAAAGCGCTTACCGCTTTTAATTAAAAAGCGTTACTATCGAAAAACCAAATATGGTTATGCCCGTGGCGATGTTGCAGTAAAATACGTTGATAATATTCGTCGCTATTACGACGCACTGGTTTGGCTTGATGAAAATGATGCGATTGCTAACCCAAGCGAAGAAGAACAAAGCACTGAAGAAGCTAAACCTGAAGCGCAAGTAAGCGAACCAAAGCCAAATGACAACACGCAACAAACCAACTCAGAGCAGCAAGAATTAGAAAACAACTAACTTCAAGCACCGAAATCTGTTTACTTGTCATCAAATGATCATTATCTTCCTGTAGAGATCAATATAATGCTTTACTCTCACTTAAGGAGCACTCATGTTAAAAAGAAGACGCACGACACATAAGTTTAAGCGTAATGTTATTTACTCAACGGCGACCCGCCGTCGTATCATGCTACGTAATACACACAAAAAAGTTATTTGGCGTCGCCGCTTATTTGCGATGCAGTTAATGGAAGCACAAGTTCCTGCAACGCCGGTTGTATAACTAGGCGTTGCGAGCAGCCAGCTTTGCCGCCTTTTTCTCTTCTCTACGACGCTTAAAAAACGCTGAAATTACCGCCCCACACTGCTCACTCATAACATCGCCGGTTACTTCAACTTGATGATTAAGCCTAGGTTCTTGCAGCAGATTCATAATTGATCCTGCCGATCCCGTTTTGGCATCTTTAGCACCAAATACCAATCGCTTAATACGGCTATGCACCAACAGACCTGCGCACATAGAACAAGGTTCTAACGTTACATACAAGGTGCAATCGATTAATCGGTAGTTATTAAGAGCTTTACCCGCTTCGCGGATTGCCATCATTTCAGCATGAGCGGATGGGTCGTTATCGATAATTGAGCGGTTATAACCATAAGAAATCAGTTGATTGTCTTTTACCAGCACAGCACCAACCGGAATTTCATTAATCGCAGCCGCTTCATTGGCGTAGTTTAATGCTTTTTCCATCCAATATTGGTCGCTAAATTGTTCGCTCATATATCACACAAATCTTGTAAAACTGTGAGTAATTATACCTAGTTAGTGAAAAATGTCGGCAATAAATACTGCTACACTTAAAAATTAACGCAAAATTTAGTGGCTTTTTCATGGCTCAATGGACCCATATTGCGCTATAATCTCGCGCTTTTTTTATTTAGCTTACAACACGGGTAGCAAATGAAATTTCCTGGACGCCGCAGGCATAAACATTATTTTCCGGTGGAAGCCAAAGATCCACTGACGAATCAACTTAACTCAACCGACCGACTACAACGTAGTTATATTACGGGTATCGACCAAATTGTGGTAGATATTGAAGCGAAAGTTGATCAAGCTTTCCTAGATGAATTTCAATTGCGCCGTGGCATGTCGCAAGTGATCGATAACGATATTACCAACGCACTATACGACAGACTAAAACTCGACAATATGATCGATTATGAGTTTGCCGGTGGTACGGTAGGTAACACCATGCACAATTACTCTACCCTAGCTGATGACCGATCAGTACTTTTAGGGGTAATGAGTGAAAATATCAAAATCGGCAGCTATGCATACCGTTTTTTATGTAACACTTCTAGCCGCGTTGACCTTGACTACCTTCAGCCTGTAGATGGCCCTATTGGTCGTTGTTTTACTTTAATTGACGAGACCGGTGAACGTACCTTCGCAATCAGCGCGGGGCTTATGAACCATCTTCGCCCTGAATCAATCGATCAGGCACTTATTGAGAATTCATCAGCATTAGTGATCAGCGCATACCTAATGCGAACTCAAGGTGATGAAACCATGACAGAAGCGACCATGCAGGCAGTGAAATATGCCAATGATGCGGGTGTCCCTGTGGTTTTAACCCTTGGTACTAAGTTCTTGATTGAACAAGACCCTACTTGGTGGGCTGACTTTGTAAAAGAGCATGTTGATATTCTTGCTATGAACGAAGAGGAAGGCCTTGCGATTACCGGCTTTGAAGATCCGCTTCTGGCAGCCGACAAAGCGCTAGATTGGACTGATTTAGTTATTTGCACGGCTGGTGAAAAAGGCTTGTTTATGGCCGGTTACGTCGACGACTCATTCAAGCGTGAAACAGAATACCCGTTATTACCAGGTGCAATTGCTGACTTTAACCGTTATGAATTTTCTCGCGCAATGCGTAAAGACGACTGCCAAAACCCTATTCGTGCGTACAGCCACACAGCACCATTTATGGGCGGCCCTGACAGCATTAAAAATACCAATGGCGCAGGCGATTGCGCTCTGGCTGCGGTACTGCATGACCTATCAGCAAACGTTTACCACAAACTTAATGTGGCAAACTCAGCGAAGCATCAGCAACCTGCTATGACCTACTCATCGCTTGCACAAATTAGTAAATACGCTAACCGTGCAAGTTATGAAGTACTTGTTCAGCACTCGCCACGTTTATCGCGTGGTTTACCTGAACGTGAAGATTGTTTAGAGCAAGTTTACTGGGATCAGTAATCTCCACTAAAAAATCGAAATATCCAGTTTCTGGGATAAACGCTCAAGAGCCGCTATCCCAGCCACTGAGTTACCATACGAGTTAAGTCTTGGCGCCCACACAGCCACAGTAAATTGATTTGGTAACACAGCTAAAATAGTCCCCGATACCCCTGACTTACCCGGCATACCAACACGGTAGCCAAAATCCCCAGCTGCATCGTATAAACCACTGGTAAACAGTAACGAGTTTAACTGCTTATTTTGCCTTGCACTAAGTACTTCATGGCCATTGGCATCTTTACCTTGGTTTGCTAAGTAATTGTAAGCTTTTGCTAATTCTACGCAGTTTAGCTCTATGGCACAGAAGTTAAAGTAAGCCCATAACACATCATCAACTTCATTATTAAAGTTGCCGAATGATTTCATTAGATGCCCCATCGCGGCGTTGCGATGACGAAACTCATATTCAGAATTTGCCACTTTCTTATCAATAACAACCTGAGCATTTCCTGATAACTGACGAAATGACTCAAGCATAGAGTGCATCGGCGCAGATAAACGGCTATATAACGCGTCACAGGTGACAATCGCGCCGGCATTAATAAATGGGTTGCGTGGTATGCCCTGTTCAAACTCAAGCTGTGTAAGTGAGTTAAAAGCGGTGCCTGAAGGCTCTTTACCGACTCGTTGCCACAGCTCATCACCATAACGCTGAAGTGCTAAAGTTAAGGTCATTACTTTCGAAACAGATTGAATTGTAAAACGCGCACTACAATCACCCGCGCAATAGGTTTGCCCATCCACTGTATGAATAGCAATGGCAAACTGGTTTGGCTCAACCTCTGCAAGCGCAGGAATATAATCAGCAACCTTACCTTGGCTCAGTAATGGTTGAACTTCTTTTGTGATTTCATCTAATACATGTTGATAATCAATCTGTGACATACCGCGTCCTTTAAAACAAAAAGCCCCGCATTTGCGAGGCTTTGTAGTCTACTAAAGATGGTTTGCTATAGCGATTGCTATTAGCTCATAGCTGATTGCAGTTTTTTCATCGCTGTTTTTTCTAGCTGGCGAACACGTTCTGCTGAAACGTTATATTTCTCAGCAAGCTCTTGTAATGTTGCTTTATCGTCAGCTAACCAACGTGCACTTACGATGTCTTGAGAACGTTCATCAAGGGTTTTTAACGCGCTGAATAAACGTGCATGAGACTGTTCTTGCCATTGCTGCTCTTCGATATCATCAGCAAGGTCAGCACTGCCATCTGTTAAATACTGTACTGGCGAGTATGTGCTTGTTGGTGCGTCGTCATTGTCGTCGCCCGTTAAGTCAAAGCCCATATCTTGGCCACTCATACGTGATTCCATCTCACGTACTTCTTTTTCACTTACACCTAGCTCATTAGCAACTGTGCTAACCTCAGCTTGGTTAAACCAACCTAAACGCTTTTTGTTTTTGCGTAGGTTGAAGAATAATTTACGTTGCGCTTTAGTTGTTGCAACTTTCACGATACGCCAGTTTTTCAGTACGTATTCATGAATTTCGGCTTTGATCCAGTGTACTGCGAATGAAACTAAGCGAACACCTACACTTGGGTCGAAACGTTTTACCGCCTTCATCAGACCGATGTTACCTTCCTGAATTAAATCAGCTTGCGGTAAGCCATAACCTGAATAGCTTTTCGCAATATGAGCAACAAAGCGTAGATGCGACATAATGAGTTGCTTCGCAGCTTCAAGATCACCTTCTTCCTGAAGACGTGTCGCCAACTGCTTTTCTTTCTCTGCATCAAGCATAGGAATAGTGCTAACCGCTTGAAGGTAGCCGTCCATACTTGCGCTCTGTTGACCTGCAGTAAGTGCCATTGCGTATAAATCTTTACTCATTTTTCACCTCAGTGATAAACATTTGAAACCATCTTAGCACTCTTTAAGCGAGAGTGCTAACTTCAATTAAAAACTTTTTTAAAGTTCAAATCAAGTGGTTTTTTTAAGATAATTTTATTTTACTTTAAGGCGCTGAATAAGCGATGAATTCTAGCTTTTAAAGGTATTTTGAAAGATATATAGCCCACCATTCAAAATCTAAACAAACAGCATAAAGGCTTAATATGACAAATTAACGACAAGCAAAAGCGCTAAAATAATAGCGCTGATAGCTACACTTTATCGGGTTCAATTTCTTTTATATAGCGGTTAACTGATAGGTAAGAACCAACAAATCCTAACCCTGTTGCAAGAGCGACTAAAATGCCAAACTCTGTGAGTGTTAAACCAATTAAGTCAAAGCTGGTTTCATAAACACCCGCAACATCACTTACAGCAGCACCAAGCCACCACATCATTAATGCAACACAAATAAAAGAGAACAAACCGCCAATAATACCGTACCAAATCCCTGTCCATAAAAATGGCGCATGAATAAAGGTGTTTGTCGCCCCAACTAACTTCATCACCTGAATTTCATCTTTCTTATCCATGATTGATAAGCGGATAGTATTACCAATGATCAGGGTGACGGAGGTTAATAATAGTAGAGCAATGGTGATCACGCTTTCTTTTAATAAACTTAAAAGTGCATTTAATCGCTCAAGCCAAGCAATATCGAGTTTACCAAAATCCACTTCTCTTTCGCCTTCAAGCTTTTGCAGTAATTGTTTTGCTGTATTTGGCTGACGGTATCGTGCTGTCGGCGTGACGATAACAACATCAGGTAACGGGTTCGCATCTAAATATTCAAGTGCTTGGCCAAATCCTGATACTTGTTTAAATTCAGTGAGAGCATCGCCCTTTGATATAAACTCTACTTTATCTACTTCAGGGTAGAGTGCTAAACGCTTAACCAAGGTTTGCGTTTGCTGTTCGCTCATAGTTTCTTTTACGAACAACGAAATCTCTGCAGCATCTTCAAAGCCACTGCTCACTTGCGAGACATTTTTAACCACTAAATAAAGCGTCGCTGGCAGTGTTAAGCTTAATCCTAATACAGCAATGGTCATCAATGAAGCTAAAGGCGTTCGCCACATTTCACCGAGGCTGTGCACACCTTGGCGAATAAGATTAATAAAGAAGAAATAAGGCGCTGCTAAAAATGACTTTTTCTGACGTTCGTTTTGGCTGTTGCGGCTTTTAAACAATAAACTCATAGTGCCCCCTCAGCTAACGGATCCTCAATCATACGGCCATCTTTCAGTGTTAGACTGCGATAACGCATACGCGCAATTAAGCCAATATCATGGGTTGCAATCAGCACGGTTGTACCATGATTATTAAAGTCTTCGAATAAACGTAAAATGTCCATCGAAAGTTCAGGATCTAAGTTACCGGTTGGTTCATCAGCTAATAGAATTGGCGGTGAATTAACGATAGCGCGAGCAATACCCACACGCTGCTGCTCACCACCTGATAAGGTTGCTGGATTACACTTCGCTTTATCAAGTAACCCGACTTTATCAAGCGCACCATGAACACGCTTAGCTATTTGCTTGTGGTGCGTACCTTCAATAATTAAAGGTAAGGCAACATTATCAAACACTGAGTAACGTTCTAGTAAGCGGTGATTCTGAAAGATGATACCAATATCGCGGCGCACATAAGGGATCTGGCGTGATTTAACAGCATTTAAATCAACACCATTAATAAGCACCTGCCCAGCCGATGGACGCTCCATTAAACTAATAAGCTTCAATAGGGTACTTTTACCTGCGCCACTGTGCCCGGTTAAAAAGGCCAGTTCGCCAGGCTTAATATGAAAGCTGACTTTTTCAAGGGCACGATGGCCACCTGGATATGTTTTACTGACTTGCTGAAAATTTATCATTTTAGTTATCAATCATCTTGCAGCGAAAAAGGGAGCAAGCTCCCTTTAGTTAATTATGCGTCATCCTCGTCTTGGCTAAATAGTGCATCAATAAAGTCACTACTATTAAAGGTACGTAAATCATCAATACCTTCACCAACACCAATGTAACGAATTGGGATATTAAATTTATCTGCAACGGCGAAAATCACACCACCTTTAGCGGTACCATCTAGTTTAGATAAAGTAATGCCCGTTAAACCAACACATTCATTAAATAATTTAACTTGGCTAATTGCGTTTTGACCTGTACCTGCATCTATAGTTAGCATAACTTCATGCGGCGCATCTGGGTCAATTTTCTTCATTACACGGGCAATTTTTTCAAGCTCTTGCATTAGGTTATCTTTATTTTGCAAGCGACCTGCTGTATCAGCGATTAACACATCAACATTACGGGCTTTTGCCGCCTGAAATGCATCAAAAACCACTGACGCACTGTCTGCACCTGTATGCTGGGCAATCACTGGAATGCTATTACGCTCACCCCATACTTGCAGCTGCTCAACCGCCGCAGCGCGGAACGTATCACCGGCAGCAAGCATCACTGACTTACCTTCGTTTTGAAACTGCTTCGCTAATTTACCAATCGTGGTAGTTTTACCTACCCCATTTACACCCACCATTAAGATAACAAATGGCTTTTTGTCACCACTTACAACCAGCGGCTGCTCAGCGGTTTTAAGCATACTTGCCATTTCTTGCTTCATTAACTCGTATAAAGCATCGCCATCTTTTAACTGCTTACGATCAGCGGCATCGGTTAGGTTATCAATCAACTTCATTGTTGTATCAACACCTAAATCGGCTGTTAGTAATTGTGTTTCTAGTTCTTCAAATAAATCATCGTCAATTTTCTTACCACTAAAAATAGACGCAAAGCCAGAACCAATATTAACGCGAGTTTTTAATAAACCTTTTTTAAGGCGTGCGAAGAAACCTTCTTTCTTAGGTTTTTCAGCAGCAGCTTGAGCAGCTTTCTCTTGCTCTAAACGCTCTGCCTCTGCTTTCTCTGCAGCAATGCGTTCTTGCTCTAGACGATCCGCTTCTGCTTTTTCTGCAGCAATACGTTCTTGTTCTAGGCGCTCCGCCTCCGCTTTCTCTGCCGCGATACGTTCTTGTTCTAAGCGTTCCGCTTCCGCCTTTTCTGCAGCGATACGTTCTTGTTCTAAGCGTTCCGCTTCCGCCTTTTCTGCAGCGATACGTTCTTGTTCTATACGTTCAGCTTCTGCCTTTTCTGCAGCAATGCGCTCCTGCTCTAAACGTTCCGCTTCTGCCTTTTCAGCAGCAATGCGTTCTTGCTCTAAGCGCTCCGCTTCTTCCTTTTCTGCCGCGATACGCTCTTGTTCTAAACGCTCAGCTTCTGCTTTTTCAGCGGCAATGCGTTCTTGTTCTAAACGCTCAGCTTCTGCTTTTTCWGCGGCAATGCGTTCTTGCTCTAAACGCTCAGCTTCCGCCTTTTCTGCTGCGATACGTTCTTGCTCTAAACGCTCCGCTTCCGCCTTTTCTGCCGAAATACGTTCTTGCTCTAAGCGTTCAGCTTGTGCTTTTTCTGCCGCAATGCGCTCTTGCTCTAAACGCTCTGCTTCTGCCTTTTCTGCAGCAATGCGTTCTTGTTCTAGACGTTCTGCCTCGGCCTTCTGTGCAGCAACTTGCTCGGCTTCACGCTGCGCCTGTTCTGCGGCAACACGTTCTTGCTCTAATTTCATTGCTGCTTCTTGCTCAGCAAGTCGAGCTT
Source organism: Pseudoalteromonas lipolytica (assembly GCF_001306915.1). Lineage (GTDB taxonomy): Bacteria > Pseudomonadota > Gammaproteobacteria > Enterobacterales > Alteromonadaceae > Pseudoalteromonas > Pseudoalteromonas simplex. The sequence goes on along the minus strand of NZ_LJTC01000001.1, from coordinate 97,566 downwards.
GTTGTTCTTGACGTTGCTGCTCTGCCGCTTGCTGCTCTTGAGCTAAACGCTCAGCTTCTGCTTTTTCTGCCGCAATGCGTTCTTGTTCTAAACGTTCTGCCTCTGCCTTTTCTGCCGCAATGCGTTCTTGTTCTAAACGTTCAGCTTCTACTTTTTCTGCAGCGATACGTTCTTGTTCTAAACGTTCAGCTTCTACTTTTTCTGCCGCAATGCGCTCTTGCTCTAAACGCTCCGCCTCWGCCTTTTCTGCCGCAATGCGTTCTTGCTCTAAACGTTCAGCCTCTGCCTTTTCTGCCGCAATGCGTTCTTGCTCTAAACGTTCAGCTTCTGCCTTTTCGGCTTCAATTCGCTGTTGTTCTTCTATTTGCTTCTGGTTATCAGCCTCTTTTGCTGCTTGCTCTGCTTGTTGCTTATCTGATTTGCCAAAACCAAACCAAGACAGGAATTTACTTTTTTTTGCCATACTTGCTAATAACCACTTATAAAAATCTGATAAACTTACATGAATAATAGTTTGGTGACAGTTCAGCTTTTTAGCCAAACATAAACAGGTACCATCTATCGCTAAGGTCGCAATACTATCACTTTTAGCGCAGTAGAAAAATGACACGCTAGCTATTGCATACAATATTATCTGAGCTAGGGGTCAGTTACCAATGATTAGTGAGTTAAATGAGAAAAAAATCAACAGCTAACCGCCAAGCAAAAGCAGCGAACAATAAATCAGCAAATGGTTTTATTCGTATTATTAGTGGGCAATTTCGCGGTAGAAAACTCCCAGTAAAAGATGTGCAAGGCTTGCGTCCAACTACAGACCGTATAAAAGAAACAGTATTTAACTGGCTCATGCAAGATACCCGAGGCGCAGCGGTACTCGACTGCTTTGCCGGTTCTGGCGGCTTAGGGTTTGAAGCTTTATCGCGCTTTGCTGATCATGCTGTGTTTTTCGAACTAGATAAAGGCGCCGCTAGCCAGCTAAAAGAAAACATTAGCACGCTTAAATTGGATAATGCCGTCGTAAAACAAGGCAATAGCCTTTCATTATTAGAACAAAACACGCAAAACGAGCAATTTGATCTAATTTTTGTTGACCCGCCATTTCGACAAAACTTGGCTGAAAAAAGTTGTTTTTTACTCGAAAAAAATAACTGGTTATCTGCCCAAGCACTTATATATGTTGAGGTCGAAAGCGAACTAAGCGACCTAAGCACACCAGATAACTGGATGCTTTTAAAAGAAAAAACTGCCGGACAAGTGATTTGTCGACTATATCAACGCGAGACAAATTAACCCTGTTTTGCAAACCTAGTTTCTGTTAATATTATTCTTTACATGTGGTGTTGCTTCGGATTACAATACCGCACCATTTTTGAACCACTTGGTCGTTATTCGATCAACTTGAGCAACGCTCATTATTTAGGTAGGTGAATTTTTAATGCCAGTAATTAAAGTAAGAGAGAACGAACCGTTTGACGTAGCACTTCGTCGCTTCAAGCGTTCATGTGAAAAAGCAGGTATCCTTTCAGAAGTTCGTCGTCGCGAGCACTATGAAAAACCAACAGCTGAGCGTAAGCGTAAAAAAGCTGCTGCAGTAAAGCGTCACATGAAGAAGCTTTCTCGCGATAACGCACGTCGCGTTAAATTATACTAATCAGTATTTGGTCTTGTATAAATGAGCCTTTTATTAACGCTAAAAGATGCGCAAAAAGATGCAATGAAGGCAAAAGACAAAGAACGTCTTAAGCCAATCCGCATGGTACTTGCTGCAATCAAGCAACGTGAGATTGACGAGCAAATTACGCTTGACGACGACGGTATTACCGCTGTTTTAGTAAAGCTTGTTAAGCAACGTCGCGATTCTTACACCCAGTACATTGATGCGGGTCGTGAAGATTTAGCTGAAATTGAAGCCAGTGAGATTAAAGCACTTGAAGAATTCTTACCTCAACAATTGAGTGAAGAAGAAATCATTGCTCTTATTGACTCGGCTATAGCTGATACAAACGCAGCGGGTATGCAAGACATGGGTAAGGTAATGGGAGTTATCAAAAGCAAAGCTGAAGGTCGTGCCGATTTAGGTAAGATTTCTGGCTTAATTAAGCAACGATTAACTGCCTAACCCCCACATACAGATGTATGATTCAAGCAAACCGAGCCTAGTGCTCGGTTTCTTGCTTTTAGTCTTTCATAAACACAGTAATTGTGTTCAAATCTTATTTTACAACGCATAGATAGCGCAGGAAAATACAACAGCTATGGCCGGAAAGATCCCTCGACAGTTTATTGATGATTTACTCGCTCGCACAGATATTGTTGAGTTAATTGATTCGAGAGTTGGCCTAAAAAAAGCAGGTAAAGACTACCAAGCCTGTTGCCCATTTCACAACGAAAAGTCACCCTCCTTTACCGTTTCTCAAGATAAACAGTTTTACCACTGCTTTGGTTGTGGTGCCAATGGCAATGCAATTTCATTTGTCATGGAATACGACAAATTAGAGTTCGTTGACGCCATTGAAGAATTAGCGAGTATGCTCAATTTAGACGTACCTCGCGAACAAGGCACAAGCTCAGGCCCGCAACGCACCGCAGAACAAAAGCGCTCTGATTACGATTTAATGTTACATGCTGCTCGCTTTTACCAACATCAATTAAAGCATCATGCCAACTCGAAAACGGTTATCGATTATATCAAGGGTCGTGGTTTAAGCGGTGAAACAGCGAAAAAATTCATGATTGGTTATGCGCCTAGTGAATGGGAAGCGCTATGCCAGCAACTTGGCCGCAACAAAGAACAAAAAGAGCAGCTTGTAGAACTAAAACTAGCCTCTGAAAAGTCGCCTGGTCGCCAATTTGACTTCTTCCGTGACCGACTTATGTTCCCTATTCGCGATAAACGCGGTCGGGTGATTGCGTTTGGTGGCCGTGTTATGCAAGCGGATCAAGGTCCTAAATACCTTAACTCACCAGAAACCCGTATTTTCCATAAAGGCTTTGAGCTTTATGGTTTATACGAAGCCAAGCAAGCGCATAAAAAACTTGAACATATTTTAATTGTTGAAGGCTACATGGATGTCGTTGCTTTAGCTGAGCAAGGCATCGAATATGCCGTCGCCGCCCTTGGCACAGCAACCACTGCAGAGCATATGCACACTTTATTTAGAACCACGGATAAAGTGATTTGCTGCTACGACGGTGACCGTGCAGGTCGCGATGCAGCTTGGCGAGCGCTTGAGAATGCACTGCCTTATCTTGCCGACGGTAAGTCGTTGAAGTTTGTGTTTTTACCTGATGGTGAAGACCCTGATTCACTGGTACAAAAAGAAGGTAAAGACGCTTTTGAAGCTAGGTTAAGCGAAGCGGATGATTTTACTAAGGTGCTGTTTAATAAACTCAGCCAAGAGATAGACCTTACACAAGACGCAGGTAAAGCAAAGCTCCTTAGTAATGCTCTACCACTAATTGAAAAAATCCCTAGTGATTTTTATCAAGAAAATATTTTGGAACATCTTGGCCGCTTAATTGGTCGAACAAGAGAGCAATTAAATAACCGCGTTAAGTCACCAAAACAACAGCATGCGATTGAGCGAAAATTTAAAATAACACCGATGCGCCAAGCGATTGGTATTTTATTGCAACACCCCAATTTGGCGACCAGCATTGCTTATATGCCAGAATTGGCTGAGATGAAAATAGCCGGAATAGAGCTATTTTTACGCATTCAGCACTTAGCACTAGAACGAGAAGGTATCACCACCGCACAAATTTTAGAGTCATTTAGGGATGGTGCTGAATATGACGCGCTGGTGAAATTAGCCACTTGGCAGCATCAAATAAATGACGATCGTTTAGAGACGGTTTTTAAAAATACTTTTAAATTTATTGAAGACCAGTGTTTAAATTATCGACTAGAGACCCTATTAATAAAAGACAAGACCCAAGGCTTAAGCAGCGAAGAAAGGCTGGAATGCCACTTACTAACGCAAGCGTTAAAAGGCAGCAACAGCTAGTCAGAATTGAATAATGCTGTTATACTGTGCTATTCACTGCGTCTAGTTAGTTTTCGTGTCGCTTAATTAGTAAGCGAGCTGGCGCCTGTTGTATCAACTTTCAGAGTGGAAGAATAAATCTCTATGGATCCAACTCCTCAGTCACAATTAAAGCTTCTGATTCAAAAAGGTAAAGAGCAAGGTTATTTAACTTTTGCAGAAGTTAATGATCACCTTCCACAAGACATTATCGACTCAGATCAGGTAGAAGATATCATTAGCATGATTAATGATATGGGTATCAAGGTAAGTGAAAACGCACCTGATGCCGATGAATTAATGATGCAAGAAACAACGACAGACGAAGACGCAGCAGAAGCCGCGGCAGCTGCACTTGCGACTGTAGAAAAAGAGATCGGTCGAACAACTGACCCTGTACGTATGTATATGCGTGAAATGGGTACTGTTGAACTTCTTACGCGTGAAGGCGAAATCGTAATCGCTAAGCGTATTGAGGAAGGTATTAACCAAGTACAGATTTCAGTTGCTGAATACCCAGAAGCAATTACTTATCTACTAGAGCAATGGGACAAATTCGAAGCTGAAGAAATGCGCTTAAGCGATATTATCTCTGGCTTCTTTGATCCTAATAATGAAGACGAATCACAAATTTCTGCAACACACATCGGTTCTGAGTTAAACGAAGAGCAACTCGACGAAGAAGACGACGAAGACGATGATGACGAAGATAGTGATGATGATAACGATGATGATAACGATGGCGACACAGGTCCAGATCCTGAAGAAGCCCGTATTCACTTCGAAAACTTACGTGAGCTTTATAATAAAGCACGCGAAACGTTCGAAGAAAAAGGTCGCTCACACCCTGACTCACTTGTAGCTATTGCAGAAATCGGCGAACTATTTAAAACATTTAAATTAGTTCCAAAACAGTTTGACCGCATGGTTAACAACATGCGTGAAATGATGGACCGCGTTCGTGTACAAGAACGTATCATCATGAAGCAAGCTGTACAAATTGCTAAGTTACCGAAAAAGAATTTTATCAAGCACTTTGCAAATAACGAAACAGACACAAGCTGGATCGACCTTGAGATTGCTGCAAACGAGAAATACTCAGTAGCACTTGAATCAGTTAAACCAGAAATCATTCGTTGCATCAGCAAACTAAGTGCAATTGAAGAAAGCACAGGTCTTAGCATCGAACGAATTAAAGACATCAACCGTCGTATGAGTATTGGTGAAGCGAAAGCCCGCCGTGCGAAGAAAGAAATGGTTGAAGCGAACTTACGTCTTGTAATTTCAATTGCGAAAAAATACACCAACCGTGGTTTACAATTCTTAGACCTTATCCAAGAAGGTAATATTGGTCTAATGAAAGCGGTTGATAAGTTCGAATACCGCCGTGGTTATAAGTTCTCAACTTATGCAACATGGTGGATCCGTCAAGCAATCACACGTTCGATTGCTGACCAAGCACGTACCATTCGTATTCCTGTGCACATGATTGAGACGATCAACAAGTTAAACCGTATCTCTCGTCAAATGCTACAAGAGATGGGGCGTGAGCCGAGCCCAGAAGAATTAGCTGAGCGTATGTTAATGCCTGAAGACAAGATCCGTAAGGTACTTAAGATCGCTAAAGAGCCAATTTCAATGGAAACACCAATCGGTGATGATGAAGATTCGCACTTAGGTGACTTCATTGAAGATACCACTATCGACTCACCTATTGATTCTGCAACCATGGAATCACTACGTGGCGCAACAAACGATGTACTAGCGGGCTTAACAGCACGTGAAGCTAAAGTATTACGTATGCGTTTCGGTATCGACATGAACACTGACCATACATTAGAAGAAGTAGGTAAACAATTTGACGTAACACGTGAGCGTATTCGTCAAATCGAAGCGAAAGCGTTACGTAAATTACGTCACCCTTCTCGCTCTGACTTACTGAAAAGCTTCTTAGATGCTAAGTAATTTAGTATCGTGTTATTAACTAAAAGGCCGCTGTTGCGGCCTTTTTTCTATTCGAGAGATATTCATGGCTTGGATCCAAATTCGCATCAATGCAAACGCAGACAACGCTGAATTAATCAGCGACTTACTCATGGACACTGGCAGTGCCTCAGTCACTTATGTTGATGCCAAAGATACTCCTATTTATGAGCCAAAGCTTGGTACTGTGCAGTTATGGGCTGATACCACAGTGATTGGCCTGTATGACGCAAACCATGATATGGACAGCGTTGTAGCAACATTAAATGCTGAAGCAACACTCGCCGATAAGCTCGTTTATAAAATTGAACAGCTTGAAGATAAAGATTGGGAGCGTGAGTGGATGGATAACTTCCACCCTATTCAATTTGGTGATCGCTTATGGATCTGTCCAAGTTGGCGCGATATTCCCGACCCTGATGCGGTTAATGTATTGCTCGACCCTGGCCTTGCTTTTGGCACAGGTACCCATGCAACCACTGCGCTTTGTTTAAAGTGGCTAGAAAGCCAAGATTTAACAGGTAAAACCGTGGTCGACTTTGGTTGTGGCTCAGGTATTTTAGGAATTGCGGCGATCAAACTCGGGGCAGAGCGTATGATCGGTATCGATATAGATCCTCAAGCCCTTGAAGCAAGCCGCGATAATGCAAAACGTAATGGCGTTGCAGATAAACTTGAAGTGTATTTACCTGAAGATCAACCAGAGTTTACAGCCGATATTGTGGTTGCAAACATCTTAGCTCAACCACTTCGTGAACTACATGAAGTGATTTTAGGTCTTTTAAAACCGAATGGTAAAATTGCTATGTCAGGAATTTTAGAAGAACAAGCTCAGTCTGTAGCCGATGTTTATGCCCCGTTTTTAGCACTTGATGAAGTGGCTGTTGAAGGTGAATGGACCCGTATCAGCGGCGTCAAAAAAGCTTAAACAGCACTAGAGCATTTACTCAAACATAATAGGTAAAGCCTATATTTAACAGGCTTTACCTTATTTTTACAGTTAATCGTTTCGCACTTTTTTGCGAGTAAAAAAAATTCTGTTTAAATATCAAACAAATCAACCTACCCGTCAAACTGTTATCAAAAGTCAATACGAAAAGGGCAAAAAAAAGTCACTTTTGTTCAATTTATAGCCTTTGATTTTTGCCAAAAAAACCGTAAACTTAGCGCCCCTTGAAAAGAGGCCAATTGAATAACAGTGCGTATCGGTTCATACCAACTTGAGAACAATGTAATTGTCGCGCCAATGGCAGGCATTACAGACAGACCATTTAGACAACTTTGCCGTCGCTTAGGTGCGGGCCTTGCTGTTTCTGAAATGCTCTCGTCAAACCCGAAAGTATGGAAAACTGAAAAATCGATGAACCGTATGGATCACAGCGGTGAATCGGGAATTCGTTCGGTGCAAATCGCCGGAGCCGATCCTGAGCTTATGGCACAGGCAGCACAATTCAATGTCAGCAATGGTGCACAGATCATAGATATCAATATGGGGTGCCCAGCTAAAAAAGTGAATAAGAAACTCGCAGGCTCTGCCTTATTACAGTTTCCTGAATTAGTACAAGAGATACTCGATGCCGTTGTAAACGCTGTTGATGTCCCTGTCACTTTAAAAATCCGTACTGGATGGGATCAGGATAACCGTAATGGTGTCGAGATTGCGAGAATAGCTGAACGTTATGGCATTGCCTCACTGGCAGTACATGGGCGAACGCGCGCATGTATGTATAAAGGTGAAGCAGAGTACGCCACAATTAGGGATATTAAACGTTCAGTGTCTATCCCTGTCGTTGCCAATGGTGATATTACTTCACCAGAAAAAGCAAAGCAGGTTTTGGATTATACGGGTGCAGATGCCATTATGATTGGTCGAGCCGCCCAAGGTCGCCCTTGGATTTTTAGGGAGATAGACCACTATTTGCGAACTGGAGAACATTTGCCAGCACCTGAAATTGCAGAGGTGCGTAGCATTTTGATGGAGCATTTAGACAATCTTCATCAGTTTTACGGGGAGCCAATGGGAGCGCGTATCGCTCGAAAGCATGTATCTTGGTATTTGCAAACCCATGACAGTGACGGTCAGTTTAGGCGAGTATTTAATGCGTTAGATAACCCACAGGCACAAGTCGACGCATTAGAAGAATACTTTAAAACACTAGCAGCTAACTAAGAAAGAAAGAGACATATAACGATGTTCGAACAAAACGTGACTTCTCCATTTATCACAAACCCTCATGTACAGTCACACGAGAAACCACAGCCGTTGCGTGATGCAGTGAAAAAAGCTGTTCATCACTACTTAAAGCAACTTAATGGTCAAGACGTACAAGACGTATACGACCTTGTTCTTTCTGAGCTAGAAGCACCATTACTTGAAGAAGTAATGACGTACACGCGTGGTAACCAAACTCGTGCTGCAATCTTACTAGGTATCAACCGTGGTACTTTACGTAAGAAGCTTAAAAAATACGGCATGAACTGATACCAGTTGTATTGAAACCGTAATCATTCTAACGAGCTAAATAAGTCCCTAACTGCGTTAAAAATTTCTTATGTAGAATAACTACACTGCAAAATTTTTGCCTTGTTATTGACTTATTTCTCTGTTGTTATAATTGCTTACTAATCCAATACAACTGATATAAAAGTTTTTAAAGAACTGATATAAAAGTTTTGAAAAAAGCACCTTAGGGTGCTTTTTTTATAGCTGTTAAAAACTATGCAAAATCCTCACGCTTTAAACGTCGTTTTTTAAAGCAGATTCAGTTAAAATACCGCCTTTCTAAGCTAGCTCAAACATTGAGGTAATCAAAACTACAATGGATACACATCGTCCAATTCGTCGCGCACTATTAAGTGTGTCAGATAAAACCGGTATCGTTGAATTTGCTCGCGCTCTTGAAGCACAAGGCGTGGATATTTTATCAACTGGCGGTACTTGCAAATTACTTGCTGATAACGGCATCAAAGTCACTGAAGTATCTGACCATACTGGTCACCCTGAGATCATGGATGGTCGCGTAAAAACACTTCATCCAAAAATTCACGGCGGCATCTTAGCGCGTCGCGGTCAAGATGAAGACGTAATGAGCGAGAATAACATCTCTGCTATCGATATCGTTGTAGTTAACTTATACCCCTTCGCAAACACTGTTGCGAAAGAAGACTGCAGCCTAGAAGATGCGATTGAAAACATTGATATCGGTGGTCCAACTATGGTTCGCGCTGCGGCGAAAAACCATAAAGACGTAACTATCGTGGTAAATGCAAAAGATTACGACCGCGTGATCAGCGAAATGCAAAGCAACAACGGTTCAACAACGTATAAAACACGTTTTGATCTAGCTATTGCGGCTTACGAGCACACAGCTCAGTACGATGGCATGATTGCAAACTACTTCGGAAAAATGGTTCCTGACTACACAGAGGAAGCTGCTGAAGAGACTAAGTTCCCACGCACTATCAACATGCAGTTCACTAAGAAGCAAGATATGCGCTACGGTGAGAACTCACACCAAGACGCTGCTTTTTATGTTGAAAACGACTTAACTGAAGCATCTGTTGCGACGGCAGTTCAACTGCAAGGTAAAGCACTTTCTTACAACAACATTGCTGATACTGACGCAGCATTAGAGTGTGTAAAAGAATTCGACGTACCAGCGTGTGTTATCGTAAAACATGCGAACCCTTGTGGTGTGTCAATTGGTGACAACATTCTTGAAGCTTATGATCGTGCATTCAAAACTGACCCTACATCAGCATTTGGTGGCATCATCGCATTCAATAAAGAACTTGATGCAGACACAGCTGAAGCAATTGTTGCTCGTCAATTCGTTGAAGTTATCATTGCACCTAAAGTATCTGAAGCAGCTGCACAAATCGTATCTGCTAAGCAAAACGTTCGTTTATTAGAATGTGGTGAATGGACGGGTAATGCAACAGGTCACGACATCAAGCGTGTTAATGGCGGTATTCTAGTTCAAGACCGCGACCTAGGTATGGTTACACAAGGCGACCTTAAAGTTGTATCTAAGCGCCAACCAACTGAGCAAGAATTAAAAGATCTTTTATTCTGCTGGAAAGTAGCTAAATTCGTTAAGTCTAACGCAATCGTTTATGCACGTGACGGTATGACGATTGGTGTAGGTGCAGGCCAAATGAGCCGTGTTTACTCAGCTAAAATTGCGGGTATCAAAGCCGCTGACGAAAACCTTGAAGTTAAAGGTTCAGTTATGGCATCGGATGCATTCTTCCCATTCCGTGACGGTATTGATGCAGCAGCAGAGGCTGGCATTACCGCAGTTATTCAACCAGGTGGCTCAATGCGCGATGAAGAAGTTATCGCTGCAGCTGACGAAGCTGGTATGGCAATGGTATTTACAGGTATGCGCCATTTCCGCCACTAATCACATAAAGGGTTAAGCACATAGCTTAACCCTTTTTGTTTGCCACAAATTCACGTATTCTGATTAATAATAATTGCCCATATAATGAAGGAATAGATGATGAAATTTGCCGTAAAATCGTTACTTGTTGCCAGCCTTGCACTGACATCAGCACAGGCTCTAAGCCATGACCATGAATCAGCGCTTACACAAGCCGTGCAATCAAGCGAACGTGATACTAAAAATAGCGCACGTGATCAATATCGCCATCCAGTTGAGACACTTGAGTTCTTTGGCTTTAAGCCAAACATGACCGTTGTTGAAATTGCGCCGGGCGGTGGTTGGTACAGCGAAATCCTTGCGCCAGCTGTAAAAGGCCATGGTGTTTACTACGCGGCACATTTCCCAGCTGATTCTGAGGTGGGTTATTACCAACGTTCATTAGCTGGTTTTAAGAAAAAGATGAGCGATGACGCACGCTTCAGTGAAGTTAAACTAACTGAATTTGCACCAGTAACACATCTTGATATTGCACCAGCGGGTAGCGCAGATCTTGTCTTAACATTTAGAAATGTACACAACTGGTACATGGGTAAAGATAAAGAAGGCGCGTTAAGTGCGTTTAAAGCATTTTATAAAGCACTTAAACCAGGCGGCACTTTAGGTGTGGTTGAACACCGTCTACCTGAAGCGCGCAGCGATGAAGATCAGAAATCATCAGGTTATATGAAGCAAAGCTATGTAGTTGATATTGCAAAGCAAGCTGGCTTTGAACTGGTGGCAAGCAGTGACATTAATGCAAACCCACTTGATACAGCAGATCACCCTAAAGGGGTGTGGACACTACCACCAAGCCTTCGTTTAGGCGAGCAAGATGCCGCGAAGTATAAAGCGATTGGTGAAAGTGATCGTATGACGCTGAAGTTTAAAAAACCGCTATAAATAGGATTATACGCCATGAATGTACTCGTCATCGGCAGTGGCGGCCGCGAACACGCTCTTGCGTTTAAGGCTGCACAAAATACTAAAGTAAACACCGTTTTCGTAGCTCCTGGTAACGCAGGTACTGCACTAGAGCCAAAACTTGAAAACGTAGCTATCAACGTTGAAGACCTAGCAGGTTTAGTTACTTTTGCTAAAGAAAACAACGTTGAGTTAACTATTGTTGGTCCAGAAGTACCGCTTGTTTTAGGTGTAGTTGATACATTCCGTGAAAACGGTCTAGCTATCTTTGGCCCAACAGCAGGTGCTGCACAGCTAGAAGGCTCTAAGTCATTCACTAAAGACTTCTTAGCACGTCACGACATTCCAACAGCTGATTACCAAACGTTTGAACAAATCGAGCCTGCACTGGCTTACCTAAAAGAAAAAGGTGCGCCAATTGTTGTTAAAGCTGACGGCTTAGCAGCTGGTAAAGGCGTTATCGTTGCGATGACTGAGCTTGAAGCTGAAGAAGCTATCCGCGATATGCTTGCAGGCAACAGCTTTGGTGAAGCGGGAAGCCGTGTAGTTATCGAAGAGTTCTTAGAAGGTGAAGAAGCTTCTTTCATCGTGATGGTTGATGGCAAAAACGTACTGCCATTTGCAACTAGCCAAGACCACAAACGCGCTTACAACGGTGACCAAGGTCCAAACACTGGTGGCATGGGTGCATACTCACCTGCTCCAGTGGTGACTGATGAAATTCACCAACGTATTATGAACGAAGTGATCAATCCAACAGTTGAAGGTATGGCAAAAGAAGGCCACCCTTACACTGGTTTCTTATACGCTGGTTTAATGATCACCGCTGATGGTACGCCAAAAGTAATCGAATACAACTGTCGTTTTGGCGACCCTGAAACACAACCTATGATGCTTCGTCTTAAGTCTGACCTTGTTGAACTTATCGAAGCGGCTAACCGTGAAGAACTAGATAAAACAGCAATCGAGTTCGACCCACGTGCAGCAGTCGGTGTTGTATTAGCAGCTAAAGGCTACCCAGATAGCTACCCGAAAGGTGACACTATCAATGGCTTGCAAGTTACTTACCCTGAAGGTGAGAAAGTATTCCACGCAGGGACTAAGCAAGACGGCGACAACGTAGTAACAGCTGGCGGTCGTGTACTGTGTGCTACGGCACTTGGCAACACTGTAACTGAAGCGCAGCAACGTGCTTATAAACTAGTTGATCAAATCAGCTGGGAAGGCATGGAATATCGTACTGATATCGCCTATCGTGCAATTGCTCGCGAACAGAATTAAGGTCAAACCAGTCTAATTCTGAAAAAAGCGCAGTTTATCTGCGCTTTTTTAATGCTACACTATGAGAATATTTACCTAGATAAAGAACTAATTTTGAATAATAAAGCACTGAAATATAACTTTGTTTCATTTCTTATTCTGACAATTTTGTTTTTTATCATTGCTACCCTAGCTGCACATTTAGCCAGCCCTACCCGCTACACCATAGATAAAACAGCCCCCATCTACAGTAATACGGCGTATCGAATAGATAGCAGTAAAGCGCTAACACTCGAGCAGTTTTTAGCTGAGCCAGACAAGCTTAAACATCGCCCTTTTAAAGATGTTGAATGGGATTTAGCTGCGCAAGATTATTGGTTAAAGCTTGATTTAGAAAACCGTCAAGCTAAGCCTGTGGAGCTGGCGATTCACTTTGACAACCCTATGGTTGATTACCTTAGCGTTTATCATGTTGATGATACAGGGCAGCTTATAGATACAACCGAGCTAGGTGATAAAATCTCTGGCCTTAGTTTGTTTCAATACAGTACACCGCACAGCATGCTCACCATGCAGGGCTATGAACAAACATCCCTCATTATAAAAATAGATACGGTTGGGATTAGCAAAACACCTATTAATATTTATGGTGAAAAAGAGTTTCAAGACCTACTACGTTCGCAATCAGGAATTTGGGGGATCTTCATTGGTGTGCTGATCATGGCAGCTCTGTATAACTTGGTATTATTTTTAGGGATCCGTGACCGCGTCTATCTTATTTATATAGGCTACATCATCTCAGCACTACTACTTATGGGCTCAGTGCTAGGCTTTGGTTTTTATTTATGGCCGTTATCGTGGCAAATCTTTTTTAATGAGCAAGTGGTCTTCAGTAACTACGCGATTGCATTTTTCACCGTCGCCTTTTGCACCATGTTCTTACGCTACCATAAAGACAATTGCCGCTTATACAAACTCAGTATCAGCTTTTTAGCCTTGCTGTTCAGCCTCGGTTTGCTCAGCTTTTTTATGTTGGAATACCATTCCTCGAAAATCTTTTTTGCCATCATGGTGCCGTTATACATTTTATGTATTTGCATGATTTACAAAAAGTTGGTGAGTGGTTTTCGGTGGGCAAAGTTTTATGTCATGTCGTGGGTGCCACTGATTGTAGGCGCTGCCATTCAGCCGTTAGAACTAACGGGCTTTATTCCCTACAGTTTTGCTGTTAGGCACATATTTTTAGTCGCCATTCTCTGTGAGATTGTGCTTATGGCAATGGCGCTGGCAGACCGTGTTCGTTATCAACGTGAAAAAGCGCTGTATCATGCAACCCATACGCAACAAACTGAGCTACTCAACCAAGCAATGCTCAAACAAGCCTATATGGCGATTGCCTCGGAGCAAAGACTCGCTAACCTTTGTTTAGTGAAAATAGAGCAATTCAATGCCCTTATGAGCATTCTAAAGCCAAGTCAAAGCAGCCAAATAATTATTACTGTTGCCCAATCGCTAGAGCACCAAATTAATAAGAATAGGCAATTTATTAATTTAGAATCGGCATTAGATAACAGTCCAAAAATAGCTGACTTAGGCAATGGTGTACTGGCTTTTATTTCTACCAAAATTCAATCACAAGCAGAGCTACACCAAGAACTTAGCAACTTATGCAAACAGCTGCCTAAACAATATAAAGTGGCAGGCTTAGACCTGCAGCTTTACTACCGCCATAGCATTACCGAACCGGTTAGTGATGATGGCTTTGATATTTGGCTACAACGTGGCTACTTAGGTCTGTCACAAAAGCAGCAAAACATCGACTTTAACACACCGCATATCGATATGGATGTCAGCCTTGCCGCCGAGTTACAACAAGCAATGCGAAGCAATACCTTAGCCATTTACTTACAGCCCATAATCAATTTACGCAGCGGTGCTACCTGTGGCGCAGAGGCATTGTTACGCTGGCCTACAGCAGGGAAATACCTGGATATTGAGCAACTCATTTTATTGGCTGAACGTACTGGTTTAATTAACGAGTTGAGCTTATGGGTGATTGATCAGGCTTGCCTAGCCGCTGCCCAGCTTAATCGACAAGGCTATCGCGACCATACCATTAGCGTTAATTTAAGTGCCAAGAATCTCGCGATCCCTAAGCTTGTCGAAAAAGTCGAAAACACCATTTTAAAGCATGGCATTACTGCGGATCAGCTAAAGTTTGAATTAACTGAGTTTGCGCTTATCAAAAACCATGATGAAATGGTCAGCTTTATCAGCGAACTTAATAAACTCGGTAGCAAGGTGGTACTCGATGATTTTGGTACTGGTTATTCGTCGTTAAACTACTTGGTAAATTATTCATTTAGTACGATTAAAGTCGATAAGAGCTTTATTCTGGATTTAGTGAATAATACCACCAACCAGGTAGTGGTAAAAACGGCTATTGATATGGCTCATAACCTTGATATGAATATCACCATCGAAGGCATTGAAGACCAAGAAACAGAAAAAATGCTGATCAAGATGGGCGCAGATCAAGGGCAAGGCTATTATTACAGCAAAGCGGTGCCGATTAATGAGTATCTAAGCTTTATTGCCTCACAATTTAAATAGGCCGTGTTACACTGCCTTTTTTAACATCTTTAGGGGCCATGTAAAGATGCAAGGTACGATCAGAAAATTAAAGTCGACACTGACCTCTCCTGTCGAATATCAATTACCTATCGGTGATGAGCTAGTTTCATTAAATGACTATATTGGTAAGCCACTCACACTGACTTTTACCGGCAATATTTTTTGCTGTAACTGTGGTAAGAAAACCAAGAAAAGCTACTCTCAAGGCCACTGCTTTGTCTGTATGCGTAAACTGGCTAGCTGTGACATGTGTATCATGAAACCTGAAACGTGCCATTTTGATAAGGGCACCTGTCGTGAGCCACAGTGGGGTGAAGAAAACTGCATGATCCCGCATTACGTTTATTTAGCCAACACCTCAGGCCTAAAAGTAGGTATTACCCGCCATACTCAAATTCCTACACGCTGGATTGACCAAGGTGCGACGCAAGCTTTACCTATCTTCAAAGTACAAACCCGTCTTCAATCGGGTTTAGTTGAGGTTGCCTTAGCCGAGTTTATTGCAGATAAAACCAATTGGCGAAACATGCTAAAAGGCCAATCTGAAGCGATTGATTTAAAAGCCGCTGCTGCAGAGTTGATCCCACAAATTGATGCTAAGTTAAGTGAACTTGCAGAGCTATTTGGCGCAACAGCCATTGAAAAGCTCGATGAAGAGGTGGTTGAGCTAGACTACCCAGTAAGTGAATACCCAAGCAAAATCAGCTCTTTTAATTTTGATAAAGCACCAGAAGTATCAGGTATTTTAAAAGGCATTAAGGGCCAGTACTTAATTTTTGATACTGGCGTCATTAATATTCGTAAGTTTACTTCTTACGAAATTAGCCTAGGTTAAGCACTTTTTTCGGTATTAAGATAAAAGTCATACCATTGCTGCTTCGCTATTGGACGGCAAAAGTAATAGCCTTGAATGGTATCGCAGTTAAGTGAACGTAAGTAATTTAACTGCTCTACCTTCTCTACCCCTTCTGCGACAACATGAATACTCAAGCTTTTCGCCAGGCTAATAATCGCCGTGACAATTTCACTATTACCGTATTCATCTGGCACTTTTGCGATAAAGCTAGCATCTATTTTTAACGTATCAATTGGCAGTTTAGTTAAGTAACTTAAAGCCGAGTAGCCCGTGCCAAAGTCATCTAACGTTATATGCACACCTAGCTTTTTAAGCGCGAGTAACTCTTGCTTAGCTTCACTAAAGTGGCTGATAAAACAGCTTTCAGTAAGCTCTACTTCAAGCTTGTGAGGGTCTACATCGTAACGCTCGAGTAAGCGCTCAACATTCGACGCTAATTGCCCCTGACGTAAGTGATTAGCCGAAATATTAATTGCTAAGCGCCCTGCTTCAATGCCTTGTTGCTGCCACTTTTCTAACTCTTTACAGGCCTGCTCGATGACCCATAAATCAAGTTTCACAATTAGGCCAAGCTCTTCAGCAAGAGGAATAAATTTAGCGGGTGATATCACCCCAAGATTTGGCTCATGCCAACGTAACAGTGCCTCTACCCCTAAAATTTTGCCAGAATTTAACTGCTGCTTAGGCTGGAAATAAAGCTCAAACTCATCGCTTTCGATGGCGTTTTGTAATCGGCTCATCATAGCCAATCGCTCTAAAGAGCGTGCATTCATCGCAGGTTTGAATAATTGAAATGAATTACGCCCCACTTCTTTAGCACGGTACATAGCAATATCGGCATGCTTGAGCAACGTAGCGCTATCTACGCCATCATCAGGGAAAACTGCAGCGCCAATTGAGGCTGTAATTGCAACTACATGCTCGTTAATAGCAAGCGGCATACTCACTTGCTGCAACACTTGTTCGGCAAAGTTTAGCAATGTTTCAACCCGATTTACTTCACATAACAGGACAAACTCATCGCCACCTAAGCGTGCAAGGGTATCCCCTTCAGGAAGAATTGATAAAATACGCTCTGCCACTTGCTGTAATAAGTTATCGCCAGCGTCATGGCCTAAACTGTCGTTCACCTCTTTAAAGCGGTCTAAGTCGATAAACATCACCGCTAATAGATCATGGTTTCGTTTGGCGCTGCTAAGAGCTATTGAGAGTCGGTCATGAAATAAGCGCCGATTAGGCAGGCCGGTTAATTCATCGTAATAGGCGAGCTGGGCAATTTTTTCTTCTGCACGCTTGCGCTCTGTAATGTCGCTAAAAATTGCCGCATAAAGTACTTCATCAAAGTTAGGATCTTTAATCTGGATAATGGTGAGCCACTCAACAAACTCTTCACCATCTTTTTTGCAATTGCAGATCTCCCCTTGCCAGACCCCTTCGTATTCAATGGCATGCCACATTTTTTGATAAAACGAACGGCTATGTTTTGTAGAGCTTAAAATATTGGGACGCTTACCGATTACCTCATGCTCAGCAAAGCCGGTCAGTTTAGTAAAAGCAGGGTTAACTTGAATAATCGTGCCGTCTTTACGGGTTAGCATTATGCCATCGAGTGAGGCATCAATAATTTTATTTGCCAAAAACAAGTTACGTTGTGACTTTTGCAAAGCAATATCACGCTGCTCAATTGCCCGCTCAAGCTCGCAGCAATAAGCTGACTCAATCTCAGTAATCAAATCAGCGAATGAAATTACCCCGCAAATTTCATCATCTCTGACCACCAAATGACGCACATTACGATCTGTCATAGTGCGATACGCATCAAATAAACTGCTTTCACAATCAATTTCAATGAGCGGGTAGCTGGCATATTGCCAACAAGGATTTAGCCACTCAGTTTGAATGATCAGCTCAACAATATCACGCTGAGTAATAATACCGTGCAGTTCAAGCTCTCGGTTATAAACCAGTACACTATCAAGGCGGCCTGCACGCATCAGTTGCACAACCTCTTCTATCGGTGTTTGCGCATCAACTATCTCTAGGTCAGTGCAATACTGTTCATGAATAGGTCGAAATTGTAGGTAGTGGTCCAAACCTTGGTTATGCACAATATCAGATAAGTTCAACATACCTGCAGGCTGATTCTCACTATCCATCACCAATAAATGACGAATGCCATGCTGTTGAAAACGCAGGGTTGCATCACTGACTGAGCATTGATTCGGCACTGTAATAACAGGCGCAGACATGACCTCGTGAATGGCAAGGTTCTTATAGAGCGGGCTGCTGATGTCAATTTTCAAACAATCAGCCTCAGTCCAAATACCAACAACAGACTGCTCATGCTTGATAAAAATCGCCGTTACATTGTGAACATGCATCAACCTCACCGCATCGACCAAAGGCGTATGCGCAGGACACGATACCAGCTTTTGCGAAAAAACATCACTCACCTTTTGATGTCGTCTTGGTTGATTCATAAGTAGACTTTCCTAGTTCTTACATGAATTGGCAATTATAATCATTTCAACCTCGGCAGCTTTGACACAGGACAATAAATGCACTCATCATTTCCTAAGATTATTTTTTCAGACCATGAATTAGCATTAGTAGAAGATGAAGCCGATATAGAAAGCTTTGTATATGGTTTGAGTGAAGAGCAGCAGCAAGAAGCTATCTTGCTTTTAACAACAGGGCTGTATGTCAACTTGCAGGGAGAAAGCGTGAAAGCGTTAACTGACGTTGAACTTGCGAATAGAGTGACAGAGTATCTAGCACAAGAAGGAGTGTGCTGCTTAAGTAAGGTTACTCGGCTTACACCAGCGCAAGCCTTTGCGATGCTGGTAGATTAAGGGGCATCCACCAGCGCTTTAATGTGCGCAACGGCACTGCGACCAAGGGCTGATAAAGCATAGCCCCCTTCAAGATAAGAGATAATCCCTTTGCAACCTTGCTGCTGACAAAATTCAGCTAATTGCGTGGTTAGCCATGCGTAATCATCTTCAACAAACTTCAGGCTTGCCATGTCATCTTCAAGGTGAGCATCAAACCCGGCACTAATAAACAATAGTTCAGGTTTAAATTCATTTAGTTTTGGTAGCCACTGCTCAAGGTAAACAGCTTTTAAGTCATTACCATCACTGGCAATTGGCAGCGGTGAGTTCACTAACGTCGCGTTATTTTCAACGGCGGTATTTGGGTAAAACGGGTGTTGAAACAAAGAGCAAAACAACACAGTGTCATCATCTAAAAATATATCTTGTGTGCCGTTGCCGTGGTGTACATCAAAGTCCAAAATAGCGATGCGTTTTACACCTTTGCTTTGCGCGTACTTCACGGCAATGGCTAGGTTATTAAAAACGCAAAATCCTGCAGAGGTGCTGCGGTTTGCATGATGCCCGGGTGGTCTAACAGAACAAAACGCGGCATCCAGCTTATCAGCAAGGATTTCATCAACGGCGAGTAATCCAGCGCCAACGGCTCGTTCAATCGCTTTCATTGAATCAGGACACAACCAAGTGTCGCCGTCTAATTCAACAAGCCCTTCAGCGGGAATTGTTTGCTCTACGTGACTAACCAAAGATTCATCATGAGCACGTAAAAAGTCGTCGCGGCTGGCTTTAGGAGCTTGTAAGTGAGTAATTGCTATATCAACACCACTTGCTAGCAAGCGGTCAGTGATCACATCTAAACGCGCAGGGCATTCGGGGTGATCCTCAATCATTTTATGTTTACGACAAAATGGATGTGAGATAACAGCCGTTCTCATAATACGCTCCTTGAATTATTTTCCCCCAGTATAACAAAGCCACCTAACGGTGGCTTTGCGACTTTGGTTTACTTTTTAGCGCGTAAATCTAAATTTCTAAAGTCAAAACTAAAGTCTGTCACCGCCGTTGAGACAACGCGCATTTTTGCACTACTCACGCGGTTATCTGGGCTCATTTGAAACTCAATATACGCATCTGCTTCGAGTAACTTTTCATCCCACTTCACAATAAACGTATTGCCGGTGTAATGCTCCAGCTGACCTTTCAAACGCTTTGTATGAGTAAAATCAATACGTAGCTGCTCATTTAACTCCTCGATTACCACATCACCATACCAGTTATCGTGCAGCGTGCCTGTGTAGTTGATGTTTGGTAGTTTCGCTTGATAATCAGCAGGTGTTTCTGGTTTTGCGTTTGCGTAAGCTTCTTTTTTACCTTCAAAGTGCTTTTTAGCAAGATCTTCAACCCAGTCTTTATCTTCAAGATCTAATGCATCTTCTAATACTTCATAGGTCACTGCAGAGAGCGCACTAAATGCTTGCTGGTTACTCAGAATAACAATACCGAGGTTTTTCTCAGGTAATAAAGTCACTTGAGACACCATGCCTAAGATACCACCACCGTGGCCTAGCTTTTTAATGCCGTGGAAATCTTCAATGCTCCAACCTAAACCATAGCCCCTAAATTGTTGGTGGTAAGCTTCATAAGCACTTTTTGATGCCATTGATGTGATGTGTGGATGCCACATTTGTTGCTGCTGTTTTTCAGTGAATAACTGCTGGCCATTTGGCATTTTGCCATGAGCAAGCTGCGTGCGCAGCCATTGGCTCATATCGCTCACGCTTGATGCAATCGCACCTGCACCACGGAAATCTTCAAGGTAGTTCACAAAAAATGGATGAAGTTGGCCATCCATTGGAATATGACCCGTCGCCCAGTTTTTATTGCTACTAGGGATACGTGAAAAACCTGCGCGTGAGTTTTTCATATCAAGTGGCTGAAGAATATTCTTCTCGATGTAATCATTCCAGCTCATGCCTGAAACACGGGCTACTACCTCACCGGCTGTTACAAACATTAAGTTGTTATAGGCGTATTTACTACGAAAGCTACTCGCTGGTTTTAAGTATTTTAGCCCTGCGATAATTTCATCAACTGATTTGTCAGTATCTGGCCAAATCATTAAATCGCCTTGCCCTAAACCCAAACCGCTACGGTGGCTTAATAAATCGCGAATGGTCATTTCACGTGTTACATAAGGGTCATACAGACGAAACTCAGGAAGATGATCAATTACTTTGTCATCCCAGCTAAGCTTACCTTCATCAATTAATTTAGCTAACGCTGCTGCGGTAAATGCCTTGGTGTTTGACGCGATACCGAATAAAGTGTCTTTATTTACTTTTTTACCGGTATCAAGGTGAGATACACCAAAACCTTTTGCTAGCACGACTTGGTCATTTTCAACAATCGCCACTGCCATACCCGGCACATCAAAACGTGCCATTGACGTTTCGATTACTTTTTCAATTTTTTTAGTATCAATATCGGCATAACTGTAAAACGAACAGCTCGATAACAGCGCCGCGGCAGCGGCTAATTTACGAAATGTCATAATGTCCCTTGGTGATTTTTATTGTTGTGAATAGCGAACTCTCTCGCTGCTCGGGTTTTATCTGGATCATCGCAACTTGGTCTTGCGAGTATTGCTTCACTGTAATGATTTGGTACACCTGCTTCAAGCGCTCCGCGATGAACATGCTGAAGATACCAGTCGAATGGCAATAATGACTCATCTAAGGTGTTGGCAATATAACAATGTGCTGCGAGTTGCTCACCATCGATGAGTTCAACGGTGATATCCACACAGTCATAACGCGGCCCTTCAATATCATCAAGAATCGACTTTTCAGCTTCGTTTAACTGATACACAACACCATATACCAAGGCATCTTGCTGCGCTGTTTTACGCACACTGCATTTCGCAGAGCCGTCGGTACTGACCATATCAAACGTCAACTCATAGCCCTTTAGAATAGCTGTGCCTACCCGCTTTGCTTCAGGTAACCTTGCCAGCAATCTGCTCGATGACATATTTGAACCAAATGAAAAGTTATATAACGCCATACTTACCTCACACAACAACGCGAATAGCTAAGGCAATTAAGATCACGCCAATGCCTCTATCAAACCAGTATCCGCTTTTTAAGAAAAATGCTCGCACTGATGCTTTTGATAACACCAATGATAAAAATGAAAACCACAGCCAAGTCGCCATTGCCATATACATGCCATAACCAGCCTGCACTACAACAGGTGTTTCAGGGCTTATTACAAGAGTAAACAACGACATAAAAAACAGTGTTGCTTTGGGATTAAGGGCATTGGTAAAAAAGCCGCGTCGAAATGCTTTATACACAGATTCAGGCTCAGCAGGAGCAAGGGGTTGCTGTTTACTATCGCTAGGTTTTGCGCTTCGTAAAGCATGCACACCCAAGTAAGCCAAATAAGCCCCTGCAAGGTATTTTAAAGCCATGAATAAGCTAGGTGACTGGGATAAAATTAATGCCACACCTAATACACAATAAGCAATATGCAGCAAAATAGCCGCACCAACCCCAGCACTGGTCCAAAGTGCATTTTTACGACCCTGTTGAATACTTTGCTTTAGTACAATTGCAAAGTCAGGGCCTGGGCTTGCTACTGCAAAAAAGTGAGCAATGGCTATCAATAAAAACTCATCTAAATACTGCACTCAATATTACCCTACTGCTTGTTCATCTAATGCTAATAACAACGGATTTGCACTGTCACTCACCAATGCTTTAATTTGCTTTTGCGCTTTTTTATATTGGCTGCGTAAATGGGGTTTTAAAAACTTCTTCGACTGATTATCCCCTTTAAAATGCGTAACTAGCGCATGCATAAATAGCGTTTGAGGCTCAGTCAGCGCCGCTTGGCGATTAGCATAAGGGTTATAACCGCAGCCGCAGCCTCCTTTAAATTGATACACCGTATTACTCATCATCACCCCAAAGCCTAAATAGCATGCCAACGCATCGCTCGCTTGCGGTAAGTACTCTTTACCACCGGGCGGTAATACACCTACATGGTGAATCAAAATGGTTGCTAAGGTACCAGCAAAACTTGCCACTAAATCTTGCGGTTGATTGATTTGGTTCGGGTTAAACGAGATATTCACCGGATGATTTGCCGGCACAATTAAACTCGCCTCGCTACCGCGTAAATTGTCTTGAAATTCAAAATGCGGAAACACCTGAGGTGTAAGCCCAGATGGCGCAACTAAGTTAATTGGCCACGCCTGCATCCCCGCATAATCAACAACTCGGCTAAATACTTTTTCAGCCATTTCACTGACGCTCGATACCCTATCCGGAAAGAACTGCCCGTTAGGTAAAATGATTTGTGTGTGTTTTAAAAAATATTCACTATCAAAGTGTTCAACAGCCCATAAAAAGGTATCGATTAACCACTGCTGCTCTTGCTCATCAACAAGTGGGGCTGACTTAAATAACGCTAACATAAATTACTCTTGTGATTGTGCCCACTGCCATGCATCCGTATTGTAAAGAGGCACGGTTGATAAAGCATGATGATGGCTGCCGCTCGACTCTTTCGTTGAATAAGACAAATATAATAAAGTGCGTGTTGGCGCATCATAAATACGACGCACTTTTAACGACTTAAACAAAATACTTTTCGATGACTTAAACACCACTTCGCCCGATTTACTGCGGTCAATTTGTTGTAATTGTTCAGCGGTTATAGGTCCTGTTTGACGACAAGCAATAGACATATCAGATGGATCAGCAAAATCAAGATTCG
Source organism: Pseudoalteromonas lipolytica (assembly GCF_001306915.1). GTDB lineage: Bacteria > Pseudomonadota > Gammaproteobacteria > Enterobacterales > Alteromonadaceae > Pseudoalteromonas > Pseudoalteromonas simplex. The sequence continues at coordinate 73,844 of NZ_LJTC01000001.1, read as the reverse complement.
CTTCAATATGGCTAATATGGCAAGTAACACCGCTTATAAGCGGGTCTTGTTGTGATACCACTTTAATATCTTTGGTAGTGAATAGCCCCAAACTCACCGAAGCTGCATCATCCGAGCAACCGCTCAACAAAATCAGTGGCGCAGTAAGTGCAGCTAATTTTAGTAACTTCATCCTAGTGTTCCTTATTAAAAAGCGATAGTTGTCCGTTTACAACGATTTGCTTGCTATGTTTCAATACTATCTCAAAATATCTTCAACAACGAGCACCTAAACAATGAAAAAATCGCTTGGTTTACTGTGTTTAATGTTCTTAAGTAGCACTGCTCACGCTGGCTACTCTATTAGCGCTGGTTTCGGCAAAAACTTTACTAACTCAGTGCAAACCGAAGAAAACCTAAAAATTGAGCTTGAGGATGACAGCCATTTTACTGTCAGCCTAGATAGAACCCTTAATAATGCCCGCTATGGCTTCTTTTATTCAGCTACCAAACTCGACATGAAAGACCAAACCAACAAGCAAGTCGAGATGCAATACCTGCTATTTCAAAGTGCTATAGAAGTACCATTAGCAAATCGTATGGTAGGTTTTGTTGGTGCCCAAATTGGCGCAAATCATGTCAGCACTGACTTTGCCGACTCCGATACGTTTTTTACCACAGGTCTTTATGGTGGCGCCGAGTATTTATTTACTGATCAAGCACGGGTTTATATTGAAACTCGCTGGTTGGCAACTATTGTAAATAATGCAAGTAACGTATCATGCACATTACCAGCATCTGAAGACAGCCAATGTCTATGGCACTTTGATGGTGATGTATTAAACCAATTTCAAACAAACATCGGTTTTAGTTACCGCTTTTAAGGAAAACCCCATGCCGCACATTGTTATAGAACACTCAGAAGACTTGCCAATTCTGCCACAAGTGTTAGTTGAAAAAGTTCACCAAGCCGTTTTTGACTCAGGCTTATTTGATCTTTCGACCATAAAGACTCGTGCAATCGCTTATCAACATTACGAATTAGGTGAAGGTAAAGATGGCTTTATACACATCGGCGCATCAATTATGGCAGGAAGAACCGTAGAGCAAAAGCAGATGCTTAGTGAGCAATTATTAAATTGCTTAAGAACATACTGCCGCCGCTCGTATAGTCTAAGCGTTAATATTTATGATATGGATGCTGATATCTATCGTAAGTGCTAACTTACTTTGGTAAATAAGCTGCGGGTAAACGCTTGATTTCTATCTCAGGCGATAGATACGCAGTGTAAACCAACCAACGTTCATCGGGTATGTAGGTCAGACCCGATGAACGGCTATATGCGCGCTCAGGCAAAGCAATTAAATCATGATGTTGTTTACTAGCTAAGTCATAGTAGCTAATACGATAATCACCTCGGCGCTCTTTATAATAATAAATACGCCCTTCATGATACGCGTTTTTTGCTACTTGTAACCACGCATATTTGCGCGCCAACTTAACATCGTTCACCAGCATTTCTTCAACACCTGTATCATGATGTTTAATCCAAATAGCATGGCGCGAATTGGTAAATAAAATATCGCCCGATTGTGTTTCAACGCCATACTGTGCTGGCATTTCAACAGCTTTTCCTTGGTTTTTTCCTGATAAATCATAACGGTAAAGATAGTCACCATCAGAGACTAAAAAATGCTGACTATCAGCACTAAACTTGGGTTTAGCAGCATAGCTAAATGGCAGTTCGATTTGTTGGCTTTGCTCTACTTTGAAATCATAAAAAAATAAACGAGCGCTGCCGTTATCGTTCAATGAAAACAAGATATAACGTCCATCGGCTGACCAGGTCGGGTCACGGATCTCAGCGGTACTATGTGAAATATTAGTAAGCTGTTTTCGCGAGCTACTATCGGGGTTTACAATCCAAAGCTGCGAACTGCCTGACTCATTCGACACATACAGCAGTTTATTCTGTTGCTGATTATACTCGGGAAAGAGCGAGCTAAAGTTAGTCGACAACATAGAAAATGGCGAGCTTGCCACCTGTTCGTCTATTTTCAGTCGCGTGATTACCTTATCTAAATCCCATTGATGATAATAAACACTCCCATCGCCACTGAAGTTAGGTGAACTCATACCAGCAATTTGCGTGTTGATTAAGGTTTTATTCTTAATATCATAAAAATAGCCATAACGCTTAGCGCCCTCTACCGCACTAAACGCCAATTGCTCTTTAGACGGATGCCAATCTACACCATGAATATCAACAAAATCATGAGTTAGCCGTTGGCTTTGCCCTGTTTTTACATCTATTAAAAACAACGCTTTTTGGTTGTTTTTAACATTACGCGTAACCACAACTCGCTGTGCATCTGGCGAAAACGACACTGACTCATACACAGTTTCGCAGTCATCATTACAAGGAATAACTGTTTCTTTTGTTTGTTTTTCCTGTAACCCAAGTAGCTTGATACGAGTCACCCTGTTGCCTGACTGCCCAGTGTGATCTGCAATGTAGGCTAGAGTTTTGCCATCACTACTGATATCAAGATCTGCTGCATAGCTATTACTGCACTCGCCAAGTACAACACTGATGGCATTCACCAAAGACAGTTTTACAATTTCACAAACATCTGACGCCATTCGGTAATAGTATAAAGTATTTGAGTCTGGGCTAAACACAGAGCGTCCTTCGGTAAAAGGTGAGTCTGTTAATTGCTTGGCTGGGTGTTCAGGAAAATGTAAATCGCGTAAATAGAGGTTATTTTGTTTACCAAGTTGTCGCCATGAATACACCAAATAGTGTTGATCATCTGAAATTGAAGGATAAATCTCACGACCAGGGCTTGCCGTCACACTTTCGATGCTATTAAGTGGCAACACAAAGCTTGAATTGATTTGCTCTGAGGGCGATGAGAACAGCCAATACATTCCCACTAGGCTTATTAAACAAAAAGCCACAAACAACTGCCTTATTTGTACTGCTGTGATACTAAAGCTCTCGGTTTTTACTTCATCGGCTGTAGCTATTGGTTCAGGCTTTAACAGTACCCGGTAACCCGTTTTACGTAATGTCTCTATATAAGTTTGTTCTGGGTCGAGTTCTTTAAATGTTTTTCGTAAATGCCAAATAGCATTCGTTAACGCTTTTTCCCCAACATAAAAATTACCTTCCCACACATGGTTAATAAGATCTTCACGGGTGATAGGTTCAGGGTAGCGCCCAACTAAACAGCCTAATAGCTCAATGAATTTAGGCTGCAAAAGCTGTTCACTGCCATTGCATATCAGTTTATTTTCGAGCGGGTTAACAACACATGGGCCCAGCTGATAAGCGCGATTAGATGTTTCCATTAACTCTAAATAAAACCTCATTTTAGATAAACAGCAGTGTAAGCCCCTACCAATCTAACGTAAAAGCCAAGTATTAACCAGTCTAGAATTGCAATTTAATTAACAATAAGAATTTTCCTAACGCACTGTTTTTAAATGAATAGATATTCAATAGATATAAAATAGAGACATAAACGAGCAACCTAAGATTGTAGTTAAGTTCACATTTCTATAATTATTTTAACGTCAATACCGACCAACCAGAGTGTTGTTCGCTGTAAATTTTAACTGCCCTTAAAAAGAGCATCACTCTGGTTCTAAAAACTAAAAATATAACAACTAGGAACGCCTGTGAGAAATCTACTAACCAAACCTTGTGCCATTGCACTTGCCGTTGCCAGTGGTTTTAGTCAACATGCTTTTGCAGATGAGGCTGAAATAGCTCGCACTGCCAATACCACCCCAACAGCCAATGAGCAAACTGAAGAGCCTGAAAAAATTGTCGTGACAGGTTCACGAATAAAGCGTGATAGTTTTTCCATTTCAACCCCCTTAGTAACGATGGATCGTGACGCTATTTCCGATACAGGATTAAGCAACTTATCAGATATTTTAGTTGATAACATGCCAGCTCTTAGCGAGAGCATCGGTAACACCACCAGCCAATCAAGCGTTTCAACTACCGGTCTATCAACAGTTGAACTACGTAACTTAGGCCCTAATCGCACCTTAACGCTGATCGATGGCCGTCGTGTAGTTTCTAATAGCTACAGCGGCAACTATGTCAGTTTAAATACTATTCCGAGCGGCATGGTTGATCGCGTTGAAATAATCAGTGGTGGCGCTTCTGCAACTTATGGTGCCGATGCTGTGGCCGGTGTTGTTAATATCATCACTCAATCAAAAAAAGAAGGGTTTGATTTTAAAGCTAAAACTGGCGAGTCAACTGAAGGAGGCAGTAAAGAGTTTAGCCTCGATTTAAACTATGGTACATCATTCGATAATGGTCGCGGCTATGCTTATTTCAGTTCAAACTGGGACCGTGATTTCGGTATGACTTTTTACGACCGTAAACGCGCACAAATAGAAGATAGCTACGATTACGATAAAGATCGCATGTGTAATGTAATGCAAACAGCAGATGGCGATCAATGTATGCGCGACATCACGCAAGCTGATTGGGTGAGTAAAAGTGATGGTCTTCCTGGTGGTGTGTTTTTAGAAAATGGCAAAAACGACACACAGTTCTGGTACGACGGACAAACCCTGCGTGATGATTGGAAAGGTAATGAAGAAATTTATGGTATCAATTCAAATCAGTATGTAATGCTTGATGTACCAAGCGATAACTTCTCTACTGCAGTTAAAATTGATTATGACCTTACTGACAATGTGATGTTTTACGCGCAAGTGCAATACAGTGACAGTGATTCGTTCAATCATAAATCACCAGAAGACGAATATGAGGGTGCCACAGCACCGCAGTTTGATCCGGCTACAGGTGAGCCTTTAGGGCTTGTAAAACCGGGTTATATTCCAATTGACAATCCGTATGTTCCACAAGAAATTCTTGATGCAAACCCATACAAAGACCGTATTTATTGGGATCGTCGCTTTCATGAGGTTGGTAACATCACTACTGACAATAGTCGAAAAACTATTCGCAGCTGGGCTGGCCTTCAAGGCACTCTATTTAATGACGAGTGGGACTGGGATTTTTCAGTCAGCTATGGTCGATTTAAACAACATCAAGTACGGAGCAATGAATTAAATACAGTTAGACTTAATCAAGCTTTACAAGCTGAAGAGTTAGCTGATGGCACAATTCAGTGTACTGATGAAGCGGCTCGCGCAGAAGGCTGTGTAGCAATTAACTTATTTGGTGAAGGCTCTATTACCGAAGAGATGGCCGCTTGGATCCGTAGCAACCCAATTATTGATACCGAGATAAAACAATATGGTGCGGTAGGCTACATTACTGGTGACCTGTTTGAGCTCCCTGCAGGGCCAGTTGCAGCTGTGTTTGGTGGTGAATACCGCAAAGATAGCCAAGACCTCAAAACCAGTGATGATATAAAAGCAGGCGGTATTACTTTTAATTATGTGCCTACTTTTTATGGTGAAGTTGATGTATATGAAGCTTTTGCTGAGCTTGCACTCCCGCTTTTAAGGGATGCAACATTTGCAAAGTCACTTGATACTGACCTATCTTTACGTGTAGCTAACTACAGTATGAATAATGTCGGGACTGTTGCCAGTTATAAATTAGGCGTAATGTGGGAAATTACTAATGGCTATGCTTTTAGAGCTAATTATGCCCGTGCTCAACGTGCTCCAACTATCACAGAATTATTATCACCACCACGCGGCGACTATGACAGCTATGATGATATCTGTGATGGTCTAACAGCTACATCAACTGACGCAGGGCATGATAACTGCCGCAAAGAGCCAACACTTGCAGCCCTAATTGCAGAAGATCCTAACTTTGAATTTGATGATGATAACAACCGTTATTCACCGGGTGTGGGTAATAAAGAGCTCAAAGAAGAAACCGCTGATACCTATACTTTCGGTGTGAGTATTGCCCCTCAGTTTATCCCTGATTTTAATCTTGCGATTGATTTTTATGACATATCTGTCTCTGATGCTATCTCTGAATTAAGTAATGATAATATTCAACGAGAGTGTTATGACTCAGGTACACAATGGGGTGAAAATAATTCTTTTTGTAATGATATTACCCGTAATGATGAAGGTAATATCATTGAAATAGTACAACGTAAATACAACCTCGATGAGCTAACTGCACGTGGTTATGATGTTTCAGCTCAGTATGAATATGATTTACAAAGTTTAGGTCAGTTGGCATTTAAACTTGACTACAATCATGTCATCGAGAACTCGCAAACATACCAAAGCCCTGATGGCGGTAAAGTGACTACACATTATGCGGGCTATGGCGAAAGTAAAGATAAAGCTTCAATGTCTTTAACTTGGCGAAAAGATGAGTTACGGATCCGTTGGCGCACTAAATACTTAGGCTCATTTAAAGCAAGCCAAAGTAGAGAAGAAGAATACTTAGGCTACTTAGCAGATAATGATGAACGCTGCGCAGAAGGAAGCGATGAATGCGTTACAAACCCTGAAAAACTAGCTTTTCAAGATTACGGCTCATACCTAAGACATGATTTGTCAGTTTCTTATAAATTAGGACTGTCTAACAAAAGTGATTTACGTTTATTTGGTGGTGTGAATAACCTTTTTGATAATAAAGGGGACTTTTACCCATCAGGCCGCGGTAATTATTATTCAAAATACGGTGGTGGCAAGGGGCGCTATGCATACATAGGTGTATCATACAGCTTCTAGCCTCAGCGCTCGAAAATAAGAAGCACGCCTCAGTGGCGTGTTTCTTTATCAATGCCAGCTTTGCATCTCAACTAATCGAGACTCGGTACGCGCATATTCAAATGCCAGCTTTTGGCCTTGATATAAATCGCTAATGCCCACCTCAGCCGAAATCACCAATAATCGGCTGCGATCATAAAACTCATCAATCAAAGCAATAAAGCGCCGCGCTTCATCATCTAAAAAGTGTTCTTGTAAATCTTGCTTTTCTCGCTGGTAGCTATCTTCAATACCATGCACAATTTGTTTGCCTGTGGCTCCGCGCCCCATTACTGGCACATTGAGTAAATACACCCGCTGAAAACGCTCTGCCAAATCAATATAATCCGCGGTGCTTCTAGGTCCTGAGCAAAGCGTCATAAAATCAAACATAATGGCGTCTTGAGCGAGCAAGATACAGCTAAGCTCGCGGTGGCAAACCTCTATCGTTGTTTGCCTTTGTATTACTTGCTCTTGCTTTAAAAAGCGCTCTGTTAGCGCCTCTTTGTTATTAATAAAATAATGTGCGGTTTGTTTGCCAAAGCGAAAGCGATGATCTGTGTCGCCTTCAACACTTAAAACATGGCAATGCTCATTTAATAAATCGATAGTGGGTAAAAATCGTGCTCGCTGTAAACCATTACGATATAACTGCTCCGGTTGGCAGTTTGACGTTGCCACTAACACTACTTGCTGCTCAAACAAGGCTTTGAATAAGCCACCTAAGATCATGGCATCACCAATATCAGACACAAAAAACTCATCAAAACAAATCAAGCGAATGTGCTCTGCCCACTCTTTAGCAATCACCGTCAGCGGATTTTTTTGCCCTTGCAGCTGAGTTAAGCGCTCATGCACTTGCTTCATAAAATGATGAAAGTGCAAACGCTGCTTAGCGTCAATATTAACAAGCTTGAAAAACACGTCCATTAACATGGATTTACCACGCCCTACTGGACCATACAAATAAACCCCTTTTATTGGCTTAGCGCTTTGCCACCAATGGCTTGGTGCAGCCAATTCTGTGGCTAGATTATCAAGAGCATTTATCGCTATGCGCTGGGCACGGTCTTCTTGCAAATCACCTTTGGCTATTTGCGCTTGGTAATGCTGTAATATTTGTCCTTGCTGTACTGTCATAGGTAACTAGTATCCGCTATACTCGCCGCCATTGTAGCCGACTAAAAATGTGATCCCAATGAAATTTCCATGCCGTTTAGATAAATTTATTAGCCATATTGCCGAGTTACCTCGCAGCAAAACCAAAGCAGGTATCAAACGTAAATACGCCACTGTTAATGGCGAGGTGATCACCTCATTTGATTATTCAATCAACCAAGATGACGACGTGCGCTGGCAAGGCGAGCCGCTGGTGTTTTTAGGCAAACGCTACTTTATGCTCCATAAACCAGCGGGCTATGTGTGTGCCAACAAAGATGACCTTCACCCAACTGTATTCGACTTACTTGATGAACCAAATATGAGCGACTTTCATGTTGCCGGCCGTTTAGATATCGACACCACAGGGTTAGTGATCATCACCAATGACGGCGACTGGTCACACAAAATTACTGCACCAAAGCATAACAAATTCAAAACCTATTTAGTTGAAACTCAAGAACCTATTGATGAAGAAGCCATTGCAGCATTAGAGCAAGGGGTGCAATTACACAACGAAAAAGAACTAACCCGCCCTGCTATTGTTGAAAAGCTTGCAAGCTACAGCTTACGCCTTTCAATTTGCGAAGGTAAATACCATCAAGTTAAACGAATGCTTGCAGCTGTAGGTAATAAAGTTGTTGAATTACATCGTGAAAAAATAGCAGACATCACCCTTGATGAAAGCCTTGCAAGCGGTGAATATCGTGCCCTGACAGAAGCCGAACTGAAGCTCTAAATAGGTACTTGAGTAAAAATCATGATAACGCTGTCATTTTCCCTTAATAAAACCAGACAAACGTGGTAGAAGTTAACAGGGGAAATAATAAAGGAGGCTGACTGTGTTATCAGGATTAGCTTTAAAAACAAAAATCACCTTATTTGCTATCGCTATGTTTATTGCGTTATCGGCGATAGCATTACTTGGCTTACAATCTTTACGCCATGCCAGCGAAAGCGACAACATCGCGCGTATCAACCAGCTCATGAAGAGCACCACCAATATTGTTGAGCAATTTGAGTTGATGGTTAAAAGCAATCAACTCGAAGAAGCACAAGCAAAGAAGCTCGCGATTCAGGTACTTCGAGAAAATAAATACCACGACTCAGAATATGTCTATGTCGTCGACAACAACTTAGATTTTGTCGCCACTCCGCACGACCCAGAACTACACGGCACCAGCTTTAACGATTTTAAAGATGCCAGCGGCAACAGTATCGGCCGTATGGTCGAAAAGCTCGTGGGTAACACGACCAATAAAATCATCACCTATCACTGGGATTCAGTGCGAGATGGTGAAACCGTTGATTTAACCTCTGTAGTACAAAAAACACCGCTGTTTGGGTGGTATGTTGGTACAGGCATTAGCGCCAAAGAAGTTGATGAACGTTATTGGAATACTGCAAAGTGGCTGCTGGGCTTATCTATGCTTATTGCCATTGCGCTGACCTTTGCCATTGCCCGCTTTGGTTCATCGCTCACTAATGCCTTGGGCGGCGAAATTGACGAAGTAATTGGTATTGTAAAAAACGTCTCTCGCGGCAACTTAAACTCACATATTCGCCAAGATGCTCCACCTGAGAGCATTATTGCTGCCATGCATTACATGCAGCAAGGTTTACGTGGCGTTGTTGGCGGCATTAAAGGCGTTACAGATAGCTTAAAAAATCAAAGTGTTGATAACGAATCTCGCTCTGTTGAGCTTGACAAACTGACTCGTAGCCTAAACGAAGAAACTCAAATGGTAGCTTCAGCAATTACCGAGTTAACAGCCTCAGCGCAAACCGTTGTAGAACATGCTGAACAAGCGGCTTACTCAGTGCAAGAAGCTGAGCAACAAGGTCAAAGTGCCAGCCACTTAACCAGCGAGGCTGCTGATACCATCGCGCTTTTAGAGCAGCAAATTGACAGCGCTGGTAATAACATTCAAGTGCTTGATGATGAGGTAAATAACATCGCAAATGTGCTCAGTGTTATTCAAGGTATTGCCGAACAAACGAACTTACTTGCGCTTAATGCGGCGATAGAAGCTGCCCGTGCAGGCGAGCAAGGACGAGGTTTTGCAGTAGTTGCTGATGAAGTTCGTGGGCTTGCCCAGCGCACACAGACCAGCACTGAAGAAATCCGCAATATGATTGGCAAACTACAAGCTGCAACCCAAGATGCCAAGTCATCGGTTTCGCTTAGCATTAGTACCAGTGAACAAACCGTTGAAAAGTCGACTAAAGCCAATGAAGAGCTAAAACGCGTTGCCAGCTCACTCAGCGCAATTGCACAAATGAGCCATCAAATAGCCATTGCTGCAAAAGAGCAACTTGATGCAGGTGAAGACACCGCCAAGCGCATCGTAACTATCTCAGACACGGCTTCACAAACGGCTGATGTATCAAATCAGGCCCATACAGCAACTGATTTGATCAAAGGTCTTACTAGCAATTTAGAAACTGAAACCGCTAAATTCAGTTAATTTAAATCAACTAAAAACGAAAAAGCCCAGCAGTTGCTGGGCTTTTTCGTTTTAAATTCGCATTAAGACTTTATTTGTACCAAATCAAAATCGGCCATACCAGGCACCATTTGTTGTAAGCGCGATTCGGTGACATCTAATGAGTTCAAACACTCACAGTATTCTGAGGCTTTCATCTCTAATTGCTCTGCTTTCTTTTGTAGTGATTTATCAATTTCTTTTGAGATGATATCCATACGCTGCCCCATATCATTGATACGGTCTTCGATGTTACCTTCGCGCGATTTAAAAGCATCGCCTAACGAGACTAAAATAGCGCCAAGTGAGCCATGCACTGCAGAGTGAATTTTTTGGCTGATTTCTTTGGTAAAAAAGTCATCTATTTTCGACAGCGACTGCGGAGCAATAAAGAAAAAGTCATCACCACGCTTAAATTTATCCATCAGCGCACGCTCAACATATTGCAGCTGAGTTTTTAGTACTTCGGGCTCTTTGTCTGACATGCCCTCAACAACTTGCTCGATGGCACTTAAGCCAAGGTTTACACCATCGGTCGCCAAGTCAACAAGTTCAGGGACTGTTTGCCTGATACCGCGGCTGAACTGCTCTACAACTTTGCTTTCATCTGGGCTTAAATCAACCCAATAACCTCTTATAAACAATTGGTTATCGTTGTTGATTTGTACGCGAGTTTGACCTTTATCAACAATACGAATGACATCATCAGTGATGATTAAGCCATGGCTTAGCTCTACATCGCATTGTTTTTTTTCTAGGGTTGCGTAACTGGAAAAGCTAGAGAATGTAATGGCCGCTGCTAACAACGAGCGAGAAAAGAACGCCATATACACCTCAAAAAGACAAAAAAGGAAGGCCGCTAGATTAGCAAATATCCAATTTTATGCAAGTAAAACGCCTAGCTATGCTAGGCGCCTTAAAAGAAAGGTGAGTTAAATTGGCGAACCCGGTGGCATTGGTAACACTTTAAAGTTTGCAGGCCATTCACCGTTTTCTAAAAAGTGACTGATTTGCTCGTTTAAGTATTGCTTAAATGCACTATTACCAACGGATGCACTGCCTAGCATTGATTCTTGCTGGTAACTCTTTGCAAGTTTAGCTAAGTAGTAACGAAGCTGAGCTTGTACTTCGGGTGCCACCTCATTGCTTGCGACTAGGTCAGCAAATTGTTTCGCCGTTAAAAGCTGCACACGTTGGCTAATTTTACCTGCCATCCCTGAAGCAATTTTTTGCTCAAAAACTTGCTGATAAGTTTGTGCTAATAGCGCATCTAAACCATAAAATGCATCGCTTCGTGCTTGCTGCTGTGCTAAACGGTTAATGCGTTGGCTATTAAAAAGTAGGCTCAAGCTATGTGCTGCAGCAACCTCAGGCAGCGCCATCGCATCAAGCGTTAGTCCTGTACGACCAACAATACTCTCCCGTGATTTTGATTCACCATACGCTTTTGGTGGAATAAGCGCTAATACCGACTCAGGTAAAACAAGGTTTTCAGCTTTTAATGTCGCAAGTACGGCATCCACTGCCGCTTGTTGTGTTTGCTTTGCCACAACCTGCGCCCCTTTTGGTTGTGAACCATCACGAACTTCGTATTCGTAATTTACACCGGCAATTAATTTAACCGCCGCTTCAACTTGATAGCGGTGGAACAAATAAAGTGGCACCAGCATTTCTTCTAGTTGTGATAAAGCTGTGCCCGTTTTGATGTTTTCGATACCAAAGCTCGTCAGCGCTTGTTTACGAACATCTAGTACCCGCATAAGCTCATCACTCGGTGAACTGCCGTTATCCCATAAATGCCCAGTTGGGTGAGCGCCCCCTTGAGCGCGGGCATCACTGTCTGAGATAAACTCCAACCCTTTGCTTTTGTTCTCGGCTAAAATAGCAGCCAATTGCTGTGCTTCATCTTGATTAGTGAAATCGCTATAACCATATTTAATAACTTGGGTATCCCACACGCCCATGCCAGCAGCATAGCCTCGACTTACATCTAATTTACCTTGCTCATTGAAGCTCAGTAGTGGGTGTGGATAATCCATCACAGAAGCTCTGTCTGCCACTGACGCTGCAAAGTTATGCGAAATACCTAAAGTATGCCCTACTTCATGAGCGCTTAATTGACGAATACGATCAAGCGCCATGGCTTGTAAACGCTTAGCCACTTCATTGCCTTCAAAATAGGGAGCTGCTAATGCTTCTGCAATTAGGATATCTTGACGAACACGCAGTGACCCGAGTGTCACATGGCCTTTGATAATTTCGCCAGTTCGAGGGTCAATCACTGAACTGCCATACGACCAACCACGGGTTGCACGGTGCACCCATTGAATTACGTTGTAGCGTATATCCATAGGGTCGGCATCATCAGGGAGCACTTTAACGATAAATGCGCTCTTATAACCTGCTGCATTAAAGGCATCATTCCACCATTTAGCACCATCAAGTAACGCTGTTTTAACTGGCTCTGGTACGCCCGGATCTAAGTAATAAACAATCGGTTCAACGGGCTCGCTGATTGGCAGGCTCGGATCTTTTTTTGCTAAACGATGACGCGGGATGTAACGCACATACATAGACTCACCCAGCGCTGCCGCATAATCTTTGTGCTCAATGCTCCAAAAACCTGCTTGAGGGTGGAACTTGCGCGGGGTGTAGTTATCATCAGGTAATTCAATTAATGAGTGATGCATATGTACTGTCAGCGCATAAGGGTCTGCGCTCACTTGGCGTACATACTTTCCTGGGTTATTACCTTGAAAAGTAAGTACGGCTTCTAATTCTGTATTTTTTTCAAACGCTTTTGAACGTGCTAAATATACCGCACTGCGGTTACTATCTAGACTAAAACTTCCCTGCCCGGTTGCCGATAAACGACGGCTTACACCATGAACATCGCTTAATAAATAAGGGGTGTAATCCACAAGTACCGCAGTATCTGACTGAGCTACAACACCAAAACCCGCTAAAATACTCGATGCGAACGCCTCTTTAATACTTTGTTGTTCCGCAAGGTTATTAGTATTAGCGCGGTAATATGTATTGATGGCTCTTAGCATTACCTTATCGCCAAAACGCTCAAACTGTACTAAATGTGTGTCACCTAACTGACCGCGATCTAAGCCAATATCATTTGAACCAACACCGTAAGGTAGGCTTTGTTGTAGTAAAAATTGTTGCTCGAGTTTATCCACTTGAAGATACAATTTGCCGTTTTCTGTGTCGTAGTAAAATGAAAAATAGCCTGAAAAATGAGTCATTTTTTCAGTAAAATCATTTATAGACTTAATTGCTGCGTGTGCTTGAGTTATCATAGTAAGTAGCACAGCTAAGAGCAGATATCGTAGTAATGGTATTTTTTGCATAATCTTATCTTTGTTATTCGCGTTTTAAATACTGTATAGGTATTAAGCAGTATAAAGTACCGTTTATAAAAATCAGCTATTTAAGACGAAATTCAGCGCTTGCTAAGACATTCTCTCTCACACTAAAAATGTCTGGCTACAACGTTATCAGGAAAATAGAATGCGTAGACTCCCACCGGTATTGTTAGAAGATGGTTGCCCTCGTGAACTGATCTCATTGATCAGAACGGTACTTGCGGCATGTAAAGAAATTTCATTTCGTGTTGGTCAAGGCGCCCTATCTGGCGTATTAGGCTCAACCCTAGACGAAAACATTCAGGGTGAAACTCAGAAAAAACTCGATGTTCTAACTAATCAACTTTTAAAAGATATTTTATTAGAATCGGGCTACGTAAAAGCCATTGCCTCTGAAGAAGAAGACTTCACCGTTGCGGGTAATCCAGATGCCAACTACATTGTTGCATTCGACCCACTTGATGGCTCATCAAATACTGATATCAACTCACTCGTTGGTACGATTTTCTCAATTATGGCGGCGCCTGAAGGTTCAGATCCAGCTGATCCTAGTATTTTTATGCAACCGGGTAAAAACCAAGTTGCAGCGGGTTATGTATTATATGGCCCATCAACCGTGCTGGCGTTAACAACCGGCAAGGGCACACGCTTTTTCACCTTAGATAAAACGCACGGTACCTTCTTATTAACACAAGATTTTGCAAGCGTACCTGAAGAGACCAGCGAATTTGCTATCAATGCTTCAAACCAACGCCATTGGCAACCTGCGATGCAAAATTACATCAATGACTTAATTGCTGGTGTCACAGGCCCACGTGGTCGTAACTTCAACATGCGCTGGATTGCTGCAATGGTGGGTGATGTGCACCGTGTATTATGCCGTGGTGGTATTTTTACTTACCCAACCGACACGAAAGATCCAAATAAACCTAACAAATTACGTTTATTATACGAAGCAAATCCAATGGCAATGTTAATCGAACAAGCTGGCGGCATAGCTTCTACAGGCACTGAGCGCATCATGGACATTCAACCTGACGCTATTCACCAACGTGTGGCGGTGATCTTAGGTTCGAAGAACGAAGTAGAAACCTGTTTAAGCTACCATAAATAACAAGCAGTAAATGCCTCAAACTGGAAGGCTTCAACTTTAGAAGCTTCCAGTTTTTAATAAACGAGAGATTCTCAACAAGTTACTTACCTTACAGGCACAAAAAAACCGCAACGAGTGCGGTTTCTTATATTCTTTTGGCGCTTAAATTAAAGGCCTGCGCGGTCTTTAATAACAGCGATTAGTGGTGAACCACCGTGACCGTTCGACTCAGCCCAAGCAATATCAGCACCATCTTCTAAAGAGCTTTTTGATAAGTTCTTAACAATATACTCACCAGTATCTGCCGCGCCGCTTTCGATTGCATGACGAAGCATGTTATTGCCATTGCATTTCACAGCATCAAAAATGTTACGAATTTTCACACGTGAGCTTTTAAGCTTACTACGCAAACGGTTTTTATCATCAGCTGCGATATATTCACAGATAGAAACCGCTAATTGATCATCAGCTTTTGCTGGTGCTGTATACGCAACTGACGCTGATACAACAGCCGCTGCAAGTAACATATTTGGTAACTTCATCATATTTTGCCCTTATGTAATACTTTTTTCTTACCAAGATTGTGTAATATTGTACCAACTAATTAATTTTACCGCAATAATGTTACGAATTTTTGTACAGGGTTACAAAAGTATACGAGTGAGGGTTTTTGTTATCAGGCTGATGCTTTTCTTGCTCGGCAACTGTCCAATTAGCAACACTTTCGTAATCTGGGAACTGCGTATCACCTTCCACTTCAAGGTCGATAAAAGTTAAGTATAGACGATCTGCTTGAGACAGGAATTGTTCGTATATATTTCCGCCACCAATAATCATTACTTCTTCAACATCAGCAACCAATTCCAGCGCAGCCTCTGGTGAAGTAACCACCTCAATACCTTCAGCTGTGTAATCAGCATTACGCGTGATAATAATATTTTGACGACCCGGTAAAGGCCGACCTATTGATTCAAATGTTTTACGGCCCATGATCACAGGCTTTGCCATGGTTACTTTTTTAAAGTGTTGCAGATCGGCGGGTAAATGCCATGGCATTTGGTTGTCTTGGCCAATTACTCGGTTATTTGCCATCGCAGCAATCATTGAAATTTTCACACTAAACCTTAATACTTTTTTCTTATTAATAAAAAAGGAGCGCATGGCTCCTTTTCAGTTTTAAATTTTATCGTTGGTAGATAACTTCCACATCGTAGTCATCATCATCCCAGTCGTCATCCCAATCATCATCATCTTGAGAGGTCGCTTTCTGATGATAAGTATCCCACTTAAATTCAACTTCTTCTTTCTCTTCTTCAGCGAATTTCTCTTTCGGCATACTATCAAGTAGCGCCATAATGTCATGACACAATGCTTGAGTATTTTGTTTATTCGCAGCAGAAATACGGTAAACATTAACCTCTTCACCTAGCTCTTCGGCAATTTCATTACACAGGGCTTCAGCTTCATCTTCTGGTAATAGGTCAATTTTGTTAAATACTAACCAGCGCGGCTTTTCAGCAAGTTTAGGGCTGTATTGGTGTAGCTCATTAATAATCGCAAAGGCATTATCAACCGGATTTGTGCCATCAACAGGCATAACATCAATGATATGCAGTAATACACGACAACGCTCTAAGTGTTTTAAGAAGCGAATACCAAGGCCTGCGCCATCTGAAGCGCCTTCGATTAGACCTGGGATATCAGCAATTACAAATGACTTATTCGCATCTGGGCGTACTACACCAAGATTAGGAATAAGCGTCGTAAACGGGTAATCTGCCACTTTTGGTTTAGCTGCAGAAACACTACGGATAAACGTTGATTTACCAGCATTTGGTAAACCAAGTAAGCCAACATCAGCAAGTAGCATTAGCTCTAGACGTAAGCTGCGAACTTCACCAGGTGTACCTAGTGTTTTTTGACGTGGAGCGCGGTTTGTACTTGATTTAAAACGTGCATTCCCCAAGCCATGGAAACCACCTTTTGCAACAACAACCTTTTGACCATGCTTGGTCAAATCACCTAATGACTCTTCAGTGTCAACATCAATGATACGTGTACCAACAGGTACTTTAAGCGTTAAATCAGCGCCTTTTTTACCTGTCATGTTACGGCTTTGACCATTTGTGCCGCGCTCTGCTTTATGAAAACGCTCAAATTGGTAATCAATTAACGTATTTAAGTTTTCATCGGCTTGTAGATAAACGCTGCCGCCATCGCCGCCGTCGCCGCCATCAGGACCGCCATCTGGTACATATTTTTCACGTCGGAAAGATACGACACCGCTGCCGCCATCACCCGCGTCACAACGAATTTCTACTTCATCTACAAACTTCATGATTACTCACTTTAAGATTGGCTTGTTAATAACTCTATTATATACCTAAGCCCTTCTGATTGCAGGCTTAGCTTAGGTATATATTTATACGCACTATTATGTGCCTTAAAACAAAAAACCCCGCAAAGGCGGGGTTTTTCAAATATCGAGATGATTATTCAGCTACGATATTTACGTATTTACGGTTTAAAGGACCTTTCTGTTCGAATTGAACTTTACCATCTGCTTTTGCGAAGATAGTGTGGTCTTTACCGATACCTACGTTTGCGCCAGCGTGGAAACGAGTACCACGTTGACGAACAATGATGCTACCCGCTAGAACTGATTCACCACCAAAACGCTTAACACCTAGGCGTTTGCTTTCTGAATCGCGACCGTTACGAGTACTACCAGCTGCTTTTTTATGTGCCATTTCTCAGTACCTCTAATTAAGCGCTAATGCCAGTGATTTTAACTTCAGTGAACCATTGACGATGGCCCATTTGCTTACGAGAATGCTTACGACGTCTAAATTTAACAATCTTAACTTTCTCACCGCGACCGTGTGAAACAACCTCAGCTGTTACTTTACCACCGTTTACGAACGGTACACCGATCTCGATTTTCTCACCATCAGCAACTAAAAGTACTGAATCAAATTCAACTGCTGCACCAGTTTCAACGTCTAATTTCTCAAGACGAATTGTTTGACCTTCAGTCACACGGTGCTGTTTACCACCACTTTGGAAAACCGCGTACATAATTAACTCCGTCTGTGCGCCCTCAAATCGACGCAACTAAAATATTCTTCAATAGGGCGCGAAGTTTACGCTAATGTGCAAAAACTAGCAAGCCTCTTTTTCGATAAAATGAATAAAAAATAGCTGCATTGAGAGCAATTCAATATTTTCCCCTATTCTATCCTAAAAACACCACATGCCAAGCGGTTTTTACGATCTCATGACAATTAAATTACGCTAATAATAGGCACCTTTAAAATTCAAAAAGCTGATCACTTATTAATCAAGGTTATAAATTTATCTTGGCAAAATTGATCTCAAATAAAAAACTTTACAGTGTTTTTTTACTGAATCATCACAAAATATCGAGCAAGCGCTTTTTTTGTTGTACAATCAGCCCCGTATACCCATAAATATTGGCTCGGAGATCAATGGATATAAAAGCTATCCAGACGTTAATCGAAAATGAAATGGATGACGTCAATCAACTTATACATGCCCAAATGCGCTCAGATGTCGCATTGGTTAACCAACTCGGTTTATACATAGTAAACAGTGGCGGTAAACGCGTTCGTCCTATGTTGGCCATTTTAGCGGCAAAAGCACTTGGTTATGAGGGCAAAGACCATATTACGCTTGCCACTATCATCGAATTTATTCATACCGCCACTTTATTGCATGACGACGTTGTCGACGAGTCACATTTGCGCCGTGGTACGCCTACAGCCAACGCAGAGTTTGGTAATGCAGCGAGCGTTTTGGTCGGTGACTTTATCTATACACGTTCATTTCAGCTTATGGTTGGCCTAGGTAAAATGCCAATCATGCAAATTTTAGCGGATGCAACCAATGTCATCGCTGAAGGTGAAGTATTACAGCTAATGAACTGTAATGACCCTGACACCACAGAACAAAGCTATATGCAGGTTATTTACAGCAAAACGGCAAAATTGTTCGAAGCTGCAACCGGCCTTGCTGCAATTATTACCGAGCAAGACAAACAAACCCTTGAAGCATTAAACTTATACGGTATGCATCTTGGCACTGCATTCCAATTAGTGGATGATGTACTTGATTACAACGCTGATGCCGAGCAACTTGGTAAAAACATTGGCGATGATTTAGCTGAAGGTAAACCTACCCTACCGCTTATCTACGCAATGCAAAAAGGCACACCAGAGCAAGTTAAGCTAGTACGTGAAGCAATTGAGCTTGGTAATGGTATGGACCATTTAGAAAGCATTCTAGCGGCATTAGCTGACACTAAAGCCCTTGAGTTTGCAATGCAAAAAGCTGAGCAAGAAGCTGACAAAGCAATTGCTTGTATTGCGTTCTTACCAGATACACCGTACAAACAAGCCTTAGAGAGTTTGGCCCGTATCGCCGTTGCCCGCGATCACTAAACACTATTTATTCGAGCCATTAAAAAAGCCTGCATTTGCAGGCTTTTTTGTTTTCGGCGATTTAAAAAATCGCCTATCATCTGTCGGAATTAACCGTTGATGAAATCAACACCTTCTTGGATGTCTTTGTTAAGTGTAGCTAGCATGTCGTTTTTAGCTTGCTCTTCGAATGCACTTAACTCACCGTAAGAAAGGATTTCTTCAACGCCGTTTTTACCTAGACGAACTGGGTGTGCGAAGTATGCTGCGTCACCGTTTTCAACTGCAACGTATGCGTAATCAACTACTTCTTCACCTTGTAAGCCTTTAACTAAAGACATACAGAAGCGTGCTGCTGCAGCACCCATAGAAAGAGTCGCTGAACCGCCACCCGCTTTAGCGTTAACAACTTCAGTACCTGCGTTTTGGATACGTGGAGTTAATGCCGCAACTTCTTCGTCAGTGAAAGTAACACCTTCAACTTGAGATAGAAGAGGAAGGATTGTCGTACCTGAGTGACCGCCGATCACTGGAACTTTAACGTCAGTTGCGCTTAAACCTTTAAGTTCAGCAACAAATGCTTCTGAACGGATCACGTCAAGCGTTGTGATACCGAATACACGGCCTGCATCGTAAGTACCCGCTTTTTTGAATACTTCAGCAACGATTGGCACAGTGCCGTTTACTGGGTTAGTGATGATACCTACTAACGCTTTAGGACAGTTTTTAACGATGCCTTCAGCTAATGTTTTGATGATACCTGCGTTTACGTTGAAAAGGTCCGCACGGTCCATGCCTGGCTTACGTGGCATACCCGCTGGGATAAGAACGATATCACAACCAGCTAATGCTGCGTCTAAGCTGTCAGCACCAAAACCTTCAACTTTAACGTCTGTTGGGATGTGAGAAAGATCAACCGCTACACCAGGAACAACAGGGGCAACATCGTATAACGATAATTCAGAACCTGCAGGTAAACTTGTTTTTAATAATAAAGACAATGCTTGGCCGATACCGCCAGCTGCGCCTAAAACAGCAACTTTCATTGGAATTCTCCGTAATTTGAGGTAGGAAATATTTGTGGCCCTAAAGATAATGAAATTAGCGACTAAAAACAAATTTATCCTGCTTATTTCGCGTATAATTTCGACCATAGTTGTAAACTTGGCTGTAAAGACACAGCATTTTGGACGACTTTGTAAACTAATACTGCATAAATATGCAGAGTTGTGTAGAATTACCCTACATTTTATGAATAAAGAAACGGCAACATGCAACCACAAGACAAACAAGAAGCACTGATCAAAGCGTTTAAAGCGCTATTAAAAGAAGAAAACTTCGGTTCACAAGGTGAGATTGTCGAAGCATTAAAAGAGCAAGGCTTTGATAATATTAGTCAAAGTAAAGTATCTCGCATGTTAAGCAAATTTGGTGCGGTACGTACTCGTAATGCAAAACAAGAAATGGTCTATTGCTTACCGGCTGAAATGGGTGTGCCAACAGCGAAAAGCCCACTGCGTCAGCTTGTTATTGATATTATGCATAACGAAATGATGATCATTATTCGCACCAGTCCAGGCGCAGCACAATTAATTGCTCGTTTACTTGATTCACTCGGTAAAGCAGATGGCGTACTAGGCACTATTGCAGGCGACGACACTATTTTTATCGCCCCTGCGAAGATTTCTGAAATCGATGTGACGCTTGATCGCGTACGCACTTTATTCGATACCGTTTAAAGCTGCTTTAAGAAGTTTACTGACGGGGCGAAAAACGCAGATCCCATATCGGCTTGAGTAAAATCGAGCCAATGATCATAGCAATCGCCCTGCCCCAAGCGACTCTTTAATACCTGCTCAAACGCATCCCCTTGCGCAGCACACGAAACCATTAAAATTCCCTGCTTATGCACATCACCAAATGGCATGCTTTGGTTTAGCAATAGTGGCTGGCCATGCTCATCTTTTAATTCACTACGTACCGCATGACTGGTTTCTACAGCAGGCACAATCAAGGTATTATCTAGACGCGTGCGCCCCATGATTTGCTCTTGCTCAGACAGCGATAAATGCTGCCAGACACTCAAATCATGCACAAAGCGCTGAACATGAATATAGCTGCCTTGATCTTCAAAGTGCCCCGGTTTATCGATAAGTGCTGTACTACGCTTTTGACGGCCATGAGGTGTATCGCCTGCATAAATAAAGCCGTTAAAATCACGTCCATCTAAAAACCGAAAATTACGGACCTGCTCCACCAGCTCAACATCCGGTGTTAATAATTTTAGGATTTGCAGGGCAAATAGATGGTTTACATCTTCACGGTCTGAGCGAATTTGTACAAACAAATCAAATGGCTGGGCACTCATCACATGATCACTGTGAGTTACATTCGGAAAGCTTTGCAATTGACTAGGAATAAACTCGGGCAAGATATGCGGCCAATACTGAGCACCAAGGGCAACCACGCACGATAGCATGGCTTCTGAGAACTGATCAGCAAACTCATCTTGAATGACGCTAACGCGTTTTAGTTTTTTACGTAATGACTCATCGTGGCCATCGTAAACATTAAAAAACAGGTGCAAACCATGTAAGTTTGCTTCAGCACAAATCCCAGATTGCGCTTGCGCCATAGTGAATCCTTAGCTTCTCGTTATTTGCACAAAGCCAAGGATTCAAGATTGTTATTTATTACTAATCATGAAAAAAATTGACTGTGTGCGGCATTATTTTTATTTTTACAGGTTGCTCAACAGCTAACACGCGGTCTTGCTCTGCAGCAACTTCACACTCTTGCCCTGCAATATTAATTCGATATACATAACGCGTACCGATAAAGCGCCTGTGCAAAATAGTTAAACTGTTTGCGTCACTGTGCGCAGCTTCACACAACTGAATATGGTGCGGTCTTATATACACTTGACCTTGCTGACAATCTGCATTGTTCGGTGTCAATGAGTGAACCACACCAAACGCCGTTTCGTATTCAGTTGGCGTTAATACTTTTGCCGTTAAGTATATGCCCGTACCAAGAAACTCTGCAACCACCTTTGAGTTAGGTTGACTAAATAACTGCTCAGGAGAGCCTTGTTGGGCTATTTTTCCACCATGCATAACCGCAAGCGTGTCAGCAAATGCGAAAGCTTCTTCCTTTGAGTGAGTAACAAATACCGCAGAAACCTGCTGAGCTTTAATAATGCGGCGTATATCGGCAATAAGCTCAAAACGCACTTGTGTATCAATATTCGAAAATGGCTCATCAAGTAATAATAAACTTGGTTTGTAAGCAAGTGCACGGGCTATTGCCACACGTTGCTGTTGGCCACCAGAAAGCTGGTGCGGATATCGCTGTGCACAACCATCGAGTTTAACAAGGCTAAGCATTTCACCTACACGCTCTCGCTTTTGCGCTTTGCTCATATTGCTAAGACCAAACGCAATGTTGTCGCTTACCGTTAAATGAGGAAACAGCGCATAGTCTTGGAACATCATGCCAATATTACGTTTTTCCGGTGCAACAAACAGCCCACTATCGTTGACCACTTTTGAATCAATACTCATATAGCCTTGATCAGGCTGTAAAATCCCGGCAATTGCCTTTAAGGTGGTGGTTTTGCCGCAGCCACTTGCGCCAAGCAAACAGACGATTTCATCTTGTTCAACATTGAGGTTTAGTTCACTCAACACCTGAGTCGCATTGTACTGATAAGCTAAGTCTTTAATTATCAAATGACTCATGAGTGATTTTGCTCCATCGAACGATTAACGAAATACAAAGGGATTAACCCAACTAACACGATAAACAAGGCTGAAATTGACGCAAGCTCCAATTGCTCATCACTAACATATTGAAAAACATGAGTTGCTAGGGTTTCAAAATTAAAAGGTCTGAGTAATAGAGCTGCAGGTAACTCTTTCATGCACTCAATAAACACTAACAAACCAGCTGTTAAAATACCGCGTTTTAATAGCGGTAAATGTACTCGCCAAAGGGTTTGCATGGGCCCTTTGCCCATTGATTGGCTGGCCATATCAAGTGATGGGCTAATACGTAAAAAACTGCTTTCAAGCGCGCCATGCGCAATCGCATAAAAACGTACAACATAAGCAAAAATCATCGCAAATAAAGTACCGCTTAAAAGTAACCCTGGTGATAGACCAAAAGGCTCAAGCCAATTATTTAATGCATCATCTAGCTGAGTTAATGGGAGCAATACAGCAATCGCTAATACAGTACCAGGTAAGGCATAGCCAGTACTTGCTAAACGCCCAGGGATCAAAGGGTAAGCTTGCTTCGCAATGCGTTGATAAAACAATACCAATAAACTCAATAGGATAGTTGCAATGCTCACCACTACAGCCACTTTAAAGCTTTGCCAAGCGTAATTAAAGAATGCCCCATTCCATGCTTCATCTGCATAGACAATGGCATATTTAACTAATACTCCAACCGGCAGAATAAAAGCCAATACCAGCACAACGGTGCAAGCCAAGCTTGCAGCCCATGCCGCACCGCCTTTTAAGCGATACAAAGTTGCGCTGTTTACGCTTGACTGACGTTCATACACAGCTTGATTGCGACGACTAAAGCGCTCAACCATGATGGTTAAAAACAAAATCAGTAACATAATACCTGAGATTTTCGCCGCTGCGGTTAATGAGTAATAACCAAGCCATGTATCATAAACAGCGGTCGTCAGTGTGCTCACAGCAAAGTAGTTAACAGTAGCAAAATCAGCCATAGCCTCCATACTGATCAATGTAACCCCTGCCACAATCGCCCCACGACCAAGAGGCAAACTAACGCGTAAAAAACTTTGTAATGGTGATAGCCCCATTAGTTGACTAGCTTGCACTAGTTTAAAAGACTGCTCTCTGAGTGCCGTTTTAAAAATTAGGTATAAGTAAGGATAGAGTACCAAGGCAATCATAAAAATAGCCCCAGTCAATGTACGAATATCAAAAAACCAGTAATCGTCTGGTGATTGCCAACCAAACCAGTCTCTGAGTGCGATCTGTACAGGCCCTGCATAATCAAGTAAGTCGGTATACACGTAGGCGATAAGATAAGTTGGCATTGCTAAAGGCAGCATTAACGCCCATTCAAATTGCTTACGCCCAGGAAAGTCACAATATGCAGTTAACCAAGCTAACGGCAATGCTATTACACAGCTTAACAGCCCTACCCCTGCAATGAGTATGAGAGTATTACGGGTATAATCCCACAGCACGGTATCGAAAAGGTGCTGAAATACATCTGAATCTCCTTGCAGAGATTCAAATAATAAAAAGCCTAATGGCGTAACAAGCAACAGGCCAATAAGCCAGGCTATAAGCTGCCAACGCGACAGCGAAAACTTCACATGCATAAGTGGATTAATACCAGATAAAATAAAAGCTGTTAAAAAACAGCTTTTATAAAATTGTGTAACGAGGAATGTTCTCGTTATAAATCAAACTTTACTTCATCAATCAGCTTCAGTGCCACAGGGCGATATTTGCTGATCTCATCAAGAGGTAGACTGTCTTCTTTAAACTCACCCCATGATGCAACCATCTCTGATAATGCAACCCCTTGCTTTACAGGGTATTCCATATTCACTGAAGCATACATATTTTGCGCCTTATTGTCGGTCATATACTCAATCAGTTTCAAGGCATTTTCAGGGTTTTTAGCATAACGGGTCATAACAACGCCCGATACATTGATATGAGAACCACGGTTTGTTTGGTTAGGGAAGTTAATATATACCGCTTCTGCCCATGATTTTTGCTGCTCATCTTGCATCATTTTGCCAAAATAATAGCTGTTGCCTAACGCCAGATCGCATAAACCTTCTTTTACGGCTTTGACTTGCGCTCTGTCATTACCTTGCGGTTTACGTGCTAAATTGGCTTTTACGCCCTCAAGCCATTGCTTAGTTTTTGCTTCGCCATGGTGAGCAACCATAGAAGCAACTAAACCTAAATTGTAAGGATGTTTACCAGAGCGAGTGCAGATCTTACCTTTGTATTTTGGGTCCGCTAAATCTTCGTATGTTAACTCACCAAGCGCACCAACGCGCTCTTTTGCAGAGTAAACATTACGTACACGTTTAGTAAGTGCTATCCATTGACCGTCGGAATCGCGAAAAGTACTTGGCACATTCGCATTAACTACATCACTATTAATTGATTGCGTTAAGCCTAAATCTTCTAATTGAATCAGCGCACTAAAATTTGAGGTTAATACTAAATCAGCCTTGCTATGTTTACCTTCACGCTTTACACGTTCAATCAGCCCTTTTTTGGCAAAAACCACATTGGTTTTAATACCTGTTTGTTTAGTGAAATCATCCAAAATAGGCTGAATTAAGAATGGTTGACGAAACGAGTAAATATTTACTACATCTGCAGCAAATGTAGGCGCGCTTAATAATGCGCTAAGTAATACTAAGGCTGTTTTTTTCATTTTATAGCACCTAAATAATAACAATTATCAAAATATTTTACCTAGAGTTAGGGCAAAGTGCACCCGTTTAAACTTATATTTCAATCAACATAGCTGCCATTTAGGAATTTGCATGTAAGACATATCTCACCCACATGGCAGTTATTGAGTAAAAAGCACCAGCAAACACTGCACAAAAACACTTAACCAACTGAAATTTAATGAAATATATTAAATGACAATAAAATAACCAACAGATTAAGTAAGATTTTGACCTACTCAGCTTTGCCTATTTCTCTATAATTACTTACATCAACTAAGCAAGAAGCTTAATGAGTAGATGGATAAGGAAGCATTACTCATAATACCGCGGAATAAGGTTCATTAGGAGAATAAGGAATCAAGGACAGGCTCAGGAAGAGTAACGCAATGGAGTGACAACCTACGGACAGCATCAGGATGATGTGGAATGGCATAACAACAGGATGTTGTTATACAGGAAGTTCAAAAAGTGGAATAAAGGACAGGCCGTTAGGGCATCGCAACGGATTTGCAAAGAAAGGGATAGTGTCGGGATGGCACGTAAGGGAATGGTAAAGTGATTACCAGCAAGGATGTAAAGGACTAACAAGGAAACAAGGCGGGATTGCCTTATATTACACAGAACCAATAAGTAAAGTGTAATCGCATGGATTGGCAAAGTTTAGGGAGTTGATTAGATTCAATTGCAGGATGCAAAAAATTAAGAAGATTCCGCAAGCGCGACTAGAGATAGTACGCGCTTTTCTTTTGCCTACAATTTAGTAAAGAGTTATACCAATTCGCTTAATTAAGTGGTCTATTTTGGGGCAATAAAACCTCGTCGATAACAAGGCAAAAATTTCGTTATTTAGTTGTTCTAAATCAGTAATTTTTAACGCAGGTAGCGACAGGTTTAATCCCTCAAAATGATTAAGTATTATTGCGGATTGGTACTATTACTCCGGGCGTCCCTTATTTCGCTTACCAAGCAGATAAGCATCTCTAAACTTAATAAAATGTTGCTCAAGCTTTTGAGTTGCATCTTCTTCACCAGCAAGAGCAAGAACCATAATAGCCACCTCAGCAGTACCTAGTTGATGCTCATGCGGGGCAACACGCAATCGATAATCCGAAAGCTTTTCAGGTGTAATTGAAAGCACAGGAAAATTATCTAGATAAGGGCTTTTACGGATCATTTTCTTTGCTTCGCGCCAAGTACCATCTAAAAAGATAAACAATGGACGCTTACCTTCAACAGGGGTTACTTCGGTGATCACCCGCTCTTCGTCGTCTACATCGCTAGCAGGAAAAATAACCATTGGCTGATACTGAGGATCTGCCAATAAGCTTAATAAGGCTTCATCTGGATTTGTTCTATCCCATTTAAAGGCATGGTTATCTGGCACGATTTCAGCAATTAAACGGCCAGTATTTGACGGCTTAAAACTCTCATTATGGTACATAAGTAAACAAACCGCGGCATCACACTTTGCCTGTTCAACACCATCACAAATACAATAGTGTTCGGCTAATAAACATCGCTCACAACGCGTTAACTTTGCTCCTCGCGCTTTAAATTCACGACGAGACTCAGTCATTTGCTGAGCACGAAGCATTAACACGGAATTATTTGAGATAGTAGCCACTGTATTTACCAGATAATTAAACGGCGCGTATTGTAGCTAAAAATAAGGGGAATAGATATCTGCAAGCCCAAAGAGCAAGCTATTTCTAAAAAATGAAGAGAAGTAGTGTTATAAAAAATGCAACAAGGGTTAGCTTCCAAAAAACGGCTATTAAATCGCTATTTTTATTACGTAAATCATCTCTGTGGGACTTTTTCAAAAACACGACCTGTAAATCTGATAAGCCTTTACAGTGCGGACACTCTGGCTCAAGATAATTTACTTCTAAGCCACATCGTGAACAAGGCTTACTGCGAAATAAACCAAAGCGAAACATTTGTTTGTCCTTTTCTTAAAACTCCATAGCTGAATTTACTGTATCTTAGCTGCTACTCGAAAACCAGCTCTGGCATTGTGTAAGCGCTCATACTCCTTTAAAATAGCGCCCTTGCATATCATCGAGGCTGGCTGTGTTACTCAATTATAATCCCCCAATGACACCTTATTTAAGTATTGTTTATCAAGACGATGACTTACTTATTGTGAATAAACCAAGTGGTTTACTTACTGTGCCGGGAAAAGACCCAAAACACGCCGACTGCCTTATTGCTCGCATTAATCGCGTTTTCCCAACGGCAAAAATTGTTCACCGCCTTGATATGGCGACCTCTGGCATTATTTGTTTAGCTATGCATAAAGAAGCGCATCGTAATTTAAGCATTCAGTTTCAAGATAGAAAAACCGCGAAACGCTACATTGCTCGTGTATTTGGTAAGCTTGAGCAAGAAACTGGTTCTGTAGATTTACCACTTATTTGTGATTGGCCGAACCGCCCAAAGCAAATGGTTGATCACGACAATGGCAAACCGTCATTAACCCATTTTAAAGTACTTGAGCATGAACAGAATGCAACTCGTGTCGAGCTGACCCCTATTACTGGGCGTTCTCACCAACTACGTGTGCACATGCTGTCATTAGGTCACCCTATTTTAGGCGATAAGTTGTATGCTCACCCCGAGGCATTCGCCATGTCTCCCCGCTTACAACTGCATGCCGAAATGCTTACCTTAGCTCACCCTGCAAGCGGTGAAACACTGATTTTTGAAGCCGCTCCTGAGTTTTAAGACAATTCGCTAAATATTTAATAAAGACTGCCGATAGTTAATTAATCACTGATTTAATTAAAGACTCAGGTAATATCGGCATGAATTTAAAACCCGCACATCGCTTAGCTTACGCAGCCTGTTTTGCGTTGATGGGCAATGTGAATGCTGCCGATTTTATTAAACCTACCCCTTGGTCAAGCTTGGTCACTAACGATATTCAGCGCTTTTTACCAAGCGATGAAGTACGCACTCTGCTTGCCGGTGAAGATGAGTTCATTAGTTTATACCGTCAATCGATGGCAGCCAGTCAACGCGGAATTGTGCTAATCATTCCTGATTGGCAGCACTTACCCACTAATAATGCTGGTATTAACTTTTTGCGCAAGCAGTTAAACGAAATTGGCTATGCAACCCTTGCCATGACCATGCCTGACATTGATTGGCACCCTGTCGATGTGACAACGCCCGAGTCACCTGAAAGCTCTGAAGCTGAGTCAACAACACAAAGTAGTCAACAAGGCGATGAGCAATCAACTCCTGCTCCACCAGCCGAAACACAACAAGCGCCGCATTTTGTTACAGGTGAACCTAATATTAGTGAAGCCGTACTTGATGATTATAAATTAAAGCTAATTGCCAGATTCAATGCCTTGTATAACAGTGCCATGGATGAAGGCGGCAACATTATTGTAGTAGCACAAGGTGCCAGTGCGGGGCTCTTGATTGAACATTATGCGAGCTTTCCAAATAACGAACTAAACGCTTTTATTAGCCTAGGTAGTTATTTACCTAACAGTGTTCGTAACCAGCATCTCAATGCGACGCTTTCGACTATCAGCCCACCGCTACTGGATATTTTCTATAGTGAGGGCAACCCTGACACGCTGCAAAGTGTTAAAGACAGAAAACGTTGGGTAAGAAAACACGCAAAATATGACTACCGACAAAGAGAGTTATTTGGTGTGCCTTCAGAGCCGGAGCAGCACCAGCGACTGCTCAAAGAAGTCGACGGATTTTTACGCCGCCTTTTTTAAATACTCATAAGCCGCTTGAATATCTTGGCTTTTCTTTACCGCAACTTCCATCATATGTTTTGGTAAACCTTGCGATACCAGCTTATCGGGATGGTGCTGAGCCATGAGCTTTCGATAAGCAACTTTAATATCTCTCGCAGAAGCATCATTGTTTAAGCCTAAAAGAGCCAACGCTTGGGCACGATTCATACTATTATTCGGTGGCACACTGTGCCCTCTTTGTTCACTATGACTGCTGCGATTTTGCTGACTTTGTTGACGTTGTTGTTCATAAAAACGCTGTTGTTGCTGACGAAATGCAAATTCGGCTTGGTAGCGTTTTAATAAAATTGCAAACTGAGTACGTGAAATACCTAACTGCTTACTCACCTCTTGCAAAAGCTGCTTTTCTTGCTCTGCAAGGTGACCATCAGAAAAGGCCATTTGAATTTGTATTTCGAGGAACAGTTGCAATAAATCATGGCGTCGAGCAAAGCGCTCTTTAAAGTCATGAACGGTTTCTTTTAATGAAAAATCGCTTTCTTTACCACTACGAAAGGCATCTTGTGCTTCTCTGCGCTCATCGCCTGAGAGTCCCATTTCGTCCATAAACAAACTTGCAGCACGAATATGCGTTTCACTAACGCGTCCATTCGATTTGGCGATATGCCCCATCACCGCAAAACAGCTAGAAAAGAAAAGTGCTTGGCGCTCGTTAATATCATCGCCTTTAAACAAACCAGAAAAACCACCGGCTTTATCAAAGTCTTGTTTTAAGCTGCGATCGAACATATGGCCTAGGTAAAGGCCCAGTAAGGCTCCTATAAATTTGCCAAACATAAAGCCAAAACAAAAACCGAGTACTTTTCCCCACATAATTTGGCAAACCTCTGTTGTTTTTACAAAGCGAAACGCTGATTGATTTCGTCGAGTCTGGCTGGTGTGCCAATGTCATCCCACTGACCCAAATAAAGTTCAGTCGAAACCTGGTACTCACTGAGCTTTTCGCGCAAGATTGGCCCAAGCGGGCGAATACCTGTGCTGAGACCTTTAAAGAAATCAGCATGATAACGACTTATACCGGAAAAAGTATACTTTTGACTATCAGGACTTAGATGACTCAGTGCAAAATCACCATCAGGATTATGCGCAGGATTTTCAACAAGGACAATATGCGCCTCACCGGCTTGCAGGTGCAACTGCATTAACGAAGTCACATCGTAATCAGTAAACACATCACCATTGATGACAATAAATTGTTCGCCCAATAACGGCAATGCTTGAATGATCCCCCCGGCGGTTTCAAGCCCCCCAGCCTGCTCTTGGCTGTAAGTGATCGATACACCAAACTGCGAACCATCACCGAAATACTCTGTTATTTTGTCGCCCTGCCAGGCAAGGTTAATAACAATATCGGTAACCCCGGCTTGACGTAAGTTATTAATATGATGCTCTAATAATGGCTTGCCGTTAATCTTTAGCATCGGCTTTGGTTGCGTTTCGGTTAGCGGCATCATGCGTTTACCACGCCCCGCAGCTAGGATCATTGCTTTCATTTGGACTCTTTCGTTAAACGCTGCTTAGTCTGTGGCATAATTATCTGCTCTATCCACTGACCAAGGGCTGTTAACTCTGGGTATTCTTTACTGACATTACTGATGTATGTAAGGGTTGGCAGTACATTATTCAAATAGCCAGACTTACCGTCACGTAATTTTAAGCGGCAAAATATGCCCGCAGCTTTTAAATGACGCTGCACGCCGGTTAAGTCAAACCAACGTTTAAACATCGCAAACGAAGTGTCTTGCAATAGCTGCTGCTCGCTAAATTCGTCATAAGCGTAATGTAAAAGGTAGTCGAGCTCTTGTTCTGGTAGCTTGAAATAGCAATCTCTTAATAATGAAACAAGGTCATAACACACCGGCCCTTGTACGGCATCTTGATAATCGATGATTGCCCATTGCTGCCCTGTGCGCATAATATTGCGACTATGGAAGTCTCGGTGCACCGTAACAATTGGTTGCTCAAGGGCATTATTAATTAATAACTCACAGGCTTGTTGCCACATTTTCTGCTCATCAGCAGAGAGTTGCTCACCGATAAAGTTATCGACTAACCAATCTCTAAAAATACTTAGCTCAAACTGTAAAAACTCGCCATCAAATACTTTCATATATTGGGCAGGCGGGATTTGCGCCCACTGTGCACTTAACTTTATTAGATGTTTGTAGTGTAAAGTGCGGTCTTCGTCGCCCAGTAAATCAGCCAAATGAGTATTGCCTAAATCACTCAGCAAGAAGAAGCCTTGTTTTTCATCAGCCTGAAGAATTTTTGGTAACTTAAACCCATGCTGAGAAAATACTTTATTGAGCTCTATATAAGGCGTGTTATCTAATTTATCTGGATCTGAGTCCATGACAATATAGCTCTGATCACTTGTATTTACGCGGAAATACCGACGAAAACTCGCATCCCCAGTGATGGCGGCTAATTGATATTCATCCTCTTTAAAGTGAGGATTTAAAAACTGCTGTAAACTTTTATAACGATTCATTTAGTAAGATATCTATTTTTCACTAAGTCAATTACTGTATTTGCCATTGTTTTCCTTTATTATGTCTAGCTTATATCCAACCAAAGAGCATTAAGGTCATTAAATGAGCAAAACCTGGGGCATAATGATGCTAAGCGTACTTAGCGCACCATCGTTCGCCGAAACTGAACTGGCACACAATTTTTGTGGCACTTCAATGCAAACCAGAGCTTGGCAACCGCTCCCTGGCCTTGAACTTAATACGATCGATATCAAATCCGATGATATTGAACTATTGGGTACCCAAAGCGCAGAATTTACCGGTAATGTAGATATTAACACCCTAACGATGAATTTGTCCGCACAAAGTGCACTGATTGACAAACAACGTGGGTTACTTAATGCAACCGGTCCTATCGTTTATCGCGATAAAGTAAGCCAAATTAATAGCTCTGGACTCAATGCAGATTTAAACAATTCTGAATTGAGCTTGCTAGGCGCAGACTATAAGTTTACTGATCAACTTGGTCATGGCGGCGCAGAAAAACTAACAGTTAATGAGTCTGGCCTAAACCTGATGAACGCAAGCTTTACTACCTGTCCGGGTGAAACACCTGTGTGGGCCATCGAAGCTGACGAAATCGACTTATCAAGAGAAGAAGGTTGGGGCGAAACACATAATACTGTGCTTAGAGTGTTTGATACCCCAGTACTTTATGTTCCTTATTTTACTTTCCCATTAGATGACCGTCGTAAGTCAGGTTTACTAACACCTAACTTCTCGAGCTCAGGCCGCTATGGTATCGAAACCATTACTCCTTATTACTGGAATATTGCACCAAATTACGACGCGACTATAACACCGCGCTATATGTCTAAACGCGGTTTACAAATGATTGGGGAGTTTCGTTATTTAACTGAGCAAAATAATGGCTTAGTTGCTGTTGAGTACCTAGACAAAGATGACGAAGAGCCAAATGTAGACTCTCGTTACCTGTTCCACTGGCAACAGCAAAGTTATTTAGGTGAAAACTGGCGTGCTAATATCGACATAACAAACGTCAGTGATGATAACTACTTAACCGATTTAAACTCTGGTTATGCGACTCGCACCGATACTCAGTTGTACCGCACCGGCTCTCTAACCCACTTAGGTGACACTTGGCGAACCAATATCAAGTTGCAAAGTTTTGAAGTACTTGGTGATCACCGTGAATCATATGCGGCGCTGCCACAAATTAGTTTTTCGCAAACTGATGCATATGATTTTTATGGCATTGATTTAACCCTTGATGGTGAGCTCAGTTATTTCACTAATGATGAAGCTGTAATTGATGAAGCAAGCCGTGTTCATATAGAGCCTAAAGCAAGTTTTGGTTATCAAGAATACGCATGGTCATTTTTATCTGAGTTCAGCTTATTACATACTGAATACAACCAACATGGTGACTTAGCTGGTACCGAGTTTGATGAAAATGTCACTCGAACCCTACCTAAAGTGCGTTTATACAGCCAATTAAATTTTGAGCGTGATACTGCATTTTTCTTTAAAGATGGTATTCAAACTCTTGAACCACAAATTCAGTACTTATATACGCCAAATAAAGACCAATCAAATATTGGTCTTTACGATACAGCAAAATTACAAGACGATTTCTTTGGCTTATTTAGAGATCGCCGTTTTTCAAGTATCGACCGGATAGCAACTGCAAACCAATTTACGTTAGGTGCAACAACACGCTTATTTAGTAGTGAAAATGAAGAAGTATTTAACTTCAGTGCCGGACAAATTTTTTATTTAAGTAATGATGCCAAGCCTACATCACAAGGTATCGACTCCGACACTAACTACAATGCCTTGTTTGCAGCGCAAACCATGTT
This sequence comes from Pseudoalteromonas lipolytica, assembly GCF_001306915.1. Taxonomy (GTDB): domain Bacteria; phylum Pseudomonadota; class Gammaproteobacteria; order Enterobacterales; family Alteromonadaceae; genus Pseudoalteromonas; species Pseudoalteromonas simplex. The sequence goes on along the minus strand of NZ_LJTC01000001.1, from coordinate 39,977 downwards.
ACATTGGCACCGTCGTTGGTATTTATCAGGTGGTATCCAGTACGACACTGATGGTAAAGAAATTATTCAGTCAAATATCACCTTAGATTATAAAGGTGACGATAAACAGCTCGTGCAATTGAACCATCGCTATGCAAATGATGTCTCAGGCAATACAATCGAGCAAGTTGGTCTATTTACCAGCATTCCGCTATCAGAAGATTGGCAGTTTGTTGGCAGCTACCACCGTGATTTAGAGAGCGGTCGTAGTATTGAGGTTTTCAGCGGTCTTCAGTATGAATCATGCTGTTGGGCGTTTCAAATCACAGGCCGTCGTCAAATCGAAACTGATTTGAACCAGGCGATTGGTCAAGAGCAAGCAACCTTTGACACAAGTATTGGTTTCAATATTGTGTTAAAAGGGCTTGGAAGCAAAAGCCGTTATGATGCACAAAAATTATTACAACAAGGTATTTTTGGCTATCGTAGACCGTATTTTCTTAATAACTAGTACCGCAGTACTATTAGCAAGAGTATTAGAAAAAGTATGAATTTAAAAAAATTATTTGCATCAGCATTATTAACAGTTGGCCTATGCCAAAACGTTTTCGCAAAACCAGTTGAAATTGACAAAGTGGTGGGCGTTGTTAACCAAGGTGTTATCTTACAAAGTGAAGTAGACACCATTGTTAATCGCGTAAAGACTCAGGCTGCAGAGCAAGGTCAAGAATTACCTTCTGATGATACACTGCGAATTCAAGCCATTGAGCGTTTAGTTAGCCAAGAACTAATGATGCAACTTGCTGAGCGTATGGGTCTTGAGATTTCAGACTCGCAATTAGACCAAACTTTAGAAAATATGGCGCGTGAGCAAGGTGGCAGTATTGCTGACTTACGTCGGACAATTGAAGCGGCTGGAGACAGCTACCCTGCATATCGCGAAGAAATCCGTAAAGAGATCACCACGCAACAAGTAACTCGTATGAACGTGGATCGCCGTATTTATATCAGTACGCAAGAAATTGATAACCTGTTAAAAATCATGGAAACACAAGGTAAAAATGCCGAAGAATATGACATTGGCCATATCTTGATTGATATTCCTAGTGATGCTACTGCGGATGAAATTGCGAGCGCTAAAACGCGAGCTGAGAAAGTTATTGAGTTTTTAAAAGAAGGCAAAGAGTTCAAGCGTATTGCTATTTCATCTTCAAGCGGCTCAAAGGCACTTGAGGGTGGTCAGCTTGGTTGGATGAGCATCAACGAAATGCCATCGCTATTCGCAGAAGCTGTAAAAGGTCATAAAAAAGATGACATTGTTGGTCCGCTTCGTTCAGGTGCTGGTTTCCACATCATCAAAGTGCAAGATGTTCGTGGTCGTCAAGTTGTTGAAACAACAGAAGTTCGTTCACGCCATATCTTAGTTAAACCATCAATTATTTTAAGCGAAGAAAAAGCGCGTGACATGCTTAAAGGCTTTGCAAAAGATCTTCGTGATGGTAAAGCTGACTTTGCAGAACTAGCTAAAGAGTACTCTGAAGATCCAGGTTCAGCACTAAAAGGTGGTGAGTACGACTGGACTGACCCAAGCACCTATGTACCAGAATTTAAAAATACCCTGCTTTCTCTAGATAAAAATGAAATCAGTGAGCCATTCAGAACTCAGTTTGGTTGGCACATTGTACAGCTACTTGATAAGCGTGTAGCAGATAAAACAGAGCAAGCTAAACGTAACCGCGCTCACCAACTACTGTTTAATCGTAAATTTAAAGAAGAAAGTTTCAACTGGCAGCAAGAAATGCGTGAGCAAGCACACGTTGATATTTTCCCAACAGAATAAAAATTATGACCATTAGAATTGCAATTACCCCAGGTGAGCCAGCTGGTATTGGCCCTGATTTACTTATCAAGTTAGCGCAGCACCAGTGGGATGCCCAACTGGTGGTGATTGCTGATGGCGCGTTATTAAAACAGCGCGCTAAGTTGCTTGGTTTAGATATCAATTTAATTGACTTCGATGATAGCCAAGCACCAAGCATTGCCCCTGCAGGCAGCGTTTACTTACACCAAGTAGATTTAGGCACAGACGTTGAAGTGGGCGTACTTAATGACGCTAACGGTCAATATGTGTTGGATACACTGCGCATTGCCAGTGAAAAAAATATGGATGGTACTTTTGCTGCTGTTGTTACAGGCCCTGTTCATAAAGGGATTATCAACAAAGCGGGGATTTCGTTCAGCGGTCACACAGAGTATTTTGCACAGCAATCAAATACTGCTGATGTGGTGATGTTGTTAGCAACTGAAGGCTTGCGTGTGGCACTTGTTACGACCCATATACCGCTTGCTTATGTATCGCGCGCAATCACCGTTGAGCGTTTAAGCAAAGTAGCCACAATATTAAATCATGACTTACAAACAAAGTTTGGCATTGAAAAGCCACGCATTCTCGTATGTGGCTTAAACCCACATGCCGGCGAAGATGGTCATTTAGGCACTGAAGAAATTGACACTATAACGCCAACTCTTGAGCTATTAAATAACCAAGGTATGAACTTAATTGGCCCATTGCCTGCTGATACCCTATTCCAAGATAAATATCTTTCGCAAGCAGATGCAGTGCTTGCAATGTATCACGATCAGGGATTACCTGTGCTAAAATACAAAGGTTTCGGCAATTCGGTCAACATCACTCTTGGCCTGCCATTTATTCGCACCTCAGTAGATCACGGCACGGCTCTCGATTTAGCCGGCACAGGTACTGCTGATGTAGGTAGTTTTGAATTAGCGATCCGCGAAGCAATTAAGCTCGCCCATGAAAAAGCACAGAATCAATGACAGATAAAGTACATTTAGGACACCGCGCTCGTAAGCGTTTTGGTCAAAACTTTTTAAACGATGACATGATCATCGACAAAATCGTCACGGCCATTGATCCTAAACCTGAAGATAATTTAGTAGAAATCGGCCCGGGTCTTGGTGCTATCACTGAGCCAGTCGCTGATTTAAGTGGCCACCTAACGGTTGTTGAGTTAGATAAAGACTTAGCAGAACGTTTAACGAGCCACCCATTTTTAGGGCCAAAGTTAACAGTGCATCAAGGCGATGCAATGAAGTTCGACTTTAGCTCTTTGATCAAGTCAGACGAAAAATTAAAGATTTTTGGTAACTTACCTTACAATGTTTCGACCCCGCTGTTATTCCATTTATTTGAATTTGCAGACAATGTTGAGCATATGCACTTTATGCTGCAAAAAGAAGTGGTTAAACGCATGGTCGCAGGCCCAGGCAGCAAAGCTTTTGGCCGCTTGAGTGTAATGACACAATATTACTGTCACGCAATGCCAGTGATTGATGTACCACCAGAGTGCTTTAAGCCAGCCCCTAAGGTCGATTCAGCAGTAATTCGTTTGATCCCTAAAAAGCCTGAACAGCGTTCAGCTAAAAGTACAAAACTTCTTAACACAGTATGCTTAGAAGCCTTTAATCAGCGCCGTAAGACTCTGCGTAATAGTTTATCTAACTTACTTACAGCTGAAGAACTAACAAGCATCGGCATTGATATCACGCTGCGTGCTGAAAGCCTGTCTTTACAACAATTTATTGATATAGCTAATTGGATTTATGACAACAAGCAGTAATCTAGGTTCTCCAATTAAGGTGTCGGTTGAGACCTTCTACGTAGAAGGTCAATCAGAGCCTGAACAAGATAAATACGTTTTTGCTTATTCTATCACCATTAAAAACCACAGTTTATGCAGTGCTAAGCTTTTGAGCCGTTATTGGTTAATTACTGATGCTAACGGTAAAGAAGTGGAAGTACAAGGTGAAGGTGTTGTTGGTGAAACCCCAACCATTGCCCCAGGTGAAAGCTACAAATACACCAGTGGCGCTGTGCTTGATACCCCAGTTGGGACAATGCAAGGTCATTACACCATGCGTAACGAATTTGGGACTGAATTCGAAGCACCAATCGAGGTGTTTCGTTTAGCTCGCCCAAACATATTGCACTAAATAACGATGGCTGATTATGCAATTGGTGATTTACAGGGGTGTTATAGTGAATTTGATGCGTTATTGAAACGGGTCAACTTCAACCCAAGCCAAGATCACCTTTACTTAGTCGGCGATATAGTCGCTCGAGGTCCTGACTCACTCGCCTGTCTCGAGCGCCTTCATACTATGCAAGGCAGTGTAACTATTACCCTTGGTAATCATGATTTACACCTTATCGCTTGTCATTATCTAAATAAACCTGCAAACCCCAAAGATAAGCTGGCCGATGTTTTTAATAGTCCAAAACGCGCTGAATATATTCATTTTTTACAGCAACAGCCATTAGCTATTTGGCTTGAACGCTATAACATGCTGATAAGTCATGCTGGCCTAAATCCTAGCTGGTCAATAAAAAAAGCATTGAAACGTGCTAGTTTTGCCCAGCAATGCTATCAAGGAGCTGATGCAACTCATTACTTCGCCAATATGTACGATCCCCATCCGTTACAGTGGCAATCGAATTTAAGTAGTGAAGCTAAATTTCGCTATATTGTTAATTATTTCACTCGGATGCGGTTCGTAAACCTTACAGGTGAACTCGATTTTGCAAACAAAACCAGTATTAGTGAAGACAGCTCAATAATACCTTGGTTCGATCACCCTGATATTTCTAAGTTAAAACAGCATATTGCATTTGGCCACTGGGCTGCTTTAGAAGGTAAAGTCAAACAAGAAAACATCCACGCACTTGATACAGGCTGTGTTTGGGGTGGCGCAATGACCCTAATGGAACTCAACACAAAAGACTATTTCGTCGAAAAATCCCACTCTTTTATCTAAATAAACTGAAAAATAGCTGAACATCTGTTAGATTTATAACAATTAAAATAAATTTAATTTAAAGCTAATTAAATTTAAATACTTAACTAATTGGCAACCTTGCCGATAAGTGTTGATTAGTACTATTTTCTGGAATTGCATATGAACTTGACCGTTAGACAGCGCATTTGGGGTGGCTTTATTGTTATTACGTTACTCCTGCTTTTTATTGGTGGTAACTCGTTGGTAAAAATTACCAACATAGATCAATCAACACAGCGAGTTAACCAGCTTTCGCTGCCAGCTCTCGATAAGAGTTATGAGTTACAGGTTGAATTTATTTTAATGAGTAAGTCAGCTCAGGCAAGTTTTTATACTAGTGCGCAAGATGAACTGGCGACATTAAGAAAAAATTTCAACCAACAAAAAAAACGATATGATAATTCCTACCAAGAGCTTCAACAAATTGTTAGCAACGATCCAAAGCTAAAACAAAGCAGCCAACAAGTTGAGCAAACTTATAAGCGCTTTGTTAAGTCTGTCGACAACCTGTTTGCAGATAAACAAACTCAACTTGAGCTAAATAAAACACTACGCATCCAGCTTGAAAACATCGAAATCAGTGCTGAAGATGCAAATTCAGTGGTGCTTGATATTATTGATATAGATGGACTTGAAGAAAACCATTCACGTGCTTATCAAGCCGCCAATAACATGGAAAACAACTTCCAATCAGTCGTCACTAACAGCACTGATATGCTAACGGTGAAAACTCTCAACACATTAGACATCGTAAAAAATGAACAGGTTTATTACTTAGAAGAAGTTGAGCGTAGTTTAGGGCTCATTCGCCCAGCAATTATTGATAATAACGCCGGTTTGTATAATGATTTAAACGGCTACTTTGAAACGCTTTCAGATAATGTTCGTGGTAATAACAGTTTATCTGCAAATAAAAAACGTTTAATTGATGCAATTGCTAAAACAGAAGCTGAATTAGCAAACGCAGAAAACTCTACTAGTGAAGCATTAAAGCAATTAAAAGAACTAGTTGACCAAGCTACAGTGCTGGCTTTTGACTTGCAGCAAGATGTCAGCGGTAATGTCTCAACAGCAACTATTTGGACTTGGGTTGCCATGGTGATTGCTACTTTAATTGCTATCATCGTTGCTGCTGTGACTGTTAATCGTATAACCAAGCCCCTTTCTGAAGTAAACCGTATCCTTGATATTGTGGCAAGCGGTGACATGACACAGCGCCTAGACGACTCAGCTAAAGACGAATTCGGTGAACTATCACGTAGCTGTAATACGCTAATTGAAAGTTTGCGTACGCTTATCCAAGGTATAATCTCTCGCTCTACACAGCTAGCTGCTGCTTCTGAAGAGACATCGGCAATCACTGAAGAATCCAGCCAAGCTATACGTAATCAACAAGCACAAGTTGAACAAGCGGCAACGGCAACAACTGAGATGAGCAGTACATCACAAGCGGTAAGTAGCAGTGCACAACAAGCTCTTAGTGAAATAAAGAACGCTGATAAAGAAGCAGATCGTGTCAAAGGCATTTCATCACAAAATAAAGCAACCATTGAGCAACTAGCTCGTGAAGTCGATGATGCATCGCAAGTTATCAACCAACTTCATAAAGACAGCGCTTCAATCGGTGGCATTTTAGATGTTATTCGTGGCATTGCTGAGCAAACCAACCTACTTGCGCTTAATGCAGCCATTGAAGCAGCCCGTGCCGGTGAACAAGGCCGAGGCTTTGCCGTAGTTGCTGATGAAGTACGCTCTCTAGCAAGCAAGACTCAAGAGTCGACCCAAGAGATCCAAGCAATGATTGAATCGCTTCAGGTTGGCGCTGAGGCTGCTGTATCGGCTATGTCGAAAGGTAAGCAACAAGCTGAGTCGTGTGTTGAGCAATCAGACCTTGCAAACACGGCCCTTGATTCAATCACTGCTGCCGTTGCACAGGCTCATAATGTAAGTGAAGAGATTTCAACAGCCGCTCACGAACAACAGCAAGTATCTCAAGAGATCAGTGAACGTTTAGAGTCGATTGTAGCAATCGCAGAGCAAACAGCTGAAGGTGCAAACCAAACTAATATCTCAAGCTCTGAAGTAGCAAAACTGGCTGAAGAACTGCGTTTATCGGTAGATGCGTTTAAAGTATAGTAAGCTACAAGCTAATGAAGAATAGAAGCCGTGTTTGTGAAAGCAAACGCGGTTTTTTTATAGTAATTCTTAACGAAGTTAACAGCTGGCTTTTGATTCAGTCTTATTGCGAATTACTAAAATGTGCTGATGGTTAAAAACAAAAAACCCAGCCGGAGCTGGGTTTTTAAAACGATTAGTCAAAAGAACTTACTTCTTTTTAACTGCTTTTTTGTTTGGAAGGTCAGTGATTGAACCTTCGAAGATTTCAGCAGCTAGACCGATTGATTCGTTTAACGTTGGGTGAGCGTGAATAGTTAACGCTAGGTCTTCACCGTCTGCGCCCATTTCAACTGCTAAGCCGATTTCACCTAGCATTTCACCTGCGTTGATACCAACCATAGCACCACCGATAACACGACCTGAGTCTTTATCGAAGATTAGCTTAGTTTGACCTTCAGTACGTGCTGAAGCGATTGCACGACCAGAAGCAGCCCAAGGGAATACAGCAGTTTCGATGCTTAAGCCTTGCTCTTTAGCTTCTTTCTCAGTTACACCAACCCATGCGATTTCTGGATCTGTGTATGCGATTGAAGGGATGCACTTAGGATCGAAGAAGTGTTTCTGACCAGAGATAACTTCTGCAGCAACATGACCTTCGTGTACCGCTTTGTGCGCAAGCATTGGTTGACCAACGATATCACCGATAGCGAAGATGTGACCAACGTTTGTTTTAAGCTGTTTATCAACATTGATGAAACCACGCTCATCAACATTAACACCTGCTTTATCAGCATCAACAAGCTTACCGTTAGGTGTACGCCCTACTGCAACAAGTACTTTGTCGTAACGTACTGCGTCAGCTGGTGCATTTTTACCTTCGAATGAAACGTATAGACCGTCTTCTTTCGCTTCAACACCAACAACTTTAGTAGAAAGCATTACGTTGAACTTGTTCTTAACGTATTTTTGGTAGATCTTGATAACGTCTTTATCAGCTGCTGGTACTAATTGATCAGCAAACTCAACAACGTCGATTTCAGAACCTAGTGCACGGTATACAGTACCCATCTCAAGACCGATGATACCACCACCTAAAACAAGTAGTTTCTCAGGAACGTCTTTAAGCTCTAGCGCACCTGTTGAGTCAATTACGCGGTCATCTTCAGGGATGAAAGGTAAGTTAACTGGTTGAGAACCTGCTGCAATAATAGCATTGTCAAACGTGATTGTTGTTGTACCGTCAGTACCTTCAACAGCAATGGTGTTGCTGCCAGTGAATTTACCGTAACCGTTAACCACTTTCACTTTACGCATTTTAGCCATGCCGTCTAGGCCGCCAGTTAATTGACCGATTACAGACTCTTTCCAAGAACGGATTTTGTCTAGGTCGATTTCAGGCTTGCCAAAAGTAACGCCGTGAGATGACATTTCAGCAGCGTCATCGATCACTTTAGCTACGTGTAAAAGTGCTTTTGAAGGAATACAACCCACATTTAGACATACACCGCCTAATGTGTTGCGAGATTCTACCAATGTTACTTCTAAGCCCAAGTCAGCAGCACGGAAAGCCGCAGAATAACCACCAGGACCACCGCCTAGTACAACAACTTGAGTTTTTAATTCGTTGCTCATGCTATTACCTTAAATGTTTGAACGGGACACTGCCCCTATGTTTAACTGCCATGTTTCTGCAAGGCAGAAAGGGAGAGCAGATATCTATACCAAGATTGTTCTATAGCAAAGATTGTATCATTGCCAATGGTAAAAATCCCAGCAAAAAACAACTTGCTAGGATTTGATTCTTATAAACTGTGAAACGATTACATCACTAGTTGACGAATATCGCTCATGTAGCTTGCTAGCGTCACAGTAAAGCGTGCTGCTAGTGCACCGTCAATAACCCTATGGTCGTATGACATTGATAATGGAACCATTAATTTAGGTTCAAACTCTTTGCCATTCCACTTAGGTTTCATTTCTGACTTAGATACACCCAAGATAGCAACTTCTGGCGCATTTACAATTGGTGTGAACGCTGTACCACCAATACCACCAAGGCTTGAGATTGTGAAACAACCGCCTTGCATATCAGATGAAGTTAGCTTGCCGTCACGTGCTTTCTTAGAAATATCCATTAACTCACGAGAAAGCTCAATGATGCCTTTCTTATCAACATCTTTGAATACTGGAACAACCAAACCGTTTGGCGTATCAACAGCAACACCGATATTGATGTACTTCTTCAAGATTAAGCTTTCGCCGTCTTCAGACAGTGAAGAGTTAAACGTTGGGAATTCAGCCAATGCTTTCGCCGCTGCTTTCATCACAAATACAAGTGGTGTGATTTTAACACCCAGCTTTTTCTTCTCTGCAAGCGCATTTTGCTCTTTACGGAATACTTCAAGGCTGGTGATATCAGCTTCGTCAAACTGTGTAACATGCGGGATTTGCACCCAGTTACGATGTAAGTTAGCACCTGATAGCTTCTGGATACGAGAAAGTTTTTTCTCTTCGATTTCACCAAACTTAGCAAAATCAACCTTAGGCCAAGGGATAAGACCTAGCTCGCCGCCACCGGCATTACCTTTACCTGCAGATAGCTGACCTGACTCAACTTTCTTCACAAGGTCTTTCACGTAGTTTTGTACGTCTTCTTTCACAACACGATTCTTACGACCCGTGCCTTTTACGTTCGCTAGGTTAATACCAAACTCACGTGCTAAACGACGTACCACAGGCGATGCATGTGCATACGCTTTGTTATCTGCAAAGCCTTCGTTGCTTGCAGGTGCTGATGCAGGCTTTTCAGCCGCAGGCGCTTTTGCTGCAGGCGCTGCTTCAGCTTTTGCAGGAGCAGGTGCCGCTGCAGCTGGTGCACTACCCGCTACTTCAAATACAAAGATAAGTGAGCCAGTTGATACTTTATCCCCAGCTGCTACTTTAACTTCTTTAACAGTACCGGCAAATGGTGCTGGTACTTCCATTGATGCTTTATCGCCTTCAACGTTTAAGATTGACTGATCTTCTTCAACCTTGTCGCCTACAGCAACCATCACTTCGGTTACTTCAACTTCGTCACCACCGATATCAGGCACGTTAACTTCTTTAGTGCTTGATGCCGCTGCTGCCGGCGCTGCTTCAGCTGGTGCTGATTCTGCAGCAGGCGCTTCTGAACCGCTTGAAGCTGTTTCAAAAACGAAGATTAGAGAGCCCGTTTTCACTTTATCGCCAGTCGCGATTTTGATCTCTTTAACCGTACCCGCAATTGGAGCAGGTACTTCCATTGATGCTTTATCGCCTTCAACGCTTAATAAAGATTGCTCTTCTTCAACCGTGTCACCTACCGCAACCATGATTTCAGTTACTTCAACTTCATCATCGCCGATATCTGGCACAGTTACTTCCTGTGTAGCAGAAGCTGCAGGCGCAGCTGCTGGAGCTGGCGCTTCTTCTTTAGCCTCTGCAGGAGCCGCAGCTTGTTCTTCACCTTCGAAGATCATGATAAGTGAACCAGTAGTTACCGTATCACCTTCAGCTACTTTAATTTCTTTAACCGTACCTGCTTGTGCAGCAGGTACTTCCATTGATGCTTTGTCGCCTTCAACCGTTAATAACGATTGGTCAACCTCAACCTTATCACCAACGCTAACAAGGATTTCGGTTACTTCAACTTCATCGCCACCGATATCTGGTACATTAATTTCAATACTCATTGGAACCTCTTATGCGTATAGCGGGTTAACTTTGTTTGTGTCGATGTCGAATTTCTTGATTGCTTCAACAACTACTGACTTCTCAACTTCACCACGTTTAGCAAGCTCAGATAGTGTTGCAACCACAACATAACCAGCATTCACTTCGAAGTGACGACGTAAGTTTTCACGGCTATCAGAACGACCGTAACCATCAGTACCTAACACTTTGTAGTTGCTGCTTGGTACGAATGAACGAACTTGTTCTGCGTAGTTCTTCATGTAGTCTGTTGCAGCAACAGTCACGGCATCTGTTAATGTGTTAGTGATATAAGCAGTCTTTTGCTCTGCTTCAGGGTTAAGCATGTTGAAACGCTCAGCGTCTTGACCGTCACGAGTTAACTCGTTGAATGATGTTACAGAGAATACATCTGAACCAATACCATACTCTTCGCTCAGGATTTGTGCCGCTTTACGCACTTCAATCATGATAGTACCTGAACCTAGTAACTGTACTTTCGCTTTATCGCCAGCCACAGTTTCAAGCTTGTAGATACCTTTACGAATACCTTCTTCAGCGCCTTCTGGCATTGCTGGTTGATGATAGTTTTCGTTCATTAGCGTTAGGTAATAGAACACATTTTCTTGGTCTTCACCGTACATGCGACGGATACCGTCTTGCATGATTACCGCTACTTCGTATGCGAATGTCGGATCATAAGAAATACAGTTAGGAACCGTGTTAGCAAGAATGTGGCTGTGACCATCTTCGTGCTGTAAACCTTCACCATTTAGTGTAGTACGACCTGCCGTAGCACCTAGTAAGAAACCACGTGCTTGTTGGTCACCAGCCATCCACGCCATATCACCTACACGTTGGAAACCAAACATTGAGTAGTAGATGTAGAATGGGATCATTGGTAAATCGTTAGTGCTGTATGATGTTGCAGCAGCAACCCATGATGACATTGCACCTAACTCGTTGATACCTTCTTGTAGTACCTGACCTGATGTTGCTTCTTTATAGTAAGAAACAATGTCACGGTCTTGTGGTGTGTAGTTTTGGCCATGCGGGTTGTAAATACCGATTTGACGGAATAAACCTTCCATACCAAATGTACGCGCTTCATCAGCGATGATAGGAACGATGTTTTTACCAATGCCTTTGTCTTTTAGTAACACGTTAAGTGCACGTACAAAGCCCATTGTTGTAGAGATGTCACGTTTTTGCTCTTCAAGTAGTGGCTTGAACGCGTCAACTTCTGGCAATGTTAAGCTTTCAGAAAACTTAGGAATACGCTTTGGTGTGTAACCTTGTAGCGCTTCACGACGTGCGTGAAGATACTTGTACTCTTCAGAACCTTCTTCAAGAGTAAGGTATGGTAAGTCTTTAATTTCTTCATCAGAAACTAAATCTTGTAGACCTAAACGTGAACGTAGGTGCTCAACATGAGTCATGTCCATTTTCTTAACTTGGTGCGCGATGTTTTTACCTTCAGCCGCTTCACCCATGCCGTAACCTTTTACAGTTTTAGCTAGGATCACAGTCGGACGATCTTTGGTTTCTTCCGCTTTTTTGAATGCAGCGTAAAGTTTTGAAGGCTCATGGCCACCACGCTTAAGTGCGAAGATTTCTTCATCAGTCATATCAGCAACAAGTGCTGCTGTTTCTGGGTAACGACCGAAGAAGTGCTCACGAACATATGCACCGTCTTTTGCTTTATATGTTTGGTAATCACCGTCAATCGTTTCGTTCATTAACTGCAGTAATTTACCTGATGTATCTTTAGCAAGTAGGATATCCCAACCACTACCCCATACAACTTTAATCACGTTCCAGCCTGCACCTTTGAATAGGCCTTCAAGCTCTTGAATGATCTTACCGTTACCCATTACCGGGCCATCTAAACGCTGTAGGTTACAGTTGATTAGGTAACATAGGTTATCTAGCTTCTCACGCGCAGCGAATGAGATTGCACCACGTGATTCTGGCTCATCCATCTCACCGTCGCCTAAGAAAGCGTATACACGTTGGTTTTTAGTGTCTTTTAAGCCACGACCATCTAGGTATTTTAAGAAACGAGCTTGGTAGATTGAAGCAATTGGACCAAGACCCATAGATACCGTAGGGAACTGCCAGAATTCAGGCATTAACTTAGGGTGTGGGTATGAAGGAAGACCTTTACCATCAACTTCTTGACGGAAGTTATCAAGCTGCTCAGCAGTTAAACGACCTTCAACAAATGCACGTGCATAGATACCTGGAGAAATGTGACCTTGGTAATAAACTAAATCACCGCCATCAACATCGTTTGGTGCTTTGAAGAAGTGGTTAAAACATACTTCATAGAATGCAGCTGAAGACTGGTAAGACGCCATATGGCCGCCTAAGTCTAGATCTTTTTTCGACGCGCGTAATACGATCATGATCGCATTCCAACGAATGATTGAACGAATACGACGTTCAATGTTTACGTCACCTGGGTAAGCAGGTTCTTGATCTACCGGAATGGTATTAACGTAGTTAGTGGTTGTGCCAGTAGGCATATCAACACCGTCTAAACGGGCTTGCTCTAACACTTGCTCAAGTAAGAATTGAGCACGTTCAACACCTTCTTCACGCACAACAGACTCAAGGGCTTGTAACCACTCTTGTGTTTCTAGCGCGTCTACGTCAATTTTATTGACTTCAGACATATGGAGGTTTCCTTATGTTTAAAATACTAATTATTTTAATAAATCTTAAAATTAAGTAGTTAACTAAACTTAGCTAATCACTTGCTTAATGTTGTTTGGTGCGTCTTAAACTACGTTCAATCCGCGAATGCTCTTTGCCAGCCTCAAGTAAGGCTTCTTCGATAAAGGCTAAGTGAGCATTACTAGCAAGACGTGCTTGCTCTGGGTTTCCTTCAATAACCGCATCCATCAACAGTCGTCTATGTTCTGCGAGCTGTTGGCTGATCTGTGGTTTTTTTAACAGTACAGTTAAATTCTGTAATACATTTTGCTCTAACAAGGCCTGCATACCACGTACTAAATGTAGCAGTACAACGTTATGAGACGCTTCTGCCACACTAAAATGGAATGCATTAATTGCTTTTGCTTTTTGCACAATGTCGTCATTAACGAGCGCAATGTTGTCAAAGCTTTGTTTTACTTTTTTGAAGTCATTCGTTGTGCCGCGCATAGCTGCATAATATGCTGCAATTCCTTCAAGGGCATGACGAAATTCAAGTAAATCAAATTGTGACTCTGGATGCTTACTAATCAAATCAAAAAGCGGATCAGTGAGCCCCTCTTCAAGCTGATTTTTTACGAACGTTCCACCACCTTGGCGACGCGTTACTAACCCCTTGGCTTCTAGCTTTTGAATCGCCTCACGCAGTGAAGGTCGCGATACTTCAAATTGTTTCGCTAATTCACGTTCAGGAGGCAGCTTTTCGCCTGGCGCTAACGACCCCTCAAGAATCATATTCTCAAGTTGTTGTAAAATTACATCAGATAATTTTGCTGCTTTAATCTTTAAAGACATTTATTAACGTCCGCATTGTTATGCGCTAACCCCATAAATATCGGGTATTTAGCCTTGTGCTTTGACCAAAAAGGTAAATTGGTCATACCAAATTTGTCGCATACGTTATCAAAAACCCGTATTTCTGTCAATTTCACTACGTTCAGCGCCTAGTTACACCCTAACGTAATTCGTCTAAAGATTAAACAGTATGGATTAAAGTGTCTTTTTCTGAAGGAAAAAACAATAAAAAATAAATGGTCAGACCAGATTGAGCGACAAAAACTTTTAGAGATCAGGTTTTCGGTGTTAGTTGAATTGAGTAGCTTTGTAGCAGCGGGGTCATCCCACGACAAAAACCACAAAGACCAAAAATTTAAACGCGATATAAAATCGCGCCTACGCCAAACCACCAAATAAGGTAAGCGCTGCGATGATCACTAAAAAGAACAATACATTTCGTTTTACAAGCTTCATCATGCAAGTGGCTTCATAAGTACAACCAAAATGTTGTTGCTCTATTTGCTCAGCGGCAAGTGCGGTTTGCGTAACAACTTTACGGTTACTCACTGAAAAGTCGAGCACATACTTGAGCCAACAACTGGTGCCTTTATTAAAGTTACCAATCACTAAATAACCAAAACTAGCAACACGTGCTGGAAACCAATCGAGCCAAAACAGTAAGCTATGGATCAGTTTAAAACGCTTAGCGTACGCCACTTTATGGTCGTCTCTGACTTTGTCAGCAAAGGTTCGAACTAGCGCATAAAGAACCGCGCCAGGCAAACCTAAAACCACAAACCAAAAAATGACTGCACAATAAAAGCGAAAATTTAACCAAGCTAGAGTTTGGCCAAAAGTCTCACCTTGAGGATCATCTTCTGTTTTCTTTTGACCCATTTGTAATGCATATAAGGTAGCCGCTTCTTGGTCGTTGCGGGTTAACGCATTTAAGTAAGACTTATATAAAGCACGTTGTTTAGCACAGCCAAAACAAATCAGCAGCACAGCAACATTCACTGCCAGCTGCCAAATAATAAAATCAGAGAGTTGATAGACTAAACCTGCGGCAACGACAGGCAACATTAACCAAATCAAAAAGCCAATTGGCGAATTAAATAAGCCTTTTTCTGAGAGTTGTTTTTGCGAGTGTTTAAGATATCTATTGGCATAAAAACCGATTTGCCAATAATCTGCTCGAGCTCCTAAACGCTCAATCACCAAAGCAATAATTATTGAAATTAAGATCATGCCTTTACCTATATCCTTTAACTAAAACACTAAATCAAAATAGTATTGCCAATCAAAACTCGCACCAGGGTCAGTTTTTCTGCCCGGTGCAATATCACAATGGCCAACAATGCGCGAACGGTTTATCTCAGGATACTTTGCCATCAACGCCTTAGTCACTAAGTGTAATGCATTATATTGGGCTTGGGTATACGCTTTGGTGTCTGTACCTTCAAGCTCAATGCCCACGCTAAAATCATTACAGCGCTCTCTACCTTCAAACGTTGAGATACCGGCGTGCCAAGCTCGTTTCTCAAAAGGCACGTACTGAATAACTTCACCGGTACGACGAATAAAGCAATGTGCAGACACTCTTAAGCCTTTTAAATCAGCAAAGCTTTCATGCGCCGTACAATCAATTGTTCCCATGAACAAATCATCAACATAAGGCGTTGCGAACTGCCCTGCTGGCAATGAGATATTATGAATAACAAGCAATGACACCTCGCCTTCTGGGCGTTCATCGTAATGTGTACAGGGCCTTTGTAACACATTGTTTAATTGACCCAATTCATTTATATGCATATTAAAAACTAACGATGACAATAAAGTTAAATAGTGTAAAGGGTTAAAATCTCAGGGTCTAGTTGCTTTGATTCAATCACTTAAAGTAACAGTGGGGATACTTTACTGTAGCCAATCTTTGTCTTCTATTGAGGGGTTAAACATAGTAAAATTTCGCCAATTTATTAATAAACAATGAGCTTTCGACATGTCAGTCCCACACACATTAATTAGCCAACTGGTAAAACTTGCCCTTGATGAAGATTTAAATTACCAAAGCGCAAATGACGGTGATATTACCGCGCAACTAATTCCAGAAAACGAGCTAGCCAATGCCAAGGTAATTACCCGTGAAGACTGCGTATTTTGTGGTAAAGACATTATTTTAGAAGTTTTTAACCAAGTCGATCCTACAGTAAACGTTGAAGTACTTGTAAATGACGGCGACAAAGTAGCTGCAAATAGCACACTTTTTACAGCATCAGGCTCAGCTCGCGCAATTTTAACTGCAGAGCGCACAGCCCTTAACTTTGTACAAACACTCTCAGGTACAGCAACAACAACAGCTCATTACGTAAAAGAGCTTGAGGGCACGACTACGCAGTTACTCGACACACGTAAAACAATTCCTGGCTTACGTGCGCTACAAAAATACGCTGTAAAATGTGGCGGCGGCGCGAATCATCGCATCGGCCTTTTTGATGCGTTTCTAATTAAAGAAAACCACATTGCTGCCTGTGGTGGCATTGATAAAGCCGTCGCTCAAGCAAAAATCAATCACCCTACAAAACCAGTTGAGGTTGAGGTGGAGTCACTTGATGAGCTTGAGCAAGCAATCACAGCAGGTGCTGATATCATCATGCTTGATAACTTTACAGTCGAACAAATTCAACAAGCAGTCTTGCTGACAGACAAGCGAGCAAAGCTCGAAGTATCTGGCAACATGACACTCGAAACCTTAAAAGCCTATTCGCAGGCTGGCGTTGACTTTATTTCAAGTGGCGCACTTACAAAAAATTTACAATCAATCGACCTTTCAATGCGTTTTAGTGCTTAAAAATAGCTAGCCACGTATTTAATGCTTACCTAATCCGTTGACAACGAAATAAAAAAAGCATTAAATACGTACAAAGCTTGTAATAGTAACAAAAAACAAACATTTATACGGCAAAATATCACTCTTTAGTATGTCTGCACCCTAGGCTCTTACACACATTTTAGTTTCACTCTTCAAAGTATTAGCAAGGATGCCATATCAAACAGTGCAATAATTGAATTAGCTTGACCTGTCTCAAACTAAAGTAGGAAAGTTCTGAAAAAACCTCTAGCTAACAGGAAAATAGCTTTCAAAATCATTGAATAATGCTAAAGTTAATTAATGTTTTCAGAACATAGGAAGTTCTAAGAGTTTTATGTTATCGATCAAGCTTTATTTAAAGAAGTTTTAATTAAAACTGTAAGATTTATCCTGTAAATTGAGCCTTGGTTTACAACGCTGAAGTTACAGCTAAACTTACAAAATCATCATATCCTTTAGGAGAGGAACAAATGACAAAACAAAACCAACAGGGTTTCACCCTAATTGAATTAATGATTGTAGTTGCAATCATCGGTATTTTGGCTGCAGTAGCACTTCCTGCATACTCAAATTATCAAGCCACATCAAAATTGACCGCAGGTTTAGCTGAGATTTCCGCTGGTAAAACGGGTTTTGAGATCGCTAAAAATAGCGGAACAGCGACACCAACTCTGGCAGATGCAGGACTAAGCGCCACAACAACTAATTGTAATATCGCAGTTGATGCAACATCAATTGCTTGCACTATCCAAAACGCTCCAACACAAATTTCTGGTGCAGTTTTAACTTGGACAAGAAGCGATGATGGTGATTGGTCTTGCGCTACTACGAATTTAACTGGTGATGCACAAGATTTAGCTCCTAAGAGCTGCCCTCATTCATAGTATATGAATCTACTAAAGCGCCTTTAAAAGGCGCTTTTATTTTAACAAATGATAAAGCTTCCTTTTACATTAATTTTTAGTACATTATATTTCTCATTAACGCTTCTTCCATTTGTTCCGGTACTCTCTTTTGATTATCATAATCATCAAAGATCACTACAGATAATTTTACTTTTTTTAACGTCTATACTTTTTTTAATAAAGATTATTAAAAATAAACAGCTATTATTCCCTCCCCCAATAAACAAGTTAGTATATTTATTTATTGTAATGGGGCTTATTTCATCTGCTTTTTCTAACGAAGCTACTTTTAGTTTTTTTTATGTGCTTCACTTTGTGCTACTATTTTTTCTCTTATTCATAGTATTCAATGAAGAAAGCGAAAAAAGAAGCCTTTACTTTATAGCTTCTTTAATAACAATACATAGTATCCTTGTATTAGTTTGCTTCTTAAATGTGATCTTCTCTATCGTTGACCAAGTAAAACCGAGCCCATTCGTTATATATCAAAACTTTATTAACATTCGATTTTTTAATCAAATTCAGATTTTAATAATACCGTTACTTATATACTTTTTGAAATATAGAGACATCAGGCGTGTAGTATATTTTTTTCTTACTTTAAACTTTCTTTTGATTTTTATAGGTCATGCTAGAGGTGCATTATTAACCTTTACTTTCATTTTCTTGCTAACACAACTTTTTGATAAGCATCAAAGAAAAAACTACCAAATTACATTAGGTTGTCTATTTGTTGGTTTACTGCTCCATTACTTTCTCACTATACTTTTTAGTTCTGGTGAGATACCTGTAAATACAAGCTCTTCAGGTAGATTATTTATATGGCAAAAAGTTATTTCTGAATTTACTTGGCAACAACTTTTTATAGGTAATGGTCCTGGCGTATTTCAAGCTTCATTACCAGGCAAACCGCCAATGAGTCACCCTCATTCCTCTGTAATAGAAATAATTAATGAATGGGGCTTTTTAGCTTTTATATTTTTATCGTCAGCTATTTATATAACAATTAAAAATGCAGTCTTTTATCTTACGGTAAATAAGGAAGATGCCATATCAAAAGCTCTTCTTTATTCTTTCTTTTCTGGCCTTTTATATTCATTATTATCAGGTGTACATGTGATGCCTGTTTCACAGACATTACTATATATTATTTGGGGTCTATTAATAGCTAGAACTTCGCGTAAAGTTAAGGTGTTACTGACGTTTAAAAAGTGTAAATTAATTATTTTTGCTATCATATTTGCTGCAGTGTGGTATTTTTATGGCTGGGTAGCATTAGAAACCTATCAAAAAATGAATCCTGATACTGGTTATATTTTTGGACCAAGGTTTTGGTCAATAGCTCATAGATTATGAATTATATAATTTTCGATTTTCAAAATAATATTTTAATACATTACAACATAACGGGTTTTATCCATGGCTAAGAAACAGGAAGATAAAGACCTAGATACCTTCCAATGGGTAGGTGTTAATGCTAGAGGCAAGAAGCTGGAAGGAGAACTAACTGGCAGTAGTATAGCCCTTATCAAAGCTCAGTTACGCAAACAAGGCATCACACCATCTAAAGTTAAACGAAAACCAAAACCTTTATTTGGTATAAAAAGCGTACAAAAAGTTACTCCTAAGGATATTGCTTTAATTACAAGGCAAATCGCTACTATGCTTTTAGCTGGTGTGCCTTTAATACAAGCGATTGAGCTCATATCATCAGGAGCAAAGCACAAAGGTGTGGCCAAGTTGATGGAAGGAGTTGGCGATGAAGTCAAAGCCGGTGTGCCACTTTCTCAAGCGCTCCGTAAACATCCGCGCTATTTTGATGATTTATATTGCGACTTAGTGGCCTCAGGTGAGCAGTCGGGTGCCCTTGATAAAATTTTTGACCGTGTTGCGCTTTATAAAGAAAAGGCCGAAGCATTAAAATCGAAAATTAAAAAGGCCATGTTTTATCCTATTGCGGTTTTGGTGGTCGCAGTCATTGTAACTTCTATCCTACTTATATTTGTAGTGCCACAATTCCAAGATATCTTTAACGGTTTTGGTGCTGAGTTACCGGGCTTTACTTTAATGGTGATTGGTATTTCTGAGTTCATGCAGGAATATTGGTGGATAATTCTAATTGTAATTATCGCCGCAGGTTTTGCTTATAAAGAAGCTCTATTAAAAAGCAAAAAACTCAGAGATGCTAACGATAGAGCCATATTAAAACTGCCTGTCATTGGTATGATTTTAAATAAAGCAGCTGTTGCGCGTTATGCTCGTACTTTATCAACCACCTTTGCTGCCGGTGTTCCATTAGTCGATGCACTTGATTCCGCCGCAGGCGCTTCAGGTAATGCAGTATACCGGTATGCTATTTTAGAGATTAAAGCCGAGGTAAGTTCGGGTAACTTAATGAACTGGGCAATGCGTAACTCTAAAATATTCCCCGATATGGTGATCCAAATGGTAGCCATTGGTGAAGAGTCTGGCTCACTTGATGGCATGCTTGCTAAAGTCGCAACTATTTATGAGCAAGAGGTTGATGATGCCGTTGACGGTTTATCAAGCTTACTTGAGCCACTCATTATGGCTGTATTAGGTGTGCTGGTTGGTGGTTTAATTGTTGCTATGTACTTGCCTATATTCCAGTTAGGGTCGGTGATTTAACACATGGCTGTAAGCAAAGCTCAAAACGCTAGTTGATAACTTGCTACATAAAATAAATAATAAAAACAGTTCAACACAGCGAAATAAATTCGGCCTCTAAATGGTCAGATGTTAGGTATTTTAATGGAAAACTTTTTTCTTGATATAACCACTGCGATGCAAAGTCAGCAGTGGTTTTATTTTTTAACTGTGGGCTTAGTAAGCCTGTGTATTGGTAGCTTTTTAAATGTGGTGATTTATCGTTTGCCACTGATGATGAAAAGAGAATGGCAAACTGAATGCCGTATTGTATTGGCCGATGAGCTAAATTCAAAACAGCAATCAGAACAAGCCCCCTTTAATTTAGTAAAACCTAATTCAACCTGCCCAAAATGCAAGGCTCCGATTAAAGCTTGGCAAAATATCCCTGTGCTAAGTTGGCTATTATTAAAAGGTCGCTGCGCAAATTGTCAATCACCAATATCTGTACGCTACCCTATTGTGGAAATGCTCACAGCAGTTTTAAGCATAATTGTCGCTGTAATTTTTGGCCCAACTAAGATTGCTCTGCTTTATATATTTATTACCTGGGTTTTAGTCGCTTTAACCTTTATCGATATAGATCACATGCTACTACCCGACCAACTAACCCTTCCTTTAGTATGGTTGGCACTGATTGCAGCCACTATGGATATTACCATTGCTCCAAGCGACGCTATTATTGGCGCAGCAATTGGCTACTTAAGCTTGTGGAGTGTCTACTGGCTATTCAAGTTAGCCACAGGTAAAGAGGGTATGGGATATGGCGACTTTAAACTATTAGCTGTGTTTGGTGCGCTATTAGGTTGGCAAGATATTTTAACCATAGTGCTGTTATCAAGTGTCGTTGGTGCCATCATCGGTATTGCGCAAATCATTATTCAAGGTAAAGATAAAACCACGCCAATTCCATTTGGGCCCTACCTTGCCATTGCCGGTTGGCTAACCTTGCTTTGGGGTGAGCAAATTCAAAGCTATTACTTTAACTATTTAGGTTACTAATTATGGCAAACTGGGTTTTAGGGCTAACTGGCGGTATTGGTTCAGGTAAAAGTGCGGTAAGCGCCATGTTTGAAGAGTTTGGCATTCAGGTGGTTGATGCCGATATTGTCGCCAGAGAAGCCGTCGAGCCTGGCTCACTTGGCCTTAAAAAAATTACTGAACATTTTGGCGATGAAATACTCACGAGTAACGGCAGCCTTGATCGTGCAAAACTAAGAGCAATTATCTTTGCTGATGAATCACAAAAGCAATGGCTAAATAACTTATTGCACCCACTTATTCGAGAATCAATGCTCGCTCAATTACAGCAAGCCACCAGCCAATATGTAATATTAGTTGCGCCTCTACTTTTTGAAAATGGCCTAGATCAATTCTGTGATCATACTCTATTGATAGATGTTCCTGTTGAAGTGCAAATAACGAGAACCACAGCTCGAGACAATATCTCTGTTGAATTAGCTAAGCAAATCATCGCTTCACAAATGCCCAGAGCAGATAAGCAACAAAAAGCGACAGATACATTAGATAATAACCGCCTTCTTTCTGAGGTAAAAATTGATGTACAAAAGTTGCATGAGAAATACCTGACTTTAATTTAACGATATTATTGATTTAAATACTTATTTTTGTAAAAAAGCAGCCACAGAAAAACAATACCAAAGTACCAATTAACTAGCTAAACATTTGAGTTTATGGTTAATTTATTTTGCAATTTTTCCAAAATCAGACAAGACTGATGTAACCGTTTTACTTTTTCTGTTAGATTGTGGCAAATAAAGGATCAAACTAGGTGCGCAATGAATATTAACTCACCGCTACTTCGAAAATTTATCACTCTAGGTCGCATTGATGCAGAGACCGTAAAATCAAAGCAGCGCGAATACAGCTCGACTGCGGAGCTAATTTCTAAAACATGTGGTATGGCTGGCCATGAGCTAGCAGAGCAATGCACAGATCTTTTCAGAGTCCCTTATTTTGACATCAAAGATTTTGATGTATCACACATTTCTGAAGAACTTGTTAAAGATAAACTAATTCGTGAGCACCACATTTTACCTCTAGTTAAAAAGGGCCGTAAGCTCTATATTGCAGCCTCAGATCCAACCGACTACGGTGCCTTTGAAAACTTTGAATTTAGTACTGGCCTTTCATGCGAAGTAGTCGTTGTTGATTACGTTCAGCTCGAAAATAAAATAGAACAATTACTTGATGCTGCAGGCGGTTTACACTTAAGTGAAGATGAGTTTAAAGAACTTGGCGATCTTGAAACCGAAGCTCCTAAAGACTTAACCAGCAAAGATGAAGACAAAGACGATGCGCCTATTATTGTCTACATCAATAAAATTTTGATGGATGCGATAAAAAAAGGTGCATCGGATCTACACTTTGAACCTTATGAACACCGTTACCGTGTACGTTTTCGTATCGATGGTATTTTGCATGAAATGGCAAGTCCACCCAATAGCTTAGCGAGCCGTTTGTCGGCGCGTATTAAGGTTATGTCTCGACTTGATATTGCAGAAAAGCGTAAACCTCAAGATGGTCGTATTAAGCTTAAAATCACTGAGCGTAAAAGTATCGACTTCCGTGTAAGTACATTACCAACTCTTTGGGGCGAGAAAATCGTAATGCGTATTCTCGACTCATCAAGCGCTATGCTAGGTATCGATGTACTTGGTTATGAACCAGAGCAGAAAAAACTCTACATGGATGCACTTGAACAGCCCCAGGGCATGATCTTAGTAACCGGTCCAACAGGTTCTGGTAAAACCGTATCACTTTATACTGGTTTGAATATTCTTAACCAGCCAGAGCGTAATATCAGTACTGCCGAGGATCCAGTAGAGATCAACCTTGAAGGGATTAACCAAGTACAAATTAATCCAAAGGCAGACATGACCTTTGCCAATGCATTAAAGGCTTTCTTACGACAAGATCCCGATGTCGTCATGGTTGGTGAGATCCGTGACCTTGAAACCGCTGAAATTGCAATAAAAGCGGCGCAAACAGGTCACTTAGTATTATCGACTCTGCATACCAACTCAGCACCAGAAACCCTTACTCGTCTTTTAAATATGGGTGTTCCTGCTTATAACGTCGCAAGTTCAATCAGTCTTATTATTGCGCAGCGTCTAGCAAGACGACTTTGTCCTAAGTGTAAAACACCAGAAACACTGCCTGATGAAGAATTGATTCGCCAAGGTTTTGATAATGACAAACTCAATGAAGTTCAGCTATTCGCACCAAAAGGCTGTGACAGCTGTACTGAAGGCTATAAAGGTCGAGTTGGTATTTACGAGGTAATGCAAATTACCCCTGAAATAGCGCAAATTATTATGCGTGGTGGTAACTCACTCGAAATCGCTGAAGTATCTCTTCGCTCAGGCTTTAATGATCTACGTTTATCAGGCCTAAAAAAAGCCGCCGATGGTGTTACCTCTCTGGCTGAAATAAACCGAGTAACGAGTTTCTAAACGAATTCGTTACTGGATTCTCAACTAACTGTTCAGTAAGATCTGACGAAAGTGCTTAATTAAGAGTGATATCATGCCAACAGTTGTAGACTGCCCAACATGCAAAGCCAAAGTAGAATGGTCAGAACAAAGCCCACATCGTCCATTTTGTTCAAAACGCTGCCAGCTAATAGATTTAGGTGAGTGGTCGTTTGAGAACAATAAAATTTCTAGCCCAATTAGCAATGCTAATGATTTGAGCCAAGATATGATTGAAGATATCGAAGCGATGCTAGCTAAAAACGATGATTCATTCTTTAAAGAATAAAGCGTCAAATATAAAAAATGCGGCATTTGCCGCATTTTTTATATTAATAGTAATTTGGTATTAACCTTCAGAACGCTCACCTTTGCGCTCTCCGCGTGGACCATGGTGACCCTTTTTGTGACCTTTTTTACGCAGGTGCTTTTTAATCTCTTGATAGCTTTCGCGCTGCTCTGCATTTAAAACCTGCCAAATGGAATGATCAGATTTCATTTTTAGCATTGCAAACTGCTGGCCTTTTTCTTGACGCGCATTAATTAGTTCTAATGCGGCATTTTCATCAAATGTTTTAGCTGCTAATAATGCATCCATTTTCTCTTTGTGTGCAGTACGAGCGGCTTTCATTGCATCTTTATCACCACGCAGTGCTGCAAATTGTGTTTTCTGCTCGGCAAAAATCGCTTTAAGTTGCGTTTGCTGATCTTCTGTAAGTTGTAATTTATCAATACCACGCTCAGAAAGTAAAAAACGTGCTTGTGGATTCATCCCACGGTTAAAGTCACCTTTCGCCATTGCTGAAGTAGCACCGACACTCGCTGCTGCTAAACCACAAACAAGTACGAATTTAGAAAGCTTATTTGAAATAGTCATAATCATTACCTTTTGTTGGGTTGTGCTCTGTTGTCGTTTCCGACTGATGGGTTAACTATAACTAATTCAATGCAAAGGAACGCAAACCAGTGTAAAGGTTGTGTAAAGATTCACTTTTACACAATTTACTGAGTAAAATAACCTTAAAGAAATAAATAGCTAGGTGTCAGAATGAAACTATTAATGATCGACGACGATACAGGATTGTGCGAATTACTCAGCGAGTACTTATCAGCACAAGGTTTTACAGTAGAGTGTGTTCATGATGGCGCTGAAGGCCTAAAACAAGCTATAAAGCATAACTATGAGCTAATATTGCTTGATGTGATGCTGCCATCTATGGATGGCTTTGAAGTGTTAAAGCAGTTAAGACAACATAAGCTTACTCCAGTGATCATGCTAACCGCTAAAGGTGAAGACTTTGATCGTATCTTTGGTTTAGAGCTAGGCGCAGATGATTATATTCCTAAACCATTTAACCACAGAGAACTGCTAGCCCGCGTTAAAGCAATTACCCGTCGCATCGAGCATATCAACAGCTTATCGAGCCAACAGGCCAGCTCATTGAGTGTTAACAGCATCAATGTTAATTTCGCAACTCGTGAGGCTTCTGTTAAAGACAATGTACTAAGCCTCACCGGCACTGAGTATGAGATCCTTGCCATGCTAGTACAACATGCAGGTGAGGTGATCAGCAAAGAACAAATAAGTGAGCAAGTCCTTGGTAGACGCCTTGCCCCTTTTGACCGTTCAATCGATATGCATGTCAGCAACATCCGTAAAAAGATTGCAGAACACGTTAGTAATGAACGAATCAAAACCATGCGTGGCAGTGGTTATGTATTAATACAAGGCGAATAATATGCAAACTCCAAGCTGGCTAAAGCATCCTCGCCATTATTTGTTTTTAAAAATATTTGCCTGGTTTTGGGTTACCGTCATAGCGACTATCACAATATTGGTTTTTTTAAGCCAATTAACGAGCAATGTCGGCAACGATGAGCTGCGTGGACCCATGCTTAAGAACCTAGAGTACACTGCTAAAAGTATTGAACGTATTGTTGCTAAGCACGGCAAACCAACTCAAGAGGTTTTATCTCATCCGCGCTTATCTAAGCATAAGTTATTGTACTTAAATGGTGAGGTGCATGGTGTTGAAATGCTTAGCGAGCCTGTATCAAAAGACATTGATTTAAGCTTGCTGAACTTTACCAAATATATGCGCCCGCAAATTATTTTTACCGATGAATACCAAGCTTATGGACCGGTAGCTTTAAATGTACCCGAAGGTAAATTTTATCTTTATGAAATCGATGAAAAACGCAAGAAACCGTTTTTTGTCAGCCTATGGCTAATGCCAGTTTGGCTTAAACTACTGATAGCGTTAGTTGCATCCTTGATGCTGAGTTTCTTCTTTAGCCGCAACTTAATTGCACCCATTAATAGTTTAAAAGAAACCGCAAAAAAACTAGCTCATGGCGATTTAACAGCTCGTGCCGATGTATCTCCTACTCGTCAAGATGAGTTAGGTGTACTTGGTCGTGACTTTAATACCATGGCAGTTCAACTTGAGCAGCTTATTAGCGCGCAAAAAAGATTACTAGCAGATATTTCCCATGAACTACGATCACCATTAACGCGCTTAAAAATGGCCACAGGCCTTGCACAAATGCAAGCCGATGATGCTCAACACGCTTATTTAGAGCGTATTGAAAAAGAAGCTAATCAGCTTGATAAAATGATTGCCGATGTCCTTCAAGTTTCTCGCTTAGAGGCCAAAAGCCAAACTCTAGCGTTGAGTACGCAGTCTTTACAAGTGATTGTGGATCATGTACTTAACGATGCTCAATTTGAAGCTAAGCAAAACAATAAAGAGCTTATTGTCAATGGTACACTAACTGCCGATTTAAAATGCGATGAAACCTTAATAGCCAGCGCACTTGAAAATGTACTACGTAATGCCATTAAATACGCAGAACATTCAATCTCAATAGGCTTAGTTGAATCAGATGCTATCTACATCACTGTTTGTGATGACGGTAAAGGGGTTGATGAAGCAAACCTAGCAAGGCTATGTGAACCTTTCTTCCGTCAGGAGCATGCTCGCGATAGAAACACTGGGGGCACAGGCTTAGGTCTTGCAATTGCAAAGAATGCTATCTCAGCACATGATGGTACACTAACACTTGAAAACCAAGAACATGGCGGACTATGCGTAAACATCCGTCTCCCATTTAAGAGTGAGTAAATGTTTTACAGTAGCGAAGCAAGTCTTGTTAGTAACCTACCTAATATTAACCAGTTTTTTTCTGAGCAATTAAAGCAAGACTTTCTGAGCACCGCTCATGGCAAGCTTTATTACGGCTATGCTATTCCTCAGCAAGCAAAAACGGCCATCGTTATCAGTACTGGCCGTATAGAATCTCTAGTTAAGTACAAAGAGTTGCTTTGGGAGCTATATCAAAATGGTTTTGCGGTTTTTAGTGTTGATCACCAGGGGCAAGGTCGCTCTTATCGTCATCTAAAAAATACTCATAAAGGCTATGTAAACCGTTTTACTGATTACGCAAATGACTTTGCTGTATTTATAGAAAAAGTGGTGCAGCAACACTGGCAAGGTAAGCAGGTTTTGCTTGGCCACTCTATGGGCAGTGCCATTGCCTATGATTACCTATCACGCTATCAGCATCAATTTGCAGGGGCTTTTTTATCAGCGCCGATGTTTGATATCTATACCAAAGGCACGCCAAAACCTGTAGCAAAACTGGCTGCTAAAATTGCATCCTTACTTGGTCTTGGCCGCAGTTACGCATTTGGCCAAAGCGATTATTTACCCGTCGACTTTGCAGCTAATGAACTAACCAGTAGTGAAATTCGATATAAGCTGTTCAGAGAGCTGTATGCAGCAGAAGGTGATTTACAACTAGGTGGCGTCACCTATGGTTGGCTTAATGCGTCGTTTGATTTTATTGCCTCTTTAGTGGATAAAAAAGTCGATATTCCTTTGTTTATCGCCAGCGCAGAGCAAGACACCGTAGTCGATAACGCTGCGCAATTTGCACTTACTCATAGACAAAAGCAAGCACAAATAAAAAGCTACGCAGGTGCTCGCCACGAGTTATTGTGTGAACGCGACGAGATCAGACAAGCAGTACTCTGTGATTTTTATCAATTTTGTGCAGAACTTTGACGTGTTTTCTTAACTACTGAAAGTGGGTCTAAGTGCATTAAAATATCCATTTCGCAATCAAAATGCGTTTGAATTAACGCTTCTACTTCATCAGCAACTTGATGTGCTCTTAATAATGATAAAGAGTCTTCCAGCTCTAAATGCATCTGAATAAACTTAATTTTACCACCTTGGCGGGTGCGAATATCATGGGCGCCAAATACGTCTTGATGACTATTCACAATGGCGAGTATCTCTGCTTTTTCTTCATCTGGCAGTTCTTTATCCATTAAATGATCAGCACTGTCACGAGCAATGTCCCAACTGTTATATAGTAAGTAAACAGCCACACCTATAGCAAATAATGGATCGGCATAAGCAACACCGTACTTAGCTAACACAATTGCCAGTAGTACAGCCAAATTTAAGATTAAATCGCCTTTATAATGAATCGAGTCTGCTTTAATGGCAATGGATTCGGTGTGGTTGATCACCTTAGTTTGCACAAACACCACCACGAGCGTACAAACAATAGCGAAAATACTGACCCAAATACCAAGGTCAGAATGCTTTAAAGTTACCGGATTAAATAAGCGCTCAATACCATGAAACGCCAAGAAGCAACCAGAACCTGCTATAAAAGCGGCTTGTGCAAGCCCTGCTAATGCTTCGGCTTTACCGTGACCAAAGCGATGATCGTCATCAGCAGGACGCAGTGCATAACCAAGCACTAAAAAACTCATCAGTGATGCGGTGATATCCATTAACGAATCAGTTAAAGAACCCAGCATTGATGCCGAGCCAGATGCAAGCCATGCCCAGCTTTTTGCAGCAATCATTAAACTCACCATAACAATGGTGACTAGACTCGCTGTTTTAACCCAAAACTCGTAACTACGATGCTGCACAACAACTTACCTTAAGTGAGTAACTGTATTGAGTATATCATCTTTTCTTTCTAGTTCGTGTATACTCAGCAGCAGATCAAATCCTTTAAAATGAGATTCACATGCTTGATATTGTGTTGTACCAACCAGAAATTCCACCAAACACGGGTAATATCATTCGCTTATGCGCAAACACAGGTTATGCGTTACACCTAATTGAACCACTTGGTTTTGAGTGGGATGATAAACGTGTAAAGCGAGCTGGCCTTGATTATCATGAGTTTAGCCATGTACAGCGCCATGCCTCGTTTGAAGCATACCTTGAAAAGTGCCAACCAAAAAAAGTCTATGCTTGCACAACAAAGGGCAGCCAATTTCATCATCAAGCGCAATACCAACCCGGCGATTGTTTAGTGTTTGGGCCAGAAACGCGTGGCTTACCTGATGAACTCATTCAATCATTACCGAAAGAGCAACGTGTACGCATTCCAATGCAAAAAGACAGCCGTAGCATGAACTTATCTAACTCAGTGGCTGTATTTGTTTATGAATCTTGGCGTCAATTAGGGTTTGTGAACGGTCAATAATGCACTGAAAATGTGATTTAAAATTATCCACTAATTATTTAGCACGACCTTTTTTAATATACTAATCTAAAAGGGCTGATTTAATACTTTAGATGGAAAGTAATGCGTATTTTCACCCTAGTGTGCTGTATCATTTTACTGTTACAGCACTTTGCCAGTGCTGCAACAGTTTTCACTTCCAACCCACCGATTGCTTTAACAAGTTATGTTATCACCGCAGCACTTACCTTGTTATTACTCATTGCAGTAGTGATAATTATTAGTATTGCTCTACGGCGTAAAAAACAGAGATTGGTTTTTGTTGATGCGTTACTTTCAAAATCGAAAGACGCTGTCTGGGTTACTGATGATGAGTTCAATATCATTGAGGTTAATAGAACATTTAGCGAAATCTCAGGTTTTAGCGAGGATGATGTCATCGGTAAACGATTTAAAGCACATACATCTAATGGCCGTGACCAACAATTAGAAGCAATTATAAAGCAAGAGCTTATAGATGATGGCTATTGGTCTGGTGAAATTTGGAATGTCCGTAAAAATGGCAAACCCTACGCCCTTGATTTATCCATTACTAAAATTACGACTTCACGCTTTTTCAAAAAATCTGTTCGCTATGTCGGAGTATTTTCAGATATAACAGCCCGTAAGAATAACGAGCGCACGATGCTCAAGCTTACAACCAAAGATACTGTCACTGGTTTATCAAACCGCGCCATTTTTATAGAGTCGCTCGAAAAAGCGATTAAAGCCTGTAACGACACATACCCAAGCTTGCTAATCATATTTATCGACCTAGATAACTTCAAAAAAATAAACGACTCTTTGGGCCATACTGTTGGAGATGTTTTATTAAAAGAAGTTGCTTGCCGTCTTACTGGCGCACTCAACTCAGCTTTTACCATTGCAAGACTCGGCGCAGATGAATTCGCGATTCTTGTGCCGCCCTATCTCTATTCAGGTAAAACGGTATTCTTCGCCAAAAAGACCGCAGACATCGTGCTGCAGCAATTCAAAACCCCTTTTATGTTGGATGGTTTTGAGACTTCGCTATCTGCCTGTTGCGGCCTTGCTATCTATCCAGACAACGCCTACAACTGTGAATACTTAATGCGCAGCGCAACCAGTGCTTTGAATCATGCTAAGAAAATGGGCCATAATACATATCAATTTTTTGACAAAGACCGCCACACACTCGACCCAACCGAGTTAACCAAAGAAAGCGCTTTATTTAGAGCTATCAACAACAATGAGTTTGAGCTTTATTTTCAGCCTAAGTTTGATGCCCAGCATAATCAGTTATACGGCTTTGAAGCATTAGTTCGCTGGCCACAAGAAGATGGCAGTGTGATTAACCCCGATGAGTTCATTCCGCTGGCTGAACAAAATGGTGCCATTATTCCGCTTACCCAATTACTAATGGAACAACTACTTAATCAACTGGCACAGTGGCGAAAACAAAACATTTCGTTTGGTAATGTAGCTATTAATATTTCAGCCCTACACTTTCAACAAAGTAGTCTTATAGAAACACTCGTTGATAATTTGGCTAAATTTGACGTCCCAGCACATTGCTTAGAACTCGAGATCACAGAAAGCGCCATGATGGATAACCCTGAGTTTGCAGAGCAGCAAATGAAACGTATAAAATCACTAGGTGTACATATTGCACTAGATGATTTTGGAACCGGTCATTCATCACTCAGTTACTTAAAACGCTTTCCTATTGATACGCTAAAAGTTGACAAGTCATTCGTAAAAGACATCGATAAAAACGACCAAGATCGTAATATCACCGCCACCATAGTGCGACTAGCTAAATATTTAGATATTAATGTGGTCGCCGAAGGAGTAGAAACAGAAGAGCAAGCCTACATGCTACATATTATGGGCTGTCATTTTCAACAAGGTTATTATTACTGTAAGCCATTAAAAGCTGAGCAAGTTATCGAATTTATTAACGAAAAATTAAAAAAGCAACAATCAAGCTAATGATTAGAAATATACTTTAAATAAAAAACGCGATTAATAAATCGCGTTTTTTATTTAAAAGTGCACAATCTAAATTATTCAGATTTTTGCTCACGACCAAGTAGTGCCATCGCAGCTTCTTTTACATCTTTATTTTCATAAAGCACTTGGTAAATTTGCTCCGTTATTGGCATTTCGATACCAGTGCGCTCAGCAAGTAAATACACTTCTTTGGTATTTCTATAGCCTTCAACAACCTGACCAATAGATTCAATCGCAGCTTCTACGCCTTCACCCTTGCCAAGAGCAAGGCCAAAGCGACGGTTACGAGATTGGTTATCTGTACAGGTTAAGATCAAGTCACCAAGGCCGGCCATACCCATAAAGGTATCTGAACGGGCACCTAATGCACAACCTAAACGGCATAGCTCAGCTAAACCGCGAGTGATTAAAGCAGTACGTGCGTTGGCACCGAAGCCAAAACCGTCAGACATACCTGCGCCAATCGCAATGACATTTTTAACTGCACCACCAAGCTGTATTCCAATAAAGTCATCATTGTTATACACCCTAAATGAGCGGCCACAATGTAAAAGGTCAGCTAATTGCTTAGCAAAGTCTTTAGAGGTAGACGATACCGAAATAGCGGTTGGTAAACCCATTGCCATTTCTTTGGCAAACGTAGGTCCTGAAAGCACAGCCAGAGGAACATCATCTCCTAGCTCTTGTACCGCTACTTCTTGCAATAAACGCCCTGTATTTGGCTCTAAACCTTTGGTAGCCCATGCAACCTCAGCACCTTCTAACAACCAAGGTTTGATTTTTTGCAGCGTGCCAGCAAAAGCATGACTCGGCACAACAACCAAAATGATCTTGCTTGCTTTAACTGCCGTTTCTAAATCAGCTTCTAGTTGGAGGGTGTCAGGAAAGCTAACATCTGGAACATAACGTTGATTCTTTCGCTCAGCTGCAAGCGTAGCAACGTCATCGCTATTGCGGCCCCACAAAGTAACTGGGTGGCCATTTCTGGCAAAGCAAATAGCAAGGGCGGTGCCATAAGACCCCGCCCCTAATACTGTAACAGCTGATTGTGCTGTACTCATAGCTTATGCGTCTGCAGTTGCCTGTTGATCTTGAGCTGCACGTTGTTGCATGTATTGAGCAAATAGTGCATCGAAGTTAACTGGCGCTAAGTTTAATTGTGGGAAAGTACCACGGTTAACTAGGTTTGATACTGCTTCACGTGCGTAAGGGAAAAGTACGTTCGGGCAGAAAGCACCTAACATGTGTGCAAGTTGAACTTCTTCAACTTCACCAATTGTGAAAATACCCGCTTGTTGGATTTCACATAGGAATGCAGTTTCTTCACCGATTGAAGCCGTTACTGTTAAAGCAAGAACAACTTCAAACACACCTTCTTCTAATTTGTTAGAACGAGTATCTAAGTCAAGCTTAACTTCAGGAGTCCACTCTTTTTGGAAAATAGCAGGTGAGTTAGGCGTCTCAAATGAAACATCTTTTGTGTAGATGCGTTGGATTGAGAATTGAGCGCCGGCTTGTTCTGCTGCTGCGTTTTGATTTTCTTCGTTCATTGTAATTCCTAACTTGTATTCGTTTTTATATTTAAAATTTATTAAGCGTTAAGCTTTGCGTCTAAAAGGCCTTGCGCTTCAATTGCCATCATGTCGTCACAACCGCCGATATGTTCATCATTAATGAAAATTTGCGGAACTGTGTAACCACCATTTGCTTTGTCGATCATTTCATCACGACGCTCAGGGTGAACACCAATATCGATATTCGTGTAGTCTACACCTTTACTGTCTAATAACGCCAAAGCACGTTGGCAGAATGGGCAGTATGCTTTTGTGTAAAGAACAACATTACTCATAATAATTCCTCTATCGGGCAGTGAGCCTTATTAACGACCGGTCGTTGTTGGTAAGCTAGCTGATTGCCAAGCACCCATACCGCCCGCTAATACATAAACACGCTCAAAACCTGCTTTATGCATTGCAGTTGCGATACCTGAGGCTGTCATGCCCGTGGTACATACTAGTATAATGGGTTTCGTCTTAAACTTTTCAAGGCTTGAAAAATCAGATTGCTTTGCTTTTTCCGGATTTAAGTGAGTTGCGCCTGCAATACGGCCAGAGTTAAACTCTTTTTGTGAACGTATATCAATCACTTGGCCATCATCACGGTTAATTAGCAAGGTAAGTTGCTGTGGGTTGATTTGACGGATAGCCGAAAATTTACTTTTAAACCAACTGCTGATCAGCATTGCAACTAATGCCAACCAGATAATGCTCAAAACCGGATGATTCGAGATAAATTCAATATATTGATCCATGCGTTTTCCACTAAGAAATTTAGGTACCACAGCGCATAGCCATGGGTTAATTAAAATTTGCCACGCAAGTATACGTGCTTGAATTGAAAATGCTAGGGCGTGAAATATTTTAATATGACATATTGATAGCTGATCAAAACCATAAAACACGGTATGCTAGTGATATATAAGTGCCAATCATCAGGAGCTATAATGACAGAGCATAAAAAACCATTGGTATTAATGATCTTAGACGGTTGGGGATACCGTGAAGACACAGAAAGTAACGCCATACTTGCTGCTAATACCCCAGTACTCGACAACCTTTGGGCAACCCGCCCACATACATTAATTTCAGGTTCGGGACTTGATGTTGGTTTACCTGCAGGACAAATGGGTAACTCTGAAGTAGGTCACGTAAATTTAGGTGCTGGCCGAATCGTTTACCAAGATTTCACGCGTATCACTAAAGCCATTGAAGATGGTGAGTTCGATAGTAACCCTGCACTTGTTGATAATATCGATAAAGCTGTAAATGCAGGCAAAGCCGTGCATATCATGGGCCTTTTAAGCCCAGGTGGCGTTCATAGTCACGAAGACCACATTGTGGCAACAATCGAACTAGCTGCTAAGCGCGGGGCAAAAGAAGTTTACTTCCATGGTTTCTTAGACGGTCGAGACACGCCACCACGCAGTGCAAAAGCCTCAATTGAGCGTATCGAAGCTGTATTTGCTGAACTTG
Source organism: Pseudoalteromonas lipolytica (assembly GCF_001306915.1). Taxonomy (GTDB): domain Bacteria; phylum Pseudomonadota; class Gammaproteobacteria; order Enterobacterales; family Alteromonadaceae; genus Pseudoalteromonas; species Pseudoalteromonas simplex. The sequence continues at coordinate 5,320 of NZ_LJTC01000001.1, read as the reverse complement.
GCTGTGGCCGTTTAGCCACGCTTGTTGGTCGTTATTATGCAATGGACCGTGATAACCGTTGGAATCGTGTCGAGCTTGCTTATGATGTTATGGTGAGTGGCATTGCTGAATACAGCTACACTGACGGTGTAACCGCACTAGAAGCCGCTTATGCACGTGACGAGAACGACGAGTTCGTGGCTGCAACAACGGTTGTACCTGAAGGCCAAGCAGCTGCAGAGATCAATGACGGCGACACTGTTATCTTTGCTAACTTCAGAGCAGACCGAGCACGTGAAATGACTCGTGCCTTTGTTGATGCTGACTTCAGTGGTTTTGATAAGAAAAAATCACCTAAGTTAAGTGCATTTGTAATGATGACAGAGTACGCAGCAGACATTAAAGCGCCGATTGCGTTTGCTCCAGAGCCTTTAACAAATGTATTAGGCGAATGGTTAGAGAAACAAGGTAAAACTCAACTACGTATTTCTGAAACAGAAAAATACGCACACGTGACTTTTTTCTTTAGTGGTGGTCGTGAAGATGAATTTGTTGGTGAGACTCGCGAACTAATTCCATCACCACAAGTGGCAACCTACGATCTGCAACCAGAAATGAACTCTGAAATGCTGACCGATAAACTTGTTGAAGCAATCGCTAGCGGCAAATACGATGCCATCATCTGTAACTACCCTAACGGAGACATGGTAGGCCACTCAGGTGTATTTGAGGCTGCTGTGAAAGCATGTGAAGCAGTTGATCATTGTATTGGTCGTGTAGTTGCAGCACTTGAAGAACATGGTGGTGAAGCGCTTATTACTGCCGATCATGGTAATGCTGAACAAATGGCTAACCCAGCAACGGGCCAAGCACATACCGCACACACCAGTGAGCCAGTGCCATTTATCTATGTTGGCCGTGATGCAACACCACATGATGGTAAAACATTGAGTGACGTGGCTCCAACTATGCTTCACCTACTCGGCTTAGAGCAGCCAAGTGAAATGACTGGTAAACCAATCATGACACTGAAGTAAGCTATGAGTAAATGTATTAACCACTTCCTTAAAACTGGTTTAATACTGACTTCATTAGTAGCAACTACGGTTGTTGCTAATGAAGATCAAACCAAAAAAGACTTATCAGACATTCAATCAGCTTTACAAAAAACAGAGGCTGAGCTTAAAGGTCAACGCAAGTCCATTGCCCAAATGCGTAAAGATCTGCGCGCCCATGAGCTCGACATCGCCAAAAATGCCAAAGCATTAAACCTTGCCGCCCAATCTGTTAAAGAAAATGAGCAACAACAACGCGAACAACAAGCTAAAGCTGAGCAACTTAAAGCCCAGCAAGCACAACGCCAAACCTTATTAGCTGCACAACTAAAAAGCGCCTATATGGCGGGTAGTCATGACTACTCAAAGATGTTGCTTAACCAACAAGACACAGCCAAAATTGAGCGTACACTAAGTTATTATAATTACTTAAATAAAGCACGTATTGAGCAAATTGAAGAACTCAAAGCACTGCAGCAAGAAATTGCAGACAACCAAGCTGAGCTTGAAAAAACCAAACAACGTCTAGTTGCCTTATATGATGAGCAAAAAAGACGCCAGCAAGCTCTAGTCAATGCACAGCAAGAGCGTAAAACTAACCTCAATAAACTCCAGTCAGCGTTAAAAGAAACGAAGAGCTCAATTGATTACTTAAAAGAAAATGAGCAAACCCTGATCACCGCCATTGAAGAGCTTGAACAAGAGCGAAACGAAAAAGTTGAATTACTAGGCTTACAAAGTAGTAAGGGCAAACTCGACTGGCCAACCAAAGGAGCATTACGCCACCGCTTTGGACAACGCAAGCACGGCAACATAGATTGGAAAGGCGTACTAATCAGCGCCAAAGAAGGCAGTAATGTTAAAAGCGTACAGAACGGCCAAGTGGTTTACGCTGACTGGCTAAATGGCTTTGGCTGGGTTATCGCTATTGATCATGGCGATGGCTTTATGAGCTTATATGGTCACGCTCAAACCCTTCTTCGCGATGTTGGCGACCTTGTTAGAGAAGGCGAAACGATTGCTTTAGTCGGTCAAAGCGGCGGACAACCAGATCCTGGTCTATACTTTGAAATACGCCACAAAGGACGCGCAGTAAATCCTGTAAAATGGTGCAGACGCATTTAATTGATTAAATAGCTGCACTCTATGAGGAGCAGCTGATGCTAAACACAACTTACTCTTACAATGCTCATTTTTCCCCAGCTAAGTTTTTTACTCAGCTGTCTTTTCTATTACTTGTCAGCTTGCTATGCCTGATATTGCAATCGTTTCAGGCTGTTGCAAAACCCTCGTTACAATCACTACAGCATCAGCAACTAAACGAAATCCTATTTAATATTCATACGTATTATGTTGATGATCTGAAGCTACAAAACGCATTTGTAACTCAACCTGATAACTTACAAGTCGAAGCGTTATTCGAGCGCCTTGATCCATATTCAAAATATCTCGACGAAACTGAGCTCGATGCTATCTTCAGTAGCACTAATGGTAGATACACAGGACTCGGTATAGAAGTAAAAATTGAAGAGGGTCGAGTGTATATTGTTAACACTATTAATAACTCACCGGCAGCGCTTGCGGGTCTTCAGGTAAATGATGAAGTTATTGCGATTAATCAACAATCTATTTTAGACAAAAGTATCGAAGAAGTGGCTAAATTAATTCGCCAAAGCGGTCAAAGCGCTGTCGATGTCGCTGTAAAAAGAGAGAAAGATACTGAGCTAAATTTCTCGATAAAGCGCCAACAAATCAACTTACAAAGCGTTCATGGCCATTTAGCAGATACAGGCGTTGCGCTTATCAGTATCAACGCATTTAACAATCACACATTGCACGATGTTGCTCGAGAACTTGCAAAAATGCAGGTCACCAATAGCTTCCCTCTTTCAGGTTTAATTATTGATTTACGCGATAACCCTGGCGGTACATTACAAGGGGCGATTGAAGTTGCAGATCTGTTTTTAGATAACGGCACCATCGTATCCACCAAAGGTCGCTTTAATGAAGCTAATCAGAAGTTTAAAGCCCATAAAGGCGACATACTCAGTGGCGCTCCTATTGCCGTGCTAATTAACGAAAACTCAGCCTCTGCAGCTGAAATACTCGCAGCAGCACTGAGAGACAATCAACGAGCGGTGCTAATTGGCGAAACTTCATTTGGTAAAGGCTCAGTGCAATCATTGATACCTCTAGGTAACGGTAATACCGCATTAAAACTGACTACAGCACGTTATTACACACCTTTGGGTCAATCTATCGATGGGAAGGGGATCACTCCAGATGTGAGTATTAATCAAACAATGCTTTCAGAAATTGACCAAGGCGTTATAATAAAAAATATCCAAGAATTGGCGCTTTTTAGCTCACTTCTAGATAGACAAGACAAAAAGCAACTTACAGCAAAGCAGCTCGTTATTATGCAGTAAGTAAATGCTCACAACGGATATAATAATTACAAAAAGTGAACTTAAAAAAAGGCTTATTACTCGCCGTATGTTGCCTACCGCTATTCTGCCAAGCAAAGCAAATAGCCATAGTAATTGATGATATAGGCAACCATCAGCGCGATCTTGAAATATTAAACTTACCAGGGCAAGTGACCTTCTCGATCTTGCCCCATACCCCCTATTCACAAATATTTGCAGAGCGCGCCAGTAAAACCCACAAAGAGTTACTTTTACATGTACCAATGCAAGCGCTTGATAAAACTAAAGCACTTGGTCCTGGTGCGCTCACCGATACTATGAGTAAGTCAGAGTTACAAACAACCCTTGGCCATGCATTAGCCTCTTTACCACAAGTAAAAGGGGTCAATAACCACATGGGATCTGAGCTAACACAGCTTACCGAGCCAATGAAATGGACGATGGAAGTATTAAAGAAACGTGGTTTGTATTTCTTAGACAGCCGTACAACGAGTCAAAGTGAAGCACAAAATGTTGCTAACCTGTATGGTGTCGCAAATGTATCTCGCCATGTATTTCTTGATAACAATGTCACCCAAAGTCAGCTACAACACCAACTAGAAGAGCTAAAAACCAAAGCTCAACACTTCAACTACGCAATCGCCATTGCCCACCCCTACCCAGAGACCGTTGCTTTTCTACAACAAGCCCTCCCAGAACTACAACAGCAAGGCTTCGAACTTGTTCCCCTCTCACAACTAGTCGAAACAAAGTACATTCAACTAGCCAAAGCTGAGCAAAAACAAGGGGAATGAGTGTTATAAACGAGAGTTAGCGAGGGGAAAGTTGAAAAAGTAAAGCTTGAAGGTCTGGCGTAGGTTGGGTAGAGCGAAGCGAAACCAAACACAGAGCTATCAGCTTTCAGCCGTCAGCTATCAGCCGCGGTGTGGGTGTTTAGGTCAGAGCCTCCTTAAACAATAAAGCCCTGCCAGAGGCACTTCAGAGTTTTCTATTAGCAAGGTAAAGCTTGAAGGTCTGGCGTAGGTTGGGTAGAGCGAAGCGAAACCCAACAGCGTGGTAATTCGTCATGCACAATGAAGAGGTAAAGCTCATTAATAACAGACGAATTAGCGCAAGGTGAAGTAATACCAATTCGCTTAATTAAGTGATCTATTTTGAGGCAAGAAAACCTCGTTGATAGCAAGGCAAAAATTTCGTTATTTAGTTGTTCTAAATCAGAAATTTTTAACGCAGATAGCGACAGGTTTAATCCCTCAAAATGATTAAGTATTATTGCGGATTGGTATAAGCCATTTTAGAGATCGCCAACCAGTTAGACCAGTAGAGATTTTAAGAATTTTTAACCATGGGTTATGAAGAGGGTCACATGGATTGTGTTGGGTTTCGCTCCGCTCTACCCAACCTACCTGGCTGAAAGCTAAAACGCAAAAAAGCCCGACTCTTTTGAATCGGGCTTTCTCTTATTTGGAGCCTGGCGATGACCTACTTTCACATAGCAGCTGCTACACTATCATCGGCGCTGTTTCGTTTCACTACTGAGTTCGGCATGGGGTCAGGTGGGTCCAAAACGCTATTGTCACCAAGCAAATTTGGTTYGTTAATCGCYKTKGCAATTAACTAAAATCTGGAATTCTGATATCAAGTAATTGTCTACTTTAGTAACTTAACTTCTGTCTGTTACGCTGTCATAAAACGCGTTTGGCGTTGTATGGTTAAGCCTCACGGGTAATTAGTACAGGTTAGCTTAATGGCTCACACCACTTCCACATCCTGCCTATCAACGTTGTAGTCTTCAACGGCCCTTCAGAGACTTTAAAAGTCTAGTGAGAACTCATCTCGAGGCCTGCTTCGCGCTTA